>NZ_OMPQ01000003.1 GCF_900313025.1 Pseudophaeobacter sp. EL27
CTATCCGACACCTGCCGTGAGACCACTGAACTCAAGCGTAGATTGCCCTAYGTTAGAGACTGTTTTTGGTATTGATCAGCCTGATTGGCGGGTCGGTTTAGCGGATATTTTGAAAGATTTAGGAGAGGCGTCATGAGTGCGAGAAAAGGCATTATTCTGGCAGGCGGGTCCGGCACCCGGCTTTACCCCATTACCATGGGAGTGTCGAAACAGCTCTTGCCGATCTATGACAAGCCGATGATCTACTATCCGCTTTCGGTCCTGCTGCTGGCTGGCATCCGCGAAATCTGCCTGATCACCACGCCGCAGGATCAGGAGCAGTTCAAACGCACCCTCGGCGATGGCAGCCAATGGGGCGTTAACCTCACTTATGTGGTGCAACCCTCCCCCGATGGGCTGGCCCAGGCCTTTATCCTGGCCGAAGATTTCCTGGATGGCGCCCCCTCGGCGCTGGTCTTGGGGGATAATATCTTCTTTGGCCATGGTCTGCCCAAGCTGCTGGCCGCGGCGGATCAGCAGCCAGCGGGTGGCACCGTCTTTGGCTATCACGTGGCGGACCCCGAGCGCTACGGGGTGGTGGCCTTTGATGCAGGTGGCCGCGCCCGCGAGATCATCGAAAAGCCGCAGATCCCACCGTCAAACTACGCGGTGACCGGGCTGTATTTCCTCGATGGCTCCGCGCCAGAGCGGGCCCGGGCAGTGCAGCCCTCTCCCCGCGGTGAGCTGGAGATCACCGATCTATTGCAGAGCTATCTGGACGAAGAGGCCCTGCGGGTGGAAACCATGGGCCGGGGCTATGCCTGGCTGGATACCGGCACCCATGGCTCGCTGCTGGAGGCCGGCAATTTTGTCCGCACCCTGCAGGACCGCCAGGGGCTGCAAACCGGCTGCCTCGAGGAGATCGCCTTTGAGCAGGGCTGGATTGACCGCGACCAGCTTGAGGCGCGCGCCAAGCTCTTTGCCAAAAACGACTACGGCCGCTATCTGGAACGCCTGCTGCACTAGCTGCGGAGGCGTTACTGCAGGGGGGGCTCCCCGTCTTTGGATCGGGGCAGGGATTCTTATGCTGCTCCCCCTGGCGCAGCCTCTGCGTGCCCAGGTGACCTTGGATCTGCGCGATGCCGACCTGCGCAATTTTATTGAGATCGTCTCCGAGGCCACCGGCCTTGCGACCCGGCCCGCATATCCCAGCACTGGCTCTGAAGCTGTTACGGAATGTGGGTTACAGGATGCAGGCGCGACTGAAGACCCCAAAGAAGTTGCCGATGATATTGGAAATGGTCAGCAGATTGTCCACCGAGGTGCCATAGATATGGTGACCACGCACCAGCCGGATTTGCGGATTGTTGAGCCCGGCAGAGATGCCACCGCCCATGGAAATCAGCCCCATCACCGAAAAATTGCGGTTGGGCATCGGATAGGTGCCGGGACGGGCCACGCCAGAAACCAGATCGACCGAGTTGTTGCGCCCCTCGGCCATATCCAACTGCAGCTGCGCCGCAGGCACGATGCTCTCCAGCTCGTCTTGCAGTTTTTCCCGCGCCAGATCCGGGGTCAGCCCCAGCACGTTCACATTGCCCACATAGGGCATGAAGATGGTGCCATTGGCCGCCACCCGCACATCCTGCAGCTGCACCATTTTCTGTTCAATCAAGGTGAGCAGGGAATTGTCGCTGCTGTCCCAAATCCGCAGAGTGAGCTTGTCACCGGGCTGAATGATCTGGGTCTTGGCGCCATTGCTGGCCCGCCGTGATGACCTGCCCGGCGAGATCACCACCTGGAGCGCTGCTGACAACAGTGCCCTGGCCTTTCGCAATGGCATGTTGATCGCCACCCGCGGCCTAGCCGGAAACCTGATTTCCGCCAGCGTGCCGGTGCAGAACGGCATTGCCGGACCCGCCCGTGGCGGTCAGCGCCGCTACCATCTGCGCAGTGGCAACAACCAGGAGCAGGTTGTCACCCTGGCCTGCGAAATCACCGACCTCGGGTCACAGGGATTGGAAATCTACGAGCGCCTCTATTCCACCCGGCATCTGCAGGAACACTGCGAAGGCCGCGCCGAAACGGGGCGCAAAACCGTGGTCCTGAATGACCATTGGGTCGATTCCCAAAATCAAAAGGTCTGGAAATCACGGCAATGGGCCGGCCCGGAGATCGGTTATCTGCGTATTCGCGACCTCTCAAACTAGGTATCTGTGCCACAGGTTCAGGATTTTCACGCTGAGTTTCGCCTAAAAACCCTTCGTCAAGCAATTCCCTCCTATGGCTTACATTGAATTTTCCTGCGCGGGCGCATAGAGTGTCCCCAAGTAGAATTCCAAGGGGGATTTGGATTATGAAAGAGATCTTTGCAGCCCTGCTTTTGACCGCAGCAACAACCACTGCAGCCTTTGCAGTGGAAAACACTGACGACGCGCTTGCTGGCGTTGATCCATCCGTGACCAAGCAGGCGGTGCTGGTGCAGGTATCGCTGGCGTAGGCGCGGCGGCCATTGGCGTTGCCGTGGTCACCATTGCCATCACCAACGAAGATGGCACAACCGGTACAATCACAACGGCAACCAGCCCCTAACTTTGACGGTTTCTGGAGCAAACGCCGTAAATCCAAGCTCTAAAAATCTGCTTTATGGTCAGAAGCTTGGTATTTGATCGGTTGGGAATATCAAGAGGCGGACCTGTCCTAGACCCGCCTTTTTACTGTCTTCTGCCTTGCCCAGAGGACAGGTTATAGGATTCGCCAAGAGGGCAAACATGATGTTGCATTCGGCTTGCTGCATTCCATCGCCAGAGACTTCGGCCCTGCAGCACTGACACTGACCAACATTTATGGGACATATTTAAATGCGCAAATTATTTGGAACGGACGGGGTCCGGGGCACCGCCAATATCCATCCAATGACCGCCGATATGGCGCTGCGCATCGGCGCCGCCGTAGGGCGCTATTTCCGCCGCGAGGCCGGGGGCGTGCACCGGGTGGTGATCGGCAAGGACACCCGGCTTTCCGGCTATATGTTTGAAAACGCCCTCACCGCTGGGCTGACCTCAACGGGTATGAACGTGCTCTTGCTGGGGCCAGTGCCAACGCCGGCTGTGGGTCTGATGACCCGCTCGATGCGGGCTGACCTCGGGGTGATGATCTCCGCCAGTCACAACCCGGCCAAAGACAACGGCATCAAGTTTTTTGGCCCTGATGGGTTCAAGCTGTCAGATCAGGCCGAGCTGGAGATTGAGGCCCTGATTGAGGCCGGCGTAGAGCCAGCTCAGGCCCAGCACATCGGCCATGCCAAACGCATTGATGACGCCCGGTTTCGCTACGGCGAGCGGGTGAAATCCTCGCTGCCGCGGGGCATTCGTCTCGATGGGCTCAAGGTGGTGCTGGACTGTGCCAATGGCGCCGCCCACCGCACCGCCCCCGAAGTCCTCTGGGAACTCGGCGCCGAGGTGGTGCCGCTGGGGGTTTCCCCCGATGGTCACAATATCAACCTGGGCTGTGGCTCGACCCAGCCGCAGACCGCCGCCGAGGCGGTGGTTGCCCATGGCGCCGATGTCGGCATCTGCCTGGATGGCGACGCCGATCGGGTGATCATGATCGATGAGAGTGGCACCGTGGCCGATGGCGATCAGCTGATGGCGCTCTTGGCAGGTCGCTGGGCCAAGGCCGGAACCCTGACCGGGAATGCCCTGGTCGCCACCGTGATGTCGAACCTCGGGCTTGAACGCCACCTGGCGGGCCAGGGGCTGCACCTGGAACGCACCGCCGTTGGCGACCGCTATGTGGTGGAACGGATGCGCGCAGGCGGCTTTAACTTGGGCGGCGAGCAATCCGGCCATATCGTGATGAGCGATCACGCCACCACCGGTGACGGGCTGATGGCCGGGCTGCATATGCTCGCCGCCATGGTCGAAACCGGCCGGCCCGCCTCAGAGCTGCTCTCCCAGTTCGACCCGGTGCCGCAGCTGCTAAAAAACGTGCGCTTTACCCTGGGCCAGACCCCACTGGAAGCCACTCCGGTTCAGGCCGTAATCCGCACCGCCGAAGCCACCCTGGAAGGCAAAGGCCGCCTGCTGATCCGTGAATCCGGCACCGAACCACTGATCCGGGTCATGGCGGAATGCGAGGATGAGGCCCTCCTCACCGCCACCGTCGCCGAGGTCGCCGCTGCAGTGCAATCCGCCACCAGTTAGCGGCCAGAAGGGGGCTTTGCCCCCTCGCACCAAGGTGCTCACCCCCAGGATACTTTTGGCCAAATGAAGACCTGACGCCCACTCTTCATTTGGCTGTAAATATCCCGGGGGAGCGGCCCTGAGGGCCGTGGGGGCAGAGCCCCCCTCCTGTCCAAACCAAAACGCCGCTGAGGGAGTTCCCCCAGCGGCGTTTTTCTTTAGCAGAGGTTTCTCACCATCAGGCCTTGGGGCGCCGCGGCTTGGCGCCACCGCCCTTGCTGGCTTTGGCTTCCGCCACGCGGGCGCGGTTCTTTTTGCTGCTGGCTTTGCCCTTTGGCGGTGGTGGGCCTTTGGAGCCACTGCGTTTGCCACCGGGTTTGCCAGCGTCGTCCTTACGCCAGCTCTTGCCAGGATCGCCTGCACCAGCGCGATAGCTCGGCTTGCTCTCAGATTTTGGCGCCGCTTTTGCTGCGGGCTTACCACTTGGCTTACCTGCCGGTTTTCCACTCGGTTTGCTGCGCGGGCTGACTTCGCTCACCACCGCATTGGGTTCGCGGGGTTCTGCCTTGTGACGGGGGCGCTCTGACCGCTCTTTGCGCTCGGGGCGTTCAAAACGATCGCCATCAGGACGCGGGCCGCGCGGCTTGTCACGGGGCTTGTCGCCGCCATAGGGTTTCTTATCCTTGTAACCGCCCTCGCGGGGGCCGCCGGATTTGCGCGGGCCACCGGAAGGCCGGCCTGCGGGGATGTTGGGCGGGGTGGCCAGACGGGTCACCTTGGTGCCGTCATCCAGCACCATCTCGGATCCCATGGATTTCAAAAAGCCCTCAACCTGGGCCTCGCGGATCTCGGCGAAGGTCTCACCGGACTGGATGCGAATCGCGCCAATGTCGCTCTTGGTGATGTCACCGGCGCGGCAGAGCATGGGCAGCAGGCGGCGCGGATCTGCGCCCTGGTCGCGCCCGGTGGCAATCGAGAACCAGGTGCTGGGGCCAAAAGGCGCCCGCGGTTCAGGCTTGGCATTGGCCGCCGAGAGCTCTTCGGGGGCAGAGCGACCTGCATTCCACAGGCGCAGATAGGCCGCAGCCAGCTGGGTCGGGCTGAATTCTTCCGCCAGCTTGGCAACCATCGCCTCTTCGCGGGGTTCTGGCGCTTCAGACCAGGCCGGATCCGCCAGCATGCGCTCGCCGTCACGTTCCTTGATCATCTCAGCCGAAGGGGCATTGTCCCAGGTCGCCTGCAGCTTGGCCATCTTGAGCAGTCGCTCGGCTTTGCGTATCGATTTTGGCGGCACCACCAGGGCGCTGACACCCTTGCGACCAGCGCGACCCGTCCGGCCCGAACGGTGCAACAGGGTTTCATGGCTATTGGGCAGCTCGGCATGGATCACCAGATCCAGATTGGGCAGATCGATACCGCGCGCCGCCACATCCGTCGCCACACAGACCCGGGCGCGACCATCGCGCATCGCCTGCAGCGCATGAGAGCGCTCGGCCTGGGAGAGCTCACCCGAGAGCGCCACCACGGAGAAGCCCCGGTTGGACAGGCGGCTCAGCAGCCGGTTGACCATGGCGCGGGTGTTGCAGAACACGATGGCATTGGGCGATTCAAAATAGCGCAACACATTGATAATGGCGTTTTCATCATCGCGCGCCGAGACCGACATGGCCTGATATTCGATATCGCTGTGCTGGCTTTTCTCGGCCACAGTCGAGATCCGCTGGGCATCGCGCTGATAGCTTTTGGCAAGCCCGGCAATGGCAGGCGGCACGGTGGCCGAAAACAAGAGCGTCTGACGCTCATCGGGGCTCTCGCCGAGAATGAACTCCAGGTCTTCGCGAAAACCCAGATCCAGCATCTCGTCGGCCTCGTCCAGCACCACGGCGCGCAGCTCTGACAGATCGATGGAGCCACGCATGATATGGTCGCGCAGACGTCCCGGTGTTGCCACCACAATATGGGCGCCACGGTCCAGGGAGCGGCGCTCATCGCGCATATCCATGCCACCAACACAGGAGGCCATCACCGCACCGGCCTCACCATAGAGCCAGGCGAGTTCACGTTTCACCTGCATCGCCAGCTCGCGGGTGGGGGCAATCACCAGCGCCAGCGGCGTCGCGGCGGGGGCAAATTTATCCTCTTCGCCCAAAATCGTATCGGCAATGGCCAGGCCAAAACCCACGGTCTTACCCGAACCGGTCTGCGCCGAAACCAAAAGATCGACCCCAGCCAGGGCCGGGTCGGAGACCGCCTCTTGTACGGGGGTCAAAGAGGCGTATCCACGGCGCTCAAGCGCCAGAGCTAATGTCTGTTTCAAGGTGATCTGCTTTTCTATTGGGGCGGAGGCCAAACCGGGGCTGCCGCACAAAAGGGCAGGGCGCCCCGGCAGCAATTGGCCGCGTATAGGCCATTCATGCGCCCATGTATAGCCATCTATAGCAGCCTTTCCCTCGCAACCGACAAAGAGACAGATCACAGCCCCCAGGCAGCCCGGCACGGGCCCGGCATAGAGCCAGGGTTTTATGTAAATTTTTCGACTTTCAATACCGCAATGAGACCAAAACCTGCCCCAAACAGGCTCTGCTGCGGGGGCAGTCATACGCGGCCTTAACGATCTCTTGTCACACTCCGCCTGCAGGTTTTAACAAAAGGGACGCATGCCATGTGGGTTATCCGCTTTCTGACTGCTGCCCTCGCTGTGTCGCATGCAGGGGCAGCTCCACGCAGAGGAAACTGGCTCCTAAGGGCCCGCCGCATTGCGCTCGCGCCCCAGCCGACCTTGGTTCTCCAGCCTGTCCCCATCCAGGATGAACAGGCGCCCCCGGGCGCGCTGCCAGGTCGGCGCCAGAGACAGCGACACAGACTGCGGGCAGCGCAGCCATGATGCATCTGCCCCATATCTCCTTTCGCAGCCGCCTGTTGATCAGCATGCTGATCCCGGTTTTCCTCATTCAATGTTTCAGCATTGCCCATGAAGTGCTGGATCATAAAGAAGTCTTCCTCACCGCTCTGGAGCAGGAGCGCGATCTGATGCTGCGCTTTACCGCCGCCGCCCTGGCGCAGCCAATGCACCATGAGGATCCGGTTCAGATCCAGACGCTGATCCGGGACATCCTCGCCGAAGGGCGGGTGGCCCAGGTGCAGGTCTTTGACGCCAGTGGCGCCGAGATCTTTGCCCAGCAAACCCCCGGCTACAGCCCGGCTGCGGATGATCTGCAGGCCAGTCAGCGCATCACCTATACCGGCAGCAACCAGACGCATGATCTGGGGTATCTGCAAATCGCCCTGCCGATCTCCGTCATGGCAGAGCCGCTGCACACCGCCGTCCTCAGCCATCTGACGATCTCCACCCTGGTGCTGATGGCCATTGCCCTGATCATCACCCTGGCGCTGTCGCACCTGTCCCGGCCGCTCGGAGAGATCACCCAGACCCTTACCGCCATGCGCAATGGTAATTTTGACGGGGTCATCCCGGGGCGCGAGCGGCGCGATGAAATCGGCCTGATCGCCCAGGCCCTGCATCAGCTGCATGAAAAGGACAGCGAGCTCGCCGAGCTGCGCGCCCAGGACAATGAAAGCGCGCGGCGCGAGTCCAAACGCATCCGGCGCGCCCTGCAATCCACCCGGGACGGGGTGGTGCTGGCCGATGAAACCGGCAAGGTGGTGCTCTGTAACCCCAATGGGGAGCTGTTCTTTGGCGATGCCCAGATCGGGCGGCAGCTGAACCTGAAATCCTGGTTGCCCGCGGATTTGGCAGCGCAAACGGAGACCCATATCCGGAACAACGAGAGTTTTGCCTTTGAGGCCACCACCACCCATAACCTGTCGGGCCATGAGCTCAATCTGCTGGTGCGCGGTGGTCCCATCCGGGATGAGCGCGGGTCTTATCTGGGTTCGATGCTCTTGGCCTCGGATCACTCGGACCAGGCGCGTCAGGCCGAGCGGGTGCGGTTTCTGGCCGAGCATGACAGTCTCACCGGGTTGCCCAATCGCCGCCTGATGGAGCAGACCCTGGCGACCTGGCTGCAGCAGGAGGGCGAAGAGGTCTCGGTGCTGCTGGCCGATCTGGATCATTTCAAACAGATCAACGACACATTGGGCCACCCGGCCGGGGATGAGCTGTTGCGAGTGGTGGCGCATAGGTTTGAATCCTGCGCCAGCACCTATGTCATGGCAGCGCGGCTTGGCGGCGATGAATTTGCCATTCTGGTCAAGGGCGCCGACAGCCAGGACCGGCTGACCAATATCGCCAACCGTCTGGTGGCAGAGATGGCCCAGCCGCAGGAGGTTGCAGGCCAGGTGCTGCATACCGGCATGTCAGCAGGCATCGCCACCCTGTCGGGGCCTCAGGCCCAGCCCTCGGAGGGGATCCGCCGCGCCGATCTGGCGCTTTATGAGGCCAAACGCGGTGGCCGCGGCATGGTGGAGATCTTCCACGAAACTCTGGAGACCGAAATCAACCGCAAGAGCCTGCTGGAAGGTGAGCTGCGCCGGGCTCTGGCGCAGGGGGATCTGCGGCCGGTGTTTCAGGTGCAGACCGATCTGGCCAGCGGCGAGGTGATCGGCTTTGAAACCCTGGCGCGCTGGCACCACCGCCAGCTGGGCACAGTTTCCCCGGCCGGGTTCATTCCCATCGCCGAGGATTGCGGGCTGATCCGCGAGCTCACCTACCAGATGATGACCCAGGCCTTTAGGGCCGCCGCGCGCTGGCATGAGGCCGGCTTTCAGGGCCGGGTTGCGGTCAATCTCTCGCCAAAACTCTTTGGCGCCCAGGTTGATGAATTTGTCAATGACTGCCTGTTTGAGACCAACTGCCCCGCCTCAGCCGTGGAGGCGGAAATCACCGAAACCGTGGTGCTGGCCAGTGGTCAGTCCGCCCTGCGCGAAATCCAGGCGCTGCAGGAGCTGGGGGTGACCGTGGCGCTGGATGATTTTGGCATGGGCTATTCCTCGCTCAGCTATCTGCAGAAATTCCCGGTCGACAAGATCAAGGTCGATGCGGCTTTTGTCTCTAAACTGCCGGAATCCGAGGAAACCCGTGCCATTGTCGGCGCCATTGCCGAATTGGGCCATGCCCTGGGCATGCGGGTCACCGGCGAGGGGGCTGAAACCGATGCCCACCGCCAGCTGCTGAAAGCCTGCGGCGTCGATTATCTGCAGGGTTATTTTGACGGCCCGCCCCTGACAGAGCGCGCCGCCACCGCACGGCTGTTCCCCAGCCAGGGGCTGCCCCTGAAACGCCAAGGGTAACAGAGCCGGCCCGCGATACCAGCGCAGGCGGGATCGCAACAGGCAGGCAACAGGCGCGTTCAGAGGCGCTCAGGCCGCATCCTCACCGGTCCCCATGAACAGCTTTTGAATATCGACAAACATGCTGGCGCCCAAAAGCGCCTGCACCGCCGCCCAGGGGGCCGGCGCGGCAAGGATGCCGTCGTAAAGCCCCCGCTCGACCTGAAAATCATTCAGATGTTCTTCGCTCTCTGCCCGGATCCAGGCCAGGTCCAGCAGATCCCCGCTCACCCCCATCAGGCGCAGCTCCACCCCCTCGCCCAGAGGCGCCTCGGGCAGGCTGCGCAGCAGGTCCAGCTTGGCCACCTCCCAGATCACATCATCCAGGCCATTCTCCGCCAATACCAGCTTTTCGCGCAGGGCCGGCCAGCCAAAGACCAGGCGCTGCTGCAGCCCCTGACCAACGCTCTGAGCGGCGGCGGGCGCCTGGCTGCCATAGCTCAGATCAAACACCGCCTGTTTTTCCGCCGCGATCTCCAGATGGTCGCGCAGGGCGCGGGCGGGCAGGGCGGCGATCCACTGGCTGCGCCCCACATCCAGATAGTTGAAATCCGGCTCCAGGCGGAATTCATGGGCGCAGGCGCTACAGCGCATGATCTGAAAGCGCCCCGCCAGGATCTCGTCGCGCAGATCCGCCCGGCGGTCGGCATTGACGCTGCCCACTGCCTCAGAGGTAAACACCTCGGCGCATTCAGGGCAGGTCAGGTTCATCGGAACAAAAAGTGACATCGTTATTTCCCCCTCACACCAGCTTTTCCAGCCAGGCAACGGCCGGATGCTGCGCTTTCAGTTTTTTGCTGTGATATGCGGCATAGAGTTCCGAGAACCATTCCCCCGGAGCACGGAACTGATAGCCGGTGATCGCCTGTTTGCGGGCGGCAAAAGCATAGCTGTTCCAGCTGCCGGTGTCATAGCTTTCATGATAGACCCGGCCGCCGATATTGAGCTTGCCAGCAATGGCAGAACTGGCCCAGGGATTGTTGCCTGCCCGGGCCATATCCACATGGGCGCAGGCCTGGCTGCGGCGCCGTTCCCAGACCTCTGGGTCGGTATTTTCCGGACATTCCGGCAGCGCCAGGGTGGCAGAGGCATTGGTGATATACTGCGCCACATAGGTGGCGTCATATTGGTAGTGACCGGCAATGGCATCGGCCGCCGGTTTGATATGTTTGCCATGTTCCTGCCAGCCGCCATAGGCGGCATTATCCGCCACCCCACTCATAAAGCTGCGCTGGTCATCCACCGCATGGCCCGCCTCGTGCAGGGTGTTCCAGGAGAAGAAATCCACCTGCTCCTGGTCCGCCGGTTTGCAATTCTCATCGACCTCGCCGACCTCATGCGGGCGGCCAAAGCCGTAAACACCGCTGAGATTGGCATCGCCTTCGCGCATCACCACCGCCTTGGCGCCGCCGGAATAGACCGAGCCCTTCTGCCCCTTCACATCCTCATAGCCAAAGATCTTCATCGACTCATTGCCGCGGGTGTCTTTGGGCGGCAGCACCGACATCACCTCGTAGAAGCGGCGGATATTGGGGCCCTTCTTGGCATCCGCCGCGCGCAGGTTGCTCGGCGCGTTGCGGTCGCGGGCATTGCCACTGCCATCGGTGCCGCTGGCATCGATGTAGATATTGAGCTTGCAGCCGAATTTTGCCTCAAAGGCCACCTTGAGCACTTTGCGCTGTGCCGAGGCATCCAGCCCCTTGATCATCTCATCAAGCTGCTTGTCGCCATCGGGGCGTTCAAGGATGGATTTGATATTGGCCGGATCCGGCGCCACATTGCCCGCCATCTTGTCCTTGGCCGTGGCATCCACCGCCCGCGCCTTGGCCGCTTTGACATGGGCCTCGTCGCTGTCGTGATCGCGGCTGTTCGCCGCCGTGCGGGCCTGCTGGATCTCGCCTGCAAGCTGTTCCAGATCCGCGCGGATGGCATAGCGATGGGCGCTGCCCATAAGGGTCTTGTGCTGCGCCTCCAGGGCGTCGCAATCCTGCATCAGCTGATCATGACGCGTGGCCATCAGCAGCAATGCGTGGTGACGGTCCATCACCGCCTCGATTGCAGCGCTGGCCGCGGTCAGATCACCGCCCCCCCGCGCCGCCTTCAGCGCCGCCGTGACCTCAGCCTTCAGCGCCTCACCATCCTCCTGGATGATGGCATATTTGGCAAAGGCCGCGGTCTTGGCGGTGATGCGGGCTATGACCCGGGTTGCCAATTCATCCAATTGTTTGTGATGACTGATCTCCACCTGCAGCGCCTCGCAGGCCACAAGCGCCTCGAGCAGCGCCGCTTTTGCCGCTATAGGCTCTGTTTTCAGCTGTGCCTCGATGGCATCAACCTGATTTTCCGCCGCCTCAAGGGTCTTGGCATATTCTGCCTCGCTCTCCCATTTCAGCGCATCAAAGACCACCCGCAGTTTTTCCACCGCCTCGGTGATGGCGGCACTATCCGCGTCTTCGATACCCTCGAGATCACTGCCGATCCCGGCCAGGGCAGCACTGTTTGCTGCCGCCACCAGAGCATCGGCGCAGTCCTGTGGCAATACATCCAACAGGGCCTGAGCCTGGCCCATGCGCCCCTGCGCCGCCAGCTCCATCATATTGGCATATTTGCCCTCCAGCCGGGCAATCAGCGGGGCGATATATTTGGCCTGCGCATGATCCTTGACCTGCTGGATCTTGGCGGCTGCCGCCTTGCAGCTCGCCTCAAAGCGCTTGTGATCCTTGCAGGCGGCAATCACCGGCGCGCAATCCGCGACCAGCTGATCCATGGCCGGCGCCGCCGTGGCAAAGGCCCGGCCGGGCACCGCCGTCGTGCCATGGTGATCACTATAGCGCTTGCGCAGGGCCGCCACCCGATCCCCCAGGGCGGGGTTTTGCGCCAGCTTGGCATATTCCGCCTCGGCCTCCTTGACCGCATTTTCCGCCGCCAGACGCTTGGGCTCATAGGCAGTGCGGGCCGCCAGCATGTCCTTGCCACGATCAATGGCCCAGGATTCGTCATTTACCGTCTTGGCCGCCACCTTAAAAAGGCGCTGTTGCAACTGCTCCGAGATCTTCACCTTGGCGGCGGCGATCTCATCGCGTTCTTTCTGCACCAGCGGATCCCCGGCAATATTGACCTCATCATCATAGATCCACTCCTTGCGGCGTTGGATGGTCTTCACATAGTCGCTGCGCTCCGTTTCATAGGCGGTGCCGCGTTTGGCATCCGCCTTCAGCTTGGCCAGGGCCGCGTCATATTTTCCCGCCGCCCAATCGGTATCAAACTTGGTGCGAAACCCGTCGATCTTATCCACTTCGATCTGCAGGCTCTCCTGGGCATCGATCGGATTGGTAAAGGTCAGCGCCCGGTCGCGGCTGCGGATGAGACGTCGTTTGGAGGCCGCCAACTGGGCCTTGAGCGGCGTGGCCTCGACATAGCGCGCCAGTTTCTTGCGCGCGGCCAGCACCAGGGGCTGCGCCTCGGTGAGCTTTGCCAGCCCGGTGCCAAAATCCAGCCCCGGTGCCTTGGCGGCCGCATCTGCCGCGCTGAGCAGCGCGTTGATCGCCAGGAGTTCACTGTCCAGACAGCTGTCATTGGCGGCGCTGCCATCCTTTAGTTCAGTCTCTACTGCAGGCCGAATAGCGGCGCGCTGGCTGGTAAAGCTGGCCTTGCAGGCCACCCGTTCCAGGATCGCTTCGAGCTGGGTGATGGCGGTGCCAAGATGGCTCCGGACCAGGTCCAGATCGGGGCTTGCCCCAAGGGAGGCATCACGGCCCTTCTGGGCCTCGGCTGCCGCCGTCGCCCGCAGGGTAGCAAAGGCGCCATCATCCTTGCCCGCGACATAGCTGACCAGTTCGTCGTAGTTCTTAAAGGCGGCCACCACATCCTTATCAACCGCCGCCAGCACATCCTCCTTTTTCAGCGCCGCCAGTTCGGCGCGCATCTCGATCAGGTTCTGCGCCACATCGGCTGCCGCATCGCCTGCGGTGATACTGTCCAGCGCGCTTTTGTAATCACGCGCCGCCCCCTGGGTCGCGGCCTGMCGCAGATAGCCATCACAGGAGGCCAGCTCATCCGTAGCGGCACTGGCCTGCGGCTTCTTGCGCAGCTCAACCAGCCGCGCCTCCAGCGCCTCGAGTTTGGTCTTATAGGCCACGTACTCATCAGCGCGGGTCTTATAGCCGGGCCATTCGCCCTGMT
>NZ_OMPQ01000010.1 GCF_900313025.1 Pseudophaeobacter sp. EL27
CCCTCTTACATCCGATCAGATAATGGCCCTGAGTTCATTGCTGAGGCCGTCAGAGGCTGGATCAAGGCTGTCGGGGCCAAGGCCGCATACATCGAGCCTGGATCGCCATGGGAGAACGGATACTGCGAAAGCTTCAATGGGCGAATGAGGGATGAATTGCTGAACGGTGAAATCTTCTATTCGTTACGAGAGGCCCAGATCATTATCGAAAGCTGGAGAAAACACTACAACACCAAACGACCCCACAGTGCTCTGGGCTACCGCCCACCTGCGCCAGAGACCATCGTCCCGATGGACCAAAGGCCAACCATGCACTAACTTTCAATTTGGACCACTCAAGTGGGGCTGCTCAAAAGGACGCATCCGCATCTGCAGCATCAAAGAGTTCGGTGAAATTGGTATAGCCCGGCTTGTTATTTACCCCCACGGTTTCATTGGTGTAGGCCACCGCGTTAGGCCAGCTGCTATCATCAAAATCGGCAGTCATCCAATCTACTGGTAGATCCCAATAAGCCGCAGAAAACGCGCGGCCATCGCTGGCTGCAGCCGTGCTGCAGGAAGAGCTGTCGCGGATCTGGCCCTCTGCGACAAGACAGTCCCGGTCCTTCAAAGGGCTGACGTAGAAGGTTTGAGCGCGCCAGTCTGTATCGGTAATGGCGATAATCTCACCGCTGGCATCCTGCAGCTGCATTACCAGGCCCGCGTCGCCGGGGTAATAGCTGGATCCCCGTCCCGCTTCTGAACCGAGGCCCAGGTTTTCTTCCCAATCGACCCCCATGATGGCCAGGTTCAGCGGACGCTCGGCCGTGAATTTTACCACGCTTGCATTGAAGGGCGTGAATGGCACGGAATCCACGGCGATCAATTGCCCGTTCACATAGAGCTCAAAATAATTGTCGCCAAAGAAATAAGCGGTAAAGGCCTCTGTGCCGCCTGCATCAAATGTCTGGATAGCGTCAAGATCGATATCGCTGAGCGCGTCAGGTTTAATCCCGGCGCAGGCATTGTAGAGATCTGGCGCATGGGGCCCTGTCTGATAATGAGTCGCTGCTGGTACGGTGCGGACTGCGCCATCCTCGGAGGTGATTTCCCCGACTGCGCTAGGGCGAGACCGAGGTCCGCAATCGATCAAGCCTTCAATGATTGTCTTTGCCGGGCCGGTTGAAAAGCTGACCTCCTGGGCAAAGGTCGGCGCGGCACTGAGCGTTGTGGTGGCTGCTGCCAGAATGTAGCCAGTAAATTTCATGGGATGCGTCCTGTCGTTCGCTGCGCTACGCGCCGTGTTGGCCCAATCAACAGTCCTGCTGATCGGGCCACTGAGAGTGATTGAAGCAGGCGATTTATTCGCTGCGAACCGCCCAGGTTTGGTAGTCTGCCAGACTGTCGTCACAGGTCTCGAGCGACAGGTTCTTGATCTGGTTGGTTTTGCTGCGCCCGAACCGGGTATCTTCGGCTAGTGTCAGGCACATCTCAGGTGCAGAGGCGGGGCTGATGGCACCTTCTCCTGCAAAGGTAAACGACTGTGCAGCGCTGCCGTCACAGGTTGCCAACTCAATGGACGTGCCGGCTTCAACCGAAGAGTATTCGGCACAGACATCGAATTTTGTCATGTAGAGCACGCCATCCGCGAATTTGGCGGTGTCAAAGACCTGATCAACACCAAGTTCGCCCAGCGGGCTGTAGCAGGTATGCCCCTGAAGGCCGCTTTCGGGTTTAGCGTCCCAGCCTTTGGCACCGCCAATGTCCAGGCAGTAGCCGTTTTGAATATTGTCCAGCTTGTCCGTCAAATAGATCTCAACCGGATCGGCATGCGCGGCGACAGCAGACAGGAAAGTTACCGCAACCGCGGCATTCAGCAGATGTTTCATCATAGGTTTGTCCGTTGATAGGTTTGGAATTAAGGCGCTGCGGCCTATTTTTGGCCGCAGCGGGTCACAGCCGGTTTCAACGCAGGCAGCGCACCAGATTGTCCGACCGATTGTAGTCGCAAGCGTTGACAGAACAGGTGGTATCTTCGGTCATGCCCTGGCCAGTAAGTGTCTTGATTGACGAACGCTGCGCCCCTGCGCCGTGCCAATCGGTATATTCGACCTGGTCTCCGGCCTTGCTCAGGGCTTTGCCAAAGGCAATCACGTTGGCATAGTTTTTGAAATCGCCAAATGTGGTGCTGGTCCAGAAATCAAGGCTTTCTGCATCCTGAGTGATGCCAAAGATGCTATCGTCAATCGCGGGAAAGCTGGTGCGGTTATAATCGGCGATGCTTTGCAGTTCCTTTGAATTGGGCAGGTACCAGTCGCTATGGCCGCCCAGGTCAAGCGCTTCGCAATAGGCCAGTGCCTCGGCCCATTCGCGACGGGTGCCGTCATCGCTCAGCTGCCACATATGACCCGTGGCGCTCTCCGTCACGGTACCATCGCCATTGTTGGTAAAGCTGTTCACGCCGTAGATGCCTTCGTCGCCGCTAACACAACGGATGTAATTGCCGGGTGCCTTGCCATCCGCAGGCCCGTTGGGCAGACCGCTGCTGATCGCAGGTCCGCCGCTGTAAAAATCAAGACCGGTGCCGTAGGCTTTGATATGACCGTCGGCAAAGTTAAAGCCAAAGGTGCCCTGGTTGCGTTCGTTCATAACCGGGCCTTTCACATAGAGCGTGCTGCTCCAGTATTGTCCGGCAAAAGGCAGCCCTTTGGGGTATTCAAAGTCAAACACAGTGGTGTCGAGATAGGGTCGTGCCTTGCCTTCTTCGGGTTTCAGCAATTCGCCGCGAAAATCCGCCAGAGAATACAGCTCCTTGATTGTTGGCACGCGCCAGTCCCTGCGCGCCCCAAGGTCCAAAGCGGCGCAATAGGACAAAGCCTCACCATATTGCAGCCGGTTGAACTGGGGCGTTTTCTGCCACAGCAGACCCGTGTTGTCGTCTTGTACTGTGCCGTCCCTTTGGTCAGCATAGGCGGTTGCCAAGCCCGCGCGCTGGCTGTCCTGACCGGACAAGGGTGCGCCTGGGGTGGGGCAGCTGATCACATCACCGCCCAGGTCAAAACAGCTGTCCTGCATCGTGTCCACAATGGGATAGGTCAGGCTCTGGGCCACAACGGGATGAAACGACACAACGGAGAGTGCAGTTGCAAGGCATATGGCGGTGGGATGGTTTGAAAGCGGTATCAACGGAGTGGTCCTAGCATCAGTCAGTGCGAATAGGGGCGATATGAGGCCTCTCCCCACAACATTCGTCCGCGCCGCTAAGCTCGTACCTTTGATTTGGCGGTGCTGACCCGCTTTGTCAGCACTTATTGCCCCCAAAGGGGCGGGTCATCTCAGCTGGCGGCGGTACTGCGAAGGCGTCATACCTGTCAGCTGCTTAAACGCCGCATTGAAGGGGGATTTGGAGTTGAACCCAGAAGCGTAGGCGAGTTCAAGAAGCGTTGCATTTGCATTCTCAGGGCTCTCCATCGCCTGCTTTATGGCCGCGATCCGGTATTCATTCACAAAGATATAGAAGCTCTTCTCATGCCGTGTGCTGATGACTTCGGTCAGGTGATGGCGTGGAACTGACATCTGTTTTGCCAGGTCTGTGATGGTCAAATCGGCTGACAAGTAGGGGCGCGCCGTTTTCATATAGGCTTCAAGTCGTGTCAAAATACGCTCTGCCCGTTCCTCTGTGAGGCCCGAGCGACTGTAGCGCTTTTTGCTATCCTCAGAGCCGCCCTGTGGCTCCGTCAAGATGGGCTCAGGGTCCTGCGGATCCGACCTATCCTGAGCGCTGGGTTCCTGTTTGTGGTCAAACACCTGATTTTGCCGCAGACCATAAAAGCTCAAACCAAATAGAATTGCGATTTTTGCAGGCAGATGCACATGCAACACCGCAGGCAAAGACAGAAGTGACCCCAGAAACAGCAACAATGAAACAGCCGAAAAACCGGCGATCAGCCAGAACAGCCATTTAAGCGTGACACGATTGGGAAGATTGGAAAAATGCTGATTTACCTTCAAACCATGCTGCGACAGACGTTGCGCGACCGCCCAAGAATAGGACAGGATCAACACGAGATTGACCGCCCCGACTAGGCGTGTACTGGTGTCAAAAACCATGTGATCGGGGTTGGGCAATGGAGGAGCCAAACCTGTCACAATCTGAACCAAGCTCACCAAAGAAAATGGCAGAAAATGCATCAGGTCCTGTCGTGAAATACGGCTGATTGCTCCAGTGACTGCGCGAACATAGAGCCACATGAACGGCCCATAGGTCAGGGGGTAGATCAGATCAGATTGCAGGATGGGAACATGCAGATCAGGCCAAAGGTGCATGGCCAAAATGTCAATCATGGGAAGCGCAATAAAGATCATCCAAGCGGCCAGGACCAGATCACTCAGTGCGCGTTTCGGTTTGGAGGCCAGAAAGACAGTAGTAAACAGCGCTTGCACAACACCGACGACAAATAGGTATTCCATCCTGAACCGAGCAGCCTTCTGACACATGTTTCGCAGGTCTCCAGCTAACACTCTAAACGCAGCGTGGCAAATCAACGACACGTGTAAGAGAAAAGGGCGATCCTCAACGAAAAACGCAACTGAAAACCAGTGTCGCCAGCATTCAATGGAAGCAGCTATCGTCTGCAATCCGGCCGACCTACATGAGTATCTGACGTAGGTGAGAGCCAGAGCGAAAATCAGCTTCGGGCTGGGAGCGGTTTATTGGTACTTTGGACTTGCTGTAATCCGGCAGCCGCACCGCCGCACGTCTGCTACGTTTCCCTTGTAGATATCGATTTCACTGGCTAGCTCAGAGCATGCCTCAGACTTACGAACGCAAAGTTGACTGACCTGCTCCTCTGGAACGTTCCGCAGAGTGTCAGCTCGGGCAGACAATGGATTCGCACATGTAGCGAATGGCGGCTATTTAGGCTGCAGCCGCAGCAACGTTGCATCGTGTCGAGAGGAGGCTTTGCGCCGAAAGCACGACTTTGCAAAGTACACTATCTGCGCATAGCCGCGGTTGCCCATGCGCCGCGATGCTCACGCGAACCTTCAAAGGCAATGGATGACTGCTGTCAGCCCTTCCCGGACATTGGTTCGGAGGCCGGTCGCCTTGACCCTTCAGCAGTTTGGGCGGAAAACGGACCTTCGCTGCGCAACGATCGCGATATGAATTAAAGTGTGAAAGCAGACATCAATAGATGGAGGCATGGTTTCAAGAACTTTCAGGGCGCTATATTGGCTTCCGTGCTGCCAATGCTTGCGAAAATGCGTCGGCCAAGGCGCGCACGCGCCGTGGTTGTGCGCGGCCCGGGGGGAACATCATTTGAAGCGGATTGGGCGGCGGTGCAAAAGCTTCAAGCAGAGCGATAAGTTTGCCTGACCCTACGTCTCCGATGACATCAAGTTCTGACTTCAAAATAATCCCATGCCCGTCCAGCGCCCATCTCCGGACCAGTGATCCGTCGTTCACGGTCTTGTTGCCGCGCACGGTTACGGCTTGCTGTTTCTTGCCTGATCCAAAGCGCCAGACGTTGTCGAGGGTCGTTCCAAACCGCATGATCAGACAGTTGTGCTTGCCCAAATCAGCAGGTGTTTGTGGCGCGCCATGTCGTGCAATGTAGGATGGCGCGGCACAAGCGATGCGGCGGAAATGGCCGAGTTTACGCGTGCGCAGGGTGCTGTCCGTTACGGCACCAAACCGCAAAGCCAGATCGAATCCTTGGCCGACAATATCGACATAGCCATCTGACAGCAGCAGCTCGATTGAGATTGCGGGATGATCTGCGGTGAAGGTCGATATCACGTCCGACACGATGCTGCGGCCAATGTCGATTGGCGCGCTGACACGGATGGAGCCAGACAAGGTTTCGGCCCCGTGCCGGATGCGTGTTTCAAGATCTTCGATCTCCCCCAGCACGACCTTGGCCCCGCTGAGCAAGGTGCGTCCTTCGTCTGTTAAGCTAAGCGAGCGTGTTGTCCGGTTGAACAGAACCACGCCGTAATGGGCCTCAAGTGCTGCCAAACGTTCGGAAACCGTGGTCGCCGAAAGCCCAACCTCGCGCCCTGCGGCGACGAGACTTCCCTTTTCGGTGATGGTCAAAAACAGTCGTATGTTATCGATCAGCATTAAACGAATTTCTCGGATTATCATTTCGAATGAAGTCTGTTTATCCGTAAATACCTGCGATGTATATGTTTATCATCAGAACAGAAATTCGAAGGAACAACCCAATGTCCAAGCTTACAATCGTCGCCAACATCACAGCCAACGCAGACAAAATCGAACTGGTCAAAGCCGAGCTTTTGAAGCTGGTTCCGATCACCCGCGCCGAAGAGGGCTGCATCAACTACGACCTGCACCAGGACAACGAAAACCCAGCGCATTTCATGTTTTATGAAAACTGGGAAAGCCGTGAGCTGTGGCAGACACACATGAGCGCGCCGCACCTCGCGGCCTATATGGAAGCCACTGACGGTGCTGTTGCCGAATTCATTCTGCACGAGATGTCTCACATCGACTGAGCCACGTTACACCAACCGGAGACCGCATCATGAAATCGACCCACGCCACCCCAGTCCATGTCCAGCCAAAAGACTTGAAACGCCCAGTGGCGCGGCTGTCGCCACATGACCTGGCTGGAATCCGGAGCCATGGCTCGGCGGCATCCGCCGTCGAACTGGCCGGGTGGTTACGACGCATCTTTCGCAAGTAACCCTCCGAGCAACCAACACGAAAACCCTTTCCCGTGAATATCAGAAATCAGGCACTTGCTTGCCAGATCACGGGGGAGGTGTGCCCTACGCTGCCCCATTCCTAAATCCCATTCGCATCCCTGAAAGGCGCCCCCATGACACCGACAAAACTGCTTACATCCGCGTTTGCATTGTCCTTCGCATTCGCCACGCAAACATCTGCGGACACCATCGCTGATCTGACGACCTTTGCGCAAATAAGCGACACGCGCCCCGGCAACATCACTGTGACACCCGACAACCGCGTCATTATCACTCAGCAGCCGTTGGATGGTCCGAAATTGCGGGTTGTTGAAGTTCTTGAAGACGGCGCGAAGGTTCCGTTCCCAACGCAGGACTGGGCCGACGGCCCCGAAACTGGCGAAGTTGGTATTGCTGGCTCGATCGGGATCAAGTCAGACGCAAACGGCATCGTTTGGATCCTCGATATGGGCGGAGCCGACAGCGCGCCGAAACTGGTCGGTTGGGACACACAAGCCGATGCATTGCATAAGATCATCGACATTCCGCCCGACGTTGTGACCCCGATTTCTTTCCTTCAGGACTTCGCCCTCGATGAAGAACGCGGCCAGATCTACATCGCCGACATGACCTTCACGGCACCTGCGTCCGACCTGAAGCCCGTGTTTATTGTGATCGATATTGAAACAGGTGCGGCCCGCCGCGTGTTGGAGTCCACGGCACGTTTCATGCCTTCTGACGAAGATGTGGAAATCGACGGCAATCTTGTCGGGTTCAAAGACGCGGACGGTAACGCCAACCCATGGCACCTGTCGATGAACGCTATCTCAATCGATCCGACATTTGAAAATGTCTACTTCGGTACAATGAATGGCCGCGATATCTTGTCCATACCGGCTGCTGCCTTGGCGGACGCGTCACAAGACGACGCCGCGCTGGCCGCACAGATCACCCGCTACGGCGAAAAAGGCCCAAATGACGGCTTTATCATCGACGGCGAGGGCCGCGTGTTCTCTGGCGATGTGACCCGCAACGCCGTGACGGTCTCTACACCCGACAGCTTTGAGGTCTTCGCACAAGATGACACACTGTTGCGTTGGGCTGATGGCTTTGCCTTCGCACCTGACGGCACACTTTATATCGTCGCCAACCAGTTGCACACGCATCCCGCATTGAACATGGGCGAAGACGGCAGCGACCACGCCTATGTCATTCTGACAACCCAACCGTAATCAAACATCGCGCGGCGTCCAACATAGATGCCGCGCAATTCCCCTTCACATTCGGAGAAGAGACATGAAAGCCATCGGTTATACAACAAACGGCGCGATTGATCGCGCTGATGCCCTGATCGATCTTGAGATCAATAAACCAACAGCGACAGGCCATGATATTCTGGTCAAGGTTGCCGCCGTTTCAGTCAACCCTGTCGACGTTAAAGTCCGCCAGAACCGCCCCGCAGAAGGCGATGCGCCTGTGATCCTCGGCTGGGATGCAGTAGGCGAGGTCGTTGAAACGGGCGATAAGGCGACGCAGTTCAACGTGGGCGATAAGGTCTGGTATGCAGGAGCGATCAATCGCAAAGGTACCAACGCCGAATACCACCTTGTGGATGCACGCATCGTCGGCCATGCGCCAAAATCCATCGACACCGCCGCAGCAGCAGCCCTGCCGCTGACAACACTGACAGCGCAAGAGATGATCTTTGATCGTCTGGACGTCACAAGGCCGGTGCCGGGTGCTGCAAATGCCATCGTCATCATCGGCGGCGCGGGCGGTGTAGGATCTATCGCGATCCAGCTTCTGCGCGAGCAGACCGACCTGACGATCATCGCCACAGCCTCGCGTCCCGAAACGCAAGACTGGGTCAAGGAACTGGGCGCGCATCACGTCATCGACCACTCCAAACCACTGGCCGAACAGATCGCAGCCCTCAACATCGGCGCGCCAGCCTTTGTGTTCTCAACCAACTATTCCGAAACCTATGTAACGCAGATCGCCGAATTCATCGCCCCGCAGGGCCGGTTTGGCTTGATCGACGATCCCAAAGGCTTTGACATCATGCCGTTCAAAGGCAAGGCGGTTTCGATCCACTGGGAGCTGATGTTCACGCGGTCTTTGTTCAGCACAGATGACATCGCGCGTCAGGGTGAAATCCTGGATACCGTGGCGGGCCTGATCGACGCGGGCAAGATCCGCTCTACCGCGACCGAAAGCTTCGGGGCGATCAATGCCGAAAACCTCAAACGTGCCCATGCGCTGATTGAAAGCGGCAAGGCCAAAGGCAAGATCACATTGGAAGGCTTCTGAGATGCAGGTGCGCAGGCTTGATCACGTCAACATTCAAACCACCCAAGTTGAAAACATGGTGGCTTGGTATCGCGATATTTTGGGCATGCGCACCGGCCCGCGTCCGGATTTTCCATTTCCGGGCGCGTGGCTTTATGCGGACCATACGGCCGTGATACATCTTGTTGGGCAAAGCGGCGATCCTGCGGTTGGTTCCGAAGTGAAACTGAAGCTCGAACACTTCGCACTCACCGCGACAGGCCGCGTGGCATTTGAAGAAACACTGAGCAAAGGGTCCGTTCCACACCAACGGTTTGTGTTGGACGCGATCGGGTTAATCCAATTCCACCTGCGCGACCCCGATGGTAATCATGTCCACATAGATTTCATCGCGGACGAATGACGGCTCATGTGCTGCTCTGGTCGCCAACGTCCGCTTGAGGGAAGCTGCACTGCAGCGTGGCGGCCAATCGTCAATGGCAGGTAAGGGCCTGTCGCACCCGACGCTTTGGTGAGCCACCACGGCTTTGCAAAGCCTGCTTTCTGCGCATAGCTGCCGTCGACGGCGAGCTGAGGCGGCCCCATCAGAACTTCAACCAGACGCAACTTCACGACAATCTCTTCGGGTTTGGGTCTCTTAATGGCCATCTCAGGTCCTCCGCTTTCCTAATCATAGGGGCGGACCACTTCATTGGGGGAGGCTCAAGAACGGAGAAGATGAACAAAAAGCTCGGCTTTGGCGACCCAATTCGTTTGAGCAAAACCCCTCGCCTCGGACGGTCCCGTTACCGAAGTCCTGAGTCTAGAATCCATGCATGCGTTTGGCCCATTGATAGGCAACCACGAGCCCCTTCATGCGCGGCAACAAGAAAAGAGAGGCTGAGATGGTGACCAGGGACATGATCAACGCCAGGGTCAAGGGTTCGGGGCGGAATTGCATGTAGGTAATATGCAGCGCAAAGCCGAGCAAATGGCCGACCAACAAAATGGTCAGATAGGCAGGACCATCATCGGCGCGATTGTGATGTAGCTCCTGACCGCAGCTTCCACAGCTGTGTTGGACCTTAAGATAGCCCTTCAGCAGTTTGCCTTCGCCGCAGTTGGGACAGCGCAGACGGAGCCCGCGCAGCACCGCAGGCTTCCAGGCGCGCAGTTCTGTTTCGACGGGCTGGCCGGTCTGATCTGAGCTGGGTGTTGCTGTGCTGTCGTGCTGGGTCATTTTGGTCATCGCTATCTAGGATCTGCTGTCGTCAAACCTCCTAAAGTGTTTGTGAATTGATTGCAATCAATGATGCAATCAATTTGGTTGCAATTGCGCGTCGATTACGGGTATTGCACCTGAAGCATGCGCTGGATCGCCGCGTAATGACGGTCGGTCCATGCGACGGAGTAAGTTTAGATTGCTGTGGGGAGAGACCCTTTGAAACAATGGAGCCCAACACTCCCGATCTCGGATAAGCCGCGCTATGTGGAAATCGCGGATGCCATTCGCGCTGACATCAATGCAGGTCTTTTGCTGCCGGGTGACCGCCTGCCTCCCCAACGTGGGGTGGCACAGGATCTTGGGGTAGATTTTTCCACTGTTTCAAGAGGCTACGCTGAGTCCGTGCGGCGTGGCGATATCGAGACCTTTGTCGGACGTGGAACATTTGTACGCACCCCTGCAGCTATGGTCGGCGGCGCATCAGAGGCTCCGGATCCACGCCGGATTTTGGAAGAAGACCCGATGATGAACATGCCCCCTGAACCACAGGATCCTGCCCTGGTTACGCGTATGGCCAGCGGTCTGAGCCATGTGGCGGCCAATCTGGTGCCTTTGCTGCGCTATCAATCGGTTCGCGGCAGCGTTGCTGATCGTGAGATTGCCCGGGTTTGGATGCAGGAAAATGGGCTGAGTTTTGCCGCAGATCGCTTTGCCATCACGCCGGGGGCCCATACCAGTATCCATGCGATTCTAACGCTGCTGAGCGAGCCGGGTCAGACCCTGCTCTGCGAGACGCTGACCTATCCGGGCATCCGGGCGATCGCGGCGCAGCTTGGTCTGCGGCTCGTCGGGGTGCCACATGACCGGGACGGGGTGAGCCCGGAGGCATTGGAGCGGGCAATCACCGAACATTGGCCCGCAGCGCTCTATCTGAACCCGACTCTGCAAAACCCAACCACCAAGACAATGCCCGAAAGCCGTCGTCGTGAGATCGCAGAGGTGCTCAAGCGGTATGATGTGCAGCTGATTGAAGATGATGCCTACCGTTTTGTCGCCTCAGAGGCACCAGCGCCGGTATCCAGTCATCTGCCAGACCTGGCCTGGCATATTGCAGGGATATCCAAGTGTTTTGGCGCAGGCCTGCGGTTGGCCTATACAACGGCGCCTCAACGCGCTGAGATGGGACAGTTTTCTCAGGCTCTGCGCAGTATCAATGTCATGGCCTCTCCGCTCAGTCTGGCCCTACTGGGACGTTGGATCGAAGACGGCACCGCCGGCGAGATCCAGTCCTTTGTGCGAGGCGCAGCGGCGGAGCGGCAGGAATTGGCCCGGGACATCCTGTGTGGGTGTTTTGTGACCGGTGGCGCAGCAGAGGCGTTCAATCTTTGGGTGGAGCTGCCCCGTGGTACCAGTCGGGCAGAGGTCATGGGCCGTATGGCGAACCGACAGATTGGCATCATGCCCAGCGACGCCTTCACCGTGTTGGGCCAGCCCAGCGAGGCGCTGCGGGTTTGCTTGGGGGGCCCCATCGGATTGGAGCAGCTGCGTGACGATCTGGTTGCGCTGCGTGATGCGATTCTGCGCAAGGATTGGTTGGGGTGAGGCGGGTGTTTGCGCCCCACAGCGGGAGGAACCTGCGATGACCTCACATTTATCGCTGCGGATTCTGGCAATGGTGGTCTTTGCCATGACCTTGATCGTGATCGGGGATGCCGCTGGTAAGGTGTTGACGGCTCAGGGGTATAGCCCGCTGTTTGTGGCCTGGTCCCGGTTCACCGTGGCGGCGGTGGTTCTGTTGCCGTTCAGCGGTTTGACCGCAGCCGAACTGCGCGGTTTTTTGGATTGGCGGATCATTCTGCGTGCCCTGCTGATCACTGCCGGCATCTCCTGTATTTTGACCGCGTTGAAAACGGAACCGATTGCCAATGTCTTTGGCGGCTTTTTTGTCGGACCAATTGTGGCCTTTGGCCTGTCGTCGCTCTTGCTGAAAGAGCGCGCGGATTTGGGGCGGATGGTCCTGCTGTTGCTGAGCTTTGCAGGTGTTCTGCTGGTGGTAAAGCCGGGCTTTGGCATGCAGATCGGCATGGGGTTTGCCCTTTTGGCCGGGTGTTTCCATGGCTCTTACCTGGTGGCGACGCGCTGGTTGGCGGGCCAATATCGCCCGCGATTTCTGTTGATCTCACAGTTGATCATCGGGGCACTGGTTTTGCTGCCCTTTAGCCTGGGATCAATCCCACAGAGCATTGACTACGCTGGAACAGGTCTAGTGCTGATCTCTGCGCTGGGCTCTGCTGCGGGGAATTTCCTGCTGGCCGTGGCCAATCGCACCACCCCTGCAAATGTGGTGGCCCCTCTGGTCTATAGCCAGTTGCTGGCAGCCACCCTTATCGGGGTGGTGGTGTTTGGCGATATACCGGATGCACTGGCGCTGGTGGGGCTTACGGTGATTGTTCTGTCTGGTCTGTCGTCGCTCTGGTTGGCAAGCAGGCGCCTTGCCCAGAGCTAGCTCCCGTGCAGCGGTTCGCGCCTCAAGAGCGGCGCAGCAGATAGATATCCATGATCCAGCCGTGATCCGCACGCGCCTGAGCACGGGTGCTGGCAATCTGTTCCGCGACTTGGCTCAGCGGGCCCGAAAGGCTGATCTGGTTCTCCATTCCGGTATAGGCCGACCACCAGATCTCAACCCCGGCTGGATCAATGCTCTGAAATGAACATTCGCCATCCAGCATGATCACCAGGGTATCCGCGCTGTCAGGCCAGCCGGACTCGCGCAGCTGCCGCCCGGTGGTGACGGTAAATGGCGCGCCGATCTCGTTCAGCGGAATGGCATGAGCCGCGGTCAGGGCCTGAATAGAGGTCACGCCGGGAACAACCTGGAGGCTGATCTCCTGGGTGCCCTTTAGCCGTTCAGCGATACGCATGGTGCTGTCATACAGTGAAGGATCGCCCCAGACCAAAAAACCGACCTTTGCTGCAGTATCGGGCAATTGGTCGCGAATGGTCTCGATCCACACGCGGGCAATGGCGTCGTGCCAGTGATCAACCCGCGCTGTGTAATCGGCAATTGCGGGATCGCGTACAGGCAGGTCAAACTCGACAATGCGTGGCCCCGGCGCGGTGATTACTCTGGCGCAGATCTCTTGACGCAGCGCGGCCAGATCGTCTTTGCCTTTGCCCTTGTTGGGAATGAGGATCAGATCGCAGGCATTCAGCGCCTGAACCGCTTGCAGGGTCAGGTGTTCCGGGTTGCCGGTCCCGATGCCAATCAGAGAAAGTTCGATCATTTTACTGCTCATGTGAGGGCTCCCGAAAAGGGGCAAAAGAAGCACGGCCCGCTATGGGGCCGTGCCCGTGGTAAATCAAGTCCTGATCAGGGCAAGGGCCCAACCGGGCAGGGTTTTACAGCTAAGGTCTTGCCACCCTTGAGCCTTCGGGACCATGCAGGGCCTTGGCAGTGGCAAGGACGGCCAGATCTGCCTAGGCGGTTCCTGCCGGAAAGATACGGCGGGCCAGCGCGTGCAGTGCATATCGCTGATGGTTTCTTTGGCGGCATAGGCCGTTGCAGCGTTTCGGGGTTAGGGATCCTTCGCTGAGGTGACCTCTGGCAGGTCGGTATCTGCCAAGGGGCCATAGAGGATGAGCACCGGCGCCGTTGTCTCCATCTGTCGCAGTACCTGCGGCAATTCCCCAACCGTGTGACAGCTCAGTTCCTGCTCGGGGGTGGAAACGCCCAGGGCGACCAGCGCATGAGTTTCGGCGGGCAGGCCGGCCTCGACCAGTTTTTCGGCAAGGGCGGCAAAGGTGCGCTTGCCCATATATACCACTGTCGTGGCATCTGGATCGGCCAGGGCGGAAAGGTTCAGACTGTCGGGCAGGCCGCCAGTGACATCATGGCCGGTGATGAACTGCATGCGCCGCGCCGTCAGCCGCCGGGTCAGTGGAATATTGGCAGCGGCAGCCGCCGCCGAGGCGGCCGTGACACCGGGTACAATTTCAAACGGGATACCAGCTGCGCGCAGTGCGGTGATCTCTTCTTCCAGGCGGCCAAAGACACCGCTGTCGCCGGATTTTAACCGCACCACCTTGAGGCCGCTTTGGGCGTAGTCCACCAGCAGCTGACTGACGTGATCCTGCTTGGGCGAAGGGCGCCCGGCACGTTTGCCCACGCCCACCAGATCCGCATCGGCGCGGGCATGGGTCAGGATTGGCCCGGAAGACAGGTCGTCAAACAGCACCGCATCCGCCGCTTCCAGCCGCTTTACCGCCTTGACGGTCAGCAGTTCCGGGTCACCGGGGCCGGATGAGACAAAGCTGACAAAGCCGGTCATGCCTTTTCTCCGGTGATCAGGTGAAAGAAGGTGCCGGTGACATGGCCCTTGATCGACCCGGTTTCAGGAACCGGATTGCCATCGGCATCCATGACATTGGCCAGCGGCGCATCGGGCTCATCGAGGATGGTGGAGTAGTGGAACTCATGGCCGCGCAGGGCTGCACCAGCTGCAAAGCCGGGCATCTGTGCCTGTAGCACGGCCCGGCGGTAGCCCAGGTGGAATTTACGCTTCTCGTAGGAGGTGACCAGTCCCAACAGACCGGCCATTTGGTGGCGGTTGCCCTCTTTGTCGATCAGCGCTTCGCCCAGGGCCATATAGCCACCGCATTCGCCATGCACGGGTTTGGTCTCGGCGTGTTTGCGCAACCCGGCGCGGAAGCTTTCAGCTGCCGCCAGAGTGCCGCCGTGCAGTTCGGGATAGCCGCCGGGCAACCAGACCAGATCGGCATCTTTCGCAGGGGCTTCATCCGCCAGCGGCGAAAACGGCAGGATCTCGGCACCGGCTGCGCGCCAGCCAGTCAGAAGATGCGGATAGGTAAAGGAAAAGGCGGCATCACGGGCCAGGGCGATGCGCTGTGCGGGTGGTGCAGGCAAGGTGCTGGTGCCAGGAGCATCAGCGCCCAGGGCTGCCGCCTTAATGGCGTCCAGATCCACATGTTCGCGCAGGAATGTAGCATAGCCTGCAATGGCGGCCTCCAGATCTGGGTGTTCCACGGCTTGGATCAGGCCCAGATGGCGCTCGGGCAGGGCGAGGTCACCACGGCGGGGCAGGGAGCCCAGAACCTTGACGCCCGCGCGTTCCATGCCCAGCCGGGTCAGGCGCTCGTGGCGGGGGCTGGCCACCCGGTTGAGGATGACCCCGGCAAAGGGCACCTCAGGGTCATAGGATTTGAACCCCAGCGCGGTGGCGGCTGCGGATTGCGCCTGACCGCCAACGTCAATCACCAGCACCACCGGCCACCCCATGCGCTTGGCGGTCTCTGCCGAGGAGCCAAAGCCGGTTTGTCCGCGGGTGGCAACCCCGTCAAACAGCCCCATCGAGCCCTCGCCGATGCAGATCTCAGCGCCGGTTGCCTGTCCCGCAACCGCGTCCAACAACCCGCCATCCATGGCCCAGGTGTCGAGGTTGAAGCTGGGGCGTTTGGCGGCGGCCAGGTGAAAGGCGGGGTCGATATAGTCGGGGCCGCTCTTGTAGGGCTGCACCACCAGCCCGTCTTCGGCCAGCGCGCGCAACAGGCCCAGCATCACCGTGGTCTTGCCGGTGCCCGATGCCGGGGCCGAGATCATCAGGCCTTTGGGGAATGTGGTCATCACTGGGCTCCGGTTGTGTGGCAAGTGGCTGCGTTGCGAGAAGTTTTAGGTCCGGACGACGATAGGCCGGCCAGCCCCCGACCTCCCCTATGGGAGGGGGCTTGCTCCCCCACTCGAGGTCGGGGGCTGGCCGCCGTGATTTTCGTCACGGGAGACTCACTCATCACCTTCGCTCCAATTGGCCCATTGGCTCTCGGCGCTTTGGGGGCGGTAGCGGCGGTCATAATCCTGCGCATAGAGGCAGCTTTCGTCAAAATCCTCATTGCCCAGGGCCCGACCAACCAGGATCAGAGCGGTGCGTCCACGCATACCATCTGTGGCCTCTTCCAAGGTGCCCAGGGTGGCCTTGACCACCTTTTGGTCCGGCCAGGTGGCGCGCCATACCACGGCAACCGGGCAATCGGCTCCATAGGCCGGCGTCAGGCGGGCGATCACATCCTCCAAAACATGCACCGAGAGGTGAATGGCCAGGGTCGCACCTGTGCGGCCAAAATTCTCCAGCGTTTCACCGTCGGGCATGGCCGAGGCCTTGCCTGAGGTGCGCGTCAGCACCAGTGATTGGGCCACGCCTGGCAGGGTCAGCTCTGCACCAAGGGCGGCCGCCGCTGCCGCAAAGGCGGGCACGCCGGGGGTGATATCATAGGGGATCTCCAGCGCACGCAGGCGGCGCAGCTGCTCGCCCAGGGCAGACCAGACCGACAGATCGCCGGAATGCAGCCGGGCGATGTCATGGCCTGCGTCATGGGCTTCTTTGATATGGGCCATGATCTCGTCCAGCGACAGGGAGGCTGTGTTGATCACTTTGGCATCTGCCGGACAGTACTGCAGCAGGGCCTCGGGCACCAAGGACCCCGCATAGAGGCAGACCGGGCAGGCGGCGATCAGGTCGCGTCCGCGCAGGGTGATAAGATCGGCGGCACCGGGGCCGGCGCCAATGAAATGAACGGTCATGGCTCAAGTCTTTCTGCAAGGGCCGCGGTGGCCATCCCATCCGCGGTGGTAACTCTGGGGGTGATCAGGCGGGACCGCTGCGGGCCTGGGCCCTGGCGGGCAGCCACCAGGGCGCAGGCCTCGGCAACGGAGCCGGTGCCAAATCGGGATTTGATGCGCGGGGAACAGGTGAGGGTCTGTTCTCCGGCGATGTCTTCTTCCTGTAGCGCAATCAGGGGTAGTGCAAGTTCCTGCGCCAGGTTTTGCAGTGCGGGCGCTGCTGCCTTTGCCGTCAGGCTGGCCAGGGCATCCGGGCGCGCACCGGTCAGCGCCAGGGCGTTGCGTAGATCCGCCACTGTTGCGTCGGCGCGAAACCCAAACCCTGCCACCCTCATCGTGTGATGCTCCACTGAATGACGGGACGGGCGCGTTGCCAATCGCGCATGCTGCCCAATGGACCTGCCTCGGCGATTTCTGCCTTCAGCAGGTGTCCACCGTGCTGCGCATGGGCCTGCATCAGCAGGGTTTCGGTTTCCAATGTGACGCCATTGGCCACCAGCCGGGTGCCTTCGGGCAGGATCATCCACAGATGATCCAGCAGCGCCTGCGAGCCACCGCCGCCGATAAAGACGCAGTCCGGCAGCTCATGGCCTGTCAGCACCTCAGGGGCCTTGCCATGCACCGCTGCCATGCGGTGGGTCAGGCCAAATCTTTCGGCATTGGCGCGGATGTTCTCCAGCCGCTCGGCGCGGGGCTCAAAGGTGAGGGCATGGGCGCCGGGGGCTGCCAGACACCACTCAACCGAAACAGAGCCGGATCCGCCACCAATATCCCAGAGCAGCTCGCCCGTGCGGGGGGCCAGCGCCGATAGGGTCAGGGCGCGAATAGGGCGTTTGGTGATCTGCCCATCGCTGGCGAAATGCGCATCCGCCAGCCCCGATGCCTGCGGTAGCCCGGGCTGAGTTGCCTCGATGGCAACGAGGACCGGAGCCCCCCCGGGCGGCAGATCCCAATCCCTGGCCGTGCTGTGACGCAGGCGCTCCAGCGGGCCGCCGAGCCGCTCCATCACATGCAGCCGCGCCGCGTCGTGACCATTCTCAACCAGCCAGCCCGCCAATTCTGCGGGGGACTCCCCGTCGCGCAGGGTGCAGATCACCCGGCGACCCCGGCCCAAGAGAGGCAACAGCTTTGCAAAGGGTGCAGCATGCAACCCAAGGCAGAGCGTGTCTTCCAGTTTCCAGCCAAGCCGGTTGGCCGCCAGTGCAAAGCAGGAGGGTGCCGGGTGTGAGACCCATTCATGCGTCTCCAAATCCTGCATCAGCGAGCCACCGGCGCCATGCCAGAACGGATCGCCCGAAGCCAGCACCACCACCGGGCTGCCACGCCGCGCCAAAACCGGCTGGGTTGAAAAGGGCACCGGCCAGGGCTGGCCTTTTGTTCCGGCCTTCACCAAGTCCAGATGGCGGGGCCCGCCAAAAATGACCTCCGCCGACTGCAATGCTTTGCGACTTGCATCCGAGAGGCCCGCCAGTCCATCCTCTCCTAGACCAATCACCGTGAGCCAGGCGGCTTTACCGGTTGTGTGAGTAGGATCAGACATGACACGAACCCTTGTTTTGGGCGGCACCACCGAGGCCTCGAGGCTGGCCAAGGCCTTGGCTGAGGCGGGCGAAGATGCGGTGTTTTCCTATGCCGGACGCACTGCCAGTCCTGTTGAACAACCTCTGCCCACGCGGGTCGGCGGCTTTGGCGGGGTGGAGGGGCTGCATGCCTATCTCCGCGATGAGGCGATCAGCCATGTGGTCGATGCCACCCATCCCTTTGCCGCGCAGATGAGCCTCAATGTGGTACAGGCCTGCGCCGAGGCGGGCCTGCCCCTGTGTGCTTTTGAACGCCCGGCCTGGCAGGCGGGGAAGGGAGATGACTGGAGCCATGTTGCCGATATCGATGCGGCGGTTCAGGCACTGCCGGAGGCGCCCGCGCGGGTGTTTCTGGCCATTGGCAAGCAGAACCTTGCGGGTTTTGCCGCCAAGCCGCAGCACCACTATCTGTTGCGTCTGGTGGACGCGCCCGCGGCAGACCTGCCATTGCCCAACTGTAGCGTCGAGATCGCGCGCGGCCCCTTTGATGAGGCCGGGGATCTTGCCCTGCTGCAGCGCCATGGTATCACCCATCTGGTGTCCAAAAATGCCGGAGGCCGTGGTGCCTCGGCCAAGCTTGCTGCCGCGCGTGCCCTCAACCTGCCGATCGTGATGATCGACAGACCGCAGGTGCCGCCCCGTATGACCTACGGTGATCTGGCAGAGGTGATGGCCTGGCTGTTTCATACCCCCGGTTAACCCTCGTCCCGCGCATAGCGCGGGGTATAGACATGCGGGCCGATCCGGCGGGTGTCCTTGTTGCCTACGATCACCACCGTGCGCATATCCGCCATCTCTTCGGTCGCCTCGTTCAGCGTGACGGTAGTGATGGTTTCACCGGGTTTGGAGACATCGCGGGCAAAGGAGATCAGCGTCTCGCCGCCGCAGGCCTCACGCAGGATTTCCAGCGCGCGGGCAAATTGATGCGGGCGCGATTTTGAGCGCGGATTGTAAAACCCCATGGCAAACCCGGCTTCCCCGGCCAGACGCAGGCGTTTCTCAATCAGGCTCCAGGGTTTCAAGTTGTCGCTGAGGTTGATGGCGGCAAAGTCATGCCCCATTGGGGCGCCAATCCGGGCCGAGGCTGCCAACATGGCAGTAATGCCGGGCAGTACCTGAATATCCAGTTCCAGCCAATTCGGCTGATCGGCCAGCTCCAGCGCCTCAAAAACTGCAGAGGCCATGGCAAAAACACCCGGATCGCCGGAGGAGACCACCGCCACACGCTTGCCCTGTGCTGCCATCTCCAGCGCATGGGTGGCGCGTTCGACTTCAACCCGGTTGTCCGTGGCATGTAGGGTCAGGCCGGGCCGTTCGGGAATGCGTTTTACATAAGGGATATAGCCGACGACATCCGTGGCCTCAGCAATCACCTCTTGGACCTGAGCGGTCACCATGGTCTCATCGCCGGGCCCAAGGCCGAGAATTTTCACCCAGCCTTTGGGGGCTGTGTCAGTTGGCCTGTCCTTCAGATTGCCTGTCATGGTCTGCGCCCCTGTCCATGTATCAAAACAATCGAGAAATAGGGCACGTCGCCGGAAATCTCGGAGAGCTTTTGGACCGTCTGGCTGGGCATGGTGCCGCGTTCCACCAGCCAGGCGTCATCCGCCTTGCCTGCGGCCTCCAAAGCGCGGCGCAGTTTTGGCAGGTTGCGGCCGATTTTCATCACCACCAGCGCATCCGTTTCCTTGATGCGGCGGGTCAGCTCTTCCTCAGGCAGGGTGGCCATGGCCACGGTGAGCACATCATCCCCCCAGGTGATAGGCTGGCCCGAGGCCGTCCAGCAGCCGGACATGCCAGTGATGCCGGGAATGATCTCCTGCTCGGCGCGGCCCTGCAGACGGGTGTAGAGATGCATGTAGGAGCCATAGAGGAAGGGATCGCCTTCGCAGAGCACCACAACGTCTTCGCTCTGGGAAATTTCCGCCAGGGTATCCGCCCAGAGGTCATAGAAGGCGGCCATCACCCGGTTGTACTCTGGGTCGGAGAAGTGGATCTCGGTGGTCACCGGGTATTCCATCGCGTGCTCGATGACCCCCTCGGGCAAGAGGCCCTCCACCAGGGTGCGGGCCTGGCCTTTACGGCCTTCCTTGCGGAAATAGGCCACATGACGGGCGCCTTGGATGGCGCGCCAGCTCTTGACGCTCATCAACTCGGGGTCGCCCGGCCCCAGGCCGGCACAGATGACTTTGCCCATTTTCATTCTTTCCAGGAGGCCAGCGCGTTGACGGCGGCCACGGTAATGGCGGAGCCGCCCAGGCGACCTTTGACGATCATTGAAGGCACCGGCAGATCTTCCATCAGCGCCTCTTTGGATTCCATCGCGCCGACAAAGCCAACCGGGCAACCGATGATGGCAGCAGGGCGCGGGCAGGCGGGATCTTTGAGCATGTTCAGCAGGTGAAACAGCGCCGTAGGGGCATTGCCGATCGCCACGACTGCGCCGCTCAATTTGGGGCGCCAGAGTTCCAGGGCGGCGGCGGAGCGGGTGTTGGCCATTTCCTTGGCCATCTCCGGCACTTTGGGATCGCGCAGGGTGCAGATGACCTCATTGTCTGCGGCCAGGCGCGGACGGGTGATGCCTTCGCTGACCATATGCGCGTCGCACAGGATTGGGGCCCCCTTGGCCAGGGCGGCGCGGGCGATCTCAGCCATGCCGGGAGAGAAGCGGATGTGCTCTTCCAGGCCAACCATGCCGGCGGCATGGATCATGCGGACCGCGACGCTTTCTTCGTCCTTGTTGAAGCGGGTCAGATTGGCCTCGGCGCGGATGGTGGCAAAACTCTCAGCGTAGATTGCGGCGCCGTTGGTTTCATAGGTGTGGAGCATGTCAGCAGCCCTCTGTCAGTATTTGAGGCGCGGTGCGCAGGGCGCTGGCGCTTAGGGTTTCTCTTAATGGATGATCGCTGGCTCTGCCATGGTGGATCAGATCGAATGTATCGGCGGCTGTGGCGGTCAGCGTGAGGGGCGCTGAACCCGGGTGGGCGCAGCCCTTGGCGCAGCCGGAGATGTGTAAGGTCTGGCCTTTGGGGACAAAGGGCGCCAGATCACGGGCCAGATCGCGGGTTGCAGATAGCGCCTGCAGGCAACCGGGGGCTCCGGTGCAGGCGCGCACCTGCAGGCGCGGATCTGTTGCGTCAAGGATCACACCGGGCAGGGGGGCGATGTCACGCGCCCCCTCGACCAGCAGCGCGCGCCAGGGGGTCAGGCGGAGGGGGCCGATTTTAGCCAATGCAGCAAAGGTCTTGGCGGTGATCTGGCCGAACTCCAGGCCAACAAGTTGACCGTCGGCTGTGTTTCCTAAGGCCGGCTGGGGCGCACTGGAGCTGCGCGGCGAGGAATGCGCGATAGGTGCTGCGCGGCGCGAAAGCAGCGCTTGCATCCTGCCGCGCCCCTTGGACGCGCCGCCTTGGTCCAGAAACCAGCGGGCCAGATCTATGGCCCTGTCCGCTGCTGTCTCGACCGTCACTGGAAGGCCCAGCTGCGCCCCATCCGCAACCAAAAGGATCTCGGCGCCACTGCGTTCGATCCGGATATCTGCGGCGCAGTTTTGCAGCAAGGGCGCTGCCCCTGTATCAACCACAAAGCCAAATTTCCCCGGAAGTTGCAGATCTTTTGCCGCCAGCAAGGCGCGCTCAAGCCTGCAGGCGATCTCATGGCTGAGATTGTCCTCCTGCCAAAAGGGAGTAAGGAGAATATTGCGGCGGCTTTCCGTTGCCGCGTCTTGATCCAGTAGGCCCAACGCCTTAAGGCCAGCGATTACGGCGTCATGGGTTTCGGCGGATATACCGCGCAATTGCAGATTGGCCCGGGCCGAGAGGTCAATCAGCCCATTGCCATATTGGCGCGACAAGGCTGCAATTGCCTCTGCCTGCCTCTGGCTCAACCGTCCCAGGGGCGCGCGTATGCGTACCACCAGCCCATCACCGGACATCATCGGGCGCAGAGCGCCGGGGCACCAGCCATAGATCTTGGGTGTGGCAGGCGGGGATTTGCTCGTCATGCGACTCCCTCCAGACTGGCGATGATCGAGTTGCGACGACTGGCCCAAAGCCCAGCCTCGGCCAGGGCGCGGAAACGATCGCGCATGGCCTGCAGGGCTGCCGGGTTTTCCACCTCCATAAAGCTCACCAGATCTTCACGCCCCAGGGTGGCCTCAAAATAGAGATCAAACAGATGCGCTGGCACCACCTGCGCCAGATGGGCAAAGGCCGCCATGTGATCCAGGGTGGCGGCGATTTCAGCGCCGCCTCGAAACCCATGGCGCATCATGGAACTGGCCCAATCCGGGTTGATCGCACGGGCCCGGGTGACCCGGGCGATTTCTTCCCCCAGAGAGCGCGCCTGGGGGCGATCCGGGCGGGTTGCATCCATGTGGTAGAGCGCCGGGGCGGGGGAGCCAAGCCGCGCCATGGCCGCTGCGAAGCCGGCCTCATGTGCGGCATAATCCGAGGCAACCAGCAGGTCGGTTTCTGGCAGGTCCTGCAGATGTACAAAGCTATCCGCGTTTTTTAGGCGGTTTTCCAACGCGTTGCGGGCTTCCGAGATTTCTCCCTTGGCATCGATGGCATGAGAAGAGGCGCTGAGCCAGGCCTCGCCTGCTGCGGCGCGGGAGCTGTCGCTATACGTGTCGATATGGGGTCCCATGGAGAGACCGTATTGGCCGGGTTTGGGGCCAAAGACCCGGGGGGTCTGCGCCAGATAGGGATTGTCACCCCTGCTCTCTTCGCGGGAGGCCAGAGTGGTGGCTGCGGCTTCGAACATCTGGGCGAGGCCGGGAAAGACATCGCGAAACAGGCCCGAGACCCGCAGGGTAATGTCGATGCGGGGGCGGCCCAGCATCGAAAGTGGCAGCACTTCGAAACCCGAGACCCGCTCTGAATTTTTGTCCCACTGGGGGGCAAGCCCGGCCAAATGCAATGCCATGGCAAATTCTTCCCCGGCGGTCCGCATCGTGGCAGAGCCCCAGAGATCAATCACCAACCCCTGTGGCCAGTCGCCATGGTCCTGCAGATGGCGGCGCAGCAGCTCTTCCGCCAGTTTGACCCCCTGCGCATGCGCCGCCCGCGACGGGACCGAGCGTGGATCGGTGGTAAAGAGGTTGCGCCCAGTGGGCAGCACATCCGAGCGCCCGCGAAAGGGAGATCCGGAAGGGCCGGGCGGAACCATCTTGCCAGAGAGCGCTGCAATCAACCCGGCGCGTTCCTCAACGCCGCAGTCCCCCTTGCCAAAGATATGCAGCCCCTCGCCATATTGGCTTTCCTTGATGTCGCAGACAAAGGCATCAATGCGGGTGATGGCTTCGGCGGCGGAGCTGTCAGGGGTGAGGCCCAGATCTGCCTCGACGCCGGTTCCCTGTGCCTCGGCGCGGATATCCTCCAGCAAGCGGTCACGCCGCGCCGGGTCCAGCCCATCTGCGGTGGAGTATTCGTCCAGCAGGCTTTCCAGACGGGCCATGCCTTCGGGGAGGTTGGTCTGCGCCAGCGGTGGCGGCAGATGTCCGAGGGTTACGGCTCCAATGCGCCGCTTGGCCTGGGCGGCCTCGCCGGGGTCGTTGACAATAAAGGGATAGGCGACCGGCAGGGTACCGGTCAGGGCTTCGGGCCAGCAATTGCCCGAGAGGGCTACTGCCTTGCCGGGCAGCCATTCCAGGGTTCCATGGGCACCGATATGAACCAGGGCATCGCTGTTTTTCCGCAGCCAGAGGTAGAAGGCGACATAGGCATGGCGCGGGGTGCGGTCCAGATCGTGGTAATCCTCGACACGGGACTGCACTTCGCCGCGTTCTGGTTGCAGGGCAATCAGAGCCTTGCCTGCCTCGATAGCTTTGAAATGGAAGGCACCGTCGAGCACGTCCGGATCCGTCTCGGGCTCGCCCCAGGCTGCCGTAAGATCTGCACGCAGGGGTTCGGGTAGGGTTGCCAGTGCTGCAGAATAGGCCGCAAGAGAATAGCTAAGTGTTTCTGAGCCCAGCCGTTGGCCCAGATTACCCTGTGGCGTGGCGTCATAGCCCTGCGTGGCGAGCTCGGTGAGGATTTCAGAACAAGAGGCCAGAGCGTCTAGCCCCACCGCATGGGCGAGGTTATGCGCCTTGCCGGGGTAGGTCGACAGGATCAGGCTGAGCCGTTTTTGCGCATTCGCCTGGGAGGCAAGGCGCAACCAGCCCTCGATCCGGTCAATGGTGGCCTTGATGCGATCCGGCACCGGACGATGGGCAAAGCGGGAGTATTGCAGCTCCGGGTCTTGCTTGCCCGGAGATTTGAAACTGATTACTCCAGCGAGGATGCGGCCATCCACTTCGGGCAGGACCACATGCATCGCCAGATCAGCGGGCGACAATCCGCGTGCGGCCTCCAACCAGTCCTTTTTTCGGGCGGTTGAGAGCGCCACCTGAAACACTGGACAACCAGTTGTATTCAGCGGTGAGGCGCTGCCATCGCTGCCCTGAGCCGAAAAAGCTGTGGCATTGATAAGGGCGGCAGGGGACAGGGTGGGCAGGGTCTCGCGCAACCAGGCGGCGGTCTGCTGGGATTTGAGGCTGGCGGCAAAGACGCCATAGGCGGCGTAGCCACGGTCTCGCAGCTCCGCAATCAGCGCATCCACTGGGGCGGTATCTGCCGCGGTCAGGTAGGAGCGATAGAAGCTCACCAGGACGAGCGGTTTATCGCTTTGGACAGGCGTGGGAATGACGCCTTTGTCCGGGTCGTAGAACCCATGGCCGGGCGTGGTTTTGAGGCCCAAAACTGGCCCTGCATAAAGCCCCGCCGCCAGCGCCAGCTGTGCCAAAGCGGCCTGGGCCGCCACTGCACCGCCCGCATCGCAAAGCGCCTGCAGGCGCCGTAGAGTGGACACTGGCAGGGTTGAGAGCTCATCCAGCCGCGGGTCTTCGCGCCCATCGGCTGGCAGAATTGCCAGCGCAATGCCTTTGCGTCGCGCCAGATCCTGCAGCGTGGCCAGCCCGTAGGACCAATAGCTTTCGCCGCCAATGAGGCGCACCAGAATGCCCTTGACCCCCTCCAGCGTTTGTTCCGCATAGGTGTCGACCGACAGTGGGTGTTTCAGCGCAACCAAATTGGCCAGCCGGAGGCTGGGCAGTTTTCCATCTGCACGGTGCCAACCTGCCGCAAAAGCGCCAAGGTCGCTGTCAGAAAAAGATAGCGCGACCAAATCCGCAGGGGTCTGGCCCAGATCCTGTGGGGTATCGGTTTGATCCAGCCCGTGGCTTTCGCGAAACACGACATGCATCAGAAACGACCTCGCGCAGCAGGTGTTTTTTCAGGCCCGGGGCGAATGCCCCGGATCGCGCCCGACCCGCCCACAAGGCGGGCGCGATTGCGCCCACCCCGGGACGGGAGCGATCCTTTCCGCATTGAAACTGAGCGTGTCGGGAGAGAGATCATAGGTCTTAGGCTCCCAGGTCCGCGCGGATACCGGCCGCATCGATATTGTCGTGCTCGGCAATCACCACCAGCTGGGTGCGACGTGCTGTGTCACCCCAGGGCTGATCATACTGTGCCCGCAGGCGCTCACCCACGGCCTGAACCAACATGCGCATCGGTTTTCCTTCTACCGCGACATAGCCTTTGACCCGCAGAATATTGCGGGTGCGGGCAAGTTTCACGATGGCATTTTGCAGCGCTTCCGGATCGGATACTTCGCCCATTTCGACCACAATGCTCTCAAAGTCGTCATGTTCGTGATCGTGGTGGCCATCGTGATGGCTGGGGCGGGCCTCCAGATCGTCTTCGGCAGCGGCATTCAGGCCCAGGATGATGCGCGGATCAATCACGCCTTCGCTCATCGGCAGGATGGGCAGCTGACGCGGGGCTTCAGCCTCGATCACCTTACGGGCAGCCTCCAGACCGGCCTCACCAGCCAGATCAGCCTTGGAGAGCAAGACGATATCGGCACAGGAGATCTGATCCTCAAACACTTCGGACAGGGGTGTTTCATGGTCCAGACTGTCATCGGCTTCGCGCTGGGCCTCAACAGCTGCCAAATCGGGGGCAAACTGACCCGCTGCAACCGCCTCGGCATCGGCCAGGGCGATAACACCGTCTACGGTAATGCGCGAGCGGATCGCGGGCCAGTCAAAGGCCTTCAGCAAAGGTTTGGGCAGGGCCAGGCCGGAGGTCTCAATGAGGATATGCTCGGGCTGTTCCGGCAGCGCCATTAGGGCCTCGATCGTGGGGATGAAATCATCGGCGACGGTGCAACAGATGCAGCCATTGGCCAGTTCCACGATGTTGTTTTCGGGGCAGTTCTCATCGGCACAGGATTTCAGGATGTCGCCATCAACGCCAGCGGTGCCAAATTCATTGACCAAAACGGCGAGACGTTTGCCCTGCGGGTTCTGCATCAGGTGACGGATCAGCGTGGTTTTACCCGCGCCCAGAAATCCGGTGATGACGGTGACGGGGATTTTGTTGAGGTCGCTCATGGGGATTAATCCTTGGAAGGCAGTTTGATCGGGGGAATACGGGCGATGGACTGTTTGCGAAACACCTGTGGGCGTTCGCGCCAGGGTACCAGGCCATCCGCTGTGGCGGCATAGGCGGCGGCTCCGGCGAGGATTTCGTCAACATGGGTGTCGGGGTCAAGATCGCCGTAGATATAGCTCCAGCGCTCCTCGCCGCCGGTCAAAACCATGGCGCAGCCGCGCTTGCAGGCCGAGAGGCATTCGACCCCACGCACTTTGACACCAGCAGGGAGGGTTGCCTCATCAAGGGCTGCCTTCAGCAAGGAACCGGGGCGCGTGGCCTCGGGGTCAACGCCTTCGCGTTTGCAGGTGGTACAGATCGTCAAAGTGACCTCTGCAGTATTCAGAGGGACCTCTGCAGTGTCTTGAGTGGCAATTTCCGCCATATCTTCAGCCATCAGCGCGCGTTTCCTTTATCTGCGACGGATCGGGGCTGAGCCAGCAGGGGAAGGGCAAAGGCGCACTCCCACAACCAGTCGCGAAACACCCCGTCCGCTCGTTGTCTCCTGCGTTGGCAGGTCTCCCGGCTTGCGGATTTCAACAGGCCTGGGCCTGTCTGCGTGCTCTTGCCTTCCCGGTTATGTGCAATACGCACGGCCCAGTGGCATCAGAACCCTCTCCGGTCACGGTCGCGGGGGCGGCTGTGCTTGAGACCCTAACCTACAGGAGGTTTGAGCTGTCACATTCCCTCTTCGCCTGCAATTTGCAGGAACCAACAAAAACCCCTTGCGCTATTGGGGGCTTCCTTGTCAAGAGTTGGGCAAACAAGCAGGAGTGACCCCCGTGAGTGAGAAGTCCGAAACCGGCGTTTCAGAAGAGGAAGCGGCACGTCACGCCTCCAAGATGGCCAAGAAAAAGGCCGCCCGTGATCGCATGATGAAAACCAAAGACGGTGAAAAGGGGCTGATCATCGTCCACACCGGCCCCGGCAAGGGGAAATCCAGTTCGGGATTCGGTATGATCATGCGCTGTATTGCCCATGGTATGCCCTCGGCTGTGGTGCAGTTCATCAAGGGCGCCTGGCGGACCGGCGAGCGCACTTTGATCGAAGAAAACTTCAGTGATCTGTGCCAGTTCTACGCCATGGGTGAGGGCTTTACCTGGGAGACCCAGGACAAGGCGCGCGATATTGCGGCGGCGCAAAAGGGCTGGGAAAAGGCCAAAGAGATGATCCGCGATGAGCGCAATACCATGGTGCTGCTGGATGAGATCAATATCGCGCTGCGCTATGACTACATCGATCTGCAGGAGGTGCTGGAATTTCTGGTGGAAGAAAAGCCAGCCATGACTCATGTGGTGCTGACCGGGCGCAATGCCAAGGAAGAGCTGATCGAGATTGCCGATCTGGTCACCGAAATGGGCCAGATCAAGCATCCCTTCCGCGCTGGCGTAAAGGCACAAAAAGGCGTGGAGTTTTAGGCGATAAACCCCATCCCCGGTCGATAGGCCGGGGAGCGCCCGCCCCTCCCCAGGGGAGGGCGCTCCCCTAAGGAGTTAGGCTTCTAGCGGTTGTGGGTTTCCCTGAATATAGGCATCTACGGCTGCGCGCTGGGCGTTATCCAGTCGCAGATTGAGCTTGGTGCGGCGCAGCAGGAAATCCTCACCCGTGCGCACCCACTCGTTTTGGATCACCCAGTCCAGCTCTTGCGCGGTGATTGTCGCACCAAAATCCTGCCCGAGATCTTCGGGTGCTTTTGCCTCTGCCAAAACCTCCCAGGCCTCCAGACCATAGGCCCGGATCAGGCGGCGGCTCGCATAGGGCGACAAGAAGGGGTAGTCGCTGGCCAGTTTGTCTGTCAGCCGCGCCACATCCGCGACTGGGAAATCGCCGCCGGGCATCGCAACACCGGCGGTCCAATTGCCGGGCACTCCGGGCAAGGCCTCACCGATTTTGGCCAGCGCGGCCTCTGCCAATTTGCGGTAGGTGGTGATCTTGCCGCCAAAAACATTGAGCAGTGGCGCTTGGGTTTGGTCCAGTGTCAGCACATATTCACGGGTCGCTGCGGTGGCTGAGCTGGCACCATCATCATAGAGCGGGCGCACCCCGGAATAGGTCCAGAGGATATCAGCCCGGCTGAGCGGTTTTTCAAAGTAGTTCGAGGCAAAATCAATCAGGTAATCCTGCTCTTGTGGCGTGCATTGCGGCGCTGTCTGCGGGTCGGGGTGATCCGCATCGGTGGTGCCGATCAGGGTGAAATCTTCCTCATAGGGGATGGCAAAGATAATGCGTCCATCCTCGCCTTGGAAAAAGTAGCAGCGCCCGTGGTCAAAGAGCTTTGGCACCACGATATGGCTGCCGCGCACCAGACGTACGGTCTCGCGGCTGTTTTGTCCCAGTGTCTGACGCAGCAGATCCGCAACCCAGGGGCCGCCCGCATTGACCAGCATCTTGGCGTGGTGCTCAGTGGTTTCACCCTTGCTGTGATCCTTGACGGTGATCACCCAATGATCGGCCATACGCTGGGCGCTCAGAACTTCGGTCCGGGTCATGATCTGTGCGCCACGCGCCTGTGCATCGCGGGCGTTCAGGACCACCAAACGGGCGTCTTCGACCCAGCAATCGGAGTACTCAAACGCTTTTTTGAATTTTGACTTCAGCGGCTGGCCGGCAATATCTGTGGTCAGATCGACGGTGCTGGTGCCCGGCAGAATGCCACGTTTGCCTAGGGAATCGTAGAGAAACAGTCCCAAACGGATGAGCCAGGCAGGGCGGCGGCCCTTCATCCAGGGCATGAACATGGTCAGCAGTTTTGAGGTCGGCGTGGTATTGTCAAAGCGCATATCCTTATGAAAGGGCAGCACAAAGCGCATCGGCCAGGAAATATGCGGCATCGCCTGTAGCAGCACTTCGCGTTCAATCAGCGCCTCACGCACCAGGCGGAACTCAAAATACTCAAGATAACGCAAGCCGCCGTGAAACAGTTTGGTTGAGGCCGAAGAGGTCGCCGAGGCCAGATCATTCATCTCGGCCAGGGTGACAGAGAGGCCGCGCCCGGCGGCGTCTCGGGCGATGCCGCAGCCATTGATGCCGCCGCCAATGATAAAGAGATCGGTGATTTTGGGATTAGCCATTTTCGCGACTTTCGTTTTTTGAGCTGCCCGCCTCTGCGCACAGAATGCGGGTGCTAGCGGCTTTAGCGGCCTCAAGGAATGGGGCAGGGGGAGGCTGATTGGTAATGACCACATCCAGATCCGACAGATCACAGATCCGCACCGGGGCGGATCGGGCAAATTTGCTGCCATCACAGAGCAGAATTTTGGTGCGGGCATTTTTCAGGATGGCGCGGGCGACCGAGACTTCGCGGGCATCATGATCCAGCACGGCACCGTCTTCATCCAGTGCCGAAGCGCCGATAATGGCGTAATCCACCTTGTAGCGAGAGATGAATTCAACGGCATCTTCGCCAATGATCGCTCCATCGCTTTGTCGGACGGTGCCCCCAACCAGGATGAGTTCCTTTGTTTCGCCACCCATCATTAGGTTTATAATATTGATGTTGTTTGATAAAATTGTGAGTCCGCGGTGGTTTTCCAGGGCGCGGGCGGCCTGTTCTGTTGAGGTGCCAATATTGATCGCCAGAGAGCAATTGTCGGGGATGACCTCCGCCAGCAGTGCAGCCATGGCCTGTTTGGCGTTGGCGTTGTGCTTGCGCCGGTCGGCATAGGCGCGGTTGGCAGCGGAGCTGACCCGCACCGCGCCGCCATGTACGCGCGACAGCGCCCCGCGCGCAGAAAGATCCCGCAGGTCGGTGCGGATTGTTTGCAGCGATACGCCAAAGCGCGCGGCGAGGTCCTCGACCTCCAGCCGCTCTTGGCTGTTCAGCAGGTTCAGGATCTTGTCGTGACGACTCGCGGCGTCCATGGGCTTTCCTTTTTAGAGGATGCCTACCGGAATGACCGAGGTTTGTCATTACAAGTTTTCGTTTAGCTTGCGAGTTTAGTGTTTTCGAAAGGGATTGTGCGCGTTTTTCTCTTTTAGGACGCGTGCCGCCCCTCAGGTCAGCGGGACAAGGTGGTTGTCCCAGGCCAGGTTGTGGTGTCGCAGTTGCTTTGCAGTGTCCCCGGTTAGGGTCATGATCTGACCCAGGCCGGTGCTGGCGATCAATCCCGTGCTGGCGGTAGCAAGCCCGCAGACATCAGTGAGTGGGTGTTCTTGGATGATCTTGCCACTGTGGGTTTCCATCACCTGCACCAATCCGCCTCTGGGGGAGGTGACGGCGATGGCCTGATCATCGGGACTGAAGGCGACAGAGCCACCATAGCCGCGCAGATTGCGAAGGCGGGGGTCCCCTTCGGCCAGCAGTTGCGGTGGTGTGCCTGGCTGATAGAGCCCCAAAATGGGCAGATCTGCGCCCGGATCCCCCTGCCACTGCATGGCAAACCCCAGGGTGCCTGTTGACGATAGCGCCAGGTGGCGGATCGAATTCAGGTGCAGTTCGGGGTCCAACTCCATCACATCCAGAACCTGTCCCTCCAGGGAAAGCAGGCTGAGGTTCGGGCGCATCTGTGGCAGGTTCAATTTGGCGCGACCGCTGTCGGGATGGGTCTCGATGCCGCCATTGGCAATAGCAAGTTGTGGCATGCCCTGCGTGTGACGTAACACCATGTCATGGGGGCCAATGCCACCAGAGCCAAAGCTACCAATGCGGCGATAGCCCCGGGTAACCTGCCAAACGCCGACAATGCCGCGCCCATTTTCATAGTCGTTTTCGGTGGTGAACAGGCGGGTGCCATCCGGGGAGAACACCCCATGGCCGTAGAAGTGATGCCCCAGCGGTGGCTCAAGTCGGGCAAGATGTGCGCCGTCCCGGCAATCTATGACATCGGCAAATCGCCCGGGACGGCGGGCAAAGGCGACGGCCTCGGGACGTAAGGGGTGGGCTGCGGCGGCATGGCCACGGCTGGGTAGCGGGCAGGTGAAGCGGATGGCCCCGGTCTCGGAGAGGCCTGCCAGCAGGAAGTGGCCATCGGACTGTCTGGCCGCAGCCAGAAAGGCGGGCCCGCCAAGATCTGCCCAGCTGGGGGCTGGGGCCAGACCCGTGGCCAAAAGCCCGGCGAGAAAACCGCGTCGCGAGGTCATGTTTTGTCCTTTTCTGCGGGATTGTTAATCGCCGTCCAGCGAGTTGAAGCCCGCCAGAACCCCTAATGAGGGGCCCAGATCGCTTTCGATCAGGGCCCGCAGGTCGTTGACCTCTTGCTGGAGCGCCTCGATGCGGAAGCGTTTGGCAGGATCGGCAACCCCTTCGAGTCTTGGGTCCTCCAGCCGCTGGGCGCGTAGAATTGGCTTTTGAAAGGCGGCGTCCAGCTGTTCCATGAGGTCTTGATTGCCCTCGGCCAACGCAATGGCCAGCGGATGCAGCGCTTGCAATGCAAGGGTGATATGGTGCTGGCTACGGCCAGAGCGCCAGGCCTCGGCGCGTTTGGGACGTGGTTTGTCAAAGCTGCCAAGGGGGCGGCCCAAGCGCATATCCGCCAGCATTTGCAGACCTGTGTTCAGGGATTTGTAGAGCTCCTGTTTGACTTCGGTCTTGTTTTGATACCGTCCCGAAGCCATGCGCATCTGATCAGCGTAGGAGCCCTGCCAGTCTTGATGGATCGCCGCAGCATTTGCCGCGATGTCCTGGGCCATGGCGGTGGTCAGGGCACAGCGGTAGGCATGAGGCTCCGCGCTGGCGAAATGCCCATCGTAATACATGAATTCAAGCGCATAAAAGCCGCGCCCGGCAATGGAGGACTGGGCAAAACCTTCGGGGGTCAGCAGGTCTGGGTCGGCTTCGCGCAGGTGTTTTGCCAGGGTTTTAGGCGTCTTGCCGCGACTGTCGGGCCAAAAGACCAGGGCAAAGGCGCGGTTGTCGGTCTCGGTGGGGCCAAACCGCAGATGGCTGACCCGGATCCAATCGTCAAAGGCCTGACCATAGGCGTCTCGCAACGGGGTAGCGCCGGGGCGGCAGATGGTTCCGGCGACCTCGGCCAGATCCTGGCTGCTCTCAGCCAGGGCCTGCATCGCAGGCAGGATCTGATCGTCAAGAATTTCATCAACCATATCGGCCTGCAGGTTGGTGGCGGTAAGGCTGAGCACAGAGGCCAGCGTGAGGAGCATATGTTTCAAATCAGAGGCTTTCCAGAAAACGAATGAGGGCAGCGCGGTCCTTTGGCGCCAACGTGATCACTTGGTCACGGGCGGCTTTTGCTTCGCCGCCATGCCATAGGATGGCCTCCAGCAGGCTGCGGGCGCGACCATCGTGCAGATAGGTGGCCTTTGGGTTCACCTGTTTGGTCAGCCCTATCCCCCAGAGCGGTGGGGTGCGCCACTCCTGCCCAGTTGCGCGGCCTTCGGGGCGATTGTCGGCGAGGCCCGGCCCCATGTCATGCAGCAGCAGGTCGCTATAGGGCCAGATCAGCTGAAAGCTGTTCTCGGGCCGGTCCACCAGGCGCTGGGTGACAAATTTGGGGGTATGGCAGCTGGTGCAGCCAAGGGAGTAGAAGAGTTCTTTGCCACGCAGCACCTCCGGGTTGTCCGTGTCGCGGCGGGCGGGCACAGCCAGATTGCGGCTGTAGAAGGTGACCAGATCCATATTGGCCTGATCAATCTCACGGCCGCGGATGTCACCATCACCATGGGGCGCAGCCCGGCAAGCCTCCTGAGCGGCGGTGCAATCGCCTGCAGGGTTGGGAAACAGCGGCGTTGAGATGCCGATATCGCCTGAAAATGCAGCAGCAGACTGTTGATGCACCGTTGGCATGCCAGCCTTGTAGCCAAAACGCCCCAACATGATCTGATCATGCTCGGGTGACCAGGTGAGATTGGCGCGGCCCGAGATGCCATCGCCGTCACGGTCGGCCTCATCGAGATTGGCAAGGATATCAGCGGTTGAGATCGCCTCAAGCAAGCCAAGGCCGATCATAGGTGGTGCGAGGCGCGGCGACAGCATGGCGTCGGGGTGGAGCGGGCCATAGCCGAGCTGTTCGGCCCTGTAGCTTGGGGCGCGCAACGTGATGATTTCACCGTCTGAGAGGGTAATGGGCAGGGGGCTATAGCTGACCTGGAAACGGTATTCCGGGGCGATGCCGGGGGGCGAGAAATCCTGAAGCTGCCCACCATAGTTGGGATCAGGCGCGGTGGCGATGTAGTCGGTCACCGCTTTCAGGTTCTGCGGTGTCTCGCCGGGAATGGAGATGCGCAGGAACATCGCCGCAGAGCGATAGTCGGGGCCATCTGGGACGGAACCGCGCCCATCCTTGATGTGACAGCGCTGGCAGCTGCGCGCATTGTACAGCGGACCCAGACCATCAGAGGCCAGAGTAGAGGCCGGAGAGAAGACCCAGATCTTTTTGAACAAGCCATTGCCGAGTTTGAATTCCAGCTCCTGCTCAAAGGAGAGATTGGCACTGTGCTGAGAGAAGGCTTCGTCATCACTGCGCGCCCGGACAGTGGCACTGCCGGCGGGGTTTTCCTCAAACATTTCGGGGGCGGTGAAATCCTGGGTCGCGGCGGTGACAGAGGCAATGCGGGCCTGTTCTGTGGTGCTGCGGGGCAGGGTGTTGAGGTGGGGATCACCAAGTGACAGAGCCGAAAGATCAGTGGGCTGTAGCGGCTTTGGGTCAAGGGCAGAGGCAGGGGAGGCTGCCGCAAACGCGGCAGCCAGAAAGATGTTACTCTTCAACCGCTTCCATTTTGGTGGCGTTGAGTTGTGCATAGTTTTCGGCACCAATTCGGTCGTGGAGGTCAAGCTGAGTTTCAAGAAAGTCGATATGACCTTCTTCGTCGGCCATCAGGGTTTCAAACAGCTTCATGGTGACGTAATCGCCCGCCTCGCTGCAAACCTCGCGGGCTTCTTTGTAGAGTGCGCGGGCGCTCTCTTCGGCGGCAAGATCACATTCCAGGGTTTCTTTGGGAGTTTGGCCAATCCGCAGCGGGTCCAGTTTTTGCAGGTTGGGATGGCCGCCGAGGAACAGAATGCGCTCAATCAGATCATCCGCGTGCTGCATCTCTTCGATGCTCTCTTCGCGGCTTTTCTTGGCCATGCTGCCCAGACCCCAGTCGTCCTGCAGACGATAATGGAGCCAGTACTGGCTGACGGCGGTCAGCTCATGACGCAGCGCTTTGTTGAGATAGTCGATGACTTTGGGGTCGCCCTTCATAGGTGCTCTCCTGAGTTGTTTTGCGGCGTAGGTTCTGCAGTCCTGCCGGAACTTTCATCTTATCATTGCTGCGCATGGTGTCGAGAAAGAGCGGCATACAGCCACCGCAATCCGCAGCCTTGCCAAGGGCGTGATAGATCTTTCCAGGGGTGATAATCGTCTCCGAGTCGGCATTCCGCATCCAATCGATGGCAGCGTGAATGTCATGATCTGAGATCTGGGTACAGTGGCATATGATCATGCGAAGGGTCCCTAGAGTGGCCAAAGCCCATAGTTTGTTGGGCTGATCGCAATATCTGACAAAAAGAATAGGGATACAAGTTCAAAAACTTATTGTTTTTATCGGATAAGCAAGTCTTGGCCTGGCAAACAAAAAGGACCGCAGAATCTGCGGCCCTTTTCGGGTTAGAAAGAAATGCTGTCAGACCCGAGGGAAGGCGTATCTGACAGAGTCACTTGCCTAAATTTCGGCTTAGCCACCCAGAGGGATGATGAGGTTCAGCCCAACAATGGTGTCTTTGACGCCACCATCATCCTGGCGCGCCAGGGCGCCGCCCAGGGTCATGCCATTCTGGAACTCATATTCGGCTGCGATCGAGTGCAGATCTGTCTCGCCCGAGGCATCCAGGTCGCGCTGCGACAGGGTGCCAGAGAGGGTCAGGTTGCCAATGGCATAGGCCGCGTTCAGGGTCACAAAGGTCGCGTCATCTGCGCCGCCGCCAAAGTTGCTAAAGCTCGCAACTTCGCCAAAGAGGTCGAGACCGCTGTCAAAGGAATGGCCAAGACCGGCAACAAAGCCCTGCTCATCACCCACGTCGCCAATGCTGGCGCTCAGGTGACGCGCACCAATGTGGAAACGGGTATTGTCCACCTCATGGGCCCATTGAATGGCAAAGCTGTCGAGCTTGCCGGTGTTGCCGGCGCCACCGGTATTGGAGCGGTTGCGACCACGGTCTTCGCCCCAGGAGCGACTCAGCGAGGTGTCATCAGCAAAGAACACACCAAAGGAAAGGGTGCCGGCGCCGTTTAGCTCGACGTCAGCCAGGATGCCCAGCTGTTCGGTCAGCTCATAGTCTTCGGCCAGCGTGCCGCCAAAGAAGCCAGCTGTATCATCCCAGGCAGAACCAAAGGCAGGCGCCAGTTTACCAACAGTGACGGTGGTGCTTTCGCCAATGCCAAAGCTAAAGCCGAGTTCTTCAACATAGAGACCCATGTCTTTGAAGGTGCGGTCAACGGTTGTGTCCGTGACGCTCTCGCCGGTCAGGGTCGCAAAGATCTCGACGCCATTGCCAAAGGTGTAGGTGCCGGTGGCGGTGATGATGGCATAGGTGTTGCGGATTTCATTGGCCGCATTGTCGGAGGAGACAACCTGCTCGTTGCCGATTTCGATTTCGCCTTCCCAAGCGAAACCCTGCTCGGCAAAGGCCGCGTTTGCGCACAGCAGTACAGGCGCGCCGAAAGCCAGCGCGGCAGAGGTCTTGATGGTCATGTGATCTTTTCTTTCCGATGTAGAGACCCGGCTGCAGGTATCAGCCAGGCTCTCAAGTGTTCTTTGTGTTATGTTATTACCTTGCGAAGGTCTTATTCGAAGACTGCCGCAGGATTGTCAAGACTGTCGGATCCTTCAATTTCCAGAGCGTCAAGGTCCAGCAGTTTAACGACGCGTTCGATGGACTGGGTCTGGTCGACCAAACCGTTTACACCGCCCATGATGAGGGCTTCGCCTGCTGTGTTTCCTGCCTCGAGCATCTGGTCATAAGACATGCCTGCTTCAGCGGTTAGTTTAATTCTACCAAGGGCTTGCATGGTGTTGGAAAGCTTCGAGCGCATTTCGATATCCAGGGCGGGATCACTGGCAACAACCAAATCCGACAGGGAGGGGCCGGAAACGAGCGCGCCGTTTGCACGGATGTATTCGCCCAAATAGACGTTTTGTACGCCTAAACCGTCATAGTAATGGCTGTTATGGGTGTTGTCGGAGAAACAGTCGTGCTCTTCTTCCGGATCATTCAGCATCAGGCCGAGGCGCATGCGCTCACCAGCTTGTTCGCCATAGGACAGCGAGCCCATTCCAGTCAGCATCGCCGAGATACCAGCGGCCTCATCAGCCAGCAGTGTGCTACGGGCTTCGCCGGCTTCAGCCCATTGGGCAGCCATCCACTCGAGATCAGTGACCAGCAGATCGGTGGCGGCTTTCAGGTATTCGCCACGACGGTCACAGTTGTCATTGCTGCAGGCCTCACCAGCAGCATAATCGGTCCAGGACCGGGTGCCGGCGCCATGATCGGTGCCGTTCAGATCCTGGCCCCAGAGCAGGAATTCAACCGCATGATAACCGGTGGCCACATTGGCCTCGACCCCATCTGCTTCGTGCAGGGTCTCTGACAGCAATGCGGGGGTGATTGCGCTGGTGTCGATGGATTTGCCCGAGAGGTCAAAGGTGGGGTTGGCGATCACATTCAGCGCTGCCAGGGTGTTTTCGTCGCTGGGGCCACCGTAGGAGGCATCCACATAGTCAATCAGCCCTTCGTCCAGCGGCCAGGCGTTCACTTTGCCTTCCCAGTCATCAACGATGGCATTGCCAAAGCGGAAGACTTCGGACTGCTGATAGGGCACGCGTGCGGCCAGCCAGGCGTCCTTGGCGGTTTGCAGGGCTTCAGCAGATGGCGTGGCAATCAAGGCCTCCACTGCGGCTTGCAGGGTCTTGGCCGTGATCAGGCTGTCCTGGTACTTTGCCTCGGCGATATTGGCGTAGTTGGTCAGAACGGCGGCTTTGTCTGCGGCCAGAACCGGTGTGGCGGCAAGTGCAAAACCTGCCAGGGCTGAACCAGTAAGAAACAGAGATTTCATCTGTGAAGTCCTTGATAAAGTGGGGTTATTGATTGCGATTGTTCAGTGTAGAGTGGCGGTGCCGGGGCGATAGCTGCGTCGTGGTGTGACGCCGCCGGTCATATGTTGCAGCAACAGGCCGGTCTGGGCAGCCAGACTGCTGAGCGCCTGGGCCTGTTTGGGGGAGACAATCAGCGAGGCGAGGAGTTCGGCATCACTCGCTTCGCCTTCGGTAGCCGCTGCGACCAAGTTGGCAAAACAGTTTTCATCCGCACCGAGGCAAGAGCAGGTCATGCCATGGCGCACCAGCGGGCGACGCCCATGGGTGACGCAGAAATCGCAGAGCTGGCCAAAACTTTCAAAGGCACTGTCTGCAAGGCCCGGCTCCAGAGTGCCGCAAAAGGCCTGATGCAGCTCGGCGCGGGCTTCCGCACCGCTGAACCAATGGCGCAAATAGCGCACTGCCCCGGCTTCCAGCGGGGGCAGATCAGTCAACAGGCCAACGGAGGCGCCGCCGCGCAGTGGGGTGTTGCGCGCGGTCATTTTGTCAGGATCAGCTTTCCGGCGCGGGTGATGCGCAGGCTATAGATCTGGCCATTGAGCAGGATGCGGGCCTGAATGCCGCCACGTGTGAGATCTTCGGCGTGATAAGTTGGGAAAACTTCGGGGGAGGCGGTGGTTGCCACCGGTTCGGATGTCATCTGGTTCATGTGGGTCGCCCATTGTTGAATTCCGCCTTGTCCAAAAGCCATTCCAGACAGAGTCCGGTGAGGGATCCGCTGGGGGCAAAAACCGGGACCCAAAGCGCGTCGCGCTCTATCGCCTGTTCTGGGCGGGACTGGGCCGTAAAGGTCTGTGGGGCTTTGATCGACATGGTGGCGATTTCTATTTGAGAGATGCGGGTCAGGGCTGGCCTGTCGAGTCAGGTTGGCTGCGGGCTTTATACCTGATTATTTTAATCAGAAAACCCTTTCTGACTATTTTTGTCAGAAAATTATACTTCGCGATACATGATTTTTGCTTGGAGGCCGCGCCAGTCCAGCGTTGCGCTCCGAGCGATAAGGGGTGGGGCGGCCTATTGGTGATGTTGCCAGATAGAAAAGCCCGCCTTTAAAAAAGGCGGGCTTTGCAGGTCTTGGCACGCTTGGGCGCGCCGGATTGGTTCTTGGGGCAGGGGGCGTGATTTAGTCGCGGGTGCCAGCGAAACGGGCCTGCCATTCCTCGCTTTGCTCGTCAGTGATTTTGCCAAAGAGATTATCAGGTACGGTGAACGCATGCCCAACTGGCAGCGCGGAGAGGGCAGCTTCGACGTCTGTGGGCCAGCTGTTGTCGTCGCAGTTCAGCGCCTGCATCAAGACACTAGAGGCATTGGGAATGAAAGGCGCGCTCAGCACGGCATAGAGACGGATCAGGTTGAGGCCGAGGCGCACCTGGGTTGCGGCCAGCTGGGGGTCGGTCTTGAAGGTGGACCAGGGAGCGGTGCTTTGCAGGTATTCGTTGCCGGCAACCCAAATCGCGCGCAGTTCCTGCGCGGATTTACGCACCTCCATGTTTTCCATGTGCTGCTCATAGGCGCGAACGCGACTGGTGAGATCGGCGATCAGCGCCTGCTCCGGTGCGCCGTAGGGGGAGGATTCGGGAACTTCTTCGCCAAATTTGGAACGGCAGAATTTGGTGATGCGGCTGACAAAATTGCCCAGAACATCGGCCAGATCCTTGTTCACGGATTGCTGGAATTGATCCCAGGTGAATTCGGAATCTGAGCTTTCGGGCGCATGGCTGAGCAGCCACCAGCGCCAGTAATCAGCGGGCAGGATTTCCAGCGCCTGATCCATGAAGATGCCGCGGCCCTGGCTGGTGGAGAACTGACCGCCGTCATAGTTCAGGTAGTTGAAGCTCTTGAGGTGATCGACCAGTTTCCAGGGCTCGCCCGAGCCCAGGATCGTGGCGGGGAAAGACAGGGTGTGGAAAGGCACATTGTCCTTGCCCATGAACTGAACATATTTGACATCTTCGGCGCCCATGTCGGTGCGCCACCAGCGCTGCCAATCGGCATCCGTCTTGCCATTGGCCTCGGCCCATTCGCCCGCCGCAGCGATATATTCGATGGGGGCGTCGAACCAGACGTAGAAGACCTTGCCCTCCATACCGGGCCAGTCCTCGGTGCCCTTTTTGACTGGGATGCCCCAGTCCAGATCACGAGTGATGCCACGATCCTGCAAACCATCGCCGTCATGCAGCCATTTTTTGGCAATCGAGGTGGTCAGTACGGGCCAGTCGGCTTTGCTGTTGATCCAGGCGTCCAGCTGATCTTTCATCTGGGACTGACACAGGAACAGGTGTTTGGTTGCACGGACCTCCAGATCGGTAGAGCCAGAAATCGCCGAGCGTGGATTGATCAGATCGGTGGGGTCCAGCTGCTTGGTGCATTCCTCGCACTGGTCGCCGCGGGCCTTTTCAAAGCCGCAGTTGGGGCAAGTACCTTCGACATAGCGGTCCGGCAGGAAGCGGCCATCGGCATGGGAATAGATCTGGCTGTCGTCCACTTCGCGGATCAGGCCCGCTTCGGCCAGCTTGCCGGCAAAATGTTGGGTCAGCGCATGGTTCTGTGGGCTGGAGGAGCGGCCAAAGTGATCAAAGCTGAGGCCAAAGCCGTTGGCGATATCGGCCTGAACCTCGTGCATTTCGGCGCAGAATTCATCGACGGGCTTGCCAGCCTTGGCAGCGGCGAGTTCTGCCGGTGTACCGTGCTCATCGGTGGCACAGAGAAACAGCACTTCGTTTCCAGTGGCGCGCTGGAACCGGGCATAAAGATCGGCCGGAAGCTGGCTGCCCACCAGGTTTCCGAGGTGTTTGATCCCGTTGATATAGGGAATTGCCGAAGTGATCAGAACGCGTGCCATGCCATCCACCCATGAATTAAGTCAGGGGCTCGTCTACCCCATGCAGGGCGACACGAAAACCCCGGCTGAGCCTTTCCCGGGATTTTTGGGAGCAAAGCCAGCTTTGCCTTGCGTTGCGCTTCGCTCTGGCGCACCTATAACGGGAAATCATTTCCCAATGCCTTGAAATATCACAGGCGCGTGACCAAGTTATCTGCATACCGTTGCATACTGTTTGCCCATTTTGACCCGAGGATCTTGCCCATAGATGTTTGACTACCTGTTTGACCCAGATTTCCTGCCCTTCACCTTTGCGCTGGCGCTGTTGTTTGGCCTGGCGGGATTGGAGCTGGCGGCATTGCTGATCGGGGCGAGCTTTCTGGGCAGTGGGGATTCAGATGCGGATCTGGGCGGGGTTGACGGTATCGATGGCCCCGACGCGCCGGATCTGGGCGATATCGGTGGCGATCTCTCTATAGATGCCGATGCCCTGAGCGATTTTGGAGATCTGGGCGATCTGGACCTTGCGGATATCGACGGCATGGATCTTACCGAAGGCGCGGCGACGGTAGAGGCCTCTGGTGGGGTGAGCAGCTGGTTGGGGATTGGCAAAATGCCGATGCTGATCTGGCTGGCGACCTTGCTGCTGGGCTTTGGTCTGAGCGGTGTCGGGCTTCAGTTGGGGGTGAAGTCGCTTATTGGCTCTGCCCTGTCCCCCTGGGTGATCGGGGTGCCCGCCGGTGCCTTTGGCATTTGGCTTGCGCGCAGCTTTGGTTCCGTTTTTGCGCGTCTGCTGCCGCAGGTGGAGACCGAAGCCCTGTCTGAGCGCAGTCTGGGCCGCCGTCGCGGCGTGATCACCCAAGGCACAGCGGCCAAGGGGCGCCCAGCCGAAGTGCGGGTCACGGATCGCTACGGCAATACCCACTACCTGCGCGCTGAACCCTTTGCCCAGGGCGAGGAAATCACGCAGGGCACCGAAGTTCTGGTGATCCGGGACAGGCGGCAAGACGCCTATGTCCTGATCCCGCTGTCGGAATGAGACCCAGCGCCACCATGGGGCTGCTGACACAAAGGCAGGTTTGAAATGGCCAAAAAGACAGCCAAGCAAACTGCCGAAATTTTATTGAACGATGGAGGAATTCAAATGGATTTTCTGATTATTGCTGTGCCCGGTTTTCTGGCATTTCTTCTTGTTGTTGGTCTGGTGCTTGGTCGCCTGTACCGGCGCTCAACCCGCGAAGTCAGCCTTATCAGGACGGGCTCAGGCGGGAAGAAGGTCATCATGGACGGTGGCGTTCTTGTGGTGCCGCTTATGCATGAGGTCAGCCCCGTCAACATGAAGACCCTGCGTTTGGAAGTGAAGCGCGACGGCGAGGCGGCCCTGATCACCCAGGACCGGATGCGGGTTGACGTCGGTGTGGAATTCTACGTCTCCGTCATGGCGACGGCGGAAGGGATTGCCCGCGCAGCCCAGACGCTGGGCGATCGCACCTTTGACGTAGAACAGCTGCGCGAGATGATCGAAGGCAAGTTGATTGATGGTCTGCGCGCGGTGGCGGCACAGATGACTATGGATGGTCTGCATGAAAACCGCGCTGACTTTGTGCAGGAAGTGCAAAACGCAGTGTCCGAGGATCTGACCAAAAACGGTCTTTCGTTGGAATCTGTATCCTTGACCGCGCTGGACCAGACGCCGTTTGAGGCTTTGGATGAGAACAACGCCTTTAACGCTGTTGGGATGCGTAAACTGGCCGAGGTGATTGCTACCTCAAAGATGGAGCGTGCCCAAATTGATGCGGATGCGGATGTTTCGGTGCGTCGTGCGGCGATGGAAGCCCAGCGTCAGAAGCTGTTGATTGAACAGGACGAAGAACAGGCCCGTATCGAGCAGAAGGAGCGGGTTGAAACCCTGCGCGTGGCTCAGGAAGCTGAGATCGCTGCCAGGACCGAAGATTCTGTCCGTGAAACCGAACGCTCTCGTATTGCTCGGGAAGAGGCCATCCGCTCAGCCGATATTGAGCGCGAACGCAAGATCCGCGTCGCCGAGATCGCCAAAGAGCGCGAGCTGGAAGTGACCGAGCAGGAGCGCCAGATCATCATCCAGCAGAAGTCCGAAGAGGAAAGCCGCGCCCGTGCCTCAGCTGATCTGGCCCGTGCCGAGGCCACCAAGGCAACCGAAGCGGTGGCAACCGCCCGTCAGGTGGCCGAAGCCGAGCGTGAAAAGCAGATTGTGCTGATTCAGGCCACCCGCGAAGCCGAACGTCAGGCCACTGGTATTCGTCTGGCGGCGCAGGCCGAAAAAGACGCAGCAGCTGACCGGGCCGAGGCCCGCCGCGAGGAAGCTCAGGCTGAGGCCGATGCGCTCAACATTCGTGCCGAGGCGAAAAAGAACGATATGCTGGCCGAAGCCGAGGGTAAGCGCGCCATTGTCGACGCTGAAAATGCGCTCTCGGCTGAGCTGATTGGGATGAAGATTGACCTGGCCCGTCTGGAGGCGATGCCTTCCATTGTTGCTGAAATGGTCAAACCTGCGGAGAAGATCGACTCGATCAAGATCCATCAGGTCAGCGGCATTGGCGCTGCGGGTGGTTCCGGTAGCGCTGGTCAGACTGTGCAGGCTGGGGCTGGTGAAAAGCCGGTGGTGAACCAAGCGCTGGATTCTATCATGGGCATGGCGGTGCAGATGCCCGCGCTGAAAAAGCTCGGCGAAGAGCTGGGCCTGTCGATGGAAGACGGGGTCAGCGGTATCGCCAGTGCAGCTCTGGGCGCCAATGAGGCAAAGCCTGCAAATCAGGTACCTCCAGTTGTCGACAGCTCAGCAACCGAGGTTGAGCCTGACGCGTCGGCCTGATCCTAAACACCTCCACACCAAACCAAGGGGCCGGCGTTTCCGGCCCCTTTTCTTATTTGCGCTCGCGTGAGCGTTTCAGCAGGCGACCTATGGTGAAGGATGTGCGCGGCGCGTAGACATAGCGGGTCCGGTCTTCGAGATCCGGGACAGGGCGCGCCTGCATCCGGGTGAGGCCAAAAATGATCAGTAAGACATGACCCAAGGCGACAAAGGCAAACAAGGCCGGTGGCCCATAGCTGCTGATCAGGCTGGAGGCCACATAGGGGGCCGCGATGGCGCCGAGCGCAAAAAAGAACATCAAGGCGGCTGAGAGCTCAACCCGTTGTTCGGACGAAGCAAAATCATTGGCATGGGCCGAGGACAGCGAGAATATTGGAAAGGTGGTCAGGCCAAAGAAACCAGCCGCCAACATCACCCCTAGGGTGCCGGTCTGGCTCGCCGCCATGGTGATGCCGCAGCTTGCCACCGCTGCCACCGAAAGCCAGATTAGCACCCAGCGTCGGTCGTATTTATCGGCCAGCCATCCCATTGGGTATTGCGCCAATGCGCCGCCCAAAACAAAGGAGGCGAGGAAAAAAGCAATTTGGTCAATCTCCAGGCCGACTTCCTGGCCATAGATTGGTCCGACCATACGAAACGAGGCGGAGCTGAGCGCTGCAATGGTAACGCCAACTACGGCCAGCGGCGAGCAGTGCCAGGCCAGCTTGGGGCGCAGGCGCGGCGCAGCAGGTGTTTCCGGCTGGCTGGCACGGGTCAGGGTAAGCGGCAGCAATGCGGCACAGCACAGCAGCGCCAGCATGTTGTAAGAGACATAATAGGCTGGAGGCAGCACCGCGATAAACAGCTGCGCACCGAGTGAACCGCCCATGTCCACCAACCGATAGGTCCCCATGGCGCGACCGCGTGTCTCGTTGGTGACCTTGGCATTGAGCCAGGCTTCGATCACCGTATAGGCACCGGCCACACAGACCCCGGTTGCGATCCGCATGACAGCCCAGGCATAGGGGTCGTTGGTCAAAGTATGGCCAATCAGCCCCATGGCGCCGAGCGCCGTGCAAACGGCAAAGGTACGCGAATGGCCGATAGTGCCCAACAGGCGTGGGGCCCACCAGCAGCCAATAAAGAAGCCCAGAAAATGCGCCGAGCCCAACAGGCCGATCTGTTCTTTGCTAAACCCTAGGGCAAAGCCCGAGAGCGCATCGAGTGGGCCGACACCTCCGGTTGAAAATTGCAACAGCACCACAGAGAGGAACAGGGCGGCAAAGGAGATGATCATACGCATGATTGGCACTCAATGCTCTAAGCCGGAGAGGGGCAAGAGGTTTTTCGACGTAAATGTCGCTTCCAGCGTGTTGCCGGTGTTTTATGTCATTTGCCGGAGGCTGGCATGAATGTCCAGGCGCACCCTATCTCCGACCAATCCGGCATAGCCGGAGGCGCCAAAGGCTGCACGGCTGAGGCTGCCGCGTAGGGTGAAATCCAGACGGCTGAGATCATCTACGGCGCTGCCCGGGCGACGATAAAGCGCGACCGCCAGAGATAGAGGCCGTGTAACCCCGCGCAGGGTGAGATCGCCTATCATCTCGGCGCCATTGGACAGGCGCCCCTCGGCGCTCAAGAGGACGCGCCGGGTGGCAAAACTGATGGTGGGAAACTTTTCAACATTGAGAACCTCCGGGCTGGTCATAGCCCGGGTGGCAAAGATCAACCCGGTTTTGGCAGCGCTGGCATCCAGAGAGACAGAAACGCGGGTGGTGGCGAGTCGTTTTGGGTTCAGTGCGATTTGCGAGCGCAGAATTGGCATCGTGCCATTTTGCCAAAACCCATTGAGCTGAAATCCGAATTTCACCTTGGTAGAGGCGAGATCCAGCACGTAGCCCAGGCTTTGGCTCGGGCTTGCAGCCGTAGCTAACCCTGTGCTCCCGACAAGGCTGATCAAGCCCAAAAGAGTTTGGCGTCGTGAAAGCATGGTCGCGCCCCTGCTGTATCTGGCTGCGGAGATCTCGCGGCCCTGCAGAAGCTTAGGCTGATACTGCCATCCGCACTAGGAGGAGATTGATCACTTTTAGTTTTCCCTGCCTCTTGCCGCAAGAGGCAGGGGGCGCGGGGCCTGTTGGTCTGGGTGGGGCCGTGGCGAGCGAGCTGGTGCGCCGACGGGGGCTTGGTATGGATTGCTCTCTTTTTGGGCCTAACTCCCGCGTTTGATTTACAGGCTGCAAATTTGTGAGCCACCCCGGGCAGTTATTCAGCTGGTGCGTGGCACAATGGCGCCGCCAGCCTTTTCCCAGGCGGTGAAGCCGCCCTCCAGATGCATCACCGGCGCCATGCCCATCTCCATGGCAATCTTGGCACTCAAGGCCGAGCGCCAGGCGCTGGCGCAGTAGAAGACATAGGTCTTGTCCTGATTAAAAACGGGCTTGTGATAGGGGCTGTCGGGATCGATCCAGAACTCCAGCATGCCGCGCGGGCAGGAGAAGGCACCGGGGATCAGCCCAGTGCGCTGCAACTCGCGGATGTCACGCAGATCGACAAAGACGTAAGACGGATCCTGCGCCTTTTCTTTGGCCTCGTCGATGGACAGGGTGGTGACCGTTTCATTGGCCTCGGCGAGGAGGGCCTTGACGCCCTTGGTGATAGTCTGCGCCATAAAGAGCACTCCCTAGGTTTGCTGTGGTGCTGTGTGTTTACCGGTAAGCTCTCGCATTCCGCAGGCAAGTACAAGCAGGACTGGTGGGAACTTGCACCCAGATTATGGGAGGGTAAGGTCGCAACCGGAAAAAACGGCCAAACTGTTAGGATAACCGTCTGGCCAGACCGTCGGAGCGATCGGCGGCTGAGAAATGAAGGAACGCGCGATGAAGATGAACCCCTTGGGACGCACCGGGATGCAGGTGTCAGAACTGTGCCTTGGCACCATGACCTTTGGCACCCAGACACCGGAAGCAGATGCCCATGTGCAGATTGACTATGCGCTGGCAGCGGGGGTGAATTTCATCGACACCGCCGAGATGTATCCGGTGAACCCGGTGCGGGCAGAAACCACCGGGCGCAGCGAAGAAATCCTGGGTACCTGGCACAAAAAGACCGGACGGCGGGGCGACTATATTCTGGCCACCAAACACTCGGGCGAGGGGCTGGCGGCAGTGCGGGAGGGCGCGCCGATTTCCTCCCAGACCATCGCCAGCACCGTTGAAGGGTCGCTGAAGCGGTTGCAGACGGATTACATCGACCTCTACCAGTTCCACTGGCCCAATCGCGGCAGCTATATGTTTCGCAAAAATTGGGATTATGATCCCTCAAGCCAGAACCGGGAAGAGACCCTGGACAATATGCGCGACTGTCTGGAGGCGCTGCAGGGGCAGGTCGATAAGGGCAATATCCGCGCCTTTGGTCTGAGCAATGAAAGCGCCTGGGGCACGGCGCAATGGCTGCGACTGGCCGAGGAGGGGCAGGGGCCCAGAGTGGCGTCGATCCAGAATGAGTATTCGCTGATTTGCCGGATGTATGACACCGACCTAGCCGAGCTGAGCGTCAATGAGGAGGTGGGGCTATTGGCCTTTTCACCGCTGGGCACGGGGTTGTTGACGGGCAAGTATCAGGAGGGCGCAGTGCCGGAAGGGTCGCGTAAATCCATCGTGCCTGAGCTGGGCGGGCGCCATTCCCCACGGGTCTACGGCGCGGTAGCGGCCTATTTGGAGATCGCGCAACGTCACGGGTTGGACCCGGTACATATGGCCCTGGCCTGGTGCCGCACCCGGCCCTTTATGGCCAGTGCGATCTTTGGCGCGACAACGCAAGCCCAATTGGAACATGCGCTGAAATCGGCTGAGCTGGATCTGTCTGCCGAGGTGCTGGCAGAGATCAACCAGGCCCATCGCGCCCATCCGATGCCCTATTGATGGGGGAGGAGGAGCTCCCGCCTGCGCCAGATGCATTAAAATGCCTCTTTGCAGTTGGGCCCGGCGCCGCGCTACGCGCGGCGCAAGAAAAAGGAAGAGACTGCTGAGAAGCCGCTCAGGGGCAGAGCTGCCTCTGAGCGGCCAGCTCAAGTCTAATCCCACAGGCTCCACCTCAAGGGTAAACCCTGCTGCGCAGGGCCGCGAGGCGGCCCTTGACCCGGCGCCTGCCGGGTGAAGGTCAATGGGTGGTGGGGCGCGGCGTTTCGGGGCGGGACTGTCCCGAGCTGCCAAAGCTGGCCTTGTCTGGGGTATTGCGGGCCTGACGCAGCTCTCGTGCCGAGGTGCCATGGGCCACACGGAAGGCGCGGGCAAAGCTGGAGGGCGAGGTGAACCCTGTCGCCAAGCCCACCTCCATCAGGGACAGATCGGTGTCGCTGACCAGGCGGCGGGCTTCTGCCAGGCGCAGGTGCAGATAGTGGTCCTGCGGCGTGGTCCCCAGACGCAGGCGGAACTGCTGTTGCAGGCTGCGCGGGCTGGTGCCCAGACGTTCGGCAATTTTGCTCAGGGTGAGCGGCTCATCCAGAGCGGATTCCATCAGCGCATTGGCCTTGGCTGTCAGGGCGTTGTGCTTATGCCCCCCAAGGCGGCTTTGGGGCCGTGTCGGAGCCGCAGGGCCGTCATAGAGGAACAGGCCGGCAACCCGAGCGGCAAAGCCGGCCCCGTGGCGGCAGCTGATGATATGCAACATCATCTCAATCGCCGGGGTGGCGCCACCGGATGTCAGGCGTTCCTCCGAGACGGTGAAACGGTCATTGCGGCAGTCTACCTCAGGGAAACGATTGGCAAAGTTCTCCAGATCTTCCCAGTGGGTGGTGGCTGGATGGCCCTGCAACAGGCCGGCCTCTGCCATCAGCCAGGGGCCGCCATCAATGCCGGCAATGGTGGTGCCTTTGGCAGCGATACGACGCAGACCTGCCAGCAGGCTTGGGGTGGCCTGGCGGGCCAGCTGGAAGCCGGCCACCACGATCAGGAGCTCGCAGTCTTCAAGGCGGGCCAGCGGAAAGCCGGGCACGGTGAGGCCGCTGGTGAGCATTGGCTGCTCCTCGGTGGCGCTGACATAGTCCCAGTCAAAGACGCAGCGCCCGGCCAGCCGGTTGGCGGCGCGCATCGGATCGACGGCGGCCGCAAAAGAGAGCGTGTTGCATTCATCAAGCACCAGCACCGCTGTTTTCAGCGGGCGATGTTCGGGTTGCAGGATGTTTTTTGCGGATTTCATCAACTTCGATTCGCTTGGTGTAAACTGTCTGTGCAAAGGCTGAGGCAGACTAGGCTTTGAAGCAAACAGGAATCTGGGGAAGAGCTTGGGGATAACTCTAGGCAAAACCCTGTACATTGCGGGGAAAACCAAAATGCCTCTGAATATGAACAAAAACGTCTTTATCACCTGTGCCGTGACCGGCTCTGGCGGCAGCCAGGATCGCAGCCCGCACGTGCCGCGTTCGCCCCAGCAAATCGCTGAAAGCGCGATCGCTGCGGCCAAGGCTGGCGCTGCTGTGGTGCATTGCCATGTGCGCGACCCCGAGACAGGCGCGCCTTCGCGCGATCTGGCGCTTTACCGTGAAGTGACCGACCGCATTCGCGACAGCGATACTGATGTGGTGCTGAACCTGACCGCCGGCATGGGCGGCGATATGGTGTTTGGTGATGTTGAGAACCCGCTGCCGGTCAATGAGGCCGGGACTGATATGATCGGCGCCACTGCGCGGATGGCCCATATCGCCGAATGCCTGCCAGAGATCTGCACGCTGGACTGCGGCACCATGAACTTTGCCGAAGCCGATTATGTGATGACCAACACGCCTGGCATGCTGCGCGCTATGGGCCAGATGATGGCGGATCTGGGCGTGAAGCCCGAGATTGAGGCCTTTGACACTGGCCATCTTTGGTTTGCCAAAGAGCTGGAAAAAGAGGGCATCCTGCAAAGTCCTGCTTTGGTGCAGCTCTGCATGGGAGTGCCATGGGGCGCGCCAAATGATCTCAATACATTCATGGCCATGGTCAACAATGTGCCGACGAGCTGGAACTGGTCGGCCTTTTCCTTGGGGCGGGATCAAATGGCCTATGTGGCGGCAGCAATCCTGGCAGGTGGCAATGTGCGGGTTGGGCTTGAGGACAATCTCTGGCTCGATAAGGGCGTGCTGGCCGAGAACTACCAGCTGGTAGAACGCGCTGGCACCATCATTGAGAACATGGGCGGCAAGCTGATGGGGCCGGAAGAGGTGCGCGCGCAGCTGGGCCTGACCAAACGCGCACCCGTCGCGAAGTAAACAGACGGCAATGGGGAGCATATGTGCTCCCCATTGCAACGCCTGTGCAGCACGTGTGGACAGACCAAGTGGTGTTTTGACAAAGATAAAGAGGGCTGGGCCCGGCCCGGGGAGGAAGCAAAGCGCCCTCCCGTGGGGAGGGTCGGGCGCTGCCCGTGCAGATGCACGGGGCAATCGCAAGTGGAAATGAATTCATGAAAACAGCAGCAATCATCGGTGGCGGTGTTATTGGCGGCGGCTGGGCCGCGCGGTTCTTGCTCAATGGCTGGGATGTGCGGGTTTTTGACCCCGATCCCGAGGCCGAGCGCAAAATCGGCGAGGTGTTGGACAATGCGCGGCGTTCCTTGCCGGGGCTTGGCAATGTGGCCTTGCCGGCAGAGGGAAACCTCAGCTTTCACGCCAGCCTGGCCGAGGCTGTGTCGGGTGCGGATTGGATTCAGGAAAGCGTACCAGAGCGGCTGGATCTGAAGCAGAAGGTCTATGCCGATCTTGAAAAACACTGCGATGCGGATGCGGTGATCGGCTCTTCCACCTCGGGCTTCAAGCCTTCCGAGCTACAGCAGGGGCGGGGCAATGCGGGCCAGATCGTGGTGGCGCATCCCTTTAACCCGGTTTATCTGCTGCCGCTGGCCGAGGTCGTCACCACTGCCGCCAATTCCGAACTGGTGATCGCGCGCAGCAAAGAGATCCTGACAGGCATTGGCATGTTCCCGCTGCATCTGAAGAACGAGATCGACGCCCATGTGGCGGATCGCTTCCTTGAGGCGGTCTGGCGTGAGGCGCTTTGGCTGGTCAAGGATGGCATCGCCACCACCGAGGAAATTGACAATGCCATTCGCTATGGCTTTGGCATTCGCTGGGCGCAGATGGGTCTGTTCGACACCTACCGCGTGGCGGGCGGTGAAGCGGGCATGAAGCATTTCATGGCGCAGTTTGGCCCCTGCCTTACCTCGCCTTGGACCAAGCTGATGGATGTGCCGGAGTTCACTGATGAGCTGGTGGATCTGATTGCGGGCCAATCGGATGCGCAGTCCGGGCATTTGTCGATCCGCGAGATGGAGCGTATTCGCGATGACAATCTGGTGGGGATGATGCGGGCGCTGGGGGCCAATGATTGGGGCACCGGTGCGCTGCAAAACGCCCATGACAAAAGCCTGGAAGACGGGGCGGGACTGGTCAATTCCATTGCAGAGTTGACTGACCTGAGCCAGCCGGTGCTGACCCAGAGCCGTATCGTGCCGCTGGATTGGACGGATTATAACGGCCATATGACCGAGAGCCGCTACCTGGATGCCTTTGCCCAGTCGACCGACCGGTTGATGGCGGTGATTGGCTGTGACGCCGAATACATTGCCAATGGTGGCAGCTATTTTACTGCTGAAACCCATATCCGCCATATTGATGAGGTGCATGCCGGCCAGCCTATTCAGATCAGAACTCGAGTGATCATGGGAGCAGGCAAGAAGATGCATCTCTGGCATGAAATGTATGAAGGGGAGCGGCTGCTGGCCACTGGCGAGCATATGTTGTTGCATGTGGATCTGAAAACCCGCCGCTCGGCACCGCCTGCGGCGCATATTGAGGCCAATCTGGTGAAACTGGCCGAAGCGCATGCCGCGCTGGAGGCGCCAGAAGGGCTGGGTCGGGCCATCGGAGCACCAAGATGAGCACTGCGTCAAAACGGGTTCTGATCACCGCAGGTGGCTCCGGGATTGGCCGCGCCATGGCCGAGGGGTTTGCCGCGGCAGGGTTTGAGGTCTGGGTTACCGATCTCAATCCCGAAACCGTGGCCAATCTGCCTGAGGGCTGGCGTGGCACAGTCGCCAATGCGGCCGATGAAGCATCCGTGCAGGCGCTGTTTGCGGAGATCGCAGAGCACTGGGGCGGCCTGGAGGTGCTTTGCGCCAATGCCGGCATTGCCGGGCCCACGGCTTTGGTTGAGGATGTCGCTCTGGACGATTGGCGCTCTTGTGTCAGCGTCAATCTGGAGGGGGCATTTTTGGCCGCAAAATATGCCACCCCGATGATGAAGGCAGCCAAGGCCGGGTCAATCATTGTGACCTCTTCAACGGCGGGGCAGTACGGCTATCCAAACCGGGCGCCCTATGCAGCCGCCAAATGGGCCATGGTGGGGCTGACCAAAACCCTGGCGATGGAGCTGGGCCCCTTTGGCATTCGCGCCAATGTGATCTGTCCTGGCGCGGTGGAAGGCCCTCGTATGGAGGGGGTTTTGGAGCGTGAAGCCGCAGCCAAGGGTATGACCCGGGATCAGGTCTACGAGGGCTATGCCTCTGGCACCTCGATGCGCAGCTTTGTTGAGGCACGGGATATCGCCAATATGGCGGTGTTCCTGGGCTCTGATGCGGCACGACTGGTTTCAGGCCAGGTGATTGCGGTGGATGGCCATACGGAGAACCCGGATCCCAAAATTTAGGGTCGGGTGAAACTTGCTCAGGCTCAAGCCGTTGCCACGGCTTGAGCCTGAGCGGTGCGCTGGCGCGCACCTGACGCAGGGCGCATCGGTACGCTGCAGAACGCCAACCCGGCGTTATGGCTGGGGCGGGCTCTGGTTGCTGATCGCGGCCTTGAGGGCGCGCAGGCGACCGGAGACCTGCCGCGCGGTGATATCGGCCTCGCGGATCAGATGGTCGAAATGGGTGGTAAAGGTCTCGATCCGCTCGAGATCTCGAAACGCGATGTAATGGCTGCCGGCATAAAACACACAGAGCAGCGGACCAAAGATGGTCAGCGGTGAGGAAAACAACCGTTTGGCATCAAAAAGATAGATCCGCAGGCGCGGGTAGAGCTGGGTGGTGAGGCGTTCGAACTGATCCAGCTGTTCCAGGCGGATCTCCAACGGCAGGCCTGAGTAATAGCCGGTGGCATGGGCAAAACTCTCCAGCTCGTAGATTGGCATGGCGATCTCATAGTCCGACTGCGACTGGCGCATCCAGGACAAACGGTCCTCTGAGGCGCCAATCGCCTGATCCGCCGTCCGCCCCAGATGCGGTGCATATTCCCATTCAAGCAGGGCGCGGGTCTTGAGCATATCCGGTAGCGCCGCGGGCACATGGCGGATTTTGTAGCCTGCCGCCTCGCGGTGCCAGTCAAAAATCCGCTGATCCACGAGGGCGCGCGGCGCCTCGCTTAAGGACAGGCTGGAGGCCATCAGTTCAGCGGCGCTTTCGGGGCGGTCCGAGAGCGACAACAGCCAATCGGCTGAGACCCCCAGCACCGAGGCACAGGCGCCAACAACATGGGCATTGGGCAGCCGGGCGCCTTCATCGTTCAGCAGTTGAGAAATGGTCGAGCGATCAACGCCGGTATCGCGCGCCAAAGCGCTTTGGCTGAGGCCACTGTCTTTGAGGGCGCGAATGAGACGGTGGCGAAACTGTTCGGCGCGAAGCCGTTTGTCGATTTTATGCGGCATGTGGTGATAAGTATCATCATTGATGAGAAAAGTTAACTACATTCAGAATTCTGCACAACACCTTCTGGCTCTACTACTCGCCTAACGACATCAGTAGGAGCAAGATCCAGATGGAAACACGCAAACGATCCCTTGTTAAGGCTTTGGTCTGGAACGCAATTGGATTTGCCTCCATGACACTGGTTGGGTTTTTGGCGACAGGGTCTGCCAGCCTGGGCGGTACAATGGCTGTGATCAATACCGCGCTTGGGTTCGCTTGCTATGTGATCTATGAGCGGGTCTGGACCCGGGTCAGCTGGGGGCGCTGCAGCGAGACTGGGAGCTTTGCTCAGGTTGGTGGCCAGGTTGGCGGGCAAGCCAATGTCTGAGCCGCAACACAACATCGACTGCGGTATTGCGATGCCGCGTGGTGTGGAATGGGGCACTCTGGCGCTGATCCTGGTTTGCTACGGGCTCTGGATCTTGGTGTTGGCCCTGCTGCCGCAGGTCAGCCTAACCCTGACGGTGATTTGTCTTGGCGGGCTGGCGGCGCTGCATTCCTCGCTCACTCATGAGGCGCTGCATGGGCACCCGTTTCGCAACCGCCTGCTGAACGAGGCGTTGCTGTTCCTGCCGCTCACCCTGTTTATTCCCTACGGCAGGTTCCGTGACACCCATCTGGCGCACCACCAGGATGAGCGGCTGACAGATCCCTATGATGATCCAGAGAGCAATTTTCAGGATCCCGCAGTCTGGGCGCAGATGCCGGGCTGGCGGCGGCGGTTGATGCGGGTAAACAATACGCTGCTGGGGCGGGTGGTCTTGGGGCCACTGATGGGACAGATCTGTTTTATGGCAGAGGACTGGCATCTGGTGCGGATGGGCGACAGGGGCGTTCTGAGGGACTGGGTCTTGCATGCATTGGGCGTGGGGCTGGTGCTATGGATTGCCCTTGCGACGCCAACGCCGCTCTGGGCGCTTTGTTTTGGGGCCTATATCGGGCTGGCTCTGGTGAAGATCCGCACCTTTCTGGAGCATCGCGCGCATCAGGACTGCCACAGCCGTACTGTGGTGATTGAGGATCGCGGACCGTTGGCCTGGCTGTTTCTGAACAATAATCTGCATATCGTGCACCACCTGCACCCCGGCGTGCCCTGGTATGCGCTGCCAAGGCTGTATCAGGCCAACCGAGAGAGCTACCTGGAGGCCAACCAGGGCTATCACTATCGCAGCTACAGCGAGGTCTTTGCCCGCTATCTTCTGCGCAGCAAGGATCCGGTGCCACATCCGCTCTGGTCTTCCAAAGACTAGCTCTGCATAAAGGCGGCCATGCTGACCTGGATCCCTGTCACAATTGCCGCCGCCACTTTTCAGACCTTTCGTTTTATGCTGCAAAAGGTACTGAGCACAGTCACCCTGTCGCCCGGTGGCGCCACCTTTGCCCGCTTTGCCTATTCGGCGCCGTTCATCCTGAGTGGCCTGGCGGTTTATCTATACTCCAGTGGCCAGAGTCTGCCGCATCTGGGCGGGCAGTTCTGGGGTTTTGCGCTGATTGGTAGCGTGTCGCAAATTCTGGCAACGATCTGCGTTGTCGCGCTGTTCAAGCAGCGCAATTTTGCCGTTGGCATTACCTTTAAAAAGACCGAGGTGATCCAGACAGCGATTGTTGGTCTGGTTATTTTGGGAGACGGCATCAGTGCCTGGGGTTGGGTGGCAATCCTGTTGGGGTTGAGTGCTGTTCTGGTGCTGTCCAAACCACCCGAGGCAACAGGGGCCTGGTGGACACATCTCACCAATCGCGCCTCCAAACTTGGGCTTGGGGCCGGGGTGCTTTTTGCTTTTTCGGCCGTCAGCTATCGCGGAGCTTCACTGCAATTGGGCGATCTGGCGCCGATGTTCCGGGCGGCGGTAACGCTGGCCTCTGTGGTCTCGCTACAGACGCTCTTGATGGTGATCTGGCTTGCCTGGCGTGAAAAGGGTGAGATCACCCGTGTCTGGCAGGCGCGCCGGGTTGCGATCTGGGTGGGGCTGACCAGTCTGGGTGGCTCATTCTGCTGGTTCTGGGCCTTTACCCTGCAGAATGCCGCCTATGTCAAAGCGCTGGGGCAGGTGGAGCTGTTGCTCTCTATCCTGGCGTCCCTGCTGTTTTTCAAGGAAAAAATCAGCCGCCGCGAAGTGGCTGGCATGGCCCTGCTGGTGCTGTCCATCCTAGCGCTGGGGCTAGCGCTTTAAACCAGCCTTGCAGCGCTGTGGAGATTTGAACGGGCTCAGTCGACCTCGGGCATCGGGTGGCCCTTGAGGCGCAGGAACAGGCTCTCTTCGTCATTGTTGCAGAAATAGGGCACGCTGGTTGGCGGATTGCGGTCTTGCAACCGGCCGGTGACCTCGGCCAGAACCACCTCGGTGATAAAGGGCAGATCAAAGCTGCGTACCTCGCTCAGAGGGATCCATTGCAGATGCGACAACTCATCTGAGGCCTGGGAGAAATCATCCAGATCACCGCTGATTTCATCGGCATCAATCAGGAAGAACCGAGCATCAAAGCGCCGGGGCCGACCGGGCGGCGTCAGGGCACGGAACACAAATTGCAGCGCGCGGGCCGATGGCAAATGACCGGTGGCGGCAAAGCCCTGCCAATCGGCGGCAATTTCCTCCTGCCAGTCGCCTGGATGCCCCAGGATCAAGCCGGTTTCTTCCCAAAGCTCCCGAATGGCGGCAATCGCCAGGGTGTGATCCAGCCCATTACTGGCCTGTTCCGCAAGGCGGGCGCGGCAGACCTCGGGCAGGGGCTGGGCCAGGGGCACAGTGGCATCGGCCAGATCAACCGCGCCGCCGGGAAAGACAAATTTATTGGGCATGAAGGCGGCTTTGGCGCCGCGTTGTCCCATCAGCACCCTTGGGTTCTCGCTCATCCGGTCACGCAGGGCGATGATGGTTGCCGCATTGCGGATCGCGCTGCGGTCCTCTGATGTCACGCCCTGAATTGCTGTATCACTCATCGACCGGCCTCTCCCGTGTGTTGCTTTTGGGGGATGTCAGCTCTTGCTGTCAAAGCCATGCATCCGGCGCGCCCATTGATAGGCGACCACAACCCCTTTTAGTCTTGGCAAAAGATAGAGAGAAGAGACAATGCAGCCAATCGAGAAAACAGAAAACGTTACGAGAGGTTCCGGCCGCCAGGTGAAATAGACCACATGCAGGAGCGGCGCCATGATGTGCCCTACCAGCAAAATTGTCAGGTAGGCAGGCCCATCATCTGCGCGTGCCTGTGAGAGGTCGAGGTCACATTCCGAGCAGGTGTCGTTGACCTTGAGATAGGAATGCAGCACCTCACCCTTGCCGCAGCTTGGACATTTGCGCCGCCAGCCCTTGGCAAGGGCGGGCCAGGTGGGGCGGTCTGCGGCGTTTGGGGCCGCGAGCCCGCCTGTCACTTCGCTGGTAGCTGAGGTCTCGGTCATTGGAAATCCTGTGATTTTGGCGCAATCATCCTCTGTCTATGAGGTAAAGAAAAGCCAAAGGAAATCTCTGCGGCCCGATGCCGCAATCCGGAAGCCAAACCATGAGACTGGATTTTTTTGGAAAGGTGGCGACGGAAAGGCTGCAGGGCTTCGTTTAGTCTGTGTATCCGGCAGCGAAGGGCTGCTTTAGGAACGCCTAGGAGAGCAGATATGACACAGACCCAAATCCTCGCCGTGATCCTTGCAACCGCCGGCGCATTGGCGGCGACCACTGTTGTGGCCAAACCGGGCTGCGGTGGCATGGGGCCAAAGATGCAGTTTGAAGAGCTTGATACAGATGGCAACGGAGAAATCTCCAAGGCTGAAATGGAAGCCCATAAAGCTGCGCGCTTTGCGACCTCTGACAGCAATGGCGACGGCAAACTGTCGGCTGAAGAGCTGGTTGCGCAGGCCCAAAAACGTGCGGCAAAACGGGTTGAGAAAATGATCAGCCGCCTTGATAAGGATGGTGACGGCATGCTGAGCCATGAAGAAATGGCCAATCGTGGCGGCCGTCATGGTAATATGTTCGAACGCGCCGACAGCGATGGCAATGGCGCGATCTCCAAGGAGGAGTTCGAGCAGGCCAAACAGCATCGCGGTGGCAAGCATCGTGGTGGTCACGGAGGCCAGAACGGTGACTGCGGCGGTCGTGGCAGCAAAGTGGAGCAGAACTGATCAAACGCCTGTGGTGCATTCAGAACCCATATCACCCGTGCAGCCCCTCTCTCAGGGGCTGCCAGCGCGGGGCAGGCCTGCGGTGACCGGGGGCTTTGCAGAACGCAGGGCTTACAGCCTGCTAGGTGCTGAAGCCTTGGCAAGCGATGATGCCCTGCTGGTGCTCTATGCCAATGGTGATGCGGCGGCGGCTGCCGAATTGATGCAGCGCCTGGCACCGCGTGCCCTGGGCGTGGCGATACGGGTTCTCGGCAGTAGGGCAGAGGCCGAGGATGTCACCCAGGAAGCCATGATGCGCCTGTGGCGTATGGCGCCAGAGTGGCAGCCCGGCCAGGCCAAGGTTTCGACCTGGTTGTACCGTGTGGTCATGAACCTCTGTATTGATCTAAAGCGACGCCAACGCGGCGGCCATGTGGATCTGGATGCCATTCCAGAACCACCCGATCCGGCGTCCTCTGCGGCAGAGAAGTTGCAGGATCTGGCCCGTCAGGATGCTTTGCAACAGGCCCTGATGCAACTGCCGGAACGGCAGCGTCAGGCGGTGGTCTTGCGCCACATAGAAGAACTGACAAACCCGGAGATATCCGGAATCATGGAGATTAGCGTCGAGGCAGTAGAAAGCCTGACAGCACGCGGCAAACGGGCACTGGCCAAATGCCTGGCCAACCGTCGAGAGGAACTGGGGTATAGCGATGTCTGACACAGATAAGTCTTTGAGCGAAATGGATCACTTGGAGGATCTGTTTGCCGCCGCCCGCAGTGACCCGACCCCGGTGCCGCAGGCATTACAAGCCGCCATATTGGCCGATGCCCAACAGATACAAAACAACCGGGCCATGGCTTCTGACACTTCCCGCGCCACAGGTCAGTCGCGTCAGTTACCACAGCGGCTTTGGCAGCAGTTCATTTCCGCAGTCGGGGGGTGGCCCGCTTTGGGCGGCTTGGCAGCGGCCAGTTTGACGGGGCTTTGGATCGGCTTGGCGCCGCCCTCTTTCCTGCCCGACCCGGTTGAGAGCTTTGCCTCTTATTCCAGCGGGTCGCAGCTGATAACCGACCTGGACTATGATGTGAGCTTCTTGGTGAGCGATGAGGTGTTCGAATGAGCAATGACCAACAAAACCCTAACCCGCGAAGCGGGATGCGCCCCTGGTTAAAGGTCGTTCTGGCCCTGTCGCTGGCTCTGAACCTCGCTGTGATCGGTATCGGGGCAGGGGCAGCCTGGCGTTTCCATGGAGGCGGCCACGACAAGGATGGCCCGCCGATGTTGGGCCGGTTCATCTTTAAGGATGTCGGCAGACGGGAGATCCGTCGTTTGGTGCAGGATCACGGTGGCGCATCGGATAGCGTGCGCAACCGGCGACGTGGCGAGATGGAACAGATCATTGTCTTGATGCGCGCCGAAGATCTGGATCTCACGGCAGTCAGTGTCATTGTTGACACCCATATCGTCGAGACCCACGGCTTTATGCGTGCCGTTGCCGATGCCTGGGAGCAGCAACTGGAGGGGTTGAGCCTGAAAGAGCGGCGCAGGATCGCAGATCGGATGCAGCACCAATTGGATCATAGGTCGCGCCATTCCGGAGACAGAACTCGCGATCACTAGATCAGCAAGAATTAGGCGGTTAGATTTACTGGCCCCAAAAGAAGGCGCTGCCTCAGGTCGCGCCTTTTTCCTTTTGTGAGTTTTTATTGCCGCATGCCTAGGCCGCAGCGGTTGAGTTTTTGCCTAGAGTGACCTGGTTGCGGCCGGCGTTTTTGGCGTCATACAATGCGCGATCGGCAAGGGAGATCAGCTCGGTTACATTACTGGCCCCCCTGTTCTGTCCGCGGGTCTCACTCAGTTCCACCCAGTCGCCAAGGTCGTCTTTGCGGGTCAGGTCGCGGCCAACCACAGCGCCGATGCTGATGGTCACTTCAATTGGCTCGGCGATGCCGGGCACATGAAAGGGTTTGCTGTTGATGGCGTTGCACAGCTCCACGGCAGCGATGCCGGCGCTGATCTCATCTGCGCCGGGCAGGACGATCATGAATTCTTCCCCACCAACCCGCGCAACCAGATCCACGGGTCGCATCTGCGCCTGCAAGCGCCGGGCGGCCTCGATCAGCACCGCATCACCTGCGGGGTGGCCGTATTGGTCGTTGATCTGCTTGAAGTGATCCAGATCAGCCAGCATCAGGGCAAAACTGTCGTGGGTTTCGGCAGCGCGCTTGGCGGTGCGGTCCAGGAAGGGTTTGGCGTAGCGGCGATTGTACAACCCGGTCATCGGATCCTGTACAGCGGCGCGCAGTCCATTGCGGACACTGTCGCGCAACCGGTCATTGCGGGATTTATACTGCAACTGTGTGGTCAAACGCAGGGCCAGCTCGTCAACGTCAAAGCCGGCCTGCAAAACATCATGGGCGCCACGGTCCAGCGCCTCGGCGGCGATCATTGGGTCGGCAGGGTTTGGCACCGCGATCACCACCGACTGCCGGGTGGCAGCCCGGGCGCGCAGATCCGCCAGCAAGCGCAGGCCAGGGCCTGCAGAAATCTCGTTCAGCTCGATGATAAAGACATCCGCCACAGGGGCGCTCATCATCAGCTTGATATCGTCCAGATCATGGCAGTGCAGCTCGTAGGGGACCTGATCGCCCAACCGCTTGGCCCAGGCCTGTGCGGTCTTGGTGTCCTGTGCCACCAGCGCAACGCTGGCACCGCTGCATTCTTCATGTCCAGCCCGATCCGAGAGCGGCAGGACAAAGCCATGCGAGGCATCGCGCTGCATGTGCAATTCTTCATTGGCACTGCGCGAGCGCAACAGGCTGCGAATACGGGCCTGCAGGATCACATCATCCACGGGCTGCGGCAGCACATCATCAATCCCTGCCGACAGAGCATGCAGACGACGTTCCGGTGCATTGGATTGGGTGATGGCGATGACGGGAATATCGGCGAGCATTTCATCCTGGCGCAGGGCATGCTTGACATCCGCTGCTGTGCCATCGGGCAGGCTCATGGCGGTGAGGACCAGATCGGGGCGGCAATAGCGGGCCGCCTCCAGAACATCCGCGATACAATCCGCCTGTTCCACACCATAGCAGGCCCCCGCCAGCTGAACCTTCAGCATGATACGGTTGGTGGATATACCATCTATGACTAGGATCGTTCCCTGCACACGGTTCGCCTTTCAAACCTTTTGCTCGCTACACTGGAAGTTTCCGCCAGACTGGTTAATAAACTGTTTCGGGTTTTTACTAATTTGTCCGCAACATGTCAGGAATGGGTCCGCCATGCAGATTTCCGCCGATCAGGCCGAGGTGATTGCGCTAAAGGCGCTTGCCTGGTTGATGACAAATGATGAGTTGTTACCGGTGTTTATGGGGGCCACCGGCGCATCAGAGGCGGATTTGCGGGAAAATGCCGCCGATCCCGCGTTTTTGGGCTCATTGCTCGATTTCTTAACGATGGACGATGCCTGGGTGGTGCAATTCTGTGATCAGGCAGGAATCGCCTATGAGGTTCCGATGTATGCGCGGATGGCGCTGCCGGGGGGCGCGCAGGTGCATTGGACCTGAGGCGCAGCTGCAGTCAGAAAGCACTTGCGCCATGGCAATTTGCCGATACGGTTCGCGGCAGATAAATTGGCCTAAGGAAACCCCATGCCGGTAGATGCTTTTCTCTTCGACAAAGACGGAACGCTGTTTGATTTTGCCTCCACCTGGAACAGCTGGGCGGCAGATATGCTGATGCAGCTTGGCCAGGGGGATCAGGCGCGGGTTGAGGCCATGGCTGAGGCCGTCAGCTTTGACCTCGAGACACAGGCGTTTCGGGCTGACAGCATGGTGATTGCCGGTACCAATGGCGAAGTTGCCGCTGTCTTATCCCCCTTTGTGCCGCAGATGGAAGAGGCCGAACTCGAACGGTTCTTGGCCAAAAGCGCCGCTGCGGCTGCGCTCAGCGAGGCGGTTCCGTTGGCTGAGTTTCTGGATGACTTGCTGGCGCGCGGCAAGGTGCTGGGGGTGATGACCAATGATGCGGAGATCTCTGCCATCAGCCAGTTGAAACGTTCTGGCGTGTTGGATCGTTTTGCCTTTGTGGCTGGGTTCGATAGTGGTCATGGGGCAAAGCCGGACGCCGATCCACTGCTGGCCTTTTGCGCGGCAATCGGCGTTGCACCGCAGGATACGGCCATGGTGGGCGACAGCCTGCATGACCTTATCGCAGGCGCAGCTGCGGGTATGACCCGGATCGGGGTGCTCACTGGTATGGCAGAGCATGGTGATCTGGCCGCTCACGCGGATGTGGTGCTGCCCCATATCGGCCATATCCCGGCTTGGTTGGACCGCTGAAGCGGCTAGGCCTCCTCGTTACATTCTGATCCTGTGAGCCCAGGCGGCGGGTGAGGCACCCCCGGTGGCTTGGGGCAGGGGTAAACTGCGTGGAACTGGGCACATATGTACAGAAATGTGTGTTTCTCCCTGCTTGAGGTGAGAAAGCGACAGGAGATGTCGTGAAATGGCAGTCACTGCCGCGTTGGATTGGGCCTGCTGGAACCAAGACCGGGGCGTTCCCGGCGGCGCGGGGCGGGGTAGGCCAAAGCGCTGGATCACAACCACCAGGGAGAGGCGCATGGCACGGGACAAAAGCAGACGAGGCGGTGGGCGTGCAGGCGCGGCAGCACGGCGCGGCGCGGCGGCCCTGCAACAGATGCCCTGGAGCATCCCGCAGAACATTGACCGCCCCGTCGAGCCTTTGACGGAAGAAGGCGTCGCGGCCATTCACGACGGCGCCATGCGGATCCTCGAAGAGATCGGCATTGTTTTCCTCAACCCCGAGGCCTTGGAAATCCTGAAAGAAGCCGGGTGCCGGGTCGAGGGAGATCTGGTGCGGATGGACCGGGAATTTGTCATGGAGATGGTTGGCAAGGCGCCAAGCCAATTCACCATCACCCCGCGCAACCCAGACCGAACGATTCCGATCGGCGGCAATAATCTGCTGTTTGGCAATGTCTCGTCGCCGCCCAACTACTGGGATATGGATCTGAACAAAAAGGTTGCCGGCAATCGAGAGCAATGCCGCAACCTGCTCAAGCTCACCCAGTATTTCAACTGCATCCATTTTGCCGGTGGCTACCCGGTGGAGCCGGTAGATATCCATGCTTCGGTACGACATCTTGACGTGCTTTATGACAAGCTGACGCTGACGGATAAGGCTATGCATGCCTACTCGTTAGGCAAGGAGCGGGTCGAGGATGTGATGGAGATGGTGCGCATCGCCGGGGGGCTCAGCGATGAAGAGTTTGAAGCCACGCCACGGATGTATACCAATATCAATTCCACCTCACCTCTGAAACATGACTACCCGATGATCGACGGCTGTCTGCGCCTGATCCGCAAGGGGCAGGCGGTGGTGGTGACCCCCTTTACCCTGGCTGGAGCCATGGCGCCTGTCACCATGGCGGGCGCTGTGGCGCAAAGCCTGGCCGAAGCGCTATGCGCGATTGCCCTGTTCCAATATGTTCGTCCAGGTGCGCCCTGCGCCATTGGCACCTTTACCTCGAATGTGGATATGAAATCGGGTGCTCCGGCTTTTGGCACGCCTGAATATATGCGCGCCACCCAGATGACTGGACAGATGGCGCGCTACTATGGGCTGCCGATGCGGTCCTCCGGCGTTTGTGCCGCCAATGTGCCGGATGGACAGGCCATGTGGGAGACGTCAAACTCACTTTGGGCCGCGGTGCAATCGGGGACAAATATGGTCTACCACGCGGCTGGCTGGCTGGAAGGCGGGCTGATCGCCAGCCCGGAAAAATTCATCATGGATTGCGAAATATTGCAGCAGATCCAGCGCTATATGCAGCCTGAAATCTGTGCCACCGGGCCGGAAGACATTGCCTTTGATGCGGTGCGTGAGGTTGGCAATGAGGGCCATTTCTTTGGGATCCAGCATACCCAAGATCGCTATGCAACGGCCTTTTATCAACCCTACCTGAGCGATTGGCGCAACTATGAGGCCTGGGAGGCCGCTGGATCTGTCTGGACACCGGAGCGGGCCAATAAGATCTACAAGGACATATTGCAGGAGTTTACCCCGCCACCCCTGGAGGAGGCGCGGGACGACGAGTTGAAGGATTTTGTCGCGCGTCGCAAATCAGAGGGCGGGGCGCCCACTGACTTTTAACAGAACTAAGGGTTTTATAGCGGTTGCCGTGGTAATGGCCCGGAGCCGCGCCGATCGGTATTTCTTGGCCTTTGTGAGCTGTCGGAAGGAATCGGTTCGACGGCAGAGCAAAGGCTTTGCAGTTGTGAATTCTGGCTCGGCGGCTTGTTGCCTTTAGTGGTCGGGCTCGCTGCCGGAAGGCACGATATTTTTCATCAATAGAAGTAATAGGTTAGGTTGTTTGAAGCTTGAATTTTGATGCAGATACCCGCTGGGGTTCCTTGCCCTGTGGGATTTCTTGTCACAGCTGAGCGGCCGATCTGTGGTTTTTCTTCCCCGTTTCATTGGAAAGGGGTATGTCCCCTGCAATGCGGATGTGTCGGCACGGGAGGGATAGACATCTGACGATAAAGCAAACCGCTGTGATTTTTTGCGGTGCTCCTTGTTTGAGACGTGCCAGGAAGGTGTTAGTCTTGGGACGTCAGGTCGAAGGAATGTACCTGAACAAGGGTCGATGGTGAAATTATCTCAAAATTTAAATGTTCGGCGTATCTTAACGATCCTGCGCCAAGTATGGGCAAAGTGTAACAAGGGGCCAATTTATGCATGGTCTGATCAACAGAGCGATTCAGGCATTCGTCGTCAGTACCTACGGGGAAGAGCGGTGGGGCGACATTATGGATACTGCGGATCTTGGCTTTGCTCAGTTCGAGGCCATGTTGTTCTATACGGATGAGCAATCCAACAAGATGCTCTCCGCTATGGAAAAGATGCTGGAACGTCCGCTGCCTGAAATACTTGAGGATACGGGGACGTTTTTGGTGTCCAATCCTCAGGTTGAGGCGTTGCGACGTCTGCTGCGCTTTGGCGGTGTCAACTATGTTGAATTCCTGCATTCACTGGATGATTTGCCAGATCGGGCCCGTTTGGCCGTAGCCGATCTCCATCTGCCTGCTTTGGAGTTGGTGGAAAACTCACCAGGCCAGTTCGAGTTGATCTGCCAACCGGGCCTGCCCGGCTTTGCCTATGTCATGATGGGGGTTCTGCGTGCTATGGCGGATGACTATGGTGATTTGGTTATTCTTGATCATCGCGGGACACAAGACGGTGCCGAGGTGATCTCGGTCACACTGGTTGAGACCGATTTTGCCGAAGGGCGCACTTTTGACCTGGGAGCCCATGCCTTATGATGACTGCGGATGAGCTGACTGGTGTCATTGCCCAAATCTGTCCAATGTATCTCGTTGTAGATGCTGCCGGGCGGGTTGGCTTTGCCGGGCCAACGCTACAAAAACTGCGCCCTGACATGAGCTGGAAAGGGAAGACCTTCTTCGATGTTTTTGACCTGCAGCGGCCACGCCGGGTCAATTCCATGGATGATCTGCTCAAGACTGCAGGCGCCAAGCTGCATTTGCAGTTTCGCGAGACGCCCCAAACCAGTCTAAAGGGCGTTTTGGCACCGTTGCCAGACGGTAACGGCGCGCTGATCAACCTCTCTTTTGGTATTTCGGTGCTTGAGGCGGTGCGCGACTATGATTTGACCAGCGCTGATTTCTCCCCCACCGACCTTACAATCGAAATGCTCTACCTGGTGGAGGCAAAATCTGCCGCGATGGAGGCGTCTCGGCAGCTAAATCTGCGTCTGCAAGGGGCTAAGATCGCCGCTGAAGAACAGGCCTTTACCGACACGCTGACGGGCCTCAAGAACCGTCGTGCCATGGATCATATCCTCGAGCGGTTGATTGGCGCCGGGACGGATTTTGCCCTGATGCATGTAGATCTCGACTTCTTCAAAGAGGTCAATGATACTCTTGGACATGCGGCGGGGGATGCCGTTTTACAAAGCGTTGCCAAGGTGATGGTCGATTGCACCCGCCATACCGACACCGTAGCCCGTGTCGGCGGGGATGAATTTGTGATCATTTTTGAAGGTGTCAACGAGCCAAAAATCCTTGAGGCCCTGTCCAAACGCTTGATCAGCCTCCTGGAGGAGCCCGTGCCCTATGGGGGAAGGCTGTGCAAGATATCTGCCAGTGCCGGTACGACCTTATCGAGCTGGAATGAGGCTCCTACTGAGGCGGCAGTGATGTTGCATCAGGCTGATCTGGCGCTCTATGCGGCCAAGCGGGCGGGGCGCTCGCAGCATTTGTTCTTTGAGCAGGGCATGCAAAAGGACGAACCGCAAGCAAGCTGCCAGGGCGGCGCCTAAAGCCCGTTTTCAAATCGGGCTATTGGGCCTCCCTCCCATTTTCTTTGCCAAGCCTGTGCAGAGTGTTCTGTTCGCAAGTCGTTTTACAAAACGCGCAATCAGGAGCCTTCAACAAGGGGCAAAGGAGCTGCGGGCAATGGCCCCTGCGTGCTGCGTCATTCTCAGGAAAACCTAAGCAACAAACCAATGGGTACTGCAGTCGCTTCTGTCTGACATCAAAGGATGAAGTGGCAGCCCGTAGGGGAGTCGAACCCCTCTTTTCAGGTTGAAAACCTGACGTCCTAACCGATAGACGAACGGGCCACTGTTGATGTCGGTGTATTACTTAGTCATGGGCCGCTGCGCAAGGGGCAATTTTTTAAAATCCAGAGATTTCTTTCGAAAAGAGCGAACCCGCCTAAGTGCTTGAACCGCTGGCAATATTGCCAACGATGGACCGACGCATCCGGGCATGCGCTTTGGCATCAATCGACATTTTCTTTGAGGAGTACAGTGGCAGCCCGTAGGGGAGTCGAACCCCTCTTTTCAGGTTGAAAACCTGACGTCCTAACCGATAGACGAACGGGCCACTTGCTGTGGAGCGGTGTTTAGTTTCTCTAGGCCCAAGCCGCAAGATAAAAATTGCCTCCGAGAGGTTTTTTTTCAGGGTCGCGAATTTTCTTTATGTTTTAAATAGTTTGCGAGCGGATCAGCTGGTTTCTGCGGCATCTTCCAGACGCAGTTGTGGGCTCTGTCGACCTCCCCAGCTATTGATCTCCAGCCGACCGGCAAAATGGAATCGCGCTCCACCATGTTCCAGCAAACGCGGTCCCAGAGCCGTGTCAAAGGCGCCAAAGCAGATGGCATCCAGATTGCCGCCAACCCCATCGGTCAGTGAGAGCTTAAGGTGGGTTTCGCCAATCCGCTTGGCAAAGCGCACGGCAAGATCGGGAAAGCCATAGCGCGGCGCCGCTGCTCCGGCCCCAAAGGGGCCAGCCTGTTCGATCTGTTCGATCAGATCGATGCTGGCCGCCCCGGGCATCAGCATGCCGTCCAGCTTCAAATCTGCCGGGCCCAGACTGTCAGCCCCCTGCTTGGCCAACAGATCACTCAGGCGTTGCATGGCCTCCTCCAGCTTGTCTTCAGCCACCGTCAGCCCTGCGGCCATTTTGTGGCCACCGCCTTTGATCAGCAGCCCCTCTGCTGCGGTACGTTGGATGGCGACGCCAAGGTCGATACCACTGACCGAGCGGCCCGATCCTTTGCCTTCACCATTGTGCAGGCCGATGACCACTGCCGGGCGACCCGCAGCCTCTTTCAGGCGTGAGGCCACGATGCCAACAACGCCAGGATGCCAGCCTTCGCCAGCTGCCCAGACCAAAGGCGCATCAAATCCGCGCGATTCGGCTTGCTCCAGCGCAGCGGCCCGCACCGCGTTTTCGATGTCACGCCTTTCCGTGTTCAACTGGTCCAGACGCTCAGCGAGGGCGGCTGCCTCATGGGGATTATCCGTCGCCAACAGGCGGGCACCCAGATCGGCCTTGCCAATGCGCCCCCCCGCATTGACCCTTGGCCCCAGCAAAAAGCCGAGATGATAGGTCGAGGGCGCCGCATCCATCCGGGACACATCCGCCAGGGCAACCAGACCGGGACGCTGACGTGCCCCCAGAATTTTCAGCCCCTGGCGCACCAGCGCCCGGTTTGCCCCGATCAAAGGCGCAACATCGGCCACAGTTGCCAGCGCCACAAGATCCAACAGGCTCATCAGATCGGGGCCGGTGCCCAAGCCCTTTTCCCGGGCCTGACGGCGGACCTCGACCAGCATCAAAAACACCACCCCGGCGGCACAGAAATATCCCAGCTCGCCATCCTCGTCCTGACGGTTGGGATTCACCACAGCAACGCAATCGGGCAGAGTCTCGCCGCCCAGGTGGTGGTCCAGGACGATAACATCGGCCCCCTTGGCAGCCGCAATGGGCCCATGCGAAAGCGTGCCGCAGTCGACGCAGACAATCAGATCATGGCTGCGTGCCAGCCCGGCCATTGCTTCGTCATTGGGGCCATAACCCTCGTCGATACGGTCCGGAATATAGAGTGTCGCTTGCAGCCCCATGGCACGCAGCCAGACCAGCAGCAGCGCTGCCGAGCTACCACCGTCAACATCGTAATCGGCAAAGATAGCAATGCGCTGGCGTTTCTCCACCGCTGCAAGGAACCGGGCGGCGGCCAGCTCCATATCCTTCATTTTGCGCGGATCCGGCAGCAGGTCTTTCAGATGTGGAGTGAGAAAACCAAGGGCTTCATGCGCAGGCACGCCGCGACGGGCCAATACTTGACAGAGCGCCGCAGGCAGGCCGGTCTGCTGCACCATATGCTCGGCCGCACGTTCCAGATCAATGCCAAGCCCCAGCCAGCGGCGCCCGGTCAGCGATTTCTCAACCCCAAGAAAGCTCATGGCTCTACCTCATCTATGAAAAAAGGCCAGATCCGAATGGATCCAGCCCTTCATTTGGTCAAAAATATCCCCGCCGGAGGCCGCGGCGCAAGCCGCATTCTCCAGACAGATCAGCCTCTGACGCTTAAACTGGCGTGCGATAAGACATACGCCGCACCGAGCCGGTTTTGGACCGCATCAACAGCGTCGTGGTCTCAACCCAACCGGGCTGGCGCTTGATTTCGGGAAGCAGTGAACCGCCGGTGACGCCGGTGGCGGCAAAGATCACATCCTGGGTCACCATCTCGTCGCGGGTATAGATCCGGTCCAGATCGGTGATGCCCGCCTTGGCGGCGCGGCTCTTTTCATCGTCGTTGCGGAACAACAGGCGGCCAAAGATCTGGCCTCCCATACATTTCAGCGCGGCGGCAGCAAGAACGCCCTCAGGAGCGCCGCCCTGACCCATATACATATCAATGCCGGTGGTTTCCGATTCGGCGCAATGCATCACGCCGGCAACATCACCATCGGTGATCAGGCGGATCGCTGCACCAGTTTCGCGCACTTCAGCGATCATCGCCTCATGGCGGGGACGCTCCAGAATGCAGACTGTGATGTCAGAGGGCGCACAGCCCTTGGCGGCGGCCAGGGCCTCAACACGCTCACGGGGGGACATATCCAGGGAGACAACGCCTTCGGGATAGCCGGGACCAATGGCCAGCTTGTCCATATAGGTGTCAGGGGCGTGCAGCATGGAGCCGCGCGGCCCCATGGCAATTACCGTCAGCGCATTGGGCATGTCTTTGGCGGTCAGCGTGGTGCCTTCCAGCGGGTCCAGGGCGATATCCACGCCGGGGCCGGTGCCGGTCCCAACTTCTTCGCCAATGAAGAGCATAGGCGCTTCGTCGCGCTCGCCTTCACCAATCACCACAACACCTTTGATATCGAGCAGGTTCAGCTGCTCGCGCATGGCATTCACAGCCGCCTGGTCAGCAGCCTTTTCGTCACCACGCCCGATCAGTGAGGCAGAGGCCAGGGCGGCCTGTTCGGCGACTCGGGCCAGGCCCAGAGACAGCATGCGGTCGTTAAAGGCGGCGTCGGAGGAGGTCACGGTCATACTCAAAATCCTGTTCAAATCCGGGCGGGTTGCCCGTCGCATAGCCTTTTGCAGGGGGGGCGGGCAAGGGATGATAGCGCAAGCTTGGACAGGAAGACGCGCGTTGTGCCCTCAAAGGAGCAGATTCTGCGCGCCTCACCGCCAATTTTGCGCCTGTTAGAGCTCTTCGATACGCAGAGCGACGGGTTCCCCATCCACAACGCTGGTCTGGGCCAAAGCGCTGAGGGCCACCTCCAGCGTCGCCGAGGTGCATTTATGGGTGACGATCAACACCGGGGCGGTGGGTTCGGAGTGGCCATACTGGCGCATCCGGTCGATCGAAATTCCGGCGTCTCCCAGAGCGGCAGCCACCTTGGCCAGAGCGCCGGGTTTGTCCTGCAGCGCCAGGCGTAGGTAGTAAGGTGCGGGCAGGCCGGTCTGTGCAGCGGGGATGTCTTGTAGCGTCGTGGCGGGCTGGCCAAAGGTGGCAATGCGCAAACCGCGCGCCAGATCGCAGATATCACCGAGCACGGCGCTGGCGGTGGGGCCTTCGCCGGCACCGGGGCCGCGCAGCACGATCTGTTCTACCGCATCGCCCTCGATCACCACCATATTGGTGCCGCCTTCCAGCTGGCCGAGGGGTGAATTTGCCGGCACCAGGCAGGGGGTCATGCGTTGTTCCAGCCCACGGGCTGTGCGTTGCGCCACGCCAAGAAGCTTGATCCGGTAGCCCATGTCGGCGGCGTGGCGGATGTCATCAATGGCAATGCGCTGAATGCCCTGCAGCACAACATCGTCAAAGGCGGGTTTGCTGCCAAAGGCGATTGAAGACAGGAGCGCCAGCTTGTGCCCCGCATCAATACCGCCCACGTCCAGATTAGGGTCGGCTTCGAGATAGCCTAGGCGGCCACATTCCTCAAACAGAGTGTTATAGCCGTCACCGGTGGCTTCCATCCGGGTGAGGATATAATTGCAGGTGCCATTCATCACCCCCATGATCCGGGTGACCTGATTTCCGGCCAGACCTTCAGTGAGGGATTTAACAACAGGGATGCCACCGGCCACGGCGGCTTCAAAGCGGATCACCTGACCTGCAGCCTCGGCCTGTTCGGCCAGGGCCTGGCCGTGAATGGCCAGCAGCGCCTTGTTGGCGGTGACCACATCCTTGCCCGTTGCCAGAGCCGCCTCGGTGGCCTCCTTAGCGGCCCCTTCATGGCCACCCATCAGTTCGACAAAGACATCGACGTCATCTCGTTTGGCCAGCGCAACCGGGTCGTTTTCCCAGGCATATCCGGTGAGGGCTACGCCACGGTCTTTGGCTGCATCCCGCGCCGAGACCGCAGTGATCACCACCGGGCGGCCCGTGCGCATCTCCAGCATTTCGGCCTGACGGCGGATGATTTTCACCACGCCAACGCCAACCGTGCCCAAACCTGCAATCCCAAGACGAAGCGGTTTTGTCATAGCCGGAGATCCTTTTTGTTCCATATTTGCTGTCTCGCCTTATCGGGTTCAGAGAAAGGGTGCAACGGCGCTGGCAAGAGGCGAGGGAAAATCGCCGCTTACAACAAGCTCAGCTGCTGTCCTTTTGGGTGCTGCAGGAGCACAGGTCGGGCAAGGCGAAGGGGTTCTCGGGATGAGCCGCGCCGGGGGGGGATCAGTTTGTCGCGCGACGTAGGGCCTCGGCCCGGCGTTGCAGGTTGTTACTGCGCGCATTCAGATTTTCTTCCAGCTGAGTGCTCTCTGTTTCAGGAGCAGGCAGCAGCGGAGCCAGATCCTCTACCGGCAACAGAGGCGGGTAATCGGCATTGCGCAGATCAGGAGTGAGTTGGTTGTTCAGCTCTGGACTGTTGCTACAGCCCGCAAGAGCCGCAAAGCCAAGACTGGCGCAGAGCAGGATCAGAGGCAGGGAGCGGGTCATGTGATTTTCCTTTGGCCTGCCTCTTGATGCACAATCATAGCACAGGGTACAAGACAGCCAAGTCTTTTGGGCGTAGATTTCCGGTCTGTGCTGGTTTGTTTGCCTGGTTGGACAGCGCGTTCCTGGTGTCTGCAGGCGCGGGCGAATGTATCTTTCGGTAGGGGCTTTTTTCTGAACGAATGTTCAGTTAATCTTGCCTCATGGCACGTACCCAAGGTTCTCATTCCGATATCACCGGCCCGCGCATTCGCAGTGCGGCGCTACAGCTGTTTGCTCGGCATGGCTATGCTGCGGTCTCGATGCGGCAGATTGCCAAAGAGGTCGGCGTGCAGGCCGGGGCATTGTATAACTATACGCCGGATAAGCAAAGCCTGCTGCACTCTTTGATGGAGGGGCATATGCGTGAGCTGTTGGCGGCCTGGCAGGCCGTTGATGAGACCGGAGACGCCTTGGCGCGTCTGGAGCGTTTTGTGCGGTTTCACATCGGGTTCCATATGCAGCGACCAGATGCAGTCTTTATCGCCTATATGGAGCTGCGCAATCTGAGCGACGAGAACTTTGCCGTCATCGAGACCCTGCGGCGTTCCTATGAGGATGCACTGGAAGCGGTGATGAAACAGGGGGTAGAGGCCGGGCAGTTCACCCTGCCGGATACCAAGATTGCCACCCTGGCGGTGATTGCCATGCTGAATGGTGTGATGACCTGGTATCGCAGCGGCGGGCGTCTGTCGCTGGATGAGGTGGAAAGCGTCTATTGGGATATGGTGCGCAAATCCGTCACCGCCTGAGCGCCTGTTTGGCGTGATCAAAAGGAGCGCTACCGCGCGAGTTTATTCAGCATTTGGACAGGTGATGGATAGCAGGAAATGGGGCTTGTGGCGGTAGGGTCGAAAAGATGCTGAGATGGCTTTGACGGGCAGATCTGCCCGTCAAAGCCGAATGCGATTTTTCAAGATTTACGCGTCAAGGACAAGCCGCCCTCTGGGCGGGGCCTGCGGCCTCCTTGACCCGCATCGGATCAATGGGCCGGAGCGATAAAAGTGCCGTTGCGCAGATCCTTGAAGGCCTGTTGCAGCTCTGCCTTTGTGTTCATGACGATGGGGCCATGCCAGGCAACAGGTTCCTGGATCGGCGCGCCGGAAATGAGCAAGAACCGCAGACCTTCGGGGCCGGCCTGTACGGTGATTTCATCCCCGGTGCCAAAGCGGACCAGGGTGCGATCGCCGGAGAGGTCGCGGATATTGACCTCCTGGCCTGCCACTTCTTTTTCCAGCAACACCCCCTGAGGAGCGGCGGCATCGACAAAGGCGCCGGCGCCCTCAAAGACATAGGCAAAGGCACGTCTGTAGGTGTCAATCTTGAACCGCTTGGTGACCCCGGCAGGAACTGAGATATCGAGATATTGCGGATCTGCGGCAATGCCATCCACAGGGCCGCGTTTGCCCCAGAATTCTCCGGTGATGACCCGGACATGGGTGCCGTCATCATCGGTTACTTCGGGGATTTCGCGGGCCATGACGTCCTGGTAACGCGGTGCGCACATTTTCTGATCTGCAGGCAGGTTGCCCCAGAGCTGGAAGCCGTGCATCTGGCCCCTGGCATTGCCGCGCGGCATCTCCTGATGCAGGATGCCGGATCCGGCGGTCATCCATTGCACATCGCCTGCGCCGAGGCTGCCAGTATTGCCTAGGGAATCGCTGTGTTCAACCTCGCCGGAGAGCACATAGGTGATGGTTTCAATGCCGCGATGGGGGTGCCAGGGAAAGCCCTGCAGATAATCGGCGGGGATCTCATTGCGAAAATCGTCAAACAGCAGGAAAGGGTCCAGCTCGCTGGGATCCTGAAAGCCAAAGGCGCGGTGCAGTTTGACGCCAGCGCCCTCCAGCGTTGGGCGGGCCTGACGGGTTTCGAGTATCGGTCGGGGCGAAGAAGGGCTGAGTGACATGGGGGCAGTCCTGTGTGTGGTGGCTGTTGCACAAAGCTAAGGAGCAAGGCTGCAGCACAAAACACCCAAGGAACCACCGATGCTGTGCAAAGATGCACATATTTCCATCAGCTGTTCTTACTGTCGCCCCGTTTTCCATCCTGTGCCCACCAGTCGCCGGGCTTGACGCGGCTGCCATGGGTTTTGGCCAGGCGGAGGGCCAGTTTGCGGAATCGTGAGAGTGCCAGCCGCAACCAGAGCCGGTTTTTGGCCTTGGTATAGTCACGGTTAAACGGGCAGACCCGCATGCAGATGGCGCAGTCCGAGGCCATCTTGGCCCAGAAGGAAAAGCACTTTTCCGCGTCGGAGGTCCATTTGCGCACGCCTTTGATGGCCGAGATATTGTTGCCGCCCTCTTGTGGTGGGCCAAAGGGCAGCGCCTTTACAGGGCAGGCATCGGCGCATTTGGTGCAGATGTCGCAAAAGGCCCGCACCCCCTGCGGTTTGGGCGCATCATGGGTGAGCGGCAGATTGGTGAAGATCTTGGAGAACCGCAGGCGCGGGCCAAATTCGGGGGTGATCACCATCTGGTTGCGGGCATATTCTCCGAGGCCCGCCTTGACCGCATAGGGGATTACCAGCCCGGTATCATTCATCGAGGGCACGGCCTCGTAGCCGAGATTGCGAATATAGGCGGCCAGCTGCATCACCACAGAGGCCTCATGGCTGTATTCGCGCCCGGTGGCGGCACCGGCCAGGGCAGACGGGTAGGTGGCGACCAGATCAGCCTCCATTTCATGGCCCAGAACGATGACGCTGTTCAATCCATCGGGCAGATCATGCGGTGCCTCTGAGAAATCACGGGTATCCACGCGAGAGTTATAGAGCCAACGTTCATCCAGATCGGTAATGCCACAGAGATCTGCGCCAAAGAATTTTGAGATCCGTTTGACCTCGGCGCTCATCCGGGTGGGATCTTCAATCTCGATGGGCTCCGGGGCGACGGGGGTGTCGCTTTGAATGGCGGCCTGAAACCCTTCGCGGATGCCGTCACCGCCGCGACGGTTCGAGATCACATCCGAGATCAGCCAGGCGGCATTACGCAGGGCAAAGTCGCGCTGAGTGAAGCCATCACCGCGCCGTGGCGCGGCCTCCATCCGGTAGGAGGCAAAGAATTTTGCGGTGTGTTTTGATTTGACCTTTGGGTCCCAAAAGGCGCGGGTGAAGATATCGTTGCGTTGGGTGAAACGCTCGAATTCTTCCGTGATCTCAATACCGGCTGCGGGATCGCTGTCCTGGCGGGGCGGGGTGTTTTGTGGCCAACTCATCGGGCGACGGTACTGGCCCGTAGTGGAGCAGGCAAGAGGCCTGTTCTAGGAGCTTGTGCCTTTGAACAGCAGTGCGGCTGGGGCTGTTCGTTCGGCAATATTCAGGCTATGTCCCGCGTAACATGGGCTCCGTGCGGGGCTGAGGATGGCAGGAGAGCGACGGATGACAGATGAAGTCTTGGTAACAGTTGAGGCCTCAGGCCTGCGGCGTGTCATGGGCGTGACCATGCTGGCAGTGATTGGCGTGACCCTGCTTTATGTGGCTGCATCAAAACCACCATCGCTGGCCTGGCTGGTGTTTTTGTTGGTTGTCGGGCTCGGGGCGCTGTGGCTCTCAGTGCGGATGTGGCAGGCGACCCTTCATAAGATCGAGCTGACAGAAGAGGTGCTGCGCTGCACAGACGGCACGGTGATTGCGCAGGTTGCTGATATCGAGGCTATTGATCGCGGCTTTTTTGCCTTTAAGCCGTCCAACGGGTTTTTGATCCGCACAGCGACACCCGGCGCCCGGATTTGGTTTCCGGGCCTGTGGTGGCGCGCTGGGCGTCGTATCGGTATTGGCGGCGTAACGCCGGGGTCGCAAAGCAAAACCATGTCAGAAATTTTGTCGGCGATGATTGCAAAGCGTAGCTTCTGATAGCCAGTAAGCGCTCCGTCTACTCTTCCGCAGGGGCCTCGTCGACATGAGAGCCGGCAGCAATTTCGACGCCTTCGAAATGAACCAGGGGGGCAAATCGCGGGCGGGAAAAGACAAAATTGTCCAGATCCATTGAGGGCAAGCCAACCTTGAAGGCGGGCTCCAGATCATTGCGGGTTTCTACCAGGATCACCCGTTCCTGATCGGGCATGACGGGCAAGTTGTCTTCGACTTCACTGATGGTCGCATTGGTCCATTCAACAAAGGCATCGCCGCGCTCTTTGGACCAATCAAGGTAATAGCGATCATCCTCTTCGTCCCAGCGGACCACCGAAATGCGAATGGAGGTGGCTGAGTCTGACCGGATCAGCAATTGGCTCATCGCATACATGCTGTCGATATAGTCGTCGTTCAACTCGGTGGTTTCTCGGGAGACCAGATCCGAAATGGTATAGGCAGCCTTGAGATTGACGGTATCCTGACGATAGGCATCAAAAAAGGTGTAGATCGCGGCAAATGTCCACAACAGCAGTGGAGCCAGGATCATAAACTCGACCGTTAGCGCCCCCTCGGAGTTCTGGCGAAAGCTGCGCATGTTTTTGTGCAATGAATTCAACATGACTTACCTCGGTTCCTGCACAAAGGCTGATGTGGCCACCAGGCTGACCAGTCCAAAATCGCTGCCATCGGCATTGGCAAGATCTTCGCCAAGGCCCCAGCTTGAGAAGATCGGCTTGAACCGCATGCAGGCGCGGATCAGCATGAGGTCGTTGGAGTTGCCGCTTCTGTTGAACTCACGCGGGGAATTGATCACTTCCGGGTCGCTGATGCAGTCAGGTTCCGCGTTGGGCGCTACCCAGGCGAAGGGATCCAGCTGGATCATTTCAAGCCGTAAGGAGCTCGCACAATTGTCGATCAACCCCGAAAGATCGCAGATGGTGTCGCGCATTGCGTCGTGGTCCTTCACTGCTCCGGTGTTCAGGCGGACCTCGCGCACCGTGATGTCGAGAGCCCGCTCCAGTTGGGAATGACGCAGATTGACCAGTCCGAGCTCCACGGTCGAGATGAGCATGAAAAAGTACAGCGGCATGAGAAGCACAAATTCGACGGTGACAACAGCGTCATCTTCCCGCCTGAACCGGCGCAATAGGGCACGTGTGGCGGAACAGATCATTGGGTCAACCTCAGCTGGCGGATTGAGGTTGCAATGGATTTGAAGGCTTCTTTGATCTCCAGCCCGTCGACATCATAGAAATGTGCGTCGGTGCTGGCGCAGTCCCGCAGGACCGCCCGCCCATTGGAGGGCGCTTCAAAGCCAATGGTGTAGACAGTGATGCCCTGTGCCTTGGCGGCGTCGCAGATCGCTTTGGTGCGCGCGTTCTTTGTTGAGTTGCCATGGGCTTCGACAAAACTGCGGTTAACAAGGTAATCGCGCACCCATCTTACTGACGTATATGAAAAGAGCTCTGGATAGGTCAGCCGATGGGCGTAGTTACTTCCACCTCTGGGATCGTACTCCCATCTTCCGGTGTAGCGCTGGTAGTACTTTTTGCTGCTCGAGCGATATGCATTATAATACGAATAGCCCCATTCGTCCGTTCTGCGTGTGTCGTAATAGATATCTGAAGCGCCAGAACGATATGGCGAATCGATGAAATATTGGCTGGTGTTCTGTCCATCCGTCATCAGGACGACGATCTTCAGCGTATCCGCGTCAGGGTCATTATGGGCAAAGGGACGGTTTGAAAAAACATCGGGAACATCTGACCCGGTGGTCAGGTTCGCGATGGCGGGCTGGGTCGAAGGATCCAGCAGCGCCGTGCCCCATTTCATCCCGATATCGATGGATGTATTGCCCCAGGCCTGAAGAGCTTGGATGAAGTTTTTGAGCTTGGTTTCATCCTTCTCCATTACCAGGACTTCGCGGTAGTTTTCTGTGTCGCAGACTTCGTTATTGATATGGTAGTTGCCCAGGGGGGTCTTTCTATATCTGTACCACGGATCAAAATGCATGGTGCGTTCATAGGTGGCCGACAGCGGCATCGCCGTTGTGTTAAAGTCCGATCCGTCAAAGTTTATGCAATTGGCAAAGGCGTTCACACCCGTTGTGTTGAATTGCGCCATCAGATCATCTGAGACCGAAACCTGGGTGGCGTAAGGAACAATCGAAATAGACATTTTGCCGTCTTCGGTGTTTGCCACCATAGTTTCGATGAAGTCTTTTGCGGCCACTTTCAGGTTGCTGAGACGGCTCCCCCGCATTGAGCCGGAGACATCCAGAACCAGCGAGATCTCCAGGTTGTCGATGCTCTCTTCCGCTTTGGAAGCTGCATAGATAGGCATGTCGCTGCCATTGGAGAATTTTAGCAGGTGCGCTTCAAAGGTGGAGGTGACGCTAGCTGACACGCTTTTGCGGCCGAGGGTAGCGTCATCGACCACGACATTTTCCGGCGAATAATACTCTCCCAAACCGGCCTTGTTCAGGTAGTCTTGCACCACCAATTTGCCATCCAGCGTCTGGTCCAGGTCAGCAGCGGCAAGAACCGCGCGGTCCAGCGTTGCCTGCAAATGGGTCCTGTCCCTCTCCATCCGCATGAAGTCCACGCCAATGCCGCCGATGCCGAGCATCATCAAAAGAAATGCAATTGTCGGATAGGTCATGGCGCCATCATCATCACGCCGGAATGCACGCAACCGGTTCACGCCCTGGTTCAGGACATAGAGCGGCAGAGCTGTGGCGGTTTTGAAACGCTGGGTCATGGCTAACGGCCTCTTCGGCCCCCAAAAACAGGGCATAGGAGTGGAACGGGTTTTCGTCACGTTCATATTTGGTTGGGGAAGATGGCGGAAATGCGGCGGCCCTAAGTCCATTTAGTTTCAATTTTCTTAATAAGGGGCCAATTCTGCGCCAGGCGGGCGATTGTTTACGTTTTCTCAGCAAAACCTCAGGTCTGTGGCAATGGCTCGGTCGATTCGAGCGTAGGTTTGATTTCGAACAATTTTTGAAAGGGAATGGTCAAAAAGGTCGCACTCTTTAAACTTCCGTGCATAGAGTTGCCGTAACGATAGGAATCAGTCGTTGAATGAGTACGGAGAACCGCGAATGAGCAGCCACCAAGAACCCAGTTTCCGTGAGAGCGTTGATCTCATGTTCAACAGAGCCGTCTCCCTGATGGATCTGCCACCAGGGTTGGAGGAGAAAATTCGGGTCTGCAATGCGACCTATACGGTGCGGTTTGGCGTGCGCCTGCGCGGCGAGATGGTGACCTTCACGGGGTATCGCTCGGTGCATTCGGAGCATATGGAGCCCGTGAAGGGCGGTATTCGCTACGCAATCAATGTCCACCAGGATGAGGTAGAGGCGCTTGCGGCGCTGATGACCTATAAATGTGCCCTGGTCGAAGCGCCCTTTGGTGGTTCCAAGGGTGGGCTGTGCATTGATCCGCGCAAATATGAAGAACATGAGCTGGAGCTGATCACCCGCCGCTTTGCTTATGAATTGGCCAAACGCGATCTGATCCACCCCAGCCAGAACGTCCCGGCCCCGGATATGGGGACAGGCGAGCGGGAAATGGCATGGATCGCCGACCAATACGCGCGGATGAACACCACCGACATCAACGCCAAGGCCTGTGTCACCGGCAAACCGCTGAATGCCGGCGGCATTGCGGGTCGTGTCGAGGCCACCGGGCGTGGCGTGCAATATGCCCTGCGGGAGTTTTTCCGCCATCCAGAGGACATCGCTAAGGCGGGTCTCGACGGTAAGCTGAAAGGCAAGCGTATCGTCGTGCAGGGGCTGGGCAATGTGGGCTACCACGCAGCCAAGTTCCTCAGCCAGGAAGACGGATCCTTGATCACCGGCATCATCGAACGTGACGGTGCTCTGCATCGTGAAGAAGGGCTGGATGTGGAGGCAGTGCGCAGCTGGATCGTCAAACATGGCGGTATTGCTGGCTACCCGGATGCAACCCTGCTGGAAGATGGGGCCCAATTGCTGGAGTTGGATTGCGACATCCTTATTCCGGCGGCTTTGGAGGGTGTAATCAATCTGTCCAATGCTGATCGGGTCAAGGCGCCTTTGATCATCGAGGCCGCCAATGGTCCTGTGACTGCGGGTGCAGATGAGATCCTGCGCAAAAAGGGCACGGTGATCATTCCTGATATGTATGCCAATGCGGGTGGTGTGACGGTCTCCTACTTTGAGTGGGTCAAGAACCTGAGCCATATCCGCTTTGGCCGTATGCAGCGTCGCCAGGAAGAGGCGCGCCATCAGCTGGTGGTGGATGAGCTGGAAGGCCTGTCGGAAAGCATGGGGAAAACCTGGAGCCTGAACGAGGACTTCAAGGAGAAGTACCTGCGCGGCGCTGATGAGCTGGAACTGGTGCGTTCGGGTCTCGATGACACCATGCGGATTGCCTATCAGTCCATGCGCGAAGTCTGGCACAGCCGTGACGATGTCACCGATCTGCGCACCGCAGCCTATCTGGTCTCCATCAGCAAGGTGGCGGCCAGCTACCGGGCAAAAGGGCTCTGAAGAGATTCTGAAAACATTCGTCAGGTTTCTGACCTTGATGGCGGGCCTCGTGCCCGCCATTTCTTTTGCTGAACCGTCAGTCGATGGCCGGGCAGCTTTGCGGAACTTTGGCAACGACATCTATGTTTTGGCAGAACGCGACGGTGTGCGCTGGCCGGATCGGATACCGTACTCTCGGTGAATTCAGGGTGCCAGAGGCAAGTAACTGACGTGACTGATACATTGGTGGCTTTCGAGTGGTCCTCTCGATCTGGACATTTGTGTCCATTTCCTGTGCAATGACCGGAAAGAGCACGCCTGTTGTGGAATTTTTGACCTCTGGGGCTAGGCGGCTTGCGGCAAAGCGGCTAGCAATATCACAGGTTTATCATCATCCGCTGGCTGGTGTTGGGCGAGATGCGAACAGGGGAGGGGCGTGATGCGGTTTTCGGGATGGCGGGTGCTCAAGGAAGGGCTGACCGGCAACAAGGGCTGGGGCCCGCATTGGCGTGATCCGGAACCCAAGCGTGAATATGACGTGGTGATCATCGGCGGCGGTGGTCATGGGTTGGCCACCGCCTATTATCTGGCCTCTGAGCACGGCATCACCAATATTGCGGTTCTGGAAAAGGGCTATCTCGGTGGGGGCAATGTCGGGCGCAATACGACTATTGTGCGGGCCAACTATTATCTGCCGGGCAACTCCGAATTCTACTCACACTCGCTGCGGCTCTGGGAGGGGCTGGAGCAGGAGCTGAACTATAATGCGATGATGTCGCAGCGCAGCATCCTGAACCTCTATCATAATGACGGCCAGCGTGACGCGGCGGTGCGCCGGGGCAATTCAATCATCAACCAGGGCGATGATGCGGAGCTGCTGGATCGCGAGGGGGTGCGCAAATTGGCGCCCTATCTGAATTTTGACAACAACCGCTTTCCGATCATGGGGGCGCTGATGCAGCGCCGGGCCGGAACCGCGCGCCATGATGCGGTGGCCTGGGGTTTTGCGCGGGGGGCGGATATGCGCGGGGTGGACCTGATCCAGAACTGCGAAGTCACCGGGATTGATATTGAGGGCGGCAAGGTAACGGGCGTGCAGACCGCACGCGGGCCGATCCGCGCCAAAAAGGTGGCGCTGGCTGCCGCGGGCCGCAGCGGTCAGGTGGCGGCCATGGCAGGTCTGACCCTGCCGATTGAGAGCCATGTCTTGCAGGCCTTTGTCTCGGAAGGGGTAAAGCCGCTGATTGATCAGGTGATCACCTTTGCCGAGGGGCATCTCTATATCAGCCAGTCCGACAAGGGCGGGTTGGTTTTTGGCAGCTACCTGGATTTTTACAGCTCCTATGCCGCGCGCGGCAACCTGCCAATGGTGGAACATACCATGGAGACCTGTGTGGCCATGGTGCCGGCGGTCAGCAAGGCGCGGCTGTTGCGCAGCTGGGGCGGGATCATGGATATGACTCCGGATGGCTCGCCCATTATTGATCACGCGCCCATTGAGGGGCTCTATCTCAATTGTGGTTGGTGTTACGGCGGCTTCAAGGCAACGCCGGGATCGGGCAATGCCTATGCACATCTTATTGCCACGGATCGCCCTCATGGGGCCGCAACCCGGTTCAAGCTGGATCGGTTTCGGTCTGGCTATGGTTTGATGGACGAGGAGGGAACCGGTGCACAACATAACCTGCATTGAGTGTGTCGCGTGCCATCTCGTGAGGGAGGTGGATGTGGCGGCGGGATCTGGGGCTCTGCCCCGTTCGCAGGCGAAACCCTCCTTGGGAGGGTTTCCGGGTAGCCTGCTCTCCCCCCGGAATATTTTTGGAAAGATGATGGGGAGAGCGTCATGAGAATTGCCTGTCCGATCTGTGGTGAGCGTGACCGCCGCGAATTTTATGTCAAAGGCGCCGCCTTGGAACGCCCTGTTGAAGATGCTGGGTTGGAGGCTTGGCATGCTCATGTGAACCTGCGGGCAAACCCCGCCGGGGTCATGGCTGAGTTGTGGTATCACGAGATGGGCTGCGGCAGCTGGCTCACCGTGACGCGGAACACTTCGACGCATGAGGTATTGGAGGTCGAGCTGGCCTCTGAGTCCGGGCTGGGAGGTGCGGCATGAGGATCGCGGGTAAGGGGCTTGCAACCGGCAGCAAGACGGTCAATTTCACCTTTAATGGACGGCACCTGATGGGGCTGGAGGGGGATACGCTTGCCTCGGCGCTGCTGGCCAATGATATTCATCTTGTCGGGCGGTCGTTTAAATATCACCGCCCACGCGGCATTCTGACGGCGGGCAGTGAAGAACCTAATGCGCTGGTTACCCTAGGCACAGGCGGGGTGCAGGATCCCAATATTCGCGCCACCACGCAGGCGCTTTATGAGGGGCTGGAGGCGCGCAGTCAAAACTGCTGGCCATCCGTGGAGCATGATGTTCTGGCGGTTAACAATCTGGCGGCACCGTTTTTTGGAGCCGGGTTTTACTACAAGACCTTTATGTGGCCGGCGGCTTTTTGGGAAAAGCTCTATGAGCCTATGATCCGTCGGGCGGCGGGGCTGGGTGCGCTGTCCGCAGAGGCGGATACGGATACCTATGAAAAGGCTTTTGCCTTTTGCGATCTCTTGGTGGTGGGTTCCGGGCCCGCTGGTTTGATGGCCGCTTTGACGGCGGGGCGCGCCGGGGCGGATGTCCTATTGCTGGAAGAGGACAGTCGTCTGGGCGGGCGCCTTTTGGTTGAGCAAGAAGAAATCGATGGCAAACCGGCCGCTGTTTGGCTGCAGGAGGTGCTGGCAGAGCTGGGTTCCCTGGAGAATGTCCGGCTGATGGCACGCACCGCGGTGACAGGCGCTTATGATCAGGGGACCTATGGGGCCTTGGAGCAGGTGGGCCATCATGAAATGCGGCGGCATTCGCTAAAGGGCAGCCATCGCCCACGGGAGTGCTTCTGGCGCATTGCGGCCAAACACTGCATCCTGGCAGCCGGCGCGATTGAGCGCCCGGTGGCCTTTCGCAACAACGATCGCCCCGGGGTGATGATGGCCAGCGCCGTGCGCGCTTATCTGAACCGTTGGGGGGTTGCCCCGGGCGAGCGGGTGACGCTGTTTGTCAATAACGATGATGCTCATCGTACGGCCCGTGACCTGGCAAAGGCGGGTGTGCATCTGGCGGCGGTGATCGACAGTCGCCATGATGCGCCAGAGAGCGATCTATATCCAGTGATTAAGGGGGCGCAGATCTGCGATACCGGCGGCGGCAAACGGCTGGAGAGCATCACGGTGCGCTCGGTGCGCGGTGAGGAAAAGATACAGACCGATTGCCTGGCGATGTCGGGCGGCTGGAACCCCTCGGTCCATCTGACCTGTCACCTGAATGCGCGGCCTGTCTGGCGGCGCGATTTGCTGGCCTTTGTACCTGCCCCCCAGGCGGTGCCGGGCATGCAGGCCGTGGGCGCCTGCAATGGGGTTTTTTCAACGCAGGGTGCGTTGAACGAAGGTGCTGCAGCTGCGGCTTCGGTGCTCGATGCGCTGGGCCTGCAGGGCGCGCGAGCGGAGGTGCCTGTTGCCGAGGATGCGCCCTATCAAATTGCGCCGCTTTGGGCGGTGCCAGGGAAAGGGCGTGCCTGGCTTGATTTTCAGAACGATGTCACCGTCAAGGATGTGACCCAGGCGGCGACTGAAAACTTCCGCTCGGTCGAGCACATGAAACGTTACACCACCCAGGGCATGGCCACAGATCAGGGGAAGAACTCCAACGTGGCGGCGCTGGCGGTGCTGGCGGATGTGACGGGGCGATCGATTCCTGAAACGGGAACCACGACCTTTCGGCCGCCCTTTGTGCCGGTGTCAATCGGGGCCATGGGTGCCGGAGCGGTTGATCAGGGTTTTAAACCACAGCGGTTTCTCACCTCGCATGCTGCCTCAGATGAACGCGGGGCCAGTCAGCTGGAGGTTGGGCTCTGGTATCGTGCGGCCTATTTCCCCAAACAGGGCGAGACCAACTGGCGCCAATCCTGCGACCGCGAGGTCATGTTGGTGCGCCGTGCGGTTGGAATCTGTGATGTCTCCACGCTGGGTAAGATCGACATTCAGGGCCCGGATGCGGCCAAGCTGCTGGATTTTGTCTATACCAATAGCTTTAGCACCTTGAAGCAGGGGCGGGTCCGCTATGGGCTGATGCTGCGCGAGGATGGCTTTGTCATGGATGACGGCACCTGTGCGCGGCTGGACGAGATGCATTACGTGATGACCACCACTACGGCCGCAGCGGGCGAGGTGATGGCGCATCTGGAGTTTGTGGCCCAGGTACTGCGGCCCGAGTGGGATGTGCGCTTTACCTCCGTTACGGAGCAATGGGCGCAGTTTGCTGTTGCAGGCCCCAATTCGCGAGAGCTGCTGAACGGATTGCTGGATCAGCCGATTGATAGTGAGAGCTGGCCCTTCATGGCCTGTGGTGAGATCTCGGTGATGGGCGTCAAAGGGCGGCTGTTCCGGATCTCCTTTTCCGGGGAAGAGGCCTATGAACTGGCCCTGCCAGCGCGCTATGGCGACAGCCTGTATCGCAGCCTGCTGGCCCGCGCCGAGGCGCTTGGCGGTGGGGCCTATGGCATGGAGGCTTTGAATGTGCTCAGGATCGAGAAGGGCTTTATCACCCATGCCGAGATCAACGGCACCGTGACGGCGCATGATCTGGGCATGGCGGGCATGTTGTCTAAGAAAAAGGATTTCATCGGCAAGGCCATGGCACATCGGCCGGGGCTGGTGGATGCGGAGCGTATGCAGATGATCGGATTGAAACCGATTGGTGCAGTAAAGGAGCTGAGCGCAGGTGCGCATCTGTTTGTTCCTGAAGATCCGGTCGAGCGGGTGCATGATCAGGGCTATGTCACCTCTGTGGGGTTCTCGCCTGAGTTCGGGCATATGATCGCGCTGGGCTTTTTGAAGCGGGGCGCTAAGCGGATCAGCGATGAGATCCGCCTGGTGGACCATATGCGCGGCATTGATACGCTCTGCGAAGTGGTGGAGCCGGTGTTTTATGATCCAGAGGGAGAACGGACCCGTGGCTGAATTGCTTACCAGAACCGCTTGTGACGGGCTTGAGGCGCTCGAGATTGGGTCGCTGTCCCTGGCCGAGAGCGCGCCGCAGGCTATGACCACGCTTGCCCCCTATAAGGGTCAGCAAGCGGCGCTGGGCAAAGCGATGAAGGCGGCGCATGGCCTGGGCTTCCCGGCCGTCCATGGGTCGACCACAGGCAAGGGCGCGCGCGCCATCTGGTTTGGTCGTGACATGGCGCTGTTGATCGGGCCTGAACCTGATCCGGGCCTGGCCAGGCATGCAGCCCTCACCGATCAAAGCTCTGGCTGGGCGGTACTGGAACTGGCCGGAAGTGGTGCTGAAGACGTTCTGGCGCGGCTATGTCCAGTAGATCTGCGGCTGACACAGTTTGAGGTCGGAGCATCCCTGCGCACAGAAGCCAAGCACATGATGGCCTCAATCTGCCGCCTGGATAAAGATCGCTTTCAGATCATGGTGTTCCGCTCCATGGCCCGGACATTGCATCATGATCTCAAAACAGCGATGGAAGCTCGGGCGGCGCGGGGGTAATCTGCCCAGATCATCAACTGATTCCGGGAGCGATCCATGATCCGCATCACCCTTGCCGCCGTTCTTTTGGCGGCACCGGCCTATGCCGCTGATAACAAAGAAGACAGCTGCAAATATCAGGGCCAGGTCATGGCCGCCGTTCAGACTGCCCGCTTGGAGCGCGTCAGCAAGGCCGATGTTGAACAGGTCATTCTGGACGGCGAACCGGGTTGGCCTGAACAGTATTCCAATGCAATCCCGCAGCTGGCCGAGCATATCTACGCCATGAAGCGCCGGGATCTGAAGGCCACTGAATTTGGCCCGCTGCTGGAGCAGCAATGTCTGGAGAACTGGGATCAGATTCAGGAAATGAAGCGACAGCTGAAATCTAACTGATATGTCTTTGACGCCCGGATTTCTAGATGAACTGCGCACCCGGATCAGCATCTCTGATGTGGTCGGGCGCAAAGTCATGTGGGACCAGCGTAAATCCAATCAGGGCAAGGGCGACCTCTGGGCGCCTTGTCCCTTTCACCATGAGAAAAGCGCGTCTTTTCACGTCGATGATCGCAAGGGCTACTATTATTGCTTTGGCTGTCAGGCCAAGGGTGACGCGCTGAAATTTGTCCAGGAGACCGAAAACGTCGGTTTTATGGAAGCGGTGGAAATCCTGGCACGCGAGGCCGGGATGGAGATGCCCGCGCGCGATCCAAAAGCCCAGCAGAAACAGGACCGCCGCACCCTGCTGATCGAGGTGATGGAACAGGCGGTGCAGTTTTTCCGCCTGCAGCTGAAGACCAACAATGCCTCAATGGCGCGCAGCTATCTGCAGCGGCGCGGTCTCACACCAGCGGCGCTGGAGCGTTGGGAGATTGGCTTTGCCCCGGATGGCTGGCAAAACCTCTGGGATCATCTGCGCAGCAAGAATGTCCCCGAAGATCTGATCATGGCGGCGGGTCTGGCGAAACCCTCGACCAAGGGGGGGCGCTCCTATGATACCTTTCGCAACCGGATCATGTTCCCGATCCGTGATGCCCGTGGCCGCGCCATTGCCTTTGGTGGCCGCGCAATGGATCCTAATGACAATGCCAAATATCTGAACTCTCCTGAAACCGAACTCTTTGACAAAGGCCGCAGTCTTTACAATCACGCGCCTGCGCGCGCGGCGGCGGGGCGCGGCACGCCGCTGATCGTGGCCGAGGGCTATATGGATGTGATTGCCCTGTCTGAGGGCGGCTTTGCGTCCTCGGTGGCGCCACTGGGCACAGCGGTGACGGAAAACCAGCTGCAGCTGATGTGGCGCATGGCGGATGAGCCGATCATTGCACTGGATGGCGATACCGCCGGGTTGCGGGCAGCGATGCGGCTGATCGATCTGGCCCTGCCCCTGTTGCAGGCAGGTAAATCCCTGCGCTTTGCTATCATGCCGGATGGGCAGGATCCTGATGATCTGATCAAGAGCAAGGGGCCGGAAGCCGTGCAGGCGGTGCTGGATCAGGCCATGCCAATGGTGAAACTGCTGTGGCAGCGCGAAACCGAAGGTAAGGTTTTTGACAGCCCTGAACGCAAGGCCTCTTTGGATAAGGCGCTGCGCGAGAAGATCAAACTGATCCGTGATCCCTCCATTCGCAAACATTACGGCGAGGATATCAAGGATCTGCGCTGGGAGCTGTTTCGGGGCAATCGCCCCGAAGGGCGCGATCGTGATTTTGACACCGGCGGCTCCAGCGACGGGTGGAAGGGCGGTAATGACTGGAAACCGGGCCGCAAGGGCGGTTTTGGCGATGGCGCGCGTAAACCCTGGAAGGGGCAAAAAGTTGCGCCTGCGCCACTGGCCAGCACCCGCAGCTCGCTGGTTGCCGCCGCCGATGACGCTGAGATCGCCCGAGCCCGTGAGGCAGTTGTACTGGCGGTGGTCATTTCGACGCCGGAAATGGTTGTTGAGTTCGAAGGTAACCTGGAACGCATGCACTGTGCCGATGTCGATCTGGGCCGCTTGCGGGACCAAGTGTTGCGATTTGGCATCGATGCTCCCCAGGATCTGAAAACCCGCATCAACGAAAATCTGGGGGCGCAGGCTCTTGAAAACCTGATGGCGCTTCGCCATGTGGCAATCATCCCCTGCCTACGCAGACCCAGTGATCTAGATGCGGCCCGACAGACCCTGGCCGAAGAATTTGCCAAACTGGAAGCCATGCGGGGCTTGGATGCAGAGCTGGCTGAAGCCGCAGAAGACCTGACAGGACTGGCGGATGAGGCCCTGACCTGGCGCCTAAAGCAGGCGGCAGAAGCCCGGAACCGCGCCGTGCGCAGTGAGAATGAGGACAAAGCCAACTTTGATGTGGGTGAGAATGGCGCGCGGCTCGATCGCGAGGAGCTCGACGCTTTTGGCGCCCTTTTGGACAGGATTGGCTTCTCTGAGAAGTGATTCGTATGGCGCACGAGTCGTTTTGCTAAGGAAGAGCCAAAGAAAATTCGCTAAACCGGGTGACGAATCACAAGATCGCGCTAATGATTCGGCATCCGAATCGCCCAGCCTCTTAGGGAGCATTGAATGGCCGCCAAAGATAACGACGACCGTAAACCTGACGATCAGGACGCTGAAATCTCGCTGGACATGAGCCAGGCTGCGGTCAAGAAGATGATCGCCGAAGCCCGTGAGAAGGGCTACATCACCTATGATCAGCTCAACCAGGTGCTGCCGCCCGATCAGGTCAGCTCGGAGCAGATCGAGGACGTGATGTCGATGCTCTCTGAAATGGGCATCAATATTATCGAAGACGAGGAAGTCGAAGAGGAAGAGCAAAAAGGCTCAACCGAACTGGTTTCCGCCGATAGCCCGCGCGAAGTTGCCGTTGCTGGCGCCGCTTCCGAGAAACTGGATCGGACCGATGATCCGGTACGGATGTATCTGCGTGAGATGGGCACGGTCGAACTGCTGAGCCGCGAAGGCGAGATCGCCATTGCCAAGCGGATTGAGGCCGGCCGGAACACCATGATCGCCGGACTTTGCGAAAGCCCGCTGACCTTCCAGGCGATCACCATCTGGCACGACGAACTTCTTTCTGAAGACATTTTGCTGCGCGATGTGATCGATCTGGAGACCACATTTGGCAACCAGATGGATGAGGATGGCGAAGCCGCAGAACCTGTGGTTCCCGTGGTTCCAGGGGCGGCTGCGGCCCCGGCTGCCAAGGAAGAAACCCAGGAGCTGGACGCTGATGGCAATCCCATTGCCTCGGATGATGACGACGATGAGGACGAACAGGCCAATATGTCGCTTGCAGCGATGGAAGCGGCCCTGAAGGACCGCGTGTTGACCACGCTGGAACGTATTTCGACCGATTTTGCCCAGTTGTCAGAAATGCAGGACAGCCGGATCTCTGCGACCCTCAATGAGGACGGCTCCTTTGGCAAGCAGGACGAGGCCACCTATCAGGCGCTGCGGTCTGAAATTGTTGAGCTGGTGAATGGTCTTCACCTGCATAACAACCGTATCGACGCGTTGATCGACCAGCTTTATGGCATCAACCGCCGCGTCATGCAGATTGACAGCTCCATGGTGAAACTGGCCGACCAGGCGCGCATCAACCGTCGTGAATTTGTCGAAGCCTACCGGGGCCGTGAACTCGACCCCAACTGGCTTTCTGACATGGGTGAAAAGCCCGGTCGTGGCTGGCAGATGTTTATTGAGCGCTCTACCGACAAGGTCGAAGAGCTTCGCGCTGACATGGCTCAGGTTGGTCAGTATGTTGGTCTGGATATCTCTGAATTCCGCCGCATTGTGCAGCAGGTTCAGAAGGGCGAAAAAGAGGCTCGTCAGGCGAAGAAGGAAATGGTTGAGGCCAACCTGCGTCTGGTTATCTCGATTGCCAAAAAATACACCAACCGTGGTTTGCAGTTCCTCGATCTCATTCAGGAAGGCAACATCGGCCTGATGAAGGCGGTGGACAAGTTCGAATACCGTCGCGGTTATAAGTTCTCCACCTATGCGACCTGGTGGATCCGTCAGGCGATCACCCGCTCGATTGCGGATCAGGCCCGGACCATTCGTATCCCAGTCCATATGATCGAAACCATCAACAAGCTGGTCCGTACTGGCCGCCAGATGCTGCACGAGATTGGTCGCGAGCCAACCCCGGAAGAGCTGGCAGAAAAGCTGCAGATGCCGCTGGAGAAGGTCCGCAAGGTGATGAAGATCGCCAAGGAACCGATCAGCCTCGAGACGCCGATTGGCGACGAGGAAGACAGCCAGCTGGGCGATTTCATCGAGGACAAGAATGCCGTGCTGCCGCTGGACAGCGCCATTCAGGAAAACCTCAAGGAAACCACCACCCGGGTTCTGGCCTCGCTCACCCCGCGCGAAGAACGGGTTCTGCGGATGCGTTTTGGCATTGGCATGAACACCGACCATACGCTGGAAGAGGTCGGCCAGCAGTTCTCGGTTACGCGGGAACGAATTCGCCAGATCGAGGCCAAGGCGCTCAGGAAACTGAAGCACCCCAGCCGAAGCCGCAAGCTGCGCAGCTTCCTGGATCAGTAATCAAAGGGCGCCCTGCGGGGCGCCTTTTTCTATTTGGAGTTTTGTTTTGCGCCTTTTTCTTTCGTCTCTTTTCTTTGTTGCTTCTGCCTTGCCCGCGATAGCTTGTCCTGCCGGTTCGGAAACGCTGGTCTCCTGTTCTCTCAAAGGCGGCAGCAGGGTGCTCACGACCTGTTTGCAGGGTGATCAAGTGAGCTATGCCTTTGGCCGCAGGGGCGCTGATGCCGATCTGGCGCTGCAGCGCAACGTGCGGGAAGTGAATATGGTGCCTTGGCCAGGGATTGGCAGGTCGATTTGGGAGGAGTTCACTTTTGACAATGAGGGCACGTCCTACACTGTTTACTACAGCCAGGAGCGCGATCCGAGCGCGGAGCTGCCGTTGGCTGGCGGTGTCATTGTCGAGCAAGGCGGTAAGGAGCTGGCGCATTTGCAATGCGACCCGGGGAGCGTGCAAAGTTCCGGCTATGGCTTGCCCTTGTATGAGGCCAAGGAACGCGCAGGACAGATCTATTCACTTGAAACCAGGAGCTGGCGATAGGTGTTGGCGAGTTCAATCGGAAATGACTTTAGCCAGCTGACCTCAGACCTCATCGTCTTTGACGGCGAATGTGTGCTGTGCTCACATTTCTTCCAGTTCATGCTGCGCCATGACAAGGGCCAGCGGTTCTCCTTTGCCACGGCGCAATCCGAATTTGGTCAGCGGCTCTACCGCGAACGGGGTCTGCCCATGGATGACTTTGAGACCAATCTCGTTTTTGTCGAGGGGCGCTGCTACCAGCGGCTGGATGCTTTTGCTGCGGCGATGCGGGCCTTGCCGGGGCTATGGCCGGTTCTTGGGCTGTGCCGTTTTCTGCCCGCCTTTGTGAAAGATCCGCTCTATCATGCGGTGGCTCGAAATCGCTACCGCCTCTTTGGTCGGACCGAGGTTTGCATGGTGCCCGCGCCAGAGATCCAAGCACGGTTTGTGGATTGGAAACCTGCCCGGGGTAAGGCGGCGCCAGATGAGTGATGCCTTTGCCCGCATTGTCGCAGAGAAGGGTCTGCGAGTACCATCAGTAGTTGCACGTTTTCACGCTGCCGATACCGGGCGGTATCGCGGCAGTGCCAAGGTTGAGGGAGGCAATCTTGTGGCCCGCTTGATTGCCCGGTTTGCCGGGTTTCCGCCTCCGGGTCTGACAGTGGATTTTGAGATTACAACACGCCCAGAGGGCGAGGGTCACCTGTGGTCCCGTCGCTTTGGCCGCAGCACGACCTCCTCGTATCTTAGATATGACAATGGGCGGCACTGTGCGGTTGAAAGCTTTGGTCCCATTCGGATTGAGATGGGGTTGAGGATGCAGGGAGAGGGGCTGGCTGTTGACGTGTTGCGCACATGTTTCATGGGTATTCCTTTGCCTGTTTGGCTGACCCCGAGGTCTGTCTCGTCAGAGTTTGAAACATCCCAAGGTGATTTTGGCTTTGATATTTCAGCCAGTCTGCCAGGGGTCGGTTTGCTGGTTCGATATCAAGGCAGTTTTGAGGTTCCCATGCCGCGTTAACCATTGCTTAACATCATGGCTTGTCGTGCTCAGCCCTCGGCCTCTAGAATGGAGTTACCTGTCTCGCTGCCTGTCTGAGATCTAAACGCCAATGGGGGACCGATGTCTGCAAATCAAAACCTGACTGCGGCGCTGGCCGTGCTGCAAGATCAGCTGGAAGCGCTGAAAACCCTGACCAATGCAAATGAGTTTATGGTCTCGGCCCTCAAAGAACAGGGCGACACCCTGAAATCCATGGAGGCGGAGCCAGCCCGCGAGATGTTGCGGCAACAGGCGCGGGCCCAGTTCAGCCCCGAGCAGGGAGCCTCTCCTGATGCGGCGGTGTTGAATATCCTGGAGAAAAGTCTGGGCTCAGGTCTTGGGGCTGAAATCATCCCCTTTCCCGGCACTGCAGTGAAGCAAGCGGATTGATCGCGGCAATCCGTGACAAGCGGCCTGAAGCGATCTGATAACCATCGGAAACGCTCTTCACACGGCATTACGGTTTTGTGAGCTTTCCCCTTGGAACCCCGCAATGTGCTCCCTATGTAGGTCGAAATCCAGGAGCGCCTCTTATGAAAAACACACTACTTGCATTTGGTTTGACTGCGGCGCTTGTGGCGCCTGTCGTGGCTGAAGCCTTTACCACCCCAGGTGGGGTACGGGTGAACCCGGTCAATGATCTGGTCTTTGAAGTGATTCCAAAATCCTCCGGGACGTTTTCTGAGTTCTGGTGCGGGGCGTCTGAATATGCGCGCCGGGTCAAAGGAGCGGGATGGCAGGACTTGGTGCATGTCGTTCAGGGGCGCAGCGCCAGCGTGACAACCGGACGACGTTCGGCTGTGCAGTTCACTCTGTCGCCTGAACAGGTTGGGGTGGCGCCGCCTCTGCAGGGGTGGCTGGCTCTGGGGATCAAGCCTGGAAATAGAATGTCAGTGCAAGAGGCCCGTAGCTACTGTGGTCAATCCCCCGTTCGACTTTAATACCACCACATGCTTGGGGACGCGTTCCTTGGCATGGTGTTCCTTTGGGATGCCGGTCAGGCCACACGGTTGCGTGTAGCACAGTGACGTGACTGGCGCTGCGGGGCGGCACGCCTATCCTGTGGTCAGGCATGCGGAGACTAGGCCAGGTTTGCTGGCTTAGAAATCCCTGCCTCTTGGTATGACAAGGGAAAGATATGCTATGAAAATTCTCTCTTCTACAGTCCTGTCTCTTGGCCTGGTGGGCCTGGTTGCAACGGGTGCCAGTGCATTCTCGGCTCGCGATGGAAGTCGGGTGAACCCTGTCTCTGACGCGGTGTTTGAAGTTGTTCCCAAGGCTGGTGGTCTGGGGCGCAATTATTGGTGCGCGGCTGGAGACTACGCACAGCGCGCGTTAAAGTCCCCCTGGGAGGCGCATCTCTACATTTCCCGATCTCGTGGGGCGAGTGAGACTACAAACCGACGCTCTGCGGTACAGTTCACTTTGCAGCCTTCCTTAGCGGGCTCTCCGCCAACCGGCGCCTTTGGCAGTGTTAACGCGTTGGCGCGCGGTGACAATATGCGGGTTCGCGATGCCTTCAATCTCTGTAATCAGCTGCCTGTGGGATTTTGATAGCGCCCATTTGGCGGATTTGTCGAAGCCTGTTAGTGTCTTTTTGACAGTGGTAACGCGGGCTTCGCTGCAAAAGGTAGCTTTGAGATGCAAAAGAGGGTTGGCAAAAACGGATCTAAATCATGGCTGGCAGCAGGGCTGCTGGGCAGCCTGATCTGTCTGCCATTGAGCGCAGAGGCCTGGCGGGCCTGGAACCGCCATGAGGTTCTGCCGGTTTCCAAAGGTGTCTGGGAAGTCGTCAACAGGGTGGGTTCTGGCGCGCAGGACTATTGGTGTGGCATTGGTGATTTTGCCATTCGACAGCTGCGCACCCAGGCCACCCAGCGGATCTATGTTTGGCAAGGAATCGGCCCTGCAGTGAATCGTCCGGGGCGTAGGTCGGTGCAGTTCTCACTGTCACCGCCACCGGGCAGCGACACCACTCCGCGCCTGTCACTGAGCGTTAAGGTCAGAGGGGACAATCTGAACGCCGCGACCGCGCGGAATTACTGCTATGATCGGGTTGACGATTTTCGCTTTCGCTTCAATTGAGCGCTCATGGGGCGGGACCGATAGGCGCACCGGGTCAAGAGAGCCCCTTGCGAAACCTCATGGCCTGTAGCAGAGCTTACCCATGCAGAAACTGTTTCACATCGCGACCCGTGGTCCGGGACTTTATGAATTCACCAGAGAGGTTCGGGGCTGGTTGGCGGATCTGGACTGTGACCAGGGGCTTCTGACCTTGTTTGTACGTCACACCTCCTGCTCCTTGCTGATACAGGAAAATGCCGATCCAGAGGTGCAGGACGACCTGCAGGCCTTCTTTTCTCGCTTGGTCCCGCCCTCAACCCACCCTTCGATGACCTATCTGCGCCATACCTATGAGGGCCCGGATGATATGCCAGCCCATATCAAATCGGCTCTGCTGCCTGTCAGCCTGTCGATCCCAATCACGGATGGCGCGCTGACCTTGGGCACCTGGCAGGGGATCTACCTGTTTGAACATCGCGACGCCCCCCACAGACGTCAAATCATTGCACATATCAGTGGCTAAGCCGCTTGATCTAGCGGTTGAATTTCCCCTCTACCCAATTCCTAGCGGCTGCCCTATAGTTGTGGATAACTGTGCGGGTTTTAGCACAAATGACAGATATCAGGAAAAGGGGATCCGCAGATGCGCTGTCCGTTTTGCGGGAATATCGATACTCAGGTAAAGGACTCACGTCCCGCCGAGGATCACGTTTCAATCCGTCGACGTCGTTTTTGCCCCGCATGTGGTGGCCGGTTCACCACCTATGAGCGGGTGCAGCTGCGCGATCTGGTGGTGGTGAAGACCAACGGCAAACGTGAAGATTTTGATCGCGACAAGCTGGAGCGTTCGATCCGTATTTCCATGCAAAAACGTCCCATCGACCCCGAACGCATTGATCAGATGATCTCGGGTATTGTGCGCCGGTTGGAAAGCATGGGGGAGACGGATATCTCGTCCAGCAAGATCGGCGAGATCGTCATGGAGGCGCTGGCCCGGATCGATACGGTGGCCTATGTGCGCTTTGCCAGTGTCTACAAGAACTTCCAGGCGGCGGATGATTTTGAGGACTTTGTCCATGAATTGCGCCCTGATACGCCAAACGAAGAATGACGCCAGTGCCGTGCGCCCCTAACCGAGGGCACGGCCAGTTTCAGGCTTGAACTCAGACTTTCCCGCGCCCGGATTGGCTAAGGCCTGATCCGGGCGCGTGTGTGACAACAGATAGGTGGGCGAGACGTGACCCAAACGGATAGTCGATTTATGGCGCTGGCCCTGTCGCTGGGGCGACGAGGTCAGGGCAAATGCTGGCCCAACCCGGCGGTGGGCTGTGTGCTGGTGCGCGACGGGCGCATTGTCGGGCGCGGCTGGACCCAACCCGGTGGCCGCCCCCATGCCGAGGTCGTGGCGCTGGCGCAGGCTGGCGATCAGGCGCGCGGTGCCACCGCCTATGTCACGCTGGAGCCTTGCTCGCATCACGGCAAAACCCCACCCTGCAGCCAGGCACTGATTGACGCGGGGATTGCCCGGATGGTGGCAGCCGTTGGCGATAGCGATCCGCGGGTCTCGGGGCAGGGGTTTGAGATGCTGCGCAAGGCTGGCATCGAGGTTCAGGTTGGAGTGCTGGCTGAGGAGGCCGCGCGCGATCACGCCGGGTTCTTTTACAAGACCGAACAAGGCCGCCCGCTGGTGACGCTTAAGATGGCCAGCAGTTTTGATGGCCGTATTGCCACCGGGTCGGGCCAAAGCAAATGGATCACCGGACCAGAGGCGCGCCGCGCAGTTCACGCGATGCGAAGCCGCCATGATGCAGTCATGGTCGGCGCGGGGACCGCGCGGGCGGATGATCCCTCACTGACGGTGCGCGACCTTGGCGTTGAGCATCAGCCGGTGCGGGTGGTGATCTCTCGCCATCTGGACCTGCCTCTCATCAGCCAGTTGGCCACCTCTGCCGCTGAGGTGCCTTTGTGGCTGTGCCACGGCCAAGGCGCGGATATTGAGCGCAAACAGGCCTGGGAGGGCTTGGGGGCGCGGCTACTGCCCTGTGCCAGCCGAGGTGTACAGCTGGACCCGCATGATATCTTGCAACAGCTGGGCCATGCTGGGCTGACGCGAGTGTTCTGCGAAGGCGGCTCCGCACTTGCTGCGTCGCTGCTGGCTTTTGACTTGGTGGATGAGCTGATCGGCTTTACTGCCGGTCTGGGGATCGGCGCCGAGGGGCTGCCCTCGATCGGGGCTCTGGGGCTGCACAGTCTTGAGGCAGCCAATCGGTTTGATCTGGTAGAAACCAGCGTCATTGGCGCCGATGTAATGCATCGCTGGCGGCGGGCGAGCTAACCAGAGTTCAGCCGCGGCGCCACAGATGTGCATAGGTGGCAAAGATCCCCTGCAGCTTTGACAGGGAGCGGTTGCTCAGGCTTGGCTGTGGCAGCTCCCCTGAAATCAACCGTTCCACCACAACTTCGGGGGGGCAGGGGCGATTGGTTACGGGGTCAAAGTAACGCGGATAGTCAATCAGCACTGCATGAGCCAGCCCCAGCAGGTCGGGCCGTGCTGCGCGCCAGGGCGGTGCGGTGCGCTTGTCGGTGGTGAGCCCCCAGCCGGCATAAAAGGGCAGTCCCAGGGTGGTGACCTTGGCGCCGCGCAGCAGGGCTTCAAAGCCCAATAGCGAGGTCATGGTCCAGACCTCCTGCACCATATCCAAGAGCGCCATAGGATCACAATTTCTGGCTACGACATCGGCCAGATCCTCTGGGATCCCGGTCGCGGACAGCCCCCCTGGGCGCAGGCCTGCTTCGACATCCGGGTGGGGTTTATAGATGATAACAGCCTTGGGGTTGGCCTTGCGGGTAGCGCGCAGCAATTCCAGATTGCTGTTGATCCGCCCGCATCCGGCCAGAATAGAGGCGTCATCTTCCACCTGTCCGGGAACAAGAATGCGATGGCCTTCGGGCAGGGCGGGCGTTTCGCCCGACTGGTTGTATTTTGACAGGCTGTTGCGGATCAACTGCTGGATCAGGGCCTCTGCCCGCAGCGCCTCGGCGGGGCCAAGGTCGGCGCGCTGGCTGATCAGATCATCCAGATCAGAGGGCTGACGTGGGTCGTAGTAGATGCCTTGACGGTCCAGCACCAAGGACATCGGCGGCACCAGATCGGCACCTAAGCCGCGTGAGCGCAGAAAGCCATCTTCAACACGGGTGGCGCCTGCATGGGTCTTGGCATCAGCCTTACTGGCCCAGATCATCCAGTTGCGCCCGCTTTTGCGCGCTTCTTCCGGGCTCTCGGTGAAGGTCAGTTTGCGGGTCTGGCCAAAGAACCCCTGTAGTGGCTTGCGTTTCCAGAGTCGCATGCCAGAGGCCACCCAACCGACCTGATCCTGACGCCAGGCGCGGGTGCCTGCCTCCAGGGTGTCGATAACCCGCTCCAGCTCGCAGAGGCGGTCGTTATAGGGATCATACCAGGTAGGGTAGAGAAACATTGCCGCCGAAAACAACTGGGCGCGGGTGAGTTTGCGCTGTCGTCGCGCCACCGGGTCTTCATCCTGGGTCAGGCCCCAGCCGGCATAGAAAGGCTGGCCAAAGACCCGCGGCTTATGGCCTGCAAGTATGGCCTCAAAGCCAAGCTGCGAAGAAACGGTATAGACCGCAACTGCCCCCTCCAGCAGCATCCAGGGACAAACCGCATCGCTGAATATCTCAACCCGTCCCTGGGCGTCTTTGTCAGCGTAATGCCCGGGCCGGTGGCCATCGCGGGTTTCGGGGTGTGTCTTGATCAAAATGCGGGCGCCAGGGTGTTCTTCCTGGGCAAAGACCAGCATTTCCAGAAAACGCGCGCGGTCCGCCTTAGAGGCGGTGACTGACGCATCGCCGCGCAGTTGGTCCACCACCAGGACATATCCAGGATCCGGCACTGGAGCATTGGGCAGAAAGCCGTTGTATTTGCTGAGATGCGCGTCTTGTATTCGGCCAATGGCATTGCGGGCACGCCGCATCATATGGCTGTCGTCCAGCGGGTGGGTGGCCAGGAGCTCTTCCAGATCCGACGGCTGGGCAGGGTCAAAATGCACACCCTTGCGGTCCAAAAGCAGCCCCAGGGGCGGCTCCCCGGCGCGACCGGGATGGATTGACCTCAAAAAGGCGTCTTCCACGCGCAGCAGCTCGGCGCTATATTTGGCGGCCACGGCGCGGCCACGGTGCGCAGTTGGAGAATTGCCCCAGACAGCAACAAGATCATCCTGTCGCGGCAGGCCGAGGCGGACCTTGTAACCCGCCAGATCGAGAATTCGGCGCAGCCGTGTTTGGGTGACAAAGCCACCATTATAAACAAAAAGCCGGGAGCCTTGGCTCCCGGCTTTGGTTTTGGCAGATGAGCCGGTCACGTTGTTAGCTGCCGCCAAACAGCGTTTCGACGCTGGCGAGAGGTGTCAGCGGGCTGGCCAGCAGCGAAATGGTTTTGGTCCACTGTGCATAAGGCGCTTCGGTGACATAAAGCGTATCTTCATCCCGCACCACAAAGTCGCGAGCGATGAACAACCCATTGGGCTGGGTCAGGTTCAGAACATAGACCATGCGCTGTGCGCCAACCAGATCGTCGCGCCCCAGAACTTGATTGGCAATTTCTGCCGGCTCGTTGCGGAAGATGAAAACCCCGGTGGGATCAGAGGTGGTGGAGATCAAGCCACCAACCTGAGCGATGGCTTCCAGCGCTGACAGATCCTGGCTTTCAAAGGCCACCCGCGCCTGGGCACTGGTGGCGCCGAGAGCGGTAAAGGAGCGGCTGTCGGCCTCAACCAGAATACGGTCACCGCCACGCAGGGCGATGTCCAGTTCTGGATGGTTGAACAGATCCTGGAACCAGATCTTGCCCTGTTCCTTGCCACGGATCACGGTGACCTGGGCTATCTCGGGCTCAATCGCGACGCCGCCCGCACGGGCCAGCATGGTCGATAGAGTGCGGGTGGGGCGTTCGATGGCATAGACACCCTGACCGCCCACGGCGCCAGTCAGGCTGACGGTGGAGCCATCCCCGGCCACACGGCGTACCTGCACCTGCGGGTCGGGGGTTTGGTCTTCGAGTTTTTTGGTGATCTCTTCGCGCAGCTGTTCAGGCGTATTCCCTGAGGCGCGCAAACGTCCGGCATAGGGGACAAAAATATAGCCGGCGCTATCGACCTGTACCTCTTCGAGAGTGGTGGCGTTTGTGGCCTCATTGGCCAAGAGCCCGTCATCGACGTTTTCCCAGATGGTCAGTCCCAGGACATCGCCGGGTCGGATGGTGTCCGAGGTCAAGCGCCCGGCATTGATAAAGCCTTGAGAGAAGCCAAGCGCGGGAACCACTGCGGTGGCGCGGGTGACACGGTCATTGACGGAGACGATAAAGGCATCGCCTTCCTTTTGCACCGATCCGGCAAAGATTTCGCGTTTGTTGGGGCCAACTTTGGGCAGACCGCAAGACGCCGCAAGCGTCAATGCAGCGAGAATCGCCACGGGCCGCACCCATGAAAAGGGGACGTTTTTCACTGCTCGGTCTCCTCGACCTATTATTGTTCTGCCTCAGTTTTTTGGATAGGCTAGCGCGGTTTGAGGAGAAAATCCAGTCTTGCGAGAGGTTTCGTTTACCGGACCACCGATAACTGTTGCCGCGGAGCCGCTGTGCCGTGGCGCAGCGCATCATAGGGATCATGGGGTGACAGCATCATATCAACAACATGGCGCAGCAATTGGCGTCGCCCAGAGCGGGAATAGAACCCCCCTGGCACCTGCGAGGTTTCCAGCAGGTAACGCCGGTAGTCCTTGTAGGCGCGGTTGTCTGGCCGGGTTGGTGCGGCAAAGAACTGGGCCAGGGGCTGCGCTGAGGTGAATGCGTCCTTGTCATAGACCGCATCGCCAAAGACCTTGAGCGGAATGCCACGCCAAAGCACCTGTTGACCAGCGGTGGAGTTCACGGTGACTGCGGTGCGCGCCTCGTTCAGCAGTTCCGCCAGTTTGCCGCCTCGTACGTAGTGTACACGATCCAATATGTCATGAGCGCGGGCCAGGCGTCGCAGCTCACGGCGGTTCGGGCTTCGGCCGTCTTCCAAGGGATGGGCCTTGATGACCAGATGGTGGTGACGCGGCGCACCGGCGGCAAAGCCTGAGATCACTTCCGCCAGAAAGCTGCTCATATTGTCAAAGGGGGAATGCATCTGAAACGAGCTGTCATGTTCCAATTGCAGCAGTGCCAGATGGTAGGGGAAGCCGCCATTGCGAATGCGGCGTGTTGCAAGACGACGTTCCAATGCCTGCGCCGGCATCAGAAGCAGCCGTTTCAGATAAAGCCGAAACTCCTGGGTCACGGACAGGGTGCGGTGGGGGCGAAAATTGCGGTACTTGCGATTCCAGAACATCACAAACCAATGATACAGCGCGCCGTAAAATACATGTTGACGCATGTCGCCCCAATGAGAGGGCGGCAGTGGGGCCTCCATATCCGAGAGTTCCAGGGCCTTCTGCATCTCACCGACGCTTGTCTGCATCAGCCGTGAATGGCCATTAGACCCGTCCCGTTCATAGGTGACCCAATAGGGGCGCAGGTAACCCTCTTCAAACACATGCACCCGCAGGCTCAGACGCCGGGCGACAAGAATGGCCTCAGCGTGGATTGGTCGGGTGTCGCCATAAAGGACAATATCGGTGATTGCCTTGTCGCGGCAGGTCTGTTCGAAAAAACCTTGCCACTCGGGCAGGGCGTCGCGAAAGGGCAGATACCGCGCCTTGTCGCGCCAAAAGGCCTGATCACCCGCGTTAAAGCCAATGCGCCAAACCTCGCAATCCGCAGTGCACAGCATCCTGCCCAGAGCGTTGAAGAACGGCCCATGTGGTCCCTGAAGGAGCAGAAAGGCGCGTCGTTTGGAGCTGTTGTGTTGCATCAGAGTTGCGGCATTTTGCTTTAAGGTTTTGCTAATCTTGCATCAGAGATTAACGCCTGACTGGGGCATAACTATGACCAGGAGTGCCAACAAGGGGTATGTGCCACATTAAGGCCAATAGAGGGGGGCAGCAAGCCGACCTTCGGGACTTGAGATTTCGGGTGCATTGCTCTTGTTACCCGATTGGGCAGAGGCGTTGGCCGGGTGCAGAGGAGGGCTTGTGAAACTGGGGCTGCTTGGGCTACCTCTGACATAGGAAATTCCCGCCGTAGCCAAAGCCTAGGAGCGCTTACGATGTTCACCGGTATCGTCACTGACATTGGAACCATTGCCCAGCTGGACCAGCAGGGAGATCTGCGCGCGCGGATTACGACCAGTTATGACACCGCAGGCATTGACCTGGGGGCCTCTATTGCCTCGGATGGGGTCTGTCTTACAGTGATCGAGCTGGGTACCGATTGGTACGACGTGCAGATTTCTGCCGAAACTGTGTCAAAGACCAATGTCGCCGCCTGGGTGCTGGGCAAACGGGTCAATCTGGAGCGCGCCCTAAAAGTCGGCGATGAGCTTGGGGGCCATATCGTCTCGGGGCATGTGGATGGGATTGCCGAAGTGGTTGAGCTGCGCGACGAAGGCGACAGCACCCGTGTTACCCTGCGCGCGCCTCAGGCCTTGGCGCGCTTTATCGCCACCAAGGGATCGGTTGCCCTAAACGGGGTGTCCTTGACGGTGAACGATGTGCAGGGCCGCGATTTTGGCATCAACTTCATCCCGCATACCAAAGAGATGACAACCTGGGGGGATGTAAAGCTGGGCGATCAGGTGAACCTTGAGATCGACACCCTGGCGCGTTATGTGGCCCGGCTGCATGAGGCAGGCTGATTTTCCACTCCTGCCAGTCTGCCGTGCCGCCGGGGTTGGCAGCCTCCTCTGATATCATCTTTCCAAAAATATTCCGGGGTGAGGCCGCGAGGCCGAGGGGCAGCGCCCCTCTTTTTACCGCCTCCTACCACATATCTCCAACGGTATAGCCCTGCGGAAAGGGATCGCTTGGATCCAGCGTGTAAGAGGCCAGGCCATAGATCCACCCCTGGCCTGACAGGCTAGGCACGATGGCCGGGTGGCCTCCTACTGTCGTGGTTTTTAAAATGCGTCCGGTAAATGTGGTGCCCAGAGGACCGGCATTGACATAGTCCTCGCCGATCCCAAGCTGACCGCGCGCGTGCAGAACCGCCATTTTGGCGCAGGTGCCGGTGCCACAGGGGGAGCGATCCAGAATGCCGCTGGCATCCTGTGGGCGCGCGGGATCAAAATCCCCGGTTGAAATGGTGATAGTACCGCGCCCATGGGTGCCCTCCGCCTGCGGCAGTGCCCAGAGATTGGTGATGGTGGGGCCGGTGATCTCCGGGTTTTTGGGGTGCGCCACGGGCAATTGCTCTGCTGTGGCATGGCGGATGGCTTCGCTGATGCGCACAATTTCGCCGCCATTCTCGGCGCTGGGATCCAGGCCAATGGTCTCCCCGTTGATCAGCACAAAGAACATGCCGCCCCAGGCCACATCAACCTTGATGGTGCCAAGACCTGCAACCTCAACCGGGGCATCCAGATGCAGGGCAAAGGCGGGGACGTTTTCAAAGGACACGCGCGTCACCTTGCCGTCGCAGCAATCGGCCCGCACCTTGATCAGCCCAGCTGGCGCCTCCAGCGTCAGTTCCGTCACCGGCTCCACCATGCGCACAATGCCTGTTTCCAAAAGCACAGTCACCACACAGATGGTGTTGGAGCCAGACATGGGCGGATATTCTGTCTGTTCAAAGATGATGAACCCCGCATCAGCCTCCGGATGGCAGGGGGGCACGATGGCATTGCCACAAAGGCCCGGATTGCCACGCGGCTCGCGCAGCATCTGCAGGCGGATATCATCATGATTTTGCGCCATATCCTGCATTTTCTCAAAGACAGAATTGCCCTTTAGCAGAGGCATGCCACCGGTGATGACACGGCCTGGTTCGCCCTCGGCATGGGCGTCAACGGCTTGCAGAATGCGGGATGCACGCATGGACTCTCTCCGGGTTTGTGAATATTGTATCCAATATCACCTTTCTGCCCGAAGCAAAACGCCGCGTCTAGCCTAAGCTGTGCCGCTGGTGGGGCTGGCCTTTGTCGCGAGGCTGGGCTATTTCGCCTATATACCCGCCGGGCGATGGGCCCTTGGGGCATCTGTACCGAAAGGCTATCAGCATGAGCTTTGAAACACCGGGGCCGGTCGAGGCCCGTTTGCGCGCGGCGATCAGCCCAATCGAAGAGATCATCAATGAGGCCCGTGCGGGGCGGATGTTCATTCTGGTCGACCATGAGGATCGCGAAAACGAAGGCGATCTGGTCATTCCGGCGCAGAGCGCCGATGCGACTGCGATCAACTTCATGGCCACCCATGGGCGCGGCTTGATCTGCCTGACCCTGCCTGCGGAACGTATCGAAGAACTTGGTCTGCCGATGATGGCGATGCACAACTCGTCGCGTCATGAGACCGCCTTTACCGTCTCGATCGAGGCGCGCGAAGGCGTGACCACCGGCATTTCTGCCGCAGACCGCGCCCTGACCGTGGCGACCGCGATTGACCCCGAAAAAACCGCGGCTGATATCGCCACTCCGGGCCATGTCTTCCCGCTGCGCGCGCGGCGCGGTGGAGTGCTGGTGCGGGCCGGCCATACCGAGGCAGGCTGCGATGTGGCACGTCTGGCCGGGCATTATCCCTCTTCGGTGATCTGCGAGATCATGAATGAAGATGGCAGCATGGCGCGTCTGCCCGATCTGGTGGATTACGCTGAAAAACACGATCTCAAGATCGGCACCATTTCGGATCTGATCACCTATCGTTCGCGCAATGACAATCTGGTGGTGGAAACCGACCGCAGCACAGTGACCTCCGAGTTTGGTGGTGAGTGGGATATGCGTATCTTTACCGACCAGACCCATGGGGTTGAGCATGTGGTGCTGATCAAGGGCGATATTGCTTCGGGTGGCCCAGTGCTGACCCGCACCCATGCCCTGCATGAAGCCTCTGACATTCTGGGCCTTGGCCCCAAACCGGTCAAGGAACTGCCCCGCGCCATGGAGCTGATCGCCGAGGAAGGGCGCGGCGTTGTCTGCCTGTTCCGCGAACCGCGTCATTCGCTCTATGCGCCCGAGGATGAAGGCCCGCGCACCATCAAGAACACCGGCCTTGGCGCGCAGATCCTGTCAAAACTGGGGGTCGAGGAACTGGAGCTACTGACTGATTCCCCTTCTACCACCTATCTTGGCATTGACGCCTATGGGCTCTCCATTGTTGGCACCCGCCCCATTCTGAAGGAATCCTGATATGGCCGGACACGAACAGCACTACATCATGCCGCGCGCCGAATTCGACAAGCCGGTGAAACTCGCCATCGTGATGTCGCCCTATTACAAGGATATCGCCGACAACATGCTGGTCGGTGCCAAGGCCGAGATCGAGGCTGCTGGCGGTTCTTACGAGGTGGTTGAAGTGCCCGGCGCGCTGGAGATCCCGACGGCCATCGCCATTGCGGATCGCAGCTCCAATTTTGACGGCTTTGTTGCGCTGGGCTGCGTCATTCGCGGCGAAACCACCCATTATGATACGGTCTGCAACGACAGCAGTCGCGCCATCCAATTGCTGGGTCTGCAGGGCCTGTGCATTGGCAATGGCATTCTGACCGTGGAAAACCGCAAACAGGCCGAAGTGCGTGCAGATCCTGCGGATCAGAACAAAGGGGGCGGCGCGGCGGCTGCGGCCTTGCATCTTATTGCGCTCACGCGTAAGTGGGGCGCCCAGACCAAGGGAGTCGGCTTCAAGGCGCCTTCCGAAGCCATTCAGCTGGCTGGCACAGAAAACGGACCCCGCACAGCATGACCAATTCGGACAGCGCCCCTAAGGGCAATGGCAAAACCCAGATGAAATCTGCCGCCCGGCTTTATGCCGTGCAGGCGCTGTTTCAGATGGAGCACAGCGATCTGACCTTTGACAAGGTGAGTGCTGAATTTGAAAACCATCGCTTTGGCGCTGTTTATGAAGATGGGGAAATGGCCGAGGGCGACACCGGCCTGTTTCGTAAGCTGTTGAAAGATGCGGTGAACTTTCAGGCTCCAATCGATCAGATGACCGACCGGGCGCTGGTGGCAAAATGGCCGATTGCCCGCATTGACCCGACGCTGCGGGCGCTGTTTCGGGCCGCTGGGGCTGAGTTCACTCAGTCCAGCACCCCGCCAAAGGTGGTGATCAACGAGTTTGTCGACATTGCCCGCGCCTTCTTTCCAGAGGGCAAAGAGGCAAAATTCGTCAATGCCGTGCTTGATCACATGGCGCGCGAGGCAAAGCCGGAAGCCTTCTGATCCAGAACCTTTTGGGACTGATCTGATTCGACATTTATAAAAGCGCGCCCTTGAGGTGCGCTTTTTGTTTGAGCCCTTCCCGGTGGGCTTACCCCAGGGTGCGACATTATTTCTGTGCCAGCGATAGCATTTGACGCCAGTATGGCTGGACCCTGCGGCGCGGAGTGCTAGTCTTTGCCTGTAACAGAGATGAGGTCGTCATGCCCAAGCTGGTAAAACTCTACATCAAGAATGTTATCATTGGTTTCTGCATCGCCGCTGGTTTTGTTGCCATGCTGCTGTGGTTCAATGTGATGAACCTTTGGGGGCTGATCAGCCAGTCCAGTGATGGCCTGCTGGCGGTGTTCTTGCTCTGGTTCATGAATGGCATCGTCTTTGCCGGGGTGCAATTTGCCTGGGTGATCATGTCGATGGCCCAAAAGGACGATGGCCCCCGCGGCGGAACACCGGTTGCCCATCGTTTTGAACCCGCACCTGTGCGGGCCGAGGCTGTTTCCGGGCAAAAGCGCCAACTGAGCAAACGCCGCTAAGCCTGCACCATTAGCCAACCGCTGGCTGGTACAGCAGATTGCACTGATGAGTGAGAGACAAAAAACCGCGCGCTCTGGGCAGAGCTGCGCGGCTTTTTATATCGAGCCCCGAGGGGGTGAAATGTGACGGGACCACCGCAGACGTGCGGTTTTGATTCCCGGGGACCTGTATGTACAGGTGGGCGCCAGGTAAACGGACCAGGGTCCGAACAGAGCCAGCTCCCGTGGAATTGCTTAAGGCCACTGGAATGCTTCCGGTCACTGAAGGGGCAGAACCCGCCACGCCTTCTAGGTAGTGCCCTGACGCGGGCAAAGCAAGAGCTGCAAAGAGCAATCTGTTTTTCCAGGGCGCCCTGCGCCAGACAGTAGGCCCAGGGCTTGCCTTTTGTTCCCTAATTGTTCACGGTGATTTTATGACATCCTTTCGCCGTTCCAATCCCGCGCCGCAAGGGCAGTTGCAACCAGGTCAGCGACTGGCCCGTGGGGTCTCGCGCCATCTGCACGCTCTTGGCTTTGCCTCCTTACAAGAGTTCGTGCCCACGCGCGGGCTGCGGGTGGATGTGCTGGGGCTGGGGCCCAAGGGGGAGCTCTGGGTGGTTGAATGCAAATCTAGCCGGGCGGATTTTCAGTCTGACAGGAAGTGGCAGGGGTATCTGGAATGGTGTGACCGCTATTTTTGGGCGGTGGACACGGAATTCCCCGTTGATCTGCTGCCTCAGGGCACTGGGCTGATCATAGCGGATGGCTATGATGCTGAGGTGATCCGTATGGCCCCAGAAGAGAAGCTGGCAGCCCCCCGGCGCAGGAAACTGACCCAGAAATTTGCCAGGGATGCGGCGCGGCGCCTGCAGTCGCTCTGCGATCCGCGCCCGGGTCGGGGAGGTCAGCTTTTCACTGATCCCCCTATCCGGGGCTGAAGGCCGGAGCTAGGATTGTTTAACCCGAAACAATACGGGCAGCCTGGGCTGCGGCGCGCAGCTCGTCGGCGATTTCTTCGGCCTCTTCAGGGTCAAAGTCCATCGGGATTTCGACGCCATCGGCTTCGATGAACAACCGGACCATGCCCTGATCGGTGGGTCCGATTTGGATGTTTGCTTCGATATCGCGTTCGGTATTGATACCCATTGTCTTCTCCTGCCGCAGGTCTATTGCAGTCTTTGGTGCTAGCCTGCGGTGGCTTGAAAGGCAAGCTGCTCTGGGCTTTGATGAGGTATGGCAGATGTAGCACTGCGTCGATTCGAACCTTCAGATTGTCAATGGCTGGTGGCGCGCCACCAGGATCTCTATGCCCGCGATGAGGGGTTTGATGACAGTTTTGGCCCTTTGGTGGCTGAGATTTTGCAAAAGTTTTGTGAAACTCACGATCCGCAGTGCGAACGGGGCTGGATTGCGCATCGTGGTGCGATACGGCTGGGGTCGATCTTTTGTGTGCGCCAGGGTGAAACTACCGCAAAGCTGCGGCTGTTTCTGTTGACACCTGAGGCCCGTGGGCAGGGATTGGGCAAAGAACTGTTGCGCCAGTGCATGTCCTTTGCCCGCAGCTCTGGCTACCACGACATGCAGCTTTGGACCCATGAAAGCCATCATGCCGCCTGCGCGCTTTATGCGGCTTTTGGCTGGCAACTGGTCTCAAGCAAGCCGGTTCACTCCTTTGGGCAGGATTTGATCGAACAAAGCTGGAAAGTTGTGCTATAAAGCTCTTGCGCTTCGGTTTTCTCTAGGCTAAATCGCCCGCAGTGCCGCCTTAGCTCAGTAGGTTAGAGCGCCTGATTGTGGATCAGGAGGTCCCCCGTTCGAGCCGGGGAGGTGGTACCACAAAATCAATAACTTACAAGTTTTTCAAAATGGTGTCGGATTATTGTCGGATCAAGGTTTCGGTAATTTTGATCCGACCTAGCCAGAGTTCCTGAGTCGAACCACGTTATTCGCCCCATCTGACCGGGATCGAGAGTAGCGATCTGTGGTTTGCGATTGCACATGTTGAGCTGCATCGCGGAGCATATACGGATCCGCACCCAAGGCCTTGGCCTCAGTCACAGCACCAGCTCTCAAATCCATCATCCAGATCTCTTTAGGCACCTTTGCCTTCCCCCGTAAACGTGACCAGGCTTGTGTCCACCCGCTCTTGGTGAAGGGGAGGCCTCCGCTACGGCGAGCAAGCAAAACTGGCCCAACGGCATTATCAGGACGTATAGCCAAGAGCCTTTTCCTAACTTCTGGAGCTGCTGTCAGGTCAAACTCGTATGGCTCAGGCAAAGAGTTCTGTGTCTTCGAGATGAGCTTGGTCATGGTGGTGAGATCTGGATCGAACATGTCCCAAGTCAAACCGTCCTGCCAACGCTTTCCGTTGCGAATGATCCCACCTTTGGTTTCGTCCGTCTTCAGCCATTGTCCGCGAACATCCACGGCGCGAAGTGCAAACTCGTATTGGATCATGATGCCTAGTGCGAAGTGAGTGGAACCCTCCAGGTCTGCTTGGTGGATAATCGAGTAAACTTGCTCACGTGTAGGCACCGTCTGTCTTGCTGGGCTGTTCTTCAGTTTCACCTCGGAAAGCACACTGGCCACTTCGGCTGCCGCTGGAGTTTTCAGGGCTTTGCCGTATCTGGCAACTCGGCGGAGGGTATTGAAGAAACGATGGATATAGGAAGTTGAACGCCCCTTTGTGACCATAGCCTGCTGAATGGTCTTGATGACCTCATAGGACATATCCGCGACCTTGGTGTGCCCAATGACTTCTTCCAGCTTGGCTAACTGCTCGTGATAGCCGACGCGAGTGTTGTCTTTGACTTCTTGAATAGGAGAAAAGTCGTCGGTCTTGTAGCGACCAATCAGGTACTTCCATGTTTCAGGATTTACCTTGGGCTGGTCCTGCTCATCGAACCACTTGAGCATTTCGCGGGTCAGCTCTCGGCACTTGAGGGCCCGGCCAGGCTGATGCTCATCGGTTGGCTTGCCAGGCGGTGGGAGTTTGACATTCGTGATCGCGTATCCCGCTTCTGAGTACTTCTTTGGGCACTTCCAGTGTGCATGCCTCCGTTCTTTGTTTTTGCCACCCCAGCTTATGCCTGGGGCATAGAGCGGGTCGGAACCGTCCCATAATCCTTCTTTAAAGTGCATCTAGGTTTACCTCCTTGAGGGGTTCAAGAGCACCACCACTGATGACAACATTGTCGTTCAAGGGAACGCTCCCCTGGCTGCGGCAACCCGGGTGGGAACCATTCTTGGCAGAAGCCGGTGGCGAGGAGTTTGCAATCGAAGATCTCAGCAATAGCCAGCGCCGGGCGCTGGAGGCGGGCAGGGTGCCGCCCTCGATGGAGACTGATGGCGAGCCCAATGCAGCGGCGAAGTTTTGGCTCAAGAAATATGGATGTAAGCGATGACCCAGCATTTCAACCCAGCCGGTGACGGCTTTGCTCCAGAAACCGAACAGCAGATCCTGGGCGCGGTCTTGGCCAACAATGATCGCTATCACGAAATTTCCGGTCAGATCCGAGACGAACATTTCCGCGACCCCACCCATGCTGCCATTTGGCGCAACGTCAGCGCGCGCATCGAGCGCGACCACCTGGCCTCCCCGATCACCCTCAAAGAAGATCTGGCAGACCATGAAGGGCTGAAACAGCTTGGGGGCATGGCGTATCTGGCAAAACTGATTACAGGCTCGGTCTCGGCCTTTGCGATCAAGGATTATGCCAACATCGTGGTAGAGGCCCATGGCCGCCGGTCGCTTGCCGGTCGGTTGGAAAAGCTGACCAGAGAGCTGCGCGACGGTCGGTCCTCTGACGAGGTGGCCGCCGAGATGGAAATGATCTTGCACCAGCGCGAAGAGACCTCTTCAGAGCCACGCACGATGTCTTTCCTCAAGGCGCAGAAGCTGGCGCTGGAACAGATGCACGAGATCAAGCAAGGCAACCTGCGGGGCGTCCCGTCCGGTCTCAAGACGTTGGATGACAAGGTTTCTCTGGCGCCCAAGCGCTACACGATCCTCGGTGGGGCAACCTCGATGGGGAAAACAGCCTTGGCCCTGCACATGGTCCTGTCTGCTGCCAGAGCTGGCTATGGGGTCGGGTTCGTCACTCTGGAGATGCCGGAGGAGGATCTGGCCAACCGGATTAACAGCGCAGTCAGCGGCATCGAGTACCGTGGCTATGATCGCCCCATGGGTGACGCCAGTTTTGGCCAGGTGGTTAATGCGGCGCAGGATCTCCAGAACCTGCCACTGGAAGTCTTTTCAGAACGGGTGCGTGATGTGCCGGCCATCCTGTCAGAGGGCAAAAAGCTCAAGCGCAAGTGGAAAGAGACTGAGAATTTCAAAGGCTTTAAGCTCTTGATTATCGACTACATTCAGCTTGTTCGCGGGCGTGGGGAAAGCCAGTTCGTGCGGCTGTCTCAGGTCGCCAATGATCTCAAGCAGATAGCCAAGCAGCTGGACGTGCATGTCATCGCTCTGGCTCAGATCGACAGGAACCTTGGCAAGGTGGACGACTTTTCAGAGGCCCGCCCAAATCTCGCCCACCTGCGTGGTTCCGGTGATCTCGAGAACGCCCCCGACAATGTGATGTTCATCTTCCGGCCTGAATACTACCTGACCCCGCCACGTTTCACGGTGCCAAAGAAGCCGGAGGACCGGGCAGATTGGGAGGCCGAGTTCTTGCAGTGGAAGGGCAAGGCGGAAATCATCATCGGCAAGGCCCGCATGGGGGAGATTTGCAGCGTCAAAGTCGGCTGTGATCTCAGCACCAACCGATTCTGGGATCTGGATGACGGGCAGGAAGAGATTGCGTTCTGATGACCGTCTTGGCCGAAGCCAACTGGATCAAAGACCGGCTGCGGGCCTGCACCGCTGTCGAGGAGGTGGAGCAGGTGGCCAGCGAAGAGCGAGAAAAGGTGATGAGCTGGAAAGACAAGGGCGGCATGTAAGGGGTTATATTCTATCACATCATCAATCTGAAAAGCCAAATGATGTCTGCTTATGAGAAGAAAATCGTGCTAATTTTAGGACATATCGGACATCCCTGCTAGGCGAAAAGCAACGTTATGTACCTTGCCGAGAGCCAGGTCATCGAGCGAAATATAGAGCGGAATACTCCCGCTTTTTGCTGCATTGAGCCTCCCCCAATGAAGTGGTCCGCCCCTATGTTTAGAAAAGCGGAGGACCATAGATGGCTATTAAGAGACCGAAGCCCGAAGAGATTGTCGTGAAGTTACGGCAGGTTGAAGTGTTGATGGGGCAAGGGATGCCCCGGATTGATGCAATCCGTCAGATCGGCGTGACGGAGCAAACCTATTACCGCTGGAAGAAGAAGTACAGCGGAATGGGCACAGAGCAGCTTAAGGAACTGAAGCGGCTCCAGAAGGAAAACGAGCGCCTGCGCAGGGCGGTAACGGACCTGACGCTGGACAAATTGATCCTGTCCGAGGCCGCAAAGGGAAACTTCTGAGCCCCTCGCGCCGCCGTGCCTGCATCGACCTCATTCGCAGCAAGATGAAGGTTTCCGAGCGTCGCGTTTGCCGTGTCCTGGGCCAACACCGGTCCACACAACGG
>NZ_OMPQ01000004.1 GCF_900313025.1 Pseudophaeobacter sp. EL27
CAGGATAACCGCTGAAGGCATCTAAGCGGGAAGCCCCCCTCAAAACAAGGTATCCCTGAGGGCCGAGGTAGACCACCTCGTCAATAGGCCAGAGATGTAAGCGTGGTAACACGTTCAGTTGACTGGTACTAATCGCCCGATTGGCTTGATCTGATCTAGTAATAGACAGCCAAGAACCAAATAAGCACCACATGACAAAGACTTAATGTTGATTGTTTCTTCCGATATCAGCTGTGAAAACCGAAACATTCGGTGACATTACTGACGTGCGGCAACGGGCATTTGCTAAAGCAAATACCCTGCCTGCCGCGCGACCTCTTGGCGGAGCCAAGAGGGTCGGACTTGGATTTTTCTTGGTTTGGTGGCGATAGCGAGAGCAAAACACCCGGTCCCATCCCGAACCCGGAAGTTAAGTGCCTTTGCGCCAATGGTACTGCGGCTTAAGTCGTGGGAGAGTAGGTCACTGCCAAACCTAGTAAAATCCAAAATCTCAAAACGATAACATTAAGAATACCCTTCAGATCAAATCGCCCTGAAGGGGACACGCAGAATTGCTACCGGCAATACTGCAATTGTCCTCAAGTAGCCCAACGGGCAAGAGGACAAACGGGCTCAAATAGCGCTCCGCGCGGTAGCCCAAATAAAGTGTCGCGGGATGGAGCAGCCCGGTAGCTCGTCAGGCTCATAACCTGAAGGTCGTAGGTTCAAATCCTACTCCCGCAACCAATATAACGTACTAACGCCCAAAGGGGCGCTTTCCGAGTTGGAGCTTCATCAGGCGTGGAAGCACTGTGGAAGCAAACGGGACTGAGCAGCCCCACTTGATTGGTCCAATTTGAAAGTTAGTGCATAGTTGGCCTTTGGCCCATCGGGACGATGGCCTCTGGCGCAGGTGGGCGGTAGCTCAGAGCACTATGAGGTCGTTTGGTATTGTAGCGTCTCCTCCAGCTTTCGATAATGATCTGAGCTTCGCGCAACGAATAGAAAATTTCACCGTTGAGCAACTCATCACGCATTCGCCCATTGAAGCTCTCGCAATACCCGTTCTCCCGAGGGGAACCCGGCTCGATGTAGGCCGTCTTGGCCCCAACGGACTTGATCCAATCTCTGACTGCTTCAGCAATGAACTCAGGACCATTGTCAGACACACGAGATGGTAGCGATGAGACACCCTTGCCCGTCAAAGTTCGTCTTGCCCGACGAAACACAATTGGACGTTCTTCCTGAATCCTGACTTCAAGGTTGGATACATCTTAGCATGCTGTCCAAATTTGCAGGACCAGCTAAATTATTGTGAGATTTGATGGTTGAGATGTGCGAGCTAGCCAGCTCGTGTATTGACAATCAGGTACCCCTGTAGGAGAGGTGTACTTCGAAGTGCGGGCCCTTAGCTCAGCTGGATTAGAGCAGGGAACTTCTAATTCTCAGGCCGGGGGTTCGAGTCCTCCAGGGCTCGCCAATTACACAGATTGCCAATGGGGCATAAGTGTGCGAATTCAGCGTGTTTCATGCGAATTCCTGTCAAGAAGTTTGTCATTGCACTTCTAGCCCTACAACCTTCACGATCTGTGCATTTTTGCTGACAAGAATTTGGCCCCAACATAGCAGCTCGGCGCATGCTTTTCCCACGACTTCGCTGTTTCTCGTCTGCAATATGGACTGAGAGGTGTCATTCCAAGACCGCTTCAACCTCATTGCGGAGGTAAACCGGCCCATAATCTTCTCCATTTGGTGCAAAGGTTTCCACTCCAGCTGCTCTCAGCTTCCCCAGCAATATCTTCCGATGTTGGCCAAATTTTTGCTCCATCGTCGCCGGGGTCATAAAGCGCTTGTGAAACTGGGTGATGTCGTCGGGAGAGAGGTATGATTGGTCAGGACCGCCCTTCGGGTGTGGCGTAAGGGTTTCAGGGGTATGGCCCTCTGCCGCAAGTTTTTTAAACCAGCCAGATGCTCGAATGCCGACTGAGCGGCCGAATGTATAAGCAGTGATGAGCCCGTGATCCGCAACTTTTAGTTTTGGTGGCCGCATGCTGTTGATTTCTGCCTTCAAAACACAAAAGCCGGCATAGCCGTCAATGTTAGAGTAATGTCCGAGCTGAAGTCCACCATTTCGCAGGGCTTCGATGATCTTCCCAACCCGCAAACCTGTGCGCTTTTTTGCCTGATGAATACCTTCCCATTTAGCGTTGGTAGGCGCCACAGGCTGCGCAATTCCCAAGAGTTCTTCTACCAATGCAAGACCGTCAGATATGCGCCAAGGAAAGTTAATCGTTGCAACCTGGATCCGAGGTTTTATCACACCGTCCTCTGCGAGTGATTTGAATTGCATACGAGTTGCCCCCATTTCGTGCTGCATTCTCGCGGGACCAACCAAAGTCGGCACTTCTGCAAGTAGATCGGCATAGGCCACGGCGTCAAACGTCTTCCGAGAGACCGGCCGTTGATCGTCGGCAGTAATAGCCCCGGCATCTACTAGAAACTGTTCAAGCAGGGCAGGTCCGATCTTGGCTTCTCGAGCAGCTGTACCAACAGAATGCAATTTCCTCGTAGGTTGGAAGTATCCGAGAACGGTTTCACCAGGCGCTATTGGCCAGTGATCAAGGATGCAGTCTCTCATGATTTTCCGAAAGGGAGCAAAATCCTCTTTGGCTAGGTAAAATTGTGTCAGTTCTACGTATAGTTTTCCGAAGGCTTTTTGAGGTTCGTCGTTGTGTCCGCTCGCCAGCGAGACCAATGCATCCAATGCTTCCCTGATTTTGTCCTCTCCAAACCGAGTAGCATTGAAACCGAGAGCTTGACCGCGCCTAAGCTGCGCCTCTTCACCTAAGTCGGATGTATCTTCCAATCGCAAGAGTTCTGCCCCCAAAAGGGTGCAGAACTTCGTTGCTGCATCGAGTGACTGACCGGCTAGCCAGGTTTCGTCTGCCCCGGTCGCAAGACGTGTGTCGAGCCAAATGTCGTAAGCAGATGGAGTTGTGCGAGGTTGTTCGAGTTCTCCGGCCAGAACAGTATCTTTGATATCCTCAAACCGTGATGAAAGATCATACCTTTCCTCGGGGCGATTGTATTCCCAAAGCGGAACCAAAGAGTGTTGATGATCGACGCAGAGGCTGCAGGCTCGCACTTGCCAGTGCCCTCGCATAGTCATTTTTGTAAGAGGCTGCCCCAGGTTAGCTTCCATATCTTCACGGAGACAGATGGGGCAACCGCGTATGGTTGGCTTCCTGAGAGAACGGGTTCCAAAAACCTCATCTCGGAAGGTCATACGAACGTCTCCGACCCTTCGACCTGTCCAGGAAACAAGTTCTGCAAGTTGTGGGCCAGTAAGGCCTCCACATTCAGCAAGCCTGTCCAGAGCGTCCTGTTCCAAATGGATTATTTTTCTGAGCGAAAACCCCATGTCCACGGCAAAGTCAGTGGAACAAACGCCGTTCATTGCGGCCATTCGTGACAAGAAGGATGGGATCGTTTCCCTAGGGTTTGGTATTGGGCGGAGGGGAAGTGGGTTTGGCAATTTTGCTAGTAAACTACTTTGAAGGGAAGTTATTGCTCTTATGGCCGAAGCCACCGCTTCAGTCCATCATGTGAAAGGTCCCTCATGGGGAGTGAATGCTCTACTCCGACCCATAGCCATCAGTTCGTCTGTCCTGCACATGGCAGTAACCGCAGAGCGGCTCAGAACGATTCCCATTCCGCACAATGTCTCCTTGGTGCCCGCAGAGGCAGCAGGTGATTGCAGAGAGGTTCTCCAGCCGCTCTTCATAGGGCTCGACCCAATCGAAATACCAATGCCAGCCGATGGATATCTCGCCAGCCATAGTGGTTTTGACGTCAGAGATCTGCAGGTGTCCTGGGGGCGACTTTGCAAATTCTGGATCTGCTTCAACGCTCCGCAGAAACTCATCCAGAATCATGGACCAACCAGGCCCGATAGTTGGTCGTAGACTTGCACAATTCGGACTCACAAGATCGGGATAGTGTTCAGCGACATCGAGCTCAATGTCTGTCGGCCAGTGCGCAGAAGTTTCAGTATTGATGCGCAGGCGTTCTCGATTGTAGCACCAACAACATAGGGTTTGGGTGGTGTTCTGGAGCAGTTGTAGGCGGGCTGTGTTTCCGCAGCAAGTGCAGATGGAGCAGGTCTCTGAGAGATCAGACATAGACGCCGTAATCGATCTGGGACAGGAAAACTCCCACGGCCTTGACCCCTTCTTGGGTTGTGCAGTGCGATACGATGCTCTCCCCATCAAAGTGGGGTTGGGACCGCATGGCAAACTCAGCGGCAAGCTCCTCGTTGTCGGTGACTTCGCGCAGAATGCGATCCCAAACTGGCCGAGTGGCGGTGCCTGTGCAAAAGGCGGAGAATTTCTGGCAATCGAGCACATACTTTTGCGCCAAGCGTGCGCTGAGATCTGTCAGCCCAAGTCCATCTCTTTCGTGATTTGCAGGAGAGGTTCCTCCTGTTGGCTTGTTGATCATGATGTGCCCCTCACTAAATCAGATTCCTCATCCTAGGCTGACTTATGATGAGGTGATTCGTCAATAAGCCGTTGATAACAAGGATAAATGTACGGAAAAAATTCAAGGGTGGCTTTGCCAAGGATAGATGCCGCCCTGTACTAGGTCTTGGTGTGAGGTTGCCAAGGATAGGTCGTTTTCGGAATTGTATTGAACAAGGAAAGGGCGCATTAGGAGCGCTTCTCTTAGTGGTTGCTTCAAGTTGCTTCGGCCCATCCGAGTTGCACATGACGGCCCATTGCCGACCTTGAAAATGGTCTTCGAATGCTGCGTCCGCACCCCACATTGCCGCCATTCGCTGCATGCGCAAAGTCGTGAGCTACCCGAACTTACAGTGTGCGGACGAAGCGGACTGTCGCGCCACTGTTGTATGACCTTTTAACGGCCCGACCACCGAGTCGAATCTTTAACTCGGAAGACCGTCTATCCTTTCGATGGAGGCTAGGTCGTTGTCCCAGTCCGCGCGGCTGGAAAAGCAGATATGCGCGTTGGGCCGTATGTCGATCCAGCTATCAAGTGATCCCGCAGGCACGACAAGCAGACCTAGGTCAACTTGAAAAGTCGGCAGCGCGGAACCGCAATCTTTGCAAAAGCTCTTGATGTGTCGTGAGCCGGAAAGCTGGAATGTCTTGATGTTGCTCTCGCCCGACACCCAGTTGACCTTTGCCGTTGATGAAAACAGGTTTGCCGAATGAGCCGAGCCACTGTCCTTACGGCAGCGGGAGCAGTGGCAAAGGAAGAAGCTCTCGAACTCTCCTGATACGCAAAACTGAACTGCGCCACACAGGCATTTTCCGGTATTCCGATTGTCGACCATGCATCCCCCTTCCAACAGTCCAATGTCGTTTCGTCGATTTCTTGTATCGCGCGTAGGAGCAGTGTCAAACTGGGCTCGAAGCAGACCTGCGGCGGTGCTGCAACTGACAGGCGGCGGTTCCGTCCCTGTTGCCCGCAGCTTGATGGCGTCAGCCAGCCCTAAGCAGACCTGCTATCTGTCATCCTGGCATGAAGGTTGCTCAAGCAGGTCGGACGGAGAGGAGCCATTGACGGCGGCGCGGCTGGAAATCGTACAGACTGCCAAAGCGGACCTTCAGTATCAAGAATATTAAGTGTTTGATCAATCGACACAAGTCAAAGCAGAGCAAGTGGCAGTTTGTGATTGTTCGCATAAACGCGCATGAGCCCCACACATGGCGACACAGAAAGGGCAGAAATAGGCAACTCAAGCGCCCTTTCCTCGGCTTGCGCCGCTTGAGTGTTTCAATTGAAACCACTTCAACTTATGATCGCAAGCGAAACTCTTGCGAGACTGAAAATGAACACAGAATCGACACCGGCATGCGCTACATGAGGGCGGCCAAAAAAATGCTTTCTGATCAGGTGAAAGGTTACTCTTCTACATGGTAGTCATTCATAAGCGCGGCATCAGAGACCTTGTTACTTCAAAAGAGTCGGTTTCCATTCTAGTCGGACCTAACGGTTCTGGAAAAAGCTCTTTGCTTCTTGACCTTGCTAAGCACAGTCGCAAAGTTCGTGACGTTACAATTGTTTGCAACACACCCCATGACCGGTTCGCAGGCTTGCGCAACGTGAAACGGGTATCAGCAGGCAGGAGCAATCAATCGCCGCCGCAGATTGTAAAGCGTGCAGTTGCAGATTCGCTGAGGGAAACTGGCTCTACCTATTATCAGATTAGCGCAATTTTAGACCATTGCGGTTACGAGGCTAGGTTTGGCTTCGAGATCGAATTCGCCAAAAAGTCCAAGATAATGCCTGACGAATGGCACGCAGCGATCCTCGACTATATTCATCGTAATCGCTCTACACAAAGCCTCAACCAGCCTGACGAAGGCCATGTCGTTGAGATGGCAGTCTCCTTTCTACACCGATATGAGCGCGGAGAAAAAATATGGATGGATGCAGGAGGCTCTGCCTATGAATTCAGCCGCACCCGTGAGTTTGCCTATGTCCTCGAGTTGGAAACAGTTCTACGCCGCTTGGGTGTGATCCGTAGAATTCATGTGCTTCTCAAACGCAAAGAAGGTGGCGTTGAAATTGAGATGGAGCACGCCAGTTCTGGCCAACTTGCGCTAATATCAACTATGTTGTTCTTGATCACTAATGTTGGGGACCAGCCGCTGATCATAATCGACGAACCTGAAAACAGCCTCCATCCCAGTTGGCAGCGGGACTATATCGAGAAAATTTTGGTTGCTATGAATTTTCGTAATGCTGCCGTGGTTATAGCAACGCACGCGCCGCTCGTTGTTACCGGCGGGTTGGCCAGCTATCCTGGTCTTGTTTCCATAATTGAAGTGCGACACGGATACCCAAAGCCCCTCAACTTGGATGCAACGCGTATCCTTCCCAACAGCATTGAAGCTGTACTTTGGCAGGCTTTCGATGTGATTACACCTGCCAACCATTTTGTCAGTGAGCGTATTGTCGATGAAATATCATTATTTGAAAAAGGTGAAATTTCAAAATACCAAGTTCTGTCGCTTGTCGAGAGAATGGAAAGGGAAAGCTTCGACGAACGCCAGAAGAGCTTCTTCAGGGCGGTTCGCGATTTGGTGAGCAAGATTGAAGCCAAACTGGCAGAGGGGCCAGTCGATGATGGATGATGCTTACACCCCTGCGTTAGTCGAATTTGAATTAACTGCTGACGAAATTACCGTGATCACATTGGTGCTCGCGACTGCGAAACCGTGGGATGTGAAAACAAATCATCCGCACTACACAGATGTACAGGCAATAAAGAAAAAAATTGAGGGGTTTCATCTAAACAGACACAATAACCAATGCTGCTACTGTCGGCGGTTCTTGGGTGGAGCTGGTCACTTCATGATCGACCGCGAGCACGTCTTACCTAAAAGCGTCCCTGCTTACCGGCCTCTCACTTTTACAATTTGGAATCTGGGCATCTCTTGTAAGCGGTGCAACATGGAATATAAAAAGGAACGCGTCGACTTCGTGATCGACGGAGCTGACGAAGAAGCGTTCCAGAAAAGTGACAATTATCGCCTGATCCATCCCAATTTCGACAACTACGTAGAGCATATCAGCCACAGCATGACGCAAGCTGATGGTACGATTGTGCAAAAATTTACTAGGCATGCAGGCAGCGAGAAAGCAGAGTACACTTACGAGTTCTTCAATCTTCGAGGGCTTGAGGTCGACGGCTTTGACGAGGCGCAAGGCGCGATTGAGAAAGAAGAGATATTAGGCGAGGGTGCCATTGAAGCTCGTGCCTTGGCGGAGCGCTTTGGACAGTAGATTTCGACTTTGACCAAAGGGGCTATACGCCCATAAAATCTGGGGAGAAATATCATGAAAGCTAGAGTCGCTGGTGTTCTTGCAGGAGGATCAGCAGGTGCAATGATCGGAGCTGGCACTGGAATTGTGGGAGGGCCATTTGGTGCTGTAGCAGGAATGACCGTGTTCGCGATTGGCGGTGCCGTATGGGGATTCAGCGCAGGTCCGGATGCCGAAAGGCAATTTTATCGGTGGCGGGAGAAGCGAAAGCCGACGAGAGAGGCGGAGGATTAGTTTCCGTGGACTATCAACTTGGCGCTACTCGGCCCACGATTAGGTGCCAGCACGCGGCGTAGCTTTGTGTGGACGCTCTTCGGATACCCAGAACGCTGCGGGCGGCCGCAATAGTCCGCTTAGGGGATTCTCCGCTGCGACTTGGCGGCTTTTGGCGAACGGCAGCTCTGGGGCGTTCAGGTTCACCCGGAAGGCCGGGTGAGCTCGACTTTGCAAAGGTCGCAATCTGCGCATTGTTGCCGTTGATGCACAGTGCAGCATCGACGCAATGATCAAAGGGGTGGTGAATGGCCGCTTGCTCCGCTCAGGAACGAACCTCTCGCAGCTGCGGCGAATGGCCGGAATCCGCCCCTGTTGAATAGCGCGGTCACAAGCGCCAGTTTCTCTTTGAACACAAAAAGCCTTCTTGTGATCGACTAGTGTCCTACCTTCGCTTTCATGGTTTTCTAAATCTCAGCGAAACATTCCAGTGATAGAAAAATGTTCATAAACAGATGCATAAGGGAACCATGTATGAAGAAGATGGCACAAATCGACTTGACCGCCTGTAGCGACAACGCGTTCGATATACTCGCCCGGTGTCAAAGGGCCGCCAGACAGTCACAGGTATCTCAGGCAGATATTCAAGAATTTCTTTCAGAAGCGGTTGACGGTAATCACACCCATCTTCTAGCCACCGTGTTGAAGTACTTTGAGGTCTCAATGGTAGGTGCAGCAGACTGAAACTACCGAACACTGGCATGACCACGAAAGGGGCTCAATGGGACGATGGCACCAGGAGAAACAGTTGAAAGGGGGGAGACGCCTCTGAGTATTCTGGCTGAGAGGTGCAAACTCCCTTTATTGCCCAGCAAGGCAGCGGCTTTCGCTGTGGGTGCAGATCTTGTTTGACACCTGAGGCCTTTGTAAAGCTCGACATCCAGAACGATGACGTAGAAGACAGTCACACTTGGGGCTCGATCTGGGCAAAAAGCCAAAATGTACCGTTGAACAGGTACCCATTGGTGTAAACCTCCATTTAAAGTGGCCTTTCGATGGCACTTATTATTCGAGGCTTTCTCTACCCACACGCTGAGCCTAATATCCATTCTGGTAGCTAGAATGGAGAAGTGATGATGATCGAAATTTCGGACTATCCTCAGCTTCAGGCGCTGTGCTGGTTTCGCAAGAAGCAGGGAGAGATAGATGAACAGGACGCACTTCAGATCTATGAGCGCAGCTGGCGGCATATCAACCGGCGCAAGCTAGCCGAGCCTGAAATCACGTTCATTCGTTCTCTGAAGGAACGCTATGGCGCTGCACTGATTGATATCTGACTATGCCAAAAAAACGTAAACTGACACGTTGTGAGAAACATGCGCGTCGGCATGATGTTACTATTGCGGCTCACACTGGAAACTTGAGACTGCCCAGTGCTGTGCGCGAAATCCGGGATTCACTTGGGCTGACCCAGGCTGAGTTTGCGGGCTACTTTGGCTTGACGAGAAAACAAGTGTTGGAGTTAGAGAAGGGCACATCCAACCCGACACTTGAGACCTTGAACAAGATTGGAAAGCCATTTGGTTTTGTGGTCGGCTTCGTTCGTCCAGAAGGAGCTAAGGGACCATTTCCAACTCAGGAGTGAACAATCTGCCAACATTGGACCCTAAATGAAAGCGCGTGCTTACCTAGCGCGAAGCTGCTCATACCTCACTTGAGATCTTCTGCGTGTTTGTCTCAACCAGGTCCGCGATCTTCCCTACCATTTCCGACGATACTCCAGGTAAGCTGCCAACCGTCTCAGCGGCTGCGGACTTGGAATTCATTATTGCCCCGGCGAGCTCCTGCACGCGCAGACGCAGACCACGGGCATTTAACCCTGCCTCTTTCGCCATGCTCTCCCAATGCTTTCGAGTTACATCGCCTGGTTTAAGCGTGAAATTGGCGATCTTCTGGGCGTGGTATTGGTTCATTTGTTCCCAGAGCAAAGAGGAGCAGGCATCGTACAGCGGGGCGACCCTGCGTTCAGCACTCAGGATCATCGAATAGTTCTTTGCATGCGCATCAGTATTGGCAATGAGAATATTGAAGATCACTTGATCGAGAAGATTCAGGACTTCCCCAGGCGGCAGATGAGTACCGGTTTGCAAGATGCTGTTCAGACTAAGGCCTGCCACACTGCCGTGTTCATATTTCCGCCCAGGAAGAATTCTGTTTGCCTGCGCAAAATCTTCTTGGTGAAGTCGTTTGATTGACCCTGTATGGCCCATTTGGCGATCATAGCGGGCCACCACCAGGGCTTTTCCCTCTGTCGTTTCTGTGATCGTGCAATCCACGGCTTCTAGGCCAACCAGCTTGGCGAGGCAGAGGCAGTAGGCTTCGTTTTCAAGGACCCCAGGAAGGGCTGGATTATCAGGCTTGAGAATAACAGTCGACGGTGCGCCATTTTTTGGAATAGCCAGGCGATCTCCGGGCTCTGGCAGGCCCAACTCTGGGCATCCATCTTCGTTGAGCACAGCCAATGCTGTCTTCTTTTGCCCACCTGCCAGAGAAATTCGCACCCCTTCTTCACCCACGAGGAAGGGGCGCTTGCCAAGATCCGCAAAATGCATTCTTAAGGCTGCCTCCTCGCAGTCTACATCGTATTGCGTTAGGAGCGGCGTATAACGCCAATCATCTCTGATGCTCGGAAGACCGATTGAAAAGGCGCCAGCGATATCCCCTCCAATAACTTTCAAGATCTCCAAGGCATCCGAGGTGGAGATACCAAGACCCCGAGACACCCCGGTCAGGTTTGGCCCCTCAGGGAGCAGGTTTGCCAGCCAAGTGAGAAGGGCGGATTCCTCATAGGGTCTCATTTCAAGAGGAAGGGTCACCGAAAGAGGAAAGCTGCCTTTTGTCGCCAACCACTGAGGGTCGTAGGTAAATTCGATGCTTTGCTTGGCATCATGTGTAATACGACCGACAAGGAACCCCTCATAGTAGACAGGAATTTCGTCGATATAAGCCATTAGGCATCATCCAAGTCATAGCCAACTGGGCTGCCTTCAGCTTGCAAATCATCATTTGGCTTGCGGGCTTCAGTGAAAAGCTCTGGAAGCTCGATCCTGAGGGCCCCAGCCAGAGAGACCAGCGTGGACAGTTTCACATCCCTTGTTCCTCTCTCAAGGTGCGACAGGGTTGGTACTGTAGAGCCTGAAATCCGTGATAGTTCTTCGAGGCTCAGCCCGCAGCTCTTGCGCCGTTCTCTCAGTTTCCGGCCTATGATTTCTGCCCAGTGGAGGGTGTGAGTACGGTCCGACACGGGAACTCCTTTTCATGCAGGGGAAGAATGTAGATCTCATCAGTATCAAAATGTCAATTTATCACACGGGATAAATTTGATTTCTTCTGGCTTTGAGACAAAGGAATTTATTATGCATGATAATTTTGTCTCCACTGGTTTCCTAAATGGGATCGGCCCGCCAATTTGGATCGTCATTCCAGTTAACACAGAGCTGAGAGTGGCGACGGAAACCAATTCCAATGCGGATGCACAGCCCACTCGAACCATGTAAGATCCTCATCGGAGACCTAGCTCCCGTGCCATTTACTACCCAACTCAAAAAATGGACACGCCTTAGGATCACTGAACACTATTCTTAGGGCGAATGAGGCCGCCCTGATCATTCACCAATTCTTAGGACTATCTGCTAGTCAAGGCCACCGAATGTATCAAAATGTAAACTTGCTTTGCACCTTTGAAGATCCTACCTCATCTATTGATGAACAGGTGAGAGGCATTTGAAGATGCAAGCAGCTATACGAAACACTCGAACGGTTGTATTGTTGACGGCCCTGTTTTTCCTGACAGCCATGTTTTTGGTAAAGCATGCCCCTGAATCTCCTCCAACCTCCGATCTCTTTCAAGCTGCTTCTGAATCGACAGTAGTTCACACAGTCTCGGCTTCCAAAACATGTCAGCAGTTTGTTTCCTGCGAAGTACCTCCCCTCTTCAAAGATAGCTTACAGGCTTCGGCCAATGATTTGTTCCGGACCGCAAGCTTCTTAGAACGAGATCGCAAAAGAAGATCAATCTCACCTGAGGCCCGGTTACCACCGCCACGGGTATAAGCCACGGGCCATCTGACTGCCTGCTGCCTAATGTGCTCCCCGCATCGGGTGAGCACAATTCTACGCCGCGCTGTCCCGTATCGGATTGGCTCCTGAGCAACTTGTCAGGCGTCCGTGACGGCATAGTGCCAACTGCAGCAGTGCTCTTTTCCAATTTTCGAAATTTACGAGGAACAATGATGTCAGCCAAAACATCAATGCGCCTGGCATTTGCCTGCGCAACCATGGTCCTGTCTACAACGACCCCAGCCCTGGCCGGGACATATGACATTTCAGTGGACAAAATCCGCATCGACACGGGGGAGTTCCGTAGAAATGGTGTGGGCTACAACAAGTCCCAGACACCAACCATCCTTCGCTTCAAGGAAGGTGAAGATGTGACGATAAACGTCACAAACAACCTAAGACAACAGACCTCGATCCACTGGCATGGATTGATCCTGCCCTTCGATCAAGACGGTGTACCGGATATCAGTTTTGACGGTATCAACCCCGGCGAAACCTTCACCTACAAATTTCCTATCAAACAGGCCGGAACCTATTGGTTTCATAGCCACTCCGGTTTTCAGGAACCGGACGGCGCCTATGGTGCAATCGTGATCGAACCCAAACAGGGTGAAAGTGTTCGGGTAGACCGTGACTATGTTGTGCAGCTCACAGATACCCACCCGCATCACGGCCGCCGGATCATGCGCAATCTCAAACTTTCGGCGGACTATTACAACCGCGCACAGCGTACGCTGCAGGATATGATTGAAGATACGAAGAGCATGGGCCTAAAGGCTGCCCTTCAGGACCGCAAAATGTGGGGTCGCATGCGAATGATGCCGACTGATGTCGAAGACGTCCAGGGGTTCACCCCCCTGATCAACGGTGAAAGCACCGCGCAAAATTGGACCGGTCTGTTCAAGCCAGGCGAGAAGCTCCGGCTACGCTTCGTCAACTCCTCTGCCATGGCCTTTTTCGACATTCGCATCCCCGGTTTGAAAATGACGGTGGTGCAAGCCGACGGCAACGACGTGACGCCTGTCACAGTCGACGAGCTGCGTATTGCCGTGGCCGAAACCTATGATGTGATCGTTCAACCTAAAGAGAACCGCCCTTATAGTATCGTTGCCGAATCCATGGGTCGCACGGCCATGGTTCGAGGCACCCTGGCTCCTCGTGAAGGGCTTGTCGGAGCGGTGCCCGCGATGCGTCCGCAACCGCGCCTGACGATGGCCGACATGGCAGGCATGATGGGTGGCATGGGAATGGAAGGTCACGTGATGCGCAATGACGCGAATCCGGAAAACCTGACCTTCGTGATACCGGAAATGGATCACACTCAGCATAACATGGCAGACACGACGGCAGAGCCAACAATGCCGACAATGAACCATAGCCAACACAACATGGCGGACATGACCGCTGAACATCCCACCGCCGAAATGGACCACAGCCAGCACAACATGCCGTCTAGCACAGCGGCCCAGAGGGGCTCTATGGCAGGCAAGAACCACGGCGACATGCAGATGGCCGCTCCCGCCCAAAATGGTTTTTATGCGGCAGGCAGCGGTCTAATCCCAAGCGCATCAAATGGTGGCAAGTTCCTGTCCTACGACGATTTGAGCGCCCGCAAGCCACTGTATCGCGATCGCCCAGCAACACGAGTAATCGAACTGCGCCTAACCGGGAACATGGAGCGCTACATCTGGTCCATCAACGGTCAGAAGCTCTCTGAAGCCGAGCCCCTCCGCCTGCGGTACGGAGAAAGAGTCCGCTTCAAGTTCGTCAATGAAACCATGATGTCCCATCCAATGCACCTGCATGGCATGTGGTCAATCTTGGACACTGGCAAAGGTCGCCGCGACCCGATCAAGCATACGATCAACGTTGCACCCGGAACCACTGTCTACACCGAGACAGAAGTCGATGTGACCGGCCAATGGGCTTTCCACTGCCATCTTTCCTACCACGCCGACGCAGGAATGTTCCGCAAGGTGATCATCGAAGGCGGTTCCTCGTGAGGCGGCCCAAGGAAAAAAGAGGAACAAGCATGAGCACGACTTTAAAACTGGCACTTATTGCAGCCACGGCGGCACTCTGGTCCGTCCCGGTAGCAGCCGAGCAATTGATCTATGGCTTTCAGGCTGAACAGCTGGAGAATCGCAGAGTGGATGGAAATGATGCCTTTGTCTGGGATTTTGACGCCCTGATCGGCTCCGATGAGATGAAACTTGTCTGGCGTAGCGAAGGCGAGCGGGTTCAAGGCAACGGCACATTCACTAGCCTGGAAAATCAGCTTCGGCTGCAGTTTCCAATTTCAACCTTCTTTGACGCGGTGGTTGGCGTGCACGCGAACACTCCAGATGGACTGCCAGAGCGTTACAATGCGGTCGTGGGGGTTAAAGGGCTGGCTCCGCAATGGTTCGAGATTGATGCTGATCTATACCTCTCGAACCATTCATTTGCACGGTTTGAGGTCGAGTATGAAGCCATGCTCACTAATAACCTGATCCTTGTGCCAAGCCTGGAGTTGACCGTTCCACTCAAGGACGATCCAGCCTACGACCAGGTCGCCGGAGGAGTGACTGTCGAATCAGGTTTGCGCCTAAGTTTTGATCTGATCGATCGGGCTGTCTCGCCCTATCTTGGCGTTAACTATGAGAAATCCTTTGGCGGCACGGCTGAAATGATCGAGGCAAGCGGCGAGAAAAACGGCGAATTCGCAGTCGTCTTCGGGACCCGATTGTTGTTTTGAAACCAACCCGGAGCAGAACCTGTTCCTGTCCCGGGAGTTTCTCTCTGCGCACTACCTTTTTTGAAAGAACAAACCTTGGACCGAGTGTAACAAAATGAAAGTTCTGCTTCTGACCTCCGCAATTGCAATAGCTTCCAGTTCGCTGGGAAACGCATCTCCTTCAAATGAGAGCCCACGGGTTGGCACCGATGTTGTGATAAATGAGATGAATGTCGGCAGACCCGGCATTCTCTCAGAGGTTGATCATGAAATCCATGTTTCAATGCTGGAAACCGAAGACGGGAGGATGGTGTTTTCACCGTCCAGCCTAACACTCAAAGCGGGCAATACGGTGCGATTTCTGATCGAGAACCATGGTGAACTCACCCATGAGTTCATCCTCGACAGGCCAGAGATAAACGCCTTGCACAAGCAACTCATGGCATCACGGTCGGAAACACATTTCGGAGAGAATGCAATCACGCTGGCGCCGGGCAAAACAGGTGAGCTGATATGGAAATTCACCGACGAGGGCACCCTCGAATTCGCTTGCCTCATCGCAGGACATTACGAGTCCGGCATGTTTGGCCAAATTGCTGTGAACTGATCGTCACCAAATGTTTGTTTCACTCCCCCGCCCTTTTTTCCGACTTCCCAATCAGCAAACCGAACTGACGAAATGACGAAATGATCGACTACAACGACCCCGAGATTCACTCCTTAGTACATCGGATAGCTGAAAGATTGGGGTTTCACTATCATTCTGAAACTCCGGACTGGGTTCATGTGACCCTACATTTAACTCTAGTCTACGGCCCGCTGTTGCTGGCCGTTACAGTTTTCACAATGATAGTTCGAAGGGTGTTCTTTCTTTCCGGCTCTCGCATTCGCTGGCAGCTTTTCAAGCCCCGTTCTGGTGTAGCAAGCCCCGTGCATGCTCTGTTTCCACATATCCTGCACACAACTTGGCCTCAGCAGATCTGCCTTTTGGTTCTTAGCCTATGCCTGATGCCGTTGCTCTACCTGTCTCTGGAATTGCCCAAGCAGATCGTGAACAATGTCCTGGAACAGTCAAATTCCCAACTGAAGTTCTTGAAATTTGACGTGTCAGCGGTTCAGTTGTTGACGGTACTGAGCCTAATTTATCTCTCAACAATCATCCTAAATGGTGTTGGCAAATACAATCTAAATGTTCGAAAGGGCCTCTTGGCCGAACGCTTTCTAAGGCGCTTGCGCTTGCGGATCTACAAGAGATGGCGAGGTCATTCGGGTTTAAAGCGCAAAAGCGAGATCTCGCAAGTGTTGGTACAGGAAGTCGAACCGCTGGGCGGTTTCGCAGCCGACCTGATCTCTTTGCCCGTCACGCAGGGGGGAACATTGCTTACCATCTTGCTATTCATGTTTGTCCAGGACCCCATTCTAGGTGCGGCAGCGATAACAATTCTGCCGCTACAGTTGATCTTGTTGCCCTATCTGCAGCGCATCGTTAATCGGTTGAGCCGAAAACGCATTCGAGAAATGAGAACACTTACCCGAAGCCTTACTGGTCAAATCAGTGCCAAGCGGAATGAAACTCTTACGATTCTGGGAACTTCAGCTTCCATACGACGCTTGGAAACCTTGCGACAACGTATTCATCGCATAAAATTTTTCGCCAAGGCCCTGAACAACTTGCTCACGTCTCTAACCCCGTTTCTCTTTTATTCACTCGGAGGTTACTTCGTGATTCAGGAGCGCATCACTTTAGGAGCGCTAATCGCGGTTCTTGCGGCCCATAAGGATTTTTCCGCACCTTTGAAAGATTTGTTTCGATATTATCAGCAACTCGAGGATACGCGAATTCGCTACAAAGAAGTTCTGCACTTTCTGAAGGATGACAAGACTGATACCCGTGGCACAGCGTAAGCTCCTGTCCTTTGCCATTGCCGTTCACCTTTTGATCACAGTCAAGTCAACCGGGGTCCAATGAAGAGTCAGAACGCATAATGTCAGTCTGAAAATGGAGGAACTTTCATGCTGACCCGACGTACCACTCTTGGATTTTTAGCTGCAACCCCAGCAGCATTTGCCTTGTATCCAGAAATGGCGAGTGCTCGCGAGTCCGAGATCTTCATGAACCCAATCGCGATCAATGCGATTGATCCGGTTGCGTATTTCCAACAACAAAAGCCGGTTGCGGGCTCAGCAAACCACAAAGTGAGATGGAAAGGGGCTGAATGGCGATTTTCGAACGCGGAAAACGCAGCCAAATTTGCAGCTGAACCCGTTGCCTATGCGCCAATATTCGGTGGTTATTGCGCCTTTGCAGCGTCACGTGGGTATCTGGCGCCGACGGTTCCTGAAGCCTGGACGATTTATGACGGGAAACTTTACCTCAATGCCAACCTGCGCGCCCAGAAGCTCTGGCGCAAGGACATTCCAGGGAATATTGCTGCCGGCCTTAGTAACTGGCCCGGCATCCTTGGGTAACATGGCGGAGTGTTCAGGCAGCAGCGTATTGGCTGAATATCTCCGATGTCCCGTCCTTTTGGAACAACAGAACGTCATATGCGTCTCTTTCACTTTCCGGGCCCATTCCAGGAGCGCCCCATGGCATGCCCGGCACCGAAAGACCGAGTGCATTCGGTCGTTCCAACAGCAATCGTTTGACATCCGCCGCCGGAACGTGCCCCTCGATCAGATACCCATCGATCAGCGCCGTGTGGCAAGAGGCGAGCTCTTCGGTAATTCCGGACTTCAACTTGTTCAGAAACAGACCTTCGTTTGATGCCTCCTGAACCGAGATATCAAACCCGGAAAACCGCATGATATTGATCCAAACTCCGCAGCAGCCGCAACTTGGATCTTTCAGCACATGCATCCTCTGCGTGCCCTGCGCCACTGTCGGTGATGTGTACACGGCGGCGGCGGCAAGCAGGCTCTGTAGCAGGTTTCTTCGGGTGAAGGCGGTCACGATCAATCTTCGATTCTCAAAAAGTTCCGGGAACCGACACGGAATACAAGCAACTCCCGCGTCGGCCGCTTGCGGACGTCGTAACAGGTTAGCCCGTCAGATGTGTTGATGCACCGCAAATTGCAGAACATATCTCAGGCGTCCTTTGTGGTGATCTTGCCCAGGTTTTCTAGGATTGGACAATCCGGGCGGTGATCGCCGGCGCATTTATCAATCAGGTGGGACAGCGTGACGCGCATCGCCTGAAGGTCCGCGATTTTGGCGTCGATTGCCTTCAGGTTTTGCTCGGCAACTTTTTTGACGACAGCGCTTGCCCTGGACTTGTCATCATAAAGCTCCAGAAGGATGCGGCAGTCCTCGACCGAAAACCCCAGCGAACGGGCCCGCCCAATGAACGCCAGTTTGTGCAACTCAGCTTCATCAAAGTCACGATAGCCATTGTCCAAGCGTTTTGGCCTGATGAAGCCGATTTCCTCATAGTACCGTATAGTTTTTGTCGGCAGGCCTGATCGTCGGGCGACGTCGCCAATATTCATGATACGTCTCCTTGATTACTGTGCAGGTACAGACTTCAAACTGAGCCCGTTATTCTGTGCCTCACTCCGTGGGAGACCCGCTGTCGGGCGGATCCATTTCAGTCGTAGCGCATTGGTCAAGACGAAAACACTGGACAGGGCCATCGCCCCAGCGGCCAGAACCGGCGACAACAGCGGGCCGCCAAAGGGATAGAGCACACCAGCAGCAACAGGGATTAGCAACGTGTTATAGCCAAAGGCCCAGAACAAATTCTGACGGATGTTGCGCATGGTCCGTTGTGAAATATCAATTGCATTCACTACCCCCAAGAGGTCGCCGGACATCAAAACCACATCCGCAGCTTCGATGGCAACGTCGGTCCCGGTTCCAATGGCCACTCCGACATCCGCAGCCGCCAGCGCGGGTGCATCGTTGATCCCATCGCCGACAAAGGCAAGCTTTCCGCCACCTACGCGGAGACTGTTCAATGTTGCAACTTTGCCCTCTGGCAGAACTTCGGCAACGACATGGTCAATGCCCAGCTCTTCGGCAATGGCCTCGGCTGTTACCTGATTGTCACCGGTTATCATCGCCACTTTCAGCCCGAGACCATGCAGCGCTTTGATCGCCTGCGGAGTGGTTGGCTTAATCGGGTCCGCCACTGCAATAACTGCAGCAAGCTCACCGTTAATCGCTGCAAACAGCGGGGTTTTTCCTTTTGTCGCCAAAACAGAGCTGTGTCCCGCGAAAGCACCGAGGTCAACCCCTTCCCTGATCATCAGCCGGTCGGCACCAATCAGCACTTCCCGCTCTTCGACCGTAGCTTTGACTCCAAAACCCGTGATCGAGGTGAACGCCCCGATCTTTGGCAACGAAATCCCACGCTTTTCCGCCGCCGCGACAATTGCCTCGGCTATCGGATGCTCCGAGTTCCGCTCGACTGCAGCCACCATTCGCAGAACGTCCTCTTCCTGCATTTCATCGGCAAGGATCAGATCCGTCAGCGCAGGCCGCCCGGCGGTCAATGTACCTGTTTTGTCGAGCGCGATAACGCTGCTTTCCTGCAAGATTTGCAAAGCGTCGCCTTTGCGGAACAATACGCCGATTTCGGCAGCCCGGCCTGTTCCGACCATTATCGACGTAGGCGTCGCCAGCCCCATGGCACAGGGGCAGGCAATGATCAGAACAGCAACACCAGCGACCAAGGCAAGGCTGAGCGCCGGATCTGGACCAAACAAGAACCAGATCGCCACGGTCAACAGTGCAACCACAATCACAACTGGGACAAACCACTGAGTGATCTTGTCCACCATGCCCTGGATCGGTAGTTTTGCACCCTGGGCTTGCTCAACCATCCGAATAATTTGGGACAGCATGGTATCGCTGCCGACCTTTTCTGCGCGAAACGTCAAAGCACCGGTTCCATTAACTGTCGCGCCAACAACCTCGGCACCCTCAGATTTTTCAACCGGCACTGGCTCTCCAGTGATCATACTCTCATCGACAAAAGAAGCCCCTGACAAAACGACGCCGTCAACGGCGATCTTTTCACCCGGTCTGACATGCACGATGTCGCCCGCGACGATATCTTCAATCGGTTGTTCCACCACCTCGCCACCACTCTCAACCCGAGCAGTTTTGGCTTGCAGTCCGACGAGTTTGCGGATCGCTTCTCCAGTGCGCCCCTTTGCCCTGGCTTCAAGCAGACGACCAAGCAGGATCAGGACTACAATAACCGCGGCGGCCTCGTAATAGACATTCGCCGTGCCCGCCGGGAGTAGAACCGGAGCGAAGGTTGAAACCAGCGAAAACCCATAGGCGGCAGAAGTCCCCAGTGCCACAAGAGAATTCATATCCGGTGCGCCCTTAACCAGGGCTGGATACCCTTTGGTGTAAAATTGCAGTCCCGGACCAAACAACACGAACGTGGTCAGCAGAAACTGAAGGTAATGACTGGTTTGCATCCCGATGGTAGAGACAATCAGATGATGCATCCCCGGAATAACATGGCTGCCCATTTCGATGATAAAGACGGGCAAGGTCAATACCGCAGCAAACAGAGTGCGGCGGGACAAAGACCGGATTTCATCGGCTTTTCGGTTTGCCCTGTCAGACACGTCAGCCGATTTAACTTGAGCGGGATATCCCGCCGCGGTGGCCAGTGCAGCGATTTCCGCCAGAGAAATGGCCCCAGTTGCGAACCGAACAGTGGCCGTTTCAGCAGCAAGGTTTACAGTTGCTGACAAAATTCCTTCGCCCTGCTCAAGAGCGCGTTCAACCCGCCCCACGCAGGAAGCGCAGGACATCTCTTGCACATCCAGGATCACTTCATCAACAAGCGCAGGATAACCTGTATCGCTGAGCACCCCAGCCAGATCTGCAGCGGATACGCTACTGTCATGCGAAATCAGGGCGCTTTCACTTGCCAGGTTCACCGCAGCTTCGGTGACACCTGGCACTGCCTTAAGTGCCCGCTCAACCCGCCCAACACATGAGGCACAACTCATTCCTTCAACGCGGAACTGAACTCTTTGCTCGACTGTCATATCACCACCATCAAAATTTGAGATGTAACTAACATGGGGCTTCCAGTCACCGGAAGGTCAAGGCTTGGCAAAATGTTTTTTTCATTCTCGATGTATGCCAGGTTGCTTTTCGGCTCGGCGTCGGATCAGCGCTTGACCTTCCAGTACGGGAATGCGCTAGCGGAAACCACAAGAACTAAACGGAGAAAACGCATGTCTATTTTTGCCGTCCCGGATATGAGCTGTGGCCACTGCAGATCCGCTATCGAGAAAGCCATCAATGCAGTCGATGCCAAGGCGACAATCCAGTTTGATATGGAGGCCCGCAGAATCGAGGTAACCAGCGCGGTGGCAAATGCAGATCTGTCTGCGCTGCTAGAAAAAGAAGGCTACCCCAATACCTTGGTTGCCTGACCTCCCTTTGCTCACAGCCTTAGATTATCGCAGTTGTTTGCCACTCCTGTTGGCAAATAGAGGTGTCAGCATCGACGCAAAATGCCAGGCCACAAGCGATGGAACGATATTTTTCTCCTTATCTGCCCGCGCTGGAATTTGCCCGCAACACGCTGATTGTAAGCCTGTTGGGGTTGGTTCCACTGCTGGGGCTGTTTGTGGCTTTGACACCCGGGTTCGCTTCCCATCTGGCAAAGGGCGGGCCTGCCTTGGCGATGTTCTTGCGCCAGGTTTTGACAAACGGCCTGCCCGTGGTCTTCCTGGTCAACTTTGTCGGGTTCTTTACCTTTGCAACGGTCACAGCAAAACCAAGTCGGTTCCGAATGAGCAGATGCGCTATTTTGCTGGACCTCCCGTTGCGCGTGGCCTTGTTCTTTGCCCTGCACGTGGTGATCTATGTTTTGTCGGCTGATTTCTTCGGTTCTTTTGGCGGCAGCAAGTCAACAGCCTTGCGGGTCGTCGCCCCGACACTCGCGCGGTCAGCACTGTTTGAAAACATCTCAGGCACCTACCTCTATGCAGTGGTGCTGGCCTCATTGCCTGTGTATGCTTCCGCTTTTAGAAATGCGGACTCTTGTGGGTTTGCGACCCAGAGCCTTCCAAGAGGCTTTGCCCCATGGTTGTCAGCCCTTATCGCTTGCAGTGCCTTCGTGATTATTTTGACCGCTCTTGCGCAGCTTATCATAAGGCTACAGGGGTAGCAGCGATTGTGGCAGAGGTACCCCGCTTAGTTCCCGGCTCTTTCTGTTGTAGTCGCACCTTCAGTGCGTTGTCGCTGTATCTCACGTATCTTCTCAGGCCAGCTGGACTTAATGAAAGATAAGATGTCGCGAATTTCACGGTCACTCAGCTGATCCGCAAACCCGGGCATGCCGCTTTGGAACCCACTTACGCCTGCAGCCTCCAAGGCCACCTGGCCTCCGAGCTTAGTATAGTTGAACAACAAGTCGTCTCCATGATGCCAAGTATGGCCATTTTCATCATGCGGCGGCGCTGGCAGCGTGCCATCCTCCTTGGGCGTATGCCAATTCACCTCTCCTTCTAACTCCTCCCCATGACAGGAGGCGCAGTATTCTAGGTAAAGGGCCGCGCCCTTAGCCACATCAGTTCCGACTGGTTCTTCAAATGTTACAGAGCCACCCGAGTGAGAGAAGTAGCTGATTGCAAAACTTGCAATTCCCACCCCCGGGAGGATGAACCAGAAATGAATGCCTTTCCTCCAGCCACTCCTCATGACAACTCCCACTGAGGAGCTTTTGCAAGTTCCCAGTTCCCGCTCCTCAACGTCATTCCTGGGCGCGTACGGATTCGACCATTTCCATCAACTGCGGCTGCTGAACGAGGCCCGGTGCGAGTTCGTTTCCGATAACGAAGGACGGGGTACCGTTAAAACCCAAGGCCTGAGCAAGCTCCGCAGAATTCCTGATGTGTTCATCTATCTCGCTGCCTTCCATATCGCTACGTAGCTGTTCGACATCGAGACCAATCTCAGACGCAACACGCAATACACTTGCTTCATCAGCACGACCATTCATCGCCATAAGGGCCCAGTGAAATTCATCATATTTGCCCTGTTTGCGTGCAGCCAAGGCCGCCCTGGCTGCAAAAACTGAACCCTCTCCGAGAATGGGCCATTCACGATAGACTAGGCGAACATTGGGATCAGCCTCCAACAGGCCCTGCACAGGCTCCATCGCCCGACGGCAATACGGGCAGTTGTAGTCAAAGAACTCGACCACTGTAACGTCGCCCTCAGGGTTGCCCAACACCGGAGCGTTTGCATCATCCTCTAACCGGTCACGGATCGCGGACAAAATATCCGCAAGCGCGTTGTTCTCAGCCTCCGCCTGTTTTCTTTCCAAAATAGCAACGGCTTCCATCACGATCTCCGGATTGGCCCGGATCGTCTCAAGAACAAGCTCCCTGATCCGACCTTCATCCAGACCGTCAGCCAGCGCAGTGATAGGCAGAGCCAAACTCATCGAGATTGCCAAAACTCCTTGCTTCCAGTTCATCTCAAAACCCCTCCCCAAAATTAATCATGTTACATTTATCCAGGTCGCCATGCCCGATGCGGCATGTCCCAGCATGTGGCAGTGGAAAATCCACTTGCCGGAGTTCCTTGCGACAAAGGCAATCTCACGCGTCTCATCAGGGAATACCAGCAACGTATCCCTGAGCGGTCCCAATTCGCCAGTTTCCAGAACTTCACGCACATGCATGCCGTGCAGATGCATCGCATGCGGAAAAGCGGTGTCGTTCCGAATTGTTACCCGGGCGGTTTCCCCTTCGGATAGATCCGCTAAGGGCCTTTGCGTCAGACCGACAACTCCATTGAAAGCCCAGAACTGGTTGGCATTCACCAATGCCTGGAACCCCATTTCCCTGTCATTGAACTGCGCCTTTTGTAGTCCGCCCATGGCGCCGCCTTCCATATGCAAACCAAACCTGCGAGCGGTATTCAGGCCAGGGACATCCATATCCGGATTCAGGGGCAACGCTGGTGGAGGATCACGGCGTACCCGCGAGGCTGCTTGGGTTCCGACGGGGAATGCCGCTTGGGAATATCCTTCGCCGTCTTCCACGCGTACCAGATGAGCGGTCTCTCCGGGTTCCGAAATAACATCCACAAACAGGTCAACCCTTTGTCCCGGAGCAAGAAGGAATGGCCCACCGACCCTCTGCGGCGTTTCCAGAGGCATACCATCAAAGGCCATGACCCAGCCCTCCAGCCCAACAAGGCTCAGCTGAAAGATCCGGGCATTGGCAGCGTTTATCAGGCGCAGGCGCAGCCGTTCATTTTGCCGAACAGAAATGTCTGTGGCTGCTGTCCCATTGGTGGCTACATAGTTGCCGCGCCGCCCAGCGTGGCTCCGGTCATGGCGGGATTCGTAGTCCGGATCCAGTTGCGCGGTTTCAGGGTCGAGCATCCAGTCATCCAGGATCAGGATTTCATCCCGATCAACTGCCACTGGTTCTGCCTCATCTACGATCAATGCTCCATAAAGTCCGCGTGCAACTTGCTCGAATGATTTGTTATGGGCGTGATACCAATAGGTCCCAGCATCCCGGGCGACGAAATCATAGTCGAACGTGCCCCCTGGCGGCACAGCATCCTGAGTCAAGCCGGCAACACCATCCATGGCATTGTCGAGACGCAGGCCGTGCCAGTGGACCGAACTGGGTTGCGGCAACTCGTTGACAAAACGTCGGACAACCCGCTGACCCTGACGCACCCGGATCAACGTGCCGGGCAGCTTACCATCATATCCCCAAATACGCGTCTGGGGATATTCGGGCGGTGCAAGCAGAATGCTTGCGGGTTTCGCTATCAGTTGTACCGGATCAGTCGCCGCAGTCACAACGGAAGGCATCAAGCCCCCAACTGCCAAGCCGGCTCCCATACGCAGAAGGTCCCGTCTGATATGTGCCATTCCCACTCCTTTTCAGTTGGCGGAAGACGATCTCGTCTTCCGCCCCTGTTGTGACATTAGCCGCCATCATGATCATCCATGAGGTAGGTAGCGATTGCAGTACGGTCGGCATCGGTCAGGAACCCGGTTCCGTAGCTGACCACTTCTCCCATGCCGCCACCAAAGACATCCCCATCCGGCATGATCCCGGACCGCATTGCGTAGGCCAAAGACTCCACTGTCCAGCCGCGCTCACGCAATGTGACAACGTCGATAGCCGGTGCCTTGTCGCCACCGGGCAGATTGGCGTTTCCCAGGAAATGTTCGGTATCGCTTTTCCGGGCACCAGCAAGGTTGCGTCCGGTATGACAGGCTGCGCAATGGGCTGCTCCCTCGACCAGCTGCCGACCACGGTTCCAAACTGCGTCTTTTTCCGCCACAGGATCGGTACGTGGCGGTTCGAGAAAGGCTGCCCGCCAGAGTTTCATCCCCCAGCGCTGATCGAAGGGAAACATCATCTCCGGTGGACGTGACGGCGTATCATTGGCGGGAACCGTCTGGAACGCAGCCCAAAGATCCACAATCTCCTGGTCCGTGAAGTTGATGTAAAACGGATAGGGGAAAGCCGGATAATACGGGCTACCTTCCGGCGAAACCCCTTGCCTGACTGCGACCGCAAAGTCTTCGACCGTCCAGTCACCGATCCCTTCTTTAGGATCCGTGGTCAAGTTAGGAGAATAGAGCGCACCAAAAGGTGTCTCCAGTTCGACCCCGCCGGCCAGCGGGACTCCCCCTTGTTTGAAGTCCGAGTGGCAGGCAATGCAGCCGCTCGCGCGCGCCAAGTAAGCACCGCGGTCCACGTCGCCCTCCAGTTCACTCAATTGAGGTGGGGGAAGCCCGATTGGCCAGGCAATAACCGCACCAAGACTGGCTGCGGAAGCGATTGCGGCTCCCACCCCAAGTCTAAACAAGCTCATCATGATGCTTCACCTATCACTTTTCAACCCGATACCGGGTATGACAGGCTGAACAGGTCTGACCGAGCATCATGAAGACGCCATCTGCAGGCATGCTGGCAAGCGCCGCAGGATCCGGTGTTTCTGACATTTCTCCCTGCAACATCATGCCGCCCTGGTTCCCCATCATGCCACCCTGCATCATCGAGCCCATGTGCCCTTGGTCGGCAGGCATCAACCCGTTCTCCGCAGCTTGCGCCAACCCCTCTGAGTAAAGGCTCATCTGCGCAGCAAGGCTCTGGAAATCGGACCAGTTTTTCCAAATTTCAGCCCGAGCTTCTGTCGGCTTATCAAGGCTTCCTTCCGGAAACAGCTCAGTAAGGGCGGCACCGCCATGTGCACCGATAACTTTGGCTTGTTGCTCCACAACCTCAGCGTCATAGGGCGCCTTTCCCTGCATCATGGGGGTCAATACTTTCATCGCGCCTCTAATCGCACCCATGGCGTCCATACGCTGTTTGACCACCCCGGTTGCGCCACCGTGTGCAAGTGCTGTAGCTGCGACCATAGATGCCACCGTGGCACCAGCGAGAATTTTGCGAGTTTTCATTTTCTTATCCTGTATGACTTGGAAACATGCGCCATTGTGGCGCTTTGTGTGGGTCAGAACAGGATGCGGGGAGGCGGTGGATCAAGCTCCGCTACTGGCAAATCAGAAAGCGGGTTCAACGATACCGAAACCCGTGTCGCTCTTTCAGTCAGCGTAGGCGGGACAGGAGGCACGACCATCACGGCAAGCCCGCTGCAAAAAGTGCCCCCATGACAATGGCCCGGGTGTCCTTCGTCCGCGTGGGTAGGGTCTTCAAGATACGTCGCACCTACAGAAACTGATCGGTCATGACCAACGTGAGCAGACGCACTGTTGGGAAGCAGGCTTAGCACCGCTCCAACGAACAGACACAACACTACGCTTGCCCAGGCGATCTGCCGCTTCAGTATCATGAAACAGAATGCTCCAATTTTTCGTGCAACGTCTCGCTACGAGAAACGATGCCTCCTGCATCAAATTCAGTCAATCTTCGATCCAACGGGTTACTAGCCACAGGCGATCTCACCTCCTCAATTGACCCCGTTTTCGCGCTGCAACTCGCGGACGTAGGCAACAATTGCGCGGACATCTCCTTTGGTCAGCCCATCAACTGGGGGCATATTTCCGAAACGCCAATGATGTGCGCGTACCCCGTTCTGAACGGCCAATTGAAACGCAATGTCACCATGGTGAGACGGCTCATAGATCTTGTGAACCAATGGCGGCGCAAGCCCCTGCTTTCCTGCTGCATTGACACCATGGCAATCCGAGCATTTCGCATCAAAGGCCTGCTTTCCAACTTGTGCCATGGATGAAAGCTCAAACGGCACCATCACTTTGGCTATTGGATCTCCTTCCGACAACTGACTGGTATCTGGCGGTGTCATCGAATGACCTTGCTGTGGACCTGCAACCTGTAAAAATTGCCACCCAGCAACAACCAATCCTCCGGCAAAAACGCCACCTACGACCATTCCCCAAATGTTCACGGCCATTCTCCTTGCCTTGCTTTCTTGCCTGTCCTGATCAGGTCAATTTGACCTGAGTGCCAACCGAAACCCGGTCGAATATTTCTTCGATATGTTCATTTTAGAGGTCGATACAGACATGCATCAGAAAAGAAGAACTGTTCTGCATAACTGGTGCCAATTGTTCCCCCCGCAGATTTACAGGCAATGCCAAAATCCGCACTGCGCCAGCGATCACAGAACACCTAGCTTAGCTTTTTGCTTTCAGAAAACCCTACTTGATCTTCCTCACCCGCTATTGCTTCCCACAGGGCCATCTACCCACTTCTCTAACAAAAGTTACAAACACTTCAAACAGCTGCTGGCCGGTTGATTTGTATCGAAATGTAACCTTGACCTTTGCCAAGAGGGAGGCAGCATATGACATGAGGAAGCAGGCTAAAGTAGGCTCATGGAAGACAAAAATTTTTCTAGTTTCAAAGAGACGACCCGTAGCGGCTTACACGGCGTGTGCCTAGCAATGTTCGCTTGCTGCGCTGTCATCGTTGTCCCGGTTTTTGGGTATTTTCTGGTCTATACAGGGGCGGGAAATGGATCTCTGAATTGGCTATCAATTGTTCCGCTTATTCTGTGTGTCGGAGCTCACTTCATGATGCACAAAGTGACTGGAAAAAGTTGTCACCATGACAAAAGTGAAACCGAAGAAAAGCAGACAGCCAGTTCGTATAAGGTGACCTCAATACAGCATTCCGGGAGCAATCCCAAATCACACGGACAAGACCTGTCCGTTGGGCATCCAGATTCTGCTCGACATTGATTGGAAGAACCGTGCAACAAACAACTGAACCAATGGTCCCTAACGCCTATTCCGGACTTTCGGTCAGAATACGAAGAATTGAATTCGATTGGCTTCTGCTCCTGATATGAGGAGGGAAGGAGTTCAGATTCGGTTTGATCGGAGCCAGAAGAAAGGAACCTACTCATGCTGACAAGGCGACACTTTGTTATTTCGACTGCAGCTTTGTTTTCCGCACCACTCGCGTCACAAACCTTGGCTGGCCCTGTCTCGAACAGAGCAATGTGGGATTCCTGGGATGCCCAGGTCACACCTGCCGCTTACGATCCAGAGACCTCCAATCCTTGGGGGCTTCATCGGCGATTTCTCCCACAACTGGTCGAAGCCAACCCCGGTCTAGTCCCAGGTGACATTCACGTGGATGCCGTGGCAAGGTACCTTTACCAAATCAAAAATGACGGCACAGCAATGCGTTATGGCGTGGCTATTGCACGCGGGCGACTGTATGAGCCGGGCACCTATACCATCCAACGTAAGACAAAATGGCCGACCTGGACACCGACGCAGGCAATGATCAAACGTGACCCCGACCTCTATGTCCAGCATGCCAACGGGATGAATGCCGGACCGAGCAATCCTCTGGGCTCGCGCGCTCTGTATCTTTACGTAGGCAATCGCGATACCTACCTGCGTATTCATGGATCTCCGCAACCACAATCAATCGGCGGGCGGGCCAGTTCCGGATGTGTACGTATGGTTATGGCCCATATTAACGTCCTCTATGAAACCGTCTCGCCTGGCTCTACCGCCTATCTCCATCCCACTGAAGACGCCCTTGGCACAGCAAGCTGAACCGCGCCACACCTCAAGGAATTTGCCTGCAATCGATCTAAGATCTGTTGTTTACGTTTCTTTGACACGTGAACAAATTGGACGCCCCTCGGTTGTCCGAAGAGGCAGGTATGCCGTTTCGACGGGCCCTTTGTGTCGATAGACATAACAGCCGTCCACCGCATCGATACGCACGGCGTCTAGATCCTGGTTTGGGGCGGCCAGCGCCAGAACACCTTCTGGCAGCACCGCCAAATGCGCTTGGGAGACCGTTGGACCGCTATTGTTGACATCCGTGCAGCCGACAAGCGCAAGGATTCCCCCTGCCAAAATCCAGCTCGAACCTTTCATCAGTCTTTCTCCAAGTCGTTTTCTTGCCACTAAAGGTAGGCCAAAGGTTTGCACCACCCGTCCGCTTCGTCCAGTTTCTTTATACTAAGAACCTTCTGCGAAAAACGTGTATTCAACTCTATCACAAACGATGTCCCTGGCTATTCATAGTCAGCCATTAAGATTGTCCAGCCTACCGTTTAGGTCGCTCGTCGACAACTTAGCTGTCCAGAACCGCCTTTCGTTTCTGGAATTCGTCTTCATCCAACTCTCCTCTGGCGTAGCGAGCCCGTAAAATTTCCAAGGCATCCGACGAGGCAGAACTGTTTTTACCGCTTTGCAAGACCCAGCGCACGACCAGCACAATCAAAGCGATGACGAGGCCCCAAAAGGCCAACATCGTCAATCCTCCGAAGATACCATGCCCATCCCCCCAATACATGTGACCATGATCCCAGCCTCGTTCTGGTGCCGTGTCCGCAAATGCGGTCGACGCCGCGGCCATAAATGCCGTCAATGCTCCTGCAATTTTTAACGCCATGTCATTCTCCTTTTGCAATGTTCGTCTCGGCCAGGGGGATTGTTATCGTCGCCCGAAGCCCCCCCGCCTCACGGTTGGTCAAAGAAATTTCGCCCCCATGTGCCCGAACGATGGTCCTTGCAATGGAGAGCCCCAAGCCATGCCCTCCGGTTTCAAGTGAGCGGGATTTTTCAAGCCGAAAAAACGGATCGAATACCCGTTCAAGGTCGGTCGCAGGGATCCCAGGCCCTTCATCATCAATCGTCATGACAACTTCGCCGTTTGCCAATTCGTGATGCATATGCACACTGCCACCGTATCGCTCCGCATTCTCGATGACATTGCGCAAGGCCCGGCGCATCGCATGGGGCCGCAAGCGTGCCTCATAGTCTCTGTCGCCGTTCAGTTCAAAGGGCACAACCATGTCCTTGCGAAGATCTTCAAGAAAGGAGCTTACATTGACAACCTCGGGACTTTCCGAACCCGTCAGCCCACGGGCAAAGGTCAGCGTTGCCTCGACCATGGACTGCATTTCTTCAACTGAAGCAATGAGACTGTCTCTGGTCTCATCATCATCCACCATTTCGACACGCACCCGCATCGCCGTAAGAGGAGATCGCAAATCGTGACCAAGGGCAGCAAGTAACCTCGTCCTGTCAGCCACAAAACGAGTCAAGCGGTCCTGCATATGATTAAAGGTTCGGGTCAAATCACGCACTTCGGTTGGGCCAATCTCAGGCAATTCCCTCACATCCTCTCCTCGGCCCAATCTGTCTGCTGCCGCCACAAGTTGGCGCAACGGCCCCAATAGTCGCGTCATAACGAACCAAAAAACAACAACCAGGATCGTCCCTGCGGACAATGCGAATGTCAGCATCGAATAGAACGGCCATTGAAAGGGAGGGCGCTCGAAACGGGTCCCAACATTGAGCCAACGGCTCCCGTCAACGGCAATGGACAGGTTCATTTCAACTGCAGACAATTCTCCCCGCATCATGGCCTTGTGCATTTCGGCCATGCCGGGTGACAGATGCGGCAATGGGAGGATCTGGCCCTGGATTTCGTGCAGTTCGACTCGAATATCGCGACTAAAATTGTCGTCCAACAGTGCGCGGATGCGGGCTTCAACCCCACCTCCATCCGAGTGACCGGTGTGCTGGACACTAGGCGTATCCGACAAGTCAAACCGTACAAGGGGAGAGTTTGCGGCCCGCAGGATCGAGAGATGCAAGTCGCTAGGTGCCTCTTCGACCAATCGTGCGACATTGGCCGCTCGACCTGCTGCCTCAAAGCCCAGTGCAGCCCTGACGGCAAGGCTGCGTTCATCCGCAAACAACCATAGACTAATCACTTGGGCTACGGCCAATGCGGCAACCACTAGCAAAACAAGTTGACCTCTCAAACTCCGCAAAGAAACCGGCATCAATCTTCCACTTCGACATCAACAGAAAGACAGTATCCGCCATTCCGAATGGTCTTGATGATCTTGGGGCGCAAGACATCCGTTTCAACTTTGCGCCTAAGCCGACTGATCTGATTGTCAATTGTCCGATCCATGGGACCGGCGGAACGGCCCTGTGTAAGATCCAGCAACTCATCTCTGCTCAATACCAACCGAGGTCTCTCCAACAGCACAGACAGCAACTTGAAGTCTGCATAGGTCAAAGACGTTTCTAGCCCTTTTTCAGAAATGAGAACTTGCTTGTCTGCATCCAATACCAGATGTGCAAAGGCTACTTTCTTTCCAGAGAAGCCTCCCGCCATTTGCTCTACTTGTTGTCCTCGCCGGAGTACGGCTTTGATCCGCGCAAGCAATTCACGTGGATTGAAGGGCTTTGCCAAATAGTCATCGGCTCCGATTTCCAGTCCGACGATCCGGTCCGTGTCTTCACCCAAGGCGGTCAACATTATGATTGGAATCGTCTTGTTTGCCGACAGGCGCTGACAAACCGAAAGCCCGCTTTCTCCCGGCATCATCACATCCAAAACCATCAAGTCGAAATGTCCTTTCGACAGTTTAGCATCCATTTCTACAGCATCTTTGGCGGATGTGGCTCGCAACCCGTTCTTTTCGAGAAACCGCGTCACGCTGTCCCGGATCTGCTGGTGATCGTCTACAACAAGAATATGCGGAGCTTTTGTCATGACACCTTAATAATATACTCTCTCTGCAAGGTCAGACGCATTTTTGTCGCCGTTTGTATCAATAAGCTTTGTTGCGACATCGCGATACAAGTCAGTAGATGCAACTGCTTTCATTTGAATTTCTTATCTCTACCTGAGACTTACCACAAAATGGAGAATTACCATGTCGAGAAAGCTCAACGCCGTACTTGCCATTGCCGTAGCCTTCGGCGGGGCCAATTTGGCCTTAGCCGATGCTGGTCACCACACGCAAAACATGCCTGAAGATCAAGCCATGGATCAGAACAACGCTGCTAACAACTCCAAACACCCAATGATGGGAGACAAGCCCATGCTGGATGGAGGACATCACGAAATGATGCAGGCTATGATGCAGATGCACAGGGACATGATGCAAAAAGGGATGGGTATGCAAGAGACCATGAATCCTATGGACATCATGGATCAGGACATGATGGGGTTCATGCAAGCCTCAATGGGAAACAATGTCAAAACAGACCCCAATGGTGACGGTGAAGTCTCAAGAGAAGAGACCCAAGAGCACCTTCGATCAATGCTAACCATCGCCGACAAGGATAGCAACGGATCTATATCCATTGAAGAATTTGAAGCGTTTCACAGTATGATGATGCAAGGGCGGGTGGTGGATCGTTTTCAGCATCTTGATGCAGACGGGAATGGTGAGATTACCGAAAGTGAAATGACTGCCCCGGCCAACCGGATGAAGATGTAAAACATTGTAATTCCGCAATAAGGTGGCAGGGTAGTCTAGTAATACAATGATACTTCGAGGAATCCCCAAGGCCGACTCTTCTAGGTGCAATCAGTTGTTCTGATCTGGTGGAGCCAAACTGTATGAGTGTTGGCCTGCGTGAAACCGTCACTATCTTCATCTCACACTACAGAGGCAGCACATAACCAACAAGGACAAGCCTTTGGGGCTGTTGCTGTCAAAGCAAGAGGCGTTGGTAACCTTCATTTTACTCCAGGAGGGGTTGTGCCGAGCCAATTTTTCCTTATGTGCAGGTCCATGATTGCTACTGGGTTCAAGAAAGATATTGGTCGGTTGATACGAATCCTCGCGTTAACCATCCTTGTTGCAGTGGCTATTTTGAACACATTTGCAATGGCGTCTGCTCACGCTTCGCCTCACGCCGATGCCGCCGTCGCGGTTTCTGATGTTCAACTCAAGACATGCACGGTGACCGAAACGGCCAAGAGTATGGCACACGGACATCATCAAAGTAACGCATGCGAGTTGCCTGATGACCGGCGCCAAGCCACTTGTTCAGTTGCCGTTTGCTGCTTTCAAGAGTTCAGCGCGGGACCTGTCCTGTCCGTTGAGCGTCACTTGGTTAATGTTGAACTCGTACGAGCAAACTCGGCTGAAGTGATTTCCAGGTCAGAGCTCCCCCATGATCGTCCTCCTCGTTCAATCTGATTGAGTTCATTTGGCGCTTAATCAAGTGCATCATCTCTTTCTGAGCAGACAAGGCTTGCATGTCGCAGGCCAAAACGAGGTTTTCTATGCGTGGACGCTATTTTGCTCTCGGTATTCTTGCGCTTGCCGCAGGGGTAGCTGGAGGTATTTCTCTCGAAAGGCTCTTCCTAAACCCCTCTACAATGACCGGGGAGAACGAAACCGAGATCTTGTATTGGGTTGCACCAATGGATCCAAATTTCCGGCAACCCAACCCCGGAAAATCCCCTATGGGGATGGACCTTATCCCTGTATATGCAGGTCAAGAACCTTCCGGGGATCCCTCTGAAGTTCAGTTATCTGCAGCAGAAATCAACGCTATTGGCGTCCGCACAGCGATTTCACGGATGTCTGAGGTATCCGACAAGATCGAAACCGTTGGTTTTGTTGGCTATGATGAACATCGCACGAGCCATGTTCACACTCGAGTGGACGGTTGGATAGAACAGCTTAATGTGCGCGCCGTCGGCGATCCGATTCAAAAAGGCGATGTCTTGTTTGAGATGTTCTCGCCGCAGATCGGCTCAGCGACCGGTGACCTGGTTCGCGCTATCGAGGCCGGAGATCCCCGGATCATTGATGCTGCCCGGAACAAACTGCGCAGCCACGGTATGTCGGAGAGACAAATCGAGCGCATAGAGGCCAATGGCTCCCCTGAGCGCAACCTTGAAGTCGAGGCTCCGCAAGACGGTGTTGTGATTTCGCTTGAGGCTGCGGACGGAATGTTTCTACAGCCCGGGACACGCGCTGCATCGCTGACAGAACTTTCAACCGTGTGGCTTATTGTCGATGTTTTTGAACGCGACATTGCCAGGCTAACCGATAGTATGCTTGCCGAAGCCCGGTTTGAGCATTTGCCCGGCCGTGTCTTCACAGGTTCAGTTGACTACGTCTATCCTGAACTCGACGCAGTGACCCGTACGCTTCCCGTACGCTTACAATTTGACAACTCAGACATGCTGCTGCGCCCAAATATGTTTGGCACGGTCAGTCTAATCCCTTCAGAAAGCCGCATGGCGCTAACCGTCCCAACAGAGGCTATCATTCGTACCGGGGCCGCGGAACGGGTGATACTGAAAACCGGCGATGGCACCTTCAAACCCCGCCTCATTACTGCGGGGCTACGCGACAATTTCGGAGATGGTGGGCGTACGGAGGTTGCTCAAGGCCTGGAGCCCGGAGAAGAGGTTGTAGCCTCAGCTCAATTCCTGATCGACAGCGAGAGCGCACTGAACGCGGGACTTATGCGCATGGCGCCGACAGATAAAGCTCCTGCACGTGGTTCAGGGGAGTTGGTTTCGCTGGATTTGGAGGCTCGTACGGCAAAGGTCCGGCATGGTGCCTTAGACAGTCTCGACTGGCCAGAAATGACGTCCAGTTTTCCGATCCGAGCCGACGTTTCCCTTTCGCGCTTGGTTGAAGGACAGAAGGTGTCGTTTCGCCTGGCACGTGGAGCAGACGGCCTGCTTGGCCTCATTGAACTTGGTGCCGACGATGGTGTTGCCGCCACCGGCACAGGTATTGTGCGTGGTGTGACAGCGGACGGTAAACTTTCGCTCTCACACGAACCCATTCCTGAGCTCGGTTGGCCAGCAATGCAAATGGATATGCCAGTCGCAGGCATAGACACTGCTGAAGTGCCAATGGATGAGCCAGTCGAGTTTGATTTGTCCAAAGATGACGACGGAATGTTTACCGTCATCGCTGTCAGGACCGCAGGCACCCAACCCATCGCAGATGCCCCCCCAGAGGCCAATGAACCACACGGCTCCGAGGATGCTTCAGACGTTCTCGTTTCCGGAACCATTGATCAAGTCGATGCAGAAACCCGCATGGCTACGATAACCCACGGTCCAATCATGGAAATTGGCATGCCAGGCATGACCATGGATTTCGAAGTGGGTAAAGAGCTGGAAATTGCCAGCCTTCCGGTCGGCAAAGAGGTGGCGCTGACATTTGCGCGTCCAGACGGCATGACCATGGTGCTCACCGAGGTGGAAACTGCCTCACCACCGTTGGAAGTGTTAGGCAGGATCAACAGTGTAAACTCCGAAACGCGGAAGGCGAACATTTCGCACGGCCCGGTGGTGCAGATTGGCATGCCGGGTATGACCATGGATTTCTCAATTGATCCAGCCCTCGATCTCGCTGGATTGCCGAGCGGACAGGAAGTGACGCTGCTTTTCACCCAGAACGCTGACTTCTCAATGACCTTGGTAGGCACAAAGCCGATTGAGGTGACCCAATGATCGCTTCTGTTATTCGGGCCTCCGTCGCAAATCGCTTCGTCGTTCTTGCACTTGCGGTCATGATGGGCGTGATCGGTATCTGGGCGGTTCGCGAAACCCCCGTAGATGCTATTCCCGACTTGTCGGATGTTCAGGTCATTGTCCGCACGCCTTATGCCGGCCAAGCTCCGCAAGTTGTCGAAGACCAGGTCACCTACCCCATCGCCACGGCCATGCTCGCTGTGCCCGGGGCCAGTGATGTTAGAGGCTTTTCATTTTTTGGCGATAGTTACGTCTACGTTGTTTTTGAAGATGGAACTGACCTCTATTGGGCGCGCACCCGCGTTCTCGAATATCTGGGTCAAATCACAGCGAACCTTCCTGAAGGGGTTTCCCCGCAGCTCGGGCCGGATGCGACCGGTGTCGGCTGGATTTACCAATACACACTTATTGACCGCACTGGGTCCCACGACCTGGCCCAGCTGCGAACGTTACAGGACTGGTTTCTGAAGTATGAGCTGCAAACCGTCGAGGGTGTGTCCGAGGTCGCAACCATCGGCGGGATGGTAAAGCAGTATCAGGTTGTAGTAGACCCGAATAAACTGCGCGCCTTTGACATCACCCTACCGCAAATCCGCAGTGCCATTCAAAACGCAAACCGCGAGACTGGTGGTTCTGTGATTGAAATGGGTGAAGCGGAATTCATGGTCCGCTCTATAGGCTATGTCGATGAGTTGGCAGACCTAGCTAAAGCACCGCTCATGGTCAATGAACGCGGCGCAGCCGTTACTCTAGGGGACGTGGCAGATATCCGCCTTGGCCCGGAAATGCGCCGTGGAGTTGGGGAGTTTAACGGCGAAGGAGATGCCGTTGGCGGTGTGGTCATCCTGCGTTGGGGCGGGAACGCCCTGGCCACAATCAAGGCGGTTGAGGCGCGTATCGAAGAGTTGCAGGCAAACCTGCCTGAAGGCGTTGAACTTGTCACAACCTACAACCGCGCGGGTGTTATCGAGCGTGCAATCGAGAATCTTGAAACAAAGCTGGCCGAAGAATTTATCGTTGTCGTTCTGGTCTGTGCAGCCTTCCTGCTGCACATCCGCTCGTCTCTTGTAATCCTTCTGTCACTGCCTCTTGGCATCTTTGCAGCCTTTATCATCATGAAGCTGCAGGGGGTGAATGCCAACATCATGAGTTTGGGCGGGATTGCTATCGCCATCGGCGCGATGGTGGATGCAGCCATCGTCATGATCGAAGCCATGCACCGAAGGCTGGAGAAGGAAAAGCTGACCAACCAGAACCGCTGGCGCATCGTCACTGAATGCGCGACCGAAGTGGGGCCTGCCCTTTTCTTTTCCCTTGCAATCATCACAGTGAGCTTTTTGCCAGTCTTCGTTCTTGAAAGTCAGGAGGGGCGGCTCTTTAAGCCTCTGGCATTCACGAAGACCTATGCAATGGCCGCAGCGGCCATTCTCTCGATCACGCTTGTGCCGGTTCTAATGGGGTATTTTGTGCGCGGCCGGATACTTTCGGAGCACAAGAACCCATTGAACCGTATCGTGATCTGGATCTATCGGCCCTTTCTGGATGCCGCTGTCGCGTGGCCTTGGGCCACAACAATGCTGGCAGGTGTGCTTGTGGCTTCGATGTGGTGGCCGCTGCAGAGGATCGGAACCGAGTTCATGCCAGAGCTTAACGAGGGCGACTTTCTCTACATGCCGACATTGTATCCCGGTGTCTCAATAGGCAAGGCACGCGAAGTGCTGCAGCAATCTGACCGACTGATTGCTACGGTCCCTGAGGTCGCGACGGTGCATGGCAAGCTTGGGCGCGCCGATACCGCCACGGATCCCGCTCCGCTCACAATGATCGAGACGACGATTCAGTTGAAACCTGAATCCGAATGGCGCGCGGGCATGACGATGGAAGGCATACGCGACGAGCTTGACCGCGCTGTACAAATTCCTGGTGTGACAAATGTCTGGATTCAGCCGATTAAGAACCGCATCGATATGCTTGCTACAGGGATCAAAACGCCCGTCGGTGTCAAAATCTCCGGCGCTGATTTGAGCGTCATCGAGCAGATTGGTGTCGATATCGAACGCGTGGTTGCAAGTATCGACGGCACGGCATCAGCCTATGCAGAGCGGCCTGTAGGAGGGCGGTTTGTGGAGATCGACGTCAATCGCGATGCCGCTGCGCGCTATATGATGAGCGTACGTGAAGTGCAGGATGTCGTTCAGACTGCCATCGGAGGGATGCAGGTATCGGAATCCGTGGAAGGTCTTGAGCGGTTTCCAATAAACTTGCGCTACCCCCAGGAATGGCGGAACAGCCCCGAACGCCTGCGCGACCTTCCAGTGGTGACACCATCTGGCGCGCATATCCCCCTTGGCAACCTGGCAGAGATCAAAGTGGTGGACGGCCCAGGTATGATCCGGTCCGAAAACGCGCGCCGCACAGGTTTTGTCTTCATAGACATCGCGGGGCGTGATTTGGGAAGCTACGTAGTCGAAGCCCGTCAACTCGTTGCCGATGAGGTGGAACTGCCGCCTGGCTACTCGATCACATGGTCAGGTCAATACGAGTATATTGAGCGCATGCAGGAAAGATTGAAGCTGGTTGCTCCTGCTACGCTGCTAATAATCACATTGATGCTCTTTCTGGCCTTCAATCGAGTAATCGAGGTTGGGATCATCCTTGCCGCGTTGCCGGTAGCCCTTGCCGGAGGTGTTTGGTTCCTGTGGTACTTAAACTTCGACATCTCTGTCGCCGTTCTGGTGGGGTTCATTGCTCTTGCCGGTGTCGCAGTTGAAACCGCGATTGTTATGTTGCTCTATCTCAATCTCGCTTGGGAAAAACGAAAAAACCTTGCGGTTGAATCACGTCGAAAATTGACAATCTATGATGTAGAAGAGGTGGTCTTCGAAGGCGCACTTCTACGAGTACGCCCCAAAGTGATGACGGTAGCCACCATCTTCGCAGGTCTAATTCCGATCATGTACGGCCAAGGCACTGGTTCGGAAATCATGCAGCGCATTGCAGCCCCGATGGTAGGCGGGATGGCCACTGCCACGCTGCTAACTCTTTTCGTCATTCCATCAATCTTCGTGATCTGGAAACGCATGGCCCTTACCCGGGTCAACCGCGCCCTTCTGCAAGGGGATGGCCAAGAGATCGCGCCAGTACCGGCAGAATAAACTGAAACGTAAAACTAACCTAAAAGGACAATCCAATGAAAATGTTATCAGCCTTTTTGGCTACCTCGCTTTTGGCTACCCCGATCGCTTTCGCTGACACAAATCATAGCGCAATGGGTCATTCCAATATGGGCATGACCGACGCGCAAATGGAAGCTGCAGTTCATGCAAAAGCAACCATCAATTCGATTGGCGAAAATTCCGCAAACGTCAGTCACGAACCGATCCCAGAAGTCGGTTGGCCTGCCATGACAATGGATCTCACACTGGCCCCAGGTTTCAAAACGATGGATGGTGTATCAGAGGGAGATTCAGTCACTTTGATGCTGGTCAAGAACGACAACGGGATGTTCGAGATCGGTGCTATAATGCCTGAATAGGAAAACACGCGAGTGGCAGGCAACATCTTCTCTGCCACTTAGCTGAACTTGGGCCCATCCATCAGACCGAAAGGCCCATCCCTGGCTCCATTGATCAGCATGCGAACTAATGGTTCTTTGTTCTTGACAACTTCCCTGGCTTCATCACAAACGATGGGGTTTTCCTTAGACGCCTGCGACCAGATAACAACTGCGCCAGCGCAGTCTTCACTCGGAATCAAGTCTGCAAGCTCGGTATGCCAGTCTATTTTACTGTCGTCATCTGCAAGCCAAGGAGAAAAGCCGGTAGCTTTGACCTCTTCAGAAACATTTCTTGCAGGTTCCAAGTCAGTTGAATCGTAGAAAACGAGAAATTTTTTCATCTGTTGCTCTGTCGAGAGTCGAAGCAAAATAGTAAATGGCGACAATGAGGAAATTTCTATACGTGTTTTTGAAATCTGCAAACCACTCCTGGGTGTTTCCAATCCTTTTTACAAGGGGGGAACGGCCTCCTTAAAACAGTCGACGTAACGCCCCCGCCCTCCCTGTGCCGATGAGACTTCGCTTACATGCCGGGCATCCGTTTTGAGGAAGCAGTATCTAACCTCAACTTCAGCGACAACTTTTGGCCGCTCGTTAAATATCAAATCCCTTGGCTGGACCACTTTGCAATGATCGAAACCACTGCAAAGCTGCTGACAACCTAGATAGGTTAGCGCCCACCCGTTTTTGCGCTCGCCGCGCGAGCGACTTCGTCCTCATCCCGCGCAACCGACTTTCGCCCAATAATGATGCTGCACCCAAGCGCCAATGGCTGGTTTAGGGAAGCTGCATCGCGGCATTTGGTGGATCGATGTAGGGCGACTCTGGGCCGTGAGCAACGATACTCGCGCAATTTCTATGAGCGTGCCATGGGGCTCCAAAAGTCTGGGTATCGCGTTTCTGGGAATTCCTGAACTCGGGGGAATTTATTGTAATGTTGCGACTTTACAACTTTCAAGCTGCGACTCCTGCACTGTTTCACCGCAGCCCCAAGGCAGCTCAAATCGAAACCGCCATACTTTACTTAATGGTGTACGACCTGGAGAGACGGAAGGCACGGCACTTCGCAGGGATGCGAATTTGCTCAGTTTGAGATGTCGTTTCTAGGCTTTTCAAACTTTCGCCGACTTCAGCGAATCAGTGTAGATCCCAAGCCAATTTTCGCTTCACGGGCCAACCTGAGAGGCGAAATTCAGAAAGATCCGACAAGAAATTTTCTCCAGAAGAGACCGCAGGAATCCTTGCGGCTGGTTCCATCTATCCTTGCATCTATTCTTGGAAATGAGTGCCTCAAGTGATTAGGCAAGCCTAATCACTTGACCCGTCAAAATTTCCGATATGGTGAATTCAAGGATAAATCAACGTTATCATATGGTTGTTGACTCGAAGCGTGATGCTTTGGCACTATCGATGTAGCGAAATTGTGTCGGTCATTCGGCTCAATGGATGCACGCCGAAGACGGGAAGGGGGTGTCGGTGAAACGATGGAAGGCTGTGAAATTCGAGGGCTTCATTGGCCTCCGAATTCAAACACAAAGACCGTGTTTTAGTCACGGCTCAAAGCTGACGAACCGGACTTCGCCCACCAAAAGGCGAGGCGGTGAGTACGGAGGCTGAACCAGGGCTAAGGCGCGCTTTCGGTCACTCTTTGAGAGGGGGCCAAAGGGCACCATACTCGCAACTGCTTGGAAGGGAGTTTAGATGATCACAAACACATGTGGGGCGGCTTTGTCTAATTGATGAACCCTCTACTTCCACCGCAAGATGCGGCCCGCAAAAGAAAAATCTTATTCTACTCTTGTGGTTCCGTTCGATTTGAGGTCTTTTGCGGCCATGTCAAATACCCAAGCTCATATTTTCGTAAGCGAAATACGAACAGCCTGATTATCGCTCTTGCGGTGTCTCATGCGCGTATTGACATGTCATCAATATAATCAACATTGAGTCACCTGTGTTCGTCTCGGATATATGTAGGCTTCTCTGCTATGATCTCCAACAATTCCATTTCTTCGACTGATCCTGGGCATCTGATCTCTATCAGCCCAGTCAGCACTCCAATGGTTGTTCTCTCGTTCCATGACCTCATTCGAATAGCTGCCTGACTTGGGCGGCTAAGCCGCTTGTTTGCACAACTCTCAAATCATTGGCGAAGATTACGCGAAAGCCTTCAGGGCTCGTGCTTCGCCTCGTGTAAAGAACGGAAAATCCAATGACTAATGACGTCATCGACAACGATATTTGGAACTATTCGACAGTAAAACTGCCCAAGGCCCCGCCGGTAAAAATCGGAGACCTCCATGGGGTGCTACCTTTTGACGGTGTGCGCAACCCTGGGTCTCGTAGTGCAACATCGCATACTGTGTGGCTTACGTACAAAACTCCTGCAAACAGTTGGAAACCCAAGGTTGGAATTTGTGAGAGTGCAGCGGAAGCCGCCGTCGCTCTAGAGGCGCTAATGTCGCCCGACACCAATGACATCCGATTTCAGCCACACACGGTTGAGTTCCAACTGGATGGCAAGCGGCGCAGATATACCCATGACCTGCTCGTGGTTTCCAAAAGTGGCCATAGACGCCTCGTTTTCGTGCGAAATGAGGAAAGTCTCTCTAAGCCAAAAACTTGGCGCGAAATTGCTGCCATTGGAAAGGCCACTCCTCCAGAAGCCGCCAACGACATGATTGTTGTCAGTGCTGGTGACTATTCCCGGCAGCGCCGTGATAACCTTTTCCGCATGCACCGATTGCTTCAGGAAAGTGATCACGAAGCGGACACTCTGGTCCTTTCTACGGCCAGAAACCTGAAGACGCTTTGGCAGATGAAGGATCTTTTTCCACATGTGCCATTGGCACAAGATCGGGTCTTCCGGGCCTGTCTTCGCCTGATTGCGCGTAAGGAATTGATTGCAAACTTGGACAATGTGATCCTAGAAACCACTCGCGTTGAGGTCGCAGCATGACCTTTGTTCCTCGATACAATTTTTCAACCGGAACTAAAATCACACTCCACGGACAGGAAATGGCAATTCGGGAAAGAAACTCGGATGGCTATGAGGTCGCGAACGTCGAAACGGGAGAAATCGGAACGATTGAGTTTTCGCAGTTTGTCGAGAACTTGAAATCACCAGGAATGCAAATTGAACGATCTGCAATGTTATCTACCGGCGCATGCGAACTGCGCCTTGGTAGTATGCGGACGGCTGAACAGCTCTCAAAACCTCAACAAGAGCTCGGAGAGTTCAATCATGCGGTTTGTTGCGGTGCTTTGGTACTGAAAGACAAGTTACGCAATGAGCAATCCAACCCAGATCTGCGGCTGACCGAAACGATCCTCAATCAAAAGGAGAGCAGAGAGGTCATTTCCCAAGTAACGGGAGCTTTTCTTGGGAAAAAGGTGAGCAGCTCAAGTACTCGGGGAGGCCGCAATAATGAATTGATCCTCTACAAAGGGCGTACAATTCTGAAGTACTTGAAAGTGTACCAGAATGTGCCGCCTGAAGATGACGTAATTGCGGCCCTCGCTACTCTTGACCATCTCAAGGGAAATAGAACTCAAAGAGTTTCTTACAGGCTAAAGGAGCTTATGACCGAGGCATGGGAAGAGATCGGCTTCGATCTAAAGGCGACATCCGTTTCGAACGTCTACAACCACTTTTGCATGTTGGTTCGCGAAGAAAACATGGTTCGAAAACGGAACGGTTTGCGGCTTCACATCACGCCTTCTCAGAAGACACTCGCTGCGCACCGAGACTTCTTGCTCAATCCTACTGAATACTTGGTGGCGACAAAGGGAGAACGCTATGGGCGGAACAAAAGAGGGCGCGGCAGTACAGATTGTCGTGCGTTGATCCCAGGTGAACTTGTTGAGATTGATGAGTGTCGCCTGTCGCTGATCACGTCTGCCAAAGCGTGTGGATATTGGGAGAAGCTGTCAAGTGAGGACCAGAAGACACTCGAAAAAATGGACGGTGAAAACCGATCGCGACTTACCCTTTTAGTCATGATTGACGTGGCAACACGCATGCCACTCGCATGGGTTCTTAGCGAGAACCCAGGAACTGAAGCGACAATGCAACTGTTCCGGATGGCGACCCGAGACAAGACGAAGGAGAAAATCAAATATGGAGCTCTTGGCGATCCGGTCCCTGCTATTGGGCTGTGGTCTGTCAGATCTGACAATGGGACGGGACTTCGCAATTCAACCGCGATTGGCAGAGTTATTGGGGTTGGTGGGTCATTCACTGCAGTCAGAACTTATGCTTCAGCGGACAAGCCCTATGTCGAACGTTTCTTTGGGACAACAGAATCGACCCTAATCAAACTGATCCATGGATACACAGGTCGGAAAGCGAATGAGCTTCCAGGCTATGACGCGAAGGCCAACGGGGTTCTCAACATTGATGAACTCTACGGCATCATTACACGCTTCTTTATCGACGAATACCCATCTATGCGACACATGGGGGTCGGAATGGGAGGTCGACGTCCAGCAGAGGTTTTAAAGGAGCTGAATCAGACCCGTGGCCTAACCAGTCCGCTGGATGAAGATCTGCGTAGAATTCATCTTGGTTGGAAACGCGAAGTAACGCCGAACGATGAAGGGGTTCGGGTGTTTTCGGGCCTTTGTTACAGCTCGCCTGCCTTTCAAAAAGCGATTGATGACAGGTCAGTGGGTAAAATCTCCGTTTTTGTAGATCCTGACAATGTGAATGAGGCAACCGCGGTCATTCCTGGGGACCCAGAAAACTATAGACTTCAGCTTCAAGTAACTGCCTATGCAGATATGACAATTCCCGAAGTTCTTGAGCTGACAGAAGCCTTTCGGTACGAGGAGCCGGAAGTAACGGAAATCCATGAAGACCGCCTCGCTTCCACGCGCCGTGAGCGCTCTGACCTTCTAAGACAGATTGGCGTCGAGCGGAATCTGCCCCGGAGTTACTCAACCGTTGAAGAATGTATCGCTAAAGCACGTTCCGTGTTTGGTGGCGCACGCATTGTTCGCTCATCGGGTGAGATGAGAACTGTACCTCCTGGAGAAATCAATTCCCGCGTTGACGGCCCAGGGCTTGTTTCCATTGGTGGAGATACGCCTGCTACCTGCTGCCACACGCCAGAACCGGTGGATGTCTCGAGAAAATCTGAGGCTGTTCTGTCCGATGAGGGAGGTGCGAAAGGAAGTGCTGACCCTTCAGAATCTGACCAAGGTTCAAATTCCAAGACAATTCAATCCAACCAACAGCCTCTTGGTAGGCCAACAAAGAAAGGGATTTTCAAATGAACTTCGTGAACCTGGAGAGAGTCAAGATTTCTAAACAACTCAAGGCGGCCCACTTGGACCTCCCTAGAGCAGGGAAATTGCGGGGCGCGTTTCAAAAATGTGTGGAAGAGTATTATCTTGGTCAAGAATTTCCCGAACTGGAGGTGCGTGGACTAGTTGTCACAGGTCAATCCAGAGTCGGGAAAACACGTGAGTTGAATAAGCTGATTTCTGATTTCAATGACAGCGAAACTCCTATGCCAGATGGACGTCCGGGCAAAATCGTGAGCTGTTTGCTTTCTGGACGTGTCACATTCAAAGACCTCGGGCTGAAGACACTGACTGCGCTTGGATATCCGCTGAAGGGAGCCAGTCGCACTCAGGAATACATTTGGGAACGCGTTCTTGATCAAGCTTCCAGGCAAGGAGTCATTGGAATTCACTATGATGAATGTCAGCACGTGTTTTCTGAAGGTGCGAAGTCAAACCGTGTATTCTTGGATAGTTTCAAGTCGATGATGAAGGAAACTCGCTGGCCCTTGATGATGATTTTGTCCGGCGTCCCGTCGTTGGCAACATACGTCAAATCCTACGAGCAGCTCGACAACTTGCTCGACCCAGTTCACTTCAACGAGATCAAACTGTCTCGCGACAAAGATCAACTCGTCATGCTTTTGTTTGCTTTCGCCGACAGAGTAGATGTTGATATCGAAAAACTTGTTACCCCAGATTTTCTAGCTCGTCTTGATCATGCCTGCTCGCATCGATGGGGCCTTGTTATTGAGCTGCTGATCAAGACGCTGGTGGAGGCAAAATTCAAAAATAGAACCGAGTTGAAAGTGAAGGATTTTGCAGAACAGTTCGCGGCAAGAACCGGAACTCCAAAGGCATATTCTCCATTTATTGCGCCGGACTTCTTGGAAGCGTTTGATCCAAAGAAATTGTATGACTTGCATGGCTAACTGATACGCTCAACGAAGATCTCGCGTAAGTGGAAACGGCTCACCTTTTTGGTGGGCCTTTTCTTTGAAGAGAGCTGTGCACGCTTATGCTTCCAACGCGCATGCTTATGCTATCGCCAAAATTCAACCCAGATTCAAACATTTGAAATCATTCATTTATTCTGGGCGTTGAGAGATTTCACCAAGTGATTCCCGCATACTTATGCTCAATTGGCAGATTGCTGCCAATCGGGCATAAGTGTGCGAGTTCAGCGTGTTTCATGCGAAGTCCTGTCAAGAAGTTTGTCATTGCACTTCTGGCCCTTCAACCTTCACGACCTGTGCATTTTTGCTGATAAGAAGTTGTCCCCACCATAGCAGCCCGGCGCATGCTTTTCCCACGACCTCGCTGTTTCTAGCCTGCAACATTGACTGAGAGGCGTCATTCCAAGATCTCTTCGACCTCATTGCGGAGATAGACCGGCCCAAAATCTTCTCCATTTGGTGCAAAGGTTTCCACTACAGCTGCTCTCAGCTTCCCCAGCAATATCTTCCGATGTTGGCCAAATTTTTGCTCCATCGTCGCCGGGGTCATAAAGCGCTTGTGAAACTGGGTGATGTCGTCGGCAGAGAGGTAAGATTGGTCAGGACCGCCCTTCGGGTGTGGCGTAAGGGTTTCAGGGGTATGGCCCCCTGCTGCGAGTTTTTTAAACCAGCCAGATGTTCGAATGCCAACTGACCGGCCAAATGCATAAGCAGTGATAAGCCCGTGATCCGCGACTTTTAGTGTTGGTCGCCGCATGCTGTTGATTTCTGTCTTCAAAACACAAAAGCCAGCATAGCCGTCGGTGTTAGTGTAATGCCCGAGCTGAAGTCCACCATTGCGTACGACTCGACTTTCGAATGTATTATTGAGCGTTGGAGGCTGCCGCTCCTTTTTCCCGGCGGTGTTGGTGCACCGCGCATAACTCGAAACCTTCAGTCAAATGGCGTCAATCGAGTGCTGCATGATCTCAACGGATATGGATGTCTGTAAAATGCGCCAGTCCGATTGGCCGTTGCCTTTGAAACGAGCCAAAAAGAGCGCTCATTTCACCTTGCCAAACGGCCACATATGACCATCATGATCAGGGTATGTGGTGAAATAAAAAACGAACGGACATCACAGTGACCGCACTATCTCAAATAAACGATCTCAAATCGCGCATGGGGCGCTCTATCATCGGGCAGAAAGACGTCGTGGAACGGCTGGTGATTGGCCTTCTGGCCAACGGTAACCTGCTGATCGAGGGGCTTCCTGGTCTTGCCAAGACGCGTGCGGTCAAAGCTATGGCCAAGAATATGGATGCAGACTTCAGCCGTATCCAGTTCACTGCGGATCTTCTGCCGTCTGATGTGACGGGCACTGAAGTTTACCATCAGAAGCCCGAAGGCGCTGAGTTCAAATTTGATCCTGGCCCGATCTTTGCCAATATCGTGCTGGCGGATGAGATCAACCGTGCGCCCGCAAAAGTACAGGCAGCCCTTCTGGAAGCGATGGAAGAGCGGCAGGTCACCGTGGCGGGGACCACTCACAAAATGCCGCCGCTGTTTATCGTGATGGCCACCCAGAACCCGATTGAGCAGGAGGGAACATATCCGCTGCCCGAAGCGCAGATGGACAGGTTCTTGATGCATGTCCAGGTCGATTATCCGCCCGTGGAAGATGAGGTGCAGGTGATCCGTTTGGTGCGCGGTGAAGAGGCCGCAAAGCAAAGAGAGGACGCAGGCATTGAGACGGAGCATTCTGACAGGCCTGCCGCCATTCCCCAACGCGCGGTTTTCGAAGCCCGTGCTGAAATTGCCGGTATACATGTTTCGGAGCCAATGGAGCGATATGTCGCCGACCTAGTGTACGGCACGCGGACCCCTGAAGCCCTTTCTGAAGACCTGGCCCGGTGGATAGAGATTGGCGCAAGCCCGCGCGCTTCCCTCGCCTTTGACAAGTGCAGCAGAGCGCACGCGTGGCTTGCAGGGCGGGACTATGTCGACCCTCTGGATGTCCGTACTGTGGCCCATGATGTACTACGTCACCGCCTGACACTGTCATACGAGGCGCAGGGAGACAGTGTCTCGGCTGATGATGTGACCGATGCGATTTTGGCGAAAGTAGCCTTGCCCTAGGAGAGTTTATGCTCGGCAGTCGCGACCCTCGCATACATGTTGATCTTGCGCATCTGCGCGGGCTGAAAGGGCGCGGGCGCGCGATTTCTTTCCGGCTGCGTCAACCCTCACACAGCATTCTCAATGGCCAGCATGCGTCAAAGATCAAAGGCAGAGGTTTGAATTTCGAGGAGTTGCGCCACTACGCCATAGGCGATGACGTGCGCACCATAGATTGGAAGGTTACGGCGCGCACAGGCGCACCTTACGTGCGGGTCTATACCGAAGAGCGCGACCGCCCGGTTATGTTGATCGTGGATCAGCGCATGTCGATGTATTTTGGCAGTGCGCTGAACATGAAATCTGTGACCGCGGCAGAAGCTGCTGCGGTGGCGGCGTTTCGGGTGCGCGATAAGGGGGACCGGGTCGGCGGCATCATTTTTGACGACCAGGGATGGCAGGAAGTGCGACCGCAATCCTCTGCACGGTCGCTCAACAGATTTCTCGACCTCCTGGCCAGGGCCAATTGCAGGTTGAATGCGAATGCTCCCTTGGCTGAACCTATCCCGCTCAGCGACCCAATCCGGGCGGCAGCGCGCATCGTCAAATCTGGTGCGCTGGTCATCGTGTTCAGCGATTTCGATGGATGGGACCCCGAAACCGAAAAGAACCTGCGCGCGATTGCGCAGCACAACGAACTGATCCTGTTCAGTGTGTTTGATCCGACGTCGGAACAGTTGCCGCCCGAAATGAATATCGTGGTTTCGGACGGCACCCTGCAAGCGCAGGTCAATATCGGCGATGACACGGTGCGTCGAAAATTGGCTGATTTCAGCACCGGCCGCCTGGCATCATTGTTCCGGTTTTCGTCCAGATACGCAGTGCCCGTAGTGCCTTTGACGAGCGCGCAGGAAACGCTGCCCCAATTGTTGCGATTGCTTGGTGGGCGCGGTGGCGGAAGCGGCATAGTAAGATGAGCAATGACCTCGAAACCCTCAATTTAGTTGAGCTTTACAACCTTCTCGTATTGCCGGATGCACCCGCGCCCGTATCGATGTGGCCACAGACCGCAGGCTGGATCTGGCTGGGTTTGGCGATGTTCTTACTCGTTGGTCTTGGGGTTTGGCGCCTGGTGGTGTGGCACCGCGCGACTGCGTACCGCCGTGAGGCCCTGGCCGCGTTGCGCGCAGCAGGCGACGATCCGGTTGCCATATCCGCTATCTTGCGGCGCACAGCACTGGCAGTCTTCTCACGCGATGCTGTCGCCGGACTGCAAGGGGCCGAATGGCTTGAATTCCTCGACGTGACGTCAAATTCGGCGAACTTTACCCGTTCGGACGCGGGCCGCGTTCTGGCAAAAGCGCCCTTCAGTCCGCAAACGCCTCACAAGGACCTCCCGGCGATGGCCGAAGCCTGGATCAGAACTCACCACCTCGCGGAGCCAACATCCTGATGCTGTCTTTCGCTGCGCCTTTCTCTTTCTTGATCATGCCAATGCCTTTGCTGGTATGGTTTTTCGCTCCCGCAAACCAGGAAACCGCACAGGCGTTGCGAGTGCCCTTTTTCCAGAGCATCGCGGCCGCGGCAGGCCAGACACCCTCTTCAGGCTCGCTTGTCCGAGAAAGGGGCCGGGCACAGATGACAGTCGCCGTTTTGTGCTGGATTTTGGTGGTTGTTGGGGTCGCACGACCGCAGATCTTGGGCGAACCGATTGTGATCGAGAAAGCGGCACGCGATCTTGTTCTGGCCGTTGATATCTCGGGATCGATGGATGCGCGCGATCTGCGCGACAGGGAGGGCAATCCGTTGCAACGGCTTGCGGCGGTCAAGGACGTGATCAATACCTTCATCGCCGAACGGGAGGGTGATCGGCTCGCGCTGGTGGTTTTCGGATCCAACGCATATCTGCAGACGCCCTTTACCGAAGATCTGGAGAGTGTTGCGGAGCTTATGGCGCAGACCGAAGTGGGCATGGCTGGGCCGCATACGGCCATGGGAGATGCAATTGGACTGGCGTTGCGTACCTTTGAGGCCTCTGAGATCGAGCAGAAGCTGCTTGTTTTGCTAAGTGACGGCGCGGACACCAACAGCCAGATGAGCCCGCTCAACGCCACTGCAATCGCGGCTGACGCGGGCGTCAAGATCTTTACCATCGGGGTAGGGGACCCGAGGGCAAGTGGCGACAATCGCGTCGATCTTGACACACTGCAGGCGATGGCCACGCAGGCGAACGGTGCCTTTTACTTCTCGGACGACGCACAGGGGCTTGCAGAGATCTACGCTGAAATTGACCGGCTAAATCCAAGGTTGGTGGACACGACGACGTTTCAGCCGAGGCGCGAATTTGGCCACTATGCCTTTACCGCCGCGGCCCTTCTGGGCTTTGCAATGATGCTTGGCATGTTGCTCTGGTCAGCGCGGGAGGTAAAGCGTGGCTGACCTCTTTGGCGTATTCCATTTCTTGCGTCCGCTGTGGCTGCTGACACTGGTGCCACTGGCGCTGATCTGGTGGCGTATACGCTGGCAAAAAACGCGCGATGATCCGCTGTCAGAAGGGATCGCACCGCATCTGGCGCGCGCTTTGACCGTTGGTTTGCATGAGGGGCGAAAGGTCTATCCCATCGATGGGGTTGCACTGACACTCGGGCTGCTGGTGTTAGCAGCGGCGGGCCCCACATGGAGCCGTGTGGCCAACCCGTTGCTTGCGCAAACTGCGCCATTGGCAGTGGTTCTGAAGATCACGCCGTCCATGAAAAACATCGATGTGCCGCCGACGCGGTTGAAACGGGCGTCGTTCAAGATCCTTGATCTGATCGAGCGACGCGCAGGGGCTCAGACCGCCTTGATCGCATATTCCGGGTCCGCGCATCGAGTCACGCCTCTGACTGAAGACCCCAATATCTTGAAATCCTACTTGTCCGGTCTGGCCCCTGACATGATGCCGGTGTCCGGGGACCGGGCAGATCAGGCGCTGGAACTCGCAAAAGTAGAACTGGAAGGGTCCGAGACACCAGGTGCGATATTGTTCGTTCTGGATGACCTCAGCCCTGGCAATGTGAACGCGCTCAATGCGTCCGCGGCAAACCGTCCACCGGTAATCTTTTTCGTAGTGGGAGCGGCGGCGGGTCAACTCCCCCAGATCGAACGGATCGAAAACAGTACCGTTGTGAACTTCAGTCCGGATGACACCGATCTGAACCGGATCGAGCGAGCGGTGTTATCCGCCTATCGCGAGGCCCTTTTGGAGGACGTACGCCAGGATTGGGAAGACAAGGGATGGATCCTTGCCTGGGCAGCTCTTTTGTTGTTTCTGCCCTGGTTCCGCAGGGGCTGGACGATGCGGTTGACGTTGGCGACTTGGCTTCTCACCTCCCAGAATACGCCAGCACAGGCACAAGACTGGCGCGACTGGTTCCTGACACGGGATCAGCAGGGTCAGATTGCGATGCAAAACAAGGATTTCAGCCGCGCAACTGATCTGTTTCAGGATCCCGCGCAGCGCGCTTTCGCCCTTCTGCGCGCCGGACGCTACGAAGAAACCGCTGAAGCCTACGGCTTTATCGAAACAGCCGCAGCCGCCAATGGCGAAGGCGTGGCCTTGCTACGCAACCGCGAATATCGCGCGGGCGTCCGCGCCTTTGAAAAAGCGCTTGAACGGGACCCAGACCACACCGCTGCGGCTGCAAATCTGGAAGTGGCGCGCGCGATTGTAGACTACGTTGAAAATGCCCAATTGGCGTCGGACACGGGTGAGGAAACGGGCATCGGTGCCGACGAGATTGTATATGACAATGAAAGCGGTCAGGGCGACGATATGTTGGTCGAACAAGACGCTCCTGACGGGCCTGCGCAGGGTCTTAGCACCGAAGACTGGATGCGTGCCGTCGATACTCAGGTTGGCGATTTCCTCGCGACCCGCTTTCTGCTTGAAAATTCGCGGAGGTCCGAGTGATGCCCCGGTGGTCCGTTCTGATCTGTCTTTGCATTTGCATGCTTGCTAGTATGGCCACCGCGCAGGATCCGCAGATTACTGTGACCGCAGAGCAGGACGAAGTCATCGTTGGCCAGCCTTACATTTTGCGGCTTAAGGTTCTTGTGCCAACGTTCATGCCCAAACCGCCGATATTCCCAACCTTCAAGGTGCCGGGGCTGATCGTGCGGCTGCCGGCGCGGTCTACGACACCGGTCAGCTCGCGGATTGATGGGACTACATGGGCGGGGGTTCAGCGGACCTATCGGATTTACCCCATGCGGGCGGGCGTGACAGAAACCCCCGAACAGAAGCTGTCGATTGTCTACAAAAACACAGAAAGCGGTGAGGACGTGCTACTGACTGTCACAGTTCCTGCAATGCGCATCACCGCGATCGTGCCTCAGGCTGCAGGCTCTCTTGATCCACTGGTCCTCGCAAACGGATTGAGCATAGAACAGTCTTGGCAAGGCGGCGATGAAGAGCTTTCAGTGGGGGACGCGGTTGTCCGCAAACTGGAAATATCCGTTGCGGGTGCCAGCGCTCTTTTCGTCCCGCCCTTGCTGGACGGTGCATCGCCACATAGGCTAACGGTGGCAGCCTCCGACGACGCGGAAAGCACACCGGTCGCGGGCTTTACGCCCTATCCCGAAGATGCCCGCGTGACCGAGAGCCTTGAGCGCGGGGTCATGTCCGGTTCGCGCACCGAGACTGTAAGCTACATCGCGCAAAGTGGAGGCGCCACAGTTTTTCCGGACATAACGCTCGAATGGTTTGATCTGAAAACTGGGGGAATCGAGGAAATCGTTTTGCCCGGGCGCATGGTTCTCGTTACGGAGCCACCGCGGATCAGCGGCTCCGTTGACCGGCAAGCGTTGTTGCGGGGGGTGTTGATACTCGTGGTAACTGCCGCAGTGGCATGGCTGGTTCTACGCTGGTTCTATCCTGCTCTACGGCCGCGCGTGCACCGCCTGCAGGCTCGCTATGATGCGTCGGCCATTGCTGCGCACCGTGTGGCTGAAAAGAAGGCCGCAGCGAAGGACCTCAACGGCGTTCTTCTGGCACTGGAGCAGCGGTCTGCACGCGGTGTTGCACCCGGTGAGGCGCTTGAGGATGCCATTAAGGCAATTGGCCGCGCACTTTACCGAGACAATGCATCAGAAGACGTAACCGAGCGTCACTGGCAGACAATCCGACAAAAGCTGCGCAATGAGCGCGGCCCCCTTTTTCTCCGGCACGATGCTCGTAACACCACGAGACTACCGCCTCTGAACCCATTCGTCTGATGTGAAATGGCTGCCCAATATACTGTCATGCAAGGTTTTGCGGTTGTTGCTGACGCAGCTAGCCATTACCCTGACGGGCAAAAAAGGCACCAGGAGGTTATTAAGGTTTCCGGCACCATGACACTCAGATTTAACAGGCTTGCGAGAGTTGCCGCCCTGCTAATGTGCTTTGCGGTGCCTGTGATCGCCCAAAGCGATCTGCACCCGCAATATGTTGGCTCGGAGGCCTGCACGGACTGCCACGAGGAGGCAGCAGAGGCATGGGCGGGCTCGCACCATGCCAAGGCCTGGACCAAGACCACGGATGCAAACGTACTGGGTGACTTCAGCGGCACGACTTTCACACAAAACGGGATCATGTCTCGGTTTTACCGGGACGGCGAAACCTACATGATCGAAACCGATGGGCCAGACGGGCGTATGGCCCGATATCCGGTTCATAGTGTAGTTGGCGTAGAGCCCTTGCAGCAATACCTGCTGGAAACCGAGGAGGGCAGATTGCAGTCGTTCGATGTGGTCTGGGATATCGAGGAGGAGAAGTGGTATCACCTCTATCCTGATCAGGAGCTCTACGGTGGCGACGGGTTGCACTGGACAGGTCCCTACAAGAATTGGAACGCGCGTTGCGCCGAATGCCATGCCACGGATTTCAACAAGAACTACACGCCGACCAAACGCAGCTACGCCAGCACGCAAGCTGAAATCGGTGTAGGGTGCGAAGCCTGCCACGGACCAGGCGAAGCGCACCTGGCCTGGGCCGGAAAACTGGAGACATCGCAAATACCTTGGACCGGCCTGTCCAACACTGGCTTGACGATCACCATGTCACAAGGCGGAGAAGTCATGCTGCAGCAATGCGCAAGCTGTCACGCCCGCCGCGAACCTTTCGAAGACGGCAATCCGCTGCCCGGAACGCCGTTTCATAACGCCTACAGGCTCAGCACCCTACGCGACGGTAGCTACCACGCGGACGGACAGATCCTAGACGAGGTCTATGTCTACGGCTCGTTCCTGCAATCCAAGATGTACGCGCAGGGCGTGACTTGCGGCAATTGCCACGAGCCGCATTCTGCGGAGCTTATCGTCGAAGGGAACGGATTGTGCACCCAATGCCATTCCGAGGCGGGAAATGCAGACTTCCCGACACTTGCGCTGCAGTCCTATGATGATCCGTCGCACCATTTTCATCCCGTGGGCAGCGAAGGCGCGCAGTGCAAAAGCTGCCATATGATCGAGCGGGATTACATGGTGGTCGACGGGCGCCGGGATCATTCCTTCCGCATCCCGCGCCCTGATCAGAGCCTTGAAACACGCAGCCCCAATGCCTGTACCGATTGCCACAGCGATCAGACCGCAAAATGGGCAGCTGAAGCGATCGCCAAGTGGTATCCCGACAGTGCGCATAGAGGGCCGCATTTTGGCCAGACACTTGCCGTCGGCCGCCGCGATCTCACAGGAAGTACTGATGAACTGGTCGCGCTTGCCGAATATGCCGTGCTGCCAGGGATCGCGCGTGCCACGGCACTCGAGATGCTGACACGCGTGGCGTCTCCGGAACTTGCAGCTCGACTGGCGCCGCTTTTGGAGGATCCCGACCCGATCGTGCGCGCGGCCGCAGTTGGCTTGCAGAGGGGCGCACCGGAAACCGAGCGCCCGGCCGTGCTGGCTGCGATGTTGGAAGATCCGGCAAAGACCGTTCGCATTGCGGCCGCACGGGAGTTCCTCAGCCTGCGCATCGCACGCATGCCTGACAGGATCTCGCGAGCGCTGAACGGGGCTATGCGGGACTGGCAAGGCTCGCTTCTCGCCAAGGCCGATTTCCCCGAGACGCAAGTGGTGATGGCAGGTATCGGTCTGACTACACGCCGCATGGGTGCCGCGCTGCAAGCTTTCGGAGAAGCTGTTACGCTGGACCCCCAACTTGAGCAGGGGTGGGTGATGATGATCCGCATTCATGACGCCATGGGTAACCGGGATGATGCGCGGGAAACTGTGGACCGTGCCATTGAGGCCAATCCTGACAGCATCCAGCTGGCCCTTATCCGGGCGGAACTTCAGTTATAGAAAGCTTAAGGCTGGACGGCGCGCGCCCAGTCGGGCACAGCGTTTGCCCGTTCAGAACTGTTGTATGCTTGAACTTGGGGGCGGGACGGACGGCACAGAGCGCGGCGGCACTCAGAAATCGTAGCGTACTCCGAAAATAGGTCCAGATTGCGTAAGCTTAAACTCGTCATCTGAGGGTCCATGCTTGATGTCGAGGTAGCGATAGGCAGCTGTGATGCTCCACTGGTCGTTGACAGAAAAACGAGCAGTGATAAGCGCTTGCCAGGATTCACTGTCGCTCCGGAAACCACCAAAGTCCACAAAGCCCGCCGCAGTCCAGCGGTCGGAGATTTCGTAGGTGAACCGCGCAGCAATCACCGGATCGATCCAACTGTCGCTGAAGCGCTGTGAACGACCGGCGGCTGCGCCCGGCAACAGCGTTAGCGTGGTGTCTGCATCGAACCAGCGCGCGCCGGCGCCCAGGTCGATGGACCATGCACCCGAGGAGCGCACATTGTACAACCCATATGCATTGAGCACTTGCAATTTGACATCCGCATCGACACCGCCAAAGGCAGGTCCGGGCGTGCTGCTGGAAAAGGAAATATCTGTATAGGCAAAATCGCCGATCAGGCTCCATGGACCGTTGCGGGCTTCGAGCGCTCCCATGAAGGCGAAATCAAGGTTTTCGAGAGCGTTGCTAAAGGGCAGCGTAGACTCGACGGTACCCAAAGCTGTCGTGATCGCCGTATCCGTTTCAGCCGCCCAAAGGTAGAACGTAAAAGATGTGTCCCACGATCTGTCCTGAGCAGTTGCAGGGACCGTGCTGGCCAATAAAACTGCGGTGAGGCACCCGGCAAAACTGGAGACTTTCATGATTTCCCTTTCCTGCAGCAGATGACTTCAAGCAGTTTAGTGGCTGATCATTCCGCAATAATTCATCGATACCAGCACCTATGTAAGAGACCCGGCGCACCGCCAGCTGAGTGGCAGATGCGAACACCGAACTCAGGTTGGCGGACCAGCAAAACACTGCGGACGAAATTCGCAAACTGGAACTAATAGTGGCTTATTCTCGATCGTCGCGCTAGCCTCAACAATATCGACTGAATATCATGATTTCATGCCAAAGGGAGATATTACCTTGTCATTCACTTATTTAAGACGGTGGAAAGTTGTGGCAGTCACAGCGCTTGTGGCGTTGTCGGGCGCGGCAGCGGCGCAGGAAAACAAGCCGAATATTCTGGTCATTTGGGGCGACGATGTGGGCTGGAACAACACCAGCGCCTATAATCGCGGCATGATGGGTTACCAGACTCCCAACATCGACCGGATTGCCAATGAGGGTGCGATGTTCACTGACTGGTATGGCCAGCAAAGCTGTACTGCCGGGCGCGCCGCCTTTGTCACCGGACAAAGCCCATTCCGCACAGGACTGTTGAAAGTTGGTCTGCCAGGTGCCGAAGAGGGCATGTCAGTACTTGATCCGACGATTGCGGGGCTGCTGAAGAACCACGATTACATGACGGCGCAGTATGGTAAGAACCACCTCGGCGATCTTGATTCCATGTTGCCCACGAACCACGGTTTCGACGAGTTTTTCGGTAACCTCTACCACCTGAATGCCGAGGAAGAGCCAGAGCATCCCGACTATCCGCAGGATCCCGCATTCCGTGAGGCCTTTGGCCCGCGCGGTGTGATCAAATCCAACGTTGACGGCAACCTGGAAGATACAGGACCGCTGACCAAGAAGCGTATGGAAACCGTGGACGAGGAAATCCTTGCCGGGGCGGTCGACTTCATGGAGCGTGCAGTTGACGCGGAACGTCCGTTCTTTATGTGGGTCGCGTTCACACGGATGCACGTCAACACGCACCTCAAGCCCGAATCTCAGGGTGTGACCGGCCTTGGTATCTATGCTGACGGGATGGTTGAGCATGACGGCCATGTCGGTCAGATCCTTGACAAGCTCGACGAACTGGGCGTCGCTGACAATACGATCATCATGTATTCCTCTGACAACGGGGCGGAGATGTTCACTTGGCCGGATGGCGGTAGCACGCCATTCCGCAATGAGAAGAACTCCAACTGGGAAGGCGGCTACCGCGTGCCCACGATGATCAAGTGGCCCGGCGTGATCGAACCCGGCACGGTGTATAACGATGTGTTCAGCCATGAGGACATGCTGCCGACACTGCTGGCAGCCGCTGGTGAGCCGGACGTCAAGGAAAAGCTGCTGGAAGGTCACTCGGCCATTGGTCGTGACTACAAGGTGCATCTGGACGGCTACAACTTGATGCCCTACTTTAGCGGCGAAACCGATGAAGCGCCCCGCAAGGAGTTCTTCTATTGGACCGATGACGGCTCGCTTGCAAACCTGCGCTATGACCGCTGGAAGATGGTGTTCATGGAGCAGCGCGCGGAAGGGTTTTCCGTTTGGGAAGAACCCCTGATCACTCTGCGTGTGCCCAAGCTGATGGACATGCGGGGCGACCCGTTCGAGAAGGCCGACGAGGAGTCAGAAAACTACGCGATGTGGCGCTTTGACCGGGTGTTCCTGATCCTGCCTGCAGTGCAATACGTGGCGCAGCATCTGGCGACCTACCAGCAGTATCCGCCGCGTCAGGCGCCGGGCAGCTTCAACCTGGATGCCGTGCTGGAAACCCTGCAAAGCAACCCGAGCTCGAACTAAGCTCTGAATGGGACCCGCAGGCGCAAGGCTTGCGGGTCCTTTGCCCAAGTGGCGTTATTCGGATCGCTGGCGCAGGCCAATTCGAAGTCGCACAAGCTTCTCATGACTGGAGACATCATGCTGGGCCGCATTCCCGCACTAAATGCCGCCGGTATAGCTACCCTGTTGCTTTCCACGACTGCTTTTGCACAGGAAGCTGAAGCCCCGCCAAAACTGGTGTTGCAGATCACCGTGGACCAGTTGCGTGGCGATATGATTGATCGGTTCCGCGCGGGACTGGGAAAAGGAGGTTTCAACCGCCTTTTGAAAAGCGGTGTGCATTTCGCCAATGCCCATCACCGCCACGCAAACACCGAGACAATCGTTGGCCATACTACTCTGTCTACCGGCACTGATCCGGGCATCCACGGCATGGTTGCCAATCTGTGGTTTGACCGTGGCACAGGCACCACCTTTTACAATGTGCAGGATCCCGATTATCCACTGGTGGGGGCCTTGGGCGTTGATGCAGGCACTGAAATAGACCCGACCCAACGCGCCGCGACCACGGATGGACGCTCGCCCCGTAACATCCTGACCTCGACAATTGGTGATGAGATCCGTATGCATTATGGCCCTGACACCAAGGTTTTTGGCGTCTCCGTCAAAGACCGGGGGGCGATCTCTTTTGCGGGTCATTCAGGGCAGGCCTATTGGTTCTCCAAGTCCGAAGGACGTTTTGTCACCTCCACCTTTTACCGCGAGGACTATCCAGCATGGATGTCTGATTGGGAGCTCCAGGGTTTCGTGAACTCCTATGCAGATTCCGTCTGGACGCCGATGCTGCCCGCAGAGAATTACTTGTTCTGGGACAAGGACGATCAGCCCTGGGAGACCGATTTCCCCGGTTTCGGGCGCACCTTTCCGCATGCCTACCCTATGGAAGACAACAGGTATTATACCACATTGCTGACGCTCAGCCCGGCTGGAGATGAGGTCACGGTGGATTTTGCCAAAGCGTTGATGAGCGCAGAAGCGGTAGGGCAGGATGATGTGCCTGACTTCATGAGCGTCAGCTTGTCGTCAACCGATTATGTTGGCCACATCTTTGGCCCGTCCAGCCTTGAAGCAGAGGACAATTTCAAACGTCTTGACCAGACGCTGGCGGATTTTCTTGACTTTGTTGACGACAGCGTGGGCCTTGACCAGACGCTGGTTGTGCTATCGTCCGATCACGGTGCGCCCGAGGCGCCGGGTTATCTCAACAGTCTGGGCATCGAAGCCCAGAGTTTCGAATTCGAAGCCGCTGCCAAGTCAGCTGGGTTTGCACGGCTGAAAGAGCGGTTCGGGATTGGCGAGGCCCTGCTCAATAGCTTCACCAACCCTTACGTTTACCTTGACCGTGCTGCGATAGAGGCGGCAGGCGCCACGCTGGCAGAGGTCGAAGAGGCCGTGGCAGCGGAGCTTCAGAAAATGCCCGGCATCGCCTTTGCCATCACCAGCTCGAACCTGCGGCGCGGCGCGGTCCCGGATACCAAAATCGCCCGTGCGGTGATGGCGAACTTTCATGCCGACCGATCTGGCGACATTTACGTGGTGTTCGAGCCTCACTGGTTCGTGGCCGAGTTCGACAGTCTGACTGTGGCCTCAGCCCATGGTTCACCATGGATATATGACACGCACGTTCCTGTCATTTTCTCTGGAGCCGGTATCGTAAACGCCCGCGTGGAACGCCGCGTCGAGACGGTCGATGTGGCGGCTACTATTGCCTCGATCATGCGCACGAAGCCACTCAGCGGTGCGGTGGGCCTGCCTTTGTTGGAGGCGTTGCAGTAGCCGTTCACAGGCTGTGCCATCGCATGGCGGTTTCTTCAGTCTGGGATGTAAGGTCGCCGTACAGCTCATCGTGACTGATGAGGATTGCTTTATGTAGGAATGGACAGACTGTACGGCTAGTCCACGGTTGTAACCGCTGGATGTGTGAAGCTCGTGTGCAATCTAAAATGAAGGCTACAAAGCGCGCGAAAGCAGCCTTCTGCGCAAACGCAGCGATTTCACACTTCGTCCGCAGTCCTACCCTCTAGTGGTCACAAGTGCTGCAGCACGGGGTGAATGGCTGGTTTGGTGAAGCTGCACAGCAGCTGACCTGACACGGCCAACGTCAGCTCCGGGCCGTCCGTGAAGACGGCCCACGCCTTTAGATTTCGATGACTTGGGCGATAGCGAGTGCGTTCCATAGGCGCTGGCCCTATCGCGTTCACAGCCAGAACCCGCATCATGTGATCAGCATCGATCTCATTCAGCGACTTTTCAGGTCTCTTCCCCACAGAGGCGAGAATACCGCTGGCTACTATGACCGTTTGGAACGTTCCACTGAGGTGGTCCATATGAAGTTTCACTTTGTCTGGATCCGAAATATCAAAACCATCGCTGGATCGAGACAAGTTCGTCACATCAGCGCCTTTGGATACGAGTGCGCGGGACAAAGCAGCACCTATTCCACCAGAGCCCCCCACAATCAGTGCGCGATGCTCTCCCACATTTTTACGAGAGACATCATGAGTGCAGTTCATGGTTATCGCTTTTGTAACAAATTGGGATTTTGAGTGCTCTGAAACACGACCAGAGTCGTAAAAACCGCACTCAAAATCAAGACATGTGCGATAGACGAAATACCGAATGCCAAATAGCTACCAATCGATATTGAAAAGACTGCACTCCACATCCAGGCTAGGAGTTGCATCAGCATATATGCTGCAGGGAGTGGAATGTTCTGTAACGGGTTCTCCCGACCATCCATCAGAGACGCCCAGGTGGTTTTAAAAGTTTTGATCAACATTTTTCTTCCTCCTACTCACTATACGGCCCAAAAATGACTTTGGATCAGTCAGAAATGTTTTAAGCGGGCGGAATGGGATGGGCGGTCTCTTCACAGAGCCGATTTTACTGGTAACCTGCACTTCAGATGCAACAAAGGTCATGGCGCTCACGCGCTTGCTTCTGTCACGGCGAATGATGGCAGTGAGCCCAAAGCCCTTGCCATTCTACAGAAGTCAAAGCACGGATTTCTTGGTCAGATTGCTCGTAAGAGAAGCTCGAACATTAACATGCCGGCTATCGACATGGTCACGGCGTTGGCGATCATTGGGCTGGTTGCGTTCTCCAGAGCCTCCGGGATCAATTCGGATAGTGTCATCCAGATCATAGCGCCAGCAGCCAGGCCCAGCCCAAAAGGTAGGAATGGGGTAAAGAAAGTCACAAACATAAAGGCGGGTACAGCCAGGATTGGTTGAGGCAAGCTCGAAAAAACGCTCCATCCGATCGCCTGCCAGATCTTGGCCCCCCTAGGGATCAATACAAGAGCGATCGCTAGGCCCTCGGGGATATTGTGTACCGCGATAGCTGCAGTAATGAACTCTCCTAAATTGCCTTCTCCTGCAAAAGCGACTCCCACGCCCACGCCCTCAGCCGCAGAATGCAAAGTCATGATCCCGACAATCATGACCATTTTGAGTGCATCGGCGCCCTGGATAGCCCCTATGTGAAAATCATCGTGGCGTGCAATGAAGCTGTGGCTGAATGCGATAAACACAAAACCACCAAGCAAACCCAAAATCGTGCGAATGGGGCTAAGCTCGACACCTTCCTTGAGCAGGCTGAAACTGGCGGCGATCATCAACCCTGCAGCGATGCCGTTGCAAATGGAGACAGCTTTGGGCGACATTCCGCGCCAAACAGCAAACGGTAAAGGGCCAAGACCGGTTGCCAAGGCCGTGACAAGCGCTGCAAGAAAAACAAGGATGACTGGGTCCATGACGAGCCTCGAATTGTACAGGAGTTCTAACGCAAAGAGGGTTGCGAGACTCGCTCATACTTAGAATTGTTCTAGAAGTACTTTAGAACGATTCTAGTTCTCTGTGAAGCTCCTTTACCCGGCTTCTGAAAACGGCTTGCCTGTAGCGAAGGCAAAGCTGATATACTCATCCCCAAAGCAAAACGACAGTAAAGTCCGCACTGCCGCCCTCCAGCCCCCAATTTTCGCTGCAACCTCATCAATGACCGCTTCTCAAGCGGCATCGCAGCGATGGAAGGCTGTGTTCCCTGGCCGAAAGGCGGGCTTTGCAAGGGTCGGTATCTGCGCATAGCTGCTGCAGGTGTTGCTGCGGCATAGGCGATCCAACGCGAGGGTGGTTCTATGACCGCTTTCGGGAAACTGACCCTCAAACCTCGCAGCTGCGGCATTGTTGGCGTGGAACTCCTTGTGGATGACTGCTTAGGGCTGGGAACAGACCTCTAGTGATCATCTGAGCGGCGACCGTTGATTGCTTAGCTTCAGAGGTCTGCAATGCGCAGATTGCGACCTTTGCAAAGTGAGGCGAGCGGCCCAGAGCTGCCTTTTGCTGGTGGATCAACTGCTGCATTGCGGCTTCACCAAACCAGCCATTCGACACACGGTGCAGCATTTTTGACGGCTAAGCGGCAGAACTGCGGACAAAGCGTCAGTTCGCTGCAATTTCGCCAACGTCCGCAGTCATTGGCCGTGCAGTTGAGCGTAAATTCCGGCGGCTAGATTGAGGTCCCAGTCATCGTTTGGCGCGTATCGCCATTCTCGTTCTTCCCACTTGCCATCGATCCATTGGGCAAAAAAGTATCGTACAAAGTCTGGTTTGTGGCGGCCTAGAGACCCAGACAACCTTTCCCTCGCTTTGTCAGGGATGGTTGCAAGTGCACTGTTCACGTCTTCCTGCGACGCGGGCTCAAATTCATCTAAGTCCCATGCCCCATGGCGCACCAACCAAGGGCCGAAGTCGTCGGCCCATTCAAACGTCTTCTTAGACGTCGCTTCCATGTATCCGCATACGGCCATAGCAACACAAACCTCGTTTAAGGCATATCTAAATGGGGTCACAGCCTCGTGGTGTTGATACAGTTCGTTGACGTAGTGAGAGTGGCAAGCCAGCCCGTCAAGAAGGTGATCAAGATCGCTACGCTTATGTGAATCTCCCAAGGTGGGTTGGCCGTCGTGCGATTCCAATACCTGCCAATATTTGTCTTCAGAAGCAAGCAAACCCACTCGTTCTAAGGCGTTGCAGCTAATCTCATAGTTGCTTTGAGCCAAGTCGTGCAAAAGGTCCGGCGCGGGTGACACATCAACGAGGTGCGACAGCATTTCTTCACGTAACCAGAGCGCAACCGCCTGAAGAAGAGTAGCTTCCTTTATGGAGAGTTTTTCGACCATCTTTTATCCCAACTTTGCGCGCTAAGCGTCAAACCGGACATTGGTTCATCACGCAGCATTGGTCAAATTGGGCCCAGAGCTGCCCTGCGGCAGAGCGGCAACGTGATCGCTAGCCTGGACGGTCGATGGCACGTTTGCCAGCGGCGGCAGGCAGCCCTAAGGGGCCCCTAACATGGCGTGCTTCGCCCTCAATGCTGCATCTGCGAGATTTGAAGGTCAGCTTCCCGAAAGCAGACTTTTAGCGGTTCAGGCTGCCCGATCGGATGCTGCGACTGCACCCACGGCAGCGAAGCGCAGAGAGCGACCTTTGCAAAGTTCGCCTTTCAACCTAGGAAAACCGCCTGTTACCGCTGCGATGCCGCGACAGAAGCGATTATTGAAGAGAGGCGCCGTACACGACGCCTCTCTCAAACCAACAGTGCTGATTATCCTAGTCAGTCGAAGATGGCAGAGCCTCCCGTTTCCCGTCACGGAAAAGCGCTTTGATCAGAGCCAGACACATTAGGCCCATCACTACGGTAAAGGGTAGCGCCCCAATGATCATGGCACTTTTCAAAGCCTCCATTGGATCGGCTCCACCATTGGTCTTGCCAGCGATAAGAAGTGCGCCGATTACAAACGTCAGCAGCACCCCCCAAACGATACGATGTTTGATGCCAGTGTCCTGCTCGCCACCGGACATGATGGTATTCATCACCAGAATGCCCGAGTCCGCAGATGTGACCAGGAAAGTCATGATTAAGACTACGCTCATGATTGTGATCCCGGATAGGAAGCCGCCAGAGATCATTTCCCCAAGAGTGACAAAAAGCTTGGATGTGTTGGATGCGCCGATAATTACACCTTCGGCCGCTCCGCTGAGTTCTAGATCAATGGCTGTGCCGCCCAGAATGGTCATCCAGGCAAAGCAAACCATCGCAGGTGCAAAGACGCAGCCAATGATGAATTCACGTACGGTGCGACCTCTGGAGATCCGGGCAAGAAACAGACCGACAAAGGGTGAAAAGGCAATCCACCAGGCCCAATAGAAGGTTGTCCAACCAGCCTGCCAGCCAAACTGACGCCCTTCATTCCCAGCTTCATACACCGCAGCCAGAGTTTCCGCTGGAAGCTCAGCTGCGGCGCCTGTCAGTCCGCCAACAAAACCATCATAGGAACCCCAGGCATTAGTGGCACCGGCTTTAAGGTCGCCAGCCAAAGGTTTTGCTGCCTCAGGCAAGGCTGCAGCAAAGGCGTCAGCTGATTGCGGACCGTAGGCGCCGAAGCTGAGTGAGGCAAAGTTCAAGATATAGTCAACAAAGGCGCTGGCATAGGTGGTCATCGCAAATAGGAACGAACCGAACACCACGAAGGTCAACAATAGGATGACTGAAAGAACCAGGTTCAGGTTTGACAGATACTTTACGCCGCGTCCGACACCCGACACAGCCGATATGATTGACAATCCCATGATTACAATAAGACCTGAAATCAGACCAACTGTTCCCGGCGCGGGCGCGTCACCGGACATATCCATCATCCATTCCATGCCCGTAATTGCGTAGACACCGTCAATGAACTGGCTGACACCAAACCCGATCGTCACAGAAACCCCAAGAATGGTCGCGACAACCCCCAAGACATCGACTACATGCCCAAGAATACCGTTCACCCATTTGCCAAACAAAGGTGTTAGTGCTGAGCGAATTGTCAGTGGCATATCCCGTGTATAAGCGTAGTAGGCCAATGACAGTCCCGTTACGACATAGATTGCCCAGGCATGAAACCCGTAGTGCAAGAAGGTGTAGCGATAGCCAGACTGCAGAGCTTCGGCGGTGTTGCCTTCAACGGCGCCAGAAACAACCAGCGGGTTTGATCCCCAAAGGCCTAGAGGTTCGGCAGTGGCAAAAACCATTAGGCCAACACCCAGGCCCGCTCCAAACATCATTGAAAACCATGAGAAGTTTGAGAACTCCGGTGCTTCTCCATTTCGGCCCATGACCCGCTTTCCTGTTTGCGGCAGGGCTGCGACGACCAGCAAAAAGAACGCAAAGAAGCCAACTACGATGATGTAGAATGTGTTGAAATCTTCAAGAATTCGCCAGTTGAGGCTGCCAAGAACGCCATTGGCATTTGCAGGCCAGATCAAAGCCCAAATCACCAGCGCGACGATGATCCCCTTACTCAGCAAAGCGATTTCGACGCTGTGCCCCTCGTAAAAACCTGATCCGGCCTTTTTAATTTCAAGATCTGTAAATGGCTGTTTCATTTATGCTAGCCCCTCCCTGAGCGCATTTGAAGCATGCGCAAAATCGTGCGGTAGGTGCACTTTAGATTCAGGTTCAATTGCGACACTATGGCGAGCAAGGCCGCCCCTGTATCGCTAACACTGGTGCTACCAAGGTAGGCGGGGGATGCACCGGTTGGTCTCTGAGCATCGCGGCTCCGCCTAGTTTGGGCCATGTCTGCATCGGTGTGGGCGTACCTTTGAATGGCTCTTTTCGGGGAAATTGACGGTTTCCTGCCTCCTTTTTATTCGGCGAACACAACCATAGATTTGAATGTCGCATTTGGGCTGACAGCAGCTACCCGAAACCGTGTCTACCCACGCGCAGGTTTAAAGTAGAGGCGCCGCACCGCTGCGAGGTAGTATTGTGCGCACCTCAAACTTGAAAAACGTAGGCAAGATAGCCAGATACCACCCTTCCTGTTCAACAGAAATAAAGTGGGCCTTGATTTCCCCTGAAGAAGCAAAATGTCTTTTAGAGCGACTTGGCGTGAGCCGCCCCACTTGAGTGGTCCACATTGAAAGTTAGTGCATGATTGGCCTTTGGTCCATCGGAACGATGACCTCTGGCGCAGGTGGGCGGTAGCCCAGAGCACTATGTGGTCGTTTGGTGTTGTAATGGTTCCTCCATCTTTCAATGATGATTTGGGCTTCACGTAGCGAGTAGAAGATTTCGCCGTTCAGCAACTCGTCGCGCACCCGCCCGTTGAAGCTCTCACAATATCCGTTCTCCCAGGGTGACCCGGGTTCGATGTGGGCAGTCCTTGCCCCAACCGCCTTGATCCAGTCTCTGACGGCCTCAGCAATGAACTCAGGGCCATTGTCCAACCTGATTTAGGCAGGCACGCCTCGCAGGATGAATAGATCCGTCAGAGCGTCGATTACTTCAGCCGAATTCAACTTCCGCTTCCCCCGGATAGCCAGGCATTCCCGGCTGTGTTCATCCAAGATGTTGAGCGTCCTAAAGGCTCTGCCGTCGTCTGTTCTGTGGTGTACGAAGTCATACGACCAGACGTGATTGCGATACTCAGGACGTAAACGGACACACGATCCATCATTGAGCCAGAGCCGTCCTTTCTTAGGTTGTTTCATGGGCACTTTAAGCCCCTCACGTCGCCAAAGCCGTTCGACGCGTTTGTCGTTCACTTGCCAGCCTGCGTCTCTCAACAGGGCAGCGACTCGACGGTAGCCATATCGACCAAACTGGCGCGTCAGCTCGATCATATCCTCAACCAAGCGTTCTTCGTCAGCGCGTCCACGTGGTAATCGGCGTTGTGTAGATCGGTGCTGGCCCAGAACGCGACAAACCCGTCGTTCAGAAACCTTGAACTGACTACGTACATGGTCGATGCAGGCCCGCCTACGCGAGGGGCTCAGAAGTTTTCCGATGCGGCTTCCTTCAGGATCAACTTATCTAATGTCAGAACAGAAACCGCCCGACGCAGACGCTCGTTCTCTTTCTGTAGCCGCTTCAGTTCCTTGAGTTGTTCCGTGCCCATTCCGCCATACTTCTTCTTCCAACGGTAGTAGGTTTGTTCAGTCACGCTGATCTGTCTGATTGCGTCAATACGGGGCATGCCTTGCCCCATCAGAACTTCAACCTGCCGCAACTTCACGACAATCTCTTCGGGCTTCGGTCTCTTCGTCGCCATCTATGGTCCTCCGCTTTCCTAATCATAGGCGCGGACCAATTTTTTGGGGGAGGCTCACAGCATAGTCAAATCAACCAGATGAGCCAAACTCTCGCTTAGTTTAGGCCGCCTTTGGACCCAAAAAATCTGACGACGGACACAATAACTCGACCTCCTCGATCCACCCGCTCGTGTCAAAGATCGAAATCCGCAAGGAAGGAAAAATCGGCCGGGTCTATTATCCAGCCGCCTTCATGGATAACGAAAACCTGGAATTCTATCGGGACGCCTATGAGATCGGCCCTGAGGCGCTGATCGACACCTATGCGGCCGCGACGGAACATGTCGATCAGGGGCTTTCCCTGACGCTGTTCTTTCCGGCCGAGGCGACCACGCGCGACATCAACCGCGCGCAGATCTACGCCTGGAAGAAAGGTATCAAAACAATCTATTACGTGCGTCTGCGCCAGGAGGCCCTGGAGGGGACCGAAGTGCAAGGCTGCGTATCCTGCAGCCTGTAAGATGGATCCTGAGACATGAAAGACATGACCCAAACCCGCATCCCACGTGCCATCAATTGGAACCGTCTGGAGGACGACAAGGATCTTGAAGTCTGGAACCGCCTGACAGTGAACTTCTGGTTGCCCGAAAAGGTGCCACTGTCGAACGATATCCAGAGCTGGGCCACGCTGACAGAGCATGAAAAACAGCTGACCATTCGCGTCTTCACTGGCCTGACCCTGCTGGACACCATCCAGAACACGGTTGGTGCGCCAGCGCTCATGCCGGATGCGGTCACCCCGCACGAAGAAGCGGTGCTCACCAATATCACCTTTATGGAGGCGGTGCATGCGCGCAGCTATTCTTCAATCTTCTCCACGCTGTGTTCTACCAAAGAGATCGATGAAGCCTTCCGTTGGTCAGAGGAAAACCCGCATCTGCAAGCCAAGGCCAAGGCGATCCTCAACACCTATGCACCGGGAAATGACCCGCTGAAGCGTAAGATTGCCTCGGTGTTCCTCGAAAGCTTCCTGTTCTATTCGGGGTTCTACCTGCCGATGTATTGGTCCAGCAGGGCAAAATTGACCAATACCGCCGATCTTATCCGCCTGATCATCCGCGATGAAGCGGTGCATGGCTATTATATCGGCTACAAGTTTCAGCGGGGCTATGAGCAACTGGAAGCGGCGCGCCAGCAGGAGCTGAAGGACTATGCTTTTGGTCTGATGTTCGAGCTCTATGATATCGAAAACCAGTACACAGAAGAGCTGTATGACGAGATCGACCTGACCGAAGACGTCAAAGCCTTCCTCCACTACAACGCCAAAAAGGCGTTACAAAATTTGGGTTTTGAAGCCCTCTTCCCGCCTGAAGTCTCCGAGATGAACCCGGCCATTCTCGCCGCCCTCAGTCCCGACAGCGAAAACCATGACTTCTTCTCTGGTTCTGGATCGTCCTATGTGATCGGAAAGGCTGTGGCGACCGAAGACGAAGATTGGGATTTCTAGAGCAAAGGGGCGCCGATCGGCGCCCCTTCGATCTTCTAGAACTCAACCTCAACCTTTCCGATTGGGTTGGAGCAACAGGCAAGAATGTAACCCGCTGCAATGTCATCCTCTGAAATGCCGCCGTTATGCACCATATGCACTTCGCCAGAGGATTTCTTGACCTTGCAGGTTCCACAAAGCCCAAAGGTGCAGCCCGATGGGATGTTAAGTCCAGCATTGCGCGCTGCTGCCAAGACAGTATCCGTTTCTGCAACTTTTGCGGTAACGCCGGAAGTGGCAAAGTGGATCTCTGCGCTGGTATCACTGTCCAGCACGACGTCATCCAGATCGGGCTGATCTGCTTCAGATTCAACCGGAGCGCCAAAGCTCTCTTGGTGATAGTTGTCCATATCAAACCCAAGACCGGCCAGGGCTTCGCGCACGGCCGTCATGAAGGGTTCAGGCCCGCAGCAATAGACCTCACGATCCAGATAGTCCGGTGCCATCAAGCCCAGCATCAACTGGTTGAATTGCCCTTGGTAACCCGTCCAGGGACGATACGGGTCGGGGTCTTCCACCACAAATTTTAGATCAAGCCCCGGGGTGCGGCTGGCCATTTGTTCCAAGCGTTGGCGGAAGATGATTTCGGAGGGACGTTTGGCACAATTGATGAAGACAACATCCAATTCCTGCCCCTCATCCCACATGCAAGTGGTCATCGACATCATAGGGGTGATGCCTGACCCTGCCGAGATAAACAGATAGCGACTGGCCTTGCTGCTGGAGTTGCTGAACACGCCCGCAGGCCCTATCGCCTTGATGCGCATGCCTGGTTGCAAGTTGTCCAGCATCCAGCGCGTGCCAATGCTGTCTGCCTGGGCCTTTGCAGTAATGGTGATCGAGCGCGGGCGAGACGGGGAAGAAGAGATCGTATAGGTGCGATGCACAACACCACCGGGCTGGTTTGGCACTGGGATTTCGAGTGTCAAAAACTGCCCCGGCTCATAGGAAAACAGCGCACCGGAAGGCGCACGAAAGCTGAAGCTTGCGGTATCTGGCGCCTCAGGCACCACCGAAACACATTCTAGTGTTTCACTGTCTTTCCAAACAGGTAGAGCGGCAACAAGATCTGTCATATCGTTCACTCCGCCGCCAGGGCTTCAGGGGCCAGGCGTTCAGACAGTGTGGCGCAATACCACTCCACAAATTGCAGAACTCCCGACTCCTGGGTTCCTGAATAGGGACCGGGCACATAGGCCGGGCTGTTGATGCCTTGTTGGTTGTCTTCGACGACCTGCCGGTCTTCATCATTTGTGGCGACCCAAACTTCGGTCAGACGCTGCAGATCATAATCTACACCTTCCACCGCATCTTTGTGGACAAGCCACTTTGTGGTTACCTCGGTTTCTGTTGGGCTGATTGGCGTGACGCGAAACACCAAAGAGTGGTCCGCAAGGAAATGGTTCCAGGTTGTGGGATAGTGGAATTTCAACAAAGACCCAGCATCGGCAAAAGGCGCACGTCCTAGCCAGCGTCGTACCGCGACTTTCCCATCCATGGTATAGCTTTCGGCGCCATCCTTCAGGGGCATCCGCGCCAGCCTGTGCTGACCGTGGTCATCCAAATGGAAGCGCGACGGCAGACCTGCGGCCTCGCACCGGTCAAAATGCGCCTGCAAATGCGCAGGTGTTTCGCCCCCCTCAATGCCGGTGACCGCCGGATCATCGGGGAAAGTCCGGCAAAGCGCCGGGTGATTGCCGCCACAATGATAGCATTCGCGATTGTTCTCCCAGACCAGTTTCCAATTGCCGCTTTCGACAATGGAGCTTTCGAAGGCGACTTTGGCATTTCCCAGGTCATGAGGTTCGAGATAGGGGCGGGCAATCTCTGCAAAGCTCTCAAAATCCGGGGCTTCGTCAGCTAGGCAGATATAGACTAACCCCGCGAGTTCGCGGGAATGCACAGTCTTCAACCCGTGTTGTTTGGGGTCGAAATCCGGTCCCATATCGCGCGCCCAAAGCAGAGAGCCGTCCAGCTCGTAGGTCCACTGGTGATAGGGACATACCAGTTTGGGTGCATTCCCTTTTGCGGCCTTGCAAATGATAGAGCCCCGATGGCGGCAGGTGTTGTGGAAGGCACGGATCTGGTTGTCTGCACCGCGCACTATGATCACGCGGTAAGCCCCTACGGTATGGGTGACGTAGTCGCCAGATTTCTGCAATTCACAGGCCGCAATCGCAAACAGCCACTCGCGATAGTGAATGGTTTCCAGATCAGCCTGAAAGACCTCAGGGTCGGTATAAAACGCCTGTTCTAATGCATGTTTTGGGTTTCGACGGGCCAATAGGCTTTGGATGTTATTCACTTCTGGCTCTCCTGCCGCGCCCCGCGGCCTTGCTTGGGCAGATGGCATGGGAGAACAGTCCGGAGGCGCGAGGATCACGTCCGAAAACCGAGCCCCCACCGCCACCCGCGGTTTGACATATCTGCAAGGCTGGTTTCCGGACTTGGAAGAGGTTTGCACCCGGTCACGGCACCTTCCCGGGATCCTCCTCCCAGTGGCGATTGCCGAACCTGATCTTCCTTACCGTTGCGGGGGCAGTGTCGGATTTTCACCGACTTCCCAATTCTCCACCCTCCCTGCAGGGAAGGCAGCACCTTGCAAGAAGACCTTATTGCGCGGGCGTCTATTTTCTAAGTTGTGAACGACTTCTTTGTGTTCAAAACCGTACTGCTACTGAAAAAGCATCCAAGGATTCGAAGGGAAAACGGAGTTGCAGGTTCTAAGGCATTCCTGTCTTTCAATGTCTCAATGTCTCAATGTCTCAATGTCTCAATGTCTCAATGTCTCAATGTCTCAATATCTTTAGTTTCCCTTGTGTCTTTTTTGAGCGTTCAGCAGTCACCCGCGATTTCGTCGACCGACGCCCAGGTGCTGGATCATGGCGCTGCGCTGCTGCATGGCGGCTTGGAGCCCATCTTGCATTCATTCTGAAACGCATCGAATGTCCGCAACGAATGAGGAGTTGAACTTGGTGAAGACCGTAGAATCCCGGCCAGCTGGCTGGTCGCCCAATTTTGGTGACTAAATCGCAGTGTTTCCTGAAGGCGTTCGAGACGAATACGGATACCCATACTTTCTTCCAGTGGATGAATTCAAAGTTGAAAATCGCACTGAATTGACTGTTGGGTATGCTGGCTGTGACGGGATCGAATTCAGGTTGAGGGTTGACCCACCCGGCGTATGGGCGTATTATCCCATAGAGGAACGCTATCAACTTCTCGGCCACGAAATTGCCGACGTAGCGACAGCCTGGTTGAATGGAACTGTTAGTGTTTAGCGGATACTTTCTTGACTTCAGCAAACGGCAGCTTCGTCCGCAGTGTTGCTCTTCGCCCGGAAAATCAAGCTGTAAGCCTAAACAATGACCGCTTCTCACGCGGCACCGCAGCGTCCGCAAGCTGTGTTCCCAGGCCGAAAGGCGAACTTAGCAAAGACCGTTATCTGCGCATAGCTGCCGTCTACCCCGAGCCGAGGTTGGCTGCCTGATCAGTGATCAACCCTAGAAGCGCCGGAAGGTCGGCTCTCAGCCCAAAGCGGTCATTGTCGAAGCCATTATTTGGTTTCGATTGCCTTAACAACAAAGACGGCTCCTACTTTTCACCACAAACGCGTGAATGGTCGCTTTCCTGTACTGAAGAGTGAGTTATTCTGGCGTAGATGGTCGGTGCGAGCTGCCCACGACAAGGCGCGGGCTGCCCGACCGTGGTGATCAGATCAGGTGTCGCAGGCAGCTGTCACAATGATCTCTACTCTGAGTTCTTTGCGTGCCAGTTTAGCTTCTCCACAGGCGCGCGCTGGGGCGGATCCCTCAGGAACCCAGGCGTCCCAAACAGCGTTCATTTCAGCGAAATCGCTCATATCAGAGAGCCAGATAATCGCCTGCAGGATCCGATCGTTCGAGGAGCTTGCCTTGCCCAAAAGTGCCTCAATGCGTGAGATGCAGTCACGGGTCTGGTCTGCAACTGTTTCACCGGCACCAACCTGTCCGCAAAGGTAGGCAACGCCATTGTGTTTGACGATCTTGCTCATTCGTTCGCCGGTTTCGATACGGGTGATTGTCATGTTTTTTCCGTTCTTTCAGAGAGTTTTGCGGTCATAGCGGTCAATGCGAAATGCACTGAGATCAAAGTCTGATTTACCCGTCAACACGAGGTCCGCCATTACTTTTCCGACAATTGGGCCCATCTGAAACCCATGCGCCGAAAAACCAAAGGCGTGAAAGGCGTTATCTGCATTAGCAGCGGGGCTGATGACTGGCAAATTGTCCGGCATATAGGCCTCAAGCCCGGCCCACATGCGGTTGATGGAGGCGCTACGCATGATTGGGAAAAACTCGATGGCAGTCTTGGCGGCACGCGCCAGTTTTGCATAGTCCAGTCGTGTCGTGTTGTTAGCCCGGTCGGCAAACCCCTTGGCTCCACCACCGATCAAAACCGTGCCGTTTTCGAACTGTTTGAAACTCAGCTGTCGACTGACCGCGCCGACCACTGGTCCGGTAAAATGTGGCAGACGTGCGGTGATCATCAGCATTGGTGCAGCATGGCTAAGCGGGACATTGTCACCAATCTGCATGGCAACCTGATCTGCCCAGGCACCTGCACAGTTGACGACAGTTGATGCTTCATAGGTTTTGTCCTGGGTCCGGGCAATCCAGACCGGACCTATCTGGCGGAGGTGGTTCAGAGCCTGACCTTCGATGAAACGCGCGCCGAACCGCCTCGCTGCGCGACGAAAAGCATTTGTCGCTTGATAGGGCAGGGCGTAGCCATCCATATCGGATACAGCTCCGCCGACGCAGGACGCATGCACATGTGGCAGGATTTCCCGCAGTTCCGCCTGATCAATCATCCGCTCATGGCTGTGCCCCAAGGCCTGCATTTTTTTGTCGCGGGCCTTCAATGTTGCTATATCGACCTCGTCCACCGCAATGTTGATCACAGATTTTTGGCGAAATCCGGTGTCTTCTTCCAGGATGTCATCAAGCAACTGCCACATCTCCATCGAGGCCTTGGAGAGGGGCATTTCGGCCAGATCCCGCCCCAGAAGGCGGACGCCGCCTGCATTCACACCGGATGCATGTCGGGCGATGTAATCCTTTTCCAGTACAATCACCGACGCACCACTTCTGGCGAGATGATAGGCGGTAGAACAGCCTTGTATGCCTCCGCCGATAATCAGCACGTCTGCGTTCATTCTGCGCCCCCCCGTGGGCGGGACTGAAAGCGGCTGAGCTCTTCGAGGCTCAGCAACCGCTGCGGGCTGCGCAGGCGGTAGTATCCGACCTGAGCTTCCGGTTCCTGGCGCCAGTCAGCCAAAAGACTGCTGACGATCGGGCCACATTGGCGTCCCTGACAAGGCCCCATGCCACAACGGGTCAGGGATTTTAGCGCGTTTGGGTCACGCGCGCCTTGTTCAAAGCCTTCCTTCAAATCCTGAAGGCGCCGCTCTTCACAGCGACAGACAATGGTGTCCGCTTGTTGGGGGAGGCAAAGGCATTTGCTGGGGCCGTAAAGCTGATCGATAAAGGCGCGAAAAGGGGCCATTTTTGCAAGGACAGCGTGATCCTCGCTGGCTTTGCGGTCCCGCTCTGCAGGTGTGAGGCGGCCCAGTCTTTTGAGGATATTCAAGGCTGTCAGACGTCCAGCGGATTGCGCCGCATCAGCGCCAATGATGCCCGCGCCATCCCCAGCCACTGATACATGCGGGACCGAGCTTTGCCCCCAGGCATCGGTTTGAACCTGCCAGCAGTGCTGAGCCGCATTCCAGATATGGCTGAGCCCCAAGGATCGAGAGATGTTGCTGTGCGGGATCACACCGTGATGAAGGAAGACGTGATTACTCATGACCCGCTGTTGCTCCCTGCAGCCGAACTCCAGGCCGGTGGCCATGTCTTGACCCAGAACACGCAGATTGCTGGCGCCTTTGAAAACGGGAATGCCGGATGAGGCGATTTCACGCATCATTCCCAATCCCTTGAACATCATCGGCCAAGAGCGCAATGCGCCGGGCACCTTTGGCAGGGATGTCAGGTAGTTGCGACGCGGGGTGGTGTCGACCAAGGCCGCGACCTTGACGCCAAGACGCAGATATTGCGCTACAATCAAGTAGAGCAGGGGGCCGGATCCCGCAAAAATGGCCCTTTCGGCAACCATTGCATCAGATTTCAGCATGACCTGGGCCGCCCCTGCAGTCATCACACCGGGCAGGGTCCAGCCGGGGATTGGCATGGGGCGTTCCATTGCGCCAGGGCAAAGCAGGATTTCGCGTGTTTGAACAGTACGGGGAATACCATCCTGGGTGTAAAGAACAGTGCCGTCCTCCCCCACATGCCAGACATCAGCTTCGCTCAAATGCTCTGCGTTGCTGGCCTCAAAACGCTCAATCAGTTTGGAGCCGGCAGTGTAGTCCGTGCCAAGAGCACCGCTATCCGACAAGGGACTATTTGCAGCAGATCGAAAGATCTGACCACCCGCGCGCGGTGCTCGGTCCAGCACGAGGACCCGGGCGCCTGCGTTGGCGAGTTCAATGGCAGCACTCATCCCGGCCGGACCCGCGCCAACGATAACACAGTCATAGGTCATTCCGGGATGCCTTGTATTGGGGCCTTGGATGTTTCGGTGATGTCTTGAGTTTGAATATGCATGCCGTCGCGCACCCGCCGCAAACAGGCTTGTTGGTTGGGGGTTCCGTCAATCTGGACGAGGCATTCAAAGCAAACGCCCATGGCGCAAAATGCACTACGGTCTTCACCTGACAGGGCCGCCTTGCGGGTTGTTAGCTGTCCGGCCAAGGCCATGGTTGCCCAAACAGTCTGCCCCTCAGGTGCTGCGACGGATTGGCTGTTTACGGTCACAGTCACCGTTTTCGCAGGTGTTGAGCGGAGCGATGAAAACATGTGGAATGTCCTTGAAAGGTCGCTGGAGGTCTGGACAGGAGACGGGTGGGACAGACAGGGCGATCAACACGTGGCCGCCCTGTCTGGTGTTGCGCAGTTGGGAGAGGTTACTGCGCGATTTTGTCGAGGATCGACTGACCCCATTCCTGGCCCACATCTTCCAGAACCTGTGGCCAGACCTGCGCACGCACATGGGCGGCAGTTTCGGCCAGCTCTTCTTCGGTAAGGGAAACGATCTTGGCGCCATGATCGGCAAGCTTCTGTTCAAATGCACCCTGGTCCGCTTCGGCGGTGGTCCAGCGGGTGGCTTCAAAATCGAGCGCGGCGGCCTCCAGCGCGGTACGGTCACTATCACTCAGCTCCGCCAGAGAACCGGAGTTGATGATCATGTACCAGACTTCAAAATGCGTGTTCACGGGAACATAGGCGCTGGTCACATCGCGGAACGAAGCATAGTAGCCCTCGGCGCCGGAACCCACGACACCGTCAACCACGCCGGTCTGTACGGCGGTGAAGGCTTCGGAAAAGGGGATGGGCGAGCTGATATAGCCAAGCGCATCTGCGGTCAGCTGGAAGCTTTTGATGCCGGGAACCCGTACCTTGATGCCTTTGGCGGCCAGCGGATCCCCTGGGGATACAGGATCAGTATGCAGCGCTACGCCACCAAAATAGACGGGATAGGCTGCCAGCATGGTGATGTCCTGCTTGGCATAGAGATCTTTCATCGCAGCGTGGATGGCGCCACCGGGGCCGTAGATCGCTTTAGCCTCGGACCAGTTGGCTGCAACATAGGGAAAGGCGCTGATCTGCATGCGGCGGTCAACTGCGGTAGCTGCGGGCTGGACCGCCATGTCAATGGCCCCAACCGAGATACGCTCTTGTACCGAGGTGTAGTCGCCCAGAGCAGAGGCCGGGAACAGGTTCAGGTCAAGGGACCCATCTGTTGCTTCGGAGACTGTCTCGGCAAAGGCGCGCAGCTCATTGTCGATGGTCGCGCCCTGCGGGCGGATATGGCTGAGTTTGAGTGTATCAGCAGTGGCCACGCCAGCCGTTGCCAGAACAGCAGCTGCAAGGCAGGTCGATTTCAGGAAAGTCATCATAGGTAGGTCTCCTCCAAGATTTGTGATGATGTGGGCGGGGTTTAGTATCCAAAGAAGCGGGGCAGTCCGAGCGACAGGTTCGGCCAGAAACTGGTCAGGAAGACGACGGGGAGATAACCCAGCAGGATCAGAGTCATGGCAGGGCGGATCACTTTGGTGACCGGCACTTTGCCGATGCGGGCGCCGAGATACAGGATCGAGGCATAGGGTGGGGTGACGCCGCCCATGGCTGTATTGACGCCCATGATGGCGGCAAACTGGACGGGGCTGACCCCAATGGCCTGCATCAGTGGCAACAACAACGGTGCGATAAGGATAATAGCGGTCACATCGTTGACGACCATCCCGACAAGGAACAGCAGGATGTTGATCAGGATCAGCAGGATCATCTTGTTGTCGGTGATTGAAAAGATTGCCTCGACCAGCGCCTGTGGCACGCTTTCCAGAACAAACATCTGGCTCAGGATCATCGAGAACAGGATCATCAACATGATCGCGCCCACCGATGTTGCGGCTTCGCGGCCTGCGCCCAGGAAGGTCCGGATGTCCAACCCGCGATAGATCAGGAAACCAACGGGAATGGCGTAGATCACAGCCACGGCGGCGGCTTCGGTGGGGGTCATGATGCCGCCATAGATGCCGCCCAGAATGATCACTGGCATCAGCAGGGCCGGGGTGGCTTTGAAACCACGGCTGCTGGCTTCGGCAACAAAGGCTGCGCCTTTGGGCGGCTCATTCAGTTTCAGTGGGAACTTGCGCGCCATGCGGATGTTCACCAACGAAAAGCTGAGCATGATCAGCAGGCCGGGGCCGAGGGTTGCCAGGAAACAAGCCAGGATCGAGGTGTCCGTCACCCAACCATAAACGATCATGGTCACTGAAGGCGGGATGAGCAGACCCAGAAGAGAAGCATTGGCAATGAGTGCCGTTGCATATTCCCGTGGATAGCCCTGTTTTTCCATCTCGGGGATCAACAAGGGGCCGATGGCCGCAACACCGGTCAGGCCCGAGCCAGAGATCGCCCCAATCAGGGCGCAGGATACTGTTGCCACGACACCCAATCCGCCCCGCAAATGGCCGATGAAGATATTCACGAAATTCAGCAAGGAGGCCGCGATGCCGGAGACACTCATGATGGTGCCTGCAAGGACAAAGAGCGGGATGGCCAGCAGCACCGGGTTGCCCAGTTGCTGGAACCCCCAAAGCACGTTGCCTTTCATCACCACATCACCGAGGTAATACATCACCATCAGGCCGGCGCCGAAACAATAGGGCAGGGGAACGCCAAGGGTCAGCAGAACAACCAGTACCAGTACCGCGAGCAGAGCGATTTCAACCATCAAAACGGTCCTTTGCAAAAATGCTGCGCAGATGGGTCAGCAGGTGTCCGGCGGTGAAAAGCATCATCAGGACCAGGCCAATGACCAAAGAGCAGTCGACCCAGAAGGTGGGCAGATAGAGCGTGGGGCTTTCGCGCCAGACACGCAGCGAATATTTGGCGAAATCCCAGGCCCAATAGGTGAGCCACATGCTGATGATCAGGCTGATGACCTCGCCAATGGCGGCCAGGATCTGATGCTGACGCTCAGTCGTGAGAAAGATCTCCAGCACATTGGCGCGGATGTGGGTGTTCTCGCGGGAGGCATTGACGGCCCCCAGCACATAAAGCCAGAGGGTCGGAAACAGCAGGCTTTCTTCCAGCCCCATTACCGGGATTTCCAAGAGATATCTGGTGATCACCTGAATAAACTGGCCCAACGCGACAACGCAGATCAGGACCGTTAGCAGGATGCTGGCAAAGCGTGTCATGAACCCCTCCGACATGGCGCAAGACTGTCCTGCGCTGGTTGGTTAAGGGTTGCGATGAGGGGGCATTAAGTCAAAACGATTAAGTTGATAGATAAATAAAGTTACTCTATGGATAGTGGAGAAACCTAGGAAAATCAATTCACCATGAACCTGAGCTTTCGCCAACTTCAGGCCTTTCGAGAGGTCATGCGCACGGGATCTGTCTCAGAAGCCGCCCGAATCTTGGGCCGGACTCAGCCTGCGGCCAGTGCCCTGATTGCCAATCTGGAGGCCGAACTGGGCCTGTCCCTGTTCCGGCGCCAACGCAGAAAAATGGTGCCAACGCCCGAAGCCCGCTATTTTGTGTCGGAAGCTGAGGCCATCCTTGACCGACTGGCGCTCTCGACCCGCACCATGCGCGAAATCGGAGAGCTGTCTCAGGGACGCCTCAAAATCGCCTGCATGCCGGCCGCGTCACAGGTAATGATGCCGCAACTGGTGGCGGAGTTCTTGAAGGACAAACAAGACGTCAAGGTGTCGCTGATGATGCGGGCCTCATCGGTCATTGAGGAGTGGATCTCGTCGCAACAATACGACATCGGGCTGTCAGAAACGCCGACAGATTCAGCGGCTCTCGATACAAAGGATTTCCAGCTGGCCTGCGTCTGTGCGGTCCCTGCGGAGGATCCACTGGCCCAACAGGATGAAATCACCGCTGCAGATTTGAATGGCCGTCCCATGGCCGCGCTACAAGAAGGGCATCCGAACCTCATTGATACCCAGAGGGCCTTTGCAGTTCAAAGATCAAGTTTTGTTCAGAGATTTGAACTGCGAAACTTTCACCCGGCTATGACTTTGGTTGAGAATGGCCTGTGCTATTGCATCTGCGATCCGATTACGGCCGCTGGCTACATGAAGGCGCGCCCGGAACCGCACCCCATCGTGTTCCGAAAGTTCAACCCAGGCGTGGTTCTGAAAGTTTCGATTTTGCAACCATCACACCGCCCTCCTTCAACTTTGGCGACAAGCTTCGCAGAAAGTCTGAGCCAAGAGCTACGTCAAATTCAGGAGCTGTTTTAAGTTCCTGACCCGCTGAGGCAGATGAAACTCCTGAACGGGCAGAAAATTGAAATATGAGCAACCACAGAGGCATTTAACCTTACTGCGAAAGGACGCTCCAACTGAAGCGACCGGAGCTGCGAGACCAAAGTCAACTTCTCGCGCCAAATGTGCTTAGCGGTCAAACCCACAAGATTGGGCTGAACCTTTGAGGATCACTGCCTTCATTCGGGTTCGCAAAGTTGACCTCATCCAAAACGACCTGAGACATCGAATTAGGTTGTTTGCCTGCTTTTGCAGTACTTTTGATCTTTGACTTTGCAAAGTCCGCTTCCTGCGCATAGCCGCCGTTGCCCATGCGCCACGATTGTCATGCGAACCTTCAAGAACCGTAGATGACTGCTGTCAGCCCTTTCTGGACATTCGTTTCCTTGTCCCGCACTCTAGGAAGGCAACTTACGAAGGACAGCTTGAAGACATTCGCGGCACTCGCATTGACCAAGAGAGAATAGGAGCATAGCTGCCCTTCACCGCTCCAGATATTCGCTTTCGCGTTTAGAGCCTGGGTAACAGCAGAAAAGTTCAAATCTCCAAATTTTAGGCCCGTACGTGTCGGCTGAAACAACTAGGTCCCTTGGCCAGACGGGTTGGTTGCTCTTAGTTCGAAATATTACGGAGCTTTCAAATGGGTCGCATTGTTGCGATAAGCTCGGCAACCTTCAGGCCGAATTTGCGCATTTCTGATTTGTTCATGATCGCTCCATCTGCGGTCAGATACATCCAATCTGTCGCCTGTAAGATATGGCCACCTGACTCTTCAGGTAGAATGATCTCATAGCTCAAGCGCACAGTTGAACCGGATACAACGCCCTGAGCTTCCCCTACCAAGTCATCTGCAGTGGCCGTAAAGTTATTGTTGGGGCCGAGTGTCAGATACCATTTTCGGTTTTGAGTTTTTCCATTTGAATAGGTGAATTCCTCGGTCAAAGTCCCTGTGTTGCGCTCCCAGGTGCCAACCATCTTGGCGGTGAAACTATTGGTCATTTTTCCGCTGGGCCCAAAGATCAGACCTTCGGACAGGATCTCCCCGGACAGATGGGTTTTGAGGTCAAACTGCGGTCCGGTTTCCGCATAGTCGCGCGGGGATTGGAACCGGAAGCTAAACAGATAAGTTTTGGCAATCATGGCAAGCAGCAAAATGGCAAGACAGGCAGCAAGAAGTTTCATGATGGAGGGCTTTCGTTGGGCAGCCTCAGCGCATAGCAGAGGGCGACAGTTTTTAGACAACAGGGAAGGATGGCATAGGCCGTGACCAACGCCGCAAGAGCTGCTGGTGTGTTATCTGCTCCGGGTGTGAAACCTTGGACCTCTAGCAGGGGGAGAGCGATTGCAGCGGCTAGGGCCAGAGCGAGCTTCCCGGCAAAGGACCATATGCCAAAGGCCGCGCCTGCGCTGAGGCCCGCTTTGACCAATGTGAGGCTGAACAGAGCTGGCAACAGCAACATATCCGCGCCAAGCGCAGCGCCTGAAGCCATGCAGATAAAGGTAAACCCTACTGCATGCCCCGGCTCCAGAAATACTGCCCCGACAAAGCTAGCAATTGCCAATGGCATTGCGATCAAGAGCGTAGGCTTTGCACCGATCCTTTGGCTCAGCAGGTTCCACAGGGGCACGCTTACCCCTGCCGACAGAAAAAACAGCACCAGGAGCGGGCCTGCCAGGTTGGGCATCGCCAGGTAGTCCTGAACAAAGAACAAGAACAGAGTGGAGGTCAGCGCCACTGGCAAGCTGTTCAGAACAGCCAGGATGATCAAGTTTGACGCACCTGATTGCCATAGGTTGGCAAGGCTCAAGGTTTGCCCCACTAACGCCTGACGCTGCCAAATCTTCCGGGTCAGTAGGGCCGTGGCTAATGCCAAGCCCCCCAGAAAGAGACCAAATGCGGCATAACCTTGCCCACTGGCGCCGAGCCCAACCAGAAGAGCCGGAGCAATTGCGGCCAAAATCACCCCGATCAACATGCCGCTTTCTCGAAATGTCGCGAGGGTCATCAAATCGCGCGGCTTCGTTGAGACACTCAGTGTTGCACTGCGCCCATAAAGCAGGATCATTCCCAGACTATAGGCCGAGAACAACAACATCAGGATCAGGGTCATTTTGACCAACACATTGGCCCCCTGCTGCAACCCAAACAGTATCGGAAATCCCAGAGCCAGACCAAGGGCGGCAGCCCAACCAAAGCTGGACTGGTATTGTGGCCAGCGATCAACCGCCCAACCAATCAGGGGGTCTTGCACCAGATCAAAGGCCCTGATCGCCAGTAAAACAACGCCGAGTGAACCGAGGCTCAAACCCAGATCAGTTGCTGCAAATTGAGGCAAGTGAATATACAATGGGATCCCGGCACTGGCCAGCATCAGGGCGTAAAGGCTGACCCTTGGATACAGCATCATTGGCCCAAGAGTGCCCGCGTGAACCGCGCAGACCGGCTGTCATTGCCCAGAAAAATCTCCATAAAATGGGTTTTGATATTGTCTTGATACAGGGTGCAGACCGCCACTCCATTGCGCCAAAAGGCGAGCCGATCTGGCCCGTCACTGACTGCCAGATAGATATCTCCGGGTGCAACAGATCGGTAGCATTTCTCCAGTTGATCCCGAATGGGCAGCGCATTTCCCATGCGGGCCATTTCGCGCAGGGTGGCCTCGACCAGATCAGATTGGCTCAACCGGCGCTGATAGGTCAGCTCAAGTCCAAAATCTTGGGACCAATCAAGCGGTCGACCAGCCTGAGTGAACAGCCGAGCCTTGTAGATCTGAAACCCCAGGAAACTAAAGGCAGCTTCACCGCGTTGCTCTACCCCTTTCGGCAAGTTGCTGGCCAGCGCAGCCCCGGTAACAAATGGAGCGAGGCAGAGACAGGTGCTGAACAACAGGTTAGGCATGTGCGAGCTCGACCTGGACGACGTTTGTATGTCCGATTGCAAAGGAGGCTGCACAGATCTCCAGATAGTATTGCCAGTTGCGGAAAAATCCTTCGTCGTAGCCCTGTTCCTTGATCTTACGTTTCTGCGCCACCAAACGCTGTGCCCAGATCCGGCAAGTCTTGCCGTAGTCCTGACCAAAGGCAAACGAGTTTTTCACCTGCAACCCAGCGGCCCGCGCCTGGGCTGCGATCATTTGATCCGACAACAACATGCCTCCGGGGAACACATATTGCCGGATGTAATCAGAGGAGGTCCGGTAGGTCTCAAAGAAGCTGTCGGGAACCGTGATGGCCTGCAACATGACACGGCCGCCTGCTGACAGATTGCGTTTCAATGTATCAAAGTAGCTGGGCCAGTATTTCTCGCCGACGGCTTCGATCATCTCAATGGAAACGATATTGTCGAAGGTTCCCTGCACATCGCGGTAGTCGCGCAGCTGAATATCGGCGCGGCCATCAAGACGGCAGTCGGCATAGCTATGTTGATTGCGCGAAATGGTGACACCCGTCACATCGCGCCCCTCGGCGCTGGCCTGTTCGGCAAAGCCACCCCAGCCGCAACCGATCTCCAGAACACTTTCACCTTGGTTGAGGCGGGACAGGACACGTTGGTTTTTGCGCGTTTGCGCCTGGGCAAGATCATCGCCCGTGTCGCCAAAAAGCCCCGAGGAATAGGTCATGCCCTCATCCAGCCAGAGCTGATAGAACTCGTTTCCGACGTCATAATGGGCGCGGATGTTCTTGCGTGATCCACGTTTGGAGTTGGCGCGCAACAGGCGGTCAACGATGCGAAACTTGACGCGGTTAAACGGGCTGGCCTGATCATAACTGGCCAGATATTCCCGATTTACCATGGCCAGCGACATCAGCCCCTCGATCGAGGGCGTATCCCACAGCCCCTGAACATAGGCCTCACCCAACCCGACCTGCCCGTGGGCCGCCATCGCAGAGACCGCAGCCCAATCGCGAATTTCCATTTCGGCTTCGGGGCCGTGATCGCCGAACTGATAGCGCGCGCCATCTGGCGTGCGCAGGGTCAGGCGCCCTTCACGCAGTTGCGCGCAGGTTGCCAGGAACTGCGTTTTCATCGCTTTGTTCGTCACTGTCATGCTGGGGTCCTTTTGCGGTCAAAGTGGCGGGGGAGTTCATCAGACGGACAATCCGCATCGCACTGGCGATGCCGTCTTCGTGAAACCCATGGCGGTTGTAGGCACCTGCGAACCAGGTGTGGTTCTGGCCCTGCATGGCGCGCAGTTCACGTTGCGCCTGCAGCGCGGCCTGGTCAAAAACGGGATGTGAGAACGCGACCTCATCGTAGATCTTGCTGTTGGGTATTGGCTGGGTTGGATTCAGCGTCACAAACAGCGGATCGCTTTCAGGGATGCTTTGCAGACGGTTCATCCAATAGGTCACTCCCACACCCCCATCCTGGCTGCGATAGGCCCAGCTTGACCAGCAGTTGCGGCGCCTGGGCATTTGCTTTTCGTCACAATGTAGAACGGCGGAGTTGGTTTGGTAGCGTATAGCCCCTAAGGCCGCTGTTTCAGCCGCAGTTGCAGACTGACCAAGAATTTTAAGCGCCTGATCCGAATGGCAGGCAAAGACCACCTCATCAAAGCATTGTTCCCCTTGCCCCTGCACCACCAGAGAAACACCACGCCTGTCTCGGGATACCTGTTCTATCGGTGCCCCGGTATGAACGGTACACCCGCGCGCCAGGAGGGCTGCCTCCAGACGGCGCACATATTCAATGCTGCCGCCTTTGACGGTCCACCACTGATGTTGACCAGCCCCAGCCAAAAGGGCGTGATTGCGGAAAAACCGAACCAGTGATTTTGCCGGGAAGGCGTCGACATCGGTTACCGGAGTGGACCAGATTGCCCCACACATGGGCAGGAGGTAGAGATCGCGAAACCACTGTCCTAGCCCCAGCTCATCCACCAGTTCACCGATGGTTTTTGTATCCTCTGTCGCTGCCGCCTCAGCCTCGCGACCAAAACGCAGGATATCGGCAACCATCTTGTAAAACTGTGGCCTGACGAGATTGCGCTTTTGCGCTGTGATCGCAGAAAGGCTGTTCAGCCCATATTCGATTTCACCACCATCAATACTGGCGCAAAAGCTCATCTCGCTTTTGATCACAGGAACGTCGAGATCCCGGAACAGCCGCGTCAAATAGGGGTATGTGGCGTAGTTGAAGACAATAAAGCCTGTATCAACCGGCTGGTCACCGTTTCTGCCTGCCAGGACAGTGCGTGCATGTCCGCCCAGACGCGGCGCGGCCTCAAATAGGGTCACATCCTGTGTGGCGGACAGATAGTAGGCTGCTGACAGTCCGGAGATGCCGCCTCCTACAATCGCAATTTTACGGCGTGGGCCTTGAGTTTGATCCAGCATGCTGTCCTCATTTTAGGCTAGGTAATGAAGGCATTACGCTTGGACGGCGGCTCCGGATCACTTTCCTCTGTAAAAAACAGTTGGCGGGGTGATCCAGTTTCTGTTTTTTCCCGTAACCTAACTATGATTGAACTTGTTACAGCCCAAACTTATCACGCCCGTCGCGGAAGTCTGAAAAACGCCTTCCGATATGGAGTGGATTACGTGTTGACCGATCTGACTGAGGGCGCTGCCCCTTTGTTGTCGCGCAACCGTTTCAACCTCTTTTCACTACATGACCATCACCACGGCGGTCCTCGTGGTAAGGGACAGGGGGTGGTCTGGTTTCGACAATTGCTGCAACAGCGCGGGTTTCCGGTTGAGCAGGCAAAGCTGCTGCTTTTAACCCAGCCGAGCTTCTTGGGGTTTCATTTCAATCCCGTAAGTTTCTGGATTGCGACTATAGATGGTGCGCCCTGCGCATTCGTTGCGGAGGTGAACAATACCTTTGGCCACCGCCATTGCTATTTCTGTGCACATAGTGATTTCCGCACCATCAAGCGCTCCGATCAAATCGAGGCTGATAAACTGATGCATGTCTCGCCGTTTCAGCAGGTAGCAGGCACCTATCGTTTCAATTTTGAAATGACAGATCGCGCCTTCAATATTCGCATATCTTATCAAAATCGGGACCAGGGCGTTCTGGCAACCTTGAACGGACTGCGTCGCCCGGTGACGACAGCGCGTCTGGCCGGGGTCGCTTTTCGGCGCCCCTTAGGGGCAATGCGGATTGTGGCACTGATTTACTGGCAGGCTGTGAAGCTCTGGCTCAAAGGTGCGCCGTTCCTGCGCAAGCCTAAACCACCTGAACCACTCGTCTCTGACAGCTCCCCTTCTAGGATCAACTCATGAATGATTTGAGGGGAAAGACCTATTGGCTGATTGGCGCCAGCGAAGGATTGGGGCGGGAAATCGCCAAAGGCCTGGTCGGCGCCGGTGCGCACGTGATTGTGTCCGCCAGATCACAGGGGCGGCTACAAGAGCTGACCTGGGCTCTTGGGGCTGCGACACCACTGGCCATGGATGTAACAGATGGTCGCTCAGTTGCTGAGGCTGCAAAAAACCTGGGGCCGATCGATGGGGTAATCTACAATGCCGGCGCCTATACCCCAATGCGAAGCCAAGACTGGGACAGCGCCGAAGCCCTGGCAATGATGGAGGTGAATTTTGCTGGGGCTGTGCGGGTTCTGGGGCATGTCTTGCCCGCGTTTATCGCCAAGGGTCAGGGGAACATCACCTTGGTCGGATCACTGGCAGGATATCACGGATTGCCAGCAGCCATAGGATATGCAGCAAGCAAGGCAGCGCTGATCAGTTTGGCTGAAACCATGCGCCACGACCTGCGAGGCAGCGGTGTGGCCGTACGTCTTGTTAACCCCGGCTTCATCAAAACACGCCTGACGGACAAAAACGAATTTGCGATGCCACAGTTGATGTCAGCTGAAGAGGCTGCTGATCATGTGCTCCGGGCCATGCAGCGGCAGCGGTTTCGGACAGATTTTCCTCGGCCCTTTTCCTGGTTCATCAAAGCGCTGTCTTCTTTACCAGACTGGGTGGTCTATCGTTTCAAATAGGCAGGCCCCGCCATTATGCGGGGCCTTTTTTTGTTAGTGACAGGCTGGGAGGCTTCCGGGCAGCAGGACTTTGTCGATCACATGGATCACGCCATTGTCTGCCTGAATATCTGCAATCACGACATTGGCCATTTGCCCGGACCCATCGGCAATCTTCACCCCTTCTGTGCCAGCAGTAATGCATAGGCGCTCGCTGGTCAGCAGCGGTTTGAAGTAGTTGGAGCCGGCTGGGATCATATCAGCAGACAGCTTTCTATCATCCACATGGTACAAAAGCACATTTGTCAGTTGGCCTTTGTTTTCCGGTTTCAGCAGCGTCTCAACCGTCCCTTCTGGCAATGCCGCAAAGGCCTGGTTTGTCGGGGCGTAGACCGTAAATGGCCCCGGCCCAGAAAGGGCATCGGCCAGACCAGCCGCGCCAACTGCTGCCACCAAGGTCGAGAAACGCTCGTCCCCTGCTGCGATCTCTACGATTGTATTGGCCTGTGCTGCGCTAACAGATGTTGCCAGGGCAAGGGCGGCGAGGGCGGTTTTGAATGTGGTTTTCATGATCTATCTCCAAGCAAACTATTGAGTGTGTTTTCATTTCTCTTTGGATCGTACTAAGGGTACGCAGCAGGAGGCTTGGCAGATCTCAACATCACGAATATGTTATTAAATACAGGTTCTTAAATAAAAAAAGCCCGCTGACTGCGGGCTTTTGAAGGAAGTGTATGGCAGGACCTAAATGCGAAACAGTGGTTGCAGCAATCGCGGCATAAATGCGTTGAAACGCAATGGCGCATCTGTTGCTGCAAGGCATATACAGGCGTCGCCAGCGTCGGCAATTGGGGTGTGCTCAAGATCTTCGTCGCCGATCTCTACATCTCCAACGCCAAAGCGACCGGTCTCATCACTGAAGCTCCCTTGTAGAACCAGTGTTAACTCCAGCCCGTTGTGGCTGTGATCAGGAACCGCTTGCCCCGCCGGTATGTACAGCAACCGGGCTGATCCACCGTCCGTTTCTGAAAGGATGCTCTGTTTCACCCCCATCCCAAGTGTTCTCCAGCGCGGCTGCCTTCCTTTCAATGCCTCCATCACCGGGCCTGGGTAGATGCCCTTCGCCTCGTATACTGGTTCAGGATGGACTGGGTCATCCAACAGCGCCATCAAATTGGATTTCAAGCCACTAGATACAGCGATATCTGCAGTCTGCTCCAGCAAGGCTCCGCCAACAGCGTGATAGGATTCCAAAGTCGCACGACAATCCTCACAAAGTGAGACATGGGCCGCAACAACCATAGCAAAAGGATGCGGTAGCGTGCCTGCGGCATAGGCCGCCATCATATCGTCTGGAATGTGGTGTGTGATTGCAGACATCTATCGCAACCCCTTTAGTTCTTTGCGCAGCCGGTTAAGGCCAAGACGAATTCGTGATTTTACGGTGCCAAGCGGCAACCCGGTCTGAACGCTGATTTCCTGATGGGTGAGATCCCCCATATAGGCTTTCTCGATCATCTCTTTCTGGTCGGGTTGCAGTTGGTCCAGAGCGCTTTTCAACTGCTCTGCCTCTTGATCAAACGCCAAGATCTGACTGGCATCCGGTTCAGAACCCGGATCCTGTGCCAACTCATCAGGAACAGGTCGGTTTTCTTTGCGGATAATATCGATCTGCCGATTTCGAGCGATTTGATAAATCCAAGCAGAAGCCTGGGCGCGATGCGGATCGAACATCGTGGCCTTGCGCCAAACGGTCAACATCACATCCTGCACGATCTCTTCTGCCTGGGCAGCTCCTGTGCCCGAGCGCATGATGAAGCCCTTAAGACGAGGCGCAAAATAATCGAACAAAGACCCAAAGGCATCGCGATCGCGCTCATCGCGCACTGCGACCAACCAGACCGTCATCTGTGACATTTGCGGGGATTGTTGCGGCACGGCTCGTCCTGTCTTGGGCGGGCCCTTTGGCGCCTGTCCTACCTGGTGATGTTCTAACACTGTCTGCATCATACCAAGACTACGGATGGTTACAATTTTTGGATCACCTAAAGGGCAAAAAACTTAAGTCGAAACATGCCAGCAGCTGGCTGAAAGGGAATATTAGCCTCAGGAAAATGGCCAAAACTCAGAATTCAGCTCAATTTATGCCCCTCTTTACCTACTGCCGAACCCATCACCATGATCAGAACTGTCTTTAGGAACCTGGCAGAAATTGCACGCATGGCCCCATCCTCGTTTCACGAGTAATTCAAAATTGTGACAGTCCCCCTGAGCCTTCCTATCGATCAATCCCGGATCCAAATCCTTCGTGAGCATGTCGCACTTGAAAAGCAGGCCAAACAAAGAGGGAGCCGACCTGAAATCATTCGGCTTTCTGGTGAGTTCCATGTGAAAATGACCGACGTGTCAGGGAACGCGTTGTTAACTCGAATTGTCAAGGAGTTGGTGACCCGAACTTCGCTGATTGTCGGCTTATTCGGGGCTGGCAGAGGTACCAGCTGTCGTGAAGACGAGCATGATGAAATTTTGAATGCTATTGAAAGGGGAGACAGAAGTGCTGCGAAACAACTGACAATCGAGCACCTCACCCATATTCAAGATGGGTTAGAATTGGTTCGCACACCAAAAAAAACTTCAAGCCTTGTGAAGATCCTAAGCTCAAAGGAGAAATCCTAGCATCTGTGAGCGATACCTGAACTGCGACTCTTGTTGGCCTCAGGTGTGCCTCCCTCCAAGAAGTGGTCCGCCTCTAAAAATTAGGACATCGGAGGACCATAGATGGCGATTAAGAGACCCAAACCTGAAGAGATTGTCGTGAACTTACGACAGGTTGAAGTATTGATGGGGCTAGGCATGCCTCGGATAGACGCGATCAGACCGATCGGTGTGACTGAACAAACCTATTACCGCTGGAAGAAGAAGTATGGCGGAATGGGCACGGAACAACTCAAGGAACTGAAGCGGCTACAGTAGGAGAACGAGCGCCTGCGTCGGGCGGTATCGGACCTGACACTGGACAAATTGATCCCGTCGGAGGCCGCAAAGGGAAACTTCTGAGCCCCTCGCGTCGGCGTGCTTGCATCGATCTAGTACGTTGTCAGATGAAGGTTTCCGAACGTCGTGTTTGTCGCGTCTTGGGCCAGCATCGATCCATACAACGGCGATTGCCACAGGGGCGTACTGACGAGGAACGTTTGGTCGCCGACATGATCGAACTGACACGTCAATACGGTCGATATGGCTACCGCAGGGTTGCGGCCCTGTTGCGGAACGCTGGTTGACCCCTCTCGGCGGTGTAAACACCGCCTGTCGGCGCCAAGACCGCATACATTGAGCCTGGATCACCCCTTTCGGGACATCGCGATGCGATGTCCTGCCGGGCAGTGCATGGGAGAACGGATACTTTGAGAGCTTCAATGAACGGATGCGAGATGAATTGCTGAACGGTAAGGTCTTTTTCTCGTTACGAGAGGCCGAGATCATCATTGAAAACTTGAGGAAACACTACAACACAAAACGACCTCACAGTGCTCTGGGCTACCGCCCACCTGCGCCAGAGACCATCGTCCCGATGGAGCAAAGGCCAACCATGCACTAACTTTCAATTTGGACCACTCAAGTGGGGCTGTTCACGGGGCGTATTGTTCAAGCGGTCGCAAATCTGTTTAATGTCGTGATCGGTCATCGATCTGATGTCACGTTTGCGGGGCAGCCCCAGTCGTTTGTCTCAGGGGCATGCCAAACAGTACTTTCATGATCAGATAGGCTTGGGTTGCCGCATCGTTGAGCTGCTGCTGAAGACCACGCTTCCTGCTCGGTGGTGGCCGCCATGCCCTCCCAGGATCGAACCAAATCATAAGGGATCCACGCTGCTTCTACGCCTCGTTGTGAGCCGACCAGTTCGTGGTCTTGTATTTTGTAGGATGCCAACTGCCCATGCCGTTCAGCTATCATGTTGGATTCATACGGTGGATCCCACAACCAATTTGTACAGTAAAGCCGGGTTGTCGCACCAAACGGATTGAAACGGTGCGACAGGTTACCTTTTATCTTTGAAGAGATGCGATTTAGCCGGATCCGTTGATTTCTGGATTCAGATTGCCAATTCGCGTGCTGCCTGCTTCGCGCGAGCTTGGGCCGTGGCCACAGAATCCTCGAAACGTCTGTCTCCGAATTCTTGATATTCGATGGCGATGGTTTCCATCTCGCGTGCGTCGGCGCCGAGGTAGTGGGCGCTGGCGGCGATGGCCGGGTCCAAGCCGTTAAGGTGGGCGCGTTCGCCGCCAGGAGCAAAGCCGAACTCCCCGCGCGAGGACAGCACCACGAGCTTCTTGCCGGTCAGGATCGGTTCGATCGGCGTGTCGCCGCGCGACAGGTCAAAACTGAAGGTGACACCGACACGCGCGATCAGATCAAACCACGCCTTGAGCGCAGCTGGCATCGAATAATTGTACATGGGCGCGCATAGAGCGATGACACCGGCGGACTTGATTTCCTCTATGAGTGCGTCGGATTCAGCAAGCACCTCACGTTGAACAGTGGTTAGCTCGGCCGGGTCGGTAAAGGCAGCAGCGATCCAGCCCTCATTGATGATCTTGGGCGGGGTCAGACCTACATCGCGATGGGTGATCGCTCCGCCACCTGATGCTGTCCAGTTATCTTCAAAAATTTGCGCTAACTCTCGGGTAAGAGAGCGGTTTGCGCGGGCACTGGAATGAATGATGAGCAGGGATTTGGGCATGGTTAGGTGCTCCTGTTTTACTGAAGGATCATACGTCAAAGGGGGTGTCATCCAGACCATTGACGGCGAAGGTGGCGGTGATTGAAGGCAGAACGTCCCAAGCCTGGCCAGCTATGGCCCAACCGTCAGGGTTACGCACCAGCAGGAAAGCGCTGATATCTTCAGTCACCTCGGTACAGTTTTCATGCATTTCGCAACCGGCCAAGGCGATGGCAACATTGCCCGCGATCCAGATATGCAGTCCCCGGCCTTTTTCCTGGAATACCGGCATTGAGCCGTTGTTGCGTAAGCCAACCATGCGGGTTGCAAATTGTTCAACGGTTTGCGGTTTAGCTGGTCGGGGCGATGCGTAAAGCAGTGCATCTGGCAGATACGATGCAGTCAACACTTGGGTATCTGGCGGAGTTGTTTCGTCCCAGCACAATGCGCGAAACTGGCTTTTGATCAGAGCTGCGATCTCTACTCGGTCAGTTTCGAACGTTTCGGATTTGGTCATGCTAGTACCTCCGATGCTAAAGGGGAGAGGAGGGGTTCGATCTGTTGCCCCGTCCACAGTACCCGGTCATCATCACCGGAGACGCCCGCGAGAGTCAGGGAGTGGCCTGGGCGAGTTCCGCAGGGCATGGCCAGCGAGGGCATGTCGAGATAGGCTCCCAGCATGCTGAGCCGCAAGATACGGGCGTTCTCGGTTGCAAAGGCTTCTCTGTTATCCTGTACGGCCCGCAGCCGTGGAGGGGGCCCAGAAAGAGTAGGTAAAACGAGGAGATCACCATCTAACTGCTTTGCGAGCTTTGTCTTCAGAGTTGCACGGGCGGCACGTATGTGAGCCGCTGCAGCAGGAGCGATGGACTGCGATGCCTTTAGACGCTGACGGATCACAGGGTCGATCTGGGGATCATCCAGATCAGCAAGACCGGCGAGGGTTTCTGGAGCTTCGACAGCGACAAGGGTGCCGTGCCTGCGAAACAGCTCACCCAGGTCATCTAGGACAGGCAACGCTCGAACCTCAATTCTATGACCTGCATAGGCTAACTCACGGGCGGCACAGGCGAACATCGCGCGGATTTCCGGGTGCAGGGGTTCCAAATGTTTGGGTTCGGGGACGATTAGCCGAGGTAGCGGAATGTCAGGCGTGTTTGTTGTTTCTCTGCGCAGAGCCATGTCCAGTTGCAACAGCGAGATCATATTGCGCGCCATCGGCCCTGGTGTGTCGAGTGAAGGCGCCAGTGGAACGATACCTTGGCCATTGTAGCGCCCCATTGTCGGGCGAAACCCGTAAATCCCCTGACAGGCAGCAGGCACTCGAGTGGATCCCGAAGTATCTGTGCCAATCGCCATATCCGCGATACCAAGTGACACGGCTGTGGCGCAGCCCGAGGAGGATCCGCCTGGCACCAAATCAGGATCCAGAGCATTGCGTGCTGTGCCGAAATGCGGATTCAACCCCAGACCTGAAAAGGCAAATTCAGACATGTTGGCCTGCCCCATTGGCACGCCTCCCGAATCCACCAAGTTCTGTACCAGAGGTGCACTGTCGGCTGGCGGGGAGGCAGTGAAACTGCGCGACCCGGCGTTGGTGGGAAAACCTTGGACGTCAATATTGCCTTTGATAACAACAATCCGGCCGGCGAGAGGACCAATGGCGAGCCCATGGGCAGCGCAGGTGTCGAAACTACGCGCCAGCTCAAAAAGCCGAGCGTCATCCCTGCGTAAGAACACATGCTTCGCAGATGGGAGGTCAGCGCGCTCCAAGGTTCGCGCCAGGTTCAGGACAGCGGACATCAGAACAATACGGGTTTGGTATAATATGGCAGATTTTCGATGCGGACGGCATTGGGATCCTTTGCCGCCTCGGCCCGCACGTGGGCTGCGATCTCGTGCATCGGTGCGAACCAGACATCGCCGAGGTTCAGTACTGTTTCAAGCCAGGCTTCTACCTGACGCCAACGCGCCAACCGTCCGGTCAGAAAGGGGTGCCAAATTGCCAGCCAGAACCCCCCCGCCTCGTACTGGGCTTCGAATTCCTCCCAAAAACCCTGTAGGCCATGGCTGGGGCCTGCCACGGGCATCATATATCCAATTTCGTCATAATGGGCAAAAGGAGGCCAATCATCCGTGCCCCAATGTACAGGAAGTTCAACCAAAGATCCCTTATCCGTCTTCATCAGATAGGGGACATCGTCGGCCATTAGAGAGCTTTCATACTCAAAGCCGTGTTCAACCATGAGGTCGATCACTGTTTGATTGACGTTGTAGACCGGCGCGCGGTAGCCGCGAGGTGTGTTGCCAATAACCCGTTTGTGCGCGTCGAGTGTCCGTTCGAACCATTCGCGCTGTTCAGCAGGGCCATGGGTAGTAGGATCTTCGTGCAGATATCCATGATGACCTATCTCGTGGCCGTCCTTCAGGATCATTTCCATCGTGTCGGGATATTGTTCGACCACCCAGCCAGGGACGAAAAAGGACTGTTTTAGTCCGAATTTGCGATAGGTTTCGAGGATCCGGGGGATCGCCACGGTGGGGCCGTATCGGCCCATCGAGATCGGATAGAGACGATCATGGCCATCGCGGGGGCGCGAGATGTGGATCAAGCTATCGGCGTCTATGTCAAAACTGATGGCACAGGCGCAGCGTGCGCCTCCCGGCCATTTGATCGGATTTCGGATCATGATGTTTCCTTTCCTGTCGGCAGGGGCCGGGCGCCGTAGCGCTGCACCGGGGGGTGGGTGTTTGCGTGGTCCTGATCCCAGCGGGCGTACCAATCCATCAGCCAGGGGTGCAGATCGGCTTGTAGGTCACGGGCGTCCGGGTTCGGCGGTTGTGCGTCCAGCGCGGCGCGCAGATCGTCCATCAGGGCGTCTTCGCTGATGCCGACGGGCGTGCCATCCAGTAAGGCGGAGCGCCCCCCGACCAGCACATCACGAACATCACAGGCCTTGGCGCGCGCAATGATTAGCTCTGCCGGGTCAGTGGAAGGATCCGTCCAGGGTCTGAGCAGACGCGTCAGATCCAGAACCACCGCATCTGCGAGAAAGCCCGGATGCAGTTGTCCCAGCTCATCCGCGCGCCCCAGCAGACGGGCACCACCCACCGTCGCCATTTCCAGAACGTCGCGGGCTGTGAGAGATGGGGCAGAGGAATGCGGCGGGCGGTTCAGATGCAGGGCGAGACGCATTTCGGCGAACATGTCTTCATCCCCGGCGAGTGTTGTGCCGTCCATACCGAGCGCAGTGGTGACACCGGCCGCGCGCATCCGGGAAGCAGGCGCGATGCCGGAACGCAGTCGTAGGTTTGAGCCGGGATTATGGCTGATTTGTGTGCCGGCGCGAGCAATCTGATCCAGATCGGCGTCAGTCGCCCAGACCGCATGCGCCAGAGACAGGCGACCATTCAGGAGACCATGCCGTGCGAAATGTTCGATCGCCGAATGGCCGTGAATGCGAGGACTTTCGATGTTTTCATAGTGACTTTCCAGCGCGTGGGTCTGCACCCGGGCATCAAGCCGTTCCGCATGGCGCGCGATGTCGGCGAGCAGATCTTCGGACATCCATTGGGGACCGGTTGGGCCGAACCAGAAGTCTGTTTGCCCGTCGTTTTCACCAATCAGATCGCCCAGCAGATCGAGGTAGTCGGCGGGCGTCAGTCGCTGACGCGCGGCTTCGGCCTTGCGCAGGCGGGCGTGCAGGGGCGGCGGCAGAGTGGCGAGAAACGCGGCTTCCTCGCCCGCGCCATGAATGATGCGGTTTGACCAACGCTCGCCCGGTGCGATGACGGCGCGCAGGCCGACGCGGCGGTAGGCCTGTGCCTTGTCTCGCAGGCGGGTTTCGGCACGCGCGCGATCCGGCCCTGCGGCGCACATGTCCACCACAGTAGTGACCCCGCTTTGCAGCAGGCGCAGGGCCGCATGGCCGGTTGCCAATTGCGGCGGCAGATCGACCATCGCCGGGCCGTTGAACATCCAGGGTTCGAGGAAGTCGTCCTTGATACACTGATTGGAGAGCTCTACGCCATAGCAGTGGTGATGGGCGTTGATCAGACCGGGAAGGACGGCGCAGTCCACGCCGCCAAATTCGGGCAGGCCAGGGTGGCGTGCGCGCATCTGTGCCATTGGTCCGGCTTCGGCCACCCGGCCGCACCGGACCAGCAACGTATGATCCGTTCGGATGTCATGGGGAGACAATATCACCCATCGACCGGAGAGAAGCAGTTCATTCATCACAGTCTACAAGTCAGCTCTGATCGACCTGGAATGACAGCCCTGCAGGAAAGGTGCCTTCACCGTTAACCGGTGTCACATCCTGCGGGCAGGCGGACATGACGGCGACAACGTCCATTTCAGCGCGGAACCGCATGTGATCACCGGGCTTTGACACCGGCGGCTCAAAGCTGAGCGTTCCGTCTGGCTGCACTGGTACGTTCATCCACAGATTGAAGGGGGCTGGAACAGCAGGCGCGCGTAACCCGATGGCGATCAATGCCTGGCGCAGGTTGTCGGTGCAGTTGTTGTGGTAGTGCTCAACGCCGAGCTGCTGATATCGCGCGTGGTCGCAGCTGGCGATAACCGTGTCGTGGATGCCGGGCGAGGTGTCTTCGGTGATGGTCATCAGCGCTCGGCGCAGGTTCGAGATGACGCCGTCTCCGACCTTGGGGAAGAGCGACAGGATCGAGGTATGCAGATGCTCCATCGAACTGTATTCTTGCAGATCATCAACGTTAAAAATCCAAAAATCACAGACCTGATAGCCCACAGGGTTAGTGATGGTCAGAAGCTCTCCTGCCTTGACACGTACAGCCATGCCGCAACGCGCGGGAATGTCGTAGCGGCGGCCCTGTTCCGGGGTGCCATCGGGCGAAATCGCAATGTCGAGGCTTTGGTTGGTGCCGTCAGGTAGACCGGGATCGAAGGAAGAGGCAGGAGCAGTCATGGCAAGGGCCTTTGTTCGGAAGCAATTGTTGTTTCCCAGCAGACAGCAAAGCGTCTGCCGGGAAAACTGAGGAAAATTCAGGCGAAGCGGTAGATATTCTAATGTTTTGCATGATCAGAACCTCGTGAAAGGGACGTTGGATCCGGACGGATCGAGCGCGTATCCTTTTCATCCAGTTCGGCCTGATCCGATGCTTGATTATCCTTGGACCGCCCCGCGATCGGCGTTCAACTTCTGTCCGGTGATGTTGGCAGCTAATGGAGAGGCGAGATACAGATAGCTCAGTGCGATATCGTTGACGTCTTGTACGCCAGGCAGGGACTGGCCTGCGCTGATTTCCTCTTTGATGACATCTTCCGAGACATCTCGGTCCTGTGCCATTTCATGCAACGTGTTCAAAGCAGGGCCGGTCAAGACCCAGCCAGGACAGACAGCGTTGACACGAATACCTTGCGGGCCCAGCTCTTTGGCCATGACACGCATAAAGCCAATATTGGCATGTTTCGATGCGATATAGGCACCGAGATCTGGTTCCGCCGTGGTGCCCCAGATAGATGCGGTGATGATGATCCGCCCACCTTGCCCCATGAATGGCACCGCCGCACGGGTCGTGAGATATGTGCCATTGATGTTGATGTCTATGATACGGCGAAACCTGGCTTCAGCTTCATCACTCTGATCTTTAATGGGTGTAACATCTTCAAGCCCGGCATTAGCGACCAGCACGTCTAATGAGGGAATATCTGAGAACACCTCTTTTACTCCCGCGCTGTCGGTGATGTCACAGACCCACCCGGTTACCTCTTGGCCAGTCTCATTTGCCAAGGTCGTGGCGGCGTTGTGGACATCGATCCCTTGGGACAGGATGTGCACGCTGGCACCATGCACGGCAAAGGCGCGGGCGACGCCGTAGCCAATGCCACGGCTGGCGCCGGTAACCATGACGGTCTGGTTGCTGAAATCAAGGCCGGGGATCTTGTCCATGGCGAAGCTCCTAATAAATGACGACGCCGGGCGGATCTGCACGTCGGTCGGGGTTATGGGAGTAAATTTCTCTGTCGCGTGTCTGACGGAGGCGGGGAGGGATACCAACTTTCCGGTTCTGGGTAGTCCCATTCTTCGGGAAATTGGTAGGTTTCAAAGGTGGTTCTGGTGCTATCTTCTGTGTCGAAAAACGCAAAAGCATTGCGCCCCATCCACTTGCCCGACTGCACCATACGAAAGCCACGCGCTTCAAGAGCCTCGATGCGCTCTTCCCACGGAATGTCGTTGCAGTCATAGGCCACGTGGTGAAAACCTGCGCCATTGCGGGTCAGGAAATCCTGAAAGATCGACGGCCCCCAAAGAGGTTGCATCAGTTCCCAGATCATGTTGCCGGATTTGGCGAAACAGACCTTTAGAGCAAATTCGCAAGGCTGGCCGTTATAGGTCTGATCGGTAACCGTTTCAGGCGAAAAGGTGTAGACTGCCCATGGACCAATCCCCAGCCGGGTCAGCCCCTGCATCGTTTTGACGTGATCATCGGTAACGATGCAAAGTTCGACCACATTGCCAAGCATGGTGTTGGACAGGGATTCATCACTCAGCACAGTGGGGAGGGTAGAGAGGTCCATGGGCTGTGCCTTACTTTTCCGCGCCGTCGACGCCTGCGATGGCAAGATGTGGCAACGGCATCACGCCCAATTGAAAGAACAGGCCCAGAGTATCTTCGTGATAAAGGTAGTCGGTGACCTTGCCGTGCTCGTCAAACTTGAACCACTCGGCACCAAAGATGTCGATTTTGCGGCCTGTTCCCGGAATCCCGTAGAAATCGCCCTGATGCGTGCCGCGCAGGCGAAAGCGGGACATGACCGTGTCGCCATCGGCGACTAGGTCAATCGCGTCTTCGTGGATGTCGGGAAAGGCCTCGCGCCAGAAGGCCACTAGCTTTTTGAACCCGTCGCGACCCGACGGCCAACCCTCCAGCAGCAGCCCATGGCGCACGTTTTCGTCAAAGATCTCATCGACGCGCTGCATATCGTTCTTGTTCCAGCAGGTCGCGTAGATATCAGCGACGGTGGCCTTGTTGCGGTCCTGATTGGTCATGTGTGTCTCCAATTTGGTTTCGACCTTAACCGTCGCAATCACAGCCCATTGTTGTCACCCGACGAAACTTCATCCCAAGGCTGAAGAGATTTCAGGCGCGATTCTGCAGGTTCACTGGTTAGGAAATGGATCAACGCCGCCGGGGTTTGTTCCCGATGGCGTCGATCAGGCCCTGCTGGATAAGGGGCCGTTCATTCAACCAGGCGGACCGGCCCGGAATCTGTTTCCGGGCTACGGTGGGATGCGGCCAACGCATCGCCGACCGTGCCCGCTCAAGAACCTGAAAAAGTTCCAAACGGGAGGAACCACATGGCTTTCACAACAACATTCAAGGCGATCCAGACAGGGGCTGCGGCCTGTGCGATGACGGCGCTTGGCAGTATCGCGATGGCGGACAGTATTTCGCTGGGCGCGCCGATTCCGTTGACCGGGTATTTCGCTGCCGATGGCGAAACGATGGAGCAGGCGATCAATCTCGCCGTAGGTGAGATCAACGCAAAGGGCGGCTTGCTGGGGAGTGAGGTTGAGGTCGTGACCTTCGACATCGGCGATCTGACCCCGGACAAGTTGGCCGCTGCTGCTGCTAATCTGATCGAACGCGAGGGCGTCAGCGCCCTGATCAACGGCTATGGCGGCATGGGGCCGGATATCCCGGCCTTCTGTCCTTATGGTATTCCCTATATCCACAATGACGCGGTTGCGGGCGTGATCGACCTGGCCGAACGGATGCGCTGCAATGCGATCTTTAACGCTTCAGATATCGACCTGAACTATGGCAAGGCCCAGTTCGACATGGTGTTGAACACTGGCTATGCGTTTGAAAACAATCGACTGGCCATCGTGCATGGCGATTTTGAGTGGGACATCAACAACGCCAAATCCATGGCGGAAGCGGCAGAGGCTGCAGGCTGGGAAGTCGTTTACTTTCAGGAAGTGCCCTATGACACCGTAGAATGGACCGGCATCCAAAGCCAGATCCGCGCCGCCGAGCCTGCGCTGATATATCTGGAAGCGCTGGAGCCTGCGGTGGCGACCACCTTCCTGTCCCAGTACAAGGAAAACCCCGCCGGTTCGGCGCTGCTGAACGTGGGTTATATCGGCGCGACAACCGGGCTGGATGACGTGATCCGGCAGGGCAATGCCGAAGGTCTGCTGTCTTTCACGCTGAATGCTCATCAGGACAATGCAGCAGGGAACGCCTTTGTGGAACGTTGGGAAACAGCCTATGGGTTTGAACCCTCTGTCAGCCTCGCGGCGGCGGTTTATGACATGGTTTACATGTGGGCCGCTGCGGTCGAGCAGGTGGGTGACGCGAGCGATCACTCCGCAGTCGCCGATGCGATCCGTTCGATGAAGTACGAAGGCCTTGTTGGGACTTTTGCCTTTAATGAGCGCAACTTCATCGACAATGGCTCGGATACTCAGCCGGCCCAGCTGTTCCAGGTGCAGAACGGTGAACGGGTGCGTATGGTCGTGGGTGATCAGAAGGTTGGCGACATCGTGACGCCTGCGTGGGTGCGCTAACGCCCTTTCCGGACCGGCTGCGCCCGCTGTTTCCCGGGAATGCAGCTGGTCCACTTCTCCTACATTCCAACTGACAGCATGAGGAGCGTCCACCAATGACGCAAATGTCTCTGGAAAATGTCACCATGCAGTTCGGACCGTTCCGGGCGCTGACGGACATGTCCTTTCATATCGACCGGGGAGAGATCCTGGGCGTGGCGGGGCCGAACGGTGCCGGAAAATCGACACTGATGAATGTCTGCACCGGGGGGCTGCGTGCCAGCTCCGGGCAGGTAATTTTCAACGGTTGCGACGTGACACGCTTCAAACGCCACGCGCGCTGTGGGTTGGGGATTGCGCAGACGTTCCAGATCCCCACGTTGCTGTCTTCGCTCACAGTAGGGGAAAACCTGCTGGCGGGGCAGATTTTCGGAGCCGAGGCGCGGGGAGAACCCACCGGAATTTCGATGGACGAGATACTGTTCCTGACCCAGCTGGAAAGCAGCCTGGAATTGGACGCCGCACTGGCCGACCTGTTGACCCGCAAACGGATCATGCTGGGCGCGGCGCTAGCGACGGGGCCCGAGATCATTTTCATGGACGAACCCCTTGGCGGGCTGAACGCCGAGGAGATCGTGGAGTTCCTGCAGGTCATCCGTCACGTGCGCGAAGAGCTGGGGATCACCATCGTCATGGTTGAACATAAGACCCGCGCGCTGGCCGAAATCGCCGACAGGGTACTGATCATCAACTTTGGCGAATTTGTCATGCTCGACACCCCGCAGGTGGTGCTGAACGATGACCATGTGGTCGAGATCTATCTGGGAAAGAAACACGATGCTTGAGGTCGAAGGGATCAACGCCCTTTACGGCGATTTTCACGTGCTGCATGACGCCTCGCTGTCTGTGAACAAGGGGGAGTTGGTTGCCGTCGTAGGCGCCAATGGTCACGGCAAGAGCACGCTGTTAAAGGCGATTTGCGGGCTGACGCCGGTCAAATCCGGAGTAATTCGGTTTGGCGGCGGGGATACGGCAGGCCTGAAGGCGCCGCAACTGGTGGGGCAGGGGTTGGTCTACGTGGCCGAAGATCGCCGCCTATTTCCCGATATGACAGTGCTCGAAAACCTGCTGCTTGGGGCCTATCTGCCCGCCGCACGCGCGGCGGAGAAACATAATCTCAACCGGGTGTTTTCGCTTTATCCGCGTTTGGCAGAGCGACGCAATCAGCTGTGCCGGTCGCTGTCCGGGGGCGAGGCGCAGATGGTCGCGCTGGGGCGCGGGCTGATGTCTGATCCGACCTTGCTGGCGATTGACGAACCCTCGCTAGGTCTCGCTCCGAACCTGACCGAAACCATGCTGCAGACTGTGTCGCAGCTGAACAAGGACGGGCTAACGGTGCTGATCGTTGAACAGAGTCTGGCGCTGCTCAACGGTATGATCGACCGGGTCTATTCCATCGAAGAAGGCGTGCTGCGCGAAACCGACACCGACAACATGCAGGAGGTCCTATGACCCAGATCCTGGAAATCCTGATCAGCGGCATCACCCAGGGCGCCGTCTACTGCGTGGTCGCGGTGGGGCTGTCGCTGGTCTATGGCGCGTCGCGCATTTTGAACTTTGCCCATGGCTCGCTTTACTCGCTGGGCGGGTTCCTGGCCTGGTATCTGGTGGCGGACGGTCCCGGCCTACCGCTGTGGCTGGCGGTTTTGCTGGTGCTGCCGGTGCTGGCGCTGACCGGCATCGGGATCGAACGCGCCATCATCCGCCCCCTGCGCGGATCCGAAAACTGGAAGATCAACACGATCATGGTCACGCTTGGTCTCGCCTTTATCATCGAAAACGGGCTGCAACTGGTGTTCGGCCCCGGCACTCGAACCATCGCCCCCTTTGTCGAAGGCACGCTGAGCGTCGGCGGCATTACCATTACTTGGTACAAGCTGTCGATCTTTGTGATCTCGCTGGCGTTGGTCGGCGCGCTTGAATTCTTCCTGTCCTCGACCCGCTATGGTCAGGCTGTACGTGCGGTCAGTCAGGACATGCAGGGCGCCAACCAGGTGGGGATCAACGTCAATCAGATCTTTGGCCTGACATTCGCCCTGTCGGTGGTGCTGACCGGCATCGCAGGCATCCTGCTGGCGCCGGTGTTTCTTGTGTCGCCGCTAGGGGGGTGGGGGCCCTTCCTCAAGGCGTTTGTCATCGTGGTTCTGGGTGGTCTGGGCAGCACCAAAGGCGCCTTTGTTGCGGCCTTCATCCTCGCAGTGCTCGAGGCCTTCGTCATTTTCTATATCGGCCCAAGCTGGGCCATGCCGGCCTGGCTGCTGATGCTGATCATCGTGCTGATGATCCGCCCCAAAGGCCTGTTCGGCGTGTGGGAGAACTGAGATGTCATTAGGCAAATCCAAATCCAAATCCGCAACTCCGCTGATCGCGTCGGTCTTCACCGGTGTCGGACTGAAACAGCAATCACTGGTCTACTGGTTGGTGATCGCCGCGCTGGCCCTTGTCGGCGGGCTGATCGGAGACAGCTATATCCGCCATATCTTTATCCTGGTGTTCATCTGGTGCGTGGTGATCGCCAGCTGGGACCTGATCCTGGGGTACGCGGGGGTCTTTAACTACGCGCAGTTGGTGTTCTTTACATTCGGCGCCTACGGATCGGGGATGTTGTCGATCTATGCCGGGCTGACTCCGCTGCTGGCCATTCTGGCGGCGGCTGGCATAGGCGCGGTGATTGGGGTGGTGATTGCAATGCCGAGTCTGCGGCTAAAGGGCGAATATGTGGCGCTGTTCACATTCGCCGTGCATCTGGCGTTGCCGCCGTTGATCCAGCAGGGCAGGGCCATTGGCATGGGCGGCAATACCGGGCTGCTTGGCATCCCCTGGCTGAACCTCTTTGGCTATCAGGTGTCGCCGATTGACAAGCTGACATGGTACTGGGTGTCACTGACGATCGGGGCTGTCTGCGTCTACCTGATCTATTTCGTGATCCTGCGCGGACGGATGGGGCTTGCGTTCATTGCGATGCGGGACGCCGACACGTTCGCGCAGGCCATCGGCGTGAATGAATATCGATACAAACTGTTGGCGTTTGTCGCCTCTGCAGTGTTCACCGCCGTGGCGGGCGGGGTGTATGCCCATTACACTGGCGTGGTGACGCCAAGGGTGTTGGGGACCGAATTCTTTCTGATGGCGATGGTGATGCTGGCCATAGGGGGCATGGGTCGGTTTCCCGGTGCGGTGCTGGGGGTGTTCATCGTGGTGATCGGGAACGAGCTGTTGCGCAGTTTCGACGACTATCGCTTGTTGCTGCTGGGCATGGCCGTGGTGCTGACGGTGATTTTTCTGCCGCATGGCATGGCCGGGTTGTTCCGCAAGCGCGGCTGAGTTCACGCCGGTATGAAATCAGACGGCTGATCCCCTGACCGGGGTCAGCCGTAATTGCGTTCGACCCAGCGGTCCAGCTGGGCCACGACTTCGCGCAGGGAATAGCCCTTTGGGGTCAACCCGTATTCCACGTGCGGTGGGAACTTGCGGTATTCGGCGCGTTCAACCAGGCCAAGATCCTGCAGATCGCCGAGAACGTCGCCCATCACCTTTTTCGATATCCCTTCCATCCGGTTGCGCAGCTCGGTTGCCCGCAGTGGGCGCTCACCCAGAACATCCACAGTCAGCAGCGCCCATTTATTCGAGATCCGCGACAGGAACAGACGAGAGGGGCAGGTCGCGGCAAAGACGTTGCCGGTCTGGAAGTCTTCATGTCGGGTCATGGGGCGGCCTTTCGCATGGGCTGAGGGTCCGGGCCAGTTTATGGGCCGGGGCCGGAAGGACAAAGCCCCCTCGCTGTTTCGTGAAGCGGAAGGGGCAGTTTTCCTATAACTATATGTACTAAAAACCGTTTTCCAACACAGCGCCATCTTCACGCGTGGGCTGAGCTTTTCTCAGTTGCTGGAATCCGGCAGACGGCGATCCTGTGGTTAGAACCGAGCGTCCCGCCAGACCGGGCGCCATTGACCCAACAGGAAAGTATGTACCGTGACTGATCTAGCCCGACTCAGCGCCACCGAAACCGCGCTTGCCATCCGCGAACGCCGGGTCTCTGCGACCGAGGTGATGCAAGCCGCAATCAAACGGATCGAGGCGGCGGACCCCAAACTGAACGCCTTTGTGTTCACCGCCTTTGACGAGGCGCTGGGAGAGGCAAAAAAAGCAGACCAGGCCGTGGCGCGCGGCGATGCGCTGGGACCGCTGCATGGCGTGCCAACAGCGATGAAGGATCTGTTTGATTTCAAGCCCGGCTGGCCCAGTACCCTTGGCGGCATCCCGCAGCTAAAGGAAAACATCGCCGACATGAAATGCGGCTTTGTAGAAAGCATGGAGGCTGCTGGCGCGATCTTTGTCGGCAAAACCAACAGCCCCGCCATGGGCTATCGCGGCACCACCGACAACGCAGCCTTTGGTCCGACCGGCAACCCGTTTGACCCCACGCGCAATGCCGGTGGGTCATCGGGCGGATCGGCAGCGGCTGTGGCTTCTGGCATGTTGCCAGTGGCCGAAGGCACCGATGGCGGCGGGTCTATCCGTATCCCGGCGGCTTGGACCAACACGGTTGGCTATCGCGCCTCGGCCGGGCGTACGCCCCTACTGGTACGGCCCAATGCTTTTGCCAATACACTGCCCTATATCTTTGAAGGCACCATTACTCGCACTGTTGAGGATGCCATTGTCAGCCTTGGGGTTCTGCAGGGTGCACATCCGGGCGATCCAAACTGTCACAACATGCTCAATGACTTCGCGGATGCCGGCCTGCGCGGAGTTAAGGGGATGAAGATCGGTTTCAGCCCGAACCTCGATGTTTTTCCAGTTGAAGGCGAGATTACTGATGTCGTGGCCGATGCAGTGAAAGTCTTCGAACAGGCAGGCGCCGAGGTTGAAGAGATCAAGATCGGCCTGACCCGGGATCAGCGCGAATACAGCGATATCTGGTGTCGCCTGTTCGTGCCGATCATGCGCCACAGCTTTGCCGCGATCAAAGAGAGTGGTCTGGATCTGCTGTCTGACGAACACCGTCATGGCCTCGCCCCTGATCTGCTGGACTGGGTTGAACGTGTAGGCCCGGATTACAGCGCCGATGATCTCTATCGAGATCTGTCGGTGCGTTCCGAAGTGTTCGACGCCTATCAGGCGACTTTCTCCAAATACGATCTGATCGTGTCGCCGACAGTGACGGCAATGCCGGTCAAGAACGCCACGGACGGAAATACCAAAGGCCCCAGCGAGATCAATGGTGTTGCTATCGATCCACTGATCGGTTGGTGTCCAACTTTCCTGACCAATTTTACTGGTCATCCTTCGGTATCGGTACCTGCGGGCTTGGGCGCATCAGGCTTGCCGGTTGGTCTGCATATAGCGGGGCGCCGTCAGGCTGATGGTGATGTTCTGGCGGCGGCGGCTGCCTTCGAGCGTTTGCGCCCATGGGTGCAGCATTACGACCGCATCTCACTCTAACACAATTGAACCTCCCCAATCGGCGCCTTGCCCGCCCAGCGTTGCTGGGCGCCGGTCACCTATTTCCAATCCAACAGGAGAAAAACGATGAAATCCACCTTGAAAACTCTTGCACTCTCAGCGGCTTTGCTCGTTGGTGCTGCAACCTCTAGCTTTGCTGATGAACGCCCGATTACCGACGCAGTGATCGTTGAATATCTGGAGTTCAACCTGGTTGATGGTTCAAACTCGGATGAATTCCTGCGTGAAACCCTGGCTATGGACGAGGTACTGGAAGGTTACGACGGATTTGTTGCCCGCCATTTGGCGCGCAACACCGATGGGTCCTGGGTCGAGGTTGTCTACTGGACCTCGCTGGAAACCGCCGAAGCCGCGCTGCCCCGCTTTGTCGAAGATCCGCGCACCAAAGGTTTCCTTGCGTTGGTCGATGGGGATTCGCTGTCGGTGAAATACTCCAACGTCTTTGAATTCTGATGACCCGGTAGGGGCTGCCTCTGCGGTAGCCCCTACCCACCCATACTAACCGCGAAAACGCGGACCTCTTCCAACAGATCAACAGGGATGAACCCATGAAGAAACTTACCAAATCACTGGCGCTGACCATGGCGATGGCCATAGGAGCGGGCGCGCAAGCCGCCGACATCAAGGACGTGACTATCGATCAGATTCGCGCTGCTGCATCGGATACCTGCGCCGATGGCAAGACCTATCAGGTTGCCTACAGCCATTCGGTGTCCGAGGTCGCCATCGTCAAGCAGGTGCGACGGTTCGCGGATGAGCGCGCCGCCCAGCTAGGCTGCGTGACCGTGCTGCATGACAACACCCAGGCCAACAATCTGGAACAGCAGATAAACGCAATCCAGGGTTGGATTACCCTAGGCGTGGATGCCATTGTCGTGCTGCCGGTCGAACCTACAGCTTTGCAGCCGCTGCAGCGCCAGGCCCAGGCGCAGGGGGTCAAGTGGTTGACCTATCTGGGTAAAATGGACGGGTCGGACGGCTTTGTCGGCTTTGACCACGCACAATCTGGCCAGATCATTGCACAGGCCGCCGTAGACTGGGCCAAGGCCAATGACGTCACTAACGCCAAGGCGCTGGTAACCACACTGACGCCGCTGCCTTCGCTTAGCCCGCGCTGGACCGAAGTCACCCGGATCTTTGCCGAAAACGGCATCACGGTTGTGTCCGAACAGGACGCCGCTGACCAGACCAATGGGTTGCGCGTAGCGGAAACCGTGATGCAGCAGCATCCGGGCCTCGACATTATCATCGGCATGGCGGACGACGCCGCTGTGGGCGCGCTGCGTGCGATCCGTCTGACGGGCGCCAATCCAGACACGATGTTCGTAGGCGGTCAGGACGGCTCGCTCGAAGGGTTGAGCGCGGTGAATGACGGCGGCGCCTATCGGGCATCAGCTGCGATCCTGATCAACGAATTAGGCGCCAATATCGTCGATCTGGCATTGAACGCGGTGCGCAACGTTGAACCCAGCTTTGCCTACACGCCGACGGTTCTGGCCAGCAAGGCTGATCAACCGCTGCTGGACAAGCTGCTATCCAACTACGCCAACTGATGGCATCCCCGACAAGGAGCGAAAAAATGCGTCTTGAGGTGAATGAACTGCGCAAATCCTATGGGCCGGTCGCCGTGCTCAAAGGGGTGGATCTGGCGGTAGAGGCAGGCCGGGTTCTGGCCTTTCTCGGAGCCAATGGGGCAGGCAAATCCACCCTGCTGAACTGTGTGAGCGGCGCCCAGGATGCGGATAGCGGCGACATCCTTGTCGGGGACGCATCACTGCTGGGGCTTGGGCCCCGGCAGGTTCAGGACCAGGGGGTGGCGATCATCTATCAGCACTTTCAGGTCTTTGAAGGGTTGAGTGTGGCCGAGAATATCTTTCTTGGCCACGAAATCCAGTGCGGCGGTCGTGTGGATCGCCGCGCCCAGAACGACCAGGCGCGCGCGCTGTTGGACCGACTGGGGGTCGATGACATCGATCCGCGCACCGATCTAGGATCGCTGGGGGTCGGGGAGCGCAAGGTGGTGGAAATCGCCCGCGCCCTGCGGCTAAAGCCGAAATTTCTGATCCTGGACGAACCCACGGCCTCGCTGTCGGACCAGGAGGCCAAAGCCCTGCACGAGGTGATCCGCCAGGCGGTCGCCAATGACGGGATCGGTGTGATCTATGTCACCCATTTCCTGGATGAGATCCCCAAGATCGCCGATGACGTCACCATTCTGCGCGATGGTCGCATCCTGTGGACCCGCCCCGTGGGCGAGGTGAGCATTGGCGATATGACCGACGCGATCTCTCCTGATGCGCTGGTGACAGGGCTGGAGAAGATCCCATTTCAAGCCGATGGACCCGAGGTGCTGCGGCTTGATGCGCTTGAGACATCCTTTGTCGGCCCCATCAACGTGGCGCTGCATCCCGGTGAGGTGCTGGGCATCTATGGCCTGATGGGGGCAGGGCGGACTGAGCTGCTGGAATGCCTGTCGGGCGCCGCACCGCAAAGCGGTGGTGCGATGGTGTACGAGGGCGAAGCGCGTAAATTCGCCTCTCCCCGCGCAGCGCTGGATCAGGGGATCGCGCTGGTCGCCAGCGACCGCAAGGAACAAAGTCTGTTTGCCAGTTTTGCCGCGGTGGAGAACCTGTTGGTGCCGCATCTGGGCCGCTCTCCGATGCCCCGGATGCTGCGCAGTTTCAGCCGCGAAGGGATTGAGTTCGAACGCGCGGCGCGGCGGCTCAACATCCAGCCGCCGAACCCGCGCCTGCAGGGGCAGCGGTTCAGCGGCGGCAATGCGCAAAAGATTATGGTGGGCCGCTGGCTGGTTGAAGGGGCAGGGTTAAAGTTGCTGCTGCTCGATGAACCCACGCAGGGCGTCGATATTGGCGCGCGGCACGAACTCTACGAGGCGTTGGCCGACGTCAAACGCAAGGGCGCGACGATCATCGTCGCCAGCTCGGACGCGACCGAGATCTGCCATCTGGCCGACAAGGTGATGGTGTTGGGGCGAGGCCAGCAGGTCGCCCTGATCGACAACCCCCATGACGAAGAGCTGCTGATCGAACTGGCCCACAAGGCCGAACACGGAACGCAAGAGGGGGTCACGGACGACGCCCCGCAGATGGAAATGGTGCAATGACGGATACCGGACTGACACGCGACGCGCTGGGTGGGCGCGCGAAGGGGGACAAGCAGGACCGCGATTGGTTCGAACTAGCCGTGGCGGCTGCGTTGCCCGTGGCGATCGCACTGCTGGCGCTGTTCTTTTACATTAAGGCGCCGGTCTTTATGACCGCCAACAACTGGATCGCGATTTCGGTGCAGGTATCTGCGCTGATGACGATCTCGATCCCCTTTGCTCTGCTGCTGATGGCGGGCAAAATCGACCTGTCGGTGGGATCCACGCTTGCGCTGTGTGGTGTGGTCGCGGGGCTGAGTTTTGAACCGTTGGGGATCACCGGCGCGGTGCTGCTGACACTGGCGGTTGGCACAGTCGTGGGCCTGATCAACGGAATGCTGGTGTCGGCGGTGGGCATGTCGCCGATCATCGTGACGCTTGGCACGCTGACCCTGATCCGGGGTCTGGCGCAGTGGCTTGCGCCCAACCCTATCTTTGGCTTCCCCGAAGAGTTTCTGGTGATCGGCTATGAACGGGTGCTGGGCCTGCCGATCCTGACCTGGATCATGCTGACGGTGATCGCCCTTGGGGTTGGCGTCATGGCGCTGCTGCCCATCGGGCCGCAGATCGTCGCCCTGGGTGTCAACCAGCGCGCCGCGTTTCTGGTGGGCCTTCGAGTCAAGGCCATCGGCATCGGACTTTATGCCGCGACCGGGTTCTTCGTCGCCGTCGCCGCGCTGATGAGCATTTCGCGCATCAACTCTGCCCCCGCCGGCACGCTGGGCATCGGGGTGGAACTGAGTGTTCTCACCGCCGTGCTGCTGGGCGGCATCCCGTTTGCGGGTGGCAAGGGATCAGTGTTGCGGGTTGTGCTGGGGGTCTGGTTGCTGGGCATGCTGGCCAACGGTCTGATTCTGATGAATGTACCAACAGAGTTGAGTTTGATGACAACGGGTCTTGTTCTGATTGTGGCGGCCGGGTTGGACGTCTTGCGCGCAAGGCGAAGCTGATCACAGGATCGGGAGCAAAGGACCCCTCCGATAGCGGAGGGGTCGACGCTTTTTGTACCGGAGGACCGACCCCGTGAAACGATTGCCGCCCCTGACCAGCCTGCAGGCGTTCGAGGCCGTCTCCCGCCATATGAGCATCAAACTGGCGGCCGAAGAGCTGTTGCTGACCCCAACCGCGATTAGCCACCGACTGAAAACGCTGGAGACGCAGTTGGACACGCAGCTGTTCCACCGCTTGACCCGATCGCTGAAGCTTACGACCGAGGGCGCAATACTGCGCCCATTTGTGAGCGATGCCTTTCGCAACCTGAACCTTGGCATTGCGCAGCTGAGCACCGACGAGGTCGAGGGCGAACTGGTGCTCACCACCACACGCTCTTTTGCCTGGAGCTGGCTAAGCCCGCGTTTACCGAAGTTCAGCCAGCTTTATCCTCAGTTGGAGGTCAAGGTGATTGCATCAGACACGGTGTTGGATTTCGCGCGGTTCAGCGTGGATGTGTCGATCCGCTATACCGATAGCCCGGACCCTACGGAACATGCGGCATGGGTGCTGGACGACTATGTCACCCCGATTTGTTCGCGCCGTCTGGAGAAAAAGATCCGCACAGCCGAAGACCTGCTGGCGAGCGATCTGGTGGAATATGAATGGCTGGGGTTTCGGGATGGCGACCCGAATTGGCGGGCCTGGTTCGCCTCGGTCGGGATCGACGGGTCAGGGATCCGTCCGATCGCCAGTTTCAGTGATGAGATCATGTGTATCGAGGCGGCGATGGACAATCGCGCAGCGGCTTTGGTCAGTATCATCGCCGCTTCGCGCGAGATTGAGCGCGGTCGCATCGCTGCCCCGATTCCCCGGGTGCTGAAAGATCGAAGCTATTATCTGGTCTGCCCGATGGAACGAGCTCAATCGGCCAAGGTGCGCGTCTTTCAAGACTGGTTGCTGAAAGAGGCGGATCTGTTTCGTGATAGCCCCTATGGGATGAAATTCATCCCGCAAGGCCAACACTAGAGTGCAGCTCACTCCTTATTGGAAAGCCATCCGAGATCAATGCAGCTCCTGGTAGAAAATCACACTTCTGAAAGGCTGAGAAAAACTTGGGGCTTGCTGAATTCTGCTCGATTGTTGGGGCGGCAGCTTGCCCGAATACTCTCTTCATCCATCAAGGGAGGAACCGAAAATGGCCAATACTACACTCACAAGACGCGCCTTGCTGAAGTCCGGCGCCATCGCTGCGGGAACGCTTGCCATGCCGTCGATCGTCCGAGCACAAACGGCGACTGAGATGACCATGCTGGCCTGGTATGGTCAGGCAGAACCCGATGCTGTTGCCGAGTTCGAAGAGCTGCATAACGTCAAGATCACTCCGAAATATTATGTGGGTGGCGAACAGATGTTGGCCCTTTTGGCGCAATCCCCGCCGGGCACTTATGACCTGATCCACGCGGATGCTGAATATGTACAGCAGTTGGTTTTCGCCAAATTTGTCGAAGAGCTGGATCCAAACGACTACGCCTTTGATGACTTCTTTCCAGAGTTTCACCGATTTCCAGGCCATTGGAGTGGCGACCAGCTGTATGCAGTGATCAGCCGTTTCGGCTTCCTAGGAATTTCACACAATCTCGACGCGGTTTCGGTGAAAGAAGCTATGTCCTATGACATGCTGTGGGACGAAAAGCACAAAGACAAGGTCGGCCACTTTGACTGGCATCTCCCCAATCTTGGCGTTCTGAGCCTAAAGGAAGGGAATAGCCAACCCTTCAACATTTCTGAAGCGGCCTGGGGCCAGCTGATGAACGGCACACTGAGCCTGAAGCCTCAGGTGCGGGGCTTTTATGATTATGGTGGCGTTCTTTCCTCGCTGAAATCAGGTGAAGTGACCGTAATGCCGGGAATTGGCGAGTGGATCACTGGGGTTCTGCGCCGAGATGGTGCGAACGTCACGACAACGATTCCTGAGCAGGGTGGTATTCAGTTCACCGAAAGTTTTTCGATTGGGCGCGGATCTCAGCGGGCAGATCTCGCTAAAAAGTTCATTCAGCACGTTTCCAGTCCTAAGGGTCAATTCAATTTGGCCAATCTGAATGTGTTCCCCGCCATCGTGCCATCCAAGCCAGCTTGGGAACAGATGATTTCGGAGCGTCCAGAAGATGCACGTCATCTCGGCATGTTCAAGGGCGAAGGAAATGCGATCGACCTTATCCGTAAAGAGCGTATCCATATCCGCGAACTGCCTGTTCAACAGGAACTCGAAGACTGGAATGACTTTTGGTCAGCCTACAAGAGCGCCTGAGCCAGCGGGCTTAGGACTGCTCGACTCCCCGCCACCCTTTCTCCCCGGGTGGTGGGAAGCTTTTCCAACGCAGATGCCAAACAGCCCGGAACACTGGGTAAAACGGAATAAACCATGACCACTTCGATTTCCACACGGCGCCTTTCGCGCTTGGCGTATAGCGGGCTTTGGAGCCTGCCTTTGCCACTCTGGCTGGCCGGTTTCTTTTTGGGTCCGATGATCCTGCTAATCTGGCTTAGCTTTTGGGATGTCCGGAATTTTCTGCTGACGCCGGATTTTCAGCTGGAAAATTGGCAAAAGATGTTGAGTGCCAATTACTTCTGGGCGGCATATTTGCGCACCACCCTGATTGCAATCAGCGCCGCAATTCTGGCGAGCCTAGTTGCGCTGCCTTGTGCGCTGGCGATCAGCTTCTTCCTTGGGCTCAAGGCGCGGATGGTAGTTCTGGGACTGTTCGTGGTGCCGTTTTTCACCTCGTATCTGGTGCGGATCTATTCCTGGCAGATCTATCTAACTGAAAACGGCATCATCATGAAGACGCTGGCCGCCGTCGGCATCGACAGCGGCAGCCTGTTGAACACACCGCTAGCGCTGATGGTCGGGCTGGTGACGCTGACCCTGCCGCTGGTGATCGTGATCCAGTCGATTTCCATGTTGTCGCTAGATAAAACGCTGATCGACGCCGCCTATAACCTGGGCTGTGGCCCGCGCCGGGTGCTTTTTGCCACGGTGCTGCCGGCGGTGCGTCCAGGCATCGTGCTGGGCGCGCTGTTCGCCTTCATCTTCAGCTTTGGCGATTTTGTCACCGCAACCTATCTTGGTGGAGGCAAGTTCACGACCCTGTCCATCCTGATCGCTGACACCGTGAAATCCGGCCAGCAATGGCCCCGCGCCGCCGTGGTCTCACTGGTGATGATCGCGACGCTGCTGGTCTCGGCGCTTGGCGCCATCTCTTATGCATACCGGAGGGCCTGAGCCATGCGTGTTTCCCTGCTTACCCGCCGCCTGACCGTGATTTTTCTGGGTCTTGCGCTGACCTTTCTCTATGCGCCGATCCTAACAAATTTCGTGTTCTCGCTGAACTCGGACCGCTTTCCGACCATCCCACTGGGCGACGTCACGCTGGAATGGTACCGGTTGATCCTGGCTGATGCGTTGGTGATCGACGCCTTTGCCAACACAGTGAAGATCGCGCTGATCGTGGCGCCGATCGCCACCGCCATGGGGTTCGCCGCGGCCTATGCGGATTATCGGTTTGACTTCTTCGGCAAGAAGTTGGTGTTGGTCTTTGCCCTAATGCCGCCGTTGATCCCGCTGGTTGTCATTGGCCTTGCGATGCTAGCCTATCTGTCGCGCATCGGCCTGTCTGGCACGTTGCCGGCGATCGTGGTCAGCCATATCGTCCTGACCTCGCCCTTTGCCATGGCGATCATCCGGTTGCGGTTTTCCCAGATCGACGGCGATCTGGAATTTGCTGCACAAAACCTGGGCGCCAGCAATTGGCGCGCCTTTCGCGAGGTGATCATCCCGTCCACCAAGACCTCGATCCTCGCCGCCTTCCTGTTGTGCATGGCCGTCAGCTTCGACGAATACGCCGTCACCTGGTTCGTCGGCGGGTTGGAGGAGACAAGCTCGGTCCGGATTCTCAGCTTTCTGCAATCGGCGGTAAGTCCGCGCATCAACGCCATCGGTTCCATCACCTTCATCACCTCGATCACTCTCATCCTTGGCGCACAGTTTCTGGTGTTGCGCCGTCTGGCGCGCGCCTGAACCGGGAGAACCAACATGAACACTCTGACAGACATCACAGCCGCGCGTCCCGTCGCGCCCAATCCAGGGGACCACCACATGTCGCACGCGCATATCTCGCTTAAAAACATCCACAAGACCTATGGTGACTCTGTTGCGGTCGACCGGCTGGATCTGGACATCGAAGAGGGTAAATTCATCGCCATCATGGGGCCGTCGGGCTGTGGCAAATCCACGTTGCTGCGGATGCTGGCGGGGCTGGAGGACGTGACCAGCGGCGACATCCTGCGCGAAGGGCAGCGGATCAATGATCTGGCGATCTGGGAACGCGACATGCCCATGGTCTGGCAGTCGCTGGCGCTGTTTCCTTTCCTCACCGTGCGCGAAAACGTCGAATTCGGCCTGCGGATGAATGGCGTGGCCAGCGCCGAACGGCGCACCCGCGCGCTCGACTGGCTAAGCAAGCTGGGGCTTGAAGGCTACGCAAATCGCGGCGTCGACCAGCTGTCTGGCGGGCAACGCCAGCGTGTAGCGCTGGCGCGTTGTCTTGTGACGGAGCCGTCTGTTTTGTTGCTGGACGAACCGCTGTCGGCGCTGGACGCGCATCTGTCGGTACAGATGCAGGGAGAGCTGAAACGTCTTCAGCGCGAGTTGGGCATCACTTTCGTCTATGTCACCCACAGCCACTCCGAGGCGTTTTCAATGGCTGACACCGTGGTGATTATGAACCAGGGCCGGATCGAACAGGCCGGCAGCCCCGAAGACATCTATCTGCGCCCGGCCACACCATTTGTGGCGCGGTTCTTGGGCGGGTCGTCGATTTTCGACTGCAAGGCACGACGTCGCAAATCGGGCGAGCTGGTACTGGAAGGAGCGGATGGCACCTTCGATTGCGCGGCTTCGGAACTGGTTGAACTGGACGAAGGTGAAAAGGTTAGCCTGATCGTACGGGCAGACCAGATCTCGGTCACTGCAGCGGCTGGCTGGGCTGAAAATGAAGTTTCAGCCCGCGTCATGGGCGAGGAATTTGTGGGGGCACTGGTCAATCTGCGGCTGGAAACAGCTTCTGGTACGCAAATCACAGTGCAACTCCAACAACGCGACATGCAGGCTCTGGACATCGAAGTTGGCGCTGGCATCACCGCCAGTTGGCATCCCGAGGATGGCCACATCATCAAAACCTGATCAATGAACATCTGAGAAACGAATGAAGGAGCCTGTCATGGCCAAGAAAAAAATACTTGTCTACGGCGACAGCAACACCTGGGGCTGGGTTGGTGTGGAAGAAGCCTTCCCGTCGACCCGCTACGCCGACGAAGACCGCTGGGCGGGTGTCATGGCCGCAGAGCTGGGCGACGATTACGACGTAGCCGTCGACGGCCTGACCGTGCGCGCAACCAATCTGGACGACGCCATGGACTGGAACGCCATCAAGGCCGACATGTTTAACGGCGCGAAAACTCTGCCCGCCGCGATTGCGCGGGAAATGCCGTTAGATCTGCTGATCATCGCGCTAGGGACCAATGACCTTAAGGCCGACACCAACCGGTCCGCCGAAGATATCGCCGCCGCCATCATCGAAGTGGCGCAGGTGGCGCAGGGCTGTGGCGGCGGGGTCGCCTATCACTATGACGCGCCGCAGGTGCTGGTCGTGTCGCCCGCACCAGTCAACGACATGCCCCATCCGGATTTCGCGGCCATGTTCGAAGGCGGCAAAGCCAAGTCCGAAGCGCTCGGCGCCGCTCTGAAATCCGCCGCCGGCGTTGCTGGCTTCGATAGCTTTGACGCCGGGGCTCTCACCGGCAATGCGGCGGGCGTCGATGGCCTTCATATGAGCCAGGACCAACACGCCAAACTTGGCCGCGCGATCGCCGACAAGGTGCGCGGCCTCTGACCCACACAATCTACCACCACTCACCCCCATCATGCAACAGGAGGAGTTATCCATGATGAAACTTGCAAAAGGCCTGAAGACCGCAGCACTTGCGACCACCCTGGCCATCGGAACAATGACAGCAGCTATGGCCGCAGATCTGAGCAAAGCCGGAACCATCGAATACGTGACCTTTAAGGCGAAAGACGGCGTTAGCGTTGATGCTATGTCCGAAGCCGCCGCCGGGGGCACGGTGAATGCCAACCTGACCGCCAACTACGATGGTTTTGTCGATCGCTATGTGGCGCTGCAGGCCGATGGCGTCTGGATCGAAGTCGTCTATTGGGAAAGCGAAGAGGCAGGTCGCGTCGCGCTCGAAAAATTCGTCGCTGACCCGGTGAACAAGGATTTCCTGGAGCTGGTGAATGTGGACAGCGTGACCATCACCTATTCCGACATCCACTGATACCACTGCCCCGGGCCGACGCACGGCCCGGGGCGCCCTAGGATCAAGACCCCAAAGCCTTTCATGCAAATATTTCGACTTTGCCGGATCGCGCGGTTCGTGTCATGAAAGGACAAGATGAAACGCCGACTGCCCCCCCTGAACGCCATCCGCGCCTTTGAGGCGGCGGCCCGTCTGGAGAGTATCTCTGAGGCGGCGGAAGAACTGTCAGTCACCCCCACCGCGATCAGCCATCAGATCCGGCATCTGGAAAACCTGCTGGACATCAAGTTGTTTGAACGCGCCGGGCGCAACGTATCGCTGACCAACCAGGGTGCACGGATGCTGCCGGATATCACCCGCGGCATGGACAGCCTGGCGGCGGCATTCGCCGAAACCTATGGCAATATCGACACCAACACGGTGACGATTTCGACCACCCGGGAATTCGCGCGCTATTGGCTGCAACCCAGATTGGGAGAGTTTTACGATGCCTTCCCGCAACTAACACTCAACATTTTCGCCAGCGAAAGTGCTGTGGACATGAGCGGTAGTGAGATTGATGTCGCAGTGCGATATGGCGCGATGCCTGCACAAGACAACGACGAAACCCCGCTTTATCAGGAATATTATGTCGCTGCCGCCAGCCGCGATTTGCTGACACCCAACCGGGCCGCGCGGATCGAATTTCTGACCCGCAAACGTCTGATAGATGTGAGATGGGAAAATTCATCTCTCATTGCGCCGTCTTGGAAGGCCTGGTTTGCGGCCGCCGGGATGGAAGATTGCGACAGTTTCCGTAGAATGAGTTTTGACGCCTATAATCTGGCGTTTGACGCTCTAAAACGTGGCCACGGCGCAGCCCTTCTCAGTCGCACTATTGTGCGATCTGCTGAATTTGATGGTGGGTTTGTCGAACTCGAAGGCCCACAACTCCCTGGTTATCACTACCGCGTTCTGTGCTCTCCTACCGCGATGCGCAAACGAGCGGTCCGCCAGTTCGTTGATTGGTTGGTGGAAACGGCAACTGAGTAAATGCTCAGGCTTGCGATGATCGGATGTGCTGGTGGAGATCGCCATAGAATGGGCGGCTGATCGACAGGCGTACATAGTACCAAGTTCCATTGTCATCGCGGGCGAATTCCTCGAGGTACTCACCGGAGTAAATCATCTGCAATGGCAGAGTTTCTGTCTGCTGAATGACCGTGACATAACGTCGACATTGAGCGGTTCCGATATCTTCATCTATCTGAAGGTCCTCATTTGTAGACAGGTGACGGGTGCGGGGCGAACCGTCAGAAAACAACACGACGCGGGACAACAGTTTGTCGCGGACTTCGTGTCGCCCAGAGAGTGGCACGCCTCCCTCAAATACCCATTCACCCCGTGCGAACAGATCCGCGAAACCGTCCAGATCACCATTATCCAACGCAAAGCTATAGGCGTTGAGCAGGTGACGAATTTGATCAGTGCTAGTCATTGAAACGGTGCTTTCTGAAAGATGCCGATGAGGGGTCGTTTGTGACACGATCGTGGTCAATTTCAAGGCTACGGGTCCAAAGAGAAGGCCCCTTGTAACGCCGATCTCACCCGAACGTGACCAAGAAACCCATGGTTACAAAAAAGTGCCCTGTTCAGTGCGGGAGGGGCAGAGGTTAAATTGATCATCATGATGAAAACAAAAGGAACCCCCTCTGTGATCTATCCGATGATCCGCGCTGTTTGTCTGTGTGTTTTGGTGCTGTGCGTTGCGCCTTTGTCCGGGTGGGCAGAGACGCGGGTGCTGGTGCTGGGGGATAGTAATACCTGGGGATCCAATGCATCTGGTCCCAGACACGGAGAAACCGTGCGCTGGGGGCGGGTGCTCGGTGCGGCTCTTCCTGATGTTGTGGTGGTGGAGGAGGGCCGCATCGGGCGGCGTACAGATCTGAAGGCAGAGCGCCCGTTGGACAATATTGGCCATGCCGTGGCCACGCCTTTGCCAGATTTGGTGGCCCAGCACCTGCCACTGAATCTGGCAGTGGTGATGCTGGGCACCAATGACCTGCAGGCTGGGCAGGAGCGGGATGAGGAGACCATCGCGCGGTCGGCCTTTTCTCTGGCACGCATCCTGCAAACCGGGGGTGTTGATCGGGTTCTAATGGTTGCCCCGCCGCCGTTGACCAGCCCTGAACAGGGGCAGCTCGCCTATATCTTTGGTGATGCGCAATCTGGATCAGAAGCCTTGGCAGAAGCCTATGCACGCCAATCCCAACAAACCGGTATTCCTGTTTTTGATGCTGGATCCGTGATCCGGGCCGACGGGGCGGACGGGGTGCATCTTACCGTCGCCGCGCACAAAAAACTGGGGCGGGCGCTGGCCCCTGCCGTGGCTGCACTACTTTCCGAATAACCTAAAGAGACGACCCACAATACACTCAACCCAAACCATGGAGAGACCTCATGACTCTTATTTCCCGCCGTCAGGCTTTAACTGGGGCTGCCGTCGCCGCTTCTGCTGCGATCGCCACCCCGCTGATGCCAACCAGGGTGGGCGCCACGGCGCCGCTGGCGGGCACACAGGCCCCCGGCTTTTATCGTCGCAAGGTTGGCAATGCCGAAGTCACTGCGTTGCTGGATGGTTACCTAGATATCGCCCACAACCTGTGGACCGGCATTGACGAGACCGGTGTAAAGCAGGCTATCTCCGACAGCTTCCTGCCCGACAACGGCAATATCAGGATTGGCATCACATCCTATCTGGTGAATACTGGCGACCGCCTGATCCTTGTCGACAGCGGCTCAGCAGACCTATTCGGCCCAACTGCTGGCAAATTTCTGGAGATGCTTGCGGCCGCTGGTCACACCGCTGATCAGATTGACGATATCCTGATCACCCACATGCACCCCGATCACATCGGCGCGCTGATCACTGCAGATGGCAGAGCAACCTTCGCCAATGCTCAGGTGCATGTAGCACAAAAGGAAATCGAATTCTGGGCCTCTGAAACCAACCTGACCTCTGCCCCTGATTTCGCAAAGCCTTGGTATCAGGCGGCGCTGGATGTGCAGGCGGCTTATGACGGGCGGCTCAACATCTTCTCCGGCGCGCCCGAACTTATCACAGGCGTGACGGCGATGGAACTGCCGGGCCACACTCCAGGTCAGACCGGCTATCACTTCGGCTTTGGTGGTGAAGAACTGCTTATCTGGGGCGACGCCTGTGGCGTGGCAGCGGTGCAGTTCCAACACCCCGAAGCTGGCCTGGTGTTCGACGTGGACGGCGAAACCGGCAAGAAAACCCGCGCCAAGCTGTTGGACATGGCGGCGCATGACAAACTGCTGGTAGCCTCGCCCCACTGCCCGTTCCCGTCCTTTGGCCATGTAGCGCGCAGCGGTGAGGCCTATGCCTGGGTGCCTGACGAATATCACTATACCGCGTAAGTTCACGAAACCGCTTAAAGATTCAGCACATCTTTCGGAGCGGGCGCAGACCCGCTCCGGAATTTCTGAAAGGAAAAGACCATGAAACGCAGAGAGTTCATTGCCGCCGCCGTCGCCACGGCACTGTTTGCGGGGTCCGCGCTCGCCGCGGATCCGATAACGTTCCATTTCTATGGCGCCGAAGATTGCCCGCCATGCATGGCGTTCAAACGCAAAAATCTGGCGGATGTGCAGACCTTAGGAAAACAACAAGGTTTCAACGTCGAGGAAAACGTGATTACCCGTACCCGCGACGTGCCCAATGTAGGCGTCTACGGCGATCGCGATCCGATCCTGCGCTTGGCTGCGCCGCAGCTGGAACTGGTTTACCCGCCGATCTTCTTTGTCTCGCAGGGGGGAGAGATCCTGTCTGTGCATGGGCATGATTGGAGCGCGGCGCTGCGTGAGGCGCGACGGCTGGCCGGGCTGAGCTGATGCGGCTGGCAAGCGCGCTGTTGACTGGGCTGGGCCTTCATCTGGGGGGGGGGGCTGTTGCACAGGATTTGCAAGGGCGTGATACTGCGGGCAACTGGCGCGTGACCCACCATACTTCTCACGGGATCTGGAAGTCGATCTGCGACGAACGTGAGGAGCATGGGGCGCTGAAACAGCGTTGCTACATCCGCTGGGTGGATGTCTATGCCGGGCACCCGGATTTCGGGGCCCTGTTCACCTTCATCACTCCCCGGGAAAATGCGCCAGCCGGACAGCATGACGTTATGTTCGGTCCGGAACTGGGCACGGTCTTTTTACCTGACGGTTTCGTTGTTAAACAGGACCAGGAAATCATCTGGCACATGTCGGGAGTGGGATGCCTGCTTCTGGCGGACTGCGAGCTTGATGCTTCTCAGTCCGATGAAGCCCTGCAGGCTATGCTGAACGGAAGTGGTCTGGAGTTTTCGTTTATCGACCCGCATTTCAGGCGTTTTGATCTCAGCTGGTCGCTGGAGGGTTTCTCTGACGCCTTCGAGACCTATCAAACACAATGGTTTCTGCGGCAATAGTGAGAGCCTCGTCTGGATCATGGCATGCTCACAGGTGATCCACCCGGGCACAGGAGTGGGCAGGCAGTTCTCGGAAAATCGTCGATTTACGGACCCGGAGAATGCGAGCCATTTCATCACTGGGACCTTTGCGTGTCTCCAGCGTTCAATTCTGTGGCATTCCGTGATACTCAGTTGACTATAGACAGCGCCCATGTCGATTCCTCTTGTTAGATAAACTACTGTTTTCTAACCAGAGTCGCACTTCAAGGTAGCGCGCGCCATTCCCGATCTGTAGAGCGGATAAGGATGGTTATGTTAAATTGATGCAGCAAACGACAGACGATGTTTTAAACGCCCGCCCAAGGAGGCGAACTCAGCATAGATCTGTGCCAGGCGTTCGTCCCGCTCGCTGAACTGGGTTGGATCGTCCACCACATACCCAGCCGCATCGGTTGCAAAGCGATCGGTGCGATCGTAGTCGTAGTGCTCATCTGAGGTGCGGAGGTTAAAGCCGAGCTTCAATCGTTGTGTGACCAGATAATCCCCCTTCAGCTGCAGCGTCGTGCGGCGAATGCCATCTTCTTCGCCGCCAGAGCCGGAGCTGTCGTAGCCATCGTCCTCGTCATGGGCGAGACTGAAGGAGATGCCGCCACGCTCGGAGCGTGTCGAGGCCCGTGCAGAGGCGCGGTAGCCGTCAGATCCAATTTCGGCGCTGCCACCGTATTCGGTGCCGATACCGCCGGTCTTGGTGATGATATTGATCACCCCAGCCGAAGCATTGGAGCCATAAAACACCGATTGTGGACCCCGCAGGACCTCGATGCGTTCGATATTGGCGGTGTCCAGACCGGATAGGATGTATTCGCTGTCCCCGGCGGAGGCTTCAACACCATCAATCAGGATCAGGGTGTGGTTGGCTTCGGCGCCGCGAATGCGCACCTGAGTGTAGCTGTCACCGGACCCGTTGACCATCAAGCCGGGCACCGCCCGCAGGGCGTCCTGGACGGAGGTGATGCCACGTTCTTCGATCTCTTCACTGGTGAGAACCGAGGCCGAGCGGCCATATCTTTGGGACTCAATGGGCGTGAAGCCACCAGAAATGATGATCTCGCCCAGGTCGATGACCTCAGAGTCTTGGGCCAATGCAATAGCGGGGGTCGCGGCCAGAGCCGCAGCCAAGGACAGGCGTGCCTTGCGCATAGTTCTATTCCTCCCGGCTTGATGACAAAGCACAGGCCAAGCAGCTGCCCAAAGCGGACAGCAAGTCAAAATGAAGGTCTATGAGAGGCACTGCTCCCGCAGACGGTGAAAATTGCCACCACTACGGAAATCCGTTGTCCTTGGCGCATCCCGCACCCGGACAGGGTGATCATTCTGGCAGGTCTCCTGACTCGCGGGTCGAGGCCTTGCCGCGCCTTCCCACCCCGAGGGGCAGTGGCTAAATGCAGCAGTGCTCTCCGCTCACAGTTGCGGGGGCAGTCACGGATTTGGCGCCTGTTGGCTACACCTCACCGTGTTCCCTATTATCCGGGTGGTCTCCCAGCCGGACCAGAATGCTCGCGACTTAGTCAGGCATTGTTAGGTCTGTCAAGAAGGGAGTTTGAAGCAGGTCGCTGGAAAAGAGATGCAGGGTGTGGTTTTGGGGCGCCAAAATGCAGGTGACGGCACGTAAATCAGTCATGAAGCAATACGTGCCTGTTGAGGAGAGGGGCTTTGCCCCTAAAAACATCTCACAGTAGATAACAGAACCTAAAACTTCGCGTTGGGGATCGGGCAAAATCACACGGTTCAAACTGTGTGATATCGACAAGGCAGAACCGCGACACAACACTCAAGGATACCGAAATGACACCGTTCATTTTCAATACCACCAAATCTCTGGTCTTCGAAACTGGCGCTTCATCTCGCCTTGCCGAAGTGGCTGGGCAAACGTTGGGCAAATCGGTCTTGCTGGTAACAGATCCCGGTCTTCGCCAGTTGGGACTTGCAGATCCTGCCATGGCTTCACTTGAAGCCGCCGGACACCGCGTTACGGTTTTTGACAAAGTGGAGGCCGATCCATCTCGTGAAACGCTGATGCAGGCGGTGGAGGCCGGACGCTCGGTCGGGGCAACCGGTGTCCTCGGCTTTGGTGGCGGCTCATCGCTGGATGTGGCTAAGCTGGTGGCACTGTTGCTGGGATCGAATGAGGACTTGGACGAGGCCTGGGGGGTCGCGCAGGCCAAGGGCCCACGTCTGCCTTTGGTTCTGGTTCCGACCACCGCCGGAACAGGATCCGAGGTTACGCCAGTCTCGATCATCACGGTGGGTGCCGAGGAAAAGCGGGGGGTCTCTTCCCCTGTAATCCTACCGGACATCGCCATTTTGGATGCAGACCTGACTGTGGGTCTGCCGGCTCATATCACCGCGGCCACCGGTGTCGACGCAATGGTGCATGCGATCGAAGCCTATGCCTCAAAATCAGCCAACAACAATCCTCTCTCAAAAATGCTGGCGCGCGAAGCGTTGCGCCTCCTAGGCGCCAACATCGAAACTGCCGTATTCAATGGCCAGGACAAAGACGCGCGTGGAGCGATGTTGCTGGGGTCCATGCTGGCAGGGCAGGCCTTTGCCAATTCGCCCGTGGCTGCGGTACACGCGCTGGCCTATCCCATCGGCGGCACCTTCCACATCCCGCACGGTTTGTCGAACGCGCTGATTCTACCGCATGTGCTGCGCTTTAACGCGCCCGACGCCCATATGCTCTATGCAGAAATTGCCGCAGACGCCTTTCCACAGATAGCAAAGGTCGAAGGCAGCCAAGCGCGCTGTGCCGCCTTTATCGACGCATTGGCTGATTTGTCCAAACATCTGGGCATGAAAACCCGCCTGCGAGACGTGGATATCCCCAAAGATGCCATCGCCAAAATGGCATCGGATTCAATGGTTCAACAGCGTCTCCTGGTCAACAACCCCCGTGAGGTCACCGAAAGGGATGCGTTCAACATCTACGAGGCGGCCTGGTGATGGGAGGTAAGGCACCGATCACAACACGCGCGGACTATCTGGACTTCTATCCGCTGCAAACCCGCTGGATGGACAATGACGCCTATGGCCATATGAACAATGTGGTCCATTATTCTCTCTTCGACACCGCGGTAAATGGGTGGCTGATCGAACGAGGTCTGTTGGACCCGCGCAAGTCCGAAACCTATGGATTGGTGGTTGAAAGCGGCTGCAAATACCATGCCGAAATGGGGTTTCCCGACAGGGTAACAGCCGGTCTTCGGGTGGCCCGGCTGGGCTCAAGCTCGATCAAATACGAAGTCGCGTTGTTCCGAAATGACGAGAACACGGCCACCGCCGAGGGCTTTTTTATCCACGTCTATGTCAATCGCGAAACTCACCGTCCGTCCCCGATAGAAGACGACCGCCGCGTCGCGTTTCAGAGCCTGATGAAAATGAGCACCTGACATGACATAGATCCATTCGACCCTTTCCTTTGGTGCGCCAAGACGTTGAATAAAAGTTAAAAATGACTGCTTTGTCCGCATTCTCAACCCTCGATTATCCGTTAAGGCTGCACAAACAGGTTCAAGGGCTGCTTTGGTGACTGGCATCACGGTGTTTTACCGCTCAACCAAAGTTCGATAAGGGCCGTTCTCAGCTATGGCGCAGGATGGCATGACACAATAGACCGTAGTGACTGCACCGATTCTATGGGTTTCGCTTCCGCAAACAAATAGGAACCATGGGCAGAACGTGCTTAATGCCTGCCAAACATGAAGGGATCCATTCTATCAAAAAGCGCGGACCAAAGACATTATCGACAGCTCATCAAGACGTGGTGAAAAACACACGTCGATGGCTTGAACACATCGTGGTGGGGTTAAATCTATGCCCATTTTCCTCGAGTGTCATAGCCCGAGACCAAGTCCACTATGCCATATGTGACGCCACGACCGATGCGCATCTTAAGCAGTTTTTTGTGACGGAACTACAGCGCCTGCTCGTGACCAACGAAAATGACATCGCTACCAGCCTGCTCATGTTTACCCAAGGTTTAGAAGAGTTCGATGATTACCTCGACTTACTCGATTGGTTTCAGCAACTCTTGGAGCAAGCAGAGCTGACAGAGGATGTGCAACTGGCATCCTTTCATCCTCAATACAGATTTGACGGTGTGGCTCCGGACGATCTAAGCCATTTCACCAATCGCTCGCCCTATCCAACCATACATCTTCTGCGTCAAGACCAGATGACCAAAATTCTCGCGCACGTTTCGGACCCAGAGAAGATTTATTTGGATAACATAGAAACATTGAATAGGCTTGGTCGCCGACAGGTCGAGGCACTCTGCCCTTGGGGGAAATAAGGCTGATTGTGATGGCCTGTAATCGCGTCCGGCGCCAAAGCTCTTTGGGACCAAAGGTCGCTTAAAATAAGAGAGCGTTTGGCTCATCAGGTTTGGGGCAGTGCTATGGTCCAACTCTGTGGTACGCGGCAGTAAATTCGGCGGCGTAAACCTTGGACGATTCACAGTGCAGCAACGAACCCCCCAGCACATGATCTGGAGAAGCTGCATCGCAGTCTTAGATGATCTGGCCAAGGTCGGCTGTGGGCCGCCTGTGTAGGCGACCCAGAAATGTTATATTTCAATGGCTTCAGCAATGGCCAGGGCATCCTCAAGTTCAACACCAAGATACCTGACCGTGCTGTCCATCTTTGTGTGCCCCAACAAAAGCTGGACGGCGCGAAGGTTGCCTGTTTTCTTGTAGATCTGAGTGACTTTCGTGCGTCGTATCGAATGTGTGCCATACGCACTGGCTTCCAGCCCGATCGACGTGACCCAGTCCCGAACAATCCGTGCATACTGGCGTGTCGAAATGTGAAGGCGCTCATGAAATCGACCTGGCCAAAGATACTCTGATCCGACCATCAGTTCGTTTTCCATCCATTTTTCGACGGAAGCACGGGTGCCTTCCGATATCTCAAACCGGACTGGCTTCTGCGTCTTGCTCTGCAGTACTGAGGCGCGTTCCTTGATCTGGCCAGACGCCAACATGAGCCTCCCCCAAAAAATTGGTCCGCGCCTATGATTAGGAAAGCGGAGGACCATAGATGGCGACGAAGAGACCGAAGCCCGAAGAGATTGTCGTGAAGTTGCGGCAGGTTGAAGTTCTGATGGGGCAAGGCATGCCCCGTATTGACGCAATCAGACAGATCAGCGTGACTGAACAAACCTACTACCGTTGGAAGAAGAAGTATGGCGGAATGGGCACGGAACAACTCAAGGAACTGAAGCGGCTACAGAAAGAGAACGAGCGTCTACGTCGGGCGGTTTCTGATCTGACATTAGATAAGTTGATCCTGAAGGAAGCCGCATCGGGAAACTTCTGAGCCCCTCGCGTAGGCGGGCCTGCATCGACCATGTGCGTAGTCAGTTCAAGGTTTCTGAACGACGGGTTTGTCGCGTTCTGGGCCAGCACCGATCTACACAACGCCGATTACCACGTGGACGCGCTGACGAAGAACGCTTGGTTGAGGATATGATCGAGCTGACGCGCCAGTTTGGTCGATATGGCTACCGTCGAGTCGCTGCCCTGTTGAGAGACGCAGGCTGGCAAGTGAACGACAAACGCGTCGAACGGCTTTGGCGACGTGAGGGGCTTAAAGTGCCCATGAAACAACCTAAGAAAGGACGGCTCTGGCTCAATRATGGATCGTGTGTCCGTTTACGTCCTGAGTATCGCAATCACGTCTGGTCGTATGACTTCGTACACCACAGAACAGACGACGGCAGAGCCTTTAGGACGCTCAACATCTTGGATGAACACAGCCGGGAATGCCTGGCTATCCGGGGGAAGCGGAAGTTGAATTCGGCTGAAGTAATCGACGCTCTGACGGATCTATTCATCCTGCGAGGCGTGCCTGCYTACATCAGGTCGGACAATGGCCCTGAGTTCATTGCTGAGGCCGTCAGAGACTGGATCAAGGCGGTTGGGGCAAGGACTGCCTACATCGAACCCGGGTCACCCTGGGAGAACGGATATTGTGAGAGCTTCAACGGGCGGATGCGCGACGAGTTGCTGAACGGTGAAATCTTCTACTCGCTACGTGAAGCCCAAATCATCATTGAAAGATGGAGGAACCATTACAACACCAAACGACCACATAGTGCTCTGGGCTACCGCCCACCTGCGCCAAAGGTCATCGTTCCGATGGACCAAAGGCCAATCATGCACTAACTTTCAATGTGGACCACTCAAGTGGGGCGGCTCAGGAAACTGTGCTTAACCCGCGGTCTTGTTTCTGATAACTGGCATCTGGACGTTTGGTTGGAGAGTTTGTTTTGGTTGATCTCGTTGCAAAAGTTAAGAGGATAATTGATCAGGGTGCAGGCGCTCTTGTGCAGCGCCGCACGGTCTTTGAACTTGTCATTCTCGGCGTCCTTGCACGTGAGCATGTGCTCTTAATCGGTCCTCCTGGCACTGGCAAATCCGCGGCGGTGCAAAGCGTTGCGCAGCATCTTTCTGGAACCTATTTTGAGTATTTGATTGGCCGCTTTACAGAACCGTCTGAGTTATTCGGCGCTCTGGATCTAAAGGCGTTGCGAGAGGGCGAAATGCGCCCTGTGACTCATGAAATGCTGCCCGAGGCCAACATCGCCTTTCTGGACGAGGTCTTTTTAGGGTCGACCGCAATACTAAACACTCTTCTTGGCATCCTCAACGAGCGTACGTTTAAACGCGGTTCTCATAAAATGGACGTGCCGCTGTGGTCCTGTGTGGCAGCGTCAAATGCGCTACCCGATGATCCTATGCTTGGCGCTTTTGCCGATCGATTCCTGCTGACGACTTTTGTGAATCCGGTTGAGCCGGATCAAATTACCAACCTCTTGCAAACAGGGTGGCAATTTGGGCAATCAGAACAGTCCGCTTCTGACACGCTTTCCCCAGACGATGTCGCAACCCTAAGTGCGGGTGTGCTTGAAACCGATCTGTCACAGATTCTCGAACCCTACGCCCATATTGTCCGCAAGTTGGCCGTTCGTGGGATGGTTCTGTCGGATCGACGTATCGTCCGGGGGCAAAAGCTAATTGCAGCAGCTGCCCTTTTGGCAGGCCGCAAAACCGCAACAGTGGCTGATCTTTGGCCCGTGATCTACATGGTGAATGATCAAGCGCTGCAAGATCAGGTCAAAGATCTGTTGGCCGATGAACTACAAGCCGGTGAAAACCCAATATTGCGCGACAGTGTTCAAGCAGCCAGCTATGGCCCTGCGGCTTACGCCGTCGACCTTGTCTCTGAAGGACAAAAGCTATTGGATACACGCCCCAAACTTGCGCTGGATGGCGAGGATGAAGGTTGGCAAATTCAGGTCGAAGGTTTGCTGGCCCGGATTGACGCAGGTTTCACACAAGATGACTTGCCGGAAAATCTATCTCTTTTGCGATCGGGCTTGTTGGCAGCTTTGAACGTACCGGCAGAGAACACCGATGCCAGTTCTGTCTCTTAAACCTTGCGCAACCAGCACGGAGCCGCCGGTTGGTGTCATCATCGGTGATCTAGAAACCTCGGGTGTTTGGAACCGTTTGCCACGATATGGGCAACTCAAACTGGCGGTTTTGACTGGGCGGCTTGTCTTATTTGGGCAGGAAAAGAAACCGGATCTGCCCTGGGTCGACGGTGCAACCTATCTGCGCGATCTAGGCCAACGGGTCTATTGCCCTGTTCAGTTCGAGGTAAACTCCCCGCCCTCAATCTGGCCTGACATGGCCGAAAAACTTCGCAGGCAATCGGGCGCAACGGACACAATTTTGCTTGAACAGGGGCAAACGTTGACCCTGTCCGATTTAGGCAACGCCCAGTTATGCAATGATATCGACCTTGGTGCCGTTCAAGCCCAAGCTTTGAAAGCTCTACTCTGATGCGGACGGCACCTGTTCCAGTTCTTGATCAGTTCTCTGAACTTTTCTCCCAGATGTCTCCTTCATTGCAGGATGTACTCAATGGGATTTTGAAGGATTTTGATGCCTTTGGCGATCTCGCTTCGCGGCCACAGCCCACAGGTTGGGGGAGGGGTCTGGGCTATGACGGGATTCAAAACGCCGGTGATCTCCAAGATCTGATGCTTTCAGAATGGGCTATGTACAACCTGGAGCGAGCTGAATTCCTGCGCCGTTTTGCCGAGCGTGAAAGCCTTTTTCGGCGTAAATCCTTTGAGATGCGTAAAAGCGGGTTGGCCCGATGTGTTTTGGTTGATGTGGGCGCTTGGATGTTGGGGCACAATCGTCTGATCGGCCTTGCCGGGCTGTTTTGGCAGGCGGATGTCGCCAAACGCAGTGGGCAAGAATTTCTCTGGCGCACCAGTGCGCAATCTGGTGAATGGCAAACTGATCTAACCATAGAAAATGTCACAAACTATCTAGGACAAATCTCGCAAAGCGAGATGACGGAAAGCCACGTCGAAAAATTGTTACTCAGTCTGCCAAACCTCGATGCGTCCGAGCTGTGGTTCATTGGTTCAGACCATCCCGCGACCATTGCGTTTCACCATATGTTCCGCACTGCTCTGCTGCTAGGACGGCCCTCTTTGCCTAGTGATAATGAGCCGGCTATGGCCCGTACATCTCTTTGGACAAACAGGCGTCTACACACCAGAAAACCGGTTCGCTATCCTTTAGACGAGTTGTGCATCGCAGCATTGCGAAAACCATTTGCACCCAAAAAAGTCGCGCCAAAATCCACAGACAAAATCCCGACTGAGAACTCCTCAAATGGACGTTTTCCGACCCATTGGAGCGCAGCCTTGCATGTTGCTCTCTATCCCGAAGGGGTTCTTATTGATCCCAAGGGTCATAACAAGTGGCTACAGCTAACTGGCCGTTTGATCGGCGTAGAACGAAAAACGCCCACTCATTTTCTGTTTCTCATCGAAACGGTCCACGGTAGCTATATGGTCAAGGAAGTGGACTTTAACAATGATTATGTAAAGATAACCAACCACACCCTACGCTTGGCCAAGGGCATACACAAACGCATCGACTACCCTGACAGGTCTATTCCTCTTTTCACAATTTTCGGAGGCCATTGTATCGGTCCTGATCAACGCGGAGAGGCACTCGAACTGGTCAAGAAAGCCGGGCACTTTTTGCTCAGAGGCAAAAGGAACCATGCTAGTTGTGTTCATTTTGGTTACGGTTACCGTGTCATCCATATTCCAAATATTGGAACAGCTGGCGCGCACCTAAAAGTCAGCGATACATTTAACGGTCGCACCAAATTTCATGCGCCCCTTCCATCACGCCTTGATAAAGCGGTGTTTGACTACATTCTGGTTGCAGACAGCGCGCAGGCATTGCTCGTGCGCGAAGGCGATGTTGACGAAGGCACCGCCTATGCTGTGATTGAGCCCCATAGCGAAGACCAAATCATGTTCCCCAAAGGTCACGAACCAATTCTGATGCTTAGCCCAACCAAGGGCTATTGTTTTCACCGTGATCAGTCAGCCATTTTTCAGTATACGGTGCGGAGCGGTCGTGTAGATTTACGACGGTTGACCTGTGAACTGCCAAGAATACCAGACGCGCTTACCCACACTCACGGGCGGAGAGTAGAGGGCATCATCCTAGATAAGGGTATCCCGCACCAAGTTCTGCAGGTCTCATTCTCCAAAACTAAAACGCACATCATAACATTCGACCTATTTGAAGCCTTAGGGGAGGCCGCGACGATATGCGAAACTTGACGCCTCCACCTGTTTCCCGCCCCGCCGCCCCGTTGCCGCCGCGAGATTGGCTGTGGTCCGACGCGGCGGATTATGATGGTCTTTTTTGGCCTGGCCTGAACCTTGAGACCGGCTCAGATCGGCTTGAGCCATGGTTATTGCGCGATCTGCAACTCTGGCAATCAGAACATGACCTGATTGCGATTTTTCAGATACCGCAATGGCTTACCCCAGATGAGTTCGGCGTGGCCTATCCCCTGAAGAAGATGCGATCAGGCGGTTTTGGGTCCTATGTCGACGCCACCCCAAGCCGCGACGAAATCCAAATTTACTCAAGCGGTCGCGTACAGTTCTTAGATCTCAAGGCAGCCCGCCAAGTTGATGTCGCGGCCTTGTGGCAAGTTCGGATCACCGCAATTGAAACTGCTCGCCCGCTGCCAGTGCTTTCCAAACCCAAACCTCCCCTCACACCAGCAACAGAAAATGTCCTCCTCGATGAGGTCATGGATGACGACCCGATGGACGACATCCGAACTGTCGTGAACAATGCCGCAGACGAGACCCCCTACGAACGCATCGCTCGGCGCATCCCCGAGATTAAGCACAAGACCACAATTCTATTTTTCTGGCTTTTGCTCCTCGCGGGCGCTTTTTGCTGCTTTGTTTTGGTTCTAATGCTTCTTAGTCCTCCTGAGACGACATCCGGCAATATAGTATCAGATGCATCAGATCCCGCGCCTTTCCTTGTCACGCTTGTCGGTGTATTGCTCATCGGCGCGCTTTTTATGGCAGTGCTCCGAAACCTCCCAACCCGGAGGGGGGCACAAAGAGTGGTCGGACCTGCGTACAACAGCACCGCACGATCAGGTCCAGCGCAAACAAATTCTCACTCTGGGCAATCGCCTAAATCTGGTCTCGGTAGCCGCCTAAAAGGTTGGCTAATGTGGAATTCGGGTGCCGGCAACAAATTGCGTCGGCAACTGGAACGACGTCTTGCCGAAACCGAACGCCTGTTGCGCGACGGTCAGGTCGATGCAGCCCTCAAACGCGCCCTGGCAATGGGCGCAAACAGCAATGAGCCACCAAAGGGGCTGGCTACACGGCTACCCGAAATCCGCGGTAATCTGGACCTCAAACTCAGCAGAACAAGTGGTGGCAGCAGCTTCTTGATGGGGTCGGACGGGTTTGACGGAGTGGTCAACCGGTATCGCCAACTCGCAAACGATCTTGAAAAAGACCGAGACTTTAAACGGGCGGCTTTTGTCCTATCCGATCTCTTAAATGATGATCATGGCGCGTTACAGGTCCTCAAACGTGGTGAACTATTTGAAGAGGCCGCAAAATTCGCTGCCGGCCACAATATGGACGTCAAAGAGATTGCTGTTCTTTGGTATTTGGCAGGGAAACGCGACATCGCGGTCCTCATGGCCCAACGCCACGACAGCATGAAAGAGCTTGTCTCAGCCGCCGAAAGTCGGAACAAGAATGCCGGACTGTTCTTTCGTGCGGTTTGGGCCGATCACTTGGTCGCCCACAAGGATTTCCGTCAGGCACTTCAGATTACGGATCAAGTAAAAGCACTTGAGGCGCAACGATTGCCGTGGCTTGCTGACGCCTTTGCCGACGGGCAAGCCAACGACCCCGAAATCATGCACCGGGCCATTATTGTCTTGCCATGGAACAAAGCAGCCCTTGAACCAAATCATCTCCCCGATCCATCTCAGATTGGCGGGCAGATTGAAGGCTATTTACGCGAAAGCCTAGAAAATCCCCAAAAGTCGGCCGAGATTTTGCATTTCGTCACCAAGGCGCATCAAGAGAAGCACGTTGGGCAGTCTGAATTCCTATCCTCCCGCGGCCGTGTCCTTGTAGATCAGCTTGTAAGAGTGGTGGTCGCGGCTGGAATCCCAATTGACCAAAGTGACCTCAAGAGTTGGGGCAAGCTGGCTAAGGCGATTGGCCTTGTAGTTATGGCCGAAGATCTGAAAATGATCCGTCGTAAAGGTCTACCTTCACCAGGCCGCGAAAAGCGTTTAGTGCGATTGTCGCCCCAACCCAAAGACAATTGGCGCCATATCGCGCACGGAGGGCACAACCGTCTGATGGCAGCCAGTGGCGATGGCAAACTGGCGGTCCTGCGCATGGACGGGCATGTGGAGTGGAGCGACTTTGTTCCCCGCATTGAGGGATTAGTCCGCATCCATAGGGGCCGCTATGTTTTGATCGTTGTGCAAGGTCGAGAGAGTGAGAAACGCATTATTCGTTTTGATACCGTGAGAAAAACGCACCTTGAGATCGGGTCTTTGCCTCTAGAAGCGTGGGATCACTCCACTACGGATCAGCTATGGATGGTGTTTTGCAATGGAAGAATCCAAGCCCTAAATGTTGCCCTGTTATTGGGAGAAATTCCTGGCTTTGAAGAACTATGGGGGACAACAATCAAGGAGCCCGTCAAAATTCTCGGATTCCAAACTGAGGGCCACAGTATCGGATGGTTCATGCAACGCGATGACGGAGAGCGGCTGGGTGTAATTGAACAATGGACAGCACCCAAATCGACCCTCGCGTTTACGGCTTGGCTCATTGAATACCTTCGACCAGAAGGCGGGGTTCGCTTCTCGTCCGATTACCAAAGCCAAATCTATTGTAAGACCATCGGATATGAGAATTACCGTTTCTACAATCCCCTCCAAGCAGATGTAACGACTGTGAACATCGACCTCACAAGGGTTGAATACTCTTGGGATGAGGAAGAACGAATTTCACGCGACATCGACGCGGACGGCGGCCTGCGCAACACCGCGTCTATCTTTTTTTCCCCTCGGGGCTGTCGCATCAGCATTCCTGACCCGGACGACAGTGGCGAGATATCAATTGAAGTACAGAAGGCGCCTCGAAGTCCAACAGTTTTCCGTGCGAAAGGGTTTAGCCTGACACGAGTAGAAGCAGCCCCAGACAGCAATATTATTCTGCTCCTCAGCTCCGAAGGCTGGCTCCTTTCAATAAACAAAGACACGTTAGAAGTAACCGAGATTTCTTAGGGCACTTAACCGCAAAGTCCGCGGATTGTGAGTTCGATCATCTCCAATTTTTGCTTGCGCAGCGAAGGACCGGAAAGCGGGCTGCGACCGCAGCATCTTGACCCGCAGGTAAACGGCAGGAATGGGCCGATTGTGCCGCTCTGGCAAGCCCGTGCCCTGACTTTGCATAGGTCGCAAACTGCGCATTGCTGACCTTAAGGGCTCCCGCGACGCAGCTGAACCTTGAATGGCGCTTCAACCGTTCTTGCGAGAAGCCCGCGCAACTGCAGCGAATGACCAGAAACCGCTCTTCGATACAGCCATGCATACGCACCCGTCACCATTGACTTTCAGAAAACTACACTATATTTTCTGACAAGGAGATAGATTATGATCACGTCGAAGATCAAACAACGCATTATCGGAAAAGGCCGCGGCGCAATCTTTGCACCGTCGGATTTTCTGGATATCGGATCCCGCGCCAGCGTGGACCAGGCGCTGTCGCGTCTGGCCGATCAGGGTGTTATCCGGCGCCTGACACGTGGGCTATACGACTATCCCAAGAAAAGCCTGCGCTTTGGCTATCTATCGCCGTCCGCAGACGATGTCGCGCAGGCTGTGGCTCGCAAGGACAACCAGGTCCTGCAGCCCTCCCCTGCCATGGCCGCCAACCAGTTGGGGCTTTCAACTCAGGTCCCGTCCAAACCGACCTACATGACCGATGGGCCAACACGGACCAAGACAGTCGGCCGGCAGGTAATCCAGTTTCGCAATGCGTCCTCCAAGACGCTTGTCGGTGCTGGCCAAAAGACCGGTGCCGTGTTTCAGGCGCTACGTTATGTCGGCAAGGACCGGGTCGATGATCAAGTGATTGGCAAGTTGGCACGCTCACTTGATGACAAGGATCGGGCTCTGCTTTCCAAGCAAAGCACGCATGTGCCGGCCTGGATGCATCCTGTTGTGCAGCAGATCGTTGCACACGCCTGAGCATGGATCAGTTTGCCAACGACACCCCTGAACAACGAGACGAGGCCTTCCAAGAGGCCGCGGCGCAGCTCGGGATGTCCAAACCCATTATTGAGAAAGACTTCTGGGTCTGCTGGTCCTTGAAGCAACTCTTCGCCCTGCCCTCCTTTGGCGATCACATGATCTTCAAAGGAGGGACATCTCTTTCCAAAGCCTATGACGTGATCCATCGCTTCTCGGAAGATGTGGATCTATCTCTAGATCGGGCACGGCTCGGTTTCGAAGGCGACCGCGATCCCGAAAACCCCGAACTGTCCGGCGGAAAGCGCAAATCCTTGCTGCAGGAGCTCCAGGAGGTCGCAGAAGCGGAGGTCTCCGGTCCGCTCATGGCTGAGACTAAGGCCGCGTTTGATGCCGGTCTCGATCAGAGTTTTTCCCTGACAGTTGACCCAAGCGACGCACAAACCTTGCTCTTCGTCTATCCATCCTTGTCGGACAGTGTCGGCGGTTACGTCAAACCCATTGTTCGTTTCGAGTTTGGAGCACGGGGCGTCCATCTGCCGGCCGAGGTTCGCGAGATATCGCCATATGTTCATCAAGCCTTTCCTGATTTGCTGGGATCTGGCGGGGTAGATGTTAAAGTGCTGGGTGTCGAGCGGACCTTCTGGGAAAAGGCCACGATCCTGCACATGCTCTATCATCAGGATCCCACCAAACCCCTCGCGGATCGGATGTCGCGCCACTACTATGACATGGCCCAGCTCATCGGCCACGAGGCCAAGGGGCGCGCTGTCGGCAGCCTTGATTTGTTGGAACAAGTCGCTCATCACAAATCGGTTTTCTTCAAAGCAGCTTGGGCCAACTACGAAGATGCCAAACCAGGTTCCCTAAGAGTGATGCCGAATGCGGAACTCGCTGTCGCCTTACGTCGGGACTATTCTGGTATGCGGGAGATGATCATTGGGGATGCGCCGGGCTTCGACGACATCCTCGGTGCGATTGAAGCTTTCGAGGCTGAAATCAATAGCTGACCCATCGGTTTAGGAACACACCGCACTAGTACCGCACCTCCTCATACACTGGGACGCCCTCAAAGTTCTCCCAATAGACGCCAACCGCGCGGAAGTTGATATTGGGGCAATCCCCACCCCGCCGAACGCGGTGGACTGCGGACTGCGGCGGTGCATTCCAAGACAATGATCGGATCGGCAGAGACCTGTCCGTCGTCAGATTTTTTGGGTCCAAAGGCGGCCTAAACTAAGCGAGAGTTTGGCTCATCTGGTTGATTTGACTATGCTGCGCGTTGCCTGTGATACCTCAAAGTACTTCAACACGGTGGCTAGAAGATGGGTGTGATTACCGTCAACCGCTTCTAAAAGAAATTCTTGAATATCTGCCAGAGATACCTGTGACTGTCTGGCGGCCCTTTGACACCGGGCGAGAATATCGAACGCGTTGTCGCTACAGGTGGTCAAGTCGATTTGTGCCATTTTCTTCATGCATGGAGCTCCTTATATAACTGTTTGTGAACACTTTTCTATCACTGGGATGTTTCGCTAAGATTTAGAGAACCCTGAAGATGAAGATAGGACGCTAGTCGATCACAAGTAGGTTTTCGTGTTCGAAGAGGAATTGGCGGCTTGTGACAGCGTTATTCAACAGGGGCGGGATGCTGACCTTCGCTGCGCTCACCACGAAGGTCAGCAACACGAACGAAGCAAGGTGTGAACCGCTCTTTGGAGAGCGAAATCTATTGATGAGTTGATCCGGGAGCGGTCATTGGTTTTGCGTAATACGAACGGCAGCAACGGGCCGATAGCAGCTTTGGGTGAGGCGGCGAACTAAATCTCCACAGGCAGTTCTGTTGCATCAATCTCAGCGAGACGTTCGGAAAGTTCCTTTCTCTTCGCCAAAGTCTCGTAAAATTCCTGAGCTTCAATATCGGTATGAAAATCCGCGTCAGGTGCTAGTCGCTGCACAGCTTCTTCGACCTCGGCTAGGGTCACTCGAAAGAACTCCTTGCGCATATTTGCTGCGTTAATCCGTTGGTCGGAAAACTTGGTGTGCAAGGCGGCTTCAAGTGCAGGTGCCTCTTCGGAGTATATCATCGCATGCGTATCGAACAAAAACGGCACTGACGCATCGCCCAACTCACGTACACGGTCAGAGGGGTCCAGCCTTCTTGTTAGGCCAATCTTTACAACATCTCCCCAATCCTACAATTAGTTGCCATGTTAATTACCTATTGACAGCATCAAACCGCCAAGGTTAACCTTTCTTTAGTTAACATGTGAAGGTTGAGGAATGCCCCATTTTCAGATTGAATACTCGGAAAACCTGGAGCGACGTGTCGATATTTCTGCCCTCTGCGAACATATTCGCGCCCAGGCTGCTGAAATCGACACCTTTTCGCTGGCAGGCATCCGCGTCCGTGCCACCCGTGTTGATCACTATGCAATTGCAGACGGTAATCCGAAGCACGGTTTCATCGATATCTCTATCCGACTGCGTGCAGGCCGCGCGCCCGAAGTGAAACAAGAGGCAACACGGCGCATCTTCGACGCTGCACAGAGCTTTCTTGCCCCGGTCATGGCCACGCATTCCATCGCCCTCTCGCTCGAGATGCGTGATATCGATCCCGACCTTTCTCCAAAAACCGGCTCCATCCGCGACCATCTCGACCACCCTTCGCAGGAGGTATCCTCATGACCGCTCTGAACGACAATATTTCCAAACTCAGCAAGCTCCTGGCCCGCTTTCAGGAAGCTGGCATCCAGAACCGGATCGCAGGTGAGGACCGCCCCGGGTCTGCTGGCACTTTCCAATCAACCTCCCCCGTGGACAAATCGATGATCTGCGATGTGGCGCGTGGCACAGACGTCGATATCGATGCAGCCGCAGAAGCAGCCAAAATCGCTTTTCCCGCTTGGCGCGACATGCCCGCAACCGAGCGCAAAAAGATCTTGCTTCGCGTTGCCGAAGGTATCGAGGCCCGTGCCGAAGAAATCGCACTATGCGAATGCTGGGACACTGGTCAGACCCTGAAATTCATGTCCAAGGCTGCCCTGCGCGGCGCCGAAAACTTCCGCTATTTTGCCGACCAAGTGGTGCAGGCCCGCGACGGCCAGCACCTGCAGTCCCCCACATTGATGAATATCACAACCCGCAAACCGATCGGTCCGGTAGGCGTCATCACCCCCTGGAACACTCCCTTCATGCTGTCGACCTGGAAGATCGCCCCGGCGCTGGCTGCTGGCTGCACCGTGGTCCACAAACCCGCCGAAGACAGCCCGCTGACCGCCCGCCTGCTGGTCGAAATCGCCGAAGAAGCGGGGCTGCCCCCCGGCGTGCTCAACACCGTCAACGGCTTCGGCCATGACGCGGGCAAACGCCTCACCGAACACCCCGCCATCAAGGCCATTGCCTTTGTCGGCGAAAGCCGCACGGGCTCCATTATCACCAAGCAGGGTGCAGATACCTTGAAACGCATGCATCTGGAATTGGGCGGAAAAAACCCGGTCATCGTCTTTGACGACGCCGATCTCGACCGCGCGCTGGATGCGGTGATCTTCATGATCTTTTCCATCAACGGCGAACGCTGCACCTCCTCTTCGCGCCTACTGGTGCAGGATACTATCCGCGCAGAGTTCGAGGCCAGGCTGGTTGAACGCATCAACACTATCAAAGTCGGCCACCCGCTTGATCCCGCCAGCGAAATTGGCCCTCTGATCAGCGAGGAACACTACAACAAGGTGACCTCCTATTTTGACATCGCAGTCGAAGACGGCGCCACCATCGCTGCTGGCGGAACCAAACTGGGCGATGAGGGCTATTTTGTCCGCCCCACCCTCTTCACAGAGGCCAACAACAAGATGCGCATCGCCCAGGAAGAAATCTTTGGCCCCGTCCTCACCTCCATCCCCTTCAGCACCGAGGAAGAAGCGCTGGAGCTGGCCAATGACACCCAATACGGGCTCACCGGCTATCTCTGGACCAGCGATCTCACCCGCGCCCTGCGTTTCACCGACCAGCTCGAAGCCGGAATGATCTGGGTGAACTCGGAGAACGTCCGCCACCTGCCCACCCCCTTTGGCGGCGTCAAAGCCAGCGGCATCGGTCGCGACGGCGGCGACTGGAGTTTTGACTTCTACATGGAGCAAAAACACATCGGCTTTGCCACTGGTCAGCACAAAATCACCCGCCTGGGCGCCTCTACCTGATGACCCTAACCCGGCTTCATTTGGCCAAAAATATCCCGGGGTGAGATTTCATGCTTGAAATCGAGGGGCTGGCCCCTCCCCCACCTTAAAAGGAGAAACCCTATGGGAGAAATCGTTCTCGCCGCCAAAATGACCCATGTGCCAACCATGCTCATGTCCGAGCAGGACGGTCCCATCAAGGGCAAACGTCAGGCTGCCATTGATGGCCACGCAGAAATTGCGCGACGCGCCAAGGCGCTCGGTGCCACCACCGTGGTAATCTGCGACACCCATTGGGTGATTAACGCAGGTTTCCACATCAACGCCAACTCCCACTTTGAGGGGCTGTTCACTTCAAATGAATTCCCCCAGTTCATTCAGAACCTTCCCTACGCCTATGACGGCAACCCCGCCCTGGGTGAGGCCATCGCCAAGGCGGCCACTGACAAGGGCGCCTATACGCTCTGTCATCAGCTCGACAGTCTGGAGCTGGAGTATGGCACCCTGGTGCCAATGCGTTTCATGGCCCGCGAACATGACATGAAGGTGGTCTCCGTTGCGGCCTGGGCCACGGTCCATGGTCACGATGAGAGCCGCATCGTCGGCGAGGCGATCCGCGAAGCCATTGAAGCCTCCGATGAAAAGGTTCTGCTGGTTGCATCCGGCTCTCTCAGCCATAAAATCTGGCCCAATAAAGACTATGCCGCCAACAATGGCACCTTTACCATCTCCTCCGAGTTCAACCGCCAGATGGACCTGCATGTGCTGGAGATGTGGAAACAGGGCGACCATGCCACCTTCCTCAAAATGCTCGGCGAATATGCCCAGTTCTGCTGTGGCGAAGGCTCGATGCATGACACGGCGATGCTGTACGGGGCCCTTGGCTGGGACAAATACGCTGGTAAATGCGAGGTGGTGACCGAATACTTCCCTTCCTCCGGCACCGGTCAGACAAATGTGATCTTCCCGGTCTAACCGGGCAATTCAGCAATCAACACGTTTCAGGGCAGCGCCAAGAGGGCCAGCCGTGAAGGAGGAACAAGATGCGTTTTGCAACCTATACAGCCGAGGGTGAGACCTTCTACGGCGCCGTTACCGACAGGGGCATGATCGCCCTGAATGAAGCCTGCCCACAATGGGCAACGCTTTATGATGTGATTGCCGATCATGGCCTGACAGAACTAGAGAAACTGGCCACAGGCAAGCCCGTGACCCACACGGATTTCACCTACGAGATGGTGCTGCCCAATGCACCACGGATCCTGTGCGTTGGGGTGAACTTCCCGGATCGCAACGCCGAATACAAAGATGGCAGTACCCAGCCCAAATACATGTCGCTCTTCCCGCGCTTTGCCAGTGGCTTTACCGGCCACGGGCAAAACCTGCAGCGCCCGCCTGAAAACCACACCCTGGACTATGAGGGCGAAGTTGCCATCGTTATTGGCAAGGGTGGCCGCCGCATTGGCCAGGACGACGCCTATGACCATATCGCCGCCCTGACGCTCTGCAACGAGGGCACCATTCGCGATTGGGTGCGGCATGCCAAATTCAACGTCACCCAGGGCAAGAACTGGGACAGGTCCGGCGCCATCGGCCCCTGGTTGGTGCCCTTTACCGACGCCAAGCAGCTGGATGACGCCCGCATCATCACCCGGGTTAACGGCGAAGTCCGTCAGGACGATGTGTTGTCGCGGATGATGTTCCCCATTCGGCGCGAGATCGAATACATCTCCACCTTCATGACGCTTCAACCTGGTGACATCATCATTACCGGCACCCCCACAGGCGCGGGCGCGCGGTTTGATCCACCACGTTACCTGAAACCCGGAGATGTGGTCGAGATCGAGGTCGAGGGCATCGGCACCCTGCGTAATGGTGTCGAGGACGAGGTGCTAGCATGACCCCACAGGATCACGCCCAGGCCGCCGCCGACCTGCTCGAGGCCGAACAGTCAGGCGCGCAGATCGGCCTGCTCACCAAGCGCCACCCGGACATGGGCATGGATGATGCCTATGCGGTGCAAAACGCCATCTATCGCGCCAAACTGGCGGCGGGTCAAAAGGTGATCGGCTGGAAGATCGGACTGACCTCCAAGGCGATGCAATATGCGCTGAACATCGACATCCCCGACAGCGGTATCTTGTTTGATGACATGCTGTTTGAAACCAGTGCTACCGTGCCAGCGGGCCGGTATATCCAGCCCCGCATCGAGGCCGAGATCGCCTTTGTAATGAAAGAGGCCATTGGCGGCGCCAATGTCACTCGCGATGAGGTCATTGCTGCCACGGATTACGTGACCCCCTCGATTGAGATCCTGGATACGCGGATCCTGCGCGCCGATCCAGAGACAGGCCAGACGCGGTCTGTCTATGACACCATCAGCGATAATGCCGCCAATGCAGGTATTGTACTCGGCCGCGAGCGCCACGCCGTCGACGCCCATGATCTACGCTGGGTCGGGGCCATCACCAGCCGCAATGGCGAGGTTGAAGAAACCGGTCTAGGGGCCGGGGTTCTGAATGATCCGGTTGAAAGCGTGGTCTGGCTGGCGCGGCGCATGGCGCAATATGGCCAGAGCATCGAACCCGGTCAGGTGATCCTGTCGGGCAGCTTTATCCGGCCCGTTGAATGCCCCACAGGTGCGGATATTCACGCGGACTTTGGCGCCTTTGGGTCGGTTGACATTCGCTTCGCCTAAGGCTCCTGTAACACCAAACATTCCCGCATAAGGACATTGCTCATGCCCGCCCCGCACAATCCGTTCAAAGCCGCCATGAAAGCCGGAAAGCCGCAGATGGGCTGCTGGCTGGGACTGGCTGATCCTTATGTGGCGCAGATCAGCGCCGGGGCCGGGTTTGACTGGTTGTTGATCGATGCCGAGCATGCGCCCAATGATCTGCGCTCGATCACCGCGCAGATGCAGGTGCTGGCCGGGTTTGACAGCCATGCCATTGTCCGCCCCACCATCGGCGAGACCTGGATGATCAAACAGTATCTGGATGCCGGCGCCCAGACCCTGCTGATCCCCATGGTCGAAAGCGCCGAACAGGCGCGTGAGTTGGTACGGGCCGTCACCTATCCGCCCCATGGCATCCGCGGCGTTGGCTCTGCCTTGGCACGGGCCTCTAATTTTTCGGCTATTCCGGATTATCTGCAGACCGCAGATGCCGAGATCTGCCTGCTGGTGCAGGTGGAAAACCGCGCGGGCATGGCGGCGCTGGATGAGATCCTGCAGGTCGAGGGCGTCGACGGGGTCTTCATCGGTCCGGCGGATCTGGCGGCTGACATGGGCTATATCGGCAATGCCGGCGCCCCCGAGGTGGAGGCAGCGGTGCTGGAGGCCATGGGCAAGATCGTCGCCTCAGGCAAGGCTAGCGGCATCTTGACCCTGGACCCTAAGATGCAGCGCGCCTGTCTGGATGCCGGCGCCACCTTTGTGGCCACCAATATCGACGTCACGCTCTTTGCCGCTGCGATGCGTAACACCGCCAAGGCAGCGCTGGCGCTGCTGCCGGACCAGAACGCAACGGGTGGCGCACAAACTGAAAGCGCCAGTCGTTACCTGCAACAGCTGTGCAAACACTGGTCCCATAAAGGTACGGCTGAGTTTGATGCGGATAAGGGCAGTGTGCGTTTTGCCAGCGGCAACCGGGTTGAAATGAGCGCCTCAGCCGAACAGCTGAAGATCTCCGCCACCACAGGGCCGCGTGGCGATCTGGAACAGTGGAAGCAGGTGATTACAGATCACCTGGTGCGCTTTGCCTTCCGAGAAGAGCTGGTCATTGAATGGGCGGAATAAGCTGTCAGCCCCAGCGACGATGCTGGGGCGGCCGGGCTAAACTGCGTAGTAGGTTTTAGTCGGTACCCGACAGGTCGCGCGTAAAGATCTTGGCCTCAACATCGCGGATGTCATCAGTCACCCGATTGGCCACGATGACATCAGACACCTGCTTAAAGGCCTCCAAATCCCCCACCACAGCTGAGCCAAAAAACTCATCCTCCTGCAAGACAGGTTCATAGACGACGACCTTGATCCCTTTGGCCTTGATCCGCTTCATGATGCCCTGGATTGAGGAACGGCGGAAATTATCCGATCCGGCCTTCATCACCAGACGGTAGATGCCAACCACGTTGGGCGCTTTGGCGATAATCTGCTCTGCAAGGAAATCCTTCCGGGTATGGTTGGCATCCACAATTGCCCGGATGAGGTTCTGCGGCACCTCGGAGTAATTCGCCAGGAGCTGCTTCGTGTCCTTGGGCAGGCAGTAACCGCCGTAACCAAAGGAGGGATTGTTGTAATGATTGCCGATCCGGGGATCATAGCCGATACCCTCGATGATCTGACGCGCCTCCATGCCACCCGCCATCGCATAGCTGTCCAGCTCATTAAAAAACGCCACGCGCATGGCGAGATAGGTATTGGCAAAGAGTTTGATCGCCTCGGCCTCGCTCGGATCAGTAAAGAGAACAGGCACGTCTTTCTCAACGGCGCCCTCGATCAACAAATCAGCAAATCTGCGGGCGGCTTCTTGCTGTGAGCCAACAATGATCCGCGAGGGGTGCAAGTTGTCGTAGAGCGCCTGACCTTCGCGCAGAAATTCAGGGGAGAACATCAGGTTACTGATTCCAAGTTCGGCACGCAGTCGCTGAACAAAGCCCACAGGAATGGTGGACTTGATGACAATTGTGGCCTGCGGGTTGACCGCCAGAACCTGACCAATCACCGCCTCAACACTGGAGGTGTCGAAATAGTTGTTATCGGTGTCATAATCGGTTGGCGTCGCAATGATCACAAACTCTGCATCACGATAGGCCGCCTCTGCGTCAAGCGTTGCTTCCAACTGCAAGGGGCTGTCGGCAAGAAAGGCCTCGAGCTCTGCATCAACGATGGGACACTCACGGGCATTGATCATATCGACCCGCTCTTTTGTCACATCCACCGCTGTTACTTGATGGTTTTGAGCTAGCAAAACCGCATTCGACAGGCCTACATATCCAATTCCAGCAACGGCAATCTTCATTTCACACCTACACTACTCTTCCCCATGCGGTCACGTATGTAGTCGAAATGAACAGCCAAGCCAAACCGTTAAGGACAACCCTGATCAATCGACGTGACCTTCGCTGTAGCAGGGCTGGTCGCGGACCCACCGAGTGGCTATATGAGCACTAATAAAGACGCTTTCCCATGGATCGTCACAGAAGTGCAGGAGCAAAGCATGCAGGATCAGATTTGCATCATTGGCCTTGGCTATGTTGGCCTGCCTCTGGCGGCGGCTTTTGGTCGCCACCGCCCTACCCTAGGCTTTGACATCGACAAAGAGCGCATCACCGAGCTGCGCGCTGGAGATGATCAGACCGGCGAAACCTCTGTACAAGAGCTCGCCGAAGCAACCCAACTGGCGCTCACGTCTGACCCGGGCGAAATTGCCGAGGCCAGGATCTATATCGTCACCGTGCCCACCCCTGTGGACACTAGCCACCGTCCCGATCTGCGCCCCTTGCTGGCGGCCTCAAAAACCGTTGGAGCAGTGTTGAAACCCGGCGATCTGGTGATCTATGAAAGCACCGTTTACCCTGGTGCCACAGAAGAAGATTGCGTGCCGGTTCTGGAAGCAGAATCCGACCTGCGGTTTAATCAGGATTTTTACGTCGGCTACTCGCCAGAGCGGATCAATCCCGGTGACAAAAACCGCCGCTTGCCCGATATTGTCAAGGTAACCTCCGGCTCGACCCCCGAAGTCGCCCTGCGTGTCGACGCGCTGTACAATGAGGTTGTCACTGCCGGCACCCATCTGGCGCCCAGCATCCGTGTGGCCGAGGCCGCCAAGGTGATCGAAAACAGCCAGCGAGATATCAATATCGCCCTGATCAACGAGCTGGCAATGATCTTCAATCGGATGGGCATCGACACTGAAGCGGTGCTGCAAGCTGCCGGCAGCAAGTGGAACTTCCTGCCCTTTCGCCCTGGTCTGGTCGGAGGGCACTGCATCGGTGTTGACCCCTATTACCTGACGCACAAAGCCGAGAGCCTTGGCTATCACCCGGATATCCTGCTGGCCGGGCGCCGGTTGAATGACGGGATGGGCACCTATGTTGCTCAACAGATGATCAAGGCTCTGGTCAAACGCGGCAAACCGATGTGCCGGGTACTGGTCATGGGGCTCACCTTCAAGGAAAACTGCCCCGATCTGCGCAACACCCGTGTCATCGATGTGGTGCGCGGTCTAGAGGACTACGGGTTGATCGTAGATGTGCATGATCCCCATGCCGATCCTGCTGCTGCACGGGCCAATTTAGGGTTGGATCTTGTAAGTCACCCAGAACAGAACGCCTATGATGGCATCATCCTCGCAGTCGCTCATACCGAGTTCACCGAGATGCAGGAAAGTGAATTTCGGGAATTTGGAACGGCAGATACAGTGCTCTACGATCTGAAATACATCCTGCCAGCTGAAGCTTCAGACATCAGGTTGTAATCAATAAAGACGGAAAACTGAATTTTCCACCGGAATGCCGAGACCCTAACACCAACGCCTAAAGAGGGGCTTTGGTGTACAAATCGAGGGGCGGATTCACCTTGTGAATTCAGCATGATCGCTGGGAGATATGAGTAATGGTCCCCGACAACATATAGGACGACAAACTAGACGTCATACAATGACAGTTTGAAGCGCCCCGCCAGAGTTCATGAATACGGATCAGGGAAGCCAGGTCACATCATTTGCGTGGGCGGATCGGCTGCGCAAGTCGGGTCTTCGCATATCGATGGATGGAAAAGGCAGGTTCTTGGACAGCATCTTCGTCCAACGGTTGTAGTGGTCTTTGAAATATGAACGCATCTACCTGCATGCTTGAGAAAGCGGATCAGAGGCCAGGGCGGGCATCGGCAAGTGGATCGACTTCTATAATCACAAACGCCCACATGCCGCCCTTGGCGGCAAACCACCCGCTGTGATCTACTGGCAGAGAATTGAAACAACCAAACCCGATCAGCAGGTGCAAAGAGTAGCTTAAACTACGCCAGAAATTGTCCAATAAATGGGGAGTAGCTCACCCCTTTCGGGGGGCTAGATCTAAGCGCTCCATGCAAAAAGGCGATGCTGGCACGGAAAACCCCCGTTGCCATCTGACAACGGGGGTTCTGTTTGTTCAGCATCAAGAGCTGAATTAGATCATCCTTCGCGTTCCAGCTTTTTGCGTGCCAGCTTACGGGCACGACGGATCGCTTCTGCTTTCTGACGCGCGTTTTTCTCGGAAGGCTTTTCGAAATGTTGCTTGAGCTTCATTTCACGGAAGACGCCCTCCTTTTGGAGCTTTTTCTTTAGAACTCGGAGGGCCTGGTCGACATTGTTGTCGCGAACACTAACCTGCATGTGGTTTACACCAACTTTCTTGTTTGGGGTTGCGGTGATCTGAATCTGCTGACCAAGTAGCAACCCTAGACCATCTTGTACAGCAAGGACGGCTATGCGGATGAAACTACCTTTGCGCCGATATCCGCCTAATTTATCATAAAAACATCATATCGCGTTGTTTTGCCGATAATTTGGTGAGAGCATTTCTTAACGCCTTCAATAGGATCAGCCTTAGCGGGCCACTTTAGAACCACTCGTTTACGCGCATGTTTGATCGCCAATCGTACCAGATCAGCAGCGTCATCGTCGGAGCCGACGATCTCGCGGACTTGACGTAGCTCCTGCTTCACCAGTGCCGACTTTTTCCGTTCAGGGTGCATTGGATCAATCAGAATTGCTTCGGCGGCCAATTCTGGGATCACATCCAGAGCGTCTCCCTTCAGCAGGGTCATGCGGCCAATAATTTCGCGAAACTGACCACCCTCTCTTGCTGCGCGCTTCATGCCTCGATCTAACAATGCGTGCATTTTCTCTGAGCGTTCGATCAAAGTGACTTGCGCACCTAAGGACGCTAAAAGAAATGAGTCCCGGCCCAATCCTGCAGTCGCATCAACGATCATAGGAGTTTTACCCCCTCGCAACCCCATAGCCTTGGCTAAATCTTGGCCACGACCACCACCGAACCGAAGACGGTGGCCGACTGCGCCTTCGACAAAATCGACGCGAAGTTCTCCTGCAACTTGCTTCAATTTTTATCCATTTTCTGTCCCGAAAGAGCATCAATGCTCGTGCGTTTCGATCTGTAGCGCATTTCTGTATTTCCCGCAGCCCCAAAAAATGGCCATTAGTGCAGTAGCAGAATTTGACACGATGAGCCCATAATGTTCTCTATCCTGTCAACGTAATTTCTCACTTATCGGGCTGTTTTAACGTCTGAGGTTGCCTTTATTCTCTTCGAACTTGCTGGCTCATGATGGGGTTGGCTGGATGTGGAGTGGCAATGTTGAAACCGCGATTAGTTGGTTGTGGACCTGTCGCGCTTTTGTGCCCCCCAAGTGCTCGTTTGAGCCACTTTCCTTTCGAAAGCGACGGGACTTTTCCAGCCCAATGCTAAATGGCGTCGGCGCAGATTGTAGAAGCCGTTGATGTATTTGAAGATGAGCAACTCGGCCTGCCTACGGGTGCCCCATGTGTCTCGCCAGATCAGTTCAGCTTTGAGCGTCTTGAAGCACGTTTCGACCAATTGCCCGGCAGTGCATGACCTGGCAGGCCTTCGAGACATTACCCAGCTCCTCTGCCAGGTTCAGCAGACCGGTTTTGTGTTTAATGATCTTGTCGGTAGTATCCAACATCGTGGTTTCCTCGTTTTGTGGCTGGAGTGCACCACCATCAAAACGAGCAACCATCATCTCGATCAAGCGACGCGCCGTTCCCAGTTCTGTTCGCTGAAAGCGGGGGCGGTGTCAGATCAGGTCGGAACAAATCAGATAAACGACTTTCTGCTTGAGCAACCGCCATAACCTTGATGAGGATATTATCGAGATATCGGCCTCTGCCAGCCATTGAGATTTTGGCATCAGCTTCGGTTAAAGTGGTGATCCATACCGCTCCTGTGAACTGAGATCCTTGGTTCGTATTCATGATCGCGGGCTTACCGAATTTGACGATAGCTTCTTTCAGGGCTTTTACACGAAAGTTGGCGCCCGGTGTGTTCGATAGTCTTCAGGAGAACACCTTACGCGTAGCCCAATCCTTAATCGCAACCAAGTACAGGAACCCATGGCGGACTAGAATAAAGGTGACATCGCTACACCCAGCATGGATTGGCCGCGTGACCGTCAGCCTCGCTATCTTCACATGAAGTTCTTTGACGACAGCCTTGTAGTCTTCCGCTTTCCTGAACCTATTCGAAAAACTACCTCCCTTCGTCATTCCTGTATCCTGTCGTCGATCTTAAATTCATCATAGCTCGCTGGCCAGTTTTGCCAGCACACTTCAAATGTGCCGGGTCACAGGAAAATCACACAGCCTAACTAAACTGGGGGATAGGCAGCGACGCAGGCAGATGAAAAGGGATTTTCGAGGCATGGCAGCACCCAATGACAGGCCAGAGAGAAAAAATGAAGACGCCAACCAGCTGCTGGCGCACTGGACCCGTCATGACTGGCGCGAGGTTCTGACGGCGCCCAATCTGTGCGTTCTGCAGGCGCTCGCGATAGCTGGCGCCACAGCCAGCGGGGCCGGTGATACGCGCGAAGAGGCGCTGGAATGCTGTCTTGGCGAAACGGCGGAAATCGCGGCGCAGGCGGCGCTACGCGCTGCAGGCTTACCACCGGTTGCAACCGGGCATTCAGGCGTTGCCGCCCATTCGGATGATCAGGCGGCGCAGCGACTCGCAGTGTTTGAGGCACATGAACGCGCTGCCATCTGGTCCTGGTGGCTGGGCCAAACGGCGGCGCGGCCCGTGGCGCCGGACTGGGTGGCGGAGCGCAGGATTGACGTCTGGCTTGACGGGATGCGGCAAGGCGCCGTTCAGCGCCGCAAGACAGGTGTCTGGCTGCTGGATCATCCAGGCCCGGTTTCGGTGGCTGTCGGCCACGCGCATGGGGGCTCCGGTCAGGACCCGATCCTGGGCTTTGGCGCCGATCTTGATCCGGAGCGCTCGGTGCGCAAGGCCTTGCGCGAGACATTGTTGATGGAACTCAACCTAGGTGAAGTCCTGGCGGCGCGCAGCGGTCATAGCGACCAGGACACCAGCGCCATCGAAAACAAGATTGCACTCTACGTTCGGCGCTGCCCCGCGCTGCTGGGGACGGGCGGGTGGATTGAACCTGCCGAAACGCCGCCCGGCGCCGATGCGGCAATATTTGATGGGGTGACGCTGCGGGACATTACTCCGACGGACCAGCTGCGCCGGGTCTGGAGTTGCACATTGCCAAACAGCGGCGATTTCGACCTGCATGGGCAGGGGTCGCCCTTCATGTAACCGGGAGATTTTGAATGACCATTGCACCCAAAGTCGACGAAACCAGCACCGCCTTTCAGAGCGAAGCCGGTCACTGCAAGGATCAGAGCTGGGTCAGCGATCACAGTTGCACAGGGGTGGCCTCAGAAGACACCAGTGGCAGCGGGGCGGTGGGGCGAGGTGTTATAGATTTTGCCGGACAGGATTGGCGTGAGGCCTGCATCGCCTCAAAACAACACATTCCAGCAGGGTACACCTATCTGGGCCAGCTGATCGGGCACGATATGGGCCACAGTGTCCCGAACAGCCAGGTGCCCTACGCGGTCCGCCCCGGCGATGCCACCGATCACCGGCCCAAGCGTCACAACGCCATCGAAAACCCGCTGACACTGGAAACCCTTTATGGTGCTGGTCCTCGCGTTCTGCCGCATCTCTACGATCAAAAGACCCAGCTGTTCCGCATCAACCCCATGAGCGTCATCACGCTACCCCACCTTACTGACGATCCTAGCGTCCGCGCTATCGCCGATGCCCGAAATCGCGATGTTCACATCCTGCATCGCATGACGGCGATCATGATGCGCTACCACAACCACATCGCCCAGCAGTTCTATGACGCGCTGTCATCAACTTCGAAAGAACGCCGCCACCTGGCTTTTTCTCTGGCGCGCAACCATGTGTTACACAGCTGGATAGCAGTTATCCGCGAGGATTTCCTGCCTCAGTTCCTGGCCCCCGAAGTCGCAGCAATCCCGATGAGGGAGTTGAGAAAGTTCGAGGTCATCGACGCGATCACCATGCAACATGGGGTGATGCGCGCCTTTCATACCTTGCCACGCAGGGCCTACAAGTTTCCAGAACTACGCGATCTTGGGGCTTTGGTACTGCGCTCCTCCCAGCACAATGAGCGCAAGCTGAGCAGTTGGCCGCTCGACTGGTCGCTGTTCTTCGACCCCGCGCGGGAGGGCACCAAGACCGGGATCTCAGCCAGCTTTTCGCCAGCGTTCCGGCCTCGGGGCGGAGTGACCATCGACAAGCTTGATGCACGCACCGCGCGTGATCTTGGTCCCCAGCGGCTGGATGGTTCGGACATCCAGCAGGTATTGGCACTGATGCCGTCGAAATGGTCCGAGCGTCTTGCTCCAGCCGCACTTGCCCGGGATTTTACCCAGAAAGTGGCCAAACCTCAGGGGCTTAAGCTGACCGAGGGCGAAGTCAAGCGTTGCCATATCCACCTCATCCTGATGATCGAAGCCCAGCTTTATGGTGAAAACGGTCGCTTTGGCCCGCTGGGCAGTCTGCTGCTACGCTGCAAAATCGAAGAGGCCATCGCCAATGTGCGCATGGTTACCCCCAGCGCGGTTGCGCCAATACTGCCCCGGCCCAACCGCTTCATCCAGATAATCAATACCGTAATTTCCTGACGAGGAGGGGACAAGATGGACAAATACATCATCGTAGGCCGCAAGGTCGATGGCGGCGGAACCAAGTATCTGCACCAAGACGGCGACATCAGTGCTGACCCGATTAAAGAGGGCGTGCCCGGCGAGGCCCTGGATGTGGAGTTCATCGGCAGGACCGTGGTTGAACTGTCGCGCGGTGGTCCGCTGGACGAGGACACAACCGCCTATAAATGCGCGGCTGAACAGCTGCGTCAGGCTATGGCGGTCGTACCAATGGATCAGATGCATGATCTGAACGATCCCGCGATCACACAGATTCACGACAAGTTCCAGCTCAAACTGCAGTGGGACGAACGCCGGCCGGACACGGATGGTGTCGACGTGAATTCTCGCACTTTGGTCATCCCAGTGCAAAACACTCTGGCTGAACGCGCGGCCTATTTCAGCACCCAAGCCAACCAGCCGGGCTATGAGCCGCCGCTGACCTACACGCTTGACCACCTGATGGTGAAGCACTTCTATGACGGCCTACTCGACAAGGCTCTGAGCGACGTACAGGCAGGTGCGGCCGATCTGTCAGATGACACAAAGGAGGCCATCAAGGCGCAGGTGAATGCCAGTTGGGCCGCTTCAACCGCGCTCGACAATGACCTTGGATCCGAAGAAGAAGAGGAAGATCCGACCCGCAAATCCATGGCGCGCATTCTTTCCTCGCCATTGTCAGCCTTCCACCGTGCTGTGGGTATCTACATCACCAACATGTGCGACTAGCGCTTCTGCCGGCAAAGGCTGTGCCGCAACATCGTAGAGTGTGTGGCGCAGATCCTCGCGCACATTTTCACTGCGTAATGGAAAACAGGCGACATACCAGTCAATCACGTCGTGCAGATCCGGCGCTTCGGCCGCGTGCCACAGAGCGCAGATTTCCTGGTGATATTGCTCCAATCGTTGACGCGCGGCCTGCGTCTTGCCCTGCTTGGCCAGGGCTGCGCAGTGCCAGCCGCCGGTGGTCGACATAAGGCCATCTCCGCCAGCGCAATGCTGGGCTGCGGCTGCAAAATCCCCCAGCAGATAGGTGGTCGCTGCCAGGTAGATATTGTGAAACGGTTCCAGCGTTTCGGGCAGTCGCTCGAGCTCGGACAACATGGTGCGGGCGCGAAGCTCGTTGCCGCAAAATGCAAAACCCAGCATGCTTGATGCGAGGGTCTGCGTGTTCTGCGGGTTTAGCTGCAGGGATTGCTCAAAATGGAACTCGGCCAGGTCGAACTCATCCTTGTGGCAATAACACCAGGCCAGAACCCGATGCGCCCGCGTGTCCATCGCATCCGCCGCAACCGCATCCAGCGCATGGGTCAGCGCCTTGTCGCGCAGGTTTGGATCTTGGCGAGTACCGGGGCGCAGGATATGGCGGATGTTGTAAATCCCCGCAAGTTCCGCATGGGCCGGGCCAAATTTCGGAGCCTCTTGCGTAATGCAGCGCAGCAGCGCCTCGGCACGGAGCTCGTCTTCATGCGTCCAGGTCCCTTTCAGCGCCAGGGATTGAAGCCAGCGATCATATAGTTCGGCGCGCCCGTCCTTGCCCTGCCTGTCTGCCACCACCACTTGCAAGGCGTTGCTGATGTTCAATATCAACATCCGGACCTTGCCGACCCAGTCGTTATACGGATCCTCCATGATCTCCGACCAGATCAGCTCGCGATTGCGCGGGTGTACTATCTCGACCAGGAAGCGGTACTGTCCATCCAGTTGGAACAGGCGCGGCCGGATCGCCAAAAAGTCGTTGTCTTCGGGCTCCGAGGCAATGACCTGCCATTCGCGAAACCTCCCCAGTCTGCTGCGAAGATCAGTTGCCAGAACAGTCTGAAAACTGCTGTCGCGGTCATCGAGTGGCCCCTGATCGGGCACCTCGACCACCAATGTTACCCGGCTGGGCCGTGCCCGCTTTGACGCGCCCTTGCCTGGGCCGCCCTCGGGGTTCAGCTTGATCGCCGCTAGCAATTCGATTGTGCTGCTTTCCGGGTCTTGGTCATAGGCCGCGTCCAGGGCCTGATAGAGTAGATTGTAAAGTTCGATCGCCCGGTTTGGGGCGCCTGCGTTCCAATACTGAAGCATCAAAAATCGCGCTGCCGCCTCGTGGCAGGGATCCAACTCCAGCAAAAACTGCGCCGCCTCTTGCCCCAGCTGCCTGTTAGGGCGGGCCATCACCTGTTCCAGCGCAGCGCAAAGGCCTGACAGTGCTGTATTGCGGGCAATCGCCAACCAACTGTCGAAATTGTCCGAAATGCCCAACAGCTGTTCGAACACGTCCAGCAGGTCCAACCCGGTGCGCCGTGCCGCCTGGAACAGATCAGGATTGGACAAGCCTTGCGCCACATCCTCAAACAGGCGCCAGTCGCGCGGACAATCCAGCATAATTTGGCCATTGCGTGTGATCAGAGGAAAGTGGAACTGGTTCTCTGAGGTAACACGCAAATGCCGCACAGTTTGGCGTAGTGACGCGCGCGCCTTGGCCAACTGAGCCTCCTGCCAAAGCAAGTCAATAATCAGTTCGCTGCGTCGTTCTCGCCCCGGTTCAATCACCAGGTAAACTGCCAACGCCCGCGCCTTTCTCAGCTTTATCTCTGACAGGAATTCAACAAACGTTTCCGGCGAAATTTTCATGATCTTACTATGCTATGAGAGGAGTGCCCGAGCAATGTATCATTCTTCACGACGTAGGAGTTATTTTGCACGGCTGGAATATTTTGATTGGTTGGGTATCAAGTTGTCCGCATAAAAATGAACTTTGCTCAGCTTGCAGCGTCAAGGATCGGGTCAAACCTGTTGTTCTTGGGAGCTAAAAGTTGAAATGGATTAGCTATTCGGACAGGTCGACAGCTCTGTTAAGATGTAGTCTGGGTGGTTTCATGCGGTCTGTTGGGGTCGTCTGCGTTGAAAAATGCGGCGTCGGGGGTTCGCTTGCCGAGACCCGAGGTGTGGGCGCTTTGGGGTGTCAAAGCTGATCCAACCCTTGATCACGCGTTTGGCTTGAAAGCCGCCCGGTAATTCATGTTGGGATGAATAGCGCCTACAGAGGTCATCAAAGAAAGGGTCCTGGATCGGGCCGCATGACAGCTCTAACGCGCAAAGACTCAAAAGCCGCAGTTCAGGCCTTGCTCACACTGTCGTTTTTGCGGTGAATACTGGTATTTCTGCGAGCGGGTCACTCCAAAGTAAGCCGCCCGCAGTTCAAAAAAGATGTTATTGGGTCAGGGTCCGGACAGTCTGGGTCTGAATGCCAAGCTTTTCGATACCGAGGCGCATCGTTTCACCACCCGACAAATAGGTTGGTGGCTTCATTCCCATGCCGACGCCAGGCGGCGTACCGGTTGAAATGATGTCGCCGGATTGCAAGCTCATGAACCGTGAACAATACGATATCAGGTGCGGAATTTTGAAAACCATCGTCGCTGTGGATCCATTCTGGTAGCGGGTGCCATCAACCTCTAGCCACATCGAAAGGGCGTCATAGTCGCCAACCTCGTCAGGCGTGACCAACCATGGTCCAGTTGGCCCGAAGGTGTCGCACCCTTTGCCCTTGTCCCATGTGCCTGCACGCTCGATCTGGAATTCACGCTCAGATACATCGTTGATAACGCAGAACCCTGCGACGTGACCCATTGCATCGGACTCAGCGATATAGCTGCCGCCTTTGCCGATGACGACGCCCAGTTCGACTTCCCAGTCGGTCTTTTTGGAGTCGCGTGGGATAAGGACGTCGTCATCTGGTCCCACAATGGCCGAAGTCCATTTGTTGAAAATCACCGGCTCCGTTGGAACCTCCAAGCCGCTTTCAGCGGCGTGATCTGCATAATTCAAGCCGATGCAAACAAATTTTCCTGTCTGACCAACGCATGGCCCAAGACGCAAATCGACCTGCGGTCTGCCCTCAACGATGGGTAAGGATGCAACATCCAGGGACTTTAAGCCCGCAATCGAGTCTGGAAGAAGTGCTGCCCCGGCGATGTCATCAACATGCCCCGAGAGGTCGCGGACGCGCCCCTCCGCATCAAGACAACCAGGTTTTTCCTGACCTTTGGGGCCGTAGCGTAATAGTTTCATGTGGTCCTCGGACATCAAAGAAAGGGAAGCTGTCGCAGCCCCAGGAAGGGCGGCGACAGTGGTAAGATCAATCGTACAGGACGGCGTGGATCTTAGCGTCGTCAATATTGGATTGGTCGTAGTAGTAAAAGCCAGTGTCGATGATCTCTGGCAGTTCTTCGCCATTCATCGCGGCAACCGCGGCACGAACGGTTTCGTAGCCAATGCCAACAGGGTTCTGTGTGATCGCACCGGCCATAAGGCCTTCTCGGATTGCATCTGTCTGGGCTTTACCCGAGTCATAACCGATGATGGTGACGCCTTGCGCATTCATTTCACGCACTGCATTTACGATCCCGATTGCGGAACCTTCATTGGTGCCGAACATACCGCCCAAACCAGGTTCGGCTGTCAAGATGGCCTTCGCAACCTCGGTTGACTGCAACTGATCACCTGCGCCGTACTGAACACTGACAACTTCGATGTTTGGATATTCATTTTTCATCCGGTTCAGGAAACCATCGCGACGATCGATGCCGGTGCGGCTGGTTTGGTCATGGGCCACAACGGCGACTGTCCCTGTACCGCCAAGGAACTCGGCCATTTTGTCAGCAGCCAATGAAGCAGCGGCGACGTTGTCAGTGGTGGCCGTAGAGACCGGAATGTTACTGTCGACGCCACTGTCAAACGCAATCACAGGGATGCCAGCCTCGGTGGCCTGACGCAGCAGTGGAATAGCGGCTTGACTATCCAGCGCGGCAAAACCGATCGCAGCAGGGTTATTGGCCAAAGCAGCCGCCAACATGTCGATCTGACGATCCACCATGGTTTCATTGTCCGGACCTTCGAACGTGATGCGAACACCAAATTCTTCAGCAGCCTGATCTGCCCCAGCTTTTACAGCTTGCCAGAACTGGTGCTGAAAGCCTTTTGAGACCAGGGGTATATAGATTTCGTCCTGCGCAAATGCGGCGGGTGCCGATGCGAGAGCGACTGAGACGCTTAAGGCGCCAATGAGGGTACGACGTGACAACATGATGCTTCCTCTCCTAGGTTGTCGTTTGACCCGGTTCTCCTCCCGGGTATTGGGCTTATTAGGCTGCCCTATTGCGGCGCATCATGTCGGCGTAAACCGCCAGAATAATGATCGCACCAGTGACGACGGTTTGCCATTCTTGAGCGACGGACAGCACTCGCAACCCGTTGGTCAGAACAGCCATAATCAATGCACCGATAAGCGAGCCGAGGATTGAGCCGCGACCGCCTGAAAGGGAGGTGCCACCGATAACCACTGCTGCAATCGCTTCCAGTTCATAGCCAAGCCCAAGGGCTGGTTGTGCAGAGTTCAAACGCGACGCGATCAGCAGGCCAGCGATACCAACGATCGCCCCTGCCAGCGCATAGATCACAATCTTCCAGCGGTCGGTATTTACTCCGGAAAGGCGCACGGATTCCTCGTTTGAACCCAGGGCAAAACAGTATCGACCCAATACAGTGCGGTTCAGGATATAGGCAGTCACCGCAGCGACGATGAACAAGATCAAGACACCATTCGGGATTTGCAAGCTGGGGATGATTTCACCAATCAGCGACCCGCGCGAAATCTCACTAAAGCCGGGAGTGTCGTTGAAATAGATCGGCCTTGTACCGGAAATCACGAGGCTCAACCCCTTCAGGATAAGCATGATGCCAAGCGTCGCGATGAACGGTGGAATAGCCATCTTGGCAACAAACGTGCCCGAACAGGCCCCGCACAGCGCCCCGGTTAGTACCGCCGCAATTACTCCGAACATTAGCGGAAGCCCTGCGTAGGTTAGCACCACGCCGGTGATCACTGCACAAAATGTCATCATGGTGCCGACCGAAAGATCGATCCCTCCGGTGATGATGACCAGCGTCACAGCGATCGCCAGCACGCCGTTCACCGAGGTCGCCTGCAAAATAGCAATCATGTTAGAGGTCTGCATGAAATTGGGCGAGGCAATCGAAAAGCCGATCAAAAGGATGATCAAACTTGCAAAGGCCAATACCCGCTGATGGGTTCCCGCCGCTACGATTCGAGCGAGCGTTGACTTGGGCGCATCTAGTGTAGTGGTCGTCATTTCTGATCCTCTGCGCCAACCAGTGCGGGATCGCGCTGCGTGGCCAATTCCATGATTTGTTCCTGAGTAGTGTTTTCGCCGCCGGGCAAAATGCCGGTCAAACGGCCTTCGCACATTACTGCGATGCGGTGGGACAAGCGCATGACTTCGGGCAGCTCAGAGGAGATGACGATGATCGCGCGGCCTTGTGCGGCGAGGTCTTCGAGCAATGCATATATTTCTGATTTCGCGCCGACATCTATGCCGCGTGTGGGCTCATCAAAGATCAATACATCACAGTCGCGCAGCAACCATTTGGCGATGACGACCTTTTGTTGGTTTCCTCCTGATAACAGTCGGACTTCTTGCATGTCCGAGGGCGTGCGAATGCCAAGCTGATCAATGAACTTGACCGCTGTGTCTTTCATTGTCGCTTCGTTCAGTACGCCTACGCGGCTGGTGAGCTTGTCCAGACTAGCCATGGCGATGTTGGCACGAACAGTCATGTCCACAGCCAACCCAAAGTGTTTTCGATCCTCGGACAAATACCCGATGCCTGCTTCGACAGCAGTGTGGGGCGTGCGTATGTTGACCTTCTGGCCATCAATTAGGATCTCACCAGCATCGCGGGGGTCCGCGCCAAAGATGATCCGCGCAACCTCTGTACGGCCTGCGCCCATCAAACCGGCAAAGCCCAAAATCTCGCCTTTGCGCAGGTCAAAGCTAACGTCGAGAACGTCCTTACCGCGCGAAAGGTTGCGCACCTCCAAAGCAACAGCGCTTTGCGAAATCTCAGGGATTACGGGCGTATTTTGCGTGACTTCGCGGCCCACCATAAGCTGGATAATCTGTGACAGCGGCGTCTCTGCAGACTCGAGCGTATCGATATAGGCTCCGTCACGTAGAATGGTCACCCGGTCGGCGATACGTTTGATTTCATTCATACGGTGGCTTATGTAAACGATACCGACACCGTCATTTTTCAGCGTCTCGATCACCTTGAACAACTCGTTGATTTCAGTGTCGTTCAGCGCTGCTGTCGGTTCGTCCATAATCAGAACGCGTGGGTCATACGACAGCGCCTTGGCGATCTCGATCAACTGTTGGCGCGCGATTGTCTGGGTGCGAACCAGCGTGCGCGGGTCCATTTTAAGGTTCAGTGAGGCAAAAATCTCTGCGGTCTTGGCGTTCAGCGCAGTCTCGTCCAACCGTCCAAATGCGCGGCGGGGTTCGCGCCCGATCAGCACGTTTTGCGCCGCTGTCAAATCGTTCATCAGGCTTAATTCCTGATGGATGATGCCAATACCAAGGTCTTGTGCCGCGCGAGGTCCGTCCGGCGTCACCGGATTGCCATCCACAAACATCTCACCGCCGTCACGAGCATAGATGCCGGACATAATTTTCATTAGGGTCGATTTGCCAGCGCCATTCTCGCCCATAAGAGCATGAACTTCTCCCGGGCGCAGATCAAACTGCACAGACTTTAGGGCATGCACGCCGGGGAAGCGTTTTTCGATGCCTCTCATTTCGACAATATTTGTCATGGTTTCAGCCCTCCCAAGCCAGTGATCGCGCTAGATCGTGCAGCCACCATCGACCAAAACAGATTGACCCGTCATGAACTGGCCGCCGCTGGACAGCAGCAGAACAATCATTGGTGTCAGATCATCAACCGTGGACAAGCGACCCATGGGTTGGCGTGCGATAAAGTCTTTTTCCGCCTGTACCGGGTCCAGTGCCGCAGTGATGCGGCCCCGCAAGGCGGGTGTATCGACGGTACCAGGGCAGAGGGCGTTGCAGCGCAAATTCTGCGTAACAAAATCCGCGGCAATCGCTTTGGTCAGGCCAATCACGGCTGCTTTGGTTGCCCCATAAGCTGTGCGATTGATAAATCCCTTTTCCGAAGATGCCATGGATGACATGTTCAGGATTGAGGCTGTCCCTTCGCTGTCTGCGCGGCGCAAAAGGCCCGGCACAAACGCGCGACACATCCGCACCATTGATGTGATGTTCAGGTCCAACGAAAATTCCCAAGCGGCATCATCAAGCTCAAGAACTGAGCCGTGGTGAACGACTCCGGCGCAATTAAACAATCCATCCAAATCAGGAAGATCCGCAGCCAATGCGTTGATGGCATCCACGTCCGTGACATCCAGCACGCGGGTTTCGATACCATCGACGCCGTCTAGATTGGCCAGCAGATCCGCATTAATGTCAGTCGCGATCACAGTTGCACCCGCCGCAGCGCAAGCTCGTGCGCTCGCCGCACCAATACCCTGCCCAGCAGCCGTAATTAGAATTGTTTTGTTGTTCAGTGTCATATCGTTCCTCATTTTCACATCATCGCGCCAATCTGCCACGGCACGAATTCCACGCCACCAAAACCCAGGCCTTCGCTTTTGGTCTGCTCGCCGGATGCGATGCTTATGAACATCTCAAAAATCTCATTGCCTTTGTCATTCAGGCTGACGCCGTCGCTGACGATGTCACCGCAATTGATGTCCATGTCCTCGGACATACGGGCGTACATTTCGGAATTGGTCGCGACCTTGATACAGGGTGTCGGCATATACCCCGAAACAGATCCGCGCCCTGTCGTGAATACAATCAGGTTTGCACCGGACGCGATTTGCCCTGTTACTGAACAGGGGTCGAAACCGGGGCTATCCATAAAGACAAAGCCCTTCTTGTCGATTTTTTCTCCAAACAGATAGACATCCGTCAGCGGCGCGCTGCCGCTTTTGGCGACGGCACCAAGGGATTTTTCGAGGATTGTAGTCAGCCCGCCACGCTTGTTGCCGGGGCTGGGGTTATTGTCCATCTCACCTTTGTTGCGGGCGGTATAGTCCTCCCACCAACGGACCCGTTCGATCAGCTTTTCGCCGATCTCGATCGATTCCGCGCGACGAGTCAGCAGGTGTTCTGCACCGTAAATTTCTGAAGTTTCAGACAGGATCGTTGTGGCACCATGTTGCACCAGCATGTCCGAAGCCACCCCCAGTGCTGGGTTGGCCGTGATGCCGGAATATCCATCCGACCCGCCGCACTGCATTCCCAGCATCAACTCGGAAATCGGGGCTGGTTTGCGGGATGCCGTGTTTGCAAGTTCGGCGATACTGCGGAGTTCTTCTAGTCCTTTTTCAATCGTCTTGCGTGTGCCACCCGTCTGTTGAATAGTCATGTACCGCAGCGCACCATCGGCACGAATTTCACGTCCTCCCACAAGGTCTGCAATCTGCATGACCTCGCAGCCAAGGCCAATCAACAAAATACCGCCGAAATTGGGGTGCTGGGCATAACCGGACAGCGTGCGAAACAACGTGTCGTAGCCTTCGTTGTTCCCAGACATCCCGCAACCAGTGCCATGAGTGATCGGGACAATGCCGTCGATGTTCGGGTAATCGTCAAGCAAGCCGGACTTTTCTGCCGCTTCTGCAATGAATTTGGCCACTGATCCGGAACAGTTTACTGACGTCAGGATGCCCAGATAATTGCGTGTGCCGACACGGCTGTCAGCACGGTGATAGCCGTTGAATGTGCGAATTTTCGTGGAGGCCGCAAGCGGTTTGGCATCACGTGCATGGGCATAGTCGCGGCTGTGTTCCCCCATGCCGAGGTTTTGGATATGCACATGCTCGCCCGCTGCAATATCCGCAGTGGCCTGCCCGATCGTCTGTCCATAACGCAACACGTTCTGGCCGGCACTGATCGCGGAAATTGCAATCTTGTGGCCCTGCTTGATGGGTTGCAGCAGCGTAACACCCGTCGCGACATCCACCTCACCCGCTGCAATGTCAGCCAACGCGACAGCAATATTGTCATGCGGATGCAGGGTCAGTATGCGGGAATGTTGTGTCATCAGCTGGGTATCTCTGGCTTAGGGGTTTTTGCTTTAGTAGGGTAAGTGCTAGCTTGACTCGATGCACCCGTCAACTAACATGTCAGTTAAAGGACGACAATTATGACCAACCAAAGGCTCGCGCTCGATATCAACAGTCTGGATGGCCCTTTGGGCCAGCGGGTTTATACGGCGTTGCGAAATAAAATTCTGACCATGGCGTTTGAACCGGGCTTCGTGCTGCGCAAGGGCGCACTTTGCGAGCAACTGGGGGTCTCCCGCTCTCCGGTCACGGAGGCTCTAAACAGACTTTCGTCGGATGGGTTGGTCGACATAATCCCTCAATCGGCCACGCGGGTTTCGCAATTTTCAATGTTCGAGTTGCGCGAAGAAAGTTTCCTGCGCGAAGCGGTCGAAATTGCCGCTGTCGCAAAGGTTGCAAAGGAACGAACTGAAAAACAGCTGACAGTTTTATCCCGAAATCTGAAAATGCAGAAACTTTTGGTGGAAGATGAGGATTTTCAGGGATTCTTTGAGGCTGACCTGGAATTTCACGAGTTGATTTTAGCCTTCACCGGTTTTCCGCGCGTTAGTGTCACCGCCGGACAACTGTCGCTGCAACTGCATCGCGCGCGGGTGTTGATTTTACCTGAACGGGGGCGCCCCGCTGAAGCGGTCGCCGAACATGAAGACATTCTGGCCGGAATCAAAGCGCGCTCTGCCGCTGCCGCGAGTTCTGCGATGTCGCTCCACCTTCGGCAGTTAATGACCCGCCTTGAACCGTTGGAACGCCAGCACCCTGAATACTTCCGCCCCAACCGAGAAAGTAACTAATGAAATTGGTCCAACCCACTGCTCTCAACCAGCGCACCCGGTTGCCGGTCAACTTATCGCCGCTCGGATTTGGTGGTGCGCCGCTTGGCAATCTCTATCGCAAGATCGAAGACAGTCACGCGCAAGCGACCCTTGATGCCGCATGGAACGCGGGCATCCGGTATTTCGACACCGCACCACAGTATGGGCTGGGGCGTTCAGAAATGAGGGTTGCCGAAGCGCGATCGCGGTTTGACCCTGATCAGCTCGTTCTGTCGACAAAAGTCGGTCGAATTCTGGAGGACTGCACCCCCGATGAGGTAACCCCCGAAGCATTTGTAGACGTGCCGCAGAAACGCATTGTTTTTGATTTCACCTATGACGGGATCATGCGCAGCTATGAAGACAGCATCGTCCGACTTCGCACAGATCGGATCGACATGTTGTTCTTGCATGACATTGATGCCGGCAACCATGGGCAGGCCTTTGAGGGCAACAATCTTCGCCAGCTGTTTTCTGAGGGCGGCTATCGCGCCCTATCCGAGTTGCGCGAAGCTGGCAAAGTTTTCGCCATCGGCGCGGGTGTGAACACTTGGCAAATCTGCGAACGGCTTTTGGGTGAGGCGGACTTTGACGGATTTCTACTAGCTGGGCGCTATACGTTGTTAGAACAGGATCCCCTTGATACCTTCCTGCCGTTATGTATCAAACGCGATGTTGGGATCATCCTTGGCGGGCCCTACAACTCTGGCATCCTCGCTACGGGGCCGATTGTGGGCGCGCGATTTGATTACGCGCCCGCATCCGACGCCATTTTGCAACGTGTCCGCGCCCTGAACGAGGTCTGCGCCTCACACAACACCCCGCTCATCGCCGCCGCGCTTCAGTTTCCATTGGGCCATCCTGCGGTTAAATCCGTGATACCGGGTGCATCAAGCCCCGATGAAGTGCGTCAGAATGTCGAAACTTTCGAAAGGCTCATCCCTTCAGATCTTTGGTCGGATTTGAAATCCCAGGGGTTGATCCGTGAGGATGCCCCTACCCCTCTGGAGCAGCCTGATGCTTCGTAACATCCCCGCCATACTCTCGCCCGATGTGCTTTGGACCCTGCGAGCCATGGGCCACGGTGACGATTTGGTCATCGCAGATGCGAACTTTCCGGCAACCGCACTAGGTGCACGCTGTCACCGTCTTGACGGATTGTCAGCGACAGACGTTTTACAGGCGGTTCTCACAGTCCTTCCATTGGATCGGTTTGTACCCGCTCCGGCTGTGGTGATGGAAGTTGTCGATGATCCCGAAATAGTTCCTCCTATCGTGACCGCGTTTCAAGACATCACAACGACCACAGCGGACAACCCCGCCACCTTAGACAGGCTGGAGCGCTTTGCATTTTATGGCCGCGCAAAGTCCGCCTTTGCAATAATCCAGACTGGCGAGACGCGGCTTTATGGCAATATTATCCTAAAGAAAGGAGTGATTGCCGCATGATCATCGACGCGCATCAACATTTTTGGCAACTCGCACGCGGTGATTACGGTTGGCTAACGCCAGAACTGGGGCCTCTCTATCGGGATTTCATGCCAGACGATTTGGTCCCCCTTATCGCTCAGGCCAACGTGGCCGGAACCGTCCTGGTGCAAGCAGCTCCCACGGTAGCCGAAACGAAATTCCTTTTGGAAATCGCTGACACGACGTCCTTCGTATTGGGCGTTGTAGGTTGGACCGATTTTACCGCCCCAACAGCTGCCAAAGACATTGCGCGACTTGCACAACATCCTAAATTGGTTGGCCTGCGACCAATGATCCAGGACATCGCCGATGATGACTGGATGTTGCGAGCTGACCTAACGCCAGCATTCGATGCAATGATCGACGCTGACCTGACATTTGATGCATTGGTGTTACCCCGACACCTCCCGCGCCTTCACAAATTGCTATCCCGCCACCCTAATTTGCGGACCGTAATCGACCACGGCGCCAAGCCCGACATTTCTGGTGGCCAGTTCGAGGGATGGGCAAAAGACATCGCCCTCCTCGCCGAAGAAACAAATGCGAGTTGCAAGTTGTCTGGCCTTTTGACCGAAGCGGGTGATGACTGGACCACTTCCGACCTCGTGCCCTACGTCTCACTATTATTCGACCATTTTGGCGCGCAAAGGCTGATCTGGGGAAGCGACTGGCCGGTTCTGACGATTGCGGCCAACTATGGGACTTGGATAGAGGTTGCGAGCTCTCTCATTTCAGGTGAACCTGCCAGAGAGGCAATTTTTGGATCAAACGCCGTTGCTGCGTACAATCTTTCATAGAAATGTCTTTGCAGAGATCCGAGCGAAAGATCGCCTTTGAGGGTATCAGGCGCGATAGCCCCGATCAAACACTTCGCCCCCAAGGGCCTCAAACCCAAAGCTGGCGCGCCGCCCCTGCATGCGCTTTGATGGCATCCCAATCATCTGCTTGCACCACAGGTTTGAAGGTGCGACCCAACTGCCTCCAGCGCAGATGACATTGGGTAAGGACAGGTAGTATCTGGATTTTCCGGGTTAATCCCCCTGTTGGGCAGAACGAGCCCCGGGGCAGAGGGGCGCTGATGGTTTTGATTGCGGAGACACCTCCCGAGGTCTCGGCGGGGTCGAATGTCAGCATGTCATAGCCGCGCTCCGGCAGATACATCGCTTGCGCTAGCGGCGCCCAGCAGCAAAGGCAGATCCATGTCTTCGCAGGCCGTCAAAAGATTGTCCGTTGCGCCAGGCGAGACACCACCTGGCACTTGAGCCATTACGCGGATCACGTCCAGAGCAGCAGGGGTGCGCAGGGTGACTTCAAGTTCAGGAAGGCCGCCACGTATCAGCGTCTCTCCCAAAGGGCCGGCATGGGCGACATCATGGCCAACGAGAGCCGGTACAATGGGAGCCAGTTGACAGATTTCCCAACAGTAGCCGGCGGCGTCTGTTGGGGTGATAGGCAACGGTTTGGTCTCCGCATGCACTGGCACCAGCGTCAGCAATGCCTATTGCCGGGTGGCAGGAAAGATCAAGCTTGGCTGTCGAATAGGAAACTGGCCTCTCAAAAAGCTTCAGCAATTGCACCTCGATGCCCGACAACCTGCGATGCCCGCGTATGCCCAGCCTGCATTGCATTGCTCAGGCTGCCGCCAGTTAGGAAAGATGCCAGAAATGCACCGCCAAAACTGTCTCCTGCGGCGGTTGTATCAACAACCTTCAATGCGGGTGAATATTTTACGGATGGGTCTATGCCTGCATTGATTGGCAGCGGCCCACACACTCCGCGTTTCAACGCACCTGTCGGAACCCCATACTGTTCAAACCGTTCGAGCACTGCTCGGGTGTGATGCCGCTGCCCTGACCAGGAGCGACCTTGCCCCTCTTCATCCAGTCATTCAGCGTTTGCGGCGCCTACTCGAGGGCTGACTTCACCATACGGACCGAGGCGCCCAGTATTGTTCAAGCGATACCAGAAACGCCTAACCAAACACAGATTTCTGGTCTCCCCCCCTGCAAGTAAACATGTGCCGCGGCCAGCGAATGAGCGGCAAGGGAAATCGTCATGACATTTCCCTGATCGTGTCCATCTTCAAGTCGCTGAAAGCCGAACTGATTTGGCGCCAGAAACGGGCGACCCGCTGACAAGCGGAAGGAGCAATATTCCAAACATCAATGGGGTCTAAAACCCGTGAAGACGGCATTTATCCCCTAGCTTTCGAGAGACCGGAACTTTTTCATGCCAAGTCCAGTTTTGGTTGATGTGCTTCCGAGAACTGAAGAGAAATCATGTCTCTGACCCCCCCTATGCCAAAGCGTAGTGGGTTTGAGGGTACAGCTGCCCAGTTGGCGGTTGCCAACTGGCGCGCACGACAGCGGAAACGGATCAAACACACAGAATAGTGCTCGCGTGTCATCGCGCTGCGCCACAAAAGACCTGTCCCATAGTGTACATAGGTTGATTACCTTTGACCGCGGCACAGAGGTTGTAGATTAGCAGCACCCTCAGACCCAGCAGGGACGCAAACCTGGTTCTGCGAGCCTTTTTCAGCTTGGTAAAAAGCACCTTTGAAAACACAAACCCTGAGGGTGGGCTTCATACGCAGATCTTTTGAGGGGCCGGAAAGGATGGTTTCATCGATCCATAGTCCGTCCCACGGCCTCATCGGCCTGGCTGGTGATCTCATTCAATGCAGACTGCAGGCTCAAGCGCAGGGCTTCGGCCTCATTCTCATTTGGCTTTTTGGGCACCGGATCGGTCCATTCCTGACAAATCAACACCCCGCGCGAAAAGGGCATGGGTAGCATCTGCTTGTCCCAGGTGGGCATCTTTAGAACCCGCCGCTCGGCAAAGGCGACTGTAAAAACGCGGCAGCCTGTCATCCGCGCCCAGGTGATCGGAACCCCGGAAGAGATGCGTGCAGGGCCGCGGGGACCATCTGCTGCAATACCAATCGAACACCCCTCTCTAGTGCGCCGCAACACTTCTCGGGAGAGAGCCACATGACGTTTGTGACTGGACATCGGTATGGTTTCAAACCCCAGTCGCACCAGAATCTGCCCTGCCAGCCTGCCGGCACGAGCGGCAGAAGTCAGCGCGCAAATACGACCCAAAGACGTGTCAAACAGATAGGGCGCCATGATCAGTCGCTGGTGCCACAGCACAAAAATCACAGGCTCTCCTCGCGAAACGGCAGCATCCATTTCTTCAAACCCAGTGCGTTGCCAGCGTGAGTTGCGATAGGCAAAACTGACATAGGCCGCAAACAGGCCTTCAAAAAATCTATTGAAGCGAGGGTTATCGGCAATTTTTTTTCGTAGGCTCAAAAGCAGGTCCCTTTTTGCCAGTCATAGAATACTCAACCGGCAAGAACCAGTCCACTCGCCAGCTTACGCAAAAACTGGGAGCATTCTGTAGATTTCCCTCTTGCGAGTCAGGCAGAGGTGGCTTAGGAACACCGACACTGCAGGGGTATAGCTCAGTTGGTAGAGCGACGGTCTCCAAAACCGTAGGTCTCGGGTTCGAACCCTGATGCCCCTGCCAGTTTCCTTTTTTTGCTGGTGCCAAAGAAGCATACACGTGCGAATTTAGCATGTGTCATGCGAATTTCTGTCAATGTGTTTCTCCTCATTGGAGAAGAATGCCTCTACTTATGCGGCTCGTAGTTTCTTGAGCAAGATTTTCCGGTTTTGAGAGAACTGGCTTTCCATGGTTGCTGACGTGATAAAGCGTTTGTGAAAACTCTCTGCATCCTTTGGTGCAACACAGACCCGATGGGAGGTGCCTTCGAGGTTTGGTTTGAATGTCGCTGGTGTGTGGTCCGCAAGCGCCAGTCGTTCGAACCATCCTTGAGTTCGCACGCCAACCTGCCGGTCGGTGGATGGAATGGGCCGAGAAGCGCAACCTGCGGCTTGAATACATCCAGCCAGGCAAGCTTGTATCGCCGCATCACTGTAAGCCTGCTGACGCCCCTTCTTACCGGATGGACAACGAACCGCGCTGCTTTAGAGCTCGGTTGTAGTCACGCCAGTTGCTCATAGTCGACCGCTACCACGCTGGATTTACGACATGAATCCTAGATCAGACCCATTTGTGCAACAAAGTCTATGTGGCCCCAAACCAAGCCCCGAAAATCACCGACTTCACGTCCCTTCAGGCTGGCTGCAAAATGGGAAGTTTAGGATCATGCCCGCAGAATACTCCCGTCTGCATCAAAGGGGGGCGCAGGCAGAATCTTCGCCCTGTGCGGCTGCCCCAGAACCATGATTTCCACCTCATCCCCCGGTCCGGCGTCTTTTACAAAGCCAAGGGCCAGCGACATGCCAACCGTGTAGCCATAGGCCCCCGAGGTCACGCGGCCAATCCCTTTGCCATCTTTGAATATAGGCTCTCCTCCGGTGGCATCGGCGTTCGAGGCCGTCACAGAAGCCTCGTCTAGCTGCAGCAACACCAGCTGTTCGCGTGCGGGTTTTGCCATCACCTCCAATGCGGCCTGTTTGTTGAGGAAATCCTTCTGCGTCTTGCACAACCGGTCCAGGCCAACCTCTTGTGGGTAATATTCAGGCGAATACTCCCGCGACCAGGATCCATAGCCCTTTTCAACCCGCAGAGACATTAGTGCTCTGGATCCAACGGGTCCGGCACCAACCTCTTTTCCCGCCTCCAACAAAGCCGCATAGAGCTGCGCCTGATCCTCGGTTTTGCAATGCAATTCCCAGCCCAGATCGCCGGTGAAAGAGACCCGAAGCGCCAGAACCTCAACTCCGCCAAGCTCAATCATCGCCGAACGCATAAAGGGAAAATCCGCAGTCGCAAGCGAGGCATTGGTCATGCGCTGCAACATCTCGCGCGATTTGGGGCCCGCGACGTTGAAGCCGCACATAGCCTCGGTTTGGCTTTCCCAAGTGGTGCCTGCTGGCAATGGCACCTGTTTGAAGAACCGCTTGTGATAGCGTTCCGCCAGGCCCGAGCCTATGACCCAGAATTCATCCTCCGCCACGCGGGTCACGGTGAAATCCCCGGCAATTCCGCCGCGTTTGGAAATCAGCGGCGTCAGGCAGGAACGCCCCACAGTTTTGGGCATGTTATTGGCAAAGACAGCATTCAGCCAATCGGCGGCACCGGGGCCCTTGCAGCGGTATTTGGCAAAGTTTGAAATGTCGATAATGCCGGCCCGATCGCGCAGCATCCGACATTCCTTGCCGACTGGCTCCCACCAGTTTTGGCGAATGAAACCATTGGTGTCTGTGGCGCCCGGTGTGTCCGCGTACCAAAGCGGGTGTTCCCAACCGGCATTCAGCCCAAAAACTGCGCCCATATCGCGCTGTATCTCATAGATGGGCCGGACCCGCGCCGGCCGGCCAGCACTACGCTCTTCGTTGGGGAAGTGGATGGCAAAGCGATGCGCATATTGATCCTGCACCCGCGCCTTGGTGAACTCTTTGGTGGCCCAACCGTCAAAGCGTGCCATGTCCCAGGCAAACATATCGTATTGCGTCTCACCCTCAATGATCCATTGCGCCGCCATCAGCCCCATCCCGCCGGATTGCGAAAAGCCTGGGATAATGCCGTTGCAGCAGAAATAACCGTCCATTTCAGGCACCGGCCCCATCAGCACATTCGCGTCAGGCGACCAGATCATCGGTCCGTTGATCACCCGCTTGATGCCGGCTTCGCCAACGGCGGGAACTCGCTCGATTGCGTTCATCATGTTTTCTTCGATCCGCTCCAAATCATCAGGGAACAGGTCATGGGCAAAATCCAATGGCGTGCCTTCTTCCGCCCAGAACTTCATGTTCTTCTCATAGGCGCCAACCAGTAGCCCCTGCCCCTCTTGCCGTAGGTAGTATTCTCCGTCCCGATCCGAAACAGAGGGCAAACGGCGATCGGCGCCTTCAACATCTGCCATGGTTTCGGTGACAAAATACTGATGCTCGGTTGGCTGCAACGGCAACTCGATTCCGGCCAGTTTTGCCACCTCACGGCCCCAAAGCCCGGCGGCATTCACTACCCAGGGAGTTTGGATATCCCCTTTGGGTGTGCGGACAATCCAGGTGCCGTCATCCTGCTGGTCTGTCGCCGTGACCGGCGTAAAACGATGAATGTCCGCCCCCCGTTGGCGCGCTCCCACTGCATAGGCATTTGTCACGCCTGAGGGGTCAACATTGCCGCCATCAGGTTCATACATAACACAGCGAATGCCGTCATAGTTGACCATCGGGTTCAAGCGTTGCGCCTCTTCGATGCTGATCTCGTAGAAATTCATGCCATAGAGCTTGGCCTTGGCCGCCTGAAGCCGCAGCTGATGCTCCCGCTCTTCTGTCTGTGCCAAATACAGTGATCCTGGCTGGAACACGCCGCAGCTTTGTCCGGTCTCGTCTTCCAGCTCATTGTAGAGCGTCATTGTGTAATGCTGAATGCGCGAGATATTGGTACTGTCATGCAGCCCATGAATATTGGCCGCGGCATGCCAGGTCGAGCCCGAGGTCAGCTCATCGCGTTCCAGCAGGATCACATCGGACCAGCCAAGTTTTGTCAGATGATACAGGATCGAACAGCCAATCACCCCTCCGCCGATGACAACGGCCTGTGCTTCTGTACGCATGTCTTGGTTCCTCTTAGGTCTTTGATCCATCTTTGGAAAAGCAAAAGATCACTGTTTTCCGCATGTTTTGGGTGAAACAGAGGCCCAAAGCGGGCCGCTGGTCAATGGTTCATCAGATCGCCGTTACAGAACTTAATCTGAGGCTGCCGCAACAGGCCCGGTCTGTTTTATTCGCGCCGGAAACTGTCGTAATCAGGTCAAAACTCAAGCAATTTGGCCCGCCCTTGATCCGCCAGACGTTTGTTCAGGTCGCGCGTCTCCGGGGCTCCGGCTTCCAGCGCAAAGACAAAGGCATGGGTCAGGTAGAAACAGGCGGCATCCACATCCTGTCGGTCTTCAGAGCGGTCCCCGGCCAAGGTATAGAGCCGGATCAGCTCACTGGCGTCATTCGCCGCATGGGCCGCCAAAAGAGCGGTATCGAGGTCCTCTGGTTCCATCATCAGCCCTTTAGTGAGATCGCGATGTTCTTGGTTTGAACGTAATTATACAGGGCTTCCAGACCCTTTTCGCGACCAAAACCGGATTTCCCGACACCACCAAATGGGGTGGAAATGCCGCCCGCGAACCACTCATTCACAAAGACTTGCCCTGCCCGCAGCTTTCGGGCGGAGCGATGGGCGCGGGCCAGATCACGCGTGAAGACTCCTGCAACCAGGCCAAATTCAGTGCCATTGGCTATCGCGATTGCCTCAGCCTCTGTGTCAAAGGGGGTTATGCAGGTGACAGGGCCAAAGATCTCCTCCTGTGCAACCCGGCTGGCGGGATCGACATCCGCCAGAATTGTCGGCGCCATAAAGTAGCCCCGGCGATCCAATCGCGTACCACCGGCAGCGACGCGTGCGCCGGTTTGTCGTGCCATCGAAGTGATCTCTTCAATCCGCGACAATTGCTGCTTAGAGATGACAGGCGTGTGGTCCGGGTTTTTCAAGCCGTGATCAATGCTCAGCCCATTGGAGAGTTCGGCGGCGCGTTCAACCACTTGATCATAGATCGAGCGATGCACCAAAACCCGTGCCATGGCGGAACAGACCTGACCAGCATTGTAGAAAATGCCGCTTTGCAAACTGGCGATAAACCCGTCCAAGTTGGCATCTTCAAAAACAATTGCCGCTGACTTCCCTCCCAGTTCCATCAGAGAGGGCGTCACTGTTTCGGCGGCTGCATGCAGGATTGCCTGACCAGTCGGCACCGAGCCGGTAAAGACGATCTGGTCGATCTCTGAACTGGCGACCAGACGCACGCCAAGATCAGATCCGATGCCATTCAGGATCGACACCGCGCCATTGGGAACTTCGGCGCGTTCCAGGGCAAGACCCAGCATCGCCAGGCCGATGGGGTCGAGTTCCGGCGATTTGATTATGGTCGAATTGCCCGCAGCGATCGAAGGCGCCAGCGAGCGCGCCGCGATGGAAACAGGGAAGTTCCACGGAACAATCTGCGCCGAAACCCCAAAGGGTTCATAGACCGTGTAGTCTGCATAATCCGGGCCGAGCGGGATCGATTTACCTTCGATCTTATCCGCGACACCGCCGTAGTATTCAAAATACTGCGCCGCTTCTTCGAACTCATCCTGAGCCGCCTCAAGCGTCTTGCCGCTTTCACGGCACAGCAGTTCGGCTCCTTCCGCGGCGAGATCGCGAATTTCAACCGCGACTCGGGCCATCAACCGCCCACGAGCAGAGGGCTGCATGTCAGCAAGATCGCCACGGTCAAATGAGGCCCGCGCAGCACTCAACGCTTTGTTCAGCGTCTCTTCGCCCGCTTGGGCGCAATCGGCGAGATGTTCCTCAGAACCGGGATCCTCGACAGCTATTGTCGCGCCGCCGTCACCTTCGACCCAGGTGCCGGCCAGAAAATTTCTGGCCAGCCCATCTTTTAGAAAACCGTTCATGCGGTGCGGCCCTTTGCGACCTGCGAGGCGACCCAGTGGTGGAAATTATGTGTTGGCCCATCCATTGCAGGGGAGAAACGGCCACCGTCAAACAGCTCACCATGGCGCCCCTTTTGCATGCCCTCTACAACAAACACGTCTTCTTCGAATACAGTTTTCCAAAGCTGCGCATTTGAGGCGCGCAGCCCATCATATTCCGGCGTCTCTTTCTCGCTTTTGGCGTAGTAGAGCTCGATATGCTCTACCGTGTTGCTGCAATCCACCGGCTCCAGCACGATGGCGAAGCTGTGGTCACGCTGCACGCCTAAGAGAACATTCGGGTAGACTGCAACATACTCCGCGCCTTCGTCCCATTGCGTGCTCAGTCCAGAAAAGTCAGGGAATTTTGCACCGTCCTGGTCCTCCAATTGCCGATAAACCAGTGTTCCTTGCCCAGAATACTGATCGCGCTCCTCGATATTGTAGTGATCTTCAAGACGTGAGTAGCTGTTCAGGCCGGGGTGAACCCAGGGCAGGTGGTAGCTTTCGCAGTAATTCTCTACCGCGAGTTTCCAGTTGGTTTTCACCGACAATTTAAACGAAGAGGCTTCACCGCCATGATGCTGAGGCTGTTCGAACTCTTTCCAACGCTCCATAAGCGCGCCATTTGCGGTTTCAAACTCTTCAGCCGTGCCGTCCACATTCACAAAAACCACATCGCGCCAGATATATGAGCGTATACGGAACAAGCCGAGCTCGTCCATTTTGACGTCATCATGCGTGTTCTGGCCGGGGCCACCAACATGAGGTGTCGTGCGCAATGCGCCGTTCAAACCATAGCACCAGCTGTGATAGGGGCAGCGGATCGCGCCGCGGATTTTTTGAGGTTTATCCACCAGGATCATGCCACGATGCCGACAGGTATTCTGAAACACGCCCACGCTACCATCGCGATCACGCACCATCAAAAGCGGCATGCCCAGAAACTCGACGGGTTTGGCATCCCCGGCCTCAGGAATGTCCTTGCCAAAACCGACACCAGCCCAGTTGGCAAAAAGAACAGAGCGCCGCTCTTCTGCAAAAATGGCCGGATCAATATAGTGTTCGTTGGGCAGACCATTGGCGGTGTTCACCTCGGTCAATACGGATGACAGTGGGCTATGAGTGTTCATGTGTCTCCCCTTCAAATGCAGTTGCGCTTGCATCACATCTGGCGGAGAGACCCGGGGCCCTCAATATCGGAAAAGTTCACCCATGGTTTAACCTATCTAAACCGAACCTCCGGGTACTTCGCTAAGCAACCAAGACTTGAGAGTTTCTGCGCTGGTTGAGGATGTGTCACTGGAGTATTCAACAAGGTGAAATTCATGCGGTGCTGGCAAACTGTGTTGTCCGATCACCGCCAGTTTCCCGGTTTTCAGCATTGGTTCAACAAGCCTGCGCCAGCCAAGCGCCAGTCCTGCCCCTTTGCGGGCGAGCTGCAAAGCCACCGAATAGCTGGTGACCCGTGACCCGACAGAAAGCTCTCCGTCAAAACCGAGTTGTTGGAACCATTCCGACCAGGTCGTCCAATTGCGGGCGTCACTGTCCAAGTGAATGAGCCGTTCCTGCGCAAGATCCTCGAGAGAAATATTGGCATAGGTCTGTGCCAGGTCCGGGGGGCCCACGGCAACAAGCTCATCGCGGTAAAGCGGACGATGGTGCAACGGCGAGTTACGATCTCGGCCATAGCGAATGACAAAATCAACGTCAGCGCGTGCGTTAAAAGGGAAATCCTGTGTGATTTGATGGATGTTTACATCTGGGTGTTCCCGCCAAAACCGAATGATAGCAGGCGAAAGCCACAGGGCGGCTACCGCGGTTGTTGACCCTACGGTGATTTTTTCCGCGGCTCCGTTTTCGCGAATGATCTCAAGCCGTTTTGAGATGCGCCCAAAAGACGAGGCCAGGGTTTCAAACAGGGCATGCCCATTTGCGGTCAGTTCAACGCCTCGGTGGCGCCGCTCAAATAATGCCGAGCCAAGCTCGCCTTCCAGGGCTTTGATCTGATGGCTCACTGCCCCTGGCGTCACGGACAATTCCTGCGCAGCCGTCTTGAAGCTCAGATGCCTTGCGGCGGCCTCGAAGGCAGACAGGGTCGTCAATGGAGGTAGATTGTAGTGGCGTCTGGACATGGGGCCTCCCAGAGGTTGGCATCGACAGGTGAGTATAGCTAACTTTTATATGAGTATTTTTGCTGTTGAACACCAGCAACCTTTGCGACGATTTTCTGACGCACCCTGAGGTCAAAATTGGGGTGGAAAACCCAGAGAAATGACATCCTTCCCTGCCAGGAGCCTCAACATCTGAACGTTTTGGCGCTTTTGACCTCAGATTGAGGTATCGGCAAACAAAGAGGAATTCAAATGGACACCCAGACTGCACGGCTTATCAAAAAGACCAAACTAAGCCCTGACACCATGGATTTTTGCTTTGAACTACGTGAGGGCCGTTTTTCCGGCCTGGAACCCGGGGCACATGTGGATGTACGGCTAAGTGACGATCTTGTGCGGCAGTACTCTATCTGGAGCTGGACCCAGGATGGGCGCCAGATCAATATTGCAGTCAAATGTGAGGCAGAGGGTCGTGGCGGATCACTGGCCATGCATCAGCTGGAAGAAGGAGCGTCGGTGGAAATTGGCAGTCCCCGCAACCACTTCCAACTGGAAAGCAATGATCGCTATGTCACCTTAGTGGCCGGTGGCATTGGCGCGACACCGCTTGTCGCCATGGCGCGGCAACTGCTGAACACCGGACAGCGCTTTCAGGTCTATTATCTGGTTCGATCTAAAGAATACGCCGCGATGGATGCCAAGTTCCGCGCCCTTGGGCTGGATGAATGGTATCACCTGCACTGCGATGACACCGATGGTCAGATAGACCTGAGTTCAGCAATGCAGGCAATTCCCGCGGGCAGCGATCTATATGTTTGTGGGCCAGAGCCTATGTTGAACGCTGTCCTGGAAGCCGGCAGCGCTATGCGCGGTGGCACAATTCACTTCGAACGTTTTGCTGCTGCATCGGAAGTGGACCAGGCTCCGACACGCGGGTTCGACATCGAGTTGAACTCTTCCGGCCAAGTGTTCCACGTTTCAAAGGAAGATAATGTTCTCAACGTGTTGCGCGCCAATGACATCGCAATCGATTTCGGCTGTTCCGAAGGGCTGTGTGGGTCCTGCATTGTTGATGTCGTTGAAGGCGAAGTGGATCATCGCGACGGCATCCTGACCCCAGAGGAACAAGCGCTCAACAAATATATGTGTGCCTGTGTGTCACGCGCAGCGGGGAACAAGCTAATTTTGGATCTCTAGAGGAAGCCGGAAAGATACGGCGGGCGGGCGGTACGACGCGTGAGCGATCCAACATGAGCATCGGCGACATGACACCCGCAAGGAAACTGAAAATGGCCATACGAATTCTACGGCTGTGCCCCATAAAAAATTGGGGGTTTCTGTGTGAAGCATGCAAGCTCGAGACAAGCTACCACTTGCGAATAGCTATGCTTTCCCGTTTGATCCAATTTCATGAAATATCTGAAACGCAATCTCCCCCCCCTGACCGCTTTGTTGGCCTTTGAGGCTGCTGGGCGCCTAGGCACATTCACTGCCGCTGCCGAGGAGCTAAATGTTTCGCGCGAGGCGGTAAGCCGACAAATCCGCGCCATGGAGAGCCACCTGGGCGTTATCCTGTTCAAGCGGGATGCCAATCGGGCGCTTTTAGGACCTCTTGGGGAAAGGTTCTATGCAACTGTATCTCCAAACCTGCAGGCCATCGCCGTGGCTGCCCGGGAGTTGGCTGGGGATGCTCCAACAGAGGTTTTGCCACAGTCGCCGACACCAGAGGTGCACGAAGACGATTCCTTGCCGACGCTTCTGATAGTGGATGATACGCCAACGAATATTCACCACCTCTTTGGTCTGCTCAGTGATAACTACCGGGTGATTGCCCAAACATCTGGTGCTGAGGCCCTCTCGTATCTTTCTGGTGAGCCGGTGGATTTGATCCTGCTGGATATTCGCATGCCTGATTTGGACGGGTATCAGGTTTGCGAACGGATCAAAGCAACCGCAAGCCTGGCTGATATTCCCATCATTTTTGTCACAAGCCTGGATGATCCAACGGATGAAACCCGCGGATTGGAGCTAGGGGCCTGCGATTTCATCACCCGGCCCATCGTTCCTGTGGTTTTGCGGGCGCGTATTCGCAGCCACATCGAGTTGCGTCAGGCTAGGATAGCCCTGGAAAACCTTTTGGTCCGCCGTGCCGATAGGCTGCAAAAGGCAGAAGATATGTTGGCTCGGTTGGTGGTCGAAATTGGCCAGTTTCAATCCTCTTGAAGATAGGTCAATAGGCGGGCAAAGGCTGTTTCCGCGGTGATAAAGTCCAGACCTTCTAAGGCCTGACTGAGATCTTTGAATGCGGCAGCGCCCTGAGGGGTCAAGTTCAGCGTTTCCAATCCACGAATGGCCTCCAGGGCGGACATATCGTGTTTGGAGATCAATTGCCCAATCTGCTCCAGGGATAGATGCGGGTTTGCTGCTTTCTCGTCCACCAGCGGCAGCGCTTTGGTTATCAGTGGCTGTAGCCTTTCAATTGCTGAGATTACGGCCACGACATCTGGTTTCACCTCTCCCACACCGCGCACTGTTTCCGCCAGATCCATCGCGCCCATGGTAGCCGCAGCGCCCCTGATGACATGCAGAAGTTCATGCAAAGAGGCGGGGTCCGGGCTGCTCTCCAAGATCTGCAGTGACTGGTGCCAAACCGCCAAATCGACATGAAATCGACTGAGATTGCGCCCATAAAGAGCCCTATCCCCTCCCGCATGCAACACCCCGCGATCTGCATCAAAAACGCGGTCCTGAGAGGTGTTGTCAGACCGTGATACCTCTTTTTCCAACACGAGGCGTAGCTGAGCAGGGTTAACTGGTTTGGACAGAAAATCGGCGAAACCTGCCGTGATGCATCGCAGGTTCTCCTCAGGCGTAGCGTTGGCAGAGGCAGCAATAACCGGAGCGAGGGACGCGCCAAAATCCACCTGAAGCACCTCGAAGGCGCGATGCCCATCCATGTGCGGCATGTGCAGATCCATCAAAATCACATCCGGCATGGCTTGGGCCACCTGATCCAATGCCTCCAATCCGTTGCAAGCCGTTCGCACATTGGCCCCCAAGGCTTCGATCAGCCCGACAAAAACGGACAGGTTGATCCGGTTGTCCTCGACGATGAGCACGTCCCTTGAGGCGAGGGGCAGGCCTTCGGGGGGAGAGATTTCGCCGGCCTCCTGCAGGCCATCCAGAGCCTCCTTGAATTCCCGTTTGGTGATGGGAAGCTCTATATGTTCACACAGGCCGGTGCCGTTTTCGCTTTGTGAAAAGGTGACATGGCGACTGCTAACTTGGATATGAAATGTCGGACATTCCGCCTCTGGGTTGAGGCCAAGTCGGTATGAGATTTGTCTGATTTGCTGTACGGGACCGCTGGAGCCCGTAATGCAAAGCCCTGTTTCCGTTGGGGGTATGGCAGCACCCCGTCGGGTCGGCGGGGTGATACTCAAGCGAAAGCACGAGCCTTGGCCAAGAGTGCTCTCCACATCAAGCTTTGCCCCCAGTGCCTCGGCTAGCCGCTGAGCGATCGGCAGGCCAAGCCCGGTACCGCCAAACTGCCGCGTGGTTGAACTGTCGGCCTGACCAAAGGGTTTGAAGACCTCCGCCAATTGATCGGGCGCAATGCCGATGCCAGTATCGCGGACCCTGAACACCAGCGTTTCTTCAACATGATGGACCGAAAGACAGATCTCACCACTCTCAGTAAATTTGACCGCATTGGAGGCCAGGTTCATCAAGATCTGTCGCAGTCGCAGCGGGTCCGTGCGGATGTCTTGCGGGAGACCCTGCTGATAGTCCCATGTCAATTGCACAGGTCTATCTCCCAACAAAGCGCGAGTTTGGGTCAGCACATCGTCCAGCAGGTCGTCGAGATCAAACCAGACCTGTTCGGGGCTCAACCGGCCTGCTTCGATCTTGGACAAATCTAGAATGCTGTCGATATTTTCCGAAAGCTGCGCCGCAGCAGCCTGCATATCCGTCAGGTGACGCAGAGATTTGCGGCTTTGGCCCATTTCCAGCAGAATCCCAGAAAGACCGACGATGGCATTTAAGGGGGTGCGCAACTCATGGCTCATATTGGCAAGAAAGACCGATTTTGCGCGTGAAGCCTTTACGGCTTCGTTGCGGGCCTCCAGGAGTTCTGTGGTGCGTTCATCCACCAATTCCAGCAAATTATCGCGACTGGCTTCCAACTCGGTTACGGTTCGGCGAAAGGCACGGGCAAGCCGGGAGATTTCATCCTGACGTGCGCTGTCGAACATCCGTTGATCACGGCCTTTGAGCTGGAAGGAATGACCATCACGCACCCTGAGCGCTGCCGCTTGCAGTCGCGCCAATGGTCGGATGACAACCAGTTGAATCATCAAAAAGATAACCCCGGTCACCAAAAGTGTCTGCAGAATACTCGAGCCAAGTACGACATAGCTGCGCGCCACCATGTCCTGTTGGACGGCGCGATAGGAAAAATCGACGATCAGTTGGCCAATCTCTTGTCCATCACGCGGGTTGGACAACACATAAGAGCGGCTCTCAAATTCGATGCCGCGTTTGAACAAAACTGCCAGCCAGGACTGGATTTCGACTTCCGGTTTCCGCGCGGATAGATCAACCAGCCCACTGCTGTTTCGAAGTGCGTCACTAAGCAGAGGATCTTCCACACGCAGGCCTTGGATTACCGGAACCTCGAACAATCCGTTCATAATGGAACGCGCATCGGGCACGTCCACTTCCCAATAGGCGCTTTCGAGCTGCGGCAGTGTGGCGCGAATGATGCGTTCGGCGTTCAGCCGGGCTGTGTCGATGCGTTGCCCATGCTCCAGAAGCAGCAAAACCAGCCCCAGGATCAGTCCTGACAAAACCCCAAGAATGGCTGCAGCAAGCGCAATCTTGCGGGTGATACCGATGACTTTGAAGGGCAGTCTCATCGGGCAAGATGGCTGCGCAGGATACTGTCCATCCGACCCGAGGCCTGCATGAGATCCAGCTCTTTTTGCAAGCGTTCCGCCATCTCTTTGCCGCGAGGGGTGCGGGGAAAGCCAACGTAGCGCGAATACTCTGAAAGGGGGGTTGGTAGAAATCGTAGCTTTTCCAGCGCGTTAAGCTCGCTGGCGACATAGAGTAGGGTTGCGTAACCGCCGACGACAAGATCCGAGCGCCCCAACAGAAGCTTACGAATATTGGTGAAATCATCCAGCGATTCCTCACGCAGCAGGTCGGGGTGATTGTCGAAGGCTTCTTCATAGATAAACCCGGCAACAACACCCACCACCAGGCCCTCAAGGTCTTCCAGTTCTGTTATGTCCTGTATCGGGCTGTCTGACGTGGTGACAAATACGGTGCGGGTGCGACGTAGAGGACCAACCATATGCCAATTGGCAAACCGCTCTGGCGAGGGGGCCAGTTGAAAGATCACGTCCAGCTCGCCGGATTCAAAAGCGAGCAAAACGCGTTTCCAGGGCATCGGGCGATGCTCCAATTCAACGCCGATGCGGGCGGCCGCTTCGTTCATGATCTGCACGTCAATGCCTGCGTATTCATCACCGACTGAATAGTTGAATGGAGCAAACCCCTCCATCGAACCTGCAACCCAGGTTTCCGCACAGAGCGGCATGGTCAAAAGGCCAAGCGCCCCAAAACTCGTGACGATCCGTCTCAACCAGTCCATTGCGTGGCCTATCCCCGTTTTCTAGTTCCAGGCAATCTATCCGCAGCTGACTGCACAAGACAAGAAAATCGCCAAATTCGGAGGCGGTCAAAAAGTTACGCTGGCAGAGGAATTTTTTGGTCACTCACAGGGTGAAATTTTGCCTGCTAATTGGTCTTCAGGATATTCCGAGGGAGGAAAACATGAAGACATTACTCGCAACCGCTGCCGCAACCAGCATCGCCCTGGCACCAGTGGCCAGCAGCGCCGCCGAATGCAGCAACGACAGCTGGACCCGCATTCAAGAGCGCGGCAAAATTGTGGTTGGCGTCAAGGCTGACTATAAGCCCTGGGGTTTCCGCGACACCGACGGATCCATCATTGGCATGGAAATAGACATGGCTAGGGATGTGGCCGAAACCATGGGTGTCGAACTGGAGTTGATGCCTGTTGTGGCCTCAAACCGGATGCAGTTTCTGGAACAAGGTCAGATCGACCTGATGATCGCCACCATGACCGACCGGGCAGATCGCCGCGAGATCGTCGGCATCGTCGGGCCCAACTATTATACCTCCGGCACCAATATCCTGGCCCCCAAGTCGCTGGGTTTCACCGCCTGGGATGATCTGCGCGACAAGCCGGTCTGTGGCGTGCAGGGCGCATTCTACAACCAAATCATCGAAGACAAATACGGCGCCCAGATCGTTGCCTTTGGCGGCTCAGCTGAGGCCCGCCAGGCCCTTCGTGACAAAAAATGTGTCGCCTTTGTCTATGATGATTCCTCTATCGGTTCCGCCATCGCCTCAGGCGAATGGGCAGAGTTTGAAATGCCTTTGGCCTCAGAAGACGACAGCCCCTGGGGCCTAGCGGTTCCAAAAGCGGAAGAAGCCTGTGTCTTTGGTCGCTTCATGGCCGGTATGCAATATGCCTGGCACCAGGACGGCAGCCTGATCGAGTGGGAAGCCAAATGGGGCATCAAGCCAACGGCCTATCTGCAGGGCCTGAACGACAAGCTGTCTGATCACATCACTGAATAACCAACAACAATAAGGGGGAAGATGCGGCCATGACCGGATTTGAAGCATTCTTTCTGCAATTGGCCGAGGACTTCCCCCGTTGGAATTTCATCTGGCTCTATGATGAGAAACAGGCCGGACGCGTTTTGTCCGGCCTGTGGATGACAATAAAGCTGAGCCTGGCCTGCGTGATCCTGTCCCTGATCATCGGCATTATCGGCTCCTGGCTTCAGGGCGCGCGGAACCGGTTTCTGCGCGCCACAGTGCAGGGCTATATCCAGTTCTTCCGCAACACGCCGCCGCTGGTGCAGCTGCTGTTTTTCTACTTTGCCCTGGGGCAGTTCACCCCGGTCGTGACCGGACCGGATGGCTGGACCGAAGTCCCGATCATCTCAAATGCAGGCTGGGCGATCATTTCCCTGTCGTTCTTTGCGGGCGCCTTCAACGTCGAAATCTTCCGGGCAGGCATCGAAGCGGTGCCGCATTCCACCCGCGAAGCAGCCGAGGCGCTGGGGATGAGCCGCACCCAGACCTATACCAATGTGGTGTTTCCCCTGGCACTGCGGGTTTCGATCCCGGCGCTGAACAACAACCTGGTCAATCTGGTCAAAACCACGACCCAGGCCTTTGCCATCGCGGTTCCCGAACTTCTGTATGAAAGCGTGTCGATTTGGAACGATTTTCCCTCGGCCCAGAACCCAACGATGTTGCTGCTTTTTGTGGTCTATATCGCGCTGGTCGGGGTGCTGGTCTTTGGCATGAACTCCTGGGAACGCAACATGAGGATCCCTGGCTATGGGCAGTAACTCCATCCCCGGCGTCAGCTCTGCGCCCCGCAGTGACTTGGCTGTCCTGAAACCCTTCACTCCGGCGGGTCATGCCTATGATGAGATGTTCCTGCTGCGCTGGCTGGCCTCCGTTCCGCCACAGGTGATTGTCCTTCTGCTGTTGATCTGGCCCGCAGCTGCCTTTGCCCAGTCCGGTGTCTATGGCATGCCTGATGCCTTTGCGGCGCTCTGGCGTTGGATCCCCTTTCTGACCCTGCAGGGCTTTGTCTTCAACGTGGTGATTTCGATCTTTGCCATGTTGATCGGCACCCTGGCTGGGGCTGCGCTGGGGCTTGGGCAGATCTCCAACCGGATCTGGCTGCGACGTTTGGCCTGGGGCATCACGCAGTTGTTTCGCAATGCGCCCTGGCTGGTGATCCTGTTCATCGTATTGTTGGCCTTCCCGTTTGAGATCAATGTCTTTGGTTTCATCATCCCAGTACCTGCCTGGATGAAAGCGGTCATCGGCCTGTCCTTACCAATCATGGCCAATATTTCCGAGATCGTGCGCGGTGCGGTGATGTCTGTGCCCTCGGCGCAATGGGAAGCTGCTGAATCGCTATCTTTCAGCCGCACCCAGACTCTGTGGCAGATCATCCTTCCACAGTGTTTCAAGCGGATGATCCCGCCTTGGATGAACTGGTACGCGATCCTGACCATGGCCACACCGCTCTGTTCCCTGTTGGGCGTCGGAGAAATCATCACCTTCTCGCGGCAGGCCATGGAGGCTGAGAACAATCGGCCGGAACTGCTGGTGCCCTTCTTTGGCTACGCTTTGGCGCTGTTCTTTGCCTATTGCTACCCGATTGCCCGCTTCACCATCGCGCTGGAAAAGCGCTTTGCCGTCAAACTCTGAAAGGTCTGGATCATGACAAACTGGACACCCGAACAACCGATCATTTCGATCCACAACGTGCGCAAATCCTTTGGAGTTGTCGAAGTGCTCAAGGGCGTGAGCATGGATATCATGAAGGGCGAGGTGATTTGTATCATCGGGCCCTCAGGGTCAGGGAAATCGACCCTGATCCGCTGTATCAATGCGCTGAACGATATCCAGGGCGGATCCATCACCGTCGAAGGTCAAGAGGTGCATGACGACGATCTCGACCGGCTGGAGCTGCGCAAAAAGGTTGGCATGGTGTTCCAGCAGTACAATCTGTTTCCGCATAAATCAGCCCTGGAAAACGTCATGATGGCGCCGATCAAGGTGCTCAATGAGGATCGCGCCGAAGTCGAGACCCGCGCCCGCGCCCTGCTCAAGAAAGTGCGCCTGGAGGGCAAAGAAGACAACTACCCGGGCGAGCTGTCCGGGGGCCAACAGCAGCGTGTTGCTATTGCGCGCAGCCTGGCAATGCGCCCGGATGTCATGCTGTTTGACGAGGTAACCGCCGCTCTGGATCCTGAAACGGTCAAAGAGGTCCTGGTGACGATCAAAGATCTGGCGGCAGAGGGCATGACCTGCATCCTGGTCACACATGAGATGGGCTTTGCCCGCGAAGTGGCCGACCATATCTATTTCACCGACAAGGGAGTGATTGTCGAACACGGATCTCCATCGGAATTCTTTGACCACGCCAGTGATCCACGAACCCAAGAGTTCCTGAGTCAGATTCTTTAGCACAGTAGGATTGCTTAGCTTCGGGTTCCCGAAAGAATCTGCAGTTCAGTTCCCAATACATCCGGTTTACCTGATATCTCGAACGACGGCTTTGGACCTGTTGCGATTTGCTGCCGCGCCTTTGATAGCATTTACTGCAGCAATCGAGATAAACAAAGGGACTGAAACGGACGGGCGAATTCCGCAAGACGCGGTAAGGGTCGCGTTGACCAGTGGGCAGAGGCGTTTGCAGGTGGCTGACGATCTAGGTGTCGGCATGTCGACGCTGAACAAATGGATCACGGCACACCCACTGCCCTGCAGTGCATGGTTACATGCACGAAAGGGCAGGAGCACCGATCTGCGTTTTCCACTGGTCGTATGTGCCGGATCAAGGATGCCCGCCCAGGTGGTTTGCCTGCGTTCCCTACTCGGCCTGCAAGCCGTCGGCAGCGATCTGACATGGTGACGCTGGCGCATATCAAGGAACAATCACGTCTCTGTCCGGGCTCTCATGGCCGTCCCAGGATGACGAGGAACCCAAAGAGATCGGCCTGAATGCGGGCATCGCCGTGTTGGCCGCCCCCTCGCGGTGAGGTGCCCCAAGTTTCCTAGACGCCTGCCTTTTCCAGTTTGAGCTGTCTTTCTTCGAAGTCAACGGGTGACAGCATGCCGTTGTTCGTGTGCTTGCGTTTCGGGTTGTAGAATAGCTCTGTGTCCTCAAAGATGTCCGCCGCGCATCTTCGCGGGTTTTGTATTTCCGTCGCCTGACCTTCTCCCGCTTCAAGAGCTGAAAGACGGGCGGTTCCAAACCGGCGTCAGTGAGGCGTTCAGTTTATTTGATCGACACATTTTGGCTGCCGCGATCCGAATGATGGATGAGTTTCTCAGCTGGCCTGCGCGCATGGATCGCCTGTTCGAGCGCATCCAGAACAAATTGCGGGTCCTGTGTTGTTGATGCCTTCCAACCGACGATCCGGTTGGCAAAGGTATCAATGACGAACGCGACATAGACGAACCCACGCCAGGTCGAGACGAACATGAAGGCTGACACCCAAAGCTCGTTTGGCATTGAAGCCCTGAACTCACGATTGACCTTGTCCAGCGGGCATTGATCCGCAGGCTGACCACAGGTCGTCTTGATCTTCTTGCCGCGCCTGGCGCCTTGAATGCCGAGTTGCCGCATCAAACGCTCAACCATGCAACGAGCGATATCAATCTTCTCGCGTTTCATTGCATGCCACAGCTTTCTTGCGCCGTAGACAGATCGGTTTTTCGTCCAGACGTTCTTCATCTCCTTGCGCAGATACGCATCGCGCTTAGCACGCTCAGAAGCCCGGTCAGGATTACGTTCAATGGCCAAGCGTTCATAGAAAGTCGAAGGGGCGATTTGCAGAACGTGGCAGATCGGCTCGACCCCATGCTCCCCTCGAAAGTCTTTGATGAAGGCAATCATTTGCGAAATGGGCGGTCGAGTTCCGCCTGTGCAAAATAAGCAGACGCCTTTTTTAGGATCTCATTGGCCTGACGCAACTGCCGGTTCTCGCGCTCAAGTTCCTTGATGCGATCTCACTCAGCCGTTGTCGCGCCATCGCGTTTGCCGGTATCCGTCTCATCCTGCTTGACCCAGATGCGCAAGCTGTCCCTGCTGCACCCAACCTTCTCAGAGATCGAAAATATTGCCGCCGATCTGCTCGCGTATTCTCTCTCGTGATCCAATACCATCCGCACCGATCGAGCGCGCAGTTTCTCTGGGTAGCGTGTTCCGTTCTTCGTCTTTCCCATGACCCAGTATCCTTACTTCTGGGTCTCCGGAAAACAAGGGGCGGTTCACCCAGTGAAATCATAGGTGGGCATTTCCTAGCGCCTTATGATTCGCAACCTCCACCGCCTAACGTGGCCCGGAAACTCTCTTTATCGTCAATTACTTAAAGGCTCTTCGGCTGCCTGATATGCGCATTAAGACCAATTCAGGAGATCTGACGCTGTTGCCCTTGCCAGTATGGTTTGCGCAACTCGGTTTTCAGCACCTTATTCGCTCCGGACAGGGGGAAGGGATCTGTGCGGTATTCGATGCTGCGTGGGCATTTGTATCCGGCGATCAGAGTGTGGCAGTGCGCTTGCAGCTCTTGGGTGGTGACAGCAGCATCCGGGTGCAGGATGACAAGGGCATGGACACTTTCGCCCCATTGATCGCTGGGAATACCAATCACTGCACTTGTTGCGACGGCGGGGTGTTGGCCCAGTGCATTCTCTACCTCAGCGGAATAGACGTTTTCGCCGCCTGACACGATCATGTCCTTGACCCGGTCCACCAGAAAGACAAATCCGTCCTCGTCCATATAGCCCGCATCCCCGGTCATGACCCAACCATCGATAATGGTTTCGGCGGTTACCTCAGGTTTGTTCCAATAGCCAAGCATGGTGGTTGGCCCTTTGACGGCAATTTGGCCGACATCTCCCTTGGCGACTTCTTGTTGCTGATCATCGACAATGCGAATTTCGCAGACCCGTGTCGCCCGTCCGGCGGAGCGCAGCTTACCTGCTTTGGGGCCTTCAAACACATGGTACTCAGAGGGTAAAATGGTCGCCACCGGACTGAGCTCGGTTTGCCCAAAGGCCTGCAGAAACGAAACATTGGGAAATTTCTCAAAAGCCTCTTTCAGAACGGCCTCGGTGATTGGCGAAGCGCCATAGGCAATCTGGCGCAAAGACGAGATATCCGTCTGCGCCAGCCTGTCGCTTTGCAGCACCATCTGCAACATGACCGGCACCAGCAAGACCTGGTCTGGTTGATGTTTCTCGATCGCCTCCAGGGTGCCTTCGGGCGTGAACATCGGGATGATGACATGGGTGCCTGCCATCAGGGTAACAGCGGTGAACCACAGCAGGTCGGCGATGTGAAACATTGGTGCCGCGTGCAGATACACGGTTCTGTCGTGCATATTGATGTCATGGGCATTTGCCACCGCGCCCACATACATGTTGGTATGAGACAGCATCACCCCTTTGGGAAACCCGGTGGTGCCCCCGGTGTAAAAGACGCCGGCCAGATCATCGCCGTTGCGTTCGGCATCCTTGGCGGGTTGGGCAGCGGAGATCAGCGCTTCGTAGTTTTGCATGCTCTCTGGCGTCTCGCCGTCTCCGGCATAGATCAACGTCTTCAGGCCTGCCACTTGTGGTTTCACCTCGGCGGCCAGGTCTTTGAAGGTCTCATCACAGATCAGGATTTCGGCCCCGGCATCGTTGAGCGCATAGGCGCATTCGGCAGGGCTCCAACGGATATTCATCGGCATCATCGCGCCACCGCCCCAGACCACCGCAAAATAGTATTCGATAAAGCGATCCGAGTTCAGCGAAACCAGAGCGACACGGTCACCGGGCTTCATACCCAACCCTTGCAGCGCGCCCGCCAGACGGGCCACACGGTCCAGCATCTGGTTCCAGCTTTGTTGGCGGTCCTGGAATATCGTTGCAATCCCATCGGGATTGATCTGGGCGGCCCGTTTGATCATAGACGTGATCTGCATGTTGCGACCTTTCAGTTTGCTGCGATGCGGAATGCTAGCCAAAGTTGATCACCTGAACCGTGCAAGTCAACGCTTTGACCGGTTGGAAAAATCCATTTTTGATGTGACGGAACGTCCTTTGCACAGGGCGGCGCAACTGGCGCATGCTGAAGCCTGACCCTTTTCGAAGACCTACCAGGACCAGTGATTTCAGGTCCAAAAACCCAAGAGGCCTGACGTGAAAACCATCAAAGCGGAAAACCCTGCCATTGTCTCAGAAATCCGCGTGGCGGTGGGGGATGAGGTGGCGACTGGCACAGTTTTGCTGGTGACGGAGCTGATGAAAATGCAGCATGAGATCCGCGCCGGTGAAAGCGGGGTGATCACCTCCCTGCATGTGTCGACCGGGGATGAGTTGCGTGGTGGCGAGCCGCTGATCAGCTTTGAACCGGCTGAGGTGTCGTTGCAGGTGTCGCAGGATACACAGGGGCAGCGGTTGGACTTTAGTGAGTTTGAAGCGCGTATGGCACTGCTTGCGGATAGTAGCAGGGCAAAGGCGGTTACCAAGCGCCATCAATCTGGCGGCCGGACAGCGCGGGAAAACATCGAGGATCTGTTCGACCCCGGTTCGTTTACGGAATACGGTGCTCTCGCGGTTGCTGCCCAACGCACCAAACGCCCGCTGTCGGAGCTGCAGTCGCGCACTCAGGGGGATGGGATTATTTGTGGTACCGGGACTGTGCAGGGGCGGCCCGTGGCTGCCATGGCGGTTGACTACATGGTTATTGCTGGCACCCAGGGCTACAATCACCACCGCAAGATGGACCGCTTGATTGAGCGTGCCGGGCGGGACAACCTGCCAATTGTTCTTTTTGCTGAAGGCGGCGGCGGGCGGCCAAATGACTATGACATGGCCCCCCTCATGGTGGCCGGGCTGAATGTTCCCTCTTTTCGCCACTTTGCCGCTTATAAGGGCCCCAAAATTGGCATTGCGGCCGGGCTGTGTTTTGCCGGAAATGCGGCGCTATTTGGTCTGTGCAATCTTCGTATTGCCACCCAAAACAGCTGGATCGGCATGGGGGGACCGGCGATGATCGAAGGCGGAGGCCTGGGCATAGTGCAGGCCCATGACATAGGGCCCTCCGAAGTTCAAAAGGCAAACGGTGTCATTGATCTGTTGTGCGCGGATGAGGCCGGGGCGGTGGCCGCTGCCAAGGTGCTGCTTGCGCTGCCGCATATGGATGACGCAGATGAGGCTGATCAGGCGGGCCCACCGGTGGTGGCCCTGCGCAGTGTTGTCCCTGCGGATCTCACCCGCGCTTATGACATGCGCGAGGCACTCGACGCGTTGGCGGATCCGGGTAGTTTTCTGGAACTGCGCCGCGACTTTGGCCAGGGGATGATCACCGGCTTCATCCGCATAAAGGGACAGGCCTTTGGGGTTCTGGCGAATAACCCGCTGCATTTAGGTGGAGCCATCGATGCGCCTGCCGGCGACAAAGGCGCCCGGTTTCTGCAACTCTGTGATGCCTGGGGGCTACCCGTCGTGACCCTGTGCGACACACCGGGTTTTATGGTGGGGCCTGCGATCGAAGAGACGGGACAGGTGGCACATATCTCGCGGCTGTTCCTTGCAGGGGCCCATTTCAGCCAGCCTTTGGTGACGGTTATCCTGCGCAAGGCCTATGGGTTGGGGGCGATGGCAATGGCTGGGGGCGGCTTTGACCGACCACATTATTGCTGCGCCTGGCCAACAGGCGAAGTCGGGGCCATGGGGCTGGAAGGGGCCGTCAAGCTGGGGCATCGGGACCATTTGGCCGCTATAGAGGACCCAATAGAACGCGAAGCCGAGTACCAGCGGTTGGTGGCCGAGCTATACCAAAACGGCTCAGCCTTGAATGCAGCAAGCCTTCTGGAGTTTGACGCGGTGATTGATCCGGCCCAGACCCGCGAAGAAATCTCACGCGTTGTGGCCACTGTCAGCCCCAGCAGTTGCAGTGACCGTTATGTGGATGCTTGGTAGGCGGGGGAAACACCAGCATTGCCCCCAGCTGAGCCTGCGCCGTCAAATTCAGCTGCTGACGCTGACCCGATCCTATTGGCCCTATGTGCCGAAGGACGAGAGCGCCGAGAACCTGCGGTTTATGGCGGTGATCGACAAGCGGTTCTTGGAGACGCCGTGGTCCAGATCGCGCCAAATGGCACGTCATATGAAGCGCAACACCCAAGCCTGCCGGCGGCATAGTGCCCGACGTTTGATGCGGCTCATGCGGCTGCTGCCGATCTACCAGGAGCCCGACACCAGCAAAACACCCGCCGCATAACTCCGCGTTCAGCGAGAAGATCTTCGACATCGGCGGTGCTGGGCGCAAAACGATGGTAGACCCAGACGGCACAGGCGGTGATTTCACGCGGGAAACGAAAACCTTTCAGGCGTAGCATTTGGGGCGGGATTCTCATGCGTGAGCGGTAACCAGTTCAGAACGCGCAAACAAGTTGCCAATGCCCTTCCCATCCATGTCAGACAATCTTGGCCAGTTCACAGCCGCGACCGCTGCCCCAGTGGCCTATGAACTCCCAGTTCACAAGACTGCCCGCACCCTGTCTTGATCATAGTTGGCTCCGCATAGCAGCACCACATTCACCTTGCCTTCAAACCGGTCAGGATCCGAGAGAATTGGGGCCAGGGCCAGGGCAGCCGCCCCTTCGACGATCATGTTTTCTGTCCATGCTAGGGCCTTCAATCCCAGGGCAATTCCATCCTCGGCAATATGAATGATCTCGTCGATTACCTCACTGGCCATCGGCAGGGTAAGCGACCCTGCATCTACGCCGCCAGCCACGCCATCGGCCAATGTGTCATGATGCTCGGTTTCGACAATCTTGCCAGCCTTGATAGCCGCCGCCAGGGCCGCTGTGTTGACCGCGCTGACCCCGATAATACGGGTGCCTGGGGATATCGCCTTGATCACCGCTCCCACCCCAGAGATGAGGCCCCCACCGCCCATGGAGATAAACAGGTTATCGATCTGAGGCAGCTGTTCAATCAGTTCCAAACCAATAGTACCCTGCCCCGCAATGACTTCAGCGTCGTTGTAAGGAGAGGCATAAGTATAGCCCTGGGTCTGTGCAAGCCTACGCGCGTGCTCTTCGGCCAGAACACCGTCGGACCCTTCAATAATCAGCCGGGTGCCATAGCTTTCAATCTTTTCCCGCTTTTGAGCAATGGTATTGGAAGGTACCACCACTGTTAGATCATGGCCCGTTTTCTGCGCAGCAACGGAGCAGGCAATACCGTGATTGCCGGTAGAGGCGGTAATCACCGGGCGGTCCGTCGGCAAAGACGTCAGCTTTGCACTTGCGCCTCGAAACTTAAATGACCCAGTTGTCTGCAAATTTTCAGTTTTGTAAAAAAGTTGGGTTCCCTGGTTTAGGACCATACGCGACGCCAGCACCGGCGTCTTTCGAACCATTGGAGCGATACGGCGCCTGACAGTGGCTGAGCGTACTGCAGACTGCAGGATGAGAGTACTGGGGCTGGTCATGATTTCACCTTTTGGGTTGTCTGCTGTCGGAAGGCCTGCACTATTGTCAAAGCTGTTGCCGCATCCAAAGCAGCAAGACCGCTCAGATCTGCAATTGTAATCGCCCGATCATCAAGCCGGCCTGGGTGGGCTCCTGAAAGCACATGGCCCAATGCGACCAGATCTTTTTCTGCAACTCTCCCTGCGGCGAAGGCGCTTTGAAACTCCCCCTCATGCAGGGCTTGCTCCGCCAGATCACAAATCAGAAGATCAGCCCGGGCGACCAGATCGACATCCAATTCCTGTTTGCCAGGACAGTCGGCACCCACTGCAGTGATATGCGTGCCCGCTCGAACCCAGTCTCGAAAAATCAATGGTGTTTTTGAAGGGGTAATTGTGATGATGGCGTCAACCGCACCCGCAGCGGATTGCAGATCTGTTACCGGCCTCGCCTCAAGCCCCGCAGCGCTTAGCCTATCGGCTGCGGCTTTGGCACGATCGGAATGACGCGCCCAAATTTTGAAAGTCAGCGGTATTTCTCCGGCAAGACGTTGCAGGGACTGGGCCTGGTGCAAACACTGGATCCCCGCCCCGACAATCAGCACGTCGCGATAGCCCTTACGCGCCAAAGCATGGGTTGCAAGCGCCCCAGAGTACCCAGTGCGCAGGTCCGTCAGCCATCCGTCGTCTTTTAGAACCGCCAACGGTTCACCAGTCTGCGCACTGAATACAAGGAGCATTCCGTTGGATGTTGCCAGCCCGCGCTCTGGGTTGTCGTAAAACCCGGTGGCAATCTTGATAGCAAAGCCTTCGCTGCCGGTGATGTAGCCAGTTTTTACATGACACTCGCCATTCGCAGCTTTAAAATCGAGCCATGCAACAGGGGGCGATTGGACCCGACCTTCGGCCTGCGCGATATAGGCGTGACGAACGGCCTCTGACCCGGCGTTATTGTCCACCAACTTCTGTATGCCAGGCCTGTCCAGTTCAATCATCTTCAGTCTCCAAAGCGTATTGACGCAGCTTGTAGACTGAAATATCTAATTTGTACAAATTGGTCAATCTGGAAACCACAGACTACCCCGCTGATGGAAAAGGACCTTCCGAATGAGAAATGAAGCCTATCACACGTTCAAGGTGGAACAGTATCTGTCAGAGCTGGAACACGGAGTTGTTTACAACTTTTCAGAAAGCGGTGTGCATCCCATGTCGCTGCAAGAATTGGCAGATATGGCGGAGATCGACACCGACGCATTTATGTCGACGTTGATCGATTATCCACAGGTAAATGGCAAGCAATCACTGCGAGAGACTATCGCTGGTTTCTATCCTGGTTCCAGCCCAGAGGGCGTAATGATCACCACAGGCGCAACCGAGGCAAACACCCTGGTCGCAAATACCCTGTTGAAGCCAGGCGACAATGTAGTCTGCTTTCGCCCCACCTATGAGCAGATTTCAGGCAACGCACAAAACAATGGCAATGAAGTCCGCTGGGTCGATCTGATCGAAGCCAACGAATGGGGCATTGACGCCCAGGCGCTGGCGGCAGCGGTGAACGAAAAAACACGTATTATTCACGTTGTGAACCCGAATAACCCAACCGGCTGCGTCCTGACAGTGGAAGACCGCGCTCAGATTATCGCTGCTGCAAACCGGGTGGGAGCCTGGATCGTGGCAGATGAAGTCTATGCTGGGACCGAACGCGAGGGAGACGTGGAAACGCCCTCATTCTGGGGCACCTACGACAGGGTGCTTATTGTCAACTCGATGTCCAAAGCCTATGGGTTGCCCGGGCTGCGTTTAGGCTGGCTGGTAGGGCCAGAAGAGATCATCGAACAATGCTGGCGGCGTCATGAATATGCATCCATTTCGGCCTCAATGCTGTCGATGGAGCTGGCTGACCACGCCCTGGCTGAGCCCGCCCGCTCCAAATTAAAGGCGCGCGCCCGCAAGCTCATCCGTACCGGATTTGATATCCTGACCGAAGAGCTGGGGCGGCACCAGGGTGTGTTTGAGACCGTGGCTCCACATGCCTCGGCCATGTCATTTGTACACTTTAATCTGCCGATCGGCTCCGAAGAATTTGCCGCGCGCCTCCTGCGCGAAAAGGACCTTTTGGTTATTCCGGGAGCGCGGTTTGGTGTCGAAAACCATTTCAGGTTCAGTTCTGCCTTGCCCGAAGACCACCTACGCAAAGGGTTGAACCATATGAACGATCTTACCCGTGACATTATGGAGGGCCGATAGGCTATGTTGGACCGCAAAACTCTGCTCACCAATAGCAAGGCCCTGGCTGACGCGATCCCGCTGCTTTTTGGCACCCGAAACGAAGTCGTCCTGCATGATCTAAGCACTGAAACCATTGCCTATATTGCCAACCCCTTTTCCCAACGCCAACCTGGCGATCCTTCCAACATGCATGAGATCGATTTCCACCCCAGCGAGGATGTCATTGGCCCCTATGAGAAAGTGAACTGGGACGGCAGCGTTCTGCGGTCCATCAGCGTTGTGGTCCGCGATGATGCCGGCAATGCCCAGTTCGTTTTGTGTATCAACCATGATCAGGCTGACCTGCAAAACCTGCAACGGGCCGTCCGTAGCCTGCTCCCTGCGCGCTCTCCCAAGGTGCAACCGGAAGCACTGTTTCGCAATGATTGGCACGAAAATCTCAATGTATTTGTCAGCGACTGGTGTGCAACACGGTCCCTGCGTGTTGAAGAGCTGAGCCGCGAGGCCCGTCGTGAGCTTGTCGCGGCCCTGGAGAGCTCTGGCGCCCTGTCCGAACGAAACGCAGCCGCTTATGTTGCCCGGGTTCTCTCGGTTAGTCGGGCTACGGTCTACAACGATCTCAAGGCAGTCGCTGAATGAGCGCGGACCTCGCCCCGACATTATCTTTGCTGGAGAAATTGGTCAGTTTCCCTACGATCTCAGACCAATCCAACATTAACCTGATTGCGTTCATCGCGAGCTATCTGGACAGCCATGATGTGCGCTTCCATGTCTTTCCAGACGCGAGCGGTCAAAAACAGGGTCTGATTGCCCAGATCGGGCCAGATGAAGCCGGTGGTGTGATCCTCTCTGGTCACACCGACGTTGTCCCTGTCACAGGCCAGGCTTGGGCATCGAACCCGTTTGAACTGGTCGCCCGAGACGGCAAGTATTTTGGTCGTGGGACTTGCGACATGAAGGGGTTTCTTGCCCTGACCTTGGCCGCTGTGCCGCAGATGGTCGCCGCCCCCCTTTGTCGTCCGGTGCAGCTGGCATTTTCGTTTGACGAAGAGATTGGCTGCCTCGGCAGCCCACCCTTGTTGGCGGAGTTGGCGCGACACTTTCCACCTGCCGAAGTGGTTATTGTTGGTGAACCAACAGAGATGAATGTTGTACGCGGTCACAAAGGTGGCATTGGGATGGTGACGCGTATCACCGGCAAGGCGGCCCATTCCTCGCGTCCGGACCTCGGCGTCTCAGCCATCAACCATGCTGCCAAAGCAATTTCTTGGCATGCCGCACAGATGGAAAAAAGCCGCAAACAATCAGCGGGTGACGGCTTTGTGCCACCCTATTCCACCCTGCAGGTTGGCACTATCACGGGAGGGGTCGCACTCAATACTGTGCCAGAAAACTGCTCTTTTGAAAGCGACATTCGCCATTTGCCCGGCGAGAAAGCCAGCGATTGGATTGATCCCTATCGGGCCCTTTTGAAAGCCATCGAACGCGACATGCAAGTGGAGCATCCAGAAGCGCATATTGAGCTTGAAATAACCGAAACTGTTCCAGCGATGATCGCTGATCCGGACGGGGCAGCCACCGCATTGGCCCGCAGGTTAACTGGCGATAATGCTGACAGGTTTGTGTCGTATCAGACCGAAGCGGGACATTTTCAAGCCTCTGGCTACGACACCGTGATCTGTGGCCCGGGCAGTATCGAACAGGCCCATAAGCCTGACGAATTTATCACCGCCGCACAATTGCAGCGGGGTCAAGCCTTCATGCAGGCGTTGACCGACACTCTTTGCACAAGGACAATAGCATGACTGACACACCGATCATTTTGAATGCAGACCAGGTTGCCGAACTGGCACCTCGGATCGACCTGGCCCACGAGCTGCGTGCAATGTTTGCGGAGCTGGGGCAGAAACAAGCCGTTCAACCCTCACAAAGCGTGACTTTATTTCCTGAGGATCGCGGAGACTTTATCACCTATTTGGGCGCCCAGGGTACTGCGGGTGTATTTGGCGCAAAATTATCGCCCTATCTGGTCACAAAAGACGCACCAATCATCACCGCCTGGACCTTGCTGATGTCGATGGAAACCGGCCAGCCTTTGCTACTATGTGATTCAGGCCAGTTGACCACGGAACGCACCGCCGGAACCACAGCACTGGCCGTCGACCTCCTGGCTCCAGAGAGCGCCAAGCGATTGGCCATCATCGGCTCCGGTGCGGTTGCTCAGGCGCATTATCGCCATGCCTGCAAGCTGCGTAACTGGTCATCTGTCACAGTGTATTCGCGCTCGCTTGCAGATGACATCGCTGCGCAAGACACTTGGCGCGCGCTGGCCAGCTACATCCAATTTGCCAGCAGCCCAGAGATGGCCAGCGATGGCGCGGATGTGGTGATGCTATGCACCTCTTCCGGCACACCAGTGATCGACACTGCAACCATCGGCGCGAACACCCTCGTGACTTCGATCAGTACAAATGTCGCACAGGCACATGAGGTTGATCCTGCTTGGCTAAACCAGGCACAAGTCTATTGCGACGCCCAGGCGACGACACCAGATTCAGCAGGTGAAATGGTTCTGGCTGCGCGTGATCATGGCTGGAGTAAAGAGGCAATCATGGGAGATCTGGCCACTTTGGTCACTGAAACCTGCCCGCGCCCCAGCCAAGGTAAACCGGTATTTTTCCGCTCGATCGGGCTGGGACTGGAAGACATCGCTGCGGCCAAGGCGCTGTTGTCCCTGGCAAAACAAAGCAGCTAAACCCATAGAGGCCGCTGATCCATACTAGGTCAGCGGCCTTTTCTTTCCCGACCGCAAGCGGCTACTTCATCTTGATACGATAGAGATCAGCTCCGCCGGTCATGTAAAGATAGGTGGTGCCGTCGGGGTCACGAACGAATTCTGTGTTTGTCGGCCAGACCTCGCCAGTTGGTAGGTGCCCGATCACATCTCCGGTTGGGGAATAGACATAAACTCCCGGATCATCGACGCCAAAAAGAGCCACATAAAGATTGCCGTCTTTGTCGGTATTCAAGCCGTCAGGCCCAAAGGTATTGACCTGAGCATAGTCGATCAGAATGCTGCGCGCACCCAGTGTGCCATCGTCGTTCATCGGATATTCCAGAACGGCCATCAGGCCTGCATGGACTGGCTGGTCTTTGGCGTGGCGTGTGTAATCGGTTGAACTGTTATCATTCGCCGCCGCCACATAAAGCTTTGATCCATCAGGGGAAAAGGCGATCCCATTGGGTTTGACCGCATCCGCGACCACCAGAGTAACAGAACCATCGTTTTCTACTCGATAGACGCCTTGAATGGGTTGCTCGATGGTTTCATGCCCAGCATATCGGGGATCGCTGAAATAGATCAGCCCGCCCGGCCCCATCGTCAGATCGTTTGGAGAATTCAGCCGCCGCCCCTGAAAACTATGCGCAATAATGTGGGCCCGTCCGGTTTCTGCATCGATCCGGGAAATACGACGACCGCCAAAATCTGCTCCCTGCGCCGCATAGAGATCTCCATCTTCGGCCATGTACAAGCCGTTTGACTGCCCGCTGGGAGAACGGAAAAGCGAGACCTGCTTCTCCTGAGCGTCGTATTTGAAGATTGCGCCTTCCTGATGCCCCTCGGCCGAGCAATCACCTGATGACATGATGTCGCTGAAATACACATCGCCCTTCGCGCTAGCGGCAATGCCTTCGGTGAAACAGGCCGCACTGTATACCAGCTCCCATGCAGCATCAGGTTCCAGAAAATCAGACAACCCCTCCGGGGCTGGCAGGTCCGCCGCACTGGCGGCCCCGCCAAGGCAGGTCGCCAATGTCAGGAAAGCTACCGACATCTGGGATTGCAGTGCTCTAACATTTGGCATTCTCTCGCTCCTCGTTTTGAATGTTTCCTCAGTGATCGAGCCGCCGTTCAACCCATTGCATCAAAAAGGTCAGCGCAAAGACGATAGCCAAATAGACCACGCCGGCGCTGATAAAGGCTTCGAAAGGGGTGAAATGTTTGGACGACAATTGTTTGGCCAGCCCGGTGATTTCCAACAAAGAAATGGTGCTGGCGAGAGAGGTTCCCTTGAGCACCAGAATAATTTCATTGCTATAGGCAGGGATGCTAATCCGCGTGAGCTGCGGCAGAATGACAAAGCGCAGCTTTTTCCAGCGCGAAAACCCATAGGCCTTTGCGGCTTCCAGCTGTCCCTTTTCCAACCCCAATAACCCGCCGCGCAAGATCTCGGATGTGAAAGCCGCGGAATTGAGTCCCAATGTCAGGAACGCACAGAACCAGGCATGGCGCAGCAATGGCCAAGCGATGCTTTCGCGGACGGCTTCGAACTGCCCCAACCCAAAATAGATCGCAAACAGCTGCACCAACATCGGGGTGCCCCGAAACAACGAAACATAGCAAACTGCACCATGTCGCAAAACCGGAACCTTTGCGACGCGAAGATAGCATAGGATCGCCCCCAGCAGGACGCCCAAAGCCAAAGCCCCTGCCAAAAGACCAAGCGTGATCGGCACTCCCGCGAGTAATTTTGGGATAAAATCCTTGAACAGATGCCACTCCATTACCGCTCTCCTGTGATGGCAATGCGCCGTTCAACAGCCGTGACCGCCCGTTCGGAAAACATCGAGATAATGAAATAGATGGCAGCGGCTATGGCGTAAAACGTAAAGGGCCGGAAGGTGGCGCCAGCGGCAACGGTTGATTGCCGCATCAGCTCCGCCACGGATGTCAGGCTGACCAGCGCGGTGTCCTTTAACAAGATGAGCCAGATATTGCCCAAGCCAGGAAGCGCCACGACTATCAGCTGTGGCAATTCGATCAGGCGAAAGGCTTTGCTGGGTTTAAATCCAAACGCACGGGCGGCTTCAGCCTGGCCTGGTGGAATGCTCGAAGCTGCACCGCGAAAAACTTCGGCGGAATAGGCTGCGGTGATACAGGTTAGCGCAAGTGCAGCCAGGAAAAACCCACTCAGGTTGATATATTCGGTATATCCAAAACTGGCAGCGACACCGCGGACAAATACTCCGGTGCCAAAGAAGAACAGATAGATAACCAGCAGTTCTGGCACCCCGCGCAAAACGGTCACATAGGCCCCGACGACAAACCGGGAAAACCGCCCGGCACGACGCAGCAGCGTCAGCATCAACCCGACGAACGTCCCGGTGACAAAGCAGATGACAGCCAGGATCAACGTGGTCACCAATCCGCGGGAAATTTCGTCACCCCAACCCGCATCTCCAAAACTGAGCAGTTCAAACATCGCATCACTTTCCGGGTGCAGAGGGCCGTGTTAGCCCTCTGCGTCGCCTAGGGATTAGGGGGTTGCGTCAAAGCCAAACCAGGTCTGGGAAATGCCAGCGATAGTGCCATCGGCAAGCAGCTCAGCGATGGCTTCGTCAACCCGATTTTTCAGGTCAGCATCGTCTTTTGAAAACCCAAGCCCAATACCCTCGCCCAGCTCAGAATATTCTGAGAAATCAAGCTGAGGTCCAAAGGTGGAGAGGTTTGCGCCTGCATTGGCTTCGGACATGCTTGCCCAGCTTGTGGTTTCCATCAGCGCGGCGTCCAAACGCCCAATCGCCAGATCCGCTACAATTTGGTCTGCGCGCTCATAGGTTTTGATGATCGCATCAGGAAAGTGGTTTCCCACCAATCCTTCAAAAATGCTGGATCCTTGAACCCCTACGGCCTTGCCTGCCAGAGCGGCCTGTAGACCCGGGCGATCCGCGATATCACCAAATCCATTGCCCGAAGCCCCGAACGAGGCAGGCGCCTGTGCATAGGCTGACGAAAAGCCAATGCGCTCTTTGCGTTCGTCAGTGATCGAAACTGCGGAGATGATCATGTCATATTGACCGGCCTCGAGTGCTGGCAACAGACCGTCGTAGGCCTGGTTGGTCCAGATACATTCCGCTTTGATCTTGGCGCAAATTGCTTGGCCAACTTCAATGTCAAAACCAATCATTTCGCCAGCAGAGTTGACCGACTCCCAGGGTGGATAATCCGCGCTCGTTGCAACCCGTAATGTATCCGCACTCGCGGGTATCGCAGCAACAACTGCAGCAGCAACCAGTAGATGTTTCAGCATTTTTCTCTCCTTGTTGGTGGATTACTCCGGTTTTTGTTAGTGGGAGGCCGATGAGACGAATTGCGCACATCGCTCACTGCTGGGTGCATCAAAAACCTGAGACGGCGGCCCGGTTTCTTCGATTTGCCCGGCATCCAGAAAAGCCACCTTGCTAGAGACTTCGCGGGCAAACCGCATCTCGTGTGTGACCAGCATCATCGTGGCGCCGCCCTCTGCGAGCTTGACAATGACATTCAGAACCTCTTTCACCAGCTCGGGATCCAGCGCCGATGTCGGTTCATCAAACAAAAGAACTTTGGGTTCAATTGCGAGGGCGCGTGCAATTGCAGCACGTTGTTGCTGCCCACCTGATAGCTGAGAGGGGTAGTGATCTCGCCGATCAAAAAGCCCGACCTGTTCCAGCGCGCGTTCTGCCCGCTCATGCGCCTCAGACTTGGACAGACCTAGCACATGGCGCAACGGCGCCTGCACATTTTGTGCAGCTGTCATATGTCGCCAAAGATTGAAATTCTGAAACACCATACCAAGGCTGGCCCGGTACTGGCGGATGGCTCGCGTTTCATTCAAGGCACCATTGCGAACAACATATTCAACCGGCTGATCTTCCAGAGTAAGCGCACCACTTGTGGGCACCTCGAGCAGGTTAAGGCAACGCAACAAAGTGCTTTTCCCCGAACCAGATGACCCGATCAGCGAGACAACTTCACCCTTATCGGCAGCAAGGGAGACACCTTTCAGAACCTCCAGCTGCCCATATGATTTTCTCAAGTTCTCGACCGAGATCTGGTGCCTAGTCATGATACTCTCTTTATACTCAATAGTCTATTTTAGATATATTGGTCCATATCTTCAGTCAAGAGGTGTCATCTTCAGGTCTCCGAAAACCCGAGCCCACTATTTGTGAGGATGATCTTGGTCTTCCTTCAGCGCCTGCGCCTGACAGCCAGCACCGGCAATTCCGATGCAAACGCAACCCAGGCTCAGGATCTATTAATCTGATTGAGGCTGAGATGGCTGCGTGGTTCATAGCCCTCAATCTCGGGAATTTAATGAGCAATCTTAACTGGCTGAACGACGATCAAATGGCGCGGCTTCGGCCCTGTTTTCCAAAGAGCCATGGTGTACCGCGCGTTGATGATCGACGTGTTATAAGTGGATTTATCTTCATCAATCGTAATGGCTTACGGTGGTGTGATGCACCCAATGAATATGGTCCTGCGAAGACGCTCTACAATCGTTGGAAACGGTGGAGTGATATGGGAGTGTTTGCCCGGATCATGGAATGGCATGCTGCTGAAGCACCGGACAACAAAACAATTTCAATCGACGCAACTTACCTCAAAGCCCACCGGACAGCTTCCAGCTTGTCGGTTAAAAAAGGGGGGCGTAGACGTCTGATCGGGCGGAGTTTGAAGGATCAGGATATGATCCGGGGGATCAAATACCCTGAAAACGGGCGGCATGAATACAAATTCGGCGTACGGTTTCCGACCTGACATTGGACAAATTGATCCTGCTGGAGGCCGCACGCGGAGTGATAGCCGTCTAGGACATGATCCTGTGAATCATGTCAGGCCTGAATGGGCGGTGCCCCTGAGCCCTCGCGTCGACGTGCCTGCATTGATCATGTGCGCAGTCAGATGAAGGTTTCTGAGCGTCGTGTATGCCGTGTCCTGGCCCAGCACCAATCCACACAACGGCGATTGGCACATGCGCACATACTGCGCCGCCCGAAACTCTTTTACCTCGCCACTCCCGCCCAACTCAACCTCCGATCCGTATTTAACTCGGTCGGACGTTTGCTTGGATGGCAAAATGCAACAAACTGATAGTTATAAATTATCACATTATATCAACGCCTTGAGGAATTTTGACGCCAACATCTTCATCAAAATCTCACATCACACCCGGAAAACCTCACTTGCACCCGTTCAAATTCGAGCGATATGTGAGCGATAGAGTTTTAATGAGGTTACAAGATGACATTCCACGATCGCGGCACAAGCTGGTTTTTGGCGCAACTGAAGCCGAATTGTGCCAACATCGCGGATAAGAACCTCAAGCGCCAAGGCTTCAAAACCTTTCTGCCAATGGAAGAGGAGACGCGACAGCGCAACGGCAGGTTCGTCACCTCCATGCGGCCACTGTTTCCGGGCTACATTTTCGTGGCCTTCGTTGTGGCCCGCGGGTTCTGGCGCACGGTGAACTCGACCTACGGCATCACGCAGCTGGTGAGCTTTGGCAAGGAGCCAACGGCGGTGCCGCTGGATCTAGTCTCACAGCTGATGCTGCGCAGTGACGCGAAGGGCAAACTGCTGCCGCCTAAGCTCTTGAAGCCCGGTGATCAGGTGACCCTGACCAAGGGGCCCTTTGCCAATTTTGTGGCGGAGGTCGAAAAGATCGCGCCCGATCGGCGCATCTGGGTCCTGATGGAGATCATGGGTGGACAGACCCGCATGGCGGTCGGAGCGGATCAGCTGCGGGTGCCAAACACTTCTGGACAGCAATTTTAGACAATTTGACAGCAAAATTCTTGGAAGGTCTGAAAAACCTGCCACTTTTGACCTGATCTGGTAGACTTGGGGACCGTCTTCAAGGAGCTTTTCCGATGCCGAAACAGCCCGCCTTTCCCGGCTTGCGCGATGCGGTGAAGACGAAGGTGACGCGACGCGAGCAATTCCTGGCGGAGATGGATGCAATGGAGCCCTGGGGTCGTCTGCTGGCGCTGATCGCGCCGCATTACCCGAAGGTCGGGCCCAAGGGTGGCCATCCCCCGGTTCCCCTGGAGACGATGCTGCGGGTCTTCTTTCTTCTGAACTGGTAGGCGCTGAGCGACCCGATGGCCGAAGAGACGCTGTATGACAGCGAGGCGATGCGGCGTTTCGCTGGGATCGAACTGGGCGATGATCGTATCCCCGACGAAACCACGATCCTAAACTTCCGCCAAGGCCCGGGTGAAGAATTGACGGTTGATCTGATTGGCGACCTGACAGGCATTCTGTCGGTTGTAACGACGTCGGAAAGCATCCGCATTGCAGCGGAGCTTTCTAAACTTCAACAAGTGCATCAGGAGCTTAGCGGTAGAACGCGCAAAGCCACCCCGAAGGGGCTTTGGTGTCGTGTTCTACTTTACAAGTATATTGGTTGCGGGAGTAGGATTTGAACCTACGACCTTCAGGTTATGAGCCTGACGAGCTACCGGGCTGCTCCATCCCGCGACACTTTATTTGGGCTACCGCGCGGAGCGCTATTTGAGCCCGTTTGTCCTCTTGCCCGTTGGGCTACTTGAGGACAATTGCAGTATTGCCGGTAGCAATTCTGCGTGTCCCCTTCAGGGCGATTTGATCTGAAGGGTATTCTTAATGTTATCGTTTTGAGATTTTGGATTTTACTAGGTTTGGCAGTGACCTACTCTCCCACGACTTAAGCCGCAGTACCATTGGCGCAAAGGCACTTAACTTCCGGGTTCGGGATGGGACCGGGTGTTTTGCTCTCGCTATCGCCACCAAACCAAGAAAAATCCAAGTCCGACCCTCTTGGCTCCGCCAAGAGGTCGCGCGGCAGGCAGGGTATTTGCTTTAGCAAATGCCCGTTGCCGCACGTCAGTAATGTCACCGAATGTTTCGGTTTTCACAGCTGATATCGGAAGAAACAATCAACATTAAGTCTTTGTCATGTGGTGCTTATTTGGTTCTTGGCTGTCTATTACTAGATCAGATCAAGCCAATCGGGCGATTAGTACCAGTCAACTGAACGTGTTACCACGCTTACATCTCTGGCCTATTGACGAGGTGGTCTACCTCGGCCCTCAGGGATACCTTGTTTTGAGGGGGGCTTCCCGCTTAGATGCCTTCAGCGGTTATCCTGTCCGAACATAGCTACCCAGCACTGCCGTTGGCACGACAACTGGTCCACCAGTGGTTCGTTCACCCCGGTCCTCTCGTACTAGGGGCAACTCCTCTCAAGTATCCTACACCCACGGCAGATAGGGACCGAACTGTCTCACGACGTTCTAAACCCAGCTCACGTACCTCTTTAAACGGCGAACAGCCGTACCCTTGGGACCTGCTCCAGCCCCAGGATGAGATGAGCCGACATCGAGGTGCCAAACACTGCCGTCGATATGGACTCTTGGGCAGTATCAGCCTGTTATCCCCGGCGTACCTTTTATCCGTTGAGCGATGGCCCTTCCACTCGGGACCACCGGATCACTATGGCCGACTTTCGTCTCTGCTCGACTTGTCAGTCTCGCAGTCAGGCTGGCTTTTGCCATTGCACTCAACGAGCGATTTCCGACCGCTCTGAGCCAACCTTCGCGCGCCTCCGTTACGCTTTAGGAGGCGACCGCCCCAGTCAAACTACCCGCCACGCAGGGTCCCGGATCCGGATAACGGACCGCGGTTAGACATCAAGAGTGCGAAGGGTGGTATCTCAAGGGAGGCTCCACGTGAACTAGCGTTCACGTTTCGATGCCTACCACCTATCCTGCACGTCACAATCCTGATGCCAGTGCGAAGCTGTAGTAAAGGTGCACGGGGTCTTTCCGTCTAACCGCGGGAAGCCTGCATCTTGACAGGCAATTCAATTTCGCTGAGTCGATGTTGGAGACAGCGGGGAAGTCGTTACGCCATTCGTGCAGGTCGGAACTTACCCGACAAGGAATTTCGCTACCTTAGGACCGTTATAGTTACGGCCGCCGTTTACCTGGGCTTCAATTCAGAGCTCTCACCCCTCCTTTTAACCTTCAGGCACCGGGCAGGCGTCAGACCCTATACGTCGTCTTGCGACTTCGCAGAGCCCTGTGTTTTTAATAAACAGTCGCCACCCCCTGGTTTGTGCCCCCGGATTCCACTTGCGTAGGACCCGGGCCTCCTTCTCGCGAACTTACGGAGGTATTTTGCCGAGTTCCTTCAACATCGTTCTCTCAAGCGCCTTGGTATTCTCTACCAGTCCACCTGTGTCGGTTTAGGGTACGATCTTATAGAGGGGCTATTTCCAGGAACCTCTCAGCAGCCCATTCAATCCAATAAGGATGAACTACCTTCGAGATCCGTCACCACCTCATGGCCCAGGAATATTAACCTGGTTCCCATCGACTACGCCTTTCGGCCTCGCCTTAGGGGTCGGCTTACCCTGCTCAGATTAGCTTTAAGCAGGAACCCTTGGACTTTCGGCGAGAGTGTCTCTCACACTCTTTGTCGCTACTCATGTCATCATTCTCGCTAGTGATCTCTCCACGGGATCGCTCACGCGCCCGCTTCATCGAAAGCTCCGTGTCTCCAATCCTACCGAAGTAGGTAAGGAGACATGGAACTATGTCACACTACGCTCTGCTACCATGCACTATGTGCATCCTCAGCTTCGGCTCATGGCTTGAGCCCCGTTACATCTTCGCCGCAGGACGTCTTAATTAGACCAGTGAGCTGTTACGCTATCTTTAAAAGATGGCTGCTTCTAAGCCAACTTCCTGGTTGTTTTGGACATCCCACCTGCTTTCCCACTTAGCCATGAATTAGGGGCCTTAGCTGGAGGTCAGGGTTGTTTCCCTCTCCACTACGGACGTTAGCATCCGCAGTGTGTCTGCCGTATAGTACTCCCGGGTATTCGGAGTTTGGTTAGGATCAGTAAGACGGTGAGTCCCCATTACCCATCCAGTGCTCTACCCCCCGGGGTATTCGTACGACGCTCTACCTAAATAGATTTCGCAGAGAACCAGCTATCTCCGAGTTTGATTGGCCTTTCACCCCTAGGCACAGCTCATCCCGATCTTTTTCAACAGATGTGGGTTCGGTCCTCCAGTGCATGTTACTGCACCTTCAACCTGGCCATGCCTAGATCACTCGGTTTCGGGTCTGATCCCACGCATTCATTCGCACTATTAAGCTGTCTCTTATAACCATCTGATGCTGCCGACGA
>NZ_OMPQ01000007.1 GCF_900313025.1 Pseudophaeobacter sp. EL27
GATGATGGCAGGGCTTTCAGGACATTGAACATTCTGGACGAACACAGCCGGGAATGTCTTGCGATCCGGGTGAAGCGGAAGCTGAACGCGAACGAAGTCATTGATGCTCTGACGGATCTGTTCATTCTGCGAGGCGTGCCCTCTTACATCCGATCAGATAATGGCCCTGAGTTCATTGCTGAGGCCGTCAGAGGCTGGATCAAGGCTGTCGGGGCCAAGGCCGCATACATCGAGCCTGGATCGCCATGGGAGAACGGATACTGCGAAAGCTTCAATGGGCGAATGAGGGATGAATTGCTGAACGGTGAAATCTTCTATTCGTTACGAGAGGCCCAGATCATTATCGAAAGCTGGAGAAAACACTACAACACCAAACGACCCCACAGTGCTCTGGGCTACCGCCCACCTGCGCCAGAGACCATCGTCCCGATGGACCAAAGGCCAACCATGCACTAACTTTCAATTTGGACCACTCAAGTGGGGCTGCTCAGAATGCGTGACAAATTCATGCACCAGTATCCAAGCTACTATCCTCAATCTGCCGCAGGTCCGCAGGAGGCTTACTGCTATCCCGAAGAAGCTTTGGGGGATTTTCGCAAATGGATGCGTGATGTATATCGCAAAGACAAGCTCTCAACATACCTCACAGGTAAAGTGAAATCTGGAAGTATCGCAGCAACAAAGGCCACTGCGATTGTTGACGCCTACAAAACACCTTCACTACCCTCCAATTAATCGAAGCGGCCCACCCCTCAGAAATAGAGAGGTGGGCATCAACCGCATTCTTGTACGAGATACTGCCCCTCAGTCACCTTCAAAAATGACTTGTCGGCACCCCCTGAGAGCCCCAATTAGTGCTTCTAAAAGTTGCTCTAGCGGATACCAGTCACCATATGACTCATCCCGCCCAGAGCTGAACGCATGACCTTCGATTGCTTTGACCTTCTCGGGAAACACCTCTACCTGCCTCATTTGCTCTTTCATGTTGTGACGCGGGGAGTAGGCAACGTGCTTTGGGTTGCCTGTATGCTCTCTAATCCGGCGATTGAGAACCTGTGAGAGGCGATCCTGGCCGCCTGCCACTGCATAACGAGGGAAGGCAGGCCAAGCCCCCCCTTGCTCTCCACAAGCTCTCTTGCAGCCTCAAGCGCAGGGCCGACCAAGGGGATCTTTCTCTCTGACCATGTGCTTTTGAGGGTGTTATCGGCCCTTGGCTGAATACTGACATGAGGCGCGAAGCCTGTCATTGATAAGGCATGCAGCAAAACTTGGGGGCTGGAGGGGGGAATGTGGAGGGAACTGCCGCTCGCTGTTCTTGCGCCAATGACTGCCTTGGCTTTTCACTAGTAGCAAGAACAGCGATCAACAGCAGAACTTCCATTGAACCACACGGTAAGAGGTTGCAACACTTGGAAGAGTAAGGTCTTCTGGCCGGGCATATATTAACTTGATGTTTTCCGTGGTTGGTCAAATGAAATTTTGTTTCGCTCTTATTTTCTTATTTTCGTTCATTTCTGCCATCGCAACAGCTGAAGAAATGACCTTCAAAATTGTGAGCGATGGCGGAAATCGCTACGACTGCTGCTGGGTTGTAGCCAGCGGCGAGATCACGGCGAATACACCTGCAGATTTCGCGGCCTTTGTACGAGAGGAAGGTCCCAAAGGTGGCCCGGTTAGAATCGTGGGGTCTGGTAGTGATATTCCCGCAGCGATGGAACTCGGGACGCTTATCCGGAACGGGAATTTTTCAACGATTGTTGGATCATCCGTCAACTATTCCGGCCCTTGGTATGAAGAGCTTGATGAGGGGGAGTGCACTGCCGGGTGCGCTATTGCCTTCTTCGGCGGCAATCAACGACTTGTTCCCGTTGGTACTGAGCTCAAGTTAACCCAGTTTCAAGCAGATCTGGCCTCGGCAGGTACTGCGGGTCAGACCCTTTCAGGTGACGAAGCTATTAAGTCTCGGATCGAAAACCAGATTCGAACAGGTGAAGTGGTCAACTACCTTGTCAAAATGGGGATCGATCTTCGAGCATACACCGTAGCAGCATCAGTGAATCCGATAACAGAATCTTCAGGTCGATCACTACCCCGAGATTTACTCTTGGAGTATAGTATTGACAATGCATCGGACCAGCCAAGTGATTGGTTCGCTGAGCCTTTAGGTAACTGGTTCCGTGCAAGAACAGAAACTGCAGTAAGTGGTCGGGCCATCACCCTTAATTGCTCTCGGCGTTATGGCCATATCCTTGGTTTTGAGGCGGGCCAACAGACCATTCTGAACATCCAAGGCGCTATTCAGGGTAAATCTGGAATTATCGAATTTTCTGCCGATGGTTCTCAGTTTAAGGCCCAAACTATTGGGTTTGACTTTTCTAATGGTGAGCTAGCTAGAGTCGAGTTTTCGATTGGAGCGCGAGCGGCGCAGTCAATAATCGCGGCTGAAGCTTTTTTCTTCTCTGGGGTTGATGGAGGGGTAATGCGAACAGAGTTCGATGCCCTCGCTATCAGTTTTGCCATTCAAGGCCTACAGCAGGAAAACCACCTTCCCTCACGTCTTCTGGAGTTATGTTTCGAATGATTAAAGTTGCGTATCTGGCTATTTGCCTTTCTTGGCTAAGTTCACATTGTTTGGCAGAAGAAACCATGCAGTTTGAGCATGGAAGCTACGGTGGAAACTGTCTCGGCTGTCAGTTCATCTCAGCCCAAGGGCGCATTACCGATGATACACCGGACAAATTTCGAACATTTATGAAAACCAACAGTGATGGCTTTGGGGTTGTATTGAACTCAGAAGGCGGATCTCTCGCGGGAGGGCTGGAATTGGGGAGGTTGTTTCGCGAATATGGTCTCGGTACGTCGATTGGTCGTGTCGTGCATGGATCCTCTCATTGGGATGAGGTCTTCAACGATGGAGGGTGCGTGTCTGCCTGCGCGTATGCCTTCCTTGGTGGTATTAACCGGTCGATCCAAGAGGGGAATTCTATAGGTTTTCACCAGTTTCACGATCCGGACTTTCTTCAGAGTGCGGCTCTGGTGGCAGGCAATCAAAGTTATTTTATGAACGCAATGGATCAATATACATCAGGGGTGATCGTCGAGTATTTAGTTGAGATGGGGATTGACCCGAGACTATATCAACTCGCATCGAAAGTTGGTCCAGCTGACCCGATTCGATTCATTGGACAAGATGAACAAGTTGAATTTGGGATCGCAGGTGGTTCCGATAGTTTAGGCGAATGGTCAATCTTAGCTTTTGGGGACGGCGTGCTGGCAGAAGCTGAAACTTCTATTTCAGAACGTCGGGTTCGCCTGTACTGCAGCAATGACGGAAATTTTTACCTAACTTACATTTTGCCCCCCAGAGGTAGTTCTGTTTCTCCTGTGTTTAGCTATGGGGACGCTGAATCGTATAAAAGCGATTATTCTGAGTTCTCTGGGTTTAGGTTTGATGTGATGGTCGATAGCCTCCTTGTACAAACTAGGGTGGCCGTAGTCGCCGGTATCCAATCGACTGGTGAAACGCTTATCGCACTTAAACTCAATCGAAGTCAGGCAGAAGCTGTTGCAAGGGCTTCAAGGGTTGTATTTTCGAATGATAGACTACGGATACCTGAAGTGCGTCTCACATCTTACTATCCACCTGTGTTCTTGTCGCAAATACTCGGTGAGCCCTCGTTCCCACTCAACACCTTCCAGCTTTGCATTTAGCATCTGTCGAGGTAGCGTTTAAAAGCTGAAAATGGAGTTGACATGAACAGTTTTGTTACAAGCATAGGTTTCGGACTACTCGCGACGGCCGTTTGCGCAGACGATACATTTTGGGTCATCCCTGAAGCGCAAGCACAGTGCATCCTCGAAAACCGTGATCAGTACCTAGCCCAACCTGGAGACCTGATTTTGATCCTAGTTGAACAGTGCCCAAACGTTGACATGTTCGCGGGAGCACTGGACGGTCAGGAGAGTTTTGGTGGGATAGGTGACATTAAAACGGGCACAAATACCGTCTCTTTTGACAAGATGATCAGCTACACGCCCGATCAGCTTAAATGTCTAGCTTCCGAAATGATCGTGTTTGGCGGAGAATTCACGCGTTTTCCAAAGTTCGTCGAATGCGAAGGTTAAATCGAAGCCGTCGGGCGAAAGTGATCATCAAATCAACGCACTCTGAAGGGAACCGGCTCACTTCCCTCGAGCGATGGGATGCACTTGTTGAAATATTGGCCAATCTCACGATCATTGGTGCCTTGGCCCTTGCTGTCTGGACCTATCAATCTGACCAGCTGCAAAATCGTCAAGTCGCTTCCTATGACATGCTTGCCCGTTTCAATTCAGGTGAACTGCTTTCGGCTCAGTCAAATATTCGCCGCACGATAAATCGACTGCCTTTGAGTCAACTTAGAGGTGTTGTGATTCCGCGAAAGACTATGGAAACGATGCTGACACAGCTTGTTAGCCAAGAATCTCAAAAAGAAGACTTTAATCAGGATGCCATCTTACTCACGGGGTTTTATGACCAAGTTCAGGTCTGCATCCAAATCGGTGCTTGCGACGAGGGCGTCATAAGGGCGCATCTCGGTGAAACAGCCCGGCGTCATGCATGCATCCTAATGCCCTATGTAAGGAGGCTACGCTCCGATTTCCTGATTGATGGGCTCGGGGACGGCCATGCAGTCCTCGCGGAGTACGAAGAACGATGCTGAGTGTTTGTCTGCCTCACAGCTCTTTCTGCTGTCAGCCAAATTGAGATGGATACGAGCGACAAATAGTGCTGATAACCTTGCGCCGTGCAACTTAGGTCAATCTGGGTTCAAAGTGGGACATTATTAACTTGCCCACCCAAAGGGGAGCTAGCGCGACCCACGGCCTCCCAATATGCGCATGCATATTAAACGCAACTTCTTCGTCGGTAATTCTTAAAGGCCTTCTCAAGCGCCTCTTGAAGTTGCTCTAAGGGGTATCCGCCGCCATATGACCCATCCTGCCCAGCGCTGAAGGCATGACCCTCGAGAGCTTTGGCTTTCTCAGGAAACACTTCTGCCGACCTCATCCGGTCTTTCATATTGTGACGCAAGGAGTAGGCAACGTGCTTTGGGTTGTCTGTATACCCTCTAATCCGGCGATTGAGAGCCTGTGAGAGGCGATCTTGACCACCTGTCACTGCATAGCGCGGGAAGGCACACTCAGCTCCCTCCTTGCCTTTCACCAGCTCTCCGGCAACCTCTAGCGCTGGGCCCAATAAGGGGATCTTTCTCTCTGACCATGTGCTTTTGAGGGTGTTATCGGCCCTTGGCTGAATAACGATATGAGGCACAGGGGCAGAAAGCACTATCTCAGAGACCCGCAGCATCCTGACTTCGCTAGGTCGCGCTCCAGTGTAATCCAAGAGAGTCCATATATGCAGCAGATCTTTGTGGGGTTGTAGGTCCTCGTAAACCCTATCAATAACCAGCTGATCCAGTGGAAGACGCTGATCTCGTCTACCCTCCTTAGGCGTTTCAAGCTTCATCCCCTTGAAAGGGTTGACCTCTCCAGCGCCCTCCATCTCACTGACTGCCCAGCTAAACACCGCTCCGATGTCATTGCGCTCTCGCCTGACTGTGGCGGGAGCTACTTGCTTGAGGCGCATGTCACGCCATCTGCGTGCATCTGATCTTTTGACCTCCTGTAGAAGCATATCTCCTCCAAGGATAAAGATCAGGTTCTTCTCAGACCGGGCAAACCGCTGCCGTTGCTTCTTGTGTTGCTCAGGTATCTTGAGGGCATTTTCAACCAGATAGGCCGCAAAGGCATCCGTCACGGTCACCTGAGGGGTTTCTTTCGAGACACCTCCAAGGAGAGCACTAGCCAGCAGACCGTCTTCCTCTGGCACTCCTACATATTCGCCTGATGCCGGGTCTTGGTATTTGTCCACCAATTGAGCAGCAGCCTCACCGCGCCATGTACGCTCATTGTCATCTCGCCCAGCGCTGTGCGGATCAGCATCCCAGCTTTCCAGCAATACTGCCAGCTTCTTTGACTGCTCCATAGGGGAGAGGCCTGTGACGCCAAACTTGGCCAAGCTCACGAGATGTTCAATTCTCTCATGTTCAGCGCCGTAGCGCATGACTGCTTCGCTTTGGGTCTTGCCCAGCACCTTTAGGAACTCGCGCTTCTTGACCAGCTTCTCGAGAGACTTGGGGACTCTGCGCCGATACTCGAAACTACCTGTTCTGTCATTCTTCCTGAGGTATTTCACAGTCACATTCCGCATAGCCTAAACCCACATTGTGTAGCTAAGCGTGTAGTTGGAACGGATGCAATAGGGGTACTTACCCTTATACATCAACAACTTACTGTGAGAAAAATGGTGCCCCCACACGGACTCGAACCGCGGACCTACTGATTACAAATCAGTTGCTCTACCAGCTGAGCTATAGGGGCACTTTTACTACTGCGACCTAGGTGCGCCGTCTTTATGGTGCCTCGCAGTTGCTGCGTCCTTCTACACCAAACTATTCTGTTTGCAAGACCCCATTGGAAGAAATTTCATTCCACTGCTTTCTTCCCCCCTGCCCATTTGGCCGTTACCCTTCCCCTGCCCAGCAAAGCCAAACAACATCAGTGGCTTGAGCGCCAAGATCACCCAGCCTGCAGAGCGGGAAAAAGAGCTGTGCGGTTGAGGCATTTTCGGTAATCAGAGGTATTTTGCCTATCTTCTGCAATCGCAACCGCCCTTGGTATCGCCTCATGAATGAGCCAGTATTGGGGCGGGGCGTTAAGGATGGTAAATGCTGTGGTATCACCTCTCTTCTTAAAAGCTGCGTCACTGGGAGCCCCCCCCTAGATCCGCGCTGATCGCTGACCGTTTGACCTGCCTAGCCCGGCGGAGTAAGCCTGAGGTAACGCAGGTGACAGGAGATATGCGACCCGATGCAGGTCATTTTTCATTGCGGCGCACATGGAACCGAAGAGGACCGTCTGCTGAAGACTTTGCTGCGCAACAAGGACCGCTTCCACCAGCACGGAACCGTTGTGCCGGGCCCAGGCAAGTATCGCTATCTGCTCAAAGATTGCATTGCAGCCCTCCAGGAGGGGCAAGTCACCGCTGAAGCCCGCGATGTTCTTTGGGATGCGATCCTGGAAGAAGAACAGGCCGACAGGGTCATTCTATCCAATGCCAATTTCTTTGGCTCGCCACGCCAATCCATCGAAGGCAGCCAGTTCTACCCAGAAGCAGAGGCCCGGCTGCTGTCCTTGCAGCAGTTGTTCGCCCAGGATCAGTTGGAGCTGTTTATAGGAGTGCGAAATCCGGCAACCATGCTGCCCGGCCTGCTCGAAAACGCGCATCCGGATCGAAAGGCCCAGGTGCTGAGCGAGCTTGATCCCTATAACCTACGCTGGTCAGACCTATTGAACCGGCTACGGCAGGCGGCTCCTGAAGTGCCAATCAACGTCTGGTGCTTTGAAGATATGCCTCTCATCTGGGCACAGATTATCCGTGACATGTCCGGACTGGAGATGAACCAGCGCCTGGATGGCGGCATGGATTTGCTCTCGGCTATCATGAGCCGCGAAGGCATGCGGCGGCTGCGCCAATATCTGGCGCAACACCCGGAGATGTCAGAAATGCATCGGCGGCGTGTCTTTGCCGCCTTTCTGGACAAATATGTCCGCGAAGACGAGTTGGAAGAAGAGGTCGACCTGCCAGGCTGGAACGACGCCATCGTCGAGACTGTCACATCTTTCTACGAAGAAGATATGGAGACAGTGCAGCGTATTCCCGGCGTAACGATGATCGCGCCTTAGCCCAGCCTTTCTGCCTCAAAGGGGCCGCCTGCCCGGTCTAGGGCGAAATTGGCTGGCCTAACCGGTTGACCTTGAGCGTTTCCATCGTGCGATCGTCATAAAAAACATCGATGGTAATCTGCTGGATAGAGCCCAGCGGAAAGACGCCATAGGGCAAACCATCCTCTGACAGGATGGCATTGGGGGCCGCCTGATCCTCGTGGCAGGGGGGCATGGGCCAGATCACCGGTTCCGCCCCATTGACACCAATGCGCATGCCGTCCAGCCCACAACGCCAGGACCACAGATGGGTCACATAAAGCAGGTCCTGCCCCTCATATTCGCGCACCGAAACCCAATTCGCCCGTGTGGCGGCCAAAATGGGTTTGACCTCTGCGGCCGTGGTAAAGGGCGCGGCCTGCGCCCCGCTCGGCAACAGACCCAGTGCCAACCCCAGGACGGATAGTGTTCTCAACATGATCATTACCTCGCTAAAACTGATACAAACAAGTCGCGCCCCATGGACCAGCACCGCAATCTGCGCGGATTGTCTTTTGCCTCGGGGTGGTTTCGAATATAGATCCTAAGATACCCAAGCCCCAACCGCTCGCAAGAGGCGGAAGACAGGAAAAGCAATGGCGCAGCAGTCTTTCAACGTCGTGATCATCGGCCAGGCAGGCCGCCTGCAATATGAATCCCTGCTGTTTGCCGCCTCTCTGCGCCACAGCTCACCTGGGTTTTCCGGACGGTTGTTTGTCGCGGTGCCGCAGCCAGGGCCGCTCTGGCAAAAAGACCCAAGCATTCACAATGCAGGCGTCTTGGAGGCCTTTGCCCGCCTGGGCGTCGAAATCCTGCCCTTTGAAAGCAAGATCTTTGGCGAAAAATACCCCTATGGCAATAAAATCGAGGCGCTACAGGCCCTGCCCGAAGGCGAGCCCTTTGTGTTTTTTGACAGCGACACGCTGATCACCGGCGAACTGGCATCGGTGCCCTTTGATTTCAACCGCCCCTCTGCCTCGTTGCGGCGCGAAGGCACCTGGCCCAAACCAACACTTTATGGACCCGGCTATACCGAAATCTGGCGCTCCCTTTACGAGCGCTTTGGGCTCGATATGGACTCCACCCTGGACCTGGAGCAGCCGGATGAGTTCTGGAAACGCTACCTCTATTTTAATGCCGGTTTTTTCTACGGCGCCTGCCCGCGCGCCTTTGGCAAACGCTTTGCGGTCTATGCCCAGTCCATTCAAAAAGACCCTCCCATCGAACTGGTCGGGCAATCTCTGGATCCCTGGCTCGATCAGGTTGCCCTGCCCCTGGTCATCCACTCCTTTGGCGGCGGGCGTGATACCATGCCCCAGGGCTATCTGGATGGCGAGGTCAGCTGTCACTATCGGCTGTTCCCATTGCTTTATGCCCGCGAGAGCGATGCGGTGATTGCGCTGTTGGAAGAGGTTGCCGCGCCAAACTGGCTCAAAAAAGTGCTGAAGACCTATGAGCCAATCAAGCGTCTTGTCTATCAGAACCGCGGCGCGCGGGTGCGGGCGTTGTTTGATCAGAACCACCTGCCCCGGCGCGAGCAGGCCATTCGCAACAAGATCAAATCCGAAGGTCTGTGGATCCGCTAGAGATCTTCCCGCTCCTCATTCAGGCTTGGTTTTGACCTGAGCAGGCCTGAGCGGCCTGATATCGGGAATGTTTTCCCGCGCTGCTCCCATTACTGGCTCAATTGTTCCGATTTACCACGCCTGCGTTGTACCCACGGGCAAGCTGTCCTACACATTTGCCAACAAAACTGATGAGGGAGAAAACCAAATGAGTGACGCACCTGCCTACGGCTTTGACACATTGCAGATCCACGCCGGCGCCAAGCCTGATCCGGCAACTGGCGCGCGCCAGACGCCGATCTATCAGACAACCGGCTATGTGTTCCGCGATGCAGACCATGCCGCTGCCCTGTTCAACCTGCAGGAAGTTGGCTTTATCTACTCCCGCCTGACCAACCCCACCGTTGCCGTGCTGCAAGAACGCCTGGCAACGCTGGAAGGCGGCGTTGGCGCGGTTTGCTGCTCCTCTGGTCACGCGGCCCAGATCATGGCGCTGTTCCCGCTGATGCAGCCCGGCTGCAATGTGGTTGCCTCGACCCGGCTTTATGGCGGCACCGTCACCCAGTTCAGCCAGACCATCAAACGCTTTGGCTGGTCGGCCACATTTGTCGATACCGATGACCTAGAAGCGGTGGCCGCGGCCATCGATGAAAACACCCGCGCAGTATTCTGCGAATCCATCGCCAACCCCGGCGGCTATGTCACCGATATCCGCGCCCTGGCCGATGTGGCCGATGCGGCAGGTGTGCCGCTGATCGTCGACAACACCACCGCCACGCCCTATCTGTGCAACCCGATTGCCCAGGGCGCCACTCTGGTTGTGCACTCCACCACCAAATACCTCACCGGCAATGGTACCGTCACGGGCGGCGCGGTGATCGACAGCGGCAAATTTGACTGGTCCGCCAGCGACAAATTCCCCTCGCTGTCAGCGCCCGAGCCCGCCTATCACGGCCTCAAATTCCACGAGACCTTTGGCGGCCTCGCCTTTACTTTCCACGGCATCGCCATCGGGCTGCGCGACCTCGGCATGACGATGAACCCGCAGGCAGCGCATTACACCCTGATGGGGGTTGAGACCCTCAGCTTGCGGATGCAGCGCCACTGTGAAAACGCAATGACTGTCGCCAGCTGGCTGGAACAGGACGACCGCGTCGATTACGTGACCTACGCCGGTTTGGAGAGCTCTCCCTATTATGACCGCGCGCAGGCGAACTACCCCAAGGGCGCTGGTGGCTTGTTCACATTTGCAGTGAAAGGCGGCTATGACGCCTGCATCAAACTGGTGGATTCCCTGGAGATCTTTAGCCATGTGGCCAACCTCGGCGACACCCGCTCGCTGATCATCCACTCGGCCTCCACCACCCACCGCCAACTGTCCCCAGAGCAGCAGGAAGCCGCAGGTGCGGGCGCCAATGTGGTGCGCATCTCCATCGGTCTCGAAGACGCAGCCGATCTGATCCGCGACATGGATCAGGCCCTGACCAAGGCCTGCAGCTGAACCTGACAGCACATTCCTAAACCAACAAAAAGGCCGGGCAATTGCCCGGCCTTTGCATATCAAATTCAGGCAAAAGACCTATTCCCCGTCAGGCACCACCAGATCGAACATCACCTGCACATTATGAGAAAAGCTCAGCTCACCCGCCTCAACCGGCATGGGGGAGCTGCGCGACATTTCCATCGCCATCATCGGATGCCCACCGCCCTGATGCTGATCGGTAATGCTGCGTACCGGCCCCAGGGTGACGCCTGCAGCCTGTGCAAGAATTTCCGCCTTATGGCGCGCATCGGCAATAGCGCTGGTCCGCATCTGGTCCTGCAGGGCCGCGTGATCCGCCACATCGAAACGCAGCCCCTGGAACTGGTTGGCCCCGGCGCGCAGCACCCGGTCGAGCACCTCGCCCAGCTGATCAAGGTCCCGCACCCGCAGGTTTAGGGTATTGGAGGCCGAAAACCCGGTGATCCGGCGCTGCCCTGAGCCACTGTAAGACCCGCCATTGGACCAGACCGGATGGAGCGAGATCTGCTGGGTCTGCAGATCCTTTGCCGCGATCCCCACGGCACGCAGCTCCTGCACCACAGCAGACATATCCTCAGAGACCAGCGCCATGGCTTCGCCGGCCTCTTTGGCCTCTTTGCTGACCCCCAGCGTGATCACTGCCAGATCCGGGGCGACCTCTACACGGCCTTCTCCGCTGACCTGGATCTGGCGATCTATCATTGGCTCTGCCCTGAGGGGTGCGCCGAATGTCAGGGCCATTGCCAGGGCGGTTACCAAAACTGTCTTTGTTTTCATTGCTAAGGCTCCTTTGCTCTGTGCATAGATGGGGATGGCAGATCGCCGCTGACAAGGGGAAAGCGCGCTCTTTTCCTTTCACTCGGCGAAGTCCTGCTTTATGGTCTGCTCTGACGGCCTGATAGGACTCCTCGCGGTCCGGGCACTACAGATTTGGATGGTTTGACCGCATTATGAAACCGGGGTTTGCTCTTTCTCTTTCCGCAGAGGGTATTGTTCTGCTGCATCGCGCCGCCGGAGGCTGGCGCAATGTCGGTACTGTGGCGCTGGACAGCGCTGATCTGGCTGGCGATCTGGCGGCCCTAAAGGCCAAGGGGGACGCCCTGGAACCCAGTGGCCTGTGCAAGCTGATCATCCCCAATGATCAGATCCGCTACCTGACCATAGAAACCGGCATTTCCGATCTGGAAAGCCGCCATCGCCTGGCCCGAGCCGCACTTGAGGGGGCTACCCCCTACGCGGTTTCCGATCTGGCCTTTGATCTCTCCGAAGACGGCAGCCAAACCCATATCGCCGCCGTCGCCCATGAAACCCTGGCCGAGGCCGAAAGCTTTGCACTTGAAAACGGCTTCACCCCGGCCTCCTTTGTAGCGACCCCAGGCGAGACCGGCTTTCTGGGAGAGCCCTTTTTTGGGCCGACCTCCTCGCTTGGTGACGCAGAGATTACGCCAGATGGAATCGCCGTGGTGGACATCGGTCCCGCCCCAGTGCCCGTGGCTGAACCCACCCCCCCAGCGGCGGCAGACGCCACGCCCATTGCCCCGACCAAAACGCCGAGCGCCCAGAGCGACACGGCCCAGCCTGCCCAGTCCCTGCCCAAGGCACCTGCCGATTTGGAGCCAGGCAGCGACCAGCCTGCTCAGGATGATAGCACTGCCGAGGACAACGGGCCGATCGCCGGGTTTAGCAGCCGTCGCCGCAAGGCACCAACTGCGGCACCGACCTCACAAAAGGCATCTGCGCCCGGCCCTGCAACCGCAGGATCCGCAAAGGCCAGCCCGCCACAAGTCAGCGCAGCGCCTTTTGCTGTTTCAAGCGATCCAGCCCCAGGCGCCGCCAAGCCGGTGCCGTCGCCTGCTGCAAAGACAAAAGCTGCAGCACCTGTGGCAAAACCGGTTGGGAGTGCAACACCTGCTGAGATCGGCGCAGCAAAACCCACGAGCGCTGGCGCGCTCGGGGCCTCTGGCACCAAATCCCCCGCCAGTCCGAAATCAGCTGGGCCAAGTTCCGGGAGCACTGCAAACGTGCCTCCTGCCCCAGTCTCCCCCCCGGTCTCAGCGCCAGCTTCCTCACCTGCCTCAGCCCGCCCCAAAGGTCCGGCCCCCAGCGGTGCGGCGGTGCAGGCTGCAGATAGTCTCAACGCAGGACTTGAGGACAGATTAGCCAGCGCCAAAGGCAAGCCTCGTTTTCTGGGGTTGATCCTGACGGCCGTCCTGTTGCTGGTCATGGCCGCAATCGCGGCTTTTGCCCTGTTTACTGAAGGCGGGGTCTTTTTCTCCTCCGAACGCCCACCGCTGCAGGAAACCCTAGACGACCCGCTGGTGGAGCCCACTGAACAAACAACTGAAGGCACCGAAGATACGCCTGTCAATTTGGATCAACCATCAGCGACCCCGTCGGATCCAACCACCGTGGTGGAAGTCCCGCTTGCGGAAGTGGAAACCGAGCCTGACAGTATCGCACCACAGGTAAGTGCCTTGCCCGGGCAGCCTGACCCCGGCGTTGTTGAGCTGAGCAATCTCGCCCAGCCCAGCGAAACAGACCAGCCTGATACAGACAGTCAATTGGATGCAAGCACGGGCCAGCCCGTGCTTGATGCGTTAGAAGGCAGCGCTCCAGAGCAGGACCCGGCTGAGGCTCTGAGCGAGGCGGCGCTTTATGCCGCAACAGGCATCTGGCAACAGGTTCCTCAAATTGCCGAGGCCCCTGCCCTGGTCTCACTGGACGACATTTACATCGCTTCAATCGACAACAGCGATCTGTCCCAGGATGCCGTCGCTTTGCCAGGCTCCCCCCAGCTGAACAGCGACCCCGCACCAGATGCGCTCAGCTCGCCGGCCGCCGCGGGCAGCGATTTTGAGCTTGACCATCGTGGCCTGGTAACCGCCACCCCAGAGGGCACATTGAACCCTGATGGGGTTATGGTCTACCTCGGACGGCCCAGCATTACCCCGCCGCCAACCCCGGCACGTGCGACGCCTGAAGATGCTGCTGACGAAGCCGAAAACGCCCGCCTGGCCAGCCTGTCGCGCAAACGCCCACGCCCACGCCCCTCCGATCTGCTGGAACAGGCCGAACGCGCGCTACTGGGCGGGCTGAGCCGCGCTGAACTCGCCCGCGTCCGCCCCCGTGCCCGCCCCGCCAGCCTGAAGACCGAAGAACAGGAAAGCCAACCCGTCAGCAACCTGGCAATTGCCACCTCGACCACGCCACGGGCGCGGCCTGCCAATTTTGCCAATCTGGTGGATCGCGCCACTCGCCAACGCGCCACAGCCCCAGCAAGTGCTGCTGCGGTTGCCAGTGTCCCAACGCCCTCTGTCACCCCCAGTATCCCCAGCTCTGCCTCGGTGGCGCGTCAGGCCACCGTCAAAAATGCCATCAACCTACGCCGCATCAACCTCATCGGCGTGTCCGGCAAGCCCTCAAACCGGCAGGCCCTGGTTCTGATGCCCAGTGGCCGCACCCGTCAGGTCAGGATTGGCGATCGACTGGATGGCGGAACCGTGGTGGCGATCAGCGATACCCAATTGCAGTATCAAAAACGCGGCACCAATACGACCTTGAAGCTGCCCGGCAATTGATGGGCATCGGACCTGCGGTGAAGCTCCGGCTTTGACCTGTGTCCGAAGCCAATACTCTGACAGCCCCGTCTGATATTGGGTGATTTCTTCGCCAAATCGGCGTGCCTAGGTTAGAGCTCTGCGCGCATCGGCAATTCCGTACAGCCCCGATGGCAGGTCCATGAACAGAAAAACCGGACCCCAAGGAGGTCCGGTTTCTTGTTTTTCATTTGCAAGATAGCGGCTTGCGCAGCAGCTTACTCAGCTGCGTCCAGCTCTCCATTGGCGATCTGTTCGCGCTCAATCGATTCAAACAGTGCTTTAAAGTTGCCTTCGCCAAAGCCATCATCGCCTTTGCGCTGGATGAACTCAAAGAAGATCGGGCCGATCACTGTCTTAGAGAAAATCTGCAACAGGATTTTGGTCTCACCGCCATCAACGACGCCTTCGCCATCAATCAAGATGCCATGTTTCTGCATCCGGTCCAGCGGCTCATCATGGCCCTGCACACGGTCGTGACTCAGCTCATAATAGGCGGCGGGAGGCGCAGGCATATAGGTGATGCCACGATCAGAAATCTCATCCGTGGCGCTATAGATATCCTCGGTGCCAACCGCGATGTGCTGGATGCCTTCGCCCTTGTATTTCTTGAGATAGGCCACGATCTGGCCAGTCTCGCCACGGTCTTCGTTGATTGGGATACGGATACGGCCACAGGGCGAGGTCAGCGCCCGGCTCAGCAGGCCAGTGAACTTGCCTTCGATGTCAAAGAAGCGGATTTCCTTGAAGTTGAACAGTTCGCCATAGAACTTGAACCACTTGTCCATATTGCCCTTGTAGACGTTATGGGTGAGGTGATCGAGGTAGTAGAAACCTACGCCACGCGGCTTTGACTGTTTGGTCCACTCAAATTCTTCGTTGTAGGGCGAGGTCTCATAATACTGATCGATAAAGTAGATCAGTGAGCCACCAATGCCCTTGATCGCGGGCACATCCATGGTTTTATCGTCGCCCTCATAGGCTTCGGCACCTTTGGAGACCGCATGGTCAAAGGCCTTTTGTGCGTCGACTACGCGCCAGCCCATTGAGGGGGCACAGGGGCCATGTTCGGCGACAAACTTATCCGCATAGCTGCCTTTCTCGGCATTCAGGATATAGGTGACATCCCCCTGCTGCCACAGCTCGACACCGGGCTTGGTCTTATGATGGCCTACTTGCTCGTAGCCCATCTTGGTGAAAAGGTCGCGTAGCTCCTGTGGTTCAGGGCTGGCGAATTCGACAAATTCAAAGCCATCGGTGCCAGCGGGGTTTTCTTCGCTGATGACGGTTTTTGGGGCGTTATGCGGGAATGGTCCCATGGTGGTTTCCTCCAATAGTCGCGTGATGCGGGCTAAATCTCTGTTCCAAATAAGAATAACGCAGATCAAATGCATATTTTGCGCGTTCTCCTGGGTCTCCCGGTTTTCATATGCGTGATTTACGCGCATATTGCTATGAAAGAGGGAAAATGCCGCACATGCTCGACTCAACTGACACCAAACTTCTGGCCGCCTTGCAAAAGAATGCGCATCTTACCGCACAGGAGTTGGGCGATCTGCTCAACCTGTCGCCCAGCCAGGCCGGGCGGCGGCGGCAGCGGCTTGAGGCAGAGGGCTATATTCAGGCTTATTGTGCCAGGCTAGACCCGGCAAAGCTGGGATTGACCGTGCAGGGGTTTGTACATGTGAACCTTGGCAGCCACGGTCCGGAACAGTCTCAGAGCTTCAGCACCCTGGTCAGCACCCGCCCTGAGATCACCTCAGCCTGGACCATGACAGGAGAGGCAGACTATTTATTGCGCGTTTATTGCAGCGATCTACAGGCGCTCAACCAACTCATCCATGAAATTTTGCTGCCACATCCAGCGGTTGCCCGCGTACAAAGCCAAATCGTAATGGCGCAGCTAAAACGTGACGCCCCATTGCCAACTTAACAATAAAGGAAGGTTTTCACTCTAGAGGTTTTGGTTGAATCTTTTTGTAGTGGAGCGCTCCATTGTCTTTTCAAGACCGTCGCATCGAAGCCCGACCCTCGACTGGTGAAGCCCCCTTCGCCCTGAATGAGGTTTTCTTTTCACGTACCGATAGCCGGGGCGTCATCCAGGCGGGGAACTATGTGTTCAAACGCGTCGCCAACTACGAGTGGGAAGAGCTGATTGGTGCGCCCCACAAAATCATCCGTCACCCGGATATGCCAAAGGGTGTCTTCCAACTGTTCTGGGACACGCTTAATGCAGGCGACAGCATTGGTGCCTATGTAAAAAACAAGGCAAAAGACGGGCTCTATTATTGGGTTTTTGCCGTTGTTGTTCCCTGTGACGGCGGCTTCCTATCTGCGCGCCTCTCTCCCAGCAGCCCGCAATTTGAAGAGATCAAAGCAATCTACTCGGAATTGCAGCAAGCCGAGACCAATGAGGACCTTTCCCCGGAAGAGAGTGCTGAAAAGCTTCTCGAGTGGATTCGCAGCAAAGGTTTTGAGAACTATCACCAATTCGCCACGCATGCCTTGAGCGAAGAATTGCTGGCGCGTGATGCCGGTCTGGATCGCCCCAAGGATCAAAAGATCACCGATCTGCGCAAAATGATGTCCAATGCCGAAGTTTTGGTGGAGGAAACGCAGGGGCTGGTGAAAGACTTTGATGCGATGCACACCATCCCGCATAATCTACGCGTCATTGCCTCACGGATTGAACCCTCGGGTGGGCCGGTTACGGTTCTGTCGCAGAATTACGGTGCCATGTCGCGTGAGATGTCAGATTGGTTTGCCGCGCATGTGATGGGGGAAAACAGCAATTTCAACACGATCAAGCTGGCCGTCACCAACAGCCTGTTTGTCGAGGGCATGACGCGCATTCTGAATGAATGTCATGAACAGCTTAATGCAGAAAAGCGCAGCTACGAAAAATTGAATATGGATGCTGAGCGCGAGGTCCTAAACGACCTGGTCACAAGCGAAATGGAACGCGCCCGCAAAGGTGTCGAGGAAGTAGATCACGAAGCCGAACGCATTATGCGGGCCTGCCAGGTCATGCATCGCCAGTTCCTGGGCCTCAGTTCCACCCGGGTTCTGTGTAAGATCGAAAGTGCACGACTGCCGGAATCTGGCGAAACCCTCTCGGATATCATCGACCAGCTCGGGGTCTTCCAGGAACGCATCTCGCGCCGCCTGGACGATATCACCAAACTCAGCAATGAGATTCGGATGATGGATCAATAGGGATTGTCAGACTGCCCATCCTTTAGGCTGATTGACGAAACAGAGGCACGGCGGCATGGGGAAACCCGGCCGCCGTTTCCCATTGAGCATCTGATCGGCCTGCCCCGGTAGGCCCGGTCAGGAGCGGAGGCAAATTGGGCCCGCTCACAATGCTGCTAAAACCGTTGCCAAGGCGCGGATCCCTTGCGATACCCATTACATGGACGCATTTCTGTATCAGGCAACAATTTATCTCGCTGCCGCTGTTATCGCCGTTCCCCTGGCATCACGCCTCGGGCTGGGTTCCGTTCTGGGCTATCTGGCTGCGGGGATCATCATTGGTCCGGTGCTCGGGTTGGTCGGGGCTGAAACCGAAGATCTTCAACACGTTGCGGAATTTGGCGTCGTCATGATGCTGTTCCTGATCGGCCTGGAGCTTGATCCACGCGCGCTTTGGGCAATGCGGCACAAGCTGATCGGGCTCGGGGGGCTGCAAGTCGCCTTAAGCACCCTGGCGCTGATGGTTGCCGGCCTGGTTGCAGGAGAGACCTGGCAGGTCAGCCTGGCGATTGGCTTGGCGTTATCACTGTCCTCAACTGCGATCGTGCTGCAGACCCTTTCAGAAAAGGGTCTGATGCAGACCGGTGGCGGGCGGGCTTCCTTCTCAGTGCTGTTGACCCAGGATATTGCTGTTATTCCCATTCTGGCTCTGCTGCCCCTGCTGGCGATGAGCGACGCGCCCTATTCCGGTGGCGCTGCCGTTCTTGACCCTGCTGAAATCGGCAGCCATGCGGCAGCCGCGCATGAAGGGCTTTCCCTGGTTGCCGGCATGCCCGGTTGGGCCGTGACCCTCACCACGCTTGGTATGATTGGCTTCATCGTCCTGGCTGGCATCTACCTTACACAGCCGCTGTTCCGCTTTATTCATGCGACCAACCTGCGGGAGATGTATACGGCGCTGGCGCTACTGATTGTGGTTGGAATTTCGTTTCTGATGACCCTTGTCGGGCTCTCCCCGGCTCTTGGGGCATTTTTGGCCGGCGTGGTCCTGGCCAATTCTGAGTTCCGCCATGAATTGGAAAGCGATCTCACCCCTTTTAAGGGGCTCTTGCTGGGATTGTTTTTTATTACCGTTGGCGCCGGTATCAACTACCGGCTGCTGCTGGCCGAGCCCGGGGATCTATTGGGGCTGGCCCTGCTGGTAATCCTCGCCAAGGGCGTAATCTTGTTCTTTGTTGGCCGCGCCTTTGGCCTGAGGCGGCGCAACCATTGGCTTTTCACCCTCAGTCTGGCCCAGGCCGGGGAATTTGGCTTTGTGCTGCTGGCCTTTTCCCGCCAACAGGGTGTGATCCCGGCACCTCTGGCCGAAAAACTGCTGCTGGTCATCGCCCTGTCGATGTTGATCACGCCGCTTTTGTTCATTGTCTACGATCTGCTCTCGCATTTCATGAGAGAGCCGGGGGTCGAACACGAACCCGATGAGATCGACGAACAGGGGCCGGTAATTATTGCCGGGATTGGCCGCTTTGGTCAGATTGTGAACCGTTTGGTCCGGGCCAGCGGCTTCAAGACGGTCCTATTGGATAACGACATCCGCGCCGTTCAGTTGATGCGCCGCTTTGGCGTCAAGAGCTTTCTCGGGGATCCGACACGGCCAGAACTGCTCAAAGCGGCCGGAATTGCCAAGGCCCACGTCCTGGTGGTGGCTCTGGATGATCCTGAAAAAACCGTCACCATGGTTGCCTATGTACGCCGCACCTATCCCGATCTGCATATCATTGCGCGGGCCCATGACCGCAATCATGTCTTTGAACTCTACAAAGCTGGGGCCGATGACATCGTGCGGGAAATGTTCGACAGCTCGCTGCGCGCCGGACGCTATGTGCTGGAAAAAATTGGCCTCAGCGAATATGAGGCGGCCCAGGCCGAACAGACCTTCTATGCGCATGACCGCCTCACGGTCCGCGAATTGGCCTCACTCTGGATACCGGGAACGCCAGCCAGCGAAAACCCGGCCTATATCGCCCGCTCCCGCGAGTTGGAAAAGGACCTGGAAACCGCCCTGCTGGAGCTGGCAGAGAAAAAGGATCAGGACTGAGGTTTTACACGCAAAAAGCCCCGAGCTGAGCTGCGGGGCTTTGTGTTACCTGTGTTCCTAGTTGCGGATCAAGCGTCCGTGACGCCTGCTTCGGCAAAGGTTGCCATGCCGCTGTGGCAGGCAATCGCCCCCTTCAGCACTTGAATAGCCAAGGCCGCACCAGAGCCCTCGCCAAGACGCAGCCCCAGCGACAAGAGCGGCTCCTTGCCAAGCTCTTTCAGCAAGGCCGGATGAGCGTTCTCGGCGCTTTGATGGCCTGCAATGGCATGATCCAAGGCACCTTCGCTGGTGCGCTGCAAGCAGGCGGCAGCGGCGCAGCAGATGAACCCATCCAGGATAACCGGAATATGCAACAGACGCGCGGCGGCAATGGCACCGGCCATGGCTGCGATCTCGCGCCCCCCAAGGCAGGCCAGCGCATCAAGACCATCCTTGATCGCGCCACCATGCAGTGTCGCACCTTCGCGCACCACACGGGTTTTGTTGGCCAGGCCCGCATCATCAACCCCGGTGCCGCGCCCGGTCCAGTCTGCAGGGTCGCCGCCACACAGTGCAAAACTCAAAGCCGCCGCAGGAGTGGTATTGCCAATCCCCATCTCGCCAACCACCAGGAGATCCGCCGCAGGGTCTACCGCCTGCCAGCCTGCCTGCAGTGCAGCCAGAAGTTCTGCTTCGCTCATCGCCGGGCCCTGGGTAAAGTCCTGCACCGGCTTGTCGAGATCCAGGGCATGCACATCCATGCGCGCGCCTGCCAGTTTGGCAAGTTGGTTGATCGCCGCACCGCCATGTTCAAAATTGACCACCATCTGCGCAGTGACTTCGGGCGGGAAGGCCGAAACCCCCTGCGCGGTGACACCGTGGTTGCCCGCAAAGACAATCACCTGCGGAGAATTGATTGCGGGACGGTCGGTGCCACGCCAGCCGCCGTACCAGATGGCCAGATCCTCCAACCGCCCCAGGGCACCCGGGGGCTTGGTCAGCTGGCCATTGCGCGCAGCAGCCGCATCGACCGAGGCTTGGTCCGCAGCGGAGGCCTGCGCCAGCTGGGAGCGGAAATCTTCAAGAGACATAGGAGTTGGCAGCATGTAAAGCCTCGTTGCATCTGAGTGGTGGACGCGCGTAAATCAGGGTGCAAACTGTTTAGCGACTCATGGCTGCTTCGCAAGTCCCTCAAGAGGCTCACACATGCGAAAAAACGACATATCTGCGGTAGATATTGCCCTGTCCCTGGTCCTGCTGACCCGCCTGCCCTTGCCCAGGCTGTCCAGTGGCAGCTTTCAGCGCCAGTCCAAGGCGATCTGGGCTTTCCCTTTGGCGGGGCTTGCAGTGACCCTGCCAGCCTGTTTGCTGGCGGTTGCGGCCTTGGCACTGGGCCTGCCACCGGGGTTGGCAGCCGGGCTGTTTCTGGTGGTGCAGGTGCTGCTGACCGGGGCCATGCACGAAGATGGGCTGGCCGATTGTGCCGATGGGTTTTGGGGGGGATTTGACCCGAGCCGTCGGTTGGAGATCATGAAGGACAGCCAGATCGGCAGCTATGGGGTTTTGGCGCTGGTCTTTGCCATTGGGCTGCGCTGGCAGGTGCTGGCACTAGTCCTGGACCATGGCCAGGTCTGGAGCCTATTGGCCCTGGCCCTGCAGAGCCGAGCGATGATGCCTGTGCTGATGTATGCGCTGCCCAATGCCCGCCAGTCCGGCCTATCGCAAAGCGTCGGCCGCCCGTCCCGGCGGGCCGTCAGCCTTGGCCTTGGCCTCGCTGTTGCACTTTCGCTCCCCCTGCTAGGGTTTGCCACTCTTGCCCTTTTTGCGATTCTTACCCTAATGACCTTTGGGCTGGGTCTATTGGCCCGTGCCAAGATCGGTGGCCAGACGGGTGATGTTCTGGGTGCATGCCAGCAGATCTGCGAGATCTCCGGATTGTTGCTGCTCGTCGCCACCTTCAGCTGAACGCAGCAAAAAGCCCGCGACCTAAGGCAGCGGGCTATTTGAATTCATGCGATCATCCCCACAGTTTGGGAAGGCGATCAGGCCGCGACGCGAGAGGTCAAAACATCGCCGACCTGCTTGGCCGCGAGGATTTCATCACCACCGGCAACGGCGGCCACTTCGCGGGTCAGACGCTCAAGAGCCGCTTCATAAAGCTGGCGCTCCGAGTAGCTCTGCTCGCGCTGATCATCGGTGCGGTGCAGGTCGCGGACCACTTCTGCGATGGCAATCAGATCACCTGAGTTGATCTTCTGCTCATATTCCTGCGCCCGGCGGGACCACATCGCGCGCTTGACCTTGGCTTTGCCCTTCAGGGTTTTCATCGCCTGCGCAATCACATCAGGCGAGCTGAGCGAGCGCATGCCCACCTCAATTGCTTTATTGGTCGGCACCCGTAGCGTCATCTTGTCTTTTTCAAAGGTGATCACGAAAAGCTCCAGCGCAAAGCCGGCCACTTCCTGCTCCTCAACCGAGATGATCTGTCCAACACCGTGCGCGGGATAAACCACATATTCGTCAGGGCGGAATGCAAGCTTCTTCGATTTTGTCATACAGGTCTTTCCTTGCTCTAGAAGCCGGGCCGCACCAAATGCAACAGTCCCGACACAACAACGGCAACGCTATCGCCCCCGATCCGCATAGCAGGTCAGGTGGTCAATCGTCACCGTGGTCTATTTCCCCAATCCGCGCCCTAGATCAGTCATGGCGCGCAGTATGGGTTCCATTTTCATATACATCTGACGGAGATCATATCACAAAAAGACCCCCTCCGAAAGGCGGGGGTCGTCCTGTTCAGGCCCTTCAGCCCCAAAATCAACCAAAAACTGATGATTATTGAACAGAAAGCACATTACTTTTCTGCACCCCCCGGCGTTGATAAGCGGCTCAACCGCCCTCGCCGGGAGCTTCGGAGAAGTACTTCTCCAGCTTTCCTTCTTCGCCATCGCGCTCTTCGGCGCCTGGCATCGGGTCCTTTTTGGAGACGATCACTGGCCACATTTCCGAGTATTTACGGTTGAACTCGACCCATTTATCCATGTCTGGCTCGGTATCTGGGCGAATGGCATCCGCGGGGCATTCCGGTTCACAAACGCCGCAGTCGATGCATTCATCCGGGTGGATCACCAGGGTGTTTTCACCCTCGTAGAAACAATCCACCGGGCACACTTCGACACAATCGGTGTATTTGCAGGCAATGCAGTTATCCGTAACGACGTAGGTCATGCGGGCTTCGTCCCATTTGCTGTTTGGCCACTAGCTAGTTCAGACTCGCGCCATCTTCAAGATGTCACGTGAAGTCCTGCTGCCGAGAAAGATCGAGTGCCCTGCGAGTTTTCTTGTCAGGGCGCCCTTTTCCTTCAAATCGCGGATTTGCAGGCAGAATGTCCTGTTTTGGCGTCTTATCAAGATAAAGCGCCTGTGCCTCGGGGGCTGGACCACGGCGTTCACCGATGGCCACGACCTCGACCACACGAATCTGTCGCCCCTGAGGAAAGGTCAGAACGTCACCCGCAGTGACGTTCTGAGCCGTTTTTGTAATCTTGGAGCCGTTTAGGCGAATATGCCCGGCGCCGACCTGTTTGGCTGCCAGGCTGCGGGTTTTGTAAAACCGCGCATGCCAGAGCCATTTGTCGACCCGGATTTTTGCCGCCTGAGGCTCCATCCGGGATCAGTTGCCCTGCTTCAGCCCCATCAGAGCTGCGGCAAAGGGGTTGTCCGGATCGATCTGCTTTTCCTTCTTAGGAGGACGGGCAGAGTAGGTTTTGCCGCCCTGTTGCTGCGGACGGCCTCCCTTTTTGCCACCTGGCTTGCCAGCAGGGCGGCCACCGGGTTTGCCGCCAGCGCGGTCCCCGGAGCGTCCCTGACCACGGGGCTTGCCGCCACGACGGTCCTGACCATCCTGGCCACCGGCACCTTCGGCGCTTTGGGATTGGTTGCCACCCTGACCACGGCGTTGGCCTCGGTTGCCGCCGCCCTGACGGGCACGACCACCCCAAGCGAAGGTAAAGAAAACCTCCATCTCGGCCGGAGTTTCAGCAGATGCCGTGGCTTCAGCTGAAGTCTCGGCGGTCGCCTCCTCAACTGCGGCTGCGGCCTGTTCAGTGGCGACCTCTGGTGCGGGCGCCTCATCAGAGGCCGCCTCAGCTGCTGGAACCTCATCAGGCTTGGCTTCTGCGGCAGTTTCTTCTGCGGTTTCGGCGACTGCTGCCTCTGCATTGGTGGCGTCTTTAGGGGCCTCAGGGGCCGCTTTGACCTTGGCGCGTTCGCCTTTTTCGGCGCGATAGCCCAGACCCTGCATCAGATCGGCAAATTGTTCCAGCGTCATGCCGGTGATCGACAACATATCTGCCTTGGCTTCAAAACCACCACGGCTGTCCTCAGAGCGCAGCATGTCGGCCAGACGCTCCAGCATGTCGATGCGGATCATCCGCTCGCCTGCTTCGCGGTAGCCGGACATGGTGTCATAGCCCTGCGGCGCATCTTTGGCGGCAGGTACAGTGACCAGACCGGGAGGCGGTGCCTCGGGGAACTCCTGCACACCATTGGCCAGCGACCAAAGCACCAGACGCAGACGCGTCGGAGCAGGTTTCAAAAGCAGTGGCATGAAGATGGTGAACTGGCCAAAACGGATACCGTGCTTGCGCAGCGTGCCGCGCGCCTCCTGATCCAGATCTTTGACTTCCTGCATCACCGCGTGACGCGGCAGCAGGCCAAAGCCTTCGACCAGACGGAAGGCAAACCCACGGGCCAGACCCGTCAGCTCTTCGTCCTTTTGCAGGTTGATCAGCGGTTCAAAAAGGGCCTGAACCTTGCGTGAGATGAAATGCTGCAGGCGGCGTTCCACCTTTTGAGCAACATCTGCACCAGCGGCATCGTCAACAAAGACCTCGACCTGCGGGCTGAGCGGGTCAGCACCTGCTACCAGTTTACCAACGGCAGCGTCGCCCCACATCAGGCCACCCTGTTCGGTGAAGTCGATCTCGGTATCGGGTGCATTGTAGAAACGGTCTGCGCGCAGATGGAATTGCGGCGCCAGCGCCTGCAGCGAGGCAGACTTCAATGTCTTTGCCTCGGCGCCCTGCGCGCTTTTGTCCGGGGTAAACCGGAACCCGTCCAACCGTCCGACAAATTCGCCTTCGACGGTCACTTCACCCTTGTCATTCACTTCGGCCAAAAGGGCCTCCTTCTGTTTGAGCCGGCGCAAGAGCACGGATGTGCGCCGGTCCACAAATCTTTGAGTCAAGCGCTCGTGCAGCGCGTCTGACAACCTGTCTTCTACAGCGCGAGTCACCCCACGCCAATGGCTTTCGTCACGCAGCCAGTTTTTACGCTGTGAGACATAGGTCCAGGTGCGAATAAAGGCCAGTCGCTTGGAAAGTGTGTCAATATCGCCATCCACCCGGTCGATCCGTTTGATCTGACGCGCCAACCAATCGTCCGGAATCACGCCACCACCGTGCAAATACTCGAATATCCCGCCTATCAGGGAGGCATGTTCCCCGTGCGAGATGCCGCGAAAATCCGGAATACGGCAGACATCCCATAACAGGCGCACCGATTGGGCATTGGTTGTGCGCGATATTATGCCGCCGTCGCGCGACAGGAACTTCAACGCTCCCAGATCATCCGCCTCGCGGGCGCGCACCAGCACCTCATCCTGCGGCAATGATTCGAGCGAACGGATCAAGGCCTCGACCGTGCCAAACTGCAAATCACTTGAGCGCCAGTTGAGCTTTTTCAGCGGTGTAAAGCGGTGCTCCATGATGGCCTCGGCCACCTCGGGCTCCAGCGGGCGGGCATCTCCGGTAACGCCAAAACTGCCATGGCTCATGCCGCGTCCCGCGCGCCCAGCGATCTGCGCCAGCTCATTTGGCGCCAGCGGACGCATCCGCCGCCCATCAAACTTGGAGGTGGCAGAAAAGGCCACATGGTCGATATCAAGGTTCAGCCCCATGCCAATGGCATCTGTGGCCACCAGATAGTCGACCTCGCCATTCTGATAGAGCGCCACCTGGGCATTGCGGGTGCGTGGGCTCAGCGCCCCCATGACCACGGCCGCCCCGCCCTTTTGCCGTTTCAGCAACTCGGCAATGGCGTAGACATTGTCGACCGAAAAGCCGACAATTGCCGTGCGCGGCGGCATCCGGCTGATCTTTTTGGAACCGCCATAAACCAGCTCTGACATCCGCTCGCGGCGTAAAAACTCCACCTCTGGCACCAGCGCCTTGATGGGGCCACGCATGGTATCGGCCCCCAGAAACAGCGTCTCATTGGTGCCGCGGGCGTTCAGCAACCGTTCAGTAAAGACATGGCCGCGTTCAGGATCGGCGCAGAGCTGGATCTCGTCGATGGCGAGAAAATCACAGCCCATGCCCGGTGGCATCGCCTCAACTGTGCAGATCCAGTATTTGGCGCGAGGCGGCACGATGCGTTCCTCGCCGGTGACCAGCGCCACTACTGAGGGACCGCGAATGGCAACGATCTTGTCATAGACCTCGCGCGCCAACAACCGCAGCGGGAATCCCATGATGCCGGTGCGATAGCCCAGCATCCGCTCAATCGCGTAGTGTGTTTTACCGGTGTTTGTCGGCCCCAAAACCGCCAAGATCCGCGATGCGCCTGTCATCTGATCAGCCCTTGTTCTGCTCTCTTCCTATAGGTCGTTTGTGACACTTAGAAATCAAGTCGGCTCAAAGATCCTTGCCTGCCACCTCGGGCCGCAGACGTTCCAGCGCGCTGAGTACTTCCTCGTGATGGGGATGTATAGCCTTGGCACGCAAATAGGCTTCATAGGCGCGTTTGGGATCACGGAATTGTTCAAACACCGTCCCCAAAGCGTAGATCGCATTGTAATCATTGGGGTTCAGCGCCAAAGCGCGTTCCAGATCCGCAACCGAAGGCCCATAGGCCCCTATTGCATGATAGGCGCGGGCGCGCTCATACCAGCCGCGGGCAAAATCCGGCGCGTGATCGGTCAGCGCCGTCAGATGTTCAAGAGCCGCGGGCAAATCCCCCGCAGCCATCGCCTTTGTGGCCCGAGACAACAACAGGTCCATCGCCGCAGAGCCGCTTTTGCGCCAAAGCGCCTGCAATTCCCGATCCAAACTCCGCGCTGCATCGGCATCAGCGGATATCAGCTGAGCCAGCAGGTCAGATTCTTGCGAATTTTCACCCGCAGAGATTGCCAAAGGCATGGAAATCGTGACTGTAAGCAGCGTTGCCGCCACGATAGCTTTGAGGTTCGATTGATTTGCGATCATGATACCCCAGTGTAACCCTGCGTAGCGTTTTTTCCAGTGCTGGAAGCAGACGCCTCACGCAAAATTGCAGTTTCCCCGTGCGCCCCGGCGCACAATGTCAATTATGTGCACATCCTGCACCATGATCAAAGGACGACACAAATGAGCCAGACACTTGAACAGGCCGCCGCAGCCATGAACGAAAAAATGGCCGGCAGCGATTTCTCCGCCTCCGCCAAATTTGCAATCGAAGGCCTGGGCTCCATCATTCTGGACGGCAACGGCGCACGCGTCAGCGACGAAGAAGCCGATGTCACCATGTCCGCCGATGCAGAAACCTTCCAGGGTATCCTGACCGGTGAGGTGAACCCAACCAGCGCCTTTATGTCCGGCAAGCTGACGATCGATGGCGACATGGGCACAGCTATGCAGCTGGCATCGGCTCTGGCCTAATGGACAAAAGCCTGATGGACCTGACCCCAGCGCCCTATTTTGCTGAAATCGCAGAAGGACCCGAAACAGGACAGGCCCATTGGGCAACCACCAAAGATGGCCTCCGCATTCGCGTCGGTCACTGGCTGCCAACAGGTGAAGAACCGGTAAAAGGCACCGTGCTGATTTTCCCTGGTCGCACCGAATATGTCGAGAAATATGGCCCCGCAGCGATTGACCTGAATGCCCGTGGCTATGCCGCTCTGGCGGTGGACTGGCGCGGACAGGGGCTGGGGGATCGCATGTTAAGCGACCGCCGCCTTGGCCATGTCGAAGAATTTGGCGATTTTCAAAAGGACGTAGCTGCAGTGGTCAAACTGGCCAAACAGCTGAAGCTCCCTGAGCCCTGGTATCTGCTGGGTCATTCCATGGGCGGTGCCATCGGTCTGCGCGCCTTGATGGAGGGGCTACCGGTCAAAGCCTGTGCCTTTTCCGCGCCTATGTGGGGGATCCTCATTCCCAAAGCGATGAAGCCCATCGCCCGTATTCTTGGCGGGTTGGCGCCCTCGCTGGGGCTGAGCAACAAACGTGTTCCCACAACAACCGAAGGCCACTACGTGGAAACCGCGCCCTTCAAAGGCAATACCCTGACCAATGACCCGGCGATGTATCAGTTGATGATTGACCAGCTCAGGGCCGAGCCCGATCTGGTATTGGGCGGCCCCACCATCAACTGGTTGAGCGAAGGTCTGAAAGAATGCGAAGCCCTGGCCGAGCATCCCTCTCCCGTCCTGCCCTGCCTTACCTTTCTTGGCTCGCAAGAGCAGATCGTCAACAGCGAGGCGGTGAAAGAACGCATGTCCCGTTGGCCTGGTGGCGAGCTCGACCTAATTGATCCGGCCCAGCATGAAATTGTCATGGAAGACAGCGAGATCCGCCGCAGGGCCTTTGACAAGATGACCCTGCTGTTTGGCCAGTACCGCTAGTCAGATAGCGACGCTCTGATCTCGCCCGCCTTCGGCAGAATTTCCCGAGGTGTGCTTACCACAAATTCGCACAATAAATCCAGCCCCGCCCCGGTCTTCGGCGCGGGGCTTTGCTTGTGATCTCGCCCTACGGCCCTTAGATGTTGTGCAACGTAAAAACAGAGATGCCCGCCAAGGAGCCCCCATGCAGCAACTCCCCTTTCCCGTCCGCGATGCCAATGCCAGCTCTGGTTCAGATGAGCTGGGCAATCTGCCGGTATGGGACCTTACTGATCTCTACGCCGCCGATGATGCGCCAGAGCTCGCCCGTGATCTGGATTGGCTGGAGCAGGAATGCAGCGCCTTTGCCGCCGACTATGAGGGCAATCTGGCCGCTCTGGATGCCGCAGGCCTGCTGGATTGCGTGCTGCGCAATGAAAAGATCAATTCTATTGCCGGGCGCATCATGTCCTATGCGGGTCTGCGCTACTACCAGCTGACCACGGATGCCGAGCGGACAAAATTCATGTCCGACTGCCAGGAGAAGATCACCATCTTCACCACGCCGCTGGTGTTTTTCACCCTGGAAATCAATCGCATCGAAGACGAGACACTGGCAGCCCATTTTGCCGCCAATGCCGATCTCGCCCGCTACAAGCCGGTGTTTGATCGTATCCGCGCCATGAAACCCTACCAGCTCTCGGATGAATTGGAACGCTTCCTGCACGATCTGGGTGTTGTTGGTGACGCCTGGGAGCGACTGTTCGACGAGACCATTGCAGGCCTTACCTTTACCGTTGATGGCCAAGAGCTGAACATCGAAGGCACCCTGAACCTGCTGACCGAACAGGACCGCAGCAAACGCGAAGCCGCTTCGCGCGAATTGGCGCGGGTGTTTCAGGAAAACCTCAAAACATTTGCCCGCGTGCACAACACCCAGGCCAAAGAAAAAGAGATCATGGACCGCTGGCGCGGCATGCCCACGCCGCAGACCGGCCGCCATCTGTCCAACGATGTCGAGCCCGAGGTGGTCGAGGCCCTGCGCGAAGCCGTGGTCGCCGCCTACCCCAAGCTGAGCCACCGCTATTATGAGCTGAAACGCAAATGGCTAGGGCTGGACCGCATGCAGGTCTGGGACCGCAACGCACCGCTGCCCATGGAAGACACCCGTGTGGTGGACTGGGAACAGGCCGAAAAGACCGTGATGGAGGCTTATGAGACCTTTGATCCCCGCATGGGCGAGATCGCCGCACCCTTCTTTAGCAAGGGCTGGATCGATGCGGGCGTGAAGCCCGGCAAGGCCCCCGGTGCCTTTGCTCATCCCACTGTCACGGACGTGCACCCCTATGTGATGCTGAACTACCTGGGCAAGCCGCGGGACGTGATGACCCTGGCGCATGAGCTGGGCCATGGCGTGCATCAGGTGCTGGCTGCCGAACAGGGCGAGATGCTCTCCTCTACCCCGCTGACCCTGGCGGAAACCGCCTCTGTCTTTGGCGAGATGCTCACCTTCCGCAAGATGCTGGACAAGGCTGAAACCAAGGAGGAGCGCAAGATCCTGCTGGCGGGCAAGGTCGAAGACATGATCAACACCGTGGTGCGCCAGATCGCCTTTTATGATTTTGAGTGCAAACTCCATGCCGCCCGCGCTGAGGGCGAGCTGACACCGGATGACATCAACGCGCTGTGGATGTCAGTGCAGGCCGAGAGCCTGGGCGAGGCCTTTGACTTCATGGAGGGCTATGAGACCTTCTGGTGCTATGTGCCGCATTTTGTTCATTCGCCCTTCTATGTCTATGCCTATGCCTTTGGTGATGGCCTGGTGAACGCGCTTTACTCAGTCTATGCCGAGGGCGGTGAGGGCTTTGAGGACAAGTATTTTGACATGCTCAAGGCCGGCGGCTCAAAGCACCACAAAGAGCTGCTGGCGCCCTTTGGTCTCGATGCCTCGGACCCCAAGTTCTGGGACAAGGGCCTGTCGATGATCTCTGGCATGATCGACGAGCTGGAAGCCATGGAAGACTGATGCCTCTCCGCCTCAGGCCCGTTGGTCTCCAGGAGCTTGATCTGGTCCACCATATTCAGGTGGAACCCGATCAGACCCTGTATTCCGGCACCGTGAGGCAGGCTTTTGAAACCGCAGAAGATGGCGTGGATTTCCACGCCATTTTTTTACAGTCTAAGGCCATCGGCTTTTTCAAGATTGACCGGGCCTATGGGCTCGCTCAGGCGGATGAGTTGGGGTTGCGGGGCTTCATGATCGACCGCCAGCACCAGAAAAAGCGCTATGCGACGCGAGCGCTACAGGTCTTGCCTGACTACCTACACCAGCATTATCCCTATCAAACCGGCCTGGTCCTGACTGTGGATCTGCAAAACCTCAATGCGCTCAACCTCTACCGCAAGAACGGCTTTTTAGACTCTGGCGAAATGCACTTTGGCGGATTGTTTGGCCTACAAAGGGTTATGCGGATGCCATTCCAGATCACCGAGTAGCCCAAAGAAGGGACGAGGAAGCAGTATGGATCACAACGCAAAACCTGCCCTTCCGGCAGAGCTGATTTCATCCTTCCAAATCACCCAGGCCATTTTGGTGCAGACCGTGCCACGGGCGCAAATCTGGCAGGTCGAAACACGCCACCATGGAAGAGCCGCGCTAAAATGCTACACCTCGGGGCATATGGGTAATGAAGCCTCTGGGTTTCCCTTCCTGGCCCAGGTGCAGGGGCCAACTGCAACAATCTACCAGATCACCCCGAATGCAGTATTGATGGAATGGCTGGATGGACCGTCCTTGGGGGATATTGCCCGAAGGGGCGAAGGGGACGTGGCCGACAGGACGCTGGTAGAGGTCGCCGTAGAAATACACCGCCAAACCAAGGAACTGGACATTCCTGGGCTGCTGCCACTCGCACATTGGTTCCAGGCATTGCAGTCACCGCTTTCAGACCTGGCCCTATCATCACAGCACAAAGGCGCCATGCGCAGGGCGCAAAACCTTGCAGAGGGGCTGCTGGCCAGCCAGGTGAACATCCGTCCGCTGCACGGGGATTTGCACCATGAGAACATCCGCCTAGGTCCGCGTGGTTTTTGCGCCTTCGATGCAAAAGGCATCCTCGGTGAGCGCTGCTATGAACTCGCCAATGCCTTTCGCCACCCAACGGGGCTCAAGTGCCCCCTGTCTGCCGCAGATCTTATAGGGCAGCGCGCCCATCATTGGGGACAGGCCTTCGACGTCTCACCAAAGCGTTTGTTACAATGGGCCAGCGCAAAATGTGCTCTGTCCCTCGCTTGGCGCAAAGGAACAGATCTACAAGGCGACCCTGATCTGGATTTGCTGGACCAACTGCTCACGGTTCAGTCCAGACTCTAAACGTTATCTCTCAATGCACCGCTCTTTGCATGCCCAATTATGAGAGTTCCGATCAAGTACCTGAGTATTACTATCAAGTATTTGAATTTGCACGATTTTTCCCAAAACCCAATTGACGACTCACTCTCACACCGTTATCCAGAACACAGGAACTGCAGCTAGCCGGATCGTCAGGCAGCAAGCAGCAAGCTACTCCAGCCAGTCCGGGCCTAGCCGGGACACGCCAGACAGCCAGCTAAGCCAGCAACTTAAACGCTCTAAGCCAGCCGTTCCGCTGTGTTCAGATTTTGGACCCTGTGGGATTTGAAGCCAGCCACCTGTGACTTCAGCCACCGCCTGTCAGGCCTTATCCTCGGACCGTCCGACACGCCAGGCCCCTCGCTCGCCAGCCCTAGGCCAGCCCGCAAGGTATCCGACCCAGCCCTTCTGGACCCCTGCCAGCTGTTAATGTGCCAGCCCTCCCAGCCCGGGTCAGGTCTCCTCTGAACCTCCGACCTGCCATAGAAAACGGGCGGAACCAGATGGCTCCGCCCGTTTGTTCATTCCTGACTGCACCCAGGCAAAACCTGGTGGCCGTTAATGCGCCGCCAGCATGCCCTTGGCAGAGGCCAGTTCGCGCATTTTCTTTTGCAGTTTCTCAAAGGCGCGCACTTCGATCTGACGGATCCGCTCGCGGCTGACATTATACTGCGCGCTCAGCTCTTCCAGCGTCTGAACCTTCTCCGCCAAACGGCGCTGGGTCAGAATGTCCTTCTCGCGGTCGTTCAACACCTCCAGCGCCTGGCCCAACAGCTCGCGACGGGCTTCCAGCTCATCACGGGCTTCATAATCGCCAGCCTGATCAGCGTCTTCATCCTCAAGCCAATCCTGCCACTGCATGGTACCTTCGCCCTCGCTGCCAACAGTGGCATTGAGCGAGGCATCGCCACCAGACATGCGGCGGTTCATCGAGATGACTTCGTCTTCGGTCACGCCCAGATCATGGGCGATCCTGGCAACGTTTTCAGGACGCAGGTCGCCCTCTTCCAAAGCGCCAATCCGAGCCTTGGCCTTGCGCAGGTTGAAGAACAGCTTTTTCTGCGCCGAGGTGGTGCCCAGCTTGACCATCGACCAGGACCGCAGGACATATTCCTGGATCGAGGCGCGGATCCACCACATGGCATAGGTGGCCAGGCGGAAGCCCTTTTCAGGGTCAAAGCGTTTGACCGCCTGCATCAGGCCAACATTGGCCTCAGAGATCACTTCGGCCTGCGGCAAACCGTAACCACGGTAGCCCATGGCAATTTTTGCGGCGAGACGCAGGTGCGAGGTCACCATCCGATGCGCGGCACCAGAGTCCTCTTTTTCCACCCAGGCCTTGGCCAGCATGTATTCTTCTTCCGGCTCCAGGAGCGGGAATTTGCGGATTTCTTGCATATAGCGGTTCAAACCGCCTTCGGGGGTCGGTGCGGGCAGATTTGCGTAATTAGCCATTCAAACGGTCCCTCCCAAGATGTTTACGGGCTTAACATTAAGTCATATGGGTTAGCGCTAAACACCTTTCAAGGGGTGCCTACAAGAAACACTATATATTTCACTCCCAGAACTATCTGTGACATGCGTCACAGATAGTTGCAAAAACAATCAAGCTTTTACAACGGGTTGAGAAAGAGTCAAAATCAGAGAGGCCATATCTTCAGGCAGCGGCGCTTCAAATCGCAGATCCTCGCCGGTCACAGGGTGCACAAACCCGAGAACCGCCGCATGCAGGGCTTGCCGGGGAAAGTTCTGCACTGCGGCAATAGCCGCCGGGGTCAGAGACTTGGCTGCCAGCTTGCGTTTGCCACCATAGGTCGGATCACCAACCAGCCCATGTCCCGCATGGGTCATATGAACCCGGATCTGGTGAGTGCGTCCGGTTTCGAGCCAGCATTCAATCAGGGCCGCCACGGGTGGATTGCCAAAGGGCTCGACAATGCGGGCGCGTGTCACCGCATGACGGCCGCCCTGAAACAAAACCGCCTGGCGCTGACGATCATGTTTGTGTCGTGCCAATTGGGTGGTCAGCTTCAGGATATTGCCCGGTTCAAAACTGGTGCCCTTCACGCCACGTAGGCGCGGGTCATTGGCATCCGGCACCCCGTAGCAAATGGCGCGGTAATAGCGCTCAACCGTGTGTTTCTCAAACTGCTGCGCCAATCCCTGATGCGCCGCATCCGATTTGGCCACCACCAAGAGCCCGGAGGTCTCCTTGTCGATGCGGTGCACGATACCGGGGCGCTTGACCCCGCCTACCCCGGACAGGTTATCGCCACAGTGATGCAACAGAGCATTGACCAAAGTCCCCGATGGCGTTCCCGGCGCCGGATGCACCACCATGCCCGAAGGCTTGTTGATGACGATCAGATCATCGTCCTCAAAGATCACATCCAGGGCGATATCTTCGGGGCCAATGTGGCTGTCCTCGGCCTCCTCTACAGTGATGGAGATCACAGCGCCCTCAGCAACGCGCGCCTTGGCATCCTGTACCACCGCGCCATCCACCGACAGGCTGCCAGCCTCGATCAGCCGCGCCAGCCTTGTGCGCGACAATGTCGCTTCCGCTGGAACATCCCGCGAAACCGCTTTATCAAGCCTCTTAGGCGGGTCTTCCGCGATGATAAACTCAATCTGGCGGCTGCCCATGACTGATCCTTCCGAGCCTGAAATTCAAGACGAGCCGCCGCAGCTCAAGTTCCTGCGTCGGCTGGTGACCACATTGACCGTGGTGATGATTGGCGGGCTTGTAGTGGTAATTTCCCTGCTTGTCATCCGCTTGTCCGCGGATGGCCCCAGCCTGCCCGCAGAAATCACCCTGCCTGCAGGCACCACTGCCCAGGCCGTGACCTTTGGGTCGGGTTGGATTGCAGTAGTGACCACAGAAAACCAGATCCTGATTCTGGACCCAGCCTCTCACACGGTACGGCGAACCATCGATATCAAGTAACACTAAGTCCGGCCAGGATCTAATACCCGACAGGACAATTCCCAACTCGGGTCAGACCTGACACAGACCAGATAGCGTATAACGATCGCCGTCACGAACAAGGCACAAAACCAAATAAATATTAGGGTGAAATGGTCCCACCTCCGCGGCTCGGACGGAGACCTCCCGATCCACAATCAAATAATTTTTAGGAGTTTTCAAAGCCAGTTCAGAAAATAGAACACCTTAGTCGGAACAAAATCAAAGGAAATGGGCCGCCTTGCTCGGCTGCCCCAAGGTTGCGCGTCAGACAGGTGAACGCAGCCATTCAAGCCTCCGGAGACTGAAGCCCACATACTGCACTGCGCACCAACATCAGCGGGGCGCAGGAAGTGACCTTTGTAAAGTTGTGACTCCCGTGGCATGACGCGCTGGTATCGGTCCAAACCTGCCATTCGTCTCCCTCGTTGATGCTGCGGTTGCAGCCCGTCTAGCTGAGTTTCCAACTCCGTGCGGCTTTCGAGTTCATGGCTGTGCAAATGGATGGCCTCACGTCATCCCAGAGCAGTAGCAAACCGGTAATGAAGGCTACTGAATTTCCGGAAAAAAAACAGAAGGCGAGAGAGGTGCTGTCATCTTGCTGCTTTCCTTGTGGTTAAAGAGCCTGATTTCCGGCCCGGCAAGGCCTTCTTTGCGACCCGTTTGCAGGACCCTAAGAGCCTGTTTGAGCGCAAGCTCTCCTTGTTGCACCGGGTCGTCAAATGGAACCGCTAATACTCTTTCGTTCAGGATGCTGCGCTTGATCGTATGGCTGATATAGGTCGAGACCAATTCCACATCCGTGTACAGGCCCGTGACCTCTCTCAATCCGATTATTGCTTCCACCGCTGGCGCGCTGCCAATCAAAAGGTCAATGTCAGGAACGCTTGCGAATGCCTCTTCCACTGCATTGAGCTGTTGGCGTAGCCCTGTGTCTGCGCTGAACACAGCAACAATTTCGACACTGCCGCCCTTCAACCCTTCGCGCAGCCCCAGTTCAAGCGGCGCGACCCAACCGGATTCAGCTGGGCCGGAAATCAAAACGGCACGTTTTTGTGCCGTACCAAAGGGATGCATCATTGCCAGGAAATCGCCAAGAACCTGTCCCATTTTCTGCCAATCCACTCCGATCCGCCCCGAAAGATCCTCACTGTGCAACTCGTTCACTAATCCAAAAACGGGAACGACCTCAGCGACTTCATGAATTGCCGTCAGCAAATCGGGATGGTCAGATGATACAGCGCCGACAAGAATAGCATCTACACCCTGGGTGGAGCATTTCTTAAGCTGGGCGACCTGATTGTCTAGAGATTGATAACCGCCCGCCTCATAGAACAAAAGATCAACGGCATGAATGCGCGCCTCGTGCTCGAGCCCATAGCCCACACTGAGCCAGTATTCGTCCTTGAAGTGTGGGACCAGAACACAGACCGAAAGTTGTTGGTCTTCAGCCCGAACTACGAAATTTTCGGGAAAAAGACCTACCGCAAGAACGAGACTGACGATTGCAGTTGCAAATCGCCGCGCGTAGGCTCTCGCCATGCGACGCCAATCTTTCGATAAGAAACTAATGCTCGTTTTCTCGCTCATGGGTTTTCTGGCCATCATGGTGGGCATCGCGGCTGTAGGCGTCAACCGTTATCTAGTACAATCCAATACCCGGCTCATTGAAGAGAATGGCCCGGCAATGGAGCTTTCTGGTCGTGTTGCGGCTGAGGCCGGTCTTGTGCGCTCGCTTGCCTCCTCGTTTGTGCAGGCCGACACGCAGTCGGCACAAGAAGAGCTGACTACCGCACTGAGCCAGACTGTCGGGCGTATCCAAAAAGGGATGCAGTCCTTGGAAGCGATGGTCGCGAAACCATCGCCGTCTCGTGAACAGCCCGACATCGATGCAATCCTGAACAGCATGGCCCGCAATGCACGCTACGCGCTTGATTTGAAAACATTAGCTCAAGAGGCTACTGTTGAGGTCGGGCAGACAGGGCAGGATCTTGCAGCATTGCTGGAAACTGAGCTTGATCTCGCCAGATTGAAAATCACCGCTACGATCGCAGATTTGTATTCCAATGATGGAACAGATCGGCGCGCTGAGCTTGACCGGCTGGCCGACCGGGATTTCTTTGCGTTCGACAGGTTGACTGAGCTCCTTCGCACCTCCGAAGCCACTCGCCTGACCTTGCATGAAGTCCCCCTTCTGAAAACGCCCGGTAATGTGGCTCTGGCTGGAGAAAAAATCCGGAGAAACCAAGCGCTGTTTGTGCGACGCATTCCCTTTCTTCCAACGAAAGGGGGGCGCGAAGAAGCACGCAAACTTCTGCGAAAACAAAGCGAAACACTTGAGGTGAATGGTTTACTTGAATTGTCAAAACGCAGATTAGAGCTGCGCACAAAGGTTGAGGTTGAAAGTAGACGATTGCTTGATGCCGTGGACGAACTTTCGTTGCGCGCCCAGGCGCTCCGGCACGATGTTCAGTCCGCAAGCCTTCTGCGAATCCAACGCAGCAACCTCCTTACCGGGCGATTGGCCAATGGGCTTTTGGTTCTGGTATTGATGTCCGGTTTGGTGGCCGCCTTCAGCTGGAGCTATGCCCGGCGCGAGCTGGTCACGCGGCTACGCTTGGTCGCGGACCGTGTGATCGACCTGGCGCGGGAGCGCTTTGACACTCCGATCGAAATCACCCGCCACGACGAGATCGGGCGCATGGAAAAAGCCATCAACGTATTGCGCCGCCGCACGATGCAAGCGGCTGAATTGCGCCTCTCGTTGGAAGAAGCTGTTCTGGCTCGCACAGGGGAAGTGGTTCAGGAGATGAAGGCTTCTGACGCCGCCCGCACGGATGCTGAAGCTGCCAACCTCAGCAAGTCAGAGTTCCTGGCGCGGATGAGCCATGAAATTCGCACCCCCCTAAATGGCGTGATCGGAATGCTCGACTTGCTTTTGGGAGAGGTGAAGGTCGAGGCACAGAAGGCGCGGATCAGCACGGCTCTTGTGTCAGCGCGTGAGCTTTTGGAATTGAGCAATGACATATTGGTCTATTCCGGCAGTGAACCAATGGCTGCGCGCACCAGCCCGGTCCATTTCAACCTTCGGGACTTTGCAGGACAGCTGGGCCATCATTTGACGGGGGATGCAAAAGCGAAGGGACTGACCGCCTCTGTTGATCTGTCGGCAGAAGGACCACCGGTTCTATTTGGTGACGTTGTCAAGATCAGACAGGTTCTCACCAACCTGATCTCAAATGCGGTCAAGTACACAAACGAAGGCGCAATATCGCTTTTGGTTGACTGCGTACTAACAGATGTCGGTGGCCAAATGCTCTTGACCTTTGTGCTGCAGGATACAGGTATCGGCATGTCCCAGGAGTTTTTGGTTCGGGCGTTTGATCCCTACACACGTACCGATGGTGCTAAAAGCAGTTGGACGGAAGGCACCGGACTTGGGCTGCCAATTTCGCGCAACCTGACGGAAGCGATGGCGGGGGCTCTCAAAGTGGAAAGCGAACCCGGCGTTGGCAGCCGCTTTACCCTCAGTCTGCCGGTCGCGTTGGGGGACCCCGACAAGATTGAACAACATGCGCATTTGCCCGTGGGCAATATTGAGAAAGCGGTTCTGGTGGTCGAGGATCATCCGGTAAACCGCATCGTTGCGCGCGGCTATCTCGAGCGTCTGGGATGTCATGTCACTGAAGCTGAGACCGGGCGGGCTGCTCTTGCAGCAGTAAAATCAGACCAGTTTGATCTGATCCTCGTCGATCTGGGCTTGCCCGACATCAGCGGTGAGGAGGTCATTAGGCGCCTTGCTCCACTTCCCGCAACAACAGTGGTGGCCGCCCTGACGGCACATGTCATTGAGGACACGGCACCTGAGCGCGAACGTCTGGGCGTTAAACGTATTCTGGCAAAGCCGATTTCTCCGCGCAGGTTGGTGGAGTTGATTGACGAGCTGCCACAACGACCAGAAACTGAAACCGCAGGAGATAGCCAGTTCGACGCGGTGTTGCACAGCATTCAAGACGATGTTGTTGATCTGGGGATTGAGACGACGACGCATGTGCTTTTGGAGCTCTGTGCAGATGTACCGGGTGCAATCGAGAAGATTGAAACAGCGCAGGCAGATGAGAGGAAACGTCTGGCGCACAGGCTAAAGGGCGCAGTGTCCAACTACAGGTTGGAGAGGCTCCGCGGTGTTTTAGCCCAATGTGAAGGAACAGATGGCAGTTTGTCGTCCGAGCAGCGCACAGATCTGCGTCGAGCTGCAAAAGAAGCGGAAGACATGTTAAAATCCGCGATGATCAGGGCGGGCCTTCAACCCGCGGCGGGATCAATGAAGCGATAACCTTGCCCATGAACGGTCAAGACCCAAGCTGGATTGCCTGGGTCTTCTTCGATCTTCTTGCGCAATCGGCCAACAACGACATCAATCGTCCTGTCGCTGGTACGCGTATGCTGACGACCAAGCAGCTCATCAATGCGCACACGGCTTAGTGTGATGCCGGGATTGTCGGTCAAAGCTTTCAACACGCCAAATTCTATTTCGGTCAGTGTCTCTGTTCTGGACTGGCTGACCAGACGGCGGCGGATGCGGTCAAAGCACCAGGGGCCGAAGGTGTCGATTGGTGCGGGACCTTCGGGAGCCTGTCCGATGTCACTGATCCGAACCAGCAGGTTTTTGATGCGGGCCGCAAGTTCACGTTTGTCAAAGGGTTTGGTGACATAGTCGTCCGCCCCCATTTCCAAGCCAACAATTTTGTCGACCTGATCATCGCGAGCGGTCAGAAGGATAATGCCAACCTTGGACAGAGCACGTTGTTCGCGAGTGATCGTCAGGCCATCTTTGCCGTCAAGATTGATGTCCACCAGCAGCAATTCGGCAGGGTCGTGCTCCAGCAGATGTTCCATCTGCTCTGCATCTTCTGCTTCCGTCACACGATAGCCCAGCTGCCGCAGATACCCAGCCAGCCGCATTCGCGATACCCGGTCGTCTTCGACAATGATGATATGCTGTGCCATGACGTCATGGTTACATTCATTTACAATTTCGCACAAAGCAAATTGCGCGGCGTCAACGAGACGAGGCCTCCTTCGCCACACAATCGCATCAAGATTGTCCAAGGAGGAATACCCATGACATTCATCAATCCAACCCGCCGTGCATTCCTGCAAGGGGGCGCTGCTGCATTTGGCGCAACCTCCCTATTGGGGACCACCGCACTTGCCTCTATCGACCCGAACTCGTTTTCGGGGCGCACATTCCACGCCAGCCACTATGGCCCCTTTGAGGCCGTCGTGCGTGACGGGAAACTTGTTGGCATCAACACCATGATGGAACTGGATGCCCGCCCGACTGAGATGCTGACCTATGGCGTCATGGACCGGACCTACGACAAGACCCGCGTCAATTACCCGATGGTGCGTAAATCTTACCTGGAAGGCTGGGAAAGCGGCGATACCAAACCTGAGCTTCGCGGCAAGGAAGAATGGGTCCGTGTTGATTGGGATACCGCGTGGTCTCTGACCGCCAAGGCACTTTTGGACACAGCCACGAACCACGGCAATGAAGCGATCTTCAGCTCGTCCTATGGCGGCTGGTCGAACGCGGGTGTGTTCCGCCCCAACGTTCTGCAGGGTCGCCTGCTGAACCAGATGGGCGGTTGCACCAATACCGCGGGTGACTGGTCAGCTGGCGCCGGGCAGGTTGTCATGCCGCATATCATTGGCGACATGGAGGTCTACTCGGCTCAATCCGCATGGGAAACCATCCGCGACAACACCGAAGTATTCGTGATGGTTGGCTGTGACCCAATCAAGAATAACCGCATTGAATACCGTGTGGCCGACCACGGCATGTATGCCCATTGGGAAGAGATCCGCGACAATGGCGTCAAGTTCATCTCTATCAACCCACAACGCACGGCCTCGGATGAATACCTAGGCGCTGAATCCACTGCGATCATTCCGAACACCGATACCGCATTGTTCCTGTCGATGGCCTACCACGCCTTGGAAAATGGCTGGGACGACAAGGACTACATGGCGAGGTACACCGTCGGTGCCGACAAATGGATCGCTTATGTAAAAGGCGAAACAGACGGCACGCCAAAAACACCAGCATGGGCGTCGAAAATCACCGGCATCGCGGAACAGCAGATCAAGGAGCTCTGTGAACTGATTGCCACCAGCAAGACCTGCATTGCGGGGTCCTGGGCGATCCAACGTGCACAGCATGGTGAAATGGCCTATTGGTCTATCGTCAACTTCCAGGCTTTGCTCGGTAAAATCGGCAAACCAGGCCAGGGCGTCGGCTTTAGCTGGCACTATGGTAATGGTGGCATGCCACAGGGCGGCAACGCGACTCCCGTCGGCCTGAGTCAGGGCCGGAACTTTGTGAAAAAGATCGTGCCAGCGTCACGCATCACCGAAGCCTTGGAAAACCCTGGCGTGGACTTCTTTTACAACGGGCAGAACAATACCTATCCGGACATCAAGGTGATCTTCAACTCCGGCAACAACTTCATGTCGCACCAGCAGGATACGAACAGACTTATTCGTGCCCTGCAGAAGGTTGAAACCATTGTCTGCGTGGATGTCTGGTGGACAGCAGCAACCCGTTGGGCTGACATCGTCATGCCTGCTGCGTCGACACTGGAACAGGACGATATCACCTCGGGTGGGACCTATTCGAACGACCGTGTCTATGCGATGAAGAAAGTGATCGAACCTGTTGCCGACAGCCTGCCCGATTATGAAATCTTCGAAGGGCTTGCCGATAAGCTGGGTCTGTGGGCGCAGTTCACCGATGGTGAAGACAAGATGTACCACATCAAAATCGCCTATGAAGCATCCGGTGCCGCAAAAGAGATCCCCTTCGAGGAATTCTGGGAAAAGGGCTATGCCCGTATGCCGGTGCCTGCTGAGGCCCGCAAATGGACCCGTCATGGGGCCTTCTTTGAAGATCCCGAAGCGAACCCGCTGCATACCTCATCGGGTAAGGTCGAGATGTTCTGCGAAACCATCGCTGACTTCGCGCTTGAAGACTGCCCCGGCATGCCGATGTGGATGGAGAAACACGAATACCTCGGCAACGCCAAGGAAGGCCAGCTGCACGTTGTCTCGCCACACCCCTGGTTCCGTCTGCACAGCCAGATGGCCAATTCGCAGCGCCTGCGTGATCTCTACATGGTCCAGGGGCGTGAACCGGTTCGGATCAATGCTCAGGATGCCGCGGACCGCGGTATCGAAGATGGCGATCTGGTCGAGCTTTACAACAAGCGCGGCACCGTCATTGCAGGCGCCGTTGTCTCGGATGACATCATGCCAGGCGTTGTTTCGATCTATGAAGGAGGCTGGCCACAGCTGGACAGCAAGGGTCGTGACAATTCGGGATTGGCGAACTTCCTGACCTCGACCCAGCGTGCCTCGGGCCTGTCAGAAGCCACCACGGCCAATACCGTGTTGATCGAGATGCGCAAATGTGAGGACCCGGAAGGTCCGAACATGGCCTATGACCCGCCTGCCATCATCGAGGACATGGAAATCGCCTCTATTGATGACGAGCAGCTTGGCCTGGAGCGTCTCGAAGCTCTGACATCAGCGCTTTATGCCGACATGACAGCAGGCGAAAAGATGTTCTTTGAACGCTGCACCGTCTGCCATGCCCCGCGTGAAGTGACCCATTACACGCAGCAACAATGGAAAGGCATCGTGCCCTCCATGTTTGAACGCGCTGGGCTGGAAGACAGCGAACGCGAACTTGTCATGGATTACCTGATGAAAAACGCGGCAGACGCCAAGTAGCGAACCCGGAGGGGGCGGCCCAACCGCCCCCTCTCTTCAACACCTGCTCAAAGCAGGCTGAGATTAGTAAGAGCCGGAGGTCACAATGCTGGACAAGATGCAGGATACGGGATGTGGCTGCGACAGTATCAAACAACCCCTGATGCCGCTCAAGACCGCGCTTTCGCTGGCTTTGGACAGAGTTACTCCTGTTACCGAAACGGAAGCTGTCTCCGTTTACAAATGTGCCGGTCGTGTTGCCGCCGAAGCGGTGATTTCAGCAGAGGCTATGCCCTTTTTCGACAACTCCGCCATGGATGGCTTTGCCGTCAACACTGCCGATAGCCAAAGCAGCAACCGTTTGCCGATCTCAGCAGAGATTGCCGCAGGCGACGCTCCCTCGGTGTTGAAACCGGGAACCGCTGTTCACATCTACACCGGCGCGCCAATCCCGTCGGGGGCAAATGCAGTTGTCATGTCCGAACACTCTGAGCAGGAAGGTGACACCGTCGTATTTTCCATCCCTCCAAGAGAAGGCGACAACATTCGCCGCGCCGGTAGTGACCAGGCCAAGGGCACAATTCTGCTCCATCCTGGGCAACATATTGCTGCGCATCATGTCGGGCTTCTTGCCGCCAATGGCGTCGAGACATGCCTGGTGCGCAGACACATTCGGGTTGGCGTTTTTTCGACGGGGGACGAACTGGCTACGCAACCACGCCGTCCGGGTCAGATCCATGATGCCAACCGTCCAATGTTGATGTCGCTATGCGTACAGATGGGGGCCAAAGTGACAGACCTTGGTGTTCTTCCCGACGATCTGAGCAAAACAACCAAAGCCTTTGAAAGAATCCGTGACAGGTTCGATCTGGTGCTGACCTCCGGCGCCGTCTCTATAGGCGGACGTGACCACATTCGCGAAGCGCTCATCGCAGCTGGTGGAACACTGGATGGTTGGCGGGTGGCACTAAAGCCGGGCAAACCGATTGCCTTTGGGCGATTGGGGCACACTACTTTCACCGGTTTGCCAGGGAATCCATTTGCCAGCTTTGTCGACTTTCACCTGTTCGTAGCGCCACAAATCGCTCGGCTTCTGGGGGCAACACCCAGAACATTTGCAACACATCACGCCAACTCTGGTTTTGAGTGGGCACGTAAGGCAGGGCGTGCCGAAGTCTTTCCTGTGACACTCACGGAACACAGTCCCGAAGGACTGCCGATCCTGAAGCGCCTTGGCGCCAGCGTATCGGCCACGCTCTTTCCCCTGGCCGAGGCTGATGGTTTGGCCATCGTCTCAGCTGAAACTGACAGGCTAGCGCCAGGGGATCGCCTTTATTGGCAACCATTTCTCTCTTTGGAGGACCTGCTATGACTTATCCAAAGCTTGCCGCGATCCGCTTTGAAACAGGGGATGTTGATGGCCTATTCACTGACATTGCAGGTACCCTGTTGAACAATGGACATCGGGTGCGCGGCGTCCTGCAATCCCGCGGCAAGACAGGTGGCGAATGCCACTGTGCCGACATGGATTTGCACGCTATCGGAGCCGCCAGGACGTTTCGGATTTCGCAACCTCTCGGAAATGGCTCGCATGGGTGCCGCCTGCATCCAGGAGCATTGGCAGAATGCGCCGCTTATCTGGAGACGGAGCTGGATCGCGGATCGGAGCTTTTGGTCCTCAACAGGTTTGGGCGCGGTGAAAGCGAAGGCCGTGGTTTTCGTGATCTCATCGGACAGGCCATGGTAAAGGGTATCCCAGTGCTGACAGCAGTTCGACCGACATATGCGGAGGAATGGCGTGCGTTTGGTGAGGCGTTGTCCTGCGACCTACCGATGGATCAGAGCGCGATTCTGAACTGGTTCAACCACATGACCGGAGCACGCCATGCCGCTTGATGCCTGCACCCGCAAAACACTGTCTGACAGCTTCGGTCGCGAGGTGAACTACCTGCGTTTGTCGGTGACAGATCGCTGTGATCTGCGCTGCACCTATTGCATGGCCGAACGGATGACCTTCCTACCCAAGCGTGAGCTGCTTTCAATCGAAGAGCTAGAAAAACTGGTAGGAGCCTTCATCGACCTTGGCGTGCGCAAGCTGCGACTGACCGGAGGTGAACCTCTTGTCCGCCACGGGATAATGTCGCTGATCGAAAAACTTGGTCACGAGGTGGCGACTGGTCGCTTGGCGGAGCTAACACTGACAACAAACGGGACACAACTAACCCGCTTTGCACCCGCACTGGCCAGCAATGGCGTGCGGCGGATCAACGTCTCCCTTGATACGCTCAATCCCGAAAAGTTTGCAAAGGTCACACGTCGTGGCCGCCTTGATCAGGTTTTGCAAGGGATCGAGGCCGCCCGTGCGGCCGGGTTGCAGGTCAAGATCAACACGATGGGGCTGCGTGGGTTCAATGATGCCGAGATCCCGGACCTTGTGGATTGGGCTCTGGAAAGAGGCTGCGATCTGGCCTTCATCGAAGTGATGCCAATGGGGGAAGTCGAGGTCGAGGATCGGCTCGGACAGTATTGGCCCCTTGGCGAGCTGCGCTCCATGCTTGAAGAGCGCTTCACTCTGCGTGATACGAGCTTCTGCACTGGTGGACCGTCACGATATTGCGACGTGCTTGGCACCCAGCAACGCATCGGCTTTATCACACCCATGAGCCATAACTTCTGTGCAAGTTGCAATCGGGTTCGGGTGAACTGTCGTGGGGAATTGTTCACCTGCCTCGGCCGCGAAGGTTCATGCGACCTGCGGCCTGCCTTGCGCGATTCCACGGATATTTCAGAGGTCCACAGGGCGATCCGAAGCGCCCTGTCGCGCAAACCAAAGGGGCATGATTTTGCCTATGCAGCGAATGAGATTTCGGGAGCCGTCTCACGCGGAATGAACCACACCGGAGGATGATCATGGCCGTTTATGATGTTATATATTTTGCTTGGGTTCGTGAACGGATCGGTCTGCCGAGCGAGAAGGTCGAAAGCTGCGCCTCGAAGGTCTCAGACCTGATCACGGAGCTTTCCGGGCGGGAGCCACGCTATGCTGCGGCCTTTGCAGATCGCTCGGCTTTGCGCGTCGCGCTTGTCCAGGATCTTTCGCATTTCGAAGCGTCGCTTGAAGGGGTGCGTGAAGTGGCCCTTTTCCCTCCGATGACAGGGGGCTGAGATGCTGGACGTTTCTCTCTCGGAAGGACGGTATACGCGCCACCATATTCTGCCAGAAATCGGATACGAAGGTCAGAAACGCCTTGGCAATGCCCGAGTGCTCGTCGTCGGCGCAGGAGGGCTTGGTGCGCAGGGTCGTGACCACCAAGCTCACCTACAAACGTCAAATCGTTGCTGATGGACGAGACACCGTTGCCGCGGCCCTGCGTCAGCTTTCTGATGTGGACAAGGCTGACCTGATCCTTGTGACAGGAGGCACCGGGCCGGCGCCGCGCGATGAAACACCCGAAGCCCTGGACGATGTCATCGGAAAGCGCTTGCCTGGCTTTGGAGAGTCAATGCGGCTGCCCAGCCTCAAAGAAGTCCCCACCGCGATCCTATCACGACAGGATGCAGGTGTCCGCGGTCAGACACTAATCGTCACATTGCCGGGCAAGCCTGCCGCAATTGCAACGTGCCTAGAAGCCGTCTTCGCTGCCGTTCCCTACTGCCTTGACCTTGTTGGGGCTGCACGCATCGAAACCAATCCCGCTTTATGCGATGCGTTCAGGCCAAAAAGAAACACACTTGATTGAGACAGAAACCCATGCGTTCAGACCTTCGAACCGGTCTGCTTCACAATTGCAGAGAAAGTCCGCCCTTCGTGTCGGTCAGCACAAACGCCTAGTCCTGTCGCTGGCTGCTTGGCTTGGCTTGGCGCTGCGGCGCAGCTTTCTCAGTGATGCCGACCATGCAATGCGCAGCGACCCTAAAATGGGACGCAGTTGTCACAAACCCCACGACCATGTGAAACCAAGTCACTGGATCGTTTGATGACAGCGCATCAAGGTACGCGTTAAGTGACCTTCATGGAACTAATTTTTGCATTTGGTGCGGGGCTGCTGACCTTGATCAACCCCTGCGTCGTGCCGGTGTTGCCTATTGTGATCGCCACCGCGTTTCAATCCAGTCGCTTTGGGCCGGTAGCCCTGTGCGCGGGGTTGAGCCTGTCATTTGTAAGTTTGGGCGTGGGTATCACCGCTTTTGGTCAGGTGCTTGGGGTCGACATTGACACGGTTTCTAAGGTCGGAGCCGGGCTGATGGTGCTGTTCGGGCTGGCGCTTTTGGTGCCACAGGCCGGGGCGGTTCTAGCCGGAGCAACGGCTGGCCTGTCCTCGCAAGCTGATGCGCAAATCGACACGCTGGACCGCGGCGGGCTGCGTGGGCAGTTCCTTGGTGGGCTGCTGCTGGGTGCTGTCTGGAGCCCTTGTATTGGTCCGACACTGGGCGGGGCAATCTCACTTGCCTCACAGGGCGAGGGACTTTTGCGCGCCACCACTATCATGGTGTTCTTTGCATTAGGCGTCTCGGCGCTGATCCTTGGTCTTGCCTATGGCACCCGCGGCGCCGTCGGGCGCTACAATACACAGCTTCGCACGCTGGCGCACCGCAGCAGGCCTATTCTCGGGGCGGCCTTTGTCGCCGTAGGGCTGGCGTTACTGCTCAACCTTCACCACGTGATCGAGGCCTGGTTGATCGGCGTCCTGCCTCCCTGGTTGATCGATCTCTCCGTCTCTTTGTAACAATGCTCACAGGAGCCCACTCATGGATCGCCGTCACTTTCTTTTCCTGACCGCAGCAGCAACCGCCCTGCCGTTTGTCGCCAACGCCGCCCCGCTGGAATATGAACCCGGCCTGGTCGAAAAACATCTTAAGACCGGAAACACCGTGTTTCTGGACTTCAAGGCCAGCTGGTGCAGCACTTGCGCCGCTCAAGAGAGGGTCATCAATAGGCTGAAATCAGAAAACTCCGACTACGAAGCCAAGATTACGTTTGTCGACGTTGATTGGGACGCCTACGGCAAATCGGAATTGGTCAAACGCATGAACATCCCGCGCCGGTCGACACTTGTGGTGCTGAAAGGGGATCAGGAACTGGGTCGCATCGTCGCCCAGACCAGTACATCACAAATCAAGGCGCTGATGGATACCGCGTTAAGAGCCGCAACGGCGTAACTCTGACCCACCGGGAAGAACCGGTGGCACCCAATATCGAACGGGATAAGTTACTCATTCTTCAGTGGACTAAACTGGTGTTACCGGCCCTTATCGCCGCCGTCACGAACGGCCCACAGCAGTCATTGACTGAGCAGTAACGCGCCGCAATGCAGCGTCAACAAACCAGACCTTTACTGTGGCTAGGCACAGTCCCTACCGGGCGAGACAAATGGGGCTCAGATTCACTTCTACAGCTCAGGGTCAGAAAAGGCCGAAGACGACGCCGTATCGATAAAGGCCTTCACCAACCGTAGACCTGCCCGGTCCTTTGGCGCCACAACAGCGGTTTCATGGGTTTCCGAGAGCTCCACAACAGGCACTTCCCTGAGGCCGCGCGATATTAACCCGCTGTTCCCGAGAAAGATGGCAATGCCTGCCCCTTGAAATACGGCTTCGCACATAAGGGGAAAAGTGGTCATTTTTATTGTGCGTTGTAGCTGGATGCCCTGTTTGGCCTCGGCCTCCCGCACCACACGCTCAGTCAATGATCCACTTTCTGGTAAAATCACTGTTTCCTGTCGCAAGTCCGCAAAGCTCAAAATCTCCCGATGTGCCAGCGGCGAGGATGGCAGAAGGTATGCAACGTAGCGGGTCTTTTGAACGGGTATCCGTTCCCAATCATCAATTTTAGGCGCATCAGTGATCAAACCGACATCCGCGCGCCGCTCGCGCAAAAGCCGGGTTGCGGTGGTCCAACCATAAAGCGCGAAGTCGATTTCTACATCTGGATAGGCCATGCGAAATTGGCTGATTGCCCGCAAGGCCGGAAGTGGCGCATTTGCAATTATCTTGAGATGTCCACGCGCCATGGCCTCATAGCCCTCCAGACGCTCGCGGATCGAAGAATCCAAAGTGACAAGGCGATCTGCCAGATCATACAGGTCCTGACCTGTTCGGGTCAGTGCAATGCCTTCACGACTGCGCAACAACAATTGCGAACCAACCTGTTTTTCCAGCTTTGCCACATGCTGGGTGATGGCCGATTGGGTGACGCCAAGGCGCACAGCGGCGGCTGAAAAGCTGCCTTCCCGAACCACATAGGCAAAGGCCACAAACTGATGATGGTTGGCGCGCATGGGACCTCTCTTTGGTCTAGGCCTAACCCCCATTAGTTTCACTAATATGACGTCACAAAAGTGAAGGCTCAGGTTCCTAAACCATCCCTGTCAGATGGAGGAATCAGATGGCCGGGCTAAGCATCAAAAACATCAACAAGCGCTTTGGCGAGACCGAAGTGTTGAAAGGTGTGTCTCTCGACATCGCGGATGGTGAGTTTGTTTCACTTGTCGGCCCATCTGGCTGCGGCAAATCAACATTGCTGCGGATCATCGCAGGTCTGGAAGAGCAAACCTCAGGCGACGTGCAGATTGGCGGGACCTCCGTAGCAGGACAGCGGGCTGCCGATCGCAATCTGTCGATGGTGTTTCAATCCTACGCCCTCTATCCCCATCTGAGTGTTGGCGAAAACATTGCGGTACCGCTCAAGATGCGGCGTATGAACACTCTGCAACGCTTGCCTTTGCTTGGCGGCGTCATGCCCGGGAAAGCACAACGCGCAGCGGAAATCGCCAAGGAGGTCACCCATGCTGCAGAGATCCTTGAAATCGCCCACCTGCTGGATCGCAAACCTGGACAGTTGTCTGGCGGGCAGCGACAGCGCGTGGCACTCGGGCGGGCCTTGGTCCGCGACCCTGCTGCCTTCCTGTTGGATGAGCCACTCTCAAATCTGGACGCAAAACTGCGGGTTCAGACGCGCGCTGAGATTGCTCAACTACACCGCCAACTGAAGGCAACCTTTGTCTATGTGACCCATGATCAGGTCGAGGCGATGACAATGTCGGATCGTATTGCGGTCATGATGGGGGGGCGCATCCTGCAATGTGCTGCACCAGAAACGGTCTATGATGACCCAGACCGGATCGAAGTGGCCGAGTTCATCGGGTCACCAAAAATCAACCTTCTGCCGGTCGAACTCAGCGAGACCGGACAGGTCCATTTGTTGGGTCAGCCTCTTTCCCTCACGACAGGCCGCCGAACCAAAGCTGTTGGCTCCCTTGGATTGCGCCCCGAGACTCTCTTCCTGGTCAACAGTAACGCTCCGCTTCGCGGTCAGATTGTACATATCGAGAACCTGGGGTCAGAGATGTTTGTTCAGGTCGCAGTGAACGGCCTAGGGTCTCACATCACCTTCCGGACCACACCTGACAAACGCGCGTCATTGGTCCAAGGGGCAACGGTCGGCCTGGATTTCGACACCGAGAAATCTCTGGTTTTTGATGCCATTGGAGCCCGTGTGCGAGACATCCACTCAACCACAACATCAAAAACCGAGGTGGCCTGATATGTCGTTGGCAGACGGAGTGCCACACGAAGCCGTGGTTGCAAAAACAGTATCTCACAACGCCAAAGAACGTCGCGCCGCCTGGATCCTGACAGCGCCGGCCCTGATCCTCATGGTCGTAATTCTGCTGGCTCCAATCCTTGTCGCAAGCCTGCTATCCTTTACCAATTACTCCCTTGGAAACAGCGGGTTCGACTGGATCGGCACCCGAAACTACGAAAAGCTGTTCACCCGCTCGACCTATGCAAAAATGTTTGTTGCCACGCTGACCTATGTTGTGACTGTCGTGCCTATTTCAGTTGGCCTGGGACTGGGGGCTGCATTGTTGATCAATTCCCTGGGCCGGTTTCGCGAAGTCTACAAAACAATATACTTCCTACCGGTTATGGCGACCCTGCTAGCGATGGCTATTGCTTGGGAATTCATGCTGCACCCTTCCATTGGCATGATCAATCGCACGCTTGAAATGGGTTGCGGAACTTTTCTGGAACGGATCTGGTCCTTCATGGCCAACGGCTGTTCCGGGCAGTTCCCGGTCTGGTTGGGCGACAAACGTTATGCGATCTGGGTCATCAGCTTTATCGGCATCTGGCAGGGCTTTGGCTTCAACATGGTGTTGTACCTTGCGGGTCTGACCAGCGTTCACCGGGAGCTCTATCACGCCGCTGACATGGATGGCGCAAGATCCGCCTGGGAGCGGTTCCGGCTGGTGACCTGGCCAGCCTTGGGACCAACCACGGTTTTTGTTGTCACCATCTCCTGTATCCGAGCCTTTCAGGTCTTTGACACAATCGAGGCCTTTTGGCCCCAGGGCGGCGGCCCCAACAAATCCACCTATGTGATGATGTTCGCCATTTTTGAAAAAGGCGTGCAGCAGAACCTGATCGGCATCGGTTCGGCAATCACCATGGTGTTTCTCGCATTTGTCATGTTCCTCACCCTGATCCAGCGCTGGCTGGTGGAACGAAAGGTTCACTACTGATGACCCGTGATTGGTGGAAGCACCTCCTTTTGATCCTTGGCGTGATCGTTGTCATTGCCCCGTTTTACATGATGGTCAGCTACTCCTTTAAGTCGCCAGGGGAAATCGATCGGGGCGAAGGTGGTTTCTTTGGCCGCCAGGAGCTGATGGTTGATGAGCGATGCGTTGTTCGGAGAGATCCAAGCCGAGCCGATATCACCGCCGCAGCCCCGAGGTTTCCGGGGCAAAATGACAGGGGCATTCGTGACGCCCTAGTTGCTGAAGCAGAAACCGACTGTTCCATGCGCCCGGTGGTGTTCAACTACACCATGGCTTTCACCGAGGCGCCTCTGCTGCGCTATTTGATGAATGGCATCATTGTCACCGCATCTATTTTTCTGATCCAGGTCGTGGTGGCCCTGCCAGCGGCCTATGCCTTGGCCAAGCTGAAGTTCTGGGGGCGAGATGCGGTCTTTGCGCTGGTTCTGTTTTGCCTTTTAATCCCGGTTCACGCGATAGCCCTGCCGCTCTACATCCTGCTGGCCAAGCTGGGATTGACCAATACCTATGCCGCATTGGTGGTGCCCTGGACGATCTCGGTCTTTGGCATCTTCCTGATGCGCCAGTTCTTTATGACCGTACCTGACGATCTGATTGATGCCGCACGTATGGATGGGATGAGCGAGTTTGCCATTGTCTGGCGGGTGATGCTGCCCACGGCGATCCCGGCACTTCTGGCCTTTGCCATCTTCTCGATCGTTGCCCATTGGAACGACTATTTCTGGCCGCGTATTGTCGTCACTGGCAACCGCGACTTGTTCACGCCCCCCCTAGGCCTGCGCGAATTCAAGGGCGGCGGCGATGGCTCGTTTTTTGGCCCAATGATGGCGACCGCCACCGTCATCGTAACCCCTCTGATTGTGGCCTTTATGCTGGCGCAACGGCGCTTCATCGAGGGCATCACATTGAGCGGCATGAAATGATTTTGGGGGCACCCTCACAGGTAACCCCAACCCGAAATCCCGCAAGGGACAAACCCGGAGCCTCCGTCTGCAAACAACGGCTCCAAGACCCGGCAAGAGAGGACTATTCCATGAAACTGACTGCCACCGCAATGGCCTTGGCCCTGAGCGCCACCGCCGTTTTCGCCGAAGACACCGTAACCATCGAATTTGCCTATCCCTATAGCCATCTGTTTGATGTGACTTACGAAGCGATGATGCCCGCCTTCAAAGAAGCGCATCCGAACATCGAGGTGAAATTCCGCGCCACATATGAATCCTATGAAGATGGCACCAATACCATCCTGCGCGAAGCCGTATCGGGCAACCTGCCTGATGTGACCATGCAGGGCCTGAACCGTCAGCAGATCCTTGTCGACAAAGGCATTGCAAAATCGCTGGAGCCCTTCATCGCCAAGGAAGCGGATTTTGCCAAAGAAGGCTATCACGACGCCATGTTATCCCTGTCGACCTTTGACGGCAACGTGCACGGGCTGCCATTCTCAGTTTCCCTGCCGGTTGGCTACTACAACATGGATGTGCTTAGAGCGGGTGGCATCGACGCCCTGCCAACCACTTGGGACGAGGTGATCTCTGCCTGCGAAACCATGAAGGCCAATGGCGTTGAGAATCCGATCTTCTGGGGTTGGAACATCACTGGCAACTGGTTCATGCAGGCGCTGATGTGGTCCCAAGACAAGGCCATTGTCGACAATGGCCATGTGACCGTCGACAGCCCCGAAGCCCTCGCTGCTATGGAGCAGATGCAAGAGATCTTCACCAAATGTGAAATGCAGAACCTTGAGTGGAAAGCGGCACTGGCTTCTTTCTCTGCCGGTGACATCGGCATGATGTTTTGGTCAACCTCTGCTCTGGGCGCGGTTGAGCGTTCGCAGGGTGATTTTGAACTGGTCACAGGGCCTTTCCCAGGCATGGGCGAAACGCCCAAAGGCCTGCCCGCAGGTGGCAACGCCGCATTGCTGACCTCGACCTCGGATTACCCCAAGGTGCAAGAGGCCGCATGGGCCTGGCTCAAGTTCATCACCTCGGGGGACGGCGCTGCGGAAGTGGCAAAGACCACTGGTTACATGCCCCCTAATAAGGCCGCAAACGAAGTGATCCTGGCAGATTTCTACGACCAGAACCCAAACAAGCAGACTGCCGTTGATCAGCTGCCACTGCTGCGCGACTGGCTGGCCTATCCGGGCGACAACGGTCTGGCGATCACTCAGGTGATCTACGACGGGGTCGAGCGCATTGTCACCGGCGACGCCACCGACATGAAAGAGCTTCAACAGGAACTGGTTGAAGAAATCGCTGACCTGCTGCCGAACGGCTAAACCCATCTACTCCGGCCGCGTGGAATTGCCCGCGCGGCCGCTTTCCCCTTGGACAGAAACACATGAAAATCATCCACATTTCCGACATTCACCTGACAGTTCCCGGCGAAGAGATGGGCGGATTGGACCCCCATGCGCGTTTTGAACAGGCGCTGGTGGATATCGCCACCCATCATGCTGATGCAGCGCGTGTCATCTTAACCGGCGATCTGGCACATTGGGGCGAACAGGCGGCCTATGAAGCGCTGCAACAGGCAATCGCAGGTCTGCAAATACCAGTGCGACTGATGATCGGAAATCACGACAATCGCAGAACATTCCTCTCAGTTTTCAAAGATCATCCCACTGATGCGGCTGGGTTTGTAAATCACGCTGAAACCCTTGCTGGCGTGCGCTTCATCTACCTCGATAGTGTTGGAGAGCAAACGCACGCGGGCCATTTCTGCGAAACGCGTCGCGCATGGTTACAAAACGAACTTGTTCGCTGCGACCGTGCCCGTATCTTTCTGCATCACAATCCGATGCTGTTGAACCTCCCAGCAGTAGACAAAATTGCCCTGGTTGAAGAAGACCGCGGCCCATTCCGTGACCTGATCCAGGATCACGCAGCCAAATTGGACTATGTCCACTTCGGCCATGTGCATGCCCCGATCCACGGGAGTTTTGCCGGGGTTCAATTTGCCAGCGTACCTTCGACCGGCAACCAGTCGATCCCGGATTTCAACGAAGCGGAGTTGCTAAAGGGCGCTCCCATGGCTCCGTCTTACTTTGTGTTGCTCATTGACGGGGCGGACACATCGATCCATCAAATGCCGTTTGCCTGGGAAGGCCCGATTGCGACCACTGGCACCGGTTGGGAGGACTGGGCCAAGCCGGGCTAGGCAGCACAATTGTCAGGATCGCTATCTGCGCAATCTACGTCACTGGCGATTGGGACGCCTTTTCCTTCGTCGCTAGGATTGCTCCTTCTAGCTAATGCAGGTTCTTAAGTTCTTAGCTGTTGTGTCCTGGGCCTGTTCTGAAACAAGTGCCTTGCGGACATCCACCTGGTTCGACCATTGAAAACAAATCGAAATCCATCTTGAACGGGTTTCGATTTGACGAACCGATGTGCCGCGCTTAATTTGGCCGACCCGTTGATGGGAATTTGGTTGTTCTGGTTTGGCGTGCTGCAGTCGCCCTGCAAGAGCTGTCACGATAGCAAGAAACATCGGCCTGAGAAGCGCGCGCACCTGAGAGGGGGGGGCTTTGATAGTCTGGACCCTCCAGGGCTGAAACCGGAGTGAGTAATCAGATTTTTTCGCGCGCAAATTTTAAGGGGGGGGGGTATATTTCACTGGAGGTGAATGTCGTGACCTAGAATTCTGCTTTCAGCCCTCCTAGACATTCGTTCTAGGTGCAGCATGACACTGAGCTTGAACAGACCGGGCGGAGAGCTGCCGTTAGCTGCGCCTGCGAGAGTTTCGGGCCAGGCAGGCAACCGACGCCATTCAAGAATGAGCAGACCTAGATCCAAATACACGAGCACATCCCGTGCCGTCTTCAACCAGTCCTGCTTCGTGACTTTGACGTGACCAATAGGCAGGTCTTTCTCCGGATCCTCGCGGTCCAATACCTGTGATGATTGATTTGGCATTCTTTAGCTTTCCGGCGGCGCGCCGCCAGCGGCAGTTCGTTTTCCTATAAAGTCCTGCAGCTCCTCAAACTTCGTATGATCGACAGATACAGGGTTTTCCGCGTTCACGATATCTTGCCAGGTGGCGGTTGCACGAGTTGACGCAGTATGCGCACCGCGCTCCGTCCAAGTGCCGAAATTTGCATAGCTGTGCACTATTGGTTCGTAGAATTCGGTATTGTACCGCTCCATGGTTTGGGGCGAGGCAAAGAAGTGTCCGCTTGGATCGACATGCGACAATGCATTGTCAAAGCCGATCTCGTCCGGTCCTGCCTGAGCACCGGCGCAAAGTTCGGCTATCATGTTCAAGACCTCAACGTCTGTTATGATTTTTTCGTAAGATACAGAAAGGCCGCCTTCTAGCCAGCCCGCCGAATGAATCATCACGGTTGCGCCCGCCATCAAGCAGCCCCAAAGACCCATTTGGTTTTCATTGGCAGCTTGTACGTCATTGATATTGGAAGCCGACCCTGCCGCGCTGCGCCACGGCAGCCCCGTCAAACGAGCCATTTGCCCCGCCGCAAGAGAGGCTTGAAAATGCGATGGTGTACCAAAAGCCGGCGCGCCCGACCTCATATCTACATTCGACGTAAAAGTGCCGTAGCAAATGGGCGCTCCGGGGTTCACAAGCTGCGTCAGCACAATTGCAAAGAGGGCCTCGGCATGGCTAAGCGTTACGGCACCTGCCACCGTGATCGGAGCCATAGCGCCCATCAACGTGAAAGGAGTTACAATCGACATTTGTCCATGTTTGGCAAAGTCGATCAACCCCTGCGCCATCGGGACATCCAAGGTGCGGGGGCTGTTGGTGTTAATGATCGTGTAGCAATGCGGGTTTGCCGAAAACTCCGCGTCCGAGGTCCCACGAAAATTGCGCAGCATCTCAAAGCTGTCCATCACCTGAGGTGTCCCCCGCGAGAAGATGAACGGAAACTTGTTTGATAACGTCAACTGGGTTTCCATGGTGAAATAGTGCCGAAGGTTGGTTGCGACGTCTTGTGGCTCCACGGACGGCGACAGCATCTGCAACACATCAAAATGCTGGTTAAGTTTGGTGTATTCCTTATAGTCCGCCCCAGAACCTGGGCGTCGTCCACGCACCAAATCAGTTGCGTGCGGGGCACCTGCACCTGGCTGGAACACCATACGACCAAGTTCAAACGTCAGGTCTTTTTCCCGTACACCTGCGCGCCCCTGAATGGATTTGGGCGCTGAGGCTAGCGCGGCACCGACCATGTCGCGGCCGATATAGACCATGTCGCCGATGACGCGTGCACCTGCTTTTCTATATATTTCAATGGCCTCAGGAAGCAGAACCTTCATACCAAGGTCTTCAAGCGTTCGCAGCGCAGTTTCATGCATTGCAGCCGCTTGATCGTTTGAAAACACCTCCATTGCGGGGAATGGGTTACGCAAATCGTGGTAGTTTACGCACCGTTTGGATGTTGTAATATTGGAGGCGCTGCGCCCACGCCGCGCTCGCGCTTTGGGTTCTTGTCTGCTCAACGGCTCACCCTCGCATCGCTTGGCCGGACGGATCATAGGGTGAGGCAGCAATCACCCGTGCGGGTCTTTCTGTGCCAACAACATGAACTGTCAGCTCGGTGCCCACAGCGCTATGTTCGTGATTGACCATCGCCATTGCCAACGATTTCTGCACCGTGTGGCCAAAACCGCCAGAGGTGACAAAGCCAACAACCTTGCCGGTCACCCATATGGGCTCAAAGCCCGTCGCATCGGCATCTGTTGCATCAATCTCGATAGTGACAATCTTTTGCGCTTCTCTTTGACCATCACGTTCAGCAACTGCACTTGCTTTACCTATGAATTCTTTATCCCAGTCGATCCAGCGATCCATTCCTGTTTGCGCTGCAGTGTAGCCTTGGGTGAATTCAGCAGACCAGATACCAAAACTTTTCTCAAGTCGCAGGCTCAGCAGCGCATTGAAACCAACCTCGCGGATACCTTGGTCGGCACCTGCCTCAAGCAATAATTTGCGCAAACCAATATGTTCGGCAGCAGAACAATGGATTTCATAACCCAACTCTCCGGACACAGACAAACGGCCAACTTTTGCGCGGATCAGGCCGATATCAAACGTGCCACAGCCCATAAACGGTAGGTCGGCGATTTGAGCATCCGTTAGCGTCTCTATAACCTTGCGGCTGTTCGGGCCCGATAATGAAAAGCCAACCGTCTGATCGGCGATATCGCGCAGGGTTACATTGTCGCCCATGTGGTCGTGGAACCACCGCATGTGCCAATCACGCAGATAGTAGCTTCCCATGATCCACCAGGTCCCGTCACCCCAATTGAAAACAGTCAGGTCGCCTTTGAGCTTGCCATCTGGCGACAACATCGGCGCAAGTTTCGCATAGCCCGCTTTGGGCAGCTTGCAGGCCATAATCCGGTCAAGCCATGCCTCGGCTCCATCGCCAGTCACCTCAAAGCGCGAAAAGCCCGAGATATCAAGCAAGCCGACGCCTTCACGCACTGCACGGCATTCGGCGGCCACGATTTCAAACGAATTTGACCGTTTAAGCGTCGGTTTTTCCTCAAAGTCAGCAGACGGCGCAAAATACAACGGCACCTCAAGCCCTGCACTTGCCCCCCATCGGCAGCCTGCCGCAGTCATATCCGAATACGCGGGTGCCATTTTCAAAGGTCGCCCTGCAGGTAGTTGTTCATTCGGGTAGGTCATTACAAACCGGCGGGTATAGAACTGGCCGGTGGTTTCCTTGATGAACCGTTTGTTTCCAGCGTAGTCACCAAAGCGGGCCACATCCATCCCGTAGACATCTGCCTCCGGCTCACCGTGGATCATCCATTCGGCCAGCGATTTACCAACGCCGCCGCCTTGCAAAAAACCAGCCATCACGCCGCAGGCACACCAATACCCGGGCTTGCCGCGCACCGGGCCAACCAGCGGATTACCATCAGGCGCAAAGGTAAACGCGCCGTTGACCCATGTCTTTACGCCGACGTTTTGCAATGCGGGATAACGCTCGTAGCCGAGGATCAGTTCACGCTCAATCCGGTCGGTGTCTTCTTGTTGCAGCTCGAACCCATACTCCCAGGGCGCGCCGTCCATCATCCAGTGTTCGTGCTCAATCTCATAGATGCCCAGAAGCATCCCCTTCTGGTCCTGCCGTGTATAGGTGAACCCCTCGAGGTCAACGGTCAACGGAATCTCAAAATGCAGATCTTCAAGTTCAGGGATGGTGTCCGAGATCAGGTAATGGTGATTAAGAGGTGATACTGGCAATTCAATTCCTGCCATACGCCCGACCTGCTTTGCCCAAAGACCAGCCGCGTTGACGACGTGTTCGGTGTGAATCGTCCCTTTTTCAGTGACAACATCCCAGCCGTCCTTAGTCTGGATCAGCTCCAGAACGCGGTTGTGTTCGATCACCTCTGCGCCATATTTCTTGGCCGCTCCTGCATAGGCATGAACGGTGCCTGTCGTGTCGACATACCCTTCGCGGTCAGCCCACATGCCACCCAGAATGCCGTCTGTAGACATGATCGGGTTTAACTCGCCTGCTTCTTTGGGCGTAATCAAGTGCACATCATCAATGCCGATAGACTGGAAGGTACGGTAGGCCGATTGCAACCATTCCCAGCGGTCCGGCGTCCCCGCAAGGGTCATGCCGCCCGTCATATGCATACCAACAGATTGACCAGATTCCTTCTCAATCTCTTCCAACAAATCGATTGTGTAGGCTTGCAAGCTGGCGATATTCGGGTCCGCATTCAACGCATGAAACCCGCCGGCAGCATGCCAACTGGATCCGGCCGTCAAAACACTACGTTCCACCAAACAAACGTCTTTCCAACCCATTTTCGCAAGGTGGTACAAGACCGAAGTCCCGACGACACCGCCACCAATTACAACTGCTTGATAATGCGATTTCATCGTGACCTCCCTATCTTAAATGCGTGACCAGATAGTCGAATTCAAAAGAAAATGCCGATTAGTCATCTCCCCCTCGTCACTGAAGCATGCATTAGACACACCTGTCTAGGATTGATGTGAGGCCTAATCACAAAAATCGAAACTGCAAGAGTTCAGCGTTCAATGCCTCATCGGCGGTCATCCGATCGCCTCGTCGAACTGGAATCTGAGGTTTAGAATGCAGTACCCGATGGCAGCTTTGTCCGTGTTGCAGCCATCCGGTCGACCCAAAATGCTGCGGCCCGCACGAACGGCTGTTTTGCGGGATGTAACCTGTTGGATTTTGTACCAGTTGAATGTCTGGTTTGGGCCGTTCGTGACGCTTCACGAGGGCTGTCAGGGCGATTTTGCAAAGGTCGCAAACTGCGCTTACCGGTCATTCATGCGCTCAAGTGCGGCCTCCAAGGCCTTGGCAAGCGTCTGGGAGGTCTCCCCACTGACAGACCAGCCATGCGCTTTCAGGACATCATTTAAGGGCGATCCTCCACACAGACCATGTCGACCAGGCGCTGATCTGGAATGCTGGTGCGTGAGCCGCGTTTGGAGGGGCGGATCCGCCGCACGACCAGGGCCGAGCCCGAGCCGATCCGGCGGCGCAGGTGCTCGATCTCCTGGCGGTCGCGCAGCACTGCATCCATGAAACCGCCCCCTCGCCCACTGCCCCGCGACCGGGTGGATTCAATCGAGGAACATTTCAGGCCTGCACAGGCATGACGCTCCACCAGATCGCGATAGAAGCGCCCGACACTGACCTGGGCATGGCTGAGGGTCATGGGCTTGAGCAGCCCCACTTGAGTGGTCCAAATTGAAAGTTAGTGCATGGTTGGCCTTTGGTCCATCGGGACGATGGTCTCTGGCGCAGGTGGGCGGTAGCCCAGAGCACTGTGGGGTCGTTTGGTGTTGTAGTGTTTTCTCCAGCTTTCGATAATGATCTGGGCCTCTCGTAACGAATAGAAGATTTCACCGTTCAGCAATTCATCCCTCATTCGCCCATTGAAGCTTTCGCAGTATCCGTTCTCCCATGGCGATCCAGGCTCGATGTATGCGGCCTTGGCCCCGACAGCCTTGATCCAGCCTCTGACGGCCTCAGCAATGAACTCAGGGCCATTATCTGATCGGATGTAAGAGGGCACGCCTCGCAGAATGAACAGATCCGTCAGAGCATCAATGACTTCGTTCGCGTTCAGCTTCCGCTTCACCCGGATCGCAAGACATTCCCGGCTGTGTTCGTCCAGAATGTTCAATGTCCTGAAAGCC
>NZ_OMPQ01000009.1 GCF_900313025.1 Pseudophaeobacter sp. EL27
TGTATAAGASWCATCCATTGGGATTGCCTTTTCAGCGAGGACCGAAAGGGCCTCAGCGCTGATTTCGGCAAAACCGCCAGTGACCACGAACTCCGAGTTGCCTTGCGAGCTTTCAACCCGCAGGACACCCGGACGCAGGGTGGTGATGGTGGGTGCATGCATCGGCATCGCCGTCATGTCACCCTCCGCGCCAGGGATCTGCACCGCGTTCACCTGGAGCGAAGCAAGGCTACGCTCCGGGCTTACGAGGTCAAATTGCATGGTATCAGCCATCAGGGCCCTCCTTAGGCCGCGTCAGCAGCCATTTTCTCGGCTTTTGCGATCACTTCATCGATGCCGCCAACCATATAGAAGGCGCCTTCGGGGAGGTGATCGTATTCGCCAGCCACAACGGCCTTGAACGACGCGATAGTGTCTTCCAGCGGAACCTGCTTACCGTCGGCACCGGTGAAGATCTTAGCAACATCAAACGGCTGGGACAGGAAGCGTTCGATCTTACGCGCACGGGCCACAGCCAGTTTGTCGTCTTCGGAAAGCTCGTCCATACCAAGAATGGCGATGATGTCCTGCAGCGATTTGTAACGCTGAAGGATCTGCTGAACGTCGGTGGCGACAGTATAGTGCTCGTCACCAATGATCAGTGGATCCAGCAGACGCGATGTCGAACCCAGTGGGTCAACCGCAGGATAGATACCTTTTTCCGAGATCGCACGATCCAGAACGGTTGTCGCATCCAGGTGCGCAAACGAGGTCGCAGGTGCAGGGTCAGTAAGGTCATCCGCAGGAACGTAAACGGCCTGAACGGAAGTAATCGAACCATTTTTGGTCGAAGAGATCCGTTCCTGCATCGCACCCATGTCGGTGGCCAGTGTTGGCTGGTAGCCAACCGCCGAAGGAATACGGCCCAACAGAGCCGAAACCTCGGAACCCGCCTGTGTGAAGCGGAAGATGTTGTCCACGAAGAACAGAACGTCCGAGCCGCTGTCGTCACGGAACTGTTCCGCCAGGGTCAGACCCGACAGAGCAACCCGCATACGCGCACCGGGAGGTTCGTTCATCTGGCCGTAGACCAGCGCAATTTTGGAGTCGACCAGGTTCTCGGGAACGATAACACCGGATTCGATCATCTCGTGGTAAAGGTCGTTGCCTTCACGGGTCCGCTCACCAACACCGGCGAAAACGGAAACACCGGAGTGCACCTTCGCGATGTTGTTGATCAGTTCCATGATCAGAACGGTTTTACCAACGCCGGCACCGCCGAACAGACCAATTTTACCACCCTTGGTGTAGGGGGCCAAAAGGTCGATAACCTTGATACCTGTGGTCAGGATCTCGGTTGCGGTGGACTGCTCTGCGAATGCAGGTGCGTCGCCGTGGATGCCACGTGTTTCAGTGGATTCTACGGGGCCCTTTTCGTCAACGGGCTCGCCGATGACGTTCAGGATACGGCCCAATGTTGCGTTGCCAACTGGAACCGAGATAGGCGCGCCGGTGTCGGTCACGTCCTGGCCGCGAACCAGACCTTCGGTTGCGTCCATTGCGATGGTACGAACAGTGTTCTCACCCAGGTGCTGAGCAACCTCGAGAACCAGGTTCTTACCGTTGTTGTCTGTGGTGACGGCGTTCAGGATTTCCGGCAGGGCATCCTCGAACTGCACGTCCACAACGGCGCCAATCACCTGCGTGATTTTGCCTTTTGCGTTTGCCATGTGTTTGTCTCCGGTTGTCTCTTAGAGCGCCTCAGCGCCCGAAATGATTTCAATCAGCTCGTTGGTGATGACGGCCTGACGCGAGCGGTTGAACTCGATTGTCAGCTTGTCGATCATCTCGCCAGCGTTACGTGTGGCGTTATCCATCGCACTCATCCGGGCACCCTGTTCGGATGCACCATTTTCCAGCAGCGCCGAAAAGATCTGGGTCGATACGCCACGGGGCAGCAGATCGGCAAGGATTGCCTCTTCGCTGGGCTCGTAGTCGTAAACGGCCGAAGAGGTCTCTTCAGCGGCACCGCCCTCGTAGGAGGCCGGAATGATCTGCTGCGCTGTTGGCACCTGGGTCACAACATTGACGAACTCTGCAAAGAACAGGGTCGCAACATCAAATTCACCAGCGTCAAAGCGGGTCAGGATATCCTTTGCGATGTCCTGCGCATTGGCATAGCCGATACGTTTGACTTCGCTCAGGTCCACGTGGCCGATGAAATCATCGGCAAAGTCGCGGCGCAGTGCGTCGCGGCCCTTTTTACCAACGGTCAGAATTTTGACCGTCTTGCCTGCAGCCTTCAGCTCTTGAGCCTTCAGGCGTGCCAGCTTGGAAATATTGGCGTTAAAGCCACCGCACAGCCCCCGTTCGGAGGTCATGACGACCAGCAACTGCACCTGGTCGCTGCCGGTGCCGCGAAGCAGCTTGGGCGCTGAATCGCTGCCACCAACCGAAGCCGCCAGCCCCGCCATCACGGCATTGAACCGTTTGGTGTAGGGACGGGAATCTTCGGCAGCTTCCTGGGCGCGGCGAAGTTTCGCCGCGGCCACCATTTGCATGGCTTTTGTGATCTTACGAGTGCTTTTGACACTCGCGATCCTGTTTTTCAGGTCCTTGAGATTTGGCATTGCCTTATCCCCTTACGCGAAATCTGCGGCGAATTCGTCCAGCGCTGCTTTGATCTTGTCGGCAGCATCGCCCTTGATCTTAGGATCTTCAGTCGAAATCCACTCGAGCAGATCAGCGTGCTTACCGCGCAGATGCGCCAGCATGCCTTCTTCATAACGGCCAACAGCCTTTACGTCGATCTTGTCGAGGTAACCCTGTGTACCAGCGAAGATCACGCAGACGATTTCTGCGTTGGTCAGCGGCGAGTACTGAGCCTGCTTCATCAGTTCGGTCAGACGGGCACCACGGTTCAGCAGCTGCTGAGTGGCGGCGTCAAGGTCGGAACCAAACTGAGCAAAGGCCGCCATTTCGCGGTACTGAGCCAGTTCCAGTTTCACCGGACCCGCAACAGACTTCATCGAGTTTGTCTGAGCTGAGGAACCAACACGCGAAACCGACAGACCGGTGTTCACAGCAGGACGGATGCCCTGGTAGAACAGTTCGGTTTCCAGGAAGATCTGGCCGTCGGTGATCGAGATCACGTTGGTCGGAATAAAGGCGGAAACGTCACCACCCTGGGTCTCAATAACGGGCAGAGCCGTCAAGGAACCAGCGCCGAAGTCTTCGTTCAGTTTGGCCGAACGTTCCAGCAGGCGGGAGTGCAGATAGAAAACGTCACCAGGATAGGCTTCACGTCCGGGCGGACGACGCAGCAGCAGGGACATCTGACGATAGGCAACAGCCTGCTTGGAAAGGTCATCATAGATGATCAGACCGTGCTTGCCGCTGTCGCGGAAGTATTCTGCCATCGCGGTTGCGGCATAGGGTGCCAGGAACTGCAGAGGCGCAGGATCGGACGCGGTTGCAGCAACCACGATCGAGTATTCCATGGCGCCGGACTCTTCCAGCTTTTTCACCAGCTGAGCAACAGTCGAACGCTTCTGACCAATCGCAACATAGACGCAATACAGTTTCTTCGACTCGTCGTCGCCTGCTGCATCGTTGTAGGATTTCTGGTTCAGCATGGTGTCGAGCGCGATAGCGGTCTTACCAGTCTGACGGTCACCAATGATCAGCTCACGCTGGCCACGGCCAACGGGGATCATCGCATCAACAGATTTGAGGCCTGTCGCCATCGGCTCGTGAACCGATTTACGTGGGATAATGCCAGGTGCTTTAACATCGGCAACGCCACGCTTTTCAGCGTTGATCGGGCCTTTGCCGTCCAGCGGGTTACCCAGACCGTCAACAACGCGACCCAGCAGCTCGGGGCCAACTGGAACGTCCACGATCGAGTTGGTGCGCTTAACAGTGTCACCTTCTTTAATGTCGCGGTCAGAGCCGAAGATAACGATACCTACGTTATCGGCCTCCAAGTTCAGCGCCATGCCCATAATTCCACCAGGGAATTCGACCATTTCACCAGCCTGAACATTGTCGAGGCCATAAACGCGGGCGATACCATCGCCAACGCTCAGCACGCGACCAATTTCAGCCACCTCGGCTTCCTGACCAAAATTATTGATCTGGTCTTTTAGGATCGCAGAAATTTCTGCTGCTTGGATACCCATTTATCCGACCTCTTTCATTGCGTTCTGTAGGGAGTTGAGCTTGGAGCGGATCGAGCTATCGATCATCTTCGAGCCCACTTTAACGACAAGACCGCCAATGATGCTTTCATCGACGGTTGCATTGATGGTAATCTTTTTGCCCACGCGCTCTGCCAAGGTCTTGGCCAGCTTTTCGCTCTGGGTCTTGGTCAGTGCCTTGGCCGAGACAACCTCGGCTGTCACTTCACCACGGGCTTCTGCCAGGCGATCCCGCAGCGCGGTGATCAGAGCAGGAACCACAAACAGACGGCGCTTTTGCGCCATCAGCGACAGTGTATTGGCCAGAACGGGTGCCAGACCCATCTTGGCAGCAATTGCTGTAATGGCTGCACCCTGCTCATCCCGAGAAATCAGCGGTGAGCTGATCAGGTTTTGCAGATCGTCACTGTCAGCCAGGGCAGCTGCCAGATCATTGATGCTGGTTTCAAGGCTATCGAGCGCCTTGCTTTCTTCGGCGATCTCAAAGACCGCAGTGGCATAGCGCGCAGCAATGCCTGCTGAAATCGAAGCTGGTTCGGACACGTCCACCCTTCCGACATTTGGCCCCGGTTAGCATGTCTGCGAGGCAGACGGCGTCCGGGGGCGTGAGCAAGCCCTACCAAAGCGGCAGGACGTTAAAATCAGCGTGGATGTAACAGAGCGTTAGCATCCTATCAACTGTCTATAGTCCCGAGGGTGATTTCCTTGCCATCAATGTTTTCAATGGGTTAGCTAAAGTGCGGCTCTTTGCCCCCCTAAACAGGAGCATTTTTATCTACGTTGCGGCAGCAAATTACGATTCCTCGCCGGGCAAAAACGACAAGATCGTCGCCCGATTACCCTGTCGCGAGCGGCAAAAGTTCAAGGCCTCGTGACAAAAAGAGGAATCAGAATCATCTTCGGACAGCAAAATCCCGCCTGAAGACCTCAGAAACTACCGCCGCATCGGGCTCGCCATATCAGATCGGTTCTGGCAGCGGATTCGACAGCCCTTCCAGAACCCGGATCGGACTGGACCGCTTCACCTTGGTCATATGCCCATGCTGCGGATGTGTCTGTTTGCTGACCTCAACCAAAAACACGCCCCCCGCCAGCACGGTGGGCAATTGCCGCCCCACCCGCTCAAACAGGGGACCAGATTTCAGCCAGAACCGCTTTTGGCTGGGCAAGCGATACAGTGCAGCCGCATGGCGTTCGATGGTGAATTCATGCAAGCGCAGCTGGTTCTCAAGCTGGATAAGGGTATAGGGACGCCCATAGCCAAAGGGGGTCTTGTCTGACCGGGCCCAAAACCCTGCCCGGTTTGGCACCACAAAGATAGCGCGCCCCCCCGGCCCCAGCACCCGGTGGCACTCCTCCAGCACCTGGGTTGGCCGTTCAGAGGTCTCCAACCCATGCATTACCACCAGCCGGTCCACCCGGCCGGTTTCGATGGGCCAGGAGGTCTCTTCGCACAGGACCGAGACATTGGGCATTCCCGCAGGCCACTGCATCACCCCCTGGGGCCCCGGCATCAGCGCCAAGACTCGCCGCGCCTCAGCCAGATAGGGGCGCATCAAGGGGGCCGCAAAGCCAAAACCCGCCATGGTCTGCCCAGCTGCCTCAGGCCAGAGTTCCAGCAATCGGTTGCGCACCGAAGCCTGCGCCGCACGACCCAGGGTGCTGCGGTAGTAAAAATTCCTAAGATCCTGAACATCAAGATGCATTGCGGGTGCCTGCTGCTTGGGCCAATCTATGGGCAGTGTAACAATGGAGAGGCGAAAGACCATGCCCCTGGAAATCATTACCCTGCCCTGTCTCTCGGACAACTATGCCTATCTGTTGCATGATGCCAAGAGTGGTCGAACCGCTTTGGTGGATGCCCCAGAGGCCGCAGCGGTGAAATCCGCACTCGCCGCGCGCGGCTGGGGGTTGGATGCGATCCTGCTGACCCATCACCACTATGATCATATCGACGGGGTTGAGGAACTGCGCAGCGCCTATGGTGCCGCGGTCTATGGCGCATCGGCCGATGCCGACCGCCTGCCGCCCCTGGACCAGGCGCTGGACTATGGCGCGCGCTTTGATCTGTTTGGCGAAGAGGTCCAGGTACTGGATGTCTCCGGCCATACAATTGGTCATATCGCCTTTTACCTTCCCCAAAGCGCAGCCGTCTTTACCGCTGACAGCCTGATGGCGCTTGGCTGTGGCCGTCTGTTTGAAGGCCCACCAGAGATGATGTGGGAGAGCCTCAATCGTCTGATGGCCCTGCCGCCTCAGACCATGGTCTATTCCGGCCATGAATACACCCAATCCAATGCCCGCTTTGCCCTCACAATCGAGCCGGACAATGCCAACCTGCAGCTTCGGGTTGATCAAATTTGCGAGAAACGCGCCAAGGGTGAAGCCACGGTTCCGCCACTTTTGCAGTTGGAACTGGACACAAATCCGTTCCTGCGTGCTCATCTGGACGAGGTGAAAAGTGCAATTGGCATGGAAGATGTTGATAGTGCTGAAGTTTTTGCAGAGATTCGGCGTCGAAAAGACAGTTTCTAGAGTGTGACGGCAGGATTGGGGCCTTCGGAAACCGGGTGCAATTCAACCGCTTTCAAAAGAAATGTGACCTAAATTTGAAAGAAAGTCCTTGAAGCTGCCGCTCTATCAACCAAACTCTAATACTATGACGACATGGTTGATACATGGGGAAGAGGCAGAACGCCGATGCCCCGGTCAACCCAAGAACAGAGGAGCACGCCCGTGCCTTCATTCTCGAGCACACTAGAACAAGCCATTCACGCCGCGCTCGCGCTGGCGAATGAGCGGCGCCATGAGTTTGCCACGCTGGAACACCTGCTGTTGGCTTTGATCGAAGAACCAGAAGCTGCCCGCGTCATGCGCGCCTGCGGCGTTGAGCTGGGTCAGTTACGCACTTCGCTGATTGAATTTGTCGACGAGGACCTCGCCAATCTGGTGACCGATGTCGATGGATCAGAGGCCGTGCCGACGGCTGCCTTCCAACGGGTCATTCAGCGCGCCGCCATCCACGTCCAAAGCTCTGGCCGCACCGAAGTGACCGGCGCCAATGTCTTGGTGGCGATCTTTGCAGAACGCGAGAGCGACGCCGCCTACTTCCTTCAGGACCAGGATATGACCCGCTATGACGCGGTGAATTTCATCGCCCATGGCGTGGCCAAGGATCCCGCCTTTGGCGAATCCCGTCCCGTCACCGGCGCCCCGGAGGGCGAAGAGGAATCCATGGGCTCTGTCCCCCCCGGTGAAGGTGACAAGAAAGAGAGCGCGCTGGACAAATACTGCGTCGATCTCAACGCCAAATCGCGCGAAGGCGACATTGATCCGCTGATCGGCCGTGGCCATGAGGTAGAGCGCTGCATTCAGGTGCTGTGCCGCCGCCGCAAGAACAACCCATTGCTGGTGGGTGACCCTGGTGTTGGCAAAACCGCCATCGCCGAAGGGCTGGCCCGCAAGATCGTCCAGGGCGAAGTGCCCAACGTTCTGGCAGAGACCACCATCTTCTCGCTCGACATGGGCGCGCTACTGGCGGGCACCCGTTATCGCGGTGATTTTGAAGAACGTCTCAAGGCTGTGGTGACCGAGCTGGAAGACCACCCAGATGGTGTGCTCTTCATTGATGAGATCCATACTGTCATCGGCGCCGGCGCCACCTCTGGCGGTGCCATGGATGCCTCCAACCTGCTGAAACCTGCCCTGCAGGGCGGCAAGCTGCGCACCATGGGCTCAACCACCTACAAAGAGTTCCGCCAGCATTTTGAGAAAGACCGCGCCCTGGCGCGTCGGTTCCAAAAGATCGACGTCAATGAACCCTCCGTGCAGGACGCTGTAGAGATCCTCAAAGGACTGAAACCCTATTTCGAGGAACACCACAGCATCAAGTTCACCGCCGATGCGATCAAATCCGCTGTTGAGCTGGCCGCGCGCTACATCAACGACCGCAAATTGCCCGACAAGGCCATCGACGTGATTGATGAAGCCGGGGCCGCCCAGCATCTGGTGCCGGAAAGCAAACGCCGCAAAACCATCGGCGTGAAAGAGATCGAAGCCGTGGTGGCCAAGATCGCCCGCATTCCGCCCAAGAGCGTCACCAAGGACGATGCCGAGGTGCTGAAAGATCTGGAGAAGAGCCTCAAGCGGGTGGTCTTTGGCCAGGACGATGCCATTGATGCGCTCTCCAGCGCCATCAAACTGGCCCGTGCCGGACTGCGTGAACCAGAAAAGCCCATTGGCAACTACCTCTTTGCTGGTCCTACCGGTGTCGGTAAGACCGAGGTCGCCAAACAGTTGGCCGATACGCTGGGTGTGGAACTGCTGCGCTTTGACATGTCGGAATACATGGAGAAACACGCGGTTTCCCGTCTGATTGGTGCCCCTCCCGGCTATGTCGGCTTCGATCAGGGCGGCTTGCTTACAGATGGGGTTGATCAGCACCCTCACTGCGTGCTGCTGCTTGATGAGATTGAAAAGGCACATCCGGATGTCTTCAACATCCTGCTGCAGGTGATGGACAATGGTCAGCTCACCGATCACAACGGGCGTGCGGTAAACTTCCGCAACGTGGTGCTGATCATGACCTCCAACGCTGGTGCCTCGGATATGGCCAAGGCAGCCATCGGCTTTGGCCGCGATCGTCGCGAGGGCGAAGACACCGCCGCGATTGAGCGCACCTTTACGCCGGAGTTCCGCAACCGTCTGGATGCCGTGATTGCCTTTGCACCACTGCCCAAAGAGGTGATCCTGCAGGTCGTCGAGAAATTTGTGCTGCAACTGGAAGCTCAGTTGATGGACCGCAATGTTTCGATTGAACTCACCCGCAAAGCCGCCGAATGGCTGGCGGAGCGTGGCTATGATGATCGCATGGGGGCGCGTCCTTTGGGAAGGGTCATCCAGGAGCACATCAAGAAACCGCTGGCCGAAGAGCTGCTCTTTGGCAAGCTGGCCAAGGGTGGGCTGGTCAAGGTTGGCATCAAGGATGGCAAGCTGGATCTGCGTATCGAGGGTCCAACCAAGCCGCGGATCTCTGGCGACAAGCCGCCATTGCTGACAGCCGACTGACCATGCGGCGACCTTTAGGAGCACTCCTCCTCTCGCTCGTCACGGCCCCCGCCGTGGCGAGCGATTTCACCTTACAATGGCCGCTGGATTGTCGCCTTGGCGAGACCTGCCATATCCAGCAGTATGTCGACCATGTCCCCGGCCCCGGCTCCCAGGACTACCAATGCCAGGGGTTGAGCTATTCGGGGCATAAGGGCACCGATATCGCCCTGCCCTATCTCAGCGACATGCAGGTCGGCGTCAAAGTTCGCGCTGCTGCCCCCGGCATTGTTCAGGGGGTGCGCAACACCATGCCTGACGCCTATTCCACCGCGGAAAACGCCGAGTTGCTGCAGGGCCGCGAATGTGGCAACGGCGTTGTGCTGCGTCATGAAGGCGGCTGGGAAACCCAGTATTGCCACATGAGGCAAGGCTCTGTCAGGGTGCAAAAAGGGCAGCGGGTTGCGGCCGGTACCGCCTTGGGTGAAGTTGGTCTTTCAGGCAAAACCCAATTCCCCCATCTGCACCTGTCACTGCGCCAGAATGGCACTGTCATTGACCCCTTTGCCCCTGAGGGACGCCAAGCCTGCAACAGCACCGCAGATCCAGACGCCCCCAACCCAGCAAGCCTCTGGGCGGATCCGATTGAGTATCAACCCGGTGGATTCCTCGGCGCGGGATTCGCTGCGCATGTTCCTGAATTTCAAGCGATCAAATCCGGCGAGGCCTCTGGCATCCGGCTCACCACAAAATCACCAGCGCTGGTGTTTTGGGCCTATGCCTTTGGAGGGCAAAAAGGTGACCGGATACGCCTGACCATTTCTGGGCCAAAGGGCGTGTTTTCCGTCCATGAAATCACCCTTGAACGTGACCAGGCCCAGTTTTTTCGCGCCTCTGGCAAACGCTTGCGCAGCAAGTCCTGGGATTACGGACGCTATACCGCCTTGGCTGTTTTGCTGCGTGATGATGAAGAAATCGACCGCATCGAAGAAGTGGTCGATCTCAGATAACCCTGCCAGGGACCGCCGCGTCCGGAGTTGCAGCGGGTCAGCGTTCGGTGAACTTCAACTCGATACGGCGGTTCTGGGCGCGGGCTTCGGGGGTGTCATCGGTATTCACCGGCTGGAACTCACCAAAGCCATTGGCCGCCAGGCGGCCCGGCGCAATGCCTAGGTTCTCGATCATAAAGCGCACCACAGACAGCGCCCGTCCCTGGCTGAGTTCCCAGTTATCGCTGTATTTCTCACTGCCGCCCATGGCCGTATTATCTGTGTGACCGTCGACACGGATAATCCAGTTCAGCTCTGGTGGGATCTCGGCAGCAACCGTTTGCAGGATCTGCGCCACCTTGGCGATCTCGCCCTCGCCTGCGCGCGACAGGTCCGCACTGCCCGAGGCAAACAGCACCTCTGAGGCAAAGACAAAACGGTCCCCTTCGATCCGAACGCCCTCCTGGCTGCCCAGAACATTGCGCAGACGGCCAAAGAACTCAGACCGATAGCGCTCCAGCTCTTCAGCCTTGGTTTCCAGGCTTTCTGCCTTGCTGGCCAGTTCCGCCGCCTCTGCCTCCAGACGCTTACGCTCGGTTTCTTCCAGCAGACGCCGGCGACGCTCTTCTGAGGCCGCCCGTGCCAGCGCGGAGTTCAGGTCCTGACCGAGGTTTTGCAACTGCACCTGTTGCGCCACATCCCGCGCCTGGTAGTCATCCAGAATGGCCTGCAACCCACCCAGTTGTTCGCGCAGCGCCGCAACCTGTTGGTTCAGCAAAGCGGTCTCTCGCTGCGCCTCAGCCGAGATGGTTTTCTGACCTGACAGAGCGGCCTGCGCCTGCGCCAAGAGGGCCGCACGCTCCTGCGCTAGGCTACGGTCGATTTCTGCGCCGCTTTCAGCCTCTTGCTGTGCGTTCAGGGCCGCCAGAAGCCGTTGCTGCAAGATCACCTGATCGCTGGCCGCTGCCTGAGCCATCTCCAAAGCGTCCAGCGCTTCCAACAGGCGCAGCTCGACCGAGGCGCGTTCCTCAGCGGTGGAGCTGGCAGCACTGCTTGCCGCTGCCAATTCATTTTGGGCCTGCAACAGTTCCGCCTCTAACCCGGACATCACCGAGGCGGCATCGGCCTGCAAACGGGACAGCTGGGTTTCGATCCGACGCTGGGCCTCATCCGCCTCAGCACGCTGCGCTGCCAACTGTTGCTCCAGCTGCAAAACGGATTCGGCCTGCTGCGTCTGCAGCCTCGCCAGCTCGCTTTGATATTGTGTCTCGGTTTCGACATTGGCGGCCCGTTGCCGCGCCAGCTCTGCCTCCAGTGCCGCCTTGTTCTCTGCCGCCAGACGACGGGCGCCCTCCAGCTCACTGTTGAGGCGGTCCTGCGTCGAGGTGCTGTCTGCGCGCAGCCGGTTCAGCTCAATCTCCAGCGCCGCAACACGGCCTTCAGCGGCAGATTGCGAGACCTGCATCTGCGCCAATACCCGGGTCAGGCGCTCAGCCAATTCATCCCGTTGCAGCGTTTGGGCCTTGGCCGCCTCCAGCGTTGCCAGGGCTTGCTCCAGATCTGTGTTCAACCGTTCCCTGGCCAGCTCCGCCGCCGCCAAAAGCGTCAGCGTGTCCTCGGCCTCTTGCCTTTGTCGTTCCAGTGACAGTGTCATCGCGGTGAGTTCTGCATCCGCTGTTTCCAGCCGCGCCCGCAGCGCCTCGGCGGCGGCGGCCTCAACCAAACGTGCTTCTTCCTCGGCGCTCAGCTGGGCGTTCAACTCTGCCAGCTCACCAGCCCGCAGATCCCCCTCCGCTTCGAGATCCGCAATCAGCGCCTCCAGCGCTTCGCGTTTGGCAGCGGCGAGTCGGGCGTTTTCAACGCCCAGATCTATTTCCTCGCGGGCCTGCGCCAGCGCCAGGTTCATCGCCTCAGCCTCGCTGATCAGCGAGGTGCGTTCAGCCTCCAGCGCGTCTTTGGTGCTGGTCAACTCTGCAATCTGAGCCTGGGCAGCATCGCGCCCGGCAATGAAGGCCGCAACCTGTGCCTCAAAGGCAGTGATCTGGCTTTGCGCCTGTACCAAGGCAGCCTGTTGCTGATCGCGCTCAGCTGTCAGACCAGCAATCACGGCCCGCTGCTGGTCCAATGCATTCTGCGCCTGAGCCAGATCGCTTTGCGTGGTGGAAAGCGTTGAGCTGAGCGCGCCAAGTCGCGCATTAAGGCGGCTATTGTCGCGCTCCTCCAGCCCCAGTGCATTGGCCAGGGCCTGCACCTCGGAGGACAGCTCATCCAGCTGGCTTTCCTGGCCGGTGATGGTTTCGCGCAGCACAAACTGCACCACCATAAAGATGGTCAACAGGAACATCAGAACCAAAAGAAGGCCAGTCATGGCATCGACAAAGCCCGGCCAGATCGAGTTCTGGAAACGTTGCCCGCTGCGCCGCGACAGGGCCAAGGTCTACTCCTCGCCCTGCAAAAAGTTGGACCCGGGGGCCTCAGGGTGTTGCGCAGGCTCAGGCGCTTGACGTCCGCGGCCACGCGGCACCGCAAAGGCCTTTACCATGAGGTCGATATCCTTGCGCAGCTCCGCCAGGCTCTCCTGGCGACCGGCAGAAATCTCTTCCAGGATGCGCAGCATCTGAACGTCGATGGAGCGCAACCGCATACGGCTTTCGGCATCCATGCCAACATCACCATGGGCGCGCATGATTTCGGTGAGGGTCTCCTGCCCCACCGCGACGCGATCCAGCGCGTTGGAAATGCTGGTGGCCTGGTCCTGCCGGGCATTCATATCGGTAATCGCATCCACCAATTGCGACAGCTTGTTATCAACCTCGGCACGGCTGGAGGCATTCTGCGCAAACATCGCCTGCAGCGCATCCATCTGTTCCGCCATAGTGTCCAGCACTTCGGAGACAACCCCAGTCTCGCCAGTACCGCTGCCCTCTTCACCAGAGGAAAAGCTTACCCGCGTGAAGGAGGAAAGCCATTCTTCCAATTCGCGGTAGAACCGGTTCTGGCCGTGACCCGCAAAAAGCTCCAACAGACCGACGATCAATGATCCCGCCAAGCCTAACAGCGAGGAGGCAAAGGCAACCCCCATGCCGCCCAGCTGTGCCTCAAGCCCGGTCATCAGGCGATTAAACACTGCAATGCTTTCTTCGCCCTCCTGTGGTGCGAGGCTGCGAATGGTATCCACAACTGCGGGCACAGTTGTTGCCAGCCCATAGAAGGTCCCCAAAAGACCCAGAAAAATCAGTAAGTTGACGATATAGCGGGTGATTTCACGCTCTTCATCCACCCGTTGCGCCACTGAATCCAGGATCGACCGTGTCGACGAAGACCCCAATTGCATCCGTGCCGCCCGTGAGCGCAGCAGCGCCGCCAGGGGGGCCAGAAGCGAAGGCGCGCTTTTCTCGCCGCGGCTGCCGCCAGAGGCAAAGCTTTCAATCCAGCGCACAGAGACGATCAACTGGAAGACCTGCCAGAAACAGGCCAGGACACCGATCACAAAGACAATGACGATAAATCCGTTCAGCCAGGGATTGGCCTGAAACACCGGCAGCACCTTGGGCAGGGCGACAAAGATACCAAAGCCCGCCAGGCCAAGCGCGATCAACATCAGGATGATTTGCCGGACCGGTTGCGAAAACTGCGGCCGCGTCTTGCGGTCTGTATGGGCCATATGCGGTGCGATCCTGTCAGTTCTTTGGCGTATTTGTCACCGGAGCTTAAGGGAAAGAGGCAAAAGCACCAAGGCTTTATGCCGTTATTTGCCGCACCCGCATCATCAGCCACTCCAGTTCGGCGTCGCCCAGGCCAATCTCGCTCAGATGTTCGGCGGTATTGTAGAGATATTCGGTATTGGGACCACGTCCGCCCACCGCTGTGGCGATGATCTGCGCCTGTTTCTCCAGCGCCATGCCACCGCAATATTGTTCATGATGCGGGTCGATCACATAGGTTACCGCCTCGACCTCTTCGCCGGTGTGCAGGGCGACCATGAGATCGCGCTCCAGATAGGCGGATGAAATCAACTCGCGCTCGCGCAGATAGGCCAGGGTTTTTTCTTCTTCGCCACTGGCAACCGACAGGGCCAAGCCCTGGCATTGTGATCCAGCAATCTCATCCAGCGCCAGCACCAGGCCAGGTGCTTCCTCGCTGCCCCGGTGATGGATCGAGGACATGCAAAAGGAGCGGGCATAGCCCTGCAAAGTTGCAACCTCACGACGCGCAACCGGAAACCCAGGGTTCCACAGCAGCGATCCATATCCGAAAACCCACATTGTCATGATCTATGGCCCTTTTTATCCGCCGTCTATAAACAGCAAAATGCAGGCTAAAAAAAGAGGGTCTTTGCAGAATGCGACTGCTGAAATGGCTCAGCCTTGGGGCTGCGGTATGGGTATTGTATTGGGGGCTGGCGGCCTGGGGGCTGCGCAGCGGCTTAGAGGCCTGGTTTGGCGAGCAACAACGCCAGGGCTGGCAGGTCGCTTATGGTCCGATTTCCACCGGTGGCTTTCCGTCCCGCCATAGAACCCGGCTTGAGCAGCCGCTGCTAGCCGATCCCGGCACCGGCGTCGCATGGAGCGCAGATTGGATCACGTTTGACAGCCCGGCACTCTGGCCCGGCGCCCAGAGCCTGCGGTTCCCTGCCACTCCGCAGCGGTTTTCCTTCTTTGACCAGAGCCGCAGCCTGATCGCTGAAGAGATGCGCGCAGAGCTCCACCTGGCCCCTGGGCTGGCGTTGGAGCTGGAGCAACTCTCACTGACCAGCCGGGCCTGGCAGATCAGCGACCGCGACGGACCACTCTGGCAGGCGAAGGATCTTGTGCTGGCGATGCGGCAAATGACGCCGCCAGAACAGTATCACCTGAAGGCCGAGGCACAGCAGTTTTCTCCCAGTGCCCTGATGAGAAGTGGGTATGGCCTGCTAAACGATGATTTCCCGTCGGGTTTTGACGCTCTGGGGCTGCAGGCTGACGTGACATTTGACACCCCCTGGGATCGACGCGCCATCGAATTACGGCGGCCGCAAATCCGCCAAATCCACCTGGGTCTGGCCAAGGCCCGTTGGGGGGATATGCTATTTAGGGCCGCGGGCACACTACAGGTTGACGAAAAGGGACGCCTGAGTGGGGAGCTGGCGCTGCAGGCGGAAAACTGGCGCGCCATTCTGGACATGGGGGAGCGGCTGAGCCTGCTGCCGCCAAGTAGCCGCGGTGCGGTGGAAAAAATACTGATGCTGTTTTCAACCGGATCAGGCCGCACGGCAAAGATAGATACAACTCTGCGCTTTCATGAGGGCCAGATGTGGGTCGGCCCACTGCCGATCGGCACCGCACCGCTGCTGGTTCTGCGCTAAAGTAAGCACCGTCAAAAGCTTCGTCTGGAGCAACAACGCAGGGGGGGGGCTCCCGCCTGATCTGGGCATTCCTGCCGAATGCCACGCCTCAGTTGGGCCTGGCGCCGCGCAAAATGCGCGGCGCGGTCGCACCTAGAACCAAGGTTACAAAAACCAAATACCGGAGCGTTCCAGCCCCGCAGGTTGCCTAGCGGCAATAAGGGCCGCCGCGATGGCGGGCCACATCCACATGAAAGTGATCGCGATGATAGCGATCTGCCTCAGGTCCCAGCACGGTGCCAAAGGGGCCGCAGGCCGCCTTCCAGATCCGTCTCATGGGTTTGCGAGTTTCACGCGAGGTCCAGCCTTCAAGCACCGTCACCAGAGTGCCATCCTCCAGCTTGAAACCCGAGATATCGATGGCCTTGCCGCGCCCATGTTCCGAGATCCGCCCCCCGGGGCGATTGTTACGGGTGCGGCAGGCGTAATGCGCCGCGACGCGCAGGCTGACAACCTTGTTGCGGCGACCAAAGGCCGTCTCAACATCCTTGGATACCCAGTTTTTCAACGCCTCGGCCATCTCGCAGGTCATCACGGAACCCTGGCTGAGCGTGACCCCTGCAACAGAGGTCACTCGTACTGCATCGCTGGCACCACAGCCTGGCATTGCCGCCTCGACTGCGCCGATGGCCTTGCCTTGGATTTCAATATCGCCACAGACCGAGCCTTTGCGCTGGCGGCGGCGCTTGAACAAGGCCTGCTCGACAACGGTGTCGGGGCGCACAAAGGGCACCAGGGACTGATCCAAAACACTGGGCACCAGATCAACAGGCAAGGCAGCTGCCGCCAAAATCTGCGCTGAAACGGGTCGTACAACAGGGCGCAGGCCGTCCGGCGTGACCAAACCAATTTGTTCAAGATCAGCCAAGGCACCACCCGACGACTGCGGCAAGGTAGCCGTACTGGTCACAGCCCTGGAGCTGGCGCGATCTATCGGCCGCAGGGAGACCTCAGGCGCTGAGGCATTCAGCGGGGCTATCCCCGTGACGGACAACACTCCTGCAGCCAAGACCACCAAAACGCCCGATCTGATGCGCCCCAGCCCGATCATGATTTATGAGCCCGGCCAAAGTCGGGGGCGGCCGTGTCCTGCCCCGCCTCAATAATGCCGCGACGGATGGCACGGGTGCGCGTAAAGTAATCATGCAAATGATCCCCGTCACCAGTACGGATCGCCCGCTGCAGCGCAAATAGCTCCTCAGTGAAGCGCCCAAGAATTTCCAGCGTTGCCTCCTTGTTGGTCAAAAACACATCGCGCCACATGGTTGGATCCGAGGCCGCAATACGGGTGAAATCCCGAAAACCCGCCGCCGAGTATTTGATCACTTCGCTGTCGGTGACCCGGCGCAGGTCATCCGCCACACCCACCATTGTATAGGCAATCAGGTGCGGCGCATGGCTGGTGACGGCCAGCACCAAATCATGGTGGTCGGCGTCCATTTCATCAACATTGGCGCCCATGCCCTCCCAGAGGGCGCGCAGCTGGTCAACCACCGCCCGGTCGCTGCCCTCAACCGGCACCAGCAGGCTCCAACGGTTGTCAAACAACTCGGCAAAGCCCGCCTCGGGACCGGAGTGTTCGGTGCCCGCCAGGGGGTGCGCCGGAACAAAATGCACGCCCTCGGGAATATGTGGTGCCACGGCCTCGATCACATGGGCCTTGACCGAGCCCACATCCGAGACGGTTGCGCCGGGTTTCAACACCGGGCCAATCTCTGACATCACCGGACCCATGGCGCCAACTGGCACGCAGAGCACCACCAAGTCGGCCCCCTCAGCCGCCTCAGCCGCGCTGTCGCAGATCCGATCACACAGACCAATGCGGCGCGCGGTATCGCGGGTCTCGGCACTGCGGGCATAGCCGGTGACTTCGCCTGCAAGACCTGCGCGCTTCATCGCCCAGAACATCGAGGAGGCAATCAGGCCAAGGCCAATAAGGGCAACGCGATTGTAGATGACAGTGCTCATACGGGGACCTGCTGTGACTTGAATTCTGAAATGGCCGCGATCAGCCGGTGGCAGGCCGCTTCATCGCCGATGGTGATGCGCAGGGCAGTTGGCAGGTTATAGCCGGCCACCCGGCGCACAATCAGCCCCTGGGTCTGCAGATAGCTGTCACAGGCCTCGGCCTCGGCCTGAGTGGCAAAACGCGCCAGAATGAAATTGGTGCAGGAGGTATCCGAGGCCACGCCCAGCTCTGCCAGGGCGGCGGCCAGCCAGCTGCGCCATTTGGCGTTCTCTGCCCGGCAATGATCGATATAGGCGCGATCGCGTACCGCGGCCTCGGCCCCGGCCAGCGCTGTTGAGGAGACGTTGAAGGGCCCCCGCACCCGGTTCAGCACATCAACAATTGCCGCAGGCCCATAGCCCCAGCCAATCCGCGCCCCGCCCAATCCGTAGATCTTGGAGAAGGTCCGGGTCATAAAAACATTGTCCCGCGCCCGTATGATCTCAGCGCCGGCGTCAAAGCCTTCGACATATTCCGCATAGGCTCCGTCCAGAACCAAGAGCGCGCCTGCGGGCAACCCATCGGCCAGACGGGCCACTTCAGCGGCAGAAATCATCGTGCCAGTGGGGTTGTTGGGATTGGCAATGAACACCAGTTTGGTGCGCTCGGTGCAGCCCGCCAGCAGGGCGTCCACATCGGTAACGCGCTCGCGCTCGGTCACTTCCACCGGGGTGGCACCTGCCGCCAGCGCGCTGATGCGATACATGGCAAAGCCGTGCTCGGTATAGAGCACCTCATCCCCCGGACCTGCAAAACACTGGCACAGGAAGGCTATGATCTCATCGCTGCCCGCACCACAGATGATCTGCTCCGGGGGTAGCCCCTCAACCTCGCCAATCGCCCCGCGCAGAGCTAGATGGTCCGAGCTGGGATAGCGATGCATCTTGGCCGCCGCCTCTTGCATGGCTGTAATCGCAAGCGGGCTTGGCCCCAGTGGGTTTTCATTGGAGGAGAGCTTGACGGTGTTGCTCACCCCCGCCACATGGGCCGCGCCGCCCTGATAGAGAGCGATATCCATAATACCGGGCTGCGGCGTGATCTGGGTCATACTTCGGGCTCCTTGGTTCCCCCTCGTAATAGCGAGGCCCAAGCCAATGGGAAAGCGGCAAGATTACTGCGCCTGCGCAATTGCCACAGGAACGGGCGGTATGGGTCGAAATTGCAAAACCACCCCGCCTGAACCGCGTTGCCATCCCGGGCTGATCACTTGGCCTTTTGCAGTTTCTTCAGCTTGGCCTCGGCCTTTTTCTCCACCATGGCGGTGAGATCTTTGCGCAATTTTGCATCCTTGCGCATGGCCTCCTCCATGGTCTTTTGCAAAACCTTGGCGGACTGCGAACCATCAGAGCCTTCCAGAGCCTTATTGGCAAAGGCCACAAAGACCTTATCCTGCAAAGCACCCGCCACCTCCGCATAGATCGCGGGACCGTGTTTTTTGGCAAACTCTTCTACCGCATCGGCGCCGTATTTTGCCACCAGATCCCCCTTCCAGACCGGATCCATCACCCGCGGGATCAGTTTTTGCGCCAGGAACCCCTGGGACTTGGCCAGGTAGCTGGAGCCAAACCCAGACACCGCCTTCATCGGCCCAGAAGACATAATGCCCCCCGAGAGCACCTTGACCACCGCGTCTGTGAATTCTTTCTGATTGGGGGCGCGCCCCTTTTCCACCAGAGGCTTGAACAGCATGATCGCTTCTTTGGCGGCATTTTTGACCATCTCGGCACCGACACCGGTGGTGAAAACCTTTTCCATAAACAGGATCAGCGATTTTTGTGAGAAGGTTTGGAACATCTTTGAGGGCAATTGGGCCGCCACCTTGGTGGCAATGCCTTTCAGAAAGGTGCCGCTCAGTTTACCGCCTGCAGCCCCTGCAGCCCCGGCAAACATCGTGTCCAGCGCCACCTTCTTGGCCGCCCCTTCCCAAGTGACCTTGTTGCCCGCCAGATATTCGCCAAACTGCCCGGCGCTGGATTTCATCGCCTCGGTGCCCGCTGCCGCAATGGCGTGGGCTTTGACAGGGTTCATGCCCTTGGTCGCAACCAGGCGCGCGGTTGCATAGACTTCGATCACCGTAAAGGAGGTCTCGCGTACGATTTCCAGGGTAAAGACCGCTTTGCTGGCAGTGCCAATGCGGGCCTTGATAAATTTGTCAAAGGCCTTTTGGCCAGTGTTATAGACCCGCGTGGCCTTGGCGTCCTGCTTTTGCACCTTGGCCCAATCTGGTTTGGACCGGCTTACCAGAGACTTGAGACTACTGGCCTCGGAGCGGGCGTTCAAGATGGGTGTCCAGGGCGGGTCGGTGTTTTCGTTCAGGGTCGACATGGTGAATTCGGCAATCGCCATCATCATGCCGTCTTCGGCCTGACGGGTTTTTTCCACGTCATTGCAAAAATCCACCCAGCATTCCGCCTGCCCCAGCATCATATTGGCTTTGGACAGGATCTCATGTTTGAGCGCCTTTTCTCCGGCCTCAAACTCGCGCATCTCAACCTGCTTGGTCTTGCCCTCTTCCTTGACCTCATAAACCGAGACCTTTTGGTCATTTGCGATCATCGCCTGCAGCTTGGCCAGCCCCGCCTTCCAGGTGCGCATGCCGGGATCGACGATGCCATCGGGTTTCTTGAACCCAAGGGCATTCTTTTGAAAACTGCGGATATCCTTGATCAGCCCCGCGTCGCATTTTTGCGAAATGGCGATTTTGCCAAAGCCATTGGCCTTGAGCATCAACCGCACCAGCTCCACATCAGCGCCTGCGTTTTTGACCGGTTTGAACTTCCCCTCGCCAGACTTGGCGTCAGGTTTGGTAATACGGTTTTTATCCCCCACAGGGGCCGACAAATTGAGTGCCATAACAGGGCTCCGAGTAAAAAAATAAACAACTCAGTCAGCCTGCCACAGGATTTTTAATCTGTCATGGGGGTTTCGCCTTTGCTTTTCCCCTTCATGCGGCGCGGGATTGAAAGCGCGCGGTTTTGGGATCTGCCAGATAGGTCTCTGCCAGCTCTTCGGCCCGCTGTGTCAGATCATTCACGCTGTCGATGATATACTGCACCATCTCTTCCTCCATCAGGTAGGAGAAGTTGAGCCTGACCCAGCCAGGTTTCTGCAATTCCTTGCCGGATTCGAGCGCCGCGAACAGGGCTTCCGACTCGTCGCGTTCAATGCCCAGCAAACGGTGCGCATAGGGGCCGGCACAGGCGCAACCGCCCCGGGCCTGAATGCCGTAGTGGTCGCTCAGCATGCGGGTAAACAATTGCTGGTGCACAGCTTCCCCCGAGATGCCTTTGACCGTGAAAGAGAAAATCGGCAGGCGATGTGCGCTCTCGTGACCGAGCAACGTGAGCTGCGGATTAACCGCCCAACCCGCGCGCGCCATTGCGGCAAACCGGGCCTCCTTGGCGGCGATTTGCGCCTCGCCCACGGCCTCTTTCACCAAAAAGGTCAGCGCGGCGCGGATATCCCCGATCACATTCGGGGTTCCCGCTTCTTCGCGGGCTGCCAGATCCTCGCTGTATTCATGCCCCCAGGGCGAGACAAAGCTGACTGTCCCGCCTCCCGGCCAAGAAGGGCAGCGACGCTGGACTGCACCCGTATTGACCAGCAAAACCCCGGATGCCCCTGGCCCGCCGGGGAATTTATGCGGCGAGACCACAACGGCATCCTTATGGGCGCCATGTTCGCCTGCCATCGAGATCGGCAGATAGGGTCCGCCGCCCGCATAGTCCCAGATCACCAACCCGCCTGCGGCATGCATCATGCGGCTGATGGGGTCGGGATCGGTGACAATCCCGGTCACGTTTGAGGCCGCCGAGAAACTGCCAATGATCAAATCACAGCTGGCGTGGTCGTGTAGCGCACTCTGCAAGGCTGCCAGATCGACACCTCCTTCAGCCGCTTCCGGGATCTCGACCACCTTGGCCTTGCTCTCCCGCCAGGGCAGAATGTTGGAGTGATGCTCATAAGGGCCGATAAAGACCACCGGATTGAAGGCCTCATTCACCCCAAACAGGCTGACCAACCGATTGAGCCCAGCCGTGGCCCCCGATCCGGCAAAGACCACCGCATCCTCTGGCCCGCAATGGGTCACCCGTGCGATCTCAGCCCGTGCAGCGCGGCGCAACCGGGTGACATAGGAGCCGCAAAAGGACGCTTCGGTATGCGAATTGGCATAGAACGGCAGGACCTGGGAAGTGATGAACTCTTCGACCTGCCGCAAGGCGCGACCCGAAGCCACATAGTCCGCATAGACCAGTGGTACATCGCCAGCGGGCCCAGGGATCATGACTCCATCGCCAATGACGCCGCTTGCAAGGCTGCCGTCGGTTGCCGCCAGGGCTAGGTCTTTTTTGAATGCTTCCAGGGTCATGCGCGCGTCTCCGATTGATCGTTTCACCGATACTCCTATGTCAGATGCCCATATTCACCCCCAATGACTGATTGATTTCACCTAATTCTGTGTCATATGATCGTTAAATGACCAATTCTGTAGATCACATTGACTTGAACCTCCTACGTGCCCTGCAACGGGATGCCAGCCTGTCGCAACGTGAGCTGGCAGATGTGGTTGGCCTTTCGCAGAACGCCTGTTGGCGACGATTGAAGGCGTTGAATGACAAGAAGATCCTGCAAGGTGCCACAATGCGCCTGGACCGCGCCCAGCTGGGGCTGGATCTGGTGGTCTTTGTGATGCTGCGTACCCGGCATCACTCGGCGGAGTGGCTCGACACCTTTCGCCGCCATGTGCTAACCATCCCCGAGGTGGTGGATTTCCACCGCATTGGCGGCGACTACGATTATCAGCTAAAGGTCGTCACCCAGGATATGGGCAGCTATGACCGGGTCTATCAGCGGTTGATCAGCGGCGTTGAATTAGACAGCGTGACCTCCTATTTCGCGATGGAAACCATCGCCGAGGCCCGCCCATTGCCACTGTGAACCCAGATCAGGACACCACAGCCATGACCTCTTCCAAGCCCAAACTGCATGTGATCTGCGGTAGGATTGCAGCAGGGAAATCCACCCTGGCCGCCAGACTGTCAGAGCCTGCTCACATTGTCTGCATCAGTGAGGATGACTGGCTCTCGGCGCTCTACGGCACGCAAATGCAAACTGTGCAGGACTATGTGAAGTTTTCCGCCAAGCTGCGTGAGGTGATGACACCGCATATTTCGCAGCTGTTGAAAGCTGGGCTCTCTGTGGTGCTGGACTACCATGCAAACACCATCGAGAACCGGCGCTGGATGCGCGAATGCGCCGCCCAGGCGGGGGCCGAGGTTCTGCTGCATCTTCTGGAGGTGGATGAGGAAACCTGCTGGCAACGTCTACTGGATCGCAATGCGTGCAGGGAGCATCCGTTTCAGCCCAGCCGGGCGCAGTTCATACAGATCTGCAAACACTACGCCCCGCCGCAGCCCGAAGAAAGTTTTGCTATCCAGATCCACCGAGCTGGATAGCACCAGTCTACCCTATGTTTGTGGTAGGTGCCCCCGCCTCAGTGGCCAAAGGCCTTGTTTGGCATCCAACGGGGGCGCTTGCCCTCTGGCCCCATGCGCATGTGCAAACAGGCGGTGCCAAGACGTTGGAAATACAGGATATCAACCTTATACCAACCCGCCGAAGGCACCTCTACCTCGCTCATGATGGTGGTGTCGCAGGCCTGACGACCATCGAAACGTCCAACCACCTGCCCGCCAATTCTGGCCCGCAGCCCATCGTTGGTTAGAAAATCAATGTTATGAATCCCCGGTTTGGCAAAATGCACATAGCCCTTGATCCCAGCCACCACATGCTCTGCTCTATTGGAGGTCAGGGTCATATCCCCCTCATTGGTGTCGCGGTAGTCCAACCCAGACAAGGGGCGGCCACGTTCGGACTTGATCTTCAAGGCTGAAGAGGCATCAACTAGATTTTTGACATCCACCGGATAGGCATAGCGCACCGCCAGCCCCGGTTTCAGGCCAGAAGGCTGCGGATTGGCGGGTTGCAGTTTCAAAGGCGCCGCGCTGAGCGCCGTCGCGCAGGCAACAACAATGGCGGCAATTGTACCGGTCAAAAGACGTTTCATTTCACACTCCCGTTTTGCCAGGCTTCTACTTGGCCCAGCCAATTTTTCCCACGGTAGCGACGATTTCCTGCAAAAGACAACCGCTTTTCCGTTTTAGGCTCATCACAAGCCTAGCATCACCCTGAAGGCGAGCGCTCTGATCTGTCGCAATTTGGTGAAAAATCACAGGCAACCGCGAGACCCAAACCAGAAATGCAAAAAGGGCCGCCCAAGGGCAGCCCTTTTCTCCAACAGCCCAAAGGGGCGTCAGGATTAGTTTTTGGCGTAGAATTCCACGACCAGGTTTGGTTCCATAACAACTGGGTAAGGCACATCGGCCAGGCCAGGGGCGCGCACGAATGTGGCGGTCATTTTGGAGTGGTCAGCTTCGATGTAGTCAGGAACATCACGCTCGGCCAGGGCAACAGCTTCCAGCAGAACTGCCAGTTGCTTGGACTTGTCACGCACTGCGATGACATCGCCTTCTTTGACACGGTATGACGCGATGTTGACGCGCTTGCCGTTGACGGTGACGTGGCCGTGGTTGACGAACTGACGTGCAGCAAAAACGGTAGGAACAAACTTGGCGCGGTAGATAACTGCGTCCAGGCGGCGCTCCAGCAGGCCGATCAGGTTTTCACCAGTATCGCCTTTTACACGCTCAGCTTCGGCGTAGATGCGACGGAATTGCTTCTCGGTGATATCGCCGTAGTAGCCCTTCAGCTTCTGCTTGGCGCGCAGCTGAATACCAAAATCGGACAGCTTGCCCTTACGGCGCTGACCGTGCTGGCCGGGACCATATTCACGACGATTAACTGGGGACTTAGGACGGCCCCAGATGTTTTCGCCCATGCGGCGGTCAATTTTATACTTGGCAGACGTACGTTTAGTCACGGCTGTTCTCCTTCGTTTAAGCCGTAGCCGGTGCAGGCTACTATGAAGGGCGTTGTCCTCTTAGGATTGGACCGTCTGGTCCGCGCCTATGACAGGAATCCCCTTGCGGGGCCCACCAACACCAATGAAGTGGCGCTTATAGGCGCAAAGGGAGCAGAGTCAACACTGCTTCCTTTGGTTTGGGTGGGATTTTTGAAACCCGTCGAACTTAGGCAGCCTCATGCATCAAAATCGCCGCCTCAGAGCTGCTGAGATTGCGCCGTGCATAGGCGCCATAGCTCATCGGGTCGCGTTCGACCTGCGGCAACAAGCCAGCCAGTCGAATGCGGTCCTGCGTATCCAGTGCCGACATCGAGGCACTGGCCGGATGAAAGCTCTCGCTTTCCACCCCATTGGCCCAAAGCACCTGATGCGCCCCAAGAAGCAAGTGAATATAGGTCACTTCTCTTACCGAGCTATCCGCCGCAATTGTATGACCATTGATCAGATCTCGCGCGGCCACCAGCACTTCATCAGTGTTGAACAGCGCCTGCACCTGCCGTCCGCGCAGCAACATGCGATGTTCTGGCGAGACCAGCAGTTCTTTTTCTGGCCGATCAATGCCCAAGGCACCGGCGCGAATACGGATCGGGCGTAGCTTGGGTACCACAAAGAGCCGCGCACCGCTGATCCGACGCGCCCCAATCCACTGGATCTCTTGCGCCCCGCTATCGCGGGTTTGCACCTTGTCACCTTCGCGCAGATCCTCGATCCGGCGGGGTCCACTGGGGGTGGCAATCTGGGTTCCCGGCGTAAAGCAAATCACCCCACTGCCCGGCTGCCCTGGCATCGTGTCCACCGGGCAGCCAATGCTGCCCAGTGAGTGATGCACCACCCATAGGTCCATGCCCCTGGGCGGAATTTCATTTACAAACATCAAAAGAGGCCGCGCGCTATCGCTGACCTCAATCAGGGTGACGGTGTAGCTTTGAACACCATTGGTCACCACAAAACTCTTATCCAGAAGCGGATCTTCGACCGTAACATCGCGCAGATCTGTTCGGTTCTGCACCGCAGCCCCAACCAACCTGCGTACCGAGCGCGCCGCGCGACGCCTCAGATCCGTTTCTCCATTCGCCATACCCAAACGCAACAGTTCAGCCGGGCCATCAACCCGCACTGCTTCACCTTGCCACGACCACGCGGCCCCGACATCGATAGACTCGACCGGTGCGGCCAAAAGGCCATCTACTTCTGTTTGCGACCAAGAAATGACGAACGTGCCCTGAAAGCCCGTTTTCATCTGCCTGTGTGCCTGCTCTTATATTTTTTATTAACTAAAACTTAACAAAGCAGATCGTTCAGATAAAGAGCAAAGTCACCCCAGGCCCTGGCCCTGATGCGGGGTGTGTTTTCAAAACCTCAATTGCACCTGCAAGGCGCCGGTCAACTGGCCTTCGCTTTGGCTGGAAAACTCCTTGCCCAGATAGGACAGCCCATAAAAGGCAGAGAGGTTTTGCCCCTGCCAGCGCAGGCCCAAACGGGCCCGGTGACGGTTGTTCTCCAGGGAATACCCAGCTGCATCAGGCAAAAACACCGAGTTTGAGACATAGGCGATATCTGCTCCTGCCGTCAGGGTCAGGCCTGTGGCCTCCCCCATCATGGTGCGGTAGCGCTGGCCAGAGACGCTATCGCGCGCCAACAATCCTTGCGACAACTGTCCATAAGTGAAATCTACCCCAGCACGAAGATAGGTTTCATCCCCGGCGCGTGCTTCAACAAAAGGACGCAGGGCTGCGCGGTCAGACAAGGCAAATTCACGGCCAACTTCCGCTGAAATCAGGGGCCGGACCCTATTGGCGACCTGCCCGTTCAACACCGCGGCCGAGGGCTGCGGCGCACCGGCCAGATCATGAAGCCAGCCCTGCATCTCATCCAACTGGGTCTGGGGGCCCAGTATGGCCAGCCCCGCGCCCAAGGATATCTCGGTTCCGCGCCGCTGCATGTGGCTGTTCAGCTCCACCGTCAAGGCACCGGCCCAGGGGCGATCCGTCGGGTCCGGAGCAACCAGGTCGGCAGGCGCAATGATCTGCCCCTGGATCCGCAGCTCCAACAGCTCCCCAAAGCCCGCGGGCGCCTGGCCCTGCCAGTCTCGGCCATAGATCCGCGACGAGGTCAGCGACCCGGTGCGCCAGCGGTCTTTGCCGTCTCCCAACAGATCGTTGGTAAACATCAAACCATAACCAATCTTATGACGAACGCCCTCTGGCGCAGGCGATTCAGCACTCGCTTGGAAGGGCAGGAAAAGGGAGAAGGCCATCGCCACTAGTTGTCGATACATCAAATAGATCCTGCTCTTTGTGCCTCGCGTCTCCACCTGACAGGATCCTGATTGGCCCTCCGTGCGACGTGGTTAACACCGCGTTAACATCCGCGCGGATCGCTCAGCTAGTGCAAGAGGGCCACAGCTTTGGGATATGACAAACCCCGCTGCCTAACCTGCGCCACAGTCTTGCCGCAGTTCGTGAGAGGGACAAAATTCGGCCCCATAAAATCTTCGCTTTAAAGCAGCGACCCCGCAAAAAACTCTGTTTGATCCGCAAAGAGCACCTGCCACAATTGTCAAAGGCGAGCGTCAAAAAACTTGCCCGTTTTGCAACGTCTCGATTACAGCAGAGACCAGAAATGGGCCGCCCTGCCCTGTTGGCCCCCTAGGGTTCCAGCGACACCCCGATGATCGCCCCAACGGAATTCAGACCAATCTGCGACAGCTCCCCGGGGGCAAAGGCCTCTGGCAGGGCGCCGCCTTCCATCCACAACCCATCAATCAGGGCATTGCAGGCGGTGGCCAATCGATACAGGCGGTCCGGCGCAGCAGTGATACCAGCCTCCTCCAGAGCAGCCTGTATCAACTCCTGGAGCTGGTCACGAAATTGGACATAGGTTTTTGCATGGGTCTCTTTCATCCGCGCATCATGCTGCACCTTATTGAGAAACCCAGCCCAAAGCGCGATCGAGCGTGGATCCACTACGGGTGGCATCACGGAAGACTGTACAAAAACGCGCAGCTGATCGCGCGCCGAACCTTTGACCGCCGCCACGGGGGCATAGGTCAGGTCTATCATCTGCGTCATATGATATTCATAGGCCGCTGTGATCAGGTCTTCCTTTGAAGAAAAATAGTGCCTTATCAGCCCCTGCGTCACCTCAGCCCGATCCGCTATGCCGCGCACGGTAGCCCCCTGCACACCTTTTTCCGCCACCAGCTCCAGAGTCGCCTCGATCAGGGCAAGTTTGCGCTGCTGCGCAGTTTCACGCGTAAATTTTCTGCGTTCGTCGCTCATCCCAGCCCCCCCCCACAACGGCTCACTATGATTACCTACCTGCGCAATTACGGCGATTACACCTTATTAGCCCAATCCCCAAGAACGTCCAGCCATGCCAACAGGTACCAGCATCAAAACAGATACCGCAGCCCTAAAGACGATACTGAACAGAGATGCCGAGCGCATCGAAGACTTCCATGAACGGTTAGGCAGCCTGGAAGTTCTAAAGTGCGCTTCGTTCACCGCCCGGTAAGGCGGTGTGGTGGCGATCATTGGAGGCAGCGGCTCCGGCACATCAACCATGCTGCGCCGCATCAGCTTTCTGCCCTCCAACAGGGCTTTGTTGCACAAAATTGATGGAACCAGCCGCAAGGATTCATGCGGTCTCGTTCAGAGGCGATCTCTTGCCCGGTCTTTCTAGATTTCGCCTCTCAAGTCGACCTGTGACGCGAAAACTGGCATGAGATTTACAGTGATCCGCAGAAGTCGACGAAAGTTTGAAAAGTCTAGAAGCGACATCTCAAACTGAGCAAATTAGCATTCCTGCAAAGTGCCGTGCCTTCCGTCTCTCCAGGTCGCACACCTTTAAGTAAAGTAAGGAGTTTTCGATTTGTACTGCCCTAAGGTTAAAATGAAACAACCCGGGAGCCGTGACTTGAAAGTTGTGAAATCACAACATTTCAAAAGATTTACCTGAGTTCGGAAAACCCCATAATAGCGACACCCAAACTTTCGGACCCCCATGATACGCTCATAGAAACTGCGCGAGTATCGTTGCTCACGGCCCCAAGCGGCCGTTGGCAAGATGTGTAATCGCCGCGTTGCAGCTTCCGCAAAGCAGCCGTTGGACACATTGTACAGCATTCTTGTTGACCAGAGAGCTGCACTGCGGACTTTTTTGCCGTCCGATTCAATGTGCCCAAAGTCAGCTTTGGCATTCGCTAATGATATAGAACTGCCCGTTTGTAGTAATTTCTACTGACAACTGTATTTGACTGTCACTGAATTTATGCCCTGCGGAAATCCGCAGGCGCGCCATCTCGCTGCCTTTGCGCACCATTTACATCTCGCATCACTCCGTACCACAGTGGTCAACAGGGGAGCGAGTGATGCAAGAGACCGATATTGTTGGCCAAAAAAGCCGTATGCGCAAAAGCGTCTTGGGTATGCTAATTGCAACGGTCATCATTGCAACATTGGCTGTGGCTTTCGGAGCATACCGCTATTTTGAACAGGCTGAATCCTTAGCAGCCTCAAACCGGATGGAGCTCTATTTGCGCTCGCTGAATGAAGCACTTCAGCAGCACCAGCACCTCCCCTTCGTGCTAGCGCGCGATCCGAGGTATTCGAACACGCTGAATCCTATTGACATCGACCCAGGCATCAACACCCGCCTCGATCAGCTTGCACAGCAGGCAAAGCTGGAAGCCATCTATTTGATGGATGCGTCTGGTTTGGTGCTGGCGGCATCTAACGCAGGCCTGCAAAATAGCTTTCTTGGTCAGAACTACGGGTTTAGACCCTATTTCAAAGAAGCGCTTACCGGTCAGAGAAGCGACTACTTTGCCATTGGGGCCACCTCCGGGCGACCCGGGTATTTTGTCGCTGAACCCGTGACATATGCATCTGGAACACAAAAAGGTGTCATCGCTATAAAGCTGGACGTTAGCGAACTGCAGCGCTCTTGGGTGAGCGCCACTGATACCGTCATTGCCGTAAACGAAGACAATATCGTTGTTTTGGCCTCTAATCCGGATTGGCTGTATCGCCCGATTGGTGAGCTTACACCCGACGTAAGGCAGGCGATTTTGGAAAGCAGGCAGTTCGGAACCGAACCGCTCGCACCTCTAGACTGGACTAACATGAAAAACGGAAGGGTTGTGGGCGAGGGAACCAGGTATATTGCGGCCGTCGGGCAAGCGAATTGGCGGGGGTGGTCCGTACACTACTTACAACCCGAAGCTGTTCTAATTCGTCAAACGCTTGCAATGACGGGATTGTTTGGAAGTGCAATCGCCTTGCTCGTGGGGTTTGCGACCTTTCTTCGCTCGCGACGCATCGCTTTGGCCTATGCCTCATCAGAACAACAACGCGTCGCGCTCATAGACACAAACCGAAAGCTCAAAAAGGCACAGGCTGAGCTTGCACGCAGTGCAAAATTGTCCGCACTTGGACAACTCGCCGCCTCCGTGACTCACGAGTTGGGGCAACCCATCAGTGCCTTCCGAAATCACTTGGCAGCGGCAGAGATCGGGGGGGAGATCACCTCTCCAAGCACTCTCCAAAGCTTGAACAAGCTGGTTGAGCGCATGGAAGCAATAACGAGGCAGTTTAGGTACTTTGCCCGAGGGCGGACTGGGGACAAAACACGCGTTAATCTGGCTGAAGTTATTGCCGAGGTCTCAAATACTCTGGATGCCGATTTTAAGGCTGCTAGCGTTGAGTTTCGTTTTACCCCCCAGTTGGCAACCGTAGAGTTGCAGGCGAACAAGCTGCTTTTGGAACAGGCGTTGACCAACTTGCTGACAAACGCACTTCATGCTGTCGAACGTGCGCCCAACCCCAAAATCATCGTCCAAATGACATCGGACGACACTCATGCTGAGCTGCGAGTTTCGGACAACGGACCTGGCCTCGAAGGACTCGGTCTTGCGGATCTCCAGGAGCCCTTTTTTAGCACCAAACCCTCCGGTGTCGGGATGGGGCTTGGGTTGGCAATTACGGCCGAGATTATCAAAAATCATGACGGTGAATTGACCCTCGGCAACTCTGCCACGGGGGCCGAATTTATTGTCAAACTTCCGCTTTTGCTGAATGGAGATCCGAGATGAACAAGGCTCGAATTCTCGTTGTGGACGATGATCGGGAGCTGCGCGTCTCGCTCGCGCACCTGTTAGAAACTGCGGGGTATGAGGCTCTGTTGGCACAGGACGGTCCCGAAGGGCTGAAAGCGATCCAGACTGGAAAGCCTGATGCCATAATAAGCGATGTTCAGATGCCTAGAATGGACGGTTTGGAGTTTCAAGCCAAGGTACGCGACATCTGCAGGATTCCAGTGATCATGATCACGGCACATGGTGATATTCCTATGGCGGTGGAATCGTTGCAGGCGGGGGCTTACAGTTTTGTCGAAAAACCGTTCGAACCGCGCCGTCTGCTCGGAATACTGAAAAACGCTGTGCGGATGAAGCAGCTGATGGATGACGCCGCGAAACTCAAAGATCGCTTGGCCGAACTGACGGATCTTGAGCGCATTTTGATCGGAAATGATCCACAGATCGTCATGGTCAGAGACATGATCTTTGACTTTGCAGCCAGCAAGGCAAACGTGTTAATTCTTGGGGAAACCGGAACAGGAAAAGAACTTGTAGCGCAAGCGTTACATGATTTGGGCGCAGCGCCCTCGGCGCCTTTTGTCGCGGTCAATTGCGCGTCCATCCCGCCGGAACGTTTTGAGGAAACTGTGTTTGGAACCGCCTCTAACCCTAACGGCTTATTGAGTAGTGCAAATGGCGGCACACTGTTTCTGGATGAACTAGGTTCTATGCCGTTCAACTCACAATCAAAACTGCTACGGGCCATTGAAACAAAACAATATCAACGTGCTGGAGAGGTTGAGATGCACTCTGTAGACCTAAGGGTCATCAGTGCTGCCAATACAGACATTGTGTCAGATACAGAGGGTTCGGAGTTCCGTGAGGATCTGCTATTTCGCTTGAACACACTTGTAATTTCGCTGCCAGCTCTGTCTGATCGAGGTGAAGACGTGTTGCTGTTGTTCAGGCATTATATGGCCCGGCTTAGCCAACTTTATGAGCTGCCAACACCTGAACTCACGCCTGATGATATTGCAGCCCTGATGTCCTATAATTGGCCTGGCAATGTGCGTGAGTTGCAAAATGTAGCAGAGCGCCGGGTCTTGGCTGAAAAGCGTGGAGGTGGGTCTGTACGTCGCGCAATTGCGCTTCAGACGTCTCAAGCATCTGTTCCCGAAACCTTGCGCGAGGCCGTGGCCGCATTCGAGCGGGAGTTGATAGGTCGCGCGATCAAAGACGAAGATGGCCGGATGGATGATGTCGCTGCCTTGCTGGGTATTGCGCGACGGACGCTGAATGAAAAGATCGTGAAACTAGGCCTCGATAAGGAAGCTCTTCTGAGGAGTTGAACGTGGCCTGCAGAAATCCGCAGGCACTTTTTCTCAGATGCGCGGAATACTTCATACATCGAGGCGCAGGTTTTCTCCATGAAGGGAGCAGTTCAAATTACGAACTGAATTCCTTGGGAGGAAAACTGATGAAAATATTGAAAGCGCTCGTTATGAGCGCAGGTATTGCTGCATCTGGTAGCGCCTATGCTGATGATGCCAACTATGTGTTGAACACGGCGTCTACAGGCGGGACATACCACCCTGTTGGCACAGCCATCTCCACATTGTCGAAAATAAAACTACTTCCAAAGCAGAATTTTTCGCTGACCGCTGTCAACTCAGCCGGGTCTGGCGCAAATGTTCAGGCCCTATCGGCAGGCACTGCCGATTTTGCCATCTTGCAGGGGCTCTATGGTTCTTACGCGGTCACGGGGACAGGACCAGTCAGCGAGCCTCAGGATAATCTTCGCTCCGTCACGATGCTTTGGCAAAACGTTGAGCAGTTTGTAGTACCTGCCGACAAAATCACAAACGGCACAGTTTCTGACCTCAAGGCGCTTGCAGGCATGTCCGTAGGTATGGGCAAAGAGAACTCCGGCACCATGGGGTCAAACAAGGTGCTGTTGTCTGGCCTAGATCTGGCACTGGAAAATTTCACGCTTGTATCTGCTGGATACGGCCCAACAGCTGACGCACTGGCAAACGGCCAAGCCTTTGCGGCTGGCATCCCTTCTGGTCCGCCTACAGGTGCGATCACCAAACTGATGGCGTCGAATGAAGGCAAGTTCACGATCCTCGATGTTACAGCCGAAGAAGCTGCTGCCATGGATGGAGGTCGCAACCTTTGGGTGCCTTATACTATTGCTGCTGGCACCTATCCCGGTCAGGACAAGGATGTGCATACGATTGCGCAACCAAACTTCCTTGCGGTGAACGCAACCGTCGACGAGGAGCACGTTTACCTATTGACCAAAACGATGTTTGAAAACCTGCCATTCCTGCAGTCGATCCACCCTGCCACAAAGGCGATGGCGCTTGAAAAGGCAATGGCTGGCTTGCCAGCGCCTCTGCACCCTGGCGCGGCACGCTATTACACCGAAATGGGTCTAACTATTCCGGAAAACCTGATCGCAAAATAACGCAGAAAAAAACTGATCGGGGGCCGCCAAAACACCGACGGCCCTTTTTCATTCAGCGTCCGGGAGGGGACTTTGAGATGACCCAAGATATAGATTTTATGCCGTCACCACGTGACAATCTGCTGGATATGCCACAAGGCAGATGGGGGCCGCGCCAATTTGTCCTTATCTTTGCGCTCACATTTGCACTTTGGCATATCCTGACGAACGTTTACCTTACCGAGTCGGGCCTGTGGCAGAACGCAATTCACTTCGCAGGTTTTGCCTTCATTGCCTCCGTCACGATAAGCCCTTGGGGCAAGCGCTCGAATGAAACCTGGGCATGGGTTGTGGACATTCTCTACGGGTTTGCTGTGGCTGGGGCAGCCCTTTGGGTAGCCTACGCTCAATCCGGTTTGTACGAACGCTCCCTTGCCGTGACCGGACAGGGGTGGCAATTCACCGTTGTAGATTGGGCCGCTGGCCTGCTGTTAATCTTCGCCTGTATTGACCTCTCGCGCCGTGTCGCTGGATGGGTCATTCCAATTCTGATAATCCTCGCGCTCAGCTATATTTTGTTTTTGGGGACGATGATGCCCGGCGTCTTTCGCGCGGCGAGTCTTCCGGTGGATGACGTGTTGTTTCGCACCCTTTACAACGATGAAGGAATGTTTGGCATTCTCGCGCAAATATCCGTCGCCAACATCACTTTGTTCATGATTTTTGGCGGGTTTCTGGTCGTCTCGGGTGCCAGCAACTTTGTTATAGAACTGTCCAAAGTTGTCGCGGGTCGGATCAAGGGGGGCGCGGCGTTTGTGGCCGTGATCTCATCCGCCCTGACTGGTACAATCTCAGGCTCTGCCATCGCCAACACAGCCTCTACTGGCGTCATCACGATCCCCTTGATGAAAGCCAATGGGTTTCGCCCGAAATTTGCTGCCGGTGTTGAGGCTGCAGCTTCAACAGGTGGACAGTTGATGCCCCCAATCATGGGCGCAGGCGCTTTCGTTATGGCCAGCTATACCTCCATCCCTTACGGCACGATTGTCGCGGTGTCTGTTGTCCCAGCCATTCTCTATTTTCTTTCCGTTGCCTTCATCGTACGCATCGAAGCCGTCAAATACGACGTTGGCGCCGAAATGGACCTGACCGTCGACAAGGGCAAACTACTGTCTGGTGGTCTGGTCTTTGTGATCCCTCTGACCGTGATGATCTGGATGCTGTTGGCGGGGGTGACACCCGCATATGCGGCATGTTGGGCGATTGCCGCTGTGATCGTGACCTCCTGGGTCACAAACATCCTGTCGCGGATTGCCGCGAAAGGGTTGTTCCAGCCTGTCGACATGGGCGCCGCGAAGATTTCTGAAGCGCTGACCAGTGGTATTCGGTCTGCGGTCATGACTGCGATTTTACTGACTGCGATCGGGATCATGAACAACGCGATTGTGACAAGTGGCGTCGGCAACGGGTTTTCGTTGATGATTGCGCAGTGGTCCCAAGGATCGATGGCGCTGGCCATTGCTCTGGTCGCGCTGGCCTCGTTGGTTTTGGGCATGGGGCTGCCGGTGACAGCTGCCTACATCATTCTCGCCATTCTAACCGCACCAGCACTTGCAGGAATCATGGCCGATGGCCTTATCGTCGAACAATTGGTCACTGGCATTTCGGATCCGGCCAAGGCGGGTTTGTTCTTTCTCGTTGAGCATCCTTTGGTGGCTCAGGTTGCAGAAGGCATGAGCAAGGCCGAAGCTTGGGAGCTGATGTCCGCCGTCCCGTTTGAGGTTGCAGTGACCATTCGCCCTGTCCTGGTTGATCCCGCATTGCAACTGACCTTCCTGCTGACAGCTCACTTGATCATCTTCTGGCTCAGCCAGGATTCCAACGTGACGCCCCCAGTTTGTCTTGCGGCCTTTGCCGCTGCTGGCATTGCGGGCTCTCGCCCCATGGCGACCGGGTTTGAAAGTTGGAAGATCGCCAAGGGTCTCTATGTCGTTCCGCTTCTTTTTGCCTATTCTCCGTTGGTCTCCGGTGACCCAACCCAGGTGCTTCAGATCGGGTTTTTCTCGCTCTTTGGTATCTATGCGACTTATGCTTTGATCCAGTGGTATGCAGAGGGGCCAATAAGTTGGTTCACCGTGCCGCTGTTTGTTGCTGGTGGCGTTGGAGTTTTTTGGCCACTTGCCTGGGCCCCCAACATCGCTGGCGCCCTTGCGATTACCACGGCTATTGTGCTTTCAGCGAGGGCGAAGGGCGTTGAAACCGGAAAGGTAGGCACGGCATGAACAACACACCAGACGACAGGCTCGCGCGCTTAAGAGAACGCTGTAAACACGGGCGGCAACAAGACGATGGCGTGTTGGTCATCCGAACGATTGCAATGCCCGCAGATACCAATCCAGCCGGCGATGTTTTCGGCGGTTGGTTGATGTCGCAGATGGATCTTGCCGCGGGAAATTTGGCTGCGCGTGCGTCTCAAGGCCGGGGTGCTACTGTTGCGGTTGAAGCCATGCAGTTTCTGCGCCCCGTCAAGGTCGGGGACGAAGTGACTATTTACGCCTCGCTATGTGCAGCTGGACGTTCATCAATGCGGATCCACGTCGATGTCTGGTCGCGCTCAAGGTTTGACAATGACTCTCAGAAAGTAACCGACGCAGATTTTGTCTTTGTCGCGCTGGATGAATTCGGGCAGCCGCGGGGGTTGGATGAGATATAGAAGCAATAGCTGCTGATGGGGATGAAAGGCGGCATGATCCATCCTTGATGTGTCTGATTTGCGGAGATTGCAACCTGAGCACTTACATGTGCAGTAAACTTCCGCTTCCTTAAAAAACTGTCTCTGAACAAGACTGGCCAGAAATCAAAATAACACAGGTCCGCATAAATTTGGAGACTTCCGGCTTTACAGACGGTGATTTTCTCACGCATGGTAAATTTCGAATTCGGGTGGGTTTCACATAAGAACGTGATGGGGAAAACGTTCACAATATCTGGAAGCACTTGAACAGAGTGCCACGCCTTTAAAGACTACTCGCAGCCCTTCTTAGACATTCATTCCAGGTGCAGCATTGACCTGAGTTCAAACACCAAGGGCGGGAAGCGGACCTTTGCCGCATGTGCATGGATCAAACCATAGTCAAAAAACAGCCATTCTTAGACGGAAAGACACAACCGAAATGGTCGAAGTCTTTGTTCATCTAAAGCTACAACGGCTGTTTCAACCTCTGTGAGGCGAAGCTCTATCTTGCTGCCAATTTAAGTAATTGATCTGCGGATTGCTCGGCTATCCATCTGCAAATTGAATTGACTTCATTCTCACGTGGACCAGCTTCTCTTCTAACCAGATAATATGCACGATGTTCGCTCAAGGCTGCATCAAATAACTGAACGAGTGCCCCGTTTTTCAATTCTTCGTCGATAAGTGGAATCCACCCCATCACGATACCCTGTCCTGCAATTGCGGCCTGCAAAACAACATTTGTATCTTCGATAATTGGACCAGAAAGAGGCGTTTTCGACTGCACTGCTGCGGTTTCAAACCAGGCGTTCCAACCAAGTGTATCACGCTGGTGGATCAGCGGATAATGCAGCAGATCTGATGGATTTTTGGGGTGCCCCAACCGTTTGATCAGTGAGGGACTCGCCACCGGGACGGTTTTAATATTGACCAGCGGTTCTGATTTCATCCCAGGAAAAATGCCGTCTCCCCAGGTAATGAAGATATCAGCATCCACGTTTTGCGGAGAGACGAGTAGCGGGGTCTGAACCAGTTCCAGATCTACCTTGGGGAATTGTTCACAGAATTCGTTGAACCTTGGCAGTACCCAGCGCGTGGCAAAGCTCGGCCCCATTGCGATCCGGACCTTGGTTTTCCGACGCTGGCTGGCAATGGAACTTACGGATGATTCCAGAATTCTGAATGCCTTGCTTACGCCATGTGCCAGACGCTCGCCTTCATCCGTCAGGTGCACCTGTCGCACGCGTCGCAAGAACAGTTTTTCTCCCAATTGCGCCTCCAGCCCCCGAATATGGTGACTGATGGCCGTTGGGGAAACACTGAGCTCTTCTGCGGCCTCCTGAAAACTGCCCAGTCGAGCAGCAGCTTCAAAAGCGCGAAGGGAAGGAAGTGAGGGCAGGGCGGTCATGCCGCATTATAGATGAGAAATACTCATCATGCGCAAGAGAAATATGTTTTTGCCGCGATTGGGGGGCCTGCGTAGCAATACAGATGAGGAAATTGTGTTTGGAGTGGATCATGGCGGGCAGAACGGGTCGAAGAGGCCGAGAGGCGCGACTTGAAAGCAATGCAAACCCAGTTGATGAGACGCCACCCGTTTGGGGGGGGCTGAACGGGGGCGGTTTCCGGCCTTTGAGTGACGCAGACATCAAAACCGTCGACGAGGCGGTGCTGACATTGCTGGAAACGCTTGGTTTATCACAAGCTTCGGCATCGATGATTGACCTGGTCTGCGCAGAAGGCGGGACCTACACAGGTGACAAAAGGCTGTTGTTTCCACGTGATCTGGTGCTCAGAACGATCGCGCAGGCGCGACGCGATGTTGTGCTCTATGGGCAGGATAAGGCCAACGATCTGAACCTCTCTGGCAGCCGTGTTCACATGAGTTCTGGTGGTGGGGCACCGGGTGTATTTGATCTCACGGATGGTCACTACCGCGATGGCACAGTGCAGGATCTCTACGATGCAGCACGGATCTGTGATGCCATGGAGAACATTCACCATTTCAGCCGCTCGATTGTGGCCCGCGACATAGAAAATGTCGCTGAGATGGACCTGAACACCGCCTATGCCTGCCTTATGGGAACGTCCAAACATGTGTCGGTTTCAGTCTCGGAGCCTGAAAATTTGGCGCAGCTGGCAGAGCTCTGCTACGCGCTGGCTGGCAGTGAAGCAGCGTTTCGCGCGCGCCCGTTTCTAACTGTAATGGTGTGCCACGTGGTGCCGCCGATGCGTTTTGCGGAAGAGGCCTTGGATACGCTGGAGGCCGCGGTTCTAGCCGGGTTCCCTGTGCAGCTGATTTCAGCAGGCCAGGCGGGCGCAACCAGCCCGGCGACGATTGCAGGATCACTTGTGCAAGCGGTTGCAGAGACGCTTGCTGGGTTGGTGTTCGCGCGCCTGGTTGATCCGAATGTAGCGGCTATTTTTGGCCCCAAACCCTTGGTGGCTGACCTGCGGACTGGGTCTATGTGTGCTGGCGGCGGCGAACAGGCGATCTTGATGGCGGCGGCGGCACAGATGGGCCGGTACTACGATCTGCCGACCACTTCGATTGCCGGGATCACTGATTCAAAAACGCTTGATGCGCAATATGGCAGCGAAAAGAACCTCGCTGTTTCTTCTGCGGCCCATGCCGGATCAAACCTGATTACACAGGCCTGTGGGATGCAGGCCAGCCTGTTGGGGGTCTCGCTTGAGGCCTATGTCGTGGACAATGATATGCTGGGCAACATCCTGCGCACCGTGCGCGGCGTCGAGGTTAACGTTGAAAACATCGGGGCCGAGGTCATTGCCGAAGTCTGTCGCGGTGAAGGGCATTACCTCGGGCATCGCCATACATTCAACCGGATGAAATCTGACTATTTCTACCCGCATCTAGGTGATCGGCAGACACCTCGGGAATGGGAAGCTGAGGGTTCACGCCCAATCGGAGATGTCGCCAAAGACAAGGCGCGCGAGTTGCTGGCAACCCATTATCCCGGTCATATTTCGGAAGAGAAAGACCAGGAACTGCGCGAGAGGTTTCGCATTCATCTGAGCCGCGAACAGATCGGCAGAAACTGATGCAAACCCATCCCGATTATCCGCAGCACCTGGCAGAGCTCCCGCATAATTTCATTGATGGTGTGGGGCAAACAGGTGCTGGAAAGGTTCGGACACTTCGTGATCCTGCCACCTATCAGGTAATCGTAGAACTTGCCGACGCCGATAGGTCTCAAGTCGCGCAGGCGGTTTCCAGCGCCGGACACGCCTTGCCGGTTTGGTCAGATACCGCGCCTGCGATCCGTGCGCGGGTGCTATTCCGGCTTGCGGGGTTGATCGAGGCGAAAGCCGGAGAGCTGGCCTCTGTCGAGGCACTCAATGTTGGCAAACCAATAGGTCAGGCAAAACGCGATGTGCAGCGTGCGGCGGATTATTTTCGGTTTTACGCTGGCTGCTGCGACAAGCTGCAGGGCGAAACAATCCCGCTGGGGCCCGATCAGACGGCATTGACGGTCTTGGAGCCCATCGGGGTTACGGCCCATATCTTACCCTGGAACTATCCGGTTTCCACCCTTGCGCGCGGCGCCGGTCCTGCACTTGCAGTTGGTGCGACCATGGTGGCGAAGCCTTCTGAAAGCACGCCTCTCTCCGCGATCATGTTGGCCCAGTTGGGGCTTGAAGCTGGATTGCCGAGGGGCGCGTTCAACGTGATATGTGGCCCCGGCGAGATCGGAGAGGCGCTCGCCAGCGACAACACCGTCGCGCATGTGACCTTTACTGGATCAACCGCGACGGGCCGCAAGATAATGCAGTCAGCCTCAAAACCCATTGCCGGGACCACCCTGGAATTGGGAGGGAAATCCCCGGTGGTTGTTCTGGCTGATGCTGATCTGGATGCCGCAGCAGATGGGGTCGTACGGGGGATTTTCTTTAATGCGGGGCAGGTTTGCGCCGCAGGTGCACGGCTGATCTGCGCGCGCTCGATCCACGATGCTTTGGTGAAAAAGGTGGTCGCAAAAGCCGAGGCTTTGACCATTGGGCATCCGCTGGACAACCCGGATCTGGGTCCACTGATTTCAGCGCAACATCTGGCTCGGGTCGAGGGGTTTGTCGACCGCGCCAAGTCCGAGGGGCTGACGTGTGCAGTAGGTGGCCACCGCGCCTGTCCGGATGGGCTAACGCAGGGGGCATTTTATGCGCCAACCGTTTTCACAAATGTCCCGGCTCACTCAGAAATTGCGCAGCAAGAAGTCTTTGGCCCGGTTCTGATTACCCAGATCTGTGACACTGTCGAACAGGCATTGGACCTGGCTAATGGCACTGCCTTTGGCCTGGTGGCGGGGGTTTACACGGCCGACATCACCCATGCGATGCAATTTGCCCGCAAAGTCGAGGCGGGCCAGGTCTTCATCAATGGCTTTTTGCAGGGCGGCGATACCGTGCCTTTTGGCGGTGTCAAAGAAAGCGGCATCGGTCGCGAAAAAGGACTGGCTGGGTTGGCCGCCTATTCAGCTGCCAAATCAATCATCATAAATCACCGGGACGCGTCATGATCACCAACCACTCCCTCGCGCAGCGCGCCAAACAGGTGATGCCCGGTGGTGTCAGTCACGAGCTACGTTATCGCGCGCCCTATCCCATCTATATCGACCGCGCACTTGGCGCCGAGAAATGGGATGTTGAAGGCAGGCGCTACATCGATTTCAAACTCGGTGCGGCCAGTCAGATACTTGGCAACTCCTGCCCGGAAGTGATGCAGGCGGTGGCTGAGCAGCTGACCAAAACGCCCTATACTGGCGACTGCCACGCGTTGGAAATTGAATGGGCAGAATGGATTTCCAAGCTGTTTCCATCGGCTGATCTGGTGCGATTTACCGGGTCGGGAACTGAAAGCACCATGCTGGCACTGCGCCTTGGTCGTGCCTATTCCGGCAAAGATAAGGTGCTGCGCATTGATGGGCACTTTCATGGCTGGCACGACATGTTGCTAAAGGGGGCCAAGCCCGGTGCAAACACGCCGCCCTCTTTGGGAGTTCCGACGGCGATCGCAGATTTGACGGTGGTGGCACCGCCTGAACTGGGCGCGATCCGAACCTTGTTGGAACAAGACGCAGCCATCGGCACGATTTTTGTAGAAGCGTCAGGGGCCAACTATGGATCTGTTCCATTGCCCAATGGATTTCTGCAAGGCATTCGTGACCTGGCGGATGAACAGGAAAAGGTGTTGATCTTTGACGAGGTGATCACCGGATTTCGCTGGTCTCCTGGCGGGCGACAGGCACTGGATGGCGTCACGCCGGACATCACAACACTGGCCAAGGTTGCAACGGGTGGCTTGCCCGGTGGAGCAATCTGTGGGCGGCGCGACATTATGGACTTGCTTGACCCGAGCAAACCCCGAGACGGGTTGGCTCCGCCTGTCAGCCACAAGGGCACGTTTAACGCGGCCCCGCTGGTCGCAGCAGGTGCGATTGCCGCGATGAAACTGCTATCAACCGGTGATGTGCAGCGCCAGGCAGATGCGATGGCCGCGCGGCTGCGCGACGGCATCAACGCCTGTTTTGCCCGCCGAAATATGGCTGCTGTAGCCTACGGAGACAGCTCAACATGTCACCTCTATTTCGGGGGCACATCCATTGAGGGCCTGAGTGCGGCAGAAATCCGTACAGTCTCGCCCGCGTTGGTCAATGGATTGCGTCATGGCCTGTTGGAAGGTGGCGTCGACTTCATGTCCTTCACGTCTTGTGTGACCTCTTGCGCCCATACGCCTGATCTAATTGATGAAGCCCTTGATATCTTTGATGATGTCCTTGGGAAACTGACCGCTGATGGAGTGATCACATGAATTCCCTGCCGCAAAATGCCCGCACCGTGATCATTGGTGGCGGTGTCATTGGATGTTCCATCGCCTATCATCTGGCGCGCGAAGGCCGCAAAGATATCGTGGTCCTGGAACGCTCTAAACTGACCTCTGGCACCACCTGGCATGCGGCTGGCCTGGTGCGCCGCCTGCGCCCATCAGCCACGCTAACCAAGCTGATCAACTATTCCATCGATCTCTATAAAGAACTGGAAGTTGAGACCGGACAAGGCACTGGCTGGACCCAAACCGGCAGCCTGTCGATTGCCACCAATGAGGACCGGCTGACGACTTTGAAACGTCAGGTGTCGCTGGGTCGTGCCTTTGGGCTAGAGGCCGAAATTGTCGACCGCAAACAGGTCGAGGAACTCTGGCCATTGTTGCGAACGGATGATGTCATCGGAGCAGTACATTCGCCGGTCGACGGCCGGGTAAATCCCTCGGATGTAGCTTTGGCGCTGTCCAAGGGCGCGCGTGCGCGTGGGGTGCAGTTCTTTGAAGAGACCCGCGTTACCGGGCTGCAGAAAAAGGGCTACCGTATCAGCGGCGTTGAAGTTGGCGACCATGTGATAGAGGCCGACGAAGTGGTGATTGCCTGCGGGTTATGGTCGCGCGAAGTTGCGCAAATGGCGGACGCAAACATGCCGCTTTACGCCTGCGAGCATTTCTACATGCTGACAAAACCTGTGCCCGAAGTGCAGGCCCTGGGCAAAGGGGTACACCTGCCAACGCTGAACGACCAGGACGCGTTCCTCTATGCCCGCGATGATGTCGAGGGGCTTTTGGTCGGTTGTTTTGAGCCGCATGCAAAAGGCCTTCCGATGGAAAAGCTCCCTGCCGATTTCAGCTTTGATCTGCTGGGCGAAGATTGGGACCATTTCATGCCAATGATGGAGAACGCGCTCCACCGCATTCCGGCGTTGGAAAAGGCCGAGGTTCGGATGCTGCTGAACGGGCCTGAGAGCTTCACATTGGACAGTCAGTTCATGATGGGCGAAAGCCCCGAAGTGCCGGGTTTATTCCTCATGGGGGGCATGAATTCCACCGGCATCGCTCTTGCGGGGGGCGCTGGTATGGCGATGGCCCAATGGATCATCGCGGGTGAGCCGACTATGGAGTTGAACGAGGCTGACATTCGTCGTTTTGGCCCCGAAATGAATGTGCTTGGTGCGCTTGAAGCCCGTATCCCCGAGGTGCTGGGGCGGCACTATGACATTGCCTATCCGGGGCTGAGCATGCACACAGCCCGCGGCCAGCGCCGCAGCCCGATCCATTCAGGAACCTCTGCAGCAGGGGCAAAGTTCCTGACCAGAGGTGGCTGGGAAAGGCCTGAGTATTATGCAGCCGATACCGTTGACGCTCCGCTGACATTTGGGGAGCCACCATGGCGTGAACAGGTTGGGCGTGAGGTCGAGGCCTGCCGCAGTGGCGCTGCCATTCTGGACCAGTCGGCCTTTGGTAAAATCATGGTGCAGGGACCGGATGCAACGGATTTTCTAAACCGGGTCTGCGCCGCCGAAATGAAGGTGGCGCCAGGTCGGATTGTGTACAGTCAGATCTTAAACATGCGGGGCGGGATTGAGTCTGACATCACCGTTCAACGCCACGGCGCTGAGACATATATGCTGATTGTCGGCGCAGGCGAAGTTACCCGCGATTTGATACGGTTGAGGTCAGCCAAAGCAGACTTTCAAGTTGAGCTTACCGATGTAACCTCGGGCTACGCCATTATGGGCCTTGCCGGGGCGCAGGCACGCGCGGTTCTGCAAAAAGCATCCAGCGACACACTGCCCGATCTTAACCGGTTCCAGTTTGCTCCGGTCGAGGTTGGACTGGCGCGGGGCTGGGCCGGACGGCTGAGTTACACCGGGGAAGATGGTTTTGAGCTCTATTTTCCTGCCGATATGGCCATGGCCGCATATGAGGCCTTGGTAGCGGCCGGGGCCGCCCATGCAGGACTAACCGCCAGCGGCAGTTTGCGGATCGAAAGCGGGTTTCGCGCTTGGGGCCATGAAATGTCCCCTGGTGTCACCCCGTATGAGGCCGGAACCGAGGCGTTCTTAGGCTGGAACAGTGATTTCACCGGCAATGAGGCGCTCAGCGCCTTGCGTAATACACCGCCTAAACGGCGCATCGTTTCGATGCTTTTCGATGATCCGGACGCAATCCCGATCCACGATGAGCCAATTTGGCGGAATGGCAGAGTGGTTGGGCAGATCACCTCCTCTGCGTGGAGCTATCTTTTCAATCGCTCAGTTGCATTGGCCATGGTGGAGGCTCCACTGGACGAACTGGCCTGCAACGACATCGTCGATGGGTTTGAGGTGGAAATTGCCTGTGCGCGTTACGCCGCCAAAGCCTCTCTCAAACCTGCCAAAACTGCATTCAGGAACCGGACATGACCAGAACGACACAGGTCGCCATCATTGGCGGTGGCATCATGGGGGTCGCAGCTCAGTTGCAATTGGCTGAGAACGGCTGGACCGACACGATTTTGTTTGAAAAAGCTGAGCTGACCTCCGGGTCGACATGGCATGCTGCAGGGCAGATCGCCCATGCGGTGGGCAGCCGGGTATCGGGATGGATCAACAAGACCTCACTGGAGCTATATAAGCGGATCGAAACAGAAACCGGCCAAAGCATTGGCTGGCATGAGGTCGGCGGGTTCCGCATCGCAACGACGGATGACGAAGTGGATTGGATGAAGTCCATCATGGGTGTTGGGCGCCTGTTGGATTTGCCGATGGAGCTTGTTGGACCTGAAGAGGTCGCCAAAGGTAATCCATTTTACAAAGTCGACGACGTCAAAGCAGCTGTCCAGACCTTTGAAGATGGGCACATTGACCCCAGCTCAGTCACCATGGCCCTGGCTGCCGCATCGCGTGCGCGAGGGGCCAAGATTGAGCGCCATAATCAGGTCACAGGTGCCAGTCGCAAGGGTGACATGTGGCTCTTGCAGACTGAAAAGGGTGAAATCCTTGCCGAACATGTGGTGATTGCCGCTGGGTCATATGCCAATCAGGTCGGCGAATGGTTCGGCTTGAAAATACCGTCGGTGTCCTGCCTGCACCATTACCTTGTTACAGACACGGTGCCGGAATTTGTGGGCCGTCCGGAATTGCCGGTCATGCGCGACAATGCATTTGGAGGTTACATCCGCCAGGAACAAAGATCCGGGTTGATCGGAATTTACGAGGGCCATATTTGCCCAACAGTTTGGACCATGCCTGAAGGCGCTCCGTGGAAGGCCGAAAACGAGCTGTTTGAAGCGGACTATGACAGCATCGGCGATTTCCTGATGACTGCTTTTGATAAAATGCCCATTCTGGCTGACTTGGGCATCAAACGGGTTGTGCGGGGGGCCATCACTCACACGCCGGATGGTGGAATGTTGGTCGGGCCCTCCGGTGCACCAAATGTCTGGCTGTCCTGTGGGTCATCCATTGGCCTGGCCTGGGGCGGAGGCGCCGGCAAGGTACTGGCTGACTGGATGGTGCAAGGCGAAACGGAGATTAATACGCGTTCCATGGATCCGCGTCGTTATGGCGATTTTACCACTGGCAACTATATCGTGGAACGCACCAAAGATGAATTCATGCGCCGCCATGACACCCCCTGTCCTGGCAAACAATTTGAAAGCCTGCGACCCTTGAAACGGCACGTGCTCTATGACCGACTGGTGGCTAAAGGCGCGGTTATGGGTGAGGTCGCAGGCTGGGAACGGCCCCGATATTTTGGTGAGGTCGGGGAGGTCGAGCAAATTGGTTGGGGGCATCAGAGCTGGCACGAAAATGCCGCACGCGAGGCAAAAGCCACACGCGACGGCGCCGGTGTGATGGATCTTTGCGCCTTTGCACAGTTTGAAATCATCGGCCTTGATGCAGGCAAACTGCTGGATCGTCTCTCGGCAAACAGGATCCCGGCTCGGGATGGGCGGATCAGTCTGAACCATCTGCTTACGCCCAAAGGCCGGTTTGAGACCGAAATCACCATCTGGCGTATTGGCGAAGATCGCTATTTCACTGGCTCTGCCATCGCCCGTGCAAATCCCGATTTTGATTGGATCAAATCCCATATTCGGGAGGGTGAAGATGTCCAGATGATCAACCACTCGCGTGATTGGGGGATGCTGGCAATGTCTGGTCCCAATTCGCGTAAAATCCTATCCCAACTGACCAATGCCGACCTATCAAACGCGGCCTTTCCCTGGTTGTCAGGGCAAGAGATAAAGGTGGCGGGAATTCCGGTTTACGCCCTGCGTGTATCCTTTGTCGGGGAACTGGGCTGGGAGCTGCATGCGCCCCTTGACCGGATCGCCGACCTATATGACGCGCTATTCTTTGCAGGTGACAAACATGGGTTAACCGATCTCGGCAGCTATGCATTCAACGGCATGCGCATGGAAAAAGCCTACCGCGCATCGGCAGAACTGACCACAGATGTCGGACCATTGGATGTGGGGCTGGACCGCTTTGTTGTTGCGGAAGGTCGGGAATTCACCGGGCGCGAGGCGCTTTTGAACCGCACCCCTGGGTGGCAGCTGTATTATGCTGAACTGCATGACGGCGAGATTGACATCCACGGCGGAGAGCCCGTGCTGTTGAATGGGGCGCCCGTTGGTCTGACGACTTCGGGCGGATATGGATACAGCACCGGCAAATCCCTTGGCTGGCTCTTTGTGAGAAAGGGCACGCCACGCGATGGGCTGGTGGTGCAGATCCTAAACCGTGAAATCCCGGTGACGGTGCATGAGGACGCCTTGTTTGATCCGCAAAATCTACGCCCAAGGCAGGATGTATGAAAGATGTCTGCAAAAACACGACCCTCTGTGGATCTGTATCCACCAGCAAAACAGGTGGCTTTTGCACCAGCCAGAAAACCATTCCTTGGCGAAAACAAGGGCGCGCTTATCTGGCGCCCGCGCAAGCGCCTTACACTCATAACCTCAACGAAGGGCAAATCTGATGTCTGATCTGATCACCGGGGGTGAAGCCGTCTATAATGTTCTGAAAGCCAATAACATCGACACCGTCTTTGGCTTGTTGGGCGGCTCGATGCTTGAGCTATACGACGCCATGTATAAGGGCGGTGATATTGCCTATGTTGGTGGGCGCGATGAGCGCGCAGCGGGGCATATGGCTGACGCTTGGGCCCGAATGACCGGCAAACCGGGCGTTGTTCTGGGCGCTCAGGCGGGACCGGGGGTGGTGAACATTGTAACGGCGGTTGCCGAGGCGCAGCTTGCCTATTCTCCGATGGTAGTCATTGCTGGGGCAATCAGCCGCTGCGATCACGCAAAGGACACCTTTCAAGAAATCGACCAGGTGGCGCTTTTTGCGCCGATCAGCAAAAAATCTGTGCTGGTCAGTGATGCAGCGCGCCTGCCTGTGATGCTCGAAGACGCCATACGCCTCGCCAATTCGGGTCGTCGTGGTCCGGTTGTTCTGCATGTGCCGCGTGATCTTTTTGCCGAAATGATCCCGGCCAATGATGCTCAACCCGTGAATATCGCGCGTGCCGGCCCTGCTGCACCGGATGATATCGCGGCGATTGCAGAGCTTTTGGCACAGGCGAAACGGCCGGTGATTTTTGCCGGTGGCGGGTTCAAATGGGGCAAGGGCCGCGACGCGCTGACAGCCCTGGCCGAGAAACTGGAAGTGCCAGTTGTTGCTTCGACCGGGCACGCCGACATCATGCGCCATGGTCACGCCTGGTTCGCCGGTCAGGCTGGCCCTCGCGGCAACCGTGTGGCTTCTCGGCTGACCAAAGAAGCCGATGTAATGGTGGTGCTGGGCGCGCGGCTTGGGTTCAACTCGACCTTCCATTCTAACGACTATGTTGGAGCAGACACCCGTATTGCTCATGTGGATATTGATGGCAGTGCTGTGGGGCGCTACTTTCCTGCGGAAATAGCCGTACAGGCCGATGCACGGCAGACTGCCGAGGCGCTGACAAAAGCTGCTTTCAAACCTGACGCTGATGAATGGCGCCAGTGTTTCCGTGAGGATTGGGCAGGCTTGTGCGTTGAGCGCTCCGAGGAAGCGCAAATAGCGACCCTGCCAATGCACCCGCGCCGGGCATTGGCCGAACTGCGCGAGGCCCTGCCGCAAGACGCCATCGTCACGCTGGATACAGGCAATACCTGCCTGCAGGGGGCGGATCGTCTGGCCCATTACGAACCTCTGTCATTGATCACGCCGCTGGACTTTGGGCTGGTTGGCTTTGGTCTGGCCGCAGCCATCGGCGCCAAGGCCGCAAGCCCTGAACGCCCGGTTGTTGCCATCATGGGTGACGGAGCCCTCGGCTATACAATGATCGAGATTCAGACCGCGATACAACATGGTCTGCCAATCGTTGTGGTGGTTCTGGATAATGAGGCTTGGGGCGCTGAAAAGGCGTATCAGGAAGAGTTCTATGGTGGTCGCCTGTTAGGAGCAGAAATCCAATCACCACGCTACGACAAATTTGCTGAACTTTGTGGCGGAAAAGGCATCTGGGTTGATGGCCCCGGCGCATTGGGAGCGGCATTGACCAGTGCAATTCAGAGCAATCAAACCGCGATTATTCAGGCCAAGATCGATCCCAAAGCCCTGATGACCCTGCGCAAGGATCTGTTCAAAAAGACGGGTGAGGAAACATGAGCGCTCCAGTTCTACCGCGAACCGAATTGGAAGCCCGTCAACAGCTCTCGGCCCTCTATCGCTTGTGTCACCTCTATGGCTGGACGGATCTGACGAGTACGCATATTTCGACCCGCATTCCGGGTCGTGACGACGCCTACTTAATGAATGCTCATGACGAATTGTTTGACGAAATCACCGCCTCGTCACTGTGTGAAATCGGCTTTGACGGTCAGATGCGCACACCGGGCAGAGTTCTGAACCAAGCGGGTCATGAGATCCATTCTGCCGTCCTGAAGGCGCGGCCTGAGGTCAATTTTGTCCTGCACAGCCATACCCGGGCAGGGGTTGCAGTGTCAGCAATGCCGCAGGGGCTTTTGCCGATCTCGCAGCATTCGGGGTTTGTTCTGGGAAGCCTTGCGACACACCCGTTTCAGGACAGCACTGCGGTGGCTGACGAAGGCGCTGCACTGGCGGCGGATCTTGGCGCGAATTACACTATGCTGTTGCAGAACCACGGCCTGCTGGCGGTGGGGCGGACCGCGGCAGAGGTGTTCATGTACCATTATCACCTTGAAGCGTCCTGCAAGATCCAGGCGGATGTATTGGGGGCGGTGCAAAACCCAATTCTGATACCCGATGCGGCGTTGGATCCACTTTTGGCCTGGGGCGCGCCTGAAAACGGCCCGCACGGTGGTCACGTGTGGCCAGCCTTGTTGCGGCGTTTGGAACGAGAGCAACCAGGCTATGACCAGTAAGACAGAGATGGACTGTGAAGTCGTAATCATCGGCGGTGGCAATGCTGCGCTTTGTGCTGCGATCACGGCGGCAATGGCGGGCGTCCGCGTGTTGATTTTGGAGGCCGCTCCCAAAGAGTACCGTGGCGGTAACTCGCGTCACACCCGCAATTTCCGCTGCATGCACGATGGCCCCCTATCGGTGTTGACCGGGCATTACGACGAAGAAGAATACTACAATGATCTGCTCCTGGTCACCAAAGGCAACACGGACGAGCATCTCGCCCGGATCGCCATTCGGGGCAGTCAGGATAGCCAACCCTGGATGGAGGCGAACGGGGTCAGGTTTCAGCCCGCCCTGTCCGGCACGCTTAGCCTCAGCCGGACCAATGCGTTCTTTCTCGGCGGCGGTAAGGCTTTGGTGAATGCCTATTACCGCAGGGCCGAGGCGCTTGGAGTCAAGGTGCGCTACAACGCTCATGTTGATCATCTGGTGCTAGAAGGGGACCGGATTACCCGCGTTGACTTCACGGAAAACAGCAAAAGCCACAGCCTGTCCCCCAAGGCGGTGATCGTGGCTGCAGGTGGGTTTCAGGGAAGTATCGAACGGTTGGTAAAGGCCTGGGGTCCTGAGGCGGAAAACTTTCTAATCCGTGGCACCCCCTACAACCGCGGTGACGTGCTATTTGACCTGTTGGACCAGGGGGTTCAATCCATCGGCGATCCGACCCAGTGTCACGCGGTGGCCATTGACGGGCGCGCGCCCAAATTTGACGGCGGCATTGTCACGCGGCTGGACTGTGTACCGTTTTCGGTGGTGGTCAACAAACATGCCAAACGGTTCTATGACGAAGGTGAAGATGTCTGGCCCAAACGCTATGCCATTTGGGGGCGCCTTGTGGCGGCGCAGGAAGAACAGGTGGCCTATTCCATCATTGACGCAAAGTCCAAGGACCTGTTCATGCCATCGGTCTTCCCCCCCATTTGCGCGGGTAGTATTCCTGAGCTTGCCAAAAAACTTGGGTTGGAACCTGAAGCCCTGGCCAGCACCATCACCGAATTCAATGGGTCCTGTCAGGCTGGAAACTTTACCCCAACCGAGCTGGACAATCTTGCAACCAAAGATCTGGAGCCACCCAAAACCAATTGGGCGCGCCCCATCGCCGAGGCGCCGTTTTACGCCTATTCGCTGCGTCCCGGGGTAACTTTTACCTATTTAGGGCTCAAAGTGGATGAAACAGCACAAGTGCAGGGGCAGGAGGGACCAGTTGCAAACCTGTGGGCTGCAGGAGAGACGATGGCCGGGTCCATTCTTGGTCAGGGATATCTGGCAGGGTTTGGCATGACAATTGGCACGGTGTTTGGTCGCATTGCTGGAGAGGAGGCCGCTGCCTATGTCAAATAAAGCTATATCCGAAGCACGCCGACAGATAGAAATCTGCAACGCCTGCCGATATTGCGAAGGCTATTGCGCGGTATTTCCTGCACTCACCAGACAAGCGGCTTTTGCAGATGGTGATATCACACAACTCGCCAATCTGTGCCACAATTGCAGGGGATGTTATTATGCCTGCCAATACACTGAACCACATGAGTTTGCCCTGAACCTGCCAAAGTTATTGGCTGAAGTGCGTCAGGAAAGCTGGCAGGACAATGCCTGGCCACAGGGGGTTGCGCGCAGGTTTCACCGGTCTGGCGTTGCGATCGCGATAGTGGTCATCATTTGCTTTGCTCTTCTTTTTGCGACCGCGCGCTGGATTGGTTCTGCGGGTGGGGATGGCTTTTATGCCATTCTGAGTCACAACATGATGGTCGCAATCTTTGTGCCGGCATTTCTGGTTCCTTTGCTCTCCATCTGGATCAGTTTGCGCCGATTTTGGAAATCTATCGGCGGGCAACCCCTTGGGCCTAAGGCCGGAATTGCCGCTCTGTCCGATGCAGCCCGAATGAAAAACCTTTCAGGTGGCCACGGCGAAGGCTGCAATTTCGAGGATGAGGATCGCTTTACTAGGCAGCGCAGCATCAGCCATCAATTGACAATGTGGGGATTTCTGCTGTGCTTTGCGGCTACGGCCTCAGGCACGATCCTGCACTATGTCTTCGCCATGCCCGCCCCTTATGAGTTGGTCTCATTGCCCAAGATCCTAGGCATCAGCGGCGGGCTGATGCTGTCCTTGGGAACCGCCAAGTTGGCATGGCTCAAACCAAAAGGAGACAAGGCCCTTGGAGACCCACGTGTCTGGGGCGGAGAAATGGCTTTCATTCTGTTATTGTTTACTGTCTCAACCTCTGGTCTGGCGCTCTATGGCGCAGGTGCAACAGCTTGGATGCCCACGCTTCTGGCTTTGCATTTAGGATCGGTTCTCTCGTTTTTCCTGTTGATGCCATATTCAAAAATGGCACACGGGTTTTATCGCTTAGCAGCACTCATTCGCGACGCACAGATAAAGTGATCCCGATGAGTGTCGTAAGTGTTGCTTTAGTGTTTGTTGCGGTGTGACGGTTAAGAAGGCCGAAGTTGGCGGTTCGTTGTGAACACCAGACCTTCGCCTAGCTACAAAGCTCGCCACCTGTGGAAACGGCAGCTTTCGGAAAGCTGCACTGCAGCACAAGCTGGTTGCTCAACGGCCGGTTTGGGCCGTTCGTTCCATATGAAACCCCTTAGCCGAACCATTTTAAAAAGGTCGAGACCTGCAATAAGCTTCGTTTACCAAGATGGGTTGCGCCTCACAGCCAACAGGCCGTGGCAGTCTCGAACAAATTCACAAAGAGAAGCGCTCCGAATGGGCGCTTTCCTTGTTCAATACATCTCCAGGAACAAACTATTCTTTGCAAATCCGCACCAAGATCCATTACTGGACAGCATCTATCCTTGGCAAAAACTACCCCCTCACAGATTTTCATTTTTATATTTGTTATCAATATCTTACTGACGAATCACCCCATTTGAAGTCAGCCTCAAATGAGTAGTCTGATTTAGTGAGGGGCACGTCATGATCAACAAGCCAACAGGAGGAACCTCTCTTACAAACTACGAGAGAGATGGCCCTGGGCTGACGGATCTCAGCGCACGCTTGGTGCAAAAGTATGTGCTCGATTGCCAGAAATTCTCTGCCTTTTGCACTGACACCGCCACTCGGCCAGTTTGGGAGCGCATTCTGAACGAAGTCACTAACGACGAGGAGCTCGCTGCCGAGTTTGCCATGCGGCCCCAACCTTACTTTGATGGACAGAGCATCGTGTCGCACTGCACGACCCAAGAAGGGATCAAGGCCGTTGAAGGTTTCCTGACCCAAATCGATTACGGCGTCTATGTCTGATCTCTCAGAGACCAACACAATCTGTGCATGTTGTGGAAACACAGCCCGCCTACAACAGCTCCAAAACTCCACCCAAACCCTATGTTGTTGGTGCTTCAATCGAGAACGTCTGCGCATCAATACTGAAACTTCTGCGCACTGGCCGACTGACATTGAGCTCGATATCGCTGAACACTATCCGGACCTTGTGAGTCCGAATTGTGCAAGTCTACGGCCAACTATCGGGCCTGGTTGGTCTATAATTCTGGATCAGTTTCTGCGGAGCGTCGAAGCAGATCCAAAATTTGCAAAGTCGCCACCAGGACACCTGCAGATCTCTGACGTCAAAACCACGCGTGTTGGCGAGATATCCATCGGCTGGCATTGGTATTTCGATTGGGTTGAGCCCTATGAAGAGCGGTTGGAGAAACTCTCTGCAATCACCTGCTGCCTCTGCGGGCACCAGGGAGACATTGTGCGACAAGGAAATCGTTCTGAGCCGCTGTGTGGCTTTTGTCAGATGCCGACTCGAAAAGCTTGATGGTCAGGGTCAAAACAAACACCTGCTAAACCCAGGGTTCGAACTCTTCGGCATTTCGATGGAAGTGCCTCTAAGAAAGAGCCAAGCGGTAAATCTGCGCCAAATCTTCACGACCAACCTGCGATTGTGAACTGAGACGGTATAGCGCCACGCATCGCTCAGTAGAGTCGCCACCTTCTCGTGCGCCTACCAAAATTGACCGAAAGACCCTTCATAACAGTCGCACTCAAAGACGGCACGCCCTGACAATCCTTTTGTGGCCTTCATGGGAGAGCCTTGCCAAAATCGTGCAGGGACTCAGCAAACCCCTATGGCACAGTGTAGAAAACGACGCCAACCCCAATCGGGCTGGCGTCGCCTATTTCCCTGTAAAACAAGGGCCTTTGAAACCTTGGGCGTCAATGCCCGTGTATTTGGGCCCAAAACCAGCTCAATTGGGCCTCAATTGCATGGTTTCACAAAAATTGCCAGATGCGGAGCCTACCCACATTTGGAATGACCGCAGCTGCGGCAGGTCATGCAGCCCTCGATCATTTGCATGTCAAATTGACCACAGCTGGGGCAGGCCTTACCGCGCGGCGCATTCAAGTTCACGACTTCGGCCTGCGGATCAGACTTCAACCCCATGCCCTCACCTTCCAGAAAGCCCGTCTTAACCATATGGGTCTCGATCACGCCACCAATGGCCGCCAGGATCGAAGGAATGTACTTGCCCTGCACCCAGGCACCGCCACGCGGATCAAAGACCGCTTTCAGCTCTTCCACCACAAAGGAGACATCCCCGCCTCGACGGAACACGGCCGAGATCATCCGCGTTAACGCCAGCGTCCAGGCGTAGTGCTCCATGTTCTTGGAGTTGATAAAGACCTCAAACGGGCGCCGGTGGTCGCTGATGATAATGTCGTTGATGGTCAGATAGATCGCATGTTCCGAATCCGGCCATTTCAGCTTGTAGGTATGGCCTTCCAGGCTTTGCGGCCGGTCCAGCGGCTCCGACATATAGACCACTTCGGCGCTATCGCTCTCATGCGGCGCATCAGCGGTTTCTCCTGGAGCCTTCTCAGAGCTTTCCGACACCGACAGAACCGATCCAGTCACATCATTGGGGCGGTAGGTGGTGCAGCCTTTGCAACCCTGATCCCAGGCCTGCATATAGACATCCTTGAAATCGTCAAAAGAGATGTCTTCAGGGCAGTTGATGGTCTTAGAGATCGAGCTATCAATCCATTTCTGCGCGGCTGCCTGCATTTTCACATGTGCTGCAGGTGGCAGTGTCTGGGCGTTGACAAAATAGCTGGGCAGCTCGGCATCGGCGCCAAACTTCTCGCGGTACATCTGCACCGCATAGTCGACCACCTCTTCCTCAGTACGCGAGCCATCCTTTTGCAAAACCTTGCGGGTATAGGCATAGGCAAAGACCGGCTCGATCCCCGAGGAGACATTGCCCGCATAGAGGCTGATGGTGCCCGTGGGCGCAATCGAGGTCAGCAGCGCGTTGCGGATGCCGTGCTCGCGAATGGCCTCGCGCACGTCCTCGTCCATGTTCATCATATTGCCAGAGGCCAAATAGGCCTCGGCGTCAAACAGCGGAAACGCGCCCTTTTCCTTGGCCAGATCCACTGAGGCCAGATAGGCGGCGCGGGCGATCGCGTGCAGCCAGCGGTCGGTCTGACGCGCCGCTGCGTCTGAGCCATATTCCAGACCCAGCATCAGCAAAGCATCCGCCAACCCGGTCACACCCAACCCGATGCGACGCTTGGCCTGGGCCTCAGCCGCCTGGGCCTCCAGTGGGAACTTCGACACATCCACCACGTTGTCCATCATCCGGACAGCCGTGGCGACCAGCTCCTGCATCGCCGATTGGTTCAGCTCCGCATTGGCCTCAAAGGGGTTGGAAACCAGACGCGCCATGTTGATCGAGCCCAGAAGGCAGGCCCCATAGGGCGGCAGGGGCTGCTCGCCGCAGGGGTTTGTGGCGCAGATGTTCTCGATATAGTTGAGGTTGTTGGACTTGTTGATCCGGTCAATGAAGATCACACCGGGCTCGGCATAGTCATAGGTCGCCTGCATGATCTTGTTCCACAGATCACGCGCCTGCACGGTGTGATAGATCTTGCCGTCAAACTGTAGCTCCCAGGAGCCATCGGCCTTGACCGCTTCCATAAAGTCATCCGAGATCAGCACCGACATGTTGAACATGCGCAGCCGCGCCGAGTCGGATTTGGCGGTAATAAAGGCCTCAACATCCGGGTGATCACAGCGCATTGTTGCCATCATCGCACCGCGACGCGAACCGGCCGACATGATGGTGCGGCACATGGCGTCCCAAACATCCATGAATGACAAGGGCCCAGAGGCATCTGCTGCAACGCCTTTCACATCGGCGCCGCGTGGGCGGATAGTGGAGAAATCATAACCAATGCCACCGCCCTGCTGCATGGTCAGAGCGGCCTCCTTCAGCATGTCAAAAATGCCCGACATGCTGTCAGGAACGGTGCCCATGACAAAGCAATTGAACAGGGTCACCTGACGCGCGGTGCCTGCGCCCGCGGTGATCCGGCCTGCTGGCAGATATTTGAAATCTTCCAGCGCCTCGTAGAATTTCTCTTCCCAGACACTGGGCTTGTCTTCAGCGCGGGCCAGATCACGCGCAATCCGGCGCCAGCTGTCCTCCACGGTCACATCGATGGGCGTTCCGTCCGCCTGTTTAAAGCGGTATTTCATATCCCAAATTTGTGCGGCGATGGGGGCAGCAAAGCGGCTCATATAGTGATTCCCTATTGGTCGATGTTCGCAGATGAGTGGCGGCTTCGATACTACAGGCTTATGGAAACTCTCAACGGTGAAATCACAGATCATTGAGAAATAATTACCAACTGTACCACAATATCTTGCTCGCACCAAATCTCAAAGCACTATATAGAGCCTCACCTCTGGACGACTCTGTGGATATCTTGTGTAAAACACGCAGCTCGACAGAGCGGCACAAAGCGCGCGTCAAATCGGCCAAAGCCCGCCCCAGGAAACCGGGCAATGATTCCGGGAGCACGCTGGTGCCGCGCGTAAAACCAACATATAGTGAGAGCGTTCCAAAGGATCTCAGGGGAAAGCATTGGGAAACTATGTCAATCTGGTAAAGCTCTCCGTCGGCACCGAAAGCATCGAGGGCCTGCAGGCCTGGCAAGAGATGCGCCGCGCCGAGCTCCCCGAGGGCCTGCCCCGCCATGTCACCCGCATGTGGCCCAAACGCGAGGCCGAGATTCTGTCAGGGGGATCAATATTTTGGGTGATCAAGGGCCAGATCCAATGCCGCCAACGCATTCTGCGGATGGATGAGGTCATCGGCGCAGATGGCATTCGCCGATGCGCCATCATTCTCGACCCCAAACTGCACCGGACCCATACCGCCACCAAACGCCCGTTCCAAGGCTGGCGCTACCTAAAACCCGAAGATAGCCCGGCTGATCTGCCTCAGGGGCGCAAAGCTGAAGAGCCGCTGCCGCTGGAACTCTCCCAGGCCCTGGCCGAGATTGGCGTTCTCTAGCCCCCCCTCAAACACAGCCGCTACAAAGCGATCCGATGGTCGGGTCAAGGGCCACCCCGCGGCCCTGCGCAGCAGGGTTTACCCTTGAGGCGGCCATTGGAGTGGTCACACTCGCCTAGGCGCCTTTGGGGCAGAGCTGCCCCAAAGCGCTTCTCAGCAGAAAAAAGCGCCGCGCGATAGCGCGGCGCCGGGCCCAACGGGGGAGGCTCAATCTTTGATTGACCCGAGACGGGCGGGAGCGCTCGCCCTGCGCCATTCTCAGGCATTTGCCCGTCAGGTCTCGCCGTGAATCAATGCGCTTAGAGCCTTCAGGGCCTCGCGCTCGGCTTCCGAGTAGCTGGCCACACGGCTGCGCCACAGGGTGGCCTGGCTTTGCAGCACCAAACCATCCGACAGCAGTTTCAGGTGATTGGCCCGCAGGGTTTCCCCGGTGGAGGTGATATCGGCCACCATCTCGGCAGTCTCGTTTTTCACTGTGCCTTCCGTCGCACCCTGGCTGTCAACCAGCTGGTAATCCGCCACCCCGGCCTCGGTCAGGAACTCGCGCACCAGACGGTGGTATTTGGTGGCAATCCGCAACCGATGGCCGTGGGCCTTGCGAAACGAGGCGGCAACCGCGTCCAGGTCGTCCAAAGTATCCACATCAATCCAGCACTGCGGCACCGCCAAGATCAGATCCGCATGACCAAAACCCAGAGGCTGCATCTCTTCCAGCTGCTGCTCCCAGAGCGGCAGTTTTTCCTGCACCAGATCGGTGCCTGTCACGCCGAGATGAATGCGCCCTGCCGCCAGCTCGCGCGGAATTTCCCCCGCCGAAAGCAGCACCAGCTCCATCCCCGCGACACCCTCAATAGCGCCAGCATATTCGCGCTCTGATCCCGTCCGCGCCAGGGTCAGCCCCCGTTTGGCAAACCAGTCAAAGGTCTTTTCCATCAGCCGCCCCTTGGACGGCACACCCAGTTTCAGGCTCATGACTGACCCTCCTCGAGCATCAGCATCAGATCCGGGCGCAGCACGCCCCCAACCGCGGGAATTTCCGCCCCCTGCCCCAACTGGCGCGTCAGCGCATCATAACGCCCGCCACTGGCGATCGGGGGCAGGTCAGGCCGCGCCTCAGCGTAAAAGCCAAAGACAAAGCCATCGTAATACTCCATCGAGGTCCGCCCGTAGGAGGCCTCAAAATCAAGCGTATCAATGTCGATACCACGGGCCTTGAGCGCCGCAACCCTGCCGTCCAGACGATCCAGAGCCGGATTGATGGCTGGCAAATCCACCGCGATATCGCGCATCTGTTCCAGCGCAAAGGGCACGGTTTCGCGCACCGCCATCAGCGCCTCCAGCGCTAAAAGCTCATTTTCAGCAATAGGCGGCGCGGCGGCGTCTTCGCGCAGCAAAGCCACCCGCTCTGCCACTTCTGCTTCGCTGCGCTTGCCCAGCACTGTGGCCGAGCCGGTCAATGGACCCTCTGACGACAGCAGTTTCAGCCGACTGTCCGGCACCGGGTTACGGCCGGCGTAGCGGTCCAACAGAGAGCGAAACCGCCGGGGACGCCAAATATGACGCATCAGCGCGGCTTTGCGCATCTCGGTGGTGTTCAGCCCTTCGACCGCCGCCATCAGGATGCCAATATCGCCGGTCGCCGCCCGCAACGGCAATCCGCGCAGCTGCAAGGCAATCAGCGCAAAAACCTCGGCATCGGCGCCAGCAGGATCATCACGCTCAAAGATCTCGTAGCCAACCTGCAGATATTCATTTGAGCGATCCGGATCGTGCTCCTGACGCCGGAAAACCTCGCCGGAATAGGTATAGCGCGCAGGCTCTGCGCCGTCGCGCATATGCATCTGCACCACGGGCAGGGTGAAATCAGGGCGCAGCATTTGCTCGCCGCGCACCGCATCCGAGGTCACATAGGCGCGGGCGCGGATATCTTCGCCATAGAGGTCCAGCAGCGTGCCGGCGGGCTGCAACAGCGGCGGCTCCACAACCTGCGCACCTGCGGCCTCAAAATTCATGCGCAGCCTCGCAGCCCGCGCCAGTGTTTGAGATCTATCAGACATGATCAATCCTGACTTTCGAGGATTTCGCGCACCTTGGCGACCAGGTCACCGCGCGGCACCTCAAACTGGCTGGGGCGTTCCTTCCACTCTTCCAGAGTGGCGCTTTCGGCGATCTTGGCGCCCAGGATCAGATCCTTGATCTGGATGACGCCGTTTGCCTTTTCGTCACCGCCTTCGATCACCGCAACGGGCGAATTGCGCCGATCTGCATATTTCAGCTGGTTGCCAAAGTTCTTGGGGTTGCCCAGGTAGACCTCAGCGCGGATGCCTGCATTGCGCAGTTCCGCCACCATGGTCTGGTAATCCGCCATGCGTGCCTTATCCATCACCGTGACCACGACCGGGCCCGTAGGCGTCGCACTGAGACGGCCCTTTTCACGCAGCGCTGCCAGCAGACGGTCAACGCCGATAGACAGGCCAGTGGCCGGTACTTCCTGCCCCGTGAAGCGTTTCACCAGATCATCATAGCGCCCGCCCCCGGCAACCGAGCCGAACTGCCGCTTGCGCCCCTTTTCGTCAAAGATCTCAAAGGTCAGTTCCGCCTCATAGACCGGGCCGGTGTAGTAGCCCAGGCCGCGCACGATGGAGGGATCAATCTCGATGCGGTCAGAGCCATAGCCACCGGCAGCCATCAGATCGCCGATCTGTTCCAGCTCGCCGATGCCCTCTGCCCCGACCTTGGAGGCGCCCACTGCCGCGCGCAGGTTCTCAAATGTCTTGGCAACATTGTCTGCCTTGGAGGTCAGGAAAGCCAGAACAGGCTCCACCTGATCATCACTGAGACCAACACCGTCGATATAGGCCCCCGAGGCATCCAGACGGCCCTTGGTCAGCAGCTCACGCACCCCGGCCTCGCCCACCTTGTCAAATTTGTCGATGGTGCGCAGCACATTGTCCTTTGCCGCCTGATCATCGCCCAGGCCCATGACCTCCAGCACGCCGTTCATCACCTTGCGGTTATTGACCCGCACCAGATAGTCACCGCGCGGAATGCCGACGGTTTCCAGCGTGTCCGACAGCATCATGCAGATCTCGGCATCTGCCGCCATCGAGGCGGTGCCCACGGTGTCGGCGTCGCACTGATAGAACTGGCGATAGCGGCCAGGTCCTGGCTTTTCATTGCGCCAGACCGGCCCCATCGCATAGCGGCGATAAGGCGTCGGCAGATCATTGCGGTGCTGAGCATAGACCCGCGCCAGCGGCGCCGTCAGGTCATAGCGCAGCGCCATCCAGTCACCCTTGTTGCTGTCGGGGTCGTGTTCATCGACCTCCTGCCAGGCAAAAACACCGGCATTGGGGCGTTCAACATCGGGCAGAAACTTGCCCAGCGCCTCGACGGTTTCCACCGCCGCGCTCTCCAGCGCCTCGAACCCGTAATGATGATAGACACCCGCGATGGAGCGCAGCATTTCAGAACGCTGTGTCACCTCTTCGCCGAAATAGTCACGAAATCCCTTGGGCGTTATCGCCTTGGGACGGGGCTGTTTCTTGATCTTGGCCATGAAAAGGCCTCCTCACGGGTGGGTTGGGGTCATTTACTCGCCGCGCGGTCTAGCCCAAGCCGTGCCTGTGGGCAAGGCGACAGGTTCGCCCCTGCCCTTTGCCGGCAGGGCAGATGCGCAGCAATCGAGCGCTGCCTAGGTCTTATGCGTAACATCTGTGCGACAGGCCTTCACCCTTTTACAGGTCCTGCCCAGTGCCACTGTCAGATCTGCGAAAAATCGCCCGACCGCCCCAGCCCCTCGGCAAAGCGCTGCGCCCCATCACGCCCTTCTGCCAGAAAGGTCTTGGCCGAACGCCATTCCCGCCGTAGCGCCGCGGCCAGATCCTGCGAGGGCATCTGCGCCGACAAATGATCCGCCCGCATACAGGCCTGCGGAAACCGGGTAAGATCCTGCGCCAGGGCCTGCGCCATATCCAGCGCCTCACCGCTGGGGGCCAGGCGATCCGCAAAGCCAATGCGATGGGCCTCTGGCGCAGGCAGGGTGCGCCCCGTCAGGATCAGATCATTGGCCCGGCCCTGCCCCAGGATTTGCGGCAGGCGCACAGTGCCGCCATCAATCAGCGGCACCCCCCAGCGGCGGCAATAGATGCCGGCAAAGGCATCCTCTGCCATGACACGCATATTGCACCAGGCGGCCAGTTCCATACCCCCCGCAACGGCCGGCCCCTCAATGGCGGCGATCACCGGTTTTGACAGCATCAGACGCGACGGTCCCATGGGGCCGGGGCGGGGATCCACCACCGGATCGCGCCAGTCCGCCTCAATGTCCAGCGAGGCCAGCCATTCATCCGACGCCCCACCGCCAGCGGATTTGAGGTCAAAGCCGGCGCAGAAATACCCGCCCTTGCCGGTCAGGACCGCGACCTGTGCGGTCTCGTCCGCCTCAAACCGCAAAAACGCCGCATAGAGCGCCCGCGCCGTGTCAGGCCCAACCGCATTGCGCATGTCGGGGCGACAGATGGAGATTGTCATGACGCCATCCCGCTGGCGGATCTCTACCGGTGGTTTTTGACCTTGGCTTGCAGACATGGCCCTCTCCCTTCTTGGTTGTGTCACGCATTTTACCCCCAGCCTGCGCGTCTTGCCCATGGACCGACAAGGGGAAGAGGCATATGACGTTGCGCAGCTATGGAGAGTTACATGCAAGCCTTGGAAGAACAGATCGCCCACCTGACCCGCACCGTCGAGGAGCTGAGCGACGTGGTTGCCAACCAGCAAAGTGAGCTCGACCGGCTCTCCAAACGGGTGCGTATGCTGATGGAACGCGAAGCCGGGCGCGAGCAAGGCGGTGGTGGCGCGCATGTCTTTGGCGACGAGCGCCCACCGCATTACTGAACCCCGCGCCGGGTCTCGCTGCAAATTCCCCTTGTTTTATGGGCTCTGCCACCTCAGGCTGGGGCATCTTTTTTGCTGACCCTCCGTGTCAGCCCAGTTTTTGTAGGTGACCCAGTTTAAGGGAGCGGATTTCATGGCCGAGACAAAGGACCCCGTGGACTATGTTCAGGAGGCAATCGTCAAGCACCAGGAACGGGTGCTGAGGTTCTACAAAACCCTGTGGAAGCGGATCAAATCCCTGCTCAAACCGCTCAAGGATTTCCTGAAGGATCTGCTTTCGGCAACGAAGGAGATCGCCAAGACCGTCGGCAAGCGCGTCATCAGCATGATCACCACAAGCCTCCGCGCCATTCTGGATCTGCTGACACGGCTGGAGAAAGTGCTGAAATCCGTCATCCTGCTGGGCAAGCGCATTCTCGCCACCCTGCGCAAAGCGACGGATCAGGTCAAAGCCATCCGGTTTTTGAAAACCGTGGTGCGCAAATACGTCGAGTTCATCAAGAAGATATGGGCGATGATTACAGATCTGGCAAAACAGATCGGGCTTCTGGACGGCGCCATTGCCATCCTTGATACCTTCAGCACGGTGCTGAGCTTTGTGTTCAACTGGATCAGTGCGTTTATCAAAGGCATCACGATGATGTCGCGCAACATTGGTCGCCATTTGAAGCAGGGGATCAAGGCCTTTGTCAAAGAGCGCAAGGAGGCAATCCAGCTGGGCCGCTATGTTGCCAAGATGCCGGTGCCAAAGCCGGGATAGCGCAATAACCGGATTGCTTTGGAAACCGCCGGGGGAGCGCCCGACCCTAGGTGGCTGCGAAGCGCCCTCCCATTTTGCTGGAAGCAAACTTGCAGTTTGAAGGGAGGGTCGGGCGCTGCCCGGTCTATCGACCGAGAACACCAAACTCATCTTAGGCATGCCGCTCGAAACGATAGAAATGCAGTTGCAATGTCCGCTTCCCCAAAAACAAAAAAAGCTCGCAGCACCCCTTGAACAAAAAGAGAACACTATTAACTGGATACCAATGCAATCTAGAACAGGAAGCAAAATGGATTTTAAACTTGAACGGGTGAATCCCAATCTGTTGAACGTTAAAGTATCTGGCACATCTGAAACAACGGAACGGCTTTACGACCATGTTAAAAAACTAGCTGAGCAGATTGAGGAATTGAAACTCGAGTTGAAAACTTTTGACAATGGCCGCCAAGTCTTCTCAGGATCCAAAGGCTCAACGCTCGAAAACGTTACCAATCTAGAAATTGAACGACTGCAGAAAAACATATCGATGAACACCGCCATCATTGAAGATCTGGTTACCATTCTTCAGCCGAAATAGGCGACATCACAGCTAGCTGCTCCCTCTCAAGCTTTGATTTTAGCCATAAGTTTCCACGCGCAAGCTTAGATCTCCTCGACCTCCATCACCCCTTCCAGCGACTTTAGCGCGCCTTTGATCTGTGGGTTGATGGGGAACATCTGGCCCAAGTTCATTTCCACATCGCCCGGCAAATCTGAATCCTGCAGGTAAAGATAGATCTCTCCGGGGCTGGCGCTGCGGGCGGCGGATTTGGCGTCTTCCAACACCGTCGCCACCGTGCTGATCGCCGTTGCATCCTCCAGATAGATCCGCAATGAGGAGCGCCCGGCATCAGCCACCGCCGCATCCACCGGTCCGGCAGAGCGCATCAGCAGCTTGAGCTGATCGCTCTCCATCGTGGCCTCGGCGGTGATCACCACCTTGGATCCGGTATCAAGGTACTCGCGGGCCTTTTCCAGGACATCCGAGAAGATCGTCACCTCATACCCACCGGTGGTATCCGACAGCTGCGCAAAGGCAAACCGGTTGCCGCGCGCTGATTTGCGCTCTTGCCGCCCGGCAACCACCCCGGCCATTTTGGCCATAAAGGGCCCGCGCTCGGCCTTTGCCATGACCTCATCCAGGGTCATTACATCCTTGCGCTTCAGCGCGGGCATATAGTCGTCCAGCGGATGGCCCGACAGATAGAACCCGATCGCCTTGAACTCTTCTGACAGGCGCTCGGCCGGCAGCCAGTCGGGGGTATTGGCCAGACGCGGTTCCGGCAGATCATCGCCCGCCTCGCCAAACAGGGAAACCTGGTTAGAGTTCTTCTGCTCATGGATGGCATTGGAGTAATTCACCAGCCCTTCGAGGCTGTCAAAGATCCGGCGGCGGTTGCGGTCCAGCTGGTCAAAGGCTCCCGCTCGGGCCAGCATCTCCAGCGGGCGCTTGCCGATCTTCTTGAGGTTCACCCGGCGGGCAAAGTCGAAGATATTGACAAAGGGCTGTTCGTGGCCGTGTTCGCTCCGCGCTTCGGCCACCAGTCGCATCACATCCATGCCGACGTTTTTCAGCGCGCCCAGCGCATAGACCAGCTCTCCGTTGACCACATTAAAGGTTGCCAATGAACGGTTCACACAGGGCGGCACATAGGGCAGCCCAAGTCCCTTTTTGACCTCTTCAAAATAGACCGCCAGCTTATCCGTCAGATGGATATCGCAGTTCATCACCCCGGCCATGAACTCCACCGGGTGGTTCGCCTTGAGCCAGCCGGTCTGATAGGACACCACCGCATAGGCCGCCGCGTGGGATTTGTTGAAACCGTAGTTGGCGAATTTCTCCAGAAGGTCAAATACCTCGGAGGCCTTTTTCGCAGGCACGCCGTTTTCCCCGGCGCCTTTTTCAAATTTGGGACGTTCGGCGTCCATCGCCTCTTTGATCTTTTTACCCATGGCGCGACGCAACAGATCAGCGCCGCCAAGGCTATAGCCCGCCATGACCTGGGCAATCTGCATAACCTGTTCCTGGTAAACGATAATACCCTGGGTCTCTTCCAGGATATGGTCGATCAGCGGGTGCACGGATTCGATCTTTTTGAGGCCGTTTTTTACCTCGCAATAGGTCGGGATATTCTCCATCGGGCCCGGACGATACAACGCCACCAGCGCCACAATATCCTCGATACAGTTGGGCTTCATCCGCTTCAGCGCATCCATCATGCCGGTGGATTCCACCTGGAACACCGCCACGGTCTTGGCTGCGGAATAGAGCTTATAGGTGGGCTCATCATCTAGCGGAATGGCGTTGATCTCATTCACCGCGCCTTCCGGCGGCTCATAAAGCGTGGTCCCATCGGCGGCCACGTGCAGATCCCGCCCCGACTGTTTGATCAGATCCACCGCGTTTTGAATAACGGTGAGGGTTTTCAGGCCCAGAAAGTCAAACTTGACCAGCCCGGCCTGTTCCACCCATTTCATGTTGAACTGGGTTGCGGGCATGTCTGATCGCGGATCGCGGTAGAGCGGCACCAGGGCATCCAATGGCCGGTCGCCAATCACAACACCCGCAGCGTGGGTGCCCGCTGAGCGCAGCAGCCCTTCGACCTGCATGCCGTATTTCAGCAACCGGTCCACAACGGGCTCGTTCTTGGCTTCTTCCTGCAGGCGGGGCTCTTCCTTCAGAGAGTCCACGATCGACATTGGTTTGACGCCCTCGACCGGGATCAGCTTTGATAGACGATCCACCTGGCCATAAGGCATCTGCAAGACGCGGCCCATGTCGCGCACCGCCGCCTTGGACAGGAGCGCACCAAAGGTGATGATCTGGCCGACCTTGTCGCGGCCATATTTCTCCTGCACGTATTTGATCACCTCTTCGCGGCGATCCATACAAAAGTCGATGTCAAAGTCGGGCATCGATACCCGTTCCGGGTTCAAGAACCGCTCAAACAGCAGCGAGTAGCGCAGCGGATCAAGGTCGGTGATGGTCAAGGCATAAGCCACCAGTGAACCCGCACCCGAGCCCCGCCCCGGTCCTACCGGGATATCGTGATCCTTGGCCCATTGGATAAAATCAGCAACGATCAGGAAGTAGCCAGGGAACCCCATGCCCTCGATGATGTCGAGCTCAAAATCCAGCCGCTCCTGATACTCCTCGACTGTGACCGCATGAGGGATCACCGACAGGCGGTTTTGCAGCCCCTCATTGGCAATACGACGCAGTTCGGCGACCTCATCATCGGCAAACTTGGGCAGGATGGGGTCGCGCAGATAGGCCTTAAAGGCGCAACGCTTGGCGATTTCCACAGTGTTTTCAATCGCCTCAGGAAGATCGGCAAACAGCGCGACCATCTCCTCCTGAGACTTGAAGTAATGCTGCGCGGTCAGGCGGCGGCGGGGTTCCGACTGATCTACATAGGCGCCTTCAGCGATACAGATCATCGCGTCATGGGCCTCATACATTTCCGTATTGGGGAAATAGACATCATTGGTGGCCACCAGCGGCAGATCCATCGCATAAGCCATTTCCACATGGCCGCGCTCGCTCAGCTTTTCGGCCTCGGGCTGGCCATCCTCACCGGGGTGACGCTGCAGCTCCACATAGAGCCGATCGGCAAAGATCGCCTTGAGCCGCTGCATCAACGCTTCGGCGGCCGGGCGCTGCCCTTGTCGCAGCAGACGTCCCACCGGCCCATCCGGTCCACCACTAAGGCAGATCACGTCCTCGCAGTGCTCCGCCAGTTCCTCCAGCGTGACATAGGGCAACTCGCTGCCCTGACGCATATAGAGACAGGAATTGAGCTTCATCAGATGCTCATAGCCGGTCTCGCTCTGGGCCAGCAGAACCAGCGGCGCCGGCGCCTGGGGGCGCTCCCCCGGGGCAGGCTCGGCAAAGCGCATATCCATTTGACAGCCCACAATTGGCTGTACCCCTGCCCCGCTGGCAGAGACTGAGAACTCGAGTGCCGAAAACAGGTTGTTGCTATCGGTCACCGCAATTGCCGGCATTTCGTGCTTTTTACACAGATCCGGCAGCTTTTTCAGACGCAAAGCGCCTTCAAGCAGGGAGTATTCCGTATGGCTGCGCAGGTGAATGAATCGTGGAGCATTTGTCATGAGCGCCAAGCTATCCGATCCCCCGCGCAAGGATAAGAGCTGATCTTGCGCCAGACCGCCAAGTCTGCGAGCAATTGCGGCTTTTTCAAAACGATGCTGGATTGATCAGATCTCAGGGTGAGTGCCGCCTCTTGCATCGAGATGCCCCTTGTAAATTCAGGATGATTATCAAATGATGTTTGAAAGTCCTATGCGCCAGAGCCCCGATTGCGGCAAGCATGCAAAAGGAAGTGCTTTAATTATAACGGCATGCGCCTGTATACGGCAAGAATCTTGCGTCCGCAAAATTCTGCACCGCAGAGTCGCTTTTTCTTGCCAGAGCAAGGCAGAGCTTCCTAGGCTGAGGCAAGCAAGCAAATAAAAAAACGCCCGCTATTCCTTCTACGTCGCATCGAAGGTCTGGCACCGGGGGGAACCAAGTAACGCGACGGGTTTCTAAGATGACAATCACCTTTCATCTGAACGATGAAGAGGTTGTGCTGCAGGAGTATGATCCTTCGGCCACGCTGCTTGATTTTTTACGCGAAGACCAGGGTTTGACCGGCACCAAAGAAGGTTGCAATGAAGGCGATTGTGGCGCCTGCACCGTAATGGTGACGGATAAGGCAGGCTCCAAGCCGCTGAATTCCTGCATCCTGTTCCTACCGCAGCTCAACGGTAAATCCATCCGCACGGTTGAGGGCGCGGCTGATGCCGATGGCACCCTGCACCCGGTACAGAACGCAATGATCACCCATCACGGCAGCCAGTGCGGCTTCTGCACACCCGGCTTTGTCATGTCGATGGTCACCGCTCATAAGAACGGCGCGACGGATCATGATGTGCAGCTGGCCGGCAATCTGTGCCGGTGCACCGGTTATGCGCCAATCATTCGCGCCGCCGAGGCCGTCGAGGCCCAACCCGTCCCACAATGGATCACCAAAGAACCCCTACCCGCAGCATCTGATTCCGCCGCGATTCCGCGATCTTCTGATGCTCTGGCTGCGCGCTATGCCGCCAATCCGGAGGCGAGGCTGGTCGCCGGAGCCACCGATCTGGGTCTTTGGGTCACCAAGGGCCTGCGCGATCTGGGCGAGATGATTTTTCTCGATGGCTGTGACGACCTGAAACAGATTGAGAACAGCGACCATGAAATACGCTTTGGCGCCATGGTAGATATGAACCGTGTGCGCGAAGCCATTACGCCGCTGCACCCCTCTTATGGGGAAATGATCCGCCGCTTTGCCAGCCAGCAAGTGCGGGCTGCGGCGACAATTGGCGGCAATATTGCCAATGGCTCCCCCATTGGCGACAACCCGCCTGCGCTCATCGCTTTGGGGGCACGTCTGCACCTGCGACAGGGCGACAGCCGCCGCGAGATTGCTTTGGAAGACTTCTTTATCGACTACGGCAAACAGGATCGCCACCCCGGTGAATTCATTGAGGCAGTGAGCATCCCGCGCCAGGAAGATTGCCTGCGAGTCTATAAATTATCCAAACGCTTTGATCAGGATATCTCTGCGGTGCTTGGCGCCTTTAACATCACCCTGAGCGATGGTTGGGTGAGTAGCGCCCGCATTGCCTTTGGCGGGATGGCTGGCACCCCCAAACGGGCCGCACATCTGGAGGCAGCTCTGATTGGACAGGCCTGGGATGAAGCGAGCATTACCAAGGCCATGGCCGTGCTGGAGCAGGATTTCACCCCGCTGAGCGATATGCGCGCCTCGGCGGAGTACAGACTGGAAACCGCGCGTAACCTGCTGATGCGTTACTTCAATGACACCAATGGCGAAACCCAATCGGTTCTGGAGGTGCAGGCATGAGCGTTGCAAAACCCCTGCCCCATGACGCGGCCAAACTCCATGTCACTGGCAAGGCCCGCTATGTGGATGACACGCCTCTGCCGCGCGATGCGCTGCATCTGGCCTTTGGCCTGTCGGCAATTGCCAAGGGGCGGATCACTGAGATGGATTTGTCAGCTGTCAAATCCAGCCCCGGCGTGGTGGCGGTGCTGACTGCTGCCGATCTGCCCTTTACCAATGATGTCTCGCCCTCGATCCATGATGAACCGCTTTTGTCCGATGGCACGGTGCATTACCTGGGTCAGCCGCTGTTTCTGGTGGTGGCCAAAAGCCATCGTGCGGCGCGGGTGGCGGCGCGTAAAGGCGCAATTTCCTACGCTGAAGAAGAGGCATTGCTGACCCTGGATGCGGCCCTCGCCGCTGATAGCCGGTTTGAAGAGGGCCCACGCATCTACCAGAAGGGCGATGCCGCCAGTGCCATCTCCAAGGCCCCGCATCAGGTTGAGGGCACATTTGAACTGGGTGGCCAGGAGCATTTTTATCTGGAAGGTCAGGCCGCCCTGGCCCTGCCGCAGGAAGACGGCGCCATGCTGGTGAATTCCTCGACCCAGCACCCGACCGAAATCCAACACAAGGTGGCTGAAGCCATTGGGTTGCCAATGCATTCGGTGCGGGTGGAGATCCGGCGTATGGGGGGCGGCTTTGGCGGTAAGGAAAGTCAGGGCAATGCCCTGGCCGTGGCCTGCGCCGTTGCCGCGCGTCAGACAGGCAGGCCCTGCAAGATGCGCTATGATCGCGATGATGACATGGTGATTACTGGCAAACGCCATGCCTTTCGCATCTCTTATCGCGCCGGATATGACAAAACGGGACGTCTGCACGGGGTAGAATTTACTCATCTGGTCAATTGTGGCTGGGCACAGGATCTGTCGCTGCCAGTAGCGGACCGGGCCATGCTGCATTCGGACAATGCCTATGCGATCCCGACGATCCGTATTGAGAGCCACCGGTTGAAAACCAATCTGCAAAGCGCCACCGCTTATCGCGGCTTTGGCGGGCCGCAGGGGATGGTGGGGATCGAGCGGGTGATGGATCATATCGCCTATGATCTTGGGATGGATCCTGTCGCGCTGCGGCGGTGCAACTATTACGACGCCCCTGAGGAAATGTCTCAGGACAACACCACGCCCTATGGGATGCAGGTCAGCGATTTTGAGTTGCATGAGTTGACCGACCAACTGCTGGAAAGCGCCGACTATGCAGCGCGTAAATCCGAGATTGCCAATTGGAACGCCGGACAAAGGGATCTGAAACGCGGGCTGGCTTTTTCGCCGGTGAAGTTTGGCATATCCTTTACCCTCACCCATCTCAACCAGGCCGGAGCCTTGGTGCATGTCTACCAGGATGGTTCGGTGCATCTGAACCATGGTGGCACCGAGATGGGCCAGGGGCTGTTTCAGAAGGTGGCGCAGGTGGCGGCCAGTCGGTTTGGGATCTCAATGGCAAAGGTGAAGATCACTGCCACCGATACCGCAAAGGTGCCCAATACCTCAGCTACGGCGGCCTCTTCCGGGACTGATCTGAATGGCATGGCGGTGAAAGCGGCCTGTGACACCATCCGCACCCGCATGGCTGTTTTTCTGGCAGAACGCTACCAGACGGATGCCAAATCCATCGCGTTTTTGCAAGATCAGGTCCGTATTGGGGAAGAGGTGATCTCCTTCGATGAGGCGGCAAAACTGTGCTATGAGGGACGGGTTAGTCTCTCGGCCACCGGGTTTTACAAGACGCCAAGCCTGAAATGGGATCGCATCAAGGGCCAGGGGAGACCGTTTTTCTACTTTGCCTATGGGGCCTCATTAACTGAGGTGGTTGTGGATCGTCGCTCCGGTGAAAACCGCATCCTGCGCACGGATATTTTGCACGATGCTGGGGCCTCGCTGAACCCGGACCTGGACATTGGCCAGGTCGAGGGCGGCTATGTGCAGGGCGCAGGTTGGCTGACCACGGAGGAGCTGATCTGGGATGACACGGGGAACCTGCGCACCCATGCGCCCTCGACTTACAAGATTCCGGCTTGTTCAGACCGGCCCGATATCTTCAACGTAGCGCTCTATCAGGGGGAAAACCGCGAGGACAGTATATACCGTTCCAAGGCGGTTGGAGAGCCGCCCTTTATGTTGGGGATCTCAGCCTGGCTGGCGATCAGCGATGCGGTGGCGCAGTTTGGCGAGACCTATCCGGCGCTGGATGCCCCAGCCACGGCGGAAGAAGTCTGGCGTAGGGCCCGGAGGCAGAGCAATGGGGTTTGATCTGGAGGCGTTACGGAGCTCCGTGCAGGCGCATGGCCGGGTGACCCGCGTTGTGATCGCCGCTATTCGCGGCTCTTCCCCACGCGAAGTTGGTGCCGCCATGCTGGTCTGGGACCAGGGGCAGAGCGGCACAATTGGCGGTGGTGCGCTGGAGTATGAGGCCGCGGAGGCCGCGCGTAGGCAGACCCTGAAAACCAAGCTCAGCAGTCATGCCCTGGGACCCGACCTGGGCCAGTGCTGCGGTGGATCGGTCACATTGCTGAGAGAAACCTATGACAGGGAAGATTTGGCGCAACTGGGCGGGGAGGTCATTTTGCGCCCTGCCACACCGGAGGCAGCCAAAAGCCCGCCCTTGGCCGCAAAACGCCTGTTGGCGCAGATGCGCGCGCAGGGGCAACGCCCTGACCCGCAATTGATTGATCATTGGATGCTGGAGCCGGTTCACGCCCCACAAACAGACCTATGGATCTGGGGGGCTGGCCATGTGGGCCGGGCATTGGTGGATGTAATGGCGCCATTGCCAGATCTGGCGATCACATGGGTGGACACCTCACCGGAGCGATTTCCACCGCATATCCCGGCGGGTGTCACCATGTTGCCAGGTCAGAATCCGACGCTCTTGCTGCGTCATGCACCGGTAAATGCACAACATCTGGTGTTGACCTATTCCCATGAGCTGGATCTGGCGCTATGCCATGCACTGCTACTGCATGGGTTTTCCTTTGCGGGGCTTATTGGCTCGGCTACCAAATGGGCGCGATTCCGCAGCCGGTTGGCAGCTCTGGGCCATGGCCCGGCCGAGATTGCCCGCATCACCTGTCCGATCGGTGACCCGAGCCTGGGCAAACACCCGCAGATGATTGCGGTCGGCGTCGCGGCGGAGCTGTTGGCGCGGGCTACGACCAAAGAGATGAAAGAGGAGCTGCGCGCGTGACTGAGGTACTCTTGAGCCTGAAGGGCCTGACCAAGGCCTACCCCGGCGTGGTGGCCAATGACTCCGTCTCCTTTGATATCGGCGCAGGCGAAGTGCATGCGCTGCTGGGCGAAAACGGCGCCGGAAAATCCACCCTGGTCAAGATGATCTACGGGTTGGTGAAACCCGACAGCGGCGAGATGCTGCTGCGCGGCGTGCCTTTTGCACCCAGCGAGCCCCGCCAGGCCCGCGCCGATGGGATTGCAATGGTGTTTCAGCATTTCTCGCTGTTTGACGCGCTCAACGTGGCGGAAAACATTGCCCTGGGCATGGAAAACCCGCCGGCGCTGCGCGATCTGGCAACAAAGATTCGCGAAGTATCTGAGGCCTATGGGCTGCCATTGGACCCCTATCGCACTGTTGGCGATCTCTCCGCTGGGGAACGTCAGCGGGTTGAGATCATTCGTTGCCTGCTGCAGGATCCAAAGCTGCTGATCATGGATGAACCCACCAGCGTTTTGACCCCGCAAGAGGTCGAAATCCTGTTTCAGACCCTGGAAAAACTGCGGGCCGAGGGCACCTCGATCCTCTATATCAGCCATAAGCTGGAAGAAATCCGCACGCTTTGTGATCATGCGACCATCCTGCGCCTTGGCAAAAACGTCGGTGAGTGTGTTCCCGCAGAGACCTCTGCCAGTGAAATGGCTGAACTGATGGTGGGTGCGGCGCTCACCCCGCCCAAGCGCGGCAATCGTGATTTTGGCGCTGTGGCGATGGATATTTCCGGCCTATCGGTGCCCTCGCCTTCGGCCTTTGGCACCGCGCTGCGCAATGTACATCTGACCGTGCGCCGCGGCGAGATCCTTGGCATTGGCGGCGTCGCCGGCAATGGCCAGGATGAGCTGCTCTCGGTGCTGTCTGGCGAGGTACTAACCCAGACAGATGCGGTCAAGCTCGGCGCTGATCCCATTGGACACCTTGGCCCTGTGGCGCGGCGCGCGCTTGGCGTGCTGGCGGCTCCCGAAGAGCGTCTGGGCCATGCCGCCGCCCCTGACATGAGCCTGACTGAAAACGCCATGCTGACCGGGGCCACGCGAGAAGGTCTGGTGAAAAACGGCTTTCTGAAATGGGCCGCTGCCAAAGAATTTGCCGAGCGGGTGATCGAAGCGTTTGACGTGCGCACCCCAGGGCCTGAGAATGCTGCGCGCTCGCTCTCGGGTGGCAACCTGCAGAAATTTGTCATTGGCCGCGAGGTCTTGCAACGCCCCGAGGTTCTGGTGGTGAACCAACCCACCTGGGGGGTGGATGCCTCGGCGGCAGCGGCCATTCGCCAATCCTTGCTGGATCTGGCCGCAGGCGGCGCCGCAGTCATTTGCATCAGCCAGGATCTGGACGAGCTGATGGAGATTTCAGATAGTTTTGCCGCCCTCAACGAGGGACGGCTGTCGGCGCCGCGTCCGGCAGAGGGGCTGACGGTGGAAGAGATCGGCCTGATGATGGGCGGCGCTCATGGCATGGAGGTGGCGCATGTTTGAGACCACTCGCACAAGTTTCGCCTTCGGCGAGAATATTTGGGGAAAGATGATACAGGGGGCCGCGCAATGATCCGGTTAGAAAAACGGCCACAGCCATCGCGCGCCTGGTCGTTGGCCACGCCGCTGATCGCGGTACTGGCCACCATGATTGCCGGCGGGCTGCTCTTTGCACTTCTGGGCAAGGACCCGGTCGAGGCCATCCGTACCATTTTCTGGGAGCCGCTCTTTGGCGAGTTTTCCTTTTATTACCGCCCCCAACTTCTGGTGAAGGGTGCGCCGCTGGTGCTGATCGCCATTGGTTTGTCGCTTGGGTTCAAGGCGGGCATCTGGAACATTGGCGCCGAGGGGCAATATATCATGGGCGCCCTGGTTGGCGCAGGCATTGGTCTCGCCTTTTATCCGCTGGAAGCCTGGTATGTCTTTCCGCTGATGGTGATTGGCGGCGCCTTTGGCGGCTGGCTTTGGGCGATGATCCCGGCCTATCTGAAGACCCGCTTTGGCACCAATGAGATCCTGGTGTCCTTGATGCTGGTCTATGTCGCCGAACAGTTCCTTGCCTCCATGTCGCTGGGATTAATGCGCAATCCAGAAGGCCACGGCTTTCCCGGTTCGCGCAATTTCAACAGCTATGAGGGCGCCAGCAGCTGGATTAATGAAAACGCTGGCATGCACTGGGGCGTGGTTGCCGCCCTCATTGCGGTGATCTTTGCCTATGTGCTCTTGAACCGCCACATGGTGGGCTATCACATCCGGCTTACCGGCGAAGCGCCTCGTGCGGCCAAGTTTGCCGGGGTGAACCCGGCCCGCCTAATCCTGTTCTGCCTTGGCACCTCTGGCATGCTGGCCGGGCTTGCCGGGTTGTTCGAGGTCTCTGGTCCCTCGGGGCAGGTCTCGATCGATTTCAACGTCGGCTATGGGTTTACCGCCATTATCGTCGCCTTCCTGGGACGATTGCACCCGGTGGGTATCCTGCTGGCGGGCGGGCTGATGGCGCTGACTTACATTGGCGGTGATATTGCCCAGTCGAACCTGCAACTGCCCTCTGCCGCCATTCAGGTGTTCCAGGGAATGCTCTTGTTCTTCCTCTTGGCCTTTGACCTTCTGACCAATTTCCGCATCTCGCTTGGCAAACCGGAGGTCGCGTAATGGATCTTTCTGCAATTAACCCGATCCTGCTTGTCGCCTCACTGATGGTGGCCGCAACACCGCTGCTGTTTGCCGCTATTGGCGAATTGGTGGTGGAGAAATCCGGGGTGCTGAACCTCGGGGTTGAGGGGATGATGATCATTGGCGCTGTGGCAGGTTTTGCCACCGCTGTTGAGAGCGGCTCTCCTATGTTGGGCTTTGTGGCCGCTGCCGGGGCTGGTGCTGGGCTCTCGGTCCTGTTTGCGGTGCTGACGCAATATGCCCAGGCCAATCAGGTGGCCTCTGGCCTGTCGCTGACGCTATTTGGTCTCGGACTCTCAGCCCTGATGGGGCAGAGCTATGTCGGCATCAAACCGCCGCAGATGCAGAAACTGGATATTCCGGTGTTGAGCGATCTGCCGGTGGTCGGCCCGATCCTCTTTGGTCATGATCTGATGCTCTATGTAGCGCTGGGGGTGATCACTGCCGTCTGGGCCGTGATCAAGTTCAGCCGTATCGGTTTGGTGCTGCGCGCCGTCGGTGAAAACCACGATGCCGCCCATGCGTTGGGGTACAAGGTTGTGCGTATCCGCATCATGGCCATCATGTTTGGCGGGGCCTGTGCCGGGCTAGGCGGCGCCTACATCAGCCTGATCCGCGTGCCACAATGGACCGAAGGCATGACGGCGGGCATTGGCTGGATTGCCCTGGCCCTGGTGGTCTTTGCCAGCTGGAAGCCCTGGCGGGTGCTGCTGGGTGCCTATCTTTTTGGCGGTGTCACCGTTGTGCAGCTCAATCTTCAGGCCGCAGGCGTTGCCATCCCGGTAGAGTATCTGGCAATGTCGCCCTATCTGATCACCATTCTGGTGCTTGTCATCCTATCGGCCGACAAAAGCAGCGCACCGGCTGCTTTGGGCCGAAACTTCCACGCCGCGCGCTGACTGTCAGCGCCTGGCCTACGACTTGTCCGGGGCTAAGTCTCCCGGGCACAATTAAAAACCAACTCGGGGGATCCCTTTGATGAAACTGACTAATCTTATGACCAGCGCCGCTATGGCCTTTGGTCTTGCAACCGCAGCCCTGGCTGATGATCCGACCAAAGTCGGCTTTGTTTACGTTGGCCCAGTGGGTGACGGCGGCTGGACCTATGAGCACGACCAGGGCCGCAAGGCGGTTGTTGCCGAATTTGGCGACAAGGTCGAAACTGTCTATGTTGAAAACGTCGCAGAAGGCCCCGATGCCGAGCGAGTGATCACCCAGATGGCCCTGCAGGGTGCCGACCTGATCTTCACCACCTCCTTTGGTTACATGGATCCCACCATCAACGTGGCGGCCAAATTCCCCAATGTGCGTTTTGAGCACGCCACCGGCTACAAGCAGGCCGACAACGTCGCCACCTATTCGGCGCGTTTCTACGAGGGCCGCGCGGTGCAGGGCACCATCGCGGGGAATATGACCAAGAGCAACATCGTGGGCTACATCGGCTCCTACCCGATCCCCGAAGTGATCCGCGGCATCAACTCTGCCTATATTCACGCCAAGAAAGTGAACCCCGACGTTGAGTTCAAAATCGTCTGGGCCTTCACCTGGTTTGACCCCGCCAAAGAGGCCGACGCTGCCAAGGTTCTGATCGAACAGGGCGCGGACGTGATCCTGCAGCACACCGATTCCACCGCGCCACAGGCAGCGGCTCAGGCTGCTGGCAACGTGATCACCTTTGGTCAGGCCTCCGATATGGCCGAGTATGGCCCACTGCCACGGGTTTCTTCGATCATCGATGACTGGGCGCCCTACTACATCGCCCGCACCCAGGCCGTCATGGATGGCACCTGGGCCAGCGGCAACACCTGGGACGGCATTGGCGCCGGCATGGTTGGCATCGGTGAAATCTCCGACTCGGTTCCTGCTGATGTAAAAGAAGCTGCCCTGGCAATGAAAGCCGCCCTGGCGGATGGCTCCTACCACGCCTTCACCGGCCCTATCAACAAACAGGACGGTTCGGCTTGGCTGGCCGAGGGTGAAGTTGCAGATGACGGCACCCTGGCTGGTATGAGCTTCTATGTCGAAGGCATCGAAGGCGACATCCCGCAGTAAGCGTCCTCTATCGACAGATGTAGAAAGGCCCGCCAATTGGCGGGCCTTTTTCTTTGTACTGTCAAACACCTTGCCTGAGATGACTGCTTAGTGGCCTGAGAACACAAGGGTTTGGACGGGCAACAGTAGCATCTGCAAGCGCAGCAAGAGCGCATGCACCACACCAACGGTATCAACCATGTGCAAAAAGGCCCATTCCCCCAGCCCCAAAGAGGGATCTGACAGCCGATCATGATTGTAGGTATAGGCATTCGCCAAACAGGTGCTGCCTGGCGGAATATCATCAGCCTGCCCCGCATAGAGCGGCTCGAGATAGACCGTCACAGTCCCCGGGCGCGGGTTGTCCTGCGGGTCACGCAGCTGATCAGAGGGACGGACCTGCCCCGAGGGGATCACATCCTGAATTTCAACCACCACCATCGGAATAACCGTGAAAGGCTTGCTGAGACAGCCCATCTCGGCAAACATTCCCGGCTTAATTACATTCGCAGTCAACTGGCCAAACCCGGCAACAAAGCGATCCCGTTCCACATGTTCCTGTGGCACCAGAATGCCCGCCGGACGCAGCAAGGGGCTGACAAAGTCACCAGCCTGCAAGGCAAATTGCTCTACCCGCCCGGATACGCCAGCGACAACGGTTGTCTTGGCCAACTCGACCTCAGCCTGTTCCAGAGCTGCGATAGCGCTGCTCCGTTGGGCTGGGATCAAAACGGTGATGTTTTCCTGCACGGATGCTTGTCTGGCGCGTGCGGCTTCCAGCTCACCTTCTCGCTGTGCGACTAGGTTTTGCAGCCGCTCGATCTCTGCCTCGCGCACCGCAGTTGAACCGCGTTCCCGAAGGGTCACATTGCGCTCCAGGTCTTCCTGCGCCTGACGCAGAACGGCCGCAACCTGGGACACCCCGGCGCTGGCCGCTGCAAGGTCAGTGGCCGCGACGGCTAGCCCGGCCTCAATCTCGGCTATCTTGGCTTTTGCAGTCTCGACTGCGGCCTCCTGGCTGCTGGCATCCAACCGGAAGAGCACCTCGCCGGCCTGGACATATTGATTGTTCACCACATTCACTGCCGCAACACGCCCACCTGCCTCGGGTAGGATCGTGACGGTGCGAAAGTAAGAGGCCACCCGCGTGGTTGCCGGATGATAGTAGAAAATCGTGGTGATCAAGGCGACTGTCAGCACAAAGCAGGCGGTGATACCAAAACGCAACTCATACCAGACCGAGAAGAAATTTATTTCGTGGCCAATCCGTTTACCCTGCCGATAGCGGCGGAAAAGGTAGTCTGGCAGCACGGTCAACAGAGAGCAGATCAACAGTTCCAGCATGGGTCAGCCCTCCTCTGCTTGGGGTTTGGCGGGATCGGGGGATGACACCTTTTCTGAAACGGTAGGCACAGGAACCTCTTCTGGCCCTATTTCATTTGGCTCCAATCGTTTCAGGGACCCAGCGATTGATTGGATGGGGGTCAGAAAATCAGGCATCCGGAAGGCGGCGATCACAATGGCCGCAACCCAGAACAGATTGTTATGAGTGAACAGAGCCATCACCGACAAAATACCGATCAGCTGAAACTGCATATGATTGTCGGTATGCGCCATCTTTTCAGGCAAGGCGTGCAGCGTGAAATACAAAGCACCAATGCCCATGATCAAAACAATGGTGAACACAGCCATGACCGTAAACAGGGGGTCACTGCCATCCGCTCCCGGCAGGTAACCCGGAACATGGCCATGCGCCATGTGATGTAGATCGGGGTTGCTCAAAATAGGTCCTCCAAAACAAAAAAGAGAAATCACTCTAATGTTACTCTGGCACAAGTTGGTGCTTTCACAGAGTTCTTTTCTGAGCGCCTGCCTGGCAAAAGTCGTGAAACAATTGCATCAGCGCGCAAATAGCGGCTTTTCCCCGGGCTGCTGCCATGCAAAGTTTCGCCTATGACCAGAACCCTCACCAGCCCCGATGGAACCCCTGCCAGCTGCTTTGCCTTTGGCACAATGCAGTTTGGTGGCCGCGCCGATGCCGCACAATCAGCCGAGATTTATGCGGCTTGTCGTACAGCCGGTATCACCCATTTTGACACTGCTTGGGTCTATACGGATGGCCGCAGCGAAGAGATCCTTGGCGACCTCATCAAGGCTGAGCGCGATGAGCTGATCATCGCCAGCAAGGTCGGCTATACTGGCGGCGCCGGACCGGACAATATGCAGGCGCAGTTTGACACCAGCCGCTCCCGCCTGGGGCTCGATTGTATCGATATTCTCTATCTGCACCGCTTTGACGCGGACACCGATCTGCGCGTCACGCTGGAGTGGTTTGCGTCACGCAAACAGGCAGGGGACATTCGCTACATCGGTCTGTCGAACTTTGCCGCCTGGCAGGTGATGAAGGCGCAGATGCTGGGGGCTGATCTGGGTTTTGCGACGGATATCCTGCAACCAATGTATTCGCTGGTGAAACGTCAGGCCGAAGTGGAAATCCTGCCCATGTGCGCAGATCAGAGTATCGCTGTTGCTCCCTATTCCCCCCTGGGGGGCGGTTTGCTGACTGGCAAATATGTCACGGGAGGCGAGGGCCGTCTCAGCGAAGACGCCCGCTACAACAGCCGCTATGGCCAGACCTGGATGCACGACACCGCACGCGGCCTCAGCGCCCTGGCCCAAGAGCTCGGCGTCTCGCCAGCGACGCTGGCGGTGGCCTGGGCAGCGGCGCATCCCAGCGCGCCGATGCCGATCATCTCTGGCCGCAACGTAGAACAGATCGCCCCCTCACTTGCGGCACTGGATTTTCAAATGGATGCTGACCTGTATCAGCAGATTTCCGACCTGAGCCCGCGCCCTGCCCCGGCGACAGACCGCTTGGAAGAACAGGAGCTGGGCGCATGACATGTGACTTTTTGATTATTGGTGGCGGCATCGCCGGCGCCAGCGCCGCTGCCCGCCTGTCAGAGCTGGGGCATGTTGTCCTGCTGGAGATGGAAGAGGCCCTTGGTTACCATGCCTCGGGGCGTTCAGCCGCGATGTTTGAGGAAAACTATGGTCCCCCGGCTGTGGTGGCTCTGAACAAGGCCAGTGCCGACTACCACCACAGCGCAAATGGTGGCTACCTGACGCCGCGCGGGTTGATGTTGGTCTCGGGTCCGGATCAGGAGCAACAGTTTCGCGAGGACATCAAGGAACTCGACCTCGAGGAAATCAGCTTTGCCGAGGCACAGGCCCGCATACCAATCCTGAACCCAAAAACTGTCACCCATGCAGGCCTGCATCTGGCGGCGCAGGATCTGGATACCGACCGAATGGTGCAGGATTTTGCCAAGGCCGCGCGCAGCAATGGCGGCAAGGTTATCACCCGCGCTCAGGTCACAGAGATCAGCCGCAGCCCAACAGGCTGGCAGGTCGAGGCCGGTGGCGAAAACTATGAGGCCAAACAGCTGGTCAATGCCGCAGGCGCCTGGGTTGATGAAATCGCCGCTATGGCAGGTGTTGCGCCAATTGGAATTGCGCCACGCCGCCGCTCCATGGCGCGACTGCCAGCACCGGGTGGCCATGACGTCACCAAATGGCCGATGCTGATGGGTGTTGGCGAGAGCTGGTACGCCAAACCCGATGCAGGCAAATTGCTGGTCTCGCCAGCGGATGCCGATCTGGTTGCCCCCCATGATGCCTATGCTGATGATATGGTGCTGGCCGAGGGGCTGGCCCGCTATGAAGAAATGGTCACCACCCCGGTGACTCGGGTTGAAAGCAACTGGGCCGGGCTGCGCAGCTTCTCCCCCGATGGGTCCCTCGTGCTGGGACCGGACCCGGATCGACCTGATTTCATCTGGTGTGCAGCGCAGGGCGGTTACGGATTTCAGACCGCCCCAGCCGCCTCGCGCCTGTTGGCAGATATCCTCGGCGGACGCAGTTCAGAACTGGACGCCGCAAGCCGCTCAGCCCTTTCCCCGGCGAGGCTGCGCTGATGCCTGTGCGATCCGTTCCCGGCAGTGCCTCGATCGCCAATCCTGAGGGCGGCAAGCTGTTTGCGCCTTCAGCCGCCCGCAATCTGGACGTACTGTGCGATCTGCTGGATCAGGTTGCCCCGGCAACGGGCCGCGCCGCGCTGGAACTGGCCAGCGGCACCGGGCAGCATGTGATTGGCTACGCTGCCCGTCTGCCTCAGTATAGCTGGCAACCCAGCGAGGCTGATCCCAGCCGGTTGCAGAGCATCGATGCCTATGTTGGTGAAGCCAAGCTGGACAATGTGGGGCCCGCAAAGCCGCTGGATGCCACTGCTGCAGGCTGGGGCGCGAAGCATACCCCACAGGATCTCATCGTTCTGTCAAACCTGCTGCATCTAATCAGCACATCCGAAGCACAGTGCCTGATCCGCGAAGCCGCTGCCGCGCTTGCGCCCGCGGGGCGTCTGGTGATCTATGGCCCCTTCATGCGGGGCGGAGAGCTGACCAGCCCCGGCGACGAGAGGTTTCACGCCTCCTTGCAGGCCCATGACCCTGAGACCGGATACAAGGATGATTTTGATGTGCTGGACTGGGCGGAGGCTGCGTGGCTCACCCCGGTTGAGGTCATTGAAATGCCTGCCAATAATCTGGCACTGGTACTTGCGAAAGCCTAAGCTTTCCCTCTCCAGAGCGTTCTCAATATGCACCCCCATCCTATGACCTAGATCAAGGCTCACCGCAGCCAGCCCGCTTACACCTTCGGTAAATTGAATATTTATCGAAGGACATCAAATGGACTGGTTAAACAAACTGGACGACACCCGTCAGGGACTGCGTAATCTGAACAAGGCCATTCCTGATACAGCCCAGGCCTTTGGTGCGCTTGGGAAATCTGTAAAACAGGGCGGTGTGTTGGAATTCAAACACAAAGAATTTGTTGCCCTGGGCATCGCCGTTGCTGTGCGCTGCGACGACTGTATCGGCCTGCATGTTGAGGCCTTGGTAAAAGCTGGTGCCACACGCGAAGAGGTCTCGGACGTTCTGGCCATGTCGATCCAAATGGGCGGTGGCCCGGCCATGATGTATGCGGCCAAGGCACTGACATGCTATGACCAGCTGACAGGTGGTTAAGCAAACGGCATGCAGTTCATCGCGCTTGCCCACCTTAGAATGACAAAAGCCCCAGTCCTACGACCGGGGCTTTTCATTTCAATCACTGACACCTTAACCGTTTTGGCGGATGGTGGCATTTGTCGGATCATAGGGGCTGTCACAAGTGACTGTGGCATCCCAGAGCTTGTCCAGAATCTTCACCTTCAGCTTGGTGCCCTCTACCGCCAGTTCTGGCGGCACGTAGCCCATGCCAATGCTCTTTTCAAAGGCCACCGAATAGCCACCCGAGGTCAGACGACCAACGCGGGTTGCACCATCTTCAGTATAGAGCACTTCGCGGCCCCAAGGGTCGGCATCTTCTGGTCCGTCGATCAACAGGGTGCAGCACTTAAAACGCACGCCCTTTTCAACCATCGCCTCTTTACCGTGGAAGTCTTTCTCCAGGTCGATAAAGCGTGGCAGATCGGCCTCGGCGGGGGTGGCATCGCGGCCCAGCTCAGTGCCAAAGGCACGGTAGCTTTTTTCCATCCGCAGCCAGTTCTGAGCGCGGGCGCCAGCCAGCTTCATACCGTGCTTTTCACCCGCTTTTTCGAGCAGATCAAACAGGTAGTTCTGCATCTCGATCGGGTGGTGCAGTTCCCAACCCAGCTCGCCAGTATAGGCCACACGGATCGCATTGACCGGGCACATGCCCAGTTCGATCTGACGCGCCGACAGCCAGGGGAAGCGCTTGTTGCTCAGGGCTGTTTCCGGATCCGCATCACTGATGATTTCCTTCAGCACATCGCGCGATTTTGGACCCGCGATCGCAAAGACGCCCCATTGGGTGGTGACATCCTGGATCTCGATGTAGCCGAACTCTTCCATCTTGTCTTCGGCCGCTTTGCGCAGGAAGTCCGCGTCATACTCGGTCCAGGCCCCGGCGGAGACCAGATAGTAGTTGTTCTCACCGTTGCGCACGATGGTGTATTCGGTGCGGGTAGTGCCTGCCGAGGTCAGCGCATAGGTCAGGTTGATACGGCCGATCTTGGGCAGCTTGTTACAGGTGAACCAGTCCAGGAACTGGGTAGCACCGGGGCCCTTGACCACATGTTTGGTAAAGGCGGTTGCATCCACCAGGCCCACGCCTTCGCGGATCGCCTTGGCTTCCTCAACCGCGTAGTTCCACCAGCCACCACGGCGGAAGGAGCGCGCGTCGTGGTCAAAGGTTTCAGGCGCATCCAGAGGGCCAAAGTAGTTGGGGCGTTCCCAGCCGTTGACCCAACCAAATTGCGCGCCGCGCTCTTTTTGACGATCAAAGGCAGGTGAGCAGCGCAAGGGGCGCGCCGCAGGGCGTTCCTCGTCCGGGTGGTGCAGGATGTAGACGTGCTCGTAGCATTCTTCGTTCTTGCGGGCCGCGAACTCGGTGGTCATCCAGTTCTGCGAATAACGCTTTGGGTCGAGGGACGCCATGTCGATCTCAGCTTCGCCATCGACCATCATCTGCGCCAGATAGTAGCCGGTGCCGCCGCCTGCGGTGATCCCAAAGGAGAAGCCCTCGGCCAGCCACATGTTGCGCAGTCCAGGTGCTGGACCAACCAATGGGTTGCCATCGGGGGTATAGCAGATCGGGCCGTTGAAATCGTCCTTCAGGCCGCTTTCAGCGCAGGAGGGCACCCGTTCGGTCATCGCCATGTACTGCTCAGCAATCCGGTCCAGATCCAGCGGGAACAGATCGGCCCGGAAGCTGTCTGGAACGCCGTGCTCAAACCGTGCTGGCGCGTCTTTTTCATAGATCCCCAGGATCCAGCCACCCCGCTCTTCGCGGGCATAGGATTCATTGTCGGCGTCACGCACAACGGGGTGCTCGGGGTTGCCCGCTTCACGCCATTTGACCAGCTCCGGGTCTTTGTCCATGACGATGAAGGTGTGCTCAACCGGAATGGCAGGCATCTTGATGCCCAGCATCTTGGCAGTGCGCTGCGCGTGGTTACCAGAGGCGGTTACGACGTGCTCGGCGGTGATCACCACCTGTTCGTCGGAAGGTACAAGATTGCCGCCCTGCTCAACCATTTTGGTGCAGGTGACTTCCCAATGGGTGCCGTTCCAATGGAAGGCATCGGCCTGCATCTTGCGGTGAATTTCAACGCCACGCTGACGGGCGCCCTTGGCCATGGCCTGGGTCACATCGGCAGGGTTAATGTAGCCATCTTCGGTGTGGTAGATCGCGCCTTTCAGATCGTCGGTACGGATCAGCGGCCAGCGCTCTTTGATCTGATCGGGTGTCAACCACTCGTAGTCCACATCGCAGGTCTCAGCGGTCGAGGCATAGAGCTTATACTCGTCCATACGCTCTTCGGTCTGCGCCATGCGCAGGTTACCAACAACCGCAAAGCCTGCGTTGAGGCCGGTCTCTTCTTCCAGCTGCTTGTAGAAATCGACCGAGTATTTGTGGATATGGGTGGTCGCATAGGACATGTTGAACAGCGGCAGCAGACCGGCGGCATGCCAGGTGGAGCCGGAGGTCAGCTCATCACGTTCGATCAGCATGACATCATCCCAACCGGCTTTGGCGAGGTGATAAGCGATAGAGGTCCCAACGGCGCCGCCGCCGACAACCAATGCTTTGACTTGGGTTTTCATGAGGCTGTTCTCCGGAACAAGTGACTCGTTTTCTGCATCGGTTATGCCCAAAGCCCAGCGAAACGGGCTAAATCCATCCGACCCAAATACAGTCAAAACCGACCTTTTGGCGCGATCAGACCCTGGTTGCGGCCGCACCCCGTTTCCAGATCACGCCAGTTCCGCAGCTTCCAGTCAGGCTATTGGCAATTCAGTGCCGTCCCGCGGCGAATACAGACGGTGGTGGGGGCCTCTTCCTCGCCCCCGACCTGCGCCTCAGCCAAATCCGCACTACCAGAGAGGCCTGCGCCAATACCAGATCCTATTCCCGTGACCTTTTGCCAAAGACCATCACCCTGCGGAACCGTAGCAATCTGGCTGGCGGGGTCTTTGTCATAGCGCTTTTGCACAATGGCCGCGTAACTCTTCATGCTCAGCTCGCCGGGTCCCAGCCCTGCTTTCTGGCTTTGCATATTGTAGTCAACGGCAACAACCGCCTGGGTACTAAATATCAGTATCCCCAAGGTCTTTCGCAAACTCATCTGGCCGCTCCAAAACTGCATCAGCATTCCGCAACCAGACTATAGGGGGAGTTGGGACAAAATATGGCAGCCTCCGCGCCTGCCGCCGTGGCGGCCAGCACAGGGACGTTTCAGACCTCACCCCTTGTCGGTGAGGATCTTGCCAGGATTGAGGATATCATCGGGATCAAGGGCCGCCTTGATCGCTGCCATATAGCGGGTCGCCGCGCCCAGCTCCTGTTGCAGATAGGGGCGTTTGCCCTGGCCGATACCATGTTCACCGGTGCAGGTGCCATCCATCGAGATCGCCATACCGTTGAGCCAGCTGATAAACTCATCCGCCTTCTGGCGCTCCTCGGCATTCTCCATGTCGACCAGAACCAGCGAGTGGAAATTACCATCGCCCACATGGCCGACGATGGGCGCCACCAGTCCCAGTTCTTCGGCTTTTTGCTGGGTTGCGCCAACGCATTCGGCCAGTTTTGAAATCGGCACGCAGACATCGGTGGAAATCCCCTTGGTCCCGGGGCGGATCTGCATGCAGGCCCAATACATGTCATGGCGCGCCTGCCACAGCTTGTTGCGCTCCTCCGCCGAGGACGTGGCCTCGATGTCAAACCCCCCAAATTCATCCGCAATGGCGGCGAAGGTCTCGCTCTGCTCCAACACGCCAGCATCTGATCCGTGGAACTCCAGCAGCAACAGTGGGGTCTCTGGCAGCGACAGTTTGGAATAGCTATTGGCCGCGGCGACGCTCATCTCATCCAGCAGCTCCATCCGGGCGACGGGAATGCCATATTGAATGGTCATCATCACCGCGCGACAGGCGTCATCTACAGTGCGGAAAGAACAGCGGGCAGAGCGAATTGCCTCGGGGATGCCCTGCAGGCGCAGGGTGATTTCGGTCATCAGACCCAATGTGCCCTCTGAGCCAACCATCAGCCGGGTGAGATCATAGCCGGCCGAAGACTTCTTGGCGCGCTGCGCGGTGCGGATCACCTCGCCGTCGGCCATGACCACTTCCAAAGCCAGCACATTGTCCTTCATGGTGCCATAGCGCACCGCATTGGTGCCGGAGGCCCGCGTTGCGGCCATCCCGCCCAGCGAGGCATTGGCGCCGGGGTCGATGGGAAAAAACAGACCTTGATCGCGCAGGAAAGTGTTCAGCTGTTCACGGGTGACGCCGGGCTGCACCACAACATCCAGATCTTCGGCATGAACGGCCAAGATCTGATCCATCCGCATCATGTCGACACAGATGCCGCCGGCAGGCGCGTTGACATGGCCCTCCAACGAAGTGCCAGTGCCAAAGGGAATGATCGGCACACCGTATTTGGCACAGGTTTTGACTATGCTGGCGACCTCATCCGTGGAGGTCGGAAAGACCACAGCATCGGGGGCCTGATTGGTGATCCAGGTGGTGGTATGCCCATGTTGTTCGCGGATCGACTGACCGGTTTGCACCTGCTCGCCAAATTGCTGTTTGAGCACCCCGATGGCGGCTTGAATACCAGCCTCGTTACGCGGCAATGCAGTCGCTTGCACCATGTCTTGATCCCTTTTCTTCCCTCAACAACGCTGGGCGTTGTCACTCCAGTCGCGTGTTGTCATGACAACACGCCTATGCTTATCGCGCAAAAAAGGGGCGCAGGCAAGCTATGCCTCCGCCCCTTGAATGTCTGACCTGTGTTTTTCACAAATCACCTGAGGTTGATCATTGCCCCAGTGCAATGCCTTCGCGACGTGGATCAGCCCCCCCTTTCAGGGTCTCACCAATCTCGATGGCATGCAGGCCCGAGTTCAGATCCCGAATATTGACCTGATAGCCCATCTCCGTCAGGGGGGCCTCCAGATCCGCCGCCACCGTATTGGCCTCCAGATCATAGGTGCCAAAACGGTTGACCGCATGTGGCAGGGCCAAGGCCTGCTGAACATCCATCCCCCAATCGGCCCAGGCGACAATGGCGGTGGCCACATAGCCGATGATCCGGCTGCCCCCCGGTGAGCCAATTGCCAGAACCGGCGCGCCCTCTTTCATCACGATGGTCGGCGCCATCGAGGAGCGTGGCCGCTTACCCGGCTCCAACCGATTGGCAATGGGCACCCCGTCGCGATGGCTGCGAAAGGAGAAATCCGTCAGCTCGTTATTGAGCAAAAAGCCATTGCTCATCAGACGTGAGCCAAAGCCATTTTCAATGGTCGTGGTCATCGACAGAACATTGCCATACTGATCCACAATCGTCAGATGCGAGGTCGAGGGGAACTCGATTGAGGCATCATCCGCCCAAAGTGGTGCCAGCCCGGCATGATCGAACTCCGGCTTGCCCGGCGCCACCTCTGTCAAAGCTGCCTCGCCTGCCAGCAATGCGGCCCGGCTGGCCAGATAGTTGTTATCCACCAGCCCCTTGGCAGGGACCGGCACAAAATCACTATCGGCCATGTAGCGGCCCCGATCGGCAAAGGCGAGCCGCGAGGCGTCGCCGATCAACCGCCAGGCCTCTGGGTTTTCAGCACCCAAAGACGCCAGATCATAGCCGCCCAGCATGCCCAGGATTTGCCCAACCGTCAGCGCCCCGGATGAGGGCGGCCCCATGCCGCAGACCTCAAAAACTCGGTAGCTGGCACAGCTGGCAGGGCGCTCCTTGACCTCATAGAGCGCCAGATCGATTGCCGAGAGAACACCGGGATTGCCCTCGGCCTGCTGCACGGTGCGCACAATATCAGCTGCGATGGGTCCGGTGTAAAAACCCTCGGCGCCTTCAGCGGCAAGGGTGCGCAGAACCACCGCATAGGCATCATTGGTCAGCAGCTCGCCAGCAGCCAAAGGCGTGCCGCCGGGCAGGAAATAGTCAGCGGTGGCCGGGAACCGCCCCAGTCGGTCTGCATCACGCGCAATGGAACCCGCCATGCGGGGGGAGACTTCGAACCCCTGTTCCGCCAGAGAGATACCTGCCTCAAACAACGAGCCCCAATTGGCCCGTCCCCATTTGCGATGCGCCGCCTCCAGCAAGGCCGGCGTGCCGGGGGTGCCAACAGATCGTCCGCCAACAACGGCATCAAAGAACTTTAGCGGCTCGCCTGCATCATCCTGAAACAGCCGGGGCGTTGCCGCCAAAGGCGCGGTTTCGCGGGCGTCCAGCGTGGTGATCTCCCCGGTCTTGGCATCATACCATACCAAAAAGGCACCACCGCCCAGCCCCGAGGACTGCGGCTCGACCAGTCCCAGCACAGTCTGCACCGCCACCATGGCATCCGCGGCCGTACCGCCCTGACGCAGGATCGCGCCCCCCGCTTCGACCGCATGCGGGTTGGCGGCGGCAATCATCCAGTTCTGCGCCTCCACCGGCGTGCCTGCTGCCTTGGCCGCAAGCGAAGCGGCCACTGCCGCAGAGTTTGTGGTCAACCCGCCAGCGCTTGCCCCTTCAGGCGCAACCGCATCCGCGGCCTCCTGCGCGGCGGCCACAACCGGGGCCAGCCCCAAAGCAGACAGGGTTAGACAGGTCAGTAAAACAGATCTCATGCAATGCCCTAACACAACTTTTAGATGCAGATCAGACCCTTACAGCATGGCTGGAACAACCTGATCCGGCGGTCGATGCCCATCCTCGAAGGTTTTGATATTCAACAGGACTTTCTCACCCATCTCAATCCGCCCTTCCAGAGTTGCCGACCCCATATGCGGTAGCAGTACCACATTTGGCAACTCGCGCAAACGTGGATTGATATCGGTGCCCTTCTCGTAGACATCAAGGCCGGCACCAGCGATGTCACCACTGCGCAGCATGCGGGTCAGCGCATGTTCGTCAATCACCTCCCCGCGAGAGGTATTGACCAGGACGGCCGAGGGTTTCAACAGCTTCAGCCGACGGGCATTCAGCAAATGGAAGGTCGAAGGCGTCGAGGGGCAATTGACCGAGATCACATCCATCCGCGCCACCATCTGATCCAGGCTTTCCCAATAGGTGGCCTCCAGATCAACCTCGATTTCGGAGCGCAGGCGACGGCGGTTGTGATAGTGGATTTGCATGCCAAAGGCCCGGGCACGCCGGGCCACAGCCTGACCGATTTGCCCCATGCCCAGAATGCCCAGGCGTCGCCCGGCCAGACGTCCGCCCAGCATCGCGGTTGGCGCCCAGCCCTGCCAGTCGCCTTTTTGCATCACCGCAAGCCCCTCGGGGATACGACGCACCACAGCCATGATCAGAGCCATGGCCATATCGGCAGTATCATCGGTCAAAACACCTGGTGTATTGGAGACCAGAATGCCGCGCTGGCGGGCGGTGGCCACATCAATGTGATCAACCCCGGCGCCATAATTGGAGATCAGCTTCAGTTTTTCGCCAGCATGTCCCAAAAGGGCGGCATCAATGGTGTCCGTCACCGTCGGCACCAGCACATCCGCTTCTTTCATCGCAGCGGCGAGCTCCTGACGGCTCATCGGTGTATCATCGCTGCGCAGCTGCACATCAAAAAGCTCGCTCAGCCGTGTCTCTACCGGCTCTGGCAACCGTCGCGTTACGACAACACTCAGACGTTCTCTTGCCACTTTTGCTCTCCCCTGGCTTTTCATCTCTTCTGGCTTGATGGCATGGTGGCGCAGGACGGAACCGGGCACAAGAACCGATCCGCCGGAACCGGAACAAGTGACGCGGCTTTTTGCCTTTTTCAGGCAGGAAACCCACCAAGATTTCGGGAATAAATTTGGCAGGCTTAACCACGAGCAGAAGTGAGCAGGCAGTGACTAAAAAATTCTCGCAACAGCGCGGTCGTGCGTTGGCGTTCTGTGTGGCACTGGGCTGCACCTCCCTGGCCTCTGTGGCCGCAGCCTCTGATCGGGGCCCGGTGACCAATCTGCCGCTGCCACGCTATGTCTCGATGAAGGCCGCCGAAGGCAACGTGCGCCGCGGTCCCTCGCTGACCCATCGCATTGACTGGGTCTTCAAACGTCGTGGCATGCCGTTGGAGATCACCGCTGAATTTGGCCATTGGCGCCGGGTGCGCGATCAGGATGGTGCAGGTGGCTGGGTGCATTATGCGCTGCTATCCGGGGCCAGAACGGTGCTGATTCAGGAAGACATGCTGACACTTCACGCCCAGGCCAATGAGCAAGCCCCCGTAACCGCCGCCCTGGAATACGGGGTTGTGGCGCGGCTGGGCGAATGCGCCCTGACATGGTGCGAAGTCTCAGTTGGCGGCTTTAGCGGCTGGGCCCCCAAGGGCAAGCTCTGGGGTGTGATGCCGGAAGAGATTCGTGACTAGACCTGCCCAGACCTCCCCTTCCCTGTCCTCCGCTTAGGCCGGGACCCCGATTGGGCGGATGCTCAACTGGGTGCCGCCAAGGGCGCGAAAGCTCTTTTGTCGACAGGTAAAGACCAGGATCTGCATTTCATCCGCCTGCAGGGTCAGCGCATCAAAGATCTTCTCGATGCGGGTATCATCCGTATAGACAATCGCATCGTCCAGAATGATCGGAGCCGGCTGCCCGCCGCGCGCCAAAAGCCGGGCAAAGGCGAGGCGCACCAAAAGAGCGATCTGCTCCTGAGTGCCGCCTGACAGGCTGTCAAAACTCTCTTCCCGCCCAGCGCGCATCAACTGATCTGGCAAGACTTGGCCCGCGTCCAATCCCAGACGTGCCTCGGGCCAGAGCAGCCGCAGCAGCGGTTGCAACTCTTGCAGCACCGGCCCGATATAGGCCTCTTGAGCCGCACTGCGCGCCTGCTCCAGTGCCAGATCAAGCCGCCGCAGCACCGAGACCTCGAACTCCACAGCCGTCAGACGGTTTTGCGCCGCAACCAATTGATCGCGAACCTCGGCCAGTTCTTCCTCAACGGCCATACCTGCGGTGGTGGCAATGCGACTGTCCAGCACCGCCAGATCGCGCAGGTGAGCCTGGATCGCCTCTCGGGTTGCGGCCTGCTCTGAAGTGGCCCGCGCCGCCCGCGCCCGTGCTGTGGCCAGATCCGGCGCATCCTGTTGCAAGGCAAGGCAGCGCGCCTTCTGACCTGCCAGATCCTGGCGCAACTCCTCTTGGCGGTGCTGCAGGGCTGCGCGCCTTTCACCGATGTCTCCCTGCCCTGCCAGTGCCGCCTCGACCCGCTCCAGACGTTGCTGCGCTGCCTGATGGCTGACCCGCGTGCCTTCCAGATCCAACCTGTGGCGTGCTTCGCTCTGGCGCGCCTGTTCAAGCGCAGCTGCCGCCTTGTCCATATCGGCGCGCCGCGCAAACAATGCTGCCTCTAGCTGTTCCAGGTTTTCATCATCTAAGGCGCCTTGCGGTTCGAGCTCTCCTTCTGGAAGGTCATCAAGACGCTGCATCAGCACCATAACACCCTCGGGGGCGAGAATTTGGAGCTGCCCTTCGGCCTCTTCCAGACGAATGCCCGCTTCTTGGCGGGATTGATGCGCTTGTCGCGCCGCGTCAACAGTTTTGCTACCTGCCGCCTCTAGTGCCGCCGTCAGACCGCGCTGCGCCTGATCAAACTGGTCACTGCCAGCGTCATTGCCGGGATGCAGATCAATATGACCCAATCCAGGCGCCTCAAGGCGGCCGCCCTTTGGCAGGGGAATACGTGCGCCACCAGCCAGAGAGGCACCGTCCAGCGTCACTTGCCCTTCCTGACCGGGTTCATAGGTGATGGTCAGAGCAAAGGCGCCCATCTGTTGCGCCTGACTTGCCAAAGCCAACGCTTCCCGCGCGGTCTCGACCCGCGCCATGGTGGCCCTGTCGGGGCCACTCGCTGCCTGAGCTTTGAGCGTCGCAACCTGCTGCATGACGCTGCGCGCCTGCTCCAGCGCCTTTTGCAAAGCCCGCCGCTGGCCTGCGGCCTGTGCCAACCGTTCCGCCCGCTGCATCTGAGCCAGCCGCGTTTCTGCCGCCTGTGTTGCAGCGTTGGCAGTCGCCAAGTCCTGCTCGGCCTGCTTCAGTTGGCTCTGCGCCGGCTCCAAAACCTCGGCGATCTGTTTCAGTTTGGCCGCCGCCTCTCCCTGAGCCTGCGCAGCCTCAACACGATCCTTGCACAGGGCCACAAAGGCATCCAAGGCGCCGTTGTGATTTTCCAGCAGCAGCTTGGCATTGCGCAGGGCCTGCTCTGCGGTGTTCAGTTTTTCCTGGTATTGTTCAGCAGCTTGCAGCTCCTGTTGAGTTTGCCGCAGGCGGCTCTCTAATGCGCGCTGCGTCTCGGGATCCTGTAGATCCGCCAGCCCGCGGCGCAAATCCTGGCGCTGGTCCAACTGCCCGCGCAGCTCCTGCACCTTGGCCGCGAGTTCCTGCTCGCGCGCGGCAAGGCTGGCAGCTTCAGTCATCGCCAGCTCCAGCGCACCGCCCTTTTTGGCGCCCCGCGAAGTCACCAACCTGTCCAGTGACTGGCGCACATCGCGCCGGATTGCATCCATACGCTGGCCACCGGTAACACTGTCCACCTCTCCGGCAACTGAGGACATCAGGTCCTGACGCGCCGCCAGTGTCTCTTTGGCATCGGCAAAGTTGGTCAATCCCTGTCGCACCCACAACAAGCCAGATGGACCGCCCTCTTTTGGGGATTTGATCAGCGACTGGAGCCAGGCCTCTGCTGCGTCTGATTGCAGAAATAGACTGTCGCCCTGCCAGATCCTTACATCGCCCTTGCCCGAGGCCTTTTGGAACTGTTTGGCCAACCGATAAGACCGCCCGTCGCGCTCGATCTCCACCTCAACCCGAGGCTCCCCTCCAGCGCGCGGGGCGAGCGCGCGAATGTCCTTGTCCCAGGATTTGGCATCCTTGAAAAACACCGCATGCAGGGCGTCAAAGATCGTGGATTTACCCTGCTCGTTCGGGGCCGCCAAGACATTGAGGCCCGTGCCAATGCCAGTGATTTCAACCGGATCAGTAAAGCGGCGGATGTTTTCCAAACGGATGGCACGGATCTTCATGCTTCGCCCTCCGCTGATGATGAACTTTCCTGCGCATAGGCAAACAGTCGGTTCAAGGCAGCCGAGGCGATATCGCGCTCACCCTGCGCTTGGCGCGCATCTTCGGCGGCCCCCATCAGATCTTCTGCGGCAGCCCGCAGGGCCCCATTGGTGGCGATGAGGTCCAGATCAGAAACTTGGTGTTCACTGCGCAGCCCGGATTTTTCCAGGGCAAAGTGGCAGAACTCCGGCGCGACCTGCGCCACGGCCTCATCCAGCGCCAGACGTTGCGGTGCGGTAACCCACCCCTCAGCCTTGAGCCGCATAAGATGATGGTGCCACTCCGCCCGCCGTGTAGGCAACAGCGCCTGAAGCTGAGCCACAACATCGCTCGCCGGGGTCAGCTGAAGGATCTGCTCTTGCCAGTGATAGGCCCCGGTCTCGAGCGTGGTGACATCGGGCAGCTGACCAGCCCCCGTCAGCTCGACCAGCAGGCACTGGCCACGCCCGGCATGTTTGAACCGGTCTGCCTCTGGCGTGCCGCTGTAGCGGCTGCGATCATTGAGGGTAAAGGCACCGTGCCAATCCCCCAGCGCCAGATAGTCCAACCGGGCAGAGCTGGCGCGATTGGGCGAAATCACTTCACCGTCGGCTTCATCAGAGCCAAAGTCCAGCACTCCACCATGGGCCAGACCAATGCGCAGATCGCCCGCAGGTGTTTCGTAATCATCCATCCATTGCGTCAGATCCTGACCCGCAAAGCGATGGCGGCAGGGCGCGGGCAACAGATGCACCCCCGGCGTCATTTCCACCGGTTCTGGCTGCATCAAAAGATGTGTGTTGTCAGCGGCATGGGATTCCATCCCAGCCCAAAGCGTTTCAGCGGCAGCGCTGTCATGGTTGCCGGGAATCATCCACCAGTGCAGGTCAGTTGCCGCGCCCATCGCCGCCAGCGCCTGCCGCTGGACCCGCTCCGATGGCGTTTCAGTGTCGAACATATCGCCCGCAATCAGCACATGCCCTACGCCCTGCTCCTGGGCCATCCGCGCCAGGGTGGCAATGGTTTGCTGCCGGGCCTGCTGCAGATCTGCCCGCGCCTCCTCGGGCATCTGACCAAAGCGTTTGCCAAGATGCAGATCCGAGGTGTGAAGAAAGCGAAAGGGGGTCATCAAGGCTCCGGGTCAATCAATGATCTTGCCCGCCATGAGTGGCAGAGCCACAGCGGAGGGTCAACGCAGCTGGGATGGAATGTCCTGCAAAAGAGGGGGAAATACAGGCGATTGACTCGGCGCGCCTGCTGCGGCAAAAATATCCAACATTTTTGAAAATCGGGTTCAAATGATATTTGGTTCAAAACATGATGAGGATGAAACCGTGGTGGCGATGCTGGCCTCCGTCTTGCGCCGCGACATCTCCTTTGGCCTGCTGAGACCCGATGAAAAGCTCAAGCTGAACGCCCTGCGGCAACGCTATGGCGGCTCCAACCACTCGATGCGTGAGACCCTGCGCCTGCTCAGCGCCGAAGGCCTGGTGGCGGCAACCGCCCAGCGCGGCTTTCGCGTCACCTCTGCCACCGAGGCGGATCTGCAGGACATCCTGTTCATGCGTATCCAGGTCGAAAAGATGGCGCTGGAAAAAGCACTCACACTAGGCGATGTCGCCTGGGAGGGCCGGGTTCTGGCCGCGCATCATGCCATGCGACATTGCGAAACCACAGTGCAGAATGATCTCAGCGATCTGGCGGCCCTCGAGTGGGACAATGCCTGTCGGGCCTTTTCCTATAGTCTTTGTGAGGCCTCTGGCTCGCCGCGATTGCTGGGCACGCAACAGAAATTCTACGACCAGTCCCGCCGGTTCCGGCTGGCCCTGCTGCGCGAAGGGCGGCTGGATTTTCGCGACCGCGCGCAGCAGCATCAGGCGCTGCTCACGGCTGTTTTGGACCGCAACACAGAGGCGGCGCTTGCGGGGTTGGAGCGACTGATAACAACGGAATTACAGGCCTGAAGCATAAGGAACAGGCCAGAATAATCACCAGGGAGGAAAGATCATGACCACATTTACCCGCCGCAAGGCATTGGCCCTATTGGGTGGCAGCGCTGCCGCTGCTGGACTGGCAAGCCCAGCCCTGGCCGCAAACCGCAAAATCACCGTTGGCGCGCTGCGTTTTACCAGCCATTCGGGCAGCTTTATCGGCTTTGAGCGCGGCTATTTTGCCGAAGCAGGCCTGGATGTGGAATTCAAGTTCTTCCAGGCCGCCACCCCAATGGCCGTCGCCATTGCCTCGGGTGATGTGGACTACGCTGTGACGGCGATGTCCGGCGGGCTAGTGTCTCTGGCGGACAAGGGCGCGGTCAAGGTGATCGGCGGTGCATTGTCCGAAGAGACAGGTATTGATGGGCAGAAATTCCTGGTCTCGGATGCGGCCTATCAGGCCGGTGTCACCAGCCCCGACCAGCTGGGGGGCAAGAGCTACGGCATTACCTCTGCGGGCTCGTCCTTCCACTACATGGGCTCCAAGATGGCCCAGGCCGAAGGCATTGAGCTGAAGTTCAAGCCGCTGCAAAAGGTGGGCGCCATTATCGGCGCGCTGAAGTCCGGCCAGATCGACGCCTGGTCCATCGTGCCGCATCTGGCCAAACCGCTGGCCGGATCTGGCAAGGTACATATCATCGGCAATGTCTCGGACTATCTGCCTGACTATCAGGTCACTACGGTCTTTACCTCTGCCAAGAATGCAGGCAGCGAGCAGCAGATGACACGCGATTTCCTAGGCGGTTATTCCAAGGGCGTAAGCGATTACAACGCCACCATGATCGACAAGACCCATGGCGATGCGGGTGTTCAGGAACTGGTCGATCTGATCCACAAATATGTCTATGCGGATCGCCCGCGTGAAAAGGCGGCCAAGTCGATCATCAATGGCACCATGCGCCTGAACGAAGGGGCGGCAATGAACACCGCCTCATTGCAGGATCAGCTGAGCTGGTTCCAGTCCGAGGGCCTGGTGGATCAGAGCATCAGCCTGGAGACAGTGATTGACCCAAGCTACGTCAAAACGCTCGGATAAACCCTCTCAATTCCCCTGATCGGGGCGGGATCTAATCCTGCCCCGTCAACAGCCCCCTGTTTCGGAGCGCCCCCGCATGGACATCCGCCTCTCTGGCGTCAGCCATTCCTATGATGATTTTGAGGTGCTGCGCGATATCTCACTCGATATCCCTTCGGGCAAGATTGTCTGCATTGTTGGCCCTTCGGGCTGCGGCAAATCAACCCTGCTGCGCTTTATTGGGGGGTTAGAGCAGCCGACCCGGGGTGAGGTGCTGCAAATCGGAGCGCCGCCCAAGGACTGCCTCAACCCGCTCACCTATATTTTTCAGGACTTTGCCCTGCTGCCCTGGCGCTCGGTTCGGGGCAATATCTCTTTGGTGCTGGAAGATCACGGCATTCGTGGTCCCCGTGCCGAGGCAATTATTGCCGATGTGCTGGCCCGCACCAAACTCAGCGAATTTCACAAGGCCCTGCCCAAACAGCTGTCTGGGGGAATGAAGCAACGGGTGGCCATTGCCCGTGCGCTGGCCGTAAACCCGGCAGTGATGTTGATGGATGAGCCGCTGTCGGCACTGGACAGTCAGACCCGAGAACTGCTGATGGATGATCTGGTCAGCCTCTGGACCCGGACACCTTTTACGGCTGTCTATGTGACGCATAATCTGGCCGAGGCCGTGCGGCTGGGCCATTCCATCGTTGTAATGTCACGCCGCCCCGGCAAGATCCGCGAAGTGGTGCATCTGGAAACGCCATTGGATCAGCGTCACTACGGCGATAACGCTTTGGAAGAAAAACAAAAGTACCTATGGCACTTGATGCGCGAAGAAGCGCGGGCTGCAGATGCGGAACTTGTTCATGTCTGATCCAAAATCCACCACCGCCAGCGCTGTGCAGCCGCAAGCCCGCCAGGTCACCTTTCGTGGTGGTGGCTTTGCCCCCGCCAGTCATCGCTGGATTGGCATCGCGGTCTTTGCCCTGCTGTTGACTCTGGCCGAGATGGGCACCCGCCAGGGCTGGATTTCGCCGCTCACTCTGCCCCTGCCCAGTGATGTGCTCAAAACTTTTGGCGAGCTCTATGCCTCGGGTCTCTTGTGGGCGCATCTGAGCGTGTCCTTGACGCGGTTGTTTGTCGGCGCCTTGATTGGGGCCAGTCTGGGCGTCGCGGTTGGCGTTCTGATTGGGCTGTTTTCCTATGTGCGCGCCGGGTTGGTGCCGCTGACGGCAGCCCTGTTTCCGATCCCCAAGATCGCGCTCCTGCCCCTGTTTGTGATCTGGTTTGGTATTGATGAGGGGTCCAAATACGCGCTGATCGCTTTTGGCACCTTTACCCCAACAGTGGTGGCCACTTACGGCGCGGTGGATAATGTCGACCGCAGCCTGATCCGCATGGGACAGAGCTTTAACCTGTCGTGGTTCTCGATTGTGCGTAAGATCGTGCTGCCCGGAGCCATGCCCGGTATCCTGTCAGGTCTGCGCATCAGCCTGGCCATTGCCATCATCCTGCTGGTTGCCGCCGAGATGCTGGGTGCGGAGTATGGCATCGGGGCCTATATCCTTGAAGCCGGGTCGCTTTATGATCTGGAACGCCTGTTTGCCGGGGTCACCATCCTGTCGCTGCTGGGGGTCACTCTGAGCGCCACAATTGGCCTGATCGAGCGCCGGGTGCTGAACTGGCGTCAGTAACTGAGCCTTTGAACCAGATCAGTTTCGCGCCGCATCCCAATCGCGCGTTACAACAGGTTTGCTTGTCTGGCGCGGCTTTGACGGGCCAACTGGCAAGTGGTGTTTGATGAGTTGCGCACGATGGGCAAAGACCTGGGCATCACTAAAGGGCCTGCCATCTGCCCGGGCCTTTGTAATGCGCTGTGCCAATGCCCCACGATCCGCGTTCAACTCCGCAACCCTGTGCGCCAATGCTTCGGTATCCCCGCGGGCCACCAGCGTGCCCCCCCCCTGTGCGGAAATCAGATCCCGCGCATAGGCCCCGTCATAGCCTAGAATTGGTGTGCCGCAGGTCAGGGCCTCGATCAGGCAGCGCGGTGATTCAGGGGTTTTGTGACAGAACATGAATATATCAGCCTGCCGCAGGGCCTTTAGCACGGCTGCGCGATCCTCGACAAAGCCGGGGAATTCAACCCGGTCCGCCAGTCCCGCCCGCTGAATGCGCGCCTGCATCTGTGGCAGGGCCTCGCCCTCTCCAAGCCAGGTCGCTTTGAAATCGACGCCCAAGACATTCAGGCGTTCCAGCACCGTGGTCCAATCAATCGGTCCCTTCATTGCCTCGGCTCGTCCCGTGTAAATCAGACGCAGGGGGCGCTCGCCCGCAACATCCTGCACCTTTTCGGCCAAGGCTTTGTCGCTGATGTGATCTTCCTCTGCGATATGGATGTCATGCACCAGCTGGGGATTGCGACAGAACCCGTGAAAGGCCTGAAAGGTCTCCGCCCCATGAAACAAGCCCAGATCGGCCCGTTGGATCACCGCCTTTTCCAACGACGCCATAGGCCGGTGATACAGGCGCCCGCGGAGACGACTGCGCCAGGTTGTCTGATCCAGTGCCTTGTCCATCGGGCGCTCTTGCGACTGGCGCATGACTTCGGATTCCACCCGATCCGTCCAAACCGCATAGGGGCGCTGCATCTGATGGGCCAAAAGACAGGACAGTGATCCCCAGTCGCCAAACAACCCACCAATCGCAAAGCTGAGATAATCCGCCTGAGCAATCAAAGACCGTATCCGCTTGAGCACCTGCGGCAGGGCGCGCAGGAACTGGTCCGGGCGATAGGCCATGGGCAGAGGTTCGATACAAACCCGTGACAACGCATGCTGATGGTTCTGCAAGGGCACCCATCCCGCGGGCGGGGCCGTGGCGCTGACCGGCATCATCACTGTAACCTGATCAAAATGTCGGGCCCAGAGATGCAACCCATTGACCGCCTGGCGTTCAATGTAGAGCGTGTCTTCAAAAAGGTGCAGCGGTACCGGGGCATAGATCAAAAGGTTTGACCCTGTCGTGGTCCTGGTCATTGGTTTCCTCCCTGTCAGCGGAGGTAAGGCTGCCTCCTTGCCAACAAGGTTACGTAAGATTTGTCTAAAGTTTCCACTTTCCCTAAGCAGAGTCTCATGACGCAAAGGGCTAGGTCGCACACCAAAAGGCGCTGGCTAACACCCACAAGTGCGGAAAAATGCAGCGCCGCGTCAATCTGCCAAGCCAAAATTCGCATCCTAATGATTGCACCGCCCGCCCTCCTGCTCTACATGAGGGCCTAAATGGATCCTGCCCGGAAACCAATTTTGGCGCGATCCGTCCCGTCTCTTACATGAGATGTAGTCCAGCTACACTCTCGTCACCAAAGCTTCCGCTATCGCTGAAAGGTTGAGAAACATGACAGAAAAATCAAACCCCGACATTCTGTATACCATCGTAGACGAAGCACCCGAACTGGCCTCGGCGTCCTTTCTGCCGATCATCCGCAAGTTCGCTGCAGCCGCCGATGTCAGCGTTGGTACCAAGGATATTTCCCTGGCTGGCCGTATCATTTCCGCCTTCCCCGAGAACCTGAGCGAAGACCAGCGTCAGTCGGACGATTTGGCCGAACTGGGTGTTCTGGTGAAAACCCCCGACGCCAATGTCATCAAGCTGCCAAATATCTCGGCCTCGGTACCGCAGCTGGTGGCCGCCATCGAAGAGCTGCAGGCCCAGGGCTATGACATCCCTTCCTATCCTGAAGAGCCTGCCACTGACGCAGAAAAAGACGCCCGTGCGCGTTACGACGGGTTGAAAGGCTCGGCGGTGAACCCGGTTCTGCGCGAAGGCAACTCGGATCGCCGTGCCGCCCGTGCGGTCAAGAACTACGCCCAGAACAACCCACACTCGATGGGTGCCTGGGTGGCCGACAGCAAGACCAAAGTCTCGTCCATGCCCGGCAATGACTTCTATGCCAATGAAGTTTCCGCCACCATCACCGCGGCCCAGGCCGGCAATGCCAAGATCGAATTCGTCGGCAAAGATGGTTCGGTTTCCGTGCTAAAAGACGGCTGGACGCTGGAGGCCGGCACCGTTGCGGATGCAACCTTCATGTCCGCCAAAGCTTTGGGCGCCTTCCTGGCCGAAGCGATTGAGGACACCAAGGCAGACGGCACCATGTTCTCGCTGCACATGAAGGCCACCATGATGAAGGTCTCTGACCCGATCATCTTTGGCCATGCGGTAAAAGCCTGGCTGGCCCCTGTGTTCGACAAATTCGGCGCTGAGATGGACGCGCTCGGTGTCAATGCCAACTCCGGCATGGGCGATCTGCTGGACCGCGTCGCGGGCAATGCCGATATCATGGCTGCGATCGAGGCCATAACTGCTGAACGCCCTGCCATGTATATGGTCGACAGCGACAAAGGCATCACCAACCTACATGTGCCATCCGATGTGATCATCGACGCCTCGATGCCTGCGGTTATCCGCGCGGGCGGCAAAGGCTGGGACGCCGCCGGCAACAAGGGCGACACCAACTGTGTGATCCCCGACCGCTGCTATGCCACCATCTATGACGAGACCATCAACTTCTTCAAAGCCAATGGCGCGCTGGACGTAACCACTGCTGGTTCCGTCGCCAACGTTGGCCTGATGGCACAGAAGGCCGAAGAATACGGCAGCCACCCCACCACCTTTGAAGCCCCTGCCGATGGCTCCATTCGTGTGGTTCTGGCCAATGGCGAGACACTGCACAGCCATGAGGTTGAGGCAGGCGACATCTGGCGTTCTTGCACCGCCAAACAGGCCCCAATCGAGAACTGGATCGAACTGGCCTTGGACCGTCAGCGTCTGACCGGCTCGGAAGCAATCTTCTGGCTGGACGCAAACCGCGCCCATGACGCCGAGCTGATCAAATATGTTCAGCCCGCGCTGGAAGCGGCTGGCAAAGCCGACCTGTTCCAGATCATGGCCCCACGCGAAGCCACCGCGCAGTCGCTGAAAACCATCACCGCAGGTAAGGATAGCATTGCCATCACCGGCAACGTGCTGCGCGACTATCTGACCGATCTGTTCCCGATCCTGGAACTCGGCACCTCGGCCAAGATGCTGTCGATTGTGAAACTGATGAAGGGTGGCGGTTTGTTTGAAACCGGCGCTGGTGGCTCGGCGCCCAAACACGTGCAGCAGCTGGTTGAGCAAAACCACCTGCGCTGGGACTCGATGGGTGAATTCTGCGCCCTGGGCGAAAGCTTGAACTTCCTGGCTGACAGCAAAGGCAATGCCAAGGCTGGTGTACTGGGAGCGGCTGCCGAAGTAGCAACCCAGGGTATTCTGGATCAGAATAAGTCACCCTCGCGCAAAGTCGGCGAGCCCGACAACCGCGACAGCCACTATTGGTTTGCCCGGTTCTGGGCCGAGGCGCTGGCAGCGCAGGGTGATGATGCCGATCTGGCTGCCGAATTTGCCCCTATTGCCAAAGCTCTGACTGACGGCGAAGCGGCAATCCTTGCGGAACTGGCTGCGGCCCAGGGCCCAGCTGCCGAGATCGGTGGCTATTTCCGCCCCTCTGTGGAGCTGAAAGCCAAGGTCATGCGCCCTTCAGCAACGCTGAACGCCATTATCGGGTAAAGCGTTCCATTAGGTAGAAATGAAAAAGCGCCCGGCAGAACTGCCGGGCGCTTTTTTGTGCTTGTTTTGGGGCTCTGCCCCCGCGCCCCTATGGGGCGCTCCCCCGGAATATTTTGGGAAAGATGATGACGGGCGGAATCAGAAGTCCTGCCACATGTCCTTGGCCGCATTGCCATCAGCACTGACGGCGGCGGGCGCTGGGGTTGCCTCCTCGAGATCCCAATTGTCATCGCCATGGGCCGAAGGGGCCGCAGCTGGACCAGCAGAGACAGCAGGGGCTGCGGCGCGTGGCATCGGGGTGGTGGGCGCGGAGCCATCCACCTTGAAGACGGCGACCAGCTCAGCCAGTTTGGAGGAGTCGGCATTGAGCATATGTCCGGCAGCCGTCGCCTGTTCAACCATGGCGGCGTTCTGCTGGGTCACCTGATCCAGCTGTGTTACACCAGTGTTGATCTCGTTCAGACCAGTGGACTGCTCCACCGCACCTTCAGCAATGCCGGACACCAGCTTGGAGATATGGCTCACCTGACCCACAATGCTGTCCAGGGCTTCGCCGGCCTTGCCAACCAGATCCACACCACGGGCAACCTGCTTTGAGCTATCGCCAATCAGCGTTTTGATCTCCATCGCCGCGTCCGATGAACGCTGCGCCAGTGCACGCACTTCCGAGGCCACAACTGCAAAACCTTTGCCAGCCTCACCAGCGCGAGCCGCTTCGACTCCCGCATTGAGGGCCAGCAGGTTGGTCTGGAATGCGATATCATCGATCACCGAGATTATCTGGCCGATGTGGTTCGAACTCTGTTCGATCTCGGTCATGGCGGAGACTGCGCTTTGGACAACCTCACCACTGACCTCGGCTTCCTGCTTGGCGGCCTCCATGGTGGCCTCAACGCTTCTGGCGCCCTCAGCGGCTGATTTTACACTTGCGGTCAACTCATCCAGCGCTGCGGCGGTCTCTTCCAGAGTGGCGGCCTGGCTTTCGGTGCGATGCGACAGATCATCCGACGCCTGGCTGATTTCTGTGGCGCCATTGCGGATTGAGCTGGTGGCTTCGACCATACGCGACATGGTTCCGCTCAGCGTTTCAATGGTCTGGTTAAAGTCCTGGCGCAGTTGGCCGTAATCCTCTGGGAAATCACCGCCGATCTTGGACGTCAGATCGCCCTGCGACAGCGCCGACAGGTTGCGGCTGAGAATGGAGACAACTTCAGCCTGTTCAGATTCGCGTTCCTTTTGTTTGGCTTCCAGCTGTTTTTGGCGGATCAGTGACTGCCGGAAAACTTCCACGCTTTGCGCCATATCACCTAGTTCGCTTTTGTTTTTGGTGGCAGGGATATCCGCATCGGTGTCGCCATCTGCCATGGAATGCATCCGGTTCTTCAGCGCATTGACCGGCTTGGTCACGCTGCGGGTGATCACTGTGGCCCCAACCACGAGAATGGCCAAGCTGATCGCCAGAGCAATCATCGCCGTCATCCGCATGATGCTGAGTTCTGCTTCGATGTCAGAAACATAGGCGCCCGTTCCGATGATCCACCCCCAGGGTGCGAAGAGCTTTACATAGCCCATTTTGGCTTCCTGGATTTCGGAATCCGGCTTGTTGAAGTGATAGATCAGCGGCCCCGCACCACTGGCTTCAATCACCTTGGTGAACTCTTCAAAAATGCGAAGCCCGTTTACATCTTCATAGCCAGATTGGTCTTTTCCAATCAGCTGTTTGGCGACAGCATGCGCTCGCATGACGTTGTTTTCGTCAAAGGCAAAGAAATATCCAGCCGAACCAAAACGCAATAGCTCAATCTGCTCTTTGCCCAACTCCTGGGCCTCTTCCACGGAGAGCGTGCCCGCCTGCACCTGTTCATCCAGGTTGGCCAGGATGCTGATCATGGTGTCAGTGAGGCTACCGAGCTCTTTTTCCCGCATTTCATAGGCGTTATCCACGGCACGGGACAACAGAACAAAGGTTAAAACTGCGGCCAGACCCACGGCTAATCCCGCTAAGGCATATATTCGTATCGGCAATCGGAACAAAAACTGGGGCATTTTAGGGTCGTCCTTTAATACTAGAATTGCCCCTCAGGCTATGTCTGGCATCCTAACATTCAGTTATCCCTACCTGTGCGGATTACGATTTCACCAAGTTACCTGACGTATTTCCCGCATGATTTTTCGCAAAACGCCCCAAAAGGCAGCTTAAAACTCTTAAAGCAACTTGGGGTGTAATTAATTTGCGCTGGGAGCATCTCCCCTTACGTAAACTTAAACTGTCATGGTGTTCAGCCGCGAATCTGTTCCAATACGCGCTTCAAATTGCCGAGACCTTGGTCCAGCTCCACTTCGCTGTAGCCACAAAAACCTAAAACCAACCCGTTGTAAGTGCCACCTACTGAGTCCAGGGCCTGCACAAACCCCGACAAAGCTTCGATGCTCAGCCCCTGCTCTGCCGCCCGGTCACAGATTTCCCGATCCTGTAGAGAGCAGGTCAAATGAAAGACCACCTGCATGCCGGCCTGGTGATCAACACAATAGCCGTAAGCGCTGAACTCTTTGGTCAACTGCTCCAACAGAAACCGCCGGCGCTCTGCATAGATCCGTCTGACCCGGCGCAGGTGCCGGTAGAACTCACCGCTGCTTATAAAATCGGCCAACGGCTGCTGCGGCATGCTACTGGCTTTGGGGCCAAAGCGTTGAATGCTGTCCGCAAAGCGCCTGATCAAGGGGTCAGGCAAGATCAAATAGCCCAGCCGCAGCGCATTGGAGAAGATCTTGGAGAAGCTGCCCACATAAAGTGTGCGGTGCAAATGATCAAACCCTGCCATCGCCGGGATCGGGCGACCTGCATACCGAAACTCGCTGTCGTAATCGTCCTCAACAATCCAGGCCTCAGTTTTAGTCGCCCATCGAAGGAACTCCATCCGGCGCGCTGGCGACATGGCGCCGCCGAGCGGAAACTGATGCGAGGGGGTCAAAATGGCCAACCGCGGGGCGACCGGCCCTGAAGGCAAAATCGCGCCATTCTCATCAACCCGCAGATATTTCGGTGTCAGCCCTTGGGCCGCAATAAAATGCTGCAAGGGTTTATAGCCGGGGTCCTCCAGGGCAACGCTGTCTCCTGTCTCTGCCAGTTCATGCAGGCAGATCTCCAGGGCATCCGTGGCCCCGGCGGTTACAATCACCTGCTCTGGCCGCGCCGAAATGCCCCGCCACTCTGCCACATGATCACAGATGGACTGCCGCAGCGCCCAAGAGCCAAACCCGCGACTGCCCAGAAACATTGACTGGGGGTCAGATCGACAGATCCGCGCCACGGTCTTGGCCCATTGCCGATAGGGAAACAGCCGCATATCAGGGGCGCCCGCTCGAAAGGGGCGCACCACTGGCTCTTCGGTCTTGGGCCTATTGGAATCCTTTTGCGTGCGATGACTGACTGCCGCTGCGCCACTGCGATTTGTTGTCTCGGGTTTCGCGCGTACCGGCCGCTGCGTCAGTTCCACTTCACCCGCAGCACAGAGCCGATAGCCCGATCCCTGCTGACTGCTGAGATAGCCTTCGGCGACCAATTGCTCGTAGGCGGTAACGATGGTGGAGCGCGACACCCCCAGTTCAGTCGCAAACACCCGGGTGGGTGGCAGCTTGCTGCCCGATGCCATGTCCCCAGACGCAGCGCGCAAACGAATTGCGGCGCAGATCTGCTCGAACACCGGGGTGCTGGCCCCGCGATCAATGGAAAAGCCCAACCAAGGTGTCTGTGTCATCTTTGATCCAGCAAAATTGGTATGCAAGAAATACTTATATCTGGATGTTATAGAACACCCAGATCAAGGGCAATCTGCGCCAAACATCCCTTGGAGGTCATATGCCCCGTTCGACCCTGCTTGCCCTGTTTTACCTCGCCAGTTTTTTACAAGCAGGCGCCTATGGGCTGACCTTTCTACTGCCAAGACTCTTTGCCGAATTCGGTTCAGATGAAAAAACTGTTGGCGCCATGCTGGCGATAACCGCGTTATCGACCCTGGTTACGGTCTATTACTCTGGCCACCTGGCTGACCGTTTTGGACGCACTAAGGTTCTCGGGCTGGCCTGCCTTGCGATCGCAGCAGCCCTTGCGGGTTATGGGCTCGCCACGGGTCCTGGCTCAATCTTGGTCACGGCAAGCCTGTTGCTTGGGGCAGGATGGGGGCTGACATATGCGCTTTCGCCCGTTGTGCTGACAGGTTTGACCGCACCAGAGGAACGCGTGCGCTATTTTGCGCTCTTGTCGGTGGCCGTCATGGCAGGTTTTGGGCTTTCACCTGTGCTGGCCGCGCAGATGGAACTGGCGGGGCTGCCTCTTGAAGCCGCATTTTATGCCACGGCCCTGCTCTGCGCCCTGGCTGCCCTGCTGTTTTTTGCCCTCATTGGCCCTATCCGTGCAGGGGACAGGGGCGCAGGCCGTGCCAACCGCTCACAACTCTCTCTGCGCTCAATCCAGCAGATCCTCGCCAGCCCAGCGCGTTTACCGGTCACCATGGTTCTGATCGGCGCCAGTGTCTTTGCCGGGATGAACAATTTTCAAACCGTCTTTGCAGACCAGCGTGGGCTGGACTATGCGCAGTATTTCCTTGCCTATACGCTGACAGTGGTTCTGTGCCGCCTGCTACTGGCCCGTTTCACCGGAGGCAGGCGCCCCTACCTGATGATTGCCGCTTTGCAATATGTGATGTTTGGCTCTGTCGTGCTCTTTGCGGTTTCTGGCGGTAGTGCCGCGCTCTATCTGGTTACGGCTGCTCTGTTTGGCATTGGATATGGCGTCTCCTATCCTATTCTGGCAGCCATGGCAGCAAACGATGCTTTTGAGGACCTCCTGCCACAGACGCTGCAACTCTTTGCGCTGAGCTATTTTGTCGGCATTTTTGGTTTCCCGCTGCTGGCAGGCTGGATCCTGGTCGATCTGGGGGGCAGCAGCCTTTTGGGTCTCGTTGCAGTGCTGGCAGCGCTGGAAGCAACTCTAGCACTCCGACGCGGCTGGGCTGGCTGATGGGATTACCGACGACGTCGGCGCGCGCTCAGCCCTGTGGCTTTAGAGGACAGCTTTTGCGATACCTTTACCGACCACTTCAACTCTTGAAAGAACGCTGCGTTATTCCCGCCCAGCCTCTGGAGAGGCTTGACCCTGCCCCCCGCTCCTTAGTCATCTGACCACAGGTGACGCGCGATCACCCAGTATATTGCTGCGATGTCTGCTCACAACGGCTCTGTGATTTCCAAGGGAAGCACAGGTCAGGTTGTTACATTGCAGCCCTAGACCAGCGCTATCCCCGGACAATGGCTCGCAGAGGCCTTGGGACAGTTCAATTGGATACAGAATTGGGAGAGAGAAATGTCTAAGAAGAGTATTGCCGCTGGCATGGGGCTTGCCCTGGCCGCAACAGCCCTGCCCCTGGCGGGCGCGGCGGAGAACCGCATCGACCGCATCCGACCAGATGCGCCTGAGCTTGCCGCCTTTGGTGCCCATCCCATCGGGGTGCAGACGCTGGAGTTCACCAATCCCGACCAGAATGATATCCTCAATACCAATGAGGAGACCCAACCGCTGTATGATCGTGATCTCACGGTGGAGGTCTGGTATCCGGCCGCGGCGGGAACGGAACAGGGTGGCAGCTATCAGGCCATCCTGCGGGACGGCAAGACCGAAGTCACCCTGCAGGGGCGCGCCGCCCGTGATGCAGCCCCGGCCAGCGGCGCGACCTATCCGCTGGTGGTGATTTCACATGGATATCCCGGCAACCGCTATCTGATGTCACACCTCGGAGAAAACCTCGCAACCAAGGGCTATGTCACCGTCTCGATTGATCATCGCGACAGCACCTATTCCGATCAGGCCGCCTTTGGCTCAACCCTGTTGAACCGCCCTATTGATCAGCGCTTTGTCATTGATCAGATGGAGGCACTGGAAGGCCCCTTAGGCGCGATCATCAACACCGATCAGACCGGAGTGATCGGCTATTCCATGGGCGGCTACGGTGCTTTGATTTTTGCCGGCGCCGGAGTAACCGAGGCCTCGACTCAATATAGCTGGGGCACCCCGGCAGGTCTGCTGGCCCGTCACCAGGCTGGATCTGACAGCCATGCGGCCTTGAGTGACGCGCGGGTCAAAGCGGTGATTGCGATTGGCCCCTGGGGCATGAACACCGGCTTTTGGGACACGACCGGCCTGGCCGGGATCAACAAGCCGCTGATGATGATGGCGGGCAGCCAGGATGATGTCTCTATCTATCCGGCGATGCGCAAGATCTTTGAGGGGGCGGTCAATACCAACCGCCACCTGCTGACCTTTGAGGGCGCCAATCACAATGCCGCAGCGCCGATGCCCGCCCCGATTGAGAGCTGGGAGCCAGTCGACAATCTCGACTTCATCCCCTTTGAGCACTATGCGGATGCGATCTGGGACACCAACCGGATGAATAACATCACCCAGCACTTTGCCACTGCCTTTATGGGCCTGCATCTGAAATCTGAGGTGGACAAGGACAGCTACCTGGAGCTGACCCCCAATGCCAGTGACGGCGTCATCTCCAAAGACGATGCAGGCAAGGAACTGCCTGATCACAGCTACTGGAAGGGTTTTGCTCCCCGCACGGCTCTGGGCCTCCGCTTTGAGACCCTCACCGTCGACCAGTAACTGCGCGCAACTGAAGTCCCTCTCCTCCACAGGCTGCAGGTCGGGTCAGACCGCCCATTCCCAGGAGGGGAGGCTTTGCCGGAACCCGAACAAAGCCTGCTTTCGGTCAACATTCAGATTACCGCGGCTTTGTTGCGCAAATCGCGTGAGAGCCAGACTTCCCCTTACCCCGGACGGACTTATCCTACGGGCTCTGTGACAGGTATGCCGATTGCCGTGTAGCGGTTGAGGAATGAGACCTTTTCCGCCATTGGTCCGAGGACAATGGTCGAATGATGCGGATTTGGATCTCCGCAACCTGCGTTTCGAAGTCCCTTGCCATGAGCGATTGACCGAGAAGTTTCACACAATGCATCTTTGTTTCGACGCGGCTTCGGCGGTGGTATCCGGTCAATTTTCGCCACAGCGCCCGGCCCAGGTACTTTGATGCGCGCACAGCTTCGTTTCTGGCGATGGCGCCAGCACTCGTCGGCTTCCAGGGCTTGGCGTTTTTGCGCGGTGGTATGATGGCGTCAGCACCACGTACGGCAATCGCCTCGTGGCATTTGGGGGTGTCATAGGCCCCATCCGCCGTGACTGATCCGAGCTTCTGGTCGGGCGGGATTTGATCCAGCAGGTTTGGCAGCATGGGCGCATCCCCCACATTGCTGGTCGTAACCTCGACGGCTCGAACCTCCAATGTTTCCTCGTCGCCCCCCCTCTCGGGATCATGCAATGCATGACCCTGCCGGGCAGTGAATGTGTATCTTACGCCAGATACGCCGTTTCGAACCTCCGTGCTTGCGCGCGTTCCATTCCCCTTCACCTTCGGCCTTGATGCCGGTGCTATCGATAAGGAGGTTCAGTAGGCCTTTGCCGCCTCGATACGGTAGGCGCATGTTCAGCGTCTTTTGTCGACGGCACAGCGTGCTGTAATCCGGCATCGCCCAGTCCAACCCTGCCAGCCGTAACAGGCTTTCGACAAAGCCAGAGGTCTGGTGGAGCGGCATGCCAAACAACACTTTCAGCGTCAGGCAGATCTGGATCGCGGCATCGCTGAAACTCTGATGCCGACCGCGTTTGCCGTTCGGCGGCGGCACCCAGACCATCTCGGGATCAAACCAGATTGTCAGCGGTCCACGACGCTTCAATGCCGTGTTGTAGGTCGACCAGTTCATGGTCTTGTACTTCGTAGGCGTCCAACTGCTCATGGCCTCCAGCTATCATGCTGGATTCACCGCGTGAATCCTCTAAACCCATTTGCGCAACAAAGCCGTAACAAATCTAAAGTGTCATGCCTGGCGGCTCTGCCTCAAGAGAGGCACATATCACGACAGAGAGAAGCGCTCCCTCCAAAGAGGGATACGCTGCGCGTCGCGGATGTCATATTCGTCAAGGGCATCAGTGATGTCACGTTCTGGCTGGCCGTCGCGATCCTCGCCAAGGTCCGCCATACGCATAGTGAACCAAGCTGTCATTCCCCCGGCTGGCAAGGAGGTGAAACGTGGAAAGACAGGCCCCCCTTTGCCCGCCTGCCATGTTGCAGGCAAAGCTGGATCAAGAACAAAGCCCCGCGCAATCCCCACCACATCCACATCTCCGGCGAGGATTGCCGCCTCGGCCTCCTGGTACTGTTTGAACCCGCCCGTGGCCATGAGCGGAATCGAGGTCACTTTCCGCGCCGCACGCGCGAAGTCGAGGAAATATGGCCCCCTGGTTGCCCGCTCCGAGCTTGAGGGCGCGCCGGGGAAATAGGTTCCTCCGCTGATGTCCAGCAGGTCCACACCTGTGCCATCTAGCGCTGCCACCACCTGCAGGGCTTCCGCCTCTGACAGCCCCCCGTCGAGCTGATCCGTGGCGTTCAACTTGACCGCAACCACAAAATCCGCAGGCACTGCGGCGCGTATGGCCTCAACCGTTTCGATCAGTAGCCGCATTCGCGCCTGGACTGTTCCCCCATAGGCATCGGTTCTCTGATTGAACAGAGGCGAGAGAAACTGGCTCAGCAAAAACCCGTGGGCGGCATGGATCTGCACACCGCCAAATCCCAACTCTGCCGCGCGCCGGGCGGTTGCGGCAAAGTTTTTGGGCACGGCCTTGATCTCGGCAAGGGACATGGCCTCGCTGGTAAAATCGGGAAACGTAATGGCGCTTGGGCCCTTTGGGCGACTAATGGGCAGATGGGACAAGGCCCCGGCATGGCCAAGCTGGAGCCAGAGTTGCGCCCCGTCTCCCGACCCACGCCGCGCAAGTTCGCGAAAACGGGGCAGATCCGCCCCGGCATCCAGCACCAGATTGCCTGGCTTTTCGGGGTAATCAGGATCCCCCTGCACCTCCCCAATGATCGAGGCCGCCAGACCGCCTTTGGCCCAACGTTCATAAAGACGTATCTGCGCAGCAGTTGGATTTCCCTGCCCATCCGCCAGGGAATCCGACATCGCCGATTTGATGATCCGGTTTTTCAACACCTGTCCATTGGGCAATGTCAGCGGGGAAAAGAGGGGGCAATCTGTATCCGTCTGCAAACCGGTTCTCCTTGGAATAGAGGTCTGTATCTGTGATACATTGGATTTACAGGGGTGATAATCAGGAGGTTTGGATCATAACTTGATCCTTTTTGGAACAGATGACGCAAAAAACTGAGATGGAAATCCTTTTGACCGTCGTTGATCAGGGCAGTTTTTCCGCGGCGGCCAGGGTACTGGGATACACCCCCTCGGCAGTGGGCAAACGGGTGCATCACCTGGAAGAGCGGCTCAGGGTGCCACTGCTGATCCGCTCCACCCGGCGCATGACCCTGACCGAGGCTGGCCAGCGCTATGTTGAGGAAACACGGGAGCTGCTGGCGCGGCTGACAAAGCTGGAAGCGGATATTGCCGATGATGCCGACAGCCTTCGCGGCCCGATCCGCGTGACCTGCTCGGCGGCGCTGGGACGGATACATGTTGTTCCCCAGCTGGTCCTGTTTATGGAGCGTCACCCGGAGATCGAGATTGACCTGGCGCTTTCGGATAAGCTGGTTGATCTGGTTGGTGAGGGCTTTGATCTGGCGATCCGAAGTGGCACCTTGCCGGATTCCTCGCTGATCTCACGAAAGCTGATGACCAACCGTCGCCTGCCCTGCGCCGCCCCCGGCTATCTCGATCAGCATGGGGTTCCGCAACAGCCCGAGTCACTTGCGGCACACAGGTGCTTGCGACTGCCCCGGGAGAGGCTGGTTTCGGATTGGGGGTTCCGCTGGCGGCCTGGCAGTCCGGATCGGCTTGGGGCGGGGTTCAGCTGTAACAGTTTGGATGCGCTCCATGCCGCCTGCTGCGGGGGACAGGGAATTGCCTGGCTGCCTGAGTTTCTCATCCGGGAGGACCTGCGCGCGGGTCGGTTGCTACCACTCTTGGCGGATTGTGTGCCCCCGGATGCAGGCGGCGCGATCTATGTTCTCCGCCCCGAGGCCGCCTTCCAGCCCCGACGGGTCCGGGCTTTGGCCGATTTTCTGGCCGGTCACTTCGCCGCTGTGGGGTCCAGCAATCTCAAAGCGAGATAGCTTGGATCAAACAAGCGCAGCAAACCCTTTCAAGGCAGGGTATCCAAGCGTCAGGTTCAGCCCTCTGCCAGGGCGGCCTCGACCCAGGCAACCAGGTCCTCAAGCTCAGTTGCCCCTTGCACGGCCATGCCGTCAGAGAACTCTTTGAAGGGCTCAACATTCATGCGGTTGACGCCGGAGACAACCACCAGCCCCTGAGCCAGGGCCTCGCCGATGACCGGGCGCATGCCGCGACCATCCGCTTCGTGTTTGCCAAACTTGTTGACGATCAGCACCTGTGGACGCGGCGTGGCATTCAAGCTGCTGCTCACCTGCCCTACGGCCTGCTCCAATGCCTCGGGGTTCAACCGGCAACCGCGGGCTCCGGCTCCCAGAGACTGTGAGATGCGGATGGTCTCGCCCGCAGGCAGGACCCGTACATCCATGTCACACAGGGCGTCATCGCTGCATTCAGTATTGGTTTGCACAATACCAGCCAGCACGATGCCTTTGGCATGCAGCGCCTCCGCCAGGCTGCTGAGCAGCCGGTCGGTACCACCACGGGTTTCAGTCCTCACATAGGCCAGATGCATTACATGCCCTCTCATCACTGGTCTGGAGTTGCGCCTCAATTGCTATCCGCAATTCATCCCCGGCGCCAGAGGGGTTTTCCCGCGCCCAAATACAGGGGCGCGGGGGGGATGGGTTTTATAGGCCAAGCGCCTTTTTGCGTTCCTCAGCAAAGCCCTGCACGATTCGGTCGGCGATCAGCGCCAGGATCGCCATGGCCGCCCCGGCTGAAATGCCAAGCCCCACATCCGCCTGCCCCAGCGCCAGATAGATCGACTGGCCCAGACCGGTGGTGCCGATCAGCGCCGCAATCACCAGCATGGCAAAGGCATAGAGAATGGTCTGATTGAGCCCCAAGAGGATGGTTGGTGCCGCATAGGGCGCGCGCACATCCCGCATCATCTGCCAGCGGGTGGCACCGGAGGCCGTGGCTGCCTCGATCATCTCTTCCGGGGTGGAGATCAGCCCCTGCCGGGTATAGCGGATCATCGGCACCACCGCATAGGCGATGATCGCCAGAAAGGCCGAAAACTCGCCGATCTGAAACACCATCAGCACCGGGATCAGGAAGACAAACAGCGGAATGGTCTGCAGCATATCGCAGATCGGCCGCACCAACCGCCAGGCCATGGGTGAAACCGCGCTGAGCAAGCCGAGACCGCCGCCCAAGAGCGCACAGGCAAAGACCGCAGCGCCGGACAGATAAAGCGACAGCAAAGCGCGCTCCCATAGCCCCGAGACCAGAATGGTGGTGAGCAACACCAGCGACAACATCGCCAAGCGATGCCCCCCCGCGACCCAGGACAGGGCCGCCGTGCCAACCAGCACAAAGGGCCAGGGCAATTGCGACACGCCTGTTTCCAGAATTCCGGCTGCAATCAGCACCACCAGCCCCAGGGTCAACCGCCCCCGCAGTGCCAGCACCACGGCAACGACAGCAGCGGCGACAAAGAACCAGAGGCTCATCGCAGCGGTCCACTGAAAGCCCCAGGTAAAGGGCAGGAGCGCCTGATCCAACCCGATGCGCAGTGGCAGCAGAACGTAGAACATGATGGTGTTCTTTAAATTCGCCAGGAAATAGGCATTGGCACGGGTGAAATCCGTGAGCCAGCTGTCCAGACCATCCGCCACCGGATCCAACATCTGATAGCTGCCGGGGTCACCAATGCGGCTCCAGAACAGCAGGCTGACCAGCAGCCCCAGCGCCAGGATCGCCAGCGACACCCGCCCATCCCACAATTGGCGCCGCTCCTGCGCCAGGGTGGCGCTCATCCGGTCGATCAAAATGGCAAAGATCACAATCACCGCACCCGCCAGCATGGCAGGGCCAAACTGCGCCTTGCGCATGGTCAAGAGCACTTCCCAGCCGATGTCATTAAAGCCGCCGATAACAGCGGCAATGATCACCATCGACAGGGCCGCCATCAGACATTGATTGACCCCCACCATGATCTGCACCTTGGCCGCTGGGATCTCTACCTGAAACAGCTGCTGCAATCGGGTGCCCCCGGCCATAACTGCGGCTTCTTTTACTTCGTGTTCAACCCGTTGCAGCCCCAAGAGCACATTGCGCGCCATCGGCGGTGCGGCATAGATCGCCGAGGCAATAAGCCCCACCACGGGGCCAAAACCAAAGAGCACCAGGAGTGGCGTCAGATAGGCAAAGGTCGGCACCGTCTGCATCACATCCAGCAGCGCCTGAATCGGGGCGCGAAAACTGGGGAATTCATTGGCGAGAATGCCAATGCCTGCCCCCACCACCAGCGCCAATGGCACTGAAACAGCCACCAAGGCCAGCGTGTTCATCCCCTGTGGCCAATAGCCGGAGACCAGCACCAGCCCCAGCCCGATAGCAGCCATAGCTGCCATCTTGATCCCACCCAACCGCCAGCCCAGCGCCACAGTTGCGGCAATCAACAGGGGCCAGGGCACTGTTGCCAGCAGATAGTTCATCGCCGCCATCGGATAGGCCATCATGGCTGAAAACATCCGCGCGGCGGGTTTCAGGAAGGTCAGCCCGCCCTTGACGCCGGTGCCAACACTCTCGGTGGCGGGCAGCACCCAGTCTTTGGGAAAAATGCTCAGCCAAGGCACCAGCCCTTCCAGCGCCAAACAAAGCGCCCCGATGAGAAGGGCGATCAGCGCCGCCAGACTGCCTTTGCTCAGGCCTGCGATGTTCACGCCATTCATGCGGTGGGTTCCACCTGCAGGGCCGCGGCCAGATCCGCCGGGTTGATCACCCCAACCAGGGTGCCATCCTTGTCACGTACCGGCACTGGCTCATAGAGATCCATGCAGCGCGCCAGCGCCGCATCCAGCGTCATGTCGCGGCGCAGCCCGGGATCATCCGCGCCGTAGGGGTGGTTTTCCGGGTCTTGCATCACCGAGGCCACATTGGCGTGACGCCCCTTGGCCACGTCTTTGGAGAACTCGCGCACATAATCATCCACCGGATTGAGCACGATATCCGCCGGGGTGCCGATCTGCACGATCTTGCCATCGCGCATGATGGCAATGCGATCCGCCAGTTTCAGCGCCTCATTGATGTCATGGGTGATGAACACAATGGTGGTTTTCAACTTGGCCTGAATATCGAGGAATTCATCCTGCAACTGGCGACGGATCAGCGGATCCAGCGCCGAAAAGGGCTCATCCAGGAACCAGACGGAACAATCCGCCACCAGGGAACGCGCAATGCCAACCCGCTGGCGCTGCCCACCGGAGAGTTCACGTGGGAAGCGGTCTTCGCGCCCTCCGAGGTCAACCAGATCAATCACCTCTTTCGCCTTGGCCAGACGGGCCTTTTTCTTCACCCCCTGCACCTTGAGCGGATAGGCGACATTCTCGGCCACGGTCATATGAGGAAACAGGCCAAAGTGCTGAAACACCATGCCCAGGGTCTTGCGGCGCAGCTCGATCAGGCGGGCCTTGCTGGCAGAGACGATGTCCTCGCCCTCAATGCGGATTTCTCCGTTTGAGGCAGGCAGCAACTGCGAAATACAACGGATCAGCGTCGATTTGCCCGAGCCGGAAAGCCCCATGATGACAAAAAGCTCGCCTTCCCTGACGTCAAAATTGGCATCCTGCACCGCAGGCACCAGCCCCTGAGCGCGCAGCGCCGCAGAGACCTCATCTGCTGATGCATGTTGCGACAGCGCCTGTTTCAAGGCGCTGTCTGCGTTCTCGCCAAAGACCTGCCAGACGTTCTGGCAGGAAATGGCGGGTGTATCGGAACCGTTCACGGCACTCACTTGGTGGCAGCGTCAACAACCGGGCGCCAGCTGTCTTCATTGGCCGCCATCCAGGCTGCAACAACCTCTTCGACCTTGCCGCCATCAACATCGATTGCGCCCATCATTGGCTGCTGCGCTTCTACTGCCAGAGTGTAGTTGGACAGGATTTCAAAAGCCGCAGGCCATGTTTCCGCAGTGCCGGACCAGGCCGCCTTGAAGATGCGCGAAGGTGCAAAGTCACAGTCATTCACCGCATTGGGGTTTGGCCCCCAGGCCGGATCATTAAAGCAGGCCTCTTCGCCAACTGGCAGGTCAACAAACTGCACATCATAGGCAGACATCGCCCAATGGGGCTGCCAGAAGGTGATCAGCAGCGGTGTTTTACGCTCGGTCGAGGCACGCAGCTCGGCGATCAGGGCGCCCTCGGACCCTGCAGGAACCGCTTTGAAGGGCAGCTCCAGACCGGTCATGCGATCGGCACCGGGTGTCCCCCAATCCGCAGGGTAGTCCACCAGGCGGCCGGAAGGCAGGGTTTCAGCCGTGGCAAAAAGCGGCGCACAGGCCTTCAGCGCTTCCCAGGCGGGCAGACCGGGGCAAAGCTCAGCCACATGAGCGGGATAAGCGATGCCTTCCTTGGCGTTCAGCTCCAGATCGCCCAGTTCAACAACGGTGCCTTCGGCAACCTTGTTGGCATATTCATCAGAAACGTTTGAGGACCAGATTTCCAGCGTCGCGTGGATCTCACCATCGGCAATCGCCTGGAACTGGTTCATCATGCCGGCGGTGACATATTCCACCTTGTAACCAGCGGCCTTCAGCATCTCACCCGCGATATGGGTGGTCACGTGCTGCCCGGTCCATTCGTTGACCGCCAGCTTGATCGGCTGATCCACAGCCCCCATCTCTGCCGCCTGGGCCGTTCCTGCAACCAGTGAAGCCGCGCCAAGAAGGCATGCAAATGTTGTCTTTTTCATTGTTGATTTCCCTGTTTATATACCCCTGCTGATGCAAAGATCAGCTGGGTGGATTATAGTGGAGCCTGGCGGCTCAATCGGCCCAAAGGGCGCAGATGGTCTGTGCCCAGGAGTGTTGATCTGAGGCTTGACCTTAGCAATATCCCTGAGTGTGGCCGGGTATGCCACAAGTTTTTGAACGTTTTGCGACCCATTGTCGAGGGTTTGCGGCGCTTTCCGGTAAATTTCTTAATTCTTGGTTCAACTTTCTGAACGGAAAGCCAATAAACGAATCCCCGAGCACCTTCCGCCCCCTCCAACATTGGCAGCAAAGAATCCCGCAATTGAGGAAAGACTTGCCCCCACAGGAGGGGCAAGTCCCAGGCAGGGAACACCGGGCAAGGTTGCGACCTCGTCGGGGCCTGTTTCGCGTAGGAGTCGTGCCGGTTACAGCTCCTGCGCCAGATGCAGCATGCCAGCGGTAATCTCGCTCAGCTGCGCAGGCGTGGTTACAAAGGGCGGCATCGTATAGATGTTCTTGCCAAAGGGACGCAGGAACACGCCCATTTCATGGGCCAGCGCATGGGCCGTATCAGCCGAGACCACATGGTTCATTTCAATGACACCAATGGCTCCCAGCACCCGAACGTCATGCACATTGGCAAGGGCACGTGCGGGCTCCAGCTCCTGTTTCAGCTGGTCTGATATTGCCGCCACCCCTCCGCGCCAGTCCTGCCCGGTCAATAAATCCAACGAGGCCTTCGCCGCTGCGCAGGCCAGCGGATTGGCCATATAGGTGGGCCCATGCATAAAGATGCCCGGACTGCCATGGCCGATGCCCAGCGCGACGCGATCATTGGTCATGGTGCAGGCAAAGGAGATATGCCCCCCCGTCAGCCCCTTGCCAAGGCAGATGATATCCGGCTCTACGCGACAGAAATCTGTGGCAAACAGCTCACCTGTGCGGCCAAAGCCGGTGGCGATCTCGTCAAAGATCAACAGGATGCCCAGGTCATCACAAAGTGCGCGCGCCTGGTTGAGGTATTCGGGATGGTAGAAGTACATGCCGCCGGTGCCCTGGACCACAGGTTCCAGGATGAACCCGGCGATTTTCTCGGCATTGGCCTCCAGTACGGAACGCAGCTCACCCAAGCCGTTTTGTGCCGGATCTTCGTTCCAGTCCTGCCCCAGGGTGATTGGCGGGCGGGAGACAAAATGCTGCACGCTCAGCGCGCCCTGGAACAGGTGATGCATACCGGTGTCCGGGTCACAGACGCTCATCGCCTTCCAAGTGTCACCATGATAGCCCGAGCGCACGGTGGCAAACTGACTGCGCCCTTCAAACCCCTTGGCGTGCTGATATTGCACCGCCATCTTCATCGCCACCTCAACCGAGACCGAGCCAGAGTCGCAATAGAAGATCCGCGTCAGGCTGTCGGGTGAGATCTCCAGCAGCTTGCGTCCCAGATCGATGGCCGGGTCATGGGTCAGCCCGCCAAACATCACATGTGGCAGGCGGTCCAGTTGGTCATGGATGGCCGATGTGATCGCCGGGTTGCGATGACCATGCATCATGCACCACCAGGACGACATGGCGTCAATCAACCGGGTGCCGTCCTCAAGGGTGATATGCACGCCCTCGCTTTCCTTCACCACAAAGGTGGGGCCGGGTTTGGCGACATTGGTATAGGGATGCCAGAGATGCTGCTGGTCAAACTCCAGCTGGCTCAGATCCGATGCACTCATCACAACGCCTCCCTTATCAGATCCAGATTGATGTGTTCTGCAAAGGCCTCAGTCAAGGTTGCGCCGCCAAGGGTCTCGATCATCGGCAGCCGCCCCAAATGCGGCACTTTGCCAAACTGCAGGATGGTTTCCTCAACCTCGGGCTCAGCATCACCAATGAAGGCCACCCCCACCACGTCACAGCCCGCATCGCGCAGCACCTTGAGGGACATGAGTGTGTGGTTGATCGTCCCCAGCTGGGTCCGCGCGCAGAGGATAACCGGCGTGCCCCAGCGGGCAAAAAGATCCAGATAGAGCATCTCGCGGTTCAGCGGCACCATCAACCCGCCGGCCCCTTCGACCACCAGCGGGCCCTCGACCTGCGGCAGCGTGAGCCTATCGGGGTCAATCACCACCCCCTCGGCCTCGGCCGATAGATGTGGCGAGGCGGGCAATTGCAGCAGATAGCCCTCAGACAGCGGTGTGACACCGGAGAGCCGCGCCACGATCTGGCTGTCGGTTTCTTCTTCCAGACCAGACTGCACCGGTTTCCAGTAGCTGGCTGTTAGCGCCTGCACCAGACCGGCAGAAAAGATGGTTTTGCCGATGCCGGTATCGGTCCCAGTCACCACCAGGGCATTCATGCAACCTGATCCAGTGCATAGGGCCGCAGGTTTGACTGCGCCAGCTCACTCGCCAGTGTCTCAAACAGCTCGGTGATCACCGGTTTTGTCAGGGTGCCGGTCAGCGAAATCCGCAAACGCGAGGTCCCCTTGGGCACGGTAGGTGGGCGAATGCCGCGCACGTCAAAGCCCTGCGCCTGTATCCGTTCGGCCAAGGCCATGGTCGGCTTGTCCTCACCAATCACCACCGGCAGGATCTGGCTCCGATAGCCGCTGAGCCCGCAGAGACGGGTGGCCTCGCTATGGGCATGGGTAATCAAATCCCAGGCACGCGCGCGCCGCCCTGCATTTTCGGCCAGATCGCGCAGCGCCACCCGCACCAGAGCCGCATTCAGCGGCGAAGGCGCGGTGGCAAAGATAAAGCCACGCCCACGATTGACCAGAAACTCGATCAGCACCTGGGCGCCGCAGATCAGCGCACCAGACACGCCCAGCCCCTTGCCGCAGGTATGCAATGTCAGCACCCAGGGGTTCTGCGCATAGTCATGCGCCAGACCCCGGCCCAGATCACCAAACAATCCGGAGGCATGGGCCTCATCCACCACCAGAACCGCCGCCTCGCGTTCCGCCAGCGCCGCAAACTCCGGCAAGGGCGCCAATGTGCCCTCCATTGAGTAGACAGATTCCACCGCGATCCAGATCTGACCGCTGCCGCCTTCGGCGCGCCAGCTGGCGATCTGCGCCGCCGCATCTGCGGGGCTGTTATGAATGAAGCTGCGGCGTTCCGCTCGGCCCAGACGCATACCATCATGGGTGCTGGCATGGATCAGCGCATCATAGAGCACCAGATCGCCCCGCTGCGGCAGGGTCGAGAAGATCGCCTGATTGGCGTTGAACCCGCCGCCCATAAACAGCGCCGCCTCGGTGCCAAAAAACGCCGCCGCCTCAGCTTCCAGCACCACATGCTCATCCGCATTGCCGCGCAGCAGACGCGAGCCACCTGCGCCTACGGGCACACCGCGCTCCAGCGCCTCCAGCGCCGCAGTTTTCAGGGTCTGACTCTGTGCCAGTCCCAGGTAATCGTTTGAAGAAAAATCATGCCCCGCACGCGGGATCAACCGGCGAAACCGCCCCTGCTCACGCAGATCTTCCAGCCCGGTGGTATGGCGTGGGAAAACGTCGCTCATACCGAAGCCTCCTCGCGGGTTTCAGCAGAGCGCCCAGGGCAGATATTGGCCTGCGCCTCATCATGGCTGCCGTCAGACCCCACGCCCATGGCGGTGATGCCCAGCTTGTCGAACAGGATCTGGTCCTTGTCTTCCTCGGGGTTGTCTGCCGTCAGCAGCGTGTCACCAACAAAGATCGAATTGGCGCCGGCGAAGAAACACATGGCCTGCAGCTCATCGGTCATATCAGTGCGCCCAGCCGAGAGCCGCACATGGGATTTCGGCATCAGGATCCGCGCCAGCGCGATGGTGCGGACAAACTCAATCGGATCCAGCTTGGCCACATCGGCAAGCGGCGTGTCGGCCATCGGGATCAGCATGTTCACCGGCACCGAATCCGGGTGTTCCTCCAGCGTGGCCAGGGCCAGGATCATATCGATGCGGTCCATCTGCTGCTCGCCCATGCCAACAATACCTCCAGCACAGACCTTCATGCCCGCCTCGCGCACCCGGTTCAGGGTGTCGATGCGATCCGTAAAGGTGCGGGTGGTGATGATCTCGGAATAATAGCGTTCGGAGGTGTCGATATTGTGGTTGTAATAGTCCAGCCCCGCGTCGCGCAGCCGGAAGACCTGATTGTCATCCAGCATGCCCAGGGTCATGCAGGTCTCCATGCCCAGATCCTTGACGCCCTCGATCATCGCTTCCAGCGCCGCCATGTCGCGGTCCTTGGGCGAGCGCCAGGCTGCCCCCATGCAATAGCGTGTCGCTCCGCCCTCCTTGGCCTTGCGGGCCTCGGCCAGAACGCGCTCCACCTCGATCAGCTTGCTGGCCGAAAGTTTCGCACCATTGCGAGCCGACTGCGAGCAATAGGCGCAGTCCTCGGCGCAGCCGCCGGTCTTGATGCTCAAGAGCTTGGACTTCTGCACCTGATTGGGATCGTAGTGCTGGCGGTGCACGGACTGCGCCTCGAACAACAGATCCATGAAGGGCTTGTTGTAGATCTCTTCGGCTTCGGCGCGGGTCCAGTCGTTTCGAATAGGGGCAGCGTCCAGCATGGGCTCTCCTGAGGGGTCACAGTGTTGAAATTGAGGGCGCTGAGCCCGGTTGCGTTTTTATAGATAATTTAACCTCAACCACCAAGAGCTTATATTGCAGCGCGGCAATTTCACGCCTCAACCATCGTTACATACTGTTTATTATAGATTATTTTTATCTATTTAAATTCTTGTTGACCTTCCCCCCGCCGCTCCCCTAGGTCTTAGCCTACGCAGGGGAGTCCCACCGAGGGGACTGAGAGGCTGACAGGGCAGAGCAATCTGGCCGGTGACGCGACCCTTAGAACCTGACCCAGTTGACACTGGCGTAGGAAGCTAGGACGCATTGCTGCAGGACCTCGTACCCCCTGCCGCCCTCGCGTTCCGAACCGGGAGGGCTGTACATCCTCCCCGCGCCTCCCAGCCAAGCCTCATCTGGTGACTTTTTTGAGTATTGGCTCGAGGAGCACCAAAATGAACGTAGCTACCCCCAAGATCACCCCAAAGGTGACAACCGGCGCCCTGCCCGCATCGCGCAAGATCTATGTGCCGGGTGAAATCCACAGCGACATTCGTGTCCCCATGCGGGAGATTTCCACCCACCCAACGGCGGGCGAAGCGCCGCTACCGGTCTATGACAGCTCCGGCCCCTATACCGACCCCGAGCAGACCACGGACATCCGCCAGGGGCTGGCGCAGCTGCGCCGCGACTGGATCCTGGCCCGTGGCGATGTCGAGGAATATGAGGGACGCGAAATCACCGATGCGGACAATGGCTTTGTCTCAGGGGAGCGCCTGACGCCTGAATTCCCGGTCAAACCAAAACCGCTGCGCGCCAAGGACGGCAAGGCTGTCACACAGCTTGCCTATGCCCGGGCGGGCATCATCACGCCAGAGATGGAATTCATCGCCATTCGCGAAAACCAGCTGCGCGAGACCTCGCCCTGTCATCGCGATGGCAATGACTTTGGCGCCAATATTCCCGACTATGTGACCCCCGAATTTGTCCGTTCCGAAGTGGCTGCCGGGCGCGCCATCATCCCCGCCAACGTCAACCACCCCGAGATCGAGCCGATGATCATTGGCCGCAACTTTCTGGTCAAGATCAACGCCAATATGGGCACCTCGGCGGTCACTTCCTCGATGGAAGAAGAGGTCGACAAGCTGGTCTGGTCGATCCGCTGGGGCGCCGACACGGTGATGGATCTCTCTACTGGGCGCAACATTCACAACACCCGCGAATGGATCGTGCGCAACAGCCCCGTGCCCATCGGCACCGTGCCGATGTATCAGGCGCTGGAAAAGGTCAATGGCATCGCTGAGGACCTGACCTGGGAAGTCTTCCGTGACACATTGATCGAGCAGGCCGAACAGGGCGTTGACTATTTCACCATCCATGCGGGCGTGCGCCTGCACATGGTCCCGATGACCGTTGAGCGCGTCACCGGCATCGTGTCACGTGGTGGGTCCATCATGGCCAAATGGTGCCTGCATCACCACAAGGAGAGCTTCCTCTACGAGCACTTTGAGGAAATCTGCGACATCTGCCGCCAATATGACGTCTCCTTCAGCCTGGGCGACGGCCTACGTCCCGGCTCGATCGCCGATGCCAATGACGCGGCGCAGTTTGCTGAGCTGGAATGTCTGGGCGAGCTGACCAAGATCGCCTGGGCCAAGGACTGCCAGGTGATGATCGAGGGCCCCGGTCATGTGGCCATGCACAAGATCAAGGAAAACATGGATAAGCAGCTGGAATGCTGTGACGAAGCGCCCTTCTATACGCTTGGCCCCCTCACCACCGATATCGCACCGGGCTATGACCATATCACCTCTGGCATTGGTGCTGCGATGATCGGCTGGTTTGGCTGTGCCATGCTCTGCTATGTGACGCCAAAGGAGCACCTCGGCCTGCCGGACCGTGACGATGTGAAGGTGGGGGTGATCACCTATAAGATCGCCGCCCATGCGGCCGATCTGGCCAAGGGCATGCCCGGTGCACAACGCCGCGATGATGCCCTGTCGCGCGCCCGGTTCGAGTTCCGCTGGGAGGATCAGTTCAACCTCTCGCTGGACCCGGATACTGCCCGCGACTACCACGACCAGACTCTGCCCAAAGAGGCTCATAAGGTGGCGCATTTCTGTTCCATGTGCGGGCCCAAATTCTGCTCGATGCGGATCAGCCACGACATCCGCGCTGAGGCCCAGAAGGAAGGTATGGAGGCCATGGCCGCCAAATTCCGCGAAGGCGGCGAGCTCTATGTGCCTGCACCTGAAGGTAAAGCGCTGGAATCTGAGACATGATCACCATCGCGGGGGCGGGGCTTGCGGGCCTCGCCTCCGCTTACGAGCTGCTGCAACGCGGCGCTGAGGTCACCCTGTTTGAGCAAGGCGCAGGGCCCGGCGCGGCCAGTGTTGCGCGCTTTGCCGGGGGGATGCTGGCGCCCTACTGCGAGCGTGAAAGCGCTGAAGAAGAAGTGATCACCCTCGGCAGCCGCGCCTTTGAGTGGTGGGCCAAGATCACCCCCGTGCACCGGCGCGGCACGCTGGTGGTGGCACCCCGGCGCGACCGGGCAGAACTCACCCGGTTTGCCCGCCGCACCAGAGGCCATCAGCTGCTGGAGGGGGGTGAGATTGCCGAACTGGAACCCGCCCTGTCAGGACGTTTTGCCAGCGGTTTGTTTTTTGAAGATGAGGCACATCTCGATCCTCGGCGCGCCCTGTGCGATCTCAGCACCGCCGTGGAAAACCTTGGCGGAGAAATCCGCTATGACACTCCGGCCCCTACGCGGGTGGATCTCGATTGCACCGGCATGGCTGCCGCCCTGCCAAAGCTGCGCCCGGTGCGCGGGGAAATGGTGATCCTGCATTGCCCGGAGGTTGAGATCAGCCGCACCCTGCGGCTGCTGCATCCGCGTATCCCGCTGTATCTGGTGCCGCGCGATGATCAGCATTTCATGATCGGTGCCACCATGGTCGAGAGCAACTCATCCCGCCCGGCCTCGTTACGGTCGGTCACCGAATTGCTCAGCGCCGCCTTTGCCCTGCACCCCGCCTTTGGCGAGGCCAGCGTGGTTGAGCTGGGCGCCGGCCTGCGCCCCGCCTTTGCCGACAACCTGCCCCGCCTGTTTGAACGCGACGGCGTGCTTCACCTCAACGGGCTGTATCGCCACGGCTTTTTGCTGGCCCCTGCGATGGCGCAACGTGCCGCCGCGAGGCTGATGCCGCAAACTGCCCAAACCCCTGCCATGGAGCGCACCGGATGAAAATCACCGTGAATGCAAAACCTCATGATATCTCCGCCGCCACTCTGGACGCGGCCCTGACGGAGCTGGGATTGATCAGCCCGGCCTTGGCAACCGCCCTGAACGGCGCCTTTGTTTCGCGTGCGAAACGTGTTGATACACAGTTAACCGAGGGCGACCGCATTGAAGTGCTGGCGCCGATGCAGGGAGGCTGAGCCATGCAGTTCTACGGCACCGAACTGACCTCGCGCCTGTTTCTGGGCACCGCGCAATACCCCTCTCCCAAGGTGCTTTGTGAGGCGATCACCGCCAGCGGCACCGAGGTGATCACGGTCTCGCTGCGCCGCGAAAGTGCTGCTGGCGCAGGCACCGGGTTCTGGCAGATGCTGCGCCAGACCGGCGCGCGTATCCTGCCCAATACCGCCGGCTGTCATACCGTGCAGGAGGCGGTGACCACGGCCCAGATGGCACGCGAGGTCTTTGATACAGACTGGATCAAACTGGAGGTGATCGGCCATGCCGACAGCCTGCAACCGGATGTCTTTGCCCTGGTCGAGGCCGCGCGGATCCTCAGCGGGGATGGCTTCAAGGTCTTTCCCTATACCACCGAAGATCTGGTGGTGGGGGAACACCTGTTGGAGGCGGGCTGCGAAGTCCTGATGCCCTGGGGCGCGCCGATTGGATCGGGTCAGGGCTTGCGCAATCCCGATGGGCTGCGGGCCATGCGGGCCCATTTCCCGGACACACCTCTGGTGGTGGATGCCGGCATTGGCCGCCCCTCGGATGCGGCGGCTGCAATGGAGCTGGGCTTGGATGCGGTGCTGCTCAATACCGCCGTGGCCAAGGCCGGGGATCCTATCGCGATGGCGCAGGCCATGGCCCAGGCGGTGAGGGCTGGTCAGATCGGATATGCGGCCGACCCCATGCCGCGCCGCGATATGGCGGTGCCCTCGACCCCGGTTCTGGGGCTGGCGGACCTGAAATGAAGGAACAGCAGATGATGGAACAGTTTTATCTGATTGTAGGCCATGTCGGCCGGTTGGAGCTCTTGGTGCCACAGGGGGCCAAATTGGTGCAGCTGCGGATCAAGGATGAACCGGAGGCAGAGCTGCGCCGCCAGATCGCCCGCGCCCGCGATTTCTGCGCCGTGCATGGCGCCCAACTGGTGGTCAACGACCATTGGCAGCTGGCGCTGGATCTGAACTGCAACTTTGTGCACCTTGGCCAGGAAGATATGGAAACGGCGGATTTTGCCGCCCTGCGTGCCGCCGGCATCCGCTATGGGCTCTCGACCCATGACGAGACAGAGCTGGAGCGTGCCCTCAGCCATGATCCGGCCTATGTGGCGCTGGGGCCGGTCTATCCGACCCTGCTGAAGAAAATGAAATGGGGACCTCAGGGATTGGAGCGCGTCAGCCGCTGGAAAGAGATCGCAGGGAACACACCCCTGGTCGCCATCGGCGGGCTGACACCGGAGCGCCTGCCGGGTGTTTTTGCCGCCGGCGCGGATAGCGCGGCGGTGGTGACGGATATTCAGCTGGCCGATGACCCCGAGGCACGCTGCCGTCAATGGGCAAAGGCCTGCGCCTGATGTCACGCTATGCCCGCCAGATGGTCCTGCCCGAGGTCGGCGCTGCGGGTCAGGCCCGATTGGCCCGCGCTCATGTGCTGGTCATCGGCGCTGGCGGGCTGGGCGCACCGGTGCTGCAATATCTGGCGGGTGCCGGTATCGGCAGGATCACCCTGCTGGATCCTGACACCGTGGAGGAAAGCAATCTGCACCGTCAGGTGCTGTTTTCCATGGCAGATATCGGTCAGCCCAAAGTCAGTGCAGCCCGCAAGCATCTGCTGGCGGCCAACCCCGGTCTAACCCTGCACACCCATGTCGAGGCGCTCAGCGCGGCAAATGTTCAGCGTTTTTTGGCCTCGGTGGATCTGGTGGTGGATGCAGCCGATAGCTTTGCCACCTCCTACATCTTGTCGGATGCCTGTCTGGACCACGGCCTGCCGCTCATCTCTGCTTCGGTACTGGCCCAACGGGGCTATGTTGGTGGCTTTTGTAGCACCGCGCCCTCGCTGCGCGCCCTGTTCCCCGAATTGCCGGAAAGCGCCGCCAGCTGTGCGAGCGCCGGCGTCATGGGGCCTATGGTTGGTGTCATCGGAGCCCTGCAGGCGCAGATGGCGCTAAAGACCCTCTTGCAGCACAGCCCCTCGCCGCTGGGGCGGCTCATCCAGATCGAGATGACAGATATGAGCCTGAGCAGCTTTGACTTTCACACCGCCTGTGAGCCGGAAAACCCGCTGCGCTTTACCAGTCCCGAGTTGATCCAAACGCAGGCACAGGTGATCGATCTGCGCCCCATTGAGGAAGCTCCCCAGCCTGCCACCCCCAGTGCCCGGCGCATCCTGCCAGAGGACTTGGCCACGGCAGGATTGGTCCCGGAACACGCAACGGTGCTGTGTTGTCGATCAGGAGTGCGGGCCTGGCGCGCCGCGCGCAGCCTGCGGGCGCAGGGTTTTGAAAAATTGGAAATCCTTGCCCTCGGAGACCAGACATGAGCCGCATTCTGGTGGTGGCGGGCACTGATAGCAGCGGTGGCGCTGGTCTGAGCCGTGATATTGCCATGGCGCAGAGCCTGAATTGCTCTGTCTCACCTGTCGTCACCTCTGTAACCGTACAAACCAATCAAGCGCTGATCGCCAGCCATGCTATCCCGCCTAAGATCATTGCGGCACAGATCAAAGCCGCCTTTGATCCAGCTGGTCAGATCCCAAAGGCCATCAAAATTGGCATGATCGGCACCCCAGAGGCCGCAAAAAGCCTGGCCCGGTCTCTGCCTACCGGGGTTCCCATCGTGCTGGACCCCGTCCTCAAAAGCTCATCAGGGGGCGCCTTGATGTCTTTGGAGACACTCGCGCCACTATTGCCAATGGTGACGCTGCTCACGCCAAACCTGGAAGAAAGTGCCCGGCTCTGCGGCACCTGTTACAGCCCAGAGGACCCACCAGACTTCACCGTGATAGAGCTTCAGGCCCAGAGGATACTCGACAGGGGCGTCGCAGCCGTGCTGATCAAAGGCGGCCATGGCAAGGGCGCGCGCAGTACCGATCATCTGTTTACCACAAAAACCCACCGGGCCTTTACAGCGCCCCGCCTTGCCATCAACAAACGCGGCACTGGCTGTAGCCTGGCGACCGCCCTCGCCTGCGCCCTTGCCCAAGGGAAGTCTTTGGAAGAGGCTTGCGGTACAGCAAAGTCCCAACTCACCCAGTGGCTTGGCACTGTGGACTAAGCCGCCCCCCCTTTGCACCGCCAAGGGTCAGCCGGACAGGCCCGGCGTCTCGTCCTGACCGATCCGCAACATGGTCAAGGTTTGCAACAACACGGATTTGCTGATGGGTTTTTGCAGGAAGTAGTCCATTCCCGCCGCCAAGCAGGCCTCGCGGTCGGAGTCAAAGGCGTTTGCAGTCAGCGCAACGATCACCGGCTGATCCATATCAAGAGCCCGGATTTCCCGCGTCGCGGCCAGCCCGTCCAACTCCGGCATGGCCATGTCCATGAGGATGATTTCGGGGGCCTCTTGCTGACACATGTTGACCGCCTGGCGGCCATTATGCGCCTCAAGCAGGGTGATCCCCAGATCGGCCAGATATTTGCTGATCAGCAGGCGATTGGTTCTGTTGTCTTCCGCCAGCAACACCCGACAGCCTGCCAAAGCCGCCGTGTCCATTATCGCTTCGACCCGAGTAACAGTGCTGCAGCTCTCCGCCTGTTCCAATTGAATGTTCAAAATGAAGCATGATCCATTTTCCTTAACTCGGCACAGATCAATGCCACCGCCCATGCGTTTGGCCAGGATGCTGGAAATCGTCAGCCCCAAACCAGTGCCGCCAAAGGCCCGCGTGGTAGCCGCATCCGCCTGCTTGAAGCGGTCAAAAATATACTCCGCCTGACTGTCGGAGATGCCAATTCCAGTGTCTTCCACAGCAATCGTCAGGCGGTAGGGATCCTCATCATCGCAACTGACCTTGATATCTACGCCACCTTCAGAAGTGAATTTCACGGCATTGCCAATGAGGTTCACCAGAATTTGCCGCAATCGACCATCATCCCCATGCACCCGTTCCGGCAGGTCTTGGGCAAAATTCACCGAAACCCACAGGCCTTTTTCACGGGCTTTGGGCCGCAACAGATTGACCGCGCCAGCCACACAGTTGCGCAGATCAAAATCAACCGGGCTGATCGCCAGGCGCCCCGCTTCGAGACGGGACAGGTCAAGAATGTCATTAATGATCTTCAGCAGCGCATTTGAGGAATCCTGAATGGTACTCAGATATTCCTTCTCCTCCGAGCCAAGATCAAATTCCGACATCAGCTCCGCCATGCCCAGGATGCCATTCATCGGCGTTCTGATCTCATGGGACATATTGGCGAGGAATTCTGATTTGGCCCGATCAGCGCTTTCGGCAGCGGTCTTGGCGTCATTCAGATCATTGTTGCGCTGCAACAAGGCCGCATTGGCCTCGATCAGTTTTTCGCGCAGATGCACATCGCGCGTGACATCCAGATTGACCCCAATCATCCGCAACCAGCCATCGCTATCGGCATAGGCGGTGCCCATGCTGCGAATATGGCGTATTTCGCCGCTGGCCAGAACGATGCGGAATTCCGAGGTATAGCTGCCCCCGGCATGAGAGGCCTTACGGTGTTCAAAAACCGCCTGCTCGCGATCATCCGGGTGCAAACAGCGTTCCCAGGTTCCAATCTCAATCGGATCATTGAGTTTGAACCCATAGATTTCACGCAGGTTCGGATCCCATATGGTATCGTCGGATTTTGTGTTCAGCTCCCAAATGCCGATCTTGGATATATCCACCGCGATCTCAAGCCGACGGGACAGGGTTTCCAACTGACGTTCGCGCCGCTTCAGCGTCCAAATGACATCGCGCCGCGCCGCCGACAAACGGCCCGCTGTGTAAATAGGGACAACAATCAAGACACCCGCCACAAAGATCACCAGACGCCAGGGCCAGGGGTTAACCTTGCGGGCTGACCAGCCCCCCTTGGGCCGCGCTACAATCTGCCAGGATCCAACCGGCAGCGGGATATCCAGGGTCACCGGGTTATCCGTGAGAATGGACGGGTCGCCAAAGAACTGCGCCCCCTCGGCCCCCATTCCGTCCAGCCCAATCAGTCCAACTTCGATCCCCAGATCAGGAGCGTTGAATCCATGTACCTGATACAGCGGTTCGGCTTTCATCACCGAAGACAAGATACCCCAGAACCGGCGGTTTTTCCCGGATCCGGTGAACACCGGAAACCGACCAATAAAGGCCTCGCCGCCCTGTACCAGTTGCACCGGCCCGGCGAGGACCATTTCTCGGCTATCACGCACCTTATAGGCCGCTTCTCGTTGAGCGTCGTTCTTATTGTAGTCCAGCCCCAGGGCCGCCGTGTTGCCTGGCAGCGGATAGATCATCGAAATCACCAGATCCGGTGCGGCAGCAACATGGCTGATGCCGGACCGTGTTCCGAGGACCATTTCCCCCAGCTGGGTAAAGCGTTCCTGCGTCATATCCGGTTCGGTAGAAAGCACTGCAACCAATCCGCGCACCAGTTGGATATCCGCGTTCAGCGCGCCTTCAAGACTGGATTGCAGCAAACTTGCTTCGCGGCGTACATCTGCCCGCAGCGCTTGGTTGTGAATGGTCTGGTTTTGCCGTTCCGAATAATATCCGGCAGCGACAACCATGACCAAAGCAATCAAAACGGGGATATAGGCGCGTTTCAAGAGCCCACCGATAGGTTTTGTCGAAGGACCTCTCACGGAACAAACACCACGCAACCTCTCCCGTTCGACCCTACCTATAGAAGGCCAAACCCATTCACCAATACCTTGTCATACCCTCTGACATTTGCCGCACAGGTGTTCACATTCGCTTAACAAAGCGCGCATGCCGTGATTATCTTTGCAGATTTTCAGCCACCGCAGCCTGTCCCAGCTTCACTTATCATAAGAGACCAGCAGATTCTCCGGTGAATTTACCATAAAATACAAGGAGAAGGCCATGACTTACGCTGTGCAAAGCAAAGCCAGGCGCGCAGGCAACAGCAGCATGGGTCGCTAAATCACCGGCATCTGCGGTATCAAGCGGCGCTCATGGTGTGTGATAGGGGCTGACAAAGCTGAGCCCCGGCCCAGGCCTCCAGGGTGTCAACATCGGGAGCAAGCGCGATCCCAAGGTCTCCGACATACTCAAAAAAGGCCTCACGGTTGAGCTGGTTCAAGCCGACAAGAACCGGAACCTCCAGCGCCAAAGCCTCGCCGATCACCGCCCGAAATCCGCGTCCCTCAGCTTCGTGTTTGCCAAATTTGTTGATGATCAAGATCTCCGCCCCGGCTTGCAAAGCGCGTTCTGTCAGTGCAACGGCCTCCTCCAGCGCGGCTGGATCCAGGCGGCATCCGCGGGCATTTTCGCCCAGGGATTGCGAAATGCGGATCACGGGCCCCTTTGGCAGCACCTGCACATCCATGTCACACCGGCAGCTGTCGCTGCGTTCTGAGTTGACCTGTACAACGCCGCTGGGGGAATGACCGGCGGCCAGGAGGCGCTGGCTCAGTTGATGGAGGATTTGATCGGTGTCTCCGCGGCCCTGCGCCATTGTATAGGCAATCTGCATTGTCTTCTTCCTTGCACTGATCGCATGGGGCAGAGCCGCTGCCTGCCCCGTTGTTTTCCTCTTCCGACCTACGCCTCAGGTCACCGGCTGCAGATCCGCGCCGGTGATCTCGGCTCCCGCGGCCAGTTCCTGCACAAAGGCCTGCGCCGAGCGGGCCCAGGCGGCTTTTTCCATGGCGATGGTGATGGCGCGTTTGGCGGCTTCAAAGGGCAGCTCCTGCCCCTTTGCCACTGCATCCATCCGCACCAGATGATAGCCATGGCGGGACAGGATCGGCACTGGCGTGATCTCACCCTCTCCCAGGTGATGCAGAAATTTTTCAAACTCAGGCACCGTGTCGCCTGGCCCCAATTGGCCCAGGGCACCGCCCGCAGATTTGGAACCGCAATCGCTGTCAGTCTTGGCCAGCGCCACAAAATCCTTGGGGTTGGTCTTGAGGCGATCATTCAGCACATTCGCCTTTCTCAGCGCCTTTTCCTTTGCCTCCTTGTCGCGGGGATCACAGGCACAAAGAATATGCGAGACCTCCCACAGAGGTGGTGAGCGGAACCGTGAAGGATCCCGCGCCCATTCTGACTTTACCTCTTCTTCCGTCGGGGCCTCGACCTCGACAGAGGTTTCGAGAAGGCCCCGGATCAGGGCCTCCTCATCTGTTTCAAAGCGGCCCGGCTCGACCTCGGCGGGCTCCGGGGTCAACCCTTGGCGGCGCGCCTCCTGCAACAGCAGGGTGCGCACGGCAACCGCATTGGCGGCCTTGCGCCAGGCGATGCCGGGTTTACCCGTTGGGGCTTCATGGTTCTGCGTCTCTGCCGCAACCACGGCATGGGGCACACATTCACCATTGACGATGAGGTCGGGGAAAAGGCCTGCTTTCATCCTATCTACTCCAGCTTACTTGTTGGCGGACCGGCCGGGGGCAACCGGACCAGCACGGGTTGGCAGAGGTTCAGAGCGGCGCGACCGCACCACCTGATAGCCAGGGCGGAAGATATAGCGCACCGGCACCGACAGCATGTGAACCAAGCGGGTAAAGGGGAAGACCAGGAAGATGGTCAGGCCCAGGAACAGGTGCAGTTTGAAGACAAAGGCCACATCCGAGATATAGGAGGCCGCTGCGCCATCAAAGAAGATGATCCCCTGCGCCCAGGACATGAACTTGACCATTTCATGGCCGTCCAGATGCCCCAGCGAGGCAAAGACGGTCAGCAATCCGAGAACCAGCTGCGCCAAGAGCATTGCCAGGATAACGATATCCGCTGTGCTGGAGGTCTTGCGAATGCGCGGATCGGTCCAGCGACGATGAAACAGCATACCGCCGCCCACCAGCGCCATCACGCCGGCGATGCCGCCAACGACAACCGCGCCAACCTGTTTGAAACCATGGCTGATGCCAAGGGCGTCAAAAATGGCAATCGGTGTCAACAGGCCGACAAAGTGACCAACAAAGATCACCAACACGCCGATGTGGAACAAGACCGAACCCATGATCAGCTGCTTGCGGCGCAGCATCTGGCTCGAGGAGGTTTTCCAGGTGAAAGGATCTCGCTCATAACGCGCGATCGACCCGACAATCGCCACAGTAAGAGCGATGTAAGGATAGATACCAAATAGGAAATTATGCATGAGAGCCTCCGTTATTCAGCCGCCACACCGGTGGAACCGGGTGCAGGATTTTGGGGTTCATCCATGCGCGACAGCATATCGCGCACTTGGGGACAGCCCGCATTGGGATCGGGACCAAAGAGCACTTCGCTCTCCTCCCAGACCTCATCCAGGGCTTCCAGATCATTGGGGTCCACTTCCGGCTGCTCCAGCAGCTCGGCCACGGCCTCCTTGTCGGCCTCGACGCCTGCCAGCTGTAAAAGAGCGGCGAACACAGCACCATATTGGCTCTCACGACGGGAAAGCCGTTCGCTCAAAGCACTAAAGATATGGGCTGCGTCCGCCAAAGTGTCCTGTACTTCGGCAAAGGGACGCGTCGACAGGAATTCCAGTAATACAGGCAGGTGATCCGGCAGCTCGGTGGTGTTTGGCTCAAACCCACCATCACGGTAGGTCTCAATAAGCGAAACCATTGCGCCGCCCCGGTCACGGCTTTCGCCGTGCACGTGTTCAAACAGGTTGAGGCTGAGGGTGCGCGAGCGATCAAAGAGCATGACGTATTTCTCTTCGAGATCGTAGATGTCCTCATCGCGCAGCGCATCCACCAGTGGGCGCAGCTCGCGCCGTGCCGCAGCTGTCAGCCGGGTGTCGGAGGCGAGCACGCCTCCGATTTCCGACATGGCGCCCTGAAGCTCCCGGGTGGGGTAGCTCAAGAGCAATGAGATTGCTTTGAGAGTACGGTCCATTAGCGCAGCTCCTCAGGCATTTTCAGGGGTTTCTTGGAGCCGCCAAAGAGCGATCCCTTGCTGATACCGGGCGAACAGCCATTGGTATCGGTAAAGCCGCAGCCGCCGCGCAGGTCGTAGGCTTCCTCAACCTGTTCCCGGTGGGTGGTTGGGATGACAAAGCGATCCTCATAATCCGCCAAGGCCATGATTTTATACATGTCCTCGATCATTGCGGAGTCCAGACCAACCTTGGCAGCAACGGCCTCGTCACGCACACCATCGATGGTTTTGGCGCGCATATAAGAGCGCATCGCCAGCATCCGTTCCAGCGCCAGTGCCACGGGCTCCTCGTCGCCTGCGGTCAGCATATTGGCGAGGTAGCGCAGCGGGATACGCAGATTGCGCACGTCCGGCATGGCGCCGTCCATGCCAATTGCGCCGGCTTCGGCCGCGTTCTGGATCGGCGACAGTGGCGGGATGTACCAGACCATCGGCAGGGTGCGATACTCGGGGTGCAGCGGGAAGGCCACTTTCCATTCCATCGCCATCTTCCAGATCGGGCTTTCCTGCGCCGATTTGATCCAGTCCTCGGGGATGCCATCTGCACGCGCCGTTGCAATGACTGCCGGATCATTGGGATCCAGGAAGACATCCAGCTGGGCGTCATAAAGATCTTTCTCGCCCGGCGCATTGGCCGCCGCGTCGATCTTATCCGCATCATAGAGCATCACGCCCAGATAACGGATCCGGCCAACGCAGGTCTCGGAGCAAACTGTTGGGTTGCCGCTCTCAATCCGGGGGTAGCACAGGGTGCATTTCTCGGATTTGCCGCTCTGCCAGTTGTAGTAGATCTTTTTGTAGGGACAGCCCGAGACACACATCCGCCAGCCACGGCATTTTTCCTGGTCAATCAGGACGATGCCGTCTTCTTCGCGTTTGTAGATCGCACCCGATGGGCAGGACGCCGCACAGGCCGGGTTCAGACAGTGCTCACAGAGACGGGGGAGATACATCATGAATGTATTCTCATACTCCCCGTAGATCTCCTTTTGGATGCCCTCAAAGTTGTAGTCTTCCGACCGTTTCGAGAATTCACCGCCCAGGATCTCTTCCCAGTTTGGCCCCTTGTTGATCTTCTCCATCCGCTCGCCGGTGATCTTGGACCGGGGACGTGCGGTGGGGAAGGCCTCCAGTTCGGGGGCCGACTTCAGGTGGTCATAGTCGAAATCAAACGGCTCATAGTAGTCGTCGATCTCGGGCAGATCCGGGTTGCCAAAGATATTGGCCAGGATCCGCCATTTGCTGCCCTGTTTGGGCTGCAGCTTACCCCCGCGGGTCCGCTCCCAGCCGCCATTCCAGCGGTCCTGGTTTTCCCAGTCGGTGGGATAGCCTGTGCCGGGCTTGGTTTCGACATTGTTGAACCAGGCGTATTCGACACCGTCGCGGCTGGTCCATACGTTTTTGCAGGTCACGGAACATGTGTGGCACCCGATACATTTATCGAGGTTCAGCACCATACCGATTTGAGCGCGTACTCTCATTCTGCTGCCTCCTTCTGGGTCGCTTCGCGGTCGAGCCAGTCGACCTTTTTCATCTTGCGCACGACAACAAACTCATCGCGGTTGGCCCCCACGGTGCCGTAGTAGTTAAAGCCGTAAGACTGCTGCGCGTAGCCACCGATCATGTGGGTGGGTTTGAGAACAGTCCGGGTCACAGAGTTGTGGATCCCGCCACGGTGACCGGTCTTTTCAGAGCCGGGCGTGTTCACGATTTTCTCTTGGGCGTGATACATGAAGGTGGTGCCATCCTTCATCCGCTGCGACACCACCGCCCGCGCAGTCAAAGCGCCGTTGGTGTTGTAGAGCTCGATCCAGTCGTTATCCTTGATGTTGGCCTTTTTGGCGTCGTTTTCAGACAGCCAGACCACCGGGCCGCCGCGGTTCAGCGTCAGCATCAGCAAGTTGTCGGAATAGGTCGAGTGGATGCCCCATTTCTGGTGGGGTGTGATGAAGTTCAACACCAGGTTATCGCCATCGTCCTGCACATCCTTGGTGATGGTTTTCAGATCCACCGGAGGTCGGTAGGACATGAAGCCTTCGCCAAAGGCGCGCATCCAGAGGTGATCCTGATAAAGCTGCTGACGACCTGTCAGGGTGCGCCATGGGATCAGCTCATGCACGTTGGTGTAGCCGGCGTTATAGCAGACCTTCTCGCTTTCCAGACCGGACCAGGTCGGGGAGGAGATGATCTTGCGCGGTTGCGCCGCGATATCACGGAAGCGGATCTTCTCGTCTTCCTTGGGCAGCGCCAGATGGGTGTGATCCAGCCCGGTGTTCTGCGACAGAGCATCCCAGGCTTTCACCGCCACTTCGCCGTTGGTTTCCGGCGCCAGCATCAGCACGACCTCAGTCGCGTCGATGTCGGTGACGATCTTGGCACAGCCCTTGGCCGGGCCCTCTTCCCATTCACCGTTCAGCTCGCGCAGATGCTGCACTTCGTGCTCGGTGTTCCAGTTGATGCCTTTGCCGCCATTGCCCAGTTTGTCCAAAAGCGGACCAAGCGCCACAAAGCGGTCGTAGATCGCTGTGTAGTCACGCTCGACGGGCACATAGTTTGGCGCGGTCTTGCCTGGGATCAGGTCGCATTCGCCCTTCTTCCAGTCTTTGACCTGATCCTGGGCCAGTTCTGCCGGGGTGTCGTGCAGCAGAGGCAGCGCAACAATATCGGTTTCCTGACCGAGGATCTCGGGGGCAACTTCCTGCACCTTCTTGGCGATGGATTTGAAGATCTCCCAGTCGGATTTGCTCTCGTAAGCCGGATCCACAGCCGCCTGCAGCGGGTGGATGAACGGGTGCATATCCGAGGTATTGAGGTCGTTCTTCTCATACCAGGAGGCAGTTGGCAGCACGATATCGGAATACACCGCAGTGGTGCTCATCCGGAAGTCGATGGTGACCAGCAGATCGAGTTTACCCTGTGGGCCTTCCTCGTGCCATTTGGCTTCTTTCGGCAGTTGACGGCCTTCTTCGCCAAGATCCTTACCCATGACGCCATGATCAGTCCCCAAGAGGTGCTTGAGGAAGTATTCATGGCCCTTACCGGAAGACCCCAGCAGGTTAGAGCGCCACACAAAGAGGTTGCGCGGCCAGTTTTCTGGCGCATCCGGGTCTTCGCAGGACATTTCCAGCTCGCCGCTCTTCAGCTGCTCCGCCACATAGGTCGGAATATCCTTGCCAGCCTCTTTGGCCTGTTTGGCCACTTCCAGCGGGTTGGTTTTCAGCTGTGGTGCAGAGGGCAACCAGCCCATGCGCTCGGCGCGAACGTTATAGTCGATGAGGTTGATGTCCCAATCACCCTCAGGGGCTGTTGGCGACAGGATCTCATCCGCCTCCAGGGTCTCATAGCGCCACTGATCAGAGTGGGCATACCAGGCCGAGGTGGAGTTCATGTGACGGGGTGGACGACCCCAATCAAGGGCAAAGGCCAGCGGCTGCCAGCCGGTTTGTGGCCGCAGTTTTTCCTGGCCCACATAGTGCGCCCAGCCACCGCCGGATTGACCCACACAGCCACACATGACCAGCATGTTGATGACACCACGGTAGTTCATATCCATGTGGTACCAGTGGTTCATCGCAGCGCCGATGATGACCATGGACTTGCCTTCGGTCTTTTCAGCGTTCTGCGCAAACTCGCGAGCAACGTGGATGATCTTATCCCGGCTGACGCCGGTGATCTTTTCAGCCCAGGCAGGGGTGCCGGGCATCTCATCGTCGTAGTCTTTGGCAACCCAGTCACCGCCCAGGTTCCGGTCGAGACCGTAATTGGCACAGTAAAGGTCAAAGACCGTGGCGACCTGGATTTCGCCTTCAGCGGTTTTGATGGTTTTGACCGGAATATTGCGTGTCAGAACATCAGGATGGTCTGCATCTGTTGCAAAGGCTTCGGTTGCTTCGCCACCAAAGTAGGGGAAGTCCACACCCAGCACATCATCATGGTCTTCTTCCATGATCAGCGACATTTTCAGGGTGGTGTCGGCATCCTTGGCTTTTTCCTGCAGGTTCCATTCACCATCTTCGCCCCAGCGATAGCCGATCGAACCATTTGGCGCGACCAGACCACCTGTGGCCTCGTCCCAGGCGATGGTTTTCCATTCCGGGTTATTCTCTTCACCCAGTTTGCCATCCAGATCATCGGCGCGCAGGAAGCGGCCCGGCAGCATCCGCCCGTCTTTTTCTTCCAGCTTCACCAGCATGGGGAAGTCGGAATACTTGCGGCAATACTCTTCAAAATACTCGGCCTGACGGTCGAGGTGGAATTCGCGCAAGATCACGTGGCCAAAGGCCATGCCCAGCGCCGCATCGGTACCCTGTTTGACGTTCAGCCAGACATCGCCAAACTTGGCGGCCTCGGAATAATCGGGGCAGATGACAGCGGATTTGGTGCCACGGTAGCGGGCTTCGGTATAGAAATGCGCATCTGGTGTCCGGGTCTGTGGCACGTTGGAGCCCCAGAGCAGCAGATAGCCGGAGTTATACCAATCAGCGGATTCAGGCACGTCGGTCTGCTCGCCCCAGATCATCGGCGAGGCAGGTGGCAGATCGCAGTACCAGTCGTAGAAGGACATGCAGACGCCGCCCATCAGGGACAGATAACGCGAACCCGCCGCGTAAGAGATCATCGACATCGCGGGGATCGGCGAGAAGCCAAAGATCCGGTCAGGGCCGTAGGTCTTGGTGGTGTAGGAGTTCGCCGCCGCAGTGATCTCGGTCGCTTCATCCCAGGTGGCGCGCACAAAGCCGCCCTTGCCGCGGGTCTCAACATAGGAGGCACGCAGGATGGGGTCATTCTGCAGCTTGGTCCAGGCCTCAATCGGGCTCATGGTGGCGCGCATCTTGCGCCAGATCTTCATCAGGCGGCCACGGACCAGCGGGTTTTTCACCCGGTTGGCGGAATAGAGATACCAGCTGTAGCTGGCACCACGGGCACAGCCGCGTGGCTCATGGTTGGGCAGATCTGGACGGGTGCGGGGATAGTCGGTCTGCTGGGTCTCCCAGGTGACGATCCCGGATTTCACGTAGATTTTCCAGGAACAGGACCCGGTGCAGTTCACCCCATGGGTGGAGCGCACCACTTTGTCATGGCGCCAGCGATTGCGGTAGGTATCTTCCCAGTCGCGGTTTTCACGGGTGACCTGACCATGACCGTTGGAGAATGTTTCGAGTTCTTTGGACTGAAGGAAGTTTAGCCTGTCGAGCAGATGGCTCATGGGGTCTCTCCTTGAGAAAGCGGCGGATTAGCGGGCAGTTTGGCGGGCTTGCCCCGGCCAGCCAGTGGCCGGGGCATATCGGTTTCGATCAAATCAAGGGTTCTTGATGTAGGCGCCGGGGCGCAGGTAGAACCACCAGTTGATCGCGATGCAGACCCCATAGAAGACTGCAAAACCGTAGAGCGCGTACTCTGGTGTTGCGGCTTTGATCTGCTCACCAAACACTTTGGGGATGATGAAGGCGCCGTAGGCAGCAACAGCGGCGGTCCACCCCAGGACCGGGCCAGCCTGCTCTTTGTTGAAGGCCACGGCGATGGTGCGGAAGGTGGAGCCATTGCCGATACCGGTGGCGGCAAACAGGATCAGGAACAGCACCATGAAGGGGAAGAAATACTGCTCAGGTGTTGCCGAGACATAGGCCTGCTTGAGGAAGTAGGCGACGCCCAGGGCCGAGGCCACCATGACAATCGAGATCCACTGCGTAACCCGGGCACCGCCCAGTTTGTCAGCAATCATGCCACCCACGGGACGGATCAAGGCGCCGATGAAGGGCCCCATCCAGGCATACATCAGGGCAGATGGGCCGTTCGGGTTGGCCAGATCATGTGTCATGATGCCGTCAACCTCAACGTGCTGGAAGCCAAAGACCACTTTGATCGCCAGGGCAAAGGTCGCCGCATAACCGATGAAGGACCCAAAGGTCATGGTGTAGATCACGGTCATCGCCCAGGTGTGCTTGTTGCCAAAGATCTTGTACTGACGGGTCAGGTTCTGACCAACCTGACCAGGGATCAGCTTGAGCATGAACACGGTCAGCGCGATCACGATGGGCAAAACGATCCATTTGGAGATCATGAAGCCGGAGCCACCCACCTTGGCAGGCAGCATCAGCCACAGACCAATCGCAGCCGCAACAAATCCGATCAGCAGCATGAAGGTGATGGTCGAAAACGCGCCAACGGGGCTTGGGATGTCAGGGCTGACGTGCTCATCCCGAATGTTGTTCATCCCAAACCATCCGGCAAAGGCCAGCGGGATCAGGGCCAGCAACCAGACGTATCCCGCGTTGTGGATATAGGTCTCGGTGCCCGATGGGATCTTACCAATCAGGGTGCCGGAGGTGTTTTCCAGGATCATTGGCTCGCCGCCGAACAGACCAAAGGTCATCACCAGTGGGATAACGATCTGCATGGTGGTCACACCAAAGTTGCCCAGGCCCGCATTCATGCCCAGCGCATAGCCCTGCACCTTTTTGGGATAGAAGAAGGAGATGTTGGACATCGAGGAGGAGAAGTTACCGCCACCGATACCCGACAGGAAGGCCAGGATCTGGAACTGCCACAGGGGTGTATCAGGGTTCTGCAGCGCAATACCTGCCCCAACGGCGGGGATCATCAGCAGCGCTGTGGTAAAGAAGATGGTGTTTCGACCACCCGCGATGCGGATAAAGAAGGTCGATGGAATACGCAGTGTCGCGCCGGTCAGACCGGCGATGGCCGCGAGGGTGAACAGCTCGGATTTTTCAAAGCTGAAACCAAGGTTGATCATCTGAACGGTGATGATGCCCCAGTAGAGCCAAACCGCAAAGCCGCAGAGCAGCGAGGGGATCGAGATCCACAGGTTCCGGGTGGCGATTGCCTTACCCGTAGAGGCCCAATAGCTCTCGTCCTCTGGAGTGTAGTTTCTTAGGTCTTGTCCCACGTTTTTTCCCTCCTCATCATGAGGTTGCGACGGGCCGGGGAAGGCCCGTCATTTTAGAATTCAGGATTTAGGATTTCACATCGTCGGGATGCTTGGCGTTCCACTCCTCGACCACGGCGACCGACTGGGCCAGCGCTGTGTTGGCGCGTGCTGCCCGGACCCGCAGGGCCTCCAATGAGGCTGCTTCGAAGTTGGCCTTCTCCTCTTCTTCCTGCTCCTCTGTGAAGCGCACAAAGAAGGCGAGAACCGAGGCACAGGCGACTGTGACACCGATGACAAAGAAGACATCAGGCCATTCCATCGAGCCCTTGAACAGGAAGCCCGCAGCCACCGCACCGGCGTTACCGCCCGCACCAACCACACCGGCTACCGCGCCAAGTGCTTTTTTGTTGATGAATGGAACCACCGAATAGGTTGCGCCCTCGGCCATCTGAGTGAACAGCGAGAAGATGATCAGCATGGGCAGCGCCAGGAACAGCACCTGCATCTGGCTGAACACCATCAAGGCACAGCCTTCGCCCAGCAACACGATGAAGAGCCAGAAGCTGCGACCTTTGAGGCCCCACAGCGCACCAAAGTTGTCGCCAAAGATGCCGCCCAGGGTCCGGGCAAAGATGTTCATCAGACCAAAGGAGGCCGCAACACCGCCCGCAGCCACCAGGCTCAGGTCGAAGTAGTCATAAAAGTAAAGCGCCGCGACGTTGTTGACGGTCAGCTCGATGCCAAAGCAGGCGCCGTAGATCATGAACAGGATCCAGACCCGGTAGTCTGCCATGGCGCGGAAATAGTCAGCGGTGACCGATTTCTTGGGCGGCAGTTTACCCTGTTCACGCAGCTCCTTGTAATTCCCTTCGGGAGCATCCTGGGTCAGGAAGTAATAGGCGATACCAACCACAAAAATCACACAGCCAACAACCATCATCGACAGGCGCCAGCCAACGGCCTCGGAAAACCCAAAGCCAACCACAAAGACCGAAAACACCATGGGCATGGCAAATTGGGTGACACCGCCACCTAGGTTCCCCCAACCGGCGGAGGTCGCATTGGCGGTCCCCACCACATTGGGCGCAAACATCACGGTGGTATGGTACTGGGTGATTACAAAGGCCGCGCCGATGATGCCGATCAGCAGGCGGAAGAACAGGAAGGTCTCAAAGCTGTCCGCCAGGCCGATACCAGCCACCGGGAAGGCGCCAAAGATCAGCAGGTAAGTATAGGAAAGCCTTGGACCAATCCGGTCACAGAGCCAGCCGATAAAGAAGCGCGCAAAGACCGTCACCGCCACCGAGGCGATGATCGACCAGCCCACTTGTGATTTGGTCAGTTGCAGCTCGTCGCGCACGATGATCATCAGCGGCGCAATACCGAACCAGGCGAAGAAGCAGGAGAAGAACGCAAACCAGGTCATGTGGAAGGTGCGGATCTGCACCATCTTCACGTTGAAGAAGTTCCCCCAGAGACTGGTTGCCTTGTTTTGAATTTCCATCGGTGTCCCTCCGAATTTTACGAAAGACCCGCTTAGGCGAGTTTGGATGCAGACCTGCGCCCTTATTGCTCAAGGCAGTTTGATCCAGATCATGAAAACAAAATAAATGTAGCAAAATAAATGACTTAACAAAATTTGTCAGTTCAGATTCATCTATTGATCAAGGGAAGTCCGGATATATCGCAAGCGGGGAGTTGACATTTATCAAGTGGATAGGCGATCAACATGCGAACAAATACTCAGCTGGTGACGCTAGGCATGCCCGATTCATACACAAAAGAAATTCGGGATCTGCACCTGTTTTCCGACATGGAGGACCAGCATTTTCAGAGCCTTATCCGGGCGGCCTATGTGCAGAACTTTCCGCCACAGATCGAATTGATTTCAGAGGGCGACCCCAGTGATTTCCTGCATATCCTGCTTACCGGGTCTGTAGATCTGTTCTCCAGCTGGAACGATCGTGAAACCAGCATGGCAACAGTCCGGCCCATCACAACATTTATTCTGGCGGCCACCGTGCGTGATGCGCCCTATCTGATGTCGGCGCGCACCATGGAGAAAAGCCGGATCATGCTGATCCCCAGCCAGAACGTGCGTGAGGTGTTTGATCAGGACGGCGGATTTGCCCGCGCCATCGTGGATGAGCTGGCCCAGTGCTACCGTGGCGTGATCAAGAACACCAAGGATCTGAAACTGCGCACCTCGCTGGAACGGCTGGCCAATTATCTGTTGCGTCAACAGCATCGCTGTGGCGGTGGAGCAGTGTTTACGCTGGATGCGGAAAAACGTCGGCTGGCTTCGGTTCTGGGGATGACCTCTGAAAACCTGAGCCGCGCCTTCAAGGGCCTGCGCCCCTACGGGGTCACCGTGACCGGCAGGCAGATCACTGTCACCAATCAGCAAGACCTTGAAAGCTTCGCCAAGCCTGATCCGCTGATCGACCAACGATAGAGCAGCCTCCATCCCCTCAGTCTCAATATACCGGAGCTAGTGGCGCGGAATTTCAAGCTGCGCCCGCAGCCCCTGCCTGCCCTGCTCAAACCGCAGTGCCCCGCCATGTTGTTCGGCAACGGTGGCAACAATGGTCAGCCCCAGACCAAAGCCATCTATGGCACTGCTGTTGGCGCCACGCTGAAACGGCGCCAGCACCTCTTCGATCTCGACCACGGTCAATTCCGACCCCTCATCCTCGACGGTGATCAAGGCGCGCTGCGAGTCTGCTTCCAGCCGCACCACGGCGCGGCGTCCATACTTCAAGGCATTGTCCACCAGATTGGTCAGCGCGCGCTGCAACAGGATGGGCCGGGCCGTCACCAGAACCCGGCGCGCATCCGGCAAAGCGCCCTGCCCTGCGCGCGCCGAAAACAGCGATTGCCCGCCCTGCACCACCTCTGGCTCCCTGCGCTGATAGCTCACCGGCCTGTCCAGATCCTGATAGTCCGCCACCAGGGCCTCTACCAATGCCGTCAGCGAGATCTGACGAGGCACCTCGAGGCTGAGTTCCGAGCGCGTATAGGTCAGCACGCTCTCGATCATGCCGGTCATACCATCGATATCGGCTTCCAACTTGTGGCGCAGGCTCGGATCCTGGATCAGCGCCGCGCGCAGCCGCAGCCGGGTGGCAGGCGTGCCCAGATCATGGCTGACCCCGGACAGCACCGTGGCGCGTTTCTCAATCTGCGCCCGCGCCCCGGCCAAATGATCATTCACCGCCGAGACAACCTCTTGCAACTCCGCCGGACCGGGTGAGGCATAGCTGTCCGGCCCGCCCAGCACCCGTGGTTGACGCAGCAACCGGGCAAAACCGCCAAAGCTGGCGCTGGTCTCGGCGCTCTGGCTCAGCACAATCGCCAGCCCCACCGCCGCCAAAACTGCCGCCAGCAGGCGCAGATCAGTTGGAGCCGCCTGACAGCCCCAATACTGTCTCCCCTCAATCCGCACCCACCCCCTGTCGCCATATTGCGCAAAGACCTCCGGATCGCTGCAATGGCGCGCCAGAAGCTGGGTGACCGCCCCCAATTGCTGCGCCGCAGTTTGTTGCGGCGCGGTCACCAGATCGGCCACAGCATAGCGCAACCGGTCGGACACGATCATCAACCGCAGTACCGTGCCGAGGCCTGGCCCCTGGTTCGATCCCCGGTTCGATCCCTGCTCTGATCCCGCCTGAATCGAAATTTCAGTGACAATGCCGCCGCCCTGGACCACGGGACGTTTGTGCGGCGCCGCCTCACCCTCCTGACCTGATGAGGGCTGCGGGTTGGTACGGATCGCCAGCCCCTCGGGCAAAGGCGCAGTGCTTTGCAGGCTTTGATACAGCAGAACGCCCGCCATCTGGCTGCGTTGCAGATACTGATCCCAGGCCCGCGTGGATTGCAGCCACAACACCGCCGCCCCCAATCCAATGGCAAAACCTACCAGGATCCACAGGCGTGCCTGCGCCTTTAGGGTCCAGCCCCTCCTCACGCGGGGCGCTCCTCGGTGACATCCACCGCCAGCACATAGCCAATGCCCCGCGCGGTGCGCAGCATCTTGGGGTCTTTGGGGTCGCTCTCAATCTTTGACCGCAGCCGCCCCACCAACATATCGATTGCCCGCCCAGAGCCGTCACTGTCCCCACTGCCACCACTAGTGAGACCTTCCAGCAAGGCCGCCTGGATTTCCTCACGCTTCAGCGGGATATGGGGGTTGGCCAGAAACACTTTGAGCAGGCTGCTTTCGCGCTGCGACAGCGCCACCTGAAAGCCTTCGGGCGACAAGGCCTCGTCACGCTTGCCATCATAGCTCCAGCCAGCAAAGCGAAAGAGCGCCAGCCGGCGCCGATAAACCAGCGAAGCACTGCGGCTGGCCCGCTGCAGAACGGCCCGCACCCGCGCCAGCAACAGATCCGGGTTGAAAGGCTTGGCCACATAGTCATCTGCCCCGACTTCATAGCCCGCCATACGCTGGTGGTCCTGCGACAGGGCTGAGACCAGAATGATCGGCACATCCTGCTCGGCACGCAGCCGGGCGCAGATCTCAACGCCGCTCTCGGAGCCCAGCATCACATCCAGCAGGATCAGATCCACCCGGCCCGCCTGCATGCAGGCCCGGATCTCTGCCTCACTTTGGGCCGCATGGGCGATAAAGCCGTTTTGCTGCAAGAACTGCGTCAGCATGGCGCGGGTCTCCGCGTCGTCGTCCACCACCAAGAGCCGGGGTATCGTCATCGGTTCTGTCTCTGCCTGTGCTCATATGTGTCGGCCAGCATCTGGCCCCTGTCAGCAAGACTGCCCCATTTTTGCTGCCAAAGGTACAGCTAGGTAACAAGTTGTAACGGAAGCCGCAGATTTCTTACCCCTCCCCGCCGGACAGGCCTGTTCAACCATTGCGACAGCCCCCTGTCCCGGCGCAGGCTAATGGCAATACAGTCGCCCAAGCGGCGATTTTGCGTTCAGGCCTGCCACAGAAGCAGCCAGCGCAATCCACAAGAGCCCCCTGGCTCTTGGTTGACACTCGGGAGGAAGACATCATGAGACGATCCGTATTTACCGCAGCATCCACGCTGGCACTTGTGGCAGCATCCATGGCCCAGGCCGGCCCCGAAGCAGAGGTGCTGCATTGGTGGACCTCGGGCGGGGAGGCCAAATCCGTCGCGGTGCTGCAGCAGGAGTTTTCCGCCAATGGCGGCACCTGGACCGATATGCCGGTGGCAGGCGGCGGTGGCGACGCTGCGATGACCGCCCTGCGCGCCCGCGTGCTGTCGGGCAATGCTCCCACCGCGGTGCAGCTGAAAGGCCCTGCCATTCAGGAATGGTATGAGGAAGGCGTTTTGGCCAATATCTCCTCAGTGGCTGAAGCCGAGGGCTGGGACAAGGTCCTGCCCGCCTCGATCGCGGCCCATATGAAATGTGAGGGCCAGTGGTGCGCCGCGCCGGTCAATGTGCACCGGGTGGATTGGCTCTGGGCCAATGCCGAGATCCTGCAGGCCAATGACATCGCGATGCCAAAGAGCTGGGAAGAGTTCAACGCAGCCGCTGACAAGCTGATGGAGGCCGGGGTGATCCCGCTGGCCCATGGTGGCCAGGCCTGGCAGGATGCCACGGTGTTTGAGGTTGTCGCCCTTGGCCTTCTCGGCTCCGAAGGTTTTGACCAGGCCTTTGTCGATCTGGATCCAGAAATGCTGGGATCAGACAAGATGGTCGCGGTCTTTGACCAGATGCGCAAGATGCGCGGCTATGTGGACAGCAATTTCCCCGGTCGCGACTGGAACCTCGCCACCTCGATGGTGATGAACGGCGAGGCCGCTTTTCAGATCATGGGGGATTGGGCAAAGGGTGAGTTCCTGGCCGCCGGCAAGGTGCCGGGCGAAGATTTCCTCTGCGCCTCGGCACCGGGTGGAGGGTTCCTGTATAATGTCGACAGTTTTGCCATGTTCGATGTGGATGGTGACGACAAACAGGCAGGTCAGGAGCTCCTGGCCAAGCTGATCGTCGGGCAGAACTTCCAGAAGGTCTTTAACCTCAACAAGGGGTCTATCCCGGCGCGGGTTGATGTGGCGATGGAGGAGTTTGACTCCTGTGCCCATCTGTCAGCCGCTGAGATGACAACCAGCTCCAAAGAGGGCTCGCTGTTGCCCAGCTATGCCCATGGCATGGCGATGCGGGGCGCCCAGTCCGGGGCCATCACCGATGTGGTCACGGCGCATTTCAATTCCGACATGTCCTCGGCTGATGCGGTCGACATGCTGGTTACCGCAGTGGCAAACTCGCACTGAGACAGCTGATCATCCCGACCCACGCTCCACTCACATGAGCCGTCCTGCCCCGGTGTTTTATCGGGGCGGGGCAAACCCCAAAGAGGCACGACCCTATGCGCGCATGGCTGGAACGTCAGATCCCCAAGATGGTGCTGGCCCCCTCGTTTGTGGCGATCCTCATCTTTGTCTACGGCTTTATTGGCTGGACGGCCTGGATCTCCCTGACGCGATCAAAACTGTTGCCGAAATACGATCTGCATGGGCTGATCCAGTATAAGCGGCTGTTGGCGGCGCCACGCTGGGACACTGCCATGGACAACCTATTGCTCTTTGGCGCCCTGTTCATCTGTATCGCCATGGCGCTAGGGCTGCTGCTGGCGATCCTGCTGGACCAGCGCATCCGCGTCGAAGGCGTGCTGCGCACCATCTACCTCTACCCCATGGCTCTGTCGATGATCGTCACCGGCACTGCCTGGAAATGGATCATGAACCCAGGTCTCGGCATCGAGGCCATGGTGCGGGGCTGGGGCTTTGAGAGCTTTCGTTTCAACTGGGTGATTGATCCCGAAATGGCGATCTATGCGGTGGTGATTGCCGCCGTCTGGCAGGCCTCTGGCTTTGTAATGGCGCTGTTTCTGGCCGGGCTGCGCAGCGTCGACGGTGAGATCATCAAGGCCGCCCAGATCGATGGCATTCCCGGCTGGCGGATCTATACCGCCATCATCCTGCCTTCGATGGCGCCGATTTTCCTGTCGGCTTTTATCGTGCTGGCGCATCTGGCAATCAAGAGCTTTGATCTGGTGGTGGCCCTCACCGGCGGTGGGCCGGGTTATGCCACCGATCTGCCCGCCACCTATATGTATGCCATGGCCTTTTCGCGCGGCGACATTGGTCAGGCAGCCAGTTCTGCCATGGTGATGATGGGCGTCGTTTTTGCCATTGTCGTTCCCTATCTCTATTCCGAACTGAGGGCGAAACATGTCTGACCTCTCCCCCACGCCAGCCACCCTTTCCGCACAGGCCCGGCCCGGACAGATCGCCCTGCGCTGGCTGTTGTTTTCCCTCTTGGGCCTGTTTGCGCTGTTCTATCTGCTGCCGCTCTTTGTCATGGTGACCACCTCGCTCAAGAGCCTGGAGGAAATCCGCAGTGGCAGCCTGGTGGCCCTGCCCCGCGAGGTCACCTTTGACGCCTGGCGCAGCGCCTGGTCCGGGGCCTGTACCGGCATCCAATGCGAAGGCCTGCGCCCCTATTTCTGGAACTCGGTGCTGCTGGCGGTGCCGGCGGTGCTGATCTCGACCTTTCTGGGCGCCGCGAATGGCTATATCATTGCCCAATGGCATTTCCGCGGCGCCAATCTGATCTTCTCCGCCATGCTGTTTGGCTGTTTCATCCCCTTTCAGGTGGTGCTGCTGCCAATGGCCCGGATGCTGGGGCTGATGGGGCTGGCGGGGAGCATTCCGGGGCTGATCTTTGCCCATGTGATCTATGGGATCGGCTTTACCACGCTGTTTTTCCGCAACTTCTACGTCACCATCCCCAGCGATCTGGTCAAGGCCGCCAAGGTCGACGGCGCGGGATTCTTCCGCATCTTCTGGTCGATCTTTCTGCCGCTGAGCCTGCCCATTATCGTTGTCACGGTGATCTGGCAGTTCACCCAGATCTGGAACGACTTCCTGTTTGGGGTGAGCTTCAGTCAGGCCGGCACCCAACCCGTGACTGTGGCGCTCAACAATATCGTCAACTCGACCACCGGCGTCAAAGAATACAACGTCGACATGGCCGCCGCGATCATCGCAGGCCTGCCAACCCTCTTGGTCTATGTGGTTGCTGGAAAATACTTTATTCGCGGCCTCACCGCCGGCTCTGTCAAAGGCTAATGCTATGATCCCAATTCTGGACATCAGAAACCTCAACAAAAACTACGGCGCGGTGGAAATCCTGAAGGAGGTCAATGTTGCCATCGATCCCGGCGATTTCCTGGTGTTGGTCGGCCCCTCTGGCTGCGGGAAATCCACCCTGCTCAATTGCATTGCCGGACTGGAGCCCATCTCTGGCGGATCGATCAGCATTGGTGGACGTGACATGACCCAAGTCAGCCCCAAAGATCGCGACATCGCCATGGTGTTCCAGTCCTATGCGCTTTACCCCACCATGACGGTGGCGAAAAACATCACCTTTGGTATGAAAGTGCGCGGTATTGATGCCGCCACCCAGGCCCGCAAACTGGCCGAGGTGGCACAGCAATTGCAGATCGAACCGCTGCTGGATCGCCGTCCCGGACAGCTGTCGGGCGGTCAGCGCCAGCGGGTGGCCATGGGGCGCGCTCTGGTGCGCGATCCCAAACTGTTCCTGTTTGATGAACCACTCTCCAATCTGGATGCCAAGCTGCGGGTCAGCATGCGCTCCGAGATCAAAAAGCTGCACCAAAACCTGGGCGCCACCATGGTCTATGTGACCCATGACCAGATCGAGGCCATGACCCTGGCCACCAAGATCGTGGTGATGAAGGGGGGCGTGGTGCAACAGATCGGCACCCCGGCAGAGATCTACAACCACCCGGCAAACCTCTTTGTCGCTGATTTCATGGGCTCACCCGCGATGAACCTGATCCCGGCCCGCACGCAGGCGATCGCAGATGGCATCCAGATCGAGATCGCCCGCACTGAGGGCGCGCCGATAGTCCTGCAAAGCCCGCTTGTGCAGGACCTGCCGCAGGATGTCATCCTTGGCCTGCGCCCCGAAGACATTGCCGAGACCGGGTTTCGCAGCGGTGCTGCGGTGCAATCGGCCCAGTGCCGCATTGATCTGGTCGAGCCTGCCGGAGCGGATACCTATGTGGTCTCTGAACTGGGCGGTAAACAGGTCACGGCCCGGCTACATGCCGAAACCAAGGCCCAGCCCGGTGCTATGCTGGATCTGGCTTTTGATCTGGCCAAGGTGTCCTTCTTTGCGCCCGACACCGGCGAGCGGTTGAACTGATATGATGCGTCTGGTTGCTGATCTTGGCGGCACCAATTGCCGCCTGGCGCTGGTCCCGGCAGCGGGGCAATCGCTCAAATCGGTGCAGAGCTACCGGAATGAGGATTTTGCCAGTTTCTCTGATCTTTTGGAGCGATATCTGGCCAGTTTTGGCACGCCCGGGATTGCTGAAATGGTTGTTGCGCTTGCCGGTCCGGTCAATGGCGCCGCTGCCAGTCAAACCGCAGAAATCACCAATCGGGGCTGGCAGCTTTCCGCACCGGATCTGTCCCGGGACATGGGGGGGATCCCGGTTCATTTTTTGAATGATCTTAGTGCGTTAGGTCACAGCCTTGTGGATCTGACCCATAATGATCTTGCTGAGGTTTACCCTGTGCGGGCAGTAGATCCTCTGTCGCAGAAGCTGGTCATCGGGATTGGCACTGGCTTCAATGTTAGCCCGGTGATTTCCACCCCTGAGGGTGTAACCTGTCTGAAATCCGAATACGGCCATGTCGCGCTGCCGCTGGACCTGCATCAGGCGTTGGTGGCGCAGATTGGTTCAAAAGCAGAAGATTTCACCACTGTGGAGTGCTGTTTCTCCGGCCGTGGGTTTACGGCCCTGCATGCAGCCTTTGCGCCACATGCCCCGCCCCGCAGTGCCGCCGAGATCATGGCAGCGCCTCTACACGTCGAAGGCACCGGTTTTGTCACCTTTTATGCGCAATTGCTCGCTCTACTGAGCCGCAATCTGTTGAAGGGGTTTTTGCCCCTGGGCGGGCTGTATTTTGCCGGCTCCGTGGCGCGAAGCCTGCTGACAGGCCCTGGCGGATCCGCATTTGTCGCAGCCTATTGCCAAGCGGATCCGAGGTTTCCCGACCTCACAGCCCCGGTGTTTTGCATCCTGGAGGACGCCGCCGCGCTGAAAGGCTGTGCCGCTCTACGCTTTCCTGCGGCCTAATCTCAGCCCTTTGGGCTGCCCTGGCTCGCCGAGATACCTTCCTCCGACTTGGCCAACCACTCCAGAACCTCAGCCGAGCAGTTCCCCGTGTCTTTAGCCTTGCGCAACAAGTTCAAAGCCCCTTGAAACTGTCCGGTCTTGGCCAGGCTGATCCCCAGTGCAGTTGTGCTATCCGCTCTTGCCCCAAAAGTCTTTTCAACCTGCAACAACACCTCAACCGCTTCTTGTGCACAATCAACCTGGTGCAGAAGTTCACCGTAGATGGCTTCAAGGTCATGCAACAGCCTGCCGCTGGCCTGTGTTTGCGCGCGCGCTTTCTCAAGCTCCGGCAAAGCAGCCCGCGCCCCCTGTAACCGCAGCAATGCCTGAGCGCGCGCCGCATGCCAGACCAGGGCGGGAACGCCTTTGGGAGGATCAGTCGGGGCGGCCTCGATCCAATCGGCCAGTAATCCAGAGCAATCCTTCCCCATAGAGATGGCCAGACTATCGGCAACCAAGCTCGACCAGGGGTGATCAGGATGCTCGCGGCTGATCCCGCAGATCAGATCTAGCGCCGCCTTTGGTTGGACCTGGGCCAGAAGATACGAAACCCGGCGTCGGTCTTTGGCCCCCGGCAAAGGCGTGACAGTGCAATCGGGCCCTCGCAGCCCCAGCAACGCCGCCATTGTTGCAGGAGCCTGCCGGTGCAACATTTCGTTATGAGCAGCAGGCACCATACGAACGGCGACCTCCCCCTCGACAAAATCTTCCCAGCCAAAAGCAATCATCGCGATGGACAACAACCCGCTGCGATCCCCACGCACCAGCTTCATATCTCCCTGCCAGGGCTCAAACACATGGGCCCGACGCAGGTTCTCCGCCTGTATCCCCTGTTCTCCCCAGACGGGGTCTCCCTGTCCGACCTTGTGAAACACCGGTGCGTTATCGATGATTGTCAGGCTGGCGGGCGGAGACTTTAATGCCGCAAGCTGACGCGCTGTTTCAAAGGCTTCAGCTCCTCCATATGAAAATCCGGTCAGATGCAGTTTTGATCCGGGAAATCCATGTTCCAGAACGCGTGCAAAACACCGCGCCTGGTCAGCAAAACTGCGCTGCGGCTCCCCAGGGGCTTCGATGGGACGCTGCAACATGTAGCAGCTCTGATCCTGCGGCGCTTCCAGCATCATATTGGTCAGATTTGGCCCGGTTGGGATCAGTCCAGGCAGGAACAACAAGGGCTGCGCACAACTACCCTCTTTGGCGCAAACAATAATCTTGTGTAAATCCTGCGGTGCCGTCTTGGCCAAAAGCGCATTTAGCTCCCGCGGAGTGGGATCGCCAAAGGCCTCTGCAACGGGGAGATGGCAGCCGGTGAGGCCTCGGATGCGGCCCAATAGAGTGATCAGCAGCAGCGAATTGCCGCCGGCCGCAAAAAAATCTTGATCAAGGTTGGCAGGTGGGCAGCCAAGTGCCTGCTCCCAGCCCTGAAGGACCGCCGGGGCCAAACCGCCTTCAGCTTCGCGGCCTTCGGCATCCTCCGGCACAGGAGCCGCATCAGTGAAAGTACCTTGCGTTTCAATAGCCTCCCTGGCCCGGACTAGCATCGCCCTGCGGTCCAGTTTACCTGCCGTATTCAGCGGCAGCACCTCACAGGTAACAATGAGGCCTGGCACCCAGGCCGCAGGCAGGTTGGCCTGCAGATACCGTCGCACCTCTGGTTCTGTGGCGCCATCCTGGGGCACATAGAAAGCAACCAATAGGGTTCGATCCGTTATCTCAGCCGCAAAAACCGCCGCCCCGGTGGCAAGCTTTCTGGCGAGAAGCAGGTTTTCCACCTCGCCGGGTTCCACCCGTTGGCCGCTGATTTTCACCTGGTCATCCAGCCGCCCCAGACAGCTGATCGTTCCGTCATCCAGCAGCCGCCCCACATCCCCCGTCCGATACCAGCGCTTGGTCTGTGAACCGAGATCAACCTGGGGAAAGCTCTGTTCTGTGCGCTCCGCAGATTTGTAATAGCCACTGGCCAACCCGGCTCCGCCGATCCAGATTTCCCCTGTCATGCCCGGCCAGACAGGCCGCTGCTGCGCATCCAGAACCGCGAGGCTGTAGCCAGGAAACGGTTGCCCAATCTTTGAACCAACTGGGGCTTTTTCCCTGTCTTCGCCCCCCTGTGGCAAGACCTCTTGCCAGGTTGAAAACACGGTTGCCTCGGTTGGTCCGTAAACATTGAACAGCTGCCCAACCCTGGGCAGGATCTGCTTGGCCACCTCTGGGGGCAGCGCTTCCCCCCCAATCAAAGCCTTGAGCTGTGGCATATCCGGCAGGCCTGCTTCAATCAGCATCCGCCACAAGGACGGCGTGGCAAAGAAATGCCGCGGTTTGCTGGCCTGCATCGTCTCAACAACATGCCAGGGATCACGGCGAAGCCCTGCCTCAATAATCACCAACTCACCGCCAGACACCAGCGGCATCAAAACCTCGTAGATGATGCTGTCAAAGGTGGTGGCGCTGGCCGACAACACTCTATCACCCCGGGTTGGCGCAAAGACCTGGCGCACTGCGGCCAGATAATTTGCCAGGGCCCGATGCGGGATGGCGACGCCCTTTGGCTCACCGGTGGAGCCAGAGGTGAACATGACATAGGCCAGGGCCTCTGCGGCGGGCGCATCGGGCGCGATGAAGGTGCCTGCTATGGCGCCCCCCTCGTCGGGGGACAGACTGGGGCGTCCCAGGGCCTGCGCCAGTTCCGCCTCTGCAATCAGATGTTTGGGATCGGCCTGCTTGAGGATCCGCGCGATCCGCTCAGGTGGATCCTCTGGCGAAACGGGTACAAAGGCGCGTCCCGCACGTAAGATGCCTAAAAGCGCCGCAACAAATTGCGCGCCGCGCGGCAGGGCCAAGGCAACCAGATCACCCGCGCCCCCTGGTGCATGCATAATCGCTTGCGCCCAGGCTGCACTGGCCGCGTCAAGCTCTGCATAGCTCCAATGCAGATCACCACAGTGCAGCGCAGGCTGATCTGCGTAGCGCTCAAAACTCTGGGTCAGCAATCGCGCCAGAGAGGGGGCTTCTTTGGGCGCAGGACAAGACAGAATGCGCGGGCTCGCCCTTTCGGCGTTAAGTTTGGTCAGCAGCGTTTCAGCCGCCGTATTGGGGCTCTGAAGAGCGGCTGAGAGCATATCGGAAAACTGCGCGGTGATCCGCGCGGCAGTCTCAGGGGTAAAGCGCGCTGCATTCCAAACCAGCTCCCCCTGGAGCCCGGTCTCTGTCTTTTCCAGGTTCAAAGCCAGGGTGAAAGGCGTTGATCGCCCCGACAACGACAGGGGCTGAACCGTACAGCCGTGCAGATTGAGCCTGCGGGTGGAAAAGCCCCGATAATTCAGCACGGCCTGATAGGCCGCTGCTGTGTTCTGAACCTGCGCTTGTGTGGTGGCTAATGCCTGAGACTGGGAGGTGGTTGCCTGCTCCAGAGCCCGCGCCAGCGCTGTCTGTTCCGTTTGGCAAAGATCGCCAAACTCCATTCCTGGCGCTACGGGGGTACGAATTGGCAGGGTCTGCACAAAGGCACCAAGCATCTGTTGCACCCCCGGTGCATCGCGGGTCATCGCTGTATTCCCAATGCAAAAATCCCGCTGCCCGGAGATTTCAAACAGAGCAAGCCGATAGGCCGCCAGCAACACCGAGATGGGCGAGACATGCAATTCAGCGGCAAGGGCTTCGACCTTGGACCAGGTCTGCGCATCGATCTCAATCGGGGTGCTGTTGCCCCGGTAGCAGGGCAGCTTTGGTGGTGCAAAATCAAAAGGCAAACCCAGCTCGGGCACTGGTTCGGGGTGTTCCCCCCAGGCCGTCTGCAAGGGTGTTGGCAAAGCGTGAGCGTAGTCGCCAAAGTCATGGTTCGGGCGCACGGCTAGGCCAGTGTCAGGCTGCGGAGAGGGGGCGTCGGAATGGCGCTCCATCCGGGCTATAACCGAAGCAGGCAAGGAGGCGGAAGAGGAGCGGATGAACCGCAGATTATGCGGCAGCGGATCTGCGCGTTTTTCCAGATGCTGGATCAGGACAAGATGAATGGTGGGAACGGCGGAAAACCAGGTGACGCCGTGCCGCTGCAGGCTCTCGACAAAGGCCTCTGGCTGGAACTTCCCCGCCAGCACCACAGCCCCGCCGGAGATCAGCGCCGCCCCCAGACTGGCCATCAGCCCATGGATATGGAACAGCGGCATGGCACAGAGCGAGATATCCTCGGCGCTCAGCGCCAGCGATTGGGCGATGTTGGTGCATGAGGTGGCCAGGTTCTGTTGTGTCAGCGCCACCATCTTGGGGCGGGCGGTGGTGCCAGAGGTATGCAGGATCAGCCCTGTTGCCGTCGGATCGGACTGCGCCGGCAGGCTGCCCTCATAAGGGCCTGCCTGAAACAGGCGGTCGTCGAGTTCAAGACTGGCCAGTCCCGCCGCTGCAACCGCTGCATGGGCGGCAGGGCTGGCGCCCTCTCCCAACAGGACCAGCCCCGGTTTCAGATCGCTGAGGTAGAACAGGAATTCATCCGTGGTGTAATCCGGATTCAATGGCGCTGCGATATGGGCGTGCAGACAGGCCAGAAACCCAAGCGTGGCATGGCGGGCCTTTGGCGCGATGTTCGCAACTGCCGCCCCCGGCGCGACCTTTGCCGCATCGATCGCCAGAATGATCTGATCCAAGGCAGCAAGGCTATCGGCACCTGTCACGGAGCCGATAGCCTTGCAGATCAAAGCAGGACGATCCAAACGCTGCGCAAGAACCGCGCGCAACTGCGCTCCAAAATGTACCACAGAGCCCCCCAAGAAACAGAAACGACGCGATGCTGCACGAGGCAGCAAAAAGACAGGATTTCAATTATTCGCAAGGCTTTGGGAAAGCAAAGACTCCGTTAAGAAAGGTAAAGAAACTGGCGTTCTAACCCGCCTTCAAAGGATGCGGGAACCAAATCCCTTAAGAAGCTGCTAGGTCGGTTTCAGCGGCCAGCCTTGATCTGGCGCTCCATCAGCCGCTCAAATAGCGCCGGGGACAATCGGTTGATCAGCCAGGCCAGCCGCGCAATCCGCCCCACGGGGATGTAGTTTTTCCCGCCTGCGAGCCCCTTGAGGATCTCCTGCGCCGCATCATTCGGGCTCATGTAGTCCACACCATCCGTTGCCGAGCCAGGGCGGGCAATGCCATCGGTTTTGGCTTCAGATCGACCGATATTGGTGGCCACAAAACTGGGGGCAGCTATTGCCACCCGCACCCCATGTGGCTTTTCCTCTGACCGCAGCGATTTGAAGAACCCCTCCAGCGCGTGTTTGCTGGCCGCATAGGCGGTGCGTTGAAACAGCGGACTGAACCCCGCCACCGAAGAGATCGCCAGATGGGTGCCCCTGACCCGGCGCAGATCAGCCTGTAGGGTCTGAGCCATCTGTACGGCGGCAAAATAATTGATTTCAAACACTTTTCTATGGGCCTTTGCACCCAGATCAGCGCAGGCGCCAATCCAGGTGATCCCCGCATTATAAACAACCAAGTCAATCGATGGCTGCTCCAGCCGGATCTGAGCACAGAGCGCCGCCATGGCACCGGCGTCTGTCAGATCACAGGCCAAGACCTTTCGTCGCTCCAGCGGTGGCAGTGCCTCGAGTGCCGGTCCCGGCAGATCAATCAGCACAGTACACCAGCCCGCCTGCCGCAGCCCCGCATCCAGCGCCAGTCCCAAGCCACCTGCCCCGCCGGTGATAATGGCTGTCTTTGCCTGATTTTGAGTGGTCATCACAGCCCCGCCGCCTTTTTCCAAAGCGCAAAAACCTCGGCGCTGGTCAGGTCTGGCACATAGCCAAACCGGGCCTTTAAGGCGCTATTGTCGAGCACCGGGCGATATTGCAAGAACCGCACCTGGCTGGGACCATAGCGCGACAGTTTCAGCGGATGCGCCACTGCAAGGGCCAGCTTGAGCAGCCAGATCGGCAGACGCAGCACCGGTTTGTTCAGTGCCTTTGACAGATCTGAGACCCCTAGCGCCCCATCGCCGGCAACATTGTAGATGCCAGCAGGTCCCACCTGGATGGCGCGCTTCAAAATACGCGCCAAATCCCGGGTCCAGATAAAAACAAAGGGGCTTTCACAGCCCATCAACGCCAGCAAGCGGGGTTTGTGAAACAGGGCGGTGATCTGGTTTTCCAGCCCCGCCCCCAGCACGGTGCCCACCCGCAGCACAACCTGCTCCAGATCGGGGGCCTCACTACGGGCCTGGGCCAGCATTTCTTCGACCTGTCGTTTGTGGTCCGAATAGGCGAACTCTGGATTGCCGCGGATTGGATCGCTTTCGACCAGAGGAACCGAATTATCCGGGTGATAGCCATAGGCCGCCCCAGAGGAAGTCACCACCAGACGTTTGACCTCATGGGTGCGACAGGCCGCCAGCACGTTGCGCGAGCCGATCACATCGACCTGATGGGCAAAGTCGCGCGTTGTCGGCGACACAATCGAGGCCAGGTGGATCACCACATCCGGACGCTCGCGTCCAATGAGCTGATCGGGGCCCTCTCCCCGCACATCCAAGACTTCAAACCGGATCCCCTGCGGCAGGTCGGCGGGAGGGCGGATATCTGTTGCCACCACCTCATAGGGGCTGTCCTCACCCTGCGCCAGCTCTCGCAACAAGGCTGAGCCCACATCCCCGGCCGCACCGGTAATCAGGACTTTTGTCATCGCTTTGCCTCCCGTCGGGACATCAGCTGAGCCAGCCCCAGGCCGGAAATGGCATGCCAGATGCCCCAAAGGGCCGCCACCACGGCCATGCCGCCCAGCCCGTTGAAAAAGCCAAAGATCAGCACCAACCCGAGTCCAGAGTTCTGAATACCGGTCTCAATGGTGACGGCACGCCGGTCATAGTCCGACAGGCCCGCCAGCGTCGCGCTGCCATAGCCTGCGGCCAGGGCGATGGCATTGTGCAGCACCACCAGCCCACCAACATAGGGGGCGAATTTCAGGAAAAACGACCAATTGGCCGCAAGCGCCAGAATCACAAAGGCCAAAAAGATCAGCATCGACAGGTTCTGCATCGGGCGGCGCACCCGATCCGCAAATCTGGCCTGTCGGCTGTTGAGATAGATCCCCAGGATCAGCGGCAGCACCAACATCAGGGACACCGTGATGGCGATCTGCAGCGGATCGATCTCAACCCGGTTCAGGATCTCCCGCGTGGGCGCATAGAGCTGCCCCCAAAAGGCGATGTTGAGCGGGGTAATCAGGATCGCCCCCACCGTGGCAAAGGCGGTCATCGACACCGAAAGCGCAGAATTTCCGCCGGCGCGATGGGTGATGAAGTTCGAGATATTGCCGCCCGGACAGGCCGCAACCAGGATCAGCCCCAGCGCAATCGAGGCCCGTGGCTCGACCATCAGAACCAGCAGGAAGGTCAGCGCAGGCAGCACAATGAACTGCGAGACCAGCCCGGTCAGCACCGGTTTGGGCGAACGCATCAGCCGGGCAAAGTCGCTGAGCTTCAGATCCAATGCGATGGAAAACATCACAATCGCCAGGATCGCATTCATCACCAGCAGGCTGGCGGCGCTGAAGTTCAGAACAACTGTATCAAGCTCCGTCATGATGTGCCTCCTTCCAGGGCTTTGATCCAACCGGTGACGGCCCGGCGGTAGGTGGCCTTGTCGACGTAATAGGCCATTCGCGCCAGTTTGAGGTATTTCATGCCGCCCGTGGCGCGCTCAAAACCGGCAGACTTCTCCTGTCTAAGCTTGGCTGCCCCGTGGTTGCCCTCGGCCAATCCTTTGATGTAGCGGGCCACCATTTCGGCCTGCTCGTGCCGCCCCTGCCAGCCCAGGCCCGAGGCCTCGACCATGCCCAGCACAAAAAGATCATCGCGGTTTGGGTGCATGCAGTTGAGGTAGAGATGCGGTGCAGCGCCTTGCCAGTTGAGCAATTCTTTATCGATAAAGGGATAGTGCAGCAGATAGCCGGTGGCGGTCAGGATCATGTCGTAGTCCGCCTGGCTGCCATCGGTGAAATGCACCGTCTTGCCGTCGATATGGTCGATATCCGGGCGCACCTTCAGATCACCATGGCCGGCATGGAACAGGATCAGTGAGTTCACCACCGGGTGGCTTTCATAAAGCGCGTAATCCGGCTTGGGGAAGCCGTATTTCTGTGGATCTCCGACAAACCACTTCAGGATCATGCCATCGACGCGACGCTTGAGCCACATGGGCAGGCGAATGGCGCCGCCCATGGTGTCGGCGGGCTTGCCAAAGACATATTTGGGCACAAAGTAATAGCCACGCCGCATCGAGATATCGCAGCTCACCCCGTGGTGAATGGCATCCACCGCAATGTCGCAGCCGGAATTGCCCGCCCCCACGATCAGCACACGTTTGTCCGCAAACTGTCGCGGGTCGCGGTACTGGGCGGCGTGGATCATCTCACCGTCAAACTTGCCTTTGAAATCAGGCTTGTTCGGCTCGGCCAGGGTGCCATTGGCAATCAAAACCCCCGCAAAGACATCGCTGTGGTCCTGCCCCTCCCCATCGCGCCAGGTAACGCGCCAGCCCGCGCCGCTATCGCCCAATGGGTCACAGGACAATACCTCTGCGTTGAAGGTAAAGTCCGCGTAGAGATCATAGTGGCGGGCAAAATCACGGAAATAGCGCCGCATCTCCCGGTGCGAGGGGTATTCCGCCACCTCGTCCCCCATCAGAAAGTCGTCAAATTGAGTCATCTTTTTGGACGAAATCAGATGCGCACTTTCATACATCGTGGAATGCGGCGCATCGATATCCCAGAGCCCACCCACATCGGAATGCAGCTCAAACCCCTGAAAGGCGATGCCCTGTTCCTTCAGAACCTTCGCCATGGCGAGCCCCATAGGCCCCGCACCAATCAAAGCAAATCTGCCCGCCGCAGCGCCGTTTTGCGCCACGCTTGCCTGTGCCGTCATCATTTTTCCTCCCTCAAGCACCCTGGGGTGCGCTTTTAAATTGAACGACTGTTAAAAATAGGGCAAGATAAATCTGTAATGACTGAGAAATCACAAGAAAAACAACGACAACGCGCACCAAGCAAACGCTCTCTCGCCACACGGGAGCGTATTTTTGATGCCGCAGAGCAGCTGTTTGCGGAACGGGGATTCGAAGGCGCGTCGATTCGAGACATCGCAAAGGCCGCCGATGTGCAGGGGGCGCTGGTCAATCATCACGGCGGCAGCAAAGAGGTGCTGTTTGCCACCGTGGTTGCCCGACGGGCTGATGAACTGGCCCGGATCAGACAGGAGGCGCTGGCGCTGGCAAAGGCGGCTGGCCCGCTGACCCTGCGCCAGATCCTGACCTGTTTTATTGCCCCATTTATCGACAAGACCCTCAACGGCGGTGCAACCTGGTCGGCCTATGGCCGGCTAATCGCTCATGTCTCCTCGGACATCCGCTGGCAGCATATTGCGCAGCGCTGCTTTGACCCCACCGTCAAGGTGTTCCTGACTGAAATCTCAGCGGTCCTGCCAGAGTCCTCGCAGCAAAAGATCAGTACCCATTTTGTCTTTATGGTCTCTGCCATGCTGGCGCTTTGCACCTCGCGCTGGCGCATCGCGGGCCTCGCCGAGGCAGAGACCGCGGAGGATCTGACTGAGGAACTGCTGGCCTTCTGCGAGGCGGGATTTAAATCCTAGGTTTGGGCCAGTCCTGCCTGTGCCTAAACCGCAATCGCCGTTTCTTCGGTCCAGACATGGCCCTGTGCCAGCAGCCTGCGCTGCACCCGGCCCGGGTAATCCGTGACAATGGCGTCAACGCCTAACCCGATCATCCGGTCGATATCCGCCACCTCGTTCACCGTCCAGACCGCCACCCGCAGGCCCAGCTCCTGTGCCCGCGCCACCTGATCCACCGTCACATCCAGATAATAGGGACACCAAAGCGCCCCACCGGCCTGCGCCACCAGATCCGGCGCACTGGTCCCGGCCTTGGTGAGTTCAAGACTGGCAGCTGCGTGGTCCTCGCCAATATCAGCGGCGTTTTCAGGCAGCTGCGTCAGAAAGGAAGTTGGCATTTCAGGGGCTTGGCGCGTGCATTCCGCCAGCAGATCCCAATCAAAACTGTGCATCAGGGTGCGCGTGGTCAACCCCAATGCGCGCACCTCTGCCACCACAGCCGAAACCACTTTGGCGCGGGCCGTTGCATCCTTCAGCTTTGCCGGATCCGATTTGATCTCCAGCATCAGATGCACGTCGCCGTAGCCCGGCTGGGCAATCAATTCACACAGATCGCTGAGACGCGGAATGCGGGCCCCATAGAGAAAGGCCTGATCGGGAAAGCGCTGGCCATAGTCGCTGCGCCCATCAAGCCCCCCGACATCCATCACCGTCAAATCAGCCCAGTCCAGATCCGAAACCCTGGGTTCCACCCCCTGCAGCCAATTGCCCGCACCGTCGCGCACAATCGAGCCGGTGAGGCTGTGATTATGGGTGATCACCGGCACACCGTCGCGGGTCATCACCACGTCAAACTCCAACAGGCGCACACCGCAGTTCAGGGTAAAGGCAAAGCCCTCCATGGTGTTTTCCGGCATGACACCACGCGCACCCCGGTGCCCAATCACCCGGATCAGACCCGCGCCTCCGGTAAAGGCCGCCAATTGGGGGTAGTTCATCACAGTCCCAGCCGTTTTTCGGACTTTGGGTCAAACAGATGCAACAGCTCTGGTGCAGCCGAGAAACAGTGCTGGCTGCCTGGCTCGGCCGTAACATGTCCGGGGATGGAGGCCACCATCGCGTGCTGGCTGCCGCTGAGGGTGCCGTGCAGCAGGGTATTGGCGCCCAGTTGCTCGACCATATCGACATTGATGACAATCGGCCCCTCTTCATCCGGGACCAGATGTTCGGGGCGAATACCCAATAGGACCGCAGTGGACTGCACCGTGGCATCCGACAGCTGCGGAGCGGCCATTTGGACGCCCGTAGACAAGACCAGTGCATCAGGCTCTGCAGTGGCCGGGATAAAGTTCATCGCCGGGCTGCCAATAAAGCCGGCCACAAAGACCGAAGCTGGCCGGTCATAGAGCTCGATCGGGGTGCCGAACTGTTCGACGTAGCCACCGTTCAGCACCATCAGCCGATCCCCCAGCGTCATCGCCTCAACCTGATCATGGGTAACATAGATCGAGGTCACACCAAGGCGCTGCTGCAGCTTGCGGATTTCCAGACGCATCTGCACCCGCAGCTTGGCATCCAGGTTCGACAAGGGCTCGTCAAACAGAAAGACCTGCGGATCGCGCACAATGGCGCGCCCCATGGCCACCCGCTGACGCTGCCCCCCGGACAATTGTCGGGGTTTACGGTCAAGATACTGGCGGATCTCCAGAATATCGGCAGCCTCTTCGACACGGCGGTTGATTTCAGCCTTGGAGAGTTTGCGGATTTTCAGCCCATAGGCCATGTTTTGACGCACCGACATATGCGGGTAGAGCGCGTAGTTCTGGAACACCATGGCGATATCGCGCGCCGAGGGTTCCAGCTCATTCACCCGCTGCCCTGCAATAGCGATCTCGCCAGATGTCACGGTTTCAAGCCCGGCAACCATGCGCAGCAGGGTGGATTTCCCACAGCCCGAGGGGCCGACGATGACGATGAACTCGCCATCTTTGATCTCGCCCTCAACATGGTGCAGCACTTCGGTGGGACCGTAGGATTTGGTCAGGTCGGTTAGTTTAATCTCAGCCATTTGAGGGGCGTCCTATTTATCGGTTTCCGTCAAGCCCTGCACAAAGAGCTTTTGCATCGAGATGACGACAAAGATCGGCGGGATCATCGCCAGCAGCGCCGTCGTCATGATGATATTCCATTGCGGGCTTTGCTCGGCCGCCTCCAGCATCTGTTTGATCGACATGACAATCGTGGTCATCGAGGTATCGGTGGTGATCAGCAGCGGCCAAAGGTACTGGTTCCAGCCAAAGATGAAGAGGATCACAAAGAGCGCCGCAATATTGGTGCGCGACAGCGGCAGCAGGATATCCCAGAAGAACCGCATCGGCCCTGCCCCATCAATGCGTGCGCTTTCCAGCATCTCGTCTGGGACCGTCAGAAACACCTGGCGAAACATGAAAGTCGCAGTGGCCGAGGCGATCAGCGGGATCGACAGCCCCCAGTAGCTGTTGAGCATGCCAAGGTTGGCGACAACTTCAAAGGTCGGCAGGATCCGCACCTCGACCGGCAGCATCAGGGTGATGAAGATCATCCAGAAACAGGTCATGCGGAAGGGAAAGCGGAAATAGACAATGGCAAAGGCCGAGAGCAGCGAGATAGCGATTTTGCCCAGCGAGATCATCATCGCCATGGCCAGACTGTTGAGCAGCATCAACCAGACCGGCGCGCTCTGACTGCCGCTGAGACCTGAGCCAAACAGCGTCTGGCTCAGGTTGTCCCACAGATGGGTGCCGGGCCAAAGCGGCAGCGGCACCTGGTTCATGCGCAGCTCATCATGGGTGGCGGCGACAAAGGTGATCCAGATCGGCAGGGCAATGGCAATGACGCCAAGCACCAGCACAAAATGGGTGAGCAATGCGGTAAGGGGGCGACGTTCAACCATCAGTATTCCACCTTTCTTTCAACATAGCGGAATTGGACAACAGTCATGGCAATGACCAGCACCATCAGGATCACCGACTGCGCCGCAGATCCGCCTAGGTCCAGCCCCACAAAGCCATCATTGAAGACCTTGTAGACAAGGATCGTGGTTGAGGTACCCGGCCCGCCCTGGGTCACTGCGTGGATGATGCCGAAGGTCTCGAAGAAGGCGTAGACCATGTTGATCACCAGCAGGAAAAACGTGGTGGGCGAGATCAGCGGCAGGATGATGGAAAAGAACCGACGCCCCGGGCCGGCACCATCAATGGCAGCGGCCTCGATGACGCTGTTGGGGATCGACTGCATCGCCGCAAGGTAGAATAAAAAGTTATAGGCCACCTGTTTCCAGGCCGCAGCCAGGATCACCAGCCCCATGGCCTGATTGCCATTCAGGTAGTGGTTCCAGTCAATGCCAACAAATTCAAGGAAGTAGGGGAATATCCCCAGGGTTGGATTGAACATGAAGACCCAGAGCGCGCCGGCCAGAACCGGGGCCACCGCATAGGGCCAGATCAACAGGGTACGGTACACCATGGCGCCGCGCACCACCCGCTGCGCAAACCCTGCCAGCACCAGCGCCACGCCCATCGAGAGCCCTGCGACCAGAAGTGAAAAAATGCCGGTGCGCCAAAAGGCATCCAGATAGTGCTGGTCGTCCCAGAGAACCTGAAAGTTCTCAAACCAGACAAATTCGGATCCCAGGCCAAAGGCGTCCTCGATCAGGAATGACTGATACATCGCCTGACTGGCGGGCCAGATGAAAAACACCAGCGTGATTGCCAGCTGCGGTGCCACCAATAGATAGGGCAGTGGCGAAGAAGGAAAATGGACGCGTTTCAGCATGGAGTGCCCCGTGTAGTGCCCAGTAGTGATGCGCCATTTCACTGGCGCGCAAACGAGACCATGCCGCCCAAAGGGCGGCATGGCTCAGATCCTTAAGCGGAGCTTATTTGGCGGAACGCTCAAACTTGCGCAGCAGGGTGTTGCCACGCTCAGCCGCTGCGTTCAGCGCCTCAGTTGCCGATTTATCGCCCGCCCAGACGGCCTCCAGCTCTTCGTTGATCACATCACGCACCTGAACAAAATTGCCAAAGCGCAGGCCACGGCTGTTCGGAGTTGGCGTGTTCAGGCTCAGCTGCTGAATGGCAGTGTCGGTGCCGGGGTTGCTCTCGTAGAAACCCTGCTCCTTGGACAGCTCATAGGCGGCTGTGGTGATCGGCACATAGCCGGTCTCCTGGTGCCACCAGGCCTGCACTTCTGGTGAGGACAGATAGGTCAGGAACTGGGCTGTGCCCTTGTATTCTTCTTCCTCATGGCCTTCGAGCACCCAGAGGGTGGCGCCGCCAATGATCGAGTTCTGTGGAGCATCAGCGACAGCTGTATCCAGCGGCAGCATGGTCTGACCAAATTCAAACCCGGCCTGGCTCTTGATCGAACCGTAGTAGGCAGAGGAGTTCATCCACATGCCACATTCGCCATTGGTGAACATCGGCAGGCTGTCGCCGCGACGGCCACCGTATTTGAACAGGTTGCCTTCGGTCATGGCAGCGATGCCATCCAGACGGGCTGCAACGGCTTCGTTGTTGAAGCTGAACTCGGTGTCGAACCCGGCAAAGCCGTTTTCTTTGGTGCCCATGCCGATGTTGTGCCAGGCCGAGAAGTTCTCAACCATGACCCAGGACTGCCAGCCAAAGGAAACACCGCAATCCATACCGTTGTCGACCAGTTTCTGGGCGGTTTCCTGAACCTCATCCCAAGTGGTGGGAACGGAGGCACCGGCCGCATCCAGCGCGGTTTTGTTGTACCACATAACCGGCGTGGAGCTGTTGAAAGGCATCGACAGCAGTTCGCCTTCGGGGGTCTCGTAGTAAGACACAACCGCAGGCAGGAAGGCGTCGCCGTCAAAGGCTTCGCCAGCGTCTTTCATCAGTTTCTCAACCGGGTAGATCGCGCCTTTGGCAGCCATCATGGTGGCGGTGCCAACTTCAAAAACCTGCACGATCTGCGGATGCTCTTTGGCACGGAAGGCCGCAATCGCCGCGGTCATGGTTTCGGTGTAGTTGCCCTTGTAGACAGGAACAACTTTGTAGTCACTCTGCGTGGCGTTGAAATCTTCGGCAATTTTGTTGACGCGTTCGCCATTGGCGCCGCCCATTGCGTGCCACCACTGGACCTCGGTTTCAGCAAAGGCAGTACCTGCGGTCGAGGCCAGAATGGCCGACGTGCAAAGAAGTGATTTGATAGACATATGAGTTCTCCCCGTTCATCTGATGCCCAAAGAGTGAGCAGAAATGGGCATAATGCAAGTGAAAGTTTTTTGACATCAAGCATAACATGATGTTATGTGATTGCAAAATATCTTTGAAAATTTGGGGCTAAACCATTGAAATTTAAACTAAGGCAGCTAGAGGCCTTTCAGGCCGTTGCGCAGACCGGATCAGTCACCCGAGCCGCAAAATCTTTGGGCATATCCCAACCCGCCACTAGCCGCCTGTTGTCCGACTTTTCCAACTCGGTCGCGATTGAGCTGTTTCAGCGCAAAGACGGCATGCTGATTCCCACCAGCGAAGCGCGCTACCTGCTGTCAGAGGTCGGTCGGGTCTTCGACAGCCTGCGCCATCTGGAGGAACTCAACCGGGACTTGACGGACCGCACCGCCGGACATCTGCGTATTGCCTGCCTGCCGGGCTTTGCCAGCTCCCATTTGCCACAGCTGCTGGCCAAGTTTCTGCAGCAGCGTCCGGGGGTGAATCTCACGCTTGAGCCGGACCGCCCGGAGCGGATCCTGGAGTGGATCATAGGCGAGCAATATGACTGTGGCATAACAGATGGATTCTCTGGCCATCCGGCGGTTGAACACATCGATATCGCCATCAAAACGGTTTGTATTTTCCCGCGCGGCCACCGCTTGGCCAAGCTGGAGCGTATTTCGCCACTGGATCTGGCGGATGAGCGCATGATCCACACCCGCAAGAGCAGCACGTTTTTCAAAAGCCTGTCGCAGTCCTTCTCGGACCATGGTGTGCTGCTGAATTCCTGGGTCGAGGTGCGTCAGTTCTCCACCGCCTGCCTGATGGTGGCCGAGGGTCAGGGGGTTTCCGTTGTCAGCGCCCTGGATGCGGATCAGTTCAAGTCAAAGAACGTCGAGATGCGCCCCTTTGAACCGGAACTCTCGCATTGGCTGTCGATCCTGCGCCCGGCCTCCGGCAGCCGCTCACTGCTTTCACTGGATTTTGTCGATACCTTTCTGGAAAGCCTGGCGCCCTATACGGTGAAGACCGCAGCCCCTTGATCGAGCCGATAGCGCCTCAGCTATTGCTCTGACACCCCAATTGCCGCCTGCATATCGCCCCAGAGACGGTTCAGCGTTGGTTTGCTGTTTTCCTTGTCACGGTACAGCCGGATTTCCAGCGGATGGCGGTGCTCTGCGCCGCCGACGATCTGCATCTGCCCCTCCGCCAGCTCCTGCTTGCACAGCTCCTGTGGCAGCCAGCCCAGGCCAAAGCCCTCCATCACCATGGCCTTGACCGAGATCGCCAGAACGCTTTGGTTCACCACCAGCATCTTAGGTCCATCTAAGTTCTGCCGCAGTGCATGTTCCACCACCGAGCGCAGCGCCGAGACCGTGCCGTAAGACAACAGCGGTACTGGTTTTTTTGGCGTGCTTTCAAAACGATGCAATGGCCCGTCTGGGCCGACCTTTGACACCGGCACAAACAGATCTTCGCTCAGGGTGATATAGTCGCAATTGCCCAGCGAAAGGGGGGCCAGTGCATCCATGGCAGGGTGCCAATAGGTCAGGATCACGTCACAGTACCGCTGCTGCAGCGCCGAGACAAACTGATCCACCGCCCAGCCGGTGGAATTCAGATCAATCTCCAGCCCACCCTCATCAACCAATGGGGCGATATGGGTCTTGTAATGGGTCATATAGAGCGATTGCGAGGTGGCAAAGCGAATGACGTTTTCCCCCGCCGCATCAATGATCTGACAGCGCTCCAGGGTCTCATCATAGGTGCGCAACATCACCCGCGACTGCGCCAGAAACACCTCCCCCGCCGGGGTCAGCGACAGCGGCAAGGTTTGCCGGTTGATCAGCTTGACGCCGAACTCTTCCTCCAGCGCACGAATGCGCCGGGAGAAGGCCGGTTGGCTGACATTACGCTCCTCTGCCGCGCGCGAAAAATTCTTCTGCGCGACCAGGGCCTCAAAATCTCTGAGCCAGGCTATGTCCACTGTAGCATCCCGTTCAGCATGTCCGGGCCCTACCCGTCCAGCCGCCCTTCTTCGACAGCATGACAGGCCACCAGCGCCCCATCTGGCTGCAGCTGGGGGCGGGGTTGCTCACTCTGGCACCGGCTATTGGCATGGGCACAGCGACTTTCAAACGGACATCCCTGCGGCAGGTTGATTGGTGTCGGGATTTCACCGCGCAATCGGATGTGGTTGGGATGATCATCTTTTAACTGCGGAACCGCAGAAAGCAAAGCACGGGTATAGGGGTGTTTGGGGTTTTCAAACAGGGTTGCCGTATCGGAAAGCTCGCAAACCGAACCCAGATAGAGCACCGCCACCTTGGTACCAAAGTGCTGCACCACGCTCAGATCGTGGGTGATGAACAGATAGGTGAGGCCGCGCTCGTCCTTGGCCTCCAGCATCAGGTTCAGCACCTGCGCCTGAATGGAAACATCCAGCGCCGAGATCGGTTCATCCGCGATGATGAACTCAGGATCTACCGTCAGGGCACGGGCAATGGCGATCCGCTGACGCTGACCACCGGAAAACTCATGCGGGTAGCGCCCGGCCCAACTGGGGTCCACCCCGACCGAACGCATCACATCCGCCACCTTGTCGCGCACCTCGCCTTTTGACAGGGCGGGATTGTGGTAGCGCACCGGTTCTTCCAGCGCCTGCTGGATGGTCATGCGCGGGTTCAGCGATGCATAGGGGTTCTGAAAGATCATCTGCATCTTTTTGCGCAGCGGCATCATGGCGCGCCGCGAGCGATCATCAATGCGCTCCCCGGCGTAGTGGATTTCACCGCCACTGGGGGTCAGCAGCCCCGCGATCAGCCGGGCAACGGTGGATTTACCACAGCCGCTTTCGCCAACAACACAAAGCGCCTCGCCGGGGGCGACCTCCAGCGAGATATTGTTGACCGCATGCACTTCGCGCTTTTCCTGCACCAGCTTGCCACCCTTGAACTTCAAGGTTTCCAGAAAGCCACGGTCCAGTTCAAAGCGTTTTTCAAGATTGCGAATTTCCAACAGGGGCTGAGGCGCGCTCATCAGTTCATCTCCTCAACTTTGTCGCTGTGCAACCGGTTCACCTCGTGGCAGGCGACCTCAACATGGGTATATTGCACTGGCTTGGGGGCCTCCGTGAGGCAATGATCCTGCACATATTCGCAGCGCGGGCTAAAGGGGCAGCCCTTAGGGATCGCCGTCAGCGAGGGCATATTACCCGGGATCTGCTTCAGCCGTTGCCCCGGTTTTGTCTGCTGCGGCAGCGCGTTGATCAACCCCTGCGTATAGGGGTGCTGCGGGTCGTTGATGATTTCCCGCGTGCGCCCGGCCTCGATGATGCGCCCGGCATACATCACCAGGGTGCGCTCGGTCATCTGGCTGACCACGCCCAAATCATGGGTGATCAGGATCAGGCCGACCTTGTTGGATTCACACAACTCCAGCAAGAGCTCCATGATATCGGCCTGAATGGTCACATCCAGCGCCGTTGTTGGCTCATCCGCGATGATCAGCTGCGGGTCCAGCAGCAGCGCAATGGCGATGATGATCCGCTGGCGCATCCCGCCTGACAGCTCATGCGGGTATTGGTCCAGACGCTCCTCCGGCGAGGGAATATAGACCTCGCGCAGTTTGACGATAGCGATCTGCTCGGCCTCGGATTTGCTCAGCTTGCGATGGGCCTGCAGAGTTTCCACCATCTGCTGACCAATGGTCAGCACCGGGTTCAGCGTCACCATCGGATCCTGAAAGATCATCGCCATCTGGTTGCCGCGAATGCTGCGCATTTTGGCGTCGGACATCTCGGTGATGTCTTCGCCCAGGAACTGGATCTTGCCGCTGTCGATATAGCCGGGGCGGCTCAGCAGGTTCATCAGGGCAAAGCCAGTGATGGATTTGCCAGCGCCGGATTCCCCGACGATGCCCAGACGTTCGCCCTTGCCTAGATCAAAACTGATCTGATTGAGGGCAGTTACGGTATTGTCGCGCATGGCGAATTTCACGCTTAGATCGCGCACGGAAAGCAAGGACATTGCGCTTATCCCTTATAGAGTTTGGGGTTCAGGGCATCACGTAGCCAGTCACCCAAGAGATTGATCACCAGCACCAGCACCACCAGTACCACGCCGGGAATGGCGGTGATCCACCAGCTGCCCGAGAAGATATAGTCAAAGCCGGAAGAGATCAGCGACCCCAGCGAGGGCTGGCTCGGCGGCATACCAAGGCCGAGGAAAGACAGCGAGGCCTCGGAGATGATGGCATTGGCCACCTGCACGGTGGAGATCACAAAGATCGGCGACAGCGAGTTTGGCAGGATGTGCCGTACCATGATGCGAATGGGACCAAAGCCCAATACGCGGGCGCTGTCGACATATTCCTTCTTTTTCTCCGCCAGCACGGTGGCACGCACGGTGCGAGCATACTGCGGCCATTCCGCGACGCCAATCACCGCGATCAGGAAATAGATGGCATATTGGTTGAAGGTCTCAGAGCCAAACATCGCCTGGGTCACCGCCAGAAAGATGATGGCGACCATCAGGGTCGAGAAAGACAGCTGGATATCGGCCAGCCGCATCAGCAGGCTGTCGATCCGCCCGCCCACATAGCCGGCGATCAAGCCAATCGAAATCCCAAGGAAAGCCTGCAGGGCAACGGCGCAGATGCCGATCAGTAGTGACAGCCGGGTGCCATAGAGGATGGTGGACCATAGATCGCGGCCCTGATCATCGGTGCCCAGCATGAACTGCGGGTCGGCCCCTGACACCCAGACGGGGGGGTATTCGCTGTTCATGATGTCGATCTGCGCCGGATCATAGGGATCAAAAGGCGCAATCAGCGGCGCCAGAAAGGACATCACCGTGATCACCGCAAAGACCAATAGCGAGACAACGGCCACCGGATTGCGCCGAAAGCTGTAAGCGATGTTGGAGTTCCAGATCTGCGCCCAGCGCGATGGTTCGGAATTGGTGCTCAGGCTGCTCATGCGCCCATCCTCGCAAGATTGACGGTGGGATTGACCAGCCCGTAGATCAGGTCAACGATTGTATTAGTGACAACAAAGATAAAGCCGACGACGATGAGATAGGCGACGATCAGCGGGGTATCGACGCGGTTCACCGCCTCCAGGAACATGAAGCCCATGCCCGGCCACTGAAAGACGGTCTCGGTCAGGATGGTATAGGCCACCATGGTGCCGATCTGCACGCCGCCCACAGTGATCACCGGCAAAAGCGTGTTTTTCAGCGCATGGACAAAATAGATGCGCCAGGGCCGGATGCCCTTGGCCTTGGCGTATTTCACATATTCGCTCTGCAACACTTCCATCATCTCGGCCCGGATCAGGCGGATAAAGAGCGGCAGCATGATCGAGGCCAGCGCGACCGAGGGCAGCAGAATATGCATCCAGCCGTCCACACTGGCAAAATTGGTGTCCCAGAAGCCAAAGACATGCACCACATCACCGCGCCCATAGGAGGGGAACCAGCCATATTCGACGGAAAACACATAGATCATCAGGATCGCCGTCAAGAACACCGGGATCGAAATCCCGATGATCGAGATCCCCATGACCAGGCGGCTCAGGATCGAATTGGGGTAGATGGCGGTAAAGACGCCCACCGGGATCGACAACCCGATAATGATGATCGAGGCTCCCACAACCAGTTCCAGCGTTGCGGGCAGTTTTTTCAGGATCACATCCAGCGCCGGTTCCTTGAAGAAGTAGCTGGTGCCCAGATCGCCCTGCAGTGCATTGCCGGCAAAGCGCAGGTACTGCGTCATAAAGCTGTCGTTCAGCCCCAATTCATCGCGCAGCTCCTGCCGGACCTCTTCGCTCACGGATTGTCCAACCAGCTCGCGGAGCGGATCACCGAGATTGTCCTGAATGGCAAAGCCGATCAGCGAGATGACAAACATCACCGCGATGGCCTGGAACACGCGTTTCACAAGGTAAGCAAACATGCTTTTACACCTTCTTCCTGGGATAGTGGGGCCTGGGGTCGTAGGGCCTGGAACAAATAGGGCCTAAAACAAATAGCAAAGGGCATCAAACCTTCCCTCCCTGCGCAGTCAGGAAGAATACCCTTGGCAAATTGTTTTTGAAAAATGCCGGAGAAGAGGCCGGAGCAAGCCACGCTGGCCTGCTCCGGTCTTTGATTGGGCTGTCCTTAGTCGACGACGAGGTCACCGAAGTAAGGGAAGTTCAGCGCGTTCACGATGGATTCCGCGTGCACACCCTTGCGTGCGCCCCAGGCCAGGTTCTGCCAGTGCAGCGGGATGAAAGCCGCCTCATTGTAGAGGATGGTTTCCAGCTCTTTCAGCATCACCGCACGCTTACCGGCATCGGTTTCCGCATTGGCCTTGGCCATCAGCATGTCCGCCTCTGCGTTGCAGAAGTTGTTGGCATTGTACTGACCATTGCCGGAAGCCTCGTCAAAGCAATGGCTCAGGAACTGGTGGAAGTTGGCCGAGTCTTCGGTATCCGAGTGCCAGCCGATCATCATCATGTCTGCTGCGCGCTCATCAAAGGCGGGCCAGTACTGGGCCTTCGGCATGGTCTGCAGGTCAACTTTGATGTTGATCTTTGCCAGCATCGAAGCAACAGCCTGGGCGATCTTGTCATCGTTCACATAGCGGTTGTTTGGCGCCATCATCGAGATTTCAAAACCATCAGCATAGCCAGCTTCGGCCATCAGAGCCTTGGCTTTTTCGACGTCAAAACGAGGGGCCAGGTCTGGGTTATGACCCAGGTAGCCTGCGGGGCTGTACTGGGCGCCAACGGTGCCAAAGCCGCGCATGATGCGATCCACGATACCAGCGTTGTTGACAGCATAGTCGATGGCCTGACGGACGCGGGCATCCTTGAAGGCTTCAACACGGTCCTGGTTCATCTGGAATGTGATGATACGGGTGCCGGGCATGGTGATCAGGTTGGTGCCGTCGTTGTCCTCGACACGGGCCAGATCGGTTGGCGGCACAGGCGCGATGAAATCAACGTCGCCAGAGAGCAGCGCAGCCACACGGGTGGGGCTTTCCTTGATCGGGGTCAGGATGATCTGATCCACGTTGCCGGCAGTTTCGGTGTCCCAGTAGCCTTCAAAACGGTCAAAGACCATCTTTACGCCCTGCTCACGCGAGGTGACGGTAAAGGGACCGGTGCCGGAGATATTGCGCGACGCAAAACTGTCGCCATGCTTGACCAGCTCAGCACGGTCTTTGCCGTCTTCGGTGGTGCCGGAATAGAATTTGCTGTCCATCGGGAAGATATAGGTCACCGTGTGCAGCACCAGCGGATAGGGCTCGGAGGTGATCAGGTCAAAGGTGTGATCGTCGATCACTTTGACATCGGTGAACTGGCTGAAGATGCCTTTGAAGTCGGGGCTTTCTTTCAGACGATCAAAAGTCCAGTCAACGTCTGCTGCGGTCAGCATGTTGCCAGAGTGGAATTTTACACCGCTACGCAGATGAAAACGAGTGGTCAGCTCGTCGATCTGTTCCCAGCTGGTTGCCAGGCGTGGCTCAAACTGCAGATCCTGGGTCCAGCGCACCAGCGGATCAAAAGACATATGCGAGAACTGCAGCGTGCCACCGGACAGCTGCTCATGCGGGTCCAATGACACCGGATCGGCGTCATAGGCGACTTTGACTGTGACTTCGGCCTGAGCCACGGCGCCAAAGGCGAGCGACATCACACCAGCCGCAGCGATGCGGATAAATTTGTTCATCTTTCCCTCCATGTCGGTGGCCTTGGTTGGCCTCCTGAAACAGTGGGCATTACCTAAGCCATGGCGCCGACCAGGGGCCAATGCCAATTTCAAATCACTCATGCAAAACGGGAATAGAACCTATCTCATCCGCGCATTAATGGCCAAGCTCTACCAGTCAAAACCTTAATCAAGACACTGATATTATGTAATTTTTTAAACCCCTCCTGGTTCATGTGTCGATATCATTTCCCAGAGGAACCAAAACCAGGAGCTGCTGGGATCTTTTGGTTGACCAAAGGAAAACCACTTTCAGGTCCTTCAATCCGGGACCATTGGCAGCAGCCTATCACTGCTGGTTCTGGCCAATCTGTCCGCCGTGGTGGCGCCCAAACTGGATGTGATGCAGCGCCCATGTGCCGGGGGTGGCGGGCTATGTCATCAACCAGATGGCCCCTGAGGATGCCAAAGATCTGGAGCGCGTTTCGCTATTTTGCGGACCACCCTCGGCGGGTTAATGCCGCAAACCACTGTGACCCAACGTGACTCTGGTGCCGAACAGCAAAGAACTTCAACTTCTGAGGGAAGGACCGCGAACCGGATCAACGATCCTACTGGCTCAGGAGGCCTGCATGTTTACCGTACATCATCTCAACAATTCACGCTCGCAGCGGGTTCTCTGGTTGCTGGAGGAGCTGGGCCTGCCCTATGAGATCAAACACTACCAGCGTGATGCCGTAACCAACTTGGCCCCCCCTGCCCTGATCGCCAAACATCCCTTGGGCAAATCCCCCATGCTTGAGGTGGAGGGACGGATCATCACCGAAAGTGGCGCAATTGTTGAATATCTCTGCGCTGGTTTTGGCCCGCAACTGGTGCCCGACCGCGACACCGACGCCTACATCAGCCATCTGGAGCTGATGCATTTTGCCGAGGGCTCTGCCATGACGCCGATCCTGCTGCAGCTCTATGTTGGTAAACTGGGCGCAGCTGGCGCGCCCCTGGCCCCGCGCATTACTCAGCAACTGGAAAGCCACTTTGCCTATATGGAGGGGCTGCTGCGCCCCTCCGGTCATTTTGTTCAGGATGACCTGTCAGCTGCGGATATCATGCTGAGCTTTCCCGCCGAAATCGCCATCGCTCAGGGCAAGGCCGAAATGCTACCAAAGCTGGCGGGGTTTGTAGCCAATATTCAGGCGCGACCAGCCTACCGGCGGGCACTTGAAAAGGGCGGCGACTACACCTTTGCCTAGGTTCAAAACTCGTTAGCCCTGCAGCGAAATTTGAACCCAGACCAAACATCCTCCCTGCCAGTGATCCAGACTGAATGGGGCCTTGACCTCTCGCTGCTACATTTCGCCGCGCGCTGGTCCCATGGAAGATCTGACCGTTGGCGAAGCAGAACGCCGAGACCATATTGTGGCCTCGCACCACATCGACCAGCAGGTCGATGTGGTGCGAGTTCTGTCTTGCAGGTTGGCGTCTCATGACCTTGTTACATCGACTGTCGTAACAGTTTTAGGGGTAAAATCCTTGATTTCGCCGTGAACCGAGGGCTTGGTAGTCATTGATAGGCTTGAACAGCAGGCTCCCAATGGGCAACACTTGCAACAGGACAAGAACGGGATCCATTTTTTCGGTTCTGTGTCTCTACTTCAAAACCGTTGGAGGTTAAGAGAGCACACATCTTTAGGCCGTAAACTCAGCGGAAAAGGAGAATCCGTTCCTGTTCAATAGTTGCAAACTGTTGCTCTCGGCCTTTGTTTGGCCAAACAAGGAACAAGGCGAAGGCCACCGCAAGGACTATGCGAATGTTGAAATTATCACCAGACCTTCAAGCGTCGGTGTCAGCTCAGAACCAACTGGTCCGCAACGACCTGCCCTCCCGCTTTGCTTCCATTACAGTCGTCGCACTTCTGTCTCTTTACTACCTGCCCTTTCAAACTGTCAGTTTCATCTATCTGGGCATCGCCCTGATCGAGCTAGTCGGGATCTATGTCTACAACAAGCTGAAGCGTAAGGTTACTTTCGCTGGAATTGCGTTGTTCACTGGTTCTGCCTTCATAGGCATCCTGTTTTTCAACTCGATCCCGATGCTGCTCTTTTTCCAACCTGAAGCCTTTCCAAAGCTTGCCGGGACGATGCTCTTGGTGATAGCCCTCAATCACAGCGTGGTTGCCAGGTCCGAATGGATGTTCTTTGGCCTGCTGACAGCAGTGCCAATCATTTGTGCGGTCGGCTTTATGATTGTCAGCTTTCTCCACAGCTTTGCCAGCCCGGTTGAGATTGGCATCGCAGTGGTCATTCTGGTGCTCGGAGCCGGGTATATTGCTCATAGCATGCGCTCTCTCAATCAAATGACCGACAAGCTGCGCCATGCGCTGAGCGACGCCGAGGCCGGAAGCCGCGCCAAGAGCAGCTTTCTGGCTGCAATGAGCCATGAAATTCGCACCCCGCTCAATGCCATTTGCGGCATGGCCGAGCTCATCGATGAGGAAGATACCGACCCTGAGACACAGCAGGAGCGCACCCTTTTGTTGCGAAAATCTGCCCAGGCACTCACTGGTATTTTGAACGATGTCCTTGACCATGCCAAAGTGGAATCCGGCCATATTGAGGTTAACCTGACCGCCGCTTCGCCACGGGTTGAGATCGCTAATGCAGTGGAAGTGTTTCGGGCGCCCGCCGAGGCAAAAGGTCTGCACTTTGATCTCAGTTTTGTAGAAGACATTCCAAGCTACGCCCAGTTTGATGCCCAGCGATTGAGACAAGTGATTGGTAACCTGGTCTCGAATGCGGTCAAATTCACAGAGGCCGGGCACATCACGGTCAATGTGACGGCGCAGCAGGTCGAGGATCAGTCTATTCTCACCATCCAGGTTTTGGATACAGGGCGCGGTATCGCCTCCAACCAGATCCCGCATCTGTTTACCGAGTTCTATCGCGCTGTGGACAAGAACGCGCCAACGGTTCCCGGAACCGGTCTTGGGCTTGCGATTGCGCGCCGGTTTGCACGGATGATGGGGGGAGATATTTCAATCAGCTCGGTTCCAAAACAGGGAAGCTGTTTCACCTTCACCTGTCAGATCAAAGTTCTGGAGGAGCCCAAAGCCAGCCAAGATCATTCCAATGTCCAAAGCATCACGAAAGCTACTCAGCGGACGGATCAGGGGGCTGATCAGGATCTTGGCCTGCACACCATTCTGCTGGTTGATGACACCCAGTCCAACCGAATGGTTGTCCGCTCTTTCCTGAAAAAGAGCAATGTCGAGATTATCGAGGCCGAGGATGGCTCCAAGGCCATGAAGTGCCTGGAGCAGCGCCCGGTGGATCTGGTTTTGCTGGACATGAAAATGCCAGTCATGGATGGCGAAGAAACTCTAACGGAGATGACCCGTCGAGGCGGCCGGATTGCCGAAACGCCGGTTGTCATGCTCACAGCAAATGCCGCACCAGAAGATCGCCAGCGGTTTCTCGCGCTTGGCGCTCTGGGCTATATCGCCAAGCCCGTAAAAAAATCGGTATTGCTGTCCGAAATTCGCCGAATTGCCGCGCTCACCCATGAAACAAAGACTGCTGCGCAGCAGGCTGCTCCGACCGCTGCCCCCTGCCCTCATACTGCGCTTAAGTAAACCCGTCAAAATTAATGTAAAATTTACGATTGCCTGTAAAAGTTGATTCAAACTTCAGAAAATCCCTCGACACCGTGTCTTGCGTGATTCAAACAAATGGGTAGGCACCCAAATGCAATCGACAGAAATCTCCTTCGATAACTTGGGGGAAACCGGAACACTGTTCACCGCGCTCTTGCGCGCCAGGTATCACCATTTCATCGAAACGCGCGGCTGGAAACTCCCCAACACCCGCGGGCTGGAATTTGACCAATATGATACTCCGGAAAGCATCTACTGCGCCATTCACGATGGGTTGACTGTCTATGGCGGCCTGCGGGTAACACCCACAACCGCCCATAATATCAACGCCAGTTACATGCTGCGCGATGCCCAGCTTGGTCTGCTACCGGATATGCCGAAGAACCTTCTCGACGATCCCGCCCCCCAGGACCCCAACACATGGGAGGTCAGCAGGGTTTTTGTGACCGACACCCTGAGCAGCCGGGATCGAATGAGGGTTAGAGGTGAAATCGGACTGACCCTGGCCAGACTGGCAAAGGCTTGGAACTTCAGCTCCTATATTTGCCTCACCTCCGTGTCCGCCGGGCTACTCATGCGCCGCACGGGTCTGACAATTTCTCCCGCAGGGCCCCGCCTCGAAGTTGGCGGCGAAACCTGTCAAGCCTATCACCTTAAGGTTGATGCCAAAAACGTTCGCAGCCATGCCGCCTGATGGGGGGTATCCCAGGCCTGTTTCATTGCCCCCTTCGAGCGGCAGGTCTGGAGCGCGGTCATCCCCTTTCTCGATTTTACCCTCGAGGTCCGCAGGCTGATTTACACTACCAATCCCATAGAGACCTTGAACTCGGCAATTTGCCGCGCCATTCGAATCCGTGGTCACGTCCCCAGTGATCAACCCGCCGCCAAGTTGATCTACCTGACACTCCAGGCAACCTCTAAAGAATGGACGCGGTATGCCAGCAATTGGCCAGCTGTGAACAGCCAATTTGCATTCGTGTTCGAAGATCGCTTCCCGATAAGGTAAGAAATCACGGCCAGGTACAGTTTCTGCACAGTCTGCGCAGTTGCAATCCTCCTGCCGCCCTTCAAGCGTTTTGCGGGCGATGCCCAGCGCGCAAAACAAGGTATCGTTCAAGCATTCACCTCTCAGCTTGCCTTTGCGCTTTCTCCAAAGCCGTTCTGCTGAGGTTTGCCCGGTGCGTTGCCGTGCCAATCGATACCAGTACCTTGCCCCCGATTCAGGTTCGCCATGCTGGTGAACTCGGTGCCATTGCCTGAATCGCTCGTTAGCATGAGAGCGTTGGACAAATGCGCAAGGGTGGTCCTGGCGGGGCCCTAATTCTGGTTTATGACAGAATGGTTTTCTTCAGCCGGCTCAGCCCATTGTCTTGCGACGGGCGTTGTGATTGCTAAGAGGTCAATCGCGCGCGCAGCAATTTGGTCGACGATATCTGAAATGCTGTTGGGCTTTAGGTAGAAGGCCGGTACTGGCGGCAGGATGAATGCTCCGAGCTCGGTTGCCGCTGTCATATTTCGAAGATGCGCCAAAGTCAGAGGTGCCTCGCGGGTCAATAACACCAGTCGACGGCGTTCCTTGAGCTGCACACCCGCGGCGCGGGTCAGAAGATTGTCGTCTAGGCCCTGCGCAATCGCGGCCAGAGATCGCATCGAACAAGGGGCTACGATCATACCAGAGACCGGGACTGAACCCGAGGCGATACTGGCCCCCATATTGGACAGAGGGTGACAACGGGTTGCCAGTGTTTGCAGGGTGTTCAGCGCCTCCGGCCCGCATTCCTCAGCCAGTGTCCGTTCTGCGGCAGCGCTGATGACAAGATCAATTTCCGCACCCAAAGCCACCAGCTGCCGGGCAACTGAGAGCCCCAGCGCGGCGCCAGAGGCCCCCGCCACACCCTGCACTACGCGCGGCGCCGTCATGTTGTCACCTCCGGCATCATGCGTGCGACCAGATCGCTGGCAAAATCCGCGTCTTCCTGTGACGTCTTCATGACCTCTCCCCAGTCTCGAGTGGTTTCGCTGTCGATTTTTGTTGTGGCATCAATGCCCATTTTCCCTGCCAGCCCGGGGCGTGGGGAGGCAAAATCAAGGTAGTCCATCGGAGTATCCTCCAGCTGTATCACATCCCGGGACGGGTCCATCCGGGTGGCCAGCGCCCAGGCGATGTCATCCCAGTTTTTGACATCAATGTCGGGGTCTACGATGATGAGCATCTTGGTATAACTGAACTGCGGCAGCATTCCCCAAAGCGCCATCATCACCCGGCGGGCCTGACCGGGATAGCGCTTGTCGATACTTGCAACAGCCATACGGTAGGAACAGGCAGCGGGCGGCAGCCAGAGGTCGCGGATCTCGGGGATTTGCCCCCGAATGGTCGGCAAGGCGAGGCGGTTGAACACCTCGCCAATGATTGCGGGCTCATCCGGTGGGCGACCCGTGTAGGTCGACAAATAGAGCGGCTTGTTTCGATGGGTCACTGCCGTGATCTGCATTACGGGAAAAGGCTCGGCTTTGTTGTAATACCCTGTGTGATCTCCAAAGGGCCCTTCAGGGGCAGTCTCAGAGGGGGAAACCCAGCCTTCAAGAATGATTTCGGCCTCAGCAGGAACCATCAAGGGCACCGTTTTGGCGGCGACCAGTCGTGGGCGCAGCCCGTTGATGGCGCCTGCAAATGTCAGCTCCGACACGGTTTCAGGCAAGGGCAGTGCAGCCGAGAGCAAGGTTGCAGGATCGGCCCCCAGGGCGATGGCGACGGGTGTCTTTTCGCCCTGCTGCGCCCAGGTTCGGTGATGCGCAGCGCCGCCCCGATGCGGCAACCAGCGCATGATTACTTTATCACGCCCGATTACCTGCGCCCGGTAAACCCCTGCATTATAGGCTGCGACGTCCTCCTGTTTCGAGCCAAACGGCCGGGTGATGACCACCGGCCAAGTGATCAGCGGCCCCGCATCCCCCGGCCAATGTGTCTGAACGGGAATGGCTGCCAGATCTACCTCAGCCCCTTCCAGAACGGTTTGCTGGGCAGGCGCCGATTTGATGATCTTTGGCCGCGTTGCCAGGGCCGCTTTCAGCATTGGCCAGCGAGACAGGGTATCGCGCAACCCATCTGGCGGCGTCGGAGCTCTGAGAGCTGCGAGGAAAGCCCCCAAGTCATCGACTTCGTTCAGGGTTTTTCCCAGTCCGGCGGCAACGCGCTCGGTGGTCCCAAACAGGTTGACCACAACTGGTATGTCTGCGGCAGTGCCAGCCTCCAGAACCGGTTGGTCAAACCGCAAAACAGGCCCCTTGCGTTCCAGAATGTTGCGATGAACGGCTGTCATCTTGTGTCGGATCGGTACTGCTTCTGAGACGGGGTAAAGCTGCTCTATTTCAGCGCACCAACTCAGAAAGCTGCGCAGGCTGGGGAACGGTGGCAAGGTTCGCACGGGCGTATCCTGTCAATGAGAGTCCGGGCTGCATATCAGCACAAAAGCGCTGCGAAATTGACGATCGTCAATTTACCGAAACACGCAAACGACTACCAAGGCCGCAGATGATCATTGTTCGCCACTCAGAAGGAATTCTGCTTGCCCCAGTCCCCCGTTCAGATTCCTAGTTTTCCGCAGGCTTTGACCTACCCGTTACGTTTCATGCCCCTGGTTCCGTTGTCCGCATCCTTGACCGCCTATTCGCGCAAGATTGCCAAAAACCATCCTGAGCTGTTTCGACGGCTCGGCGCGCATGATCACACCCGGTTTGTGCTTGATCCCACTGATTTGCCCTTTGTCCTGCTCCTGGATCCAAACGGTGGCACCCCCCGGGTGACCGTGATGCGGGGCCCCGGCGAAGGAGCCGCGCGCATCGCGGGGCCGCTTGCTGCACTATTGGGGCTGGTGCACGGGGCCTATGACGGGGATGCCTTGTTTTTCTCGCGGGATCTGGTGATCGAAGGGGAAACCGCCGCCACGCTTGCCCTGCGCAATGCGGTGGATGATGCCGAACTGGACCTGTCACAAGAGATTTTAAACCTGTCTGGCCCGCTGGCAAATCCCTTGCAGCGCTTGTTGGCCTTTTTGGAACGCCGTACCGGCGTCTGTCTGACGCGTCCGGATGAGGTTGAGATATGGTAATGGAAATCGTCTGCCCCGCAGGCACACCTGCGGCCCTGCGCGCCGCTGTGAAGGCGGGAGCGCATACCATTTACTGCGGTTTTGCGGATGAGACCAATGCCCGCAATTTTCCGGGGCTGAATTTTGATCGAAGTGAAATGCGTGACGGAGTGGCCTTTGCCCATGCACACGGGGCCAAGGTTCTGGTGGCGATCAACACCTTCCCCCGGGCCGGCGATGAGGTCATCTGGCATCGGGCCATTGATGATGCCGCGGCAAGCAGCGCAGATGCTGTGATCCTGGCGGATCTGGGCCTGCTGAACTATGCCGCGCAAAACCACCCGGACCTGCGGCGCCACCTTTCTGTCCAGGCGGCAGCGGCGAATGCCGATGTCATCAATTTTTATGCCGAAGCATTCGGAGTAAAACGTGTTGTTTTGCCACGCGTCCTGTCGGTGCCGGAAATCGCCGCGATCAATGCCGAAACGGAAGTGGAAACAGAGGTCTTTGTTTTTGGCGGGCTTTGCGTTATGGCGGAGGGGCGCTGCTCGCTGTCATCATATGCAACCGGGTTATCGCCCAATATGAACGGGGTCTGCTCTCCGGCCAGCCACGTGGAATACAGCGAGGATCAGGGTGTTCTGGATGCACGCCTTGGGGGCTACACGATTCACCGGGTCGGCAAGGACGAGTCCGCCCCCTACCCGACCCTGTGCAAAGGCTGCTTTAACGCTGGTGGCAAATCCGGGCACCTGTTTGAAGACCCTGTCAGCCTGAACGCTGAACGGCTCATCCCGCAGCTGCAAAAGGCAGGTGTAACGGCTCTTAAAATTGAAGGGCGTCAACGGTCGCGTTCTTACGTGGCGCAGGTGGTCCGCAATTTCCGCGCTGCCGTGGATGCTTTGGAAGCAGGTCATCCCTTGCCCGAGGGCATGCTGGCGCGCCTCTCCGAGGGGCAAGCCATGACAACCGGCGCATATAAGAAAACCTGGAGGTGACGAGATGGAGCTGACTGTTGGACCAAATCAGTTCTTTTGGTCAGCGGACCGCTGGGCCGCGCTATACGAATATCTGGCGGATGCGCCAGTGGACCGGGTTGTTCTGGGGGAGCTTGTCTGTTCAAAACGCCTGCCCTTTTATCAAGATCGCATACCTGATGCCGTCTCAACCTTGCTGGACGCAGGGAAATCCGTCGCCTTGACAAGTCTTGCGCTGGTCACGCTAAAGCGAGAACGCAAGCTGACGACTGAGCTGGCCGAGATGGGGGGTGAGGTCGAGATAAATGACCTGACGGCTTTGCCACATCTCCCCCAGGGAGCGAAGTTTTCGGTCGGTCCATTGGTGAATGTCTACAATGAGGGCACGCTGGCCTGGCTTGCCGCGCGGGGCGCTCAGCGCATTTGCCTGCCACCTGAATTGCCGCTGTCTTCCGTTGAAGTTCTCGCTGCAGCGGCGGCAGACTTGGGCGTCACTATCGAGGTCTGGGGGCACGGTCGGCTGCCCCTCGGGATCTCTGGCCGCTGTAATCATGCCCGTTTGCACGGTCGAACCAAGGACAACTGCCAGTTTGCCTGCGAGGATGATGCAGACGGTCTGGAGGTTCGCACGCTGGATGATCAGCCCTTTCTGGCCATGAACGGGGTGCAAACCCTGTCAGACTCCTACGCCAGCGCAGCCCATCACATTGATGCCTTGGCCAAAGCAGGCGTTTCGGCCTTGCGGCTTTCGCCGCAATCCACCGGTTTCACTGCCCTATGTGTCTTATATCGCGGCTTGCTCGATGGACGATGTAATGGCGATCAGACCGTTGAAGCCATCCGAAAGATCAACAGCAGTGCCCGCCTGTCCAATGGTTTTCTGACCGGTGACTTTGGTGCTGACTGGTCCGGCGGTGCAGCCCAGGCATCAGGCAGGACCTAAACGGTGGCGAACAGGGATGGCATCTTTCATCACTTTTGGGATGCCCCATACAGGCCATTGTTCCTTGCCTCCTACCTATGGGCCTTTGTCGTTGTGGCTGTGTGGCCGCTGGGTGAGACCTGGGGCTTGCCTATGCCTCGGCTGGAGCCAGTGGTGTTTTGGCATATTCATGAGCTCATTTTTGGTTTCACAGCGGCTGCAATTGGCGGCTATCTACTGACCGCGCTGCCAAATTGGGCAAAAACCCCACCAGTGCATGGCCCCGTTTTGAAGATCTTGTTGATGTTCTGGATCGTGGCTCGGGTCAGTATCGCAAGTGCAGATCTGTTGCCATTTCTTTTGTTGGCCATGCTGAATGCGCCATTTTTTCTTGCTCTCGCCGCTCTTATCCTCTCGCAAACCCTCCGGGCAGGCGCCTGGGCCAAAGCGCCCTTTGGCCTGATCGTATTGTGCATCGGGGCAAGTGATATCGCATTCTTGATAGCGCTGAAGAACGGTCATTATCAGGTTGTTTTGGACATTTCCCATCTGGCGCTGGCTCTTGTGTCGTTGCTGGTGTTGACCGTCGGTTCACGCCTTATCCCGGCTTTCACCGACAACTGGCTCAAGCAGAGGGCCGACAATGGTCCCTGCGTTCAGGTCGCGCCGTTTTCACGCGGCCTGGCCATTTGTTTGTTGGTTCTATTCGTTGGCGCCACCCTGACTGGATATCCAGGTGTCGCTGGCGCATTTGTGGCGCTCTCAGGGCTGGTCACCCTCTGGAACATGCGGGGATGGAGGAGCTTCTCCATCCTGCGATCCCGCTTGCTGGCGGGGTTGCATTTTGCCTATTTCTGGCTGCCTATTGGGTTGATTTCCCTTGGCATCGTTTTGATTTTCGAGACGGGTTATCCAGTTTCCGGGTTGCTACATATTTTGACCATCGGGGCCTTGTCTGGTCTGATCATTTCGGTCTCCGGTCGCGCCGCATCGCACAACGGTAAGGGCGGCATGCAGGCCAGTCGTTTTCTCGTTTTGGGAATGGGGTTGATCTGGTTTTCGACCCCGGTTCGCGTCGCCGCTCCAATGTTTCCGGATCAGACAACAAATCTGGAGTTGATATCCGCGCTCATCTGGTGCGCCGGCTGGGCGCATTGCCTGATCGGGTTCAGGCCCGCTTTGATCGGCGAAGCGCGACGCCCGGTGTTGAGCGGCACCAAGCACCAAACCACAGCACTGAAACCTTCAAACCTGAAAGGCACATAAATGAAAATCGCAATTGTTAGCTCATCAGAGCGCGGCAAAACGGATCAATTGCTCTCTGCCGTCGCTGAGGCCCTGGAGGTACAGGGCAAAACGCTGACCGGTATTGTCAGGGTGTCAGATTATGAAAGTCGCTATGCAAATGGCTGCGATATGGCGGTGCGCGTTCTACCCGGCGGTTCTGAAATAAAAATCACCCAAAACCTGGGCGATGGTTCAGACGCTTGCCGCCTTGACCCCGGTGCGATTGCCACTGCAGTTGCTGCAGTAGAAGCCACCCCAAACAATGACGCCGATCTGTTTATCCTCAACAAATTTGGTCCCGAAGAAGCCTCTGGACGGGGGTTTATCTTTGCTATTGGCAAGGCCCTGGAAGCTGGAATTCCAGTTCTCGTGGGCGTAGGCCCTGCCAATCAAACTGCATTTTCCAAGTTCTCTGAGGGGGTTGCTGAAACTCTGCCCGATGACTTGGAGGCAATTCTGAAATGGTGCGACAGCGCAATGCTGGCAGGGTGAAACACGCAACGCCATGATCAGGCGCCCCATGACATTGAAGCCGCATCTTGCCTCCTTTACACATGGGGTAACCCTGAAACCTGTGATCATCCTGCTCCCTTCGGAGAGGGATGGGACATCGTCTTATAGGGGCCCCAATCTGTGATATCGGGGTAGAATTGTTTGCGCCAGGCGCGGACCCGCGGGTTGAAGACACGTCGCCACAGAGGTGGGATCATCGCCATGGCTGTCATCGGGGGGTAGCCTGTGGGCAGCATGGGAACCTTGGCCTCATCATAGACCTGCAGCAGCGGGAAACGCCGCATTGGATGGACGTGGTGGTCCGCATGGCGTTGCAGATTGATCAGCAACAGCCCCGACACCCGATGGGCGGAATCCCAAGAATGATGCGGTTTGACAGGCTCATACTTTCCATCGCCCAAATGCTGGCGGGTAAGGCCATAGTGTTCAACGTAATTGGTCAGCTCCAATTGCCAGATTGCGGCAAAGGCCTGAAACACAAAGAGACCAATCCCCAACCAACCAGCAACTGCATAGGCGAGGCCAAGGAAGGCTGCTTGCAGAGCAAGGTATTTCCAGATCGGGTTGGAGAGGTGAAAGGGCGATCGGCCCCGGCGGGCCAGCATCGCCTTTTCGGCCCGCCAGGCCGACCCAAAGCCGGTAAAGAGCGTGCGGGAAAAGGCCCGGTGAAAGCCTTCGTTGTAGCGCGCCGTGACGGTGTCACGCGGTGTTCCAACATGAGGGTGATGCACCAAAAGATGCTCGGTGCGGAAATGACCATAAAGCACCAAAGCCAGCAGCAGATCGCCCAGATTGCGCTCAAGCCGATTGGGTTTGTGCATCAGTTCATGGGCGTAGACGATGCCCACGGTCCCGGTCGTCACGCCGATGCCAAACATGATCCCGAGTGTCTCTAGCGTGGAATGCTGCCCGATATGAGACAGGTAATAGAGCGTGCCATAGACCAGCAGAAACTGGATGGGAAACCAGATGCAGGTGAGCAGGCGGAACCAGAACAATTCCGTATCTGGTGTCTCAGGATCAGGGTTGCGCAGGTCCTTGCCCAACACCGTATCCAGCAGTGGCATCAACACCCAACCAAAGGCGGGGATCAGCAGGATCGTCCAGCCGCCATAGAGCACCGCGAGAATGACCAGCGGCACAAAGCCAATGGTGATCCAATAGGGCCAGGCCTTGAGGCGCGCGTTGTCATGCGTGGTGGAGGATTTGAGCGTCATGGGGTTGGGTCCTGTTTTTCTGTGCCAAGGCGCGGGGTAATCCGCAGGCGTATGCCATCTTTGGACCGCACAGTGAGATGAGCGACCGGCACCGGGCGATCCCCCTCCACGGCTTCAAATCGATAGGCCCGCACCAGAATCGACAGCAAGAGCGGCCCCTCGGCCATGGCAAAGGCAGACCCTGGGCAAACTCTTGGACCTGCCGAAAACGGAATATAGGCGGATCTGAGGCATTCCTTGCCATTGGCCGTTTCAAATCGGTTGGGATCAAAGGTATCCGGGTTCTCCCAGAGGCGTTCGTGCCGATGCAGATGCCAGGGGCTCAGGATGACCTGCGAGCCGGGTTTGATTTTGCGGTCTCGGAAGGTCTCCGGGCAAGCGGCCTCTCGCACATACATCGGCACCGGCGGATACAGCCGCATGGCCTCTCGAAAAACGGCGCGGGACTGGCGCAGTTTGGACAGGGCGGAAAAGTAGATCTTATCCGGCTCCAGGGCGAGATGGGCTTCTGCTGCCAGTTTCTCCTGCCATTCGGGATGGGTTGCCAAAAGATAGAGCGCCCAAGCCAGGGCCGCCGCCGAAGTCTCGTGCCCAGCCAGAAAGAAGATGGCGACCTGGTCAATCATTTCCTCGGTTTCAAACACCTGGCCGGTTTCCGGGTCCGGCGTTGTCATGATCTTGGTCGACAGATCGTCCGGCGCAGTCCCAGCTGCGATGGCTTGAGCGCGCTGCGCCGTGAGTTTTCTGATCAGCCCCCGTATGGTGCGGGCTGTCTTTAGAGTTTTGCGGGAATGAAACCGAGGGAACCACTTTGGCATAGGCAGGACTGCCGAAATGGTGGCCACAGGTTGGGCAGCCTGATGCTGACAAAACGCCTCATAAGCGGCCTGCGCGATCTCATGCTCAATCGGGACGGAAAACAGGGTGCGAAAAATCACATCCATGGCGACATGGCTGGTTTGGGGCTCTATGTTGACAGGTGATCCATCCGCAAGAGGTCTCAGGCGCTCAACCGCAGCCACACCGCTGTCCCACATCGCTGGAAACACGCTCCGCAGACGGCCCCCTTCAAAGGCCGGGTCAATGATCCGCCGCTGATGGGCCCAGGTTTCTCCGTTTGAGATAAAGATCGACTCCCCAAGCAAGGGCTTCAACCCAACCCGAATGCGTTCGGATTTTGGGAAATCCGAGGCACGTTTCTTGAGGACAAGATCAACGAGTTCCGGATCATTGCACATGTAAGAACGGAAAAACGGCGTCCGCATTTCGGCCATCCAGGCACGATACAGGCGCGCAGGCTGCGCTGACAGAATGTCCTGTCTGAACAGCCGAAAATAGGCCCAGAGCGAGACCTTTCCCTGGCGTGCAGCGGGTTTTGGTGGCAATTCGGATGTCAAATTGCGGGGGTCATCAAACAAATGGGGGCTCCGTTGGCTGCACCTGATCATCATTTATCTGGATAATTTGCGCGCACCATCTTCGCTGTCATTGACGAACGTCAATATTCCCCGGCAGCACTCCTCTATGGTGAGGGGGCCAGTGATGCCAAATGCAGCAGTCGACATGGGGGAACCCTCCAGGGTCGCCTGCTGCGGTATCTTGCGGCATCCCTTGGGCAAAACCACAGAGGCCTTGATGACAAATACCCATGACACGCCACATCCCTGTGGCAAATGTGCCTTCTATGCAGGCAGCATTTGGCAGCCGATCAGTTCTGGGTCGATCTCTGTTCTTACCCAGGGGTTTTCGCGCAAAGAGCTGGATGCCGGGCAGGTTTTGTATGCGCAAGGCACTGAAAATCGCGGTGTCTTTTGTGTTTCTAAAGGCTTGATTGCACTTCGGGCGCTCCATCCCGATGGCAAGTCGACTCTTTTGAAACTGGCCTACCCTGGAGATATCGTGGGGTATCGTTCATTTCTGGAGAATGACTGCCACAAGACCGAAGCCCGCGCCTTGCAGCCGTCAAGGGTTTGCACCGTCGCGCAGCGGGATGCAAATCGGGTTATGCAGGGCAATCCATTGGTTTTGACCAAGCTGACAGGGCGCTGCGTTTCCGAAATCAACAACAGCCGGGAACGGATAATCTCAGCGGCAACACTGCCAAATAGGAAAAGACTCTCTGCCCTTTTGCACCGATTGATGGAAACTCACGGCGTGCGAACCGGAGACATCCTGCGGATGCAACTGCCTCTGTCCCGATCTGACCTCGCTGATCTCATCGGCGTACAGCCAGAAACCATGTCACGCTTGTTCAAACGATTGAGCGACGACGGGGAACTCGTCATTTCCGGACGAGATATCCAAATGCCCGTGCCGTTCTCGAGTCCACAGATTTGTCGTCGATAGTCACCGGCGGTATCAAACGAAATTATTGATCGGGGTCCAGAGAATGGCTTTGTTTTACAAACCGGGTGAGACTCGACCAGTGAGCCACTCCCCATTTATTGGACAGGTTGTGGCGTAATTTAAGCTACTCTTTGCACCTGCTGATCAGGGTTGGTTGTTTCAATTCGCTGCCAGTAGATCACAGCGGGTGGTTTGCCGCCAAGGGCGGAATATGGGCGTTTGTGATTGTAGAAGTCGATCCACTTCCTAACGCCTGCCTTCGCCTCTGATCCGGTTTCCCATGCATGCAGGTAGGGGCATTCATACTTTAGCGACCGCCACAGCCGCTCGACAAAGATGTTGTCGAGGAACAGGCCCTTGCCATCTAAAACCGGAAGGGGGTTTGCAAAATCACCGAGAGGCATCGAGATACGCACACCGGATCGACGCAGTCGGTTGGTCCAGACAAACGACGTGAACTGGCTGCCTTGGTCGGTGTTCATAATCTCTGGTGGGCCGAACTTGTGGATGGCCTCATAGAAATGAGGGCCGATCACGCACCAAATCTCAAACTGGATCACTTAGGGGATGTTGATCATGCGCATAGGAGGATCGGTGAGAACCCAGAACTCAAATCCCTTGACTTAAAGAGCCGTTCTTTCTCGCAGAAAATGGGAATTGAAATCGTATGTAGATGATGAGAAAAGTACAATTTGACCTATTTTACACGCGCCCCCAATACGCCGCTTTCCTGAATGATTTCTGAAACTTGATGTTCTTTCCGGTAGGCCATCACATGTACACCTGACACCCCGGCAATCTCGCGGATCTGCTGGATCAGCTCTATACAGATTTTCTTACCTTCAGCACTAGGTTTTTCCGCGCTTTCCATGCGGTGGATCACCGCATCGGGGATGTGGATGCCCGGCACGTTTGAACGCATCCAGCGCGCCGCACGGGCCGAGGCCAAGGGGCCAACGCCGGGCAGTATGAACACTTTCTTATCCAGCCCCAGGTCACGCACTCTTGCCATGAATTTCTCAAACAACGGGATATCATAGATATAGTTGGTCTGGATAAATTCCGCCCCCGCCGCGACCTTTTTCGCCAGTCGTTCCGGCCGCCAGTCATAGGGTTCGATACAGGGGTTTTCCGCCGCCCCTAGAAACAGTTGCGGCGGATTGCTGATCTTGCGTCCAGACAAAAACAGCTTGTCATCGCGCATGGTGCGAATGGTGCGCAACAGCGACAGGCTGTCGAAGTCAAACACCGGTTTTGCCCCCGGTTGATCGCCCACTCCAACCCCGTCTCCTGTCAGGCACAGCACGTTGCTGACCCCCATCGCCGCTGCGCCCAAAACATCGCCCTGAATGGCAATCCGGTTTCGATCGCGACACGAGATCTGATAGACAGGCGAATACCCCGCACGGGTCAAAAGTGCGGAAATCCCGATGGAGGACATGTGGCAATTGGCGCCCGAGGCATCGGTGGCATTGATCGCATCAACCACCTCGGCCAAGGGCTGTGCGGCCTCGTAAACATCTGCTGGATCGGCGCTGTCCGGCGGGTTCAGCTCTGCTGTGATCGCAAAGCGACCCGAGCGCAAAACCCGTTCCAGACGCGAATGTGAAACATGCCCCTCTGGCGGCGGCGTATAGGCGGGGATGGCGTTGGTGTCGATCATCCTTGCCCGCCTTTCGCGCCCGCTGGCCTGTCAATTGTCGGATCCAAATGCGCGGCCTCGGGCTCTTCGACCAATGGCGCGGTTGAGGGTTCTACTTTACGCGCGCCGGGAAAGGCTTTGGCGATGGTGGTGCGCCGCGCCTCATGGGCTTCGCGCAACTGCGCCGCCTTTTCGCGGCTGACCCGCAGCCATGACGACGAGCCCTCAAGATTGCGTTCCACCGGGGGCAAGACTTCAGCGATCTGCGCCCCGTTTTTCATCCGCGACGCGCCGTCCCAAGCCAGAGACCAAACGCATTTCATCTCCGGCTTCACCTCGCAATAGGCCCCCGATCGCACCCCGCCACAGGGCCCATTGCGCAGCTGTTTCGGGCAATTCATCGGACAGGACATGCCGGTCGAAGACAGCACACATTGCCCGCACATTTTGCAATCAAACAGCACCGATTTTACGACTTTTTCCACCAATGCCACCGGGCGTTCCACGCGCTGATATCCAATGCGCGACAAGACCGGATCCAGTGCCACCAATGCCTGTTCAACGCGGTGGTAGATCCACTCAAACGACCGTGAATGGCGGATGGAAAACAGGCGAACTCGGTACATGTCAGCTTCCTTTTCTCTGACTATAGATGGTAGGATTGGTAATTCGAATTGCCTTTTCCCCATCCTCATTTCCGATAGTAACAACCACCGGCCCAAAGCCCGCTTCACTATGTGATGGCCCTGTTATGGGACATAATAGCGACGGCCATTGGTTTGATATAGTGCCCTTTTCAAGGCGCGCCGCGGCCTTTACGCAGCCTCTTCTACTGGGATCCAAAGCGACATCACCTCAGCTTCTCAGCAGCACCCCACCCAAAACGAATATAGCGTTAAGCAAAGTTTCCAAGACCATACAAACGATCCGCTGAGCTGCAGTAATTTGGCCGCGGACCGCTAGCTTGGCGTTCTGATCAGATGTGGGCACAAATCGAAACCAGCCTAAAAACGTGCTCCCAATTCTCTTGCCTTGCGCATGCTCAATGCCAGTGCGTTTTCCAGTTCTTCCCCTTTCAGCACATCCGCCCATTCCATCAGAACAGTTACAACATCATCAATGCCAAAGAACTTGAACTGGGTGCGTACTCCCAATTCTCCCAGCTCGAACTGCTTCCAGTACCCCTCCGAGTAGCCGCCACCGCGAGAGGCGATAAACGCAACCTTCTTGCCAGCTCCGCCCAACAGGCCCACGGCACCAGCTTCGGTGTACTTGAAGGTAATCCCAGAGATGTTCACATAGTCGAAATAGGCCTTCAGAATTGCCGGCGTGCCCAGGTTCCAGAAGGGGGCAGCGATGATATAGCGGTCGGCCTCCACAAACTGGTCTACATATTTCATGATGTTCAGCTTGTTCTTCTTCACCTTTGGGCGAAGGGGTTCTGGCGCATAAAACTCGCTGATGTCCTCGACGTCCAAAAACTGGATGTTCTCGTCGTAGAGGTTCAGCGTGGTAACAACATCATCAGGGTTTTGCGCCTTGTAGGCGGTGATAAACTCATCTGCCATCTGAAGCGTGATCGACGTGTCTTTGGGCTTGGGTGAGGCGTTGATAAGCAGGACTTTTTTCATGCGTGTTCTCCAGGGATTTGGGCTGGCGGCTTTCTATTGCACACCGAGAGACGCGGATAATGCAGCGGAAGGTTGGAGCCGTCGATGTGCTTCAGCGGCGGAGCAAAGAGGGCCGATGCAAAGCGTTGACCCCCTATTTTTTACAGACGGCGGCGAGAGTCGTCTTTGAGGATGCTGGGGTCGTTGATCCCTTTATCCAGCGTTTCCATAAGCTTATCCCTGCCCCGCGGAATGACTCCCTGCATCGATAGATAGTTGATCGCGTGTTGGGTACTGAAGATACAGTTATCGATCTCCAGGTTCTCCAGGATCAGCTTGGTTTCCTGCAGGATCTGCACCGGCGTCAGTAGCTGAAATTCACCACTTTCGATCTGGGCGTACATTGGGGCGTCCGGGTCCTTGAGCAGGGCACTTAACCCTATGAAATTGGGCTGAACCTGGTTCAGGATCTTCGCCGAATTCAAGGCATGGTCCTGCCATTTTTCTTGCCCACCAATGCCGTTGAGCATTGTGGCCAAAAGAAAGATCGGCGTTTCCTTCACCTTTTGCCCCGCGGCAATCAGGTCCTCCGTCGTTTCATTCTTTTTGATATCCAAAAGGATGTCTTCATCGCCAGTTTCAAACCCCATGTAGATGATGTCCAAACCCAAGGCGTTCAGTTCCATCAGGTCTTCATGAGATTTCCGTGTGATGCCTGTTGCCCTCGCATAGATACCGACCCCCTCAAGATCCGGAAAAAGCTGTGCGATTTCCTCAAAAATGGGGCGCAGCCTATTCATGCTCAGCGCTAAGGCATCACCATCCGCCAGGAAAATTCGTTTGACGCTATGATATCTGGCTTTGGCCGTCTGCAGGTCAGCAAGGATCTCTTCGGTTTTCCGGGTGTGGAACTTCTTCTCTTTGTACATGCTGCAAAACGTACATTTGTTATGTGTACAGCCAACAGTGGCTTGCAGGATGTAGCTAACCGGGGCAATACAGCTGCTCGCAGCAAAGGGTCTTTCCGGATTTACCCACCGGGCGGTGGACCAATTTGCGGACTTGCCCCAGGGTTCTTCGTCTTACTATTTCCCCAAGAAGATCCCTTTTCTGATCGCAGTGAGCGCCTTTTTGGTCGACCAGCTGGATCAGGATTGCGACGGGCTGCAGGTGTCCTTTTCGGAATTGATTGCAGAGCACGGGCTTGACGTCGCAAGAGATTTATATGCTCAAGCGCTCGTCGAATACCTTGAGGCTTCACGACCTCTGTTTCTTGCACGGATCGAACTGACCCTAGCTGCGGCCCGCAACGACGAACTGGCAGACATAGGTGAGAAGCTGACGGTGGCAGCCCGGCGTCCAATTGCGTTTGGACTAAAACTGATCTCAGGCAGAAAGGAAGACAGACAAATCGAAACCTGTGCCGGATTGATCGATGGCATCACATTGATACATGCAACAGGTCAGGGCCAGAAGCCGACGGCACAGCAAGTCTCAGCTGTGTTTCGTTTGATACTTTAACTGTAGCCCTACCCCCTGAATGACGCCGCTCGTACGACTTACAGCTTGGGTGGCGTACCAAACCCAGCCCAACGTCAGTTTAAGCTGAAATTCTGCAAACAAACCCGCATCAATAATTCTTCACCATTGCGATCATCGCAACGGGTCGCAGGGAAGGCCAATGCAGTAAATCGCTTGGCCGCCAAAATGCTGAAGCTGGACGCTAACTGTTGGATTGGGCACGCGACATTGCGCCATCCATGACCTCCGCCAATGTCGGTTTTGGGTCGACCTGATTAAAGATCCCCGCATCTCAGTTCTTGCAATAATATGAACAACGACTAAGTAACCCGTTCAATTCAGAGGATGACCGTCATGAAACCGGTTTATGAAAATCAGAATACGAGTGCCGCTTCAGTCATTGCTGATGCGTCCGCAGTCGATTCATGGGAATTTTAGACCGCCTCTGAGAGTAATTTCCGGAGGCTTCGGCCTCCGTCTGGTTCAGATTTATGACCCCGGATGGCCGCCGCCTCCGGGGTTTTGAATTTCGGATCAAATGCCATTGGCACTGAATCCGACACAGAATTGGCGCGCCAATGCCAATGGCCGTCTCATATGCGCTTGGCCAGCGTGTATGGGCGGCGCTCATGAGCCAAAGGAGAATGAAATGGCTATGAAGATGAACGTGAATGTCGGCACCATTGGTCACGTTGACCACGGTAAAACGACCCTGACATCTGCCTTGACGCAGATCCAGGCCGCGCGCCTGGGCGGAGAGGCCTTGTCTTTCGATCAGATCGACAAGGCGCCCGAGGAAAAAGCCCGGGGTATCACGATCAACACTTCGCATGTCGCGTATGAATCCGAGACACGGACTTATGCACACATCGACTGTCCGGGACACGCCGACTATGTGAAGAACATGATCACCGGCGCTTCGCAAATGGACGGTGCGATCCTGTTGATCGACGGCACCGAGGGCGCGGCCAAGCAAACGATCGAGCACATCCTGCTTGCTCGTCAGGTGAACGTTGCGAACATGGTTGTCTTCGTGAACAAGATGGACATGCTGTCTGATGCTGATCGCGATGAGATGGCCGAGCTGATCGAACTGGAAACCAGTGCGTTGCTGGAGGCGCAGGGGTATAAAAACACCCCCTTTATCTTTGGCTCCGCGCTGCAGGCTCTTGAGGCGGCTTTGCGTGGTGATCTGGATACGCCCCAGGTGGCCTGTGTAAAAGATCTGGTGGCCGCCATGGATCGTCATTTTCCCGACCCTGTGCGGGATTATGACAGCCCGTTCATGATGCCGATCGAAGGCGTACACACCATTCCTGGCCGTGGCACGGTTGTGTCTGGCCGGGTCGAGCGTGGCGTCATCAAGGTGGGGCAACCGATCGAAGTGATCGGCCTGTCCAATGATGGTGCCGAGCTCGTCGTGACCGGCACGCAGGCCTTTCGCAAGGAAGTACCGGAGGCAAGGGCCGGCATGAACGTAGGCCTGCTGCTACGCGGCCTGAAGCGTGATGAGGTCCAACGCGGCCAAATCCTCAGCGCACCTGGTATCATCCAGCCCTTCCAAAAGGGTCGGGCTGAGATCTTTGTACTGACCGCTGAAGAAGGCGGACGTCATACGGCGTTTACGTCGGGCTATAGTCCGCAGTTCTTCTTTGGTGTGACGGATATCACTGGTGTGATTGATGTTGCAGAGGATCTGCCTGTGCTACCTGGCGCACAGGCCGAGGTCGGGTTTGTCCTGCACAAACCTGTCGGCATCGAAAAAGGCATCCGGTTCGCCTTGCGCGAAGGCGGCAAAACCGTTGGCGCCGGGATTGTGATCGAGGTTGCGAACTGAAAGCCTGAAGAAGGCCATGGCCCTGATCCTATTGGGGCCATGTCCGCTCTTTTCCAAGTCAAAGTTCATCAGATCTGAACTGGTACCGAATGTCCGGAATGACGGGCCGCGCCGCAGCATGAACATCATCAGTAGCCAAATATCAGCGGCATCTGCGTTCATTTTTTCCACCTGTGGAAACAGAAAAGGTGTCCGGGTAGTTCTGGTACCAACAGGGATCCACGTTGTCCAAAAACTTACTCCCAACCCTTTCACGACATTCGTGCTAGTTTAAGCTTCGGCTATGCTGCAAGGGCAAAGCTTTTGGCCCAACTTCCCGAGGCTGCCATTCAACGGATGATGCCCGTCCAAACAAATGCTGCACCTTCAACCAATGGCCGCGATGCGCAGAAAGCGGCCTTTGCAAAGTCGTGAAGGTTTGCAGAAAGCCGACATTGGAAAATTCATGACAAGATATTTCGGTGAGGAAGGGTGTCGACGCCGTAATTGGCTTCAGAATTTAGTCCTAATACGCATGCCAGGCAACCAAACAACCATTAACTAACTGATTAAATTTCGAATTTACTGAAGACCTTGGGTGGTGAAGGTTGCGAACCATAAGGCGCTGGGAGCCGCCCGCTTATGATTTCACTGGGTGCCTGCTGGGCGAATTTCACCAGTCGCAAGAACAGGAGACGCGTCCAGGTCTTCAGCGTCCAACATGGTTGCCACCCGTTCCAAATTGGCGACCAGCATCGCCTGTTCCCAATCCTCCATGGCCCGAAATTTGCGTACAAATCGTTGCTGTAGCGGGTCGGGCGCATCAACAAGAGTTTCACGCCCCGCATCGGTCAGCAAAATATGAATTTGTCGCCGATCCTCGCTGGATTTCTGTCGCAAAGCCAGACCATCCCGGACAAGCTTGTCGACCAGAGAGGTTACTGTCCCCTGAGAGACCTGCATGCGCAGTGAAATTGTCTTTGCCGTTACAAAGCCATTCTCAGACATGATCTGGAGAACGCGGAACTGGGCAGGGGTGACGCCAGTAGCTTGACGGATTTCGCGTCCGAATAATTCAGTTGTTCGAATAATGCGGCGCAGCGCGATCAGGCTGCTGTCGATACGGTCCATAAAATCTCCGATAGTTCAGGCATCAAAGCATACAGCGGTAAATAGGTGATTTCAATTCTCAAATAACTTCCACTTTCGAAGCAATTACTGGTCATTTTGCGACTTTATGCGCCAAATTCCGTCGTATAGGCGCGTCATTTAGGTAAATTTGCTTTGACTGTTGAAGTTTTTGTGGCCGTCTGATACTTCGACACCCAAAGCGATAGGAGAAGCCCAACATGCACACCCCCATTGACCCAATGCGCATCGATCTCCCCTCAGTTCGTAAGCCTGTAGCCGAAGACGGTGCCAAGGTTTGGGAGCTGGTGCAGGCTTGCAAGCCGCTTGATGAGAACTCCATGTACTGCAATCTATTGCAGAGCGATCATTTTGCCGACACCTGTTGTCTGGCAGAATTGTCCAAGGAGATGGTCGGGTGGGTCTCCGCTTATGTTTTGCCCAATGATCCTGAAACGCTGTTTGTTTGGCAGGTAGCCGTGGCCGAAAATGCGCGCGGACGCGGGCTGGGCTCCATGATGTTGCAATCCATTCTGCGGCGACCTCAGTGCAAAGACGTAAACCGCCTGCAAACCACTATCACCGCTGACAATAATGCCTCTTGGTCCTTGTTTCGCAGGTTCGCGAGTTTTCAAGACAGCCAGATGGACATCCAACCCTACTACACGCAGGCCTTGCATTTCCAAGAACGGCACAAGACGGAAAACCTCGTCACTATTCCTCTGATAAGGCAGCAGGCGCTCGCAGCCTGAGCGATGCGTATGCCGTTTTTTGCCAGCCAGTTCTTCCTGCCCCCTCTCAAATCTGAAAGAAACCCTATGTCTACACAGCTTGCCAGCAAGGCCATTTTTGGTCGTCGGGAATCCGAAGCCCGCAGCTATTGCCGCGGGTTTGATACAGTCTTCACGTCCGCCACGGGCTCCGAGATGATCGACCAAAGCGGACGGCGATACATTGACTTTCTTGCTGGGTGTTCGTCTTTGAACTACGGGCACAATGATCCGGACATGAAACGCGCCCTAGTAGCGCATTTGGAAGCCGATGGTGTTGCCCATGGCTTGGACATGCACACAGTGGCGAAATCCCGGTTTCTTGAGGTTTTTGAGCAGTTTATCTTGCAGCCGCGCAAGATGGATCACAGGGTGATGTTTACCGGCCCGACGGGAGCAAATGCTGTTGAGGCGGCGATGAAAATCGCCCGCAAGGCCACTGGACGCAGCAATATCATCTCCTTCACCAACGGGTTTCACGGTGTAACCCAGGGCGCCCTGGCAGCAACTGGCAACAGCTATCACCGTGGCGGTGCCGGAGTAACGCTCAACAATGTGACGCGGATGCCCTATGACGGCTATATGGGTCAGTCCTGTGACACGACTGATTTTCTGGAGGCCATGCTTAAGGATCGGTCTTCGGGCATGGACGCGCCTGCCGCAATTTTGCTGGAAACAGTTCAAGGCGAAGGCGGGTTGAATGCCGCCACGGCGGATTGGATGCAGCGCGTTGCAGAGCTGGCGAAGGAGGCCGGTGCTCTATTGATCGTCGATGACATTCAAGCAGGCTGTGGGCGCACGGGTGGGTTCTTTTCCTTTGAAGAGGCTGGCATTCGCCCTGATATCGTGACCCTGGCAAAATCAATATCTGGCTTTGGCCTGCCAATGGGGCTGGTATTGGTTAAGCCAGAACATGATGTCATGGGGCCGGCCGAGCATAACGGGACGTTTCGGGGCAATACGCATGCCTTTGTGACTGCCACCGTTGCCATTGAAAAGTTCTGGTCAGACGACAGCTTGCAGCAGAATGTTTTGCGCCATTCAGAGATCATTGCGCGGGGGCTGCAAGCCCTTGCTGAGATGGTTCCGGATGCGCGCCTGAAGGGGCGCGGCATGATGCGGGGCGTGGACCTGCGATGTGGAGATCTGGCTGGCAAGATCTGCGCGCGGGCCTTTGAACAGGGCCTCATTATTGAGACTTCGGGCTCCGAAGATCAGGTGGTCAAGATCCTTGCGCCCCTTACAACGCCTGACAGCATGCTTGAAGCCGGGCTCACTATTCTCATCAACGCCGCTCAGGATGTGATTGGCACCCAAAAATTTGCTGCGGAGTAAGGCTATGATTGTACGAGACTTCAACGAACTCATCAAAAGCGAGCGTGACCGCGTCGTGTCAGACGCCAAATGGAGCAGCGTGCGGATGCTGCTGGCAGAAGACCAAATGGGGTTTTCTTTCCATCTCACGGACCTCGGCGCTACTCTTGTGGACAGACTGTAACGTCAGCTCTGCGCAGTTTGTGTACTTTGCAAAGCCCGCCTTTCTGCCTGGAAACATCGCCTGTACCCCCTGCGATGCTGCATGAAAAGCGGTCATTTCGAACCGCGTACATCAAGTTCCCTAGTCTGATGGCAGCAATGCGGACGAAGGGTGCCTTCGCTGCGGTTGCACTAATGGTTGCTTTCTAAAGCAGCAGCGAGGCGACACAATGAGCCGCCCCACCTAGTTTGATTATGATTGCAAGACTTACAGATCTTCCACGGCAGTGCTCCGGATGTTTGCCCACTGCTCTTCGGCCTTGGAAATTGTGCCAGCGCGGTCTGTGTTGAATTCGTCAAAGATGGCGCGATTCAAAAAAACGTAGAGAGCGCCGTCGATCACAGCGTGGTAGTCAGGGTCACCGTCAAACTTCTTGCCAACCGACACACCGAACGTGCAGTAGCCGCCGTTTTGGGGCAGGTACATTGCTGGATTGGCTTCGAAGGTTTTCATGTTGTCTTCGGTGGAGAAATAGTAAGCCACGCCTTCATGAACTGTTGTGTAAACAGCCGAACCTTCGACAGGGTTCGCGGTTGCAATGAACTCAACTGGATCTACCCCATGCAAGCCAAGAGGTGCACCGGCAGCGGTGATGCCCCGTGAGATGTTGTATTCATCAGCTGCCATAGCAGCTGTGCTGCTGAGAGCGAGGCCGGTCAAAAGCGCGGAGGTGATTGCGAGTTTCTTGAACATAGAAGGTTCCTTTTTTACTGCGAGAGCTCGACCATCGAACGCTCATATCGTGCAGTCAAAGTATCTATTTGGAGATTTTCAACAATATATGGGCTAATGTTCTGAACAAAAGGTACGGTTTCACGAACGATTGGACTTTTTCGAAAAGAGGCCAAATTTCAGTAAATAATGCAGGACCTATGAGAGAGAGAACCTGCTTCCAGACCCACAGAATCGAACAAGAAAGGGGCCGCATTCTCAAGCGACCCCCATCAACGTCGTTGAGGCTCAAGCACTCAATGCAGCATCTTCTGGTTGATGGAGACCAACGACCAAGAGGACGGTTGCACCGAGCAGCGCGTAGTACCAGAAGTCGAGACCGGCAAATTCAAGAACAAAGGGTGCGACGACGAAGACAACTCCGACCAGCCCGTCAATGGCCAAGTGGAAGCTGTAAGGCAGGACTCGGAAAACTCCGAGATGGTGATCGGTCAGGACCGTCAGACCGAAGGCCGCAACACCGGTGGCCACTGATAGCCAAAATGCCAGGGCGTTGTCAGTGCCAAGCCCGAACAGGAAGGGCATAGAAATGAGGCCAATGGCGACGGGATAGTCTAGGTAAGCGTGGAGGGTTTTGGTAACAAAGCGCATAGTGTTTTTCCTCTAAATCTGAACTGCGACGCAGCATTGATGAGGTCAAACTAGACTTTCAGTCAGGGTCCATACATGTCCAGAAGTTTGCAAAACCTTGCAGATCGTTCAATCTTATGTACGCGCAAGGTTTTGCGACTTTCTAAACTCCGCAGGTGTCATCCCAATTTCTTTCTTGAAGACTCGTGTGAAGGAGGAATCTGAAGAGTAGCCAGCCTTCTCAGCAGCTTCGGCGAGTGACGCTCCTGGCTTTTGTAGAACTTTCTTAGCCAATTCCATCCGCCAGCGCGTAACGTATTCCAACGGCGTCATATCCACCGTTTTTTGAAATTGGACTGCAAAGCTCGTCCGCGACATGCCCGCGGCCTGCGCGAGGCTCTCGACCGTCCAGCTGTCAGTTGGGGACTTGTGAAAGGCATCAAGTGCTCGGCTCAAGTTCTTATCCGAAAATGCTCCTAGCCCCCATTCAATCGCTTCGTCTCCTTCAATGAAGCTGCGGATGGCCTGAGCGAGGATAGCTTCTGACATTTTCAGCGCGATCAGGTCTCCCCCCATCTTGGCTCCACCGGCCTCTTCTCCAATCATGCGGAGGGTGGCTTCCATCCAGCGTCCGGCGCTTTCACCATAGTTCTTGAGGTGGATATACGGAGGCAAGCGATCCAATAGGATATGACGCGAGCTTGGATCAAAAGAGAAGTGCCCGCAGACAAGCTGTGTTTCGCTCTGAGCGTCCTCTCCTCCGTATACAAGAACTCCTGATCCGTCGTAGCCAGATTTCTCCAACACTGCGTCAAGTGGCAGGATCGTCCTCTCCGGCTCATGTCCGCAGTACAGTGAATGTGACGCACCATGCGGAATGATCACGAGATCGCCCTGGGCGAGATCTACGATCGTGTCCGTGCCGTCCACACGCACCAAGCAACCACCGCGATGCGCAAAGTGGAAACGAGCGACGTTTTGATAGTTTGGAACGGCAACACCCCACGGCTTTGAGAATGACGTGCGGAAGTACAAAGTCCCCTGCATCGAAAGGTTGGTCAGGATATGGCTAAGAAGATCAAGCATGGAAGACATGCTACGATTTATCTCTTAAATGTACAGTCCTCTGAACGATCTGCACAGAGACTTGGACGTTTTGAGATGTCTCTGTGCGCCAAATTATGGGTAAGAAAATCGGTGGGAATTGCTTCGCTAGGGGGCTTTGTTGCGCAAATGAGTTTAGAGGATTCACGCTGTGAATCCAGCATGATAGCTGGAGGCCATGAGCAGTTGGACACCTACGAAGTACAAGACCACGAACTGGTCGACCTACAACACGGCATTGAAGCGTCGTGGATCGCGGGCAATCTGGTTTGATCCCGAGATGGTCTGGGTGCCGCCGCCGAACGGCAAACGCGGTCGGCAGCAGAGTTTCAGCGATGCCGCGATCCAGACCTGCCTGACGCTGAAAGTGTTGTTTGGCATACCGCTCCGCCAGACCTCTGGCTTTATCGAAAGCCTGTTACGGCTGGCAGGGTTGGACTGGGCGATGCCGGATTACTGCACGCTGTGCCGCCGACAATAGACGCTGAACATGCGCCCACCGTAGCGCATGACCGCTTCGCTTTGGGTCTTACCCAGTACCTTCAGAAACTCACGTTTCGTGACCAGCTTCTCAAGAGACTTGGTGACCCTGCGCCGATACTCGAAACTACCTGTTCTGTCGTTCTTCCTGAGGTATTTCACAGTCACATTCCGCATAGCCTAAACCCACATTGTGTAGCTAAGCGTGTAGTTGGAATGGATACAATAGAGGTACTTACCCTTATACATCAACAACTTACTGTGAGAAAAATGCCCCCCCCACACGGACTCGAACCGCGGACCTACTGATTACAAATCTGAAAAATTCTGTTTGTTTTCAATGTGAGTTGGAGATCAATATTCTCCAATTTGGAGTCGAAACAGAGGAAGTTGGCGGTTATCATGGTCGCCCACTTCCCGAATTCGACCGACCGTTTGACAACATGTTCAGTCCTTTTCAAGAAGGCCACCTACACTGGCAAATCTAATGCATAAAATCCGCTGACGGGCCCCAAGCAGACGTAATTTTCCGGCAAGTCGGACGAAAACCGGACTCTCTCCATGTCGGCCAAAAACCTTGCACTGTCCGTCAAAGCCGAGCCTACAGATGAGGAACTCGACTTGGAGCGCTCAATTGCTCTGCAAGCTGGTCAAACACCAACCGGATCCTTCGTGCAGTATGCARCTCCGAATGCGTGGCGAGCCAGATCGGAAATTTGAACGGKTCTCGACCGGGAAGCACCCTTTCGACGCCGGGGGTCATCGCAGCGACATCGTCAGACATAACACTCACCCCCAARCCTTGCCGCACCATCTCCCATGAAACGATTCCGGATTTTGACCCTATYCGGAAGTTCTGCGCGGTGACCGGAATGCCAGCAGGATTGAGAAAGCCAATTATCGYATCCACRTCYCCAAAACTAACAAAATCCAGCTTTGCAAGTTCAGCTTCTGTTTTGGGGCGCCCTACCTGGTCGAGGTATGAAGGGGTCGCGTAAAAATGCGCCGTCGCTTCRGCCACCAGTTTCGCTATCAGGTTCGGTTGAGTTGGGCGCACATGCCTGATGGCAATGTCAGCCTCGCGYCKYTGTATGTCGCGAAGATCATTCGTTGCGACGACATCGATCTCCAAGCGTGGAGCCGCCAAACGAATTTGCCTWAGGATGGGGGGAAGYTGATAGGCGGACATAACATCTGATGCGGTAATCTTGACTTGCCCGTCAATGGTATTTGACTGGCTTGTTGCGGTTAGTGAAATTCGGTTCGCAACATCAGCCATCTCYTGCACATGTACCAACAAGTCTGCTCCGGCGCTGGTCAAGGTCAGTGAATTTCCAACCCGCTCAAAAAGAGTTACTCCAAGTGACCGCTCCARTGCCGCAACTTGGCGGCCCACCGTCGGCTGGGTTTGCTCAAGMACACGCGCAGCTGCAGARAACGACCCCTTTTCGGTCGTCGCYAGGAAGGAGCGCACCTGGTTCCAGTCAAAGTTGATAGCTTTCCAGTTCATGCATTTATGCATAGAGCTTCTGCATATAAAGGCAATTCCCTTCAAATCCGTTTGAACTTACAAGCACCAAAATCGTGTGAAAAGAAAGAAACTCTCAATGGCTGCACTATCCAAAGACGCCGCGTTCTGGAGCAAAATTTCTCGCAAGTATGCCACAGATCCAATCCGGGACATGGACGGTTATCTGGTGACCCTTGAGCGCACAAAATCTCATTTGAAATCCGAAGATAAAGTGCTGGAAATTGGCTGCGGCACAGGTTCGACAGCACTGCTGATCGCACCGCATGTAGCCCAGATAACGGCTACCGACCTCTCACCAGGAATGATCGAGATCGCCAACGAAAAACTCGAACGCGAAAATGTTGGAAACGTCACATTCGAAGTGGCTGAAGTTCTTGATCATTCGCCTGAGGGCGCAWCTTACGACGCGGTCCTGGCGCACAACTTACTTCACCTTCTGCCAGAGCTCGATAGCGCGCTTGAATACATATCTTCACTGATAAAAYCGGGTGGCCTTTTCATCTCAAAAACCGTTTGTGCCCCAGAGCATCGARGCTTCAAATACACAATGATTAGTAAAGTTGCGATCCCTGTTATGCAGGCCATTGGAAAGGCCCCGTTTGTTGATTTTATAACTGCGGAAACCCTTGAGCGAAAAATGAACGACGCAGGTTTCGAGATCATTGAGACAACGGACAAAGTTGGGATGTTTACAAGCCGCTATATTGTTGCACGTAAGTCTTAGTCGCGTCGGGTGGCGCCAATCAGTCCCGGTTGCGGACTACTGCAGTCAGCCCAAGGCGTCCAAATGACAAACACAGGGTTCCAAGAAAAAAGACCTCCGTGGTTCCGCTATAGACTTGCCAGGAGATGGGCAAAATTGTGAGATTGGGGTCGCTCCAGCTGTCTCTTTTGGCTGTCATGCTACCTCTGCCCCTGCATAAATCACACCGGAAAGTATGATCTTCTTGTTCTTGATCCATAGCCAGAGTATTCACTCTGCGTAAGAGTGAAAACTTTGAGGCTGGCTGTCTGACCATGGGAACTATGGAAGAAAGAAAAGAGGCAAAGCGTGTCGCCATACTGGATGCTGCGCGAGAAGAATTCTTGTCGGCCGGATTTGAAGCCGCCAACATGGATAGAATTGCTTCCCTTTCAAACGTCACCAAGCAAACAGTCTATCGATATTTCCCATCAAAGACCGACCTGTTCGAAGCGACAGTAAGATGGATTGGGCAAATGAGTGGCGCCGATTTTTCGCGGCATTTGGATCATCCCGATACCAATGAGGCCCTGCTTCGGTTTGCTGAGGGTTTCATCCGTTGGCACCTAGAAGACGAACCTTTAAACATCTTAAGGCTGCTGGTGGCGGAAAGTGGCAAATCTCCAGAAATCGTCACGACCTTTTTCGCAGCAGCCCCGGATGAAACCAATGCCGTACTGACAAAGTTCTTCAGTGAACGATTGGGCGTTGAACACCCTAGTGAATCCATACGCCTATGGATCTCGATGCTTTTGGCCTACAGGGAGGATGTCTTGCTTGGCTTGGGCCGACCGGGCGATCCAGAGATCGCCCAACTGGCAGTTTCCGCGACCCGACTGGTGCTTGCGGATCATCAACGAGAGTGAGCAAGTGCTACTCGGACAGCTGGTTCGCCCACCGTCGAGCGATCGCCGATCCGCTTTGGGCGATTTTGGCAAGCGAGGTTTCTTCATAAGTGTCGAGGATTGAGCCTTGCACCGACGGGCGGCTGAGCACATTTTCAGCCCATTGCTTGACCACAGGCAAGTCAGCCAGAATGCCCGTCGCGAAATGCTGATCAAGCAGCGTGATCGACCTGAAGACTGGCGCATAGGCAGCATCTACCAGGCTGAACTTTTCGCCATTAAAGAACGACCGATCCCCAAGGATCCCTCCCAAAGCCCGCAGTTTGGTGCAAAGCTTCTCTTTTTCGACTTCAACCGAAACGGGATCTAACGCAGTTTTGATTTCATAGATGTGATCCAGAAGATCATAGCTGTGATTGATCCATAGTCGGTTCTGGGCTTTCAGAAAGGCATCCTGCGGATACAGGCTGCCTGGGGTCACCTCATCAATGAAGTCATTCATGATAGCCGATTCAAAGAGCACCTTTCCGTCAGCCAACAGAAAGGGAGTAGCTCCTTGGGGTGAACACTCCCGAACCCATTCGGGCTTATTATGCGGTTCGATATAGGTGACGGTGAATTCAATCTGTTTTTCAAACAGGGATATGATGCAGGGCTGCAGGAATGGGCAAAAGTCATAGCCCACGATTTCCAACTTGGTCATGGATACCTCGCGTGTTTGGGGATGCGGAAAAGGCTTTGCGGTTTGCGCGCTCAGCTGTCTTCTTTGGTTAGATACAGGGTATAGGCCAGGATCGTGATCAGGATGACCGCGCCGCCAAGGATGCTGTTGATCCCTGGAACCTCAGTGAAGAACAAATAGGCCCAGACCGGAGCCAATACGGATTCCAGCATGAGTGTCATCGACACTTCCGTCGCTGTGGCATAGCGCGTCGCAACCATGGACATGACGCGGCCAAAAGGCGCTGTAAACAGGCCCATTGCCCCCATGATCAACCATGTATTGGCGCTGAACGTTGCTGGCTCTGTGAAGAAAAACATCACCACTGCAAGAAGGAACCCGCCAAACCCTACTGCGCCCATGCGGCTAACCTCAGGAAACTTACGCAAGAGGGTCATCATCAGGGCAAGACAGGAGACAGCAAAGACCGCCAGCAGATCTCCCAGCCAGTTGCCTGATCCGGCAGATCCGGACACAACAATCGCGATGCCGATAAACACACCTACAATAGCAAGCAGCGTTTGCCGGGTCACCTTTTCCTTCAGAAACAGCCAGCTGAATGCTGCTGCAATTGCCGGTGTGGCACTGAAGATCAAAAAGGTGTTCGCAATAGAAGTATTCTTGATGGCGAACACGAGGCCGCTGGCACTTCCCAGCATCAAGAAACCCGCGACAAGCAAAGGCCAGCCACTGTCGCGCAGAACTTTGACCAGCCCCCGTCTGTCGTTGAGCTGAATGACTACGGACATTGAAATGGCGGTAAAAAGGCCGAACAAAAATGATGTTTCGAGCTCGCTTACGCCAGAAAATCGGATGAAAACCGGATCTAGGCTCATCAATAGCGCGCCCAAAAGCGCTATTCCTAGCCCCTTGAGCCGGATGTTTCGGGCAGTTTCAACAGGGGTGGTGTCGGTCATGTTCTGGCTCCTTAGTACCGGCAGGGGCGTTTCCTTGCATGGTACAATAAATCATACTTTGGAGTATGACTATTGGTGCACGGTGCCCTCGTCAATACTTATCATACTTTCAAGTATGATTCTTGGAGCGAGCAGCTTGGTTTATATCTTCAAGAGATCTCCCTAAGACAAAGGCTATGGGCATGAAGCGCAAAGTTCTGTTCACACCAATCTCGCAGTTGGGAGATTGAGCCACCCTGGCGTTGGATCTCTAATACTGCACTCGGTTCCGGCGGAAGCTATGCGCTGGCAGCGTCCTTGCCAAAGGCATGGCGATTGTGCAGCGCAGAAAACTAAGGCCAGTCAAGATCCCAAAGCAGCAATAAAACTTGACGAATGAAGGGTGAAAAAGCAGTCTTCAACTTTTAACCAAATTTGCTGTCATACAACTGGCCCTGCATGCATGGAGTGGCACTGTTACCATCAAATAAATCGAGGTTTTGATTTGGACAACCAAGGTGAGATTGATCCAGGTTCGTTGGAGCCCTTCAGCCAAAACAAGTACAGGGATTTGGAAACCCTATCCAGCACCGTTGGTCGGGATTTTCTCAGATCATTTGTTGAAATTTTGCAAGATGCTATTGAAGCTGACATGGTTGCAATCAGCGAGCTACGAGTGATGGAAGAGGACAGAATTCATGTACTAGCGGGTGGTCTTGATGGTGGTTCTTTGGAAGACTTCGAATATGAAGCTTGCGTTACTCCCTGCTTTGAAGTCATCAACTGCGCACATGATGTCATCATCCACCAGGGCGTTCGCACCGCCTACCCGAAAGATGATTTCTTCATCAAGTATGGCATCGAAAGTTACTTAGGGATTCCCCTATTAAGCAGTGAAAGTGAAGTTGTCGGCCTTGTTCAATTGGCTTGGAGGCATAAGATATCGAGTGAAGAAACCAGCCAGATCTCCGACACCATCAAAGACTTCTCTGCGCGATTGGCAAGTGAGCTTGAAAACCTGCAAACCATGCGAATTCTGTCCGCATTAGCTAGGGGCAGCGATGAACTCGAAACATCAGCGGTCTTTCGCCTTATCGCCCAACAAATGCAAATTGCTCTTAATGCCCGCACAGTGTTCCTAGCAGAGTGTGCCGAGGCCAATGAGCAGGATTTTTGCATCCTAGCTTATTGTAATGGGGGCAATCTTATTCCCGACCTAGAGGGTAAGACTGTCCCTTACGAAGGGAGCCCTTGCGCAAATCTGAAAACGGCCCAAGAGTTCAAAGTCTCGTCTGGGCTAGCGGATGCGTTCCCCACTCAGCTCCAATTTAGGACCGAAGGGTTGGATTCATACCTTGGGGTCAGAATTAGCGATCATACTGGCGGCGCTATTGGACACTTTGCCATCCTACATGATCATCCGATCTCCAAGAGAAAACTTGAGACCGAACTTCTTAGGATTTTTTCAGACCGATTTGGATCGGAGTTACGCAGGCGCAAAGCATCTCTGTGACTACCGACTAAACTAAAGAACTGCGTTACTCTGGAAGCAAAGCCGCTTGTACCGCGGCGTCCCAGCCGAGATAATAGGTATCGCCGTCGCAGATCACCGGACGCACCATCAGTTTGGGCTTGGCAGCGAGCTGGTCTTCCGCTTCCGAATGCTTCAACCAATCGCTGAGCCCGCGCCAATCATTTGACTTTCGATCAACCAGACGATCACCAAATTCAGCGATCAATTCAGAAAGCTCTTCCTCGTTCAAAGGCTCTGCTCTGACATCGCGAAAACTGATATTCTTGCCCGCGGCCTCTAACGCCTTGAAGGCTTTCTTGCTTGTAGCACAAGTGTTCAGTCCATAGATCATCATGGCGCAGTCTCCTTTGGCGCTGGTGGTGTAACTTCACGCACTAAACCCCGCTGCGCAAGAAGTCTGTGGGGCAACCCTGTGATATGCCGATGCATTAGTCAGAAAATATGTCCTTTCGAACACTGACATTGACCAGTTTTTGCGGGGCTGACTCGACGGATCCGTCGATCCTGTACGACCGTATTGACGTAGTGTCGCGCAACGCCATGAGAGAAGGTACTCTGTTGCATGTGATGGTCTATCGGATTGGCAACGAATTTCGAGTGCATATCGCCCCTATTGGCTGAGAACCCCTCACATTCTCCCCGAGAGCAAGTGCAACGCGCGATCTGAGCTCAATGGATCCTGTCGCTTGGTACGTCAGTTTGGCGGCGGTATAGTACAGATGACCGATAGAACGCCGATTGGCCGATTGTTATTCTGGGTGTGGCGATTCTGGACGAGACGAAAGCACCGCCAGAAAAACAAAATTGCGGCAACAGCCCTGAAGATCGGAGCATCAGCGTGAAACACCTTAAGACACTCTCCTTGGCAGCAGCCCTAGCATCCTCAGCCACCTTGGCCTTTGGCTTTGAAGTGACAGGGCACCCAGCCATAAGTGATGGAACAAATTCGATTTCGCTGAATCCAAGCGGCGGGGAATTCCGCATCAAGATCTGCAGCACAACCTACTACTTAGCTGACAGCAACAGTTGGAAGATGTTTAACAACATGAAAGCGCGTATGGATTCGAACGGCGGGTATGTTTACGCGAACACCGACGCGCCCGGTAACAAACGCTGGTATTATTGTGCTTGGGGTCGCTATGAACACCTGCACGGCACGCTTTTTTGATCGCTCCGCCTTAACAAAGATTGGCCACGAGGAGGAGTGTTCGCATCGATCTGATCATTCCTCCCTCGCGGCTCGTTTTGTAAGTCCATATCAGTAATAGGATCAGCTGGGACTAAATTTTTATGCCACCGGAGACCTGTACATCACATGAAGGGGGCAAAACCTTCACAGCCCAGGCGGAGGTCAGCCATCACCGCTTCAGCCGTTCGTTTCGATGTCTTTGCGGTGAGCCGCCTTTCAAACAGACGTTTACCCTGATCCTCCCGTCGCCCTTTGAATTGGTATTAGCACTACAAGGACAGCTGAATGAACGGGGCCATGAAAGTTCATTTCATGGCTTTCTTTCAGGCGCTTGCTACCCATTCAGGAACCACTTTTTGTTGAGAGAATTCAGTTTCCTGCCCGTGCCAACGAATTCCAGCGCATCGCCTTCGGTTCAGAGAGGACCCTCGAAATGAAACCAATCCGCACTCTATGCACAGCAGCCCTTCTGTGGCCTATTGCCGGATCGGCGGCTCAACTGGATCGTCTCGAATATGACGATGGAGTGTATTTCAGGGCAAACGCAGCCGGGTATGAGTTTACGATAGGCTGTTCCCTAAAGGATCCTGTGGAGTTTCGTCTCGAAGTTCTAGCAGTGCCCGATACCGCCAAAACCCCAGGAGCATTAACCGTGCTTCGCTTTTTGAATTTTGGTGGTGAACCACAGGACTTTGCTGTTGCGACGACTTATAGCACCTATCAAGGCAAGGACGTTTTGATCGGAGCAATACCTCTGGACGAGGACTTGTCGCTTGCACTTGAAAACGCAATCGGCCTGCGCGCCTCCACGCAATCAGGTGAGGTGATATTCGGCGATTCAATGGACGGTTTTGATGACGTACTTTTTTTATGGAAGAGTATTGTCACTAAGCACAGTTGAATCATCAACAAAAACAATGCCCGCTAGAGCGGGTGTGAGGACGCAGCAAGATGGTCAAAACAAGAATATGTGGATCATGCAAAAAACCGACACTGCTTCCGGTGTCGCGTAAAAGGGATCCCTATAACACTGTAGTCGGGTATCTCTGTCAGAATTGCGGCAGGAAGATCAACATAGTCCCGGCGTTTTCAGTTGGAAATGGTTTGGCGATAGCATGGGCCGTGCTGGGGTTTTGGTATTTCGTTTTCTTTCACAACTCAGTCTACAACAGCACTCTATCCATTTCTCTCTATGCCGGTGCCGTTGTGACCGTAGTTCTGGTCTGGGGGCCGGAGTGCCTTAGACATTGGATGAACCCAGTAGCCAAGGGAGGAGATGCTGTCGAGGTCAAGCTTGAAAAGGAAGGGAGAGGCAGCGTCACCTCAGTGTTGATTTGGTGTGAGCGCTTCGGTTTTCTTGGTGGCCTTATTGCACCTGTGGTGTTTGCATCTGTTTTCCTAAGTGTCGCTGCAATTCTCGGGTTCATCAACTACACCTATTTCCAGTAAGTTCAGTAGTGACTGCAAGAACTCGGATCAGTTTTTGGACTGGATCGATATGTCAGAAGAACTAATCGCTATGGCAAAATTCAGGAAATAGACTCACTGGAGGGCGCTCTATGCCTTTGAGCTGCGCCTCCAAGAGCACGTCAAAACTTGAGGGAGCTGGATTGTTAGCGAACTTTGCTCCCAATTGCTGAGATGACAGTTTCTCGGCTTCCTTGCGGACTGCATCGGTGAAGTCCTGATACTTTCCTTGCTCAAGCTCTAAATCAACGGGCCCAATGCGTTTGTCACGAGGGGTTGCAAGACCATGCTCAATTGCTGCCTTCTGAGCGATCTCCCATCTGATTTGTTCGGTGGAAACCTTTGAGCGTCTACCAGCCATTGCTTCATACTTGGCGTGAGCAATCTTCCAAGCTTCATAGATTTCGGCGGGATCTTTTGTACCAAGAGACCACTCCACAGCATTTTTCCCAAAAACGCCTCGGAGATCTTCAGGGACACGCCTACGATATTTGGCATTTGCTGTTGCTGTAGCGGGTTTGAGATGCGGTAGATCCAAGGCAATCCTCATGTGCGCCACCACAGAATGTGTAGCGTTTGTGTAGTGGTATAGCCACTAACACCATGAAAGTACTGCGATTTCAATGATAAATGGTGCCCCCACACGGCCACCAACCACACGCCTAGTCATTGTTTTCAAATGGTTATTATCAGCAGCTTTCAAAAATGTGTAGGCGAATGTGTAGTTGGCTTATTGAAGTAGAAACAGAACTACAACGCGGGTTAAACTGCATTGTTCCGTATGGCATCAAACAGATCGACTGCTTTGAGCTCATCAATGGATGCAGCCCACATAGTTTTCTCCAAAACGCTCCATTGCAGCGGATGCAACCCGCTCACTGACACTGTCATCGATGAGCAGCCCCCAAGGGTAGACATCGACAGTTGCGAATTCAAAATCATCCTTGGGGTTTGGTTTGTTTTGACTGAGAAAGGCATAACGTATTTCTGCCCACATCTCGAAACCCAGCTCTACCTCGAGGCCATCATACAGACTGTCACCAGGAGTACGGAGCACGACTTTCTTTGAGATGTGCCCAAGAGTCTCCAACAGCATCGTACTGCACGTATGGGCAACAGTGTCGGCCAATTGAATCCCCAAGATGCTTCGGGAATCCTGTTCAAAATGAAACTCGCAGTTACCTAATGAATCGTCCTCTTTGGCCAACGCTTCTGCCCCATTCGTCGAAGGAAACAAACCTTCATCAAAAAAGACCTGATGTTCCTTTCCCTCTAGCCATGGGTGAGTGAGGGAACTCTTTAGAAGTTTCAATGCAGCAGGCCCCAACCGTTTGTCACCTTGGACGACACACACAGAAATTTTGCAGTTCCTATGAATGTAGGTTTTCAGCCTTCTGCGGAGCATCTGAAGATCAGTATTATTTTTCATCTTCGCAGATGACTTGAACTCGAACATAGTCGGGTCGAAGCCATACTTCCGAAAAATCTCTTCCACTTCTTCAGTCGGGTCAGACTCGCAAATAACAAAGGCTGCCAGAGAAAACCCATAGCGATGGTGCTTACTGTCGTCTAAATACAAAAATGCCATACCAAGTATGTAGCGTCTCCTTCCGGTGACGTGAAGCGACCATTTTGGCTCAACCCAAGGGTCTGTGAGAAGCGATCTTGGCCACCTTCTACTGCATGCAGGCTAGACCTTTCCTTGCCCTCTACCAGTCTCTGGCAAGCTCTAGCGCTGGGTCACCCTCCCCATTTGGGTACCCCTATCTTATGGGTAGCTTGCAAGCTTTGCCTAAGGGTCCACAGTAAGGCCCTTAGGCCGAACATCATTGATCATCATCTAGAAATCTTCAACACCTTCAAAACTCAGGCCGCCTTCCTCGACTTCTTCGGCATCGGCTTCCTCCAGTATTGCCCGGCCAGTGACATTCAACGCAGTCCAGAAAGGCTCGCTTTCAAGCAACCTGCTGAGCAACGCAGGGGACATAATCTCCAGCGCTCTAGCAAGAACATCTGGCGACTTGAGAATGCTTGTGACCTTTAACTCCGCGAGTTCCTTCGCAAGACTCTGAGCCATCAGCTCTAGGGCATCAGGCCCATGATCTCGCTGGGACTTCCCCTTCCAGAAAGTACGGCACTGCTCCCATCCGGCGTCGATCATAGAGCTGGGTGTCATACCCCAAGTGGCCAAAAACTCCTTTGCCTGCCGCATATTGCTTATGGTGGACTTTCCAACACCTGAACATTCGCTCTGCTGCTTGATTGATCCCTCCCCCAAGCAGACCATTCGCCAAGCATTGTTGAGCATCTCAGCCTTGCTGATCTTGACCTTTTCTCGGTTGTTTAACCGACCGGCCATCCCAATGGCGTCCCCAAGGGAAATATCAGGGTGAGCCACCACAGGAACCGCCAAGGTCTTCCCTGATTGCTCTTGCTTTAAGGAATACGCAGCATGGCGGTGGTGACCGTCGATCACAATCCAACGCTTGCCTGACCACCAAACGTGCACGGTCTCGTCAAGATTTGACCCGTCAAGGCCTCCCGCGATCTCTTTTACTCGCTCAACGTCGAGCCCGTCAGATCTCACTTGGAAAGCGAGGGGTTCAACATGGATAGCACTCAGAGGTAGCTTTCGGGGGCTCTTTCCAGATTGGAGAGGACTTGCCTCCCTTTCAGCCCTCAGGCGCTCTATGGCGGCACTGGGTGCTTCTGCAGGGCAACTCATCACCCGCGCCCCTTCGGAGCATGATACGCCCTCTTAGCGGCCTTCTCAGCGGCTTCCTTCGCCAGCGCATCAACACGTATTTTGTCCGGGTCATTGGAGTTGGCTGAGATCTTGTAGAACGTTACATGGCGCTCTGCGGCGAGGGAGTGAATTCTCTTCCATAGTTCACAATTTGCTACCTTCTTCCCATTCGATTTACGCCATCCCCGTTGCAGCCAACCTTCGAGGTATAGCTCAAATCCATCCTTGATGTACTCGCTCTCAAGAACGATCAAAACAGATTCACCCTCAGGGGTCATTTCTAGAGCGTCAATGACCGCCGTCATATCTGCAATATGGTTCGTGGTGCTTAGGCTTTTCCTGCTATGTTCAATCGGCTTGCCATTAGGTACGTAGAGCCAAACAGCAGCTCCACCGGGTCCAGGATTGCCCTTGCAGCTTCCATCGGTGAAAGCCACGTATCGTCCTTCGGCCAAGGCCGTTATTTTACATTTTTTCATCAGACTGTTCCTGTTGAGTTTAGAGTTTAGATGCTCTTCCATCTTTAGGTGCAACCTAACTCAGCAGAGGTGGAGCACAGAAAACGGTAGCTACTTCTATAGGTGCAACCTATTTGCCCCTCAAATTCACAACAGCTTGAAAACCTAAAAAAACAGATGCTAGCGGCCTAATTCGCCCTGATGATCCGATACACGCTTGCCCGGCCAATCCCAATGCGCTTGGCAACCTCTGTAGCTCCGGAACCCTCTTTGTGCAGAGCCAGCATTTCACTGCTCTCGGCCTTAGCAGTAGGTTGGCACCCCTGATGCCTCGTTGCTGCTCCTCTCAAACACTGTGGTCTGATCCTAAGTCAAAGTCCGGGCATAGCCGCTTTAGGGTGCGCTGGACTTGCGAGGCCTGCCATTTCCCTCCCCTTGCCGTAACAACACCCGACCTGTTCAAAGCAGCCGCAATACTCCGCAGAGATGCTCCTTGTCTCCGCAGGGGCAAGATGATTCCAGCGACCTTTTCTGCTCGTTCTTTGGCTCTGGCTTGAACTGCTGCATTCCGTTTTCCGGTTGCGTCTCTGAGCCTCCCCCAATGAAGTGGTCCGCCCCTATGTTTAGAAAAGCGGAGGACCATAGATGGCTATTAAGAGACCGAAGCCCGAAGAGATTGTCGTGAAGTTACGGCAGGTTGAAGTGTTGATGGGGCAAGGGATGCCCCGGATTGATGCAATCCGTCAGATCGGCGTGACGGAGCAAACCTATTACCGCTGGAAGAAGAAGTACAGCGGAATGGGCACAGAGCAGCTTAAGGAACTGAAGCGGCTCCAGAAGGAAAACGAGCGCCTGCGCAGGGCGGTAACGGACCTGACGCTGGACAAATTGATCCTGTCCGAGGCCGCAAAGGGAAACTTCTGAGCCCCTCGCGCCGCCGTGCCTGCATCGACCTCATTCGCAGCAAGATGAAGGTTTCCGAGCGTCGCGTTTGCCGTGTCCTGGGCCAACACCGGTCCACACAACGGCGATTGCCACAGGGGCGTGCCGACGAGGAACACCTGGTAGCTGATATGATCGAGCTGACGCGTCAGTACGGGCGATATGGCTATCGCCGGATTGCTGCCTTACTGCGAGACGCTGGCTGGCAGGTGAATGACAAACGTGTCGAACGTTTGTGGAAACGCGAGGGGCTCAAAGTGCCTGTGAAACAGCAAAAGAAAGGACGGCTCTGGCTCAACGACGGTTCGTGTGTCCGGCTTCGTCCCGAATATCGTAATCACGTCTGGTCGTACGATTTCGTGCATCACCGAACAGATGATGGCAGGGCTTTCAGGACATTGAACATTCTGGACGAACACAGCCGGGAATGTCTTGCGATCCGGGTGAAGCGGAAGCTGAACGCGAACGAAGTCATTGATGCTCTGACGGATCTGTTCATTCTGCGAGGCGTGCCCTCTTACATCCGATCAGATAATGGCCCTGAGTTCATTGCTGAGGCCGTCAGAGGCTGGATCAAGGCTGTCGGGGCCAAGGCCGCATACATCGAGCCTGGATCGCCATGGGAGAACGGATACTGCGAAAGCTTCAATGGGCGAATGAGGGATGAATTGCTGAACGGTGAAATCTTCTATTCGTTACGAGAGGCCCAGATCATTATCGAAAGCTGGAGAAAACACTACAACACCAAACGACCCCACAGTGCTCTGGGCTACCGCCCACCTGCGCCAGAGACCATCGTCCCGATGGACCAAAGGCCAACCATGCACTAACTTTCAATTTGGACCACTCAAGTGGGGCTGCTCAACTCAAGTGGGGTGGCTCAATCTCATTGATTTGGGCGCTATCGAATCTGTTTCGGGGAGTGAAGTTTATAAAGTGGGAACCGGTTTCACGAAACTGTGCCCAAACCTCAAACCTGCCATTGTCAATTGGACTAAGCAGCATTGGCCTTCAGCGCCCACCTATGTTCGGTGTGACGCAAACGCCTACTTCACGACTCTGCCGCCTCAAATGCTGATGGAGGCGACAATGGTGCCTGCAAACCCCCGATGGCTAAGCGATTTCAGCTTGCGCAAAAACATGAAAGATTGTGCTGTCTATCAGCTTCTGAAACGTGCACCGAAGGAAGGGGTGAGAGAATATTGGGAGTATAATGTTAAGCACCTTCGTCGCTTGGAAGTTCATGTTCAAAGACGTGATGAAAACTATCTTTCGATGCTCATCGAGGAGTTACCCAGAGAAGACGATCCAAACGGGTTAATGATCGGACGCTGTATTCACCTCGATACGCGTGATCCAGTAGGCACCCCGTTGAGCGAAGTTACCATGCAGCATCTCGATTTGGCAATTAATGTGTACGAAGGAGATGATCGGAGAAAGCGCTTCGAGCAAACGCTTAAGCAAGGAAAGGTTCAAGATGCGACGTACAGAACACACCTTCTCCGAATTGAGGGGACGCCGTTTGTTTCCCTGTTTGGGTTTTGCGAGATGTTTTTCGGGTCGAAGGTCCTCTTCAGCGAATGGATAACCGAGCTTTATTTACCACGAGCGGATATGAAGCTTTGAAAGCTGTCATAGGTTAGTATCTTCCCAAAGCTTCAAGTGTCGCAGGGCGCCTAGTATACTCAAAATGGTATTCTGGGAAAGCTTGGAGCGTAGCTCAACGGTGACAAAGAGTGTCGACCAATAGTCAGGCAAGCGGCTCTCAGCTTCGAGGTAGCTGAACCGTTCGCCACTGGTGAGAATAGAATTCCGCTCTATGAGCACCTGATCCGAAACCAATCAAAAATCTACATAATTGATTGGTTCCGGAATAACGTGATTTTGTCAACCTCAAAAATATACATCTATGATGAGGTTATCATTTTCTTACAGGTAGTTATCGTTCAAAAATCTACGATTTAGAAGTTTGTTACCCTCAAAACGGAATCTCGTCGTCGTCGATGTTGTGCGAGGGGCCGCTGTTGCCGCCACCAAAGCCGCCGCCCTGTTGCGAGCCACTGTCATAGCCCCCACCAGCACCACCGCCGTAGCCACTGTCTTGGCCGCCACCGAAGCCGCCTCCGCCACCAGCGCCGCCGCCTTCACCGCGACCATCGAGCATGGTCAGCGTGGAGCCAAAGCCCTGCAGAACAACTTCGGTGGAATAACGGTCATTGCCGCTTTGATCCTGCCATTTGCGTGTCTGCAGCTGGCCTTCGATATAGACTTTGGAGCCCTTGCGCAGATATTGCTCAGCAACACGGACCAGGCCCTCGCTGAAAATCGCAACCGAATGCCATTCGGTGCGTTCGCGGCGCTCGCCCGAGTTGCGATCTTTCCAGTTTTCCGAGGTCGCAATGCGCAGGTTGCAGACCTTGCCACCGTTTTGAAACGACCGAACTTCCGGGTCGCGTCCCAGGTTGCCGATGAGGATGACTTTGTTGACTGAGCCGGCCATAGGGGTCCGTCCTTATTCTTATCTTTGGTTATGTGAGCGCGGGTCAGGGCGGCTTTAGCCGAATCCCAGCCGCTGGGTTGCGGCTACAGTATAGACCTGCGCGCGGCGAGGAAAGCTCTCCTCTGGTCAGATTGTCTCGGCCTAGCTGTGGCCCTGCCTCTGCACTATGTCGGGTTTGTTAAGAGGGCTGCACAGGGAAACTGGCATAGATTTGCCGGTGGGTGGTTTTGTAATAGCCTGTGTGATCCTGTTTGCTTTCATTTGATGCAAATCTGGCTATAGTCTGGCCAGAATTCAGTCGGGGTACGGGGTGAGGGGCGTTATGCGGTCAGTGACAATTGGGAGTATTGGCGGCTGTCTTGGGCTCGGTCTCATCTGTGCAACATCCGTGCAGGCCGATATGTTCAGCACCAAGAGCAGGCGTGATCTGTTTTCAGCTCATACACGAATACTGGATACCCGGGCTGCGCAGCAATACGAAGACTCGGCACGCCTGCGTCCAGATACTCTTCCCAGTGTTTCCTCCGTCAGTCCGCGCTACACCGGGAAATACCGTGGCGAATATCTCACCATGGCACGCCAAGCAGCACGCAAACATGGGGTGCCCGAAGACCTGTTCCTGCGCCTGGTGCAGCAAGAGAGCAATTGGAACCCAAATGCAGAGTCTCACAAAGGCGCGCTGGGATTGGCGCAATTGATGCCTGCCACGGCACGGCGGCTTGGGGTGGATCCCACCATTCCAAAACAAAACCTGGAAGGCGGCGCGCGTTACTTGTCCAAACAGTTCCGCAAATTCGGATCCTGGCGTCTGGCACTAGCGGCCTATAATGCCGGGCCGCAGGCCGTTCGCAAATATGGCGGTGTGCCCCCCTATGAAGAAACCCAGAACTACGTGGCCAAAATCTGGGGCAGCTGAGTCTGCAAGGGCACAGCTTATGGTTTTTGCGGTCCCTGGACTGTGTTGATTGACCGTGCTGTTTCTCCGCTAAAACTATTAGAAGATTCTGCTGTGGGATGCGATGTGCGGGGTTTTGCTACATCTTGATTAAGGAAACAGTAAGTTTCCTTAATGCCTTGTTAACCACCCTACTTTGCCTTTAATCAGCCTTAATATTTTATGAAGTTGCCTGCGATTTCAGGAGGAATTCACGTGACCAGCAGAAGCTTTGACGACAGGCTCGAACGCATTCAATGGGTACCCGGAGCGGTCCCGTCACAAGAAGTGATTGATAGCGTCCTGGGGGGACAGCATGGCCTGGCAAAGGCCCGCAGTGTCGGAGCAACTCTGTTGGGTGCTATTTCGGGAATTTGCATTGGCTTTGGCCTCAAGGGGATGACACTTGTTGATTCCCCCTGGGGGCCGGATACTGGTATGGTGGGACTGATCGGGGGCGGGTTGTCTCTGTTTGGTCTCACATTTTCGGTTACCCTGGCGATCTATGCTGCGCTGCGCAGCCGTAGACATCCCTGGCTGATGCAATTTGCTCCGATGAACCTCCTGATGATCGTGGTCCTGCTGCTGAGTTGACCACTTTGACCTTGGATTGGGGCTAACGTTCTCATCTGCTGTGGGAGTGGGGGGATATTCTTGATTTTTTTAATCAGGAATTGCGCCAGATCAAGGTTCACATTATGGGTTTCCGGGATTTACAGGCACAGCCGTTTTTCCCGGAGCCCATGATGCAGTTACCTAACCCAACCCGATTGATGCTTTCCAGCCTGTGCGCTGTAGCGGTTTTTACCACTACGGGGCCGACGCAGGCTGGGCCCTTGTCGTTGGAACTCCTGGGTGAGGCACTGTTTCACGACGAAAATCTGTCGATGAACCGCAGCCAGTCCTGCGCCAACTGTCATACACCGGATCTGGGGTTCAGCGATCCACGGCGCTCCGCTGATGGTGCCTTTTCCCTGGGGGACGATGGCGTATCCCTGGGCAATCGCAATGCGCCTACCGCCTCTTATGCGGCCTTTATCCCGCCCTTTCACCAAAACTCAGATGGTATGTGGATTGGTGGGCTGTTCTGGGATGGCAGAGCAAACAGCCTGGAAGATCAAGCGGGTGGCCCGCCGGTAAACCCAATTGAGATGGGTATACCGGACAAGGCGACACTGGTTCAACGCCTGGGTGAGAACCCAGACTATACGGAGGCTTTTGCAAGGCTCTTCTCTCCGACCGTTCTGCAGGATGATGAGGCCGGTTTTATCGCAATGACACAGGCGATTGCCGCCTTTGAACGCGGCGAAGAATTTGCGCCCTTTAGCAGTAAGTATGATCTCTACCTGGCTGGAAAGGCAGAGTTTTCCAAGGAGGAGGAGCTCGGTCGCACGCTGTTCTTTTCAGAGCAGTTCACCAATTGCAATCAATGCCACCAGCTGCGCAGCAGTCCCATAGACGCGCAAGAGACCTTTAGCGATTACAGCTACCACAACATCGGGGTGCCGCGAAATCCTGCGACCATTGCCGAGGCGGGGATGCCGTCTGATTTTGTCGATGATGGCCTATTGGCCAATCCGCAGGTCACAGACCCAGCGCAGCGCGGCAAGTTCCGCACGCCGACCCTGCGCAATGTCGCGGTCACCGGCCCATACATGCACAATGGGGTGTTTCAGGATCTGCGCACCGTGGTGTTGTTCTACAATCGCTACAACAGCAAGGCCGAGGCCGCACAGATCAACCCGGAAACCGGGCAGCCCTGGGGCGCAGCTCCGGTGCCTGGCACCCTGTCAGTTCCGGAACTGACCCATGGGCCTGCGCTGGAAGCACGGCGGGTTGATGCTTTGGTGGCTTTCCTCAAGACCCTGACGGATGAACGCTACGAAGATCTTTTGGAGGAGGTGCAATAGGTAATCGATGGTCCGCTCGATCCACCAAGCGGACCATCGTGATGGCTTATTCTGCTGCGATTTTGATCACCGGCTGCATGCGCTGCAAGACCTCATCGCTGAGATGACATTTGATCTGGTGGCCTGCCTCCAAGGTGCGGGTCGGGGGGACCTCACTGTCACAAAGCCCGCCTGGAACCTCCCCCTTCCAACGACACCGGGTCTGGAAAGGGCAGCCAGAGGGCGGATTCATGGCCGAGGGAATATCGCCTTCCAGAACGATATGTTCCTTCTCGATTGAGGTATCGGCAATTGGCACCGCGCTCAGCAGCGCCTCGGTATAGGGATGGTAGGGCGGCGAGAAGACCTGATCGGTATCGCCCAGCTCAACCACATGGCCAAGATACATCACCATCACCCGATCGCTGAGATAGCGCACGATGGACAGATCATGGCTGATAAACAGCAGGGTGGTTTTTTCAGTGCGCTGAATCTCCATCAGCAGATCGGTGACCGCTGCCTGCACCGACACATCCAGAGCCGAGACAGGCTCATCCGCGACCACAATCCGCGCTCCCCCGGAGAAGGCCCGAGCAATGCCCACCCGCTGCTTTTGCCCACCAGAGAGCTGGCGCGGCATCCGGTCGGCAAAGGCACGTGGCAGTTTCACCAGATCCAGCAGTTCAAGCATCCGCTGCTTGCGGTCTTGGTCACTGTCACCGATGTCAAAGATCTCCAGCGCCCGAATGATCTGACGCCCCACCGTCATTGACGGGTTGAGCGTATCAAAGGGGTTCTGGAACACCATCTGCACATCCGAAACGGTTCTGGTATTGCGGTCCTCAATGGCGGTCTGTTCGATGTTCTGGCCATCCAGCAGGATTTCACCCTCGGTTGCGGTTTCCAGTCCCATCAGAACCTTGGCAAAGGTTGATTTGCCACAGCCGGACTCGCCGACAATGGCCAGGGTCTCGGACTCTCGGGCTTCAAAGCTCAGGGTCTCATTGGCCTTGACCACCTTCTTGGTGCCACCGCCAAACAGCGCATTGGCAGCCACCTCATAGTATTTTTTGAGGTTGTCGATCTTCAGGACCACATCGCCAGGTTCGGTCTTTTCTGTCTGCGCACCAACAGTGATGGGGGCGTTCCAATCGATTTCCTGATAACGTAGGCAGCGGGTTGCATGACGGTCATTGCCCGCCACATCCGCCATGTCGATCTGGCCCTGATCACAGCGCCCCGGTTCAAAATAGTCACAGCGCGGGCCAAAATTGCAACCCTCTGGCCGCTCATGTGGCAGGGGGAAGTTGCCGGGAATAGCCACCAATGGGTGGGCATTCTTATCGGCGCCGGGCAGTGGGATCGAGCGAAACAGCGCCTGCGTATAGGGATGTTGCATCTCATCAAACACATCCGCAATCGAGCCCCGCTCGACTGCCTCACCAGAATACATCACACAGAGCCGGTCACAGGTCTCCAGGATCAGGCCGAGGTTATGGCTGATGAACAGCATCGAGGTGCCGTATTTCTTGCCCAGATCCCTGACCAACTCCACCACCGCCGCCTCAACAGTCACGTCCAGCGCAGTTGTAGGTTCATCCAGGATCAACAGCGAGGGCTTGGACATCAAGGCCATGGCAATGACAATCCGTTGTTGCTGCCCCCCCGACAACTGGTGCGGATAAGAGTTCAGCATCCGTTCAGGGTCGGGCAGACGCACATCCGTCACCACTTCCAGCGCGCGATCATAGGCGAGTTTTTCACTGACGCCTTCATGGATCATCGGCACTTCCATCAGCTGGCGCCCGATTTTCATCGCCGGGTTGAGACTGGCCATCGGTTCTTGATAGATCATTGCAATCTCATTGCCGCGGATGTCCCGCAGCTCTTCGGCGCTCATTTCCGCCAGATCGCGGCCTTTGAACTTGATCGATCCACCTACAATGCGGCCGTTTTTTCCAAGGTCCTGCATTACCCCCAGCGCCACTGTGGATTTACCGCACCCGGATTCCCCCACCAGCCCCACGGCTTCGCCAGGTTGCACCGAGACGGAAAAATCCATCACAGCCGGAATTTCCCGCAGCCGGGTAAAAAACGAAATCGACAGCTTGTCGATCTCCAGCACCGGGCCATCATTCTCAGACAGTTTGTTCATCACTTTGTCTCCCTGTTGAGACCCAGAAAGATCGTGCTTTCATTTGGCCTCAAATATCCCGGGGGTCCGGGGGCTGGCCCCCGGTGCCACAGGTTTGGATTAGTCCTTCAGGCTCTCTTCACGGAGCCCATCTGCCAAAAGATTGAGTCCCAAGACCATGCTCAGCAGCGCAAAGGCAGGCGGCAGGGCAGGGTGCAAATAGATCGACAAAAGCTTGCGCCCTTCATTGATGGTCGATCCCCAATCCGGGCTTTCCGGGGGCAGGCCAAGGCCAAAAAAGCCCAAGGTTCCCAGCAGGATGGTGGTGTAGCCGATGCGCAGACAGAAATCGACGATCAGTGGTCCACGTGCATTGGGCAGCACTTCCCATAGCATGATGTACCAGGGGCGTTCGCCGCGAGTCTGGGCCGCTGCGACATAGTCCCGGGTTCTGATATCCAACGCGAGGCCGCGCACGATACGAAACACTGTGGGCGAGTTCACAAAAACCACCGACACAAAAACCACCAGGATACCGCCTGGAATGTCGATCCAGTCCAGGACAACAGGCAGGATATCCACCTTGGACCCGGGGTCATTTATCACCATCAGGTAAAGGATCAGCAGTGGCAGCAAAACTATGGCCAGCCAAAGGAAGTTCTTCTTAGGCTGGGTGCGGAAACGCGAATTGATCAGCACATAGAAAAAGATCAGCGGAAAGGCAAAAAGCACAATGGCCATATATTGCGGCAGGCCGGTCAGTACGATCTCGGGTGTCACCAGAAGGTAGAACAGCAGGATCACCGGAAAGGCCAGGATCAGGTTGGCCAGGAAGGACAAGAACGTGTCGAGCTTTCCGCCAAAATACCCGGCAGGCAGGCCAAGAGTAATGCCAACCATAAAGGCAAAGAGTGTAGCCAGCGGCGCAATCTTCACCACCTCCCAGGCGCCTTTGACCATACGGCTAAAGACATCGCGGGCCAGGTTGTCACCACCCAAGAGGTACCAGTGAAAATCGCCCTCTTCGGGAGAGCGTAACGGGGTCCCGGGTACTTTGTTTTTGAGGCCTGACAGCTGCGTCAGTGGGTCATGGGTAATGATCATGTCCATTGCGCCAAAGAAGCCGGTAAAGACCCAGAACATCACCAGAGCAAAGCCGATCATGCCAATCGGACTGTCAAACAACTTGCCATAAAGACCAAGGCGTCTTTTGAAGGTGATCGACAGGGTGAAAAGCAGCACCAGGGCGATCCAGACAGATATAAACTGCTGTGCTATTGCGCCGATGATGCCAGCACCTGTGCCCATGATGACACCGAGAACCAGATAGGCGGCAATCACGGCCGTGGTGGCTAAAAAGGCAGCCTTGACTGCCAATGCTGTCAGCTCACGCGGGCCGGAGCTGAGGCTGGCGCTGCCGCCGGCGACATTGATGGCGCGGTTTTCTGGCAGCACAGCACTGAGCACGATCCAGACCAAGACTGAGAGGCCAAGAAGCCCAAGCGCGATGAATAGAATAGGGTCGAGGAAGGCGATTTTGCCGGTCCAGCTGAGGGGATCCATATCTGTCTCCTTCCGTTATGAAATGCGAATGCGGGGGTTCAAGAAGACATAGCCGATGTCGGAAATCAGCTGCGTGATCAGAACCACAAGGACGGACACTACGGAAACGCCCAGCAGCAATTCGATGTCGTTGTTGCCCGCCGCCTGTACCAGCGTCCAGCCAAAGCCCTTGTAGTTGAACAGGGTCTCGACGATCACCACGCCATTTAGCAGCCAGGGAAATTGCAGCATGATCACGGTAAAGGGCGCGATCAGCGCATTGCGCAGGGCATGTTTCAGCACGATATTGGGAAAGCTCACCCCCTTTAGGCGCGCAGTGCGGATATATTGCGCCGTCATTACCTCGGTCATCGAGGCGCGGGTCATGCGGGCGATATAGCCCATGCCGTAGAGGGCAATGGTCACCACCGGCAGCAGGAAATTCTCCAGATTAGGGCTTTCCATCGCACTGGTTGCGGTGCCCTTGAACCATTTTAGCCCCACGGCGGAGGATGAGAAAATGGCGATGAACAAAACACCCGAGACATATTCCGGCGTCGCCGTTGTGGTAATGGCAACGGTCGACAGGGTTCGGTCGGTGGCTGAGCCTTCTTTCATCCCGGCCAGAACCCCCAGGATCAGCGCCGAAGGCACCATCACCAGCATCACCCAGAACATCAAAATCCCCGTCAGTGACAGGCGGGTTGCGATGATGGAGCTCACCTCATCCTTAAAGACGGAGGAGTACCCCCAGTAGCCCTGCAGGATACCACAAAACCGCGGCGCATCCTCAGGCTTCATGCCCGGGGTGATGCAGCGGCCCGTGACGGTTCCGTCCTCGGCCTGATGCTGGTAGGAGGGCGCAAGGCCAACCCATTCCAGATACTTCTTAGGCGTGGATTGCAGGTAACCGCCTTTTTCCAACCAGCTGGCAACGGCTTCGTCCGACATGCGGAAGTTGCCTTGGGTTTTGGCGAGTTTTTCTAGGTTCGGATAGAGATTTGTCATAAAGAACACGACAAATGTCAGACACAGAGCAGTCAGGATCATGATCCCGACGCGTCTGAGGATAAACAGTCCCATGGATGCCCCCGTTGGTGGCTATGCGCTTGGTTCTACACCTGTGCGATGCCCAGGTTGCCGCTGCGCTTTTATCGGGCGCGGATGCGCCCTGTCTTTGGCTGTGGGTTTTGGGTTCAGCAGAAAGCAGGGCCGCGCGATTGATTTCCGCGCGGCCCGGTCAGATCAGCTTAGGCTTTTAGGGCCCATTTGTAGATCTGCGGCAGATCCGCGATATGTTTGTCGACACCGACCAGGTTATCCCGGTGGTGACGCATCGCGGTACGCCAGAAGGGTTGGATAGTGACGCCTTCCTCAATCATGATGGCCTGCAGCTTGCCCATCACTTCGCGGCGCTTGTCCGCATCGGCAATCGAGTTGGCCTCAGCCAGCAGCGAGTCGAACTCGGCATTGGCAAAACCACTTTCGTTCCAGGCCTCACCCGAGCGATAGGCCAGCGCCAGAACCTGAGTGCCCAGCGGGCGGTGGTTCCAGTTGGTCGAGGAGAACGGGTATTTCGCCCAATCATTCCAGAAGGTGGAACCCGGCAGGATTGTCCGCTTGACGTTGATGCCTGCATCCCGCAGCTGCGCCGCCACCGCATCGGTGGTGTTGCGACGCCAATCGTCGTCGATTGACAACAGTTCATGCTCGTAGTCGCCCATGCCTGCTTCGTCCATCAGGGCCTTTGCCTTGGCGGGGTCAAAGGGGAGACGGGTGACGCTGGGGTCATATTCCGGGTGCATCGGGCCAACATGACTGTTGTCTGCGTGAATGCCGTAGCCGGACATGCCCAGTTCCAGACAGATATTGTTGTCCACGGCCATAGCCAGCGCCTGACGGACGCGTTTGTCGGCATAGGGCTTTTTGCCGTCAACTTCGGCCAGCTGGTTCGGGCGGATCACAATGGTAAAGCCAGACGGAATTTCAGACTGGGTCAGACCGATGCCAGCGAAGATGTCCACATACTCACCAACCGACTCCCAGTTCATGTCGATCTCTTCGGCCTCAAAGGCGGCCAGGAAGGCGGCCGGGTCGGTGCCGTAGTCGATGAACTCGATGCGGTCCAGATGGCCACCCATGCCTGCGGCATAGCCCCACCATTCATGGCCTTCGTTGCGTACCAAGACGCCCTTGACGCCGACTTCCATGCTTTCGGGCAGCATGTAACCGGTGCCGATTGGGTTATCGAGCATGGTTGCCGCATCATGGCTGGCATGGGTGATTGCTGCCGGATAGTCGGCCATTCCGGGAATGATGGTGATGTCAGGGGTCTGGGGCTTCAGCATGACAGTGTGGCTGTCGACAACGGTGATCGCGCCCTCGGCGGCCATGCCGGTTTCTTCGTCAATGAGAGACGCCATGCGGCCGGCCATCGAGTTGCCTTCGACGCTCTTGTCACACCAGCCGGTGATGTTGCGGGCTACGTCCTCCGCGGTGAAATCATCACCGTTGTTCCATTTGACACCCTTGCGCACATTCAGCGTGTATTCGGTGGCGTCGTCATTGGCGCTCCAGCTTTCCAGAAGCATCGGGCCAAAGGAGCCGTCGCTGTTGTATTCAACCAGATATTCCAGCCAGCCGGCGGTGAAGGTCGCGATCTGGGTCCAGTCATAGGTCCGTGGATCTTTGAGCGCGCGGACTTCCATCTGCATGCGCAGGGTCCCGCCCTTCTGTTCATGTCCAGCTGCCTGAGCAGGCGCGGACAGGCCGATCAGCCCATAAGCCGCAGCCGCAGTAACGCCCAGACCAGTGGCGCGGGCCAGGAATTCGCGGCGGTCAAGTTTGCCTTCGATCACTTCGCGGGCATGCATTTTTGCGGCCCAGTGTGTTGTCACATCTGTTGTGGAATCGTGGGTCATTCGGGTCTCCCTTTGGTGCACCGCTGGGGATGTGTTCCCCATCTGGGCATTGCCAGATTGTTTCCGGACCCGGGTCCGGAAATGGTGCGGTTGTGGCTTGATGCCTTTTGATACCCACATTCGGCCCTAGTTCCGGGAATAGGTCAATGCATAGAATCGGCTATCAGGGTGTTAAAAGCGACATTTTTGATGTCGGCTTTGAAATATTTCGGCCGACTTTCCAGATTACTGGGCACTAGTGCCCAGTTCCGCACGCCTTAAAGGTGAATCACCTCGCGAGTCGGTCAAAAGGTCGGGTCGGTAGGCAGGGCTTCCTGCGGCGGGAATTTATAAGCAAGGGTGAACCTGTCATCGCGACCTCTCTTGGGTAGGAAGCTTGGTACTTGAAAATTCCAAACACAAAAGAGACCAAGGAACTGGGGTCCTCGGGCGAGCTTACAGGCGCTTGCGGGAGGATTTTCGCAAGCTACTGGGCGTTTGGCCGGTGTGTTGGGTAATGAACCGGGTGAAATAGGCGGGGCTGCCAAAGCCAATTTGCTCTGCGATATCCCGCATGGACATATCGGAGAAGGCCAGCAAGCAACGCGCGGCATAAAGCTGGCGCTCCGTCAGCAAGGCTGCCGCTGTTTTGCCGGTTTCTGCTTTGCAGACACGGGTCAGATGGGTGGGAGTCACATTCAGGGCGGCAGCGTGGTCGGCCATTGTGGCGCGGGCGTCATAATACTCGCTGACGCGTTGGCAATAGGATTGCGACAGACGTCTGGCTGCGGATGGACGTTCTGGCGGTAGCGGGCCGGATGGAGGCAGGCGCCGCAATTGAATGCTGACCAGTTCGCTATAGGACTGCAGCGCCCGACGCCACAGCGCGGGGTGGCCAGACTGTTCCTGCATCATGGCTTCCAGGAGTGCGTTTAGCCGCGCCTGTTCTCGGGCATCAGAGATTTTTAGATGGAGGGGTTTGTCCGGGGTTGCCACCGGAGCGGAGACCGGAATTTTAAGCGCCTGGCCGATGCATTGGCGGCCAAATTCCACAGACCAAAGCGATCTTGCGGGAAAGAACAATGCGCTATGGGTGCTGAAACCGCGTTGATTGCCATCCATCAACATACGCCCCTGGCCGCGCGTCACCCAAATCAACAGATGTTCACCGCGATCATGCGGCAGTTCGGTTTGCCACGCGCCAAACGATACCAGTTGGGAAAGGGGAAGAACCTGGATTTCTTCGTTGGGGTTTGGATCAAAGGGCATGCAGTGGTGATAACTTCATTAACTGGTTCAATTTGAAACAAACAGGACATGAATTTTTGATTCGGGCAAGTTCTGCCGGAAATTGCCTTTACGTAGAGGGTTTTGGCCTGTGCCCTTCAGGTCCATGGTTCAGTTATTGAGCCACCCCTATGTGAATGAAAACGGAGGCAGCCGACGTGGCCTGAAAATTGAGATTTGATTGGGTTTGTCGCAGCTCATAAATCGTCGGAATTTACGACTTCCCAGTGTTTCATGCGGGAGCGAAACCAACTGCGCTGCCGTTTGGCATAGCGCCGCGTGGCAATCGCCGCTTGTTCGCGCGCGGCCTCCAGTGTCAGATCGCCACAGATATAGCCCATCAGCTCAGGCACGCCGATGGCTTTGCACGAGGGCAGGGTAGGATCATAGCGGTCGCGCATCGACTCGGCCTCCTCCAATGCGCCTTGTTCTATCATCAGATCAAAGCGTTGCCGGATGCGGGGCTCCAGCCATTCTTTGGGGCTATGCATGACCAGCGCGTTGCAGTCCTCAATTGGCAAAACGGGAGCGGGTGTGTCGTCCTGCCAATCTGCCAGTGATCGGCCAGTTGCCTGCAAAACCTCCCAGGCGCGCTGGACCCTGGCGCGGTTGTTTACATCTATGCGCTCGGCGGTTTGCGGGTCGAGTTGGTCTAGCAGCGTGTCGAGTGTAAGGGAATCACCAAGGGTGCGAATCTCGTTAGGCGTTGGTGGAATTTCTGCCAGCCCTTCCGTGAGGGTCGAGAAATACAGCCCGGTCCCGCCAACGATAATGGGCCTGTTAGGGCCGGTGAGCAGAGGTTTGACCTCTCGCAGCCAATGACCCGCGGAATATTGCGCATCATATGTGACATGACCATAGAGGTGATGTGGCAGGGCTTCTTCGTCTGCTTTGGAGGGGCGGGCAGTGACCACGCGCCAGCAGTCATAGATTTGACTGGCATCGGCATTGACGATCACACCGCCTTGTTTTTGTGCGATTTCCATCGCCAGCGAAGATTTCCCAGAGGCCGTGGGGCCGGCCAAAAGCACGGGTTTGTCCGGGTCAAGATCGGGCAGCAGCATGAGGGGTCCGTCCAGTGGTTTGCGAATTTGTGCCAGAAGCAGGCCAGAAACAGGCGGGAAAGCGATCTAGCCGCATTGAAACCCTCTGCATTTTGCTCCATTTTGCCGCGCAAACTAACCCCCTCATATGCCGGAGCGCAACATGCCCCTTGATCTCGAAACGCTGGATACCGTTCCAGACGCTACCTATAACCGTGTCATGCTGAAAATCTCCGGTGAGGCGCTGATGGGCGATCAGGGCTTTGGCCTGAACCCGCCCACGGTTCAGCGCATCGCCCGTGAAGTCAAAACCGTGCATGATATGGGCGTCGAAATCTGCATGGTGATTGGTGGCGGCAATATCTTCCGCGGACTTTCTGGGGCTGCCCAGGGGATGGAACGCACCACGGCCGATTACATGGGCATGTTGGCAACCGTCATGAACGCCCTGGCAATGCAAAGCGCGCTTGAAGATCTGGGCGTGTTCTGTCGGGTGATTTCTGCGATCCCAATGGATCAGGTCTGCGAACCCTATATTCGCCGCCGCGCGGTGCGTCACCTGGAGAAAAAACGGGTCTGCATTTTTGCAGCTGGCACCGGAAACCCCTATTTCACCACCGATACCGCCGCCACGCTGCGGGCCAATGAAATGGGCTGTGAGGCGATCTTTAAGGGCACCAAAGTCGACGGTGTTTATGACAAGGACCCGGTCAAATTTGACGATGCTAAACGCTATGAGACCGTCTCTTTTGACGATGTCCTGGCCAAACGTCTTGGCGTGATGGATGCTTCGGCAATTGCCCTGGCGCGGGACAATAACCTGCCTATCATCGTGTTCTCGCTGGACGAACCCGGCGGGTTCCGTGGAATTTTGGCTGGTGAAGGCACTTATACCAAAGTGCAGGGTTAATGCTCTTCAGGCGGGCTGTCTCCGATGTTGTTTTGGGAAACCTCTGCGCTGTCACACTGCTGATACCTTGCCCGCCTAAATCACCTACAGGCACCATTCGCAAAACGAGAAAACCGGAGCAATTGATCTGCTTCGGAGGTGCCAAGGTCCCCCTGGACCCTCTTTTTATCTGCGCGTGATGGCCCCCCATCACGCGCTATTTCGTTTCAGGGGAATGGACGAAAAGCGGCCTGGGTGCTGTGGTTTCAAAGTGCTGCTACGCAGAAATCCCTGTCATGGTCGCTATACATTGACGGACCAATGGCTTATGAGCAGATCAAAGACTGCCTCAAGTCAGGGGAGAGAAGAGATGTCTGACGATTTCGAACTGGATACCGACGATCTGAAACGCCGCATGGATGGCGCGATGGCGAATTTGAAAACCGAATTTGCCTCATTACGCACCGGACGTGCATCAGGTTCCATGCTGGAACCGGTTATGGTCGAGGCCTATGGCTCGATGACGCCGATCAACCAGGTTGGCACCGTGAACGTGCCGGAGCCGCGCATGGTCACGATCAATGTCTGGGATAAGGGCCTGGTGGGCCCGGTGGAAAAAGCCATTCGCAATTCCGGCCTGGGGATCAATCCGCAGCTCAACGGCACCATTATCATGCTGCCAATCCCAGAGCTGAACGAAGAGCGCCGCCGTGAGTTGGGCAAGGTTGCCGGTCAATATGCAGAACACGCGCGGGTCTCCATCCGCAATGTGCGCCGCGACGGGATGGATCAGATCAAGAAGGCCAAATCCGACGGCATGTCTGAAGATGACCAAAAGTTCTGGGAATCCGAGGTGCAGGATCTGACCGATGCAATGATTAAAGCTGTGGATGATGCGCTTGAGAACAAGCAAACAGAAATCATGCAGGTCTGACCCGCTAAATGGCCAGTGTTTCCAATACGAGTATTGATACCGCCGAGCCAGAAGAGCAGGCCTCTTCTGGACCGCGCCATGTTGCGATTATCATGGATGGCAATGGCCGCTGGGCGCAGGCCCGGGGGCGACCACGCTTGTTTGGTCATCACGCTGGCGCCCGGCGCGTGCGCGAGATTGTAGAGTGCTGCCCCCAGTACGGGGTTAAATACCTGACCATATTTGCCTTCTCGACCGAAAACTGGAAGCGGACACAGGTTGAAATCTCTGGATTGATGAGCCTGTTTCGCCGCTATATTTCCAAAGAAATGAAGGCTTTGGCGCTGCGCAATGTGCGGGTGCGGTTTATCGGGGATCGGCTGCGGCTGGATGCCAAGCTGGTACAGCTGATGGACGAGTTGGAGCATGAAACCGAGGCAAACGAAGGTATTCATCTGACCATCGCCTTGAACTATGGCGGCCGGGATGAGGTCGCTCGCGCGACCAAGCGTTTGGCGCAGGATGTGGCCTCAGGGCAGTTGAGCCCAGAGGACGTCAACGAAGAAACATTGCCGCGCTATCTGGACACCCATGTGTTACCTGACCCGGATCTGGTGATCCGCACCAGTGGCGAAGCGCGGATTTCCAATTTCCTGCTTTGGCAGTCCGCCTATGCGGAATATGAATTCACCGATACGCTCTGGCCCGATTTCACCTCTGAGGAACTGGGCCGTTTGTGCCGCAAGTTTGGATCCAGAGAGCGCCGGTTTGGCGCGGTTTCGACATGACGGTGCCGACACCTAACGGAGGCAGCTCCAAGGGGCGCTGGGGGGATCTGATGCCCCGGATCACTTCGGCCCTGGTGATGGTTGCCGTGGCCCTTCTGGCGATCTGGGCCGGAGGGCTGGTCTTTACACTGGTCATTGCGCTGTGCTGCGGTGGTATGATCTGGGAGCTGTCCCAGATGTTGGCGCCGCGCCGTTCCGGCACCGCGCTGCAGCTGGGATTTGCCACTGCCGCGGCAGTGTTTTTTGCCGGAGTGCTGCCAATATGGCTGGGGTTGGTCTTGCTGCTGGTGCCAGTGGTGCAGGGATGGTTGCAGGTCTCTCAACCCGCGAAAACCCGATTTGCGGTTTTTGCACTGTGGATCGTCCTGGCGGGCTATAGCTTTATCTGGATGCGGATCTCTCTGGGGGCCGATTGGCTGATCTGGTTGGCGATAGTGGTGGTTGCCACCGATGTCGCCGGATATTTTGCCGGCAAAACCCTTGGTGGGCCAAAGTTCTGGCCGCGTATCAGCCCCAAAAAGACCTGGTCCGGCACCTCAGCAGGCTGGGTCGCGGCAGCGCTGGTTGGCGTGGTTGCAGCACCATTGTTTAATATGGGCTTTGGCCTGGTCTTGGCCTCGATCCTGGTCTCTATGGCCAGTCAGGCGGGGGATGTGGCCGAAAGTGCCCTGAAACGGCAAACTGGGGTCAAGGATTCCAGCGGCCTTATTCCCGGCCATGGCGGCTTGCTCGATCGCTTTGATGGGATGCTGGGCGCTGCGGCCATGTTCCTGTTTCTCTACAGCTTTCTGGGTTAACCTTTGAGGGGACCTATGCGGAAAATCTCCATCTTTGGAGCCACTGGCTCTATTGGCCAAAGCACCATTGATCTCATTAAACGGGATTGTTCCTCCTATGAGGTGGTAGCGCTGACTGGCGGGCGCAATATTGCCCAACTGGCGCGTGACGCCATTGCCCTGCGCGCTGAATTGGCGGTCACCGCCTTTGAGGATCAGCTTCCGGCATTGCAGGCTGCCCTTGCGGGGAGCGGAGTTGAGGCGGCAGCAGGGCAGGCGGCTTTGATCGAGGCGGCCGCGCGGCCTGCGGATTGGATCATGTCAGCCATTGTTGGGGTTGCTGGCCTTGCGCCGGGGCTCAAGGCGCTGGAGCAGGGCACAACGCTGGCCCTGGCCAATAAGGAATCGCTGGTCTGTGCCGGAGAACTGCTGTTGAAGACCGCCCAAAAGCACGGTGCGCGCCTGTTGCCGGTGGATAGTGAACATTCGGCAGTGTTTCAGGGCCTGGTGGGTGAAGAGATCTCTGCGGTGGAGCGTATTGTCATCACTGCCTCGGGCGGGGCCTTTCGCGATTGGCCGCTGGAAGATCTGCAACAGGCGACACTGGCGCAGGCCTCGTCGCATCCTAATTGGGATATGGGACAGCGGATCACCATTGATAGCGCGTCGATGTTCAACAAGGCGTTGGAAGTCATTGAAACGCGGGAATACTTTGGCGTGGAGCCGGATCAGATCGAGGTGTTGGTACATCCCGAATCCCTGGTGCATGCGCTGGTTGGGTTCAAGGATGGCGCCCTGATGGCTCACCTTGGTGCCCCTGATATGCGCCATGCTATTGGCTATGCGCTGCACTGGCCAGAGCGGCGCGATCTGCCAGTTGCACGGCTAGATCTGGCGGCCATCGGTCAGCTGAATTTTCGCCAGCCTGATCTGGCCCGCTATCCGGCATTGGCGCAGGCACGTGATGTCATGCAGCGCCGCGGCCTGATGGGCGCAGTGTTTAATGCGGCCAAGGAACGCGCATTGGACCATTTTATCGCTGGCGACATTCGGTTTACCGACATGGCCGAGATCACCGCCAGGGTGCTGGAACAAATTGAGACGCAAAGCGGCCTCATTGATTCCGCAATGACCCTTGATAACGTCACTCAGATTGACCACATCGCGCGCAAGGCCGCGGATGTGGTCGCAGCTCAAAGCATAGGGTAAAGTTTTGGACCTACTCTCACTTCTCCCGCAGCTGAGCGGGCTTCTTTATACTGTTGTCAGTTTTGTAGTGGCGCTTTCGATCATCGTGGCGGTGCATGAATACGGCCATTACATCGTCGGCCGCTGGTCTGGCATCCATGCTGAGGTCTTCTCGTTGGGCTTTGGCCCGGTGTTGTGGAGCCGTCATGATAAACGCGGCACCAAATGGCAAATCGCGGCGCTGCCCTTTGGGGGCTATGTGAAGTTTCTGGGCGATGCTGATGCGGCCTCTGGCAAAGACACAGATGTGATCCAGGCAGCCGCGGCAGATCCGGCGCAATTGCGACGCACCATGCATGGCGCCCCGCTCTGGGCGCGCGCTGCTACTGTTGTTGCTGGCCCGATGTTCAATTTTGTCATGTCGGTTGCGGTTTTTGCATCTCTGGCCCTGTATTTCGGCAAGGTACGCGACCCATTGACCATTGGCTCATTGGTTCCCGTTCCTGGGGTGGAAAACACCCTGCGCCCAGGGGATGAGCTGTTGGAGATTGCTGGGATGCCGGTCCCTGCGCTCAGCGATTCAGCGGCCTGGACAGAGTTCCGTGACGCACTACCGGTGACACCCAGCCTAGACTATGTGGTCCGTCGTGATGGTGCCGAGCTCAGCGTCTCGGACACTCATTTTGCGCCGACCTATGTTTCCTCCGTGACGCCGCGCAGTGCTGCTGCTGACGCGGGACTGCAAACGGGTGACTTTATCACTGCAGTTAACGGCGCGCCGGTTTTTGCCTTTGGCCAGTTGGTGGAAAAGGTGACACAGACCAAGGGGGCGGAGCTTTCCCTTGAGATCTGGCGGGATGGAACCACGCTTGAGATGTCGCTGTCGCCGCGCCACATGGATCTGCCAACAGCAGATGGCGGTTTTACCAGTCGCTGGTTGATCGGTGTAAGCGGTGGCAACCTGATCGAATATGAGACTGAGCCAACCACCATTGGTCGCGCGCTTTCCACCGGGACTAGCCAGGTCTGGACCGTGGTCAACTCGTCGATTTCGGGGCTTGGTCATATCATCACCGGCGCGATCAGCACATGTAACCTGTCTGGCCCAATTGGCATTGCTAAGGCCTCTAGTGATACTGCGAGTCAGGGGGCTGCCAGCTTTATCCGCTTTATCGCGGTGCTCTCAACCGCGGTTGGTTTGCTCAACCTGTTTCCCATCCCGGCTCTGGATGGCGGCCATCTGGTGTTTTACGCCTATGAGGCGGTTGTGGGACGCCCTCCCAGTGATCGAGCCATGCAGGTCTTAATGACCGTAGGTATTGCCATGATCCTGTCCTTGATGGTCTTTGCGCTGAGCAACGACATCTTCTGTTAAGTCAAACCCAAAACAATCCAAGCAAAGCCAGCCTCAAATCATCTGGGCTGGCTTTGTCTGTTTTTGAGAGCAGCATGATACTGGGCAGTGCTCAGTGCAGCCCAAATTGTGCCGTGCCAAACTGATGCCACATTCACCCGTTAATGAATTGGTAATCTGCATTAACGCGCAGGGTTTGACCGGTAGTTCTCACATTAGAGGCTGCGGTATTGCTTCAGATCCCGCGCCTCTCCTGGGGGACTAATCCATGCAAAGCCAGATGATAACAGCGGCTGAAACTGAAAACGGATTTGCACTATTGCTGCGCCTGAATTGGGATCGCGCGCTTTCGGCAACCTTCATCCTGCTCTCGCTCTGCTTTGGCAGTTGGCTGGCCTCTTTGTAATCTCATTATAAGTTTGAGTTTTCCCAGACAGTAGACGCGCGGGTTCCTGCTCGCGTGTTTTTTTCTTGGTTTTGACAACTGCTCCCAAACCCGGTACGCACGGTGTTAAGCTGCTATTAATTTCGGGTAAATACTGATGGTCTGGGGCAAGAACGTGGGCATATCCTGCGGTAAGCGCGTTGAGCGTACCAATATTTTGTATCGGGGCGTATCCGTGATCGCCTTAACTGTGACCTTCGGTCTTGGGCTGTCACCCAATTTTGCCGAAGCGCAAAACTACCGGTTCAACAATGTTCAGGTTGAGGGTAACCAACGTATCCAAAGCTCAACTATTGTTGCCTATACAGGCATTGAGCGCGGCAAAACTGTCTCTGCCGGCAAGTTGAACGATGCCTATCAGAACATCATTGATAGTGGTGTCTTTGAGAGCGTTGATCTGGTCCCCAAAGGCAATACCCTGGTCATCAAGGTGACTGAATTCCCGACCATCAATAAAATCAACTTTGAGGGCAACCGCCGGATCAAAGACCAGAATCTGGTTGAGATCATCGAATCGTCCCCGCGCCGGGTGTTTAATCCGGCCGTTGCAGAACGGGATGCTGCTGCCATTGCCGCAGCCTATGGCGTGCAGGGGCGGCTGGCCTCGCGGGTGACACCGCGGATCATTCGGCGCAGCGACAACCGTGTTGATCTGGTGTTTGAAATCTCCGAAGGCGACACAACCGAGGTCGAACGTGTGTCCTTCCTAGGCAACCAGGTCTATTCGGATCGCAGGCTGCGCCGGGTTCTGGAAACCAAACAGGCTGGTTTTCTGCGGGCTTTCGTCAACAAGGATACCCTGATCGAAGATCGGATCGATTTTGACAAGCAGATCCTGCGTGATTTCTACCTCTCGCGTGGCTATGTCGATTTTCGGGTCAATAGTGCCAATGCCGAAGTCACCCGCGAGCGTGACGCCGTGTTTTTGGTCGTCGATGTGTCTGAGGGACAGCAGTTCACCTTTGGCGAAATCACGGTGACCAGTGAGGTCGCTGAGGCTGATGCGGATGAATTCCTGGAAGCGCTTAAATCCAAACCGGGGGTGATCTATTCGCCGACTGTGGTGGAACGCGAAATCGAACGTATGGAAAACCTGGCGTTGCGCCAGGGTATTGATTTCCTGCGCATCGAACCTCGGGTGACGCGCAATGACCGCGATCTGACGCTGGATGTTGAATACGCCTTAACCCGTGGCCCGCGGATCTTTGTTGAGCGTATCGATATCGAGGGTAATACTACGACGCTGGACCGGGTCATTCGTCAGCAGTTCCGCACAGTTGAGGGCGACCCTTTCAACCCTCGTGAAATTCGCCGCACTGCTGAACGTATTCGCGCGCTTGGTTTTTTCTCCGAATCGGATGTTGATGTTCGCGAAGGCAGCTCGCCTGAGCTCGTCGTCGTTGATGTGGATGTTGCAGAACAGCCAACGGGCTCTTTGAGCCTTGGCGGGTCTTATTCGGTGAATAATGGTTTTGGTATTGCGATTGGCCTCACCGAAAACAATTTCTTGGGGCGTGGTCAGCGTCTGTCATTCTCTATCGCCACGGCAACTGAAACAGATGAATATGTCCTAGGATTTGTAGAACCGCATCTGTTGGGGCGGGATCTTCGTTTTAGTTTTGATCTTGGACTTTCTGAATCTGATTCCAGTTTTTCCGAGTATGATACCAAGCGCGTGTTCCTAAACCCGGCTCTGACCTTTAAACTAGGTGAAAGCTCAGCTTTGCAACTGCGCTATCGTTGGGAAAATTCTGAAATGATCGCGCGGTCCGATGCCACGTATACGATCACGCCAGTTCCAGTTCCTCCCGCATCGCCAACAGGAACCTATCCGGTTGCGGCTCCGACGATTGCGAATGAAATCGCACAAGGCGAACGTAGCAGTAGCATCTTTGGTGCAACTTATTCCTATGACACTCGTTTGACTGGCCTGGATCCAAACGCCGGATTTCTGTTTGAATTCGGTGTAGACTATGCCGGGCTGGGTGGGGACAGTGAATACGTCAAAGCCACAACCAAATTTGTTGCGCAAAAACAGATCTTAAACGAGGAAGTCACTCTGCGCGCGACATTTGAAGGCGGTGCGTTGAATTGGCTGGGGAACAACAGCAGCCGATCATTGGATCGTTTTGTGTTGTCGCCCACTATCATGCGCGGCTTTGAACCAGGCGGTATTGGCCCACGGGATCGCAGTGCTCGCGCCGATGGCGGCGCTTACGACGATTTCCTTGGCGGCAACCTCTTTGCTGTGGCGCGATTTGACGCAGAATTCCCGTTGGGACTACCTGAGGAGCTGGGGCTGCGCGGGGCATTGTTCTACGATATTGGCAACCTCTGGGGGTTGAGCAATGTGGATACCTCTGGGAGCAGCGGCATTGTTGGCAGTTCTGGGTCCTTCCGTCATGTCGTCGGCTTCTCGATTTTGTGGACAACGGGTTTGGGTCCGCTGCGGTTCAACTTCTCCAAGGCGCTCCAGAAAGAAGATTTTGACCAGGAGCAGAGCTTCGACCTGACCTTGCAGGCACGGTTCTGATCGGGTGATCTTGCTACGGGCGACATATTTGCCATTTCGAAACCTGCAAGCGTCGGCCATTGGGCTGGCGCTTGTTGCTATGATGGTATCGGCTCTGCCTTTGCAGGCTCAGCAGGCTGCTCCAAGTGGCAGCTTTGCGCTGGGTCGTGATGTTCAGCTTGGAACACCACAAAGCGGATTGCTGACTATCCAGCCTGAGCGGCTGTTTTCAGAAAGCCTGTTTGGCAAAAGAATAGCCCAGGAGATTGAGGCCGAGGGCGCGGTTCTGACTGTTGAAAACCGAAACATCGAAGCCGAGTTGCGGGCTGAAGAGCAGGATTTGACCCAGCGCCGCAACACGATGGAGGCTGAAGCCTTTCGCACTCTTGCCGATGCTTTTGACCGCAAGGTGCAAGAGACTCGCAGCATTCAGGATAAAAAGCTGCGCGAAATCAGTCAGTTGGGAGAGAGTGCCCGGCGTGAGTTTTTTGTTGCCTCTTTGCCGGTGCTGGAGGGCATCATGCGCGAAACCGGGGCCGGGGCTATCCTTGATCATGCGACGGTTTTTCTAAGCGCGGATGTGGTGGATATCACCGAACTTGCCATTGCCCGCATCGACAAGGTTCTTGGCGATGGGCTTGGCCAGCCAGAGGCAACTGACGACCAGTAAGGCGTCGGATGCTTGCTCAAAACGGGCCTAGTTGATAGGGACGTTTCAAACACTTCAAAGACAGGATACTTGCCATGACCGCTGAGTTGCAGAGCGCCGATATTCACCTGATCCAGCGGATCCTGCCGCATCGCTACCCCTTCCTCTTGGTGGATAAGGTCCTAGACATCAATGGCATCAACTCGGCGCGTGGTATCAAGAACGTGACCATGAACGAGCCGCATTTCCAGGGTCATTTCCCCGGAACGCCTATCATGCCTGGGGTCACAATCGTTGAGGCCATGGCGCAGACCGCTGGCGTGATGCTGGGGGTTGCTCTGGATATGGTGGACCGCGATCTGTTGATCTATTTCATGAACATCGACAAATGCAAATTCCGGCGCAAAGTCATCCCCGGTGATGTCCTGGAAATGAATGTTGAGCTTCTGCGTGGCAAGGCCGGCGGTAAAATCTTCAAGTTCAAAGGGATCGCCACAGTTGAGGGTGAAACTGCTGCCGAGGCAGAGTTCACCGCCATGGTGGATATGCAAAAGGATTGACCCAGATGAGCCAAATTCATCCCAGTGCCGTGATTGAAGAGGGCGCCAGGATTGGTGAGGGATGCGAGATTGGTCCCTTTTGCCATATCGGTCCCGAAGTGGTTCTGGGAGAGCGTGTGACCTTGAAGTCCCATGTGGTTGTCACCGGCGATTGCCAAATCGGCGATGACACCGTTGTCTTCTCTTTTGCAGTGCTGGGTGAAATTCCACAGGACCTGAAGTTCCAGGGCGAGAAAAGCCGCACAGTGATTGGCAAACGCAACCGCATTCGCGAACATGTCACGGTCAATGCCGGCACCGAGGGCGGTGGCGGTGTGACCCGTATTGGCGATGATGGGTTGTTTATGGCCGGCTGCCATATTGCCCATGATGCCATTGTTGGCGATCGGGTGATTGTGGTGAATTCTGCGGCTGTTGCCGGTCACTGTGTGCTCGAAGATGACGTAATCATCGGCGGCCTCTCTGGCATCCATCAATGGGTCCGTATTGGCCGTGGCGCCATTATTGGCGCTGTGACCATGGTGACCAATGATGTGATCCCCTATGGGTTGGTGCAGGCGCCTCGCGGTGGTCTGGACGGTCTCAATCTTGTTGGCCTCAAACGCCGGGGTGTTACCCGCTCTGATATCACGGCCCTGCGGGCGGCGTTTCAGATGTTGGCGCAGGGGGAAGGCACGTTCCAGGAACGCGCCCGACGTCTGGGGGATGAGACCGAAAGCTCCTATGTCGAAGAAATTGTTGCCTTTATCACGGGTGAGACGGATCGCTCTTTCCTGACACCCGGAGGATAACCCCCATGCTTGCTGTGATTGCCGGAACCGGGCTGTTGCCCAAAGAAGTGTCCGATCACCAGGTCAAACGGCCTTTGATTTGCGCCATGGAAGGCTCGGAACCGGACTGTGTCGATGCCGAGATCTCGTTTCGCATCGAACATCTGGGGAGTTTTTTGGCGCGGTTGCAAGCGGCTGGCGTCACCGAGGTCTGTCTGGCTGGAGCGGTAAGCCGCCCACCAATTGATCCTACGGCCATTGATGCCGCCACCATGCCCATGGTGCCGGTCATCCAGGCCGCTTTGGGGGCCGGGGATGATGGCGCATTGCGTGCCGTCATGGGTCTTATCGAGCAGGCGGGGTTTACCCTACGGGCGGCGCATGAGGTCGCACCGGAGTTGTTGATGGAAGAGGGCATTGCCAGCCAGGTGCAGCCGGGGGCCTTGGACCGCGCCGATGCAGACCGTGGCGCCGAGGTGGTAGCGGCCATGTCAGCGGCGGATATCGGTCAGTGCTGTGCCATTCGTGCCCGTCAGGCCATTGCGGTCGAAAATGTATTTGGCACCAACTGGATGCTGCAAAGCCTCAGCCAGCGCCCTGATGGGCAGGGCGGGATCCTGTTCAAGGCCCCCAAACCAGGCCAGGATCGCCGGGCCGATCTGCCTGCAATTGGGCCGCTGACGGTAGAGCTGGCCGCCAAGGCCGGATTGTCTGGCATCGTCCTGGAGGCTGGAGGCGTTATCGTGCTGGAACAGGAAGAGGTCATTGCAGCCTGTAATCGCCTGGGCCTGTTCCTCTGGCTGCGTGCCGCGTGAGCCTCAGGGTCTTTATCCTGGCGGGGGAACCCTCGGGGGACAGGCTTGGTGGGGCCTTGATGGCGGGGCTCAGGGCTCTGCATTCAGACGTCAGTTTTGAGGGGGTTGGCGGTGACCTGATGGCGGCGCAGGGGCTGCACTCCCGCTTTCCCATGGAGGAGCTGTCGGTCATGGGGCTGGCGGAAGTGCTACCCAAATACCGTCACCTGAAACGCCGTATCCGTGAGACAGCAGAGGCGGTGATTGCCCAGAAGCCTGATGTTTTGATCACCATCGACAGTCCGGATTTTTCCCTGCGGGTGGCCGCCCTCGTCAAAGCGGGCAGCGATATCCGAACCGTACATTATGTAGCTCCCTCGGTCTGGGCCTGGCGTCCCAAACGGGCGGTGAAGATGGCCAAGAGCATTGATCAGGTGCTGGCTCTGCTGCCCTTTGAGCCGCCTTTGATGCAGGCGGCAGGGATGGAATGCGACTTTGTCGGCCATCCGGTGGTGGCAGAGCCGCTGGCCACAGAGACTGAAATCAGGGCGTTTCGCAACCAGTTTGATCTGGGCGAAACGCCCTTGGTTCTGGCTTTGCCGGGATCCAGGCGCTCCGAAGTCACGCGGCTTGGACCTGTTTTTGGTGAGGCGTTGCAAGCCTTTGCCCATTTCCATCCCCAATATCGAGTGGTTGTACCCTGTGCCGCACCAGTGGCGGATCTGGTGCGGTCGCAGGCTGAGGACTGGCCCGAGGACACACTGTTTTTGGATCCCAATGCCCATAGTGCCGAGGCCTATGCTGCCATCAAACGCGCGGCCTTTGCCGCACCAGATCTGGCGCTGGCGGCTTCGGGGACCGTATCGCTGGAGCTGGCTGCCAATGCTACGCCGATGGTCATTGCCTATCGGTTCCAGTGGCTCACCTGGCAGGTGATGAAGCGCATGGCGCTGGTGGATACGGTGACGCTGGTCAATCTGGTGAGCGAGACCCGCGTGGTGCCGGAATGCCTTGGGCCGGATTGCACCTCAGAGAACATTGCCGCCCAATTGGATGAACTGGCGAAAGCACCTGAACTGCAAAAGGCGGCGATGGCGGTCACCATGCAGCGGCTGGGGCAGGGCGGAGAAGAGCCGGGTCTGCGGGCGGCCAGGGCGGTGTTGAACCGCCTCTAGCCATTGTTCTTTGGCATCCTGAGAGCGCTTAGTAGCCGCGCCAGATCCAGCCACCGCCAAAGATGCGGCTGCTGCAGGAATCGTAGAACACACAGGCTTGTCCCGGCGAAACCCCTTCTTCCGGTGTCAACAGTTCCACTTCGGCAGATGTCGCGCTGAGCGGGCGAATGATGGCTTCACGAGGCGGGCGGGTCGAGCGCACCTTGACCATGACATTCCACTCATCGCGGCTCTCAAAGGGTTCATCCCCCAGCCAATTGATTTCGCGCACCGGAATGGTTCGGGTCGCCAGCAGCTCCTTAGGGCCAACAATCACCTGCTTTTTGTCGACATCCAGCCGCACCACATAGAGCGGCTCTGTCAGACCGCCGATGCCCAGTCCGCGGCGCTGGCCGATGGTATAATGGATGACGCCAGTATGGGTTCCAAGCACGCGGCCATCCGCATGCAGGATTTCGCCAGGCTCAGCCGCGCCTGGACGCAATTTCTCGATAACGGAGGTATAGTTTCCATCCGGGACAAAACAAATATCCTGACTGTCGGGTTTATCCGCCACCGCCAGGCCATATTGCGCCGCCATCTCGCGGGTTGCGTCTTTGGACGGCAAATGACCCAGAGGGAATCGCAGATAGTCCAGCTGCTCCGGCGTGGTGGAGAACAGGAAATAGCTCTGGTCACGATTCGCGTCTTCAGCGCTGTGCAGCTCGGCACCACTCTCGCCCATTTTGCGCTGGATATAGTGGCCAGTGGCCATGCAATCGGCCTCCAGATCACGGGCGGTTTCCAACAGATCCTTGAATTTCACCCGCTCATTGCAGCGAATACAGGGCACAGGCGTCGCCCCCGCCAGATAGCTGTCGGCAAATTCATCAATTACCGCATCTTTGAAGATGTTTTCATAATCAAGCACATAGTGCGGGAAGCCGCGTTCCTCGGCAACCCGGCGGGCATCGTGGATATCAATGCCGGCGCAGCAGGCGCCCTTTTTGGCCAGCGCCGCACCATGGTCATAGAGCTGTAGGGTCACACCGATCACGTCATATCCCTGATCCGCCAAATAGGCGGCGACAACCGAACTGTCGACACCTCCGGACATGGCCACCACCACGCGGGTTTCAGAGGGCGGTTTGGCAAAGCCAAGGGAGTTCAGCGGGGTGTCGGTATCCAGTGCCATCAGGCAAATCCTTAGATCAAGGGGGCAAGCATCGCAGAATATATGAAAATCCTACAGACTCTCAAGGGGTCAGGTTCATGGCTCCTTAAGTAGACTGCGCAAAAACTGTTGCTGACCAGTTTTTTGATGCATTGAATAAGGGAAAAACCATGTTCCTGAAGAAAGTTGAGGGTCCGCGAGCCGTGACACTGCCAGATGGCACGACGATGACGCGCGCGGATTTGCCACCAGAAGATACCAGACGATGGGTCGCCTCGCGCAAGGCCGCTGTGGTGCGCGGCGTGCTCTATGGTTTGCTGCCCCAAACCGAAGCCCTGCGCCGATATGGGCTGAGCGAAGAGGAGTTTCGCAGCTGGATTGCCGCCGTCGCCGACCATGGTGAAGAGGCCCTAAAGACCACCCGACTAAAAGAGTATCGTAAACACTGATGTGATTTTGAAGTGAAGACTTGAGTCAAAGTTGATAATTAACGATTATGGTAACGGGCCATTAACCTTTTTCGATCAGGGTTAACGCAACCTAAGGGAAACAGTTACAGGCGGAGACTTTCACATGCGCATTCTTCTGGTCGAAGACGATCCAACAACAGCAAAAAGCATCGAGTTGATGCTGACCCATGCCAACCTTAACGTCTACTCGACGGACCTCGGTGAGGAAGGGATCGATCTGGCAAAGCTGTATGACTATGACCTGATCCTTTTGGATCTTGGCCTGCCGGATATGAATGGTCATGAAGTGCTGCGTCAGCTGCGTATGGCTCGTATCGAGACACCGATCCTTATCCTCTCTGGCGCGGATGATACTGATAATAAGATCAAAGGCTTCGGCTTTGGCGCAGATGATTACCTCACCAAACCTTTCCACCGCGAAGAGCTGGTGGCCCGGATCCATGCGATCATCCGCCGCTCCAAAGGTCACTCCCAGTCCATCATCAAAACCGGCAAGATTGCGGTTAACCTGGATGCCAAAACCGTTGAGGTCGACAGCAAGGCTGTTCACCTCACAGGTAAAGAGTACCAGATGCTGGAACTCTTGAGCCTGCGTAAGGGGACCACCCTGACCAAGGAGATGTTCCTTAACCATCTTTATGGCGGCATGGACGAACCCGAACTAAAAATCATTGACGTTTTCATCTGCAAGCTGCGCAAAAAGCTCAGCACCGCGACAGGTGGCGACAATTATATCGAAACTGTTTGGGGCCGGGGCTATGTTCTGCGGGACCCGCAGGATGATCAGATGTCCGGTGGTCACCGCATGGCCGTAGGGGCCTGAGGCGACAATCTCTGATCGCGGCGGTTTGAGCCCGGAATAGGCATGCAGGCGAACCCCAGATGGGCTAGCCCGGCCTGATGAATGTCTGGATAATGACATTCAGGTTAACGCAGGCTGTTATCCTGCACTGAAAGAACCCGCCTCGGCGGGTTTTTTGCTGTTTTGGCCTTGGCGCGTCCCGCTCAACCGTTTCTTGCGCTGCGATCACTGGACCTGAGGCGATGCGCGTTTTATCACCTAGGGCAAACCAGAACGACGGGGACCGCGCGTGAAACAGATTGAACCAACAGATCCCTCTGGGCTTTCGCAGGAGCAGGCACAGGCAGAGTTTTTGCAGCTGCAAGCCCAGCTCTCGGCGGCCGATCAAGCCTATCACCAAGAAGATGCGCCCTTCCTGGATGATGCAGAGTATGACGCGATCAAAAGGCGTTATCAGGCCCTGGCCGAGGCTTTTCCCGCGCTCAAAGAGGCCGCGACCCAGCTTGATTCTGTCGGGGCGCCAGTATCCTCCGGCTTTGGCAAGATCCAGCATGTGGTGCCTATGCTGTCCCTGGGCAATGCCTTTGAAGACGGGGATGTGGCGGATTTTGACCGCAGCATTCGCAGTTACCTCGGGCTGAGTGCGTCTCAGCCACTGTCGTTTACCGCCGAACCTAAAATCGACGGGCTCTCCCTGTCGCTGCGCTATGAAAATGGCGTGTTGATACAGGCGGCGACGCGGGGGGATGGCGCCACTGGCGAGAATGTCACTGCCAATGCCCGCACTATTGCCGATATCCCGCAACAGCTGGAGGGGGCGCCGGATGTGCTGGAGATCCGTGGCGAAGTCTATATGAGCCATGAGGATTTTGCCGCTTTGAACGCGCGTCATGCAGAACGCGGTGGCAAGCTTTTTGCAAATCCGCGCAATGCGGCAGCGGGGTCTTTGCGACAGTTGGACGCCGAAATCACCCGTGTCCGGCCTTTGCGTTTCTTTGCCTATAGCTGGGGCGATCTCTCGACCCCGCTGGCGGAAACTCAGGCTGGAGCAATTGGACGGCTGCATCAGCTGGGGTTTCAGACCAACCCGCTGACCAAGACCTGTAATAGCGTAGCGGAAATGATTGCCCATTACCGCCTGATCGAAGCGCAACGCGCCACGCTGGGCTATGACATTGATGGGGTTGTCTACAAGGTGGACGAGCTGGACCTGCAGGCGCGTCTGGGGTTTCGCTCAACCACACCGCGTTGGGCCATTGCGCATAAATTCCCGGCTGAGCTGGCCTGGACCTGGCTGGAGGCGATCGACATCCAGGTGGGGCGCACCGGCGCGCTCAGCCCAGTTGCCCGCCTTACCCCGGTCACTGTGGGTGGGGTGGTTGTCTCGAATGCCACCCTGCACAATGAGGACTACATCCGAGGGCGCGATTCAAAAGGCGCGGTGATCCGCGGCGGCAAGGATATCCGCATTGGCGACTGGGTGCAGATCTACCGGGCCGGGGATGTGATCCCCAAGGTGGCAGATGTCGATCTCACAAAACGCCCAGCTGAGGCCGTTGAGTTTACCTTCCCAGACACCTGCCCGGAATGCGGATCTGACGCGGTGCGGGAAGAAGGAGACGCCGTCAGGCGCTGCACGGGGGGCATTATTTGCCCGGCGCAAGCTATTGAAAAACTGAAACACTTTGTCTCACGCAAGGCCTTTGATATCGAAGGGCTCGGGGCCAAACAGCTGGAGATGTTCTACGGAGATTCTGATCTGCCAATCCGCACGCCTGTTGATATCTATACATTGGCGGATCGGGATGCGGGCCAATTCACCAAGCTAAAGAACCGTCCCGGTTGGGGCGATCAAAGCGCGGCAAATCTCTTTGCTGCGATCAATGAAAAACGCAATATCCCGCTGGGGCGGGTGATTTTTGCGCTTGGCATTCGCCATGTGGGCGAGGTGGCGGCCAAGGACCTGGCGCTGCATTTTGGTTCATGGGAAGAACTGGCAAAGGCGCTTGATCTGGCCCGTCCAGCGGCGCTGGCCCATCGCACTGCCGATCTGGCGGAAGAGCGCGAGCGCGAACAGGCCAGCAGCGAGGGGCGGCGCGCCAAGATCAAGGAAACCCGTGACGGGGCACTGTCTCGTCTGGAACTGCATCTTGCCACGCGGGAGGCCTGGGAGGATTTGATCGGCATTGATGGTATTGGCGCCACTGTTGGTCTGTCGCTGTCGGATGCGCTGGCAAATGCGCAGGAACGGGCGGTGATCAATGATCTGGTGGCTCAGTTGAACATCGCGGCCCCGGCAGCCCAATCGCAAGAGAGCCCGGTGGCGGGGCTAACAGTGGTCTTTACCGGCAAGCTTGAAAAAATGACCCGCGACGAGGCCAAGGCACGTGCTGAATCCTTAGGCGCCAAGGTCTCTGGCTCGGTGTCAAAAAAGACCGACATTCTGGTTGCCGGCCCCGGGGCAGGGTCCAAGGAGAAAAAGGCGCAGGAGCTGGGCATTCGTATCCTGGATGAAGATGGCTGGCTGGCGGAGATTGCCTCCACATGAGCGGGCGCCCGGAAATCCTGTTCCCGCTCTTTGCCGGGGCAGAGACCTTAACCGGTGTTGGGCCCAAAACGGCGCAAAGCCTGGCCCAGATCGGGCTGGAATCCCCGCGTGATCTGGCGTTTTCACTGCCGCATTCCATTCTGGACCGCCGCCGTCGCGACAGTATCAAAGGTATGGATCTGCCCGCCATAGCAACGGTTGAGGTTGAAGTGGGAAGCCACCAGCCTGCGCGCAATCGCGGCGGCGCTTATCGGATTAACGTCACTGATCAAGAAGTTGAATTTCAACTTGTTTTCTTCCATGGGCGCAGCCGCTATCTGGAGGCGCAATGCCCCGAAGGATCACGGCGTCTGGTCTCTGGAAAGGTCGAGCTGTTTGACGGTGTCGCACAGATGGTGCATCCGGATCACATGGTTCCCCTGGCCGAGGCCGGGGATATTCCGGAGTTTGAGCCTGTTTACCCGCTGACCCATGGGGTGACCCAGAAAACCATGACCAAAGCGGCGCTCAGCGCGCTGGAGCGCCTGCCAGAACTTGCGGAATGGATTGATCCTGAGCAAGCAAAACAGGAAGGCTGGCCTGGCTGGAAAGAGGCGCTGATTGCTGCGCATCAGCCGCAGGGGCTGGAGGATTTGTCACCAGAGGCACCGGTACGGGCCCGGCTGGCCTATGATGAGCTATTTGCGCATCAGCTGACCCTTGCTCTGGCACGGCAGGTTGAGCGTAGGTCGCAGGGCATCGTCAGCCAGGCCACAGGGCGCTTGCAGGCACCTGTGCTGTCCTCACTGCCCTATCGTCCGACCAATGCGCAGGCCCGCGCGATCGAGGAAATCTCAGCCGATATGGCCAGTGATCGCCGGATGAACAGATTGCTGCAAGGCGATGTCGGGTCAGGGAAAACTCTTGTCGCCTTTATGGCGCTTCTGGTTGCGGTCGAGGCCGGCGGCCAGGGCGTGATGATGGCACCAACCGGCATCCTGGCGCAGCAGCATTTTGAGGGGTTGCGGCCCTTGGCAGAGCAGGCCGGGGTGGTGCTCGAGCTGCTGACGGGGCGTGACAAAGGCGCGGAACGGCGTGCCAAACTGGCGGCGTTAGAGGCGGGCGATATTCAAATCCTTGTGGGCACCCATGCGGTGTTTCAACAGGATGTGGTGTTCCGCAGGCTGCATCTGGCGATTGTCGATGAACAACACCGCTTTGGGGTCCGCCAGCGGATGGAGCTGGCGGAAAAAGGTAAAGGCGCCGATGTTCTGGTGATGACTGCCACGCCCATCCCCCGCTCGCTGGCCTTGGCGCAATATGGCGATATGGATGTTTCGGTGCTGGATGAAAAGCCGCCTGGGCGCAAACCGGTGAAGACCGCGGTGCTCAGTACCGAGCGCATGGAGGAGGTGGTGAACCACCTGCGCCGCGCAATTGACGAGGGGCGCCAGTGCTACTGGGTCTGCCCGCTGGTTGGGGAATCCGAGGTCATGGACCTGATCGCCGCCGAGGAACGTTTCAAACACCTGCGTGCCATTCTGGGCGAGGGGACTGTGGGGCTGGTGCACGGACAGATGCCGCCCGCCGAGAAAGACGCGGCCATGGCGGCCTTTCAACACGGAGAGACCAAGGTTTTGGTGGCAACGACGGTGATCGAGGTTGGGGTGAACGTGCCCAATGCCTCTATTATGGTGATCGAGCGCGCCGAGATCTTTGGTCTGGCGCAGTTGCACCAGCTGCGCGGGCGGGTCGGACGCGGCAGCGCCGCATCGACCTGTCTTTTGATGTATCAACCGCCACTCTCCGAGGGCGGGCGCCGCCGGTTGGAGGTTCTGCGCGAAAGCGAAGACGGGTTCAAAATTTCCGAGACGGATTTGCAAATGCGCGGGGCGGGCGATGTGATCGGCACCGCACAATCAGGGTTGCCCAGGTTCCACATCGCGGATTTGGAGCGCCAAGCCCCCTTGATGGCGGTGGCCCAGAGCGATGCGCGCGCTTTGCTGGCGATGGATCCCGGGTTAAGCAGTGAACGCGGTCAGGCCGCACGTGTTCTGCTTTGGCTGATGAAACAGGATCAGGCAATTCGTTTGATTTCAGTAGGTTAGGGGGAGTTCTCAACCCGTTACGTCTGCGTGTTTTGAAAAAGTTCGCAAATGTTCTCAAAAAGTTCTTTACAGGGCGGGTGTAAAATGAGAACAAAGAGGCAACAAGAGGCCGGCGAAGAACGGCAAGGTTAGCCCCTGAACCCCGACAGCGAGTAGTGGAGACAATTCTGATGATGACCCAGTTGAAGACAACCCTGCACAATGCCCAATCCACCCTGTTGCAGGATGCTCTTGGCGCTGCTGCCTTGATCGTGATGCTTGTTGTTGCCCTTCATCTGCCGGGCTTTTTGTGATCGCACTCTTGTGATTGCCAGCCTGCTTTTTTCTGCCCTCTGAATACCTATTTCTAGTTTCTGCCTGTCGTCTTTATGTCAGATGCGTTGACATCCATCCCGGTGTCATTGGATCCCCGCCTGAACTTATCCACCCGATTGCGCCTAACAATCGGGACAGGCATCTGAACCCCGCATAAAGACGCATTTCCTGCCGCCACCATCTGCCCGGATGTGTGGCGGTTTTTTTTCGCTTTTTGTGGTTGCAAGGTTTGACTAGGATTTGAATCCCATGCGGATGCCACCCCAATGACGGGCACCGACAAAAACGGGCACAGAGAGATCCTTCATCATCACAAAGTTGCCGCCTCCCATGTCCCGGCGATAAACCTGCATCAAAAAGGCCTCCGAATTGCGACCTGCCTTTAGGCCAACGCGGTCATCAAAAATCCGTCGGTTTCGGCAGTTTGCGGTGTTCCAGTCGGGATCTGCGCCCTGAGGGTGAGAGAATTTCTTATTGTGCGTTGGCAGATAGCCATTGATGTCAATCGCCGCACAAAACACCACCCGCGGATCAAAATCCAGCGCCGCTTCCAGCAAAGGTGGCAGTGCGGCATCCGTGAGTTTCAAAAATCCGGTGGTGTATTGTTCTGGATTGGTTCCGGGGATGAGCCGATAGTTTTTGTCAAACAGCGCATCGGTCGTGATCTTTCCGGCGTTTAAGGCCCCTTCAAAGATGGCCCCGACCTTTTTACTCAACTCGGTCACAAATGAAATGAACTTCTTGTCCGTGGATTGCCCGCCGAGGGCGACGGTGCCCTGCACCAGTTGTTCGGAGGAGGAAATCAGGTTTTCAACACGGAGATGAGTATCATGGATCCCGGTGGTGGTTCCCGCCACGGATTTCCCGATGCGGTTGATATTTGGAGCAAAGCTGCTCACGGCGTTTTTGACTTCGGCGGCCTCGCTGAGGATCTGGGCTGTCTGGGCATTCACAGCCGTGGCTTTTTCTTCGATGCTTTGGAGCGAGTTGTCTGTCTCTCTGGCCTGCCCCAGGATCAACTCGGCGGAGCGCGAAATCTCAACTGTCTCATCGTGCAAAAGCGTGACCCAATTGGACAGGTTTTCGATATTGTTGCCTATCTCACGCGCGGCTGTCTGGGTGCGTTTGGATAGATCATTGATTGCCTCTGCCACAACGGCAAACCCGCGCCCGGCGTCGCCCGCGCGGCTGGCCTCAATCTTGGCGTTGATGGCGAGGATGTTCACCTGTGCGGCGATATTGGTGATCATTTCGTTGTTTTTACGCACCGCATCCACGGTCACCCCGATCTGGTCCGTGCGGTCTTCTAGGTCATTGACCCATTCGGCAACTTCCTGGCTGCGCCCACTGTTGTCGCGGACAAACTTCACCGAGGTCTGAACGGATTGCAGGGTTTCCTCGGTGGCGGTTGAGACCGTTTGAATGGTATCAAGCACCTGACCATTTGACGTCAAAACGCGATCTGCCTCACGGGTGAGGTCCTGAAGTGCAGAGATCTGGCCTTGTGATTGTTGATCCATCTGATCGAGAAAGCCGGCGATATCGACAATCTCATAACCAAGCTGTGAGGAGATCTGGGTCAGGTGATTGAGCTGCAGGTTACGTGCTTCGAGGTCTTGTGCAGTGTCGCACTCGGCAAGCATTGTCGCAGGATTTACCGCTACCATGTCATGGGTGTTTAGCTGCATGTTCAGGTCCCGTTCTAAATCAACGGGACCACTCTATTTGATTAAAATAAAGGTGAGGTTAAGCGCAATTTTTCTGCAAAGCAGCCTTGAAGGCCTCCAGGCTGGCTTCAAGACAGAGCAGGATCGAGGCATGGCGGTTTCTAAATTCGCGTGCCGGAATAAGAACTTCCAAATCCGCGAAGGGGGATTTGGGGGCAGGTTTGTCGTCCTTTAGCATGGCTTTCAGCTCATCTCGTGCGGTTTCCACCTCGGCAAGAGAGCGGCCAATGATGTTTTGTCCAACAACCGAGGCCGAGGCCTGTCCCAGAGCGCAGGCTTTGACGTCCTGGCCAAAGGCTGTGATGCATCCGTCCTGCACGTTGAGATCCACCGTGACGGTTGATCCACACAGCGGCGCACGTTTTTTTGCACTGGCGTCGGGGTTTTCCAATCGGTCAAGAAATGGAATATCGGCAGCCAGGGCCAAAATGCGGGAAGAATAGAGCTTGATGAGATCGGTTTCGCTGGACATCTGAGGCCTTGGGCTTTCCCTTGGGGTTTCTTCCCCATACATAGGCACGCAAATCCAAGATGCAAAAGGTTTTTACCATGTCCTTTGATCCCAATAGCCTGAAATATGATGACGCCGGTCTGATCCCCTGTATTGCCCAAGATGAGGCGAGCGGTGAGGTTCTGATGATGGCCTGGATGAACGCCGAAAGCGTTGCCAAAACCCTTGAGACGGGAAAAGTGACCTATTGGTCCCGGTCGCGCCAGGCCTTTTGGGTCAAGGGCGAGAGCTCGGGCCATGTGCAAAGCCTGGTAGATCTGCGCCTGGATTGCGACCGCGATTGTCTATTGGCCCTGGTGCAGCAGGTTGGCCCTGCCTGTCACACCAACCGGCGCAGTTGTTTTTATACTGCGGTTCGCGACGGCGAGGAGCAGGAGCTGATGGCACCTATGGTTTAAGAGTAGACTGTATCAGGAAAGGGGGCGGCGCTAAGGCGCCGCTACCTCCGGCGGGAATATTTATGGAAAGATGAAGTCGGGCATTGGGCGCGCCGGGACAGGCCCGCTGGCTAATCCAGGCCAACAAGGCTTCGGATGTCAGCGGGGGAGGCGCCGTCTTGTCTGTATTTGGCAATTGCGCGAGCGTCATCGCGTTTGGCGAGGCGTTTGCCTGTCTCATCGCGGACCAGACTGTGGTGGTGGTAGGTTGGATGTGGAAGGTTCAACAGGGCCTGAAGCAATATATGTATCCGCGTTGCTTCAAAGAGATCCTGACCCCGAATGACGTGGTTCACGCCCTGGGCCGCATCGTCCAACACCACAGATAGATGGTAGGAGGTTCCCATGCCGCGCCTGGAAAGAACAACATCGCCGATGGTTTTAACCATGTTATCTTGTGTGAATTCAACGAGACCCCGTTCGCCATTTGGTCCGGTTCCAGTCTCCAGAAAACTGCCAAAGCTAGCAAAAGGTTTTCCGGGCACTATGCGATTCTGAAACAGGCTGGGCACCATGCCGATCGCTTTTTCCATATCGAGCCTAAGGGGAACATTTTGAGGGCGTTGGTGCTGATCAGAAAAGACCTGTTCCCACGGCCCCCGGCATGTTCCGGGGTAGATTACCCCGTCTGGCCCCAGCAGAGGCGAACCTTCCTGCGGGGCGGCAGCTGCGGCGGCGATGTCTTTACGATTGCAGGTGCAGGGGTAGAGGAGACCCAACTGCCACAGACGGTCCAGAGCCTGATCGTAGATTGACTGGCGCTCTGACTGGCGCATTACCGGTTTGGGCCACCACAATCCAAGCCATTCCAGATCTTCATAGATCTGTGCTTCCCACTGAGGGCGTGCACGAGATTGGTCAATGTCTTCGATCCGTAGCAGAAATCCCCCCCCCTCAGCCATGGCCTTGTCATAGGCCAGCAGGGCGGAATAGGCGTGGCCCAGGTGTAAAGGGCCAGTGGGTGAGGGGGCAAAGCGGGTGATGAAAGTCACGGGATCTGCCCCCTTGAAGTCGTTCAGGCGAAGTTTTCCAGCCAGCTGGTCCAGGCCGTTTTTGCTCGATCAGTATAGGCTTTGTAGCGATCCTTGCGGCCGCGACGCCCCCCTTTGAGACCCTCAACCGGTTGGAACAGGCCAAAATTGACATTCATCGGCTGGAAGGTCTTGGCCTCGGCACCGCCGGTGATGTGATGGATCAGCGCCCCCATGGCGCTGTCTTGCGGTACCTGGGGCAGTTCCAACCCGAGGATCTCGGCGGCGGCCAAGCGGCCGGCCAGCAGCCCCATGGCGGCGCTTTCAACATAGCCCTCGACGCCGGTGATCTGACCAGCAAAGCGCAGATGTGGCTGGGATTTCAACCGCATCTGGTGATCGAGCAGGGTGGGCGAGTTGAGGAAGGTATTGCGGTGAATGCCCCCAAGCCGGGCAAAGCTGGCATTTTCCAATCCGGGGATCATCTTGAAGACCTCGGTCTGGGCGCCATATTTCATCTTGGTCTGGAAGCCGACGATATTGAACAGAGTGCCAAGAGCGTTGTCGCGGCGCAGCTGCACCACGGCATAGGCTTTTTCCTCTGGCTTGTGCGGATTGGTCAGGCCCACAGGTTTCATCGGGCCAAAGCGCAGGGTTTCGCGACCGCGCTCAGCCATGACCTCGATTGGCAGGCAGCCGTCGAAATAGCCGGCGGTCTCGCCTTCGTGAAACTCGGTCTTGTCTGCGGTCAGCAGCGCGTCGATGAAAGCCTCATACTGCTCTTTGGTCATCGGGCAGTTGAGGTAGGCGGTGCGCTCTTCTTCGGTTTCACCCTTGTCATAGCGTGACTGCATCCATGCCTGCGACATGTCGATGCTCTCAGCATAGATGATCGGTGCGATGGCATCAAAGAAGGCCAGAGCCTCGGCGCCAGTCTCAGCCTGAATGGCCTGGCCGAGGGTGCTAGAGGTCAAAGGGCCGGTGGCAAAGATCCAGTGGCCCTCTTCGGGCAGGGCGGTGATTTCCTCGTAGGAAACTGTGATATTGGGATGGGCTTTCAGCTTGGCGGTTACCGTTTCAGCAAAGGGATCGCGATCCACAGCCAGGGCGCCGCCGGCGGGCAGACGGTGTTCTTCGGCTGTGGCCATGATCACGCCATTTGCGGCGCGCATTTCCCAGTGCAGCAGGCCGACAGCGTTTTGCTCGTCATCGTCTGAGCGAAAGGAGTTGGAGCAGACCATCTCGCCCAGATTGCCGGTCTGATGGGCAAAGGTTTCCACTTTGGGTCGCATCTCGTGGATCACCACTTTAACGCCCATGTTCGCAGCCTGCCATGCCGCCTCGGACCCGGCCATGCCGCCGCCCACGATATTCAATGTCTCTGTCATGAGGGGCAAATAGGGCAGAGCGCGCCCTTAAGCAATATTGCATGGCGCCAAATGTGGCAGCAAAGGGGCACAATCGGGCAAAGATGGCAGCGGTAGATTGCCAGCCCCAAGCCCGTTTTCCGTCAGAGGACAAACCGCAGGAGTTTAAGGGTGGGCAACAGTCGGGCCCAAATCAGGGCATCGTTTCTGTTTTTTGCGCAATGCAACGGGCGCGCGGGTCATATCGATCCAAAGTCGCGCAATTGATCTGTAGGGGAGGGAATTTGGGGCCGCTGCGCGGGAATGTCACCCGGGGAGAGAGATTCCCGGTTGGAGGGACCTTCCGCTGCAGCGGCCCAAATTGTGTCGGTGTTAGGACCTGTGTCGTAACCCGTGCCCAATCTTTGCCATTATCTTGCCCCGATTAAAAGGCCTGATATAGAAACAATAAATCCGTAATGGTAAACAAAGCCTAAAATTTTCCGAAAAATTTCGATTATTCCCAATCCGGGCTACGTTTTTCGATAAAGGCCTGCATACCTTCAACAGTGTCGGGCTGCATCAGATTGGTGACAATGACCTCGCTGGTATAGGCATAGGCCGCGTCGATTGGCATCTGGAGTTGCTGGTAATAGGCCTCTTTGCCAACCTTCACGGCGGCGCCGAGTTTTGAGGCGATCGTGTCGGCCATGGCGCGGGTCTCGGCTTCCAGTTGTTCTGCGGGGACCGCACGGTTGATTAGCCCCAGTTCCGCAGCGCGCGGCGCGGACATGAACTCTCCGGTGGTGAGCAGTTCAAAGGCATGTTTGCGCGGGATATTGCGCGACAGGGCCACCATGGGGGTAGAACAGAACAACCCGATATTGACCCCATTGACACCAAATCGGCAGTCCTCGCTGGCAATTGCCAGATCACAAGAGGCCACTAGCTGGCAACCAGCGGCAGTGGCAATGCCATGAACCTGGGCAATCACCGGCTGCGGCAGGCGTTGCAATCCCAGCATCACAGAGGTGCAGCGGGCAAAAAGGCCCTCAAAATAGGCGCGCCCCTTGTCCTCGCTATCGCGTCCGGCTGTCATCTGGCGAATGTCATGACCGGCGCAGAAGGCTTTGCCGTTGCCGGACAGGACCACCGCCTTGATGCTGCTGTCATCTTTCAGGGCATCGATCTGCGCCTGCAGGGCCTCCAGCATCTCGTCCGACAGGGCGTTCAGCCGCTCAGGTGCATTCATCTGTAGATGGGCCACCGCATTTTTGTCGTGACGTTCCAGAATTGCCATCTTGCTCTCCTCCTAGGTTATGGGTGAATTCTAGGGCGCAAAGAGGGAGAGGAAAAGCATGGGTTTGGCATTCGATGTCGCAGGGCTAGAGGCCTATATGGGTGAAATATTTCCGCAAGTGGCGGATGATTTTGCCATTGATGCCCTATCGATGGAGGGGATCACCATGCGCCTGAAAGTGGCTGAGCGCCATCTGCGCCCCGGTGGGACGGTTTCTGGCCCGTCGATGTTTGCCCTGGCAGATGTCACCGTCTATGCGCTGGTGCTGTCGCGCCTTGGCACCAAGGCGCTGGCGGTGACCACCAATTGCTCGCTGGATTTTATGCGCAAGCCTGAGTCCGGGCGCGATATTATTGCCAAAGGCCAGCTGCTGAAACTGGGGCGCAGCCTGGCGGTGGGCGATGTGCATATGTTCTCGCAAGGATCGGATAAGCTGGTGGCGCGCTCCACCATGACCTATTCGATCCCACCGGAGCGCTAAGCGATAGCTGTTGCCAAGGGCTGGCCGACCTTCACCAGGGTTTCGCGCCCCTGCGCACTGTTGGCCACAAGATCCTCGCTGAAGCTAATCTGACCGGGCTGAAACACCACCACGACGGTGGAGCCGCCAAATTTGAAATAGCCCTTTTCCTGCATCTTGCTGACGGGGCCCGATGAGGTGGTGTTGATGATGGATCCGACCCCAAAGGCGCCAACTTCCGAAAAGCAGTAGGTGCCGATTTTGTCGTTTTTGATCAGCGTGTTGCAGCGCTTGTTTTCGCCAAAAACATCGGGCCCAGCACCCAGGGCAATGGGGTTGACGGAATGCAGCGCGCCGGGGATGTCTTGCGTCGTTTCAATCTGACCTGAGGCGGGAAAGTGATAGCGGTGGTAATCAGCAGGGCAGAGCCGCACAATCGCCAATGCACCGCCCAGGAATTGCTCCGAGAACCCGGGCAGCATTGAGGTGATCGACATCGGATGACCTTTGACCGGCACAAAGGCGTCCCCGTCTAGCTTGGGAAAGACCAGGACCCGGCCATCCGCCGGGGAAATGATCTCGTTTGGGTCCTCCGAAAAGGGGCGCGCCTCGGGTTTGAGGTGACGGGCAAAGAAATCATTAAACGAACTGTAGTCTGCGGCGGGTCTCTGGGCTTCATCCATATCAATGGAAAGCTCATCAATCACAGCCTTGATCTTGCCGCGCGACAGGGTGCTGTCATACCACAGGCCAAACAACCGGCTCATGAGGGGGGAGCGAAACAGCAGACGTTCCACCAGGCTGGAGCTGGCGTCCTGATAGGCCCAGCGAATCCATTTCTCACCAAGGATGACCTCGTCAAAAAACTGGCCTGTGTCCCGGTTGACCACTTGAATGGGGGTGTTTTGCATGGGATCCGCCTTGCTTTGCCTTACCCCTCGCCGCCTAACAGAGGCAGCGGCTGGGTCTCAAGGGGATTTTGGCGCGCGAGGCCTGCCTAAGGCTGGGAGCTTGGCGGTGAGTATAGATTTTAGCAATAATTATCATTCCCGTTATCTGTTTGTCCAATGGGTGCGTGCTGTGCAAGCGTCTCTTCGTAGATGCCAAGGGGCCAAGGCGGAGGCCGCTACGCCCTGAGAGAGCTAATCAGAACCGACAAAGGAGTGACCCATGACATCGCGTAGAACGCTTTTGAAAACCACATTGGCTGCAGGGCTTGCGCTGGCCACCAGCCTGACAACTGCCAGCTTTGCAATGGCCGAAGAACTGAGCAAGATTAAAGAAGACGGCGTTATCCGCATCGCCATGAGCGGCGCTTACCCTCCCTTCAATTTTGTCAACGACAGCAATGAGGTCGTGGGCTTTGACCCGGCCGTGGGCGCCGAGATCGCCAAGCGTATGGGTGTTGAAGTTGAAATCGTCACCACAGCCTGGGACGGTATCATTGGTGGTCTGTTGGCCAACAAATACGACGCCATCGTCGGCTCCATGTCGATTACTGAGGAACGCCAGCAGGTGGTTGATTTTGTTGGCCCCTATTACACCACCAAACGTGCCATCTTTGCCAAGCCCGGCGGCATCACTTCGGCGGCTGCTTTGGGCGAAGCCAAGGTTGGTCTGACACTGGGTGAAACCCATGAGGCCTGGGCCCGTGAAATGGGCTACGACGTGCGCACCTATAAAGGCCTGCCGGAACTGCTGCTGGAGCTGGAGCACGGTCGTGTTGATGTCATCGTCAACGACTCGATTGCGGCCATCCTAGCGATGAAAGAAACCGGTCAGGACTATGTCATGATCACCGATTTTGAGACCGAAGAATTCGGCGCTGGCATCGCCATCCGCAAAGGCAACCCAGAGCTGGCCGCGGCTATGCAGGGCGCGCTGGACGCGATGATGGAAGATGGCACCTATCTTGAGATTGCCAACAAGTGGGTTGGCGGCGACATTCGCTAAACCAATCAAGACCCGGCCCCGCTCAGGTTTCTCTGCGAGACACCAGGGCGGGGCTGTTTTAAGCGCGGCGGCTTTGCACTATCAGCGGGGCACTAATACAAGCGCGGTTCGAGGAGACAGACGACAGTGGATTATGCCTTGATGCAACGGGTCTTTCCCTTCTTTCTGGAAGCGGCCTGGATAACCATAGTGTTGTCGGTGCTCACCGCCATTCTGGGCCTGACCTGCGCCATGTTGGGCACCGCTGCGCGACTGTCGCGTTTCCGGGGTCTGCGTTTCCTTGGGGCTGCCTATGTCAGTGTGTTCCGGGGCACGCCGGCGCTGATCCAGCTGTTTATTCTCTACTTTGGTGGTCCGCAGATTGGCATCCAATTGGATGCCTTTGAGGCCGGGGTCATCGGATTGGGGGTCAATGTTGGCGCCTACATGACTGAAACCATGCGCGGCGCCATCATTTCCGTCGACAAGGGGCAGGGCGAGGCCGCCCGCACCCTCGGGATGAGCAACTGGCAGGCCATGCGCAATGTGATACTGCCACAGGCCATGCGCCTGATGATCCGCCCATTAGGGGTGAACCTCAATACCCTGATCAAAAGCACAGCACTTGTGGCGGCCATTTCGGTGGTCGAGCTGACCTATACCGCGCAGCGCTACATTGGCTCCACCTATAAACCGTTCGAGATGTTCCTGATTGCCGGGCTTTTGTACATGATCATCATCTATGTTGTCGGACTGGCCGTGGCCTGGGCCGACCGCAAAGCCCGCCTGAATTGATCGGGGAAAGGACACGCCATGGGACTCGATTTTAGCGTCATTCCAAAATACCTCGACATCGTGCTGCTGGGCGCGCTCTGGACCATTGCCATCACGCTGGGGGCGGCCATTGTCAGCTTCTTTGGGGGCATCTTGCTGGCGGTGATCGCGCTTTATGCGCCGCCGGTGGTGCGCTGGCCGTTTCGTGCCTTTTCCTTTCTGTTTCTGGGCACGCCGCTGCTGCTGCAGCTGTTCCTGATCTATTTTGGCCTGGTACAGATTGGCATCGATGTGCCAGCCTTCGTGGCCGGGGTGATCGGGTTGGGGCTGCATTTTGCGGTCTATAATTCAGAGCTGTTCCAGACCAGCATTCTGGCCGTCGACAAGGGCCAGATCGAGGCCGCCCGCACCCTGGGCCTGTCGCGGATGCAGGCGCTGCGCAAGGTGGTGGTGCCGCAGGCGGTGCGCGATGTGATCCCGCCGATTGGCAACAATATGATCGCGCTCTTGAAAGACTCCGCGCTGGTCTCGGTCATTGGCGTCTCCGAGCTGACCTTGTCCGCCCAGCGGGCCATTGGGAGCACCTATCGCCCCTTTGAATTCTACGTCCTGGTGGCGGCGATCTACTACATTATCAACCTTGGCATGGAGGCCGTCTTGCGCCGCGTGGAACGCCGCATTCAGGCTTCAAAATGACCGGGCAGGAGAAAGACATGAGCGAGCAGAAACCCTTTATCGACATCCGCCACGCCAAGAAGAGCTTTGGCACCTTGGAAGTGCTGAAAGACATCAGCCTGCAGGTGGACCGCGGCCAGATCGTGGCCATCATCGGCCCCTCAGGGTCGGGTAAAAGCACCCTGCTGAGGGCGATCAATGATCTGGACCCACTGACGGGGGGCGAGATCTGGCTGGAGGACAAGCAGATCAACATGGATCTGCCGCACCGCCAATATGAGCGTCATATCAATGAGGTGCGCCAGGAAATTGGCATGGTTTTCCAGCACTTCAACCTGTTTCCTCACCTCAAGGTGCGTGAAAACGTGACCCTGGCGCCAAAGATGCTCAAAGGCCTGTCGGAGGCCGAGGCCAATGCCCTGGCAGAGGAGCAGCTGACCAAGGTCGGCATGATAGAGCGGATCGATTATTACCCCTCGCAGCTCTCGGGTGGACAGAAACAGCGGGTTGCCATTGCACGCGCTCTGGCGATGAAACCCAAGGTGATGCTGTTTGACGAGGCCACTTCGGCGCTGGACCCGGAACTGGTTGAAGAGGTCAATCTGGTGATGAAGCAACTCGCCGAAGAACATATGACCATGATCATCGTCACTCATGAGATGGGCTTTGCCGAAAGTGTCTGTGATCGGGTCTTGTTTATGGATCAGGGCGTTGTGGTCGAAGAAGGCCCGCCCGAAGTGATCTTCCGCAACCCAAGGAATGAGCGGACCCAGAATTTCCTACGCAAGCACCTGGCGGGGCAGCAGGCCTAAAAGGCCTAGCTGTAGCTGCGCTGCTCGATCGGGGTTTCATCAATTGCGGCGATCAAGCGGTCGAGCAGGATCTGCTCGGCCCGGTTCTTGGTCGCGCTTTCGCTCCAGACCAGATAGACGTCGATGGGGGGCAGGTCCTCATAGGGGGGCACCTGCCAGAGCTGACCATCCCGGACATCGCGTTCGGCCACGTGGACTGGCAATGGTCCAACGCCCAGGCCAGATACGATCATCCGGCGCACCTCCTCGAGGTGGCTCGAGACCCCGGTGATTTTTTGACCCAGGGCAGCCTGCGCTCGCATAACGGTGATCGGTTTCAAAACATCCTGCAGCCGATCAGTCTCAAAACTGACCGAAGAATGACCCTCCAGATCCGCAGTTGTCAGGTCGTCCCGTCCAAACAGCGGGTGTGGGGGGCCGCAGAACAGGCCAAAATACTCGCGAAATACCCGGCGGTATTCCAGGTTGGGATTGTGATCCCCGACCAGACAGATGGCAAAGGAGGCGCGTTTAGCGGCCACTTCGGCAATGGCCTTGGAGCTGGATAAGATATCAATCTTGAGCGTGGCCAGGGGGTGTTCGTGATGAAAGCCAGTCAGGGCCTGATCGATCAGTGGGCTGACAACATGGCTTGCCATGGCGATATGGACATGTCCACGGACATCATCGGTCATTTCCCGCATCAGGGTCGACAGGCGCAGCACCGAGCCATTGATTTCGACCGCCTCGCGATACAGCAGACGCCCGGCTTCGGTCAGGGCATAATGGCCGGGGGAGCGGTTGATCAGCTTGCGGCCAACCCGATCTTCTAGCCGTTTTAAGGCCGTGGAAACAGAGGGTTGCTTCAGCCTCAGTTGGCTGGCCGCATCGGTGATGGAATGGCTCTCAGCGAGTACCACAAAGGTGCGCAGCAGGTTCCAATCCAGCTCGCGGGCAATCCGTTCCGGCTCATAGTGGGGGTCGTCTTCCCGCATAGCTCATCTCTATATCAAGAATTCCAATTATCTATTTGATCTATACTAGCGGCTCTCGCATGGTTCCTACAAGCCCGCATTCCGGCCACCAGCAGCTTTGCCGCAATCCAATTTGCGCCTGTATGTCTGGCCGGGTCAGCAAGGCGGCGACATATGGAAAGCAAAGAATGAGCAATCTGTTTTATCAGGCACAGGGGCGCAGGCCGGTTCTGGATCAGGCGCGCGGCGTCTATATGTGGGACAAGGATGGCAAGCGCTATTTGGACGGCTCCTCCGGGGCGATGGTTTGCAACATCGGTCACTCCAACACGGAGGTGCTGACCGCCATGCGTCGCCAGATGGAGAAATCCACCTTTGGCTATCGGCTGCATTTTGAAACCGAAGCGTCAGAGCAGCTGGCACAGAAACTGGCAGCTCTGATGCCCGGTGATCTGAACCGGGTGTTCTTTGTCTCAGGCGGCTCTGAGGCCGTTGAGAGCGCCATCAAACTGGCCCGGCAATATGCCCTTGCCACCGATCAGGCCAGCCGTTGGAAGGTCATTTCGCGCAGCCCCAGCTATCATGGCTGCACTCTTGGGGCCCTGGCGGTGACCGGCTATACCCCGCTGACCGCGCCCTTTGCGCCGATGATGCGGGAGATGCCAAAAATTCCCGCACCGCGCGCCTATCTGGACGGTTTGGACGCCAGTGATCCGGTCACTGGCCATCACTATGCCGATATGCTGGAGGCGCAGATCCTTGCCGAGGGCCCCGAGAGCGTTCTGGCCTTTATCCTTGAGCCGGTTGGCGGGGCGTCCACTGGGGCATTGGTACCGCCAAATGGCTATATGGAGCGGATCCGCGAGATTTGCAGTCGACATGGCATTTTGCTGATCATGGATGAGGTCATGACCGGAGCGGGGCGCACCGGCGCCTTTCTGGGGTCAGACCATTGGCAGGCGCAGCCCGATATCGTTGTGATGTCCAAAGGCCTGGGGGCAGGTTATGTGCCGCTCGGGGCCGTTGTTGCCGATGAATGTCTGGTTGCGCCGATACTCGACCAGGGCGGCTTTGCCCATGGATTTACCTATGCGGGCAACCCATTGGCCTGCGCGGCCGGGCTAGCCGTGGTGAACACGATTGAAATGAATGGCCTATGTGCCAATGCCGCCCGGATGGGAGAGACCCTTTTGGCGCGGCTCAATGGCTTGATGCAAAAACATGACCTGATTGGCGATGTGCGGGGCAAGGGGCTGTTGACCGCCTTTGAGTTCATGGCCGATCGCGACAGCAAGGCGCCGCTACCGGCCCGTCTGAACGCCCATCAGCGTTTTGTTGATCTGGCCTATGCCAAGGGGCTGATAGTCTATTCGCGGCGCACACGGGATGGCACCGAGGGGGATCACATCCTTGTTTGCCCGCCGCTGATTGTGAATGCAGACCATATTGACGAAATCATCGAGGGTCTTGATGCCAGTCTGGTTCAGTTCAGTCAGGACATCCATTCCGAATCGAAGGCGGGCTGACCCATGAGCAAGATCCTGATTACCTGCGCCATCACTGGCTCTATCCATACCCCGTCGATGTCGCCCTATCTGCCGATAACGCCGGCAGAAATTTCCGATCAGGCGCAGGGGGCGGCCGAGGCAGGTGCCGCGATCCTGCATCTGCATGCGCGCAATCCGCAAACCGGCCAACCTTCAGCCAGTGAAGAAGATTTTATGAGCTACCTGCCGCAGTTGAAGCAATCCTGCGATGCGGTGCTCAATCTCTCGACTGGTGGCAGCGCGGTGATGACACTAGAGGATCGGCTGGCAGCCCCCAAACGGGTCGCGCCTGAGATGTGTAGCCTCAACATGGGCAGCATGAACTTTGCGCTTTATCCGGCGGCGGCGCGGATTTCCGAGTGGAAACACGACTGGGAGCAACCCTTCCTGGAAAACTCGGATGATCTGGTATTCAAGAATACACCACGCGATATTGCCCGCATCCTGACCGAGCTCGGGGTGGAGCGCGGTGCCCGGTTTGAGTTTGAATGCTACGACATTGGGCATCTCTATATGCTCAAACACTTTGTCGACCGGGGGTTGGTGCAAAAACCCCTGTTCATTCAGTTTGTCTTTGGAGTGCTGGGCGGCATGGGGGCTGACCCGGAAAACCTGATGCATATGAAGGTGATCGCCGACAAGCTCTTTGGTGGCGACTATATGTTTTCAGTTCTGGCTGCCGGGCGTCAACAGATGCCGCTGATCACCATGGCGGCCGCCATGGGCGGACATGTGCGGGTTGGGCTGGAGGATAGCCTGATGATCTCGCGCGGGGTTCTGGCCAAGGACAATGCCGAACAGGTGCGCAAAATTCGCCGCATCGTCGAAGATTTGGGCCGTGAGGTGGCAAGCCCGGAGGAGGCCCGCGAAATGCTGGGGCTCAAGGGCGCCGACCGCACCGCAATTTGAAAAATAAAGGCAGGACAGTGAGATGAAAGCGATCTTTGACGCGCGCCAATGGCACCATGACCCCAAACATTTTATGGCCAACGGCAAGGCGCAGCCAAACCCGGAGCAGCCCAAACGTATCGAGGTGCTTCAGGCTGGTGCCCTGGCGGCTGGGTGCGACTTTGCCGAGCCACGGGACGTGGGGCTTGGTCCGATCGCTGCGGTACATACGGCTGAATACCTGACCTTTCTCAAGAATATCTACCGCCGGTGGCTGTATATCAAAGACGCGGGCGAGGAGGTGATCCCGAATATTCACCCTGCAAATCGCAGCGACAGCTATCCGAAATCCGCAACAGGCCAGTCCGGCTATCACCAAGCGGATACAGCCTGCCCGATTGCCAAAGGCACCTGGGAGGCGGCCTATTGGTCGGCGCAATCAGCCATCGCTGGCGCGGATCACCTGCGCGACGGTGGCCAATCGGCCTATGTCCTGGCCCGTCCTCCGGGGCATCATGCCTTTGCTGATATGGCCGGGGGCTTTTGCTTTCTTAACAACTCCGCCATTGCGGCACAGCGTCTGGCCGCGGCAGGGATGCGCCCGGCGATTGTCGATGTGGATGTGCATCACGGCAATGGCACCCAAGGTATTTTCTACAGCCGTGATGATGTTCTGACAGTCTCGCTGCATGCTGACCCTGATCGATTTTACCCATTCTTCTGGGGCCATGCGCAGGAGCGCGGCGAGGGGGCAGGCCTTGGCTATAATCTAAACCTGCCCCTGGCGCGGGGCACCGATGATGAGGGCTTTCTCAAGGCGCTGGATGTGGCGCTGGAGCGGGTAACACTGTTTGGTGCCGATGTTGTGGTTGTTGCCCTGGGGCTGGATGCCTCGATTGATGATCCGTTTCAGGGGCTTGCCGTAACCAAGGACGGGTTTGCACGAATAGGCGCGGCTTTTGCTCAGCTGGGGCTGCCGGTGCTTATTGTGCAGGAGGGCGGATATCTGAGCGACAGCCTGGGTGAAAACTTGACACGCTGCCTGACAGGCTATCAGACCGCCAGTTGACGACAGGCCCCCTGGGGCCCGCCAAAGAAAGAACCAGACATGACACGCTCCCTCTCCGATACCCAGTTTGAAGACCTCCAGTCCCTGCGCCGGGAGCTGCACCAAATGCCCGAAGTCTCGGGGGAGGAGGTGCAAACCGCCGCGCGCGTTGTGCAAGAGTTGGAGCATGCAGGCGCGGACCGGATCTGGACGGGTCTGGGCGGCCATGGGGTTGCAGCTGAATTTCGGGGCGCTCAGGAGGGTCCGACGGTGATGATCCGCTGTGAACTGGACGCCTTGCCGATTCAGGAGATTTCGCAGGAACCCTATCGGTCGCAGGTCGAAGGGAAGGGTCATCTTTGTGGCCATGACGGCCATATGGTGATGGTGCTAGGGGTCGCACTGGCGCTAAAGAAACGCCCCGCATCCGGGCGGGTGATCCTGCTGTTTCAGCCGGCAGAAGAGACCGGTGCCGGGGCCGCAGGGGTGATCAATGATCCGCGCTGGCCTGAACTCAAACCTGATTTTGCCTTTGCCTATCATAATGTTCCGGGGCGGCCTTTGGGGGAGCTCGGCCTCCGCCGGAGGGTAAGCAACTGCGCCTCTCGCGGCATGAAGATCCGGTTTTCCGGCAAGACCTCCCATGCGGCGGCGCCCGAAGATGGGGTCTCGCCGGCCATGGTGATCTCTGATCTGATGCAGTGCCTGCCTGCGCTGGGACCGGGCGGTAAGATGGGTGCGGATTTTGCCCTCGCCACCCTGACCCATGCGCAGCTTGGTGAGGCCAGCTTTGGAATCGCACCAGGGGCCGGAGAGCTGCGCATGACGCTGCGCAGCCAGACCGATGCGCGCATGGACCAGCTGGTGCAAGAGGCAGAGGCACAGCTGGCAGGGGCGCTGGCAAGGACTGATGAACAGGGTGGGACCGTGAGTGCCAGTGTCACCTGGCATGATGTGTTTTTGGCGACAGTGAATGAGGGCAGCGCGCTTGATCTCGCGGCCCAGGCGGCTGCAAAATTAGGTCTGGCTGTCAATGTCATGGACCAGCCAATGCGCTGGTCAGAAGACTTTGGCCGCTTTGGGCTGGATGGTGCCAAAGCGGCGATGCTGTTTATCGGGTCTGGTGAGGCGCAGCCGCAACTGCACAATCCAAATTTTGATTTCCCCGATGTCCTGACCCCAATCGGGGTGCGGGTGTTGATTGAAATTGTTGCGCAGCTGCTGGATGGGCCGGGGGCTGCTGTTGTACCGACACTTGCACCCGATGCGTAACCATCTGCAAGAAAGCGCCTGGTGTGAAATCTCCCGCGCGCAGATCTCGCAAAACCTGCACCAGACGCTGAAACGGCTGCCGGCTCAGACCCGGCTCTGTGCCGTGATCAAGGCCGATGCCTATGGGCATGGCATACAAAACATGGTGCCACTTCTGATGGCGCAGGGCGTTAGCCATATTGGCATTTCCTCCAATGCAGAAGCGCGGGCGGTGCGTGATGCGGGCTTTGCGGGCGCGGTTCTGCGTCTGCGTACAGCCACCCCCGAGGAGGTGGAGGGGGCTCTGAGCGAGGGGGTCGAGGAGTTGGTGGGCTCGGAGGCCGGGCTGCGGGCGATCCAGGACAGATTGGCAGGGAGGGAGCTACCACCGCTGCATATCTCGTTGAATGCGGGGGGCATGTCGCGCGACGGGCTGGAACTCTCGACGCCAGAGGGGCGGCAGGCCTGTCACAATATTCTGGAACTCGCGGCGGGGCGTATTGTCGGGCTGTGTACTCATTTTCCCTCCAATCACCCCGCTGAGCTGGCGGAGAATGTCGCTCGGTTTCAACAGGATTTGGCCTGGGTCTTTGCCAATAGCCACCTGAGGCGCGAGGATGTTCTGACCCATGCCGGCAGCACATTGACCCTGGCGGCGGGGGGGGATCCTCAGGTGGATATGATGCGTTGCGGTGCCATTCTGTTTGGCATTGCAGGTCCCGGCCCAGAGTTCCATCCGGCCCTGACCTTGAAGTCTCAGGTGATCAGCATTGGAGCGTATCCCAAAGGCAGCTCAATTGGCTATGACCGCACCACCGTTCTGCGCCGGGACAGGCTGCTGGCGAGCATCGCCCTGGGCTACGCCAATGGCTATAGCCGTCAGCTGTCAAAAGGGGCTGAGGTGTTGATCCGCGGGCAAAAATGCTCGGTGATGGGGGCGATTTCGATGAATACCATTGTGGCGGATGTGACCGATGTGCCCGGTGTTGCCATCAGTGACGAAGTTGTTGCTTTTGGTCAGCAGGGCGATCAGGAGATCGACTCGCAAGCGATCGAGCAGCTGAGTGGCACCATCATGGCGGATCTCTTTTCCGATTGGGGGCAACGCAATCCGCGCATCATGTCAGATGCTCCCGAACCGATCGGCGCCAAAGCAGGGCATCGGGATTAGGGCGCTGCGCCCGACAATAGCTCCGCCCCGCGTAGCAATTCCCGCACTGCGATATCTTCGGTGTCAAAGGCCTGTTTGAAGACCTCAACGGCCTTCCAGGGGTCGCAGTCGCCACACATGAACACATCAAAAGCGCCATAGCCGATCTCTGGCCAGGTGTGCACCGTGATATGGCTTTCACCGAGCACCGCAACGCCAGAGACGCCCTGCGGTGAGAACCTATGGGTATGAATGTGAAGCAGGGTTGCACCACAGAGTTCCGCTGCTCGGCAGAAGGCATCCTGAATGCGTTTTTCGCAGTCCAGCCCGCTGCCTTCCATGACTTCGATGATCAGATGGGTGCCTGCAAAGACCCTGTTGTCGCGGCGAATGAAGTGATCGGTGCGATCCGCCTGCGCGAGCGCATCCAGCGTTGCGGCGGTTGCCTGTCGGGGGCGATTCAGCTGCAGGGTTTCTGGCCTTGCTCTCTGTGTGCTGGGAGTTTCTGTGGTGTCACTCACGGTTTTCCCTCGGCTTCCTTGGGGAGCAATCTAGTAAAGGCAACGGACCATTCTGGCCTGACGCGGCCTGGTTGCTGAGCAGGGTGGTCAAATCGTAAATTGGTCCAAAAATCTGTGGTTCTGCCTAGCATGGGCGGCGCGACAGCTGCAAGCCAGCCTGGGTGCAGCTGTCGCAAAACAGGCAACAAGTAAGGATGCCAAAAGGTCAAAAAGCAGGGGCAAAAGGGCGACATAAAAAAGGCCGGGGACAAGCCCCGGCCATCAGTTGGTTCCGTTGCCCAGGGGATCAAGGGCGCCAGAACGGAAGAGTTCCTTGATAATGAGCCTCTTGGCGAGAGATCCCAATGTCTTTTAGCTGCTCTGCGCTAAGATGGCGCAGCTCTTTTCGCGTGTTGTGGCGGGTGGACCATTTGGTGACCAGGACTGCAAAGGCAACCGCCGCCTGGGCCAACACTGGCAGGGCAGGGCGGCTGTTCAGGTAGGAAGTGTGCGATGGGCTGTGAGTTGCAGAGGTTGTCATGAACGTGGTCCTTTATTGTGTTGATACAATCCCAATGTTTTGTTACAGTGTTCTGATACAATGTCTAAGTCTAACTGTCTAAGGATGGATTGTAATGGGTACAATTTGGGCGCCGGATCTCGATGGTAAGTCGGGACCAAAATACCAGCGGGTCGCGGATACCATTCGCTCGGCCGTTGATGATGGGGTATTACAGTGTGGTACAAAGCTGCCGCCGGTGCGCGAATTGGCCTATCAGCTCAAGATCACCCCGGGCACCGTGGCGCGTGCTTATACGGTGCTGACGGATGAGGGGTTGTTGCAGGCAGAAGTTGGCCGCGGCACCTTTGTTGCAGAGCGGCAAAACCGTGTGATGGATGATGTCTGGTCGCGCGAGCTACACCTGCAAGAAGCCAAGGATCCGCATCATGTCAGTCTGTTTAGTCCACGTATGGTGGATGTTGGACAGGTTGCTGCCCTGCGGCAGGCGATGGAACAGGTCTCCAAGGGCGATCCCTTGTTGTTTTTGAATTACCCGACGCGGGATGCCTATCTGCCGGTGCGGCAGGCCGTGGTTCAGTGGCTGGAGGGCCAAGCGCTGGGGCCATTGGGGGAGGCCGATGTGGTGCTGACCCATGGTGGTCAAAACGGGATCCTGACCGTGTTGCAGACTCTGCTACGGGATCCGCAGCCGGTGATCCTGGTGGAGGATCTGTCCTATGCGGGATTCCGCCGTGCCGCGGAGCTGCTGCGAGCCAAAGTTGTCGGAGTGGCCATGGATGAACAGGGGATTGTACCAGGGTCACTGGAACTGGCGATTCGGAAATCCGGTGCGCAGGTGCTTTGTACCAGTCCAGAAGTGCACAATCCGACCGGCCTGTTCACCCCGCTGAAACGCCGCCAAGAGATCGTCGAAGTTGCGCGCCGCCATGGGGTGCAGATCGTCGAGGATGATTGCTACCGCATGGGAGAGGCCAAGGCGCCAAGCTATCGCGCATTAGCACCGGATATGACCTGGCATGTAGTTTCGATCTCCAAAAACCTGACCCCGGCGCTGCGGGTTGGATTTGCCCTGGCACCAACAGGGCGGTCGCAGGATCTGCGCCGGGCAGCGGAATATAGCTACTTTGGGCTGGCGCAGCCGCTGGCGGAGATCACCCGGATCCTGCTGTCAGATCCCCGCACCAAAGCGCTGGCCTTGGAGGTGCGCCGGGAAATGGCCAAATATGTCCGTGTTGCGGTGAACGCCCTGGGTGGGTTTGAGCTGGTCTGGAACGATGAGGTGCCGTTTGTATGGCTGAAGCTGCCCGCAGGCTGGCGTTCTGCCGCCTTTACCCGTGCGGCTGAGGCCAAGGGGGTGCAGATCCGGTCGGCGGATGAATTTGCCCTGCGCGATGGGCGCGCGCCTAATGCCGTGCGCATCTGCGTCAACGGCCATGTCAGCCTCAAACGGTTTGAGGAGGCCATGCTGCGGCTGCGAGCCCTGCTGGATAATCCGCCAGAACAGATCAGCGTTTGAGCTAGAGGTCGCTTTGGTACTGCTCGGCAATGGCGGCGATTTTGCCGGCCTTGTCGAGCCCATTGATGACCTTGCGCGCATTGAAGAAGTCGGTGCCCTTGCGATTGACGTATTGCTCCAGTGTGCGCTGGGTGAATGTGCCGGTCTTCATCCCATGCGCCAGAACAAAAAGCGCCACATCCGGTCGCATGGCAAGATCCGGGTCCCCAAGCAGATCAAGGCTGAGAATGCCGCTGTACATCCTGTAGTTATTCTCCCAGGTCAGCTGTACATAGCCGCGCCCATAATAGGGGTAGTATCGCAGGTTTTTCTTGCGCCAGGATTCTGACAGCCAAAAGGCTTCGCGGACCGGTTCAAAGGTATGCGCCGTTTCCCATTGTGTCGTGGCAAGCCCATAGGCGATCTGCGTTGTCAGGGGTAGGCCTATGAATTTGAACATCGCGGAAATCTGTTCCTTCACATCCTCTTTGGTGGAGCTTGGGCTTGCCAGAATTGTGATCAGCTTTTTGTTGCGTGATTTCAGGTAACTCAGGATCTCTTCCGAAACCAGGGATGTGTGGCCATGTCCGGTATCGGAGACCAGTTCTGCAAATGCATTTCGGGTCTTCGGCCCATGCAGCCCATCCACATCCCCTACCGGGTAACCGCAGATCGCAAGACCGCGTTGTATAGCTGACAGCTTGGTTTTGTTCAGGTCGGAGAGTTGAGTTCCTGGATCAATTTTGTCCAGTGGCTTAAGGTCAAGCATCCTAAAATCCTCGTGTTTACTAATCCCGTATTATCTTTGCGTGCTTAATGGTGTCTTAGTATCGCATAGGTTGACTAATTCTCCAAATGTCCGAGAGAAAACTTTGGGGTATTATGATACCTAATTGATAAGTTATTGTTTTTGCATTATTTAAACTTGGTACTTGGTGTTGACCCAGGGCTTTCAACACCGTAGACCCCTCACATCAAATCGGGCGCTGGACCTTTGTTCTGCGTCGTCACGACAAACAGGATTGACCTGCCATGAAAACCTTCTCTGCTACACCGGCAGATATCGACAAGAAATGGATCATCATCGACGCCGAAGGCGTGGTGCTGGGCCGTCTCGCATCGATCATTGCCATGCGCCTGCGTGGTAAGCACAAAGCCACATTCACTCCGCATATGGACATGGGTGACAACGTCATCGTGATCAATGCTGAAAAAATCCAGATGACCGGCAAGAAGCGCGACGAGCACTTCTACTGGCACACCGGTCACCCCGGTGGCATCAAGTCCCGCACCAAGCAGGAAATCCTGGAAGGCAAGCACCCCGAGCGTGTTGTCTATCAGGCCGTCAAGCGCATGCTGCCAGGCAACCGCCTGTCGCGCCAGCAGATGACCAACCTGCGCATCTATGCTGGCACCGAGCACGGGCATGAAGCCCAGGCGCCCGAAGTTCTGGACGTGAAGTCCATGAACAAGAAAAACACGCGGAGCTGATATCGATGTCTGATCAGATCAACACTCTCGAAGAGCTGAGCGCCGTTGCTGGCGTCGAAGTGATCGCCGAAGAAACCATTTCCCGTGAACCCGTTCGTGACGAACTGGGCCGCTCCTACGCCACAGGTAAGCGTAAAGATGCGGTTGCCCGCGTCTGGATCAAGCCTGGCTCCGGCAAGGTTGTGGTGAACGGTAAAGAAATGAAAGACTACTTTGCCCGTCCGGTGCTGCAGATGATCCTGCGTCAGCCGTTCACGGTTGCAGGTGTCGAAGACCAGTTTGACGTCTACGCGACAGTCAAAGGTGGCGGTCTTTCCGGTCAGGCCGGTGCGGTTAAGCACGGCGTTTCCAAAGCTCTGCAGCTTTATGATCCCGCCCTGCGCGGTGCTCTGAAAGCCGCTGGCTTCCTGACACGCGACAGCCGTGTTGTTGAACGTAAGAAGTTTGGCCGCCGCAAAGCGCGTCGTTCCTTCCAGTTCTCCAAGCGCTAAATTACAAAGATCCTTCTGGATCAAAGGGCTCGCCAGTGGCGGGCCCTTTTCTTATGGGGGGATAGGGTTTCGCAGGAAATGCGGAAGCTGGGGCACAGGGAGCCTAGTCCTGGCCGATCAGCCCCAGTCCGCGCAAATAGATGCCGATGCCGCTTTCCAACAGATCTTCGGGCGGAAAGGGCGAGGTGGCTCCGGGGGTGTTGCGGGCATAGAGCTCCACCACACCATGGCTCATCGCCAGAATATGGGCTGAAAACATCGAGGCAGGCGGGCGCCGATCTTCGGGGATCTGCTGGCTCAGATCATCGGCGGCACGTTCCAGGATATTGCGGGCACGATGTGCTGCATTGGCCAGTTCCGGCGAACGATTGCTGGAAATCCCGCTCTCAAACATGGCGATATAGTGACCGGGATGTTTGCGGGCAAAGGCCAGATAGGCACGGCCTGTGGCCTCAAATGCCGCCAGGGGCGAGGGCTGATACTTGTCATAGGCATGCTGCATCAGATCGGCAAACATCAAAAAGCCCTGGCGCGCGGCCTCGGCAATCAGATCTTCGCGGCCCTCAAAATGACGATAGACCGCGGCTGGGGTGACCCCGGCCTGTTTGGCGGCCTCCGACAGGGTAAAGCCGGTCGGCCCTTTTGCTTCGATCAGGCGCAAAGCCGCCTCGACCAGAGCCTGCCGCAGATTGCCGTGATGATAGCCGCGCTTAGGCATCCCAGTTTTCCGGCCCGATGCAGATATTTTCATTCACGGCACCGATGGCTTTCTCGTCTTTGTTTTTATAGTCAATGGCATGCAGAACAGTGCGAATGGCCGAGAGCCTGGCGCGCCGCTTGTCGTCGGAGCGGATCACTGTCCAGGGCGCATGGGCGCTATGGCTCTTGGTGAGGGTTTCGTTGATGGCGCTGGAATATTCATCCCATTTCTCCAGGCCTTTGACGTCGATGGGGCTCAGTTTCCATTGTTTCAACGGATCCCCCTCGCGGGCCAGAAAGCGACGCAGTTGTTCGGCGCGGCTGACATTCAGCCAGAATTTGAACAGAATGATCCCATCATCAACCAGGGCTTCCTCAAAGCCGCCAACCTGACGAAAGAACCTTTTGCGTTGCTCTGGCGTACAAAAGCCAAAGACATGTTCCACCACGCCGCGATTGTACCAGCTGCGGTCAAAAAAGGTGATCTCCCCACCAGAAGGCAGGTGATCAACGTAGCGCTGGAAATACCACTGGCTTTGCTCTGGTTCGCTGGGTTTGGAAAGAGCGACGACACGGGCGCCGCGCGGGTTGAGGTTCTCCCGAAACCGCTTGATGGTCCCGCCCTTGCCTGCCGCGTCCCGCCCCTCAAAGACAATGGCGATCCGTGCACCGCTGTCTTTGACCCAGGCCTGAAGCTTGACCAGCTCAACCTGCAAAGATTTGATTTCTTTCTCATAATCCTTGCGCCCCATGCGCTCGGCGTAGGGGAAGTTGGGCGCCAGGATGTCACTCTTGTCACTGCCCTTGATGCTTGTTGCCACCTCTTTTGGGGCTTTGCTTTTGAAATAGCTGCTGATGGCGCCGTCAAATGGCAGTGTCATGGTTAAAACCCTTCTGTCCTCAGCCCTTTATAGGACAAAGAGGCAGGAAATGTGAATCGCTTTTACTCCAGCGCTTGCACCCCATCTGAGTAAAGAGACCAGATCAGATGTGGGAGGAGGGGCTAGCGCAGCGGCCTCCTCTTGCGCGGTTCAGGCGCGTAGATCCGTTTTATCGACCCCGATCCGCTCAATCTCGTAGGGGGTGGTCTCATAGATCTCATTGATCCAGTTCCCGTAGAGAAGATGGGCGTGACTGCGCCAACGATTTTGTGGTTCCCGGCTGGGATCATCGTCCGGGTAGTAGTTTTGCGGAACATTTATCTCGGTGCCGGCAGCGACATCTCGGTCATATTCCTGTTTCAGAGTGTCGCTGTCATATTCAAAGTGATTGAAGATATAGAGCGCCCGGTGGGCAGGATCTTCAATCAGGCAGGGACCGGATTCACTGCTGCCCAACAGGGTGCTCAGCCCGGGGCATCCATCTACCTCATCTTGGCGGATTTCAGTCCAGCGGGAGACCGGGATGACACAGTCATCCGAAAAGCCGCGCAGATAGGGAGAGGTCGGGGTTATGTTCTGATGACGGAAGCAGCCAAAGGCCTTGTGATCAAGCATGTGCTTTCTCACGCCGTTGAAATAGTTGATCATCGCCATGCCACCCCAGCAGACGCCAAAGGTGGAATGCACATTGGTCTGGGTCCAGTCAAAGACCTCGCAGAGTTCCTGCCAATAGGTGACGTCTTCAAAGGGCAGATGCTCAATCGGGGCGCCGGTAATCAGCAGCCCGTCAAATTTCTGATCCTTGACCTCCTGGAAGGAGCGATAAAACTCCTCCATATGTTCAGCCGCCGTGTTGCGGGTCTGATGCTCGGTCATGCGGATCAGGGTGAGGTCGATCTGTAGCGGCGTAGCGCCAATCAGCCGGGCAAACTGATTTTCCGTCTGGATTTTTTTTGGCATCAGATTGAGCAAGCCGATGCGCAGGGGGCGAATGTCCTGACGGGCCGCCTGATCCGGCGACATGACCATGACGCCTTCGTTCGTCAGAACGTCATAGGCGGGCAGGTCAGAAGGGATCTTGATAGGCATGTCAGGTCCTCGGTTTTAGGCGCAGAATTGCGGAGTTCTGATAGATAGGCAGGTTTGGCTTAAGGCTCAAGTGTCCGGGCGATCAACTCATTGAAATCACCCTCGGTTTTAACCGCAGAGATTTGATCCGCGGTAACAGTGACGCCCCAGTTTTTTGCCATCGCCGCGTAGCGCGGCTGGCGATGCGCCAGGGCCTGCGAATAGGTCCAGCGAATAAAGGCGTCAGGATCAACATCACCCTCTGATAGGCCCATTTGGTTGAGATAGTCTTCCCATGTCCTCTGCAGGAATTCCGGTTGATAGGACATCGGTTTGGGCGCGCGGTCAAAGCGGCGGATCAGCTCTTCGGTATGGGCGTCATCGCCTTTGATCCAAACCATAAGGCATTGTTTGGACAGCTCTTTCAGGATCTGATCATTGGGATCATTGGCATCAACCCATTCGCAGATCGACCCGCCGGTGTCGCAGATGAAATTGGGGTAGTCATAAAGGCGGCTGGCGCGATCGGCAAAATGGGCCGTGTCGAGCAGCGCGTGCACCTCGGCCATGCGGAACTGGTCCTGACGGCGGCTGTATTCCTGCATCTCAAGCCCGCCCTTGGCAGGATCGCCTGGCTTGCCAAGGTAAGAAGAGACCGGGGTCAGGTTTTCAAAGGTAATATTGGAGCCGATATAGATCGAATCCGACAGCAAGAGGTCGCGCAGAAACGGGTTCTTCATCGCCTCGGCCTTGGCGTTGTCGGCGATGTATTCCCCCATGTAGCGGGTGCCGATGCGGTAATCGATCGAGTAGTGAAACCAGCTGCCCGCACTGCGCAGGATATTGCTGACATAGGTCTTGCCCAGACCAGACATCCCAAAAAACAAAACCCGTTTTTGCGGCGCATCGCGCCAGTCTTGTGCGGAAGAATAGAGCATCGGCGTTCCAGATTATTTTGGTTTCATGCCTTGCTAGTGCTCTGGGCCGGCCTGGTCAATTCAAACTCGGAAAATGCAAGGCTTGCTTTGGTGAAAACGGGCTTGAGATCCAAGTAAACAAGCCCCCGCCACAGGGACGAGAGCTCGTTGGTGTTTCTAGTCCGACACTGACCAAAGTCAGGTTCAGAAATAGTAGCCAACCTTGAAGCCAAAGCTCACGGCATCGCTACCGGTGAAGCCGGCGCGCGCCACATCTGGCGTTCCGGTTTCAGCAAAAGCGCTGCCAAGTTTGGTGTATCGTATTCCACCAGAAATCTTGAGCTTGTCCTGGGTGTATTGCAGGCCAATGGCGACGCTCTGATAGCCGTTGGTTGGCGCGAGCGGGGAGACAAGATTGTCATCACTGGCTTCTTCAAGTTCAAATAAGATTGAACCGGACCAATTCTCGTTGAACCGACGCGCCACTCCAAGGCTGAAGGTTGTGGAATCTTCCAGATCAATAAGATCAACTCCCGCAAGGGAAGGCCTCAATTTGGTCTCGCTATGATCTGCCCAGCGGATTCCACCCATCAACAGGGTATTGGGGGCGATACCGGTTTGGAAATCCAGGTTCACCGATTGGGGCGTCTTGGTTGTGGTTGTTGTATTGATCGCAGGATTGAGACTCTCAGTTGTTCTGAATTCATGTTCAATTTCAGAGTTATAGGTAAGAGCTACCCGCAGAGCGATATCCGGAATCTCATAGGCAGCACCTGCTACCCAGCCCAGAGCGCGGTCTCGCTCGATTTTGACAGAATAGCCAGACAACGCACCATAGGCGGCGCCGTTCAGGGTAATGTTGCCCTCGACCTGTTGCCAGCGCAAACCACCATGCAGGCTGAAGCGGTCATTGAACTTGTAGCGCAGCAGGCCAGTGATGGCATCGGATTCCGCAAAGGCCTGGGTGCCGCCCAACAGGGCTGATCCTGGTGTCAGTGGGTTGGCATTTGCCGGTGCATAGCTGATGTCCGACCCCCAGGGTTGATCATAGATCATGGCAAAGGAAAGCCGGTCATTGATATCGAGCTTGAACCCGGCACCCGCCTGGTTAAAGGCCTGCGCCACATTCCCGCTGGGCGAGCGTGCTGGATTGAACAGGACCTCATCGCGACCGTTAAGGCTGGGGTCCGCGCGGCCAATTGAAAACTCGGCGTAATTTCCATTCTCAAAAAGTATGTCGATGGACTGGCCGGTTCGATCCAGCCCTCCCGCCTGGGCAGCACTAGAGAGTGCTGCCAATGCCAAAGGCACAGCAACGTAATGTTTCATGTATTCCTCCCGATGAAAGGCTTTATGGCCTCTTTTCGAGAGGTTAGAAGTAAGGTGTATTTTGAATCAATGTTAACCAGACGGCAACTTTGTGCGTATTCAGCTCACGTTTTGGCGACTTTTCGTGAGTCAACAGCTCTCAAATTGAGCAGATTCGCGGCGCAAATGATGACAGCACCTACAAAAACCCACAGATCGAGTTGCTCACCATATATAAGCATTCCCAAAACTGCGATCAGGGGCAGACGGGCAAAATCGATCGGCACAACAGCCGTGGCAGGCGCGAGGGTGAGTGCGGTGGTGAGGCAGAAATGGGCTGTCAGCCCTGCAAGGCCAATCAGAATGATCCACGGCATAGTCCGACCATCCGGCAGGGTGATGTCTCCGTCCCAGCCGGCCATAATCAGCCCCATCAGCAATTGCATCAGCGTAAGCCAGAACAGGATCGAGGCAATACCTTCGTGTCTGGTCAAGCGTTTGGTGAACATGGCCGTGAGGGCAAAAAAGATCGCACAGCTTGCAGCTGCCAAGACTCCGGCATTTAGGCTTTCTGGGGCCGGGCGGGCGACGATGAGAATGCCGATGAACCCCATCATGGCTGACAAGGCCCGCAGCTTTGTCAGTTTTTCTCCCAGGATCAGGGGTGCCAGAACAATGACCCAAAGCGGTGAGGTGAATTCCAATGCAAAAACCTGGGCCAGAGGGATCAGGGTGACGGCGTAAAACCAGAGGTTCTGGCCAGTGAAATGGGCCAGGTTTCGGACCAGGTGAAACCCCATTCGGTCGGTTTTCACACCGTTCCAGCTCCGGGTTGCGGTGATCAGTATTGTCACGATGATGACGCCAACCAGGCTGCGATAGGTCATGATCTCAAAGGTATCGAGGTCAAGACTGGCCTCGCGTCCCGCAATGGCCATGGCGGAAAACGAGCCAATCGCACCGAGCATCCACAGTGCTGCGCGCAAAACATTGTTATCGCTGGGCATCTGGAAGTCCTTTACTGGCCTGGGCTCTGGTCGCAACAGGAACGCCATTTGGGGCTTTGGGTCAATGGGCGAAGCGGGGTGATGGCGCAAAACAAAGCCCCGGCACTTGGCCGGGGCGAATGAGAGCTTCAGGGAGAGTGGAGGTTATTCCCACTCGATAGTACCCGGAGGCTTGGAGGTGATGTCATAGGTGCAGCGGTTGATACCCTTTACCTCGTTGATGATCCGGGTGGCGGTTTCGCCCAGGAATTCATGGGTGAAGGGGTAGTAATCTGCCGTCATGCCATCCACCGAGGTCACCGCGCGCAGAGCGCAGGCAAAATCATAGGTGCGGCCGTCGCCCATCACCCCAACAGTACGCACTGGAAGGATGGCGACAAAGGCCTGCCAGATCTCATCATAAAGACCATGTTTGCGGATCTGATCGATATAAACGGCATCCGCCTCGCGCAGGATATCCAGTTTCTCGCGGGTGATCTCGCCGGGGCAACGGATTGCCAGGCCAGGCCCGGGGAAAGGATGACGACCAATGAAGCTGGCCGGCAGGCCGAGCTCACGGCCCAGAGCCCGGACCTCATCCTTGAACAGTTCGCGCAGCGGCTCAACCAGTTTCAGACCCATTTTTTCGGGCAGTCCACCAACATTATGATGGCTTTTGATGGTGACAGATGGTCCGCCAGAGAAGCTCACCGATTCAATCACATCCGGGTAAAGCGTGCCCTGCGCCAGGAATTCTGCGCCCTCAATAGAGTTGGCATGTTTCTGGAACACATCAATGAACAGCTTGCCGATGATCTTGCGCTTGGTCTCGGGGTCGGATTGACCCTCCAGCTCGCCCAGGAACAGATCCTGCTCATCGGCGTGGATGAATTGCATATTGTAGTTGTCACGGAACATGGTGACGACCTCTTCGGCCTCACCTTTGCGCAGCAAGCCGTGGTCAACAAAGACACAAGTGAGCTGATCGCCAATGGCTTCGTGCAGCAAGACTGCGGTGACCGAGCTATCGACGCCGCCCGAAAGGCCGCAGATGACCTTTTTGTCGCCGACCTGTTCGCGGATGGCTTCAATGGCCTGTTCGCGGTACAGACCCATGGTCCAGTCGCCGCTGAAACCAGCCAGGCGCACAAAATTCTCATAGAGCTTGGCGCCATTGGGGGTGTGGTGCACCTCGGGGTGGAACTGCACGGCGTAGAAATTGCGCGCAGCATCTGCGGTGATGGCATAGGGCGCATTGGGGGAGGTGCCGTAGACCTCAAAACCCGGAGCGATCTTGCTGACGTGGTCGCCGTGCGACATCCAGACCTGTTCGCGGTCTTCGTCATCCTGGAACCAGCCCTCCAGCAGTGGCAGGGAAGCGACAGCTGGTTTTACATAGGCGCGACCAAACTCGGCGGTGCCATGGCCGCTTTCGACCATACCGCCCAGCTGGTGCATCATCACCTGCTGACCGTAGCATATGCCAAGAATTGGCACGCCGTAGTCAAAAATCTCTTGCGGCACGCGGGGGCTGCCCTCGCGGGTCACGCTGTCTGGGCCACCGGAAAAGATCACGGCCTTGGGCGCCATCTGGCGCACAAAATCCATCGTGACGTTCTGGTAGGGGTGAATTTCGCAATAGACATTCAGCTCACGCAGGCGGCGCGCAATCAGCTGCGTCACCTGGCTGCCAAAGTCTATGATAAGAAGGCGGTCATGGGATGTCTGGCTCATGTTTGGCTCATAGGCCCTGCGCTGCGCTCTGGCAAGAGGACAGTTGTGCCACAGGGGGGACTGGGCGCAAAACTTTGCCAATCTTGTGCTTATGGGGGGCAAGGCCTGGGCCTTGGCCGGAAGAAGCTCCGGTTTGCGTCAAAAATACAGTGAGGATGTCGCTTTCCAACCGGATAGGCCGTTATCCTTCGGCGAAGGCCTCAGGCGGCGGGCTAAATATCGTCCAACGAAATTCCTTCAAAGAGGGCTGACCATGGCTGAAGAAGCACCACGTCGTCGGAGCCGAGGTGGCGGCGGCGCCGCCCGTCGCGCAGAACGTACCAGCATCAAGATCGAGACCGCAAAGTACATTCAGCGCAACATCCCCAACTTCGAGGTCCTGTCCGATGAGGCATTGGAGACCATCGAAAATAACGCTGACATCATCCTCGAAGAGGTCGGCGTCAATTTTGTGGACAACCCGGCGGCCCTGCAGCGCTGGCGTGATGCGGGTGCAGATGTTCAGGGCGAACGTGTCCGTATCCCACGTGGTCTGGCGCGCGAGCTGTGCAAGACGGCCCCTTCTGAATTCACTCAGCATGCCCGCAACCCGGAAAAATCGGTGGTTGTTGGTGGCAAGAACATGGTGCTGGCACCTGTTTACGGCCCTCCCTTTGTGCGGGATGCCAAAGGTGGCCGCCGTTATGCCACCATGGAAGATTTCAACAAGTTCGTAAAACTGGCCTATATGTCCAAATGGCTGCACCACTCAGGCGGGACAGTCTGCGAGCCTACGGATATTCCGGTAAACAAACGTCACCTGGATATGCTGCTGGCCCATATGACCCTGTCGGACAAGCCCTTCATGGGCTCGGTGACAGAGCCAAGCCGGGCACAGGATTCGATTGAGATGTGCGAAATCCTGTTTGGTAAGGAGTTCGTACAGAACAACACCGTGATGACATCGCTGACCAATATCAACTCGCCAATGACTTTTGACGATGTGATGATGGGGTCCTTGGAGATCTATGCGGCCAACAACCAGGCCTGCATCATCTCGCCCTTTATTGTGGGCGGTGCCATGGCGCCTGTTTCGGTTGCTGGTACCCTGACCCAGGTTCTGGCCGAGGTCATGGCGGGTGTTGCCTATAGCCAGTTGGTGCGCCCTGGCGCCCCTGCGATCTTTGGGGCAATGGTGACCTCCATCGACATGAATTCTGGCGCGCCGACCTTTGGTACTCCGGAAGCCTCGCTTATCACCTATGGCGCGGGCCAGTTGGCGCGGCGCATGAACCTGCCGTTCCGCTCATCCGGGTCTTTTTGTGGCTCCAAGATCCCGGATGCGCAGGCGGCCTATGAAACCGCAAACTCGCTGAACATGGGGCTGATGTCCGGCGTGAACTTCATGCTGCACTCCTGTGGCTGGCTCGAAGGTGGTCTGGTGGCTGACTTTGAAAAATTCGTCATGGACGCCGATCAGCTGGGCGTGCTGCACGGATTGGCCAAGGGTGTCGATATGGATGAAGAGGCACAGGCGCTGGATGCGATCCGCGAAGTTGGTCCTGGCGGTCATTACCTTGGCTGCGCCCATACACAGGCAAACTTTAAGACGGCCTTTTGGAAATCCGAATTGCTCGACTACAAACCTTTTGAAACCTGGGAAGAAGAGGGCGCACGCGATACCTATACGCTGGCGACCAACCGGGTGGACTATCTGTTGTCGAACTATCAGGCACCTGCGCTGGATCCGGCAATCAGGGAGGCCCTGGAAGCCTATGTCGCTGAGAAAAAGGCGGCGTCGCCAGATACTTTCATGTAGTTTTAATGCTGTCTTGATTGGGTGATTTACTCCCGTTTAAGGCGAGAATGACGGGCGGTGGCTGTGAGAGCTACCGCCCGTTTTAGTTGGGAAATGAATTGCCACTTTGCGCTGGTGTTTCTTGGGATATCTCGTGCCGGGTTGGGGCGGCCAAGTATTCCGCTTCCCCGACCAGGGCAATCAGGATGTCGACATGGCGCGTGATGACATAGCCTGCATCACCGTTGAGGCGCTGTTGGTTCACCTCATGTTCATAGTCCAATAGTCGCAAGATGGCGGCGGCGGGTCTTGGTGGTTTTCCATACCCGAGAATTCTGCACAGATCCCGGTCACGGCTATAGGAGCTGGCGCCAATTCGAGCGGTTCTCACCAGAAGTCTGGGCCGGTGAAGGTTCTTTAGACGGCTTAGGAGATCCTGCATTGAACTGTCCCTTCTGCTGTACGTGTGGTTTTTGCCATAACACAACTCTAGCGGGTGTTGCCGAGACGGCATGTTCGCCGCACGGTCTATTGTTTGTTGATTGATCTATTTTTGGAAACAATGATGGATAATTCAAAGTTCTGTTCAAAATCAGGTGGGTAAACTCTCTGTCCTTGTGGGAAACCTTGGGGGCGGAATGTGGACTGTTTGCCTGGCTGACGACGGGAGATCAGCATTCATGCAAAGACAATCGGCACAAACACTCCCGGAATGGGTTCCTCCAGAGGTGCAGAGATATCTGGATCACACCGAAGGCGGTTGCTCGATCCGGCAATTGGCAAGAGATTTGAAATGCCATCCTTCGACAGTCTTGCGACAAATACGGCGTGTCGAAAATCGCCGAGATGATCCCCTGGTCGACTGCGCCATATGCGAATTGGCGGTGGCGCATTTTGACGGGCAGACCGCGCCCAAATACCGTCAGTTCACCGATGCGGTAATGCTAAAAGCCGCCGCGCTGGAGGTCCTGGCCCGGCTTTGTCAAAGTGGGGCAGTTCTGGCTGTTGTGGAGGGGATGGAAAAGGCGGTTGTCGTCAGAGAAGGCGAGGCCATGATGAGTAAATTTGCGGTCGAACAGGGCTTGGCCGGCAATTTGGCGCTTTTGGGCTGGATCGGCTGTACCAGGCCAGGCCGCCTGCGGCGCTATCACATCACGCCAATGGGGCGAACATTTTATAGTCGTTTGATGGCGGAGCGAGAGAACCAAGCCCGCGCTAAGCTGGAGCAGGGATTCAGCGAGGCTCAGAGCGGGTTTCTTCCCAAGCAGGGCGACAAGGTCAAGGACCGCCGCACACGCTACGGTCTGGGGGAAACCCCGTTGGATATGCTGGCGCGATTGCATGACAAAAGCGGCGAGCCCTTTCTGGCGCGGGCCTTGGTGGATGCGGGAAAGCGTCTGCGTGAGGGTTTTGAACTGGCCCAGATCGGTGATCACCTGGCGCAGGGCAGGGCTTACTTTGCGACGTCGGAGAGCTGTGGGCGTGCCCTGCCACCAAAGCAGAGCGCAGCCTCGGCCGCTGCGAAGAAGCGGGCAGCAGAGGCGATGGCGGCCCTGGGGCCTGGCCTCAACGATATTGCCCTTCGGTGTTGCTGCCATCTCGAAGGCCTGGAGGTCGCCGAACGTCAGCTCGGGTGGTCAGCGCGCTCGGGCAAAATTGTTCTGCGGATCGCGCTAGGTCAGTTGAAAGCCTTTTATGATGAGATGGATGAGCGCCTTGGGGAGGCGCGCAGTAACCAGCTGATCGGCTAGCCTGCCAGCAAAAAGAAAACCCTCCATCCGCTTCCATGCTATAGTCGGATCTTGTGGCTACTGGTGGATTTGATAAGTATCAGCTATGAACTTTACACTGCGACAGCTTGGATATTTTAAGGCGCTTTGCGAGCATCGCAATTTTGGTCGTGCAGCTCAGGCCTGTCATGTCTCGCAGCCGGCGCTTTCAGTGCAGATCAAGGCACTGGAAGACCTGATGGGGGGCATTCTGGTGGAGCGGCGGGCGCGGGATGTGATCTTGACCCCCTTTGGACGCGAAGTATTGGCCCAAGCAGAAGAAATCCTATTGGCCGCAGGGCGGTTGGGCCGTTTGGCGCGGGATCAAAGCAGCGGACAGCGCAGCCTGTCATTGGGGGTTATCCCGACAATCGCGCCCTATTTGTTACCGGGATTGCTGGCGGATCTGCGATCGCATGATCTGCAACTCAATATCCAGGTGCGCGAAGCCAGAACCGAACGCCTGTTGGAGGCACTGCAAAGTGGCGCTCTGGATGTGGCCATTATGGCGCTGCCCAGCGGTGGGCCTGGGCTGGTGGAAGAAGAGCTGTTTGAAGATCACTTTTTGCTGGCAGGGTCGGCCAATCGACTGGCGCAGGTCAATGCCGGCCATCCTAAGGTTGAACCCTCGGATCTGGAGGCAAATCAGCTGATGCTGTTGGAGGACGGCCATTGTCTGACAGATCAGGCGCTGGAGGTCTGTGGTGTGGCGCGCACGGCTTCGGGGATCAACATGGGGGCAGGGTCGCTGGCGACGCTGTCGCGGCTGGTCGCGGCTGGCTTTGGCCTCACCCTGATGCCTGAGCTGGCCCTGGCAGCAGAATGCACCGCGGCGCAGGGACTTTGTGTGCAACGCTTTGCTGCCCCACAGCCAAGGCGCCGGATTGGTTTGATACGGCGCGCCAGCACTGCTGAGGCCGATTGGTTCCAGGAACTGGCCAAGGTGGCACGGCAAACCGGACAGGGTATTCTTGCCGAGGCCCAAAAAGACTACGGGCCCGCCGATGACGAGCCCGTGTCCTAAGAGTATTCTGCAAAACTGCTGGGCTTAGGCCGCTTCAGTTTCTTTTGCCGCCTGCAGGTGCTTCATCACATTCTCTGGGGAGGACACGCCATAGGGGTCTTCACCGTGGTTGTCGCACAGGCCAGGTTCTTCGAACCAGGCCTCAACAACACCATCCTTGACGATGGCAGCATAGCGCCAGGAGCGCGCGCCAAAGCCCAGGTTGTCCTTGGCGACCAGCATGCCCATTTTGCGGGTGAACTCGCCGGAACCATCAGGGATTACGCTAACGTTTTCCAGGTTCTGCGATTCGGCCCATTTGTTCATCACAAAGCTGTCGTTCACGGACATGCAGTAGATGCCATCGATGCCTTCGGCCTGGAAATCGGCAAAGCCTTTTTCAAAGCCGGGCAGCTGGTAGGTGGAGCAGGTGGGGGTGAAGGCGCCGGGCAGCGAGAACAGCACAACGCGCTTGCCTGCAAAGTAATCTGCAGTGGTTTTGTCTTCCCAGCGGAACGGATTGGGGCCGCCCACAGCTTCGTCGCGTACGCGGGTTTTAAAGGTCACGTCGGGCAGTTTTACGCCAGCTTTCATCTTACAACTCCATGGATGATGAACCAGTTTGGCAGCCGTTTATAATAGTTCTAAATCATGCGCAACCTCCGCAAGGGCCAGTTATAAAACTGTCGTGAAATGGGGGGAGAAAGAATTGAAAATACGTACAAATTTTCCCATCTTGCGTCTGAATTAGGAGCAAATAGAGGCGCTCAAAGAAGCAATGATTTCTGAACCAAATGCGGCTAGAACCGAGTGCTATGCGTCACCTGCATTGCCGGTATCTCAATGTCGCGGTGACGCCAAGGAATGAACGTGCTAAGTCAGCAATGAACACAGGCCAGAAGCGGACCCACCATGCGTGATCTCAAGATTCCCGAGCAACGGCACCCCGAAAAGGCAAATCGCCCGGACAATGCCCAGCCAAAGAAACCCAGCTGGATTCGGGTGAAGGCCCCCGGCGGCAAGGGCTATGCGGAAACCCACAAGATCATGCGCGACAACAAGTTGACGACGGTCTGCGAGGAAGCGGGATGTCCCAATGTTGGCGAATGTTGGAGCCAGGGACACGCCACCATGATGATCATGGGGGAGGTCTGCACCCGAGCCTGCACCTTCTGCAACATTGCCACCGGCAAACCACCAGAGGATCTGGACGCATTTGAACCGGGCCGCGTTGCCCATGCGGTTCAGAAGCTGGGGTTGAACCACGTTGTGATTACCTCGGTCGACCGTGATGATATTTCAGATGGCGGCGCCGAGCATTTTGCCCAGACCATTCGCGCCGTGCGCCATCGCAGCCCCTCAACCACCATTGAGATCCTGACGCCGGATTTTATCAAATGTGACATGGCAGTAATCGAACAGATCATCGAGGCCCGCCCTGATGTGTTTAACCACAATCTGGAAACTGTGCCGGGTCTGTACCCCGAGGTGCGCCCCGGTGCGCGCTATTTCCACTCCCTGCGTCTTTTGCAGCGGGTGAAAGAGCTGGATCCGTCGATGTTCACCAAATCCGGCATCATGGTTGGTCTGGGCGAGGACGAGCAAGCCGTGCGTCAGGTGATGGACGATATGCGCGCTGCGGATATCGATTTCCTCACCATTGGTCAGTACCTGCAGCCGACGCCAAAACACCACGCTGTTGACCGCTTTGTGACGCCCGATGAATTCAAATCTTACGAGAAGGCCGCCTATGGCAAGGGTTTCCATATGGTTTCCGCCACGCCGCTGACGCGCTCTTCTTACCATGCTGGCGATGATTTTGCCCGCCTGCGCGAAGCCCGCAATGCCAAGCTGGGCCTTGCCTAACATTTCTAGACCTGCGACGGGCACCCTGTTTTGTGGAGTATCTCCAAGGTAGGGGGCCCTGTCGTTTTCTAACCCGCATTGTCCCGGTCGCGTGTAAATTGCCGCAGGCCCGCGAATGCGGGCAGCCAGGCTTCGCGACGACTGCACCAGAGCTCATAGCTGGGGATCAGCCGGTCGGGTTGCTCCAATATGCCCAGATGCAGCTCGACCTCGCCCGGGCTGCAGGAAAAGACGGATGAGCCGCACCGGGGGCAGAAGTGACGCCCCTTATAACTGTGGGTGTCACCCTGCACAGTCACCGCCTGCTCGGGGAAGATGGCAGAGGCATGAAACAGCGCACCATGGTGTTTGCGACAGTCTCGACAGTGGCACAGACCAACACGAAGTGGCTCTCCCTGTGCCGAGAGGGTGACAGCACCACAAAGGCAGCTTCCTGAATGATCTGTCATCGGGCTTTCTCCGGTTCTGGTGCGGGCCGATGCGGCAGGCCTTAGCCCTCGTCGGTAAAGCGCACTTTGCCGATGTGGGGCAGGTTGCGGTTCCGCTGGGCAAAATCGATACCATAGCCCACAACAAATTCATCCGGGATCTCAAACCCGATCCAGTCAGAGCGGAAATCCACCTCGCGCCGCGAAGGTTTGTCCAGCAGGGCGATGGATTTGAGCCGTGCTGGGTTACGGCTCTCCAGCAGTTTTGTCACATGGTTCAAGGTGTGGCCGGTATCAACGATATCTTCCACCACCAGCACATCACGCCCTTCAATTGCGCCGCGCAAGTCTTTGAGAATGCGGACTTCGCGGCTGCTTTCCATGCCGTCACCATAAGAGGAAGCCTCGAGGAAATCGACCTCGATCGGCAGGTCCAATTCGCGCACTAGATCGGCAATAAAGACAAAACTGCCCCGCAGCAGGCCGACAACAACCAGCTTGTCCGTGTCGCCAAATTCCTGTGCGATTTCGTCGCAAAGCTCTTCGATACGCGCTGCAATGGTCTTGGCTGAAATCATCACATCGATGACATATGGACGCTGTGGCATGGCTGACCCCTTGAATTTCCCGCGCGTTCATAGGACATGACGCGGCACGATCATAGCAAGAAAATTGATGCCGCCCATGCCAGTTCATTCAGAAAACCGCCAGATGCCCTATACCGCGCAGCAGATGTACGGGCTTGTGGCCGATGTGGCGCAGTATCCCAAGTTCCTGCCCTGGTGCGCCGCCGCGCGTATTCGCAGCCGCAGCCAGCAGGGCACGGCCGAGGTGATGGAGGCGGATCTGGTGATTTCCTTCAAGGTGTTTCGCGAACGTTTTGGCAGCCGGGTGACGCTTTATGCGGATGAGATGAAGATCGATACGGAATATCTGGACGGCCCTTTTCGCCACATGAAATCGAACTGGAGCTTTTCCCCGCGCGCGGATGGCACCTGTGACGTCAAATTCCATGTGGATTTTGAGTTCAAAAATGCGGTGTTGCAGGGCATCATCGGGGTTGTCTTCAACGAGGCGATGCAGCGTATTGTAAAAGCATTCGAGCGCCGCGCAGCTGAGCTTTATGGCTAGGCTGCCCTGAACACAGGAAGCCTGAACGATGAGCACTACTTTCACGGGCCAGCTGGCCGCTTTTGCCACATCTGAGATCGAGCCCAGCAGCTTGGCCCGGCAAATGGCACGATTATCGGCCCTGGATTGGCTGGCTTGTGGCATTGCCGGGGGCGAGGAATCTGTCGCTCAGATCCTGCGGGGGCAAGCGCTGTCGGAGGCCGGTGCGGCGCAAGCAACGCTGTTTGGCGGCACCGCTGTTCCGGCGCGTATGGCGGCGCTGGCCAATGGCACCATCTCGCATGCGCTGGACTATGACGACACTCATTTTGCCCATATCGGCCATCCTTCTGTGGCGGTGTTTTCTGCGGCTTTTGCCATCGGCGAGGCCCGTCACCTGGGCCTGCACCAGGTGATCGAAGCCGCCCTCTTTGGCATGGAGCTGTCCATTCGGGTTGGTCTTTGGCTGGGGCGGCAACATTACCAAAGCGGCTATCATCAAACGGCAACGGCGGGCGCCTTTGGCGCCACGGCAGCTGCGGGGCGTTTGCTGGGGCTCTCTGCCGCTGAGATGGAAATGGCGCTGGGGCTTTGTGCCACCCGTGCGGCGGGGCTCAAGGCGCAGTTCGGCACTATGGGCAAACCCTATAATGCGGGGCTGGCCGCCAGCGCTGGGGTCGAGGTGGCCCAGCTGGTCAAGGCCGGGTTTGAAGCAAACCCGCAGGCCCTGGAGGGCGCGCTGGGATTTGGCGGCGCCCATCATGGCGCGGGCGATGTTGAGGCGGCGATAGAGGCTTTGGGGGAGGTCTGGCTGTTTGAGAGCATCAGCCACAAGTTCCATGCCTGTTGTCACGGGCTGCATGCCGCGCTGGAGGCCGCCCGCAGCCTGGATCTGGCGGCGCCTGAGATTGCCAGCCTGACCGTGCGCACGCATCCGCGTTGGATGACCGTGTGCAACCAGATCGCGCCAGAGACCGGGCTGGGGGCAAAATTTTCTTATCGGACGGTCCTGGCGCTGCAGGCGCTTGGCAAAGATACGGCGCGGCTGGACAGTTATAGCGATGCGCTTTGCCTTGATCCGCGTCTAATTGCCTTGCGTGAATTGATCCATGTGCAGGCGGACGAAGCCCTGACGGAGACGCAGGCACATGTGGCGCTGGTGCGCCGGGACGGCAAACGTCTGGAGGCCAGCCATGACCTGCAGGCCCCCGTGGCCTATGAGACCCGCGAGGCGCGGCTCTTTGCCAAAGCGCAGGCTCTGTTGGGAGCGGATCGCTGTGCCGAGCTGTGGTCGGTGCTTCAGGGGGCTGGGTCAGCAGGGGATCTTGCCGCGTACCTGTGAACTTGTCTGGGATGGTGAGGACAAAGATACGGGCTCCCCATAATATGGGAAGCCCGTCGATGCGTCGTCCTGCATCTATGCCTGGTGAGTGGTGGCATCTGGGTGGTGCGCCCCCGTCACAAGGGGGGCGACACCTGAATTAGCTGGTCATGTCGTAGGCACGTTCGCCATGGACTGAGATATCGAGACCATTGGTCTCTGTTTCAAGATCAACTCGCAGCGATGTGAAGGCACCGACGATCTTGATCAGGGCGATGGTGACAACGGAGGTAAAGACCCCCACCACAGCCAGAGCGCCCAGCTGGGCAATCCAGGTGCCTTCGCCAAAGACTGCGATCATCACGGTGCCAAAGATGCCGCCAACGCCGTGTACGGCAAAGACATCCAGGGTGTCGTCGATGCGCAGCTTGTTGCGCACCAGATTGACCAGCTCCTGACACAGGATCCCGGCGATGGCGCCAATGATCAGCGCTTCAACGGGGCCGACAAAGCCGCTGGCCGGGGTGATCGAGGCCAGACCGGCAATGGTGCCGGTGACCAGACCCACAACCGAGGCCTTGCCGTATTTGATCTTTTCCCACAGGGCCCAGGTCAGCGAGGCCGCGGCGGCCGACAGATGGGTAACCGTGATCGCCATTGCAGCACCGCCATCGGCGGCCAGCTGCGAGCCGCCATTAAAGCCAAACCAGCCAACCCAAAGCATCGCGGCGCCAATGACCACATAGCCGGGGTTGTGGGGCGGTGTTGTGCGGTTCTTGCGTGGACCAAGGAAGATCGCGAGGATCAGCGCCGCCAGGCCTGCGGTCTCATGTACGACGATGCCACCGGCAAAATCCTTGACGCCGGTGGCGCCAAAGATGCCGCCATCCGCCATCATGCCGCCGCCCCAGATCCAATGTACCACCGGTGCATAGCAGAGTAGCATCCACAGGCCAGAGAAGGTCAGCACAAAGGCAAAGCCAACGCGCTCGACATAGGCGCCCACGATCAGCGCTGGGGTAATGATGGCAAAGGTCATCTGAAAGGCAAAGAACAAAACCTCGGGCAGGGTGCCGCTGAGGCTCTCTGCGGTGACGCCATTGAGGAACATCTTGTCGAGCCCACCCCAGTAGCCACTCTCACCGGGACCAAAGGCGATGGTGTAGCCAAAGACGAACCACAGAATGCTCATCAAACAGGCAATTGCGTAGCACTGCATAAAGACGCTGAGCACATTTCGTGCCCGCACCAAGCCACCGTAAAACAGGGCAAGCCCCGGCAAAGTCATAAACAGCACCAGGGCCGTTGCTACAAGGATCCAAGCTGTATCAGCTCCATTCATGGGGTCGTCCTTCCATCCCGCTTGCGTGGTTGGAGGATCACAGAGCTGATCTGGAGTGAGGAAAAAAGCGCCAGATGGCGCAAAAGCGCCAAAAACATGGGCTTTTGCGAAATTGATTAAAAAAGAGGCGCTCCTTACGGGGCTTTGCCTAATCCGCGTTCAATTTGAGAAAGGGCTGTGTGCAGCAGCAAAAGCGCATGGTTCAGGCTGGCGGCACGGACATTGTCGCGCCCCAACGCACCGAACTCCAGGGTTTCCACTAGGCTGTCCTGCCCCTCTCGGGCCAGGCCAAAGCAGACGCGCCCTTCGGGTTTGTGTTCTGAGCCTCCGGGGCCTGCAATGCCGGTGATCGACACTGCCAGGTCAACTCCCGCTTGGTGCAACGCACCCTCGCACATCTCGCGGGCCACTTCTTCGCTGACCGCGCCAAAGGCGGCCAGGGTTGCTTCACTGACGCCCAGCATCTCCTGCTTGGCGCGGTTTGAATAGGTGACAAACCCACGGTCCAGCACGGCGGAGGAGCCGGGGATATCCGTCAGCGCGGCGGCGACCATGCCCCCCGTGCAGCTCTCTGCAGTTGCGATGTTCAGCCCCAGCCGGGTGGCCTGGGCAATGAGTGCGGCAACATCCGGGTGCGCGTCACTGGTGTTCTGAGGGGAGGATTCGTTCATAACCCCAATACTCCGTGGCTGAACCCGGCGAGGGCGATGACGCCTAGCGCCGCCAGGAACCCGGCAATGACATCATCCATCATCACCCCGACAGGGCCTTCCTTGCGATCGGCCCAGCCCACGGGGCCTGGTTTCCAAATATCAAAGAGGCGAAACAGCACAAAGGCCGCAATCCAGCCGGGCCAGAGCGCGGTGATCTCGATCCCCTTGGACCAGGCCGGATAGGAAATAGCCCAGATCGCCAGCCATTGTCCGGCAACCTCGTCGATCACAATCTCCGAGGGGTCGTGATTGGCCTTGCCTCTGGTCATCTCTGCGGTGGCCCAGATGCCAAGAACAGTGCAGATCACGGTGGCAATGGCCAGCAGGGGGAAGCCCCCGAGCTGGTGCAACCCGTACGCAAGCGGCAGGGCTGCCAGCGAGCCCCAGGTGCCTGGGGCAGGGCGCAGATAGCCAGTGCCACCCACAGTGGCAATCATTGAGGCCAGAGTCATGGTTTCACCAGCGCAGCCGTGGCCAGTGAGGCGATGCCCTCACTGCGCCCGGTAAAGCCCAGCCGCTCAGACGTAGTGGCCTTGATGGAGACCCGCGTAGCGTCAATTTGCAGAATGCGGGCCATTTCTGCCTGCATTGTCTCGGCATGGGGGCCGACCTTTGGGTATTCGCAGACCAGGGTGCAATCCACGTTTGTGATATGAAACCCCATCTCACGCGCCAGATTGGCGGCATGGGCCAGGAAGATCTCACTTGCGGCCCCTTTCCATTGCGGATCAGAGGGCGGGAAATGCCGACCGATATCGCCCTGCGCCAGGGCGCCATAGATCGCATCTGTCACCGCATGCATGCCAACATCGGCATCCGAATGCCCCTGAAGGGAGCGATCATGTGGGATCTCGACCCCGCAGAGGATGACGCTGTCACCGGGGCCAAAGCGATGCACATCATAGCCATTGCCCAGTCTGATATCCGGTCTGATATCCATCTTGTCTTCCGTTTCCAAAATTCTGGCGGCGCGGGCAAAATCCTCGGGCCGGGTGATTTTTATATTGTCCGGGTCTCCGGCTATGATTGCAACCTCAAGCCCGGCGTCACGGGCCACTTCGACATCATCCGCCGCGCCACCGGGATGATGGGCATGGGCCTTGAGGATGGCCTCTAGCCGGAACCCCTGCGGTGTCTGCGCGGCAAATAGGCCAGTGCGATCCTGAGTGCCAGTGACCTGTCCTTCAGCCCCGGTCCAAAGAGCATCTGTCACCGCCAGAGCCGGGGCCGCGGCAGGGCCATGATCCAGGGCGTCTACAACGGATGTGATCAGGGTCTGGCTGGTGCAGGGGCGGGCAGCATCATGGATGAGCACCTTTGTGATCGGACACGCCAAGGGCAGATTGAGATCTTGCAGAGCCTGCAGCCCGTTTTGCACCGATTGCGCGCGTTCTGCTCCGCCAGCGGTCAGAACAACGTCGCTTTGTGACGCAAAACTGTCCCAGGCGTCGCGATCCTCAGGCGAGAGCACCACGACGATGGTCTTGATGCCCGCATCGTGAAAGGCTTGCAGCGTCCAGTCGATGACCCGTTTGCCTTTGAGCGGGCGCCACTGTTTGGGCACACCGCCGCCTGCGCGGGTGCCGCGCCCGGCCGCAACGATCAAAGCAGCAGTACTCATGGATGCCTCTCAAATCTGGCGTTTCTCGTGCCAAGTTTAACCTAGTGAGTTGTTTAGTTTCTGCCAGTTCAAGAGGCAATCACCCCAGGTAAGCTGCCTAAAATTTAGGCAATTGCATGCGGATGTGCCCTTGCCGGGTGCGGTTTCATTGTTCAATACCGAGGGCTTCGGCTACAAAATACTCACACGCACAAGGATTAGGCAGTTGTCCTTCACCCTCGGAACCACCTCTTTGACACCCCCCATCGCGCTGGCCCCCATGGCTGGAATCACCGATCGCCCGTTTCGCGATCTGGTGCGCTCTTTTGGAGTGGGGCTGATGGTCAGCGAAATGGTCGCCAGCCAGGAGATGGTGCAATCCAAACCAGGGGTACGCGAACGCGCCGAGCTAAGTGCAGATGTGGAGAATACCTCGGTGCAGCTGGCCGGGCGTGAGGCGAGCTGGATGGCTGAAGCGGCGCGGCAGGTGGCGGATCGTGGCGCGCGCGTGATTGACATCAACATGGGCTGCCCTGCCAAGAAGGTGACCAGCGGCTATTCGGGCTCGGCCTTGTTGAAAACACCGGATCACGCGCTCTCCCTGATCGAGGCGGTGGTGGAGGCGGTGGATATTCCCGTCACGCTAAAAACCCGTCTGGGCTGGGATGACACTTGCCTGAACGCGGCCTCGGTCGCGGCACGTGCCGAAGCGGCTGGCATTCAAATGGTCACCATCCACGGGCGCACCCGCTGCCAGTTTTATAAAGGGCGCGCCGACTGGGCGGCAATCCGGGAGATCAAAGAGGCGGTGAACCTGCCGGTTCTGGCCAACGGCGATATTGTTGACACTCAGACCGCGCGTGACGCCCTAACACAGTCTGGCGCTGACGGGGTGATGATCGGGCGCGGCATTCAGGGCAAGCCGTGGCTTTTGGCTGAGGTCGCCAGCGACCTGTGGGGCAGTCCGGCGCCGCAAGTGCCCAGCGGCAACGATCTTCTCGACATGGTTTCAAGACACTACGAGGCAATGCTGATCTTTTATGGTGCAGATTTAGGCCTGCGCGTCGCGCGCAAACATCTGGGCTGGTACATGGATGAAGCCCAGACAGCGGCGCCCCTGCGGCGGGCGGTTTTGACCGAGAAAAACCCGACCAATGTCCTGCATCTGTTGCCGGATGCCCTGTCCCATTCTCAGCAAGAGGGAGCGGCATGATTTCGGACGCAGCACTTTGGGCCTCATTGCCGGTTCCTGCCTTTTTGATCGGGGCAGACAATCGCATTGTCGATGCCAATTCCGCAGCCGAGGGGTTTTTGAACACCTCACGCCGGGGATTGCTGAATCAGCCAGTCTGGGAACAGATTGCCATTGATGCCCCGATTGAGACCGCGTTTGAGCGCGCCCGGACCCAGGGAACACCGCTGTTCGTCAACGATATCGACGTCGGCTCGCGCAGCCGTGCGCCATTGCAATGCGGGGTACAAATCGCACCGATTCAGGGTCAGGAAGGGCAGATGCTCTTGATGCTCTCGCCGCGGGAACTGGCCGCGCGGATGACACAGAACCATTCGGCAAAATCTGCGGCGCAATCTGCCATTGGCATGGCTGAAATGCTGGCTCATGAAATCAAGAACCCGCTTGCCGGCATCACCGGCGCCGCCCAGTTGCTGAGCATGAACCTCTCTGGGGAAGATGTTGAATTAACGGACTTAATCGTCAGCGAGAGCCGCCGCATCGTGAAGCTGCTGGATCAGGTGGAGCAGTTCGGAAATCTGAGCGCGCCGCAGTTCAAGCCGGTCAACCTTCATGATGTGCTGGACCGGGCACGACGCTCAGCCTTGCTGGGCTTTGGCGCCCATATGACTATCACGGAAGACTATGATCCCTCTCTGCCGCTGGCCTGGGGGGATGCGGACCAGCTGCTGCAAGTGATGTTGAACCTGCTCAAAAATGCTTCGGAGGCGGCAGGCCCTGCCGGGGGCACCATTCGCATTCGCAGCTACTATGAGCATTCCTTCAGAATGCGGCGCAGTGACGGTACCGGCAAACTGTTGCCTTTGCAGATCGAAATTATTGACGATGGTCCTGGCCTGCCAGAGGCGATCCGAGAGGATGTTTTTGACCCCTTTGTATCGGGGCGTGAAAACGGAACCGGGCTTGGGCTCGCCCTAGTGAGCAAAATCATCGCTGAACACAATGGCTGGATCTCAGTTGACTCGGTGCCGGGACGCACCGTGTTCCGGCTTTCCTTGTCCCGCATGCCAAAAGACGCAGAACCGCAGGAGACTTAACTCATGGACGGCACCGTTCTTGTTGCAGATGACGATCGCACTATTCGCACGGTGCTGACGCAGGCGCTGACCCGGGCGGGTTGCCGGGTCCATGCGACCTCTTCCCTGACAACCTTGATGCGCTGGGTATCGGAGGGAAAAGGCGATGTGGTGATTTCAGATGTGGTCATGCCGGATGGCAACGGTTTGGAAATGCTACCAAAAATTGCCCAGGATCGCCCGGGTTTGCCGGTTATTGTGATTTCAGCACAAAACACCATCATGACCGCAATCAAGGCAGCCGAGGCAGAGGCCTATGACTATTTGCCCAAACCCTTTGACCTGCCGGAGCTGATGAAGCGTACCGCCAAGGCCTTGTCTGAAAAACAAAAATCCCCAAGCAGCAGCCCGGTTGCCGAGCAAGACCGCCCAGAAGATCTGCCCCTGGTGGGGCGGACCGAGGTCATGCAGGCACTGTACCGGCTCATCGCGCGGGTGATGAACACCGATATGCCTTTGATGATCACCGGCGAAAGCGGCACCGGGAAATCGCTGATTGCCCGTGCTGTGCATGATTTTTCTGATCGCAGAACCCTGCCGTTTGTCATCGCCTCTGAGACAGATCTTATGGCGCTTGAGGGGCCTGCGCGGCTGTTGTCCGAGGTCAAAGGGGGCACCTTACTGATTGATGAGTTGGTTGATTTGCCGGATGAGGCGCAGGCACGGCTGGTGCGGATGATGGATTCGCCCGGCTCCCACGCGCCGCGGATCATGGCGACAAGTCAAAAGGATGCGGCTGCTGCGATGGAGAGTGGTGGGCTGCGGCAGGACCTGTATTACCGGATTTCAGGTACCGAGCTGCGCGTGCCGAGCCTACGTGAAAGGGTGGAAGACATTGCGCTCTTGTCGGCGCATTTCTTGATCAAAGCGGAAAACGACGGCGCGCCGCACCGTCGCTTCAGCGATGAAGCAAGCGAGATGATGCGCCATTGCGCCTGGCCGGGGAATGTCCGCCAGTTGGAGAATCTGGTCCGGCGGCTGGCGTTGACGGCGCGCAGCGAGGAGATATCGCGCTCCGAGGTGGCGGCGGCTTTGGGGCCACAGACAGAAGCCGGGCCAATCATCGGCGGTGCGGTCAATGAAAAGCTGGCCGATTCGGTTGCCCGCCATTTGCAGCGCTATTTTGATCTGCATGGAGATATTCTGCCGCCTCCGGGGCTTTATGCCCGCATTTTGCGTGAAGTCGAGGCGCCCTTGATCGAGATTGCCCTGACCGCAACGGCCGGAAATCAGGCCAAATGCGCCGAACTTTTGGGGATCAACCGCAATACGTTGCGAAAGAAGATCACCGATCTGGATATTGAGGTGACACGCCGTCGCAAACTGATGTAATATCGCCACAGAACTGTGGTAGCCCCTGCTTTGCGCTGGTGGCAACCGCGATATATGGCGGTTGGCTGGATTGGCCACACATCAGAATGAGGGTGTTGCGTGGCTCAAAAGTCACAACTTTGGATGGGGCGTGGCCGGTTTATGGCCATGGACCGTTGGCGTAAAACACGCCAGGCCCGTAATATCGGCACGCTGGGCATGGTGCTTCTGGGCCCGCTTCTGGCGCTGCTGACCTTCCTTATTTTTGGCCCGCTGGGCCATGGCGCCTCCTCCCGGCCGCTACGTCTGATTCTGCTGGCGGACATGGTCTATATCATGGCGATCGCAGCTTTGGTTTTGACTCAGATCGTGCGGTTGTTTGCGGCGCGGCGCTCTAAGTCGGCGGGATCTCGCCTACACCTGCGCCTGATCGGGGCCTTTGGGTTTCTGGCGCTTGGACCAACCGTGATCGTTGCTGTTTTTGCGGTGCTGACGGTGAATGTTGGGCTGGAGGGCTGGTTCTCGCAACGGGTTCGGCAGGTGATTGGCAGTTCGCTCGCAGCGGCTGAGGCCTATCAGGAAGAGCAGCGCCGCGACATAACCACCGATGCGCAGGCCCTGTCCCGGTTCCTGGATCAAAGCCGCAGCCGTAGCTACTTTATCAATGATGCCGAGCTGCGGCAGGTTCTCACCCAGGGGCAATTGCAGGTCCAACGCGGATTACGTGAGGCCTATGTCATTGACGGCACTGGCCGCATTCGTGCCCGAGGAGAGCGGTCCTACGAGTTCGATTTTGAACGCCCCAGCGCTGAGGATATATCCAGGGCCAGTGCTGAGGGGATGAGTATTATTCAGGACTGGGACAACAATGAGTTTCGTGCGCTGGTGCGGCTCAACGCTTTTGTCGACCGGTTTTTGTACATCAGCCGCGATGTTGATGGCACCTTGCTGAACCTGCTGGATGAAACCAAAGAAACCGCGCGGTTATATCAGCAGTTGGAGAATGAACGCGGCAGGGTGCTGTTTGAGTTTGGCCTTTTATACATCGGCTTTGCACTGATCTTGGTTCTGGCTGCCATGTGGTTGGGGATTTGGTTTGCCGAACGGCTATCTCGGCCGGTGGGTCGGCTGACTGTTGCGGCCCAGAGAGTTGGTGGTGGGGACTTGAACGCTCGGGTACCCGAAGAAGACGGTGGCGATGAGATTTCCCAACTGGGGCATTACTTCAACCAAATGACCCACGAGCTGCGGGCGCAGCGTGCTACTTTGCTGGAAAACACCAGTCAGATTGAACGCCGACGTCGGCTGTTTGACTCGGTGCTTTCTTCGGTCACCTCAGGCGTTGTAGGGCTGGATGACGAAGGAAAGATCACCTTTGTGAACCGTTCGGCTGAGCGGTTGTTGGATTGGCATGAAGACCAGCAAACGCTGGCGCTTGCGGTTGCAATTCCGGAATTCGGCCCGCTGTTTGAAACGCTGCTGGAGGGCGGTGGCGAGGCTGAACAGGGTGAAGTCAAAGTGACACGCCAGGGGCAGCTGGAAAACCTGCTGGTACGGATGTCACGGCGGCGCGGCGATGATGGCAAGCTCGAAGGCTATGTGGTGGCCTTTGATGATGTGACCGATCTGGTCAGCGCTCAACGAATGGCGGCCTGGGGGGATGTGGCGCAGCGGATTGCCCATGAGATTAAAAACCCGCTAACCCCGATTCAACTGAGTGCGGAGCGGATCAAGCGCAAGTTTGCCCCGATGCTCGGTGAGGAAAACAGCGACAAGCTGCAATCCATGACCGATGTGATTGTTCGTCAAACCAATGACCTGCGTCGGATCGTCAATGAGTTCTCCAAATTTGCGCGCATGCCTGAGCCGGAGCGTCACGAAGAAGATCTGGTCACCCTGGTGCGGGATGCGGTGACGCTGCAACAGACCGGTCAGCCGGGGGTTGCCATTTCTGCGAAGCTCCCTGAGGGGCCGCTTTGGGCGGATCTGGACTCCACTATGATTGGGCAGGCGCTGACCAATCTGATTAAAAATGCCGGTGAAGCGATTGAAACGCTGACCCAAAAACAACCCGACACAGCGGTTCAGCCGCAGATCCATATCTCACTCCATGTGGCGCAGACAGGAGGCTATGAGATCACCATTGCCGACAATGGCATTGGTCTGCCGGAGGATCGCGCGCGGCTGTTTGAGCCCTATGTGACCACCCGAAACGAGGGCACGGGTCTCGGGCTCCCAATTGTGAAGAAGATTATCGAAGAACATGGCGGCGCTCTTACGCTTGAAGATGCGCCAGTTTTTGAAGGGCACCAGCATTGTGGTGCCATGGCAGTTATTCGTCTGCCCGCAGCTGCCAGCGCGGAGCAGAAGAACCGGAATACAGTGAAAGCAGGTCTGACATGAGTGACATTTTAATTGTTGACGATGAACGTGACATTCGCGAGTTGATATCTGACATCCTGGAGGATGAAGGATACGCGACACGAAAGGCCGGCAATTCAGAGGATTGTATGGCGCAGCTCAATCAGGAACTGCCCTCTCTGCTTATTCTGGATATCTGGCTCAAGGACAGCCAGATGGATGGAATTGACATCCTCAAGACGGTGAAACGCGACAACCCCGAGGTGCCGGTGGTGATCATTTCGGGCCATGGCAACATTGAAATTGCCGTGGCCGCGATCAAACAGGGCGCATATGACTTCATTGAAAAGCCCTTCAATATTGATCAGCTGATGGTGGTCATTCGCCGCGCCATGGAGGCCTCGCAGCTGCGGCGCGAAAACACCGATCTGCGGCGCAAGGAAACGGGCGGCTCGGAAATGGTTGGTTCTTCGGCCTCCTTCCGTGGCCTTGTTGGCCAGCTGGACAAAGTCACAAAATCCAATGGCCGGGTGATGCTCAGCGGTCCGGCAGGCAGCGGCAAGGAGATTGCTGCCCGCTACATTCACCTGAATTCTGCCCGGGCCTCGGCCCCCTTTATCACGGTGAGTTGTGCCGGGATCGAGCCGGATCGGATGGAGGAGGTCCTGTTTGGCCGTGAGAGCTCTGAACGCGGGGTGGAGCCAGGTCTGTTGGAGCAGGCCCATGGCGGCGTGATCTTCTTTGATGAGGTGGCGGATATGCCGCTGGGGACGCAGTCAAAGATCCTGCGTGTTTTGGTGGATCAGCAATTCCAGCGTGTCGGTGGCAATGACAAGGTGCGGGTTGATCTGCGGGTTATCTCGGCGACCAATAAGGACCTTGAGGCTGAAATCAATGCCGACCGTTTCCGCCAAGAGCTGTATCACCGCCTGAATGTGGTGCCGATCAATGTGCCCTCACTGGCAGATCGGCGGGAAGATATTCCGCAACTGGCGGAGTATTTCATTGCGCAGTTCAATGAAAGCCAGGGCTTGCCCCTGCGTGAGCTGGCAGATGAAGCCGTTGCCCTGATGCAGACGATGACCTGGCCTGGCAACGTGCGTCAGTTGAAGAACATGGTTGAGCGGGTACTGATCCTGGGCGATGGCACCGGGCCGATTGAGGCAAAAGACCTGCCGCGCGAAGAGGAAAAAGTCGCGGATGAAGGGCGGGTGGTGCTGTCCGGTGCCTTGGCAACCCTGCCACTGCGCGAAGCCCGTGAGGCCTTTGAACGGGAATACCTGCTGACGCAGATCAACCGCTTTGGCGGCAATATCAGCCGTACGGCCTCGTTTGTGGGGATGGAACGTTCCGCCCTGCACCGGAAGTTGAAGTCTCTGGGAGTTGTCACCTCGAACAAGACCGGGGCGCGTATCGCCCATGTGGAAAAAGAAGATGATATGGTTTGAGGCTGGTTGCCTTAAACCATCATTACTGGGCGTTGATGCCGGACGTAGTGGCCAAGCCTCGCATAATGGCCCAATCCGGGGCCATCGCTCTAACGGCTAGTTGTAAGAATTGCGGCCTAAGTGGGGGCCCTATAGCGGTGGCAGAATAATCGTGTTGCCGTTGCTTTGCTGGACGGCGCAGGCGTTTTCAGGCAGTCCGGTTGCCCGCTGATTGCGCCCGGGAAGGGATTGCAGCGCGGCGATCTGCTCTTTGCTGCAGCGCGGCAGCTCCAGGCGACGATAGCCCTTTTGCGCCATGCAGCGTTGTTCCAACTGGCTGCGCAGCCCCAGGTTCACATCCACAGTGTAGGTTCCGCCGTCCACCCAATAGCCGGGGGTCGTCCAACAGTTGCCATTGTTGCAGTGCTGTCGTCCCGGATAATAGACCGGGGGCCGGTGGCGGATCTGATTGGCCACGGGGGCATCTTTCAAGGCATTGACCTTGCAGGACAGCGTATCGCTATTGGTCCGTGTCTGGTCGCTGCCCGTGTTGTAATAGACCGGCAGCGGACCACAGGCGACAAGCCCAAGAAAGACAAAAGAAATTGCGCTGGTGCGTGGAAGTTTAAACATGAGATCAGAATGCTGCATCCTGGCGGGAGTTACAATTGATTTGACCCCCCTGATGGCTTCTGGCATTCAAATCTGGCGAAATGGCGCCCAAGGGACAGTGGCATGAAAGTTATTATCTGTGGTGCAGGCCAGGTGGGCTGGCAGATTGCCCGTCACCTCTCTGCGGAGCAAAACGATGTCACCGTCGTCGACAATAACCCTGAGCTGGTGCGCCGCGCCACGGATACGCTGGATGTGCAGGGGGTTGTCGGGTTTGCCTCCTATCCGGATATATTGGACCGGGCAGGGGCCCGTGATGCGGATATGATCATCGCAGCCACCCATTCGGATGAGGTCAATATGGTCACCTGTCAGGTGGCGCATTCGGTGTTTTCGGTCCAGCGCAAGATTGCGCGGCTCAGGGCACGCAGCTATTTGACCGCGATCTATTCGGATCTTTATCGGCGCGAACATTTGCCCATTGATGTGGTGATCAGCCCGGAACGTGAAGTGGCCGCGGCAGCGATGCAGCGGCTTTCGGCCCCGGCGGCCTTTGATACCGAGATTTTCATGGAGGGCGGCGCCCAGCTGCTGGGCATTCAGATCGATGAAGACTGCCCGGTGGTGAATACCCCGTTGCGCCAGCTCACCGATTTGTTTTCGACCCTGCGCGCCATTGTTGTCGGTGTGCGCCGCGATGGAACGCTGTTTGCACCAGAGCCGGGGGATCAGCTGTTTATTGGCGACAGTTGCTATGTCTTTGCCCATGTCGATGATGTGGACCGCACCATCGAAGTCTTTGGCAAGGTGGAAAAACGCCAGGACCGGGTGGTGATTGTTGGCGGCGGCAATGTTGGCCTGGAAGTGGCCAAGGCACTGGAAGGCGGCGCCAGCCGTATCCGCGCCAAGATGATCGAGAAAAGCCGCAAATGTGCGGAACATGCGGCTGAGGCGCTGGAACGCACCATTGTGCTCAACGGCGATGGCCTGGATCGCTCGTTGATGATCGAGGCGGGCATTGACCGGGCCGACGCGATGCTGGCGGTCACCGATGACGATAAGACAAACATGCTGGCAGCGGTGCGGGCCAAAGCAGAGGGCTGCCCCTTTGTGATCGCCTTGATCAACGACCCAACCCTGCTGCCACTGTTGTCACCACTGGGCATTGACGCTTTCATCAATCCGCGCGCTACCACTGTGAGCTCGATCCTGCGCCATATTCGATATGGCCGGGTGCGTCAGGTCTATAGCATTGGGGATGCCGAGGCCGAGGTGATCGAGGCAGAGGTGATGAGCACCTCACCCATGGCTGGTAAAGCAATCCGCGATATCGACTTTCCCGAAGGCGTTTTGGTCGGCGCGGTACGCAAAGGCGACGAGGTGCTGCGCCCGACCGGTGGGCTGAAGATCGAGACCGGCGATGTGATCGCCCTCTTTGCCATGGCAGATGACGTGCCCGAAGTGGAGCGTCTGATGCAGGTTTCAATCGACTACTTCTAGGATGGGGCGCCGCAACAAGACACCCAACCGGCTTTTGCGATTGCCACTGTTTCTATTGATCTGGAGCATTGCGTCGCTGGCCATGTGGATCCCGGCGGTCCATGCCTTGGCTTTGGATGACCACCCGACCTCCAGGGCGTTTTTCTACACCGGCGTCCTGGGTTTGTTTCTGGTTACACTTGCAGGCTTGTCGCTGGGCAACAGGGTGCCGCGATATGGTATGCCGGGGCAATTGCTGTCACTGCTTGCCACCTTTGTGATTCTGCCACTGTTTCTGGCGGTGCCGGTGCAGGACGCGCTGCGCAACACAAGTTTTTTGAACGCTTACTTTGACATGGTGAGCGCGGTGACCACCACAGGGACCGACATCTATGCTGATCCCGATAGGCTGCCGCCCAGCGTCCATCTGTGGCGCGCTATGGTGGCCTGGCTGGGTGGGTTGTTGATGTGGATCTCTGCCTCAGCCGTTTTGGCGCCCTTGTCACTGGGGGGCTTTGAGGTGACGGCGCGTGGTGAACCCGGCGGTGGCACTGCCGCGCCCTCCCAGATCCAGGATGCCGACCCAAAGCAACGTCTGATCGAAATCAGCCGCACCCTGGGGCCGGTCTATGGCGGGCTGACACTGGTGTTGTGGATCTTGTTGATGATCACCGGCGAGACGCCTCTGGTTGGTTTGAGCCATGCCATGTCTGTCTTGTCGACCTCTGGCATTTCAGCAGTTGGCGGCGTTGAAAACGGCAGCGGTGGCATCGGCGGCGAAATGGTGATGTTCCTCTTCATGTTCTTTGCCCTGTCCCGGCTGACCTTCTCCAACGACACTGTCACCGTTGGCTCTGGCAGATTGGATAAGGATCCTGAATTCCGCACCGGGCTACTGATTATTGTCGGGATGCCGCTTTTGCTGATCCTATGGCATTGGTTCAGAACCTTTGACGTTGGCACTCATAACGATCCTGTGCAGGCGCTCAGATCTTTTTGGGGCGGTCTGTTCACTGTGATGTCCTTTTTGTCCACCACCGGCTTTGAAAGCGCCGATTGGGAGACCACGCGGGAATGGTCCGGGCTGCAAACGCCGGGGATGATCCTGCTGGGGCTTTCGGTGATTGGCGGCGGAGTGGCCACCACGGCAGGCGGCGTAAAACTGCTGCGGGTCTATGCGCTTTACCTCAATGGTATGCGCGAGATGGAGCGCCTGGTGCATCCTTCCTCGGTGAGCGGTGAGGGCAGCGGCAACAAGCGACTTCAAAGCAATGGTGCCTTTGTTGCCTGGGTTTTCTTCATGCTTTTCGCCCTGTCGCTGGCGTTGATCTCGATTGCCCTCTCCGCAGTCGGAAGCGATTTTGAACACTCCCTGATCCTGGCCATCGCGTCGCTGTCGACCACGGGCCCCCTGACGGAAATTGCAGGCGATGCGCCAATCGTCCTCACCAGTCTCGCCCCTGTGGCCAAGCTGATCCTCTGCTTTGCCATGGTTCTGGGGCGGCTCGAGACCCTTGCGATTATCGCACTTTTGTCTCCAAATTTCTGGCGCAGCTAGGCAAAGGTGGCTAACCTCTCTGTGTATGGGACGTTTTTCGGCTGGAAACTGCCAAAATCTGCGTCCATAGTCGTAAACAATAAGGCGCGCTGGTCCGCAGCGCACTGCAAGAACAAAGGCGAAAGAAAACAATATGGCTTCGGACAGACAGAATTTGCAGGATGCATTCCTCAATCACGTTCGCAAAACCAAGGTTCCAGTAACAATCTTCCTGATTAACGGGGTCAAGCTGCAGGGTGTGATCACCTGGTTTGACAATTTCTGTGTGCTGTTGCGCCGCGATGGTCAGTCCCAACTGGTTTATAAACACGCGATTTCCACCATCATGCCGGCCCAGCCGATCAGCCTATATGAAGGCGAAGACGCCTCTTGATGGAGCACGACAGGATCCGCACCCGTGCCTGGGTGTTACATCCGGATATTAAATCTGATCAGGGGCGACGCCCTGCTGAACCCGCTTTGGCGGAAGGTGTTGCCTTGGCCGAGGCGCTGCCTGATCTTGACGTAGTTGGCTCGACCGTTGTGCGCCTGCCAAAGGCCCATGCGGGGATGTTGTTTGGCTCTGGGAAAATTGAAGAGCTGAAAGAGCTGTTGCACAGCAACGAAGTTGATCTGGTGTTGATTGATGGACCGGTCTCGCCGGTGCAGCAACGTAATCTGGAAAAGGCGTGGAAAGTCAAAATCCTCGACCGTACCGGACTGATCCTCGAGATCTTCTCGGATCGGGCGCGCACCCGCGAGGGTGTGTTGCAAGTTGAGATGGCGGCGCTCAGTTATCAGCGCACCCGTTTGGTGCGCGCCTGGACCCACCTGGAGCGTCAGCGTGGTGGATTGGGATTTGTCGGCGGACCCGGCGAAACCCAGATCGAAGCGGACAGGCGGGCAATCGATGACCAATTGGTCAACCTGCGACGCCAATTGGCCAAAGTTGTCAAAACCCGGACCCTGCACCGGGCTGCACGGGCCAAGATCCCATTCCCGATTGTCGCGCTGGTGGGCTATACCAACGCAGGTAAGTCGACCCTGTTCAATCGGTTGACCGGGGCAGAGGTGATGGCCAAGGATATGCTTTTTGCGACCCTTGATCCAACCATGCGCCGGGTCGAGATGCCAGACGGGCCAGAGATCATCCTCTCTGACACGGTTGGGTTTATCTCGGATCTGCCGACCGAACTGGTGGCGGCTTTCCGGGCCACACTGGAGGAGGTGCTGGCAGCGGATGTGATCCTGCATGTGCGCGATATCAGCCATGAGGACAGCCAGAACCAGGCCAATGATGTTGCGGCGATCCTCTCGACCCTTGGGGTGGATGAAAACCGCGCCCAAATCGAGGTTTGGAACAAACTCGACCAGTTGCCTGATGATATTGCCGAGGCGCGCCGTGCCCGTGCCGCCCGCGAGGAAGGCATTCACGCGATCTCTGCCATCACGGGCGAGGGGATCGAGGCGCTGCTCGATGATGTTGCGATCAAGCTGGAAGGTGTGCGCCACGTCGAAGATTTCACGCTCACCTTTGCGCAGGGCAAAGAACGCGCCTGGCTGTTTCAGCAGGACGTAGTGATCAGCGAAGAGCAGGGCGAGGAAGGCTTTGAGCTGACCGTGCGCTGGACCGAAAAGCAAAAGGCTCAGTTCAAAGCGCTGTAAGAGGCCTGGCAGAACGGGTTGCACACAAGAGCGCAGAGATCTCTCTGCGCTCTTTATCATTTGCCGGATCAGCTGGGGTTCTGGGTCTTTTGCCGAGCCAGAACAAAGGCGGTGACAAGTGGGCCAATCAGCTCAAACCCGGCGGTGGTTCCAATGGCCAGGGCGGTGATTTGGTCGCCATAGGCAGGGAATTGTTCGGAAGCAGCAAGCGCCATGCCGATGGCAACCCCTGCCTGTGGCAGCATGGCTGCGCCATAATAACGGCTCTCTAGCCGTGGCGCCCGCGCTGCAGTACCGCCGATCCAACCGCCAAGAATGCGCCCCAAAACACGCAGGATGGCAAAGGCAACCCCAGCACTACCTGCCAGGGCCAGGGCTTGGGGATCAAGAGAGGCGCCGGCCAGAACAAAGAAAACAATCAAAAAGGGCCATTCAATACTGCGCATCTCGGCAAAGGCGCGGCTGTGGTGGCGGGTATGATTGACGATGACGGCGCCAACGGTCATGCCGGCGATCAGATAAGAGAGGTCCAGCATCAGCGACAGGCCCGCTGTAAGGAACACCAGACCCAGCCCTTCGATCCTGAGGGGTTCACCATCGGAAAAGCGGCCGATGAGGATGGCGCCAGGCCAGCCGATAGCAATGCCCAGCGCGATAGAACCGCCAAGCTCATAGGCGGCGGTGAGAAGGGGGCTATCTGTGCCGCCGGTGTCGCCAAACAGGTTAAGAGCAAGCATCGTCAAGCTAAAGGCCAGGAGCCCCCAGGCATCATCAATGGCCACCAGGCCCTTGAGCCGTCTGGTAAAACCCGTGTCCTGACCGGATTGTTCGATGACATCATAGGTCGCTGCCGGGTCGGTTGCAGTAGCCAGAGCCCCCAACACCAACGCCAGGGCAAAGGGCAGGCCAAAGCCCCACAATCCGAGGGTTACCACCGCTTGGGTCACCAAAACCACCGAGAGCGAGACAAAGATCACGATGCGCCCATGGCCGCGCAGATTGTCCAACGAGAGCGAGCTGCCCAGTAAAACCGCCACTGCGCTGAGAGCCACAATTGCCACAACCGGGTAGAGATCGGTGATTGTGCTCGGCAGCAGATCAAAGCCGGCCTGGCCCACCACCAGGCCAAACCCCAGCAATAGCGTCACCCGCGGCAGGCGCAATTGTCGCCCGATGCGATCCGCCGCCAGCCCGACAAAGAACAGCAGGCCCAGAACAATGAGCGGCGTGGCAAGCTCTTGCATAGCAGATCAGTTCCTAGGGGTGATGGTGGTGATCCCAACGGCGGCCGCACGGGCGAGGTCTTCGTCCAGCGACATCGGAACATATTCGCCGCGCCGCCACAGCTGGGCCATGTCATCGTAGTTGCGTGACAGGAAATGCCCGGACTGGCCGGTGGCAAGGATAAACAAGGAACTGTCCGGATCGGCAAAATCATAGACGCCGCGATAGCCTGCCGCATGAATGTTGTGGAACGGATTTGGACCTTTTCCAGAAGTCAGCCCCCGTTGCAGGGTATTGTCGCCGCCACTGGTGGACTGACGGATGTTCACAAAGAACTGCAAAATGGGAACGCTGCCGAGGGTCTCGTGATCCTGGGTGGCCTGGTGCGCATCGCCCCAGCGTAGCGATTCCAGAGCGGGGCCATAGCGCTCTTCGATCCAGATCAGGGCGTCATCCAGCGCCAGTCGCGCCATATCAGTGCAGCTTTCCTGTGGTGCGCTTTGGCGCACGTCACACCAGCTGCCGGCCCCGCCCACATCGCGGTAGACCCGTTCGATGAACAGGGGATCCACCTGGGTGAATTCATCTGCCAGCGGGCCCAGGTCATCGCCAATCAGGCGGGACTGAAGCGCCCGCAGCCAGGCGGCATAGAGTAGCGGTTCGGGCAGATGTTCGTTCATTTCGCCATTCCACTCGGACAGCAGCGACAAGGCGATCTGGCGCTGTCTTTCCCGGCTGCCTTCTTCGGCAGCACCGCCGGTGAACCACAGATCGGCCCCAATTAGCGGCAGCAGCGCGCGCGCGGTATAAGAAACGGTGTCAAGCTGTGCTTCCATAAAGCTGTCCCGGGTATGCACTTCGCGGCTTTGCATCAACAGGCGCCAGCGGTTGATGCGCTGTGTATCTCCCCAGGTGTAGGAAACATGGTTCGGGAAGGGGCGTTCCAGGATTTTGTTGTTGGTATTGCCCAGGATCCCGCCACGCGGACTGACAAATTCTGGGTTGGCGGCATAGGGCGCGCGCCCGAGCCAACGGTTCACCCTTTGCCAGCCCTGACTGGGCAGGCGGCCCATGCTGTGATGACGGGCGTCGCGTGCCGGAAAGGCGCCAACGGTTTTCTGGGCAATTGTCTGGCTATCCGCCAAGATCAGGTTCTGCGATGGCGCGATGAAGCCTTCGCCTGCGGCAATGGCTTCGCGCACATTTGAGCTGCGCATCAGCTCGATGGCCGCAGTGAGCGAGCTGTCTTGCGGGTTGAGCGCTGTCCAGCCCAGGCTAACCACATGGCCCGGCGGGGTGATTGTTGACAGCCCAAAGAGAGAGCCCGGCAGAACCGGCCCATTTTCGCTCCAACGCAAGGTAAGGGTCACCGGAGGGGCATCCTTGATCTTGATAATCGAGGGGCGACTGGTGAAGGTCTGATAGCCTTGGGGGCTCAGGTATTCCTCCGGGTTTTCCGGGTTCAGCTTTTCGATGAACAGGTCCTGATCATCCAGAAAAGAGGCGGTAATGCCCCAGCCCAGTTGCTCTGATCGACCGGTGAGGATTGCCGGGATGCCGGGGATCGTGCCGCCAATGACTCCACCAGTTGCCAACTCCATGCGCGCCAAATACCAGTTTCCCGGTGCCGAAAGCGCCATATGTGGATCGTTGGCCAGCAGGCTACCCCCCGCAGCAGAGCGATTGGGCGCGGCAGCCCAGGCGTTGGAGGCGCCGCCAAAGCCGCGTGGCGTTACCGGAAACAGGCTTGTCTTTGGGGGGTGCACAGCTGCGCTGGCATAGCGGGGCAGGTCGGGGAACAGGCTGGCGTATTCGGGCAGGGCCGTGATGCCTTTGCCAGGGGCGTCTGGCAGAATATCCTGCAACCGCGCCGGATCGGCCAGCGCCAGCGAAGTCCGCGCCCGCAGCACCTCATCCTGCAGATGATTTGATGACCGCAGTGCCATCAGTTTCATCATGGCAATACTATCGGCAGGCTGCCAGGGGGCCATCGGCATGTTGAACAGGAACATTTCGGGTGCGCCACGCCCTAGAGCCTCTTCGTTGATTTCCAAGATGCGCGCGTTCACCCCAGCGGAATAGGCCTTGAGAGACTGTAGTGCTTCGGCGGATTGGGCAGAGACGGACTGCTGCGACAAACCATAAAGATCCAGACGGCGGACAAACAGATCGGTGTCGAGTGTGCGGCTGCCAAAGACCTCCGACAATCGTCCCTGGGCCGTGCGTCGCAGCACTGCCATCTGCCATAACCGGTCCTGAGCATGGGCGTAACCGAGGCCAAAGTACACGTCTTCATCGCTGGCCCCATAGCTGCCAAAAATATGCGGAACATTGGCGTTATCACGGATGATGTTTACCGGCGCCGAAAGGCCTGGTAGCGAAATTTCCTTATCGTATTCAGGCAGAGACTGCGCCGCGAGGTAATAGGCAAGGCCACTGGCGATGACTGCCAGGAGAATCAGTGTCGCAGCCAGCCGCAAAAGCCAGCGAAAAAGACGTGCCATCAAGTGCCTGTTTCCTATTTTTTATGGCTTTGGCGCCTTGCGTGCGATTGCACCTCGCCGGACCGGTGTTAGGGTGTCGCCAACATAAGCCAGTTCAGAACAGGGGAAAAGCAAATGGCAAAAATCGCGTTTTTGGGGCTGGGGGTCATGGGCTTCCCGATGGCTGGGCATTTGCAATCGGCAGGCCATGACGTCACCGTTTACAACCGCACAAGTGCCAAGGCCCAAGCCTGGGCTCAGACCCAGGGCGGCAGTTTTGCTGCAACCCCGCGTGAAGCGGTTGAAGGCGCAGAATTTGTGATGTCTTGTGTCGGTAATGATGACGACCTGCGTTCGGTCTGTCTGGGGCCTGATGGGGCCTTTGGCGGCATGACTGCTGGCAGCGTCTTTGTCGATCACACAACCGTTTCCGCCAAGGTAACACGCGAGCTTTCCGCCCTGGCGGCGGAAACCGAGATTGCATTTGTTGATGCGCCGATCTCTGGCGGGCAGGCCGGCGCGGAAAACGGCGTTTTGTCAGTAATGTGTGGCGGTGATCTTGCGGCTTATGAGCGGGCCGAGCCAGTGATCGACGCCTATGCCCGTATTTGCCGTCGCATCGGCGATACTGGCGCGGGCCAGATGACCAAAATGTGCAACCAGATTGCAATCGCCGGCCTGGTCCAGGGTCTCAGCGAAGCGCTGCATTTTGCCGAAAAGGCCGATCTGGATGGGCGCGCCGTTGTCGAGGTGATCAGCCAGGGCGCGGCAGGCAGCTGGCAGATGGCAAACCGCTATGAAACCATGCTGGATGACGAGTTCGAACATGGCTTTGCGGTGGACTGGATGCGCAAGGATCTAGGCATCTGCCTGGATGCAGCAAATGAAACCGGGGCCAGCCTGCCAGTAACAGCTCTGGTGGATCAGTTCTACAAAGAGGTGCAAAAGCTTGGTGGCGGGCGCTGGGACACCTCCTCTTTGGTCAAGCGTCTGCGGGCATTGGATTAATCAGGTAAATACGCATAGAGCTCCAATTGGTCTGGAGCACCTGAACAAAAATGGCCGTGCAAAGTGATTTGCACGGCCTCTAACTTTCAATCCAAGTTTGATTGACACTCCTGCGGCGTCAGAAAAGCTGCCTTAGGGGATGATGCGGGTATATTTGGTGCCTTCCAAGGTCGCGCCGAGCCGCAACCCTGCCTGACCAAAGACCGCGGCAAGAATGGGCGAGGTCAGCGTGTTGGTATCTGCTGTGATGGAATTCCCATCGTCGCGCACAACATATTCTAGATCCGCGCCAGCCGCCCAGCCCGAAGAGCGGCGGAACCCGCTGAGAGCATCCTGGGTCATAAAGAACAGAACATGGGCATATTGCTGGGCGCCGATTTGCAGCCCGGCATTGCCCTTTACAGTCGAGTAATAGTCCACAGTGGCGCCATTGATGAGCAGGGCGCCGCGGCCATAGGCACCGCCGACAATAAACCCGGCTTCGGTCACCAGCGGCATGACCAGCATGCCAGTAGATTTTGCGGCCAGGGTTTGGGTGTTGGGATAGAGGTTGTACATCTGATTCAGAGTTGAATCGACGCGGGCATCAATGGTGGCCCCGTTGTTGCTGCCAATACCATTACCACAGGCTGCGGTGACGCCTGTTCCGGCCAAAAGGCTGAGGGTAAAGCCACGACGTGACATGCGGTCAAAAGATTTTCTGCTCATATATCCAGTTGCCTGTCCTGGAGCTCGAAACGGAGAGATAAGGGTGGTTTTCCTGCCCTCATATCGTCCCGAGCGGTGTCAAGTTAAAGGCCGGTTTTCCGGCTCTGACCGCATTTATAGGCATTTTCTGGCCAAGTGTCATCACTTGGCCAGCAGGAAGAACGAAAAATGGGCGACATATTGCCCTTTTGGATTCACCTTCTTGTGAGTTCACTAGCGAGGCTGGGCTGTTATCCGTTGAGGATCCGCGCCGTTTGTGGGGCAAAATAGCTTAGGATCCCGTCGCAGCCGGCGCGTTTAAAGGCCAGCAGGCTTTCCAGCATGACCTTTTCGCCATCGATCCAACCATTCTGGGCAGCCGCCTGGATCATCGCGTATTCCCCAGAGACCTGATAGGCAAAGGTGGGGGTGCCAAAGGTGGATTTCACCCGGTTACAAATGTCCAGATAAGCAATCCCCGGTTTGACCATCACCATATCTGCGCCTTCCTGCAGGTCGCGTTCGATCAGGCGCAGGGCCTCATCTGTATTGCCAGGGTCCATCTGATAGGTCTTTTTGTCCCCCTGCAGCGCACCGGAGGCCCCAACAGCATCGCGAAACGGTCCGTAATAGCCAGAGGCGTATTTGGCGGAGTAAGACAGGATTGCGACATTGCGATGGCCAGCTGCTTCCAAAGCGCTGCGCATCGCCCCAATGCGCCCATCCATCATATCCGAGGGGCCAATGATGTCGGCGCCGGCCTCGGCCTGAGCCAGGGTCATCTTGACCAGGGCCTCAACGGTTTCGTCATTGAGGATCTCGCCATCTACCACATAGCCGTCATGGCCGTTGATATTATAGGGGTCCAGGGCAACATCGGTCATGACTGCGATATCAGGGGCCACCGCCTTGATGGCGCGGATGGCGCGGTTGCACAGGTTGTCCGGGTTCCAGGCCTCGGCGCAGTCTTCGGTCTTGAGCGCTGCATCTGTGTAGGGAAACAGGCAAATCGCTGGAATGCCCAGCGCCTGTGCTTCAAGCGCGGCCTCGGCGATTTTATCAACAGAGCGGCGCACCACCCCCGGCATAGAGCTCACCGGCTCCTCAATACCCTCGCCATCGCGCACAAAGACCGGCCAGATCAGATCATCGGTGGTCAGGGTATTTTCGCGCACCAAACCCCGGATCGCGGGGCTGACCCGGGTGCGGCGCAAACGGGCGGCGGGAAAGGGGGCGACGGTCGGCTTCATCTGGAACTCATCTGTTAGTGTTGTACGTCGCCTTGGATCGCATAGAGGCCCAACCCCTTGCAAGTGGCACAATCGCCGCGTTTTTAATTGCGGCGGGACAGGCGGCTATTGGGGGACTTGTTTAACCCCAACTGACAGAGGATATAGGGCCGGTGGAAAAGAGGCCGGTTTGCTGTGACCGGCTGTTGCCTTTTACCTGCAAAAGGGCCAGTTCGGTCGGCACTGTGATCGCGCGTGATGAGAGGCATAGACGTTTTGAGCTTGTTTGAAACCCTGTCCGAGATGATTGATCTGCGGTCCTTTTCCAATCTCTGGTATTGGATCGCACTGGCTGTTCTGTGGTCGACCCTCAGCCACCGCATCCTTGGCGTACCGTTTGACATGGTCGCGCGTGCCCGAAAATATGGCGGGCAATCGGCGCAGGATCTGCATGATCTGGTACGCATCAATGTGAACAGGATGATGTTTGTGGTTCATTCCGCCGGTGTCTGGCTTCTGGGGCTGGCCTGCTTTGTGTTGTCCGTTCTGGCGACACTCGGCTTTGTGCTGGGGGTCGAGATTGCCCAGGCGGTGTTTTTGCTGGTGTTTCCGCTGTCTTTGGTTGTTCTGGTTAATCTCAGGACGGCGCAGAAGATCCTGCAAAACGAGGCGCAAGAGGAAGAACTCTACAAGGCAATCATCACCTGTCGGCTTGTTATCCAGCTCTTGGGCATGGTCTGCATCTTTGTCACGGCGCTTTGGGGCATGTATCAGAACCTGAATATCGGTCCGCTGGGCGGTTAGGCACTGGCCGCATCCCCAGCGGTGCCCAACTTTGATCTCAGGGATCCGGAAAATAAGCCCGTCTCGGAAGTGATCCGAGAACAGATGTTTTAGAGGAGAGGCGCGATATGGCGCAACGAGCGATTACCATGGGCGGCGCCCCCGAGGGGTTTGATGCCCGGCTGATCCTGAATGAGCTGGAGAAATCCGGTGAGCCCGTGCTGCATATCGCCCGCGATGACAAGCGGATGGAGGCGATGCGCGCTGCGCTGGCCTTTTTTGCCCCTGAGATGCCGGTGATCGTTTTTCCCGGCTGGGACTGTCTGCCCTATGACCGGGTCTCACCCAATGCGGATGTTGCTGCGTCGCGCATGGCCTGTCTGGCGGCGCTGGTGCACCAGATGCCCAAACAATTCATCCTGCTGACCACCTTGAATGCGGCCAGCCAGCGGGTGCCGACGCGGGAAGTCCTGCGCCAGGCGGCCTTTTCCGCGCGGGTGGATCAGCGGGTGGATGAAAAATCCCTGCGCGAGTTCCTTGTCCGCATGGGCTTTGTCCAAAGCCCCACAGTAATGGAGCCCGGCGACTACGCCATCCGCGGCGGCATCATTGATATCTTTCCCCCTGGTGACAGCGGCCCGGTTCGCTTGGATTTCTTTGGCGATGTTCTGGATGGCATCCGCCGCTTTGACCCGGCCAGCCAGCGCACCACGGAAACGCTGGACCTGATTGAGCTGGCCCCGGTTTCTGAGGTGATCCTGGACGAGGCCGCCATCACCCGGTTCCGCCAGAATTACCGGATCGAATTTGGTGCCGCTGGCACCGATGATCCGCTGTATGAAGCGGTGAGTGCCGGGCGCAAACACCAGGGCATTGAGCATTGGATGCCGTTTTTCCATGAGAAACTGGAAACGCTGTTTGACTACCTGCCAAAGGCGACAGTGACGATAGATGATCAGGTCACCCCCGCGCGTCTGGCACGTTGGGACAGCATCGAAGACCAATATGAAACCCGCAAGATCGCCATGAGCCAGAAGGGGCGCATGGATACCGTCTACAAACCCACCCCGCCGGGGTTGCTCTATCTGGATGATGCCGCCTGGGAGGCCGCCGTTGCGCTGTTGCGCCGTATCCAGTTGCACCCCTTGGCGCAGGCCTCGGGGCCTGGTGTGGTGGATGCCGGTGGCCGAATAGGGCGCAATTTCTCACCCGAGCGCCAACAGGAAAGTGTCAGCCTTTTTGGGACTTTGGCGGACCATATTAAGGTACGCCTGCAGGAAGGGCCGGTGGTTGTTGCTTCTTATTCTGAGGGTGCACGCGAACGCCTGACCGGGCTGATCGAGGACGAGGGACTGGCCGAGGTCATTGCGGTGATGGATGGCACACGGATTGGCAAATCCGGGCTGCATCTGGCCGTCTGGGCCTTGGAGCATGGGTTTCAGACCCCGAATATGACGGTGATCTCAGAGCAGGATGTTCTGGGGGATCGTCTGATCCGGGCGCCCAAGAAACGCCGCAAGGCCGAGAATTTCCTGACCGAGACGCAGTCGCTCAGCCCCGGTGATCTGGTGGTCCATGTGGACCACGGCATTGGTCGGTATCAGGGTATGGAGGTGGTCTCGGCCGCTGGAGCCGCTCATGAATGCCTGCTGCTTGAATATGCCGAGCAATCCAAGCTCTACCTGCCGGTTGAGAACATCGAGCTTTTGTCGAAATACGGCCACGATGAAGGGCTGTTGGACCGACTTGGCGGCGGCGCCTGGCAGGCCAAAAAGGCCAAGCTCAAAGAACGTATCCGTGAGATGGCGGATAAGCTCATCCGGATTGCCGCAGAACGGGCGCTGCGCCGTGCCCCGGCGATGGATCCGCCGCCGCATGCCTGGGAGGAGTTTTCGGCCCGGTTCCCCTATCAGGAAACCGATGATCAGCTGCGCGCCATTCAGGAAGTGATGGCGGATCTGACCTCGGGCCAGCCGATGGATCGCCTGATCTGTGGCGATGTGGGCTTTGGCAAAACCGAAGTGGCCATGCGCGCGGCCTTTGTGGCGGCCATGTCTGGCGTCCAGGTGGCCGTTGTGGCCCCAACCACGCTGCTTGCGCGCCAGCACGCGGCCTCCTTTGCAGAGCGATTTCGGGGTTTCCCGTTGGAAGTCAGGCAATTGTCGCGCTTTGTTTCGGCAAAAGATGCAGCCAAGACCCGCGAAGGCATGGCCAAGGGCACGATTGATATCGTCATCGGCACCCATGCACTGCTGGCCAAGAACATCCGTTTCAACAATCTCGGCCTGCTGATCATTGATGAGGAACAGCACTTTGGTGTTGGCCACAAGGAACGGCTGAAACAGCTGCGTTCGGATATCCACGTGCTGACGCTGACCGCAACACCGATCCCGCGGACCCTGCAGCTCAGCCTGACGGGCGTGCGCGATCTGTCGATCATTGGCACCCCGCCAGTGGACCGTCTGGCGATCCGTACCTACGTCAGCGAATTTGACGCCGTCACCCTGCGTGAGGCGCTGTTGCGGGAACATTATCGCGGTGGTCAAAGCTTTTACGTGGTGCCGCGCATCTCGGACCTGCCCGAGATCGAGGCCTTCCTCAAGGAACAGCTGCCCGAGCTCACCTATGTTATGGCCCATGGTCAGATGGCGCCGGGCGAGCTGGATGACCGGATGAATGCCTTTTACGATGGGAAATATGATGTGTTGCTTGCGACCACCATCGTGGAAAGCGGGCTGGATATCCCTACCGCCAATACCATGGTGGTGCACCGCGCCGATATGTTTGGCCTGTCGCAGCTCTATCAGATCCGGGGACGTGTCGGACGCTCCAAGACGCGCGCCTATGCCTATCTAACCACCAAGCCGCGCCAACGCCTAACCCCGGCGGCTGAAAAGCGTCTGCGGGTGTTGGGCTCACTGGACACGCTTGGGGCCGGCTTTACCCTCGCCAGCCAGGATCTGGATATTCGCGGCGCCGGCAATCTGCTGGGGGAGGAACAGTCAGGCCAGATGCGCGATGTCGGCTATGAGCTCTATCAGTCGATGCTGGAGGAGGCGATTGCCAAGATCCGTTCCGGTGAGCTGGAGGGCCTGAGCGATGGCGACGCTCAATGGGCACCTCAGATCAACCTCGGAGTGCCGGTGCTGATCCCGGATGCCTATGTGCCGGATCTGGATGTGCGCCTTGGTCTTTACCGTCGCCTGTCCTCATTGACGACCAAGGTGGAACTGGAAGGGTTTGCTGCTGAGCTGATCGATCGGTTTGGGAAATTGCCCAAAGAGGTCAATACCTTGATGCTTGTTGTTCGCATCAAGGCGATGTGCAAACGCGCCGGGATTGCCAAACTGGACGCCGGGCCAAAGGGCGCGACAATTCAGTTTCACAACGACAAATTTGCCTCGCCGCAGGGGCTGGTTGATTTCATCCAGGGACAGAATGGGCTGGCCAAGGTCAAGGACAACAAAATCGTGGTGCGCCGTGACTGGAAGAAAGACAGCGACAAAATCAAAGGCGCCTTTGCCATTGCCCGCGATCTGGCCGAGCGTCTGATTGCCGAGCGGAAAAAAGCAAAAGCTAAGTAAACATTGATGAAGAGCCCGGTCAGGTTGATCGGGCTTCGGGGCTAGCTGCCACAGCAGCTCTGCGGTTGCATGGCAACCTGGGCGCAGCCACAAGAGGCAAAGACCCCATACGAGCGCGCCTGTGCAAGGTCGAGCTTTTGTTTGATGTGCTGGATCTCGACAGTCTCGCCACGTGCATCGAGACAATCGTACAAGCCTTTGAGGCTCCATACATTATCCGGATGGACAGAGGCGCGGGACAGGGTGTCATCCAGCCCAAGATCAGCGCGGTAAACCGCTTCTGCTTCCGTGTTATGACCCTGTTCCAACAAAAGCGCCCCAAGCGCATGGCGGGTGGGCTGCATCCAGCCCCAGGGTTCATCATAGGGCAGGTTGTCATCCAGATCGACCGAGCGGCGCAGGTGTTCATAGGCCAGCGCATAGTTTTCTTTGCGGTATTCAATCTCGCCACGTAGCATCTCGCGGGCGATTTCCAACAGATCCACCACGCGGTTGTTATGCATCAGACGGCTCTCTGGCACCCGGGCCTTGGCGGTTAGAAAGCGCTGCTCCTCCGCCTCGGCCTCTGCCACTTGGCCAGTGGCGGCATAGCCAATGGCGCGAGCATAGTGGGTGGTTGCGGTCAGGGTGCAATAAAGGCTCGGGTCCTCTGGCAGTTGCAAATCGATGCAGTCCTGCCAGCGGCCAAAGCGGATCAGGATATGGGGGTGCATCGCCATATAGGACTCAAAGTAATCCGCCATCGGCGGGCTCTCAATACGCAGCATTTCCTCTGGCGTGGTTTCCCACAAGCCAGCATTGGCCCGCAGCGCTGGTTCCATTTGTCCAAGGAACAGAGCGCCATAGATCACGAAGTGATAGTCGTGCTGGCGGTAGCCTGTGTAGATGTTATAGGCGCCTTCGCGGGCGTAATACTTCAGATCCGCCTTGATCGCCTCTTCGTTCCACAACACCACATCGTGGTAATTGCCACAAAGCACATCGATATGGGTGGGCATATGCACCAGATGCCCCGCATCCGGTACCAGGCGGCGCAGCACATCGGCGGCCGTGAGGGCCTTTTCCGGGGTGGGAGACATCTCCATTAGATGCACATAGAGGTGCAGCAGGCCGGGATGGGTCATGGCACCGGGGGCAGTTTCCATCGCCGCCTCTAGCACCTGCTGGGCCTCTAGTGTGGCCGCGCCTTTTGCGGGGGCGCCGGTTTTGAGATCCCACATTTTCCAGGGCGTCAGATTGAGCAAGCTTTCGACGTAGACGGTGCGCAGGTCAAGATGTGTGTCGCATCGGGCAAAGGCCTGACGCATGGCATCAGCAAAATCAAAATCCCAGCTATGCATGTCCTCGACCAGCTCGCGCTGCGGATAGCGCGCTTGCAGGGCTTTGATCAGCAGGGTTTCGGGCTCAGAACAGCCCTCAATATGGGCCAGTGCCTCCTGGCTGGCATCATAGGCTATGGCCAGGGCCTCAGCCCGGCCTGGCTGGTCATGCAGCTCCCAGGGCATGTTGTAGTTGGGACCAGAGGCATAAGCGAGCCCCCAATGGGCCATGGCGCAGTTTGGGTCATGGGTGAGCGCCTGTTTGAAGCAGGCGACGGCCTCTTGATGGTTATAGCCGTAGGTCCAGATCAACCCGCGATCAAACCACAGCTGCGCCTGCGGAGAGGCAGTTGTTATCGGACAGGAATAACTGCCCAGATCATACGGATATTCCATGAAAAAACCTCCCCAAATATCTGGAGAGGTTAGGAGTTTTACAGACCAGCGACAAGCCGGTGATTGTAGGCCGCGCCTGACCTTATAACCGAGCTTCAACCCGGGCGATATGCAGCATCAGCAGGTAGCTGATACTGGACATGACCAGAATACCCAGGGTGATTGGCAAGAGTGTTCCATCAAAGAACAACCCAATAGGGGCCGCGATGACGGCGGCAAACACGGTGGAAATTGCCCCAATGACAGAGGCGGCCATGCCGGCAATATGCCCCATGGGCTCCATCGCCATGGCGTTGAGATTACCCAGGGTGGTGCCGGCCATGAAGAAGATGCTGGTTTGCCAGACGACAAACAGACCAAAGGCCACAGCACCAGGGAGGTTAAACCCTTCAAGGGTGAGCATGAGGCCAGAGAGGATGATCTGGCCGGCCAGGGACCAGGTCACGATGCGACGCATGCCGATGCGCACCACAACGGCGGCATTCAGCAGGCTGGCGCTGCCGGAGATCAAGGCCACAAGGCTGAACCAAAAGGGAAAGCTGTCGGCGCGATCAAAAATGATGTCATAGATCTGCTGCACCATAGTGATCATGGTAAAAAGCATCGCCAGACAAAAGGTCTGTACCACAATCGACAGGCGTACTGTCGGATGTTGGATCATTTCCTTGACCGCAGCCATCATCAACGGCAACCGAAAGGCACGTCTGTTTTCAATCGCCAGAGGTTCAGGCAGGCGCAGCATGGTCCACAGGGCAATGATCAGGGCAAACAGGGCAAAGGCCGCAAAAATTCCGCGCCAGCCAGCGATCAGGATGACAAACTGACCCAGCATTGGCGCAATTGCCGGAACCAGCGTAAAGATCATCATCGCGATCGACATCATACGCGCCATTTCGCGGCCGGAATACAGGTCACGTACGATGGCGATGGCAACAACCCGTGGCCCGGCTGCCCCCAGCCCCATGACCACCCGCGCGATAAGAACCAGCTCCAGCGAAGAGGAGGCCCAGGCGACCCCGGCAGAGAGGATGTAAAGCGTCGCCCCGGCAATGATCACCGGTTTGCGACCAAAGGCATCCGAGAGCGGGCCAGTGAAAAAGGTGCCAATGCCCATACCAAGCACAAATGAGGTCAGGATCAGCTGGGCCCGGTTGACGTCGGTCGGGCTCAGCTGGGCGCCAATCTCCGGCAAGGCAGGCAGCATTGCGTCGATGGAAAAGGCAATCGTGGCCATCATCATTGCAACCAGAGAAATGAATTCGGCCTTAGACATGGCCTGGGCGGGTTTGGTCGTCATTGGGATCCTCACAAGAGACATCGGGGATCCTGAAATTGAATCCGGGCCGGGCCTCGTCACCACTCGGCTATCACGCCAGAGTGGTGCAGGCCATGGCTCAAAATGCACAGGGGTCTGTGCATTGTTGTTTTGTGAATTACTTCAACTGGGAACGTCGTGTCAGCTAGTCTTTCGCAGCTGAGCTCTGAGGGCTTGAGGGCAGCCCGCCCTGGGCAGATCCATGTGGCTGGTCATCTTTATTGGCCACTTTTTCTTCGTGACTCTCCTTGTGGTGACCCAGGCGCGCAAAGAGCCACTCATTGTGCTCTTGCCGCTTCAGCAGTTGGGTCTTGGCGAATTCATGGATCGCCAGGGCAAAAACACCCAGACCACCAAAGATCAAAAAGGTCGTGGCCAGCTTGCCGGCGGCGGTGACGGGCACCAGATTCCCATAGCCGACGGTAGAGATCGTCACCACGGTGAAGAAATAGGAATCCAGCCAGCTCCAGCCTTCGACGATACGGAAAAACACCGTGCTGCCAGAGATGACAACCAGCAGTGCAACAAAGATGGTGATGTTCCTCAGCTGGGTCATGTATCCGCCTCAGGAGACTGAAGTTGCCGCACAATATCCGCGATGACCTGTTTCCACATCTCGGGCTGCTGCGCTCCGGGAACCGCATGCTGGTTGGCAATGATAAAGGTGGGAACCGAAGTCACCCCCATTTTGCGCGAATGGGCATCGCGGTTGCGAATATCCTCGGCATCATTGTCACCAGATAAAAGCTGACGGACCACGTCCGCCTCCATGCCGACCTTTGTGGCGATCTCGACCAGAACATCGGTATCGCCAATATCGCGGGCCTGGGCAAAATAGGCATCAAACAGCGCATCCACCATGGCGCCTTGTTTGCCCTCGATCCCGGCCCAATGGATCAGGCGATGGGCATCAATTGTATTGGGCGTGCGCTGCATGCCTTCAAAATCAATGCTCAGACCCGCATTTTCAGCATGTTCAACCACCGGCGCATAGGCACGTACTGCGCCTTCTTTGCCGCCAAATTTGGCCTCCAGGTAGTCGCGCCGCCCCATGCCCTCGCGGGGCATATCGGGGTTCAGCTGAAAGGGGTGCCATTCAATCACGAAGGGATGATTGGGGATTTCGGCCAAGGCCTTATCCAGATGGGTCTTGCCGATATAGCACCAGGGGCAGATCGGGTCGGAGATGATGTCCAGCTTGACGCTTGGCAGGTCGGCAGTTTGATCGGCGGTCAGGTCGGCGGTCATGGGCTATCCTTTGAAATAGGCGGGCAGGGCGCGGCGCAGCAATTTGCCATTGGCACCACTTGGCAGAGTGTCCAGATGAACATAGGCGCGCGGCTGTTTATAGCGGGCCAGATGCGTGGCGGCAAAAGCCTCCAGTTCGGAGGGATCCAATAGGGTTGGACCGGTGTAGAAAGCAACGATTATGTGGCTGTCAGTTTTCACTTCAACCGTGGCAACGCCAACCTGAGTGATGCCGGGATGGGCTGACAGCTGGGTTTCTACCTCGATCGGGGAGACGCGAAAACCGCCGGCATTCATCATATCGTCAGCCCGGCCAAGATAGCTGATCTGACCATCAACCGCCATGGCCCCCTGATCGCCGGTCAGGAACCAGCCATCCTGCATGCGCGCCTCTGTTTCCTCCGGGGCGTTCAGGTATCCCAGCATCAAGCCGGGGTCGCTGCTGGCGATGGCGATGGTGCCCTCTTGCCCCTGGGGGACAGGGCCTTCGGGGCCGAGGATGGCGATCTTGCGCCCCTGCTGCGGTTGCCCCAACGCCTCGCCCCGTGCCGGATGCGCTGGGCTGGAGGAAATAAAGGTAGAGCATTCCGACATGCCATAGGCCTCAAAAAGCTCGGTGTTGGTGGCGGTGTTCCAGGCGCTGTGCAGATGCCCTGAGAGTTTTTCACCGGCGCATAACCCATGGCGCAGAACCGGAAGCTCCATAGTGGCTCCGCCTTTGAGGATCTTGCGGTAAACACCTGGCGCGGCGGCAAAAATTGTCGCGTTATTGGCCTGCAACAGGGCGGGTAGATCGACAGGATCAGTGCCCGGTTCCGGGATCAGGGCCGTGGCGCCAATGGTCCAGGGATCCATCAACCCGGTGCCCAGCGTAAAGGTCCAGTTGAAGGCACCGGCATGCAGCAACCGATCGCTGGGTTTGAGATCATACCAGCCTGTGACCATCATCTGCCGGGCCCAGATCGCCCGATGGGCATGGGCCACGGCACGGGCCTTGCCGCTGGTGCCGGAGGTATAGACCGCATAGGCCATGCGATCGGGATCGCCCAGATCATAGGCACAGGGGGTGAGCTGGCGCATCGCCTGTAACTCGGACAGCAGGATCTGTTTGTCATGAGGGGCAGAGGCAACCTGCGGATCCCGCAGCACTGCAGCAGGGCTGAGGTCGGTGATCATCTTTGCCACCTCTTCCTCGGTGAGTTGCGACGAGGTTGGCACCGGCACCAGCCCCACGGCAATTGCCCCAAGATAGGCGATGGGAAAATCAACGGTATTTCCCAGCCGCATCAGCACGATCTGACCCGGCTCCAGCCCGGCCTGCAATAGCCCGGTGCCGGTGCCGCGCACGGCGGCTTCCAACTGGGCAAAACTCCAAATCTGCGAGCCGGCAGCACCCACAACTTCCAGACCCGGCTTTTGGGCCAGATCAACCGCGTGACGCAGCACAAAGGCGGCCAGATTGAAGGGAGAGGGGCAGGGCGCAAAGGCGCCTTGATCAAAGATAGACAGCATTTCCATTGGCTAGCGCGACAAGTGCTGCGTTGCAAGCGCCCACCGGGCGTCATATAGAAGCTCTATGACAGGACAAGACCCCAAATCGCTGATTACCATAGCCCGTGCCAATGGCGAAGAACGCGAGGCCGAGCCTCTGGACCTGGGCGTGCGTGTGCGTGAGCTGCGCAAGGCCCGCGACTGGACGCTGGAACATGCCGCCAATCAGGCTGGTTTGGCGCGTTCGACCCTATCAAAGATCGAAAACGGTCAGATGTCACCCACCTATGAAGCTTTGAAAAAGCTTGCTGTTGGGCTGCAGATCTCGGTGCCGCAGCTGTTCACACCGCCTCAGCGCGATCAGGTCAATGGCCGTATGACCGTGACCAAGTTCAACGACGGTTCTGCCCAGGCCACCGCGACCTATGAGCATGAGTTGCTGGCCGAGGGGCTGCGCAGAAAACAGATGTTGCCCTACCGGGCGCGGGTTCGAGCGCGCTCAATGGAGGAATTCGACGGGTGGGTACGGCATGACGGTGAAGAGTTTCTGTATGTGCTCACCGGAGTGGTGACGCTCTTTACCGAGTTTTATGAACCGGTTGAGATGCGTCGCGGTGACAGCGCCTATTATGACGCCGCGATGGGGCACAATGTGGTGTCACAAAGTCAAGAAGATGCGACCATTCTCTGGGTGACCTCGCTCAGCTAAGCGCAGGCTCCTGGCACTCCGGATGCATAAATGCCGCTAAACTTCAGCTGCGGTTGGTCATTCATCGAACTATGGCCCATCTGTTCGTCGCCTTAGGCTTGGTCCGTTTCCAGCTCAGCATGCAGGCTTTCGGTAAAGAGGAAATCTTCGATTTCTTCGCGGGCCTCGCGTAGGGTGAGGTGATGGGTATTGGCAAGATGGCTCACAAAACCCTCACGATCCCGTTCAATACTGGGGATTGTTTCACGTTTTAGATGAGGAAACCGCTGTTTGGCCCGGGGGTACATTGCCTCCCAGCACAGCGGGGGAGGGCTGAGTATCATGATTGGTGCCTCTCTTGAAACAATTACCACTTACGCAGGGTCACTATATCAAAAAACGGCAAAAAAGGAACGTTGGAGATTCAGCCGCTGGGCCAAGACGGAACAGGCGGATCTCTAGAAGAGAGAGATCCGTCTGGAATGGGCGATTGTGATCAGGGGGTTAGTTCTCCTCATGCCACCAGACATCCGGCATGAAACCGGTGCGATCACCATAGATTGGCAGCGTCTGGGGAAACTTCAGCTCACGCGCATGGGCAATGCGACCCTTGTCAAAGGACCAGATGGGAATCACATAGCGACCGGCTGTCAGAACCCGATCCAAGGCGCGGGTTGCTGCGACAAAATCCTCAGGCGCCTTGACGCTCAGCATGGTGTCGATCATCGCATCCACCGCTGGTGAGGCGACGCCCATGAGATTGCGGCTGCCGGGCTGTTCAGCCCCGGCAGAACCCCAATACAGCTTTTGTTCGTTGCCTGGGCTCAGCGAGAGTTCACGGCGGACCCGGGTGAGATCAAAATCAAAACTGTTCTGACGTCCCACATATTGCGCATTGTCGACGGCCTCAGGTGTCAGGGCAATGCCTAGGCGTTCAAGGGCCCGGGCATAGATCTCTACCACGGTCTTCATTTCGCTGTCGCCCTGGCGCAGCAAGACGTTCAGGGCGATCTTGGTGCCCTTTGCATCGCGCAAAGCCCCATCCTGCACCGTCAGCCCGGCCTCCTCCAGCAGCGCCACTGCTTTTCGCAGGTTCTTGCGATTGCGTTTGGTCCCATCGCTTTGCGGCAATTCATACCCTTCGAGCGTGCCTGGCAGCAAATCATCAGCAAAGGGGGTGAGGTATTGCGCAACTTGACCAGTGGCCGCACCGGGGCGCAATCCAAGATGTGAATTGGAGAAGTAAGAGCTGATACGCGGTTGAGCGCTGCCAGTTATGGTCTCGTTGATGAATTCAAAGTTGAAAGCCAGCAGCAGGGCTTCGCGCACACGCCAATCATCCAGCGGAGCACGGCGGGTATTGATTGCGAGCCCGGTCATCCCCGAGGGACGCTTGTGGGGGATCTCGCTTTTGACAATCCGCCCTTCTGTAACGGCGGAAAACCCATAGGCACTGGCCCATTTGTCAGCGTTGAATTCCCGGTAACTGCTCAGCTCACCCGCCTTGAAGGCCTCGAACAGAACAGTTTGGTCGCCAAAGAAATCAATTCGCAGCTCATCAAAATTCTGCGTTCCAACGCGAAAGGGTAAATCCTTGCCCCAATAATCGGGATTGCGTTTTAGGGTAATCTGGCGTCCGGCCTCAAAATCCGCGACCACATAGGCGCCGGTTCCAATTGGCGCTTCTGTCAGACCAGAGGCGGCAAAATCTTTGCCCTGCCATTGTGATTTTTGCAAAATCGGTCGCAGGCCTGCAATCAGAGCGAGTTCTCGATCAGGGGTGTTGAACGTGATGCGCAGGCTCAAAGGGCCGGTCTGGCGGATCTCTGAAATTTTGTTCCAAAAGCCGCGATAGCGGAGATGTCCCTGGGTGCCGAGCATCTCGTAGGACCAGATCACATCTTCAATGGTGACCGGGCTGCCATCGGAGAAACGCGCCTCGGGTCGGAGGCTGAATTCGACCCAGGATCGGTCCTCGGGCACTTCAACTGATTCGGCCAACAGCCCGTAAAGAGTGAAAGCTTCGTCCCAGGACCGCCCCATCAGGCTCTCATATCCCCAGAATCTGAGCTGCCACGGAGGGGTGCCTTTTTGGGCAAATGGATTAAGGGTATCAAAACCGCCGGTATTTCCTACCACCACTTTCCCACCCTTCGGAGCATTCGGGTTTACGTAGGGTAGGGATACAAAATCATGTGGTAGAGCGGGGTCACCATACATAGCTATGCCATGTGATGATTCTGCGACTGCAAGATCTGTGCTGCAAAACAGCAGGATTCCAGAGGTTGCAACTTTGAGTTTTTGGAAAAAATCTGGCGTCACTTTGGCAACAATCCCCTACAGCCCTTATTTTCTTGGCTCTATACCCCAGTGACCCCACATCGTCATTTAAAACTTTTAGCTTGGATGAAACGGGGAAATTGCTTATAAAGGAGTCACTGCTCGATAGGTTTCTTGCCTGTATGAAACCTGCCTCAATAACTTTACGCCCGCTTCGTGCGGGCGTTTTTTTTGGGGCTGTCCAGTCTCCCCAAATTTCTGTTCTCGCAATTGCGCGGTTTTTGACGCTGCTTTGATCACGGTCCTTTTCGTTGGCGCAGGATACGGCCAGTTTTGCGGCCAGGGCATCAGGGGAATAGGCTACGTAGTCCTACGCGTTTCTTTTGCCTCACTGGCATGGCAAGAAGGGGGCAAAATCTTCTCAGGATCCAAGGAAGGAACAACAGATGACGCTCCAGGGAAAAACCGCTGTGATCACCGGATCAAACTCGGGCATTGGTCTTGGCATTGCGCGCGAATTGGCGCGCGCTGGTGCGGATGTGGTGTTGAATTCCTTTACCAACCGCGACGAGGATCACGCGCTGGCTGCGCAGGTCGCAGCGGAGTTCGGGGTCACTGCCCGGTATATCCAGGCCGATATGTCCAAAGGTGCGGCCTGCCGTGGGTTGATCCAAGAGGCCGGGCGCTGTGATATCCTGGTGAACAATGCCGGCATCCAGCATGTAGCCCCGGTTGATGAATTCCCGGCAGAGACCTGGGATGCGATCCTGGCCATCAACCTCAGCTCTGCCTTTCATACCACGGCTGTGGCGCTGCCGATGATGCGGGCGGCAGGTTGGGGGCGGGTGGTGAATATCGCCTCTGCCCATGGGCTCACCGCGTCACCGTTCAAATCGGCCTATGTCGCGGCCAAGCACGGGGTTGTTGGTCTGACAAAAACTGTTGCTCTGGAAACGGCAGAAGAACCGATCACCTGCAACGCCATCTGCCCCGGGTATGTGCTGACGCCACTGGTCGAGGCGCAGATTCCGGATACGATGGCAAAGTACAACATGTCGCGCGATGAGGTGATCAAGCAGGTGATGCTGGAGCGCCAGCCCTCGCGGGAGTTTGCCACAGTTGAGCAGCTGGGCGGATCGACCGTCTTTTTCTGCTCAGATGCGGCAGCGCAGATCACCGGCACCACCCTGAGCGTTGATGGTGGCTGGACCGCGCTTTAAGCAGCTCCTGCAAACCCATTGCAGCGAACCACAAACAAAAAGGGAAGGCGCAGTGCCTTCCCTTTTTGTTTGCTTTGAAATGGCTGGTCGCCAGCCCGAAATCAGGGCTGCTCAGGAAGTCTTTTCTGGCTGCTCTGGAGAGCTGGGATCCTTGGCGTTGGGGTAGACCAGCCCGGCTGAGATCACCAGCTTTGCGGCGTCCTCTACGCTCATATCCAACTCGATCACATCGTCCTTAGGGACAAAGAGCAAAAAGCCCGAGGTCGGGTTGGGCGTGGTGGGCAGAAAAACACTCATCAAGGGGCTGCCGGTATTGGTCTGTTCCGAGACTTCACCCTTGGCCGTGGTCGAGATAAAGCCGATCGCCCAGATGCCGCGGCGGGGGTATTGGATCAGGCAAGCCTTTTCAAAGCTGCGTTCGGACTGGGCAAAAACCGTTTCCGAGATCTGTTTGATACCGGAATAGATGGTGCGCACCACGGGCATACGTTCGACCAGGTTTTCGGCAAACCCGATCAGTGAGCGGCCAATGATGCCCTTGGCGATCCAGCCAATGACAATGGTAAAGAGCAAAAAGAAGATAAGCCCGATGCCACGTAGATTGATGCCGATGTATTTCTCTGGCGAAATGGTGTGGGGCACCAGGGGCAGAACCACGGAATCGACCCAGCCGACCACGGTCCAGAGCAACCAGATGGTCAGCCCAACCGGCGCAATCACCACAATCCCGGTGAAAAACGAGGAGCGCAGCCGCGCAAACAGGCCAGGTCGGTGGCGAATGGGGTCTTCGTCAAAGGGTGTGGTCATCAGAAACAATCAGGTATGAGGAACAGTCACGTCCGTTGCGTTAGCCAGAACCTAGGTACTGATCCCGTCAGGAGCAATGCCCGAGTCAAAGGAAAGTCACTCAGGCGTTAAGCGCGGCCATTTCTTTGGCGATTTCCGCCGCAAGCCGTGCATTGTTACGCACCAATGCAATATTTGCCGTCAGCGAGCGTCCCTCAGTCAGTTCAAAGATACGTTGCAACAGGAAGGGCGTTACGGCTTTGCCGGAAACCCCCTGCGCATCAGCTTCGCTTTGGGCTTGGGCGATCACCGGCGCGAGGACCTCAGCTGCGATTTCGGCCTCATGCGGGATCGGGTTGGCAATCAGCTGGCCACCGGGCAAGCCCATGGTGCTGCGGGTGATCTGCGCACGGGCAATTTCAGCTGCGCTGTCCATACGCAGTGGCGCCATCAGATCAGACTGAGCCGACCAAAAGGCGGGAAAGCTGTCCTGGCCGTAGGAAATGACCGGAACCCCTTGGGTTTCAAGAATTTCCAGTGTTTTTGGAATGTCCAGAATGGCCTTGGCACCAGCGGCGACAACCGTAACTGGCGTCTGGGCCAGCTCCATCAGGTCCGCTGAGATGTCAAAACTGGTCTCGGCTCCCTTGTGGACGCCACCAATGCCGCCGGTGGCAAAGACCGTAATCCCGGCCAGGCGCGCTGCGATCATGGTGGCGGCAACTGTGGTGGCCCCTGTTTTGCCCATGGCAATGCAGGCGGGCATATCCGCGCGCGATACCTTTGCCACACCTTTGGTCTGGCCCAGCGCCTGCAACTGAGCGGGTTCCAGCCCCACATGCAAAACCCCCGCCATCACTGCAATCGTGGCCGGGGTGGCGCCCGCATCGCGGATATCCTGCTCCACCTGTGCGGCCACTTCAACATTTTGTGGGTAGGGCATGCCATGGGTGATGATGGTGCTTTCCAGGGCCACAATGGCGCTGCCTGAGGCTTTTGCAGCGCGCACTTCGGTAGAGTATTGAATCTCGATCACAGTGGGGAATCTCCTGAAACATAGGTGGCGGCGGCCTGCAGTGCACTGGCAAGTGCCGCCTGTCTGTCTTCACCACGGGCCTCGGCGGCGATATGTGCGGCCATAAAGGTGTCACCGGCGCCGGTGACACGGGCGACGCTCACGCGTGGTGGGTGTTGGGTTATCGCATCACCAGCAACGCTGGCCTCACTGGCCGAGGCGCCACCATCGGTGACCAGAACACGGGCTGCGCCCCGGGCGATCAGCGCCAAGGCGGCCTGCTCGCTGTTGGTGAAGGTCGTCTGGCACAGCAGCCCCGCCTCTTCGAGGTTCACATAGAGCGTGCCGCGGGTGGCGTTCAAAAAGGGGCGCAGCCGCTCTGCCTTGCCGGGTGAGGCTGGCGCCACATGCAGGTTGGCCTTGGAAAACGCGGGGTCGCTGGCAATTTCGGCGAGCAGAGAGAGGGTCAGATTGCCATCCAGCGCAATGGCGCCTTGATAGGGGGCCTCACGCGAGCCCAGGGTGCCATCCATCAACGGGCGCAGGATTTTGTCGCCTGCGGCCTCCAGGGAATGGGCATCTGCGATGGCCGCAATCAGCCCATTGCCGCCTTCAACCGCCATATAGCGGTCGGTCGGCAAATCTTCGGAGCGATAGATATGGTCGGTACGGCAGCCCAGATGGGCGCAGGCGGCGATCAGCTCATCGCCTTCGGGGTCGCGCCCCACTGCGCTCAACAAATTGGGCTTGAGCCCAAAGCGCGCCAAGGTCATGGCGATATTCATCGCCACACCACCGGGCAGGCGGGTGATGCGTCCCGGCATATCAGAGCCCCGGCGCATTTCAGCCGGGCAGCGGCCTATGATGTCCCAAAGAACCGACCCGATGCAGAGCACCTGCGCAGCGTCATCACGAGAGGCGAGAGATGTGGCGTTATCCTGTGTCATGACAACTCTATTGCGCCTTTTGTCGCGCCTCGCAAGCGACAAGCGGAAAAAGACCGCAAGCCTTTGTGCCGGTGCTAGGGGATGGCAAAAACTAGGGAGGCCCAAAGCGTCTCCCAGACCGCCTCGGCCTCTCCCTCTAAGGGCCGCAAGACAACAGCATTCAGAAGGTAACGCTGCCCGGCCCGCACAGGGATCTGAACCACGCCGACCGCATTGGTTTGCAACAGGTGGCGTTGAACCGTGTTGTCGGGGGCGCGGTCAAACAGCTCCACCTGGGCCTGCGGTCTGGGGCTACCCTGATACAGCAGTTGCACGCCTATTTCTGCAGCACTTCCATCGGCTGGTAGCGAGAGAGTGTAGGGGTTTTGCAAAGCCACAAACTCAGTTTCCATGCCAAAGGCGCGATCCGTGCCTCTGCCATGATCGACAGCAACCAGAAGCTTGGTATGACGGATGTAGTATTCGCCAAAACCGGCATCGGGCAGACCGCGGTCCTGATGCCGGGCCTCAATGTCATGAAACCCTTGGGCATTGGCAAATTCCGAGAACTTTTCCCAGCTCTCATAGGTGATCAGATCGGGGGTGGTTTCATGGAGGGCGATCAGCAGGCCGGCTTCGAGGTCCTCAAGCACCAGCGCGGGCATATCCCCCATTCTGGCAGTATAGGGTGTTTGGGTTGTCCCTTGGATGGTTTCAAACCTGCGGATCCGGCTGGCAAAGTAGGGCAGGCGAGCGCCTTTGAACATTTGACCATTTCTGAGCCCTGCTTTGACAGAGTCGTCGGATTTTACTTGATATTTTTCCGGCTCAATCCAAAACTCATGAGAAAGCGCCGGTTTTATGGGCGCCAATAGGGACGTCAGGCAGAAAGCCGACAGAAAAACAGAGCGGGACAGAGGATTGGGCATTTATCGGACTTTGCAATTGGGTTGTCTCAAGGTGGTCATCCTCTTGATGCTGTCAAGCCTGCTGTTTTTCCTGCCGTTGATAGGGCGCGCCCATGAGGTCACGCCGACAATTGCAGATTTTGAAACCTCCGAAGGTCAACTCACCTTGATGCTTCGACTGAATGTCGAGGCTTTTGTTGCCGGGATTGATCTGGACAATCGTAGCGACACAAATAGCAGTGATCGCTCTGACGATTACGATTTGCTGCGCAACATGCAGCAAGACGAATTGGAACCCATGGTGCGCCTGTTTGTCGAGGACTGGATGCCTGAGCTGCAGGTCGAGGCCGGTGGTCCGGTGCTGTTGCAACTTGAGAAGGTCGCTATCCCTGAGGTGGGCGACGCCAGCCTGCCGCGCGCTACAGTGCTGGAACTGACGGGAGTGCTGCCGAGTTCGGCGCTGTATCTGCGGTTAGATTGGCCGAAAGGCTCCGGGGCGGTGGTTCTACGTCAAAATGGCGTTCCAGAGCCCTATACGGGCTATCTTCTGGGCGGGGGGCGCTCTCCCTCCATCTCCCTGACAGGCGGCGCTGTCCAAGGCGCTTGGGAGGTGTTTCAAAACTACCTGCCAGTTGGGTTTGATCACATTCTCCCAAAGGGCTTGGATCACATCCTGTTTGTCCTGGGGCTGTTTTTCCTCAGTACCCGTTTGGCACCGTTACTGTGGCAGGTGACCACCTTTACCCTGGCGCATAGCATTACCCTGGCGCTGGGCGCTTTGGGGTTGGTGAGCGTCAATGCCGCGGTGGTTGAGCCCTTGATTGCCGCCTCAATTGTCTTTGTCGCGGTTGAGAACATCTTTGCCCGCCGCCTGCATCTCTGGCGGCCCTTGGTGGTTTTTGCCTTCGGGCTGTTGCATGGGCTTGGCTTTGCTTCGGTGCTGGGAGAGTTTGGCCTACCACAGGAACAGATCATTCCGGCACTGCTTGGCTTTAATGTCGGGGTGGAGCTGGGGCAATTGACGGTGATTGCGCTGGCCTATGGCATCCTGGGCTATTGGTTCGGCAAACATCCCAAATATCGCGGCCGTGTGGCCATTCCAGCCTCAGTAACCATAGCGCTGATAGGCAGCTATTGGTTCTACGAGCGTGTATTCCTGTGAGAAAAGAAAGGCAGCAACAAAGAAAGAGGCGCAGAGGTGTCTTCCTGCGCCTTAGAATACCTACTCATGTAGCTGGACTGATAGAGGAGGTCCGGGGTTTAACCCATTGCAGCCATGAAACGGCGCAGGGTGGTAACCGGGTCTTCGGTGTTCCAGATCTCTTCGCCCAGACCAAAGAAATCGGTAAAGGGTGAAACGGTCCGGATCAGATCCTCAGTCAGACCGCCTTCAGCCACCACAGGGACTTCGATCATCTGCGACCACCATTCAAATAGCTCGGTCTCGGCCACGGCGCCATCGCCCAGGCCGGAGGTGCCAACGGGACCAAAACTCACATAATCCGCCCCGGCCTCACCAGCGCTGATACCGTCATGGCGCGAGGCGCCGCAGAAACTGCCAACAATCGCATCCGGCCCCAGAGCCTTGCGGGCGGTGCGCACGGATTTGGAAGCATCATTCAGATGTACACCATCCAGCCCCAGGCGCTCGGCCAGGATCTGGTGGTCACTGATCACAATTGCCACGTCACGGGCGTGGCAGACCTCGCGCAGGGCGTCGCCTGCACGGCTCAGGGTGTCTTCGTCCCGGCTGGCCATATTGAGCCGCAGGCAGGAGATCTCGGTGCTGTCCAGCACCCGGGCCAGCATGTCGGGGTAGCGACCCAGCTCAAAACTTGGTGGGGAGATCAGGTAGATCTGCGGGGCTTCGGGGGCTTCTGAGGCGTTGTCCATGCAGGTCACTCCTGTTCACTTTGAAGCACGGGTTTTAGCGGTTTTGTGGCAGAGCGCAAGGTTTTGGCGGGTTTATGGCATCAATTCCCGCATTGCACCGCGCGTGGCGGAGGCTTGGCCGGTCATATGGGTTGCTCATTGGCGGTCTGGCGACTACAGCAAGGCGGTCTGAAGCGGAGAACCAAATGCCCAGCCCAACACCACAGCCTGCCTTTGTCCTGGTCCGTCCGCAGATGGGGGAAAACATCGGTGCGGCGGCCCGTGCCATGTGGAACTTTGGTCTGGACCGTATGCGCATTGTTTCGCCCCGGGACGGCTGGCCCAACCCCAAGGCCGTTGCCATGGCCTCAGGCGCTGGGCGTCTGCTGGATGAGGCCGTCCTGGCAGAGGATCTGCCCGCAGCCCTGGAGGATTGCTCCTTTGTCTTTGCCACTACGGCGCGCCCGCGGGAGTTGGTAAAACCGGTCTATAGCCCCGAAGCGGCGATGAGGCTGGCGGCACAAAAGATCAAAGCTGGCGAAAAGGTCGCGGTGCTCTTTGGTCCGGAACGCGCTGGGCTGGAGAATGACGACATCGCCCGCGCCAATGCGATCATCTCGGTGCCGGTGAACCCTGAATTTGCCTCCCTGAACCTTGGCCAATGCGTGTTGTTGACGGCCTATGAGTGGCAGCGCCAAACCCAGGAGGTGGCGGATGAGACCATCGAGTTGGGCAAAACCGATTGGGCAACGGGCCGCGATGTAGAGGCTCTGGTCAGTCATTATGAAGATCGCCTGGATGAGGCCGGGTTTTTCTTTCCTGAGACCAAGGCGGCGGGCATGAAGGTGGTGTTTCGCAATATGTTCAGCCGTTTGCCACTGACGCGGGCGGATGTGCAGATGCTGCATGGGGTCATGCGGCAGATGGTACGCTGGCGACACAAGGACGATCCTGCCCGCGTTGAGACTGAGGGCACCACAGAAAAGTGACATCTCGGGGTGTGATTGGCGCGCATGCTCTGGACCTTCGCGGCAAGCCTGCCTAGCTTGGCCCCAGTTCTAAAAGAGGCAAGCATGAGCAAGCGCAGTATTTTTGAAGAGGTCTCGGGCGACAAATCCGACGCCGCCCCAGCAGTTACGCCGGGCATGATCGATCGCGGTCGCAGCGGTGCGCGCGGCGCTATTCGCGCTTGGTTGATGGTGCTGTTTGCCCTGGTGGTTGCCATGATCGTGGTGGGCGGTTTGACACGGCTCACCGATTCCGGCCTCTCGATCACTGAATGGCGCCCGGTCACCGGGGCTGTGCCACCTTTGTCAGAGGTGGAATGGCAGGCCGAGTTCGACAAATACAAACAGATTGATCAATGGCGCATTGAGAACCAGTGGATGGAGCTGGCGGACTTTAAATCCATCTACTGGTGGGAATGGGGCCATCGTCAGCTGGGCCGCGTTATGGGGCTGATCTGGGCTGTTGGCTTTTTTGGTTTCTGGATCACCAAGAAAATCCCCACCGGTTGGGCCGGGCGGCTGGCGCTTCCGGGCCTTCTGGGCGGCGTTCAGGGCGCGATTGGCTGGTGGATGGTGGCCTCAGGCGTGACCCAGGGTGAGGGTATGACATCTGTGGCCTCTTACCGGCTGGCGACCCATCTGGGACTGGCCTTTGTTATTCTGGGCTTCATTGCCTGGTATGTTTTCCAACTGGGGCGCAGCGAACGGGATCTGATGCAGGCGCGCCGCGCCAAAGAGGCCAAGATCTTTGGTCTGTCCACCGGATTGCTGCATTTTGCCTTTTTGCAAATCCTGCTGGGGGCTTTGGTGGCGGGCATTGATGCGGGGCGTTCCTATACCGATTGGCCCTTGATGGGCGGTCAGCTGATCCCGCCGAACCCGCTGATGTTTGACCCTCTCTGGGTAAATTTCTTTGAAAACCCGGGACTTGTGCAGTTCATTCACCGGATCTGCGGCTATCTGTTGTTTGCCTTTGGTGTTGTTGTCTGGCTCAAAGGGCGGGGCTCGGCGCATGTGATGACCCGCAGCGCCTTCACCCTTGCCTTTGCGGTTTTGTGCCTGCAGATCCTGTTGGGCATTGTCACCGTAGTCTACGCGGCTCCCTGGCATGCGGCGATCACCCATCAGCTGGTGGCCGTTGGCCTTTGGGTGGCGATCCTGCGGGCGCGCTTCTTGGCCGCCTATCCGATTTCAACCTCGATTAAGGACCATTGACCCAATGAGCATTTTTGACACTTTGATGGCCTATGAGCGCGATACCCAGGCCCTGGGGCAGATCGCCGGACGGCTGGGGTGGGATCAGGAAACCATGATGCCCCGCGGCTCAGGTCCACAGCGCGGCGAAGAAATGGCCGCCATCGAGGCGGTGTTGCATGCGCGTCGCTCCTCGCCGCAGGTGGCTGAGTGGCTGGCCGAGGCCGAAGCACCGGATGAGGTGGGCGCGGCGCAGCTGCGTGAAATCAAGCGCTCATACGAGCGCAGCGTCAAGGTGCCGGCGGATCTGGCACGGCGTCTTGCTCGTGTCACCTCTGAGGCGCAGGGCAAATGGGCTGCTGCGCGCGCCGATGAAGATGTCGCCGCCTTTCTGCCTGTGCTGGAAGAGGTGGTCGCCCTGAAACGGGAAGAGGGTCAGGCCCTGGCCTCAGGTGGCGATGTCTATGACGCCATGGTTGAAGACTATGAGCATGGCACCAGCGCTGCGGAGATTGCCGCAACCTTTGACGCGATGCGCCCCGGCCTGGTGGATCTGCGGGCGCGAGTGCTGGAAAAGCCAGCGCCCAAAGCGCTGCAAGGCAGCTTTGATGAGGCCGCGCAGATGAAGCTGACGCGCAAGTTGGCCAAGGCCTTTGGCTATGATATGAGCCACGGCCGGGTCGACAAGGCCGTGCACCCGTTTAGTTCGGGCAGTGGGCTGGATGTGCGGATCACCACCCGTACCAGCGAACATGACCCATTCAACTGCTTCTACTCCACCATCCATGAGGTCGGCCACGGTGCCTATGAGCAGGGCATCAGCCGCGACTACCTGCTGACACCGCTGGGACGGGGTGTCTCGATGGGGGTGCATGAAAGCCAGAGCCGGATCTATGAGAACCAGATTGGGCGCGGTGCCGCCTTTACCAGCTGGCTCTATGGTGAGATGCGCGAGAGCTTTGGTGATTTTGGCATTGCCAATGCGGATGAGTTCTACAAGGCGGTGAATACAGTACACAAAGGCTATATCCGCACCGAAGCCGATGAGCTGCAGTATAACCTGCATATCATGCTGCGCTTTGACCTGGAACGTGCGCTCATGGCGGGTGATCTGGAGGTTGGCGATCTGGAGGCGGCCTGGAATGATCGCTTTGAAGCGGACTTTGGCTACAGCGTCGACAAGCCCTCAAATGGCTGCTTGCAGGATGTGCACTGGTCCGTTGGTCTGTTTGGCTATTTCCCGACCTATTCCCTGGGCAATGTCTATGCCGGCTGTCTGAACCAGAAGATGCGCAATGACCTGCCCGGTTTGGACGCCGATCTGGCAACGGGCGATACCAGTTCTGCAACCAACTGGCTGCGCCAAAACCTGCAACAATTCGGTGGGTTGCGCAGCCCTGTAGAGACCATTGAGCTGGCCGCAGGCGCTGCCCCCAGCCCGACACCATTGATGACTTATCTCGACGAAAAGTTCACGGGCCTCTACGATCTGTAGAATAGCCTATCCCTGAAACGACAAAAGGCCGGGCAATTGCCTGGCCTTTTTATCTTCGGAATGGAACCTGGCTTAGATCAGCGCCATACGTTCCGCGCGTTCTGGATCGGGGAAGGGGCGGTAGAGGCCAATTTCCGAATGGGCGATCAGCGCGTTCACGTTGGAATAAAGCCGCTCTACTTCTTCGTCTTTTTCTTCAAGCGCCCGAAAGGCCTGATCCAGCTGGCTCAGATCCTTCACTTCGACTTCCAGCAGAAAATCCCGGCAACTGTCAGCGGCGAGGCCAAGTTTGCGCCGCATCAGACGCCAGCCCTGGATCTTGCCACGCTCTTTTAGATAGCCCATCCAGACGTCCACGGCATTGGCAAAGGCCAGGGCCTTGGTTCCGTCTTTTAGATCAATCGAACAATGATAGAGGTTCATGCGAGCTACCCGGTTGCAAAACTAGTTTCGCTTGGACTCTGTCACAGAGTCCTTAGCCTCGGGTTAAAACGCCCCCCGGTACCAAAAAACGCCGCCCCAATTTGGAGCGGCGTTTGAGAGCAAGGAATCAAGTTGCCTTAGGCTTCGGAGGTATCGCCACTCTCGTCTTCTTCGCCGTTCTCGGCGATCCAAGCGACCGAAACCACCTCTTCGCCCTTGCCGGTGTTGAAGACACGGACCCCACCGGCGGAGCGGGAACGGAAGGAGATGCCGTCAACGGGTACCCGGATCGATTGGCCCTTGGAGGTCGCCAGCATGATCTGGTCGCCCAGCTCAACAGGGAAGGTGGCGACAATTTCGCCGCCCTTCATGGCGCCCACACCCTGGCCGCCACGGCCACTGACCCGGTAATCATGCGCAGAGGTCAGATTGCCAGCGCCGGGCTTGTTGATGGTGACCAGCAGATCATTGGCCGCCAGCATTTCCTGATAGCGCTCCTCAGACAGGGCGCCTTCGGCCTCTTCTGTGGTGGTTTCCTCTTCGGAAACATCGCTGCCAAGTTCGGAACGGAAGCGTTTGATAAAGGCGCTGCGCTCCCAGGGTTCGGCGTCGAAGTGACGGATCACCGACATGGAGACAACCTCAGCATCATCGCCCAGTTTGATACCACGCACACCAACCGAATTGCGGCTGTTGAAGACGCGGACATCCGTAGTGGGGAAGCGGATGGCACGGCCGGTGCTGGTGACCAGCATCACATCGTCCTCTTCGGAGCAGATGCGGGCATTGATCAGCTTGGTCTCGGCGTGATCCTCTTCGAACTTCATTGCAATTTTGCCGTTGGATTTCACATTAGTGAAGTCTGACAACCGGTTGCGGCGCACAGTTCCGGCAGAAGTGGCAAAGACGATCTGCAGATCTGCCCATTCATCATCGGGGCGATCCACTGGCATGATGGCGGCAATCGACACGCCAACCGGGATCGGCAGGATATTGACGATGGCCTTGCCCTTGCCAGTACGGCTGGACTGCGGCAGGCGCCAGGTCTTGAGTTTGTAAACCATACCGTCGGTGGTGAAGAACAACAGCTGTGTATGGGTATTGGCAACAAAGAGGTTGGTAACAACATCCTCTTCCTTCGTTTGCATGCCCGAAATGCCCTTGCCGCCGCGCTTTTGTGCGCGGAAATCAACCAGCGGCGTACGCTTGATATAGCCGCCAGAGGTCACGGTCACGACCATGTCTTCGCGCTCGATCAGGTCTTCGTCATCCATATCACCGGACCAGTCCACGATCTCGGTCCGGCGTGGCACGGCAAATTGCTCACGGACTTCCCGCAGTTCATCGCAGATGATGCCCATGATCCGCTCCCGCGAGGACAGGATTTCAAGGTATTCTTTGATCTTGCTGGCGAGGTCTTCCAGCTCGTCGGTGACTTCTTTGACACCAATCTGGGTCAGACGCTGCAGACGCAGTTCCAAAATGGCCCGGGCCTGGGTTTCCGACAGGTTATAGGTGCCGTCCTCATTTGCGGTATGGGTCGGATCATCAATCAGCGCGATATACTGCAGGATCGGCTGCGCGGGCCAGCGCCGGGTCATCAGCTTGAGACGCGCCTCAGCGGCATCTGCAGACTGGCGAATGGTTGCGACGATCTCATCGATATTGGTGACGGCCACGGCCAAACCACACAAGACATGGCTGCGTTCGCGGGCCTTGCGCAGCAGATAGGCGGTCCGGCGTGCCACCACATCTTCGCGGAAATCAATGAAGGAGGTGAGGAAACGGCGCAGCGTCAGCTGCTCAGGACGGCCACCATTCAGCGCCAGCATGTTACAGCCAAAATAGGTCTGCATCGGGGTGAAGCGGAACAGCTGGTTCAACACCACCTCTGGCGTTGCATCGCGTTTCAGCTCGACGACCACGCGCACACCATTGCGGTCAGATTCATCCTGAACATGGGCGACGCCTTCGATCTTCTTCTCGCGCACCTGCTCGGCGATCTTTTCGATCATCGCGGCCTTGTTGACCTGATAGGGGACCTCATCCACCACGATGGCATAGCGATCCTTGCGGATTTCCTCGACGCGGGTCTTGGAGCGGATGATGACGCTGCCGCGCCCCTCAAGATAGGCTTTGCGCGCGCCAGAGCGGCCCAGCATGATGGCGCCAGTGGGGAAATCGGGGCCCGGCACATAGTCAATCAGCTGTTCGCTGGTGAGATCAGGATCATCAATCAGCGCCAGCGTGGCGTCGATGACTTCGCCCAGGTTATGGGGCGGAATATTGGTTGCCATGCCCACGGCGATACCGCCAGCACCATTGACCAGCATATTTGGAAAACGCGCGGGCAGGACTGTGGGTTCTTTGTCTTTGCCGTCGTAGTTATCCTGGAAGTCGACCGTCTCTTTTTCGATATCCGCCAGCATAAAGGCCGAGGGCTTATCCATCCGCACTTCGGTATAACGCATCGCCGCCGCGTTATCGCCATCCATTGAGCCAAAGTTGCCCTGACCGTCCAAAAGCGGCAGCGACATGGAGAAGTCCTGCGCCATCCGAACCAGGGCATCATAGATCGCGCTGTCGCCATGCGGGTGGTATTTACCCATGACATCGCCAACGGGACGGGCGGATTTGCGATAGCTCTTGTCGTGGCTATTGCCGGTCTCATGCATCGCATACAAAATGCGGCGGTGAACCGGTTTCAACCCATCGCGCAGGTCGGGGATCGCCCGGCTGACGATGACGGACATCGCATAGTCCAGATAGGAGGTCTTCATTTCCGCTTCGATGGAGACCGAGGGGCCATCATAAGTGGAACGCTGAGGAAGGTTTTCGTCTGCGTTTTCAGGAGTTTCCGGCGTATCTGTCACGTTAGCTGCCCGTTCTTTTCTATGGGTCTATATCTTGTTGGTGCACCCTATCAGAGAGGGCATATAGGGCGCAAGCAAACACCCGGTTTTGCTAAGGTTTAGCGTGGATTTTGAGGGGGTTTCTTCCGTTTATGCCATGATTTGCTCGCAGTTAACCTTTCTCGGGCTAGTCTATATCTGGGGGCTCTCAAAAGGAGGCCACAAATGGAGATGAGCAGTACTGAAATGATGCTCAAGGGCTACGGGCTCACCACTGCCGAGTTCACCTATCACATGCCCGATTACGCACATGTTCTGAATACCTATGTCTGGCAAGATTATGATCTTGCCCCGGACCATGAGCGCCTTTTTAAATTTATCGAATTCTGGCAGCGGGAGCTGGAGGGACCACTGCATTCAGTGCGGTTCACCCATCGCAAGATGATCAGCCCGGGCGAATGGCGCAACGTCAAAGGTATCTTGAACCTGCACTGAGCCGAGACAGGTTTTCGACGGGACGGGTTGGCGGTGTTTGAACCGTCTGTCAGCTCAGGTTGAACAGGTGGCACCGCCCAGAACGCAGAATTTGGCACAATGGGCGTGGTTCAGCCGGACTGGGGCCTCGGCTTCGGCAAGGGTCTCCCCCAGTTCGAACTCTTCTGAGTAGGGCAGCAGGGTGCAGGCCAGTACGACAGGGGCCTTTGCCCCCTTGCGTTTGACCACCATGCGGGACGATGAACACATCACGTCATTGGGGGACTTATTCAGGATCCCCCAGCAAGCGGTGGTGATTTCAGGCACCTCAACCGCTTCGTCCATTTCCGGAAACAGCACCGTTGCACCTGGGTTTTGTGCATCGATATCAAAACCATGTGCCTGATAGAGCTTGGCAAAACCGTCACGACTCTCAGCCTCGCTTTCGCCCCAAAGGCTGCGGCCGGCCACAGCCATTTTGATCCCATTGTCGCGTAGCCATTTCATGCCTTGGATGCTCTTGTCAAAACTGCCCGCACCACGTTCGGAATCGTGGTGCTCTGGGGTGAAATGATCCAGCGAGACCCGCAGTGTCATTTTGCCGGGGTAGGAGGCTTCCAGTTCCTGCAGCCCTGCACGCATGGATTTGCGCATCATGGGCAGCATTGCATTGGTCAGGATCAGCACCTCAAAGCCACGCGCCAGCGCGGTTCTGGTCATGGCGATCATGTCGGGGTTCATAAAGGGCTCACCGCCAGTGAAACCGATTTCGCGGATTGGCCAGGCGCGCTCAGATATCTGGTCGAGATAGGGGCGCAGTTCGGCCTCGGTCAGATAAACCAGCGCATCATTGGTGGGAGAGCTGAGAATATAGCAATTCTCACATTCGATATTGCAGAGCGTTCCGGTGTTGAACCACAGGGTTTCGGGGTTGCTGAGCGCAACAGAGGCACGCTCAGATCCATCCGCTGTCACAAGACTGTCTTTGAATTTGCCGATATTGGCGGTTGGAACAGTTAGATCTTTCACGCTTAAGCACTCTCGGACAGTTTCTTTCGCTGGAAGCTAGCTTATAATGGTGGAAAATGAAAAGCCGCCGCAGGGCTTTATGACAGGGAAGTGATGGCCTCGGTTCACCAAGTCGGGCCTTATCGTTGCAGGAAGTTGGAAAACAAGATGGTATCTCGTGTCATTCCGGTCGAGCCTTTTGATCTGGTGGTCTTTGGAGCAACAGGCGATCTGGCCCAGCGCAAGATTCTGCCAGCGCTGTTTCGCAGGTTCTGCGCCGGGCAAATTCCCGCAGGAACCCGGATTATTGGCGCCGCGCGGTCCGGGTTTTCCACCTCGGATTACCGCGAGAAACTGTCGTCAGACCTGAAGCAACCGGTGAGCGAACAGATTTGTGATGCAGATGCGCTGGCCGGGTTTTTGCAATTGGTGACCTATGTCCCCCTGGATGCGACCGGAGAGACGGGCTGGCCTGCACTTTGCGAGCGTATTTCTGGCGCCGGCGCGGATCGGGTGCAGGTGTTTTACTTTTCGGTTGGCCCGACCCTGTTTGGCCCGCTGGCGGAGCGGTTGCACAGCTATGGGCTGACCAATGCGAAGACGCGTATTGTTGTCGAAAAACCCTTTGGTCATGATCTGGCCTCGGCGCGGGATCTGAACCGGACCCTGGCCAGTCATTTTGAAGAGGGGCAGATCTACCGGATTGATCACTATCTCGGCAAGGAAACCGTGCAGAACCTCATGGCGGTGCGCTTTGGCAATATGCTGTTTGAACCGCTTTGGAACAGCCAATATGTGGATCACATTCAGATCACCGTGGCCGAAACTGTTGGGGTCATGGGGCGTGAAGACTATTATGAGCGCTCAGGCGCGATGCGCGACATGATGCAGAACCATCTGATGCAGCTGTTGTGTCTGATCGCGATGGAACCGCCGGCCAAGTTTGATCCTGATGCGGTGCGGGATGAGAAGCTCAAGGTCATTCGCGCACTTGACCCGGTCGAGCCCTATCACATTGTGCGGGGCCAATACGCGCCAGCTTTGGGAGCGGTTGGACGGGATCTAAATTACCGGGAAACCGTTGAGAATCAACGCAGCAGCACCGAAAGCTACATCGCACTCAAGGCCCATATCAGCAACTGGCGTTGGGCTGGGACACCGTTTTACCTGCGCACAGGTAAGCGCCTGAAGGCGCGCTCATCAGTGATCAATGTGATGTTCAAGGATGCGCCACATTCGATCTTTGGCGAGGAAGCCGGGCGTCACGCCAATCATCTGAAAATCCGCCTGCAACCCAATGAGGGTATCACCCTGAGCGTGACCATCAAGGAGCCGGGACCGGGGGGCATGCGCCTGATGGATGTGCCCTTGGATATGAGCTTTGCCGAGGCCCTGGGTCCCAAGGGAATTGATCCAGCAGATGCCTACGAGCGATTGATCATGGATGTGGTGCGCGGCAATCAGACCCTGTTTATGCGCGGCGATGAAGTGGAAGCCGCCTGGGGCTGGACTGATCCCATTATTGCGGGTTGGCAGTCGCGTGGTGATGTCCCAAAACCCTATGAAAGCGGCAGTACCGGCCCGGGGGATGCGGATCTTCTGTTGCGCCGGGATCAACGTGAATGGAGAGGGATAAACCCATGAAGTTTATTGAATACCCTGACAGAGACCTCTTGGCCGTCGATGTCGCCAGTGCCATTGCGGGGGATCTGGAGATGCATCTTCTGCATCACGATACCGCCTCGCTTGCGGTGGCCGGCGGCACCTCGCCAGCACCGATTTTTGATGATCTCTGTGCCTCGGATCTGGACTGGGGGCGGGTGCATGTCATGGCCACGGATGAGCGCTGGGTGGCGATGGAGAGTGAACGCTCCAACGCCCGCCTGATCCGGGAGCGCCTGTTGACCGACCGGGCAGCGGCGGCGCATTTCCTGCCCTTTCACATCCCTGCCAGAGAGCCAGAAGAGGTGCTGGCCGAGGTCGAGACACAGATCGTGCCCAACCTGCCGCTCTCAGTCGTTCTGCTGGGCATGGGTGAGGACATGCACACGGCCTCGCTGTTTCCCGGCGTTGCAGGGCTGGAGCAGGCGCTCTCTGCCAATGCGCCAATCCTGTCAGTCCTACGGCCCGACAGCCAGCCAGAGCCTCGTGTCAGCCTCTCGGCGCCGGTGCTCGACGGGGCCCTGTCCAAACATCTGGTGATCTACGGCGAGGCCAAGAAAAAGGCGCTGGACAAGGCGCTGTCACTGCCCCCGGAACAGGCGCCCATTCAGGCGGTCTTGACCGAGATGACAATTCACTGGGCACCGTAACCCTGGGTTCTGAGCAGATCAGCCCTCCGCTTGGGAGGCGCTGTCCAGAGTGACGAACTGCTGCTTTAGGGCTTGGGGCAGGGGATAGCCGGCAGCACCATCCGGGCTTCGCAGCACCATCACCGCCTCAAGAGTAGCCCGAAGCCCGTCCGACCAAATTTGCTGTTCCATCACATAAGAGGTTTTGCGAAAGGAAAGGCAGCGTGCGGTGGTGATATAGGGTTCATCAAGCACCATTTCCCGCATGTAATGCACATTTGCATTGCGCAAAACAGAGCGCGGTGCCGGCATACCTGCAAAATGTTTGGCGCAAAGCCCGTCAAAATAGGAGACACGCGCCGTCTCAAACCAACCCAGATAGGCCTTGTTGTTGACGTGGCGCAGAATGTCGAGTTCGGAAAATCGAACCCGATCCGCCAGGGCCATTGGCTTGGGCTGATCCAAACCTTGGGCAAGTTGTTCATCAGCGGTGAGCGGGGTGAGAAAACGTAAATCCATCCCTATCGCCTAGCCCCTCTGCGGGGCGAAAGGCAAGAGGCCCAAAGGCTGCAACAAGGCCACCGCTGTCGTGCCGTTGTGTCTCAATCGATTTATGAGGCTGGGAAAGTAAGAACAGGCAGAACTTTTTCCTAAAATTTAAAAGCTGCCAGATTTCGCGATCGGAGAATCCGAGTGAGAAATCCGCTTGGAAAGGATGCAGAAATTCGCAATCTTTTGGTGACCTCGACGGAGGGCTCGATTGGGTATGTCGCGCATCCTGTCACATCTTGAGACTGAAAGGCCAGGAGGCGGTCCACTTCTGTCGGGAGAGTTCAGGACCATGAACCGCGTCCCGATGAAGTAGTGCCGCCGTGAAATCAGCCTTTACAGCTGCTTTCTGAGAGGATCAGAAGTTCACCACCCGGGTTCTCTCGGCTTGAGTTTTCCATATGCGCGATGCCGTTTTCCATCGCATAACGACTAACAGTTTTGAGTTCGTCTAGTTCAAACCCCGCCTCCTTGACCAAAACCTGAGTGGCCTCGTCGAAGGTCATTTTGCAGTCATGCGCCCTCATGATGGTTAGAAACTCATCAAATCTGGGAACCGGTTCAGCCCAGGCTGGTGTCGCACAAGTAAGAGAAAAAATGAGTGTTGAAACTTTTTTCATCGTTATTTCCGATCGTTATACTAAGCAGTGGAGGATTGGTTCCTCGTTGAGATCGCAGTAAGTCGTTTCATCTGTGTTGCCAAGTTGTGTATGATCTCCCGGCTTGGAGGCCGGTTTTCTGCCTGTTGGCAGCTTTGGGCCAATTCTGTTGAAAAAAAATAGAAGTTTTTGCGGCCCTGTATCTCAGGAGAATCTGTTCCCGTCTCTGGTTCATGCTGCGGCTCTGGCTTGCGTTGGCTTTGGGGCCAATCTGGCTGGCTTTTGGAGCTTTGAGCGGTTGCAGCGAGGATAAATTCGTCATGGCGCCACATGCGCTGACCGGCAGGGCATGTTTTTATGCTCGATAGCGGAGGATCACGGCAGTGTCAGTATCGAGCAATTAGGGTGTTGAATAAGCAAAAATGCGGGCCCATCGCCTGCGGTAGTCCACTGAGCTGTTGCATCTAAATGCGCGATGGCCTGGGCCTAACGCTACTGGCGGCACCAAAGGCGGCGTCATCAAGCGTTTCCGGATACTCTAAAACCGCATGTGGCGCTGCACTGGGATCAATGTCTCCGGGGGGGGCAGTCCTCTTTCGGCGTGGACTTCTGACGGTTGGTGTCGGCGGCAAGGATGCTGGCATCGGCCGCGTATCGTTGACCGCTCGCCAAACCGGATTTGATGTTCAGTGGACCTCTTCACAGAGCCGCCGTTCAGAACGGATACCCGTGACATATCCGACCAGCAGCATGCGCATCATCAGTTCAGGATCAGCCCAAGGGTGATCAGTGGAACTGTAGAACTCAGTCAGATGGGCACCAACGCTGGACAGATCGATCACGCCAGCTATCGCCCGCAATACAAGATCACCAGGGACATGAACCTCAATCTGAAAATCATAGAACAGAGCGGTTTGGGCTTCGTGACGTGGCCCCATCCTCGCGATTAAACTCCATTGCTGACAAAAGAATTGAAACAGCAGCCGGTTCCGAAAACAACATGAGGTTTTCAACAGAATGGGTTGGGAGCAAACCTCTCCCTTCTCAATCCACTCAGGTGCAAAATCGTTAAAACTCTGAACTGGCCCATCACGGTCAATTTCCAGTCCTTGGCGTGGGCCACCTCATGGGAAGAGACAGAGATTCAGATTGGCGGGGCCAGACCGACAGTTGGCAATTTCGCAACTGATGAAAGGGATATCTCCACACTAGTTTGAAGAGGTCAATCTGAATAAAGGACGTCACTATGTCCTAACTACTTCGTCTAGGTCTGCTGTCAGTGGTAGCTTTCTCCCTTTGCATGCCCTTGGCCCATACCTTTGGAGGGATGCAGCTCTGTTGCACAAATTCCGTGATGGTTTTATATTGTGAAACCAGTGCGGTAGCTGGGATGCATGAGTAGACCGCCCCCCCAACCTGCAAGATCAAGCACTTGCTAGCCTATACCGAAGCGCTCAAACGTCGTGGTGCGTTGAGGACATGGTTTGACCCAGAAATGACCGGGTAGACTGTACCGACCGGCAAGCGCGGCAGGCAATCCACTTACAGCGATACTGTTTTCCAAGCATACCTGACGATGAAGGGGCTGTTCGGCATGGCGCTCTGGCGAACTCTCGGGTCTGGCTGGCGACTGATTGACTGACATTCGGCGGGAATTTACGACACTGGTGGCGCTAGTCGAGCAGAGGTTGAAGCAAGATCCGTTCACGGGGCATCTATTTGCCTTTTGCGGTCGGCGCGGTGATCTGATCAAGATCATCTGGTGAGATGGTCACGGCGCGCAGCCGTGCATTTAGCAGCCGGTCCAACCCGTTCTTGTGCCGCGACCCGCCCTCAACATGGCGCAAAAGGTAGTCCTTACAGGGGGCGGCGAAACTACGCTGGATCGTGATCATAAATCGGCGCTTGATAGCGCTTCGAAAGTGAAGGGCATTGAGCGTCCAGCCTGTCGGATTGAGAAAACCATGATGCCTATGGCGCTTGTTCAACTCTATCAGATCCTCGCCCGTGTCATCCAGGGCAACCTAGGTCGCAAAGGGGAGATGTTACCAGGCGGCGTCTGTTAGGTCGCGCTGTACATCGGGCAGGCTGGATTGCAGATCTATTTGCATGGGCACCTCTCGACAGTTAAACAAAGATCAGCTCTAGAGCGCGAGCAGGGTAACAATGAAGGCGACAACAGTGAAAACTGTACCCGCGCGCCGCTCCCATAGCAGCGGTTCTTTTCGTCCACTTGGATGCCGCTCCCGATCGTCTCTCATCCCGCTCATTGCCCACTAAATCTGAGCGCTGAAAGGCTCCAAAATCACTACGACAAAAGCCCGACGGTTGCGGGATTTGTTGCGGGATTGGTGGGGTGTTCAAATCACGGTGGTTTTAAGTCATTGAACCCGAACACATACTAATTCTTGTGATGTGTTCTAAGGGTTCGATCTTGGAGCGGGTAACGAGAATCGAACTCGTAACTAAAGCTTGGGAAGCTGCCGTGATACCTTTTCACCATACCCGCCGCTGCGGCTTTGATATCCAAAGGATTAAGAGAGGTCAATACATGCTGGCAGGGAATTTTAACTAGGAAACTTTCGTGTTAGTTACATGTAATCAGAAGGTTACACTGCCTTGGAGAGGCAGGAACAACCTGTCTCTCCAAGGTTCGGTTCCATAATTAGCCGCGACGACGGCGGCGGCGACCACCGGTGGCGCCATCCCCTCCGCCGGTGTTGAAATTGACCTGAGGTAGCGTCACGATTGAGGCCAGAACCGGGAAAGGATCACTGGCATTGGGGATCGCCGAAGCATTGACAAAATGCTCCTGGAAACGCGGCTCTACTGCGGTTTCGATCTTCTCGATACGACGAACGGTTTCTTCGATCTCGCTGCGGGCCTTGGTGTTGAGTAGAGCGATGCGCGCCCCGGTTCCTGCGGCATTGCCTGCGCTGGTGACCTTTTTGATCGGGCAGTCCGGGATCATCCCCAGAACCATGGCGTGTTTGGCCGAGATATGCGCGCCAAAGGCGCCGGCCAGAACCACGCGATCCACTGTGTCGACGCCAAACTTGTCCATCAACAGGCGTGCGCCAGAGTAAAGCGCTGCCTTGGCCATCTGAATCGCGCGGATATCCGGATTGGTGATGGTGATCTTGGGGCCTCCCTCGGTACTGCCATCCCAGACGAGGTAAGCATTGGTGCGCCCGTCCTGGATGCAACGTGGCGTGCCAGTCTGTTCCGCTGAGCCAATGAGGCCAGAGGCATCCAGCACCCCGGCCATGCGCATCTCAGCAATGGCCTCGATGATGCCCGAGCCACAGATGCCGGTGATGCCAGTGGTGGCGATTGCCGCGTCAAAGCCTTCCTCATCCGACCAGATCTCGGAACCGATAACCCGGAACCGCGGCTCCTTGGTTTCTGGGTTGATCTCAAGCCGTTCAATGGCACCGGGGGCTGCGCGCTGACCGCTGGAGATCTGCGCGCCCTCAAAGGCGGGGCCAGTGGGGGAGGAACAGGCAAGCACCTTGTTCTTGTCGCCCAGTAGGATTTCCGCATTGGTGCCGACGTCAACCACCAGGACCAGATCTTCGGATTTGTCCGGTGCCTCAGACAGGGCAACGGCTGCCGCATCGGCGCCGACATGGCCGGCGATACAGGGCAGCAGGTAGACGCGGGCGGCCGGGTGGATGTTGAGATCCAACTCAGCTGCGCGCAGTGCCAGCGAATCCGAGGTGGCAAGGGCAAAGGGGGCCTGGCCCAGCTCAAAGGGATCGATCCCAAGGAATAGGTGATGCATCACCGGGTTGCAGACAAATACCGCATCCACGATCAGATCTTTGTCGATTTCGGCCTCGGAGGCGATCTGGGTGAAAAGGGCATTCATCCCCTCGCGGACCGCACGGGTCATCTCTTGGTCGCCGCCCTCATTCATCATCGAATAAGAAACCCGGCTCATCAGATCTTCGCCAAAGCGGATCTGCGGGTTCATGATGCCAGAGGAGGCGACAACCTCGCCGCTTTTTAGATCACACAGATGCGCGGCGATGGTGGTGGAGCCCAGGTCAACCGCCAGCCCATAGACGGTGCCCTCATAGTAGCCAGGCCAGATATGCATGATCTTGGGCGGATGGCTCTCGTCGCCCAGATGCACGGCCACGGTGACTTTCCACTGGCCTTTGCGCAGGGCGGGCTGCAGGCTCTGTAGGATATGCAGGTCGGTTTTGACATCCTTGAGCTGCCATTGGGTATCAAGCGCCTCAATCAGCCGTTCCATATCGCCCGAGGGCTTGTGCATATCGGGTTCTTCAACCTCGACATAGAACAGACGGGTTGAGGGGTTCATGGTGATGTCACGCGCTTCGGCGCGTTTGCGCACCACTTGGCGGTGCACCTGGCTTTCAGGCGGGACATCGATCACCACATCGCCCTGAACCTGCGCCTGACAGCCCAAACGGCGCCCATCAATCAGCCCGCGCTTGTCCTTGTAACGCTGCTCCACCTTGTTCCACTCGGTCAAGGCGTCATCGGCAACCGTGACGCCGTGCTTGGAGAACTCGCCATAAGAGGGGGTGATCTGGCATTTTGAACAGATGCCACGGCCGCCACAGACCGAGTCGAGATCTACTCCCAATTGGCGTGCGGCCGTCAAAACGGGGGTGCCCAGCGGGAAATGACCGCGTTTGCCCGATGGCGTAAAGATGACGAGAGGATCGCTGCTCATGAAGGCACCCCTTGGATTCATGTATTGTCCCCGGACCATAGGGGCTTGTCCGGGCAATCAAAAGTCGCAGAACGCCACAATCTGGTCCAGCGGCGTCATTTTGTGCCCGCCTCTGGGTCTCCTGAAACCTGCGACAGGCCCGTTTTTAGTCCAAAGCAGGCGAAACCGCGTCCAGCCAGTCAAGAATGGCCTGACGGTTGCCATCCAGGCGCGGCGCAGGCGCGCGGGTCTTGGGATCCGTCAGGCCTGACATCTTGATCGGGTTGCCTGCCGCCACATAGGCAGGGGCACCGTCGTCATCCAGCACATCAACCACCATGTTGCGCGCCAGGATCTGCGGATCTTTCAACACCTGTGCCACATCCTGGATTGGGCCGGTTGGGATGCCGGCCTCGGTGAGGCGGGAAATCCAGTATTCCGCAGGCCGGTCAATGGTAACGGCTTCGATCAAGCGCTTCAAAAGGCGGGCATTTTCGCATCTGGCCGGGTTGGTCGCAAAACGCTTGTCCTGCGCCAGAGGCAATTCCAGGGTGGTGCAGAGCCTGGCAAACAGAGTGTCATTTCCGGCCGCGATTACAAATAGGCCATCCTCGGCGTGAAAGGTTTCAAACGGGGTGATCGAGGGGTGACGCGCCCCAGAGGGGCGCGGGGCCTCGCCGGTGATTGAGGTAATAGCAATGGCATGTTCCAGCAGCGCCAGCTGACTGTCGAGCATGGCAATATCGACCTTTTGTCCGATACCGGTCTTTTGCACTTCGAGCAGGGCCGCAAGCACACCCTGCGCCAGGAACATGCCGGCAGCAATATCCCCGATTGAGGCGCCAACCCGCACCGGGTCGCGATTGCGCTCACCAGTGATCGACATCACGCCACCGCGGGCCTGAACCACCATGTCATAGGCGGGCCGCTGTGAGTCCGGGCCACTATGGCCAAAACCGGAAACAGCGCCATAGATCAGCCTTGGGAAACGTTCATGCAGGTCCTCCCAGCCAAAGCCCAAACGCTCCATCACACCGGGGCGATAGTTTTCAAGGATCACATCAGCTTTGGTGAGAAGCCTATTAAAAACAACTCGGTCCTCAGGGTTTTTAAGGTTCAGGGCGATGCTTTCCTTGCCGTGGTTGATGGTGGCAAAATAGGCGCTGTCTGCACCTTTGAAGGGCGGGAAAGAACGGGTGTCATCGCCGCTGCCGGGGCGCTCCACCTTGATCACCCGTGCGCCTAGGTCGGCCAGGGTCATCGAGGCATAGGGGCCGGCCAGAACATGGGTGAGGTCAACAATGGTAATGCCCGCCAGAGGACCGGCGGCGAGGGGGTGTGGCGCAGACATTGGGCGCTCCTGTGGTTCTGTTCGCGTTTGAAATAGCCATAGCGATTTTCGATGAAACGGCTTTGACGCAGATCAGCAAAACTTTTTTGTCTGACAAAGATTGCCTGAAAGAGACACGAAGGAGGGCGCTACTCCAGGCAGTTGGAATATCCGCTATCGATACATTGTGACGCGCGCAACTCGATCAAAGGCAGGATTTCCGGAGAAACGCTGTCAGACAGAGTTGTGGTCAGAACCCCAGCGAGAGGTGCGCCATTTTGTTTGGCGATCGAATCCCACATCAAAGCTAAGGCCCAGTTCGCCTGGGAGGGCGATTCCATGAAGTAGAAGTCTGTCAGCGCTTTCTGAGCCGGAGGGTATCCTTGATGGGCCGCCATTTTCAAATAGGCGAGCCCCTCGGCGACGTCTTTGCGGTGCCCAACGCCATGCCAGAGCAGGGAGCCCAGTTCTAGCTGCGCCTCTGGGTCGCCGCCATCGGCGCGGGCTTGAAGCTGGCTATTCAGGCCAGGAATATCCTCAGCATTGAAGGTGATCGGCTGGTAGTCCTTCCCAAGGTACCCCATGGTAAAGTCGTCACCGAAGTATACTTTTGTCAATTCATCACTGACGCCAAAAATATAGGTGTAGAGAAAGTCGCTAACCTGTTTGCCCTCTGACGTAAAAACCGCATTTTTGCCATCCGAGTTTTCGACTTTGTACAGATTGGACGCAGGGATGAATCTAATCGCTTCCCATTTGGCCGGTATGATCCATTCGCCTGTGAGAGTGATAAGGCCGACACCATTCGCCGTGTGCACAGCCAAATTGTCGTTTTCGTCGATGAAACCAAGCCCTGGGTATTGAGGTGGCAAAATCCAACTACCGTCATGAGACAGAACACCGTACTTGCCGTCTTTGATGGCTAAGCTTCGGCTTTTGGGTCCTAAAAAACTTATGATGGCGTCCAGCTCTGGGTTGAGAACCCACTGCCCGTCTATGTCGATGATGCCCCATTGGCCAGCATATTGAACAGCGGCAGTTCCAGCAGGGTTAAATCCCATGGCGCTTTCAAACTTCGGCTCGATGACCCAAATTTTGTGTTCCGCCATAAATCCCCAGAGGCCATCCTGTTTCACGGCAAAGGGGAACCCAGCAGATCCCAAGGCAACCTCTTCATATTGAGGCGGCAAAAGCAGGTTACCCTGTCCGTCCAAGACACCGGTTCCGGCTTCGCCAAAGACCCGAGCCATCATACTTTGACGTGAGGAGAATTTCCCAATTTCGTTGAGGCTATCCAGAGGAGTGAACTCCCCGGAACGGGTGACAAAACCGATGCGGTTGTCAAGCTTTGCCATTGCTACCTGCCTGTCCTCAAAGGGGTCCAGACTGGTGAATTTTGCTTCGATGGTAATCTCTCCGGCGGAGTTAATCATGCCGTATTTGCGGTTGAGCTGGACAACGGCAAGACCATTCGACTGGAATTCCGCGATGCTTTCAAACTTTGGTGGCACGACAAATTCACCCGAAGTGTCGATGACACCCCATTTCCCATCCATCTCTACCGGAGCAACACCGTATGTTGAAAAGGGTTCTGCATTTTCAAACTGCGGCTCCAACACCCAGCCACCTGTGCGGCTAATGTATCCGGTCAAGTCGCTTTGCTTGTCCGCCAGAGGGAACAGGGTGATTTCACCGGCCATTGCAACGTTGGAACAAAGGACGCAAGCGGCAAGGGAGGAAAGGTATTTATAAAAGGTCATACAATCTCTCGCTGAAAGTTTTCAACCTATAGTCATGTGCTTTGCGGCCGCGCAAGTTTTATGCGTCAAGATCCGCTCGGCAATGAGTTCTGGCTGCGAGGTAACGAGCAAGGATTGTGCGGGCCTGGGGAAAATCCGCTGCCAGCTCTTTTCACTCCCTGACTTCTGTGCAATAGGGTCACCGTCAAACGGGGTTTTGCATAGGGGTAGTAAATGCAGATTCGTGAGGCACTCACCTTTGATGATGTTCTACTGGTTCCAGGCGCGTCTGACGTCCTGCCCAGCACAGCGGACACACGCACGCGTGTGACGCGCAGCATCGATCTGAATATTCCGCTGATGAGTTCGGCGATGGACACTGTGACCGAGGCGCGTATGGCTATTGCCATGGCGCAGGCCGGCGGCATGGGCGTTATTCACAAAAACCTGGATGCAGATGAACAGGCCAAGCAGGTGCGCCGGGTCAAACGCTTTGAAAGCGGCATTGTCTACAACCCGATCACGCTGCTCGCAAGCCAGACCCTGGCCGATGCCAAGGCACTGCAGGAACGCTACCGGGTGACAGGTTTCCCGGTGGTGGATGAAGCGGGCCGTGTCGTTGGTATCGTGACCAATCGCGACATGCGTTTTGCCAGCGATGATGACACCCCTGTTTCCGTGATGATGACCTCCGACAATCTGGCGATGCTGCAAGAGCCCGCAGATCTGGACGAAGCCAAATCGATGATGCGGGCCCGCCGGATTGAAAAATTGCTGGTCACCGATGGTGAGGGCAAGCTGACGGGGCTGTTGACCCTGAAAGATACCGAACAGGCCGTGTTGAACCCAACCGCCTGCAAGGATGAGCTGGGCCGCCTACGGGTTGCTGCCGCCAGCTCGGTTGGCGATAGCGGCTTTGCCCGTTCTGAACAGCTGATTGATGCCGGTGTTGATATCGTGGTGGTCGATACCGCCCACGGTCACTCGGCCGGTGTTCTTGAGGCGGTGAAGCGGATCAAGGCGCAATACCCGAATGTGCAGGTCATTGCAGGCAATGTCGCCACCGGGGCTGCGACCTCGGCGTTGATCGATTCCGGTGCGGATGCCATCAAGGTTGGCATCGGGCCAGGCTCGATCTGTACCACGCGCATGGTGGCTGGTGTGGGTGTTCCACAGCTGACAGCGATCATGGACTGTGCCGCGGCTGCGGGCGATATCCCAGTGATTGCTGATGGTGGTATCAAGTTCTCCGGTGACTTTGCCAAGGCGATTGCGGCGGGTGCCTCCTGTGCCATGGTTGGATCGATGATCGCCGGCACAGATGAAAGCCCCGGCGAAGTCATCCTCTATCAGGGCCGTTCGTTCAAATCCTACCGGGGTATGGGCTCGCTTGGGGCCATGGCGCGGGGCTCTGCCGATCGCTATTTCCAGAAAGATGCCGCCAGTGACAAACTGGTGCCCGAAGGTATCGAAGGTCAGGTGCCGTACAAAGGTACTGCCAATGCGGTGATCCACCAGCTGGTCGGCGGGCTGCGTGCCGCCATGGGCTATACCGGCAGCGCCACTGTCGAGGCGATGCGTAAGGAGTGCTCCTTTGTGCGCATCACCGGTGCAGGCCTCAAAGAAAGCCATGTGCATGATGTGCAGATCACCCGTGAAAGCCCGAACTACCGTATCGGCTAATGAGATTGGAAAGATGACGATGACCCTTTGTAGCTTTGGAGCCTGGGTATGACCCCGGCTGCCCGCCAGCAGGCGGCCATCGAAATTCTTGATCTGATCCTGGATGGGGAGGCGTCGGAGAAGGCGCTGACCTCTTGGGGGCGGCGTAATCGCTATGCCGGCTCCAAGGATCGCGCTGCTGTGCGGGATCATGTCTTTACCGCCCTGCGCTGCCGCCGCTCCTTTGCGGTGCTGGGCGGGTCGCAAACTGGCCGCGGTCTGGTATTGGGCTCTTTGCGGGCCGAAGGTGTTGATCCAGAGACCGTGTTTAGTGGTCAAGGCTACGGGCCTTCGCCGCTGACAGAGGCAGAGGCTGTAACGCCAGCCGATTTCGCCTCTGATGCAGAGCGTCTGGATATCCCCGATTGGGTCTGGCCCTCCTTCAGCGACAGCCTCGGCGTGGCAGCGGAGGCTGCTGCGGTGGCACTGCAGTCGCGGGCGCCGGTGCATCTGCGGGTGAACCTGCTGCGCAGCAATCGCGCTGATGCAATTGAGGCCCTGGCGGAAGAGGGCATTCTCTGCACCCCTCATCCGGCCAGTGAGACTGCTTTGGAGGTAACCCAGGGTGGGCGCAAGATCCGCAATAGTGATTGCTTTGCCGATGGTCTGGTAGAATTGCAAGATGCCGCCAGTCAGGCGGTAGTTGACCGTTTGCCATTGCAGGATGGTATGCGGGTGCTGGATTTCTGCGCTGGTGGCGGCGGCAAAAGCCTGGCCATGGCGGGGCAGGCCAAAGTGGATCTTTTTGCCCATGATGCCAATGCCAGCCGGATGAATGACCTACCGTTGCGGGCGCAGAGGGCAGGGGCCGATATAACCTGCCTGTCCGAGGATGAGCTGGAGCGCGCAGAGGCTTTTGATCTGGTGCTCTGTGATGTGCCCTGTTCCGGTTCGGGGTCCTGGCGGCGGGCGCCAGAGGGTAAATGGCGCCTTACCCGTGCGATGCTGGATGAAATCCGTCTGTCACAGCGTCAAATCCTGGAAGATGCGGCGCAGCTGGTGCGCGAAGGAGGCCATTTGGCCTATGCTACCTGTTCCATGTTGGACGAGGAAAACACCGCACAAATTCAAGGCTTTCTTGACAGTCATGCGGGCTGGAAGCTCGGTGAGCAGGCCGTCTGGCAGGTTCAGGACGGAACTGATGGATTTTTTGTCACTGTGTTGACGCATATCGGCTAGGCTTGTTAGTTAAATCGGCAGGAAAGCTACATCTCCCTTAACGTGGCTTTAAGACTTTAGCCGCGTTATGGCAGCTACCAATCCTGAAGATGGAGCCGAAATGTCCGGTCGCCAAGATTCCTCCGTGCCTGCGCTACGGATCTACCACCCTGAACATCTCCGACTGGGGGCAACCCTGCTCTTGTCGGTTGGGTTGATGGTGGTGCCTGGTTTTTTTGCCATTCCCGATTGGATTATGCGCGGGCTGTTGGCAGTGGGGCTGACACTGCTCGCGGTTGCGCTTTTGATGTTGTTTCAAGCGCGGTTGCGGATCAATGCACGGGCGATGGCGGTGGAATTGCTCACCGGGTTTATTGAGAAGGATGCAACCCCCAGCTTTGTGACCGATGACGATGGCACCATCCATGCCTGCAACCAGGCGGCGCAGACCCGGTTTCAGGACACTGATCGCGAAACCCTGGCGGGCACATTGCGCTCTGTTCTTGCCAACCCATCTGCGGTTTTGTTCCGGTTGCAAAGCCGGGCCCGGTTCGAGGGATCCGCGCGCGAAGATATCGTGACCCGTCGGGGCCATGTGCGCCTGGCGGTGCATCAGATGCATGGCGGCAGTTTCCTGTGGCGGGTTGAAGATATCGCTGAACGCCATGCCGGGCGCGGAGCTGAAGCGGTGCCAATCCCGATGATCACTGTTGGTCGTACCGGCGCGGTTTTGTTCATGAACGAGGCAGCGCGCAAATTGGTTGGCGAGCGGGTTAAATCGACTGACCGTCTGTTTGTGACCCTGCCGGTCAGCAGCGGTGAGGTGAATACGATCACCACCAAGACCGGCCCGCTCGACGTTTTGGTGACCGAGCTGAACCGCACCCAGGGCCGCAGTGAGCTGTACCTGATGGAGGTGAGCAGCGCCGAGCTGCAAAGCCAGCAGACCAGCTTTGAGCATATGCCCGTTCCCTTTATCAAACTTGCCCCTTCGGGTGATATTCTGTCGCTCAATAAGATGGCGATGGGCATGTTGGGGGTGGAGACCCGCGACAATCTGAAACTGGCCCAGTTGATGGAAGGCCTGGGACGTCCAATGTCAGATTGGTTGCGCGATACCGCGGATGGTCTGGCCTCGAACAAATCTGAATTCCTGCGGTTGTCGCGGCCCGACAAAGAGGTCTTTGTTCAGGTGACGCTGACGCGCGCGGTAGAAGATGGCAAGACCATCCTGATTGCAGTGCTGAATGACGCAACCGAGCTGAAAACCCTGGAGGCGCAGTTTGTCCAGAGCCAGAAGATGCAGGCGATTGGTCAGCTGGCGGGCGGTGTGGCTCATGATTTCAACAATCTGTTGACTGCAATTTCAGGCCATTGCGATCTTCTGTTGCTGCGGCATGATCAGGGTGATCAGGACTATGGAGATCTGATCCAGATCCATGAAAACGCCAATCGTGCGGCCTCACTTGTCAGTCAGCTACTGGCGTTTTCGCGCAAACAGACATTGCTGCCCGAGGTTCTGGATGTCCGCGATACCCTGTCGGATCTGACTCATCTGTTGAACCGTCTGGTGGGGGAAAAGGTCACTCTGACGCTTAGCCATGATCCGGTGATGCGTTCGATCCGCGCCGACAAACGCCAGCTGGAACAGGTGTTGATGAATCTGGTGGTGAACGCCCGCGATGCCATGCCCAATGGCGGTGAAATCCGCGTGCGCACCGAAGCTGTGACCCTGGACAAACCTCTGAAACGCGACCGTGCCGCAGTGCCCGAGGGCAACTGGATCACGGTTAAGGTCAGCGACGAAGGCGTGGGTATTCCGCCGGACAAATTGCAAAAGGTCTTTGAGCCCTTCTACACCACCAAACGCACCGGCGAAGGCACTGGCCTGGGTCTGTCAACGGCTTACGGGATCGTCAAACAGACCGGTGGCTTTATCTTTGTCGACTCGGTGGCTGACAAGGGCACGCAGTTCACCCTGTTCTTCCCTGTCTATCAGGAAGGCGATGAGGATCAGGTTGAAGTTGCCGCGGTAGAAGCCCCCAAGGCTGCTCCGGCTCCGCAGCACGGTGAAGGTGTGGTGCTTTTGGTGGAAGATGAGGCACCTGTCCGGGCCTTTGCCTCGCGTGCATTGCGTATGCGTGGCTATACGGTGCTTGAGGCGGAATCCGCAGAGGATGCCTTGCGGACGCTCGAAGACCCTGGCCTGACAGTCGATGTCTTTGTCACTGATGTTGTGATGCCAGGAATGGATGGCCCCACCTGGGTCCGTCAGGCCCTTCAGACCCGCCCTGATACGCGGGTTGTTTTTGTCTCAGGCTATGCCGAGGGAGCCTTTGGCGAAGCCGAGCCAGATGTGCCCAATTCGGTCTTCCTGCCCAAGCCTTTCTCGCTCAACCAGTTGACGGAAACGGTTCACGCTCAGCTGCACTAGGCCCTGGGGAGGGATTTGCTCCTCCTCGGCCCGTGAGCTTTACTGAATGCTGTTATAGAGATCGAACTCCTCGGGCTTTTTACGCCGGTACAGCGCTTCGACCTCAGGGCTGAGTGTCAGATCCATCACCGGGCTGACATTGTGTTTTTGCAACGTGATCTTCACATCCAGCCGCTGTTCCAGGAAAGATTGAATGGCTGGCTGATCTTCATATCGGAATAGATGGGTGACATGGCAGCCATTTTTCTGCGCCTCAAGGAATTTGGCCTGGCTGCCCACATTGGCATAGCCCGGCTGCTGTCCCTTGCAGTAATTGCGGACAAATTGGTCAAAACTGATGCCATGGGTAGCGTTTGGCTTGCCCTGCATAAAGGGGCGTTGGCGAAAGCGATACCAGCTGCCCAGCCAGCTTATCGGTTCACGCATGACAGCCGCCACTTCCAGTTCAACACCACAGACTCGCTCAAACATTGGGCGAATCCAACGATTGTAACGATAGAGTGGCGCATGCTTCAAATCTGGAGGGTTGGTGATCGCGAGGTCAGCCCGCATTTTCAGGGCTTCCTGATAGGCAGATGTTCCGGTTTTTGGAACCGAGAGCAGCACCAGTTTTTCAGCATAAAATACCAACATAAACCGCATCAAACCCTTTTAAATAAGATGGATAGAGGTCGTTTGCCCCTATCTACCATTTGCCTGCCTGTCTGAATAGATGAAGTTTGTGTTTGCTTTGTTCTCTTTTTGCCCCCATAAGGAACAAAAGGCAAACAAAGCAGTGATTGCCGCAAGCGCAGCTCTATGACACATAGAAGGGGACAAGGGACTATGGCGGATCTTTTGACCATGAAAAACAAAGTAAGCGGTGACAAGCAAAAGGCGCTCGATAGCGCGCTTGCACAGATCGAACGGCAGTTCGGCAAGGGCTCCATTATGAAGCTCGGCGACGGGGCTATTCAGGAAATCGAGGCGAGCTCTACAGGTTCCCTCGGCCTGGATATTGCCCTTGGGATAGGTGGCCTGCCGATGGGGCGGATCATCGAGATCTACGGCCCGGAAAGCTCGGGTAAGACCACGCTGACGCTGCATTGTGCAGCGGAGCAGCAGAAAAAAGGCGGCGTTGTAGCCTTTGTTGATGCGGAACACGCGCTGGACCCGCAATATGCGGCCAAGCTGGGCGTTGATCTGGATGAACTGCTGATCTCTCAGCCTGACACAGGCGAACAGGCGCTGGAAATCACCGATACATTGGTGCGCTCCGGGGCTGTCAATATGGTCATCGTTGACTCGGTGGCAGCTTTGACTCCCAAATCGGAACTCGAAGGTGATATGGGCGATTCCAGCGTTGGTGTGCAGGCTCGTCTGATGAGCCAGGCCATGCGCAAACTCACCGGTTCGATCAGCCGATCCAACTGCATGGTGATCTTTATCAACCAGATCCGGATGAAGATTGGCGTTATGTTTGGCTCGCCTGAGACCACAACCGGTGGTAACGCCTTGAAGTTCTACTCCTCTGTGCGCTTGGACATTCGCCGTATTGGTGCTGTCAAAGACCGCGACGAAATTGTCGGGAATGCCACCCGCGTCAAAGTGGTGAAGAACAAAGTAGCGCCACCTTTCAAACAGGTTGAGTTCGACATCATGTATGGCGAAGGCATCTCCAAGATGGGCGAACTGCTGGATCTGGGAGTTGCCGCTGGCGTGGTCAACAAATCCGGCTCCTGGTTCTCATACGGGGATGAGCGGATTGGGCAGGGGCGTGAAAACGCCAAACAGTTCCTGCGCGACCATCAGGCCATTGCCTATGATATCGAGGATAAGATTCGCGCGGCACATGGGCTGGAATTCGACCGCCCGGATGCGGGCGACGAGGACGACATTCTCGAGGGGTAAGCCTCCGGGAAATTTGATCAAAATGATCTATCAGGGGGACGCAGCATCTGCTGCGTCCTTTTTACGTTCATTGGCAGGGCGCGGGCTGTGGACAGGGGCTTGATGGGGGGATAAACCTCTCTGCAACCTTGAACATTGCCCGCAAAGGGATCCCTATCCATGGCGACGCTGAACGACATCCGCTCCACCTTTCTGAACTACTTTGCCAAACAGGGGCACGAGATCGTCGACTCCAGCCCGCTGGTGCCGCGCAATGATCCCACCCTGATGTTTGTCAACTCAGGCATGGTCCAGTTCAAGAACCTGTTCACCGGGGTTGAGACCCGCGATTATCAGCGTGCCACCACGGCGCAGAAATGTGTGCGCGCCGGAGGTAAACACAATGACCTCGACAATGTGGGCTATACGGCGCGCCACCATACCTTCTTTGAAATGCTGGGGAACTTTTCCTTTGGCAACTACTTCAAGGAAGAGGCGATCACCTTTGCCTGGGAGTTGATCACCAAAGAGTTTGGCATCGACAAGAACCGCCTGCTGACCACGGTCTATCACACCGATGATGAGGCCTTTGCGATCTGGAAGAAACTGGGCGTGCCAGAGGATCGCATCATCCGTATCGCAACGGCAGATAACTTCTGGCAGATGGGCCCAACCGGCCCCTGCGGTCCCTGCACCGAGATCTTCTATGATCACGGCGACCATATCTGGGGTGGCCCTCCCGGCTCGCCTGATGAGGATGGTGACCGTTTCATCGAGATCTGGAACGTCGTCTTTATGCAGAACGAAAAGTTCGAAGATGGCTCGATGACGCCTCTGGACATGCAGTCGATCGACACCGGCATGGGGCTGGAGCGGATCGGCGCGCTTCTGCAGGGCAGCCATGACAACTATGACACCGATCTGTTCAAATCCCTGATCGAAGCCTCGGCGGATGTCACCAGTTCCGACCCCTACGGGGATCAGAATGTGCATCACCGGGTGATTGCAGACCACCTGCGCTCGACCTCTTTCCTGATGGCCGATGGGGTGATGCCGTCGAATGTGGGCCGTGGCTTTGTGCTGCGCCGCATCATGCGCCGCGCCATGCGTCATGCGCATCTGCTGGGGGCCAAGGATCCGGTGATGCACCGTTTGGTGCCTGCGCTGGTGCAGCAGATGGGCGCCGCCTATCCTGAATTGGGTCAGGCCCAGTCGATGATTGAAGAGACCCTGCAGCAGGAAGAGACCCGCTTCAAGCAGACCCTGGAACGCGGTCTCAAGCTGCTGGATGATGAAGTTGCAGATCTGGACGAAGGAGCCGCGCTTCCCGGTGAAACCGCCTTCAAACTCTATGACACCTATGGCTTCCCGCTGGATCTGACCCAGGACGCCCTGCGCGAAAAGGGTCGTGAGGTCGACACTGAGGGCTTTGACAGTGCCATGGCAGAGCAAAAAGCCAAGGCCCGGGCCGCCTGGTCTGGCTCTGGCGACAGTGCCGACAGCACCATCTGGTTTGATATTGCCGACAAACATGGGGCCACCGATTTCCTGGGCTATGATACCGAAGTGGCCGAAGGTCAGGTTGTTGCTCTGGTCAAAGACGGCGCTGAGGTCAGCGAGGCCGGGCAGGGCGACAAGGTGCAATTGGTTCTGAATCAGACGCCATATTATGCTGAATCCGGTGGTCAGGTTGGCGACAGCGGCGAGATCCGGGTCGATGGCGGGCTTATCCGTGTCTCCGACACCAAAAAATCTGCCGGTGTCTTTATCCATATGGGTGAAGTGGTTGAGGGGCTGGTCACGACGGGTGCCCCGGCGCAGCTGGTGGTTGATCCGGCACGCCGCTCGGCCATTCGCGCCAACCACTCTGCCACCCATTTGCTGCATGAGGCCCTGCGCGAAGCGCTTGGCGATCATGTGGCCCAGCGGGGCTCTTTGAATGCGGATGATCGCCTGCGGTTTGATTTTAGCCACACCAAGGCGCTGAGCGATGCTGAGCTGAGCAAAGTCTCTGCGGATGTGAATGCCTTTATCCGTCAGAACACGCCGGTGGAAACCCGCATCATGACGCCAGATGATGCCCGCGCCCTGGGTGCGCAGGCGCTGTTTGGTGAAAAATACGGCGATGAGGTTCGGGTGGTCTCGATGGGGCGGGCTGATACCGGCAAGGGCAACGATGGGGAGACCTATTCGATCGAGCTTTGTGGCGGCACACATGTGCGCCAGACCGGCGACATCGGCACCTTTGTGATCCTTGGGGATAGTGCCTCCTCTGCCGGGGTCCGTCGGATCGAAGCCTTGACCGGAGCTGCGGCCTTTGACCATCTGGAACGCACTGCGGGTCAAATGGCCGAGATCGCGGGAACGCTCAAGGCGCAGCCGGGCGAAGTGATGGATCGTCTAAGATCCATGATGGAGGAGCGCAAGGCGCTGCAAAACGAGATCTCCAACCTGAAACAACAGCTTGCCATGGGCGGTGGTGCCGGTGGTGGTGCCGAGGCCAAGGAGGTTGGGGGCAAGATGTTCCTGGCTCAGGCTTTGGAAGGGGTTTCGGGTAAGGACCTGCGCGGTTTGATTGATGCGCATAAGCAAAGCATTGGCTCTGGTGTGATCCTGTTGATTGCTGAGGATGGTGGCAAGGTGGCTGTTGCCGCTGGCGTCACCGATGATCTGACCGGTGATGTTTCCGCCGTCGATGTCCTGCGCGCAGCCGTACCTGCGGTTGGCGGCAAGGGCGGCGGTGGTCGACCAGACATGGCGCAGGGCGGCGGTAAGGATTTTTCTGGTGCTGAAGAGGCAATCGCCGCAGCTGAGGCCTTTTTGGCGGGCTAACTACCCATTGTGGGCCCAGAGCCCGCAAACCAAATACCCAAAGACGCCCGCAGTCCTTTGACTCGCGGGTGTTTTTCTTTGAGTGGACCATTTGGTCAAAAAACTGATCGACGTGGGGGAGCAATTGCCTATGCTGTGCCAAAGCCCAGGCAGATTACCGGAGGATCCCAGATGCCCGCACTTTGGATTGCACATGTCACCGTCACCGACGAAGAAGCCTATGGCAAATATGCCAAGCTGGCCGGCCCGGCCGTAGCCAAGGCCGGCGGCGAGTTCATCGCCCGTGGCGGCCGCTTTGTTCAACTGGAAGGCAAGGAACGCCCCCGTAATGTGGTAGCCAAATTTCCCAGCGTAGATGCGGCGGTTGAGTGCTATCACAGCGCCGAATACCAGGAAGCGTTGAGCCATGCACGCGGTGCCTCCGAACGCGAACTGATGGTTGTTGAGACCAGCGAGTAACTCAAATCATTAGGAATTGAATTGCAGAGGGCTCCTGGTTGGGGCCCTTTTCTTGTTTTGGTTTTGTCTTTTTGCCAAAATCCCTACCCCGAAAATGAAAAAGGACGCCCTAAGGCGCCCCTCCAATTCTATTTTGTATTAGCGGTTTAGCCGTTTTCACGCGCCATCCGCTTGCGCTCATGCGGGTCAAGGTAGCGCTTACGCAGACGGATCGAGTTTGGCGTGACTTCCACTAGCTCGTCGTCGTTGATGTAGGCGATGGCCTCTTCCAGCGACAGGGTGATTGGCGTGGTCAGGCGGACTGCTTCGTCGGTGCCGGAGGCGCGAACGTTGGTCAGCTTTTTGCCTTTCAGTGGGTTCACTTCCAGGTCGTTCTCACGGGAGTGTTCTCCGATGATCATTCCCTGATAGATATCAACCTGCGAGCCAATGAACATCTTTCCGCGATCTTCCAGGTTCCACAGCGCATAGGCGACGGACTGACCGCTTTCCATCGACAGCAGAACACCAGCGCGGCGACCAGGGATGGAACCTTTGTGCGGTGCCCAGCCGTGGAAAACCCGGTTCAACACGCCAGTACCACGGGTGTCTGTCAGGAATTCACCGTGATAACCGATCAGACCACGCGACGGCACATGGGCGATAATGCGGGTCTTACCTGCGCCAGCTGGGCGCATCTCGACCAACTCACCCTTACGGGCGCCAGTGATCTTTTCGATCACAGCACCGGAGTATTCGTCATCAACGTCGATGGTGGCTTCCTCAATGGGCTCCATGCGCACGCCATCGACTTCTTTCATCAGAACCTGCGGGCGCGAGATCGACAGCTCAAAGCCTTCACGGCGCATGTTCTCGATCAGAACACCCATTTGAAGTTCGCCGCGGCCGGCAACTTCAAAGGCGTCTCCACCGGGGGTGTCGGTGATCTTGATCGCGACGTTGCCTTCAGCTTCTTTCATCAGGCGGTCACGAATGACCCGCGACTGAACCTTTTTGCCGTCGCGGCCAGCCAGCGGGCTGTCGTTGATGCCAAAGGTCACGGTGATGGTGGGCGGATCGATCGGCTGGGCGTCCAGGGCTTCATCCACCGCCAGGGCGCAGATGGTATCAGCCACGGTGGCTTTGGTCATACCGGCAAGCGAGACGATATCGCCAGCCTGGGCCTCGTCGATGTCCTGCTGCGCCAGACCACGGAAGGCCTGAATTTTGGTGACGCGGAACTGTTCGATCTTTTGGCCAATGCGAGACAGAGCCTGCACAGTGGCGCCAACCTTCAGAGTGCCGCTTTCAACGCGACCGGTCAGCAAGCGGCCCACAAAGGGGTCAGAGCCCAGGGTGGTGGCCAGCATGCGGAAATCTTCGTTTTGGCGTTTGATCTGCTTTGGCTCGGGAACGTGGTTGACGATCAGATTGTAGAGCGCGTGCAGATCTTTACGGGGACCATCCAGCTCGGCATCGGCCCAGCCGTTACGGCCCGACGCATACATATGTGGGAAGTCGAGCTGATCTTCGCTGGCATCCAGGGAGGCAAAAAGATCAAAACATTCGTCCAGCGCGCGATCGGGCTCGGCATCGGGTTTGTCGACCTTGTTCAAAACCACGATAGGGCGCAGGCCCAGGGCCAGGGCTTTGGAGGTCACAAATTTGGTCTGCGGCATCGGGCCTTCGGCGGCATCTACCAGCAGCACAACACCGTCTACCATCGACAGGATACGCTCAACCTCACCACCAAAATCGGCGTGACCGGGGGTGTCAACGATGTTGATACGGGTGCCATTCCACTCCACCGAAGTGGGTTTTGCAAAAATGGTAATGCCCCGCTCGCGTTCCAGGTCGTTGCTGTCCATGGCACGTTCTGCCACAGCCTGGTTTTCGCGGAAGGCGCCGGATTGTTTCAGAAGCTCATCAACCAGGGTGGTTTTACCGTGGTCCACGTGAGCAATGATCGCAATGTTGCGCATGTCCATGACGTCAGCCTTTGTAAGGAAGTTGCGCCGCCCATAGCCCGATCCCACGCCAAAGGCCAGAAGAAATACGCCCATTCCGCCCTGTAAGGTGAAACCTGCAACAATACTGCGTATTTAGTGCTGAATTATTCCAGTTTCACGCGAAGGATGGGTTTGGCTGGCTCATGCTTGCCCTCCTGGAGACGGCTGGTCAGTGGCCGGAAGAGGAAGAAAACAGGTGAATGACCAACACACCGGCGATGATCAGGCCGATGCCAATGATCGCAGGCAGGTCCAGGCGCTGGCCAAACATCACCAAGCCAATGAAGGCGATGAGAACAATCCCCAGGCCGGCCCAGATGGCATAGACCAGCCCAACCGGCATGTATTTTAGCGTTAGTCCCAACATGAAAAAGGAAAACCCATAGGCCACAACAACCAACAGCGAGGGACCAAGGCGGGTGAATTGTTGGCTGGCCTGCAATGCGGTGGTGCCAATGGTTTCGGCGATGATCGCGGCAATGAGATAGAGGTAATGAATGGGCATGCCCGGATCCTTTTCAGCTCTGGACTTTGGGTGTTCACTCTTCGCCATATCTGAAGGTTTTGATCTGGGACAGTCCGGAAACGGCAGCAGGTGGCGTTTTTTCAATTCCCCGCATTGGAGCTGGATAGGTTGATCGCCTTGCACCATTGAACAGGTACCTGTGCAGTCGGGGTAATCGACGATCACCGGGTGGCTCTGTATCAACAGGTCAAATTACTGTCCTCAAACCAATAGGAAACCAGATCAATGTGCCGCTGGGCCGCTTACCTTGGATCGCCAATCTTTCTCGAAGACATCATTTCCCGCCCCGGGCATTCCCTGATTGCGCAAAGCCAAGAGGCGGCGGAATGCAAGACAAGCACCAATGGCGATGGGTTTGGTGTTGCCTGGTACGATCACAGGGCAGAGCCGGGATTGTACCGGGATGTCTACCCAGCCTGGTCAGACACCAACCTGCGCGCGCTGGCCCACCAAGTGCAGTCAAAGCTGTTTCTGTCCCATGTGCGGGCCTCGACAGGGTCGGCTATCAGCCGCAACAACTGCCATCCCTTTGCGGCAGGGCGCTGGTCCTTCATGCATAACGGTCAGGTCGGCGGCTTTGAGCAGTTCCGCCGCTATGCTGATATGTGTGTGCCGGATGAGCTGTATCATCACCGCAAAGGCGCCACCGACAGTGAGATCCTGTTCCTGCTGGCGTTGAAGGAGGGACTTGATCAGGATCCATTGCAGGCCCTGGAGCGAGCAGTTGCAAAAATGGAGAGCCTGTCGCGCAGTCGCGGCACCACGCCCCACATGCGCTTGTCGGTTGCTCTGTCAGACAGCGAGAGGCTCTATGCGGCGCGATACTCCTCGGATCATATCGCGCCCTCACTCTATTATCGTTGGAGCAACAGCCGGCAAGGGTGGGCCGTGGTGTCGGAACCACTGGAGCAAGAGCAAGATGGCTGGCATCAACTGCCTGCAGGTGGATTTTTGACGCTGTCGGCCGGTGGACCTGTAGATGGGGCCAAAGTTACGGACTTTGATCCAAACCGACATGATGTCGATCTGAACTGCCCAGGGTAACCTGCTAAGGCTTTTGATTTTCCTCAAACCAGGGGGCGATCCTGTTCTCGACATAGCTCCAAACAGCAGGCGCACCACGGGTGACCTTGACACCAACACGTGACTGCACCTGCTCAAAGCTGACATCATACTCCAGCCAGCTGCCGCCACCATTGAGAAGGTTCAACAATACGGGCTGCACCCGATCAATGGCCTTGGCAAAGACGGCATCCGGGCTGCGCGCGGCCTCAAACTCATCCCAAAGCGTGCGGAACTCTTCCGACTGTGGCGCCGGCAACAGGCCAAACAGGCGATCGGCGGCGGCCTGTTCCAGCGCTTCCTGAGCCTGCTGGGCCTGGGGGGATTGCGTGCCGTGAATGGGGGCATCCCCTGCGTCCACTTCGACGATATCATGCAGGAGCAACATGTTAATAACACGCGAGATGTTTATCTCAGCTTTTGCATGTTCAGACAGGATCCAGCCATACAGCATAATATGCCAGCTGTGCTCAGCCGAGTTTTCAGGCCGGGTTCCATCGCCGATCCAGGTTGCGCGCAACACGGTTTTGAGCGCGTCAGCTTCGTTGAGGAAAGGCAGCCGTTGGGTCAGGGCGCTGCAATCCTTGTCTGTGGCCTCACCCAGCACGGACAGGGCGTGATGATAGGCCTCTGGGAGGCCCTGTTCCAGTGCTGCGGCCCGGCCACCAAACAGGTTGCCGTGTACCACCTCGATGTGATCCGGCAGCGGTGAAGCGCCGTAGAGCGTTTGAAAAATCGGCTGACAGTGATCCAGATGTTTGGCAAAACGTGCATCCGGCGATTCGGCTTGTTCGAATTCATGCCAGAGCGCCAGGAGCTCAGCGCCCTGATCGCTGGGCAAAAGCCCAAACAGCCGGCTGGCTGCGGCTTGTTCTGCTTGCGCCACGGCCTGCCAATCGACATCTGCATCAATAGGATGGTCTCCGGCGTCGATTTCAACCAGATCGTGCAGCAAAAGCATTTGAATGACGCGGGTAATCGTGACCTCAGGCCCGGCAAAGGGCGCCAGAACCAGGGCATATAGTGCTAGATGCCAGCTGTGTTCAGCCGAGTTCTCTCGCCGTGAACAGTCCAGGATCAGGTTTTGACGTTCTATCCGACGCAGCCTGTCAGCTTCCAACAAAAAGGCAAATTGCGCCTCGAGGCGTTGGTTCATTTTTGGACTTTCTCTTCCAGTTCACTTTGTACCCGAGCCAGCTTTTCTGCAATGAAATCGCGGGCTTTGCGTTCTGCAAGCCGAACGCGAATTTCTGTCAAAAAGGCTTCTTCCAAAGATTGAGAGGCTGCCCCAAGTACTTGGGCAACCTCCATATAAAACCGATCTTCACCAATGGCGTCCTGGACTTTGATCGTATCGATAGCCAGTTTCTCGCCCAGCTTTTCGATGGTTCCCATCAGCGGGTGTTCTCTGTCAGGCGACGTTTCACATAGTCAGTGGTGTGACCCATCAAAGTGTCCATGTGATCCCCCTGGAAGAAGTGGTCGGCGCCTTCAACTTCGGTATGGGTGACGGTGATGCCTTTTTGTTCGTGCAGCTTGTTCACCAGATTGACGGTATCCGCAGGCGGTGCCACCCGGTCAGAGGTGCCGTTGATGATCAAGCCCGATGAGGGGCAGGGCGCCAGGAATGAGAAATCATACATATTGGCAGGTGGGGCCACCGAGATGAAACCAGTGATTTCGGGCCGCCGCATCAGGAGCTGCATGCCGATCCAGGCACCAAAAGAGAAACCAGCAACCCAGCAATGCTTGGAGTTGTTGTTCATCGACTGCAGATAATCCAGTGCCGATGCCGCGTCTGACAGCTCGCCAATACCCTGATCATATTCGCCCTGCGAACGACCTACACCGCGGAAATTAAACCGCAAAACGGTAAAGCCCATGTTGTAGAATGCATAGTGCAGGTTATAGACGACCTTATTGTTCATGGTGCCACCGAACTGCGGGTGCGGGTGCAGAACGATCGCAATTGGTGCGTCTTTTTCTTTTTGCGGGTGATAGCGGCCTTCCAGGCGGCCTTCGGGTCCGGGAAAAATGACCTCAGGCATGGGTGGGTGGATCCTACTCTTATTTCTGCAGATGCTGCCGAGGGAATACTTGACGAATTCCATCAGTCATCTTAGAACAATTCTAATTGCTGGCGCAGGCCATTGCATTGCACCGTCACGCTGAGATACGCACTCATGCGGGTAAGGTCAATGTTTTCGCGTCTAAACTGGATGTTTGGAGAGATGGAAAGATGAAGCTTTCTACCAAAGGGCGGTATGCCATGGTCGCGCTGGCTGATATTGCGTTGCAACCTGATGGCGCATTGGTTGTGCTTGGCGATATCTCCAAACGACAGGATATCTCGCTTCCCTATCTGGAGCAGCTCTTTGTGAAGCTGCGCCGGGCCGAGCTGGTTTCTTCGGTCCGCGGCCCAGGTGGTGGATATCGTCTGGCCCGGCCGCCATCGGAAATTCGCGTTGTTGATATTCTAAGCGCCGTCGATGAAACCGTTGATGCCATGCACAAAGGCGCCGGGGCATCGGGGGCAACAAGCGGCAGTCGGGCGCAATCGCTGACCAACCGCCTGTGGGAAAGCCTGAGCGCCCATGTCTATGTGTTTTTGCACCAAACCAGACTGTCGGATGTGATTCAGAACGATCTTGCACCTTGCCCTGCTGTTCCCGGGCTGTTTTCGGTTGTCGACGCAGAATAATCCGGACACGGCGTCGCATGAAAGCGCCAGTCCTGTCCTACTTGAACGGAAAAGATGATTCCATGACACGGGTTTACCTTGATCACAATGCCACCACGCCATTGGCCCCTGCGGCCCGTGCTGCGATGGTTGCGGCTATGGATCACTGCGGCAATCCCTCATCTGTTCATGCAGAAGGGCGCGCTGCCAAGGCAGTGGTTGAACGTGCCCGCGCCCAGATCGCTGCGGCCTTTGGCGCGGATGGTGCGGATATTGTTTTCACTTCTGGCTCAACCGAGGGGGCCTCGCTGGCATTGGCTGGGCGCGACCTGCATGGGGCTGCGATTGAACATGATGCCGTAAGGGCCTGGACCAAAGAGGATCTTTTGGTCTCATCCCATGGGGTGGTCGAGGTTGAGAGGCCTGAGCAAACAACCCTGCAACTGGCGAATTCCGAAACCGGCGTGCTGCAGAACCTGCCGCAGGGCCTGGCCGTGAGCGACGTGACCCAGGGCTTTGGCAAGCTGCCCATCGCCTTTAATTGGCTGGGGGTCGGCATGGCGCTGATTTCGGCCCATAAACTGGGTGGCCCCAAAGGCATTGGCGCCTTGGTGATGCCACGCGGCACCGATCTTGCGGCGCAGATCAAGGGCGGGGGGCAGGAAATGGGTCGCCGTTCCGGCACCGAAAACGTCATTGGCATCGCCGGTTTTGGCGCTGCCGCCGAAGCCGCGGCGGCGCAACTGGCCGACGGCACCTGGGAACGGGTGCAACAGCTGCGCGATCTGATGGAAGAAGCCCTTGTGGCTGGCGCTCCAGAGCTTATTTGTGTCGGCAAAGATGTTGCGCGCCTTCCGAACACCTCTTGTTTTGCGGTGCCCGGTTGGAAGGGTGAGACGCAAGTGATGCAGATGGATCTGGCTGGCTTTGCCATCAGTGCCGGTTCTGCCTGTTCCAGCGGCAAGGTGCGTGCCAGTGCGGTGCTGACCGCGATGGGATTTGACGAAGATACCGCCCAGGGCGCCGTGCGCGTCTCTTTGGGGGCAACAACAACAGAAGACGAGGTGCTGCGTTTTGCGCAGACCTGGCTTCAGAAACACAAGAAACATCGCGCCCGCGTGGCGTGAGTGCAGGAGAAGAACATGGCCGCTTTGGACCAGACCCAAGTCAAGGAAGGTGTTGACCAGGAAACCGTGGATGCGGTGGCCGAGGTGAGCACATATAAATACGGCTGGGAAACCGATATCGAGATGGAATATGCCCCCAAGGGCCTGACCACCGATATCGTTCGCCTGATCTCGGAAAAGAACGAAGAGCCCGAGTGGATGCTGAACTGGCGGCTCGAGGCCTATGATCGCTGGCTGCAGAAAGAAGAGCCAAGCTGGGCCATGGTCGACTACCCGGAAATCGATTTCCAGGACCAGTATTACTATGCCCGCCCCAAATCGATGGAAGTCAAACCCAAGTCGCTGGATGAGGTCGACCCCAAGCTGCTGGAAACCTACAAAAAGCTGGGTATCCCGTTGAAAGAGCAGATGATCCTGGCGGGCGTTGAGGGCGCCGAAGATATGCCTGCTGAGGGCCGCAAGGTTGCCGTTGACGCGGTGTTTGACTCGGTCTCCGTTGGCACCACCTTCCAGGCTGAGCTGAAAAAGGCCGGCGTGATCTTCTGCTCCATTTCGGAAGCGATCAAAGAGCACCCCGAGCTGGTCAAAAAATACCTCGGCACCGTGGTTCCGGTCTCCGATAACTTCTATGCGACACTGAACTCGGCTGTGTTCTCGGATGGCTCCTTTGTCTACATCCCACCTGGCGTGCGCTGCCCGATGGAACTGTCGACCTATTTCCGCATAAATGCGGAAAACACCGGCCAGTTCGAACGCACCCTGATCATCGCCGACAAGGGCTCTTATGTGAGCTACCTTGAGGGCTGTACCGCGCCGGCCCGTGACATCGCCCAGCTGCATGCGGCTGTGGTTGAAATCATCATCGAGGAAGACGCCGAGGTGAAATACTCCACCGTGCAGAACTGGTATCCCGGTGATGAAAACGGCAAGGGCGGCATCTACAACTTTGTGACCAAACGCGCCGATTGCCGGGGCGATCGTGCCAAGATCATGTGGACCCAGGTGGAAACAGGATCAGCTGTGACCTGGAAATACCCCTCCTGCATCCTGCGCGGGGCCGAGAGCCAGGGCGAGTTCTATTCCATCGCTATCGCCAACAACATGCAGCAGGCCGACACCGGCACCAAGATGGTGCATCTGGGGCGCGACACCAAATCTCGGATCGTGTCCAAGGGGATTTCCGCCGGCAAGGCGCAAAACACCTATCGTGGTCTGGTCTCGATGCACCCCAAGGCAAAGAACAGCCGCAATTTCACCCAATGTGACAGCTTGTTGATCGGCGACAAATGTGGCGCCCACACGGTGCCCTATATCGAGGTGAAGAATAACTCATCCCGGGTTGAGCATGAGGCGACAACATCCAAAGTGGACGATGATCAGCTGTTCTACTGCCGCCAGCGTGGCATCGGTGAAGAAGACGCGGTGGCCCTGGTGGTCAACGGCTTCTGCAAGGACGTGCTGCAGGCGCTGCCTATGGAGTTTGCCATGGAAGCCCAGCAGTTGGTCGCCATCTCGCTGGAAGGCTCTGTTGGATAATAGATGTCTAAAAATGAGCGCAACAATGCACTGGTAGAGGAGTTTGCGAGGCTAGTTGAAGAAAGAAGGCGTGAAGTTTTCAAAGCTTCCGGCCTAGCACTTCTGTTTCTTGGACCACTTTTCTTTCTCGTCGCTGCTGGATTACTTGCAATGGCGGGTTTTGAAATCATTGATCCCTTTGTCTGGTTCTTGGGTCTGTTCCCAGCAACTATTTTTGGATGGTGGTTCGGGGCAAGGCCGCTCGAAAAAACAACGAAGGTTTACGACCAAGCCATGTCAGAAGTTGTCAAAGAACTCAAAGAGAGGATTGAAGAATGATCGTCACAACCACCCCCTCTGTTGAGGGCTATCAGATCGCTGAATACAAAGGCATCGTCGTGGGCGAGGCCATCATGGGCGCCAATGTGGTGCGCGATGTCTTTGCCTCGATCACTGATATCGTTGGTGGTCGCTCTGGTGCCTATGAGGGTAAGCTGCAAGACGCGCGTGAAACCGCGCTGGCAGAGCTGGAAGACCGGGCCCGAGAAAAAGGTGCCAATGCGGTGGTCGGCGTTGATCTCGACTATGAAGTTGTCGGCCAATCCATGCTGATGGTTTCGGCCAGCGGTACTGCGGTGGTGATCGGCTGAACATGACTTTGGCGACCCCTCATAACATGCCTCTACGCCTGTTTTGGTGGAAAGCGGTGCCAAACTTTGGCGACGCGCTTTCGGCCATTGTGGTGGCGCATATGTGTGGTCGTGAGGTGGTGCATGTCGGCCCCGGTAAGGCAGATCTTTTTGCCATTGGGTCGATCCTGCAAATCGCCCGGCGTAAATACTCCGAGGCTAAGGTCTATGCTCAGAAACCCGTTATCTGGGGCTCAGGCTTGCTGCATGCGGTGGCGTCGCTGGAGTTTTTATCCAATGTAAACATCGCCTTGTTGCGTGGTCCTGTCACGGCCAGCCTGTTGGGGATCAAAACAGATCAGTTTGGCGATCCGGGATTACTGGTTGCCGATATCTTTGCACCGGCGCCCGCCAAGACCCACCGGATCGGATTGGTTCCCCATCACAGCCAGATGGAAGACCCACAAATTCAGGTGCTTGCAAAGATCAGTGATGAGATCTTGCTGATTGATCCGCATCAGGACCCCGAGACTGTCTGTCAGCAAATCAGCGCCTGTCAGCATATCTATGCTGCCTCGCTGCATGGCTTGATCACAGCTGACGCCTACGGCGTTCCCTCCACCTGGGTCTCCCCAGGCGATCAGGGACACCTGAAATACTATGACTATGCCGCCTCGATCGGGCGGCCGCTTATCTCGCCATTGGCCTGGGATCAGATCCCGGATCATGCGCGACACATCATTCAACCGGCAGAGCTGCCATATGGTGCGGGCATTGCGCGCGCCAAGGCCGATCTGCGTAACAGTTTTCCTGCGCTTATGCGCGCTGAACAGAACACAGGAACCGCCTGAGGGCGCGACCAAGAGATAAAGAGACGAGGAAAAAATGCTCGAAATCAAAAACCTGCACGTCAAACTTGAAGACGAAGACAAGCAGATCCTGAAGGGTCTGGACCTGACTGTCGAAGCCGGCAAGGTACATGCAATCATGGGCCCCAATGGCTCTGGCAAGTCGACGCTCTCTTATGTTCTGTCAGGCCGTGATGGCTATGAGGTCACCGATGGCAGCGCCACTCTGGCGGGCGAAGACCTGCTGGATCTGGACCCCGAAGAGCGCGCCGCTCTGGGCGTCTTCCTGGCCTTTCAATACCCGGTGGAAATCCCAGGTGTTGGCAACATGACCTTCCTGCGCACTGCGGTAAATTCGCAGCGCAAAGCACGTGGTGAAGAAGAGCTGTCGGCAGCGGACTTCCTCAAAACTATCCGTGCCAAGGCCAAAGAGCTGAAGATCGACGCAGATATGTTGAAGCGTCCGGTCAATGTCGGATTCTCTGGCGGTGAGAAAAAGCGTAACGAAATCCTACAGATGGCCATGCTTGAGCCCAAGATGTGCATCCTGGATGAGACCGACTCTGGCCTTGATGTTGACGCGATGAAGCTGGTGGCCGAGGGCGTGAATGCCCTGCGCGACGAGGGTCGTGGTTTCCTGGTGATCACCCACTACCAGCGCCTGCTGGACCATATCAAACCCGATGTCGTGCACATCTTGGCGGGTGGCAAGATCGTCAAAACCGGTGGCCCAGAGCTGGCAATGGAAGTTGAGAACAACGGCTACGCCGGTATCCTGGCGGAGGTGTCCTGAAATGGCTCTGGCTGATTTGAAACAAAGTGCCACTGAGGCACGATTGGCGGCTCTGACGCTGCCGGAGGGCGGTTGCCTTTCGGCGGCGCGTCAGGCGGCGCTGTCGCGGGTTCAGACCATGGGTCTGCCGGGACGCCGCGATGAATATTGGAAATACACTCGCCCAGATACGCTGACAGCGGCCGAAGTGATCAAGGCCTCGGTTTTTGTCACAGATGAAGAGCCGATGTTTTCGGAATTCGATCGCCTCAAGATCGTGTTTGTGGATGGCGTCTACAATGCCGAGGCCTCGGATGATCTGAGCCTCGAAGGGGTGCAGATTGATCGGATCGCCGATATCTGCTGTCAGGACATCCACTGGGCCAAGGATCTTTATGGCGTGCTTGAGGCGCGCGGTCAGGCACCGGTCGAGCGTCCGCTCGCGGCGTTGAACACCGCTTTTGCACAGGATGGTGTTGCCATCCATGTGACGGGCAAGCCAAGCAAGCCAATCAACCTGGTCTACGTGCATTCCGACGAGGTCTCAGACGCGATCCTGCATCACGTGATCCGCGTTGAAGCAGGCGCTGAGGCCACCATTCTGGAAAACGGCCCGGCGGCCTCTCGGTTCAACAAATGTATGGAAATCGACATTGCCGACACCGGCAAGCTGCATCTGGTCCGCGCCCAAGGTCGCGACCACGAGCGTCGTGCTGCAACGCATCTGTTTGCCCGTCTTGGCACAGAATCCGTGTTCAAAAGCTTCACCCTCACGGTGAATGGTGTTCTGACCCGCAACGAGGCCGTGGTTGAGCTGTTGGGGGATGACGCCATCGCCCATATCGCCGGTGCCTGTGTGGGGGATGGCGAGTTCCATCATGATGACACGGTGTTCATCACCCATGATGCTGTGAACTGTGAAAGCCGCCAGGTTTTCAAAAAGGTTCTGCGCAATGGCGCCACTGGCGTGTTTCAGGGCAAGATCCTGGTAAAAGAGGGTGCTCAGAAAACCGATGGCTATCAGATCAGCCAATCGCTGCTTCTGGACGATGACAGCCAGTTCCTGGCCAAGCCTGAGTTGGAAATCTACGCGGATGACGTGATCTGTTCGCATGGCTCCACCACCGGTGCCATCGACGAAGAGGCGCTGTTCTACCTGCGTTCGCGCGGCGTTCCCGTGGAGGAAGCGACGGATCTTTTGACCCTGGCTTTCCTTGCGGAAGCGGTTGAAGAGGTCGAAGACGGTGACATCGCCGCTGCCATTGTTGCCCGCCTCGAAGGCTGGCTGTCGCGGCGTCGCTAAATGGCCGTTACTGGTGATATCCTGGCAACCTACCGGGGGCCGCGCAGGGTTTTTGCGCGGCTTCTTGCCATGGGACCACGTGAGGATCGGATGTTGGCCTTCCTCATGGCGGGCTGCGCTTTGATGTTCATCTCGCGCATGCCCAGTCTGGCGCGCGAGGCTCATCTGACCGGGCAGGAACAGACAATGTTGCTCAGCAACGCCTTGTTTGGCATCATTTTTGTCGCGCCTCTGGCGCTGTACACCCTGGCATTGATTGCTCATTTCATCGCCCGCGCACTGCGCGGCACGGGTGAAAGCCATGCGGCGCGGCTAGCCCTGTTCTGGAGCTTTCTGGCGGCCAGTCCGCTGATGTTGCTCAATGGGTTGGTGGCGGGTATGATTGGCCCCGGAACCGAGTTGAACCTGATTGGTGGGCTGTGGTTTTCAGCCTTTTTGTGGTTCTGGATCTCCGGAATGTATCAGGGCTATTGGGTCAAACCTCAGGTGAAGGCATGAGGTTCCTCTGGGCTTTTATGATACTGACCCTGCGCCGGCCCGGTGTAGCAGCCCGCAGCATTTTGCTGCGGCAGTTTCCAAATGAAGCCATTTGGACCGGGTTGTTTCTGGCGGTTATCCTCAACGCGCTGTTTTTTGGGATCCTGGGTCTGGTCATTCCCAATTCCAAAGAATTGGCGATGTTTGATATGTCTTCTGAGTCCCCAGGGCTCTCGATGATGGTCTCTGCCGTCCGCAGTGTGCTATTCGCCGCTTTGCTGACCCTTGGGGGTCGCTGGCTGGGGGGCACGGGACGCTTTATACCTATTCTGTCGCTCTTGGTTTGGGACCAACTGGTGCAGCTTGCTTTGATGAGCCTTGGTATTGTTGTCCTGTTGATCTCTCCACAGCTGGGCAGCATAGTGTTCCTGGTGATCGGCCTTGTGTTACTCTTTGTGCTGTTGAACTTTATCAATGAAGCACATGGGTTTGCCTCACTTTGGCGTTCCTTTGCTGTTGTTTTGATGGCCTCGATCGTGATGTTCTTTGCCATGATCTTTATCGTCGGGCTGCTTGGGCCTGCCAATCTTGGACTACTCGAAAATGTATGACGTTGAAAAAATCCGCAGCGATTTTCCTATCCTGTCCCGTCAGGTCAATGGCAAGCCGCTGACCTATCTGGACAATGGGGCTTCAGCGCAGAAACCTCAGGTGGTGATCGACGCCATCAATCAGGCTTACTCGCAGGAGTATTCCAATGTTCACAGAGGCTTGCACTACCTTTCCAATCTCGCCACAGAGAAGTACGAGGGCGTGCGCGGCATCATTGCCAAATTCCTGAATGCGGCGAGCGAAGACAGTATCGTCCTGAATTCCGGCACCACCGAAGGTATCAATATGGTGGCCTACAGCTGGGCCATGCCACGGATGCAGGCCGGGGATGAAATCCTGTTGTCGGTGATGGAGCATCACGCCAATATCGTGCCCTGGCATTTCCTGCGAGAACGTCAGGGCGTGGTGATCAAATGGGTGGATACCGCTGCCGATGGCAGCCTGGATCCGCAGGCTGTTCTGGATGCCATCACGCCAAAGACCAAACTGATCGCGATTACCCAATGTTCCAATGTCTTGGGCACCGTTGTGGATGTAAAAACCATTACCGAAGGCGCCCATGCCAAGGGCGTTCCAGTGCTGGTGGATGGTTCACAAAGTGCCGTTCACATGCCGGCGGATGTTCAGGATCTTGGCTGCGATTTCTTTGCCATCACAGGCCACAAACTCTATGGCCCCTCTGGCTCGGGTGCGATCTATGTGCATCCCGACCGGATGGCAGAGATGCGTCCTTTCTTAGGCGGTGGGGATATGATCCGCGAGGTCTCTAAAGAGGCCGTCGTCTACAACGACCCGCCAATGATGTTTGAAGCGGGCACGCCGGGCATTGTGCAAACCATCGGCTTTGGGGTGGCGCTGGAATACATGATGGAGCTGGGGATGGAGAACATCGCGGCCCATGAAGCCGGGCTGCGTGACTATGCCATGACCCGTCTCACGGGGTTGAACTGGATCAATGTTCAGGGACAAGCTGCTGGTAAGGCAGCTATTTTCAGCTTTACGATGGAAGGGGCCGCCCATGCCCATGACATCTCTACCATCCTCGATAAAAAGGGCGTCGCGGTGCGCGCCGGGCATCACTGCGCCGGCCCCTTGATGGATCACCTGGGCGTCTCCGCTACTTGTCGCGCATCCTTTGGCGCCTATAACACCAAGGCCGAGGTCGACACCCTGGTTGAGGCTCTTGAGCTGGCACATGAGCTTTTTGCCTGAGGTAAGGCGCTAAGCCGTAGTCAAAAAGAACAAAGGCGACGGTTTCCCGTCGCCTTTTCTTTATCTTATGAGCCGAGATGAATGTTGAACCGGCTGCGAATTTCTGCGTCCAGCGCAGGATCAAACCGCGCGGCAGAGCGTTCCGACAAGATCTGTTCTTTTCGCGCTGTCGCCTTCTCCAAAAGATCGGGTTTCCCCAGTTCAGCCCATTCCTTTGGCGAGGTCCGATCGCCCAAGGAAGGGTAGACATAATCCGTCTGCATCCGACCCAGCGTCTGACTGGTGCCCAGGTAGTGACCGGGCCCACCCATGCAGACTTCAGCGATCTGGTCCAGAGCCAGGGTCTCATCGGTAACCTCGATCCCACGCACACAGCGCAGTGCCTGACCAATAATGTCATCCCCCAAGATCAGGGATTCATGACAGAATCCTAAAAGCGACGCATGCATGCCAGCAGATTCATAAACCATGTTGAGCCCGGAGAGACCGGCCATGACATTGGAACACATCTGCTCCCATCCAGCCTGCATGTCCGGCATTTTGGAATCGCTGGCGCCAGCAGCCGCGCCACCTGGAATTCCATAGAATTTGTGCATCTGGGCACAGCCTGCCGTCAGCAGGGCTTGCTCGCCCGAGCCCATGGTCATCGCGCCAGTGCGCAGGTCCAGGCCAAAAGGCCAGGTGCCAACAATCGCGGGGGCGCCGGGTTTCACCGCATTGACATAGACCAGCCCGGCCAGGCATTCCGCCACTGCCTGGGTGATAGCACCGGCTATCGTAGAGGGCGCAGTCGCGCCGGCCATACCAGCCGAAAGCAGCAAAACCGGCATGCCGGCCTCAATGCAGCGCTCCATGACTTCGCAGCTCTCGGTGGCGAATTTCATCGGCGGGACAACAAAACAGTTGGAGTTGGAGACAAAGGGACGCTCGCGCCATTTGTCTTCGCCACCTGCAATCATGTGCAGCATTTCCATGGCAGGCGCGACAAAATCCGGCTCAGTAAAGGATACCCCAATATGTTTGGTGGTGCCGGCCGTGGTGGCATAGATTGAGTTCAGATCCATCTCGAGATTGTCGGGAATATCGCGGCAGACCATAGGGCGCTGACAGAAATGGATATTGTCCAGCCTATCACAGATACGCGCCGCATCATGCAGATCCTGAACTGTTGAATCCCTGTAATTGCGACCCGCAACATCCACCATGTGAACAGCGGCCCCGGCGGTGCCATAGTGGACCCGGTTGCCCGAGAGCTCCAGATCGTGCTGACCGTCGCGGCTATGCAGGGTCACCGAGCGGTTTGCCTTGGTCAACATGTCCTCAACCAGGGCACGGGGGAAACGAATACGGCCGTCATCGCCCAGGATGCAACCTGCGTTGGTCAGGTATTCGACACCGCTGGGGGGCGCATCCGCGAGACCAATGGTCTCCAGCGCGTCCAGCGCCGCACGGTGAATGCGTTCCACGCCGTCCTGGCTCAAGGGTTTGAGAACGCCACCCTCCATTCCTGGGCGAATGGGGCGCATGTGGTCGGGTAGGGCGCTGGCACGGGCGCTGCGACGTGCAGCGCGCCCTCCGCTGCGAGAGGATGCACGGGTGGGGCTGCCGGATTGATCGGTCATTCTAGGATCCTTGGTACGGGGAATTCTGTTGCTTCAAAGGGGAGAGAACAACAGCCCGTAGGGTCGCCCACGGGCGGCACGGCCTCTGGTGGCACCAATGGTGCGCCATACCAGATTAACTACACAGCGTTCCGCCAGCATATTGGATCCTTCTTGCTACCTTCTCAGGTTTGGCGGTTTTGACGACCGATTCTAGCATGTTTGCGACCAATGTGAAAAATGCGACCTCTTTTTCACTGGCCTCTGAGGAATGGCTTCACTTGGGTCTTGGTTTTCCCGCCTAGCTTCAGGGGAATTTCATCCACCTTCACATGTTTTGAAGGCGCAGGGCGGTTTTTCTCCGAGCTTCACGATCCAAGCCATGGAATTGGAACCGCTCGTTAAGGAATTTCTCCGAAAATGGAGGCTCAGGAAATGCCGCGCTGTGAAGGGCGCTAGAATGGGCAAGAAATCATGCCAGCTTCTCAGATGTTTACAAATGCAATCGCTTCAGTGCTCGCAGCTGGTGTCTTTTTTACTGCCGCCTTGCCGGCTGTTTCTGGCGATTGGAAATCCAGCTATTTCTTCTCCTCCCAAAGCCAGCCATCAGGCAGTTCCTTGGGAAACACCGCAAATTCAACGAATGGATTGGCATTTTCTGCCGACAGAGACTACGGGCGGCTTGTCCTGGGCGGCAGCTACAGCCGTGGTAGCACCTGGCAAAACCCTGGATTTGAGGATCCTGCAGGACGCGAGAGGCTGAGCCTGCGGGCTGGGTATGATTTTGGCCAGAGTCTGGGCTATGTTTCAGTAGGGCGCCTGCTGGGCCTGGGAGCTGGGGGGGCTGACAATGCGGATACTCTGGGGATCGGCGTTCGGGTGTCATTAAACCGCGCCCTGCAGCTGACCGGAGAATACATGTATTATGCACCTTCGGGTGGCGGGGCAAGCCATGGCCAGTCTCCGAACCGAATATCTATTGGCGCCGCCTTTCAATTTTAGACATCACCCTTGGCGCGCCACAGAAGAGATGCTAGGACATTGGCATGAACCAAATCTGCACCCTTATTATTTGCTGCATTCCCTGCTGAAATCCTCAGCGGGCTGGTTTCTGTCGTTTTCTTCACCTTGACAAGTTGCTAAGCCCGCGTTGCGTGCCTGCACATCCGTGCCCGTCCAAGGAGCTGTCATGACGACCTCGAACACCGTGATTAAACTGCACAATACCAAGACCCGCAAAAAGTCGGAGTTCACCCCGATTGATGCCAATAATGTGCGGATGTATCTCTGCGGCCCTACCGTCTATGACCGGGCGCATCTGGGCAATGCCCGACCCGTCGTGGTCTTTGATGTGCTCTACCGGTTGCTGCTTGAAGTCTATGGCAAGCAGCATGTGACCTATGTGCGCAACTTTACCGATGTCGATGACAAAATCAACGCCACGGCCCTTTCGCGCAAAGAGGCGGGGGCGCCGGGAACCTTGGAAGAGCTGGTCGCAGAGCGCACCGAGGAAACCATCGGCTGGTATCTGAGCGATATGGGCAAGCTTGGCGCCTTGGAGCCTGATCACATGCCTCGGGCAACGCAGTATATCGACCAGATGATTACAATGATCGAAGGTCTGATTGCCAAGGGCCATGCCTATGCCGATGGGTCCGGTCATGTGCTGTTTTCGGTCAAGAGCTATGACAACTACGGCCAGCTGTCAGGACGTTCGGTTGACGATATGATTGCTGGTGCCCGCGTCGAGATTGCAGATAACAAACGCGACCCGATGGATTTTGTACTGTGGAAGCCCTCGACGGATGAGCTGCCCGGTTGGGACAGCCCCTGGGGGCGCGGCCGTCCGGGTTGGCATATTGAGTGCTCTGCCATGTCGCAGGAGCTTTTGGGTGCGGATTTTGACATCCATGCCGGTGGCAATGACCTGATGTTCCCGCATCATGAAAATGAGATTGCGCAAAGCTGCTGTGCCAATGGTGATGACAGTTTTGCAAAATACTGGCTGCACAATGAGATGCTGCAGGTCGAGGGCAAGAAGATGTCCAAATCTCTGGGCAACTTTTTCACCGTGCATGATTTGCTGGATCAAGATATTCCCGGCGAGGTCATCCGCTTTGTATTTATGCAGACGCATTACCGAAAGCCGATGGATTGGACCGAGAAAAAAGCAGGGGAAGCTGAGGCAACGCTGCGCAAGTGGCATGCGCTGACAGCGGGCATCGAGCCCGCCGCCAACGCTGCTGCCGCGGTCCAGGAGGCCCTGGCGGATGACCTTAATACCGCTGGTGCCATTGCTGAAATGCACAAATTGGCCGCCGCTGGCGATGCCGCCTCTCTATTGGCCTCGGCGCGCCTGATGGGGCTGTTGACTGAAGAGCTGGCGGGCTGGGCAACACAGCCGGACCTTGATCTTTCCGCCTATGAGGCACAGCTGCTTGCCGCCCGTGAAACCGCAATGGAAACCAAAGATTTCTCACAGGTGGACCGGCTGAAAACAGCCTTTATCGAAGCCGGGCTGGAAGTGCGGATGAGCAAAGCCGGGGTGGAGTTGGTGCCTGGTTCCGGGTTTGACCCGGCAAAGCTGGAGGCCGTGGAATGAACAAGGAGCGTCTTTATCTGTATGATACCACCCTGCGCGATGGGCAGCAGACCCAGGGGGTGCAATTCTCGACGGAAGAAAAAAAGCAAATCACCCAGGCGCTTGACGACCTAGGCATCGACTACATCGAGGGCGGCTGGCCCGGTGCCAACCCCACCGACAGCGCATTTTTTGACGAGGCGCCAAAAACCCGCGCCACCATGACCGCCTTTGGCATGACCAAACGGGCAGGGCGCTCGGCCGAGAATGACGATGTTCTGGCCGCAGTGATGAATGCCGGGACATCTGCCGTCTGTCTGGTGGGCAAGGCCCATGACTACCACGCGACGGCGGCCCTGGGGATCACGCTGGAAGAGAACCTGGAAAACATCAGTGCCTCTGTCGCACATCTGGTGAGCCAGGGGCGGGAGGCGCTCTATGATGCTGAGCATTTCTTTGACGGCTATAAGGCCAATCCCGAGTATGCGCTGGCGGCCTGTCGTGCCGCATTGGAGGCCGGGGCGCGCTGGATAGTGCTATGCGACACCAATGGTGGCGCCATGCCCAGCGAGGTGAAGCGCATTGTTGCTGAGGTGATCGAAGCGGGAATTCCCGGCAACAACCTAGGCATCCATACCCATAATGACACTGAGAATGCAGTGGCCTGTTCGTTGGCGGCAATCGAGGCCGGGGCCCGCCAGGTGCAGGGCACCCTGAATGGACTGGGCGAGCGTTGTGGCAACGCCAATCTGACCACCCTGATCCCGACATTGCTGCTGAAGCAGCCCTATGCAGGCCAGTTTGACATTGGTGTCAGTCAAGAGGCCCTCGCAGGGCTGACCAAGCTGAGCCGGATGTTGGATGACACCCTGAACCGTGTGCCAAGCAAACAGGCGCCCTATGTTGGCGCCTCTGCCTTTGCCCATAAGGCGGGCTTGCATGCCAGTGCGATCCTCAAGGATCCCAGTACCTATGAGCATATCGTCCCTGAGCTGGTCGGCAATGCACGGATCATTCCGATGTCGAACCAGGCGGGGCAGTCCAATCTGCGCAAACGTCTGATGGATGCCGGGCTGGAAGTGGCCAAGGGCGACCCGGCGCTGGCGCGCATTCTGGACCGTATCAAGGAGCGTGAGGCTGAGGGCTATTCCTATGACACGGCGCAGGCCTCTTTTGAGCTGCTGGCGCGGGAAGAGCTGGGCCAATGCACCGACTTCTTTGAGGTGAAGCGCTATAAGGTCACGGTCGAGCGCCGCAAGAACAAGTATAACCGCATGATCAGCCTCTCGGAGGCTGTTGTGGTGGTTAAGGTCGACGGCGAAAAGCGTCTTTCCGTCAGCGAGTCGATGGATGAAACCGGCAGTGATCGCGGGCCGGTCAATGCGTTGGCTAAGGCCCTTGCCAAGGATCTGGGGCGCTATTCGGCAGTGATCAATGATATGCATCTGGTGGATTTCAAGGTGCGGATCACCCAGGGCGGTACCGAGGCTGTGACCCGTGTCATCATTGACAGCGAAGACGGTCAGGGGCGGCGCTGGTCCACTGTTGGGGTGAGCGCCAATATAATCGACGCCTCTTTTGAGGCTCTGCTCGATGCCATGCGGTGGAAACTGATGCGCGACGGCGGAGATCTCTAGTGATCAAACGGGTGCTCAAGTTTGTTGCAGTTTCAGGGGTGATTACCGCGCTTGTTCCCTTGGGGCTGATCCTGTCGCAACCCGTCAAACCCCTGGAGCCGAGCGGAGAAACTCTGAATTTCAACAAGATCCTACAAAGTGGCACCACCACTCTAGCTGAACCGTTCACGACAGAAAGTGTCGTGATGCGAGATGGTTACGCGCTGCAGCTGCGATCCTTTGCCAATGGGGATGGGCCGCTCATTGTGCTGGTGCATGGGTCCGGCTGGAACGGGCTGCAATTCACCGGGCTGGCACCACAGCTCAGCGGGACTGTGCTGGTGCCCGATCTGCGCGGGCATGGTGCCTGGCCGGGACGCCGCGGAGATGTCGACTATATCGGCCAGTTTGAGGATGATCTGGCGGACTTGATCACAGCCAGGGCCGCTGAGGGGCAAAAGGTTGTGCTGATTGGGCATTCTTCGGGGGGCGGATTGGTGCTGCGTTTTGCCGGGGGGCGGCATCGACAGCTGATGGATGGTGCCGTGCTCTTGGCGCCCTTCCTGCACCACAACGCTCCAACGATGCGGCCCAATTCCGGCGGTTGGGCACAGCCCTTGCTGCGCCGCATCATTGGCCTGTCCATGCTCAATGGATTTGGGATCACCACCTGGAACCACCTGACAGCTATTCAGTTCAATATGCCAACTGAGGTGTTGGAGGGGCCGCTTGGACATCTGGCAACCACCTCCTACAGTTATCGGCTCAATCAATCCTATGCGCCCAGGTCGGATTATGTATCTGATATCAGATCACTACCTGAATTTCTTCTCCTGGTGGGGGCGCAGGATGAAGCCTTTGTTGCCGAGGCTTACCAGGCCTTGATAGAGGGCGAAACAGCCAAGGGAACTTATCGGATCCTGGCTGAGACCGGCCATCTGGATTTGGTTGATGCACCCGAAACGCGTAAGGCAATCAGGGAGTTTATTGGTGGTATTTGATGATGACCTCACCAGCTGTGCAGAACTGGTTCAGCAGGGGGACCCCGATCGCTTTATGGCGGTAATGGCGGCCCCACCCGAGACACGCCCAATGCTCTTTGCGCTTTATGCCTTCAATATCGAGCTGGCAAAGGCCCCCTGGGCCAGCCAAGAGAGCATGATCGCTGAGATGCGCGTGCAATGGTGGCGCGACATCGGAGCAGAGATTGCTCAGGGCGGGCCAGTTCGCCGCCATTTTGTGGCGACCCCCCTGGGGCGGCTGCTGCGCGCAGAACTGGCAGGTCACATCGAGTCCATGGCCGAGGCCCGGCGCTGGGACATCTACAAAGACCCCTTTGAGGATGAGGCCGCATTTGATCACTATATTGATGCCACCTCGGGAGGTTTGATGTGGATGGCGGCTGCCTCGCTTGGGCAGGCCGAGGAGGAAGTTGTCCGCAGATTTGCCTATGGGGTGGGGATCGCCAATTGGTTCAAGGCGATTCCGGAACTGGTGGGTCACCAGCGCATCCCGCTGCTGGACGGCACGCCAGAGGGGCTGCGTCAGCTGGCGCGCAGGGGCTTGGATCACATTGAACAGGCCGAAAAGCAGCGGGCATCAATCTCCAAAGACGCCGGCATGGCACTGCTATCGGGCTGGCAGGCCAGGGCGATCCTGAATCAGGCGCTGCAACAGCCTGAACGCATTGCTGAAGGCCGCCTGGGGCAAAGCGAGTTTCGCCGCCGCACTGGTCTGATCTGGCGTGCAGCGCGTGGGCACTGGTGAGTTAGCACCGGACCGTACCCAAATGATAAGACGCAAAAAAGGCGCCTCACAGGGGCGCCTTTTTGCGTTTGAACTATACTGGCAGGTTTAAGCCTCTTTGGGGCGCATCACCAGCCAGAGCAGCGCACCACCGGCCAGAACCAGGAAGGGGGCCATCGCCATATTGACGGCACTCCAGCCCTCAACCGGGTTGCCACCAGAGCAGTTCATCAAACCACCAGAGGCAAGCGACGCCATTGTGACTCCGCCAAAGACCAGCAGATCATTGAGACCCTGCATCCGGCCGCGCTCTTCTGGGGTGTGAGAGGCGGTCAGCATGGTGGTGGCACCAATAAAGCCAAAGTTCCAACCCACGCCCAACAGGATCAACGCGATAAAGAAGTTTTCAAGCTCAACCCCCTGAAGTGCGACGGCCCCGGCACCGGCAAGGATGATCAGCCCCGCTGCGACAACCTTATAGACCCCAAAGCGCGCAATCAGATGGCCCGTAAAGAAGGACGGCACATACATCGCCAGAACATGAAGCGACACCACATCCGCGGCATTGCCCTCGGTAAAGCCACATCCGACAACCGCCAAGGGCGTCGAGGTCATCACCAGGTTCATCAGCGCGTATGACACCATGGAACAGATCACCGCAACGGCGATTGCCGGGGTTTTCAACAGCTCCATCCGGCTGCGTCCTGCAGGAAGGTCTTCGTGGGGGGCTTCGGGTTTGGGGATGTCCAGGAACAGGAACAGGCCAGATCCCAGAACGTTGATGGCAATCACTGTCAGATAGGTGCCGAGAAAGGGGATAACAAAGACCTGGCTGGTCGCCTTCACCAGTTGTGGCCCCAATAGCGCCGAGAGCAAACCGCCCGCCATTACATAAGAGATCGCCTTGGGGCGGAAGCTCTCAGAAGCGGTATCAGTTGCTGCAAAGCGGTAAAAGCCATGGGCGCTCATATAGACACCGGTCAGCAGGCTTCCCAGCAGGAAGATCGGGAAAGACCCGAGGTAAAGCCCATAGGCACCTACCAAACCGCCCAGAGCACCAAACATGGCACCGGTGAAAAACCCAGCCCGGCGGCCCCATTTCTGCATGATCGACGAAATCGGCGTCGCCGCGATCATCGAACCAGCCACGATCAAGGAGATCGGAAGGGTGGCAAAACAGGGGTTGGAAGCCAAAGACTGGCCAGCAAGCCCGCCAATGATAAAGATCATCGGCATCTGAGAGCCGAGGATTGCCTGGGCCAATACCAGGATGGCGACGTTTTTCTTGGCGACACTGTCGCTCGGGGTGGTCATGTGAACTGTCATATGGGATGCGTAGCGATCAAAACTTAGCGGAACAAGCAACAAGGGCAGAATTGGTACAATCTTCTGGCCAATACTGAGAAGGAGGTGGATCTGACGTGGCGTCATTCATTACATCTGCGGCGCCGGAGGCGGGGCGGATCATTCACTCAGATGCCTGCGTCACCGAAGGGGCCGCCTGGCTGGCGGACCATGATCCGCGCTTTGCAGAGGCCTTGACCCAATGTGGCCCATTGCCACTGCGGCGCAGACCGGATGGATTTGGGCAACTGCTCAGCGCCATTGTCAGCCAACAGGTGAGTGTCGCTTCGGCCAAGGCGATATGGCAACGGCTTCTTGACGCGCAGCTGACCACCCGGGAAGAGGTTGTGTCTGCCAGTGAGGATGATCTGCGTGCAGCAGGGCTCAGTCGGCAAAAGATACGCTATTCCATTGCCTTGGCAGAGGAAGCGATCGATTTTGAGGCGCTGCGCGACATGCCGACGGAGGCGGTTATCAAGGTTCTGACAAAGGTGACGGGGGTCGGGATCTGGACCGCCGAAATCTACGCCATGTTCTCGCTTGGGCGAGCGGATGTTTTTGCTCCTGGTGATCTGGCCCTGCAGGAGGCAGCCAAAGACCTGTTCGATCTGCCTGCGAGACCAAGTGAACGAGAGCTGAGAAAACTGGCCGAAGCCTGGTCGCCTTGGCGGTCGGTTGCGGCCCGCATCCTCTGGGCCTATTACCATGTAGCAAAGGACAGGGAAGGGATCCGATGACTCGTGTACTAAAAGCTGAGCGCAGAGAGCCGCTCTCCGGGGTGACCCGGTCTATCGTGGTGTTTCTGCATGGCTACGGCGCCAATGGCGCTGACCTGCTGGGTCTCGCTGATCCACTGGCTGAGCATCTGCCGGATACTCTGTTCGTCGCACCAGATGCACCCGAGAATTGCCCAGGCGCGCCAATGGGATACCAGTGGTTTCCAATCCCCTGGATTGATGGATCCTCAGAGGAAGAGAGCATGCGCGGCATGAATGCCTCGATCGAGGATCTGAACGCATTTCTTGATGCCCTGATGGTCGATGAGGACGTTCTGCCCGAACAGGTCGTGCTGTTTGGTTTCTCGCAGGGCACCATGATGAGCCTGCATGTCGCGCCACGCCGCGAAGATGCCATTGCCGGCATCGTTGCCTTCTCGGGTCGTTTGCTGTCGCCAGACACGCTCAAGGATGAAGTGGTTAGCCGGATGCCTGTCATGCTGGTGCATGGGGATGCGGATGATGTGGTGCCGCCACAATCTCTGCCGGAAGCTGCAGAAGCCCTGGATCAAGCTGGGTTCAAGGATGTTTTTGCCCATATCATGAAGGGCACCGGTCACGGGATTGCCCCCGACGGGTTGAGCGTTTCACTGGCCTTTATGCGCGATAAGCTCGGTCTTTAAGATGTTGGAATAAAAGGCATAGACGGTTTCGCCTATGCCTTTCTACTGATCCAGCGTTTCAATTTGTTCAGGATCTGCGGGGGCTCCGGCCTTTGTTCGATTGGCCAGCGGGAGCCTTGCGCTCTTTCTTTTGTCCGTCCTGCTTATGTTTAGTCTGATTTTGTTTGGTCTGGGCCTTTTGTTTCTGTGCTCGGCGATTGGGCAGGTGTGTCGGTTTAGCGGGGCCGGGGATCGTTGGGATCTCCAGATCCTCCCAGGCGCCCTGCGGCAGCCCATCCAGGCTCCAGGCGCCTATACTATAGCGGATAAGCCGCAAGGTGGGAAAACCAACAGCGGCTGTCATCCGGCGCACCTGGCGGTTTTTTCCTTCCTTCAGCGTCAAGGAAATCCAGCTGGTCGGGATGGACTTGCGCTCACGAATTGGTGGTGTCCGGGCCCAAAGCTGCGCAGGCTCCTCCATGAGGTCGGCCTTGGCTGGGCGGGTCATGCCGTCTTTCAGTGCGACGCCTTTTGCCAAGGCATCCAGCGCTGCCGCATCCGGCTCTCCTTCGACCTGAACCCAGTAGGTCTTGGCCATCTTGTGCTGTGGATCACTGATCCAGGCCTGCAAGCGCCCGGTATCGGTCAGCAGCATCAGACCTTCGCTGTCACGATCCAGCCGGCCAGCAGCATAAACACCGGGACAGTCGATAAAAGCGCTGAGGGTTTTGCGCGTTGAGCCTTCACTGCCGGAATCGGTGAATTGCGGCAAAACATCAAAGGGTTTGTTGAAGCGAATGAGGCGGGTCATGGAAGATCCATAGGCAGAGCAGGGCGGGCTTGCAAGTCGACAAAGGTGATGGAGGCGGATGTCTGTCATGGACCTGTCATGGGCCGATGGTAGCGGTGATGCGAAATCTAGTGGCTGACAGGGGCTTGTCAGACGAAAACCACGAGATATAGTTAAACATATGCTGGGGCGGGTTCCCCGCTCTGGTGCCGGGAACGGGCAGACAGGGCGAGGAAGACGTAGCATCATGGATGGCGATTTCAGAACTGATTTTGTGAGAGACCCCAGAGCACTGCGGCAGCATCCTGCGCTTGTGCTCAACGCGGATTATCGACCCCTGTCCTATTACCCGCTGTCGCTGTGGAGCTGGCAGGACGCAGTCAAGGCGGCCTGGTTGGACAGAGTGGATATTCTGGCGGAGTATGACGAAGTGGTTCACAGCCCGAGTACCGAGATCCGAATACCCTCGGTTGTGGTGTTGAAAGACTATGTCAAACCTCAAAAGCGCGTGGCCTTCACGCGCTTTAATTTATTCCTGCGGGATGAATTTTGCTGCCAATACTGCGGTGCCCGTGGCGATCTGACTTTCGATCATGTCGTACCACGCGCCGCCGGGGGGATCACCAGCTGGGAAAACGTGGTGGCGGCCTGTTCGCCCTGCAACTTAAAAAAGGGCTCCAAGCCATTGCACATGCTTGGAATGTCACTTCGTAAGGCGCCGCGACGTCCCGGTGCAGAGGAGCTGCGCAACACCGGGCGAAAATTCCCACCCAACCATCTGCACGACAGTTGGATGGATTTTCTCTATTGGGACACCGAACTGGACGCCTGACTGGTGCCTTTTCAATCCCAGCATTCAGATTGCCCTATTGGGTAAAACTCAGAGGGCGGTGCTAGCCTTTCAGGACTGCGAACGCTGAAGCATGCCAAACAGATCACGTGGATCATCCGGGTCTGCCAACATATCGAGATCAATAAAGAATTCCGTGTCCTTGATGCGGTCGCGGATGTAGCGCAGGGCGCTGAAATCCTCGATCGCAAAGCCGACGCTGTCAAACAGGGTGATCTGTTTGTCGTCCCGCCGACCGGGCTTCTGGCCAAGGATGACCTGCCAGAGCTCAGTCACGGCAAAATCTTCCGGCATTTGCTGGATTTCGCCCTCAACCCGGGTTTGCGGTGGGAATTCAACAAAGACATCTGCGCGCGTCAGGATACCCGCAGCCAGCTCTGTCTTGCCAGGGCAGTCCCCGCCGATGGCGTTGATGTGCACGCCTGCGCCAACCATGTTGTCGGTCAGGATGGTGGCGTTCTGTTTGTCGGCGGTACAGGTGGTCAGGATCTGCGCGCCTTCAATGGCTTCCTCAGGTGTCGAGCAGCGTACCACCTTCAGCCCGGCAGCGGCCAGGTTGCGGGCGCATTTCTCCGTCGCGGCTGGATCCTTGTCAAAAAGACGTACGGTTTTGAGGCCGCAGATTGCCTTCATTGCCAGGGTCTGGAATTCTGATTGAGCCCCATTGCCGATCATTGCCATAGTGTCGGACCCTTTTGGCGCCAGATACTTAGCCACCATTGCCGAGGTTGCCGCAGTGCGCAGCGCGGTCAGCATGGTCATTTCTGTCAGCAGGACGGGATAGCCAGTATAGACATCCGCCAACAGGCCAAAGGCGGTTACAGTCTGCAGGCCTTCGCTGGTGTTTTTGGGATGGCCATTGACGTATTTGAAGCCATAGGCCTCACCGTCGGAGGTGGGCATCAATTCGATCACGCCGACCTCGGAGTGGCTGGCAACGCGTGGGGTTTTATCAAACAATTCCCAGCGCTTAAAGTCCACTTCTACATATTCCGCCAGATCGCGCAGCATGGTTTCAATACCAATGCTATGGACCAGACGCATCATGTTGTCGACGCTGACAAAGGGAACAAGGGCTTTATGCGAGGGCGTGGTCATGACTGGGTCCTTTCGCGGGGGCTGAGATGGATGCCTGCCAACATGCAGCGCACCGAGCCTCCGGCTGTTTCGATTGTTGGGATGGACAGTGGCAGCAGGGTCGTGCTGCGCTCAATTGTTCTAATTTGGTCCGGGCGCAGTGCGTCCAAGGCGCGAGAGGACAGCGCCAGCAGGGGCTTGGTTCCCGTCAGGGCAAAGGTATTTCCGGCAAAGTTCTGGATCTGCTCTTCGCTGAGATCTATGACCTCATGGCCTGTTTCTTCCAGGCGAGTGGCGATCTCGGCGCGCCGCTTTGGGTCGCCGATCATCGACAGGCAGATCATGGCAAAATCGGTACCAATGCCCATCAGGACATTGCTGTGGTACACCTCACGCCCCTCCGCATCGCGGGCCTCAAAGGCCATGGGCTCATAATTGAAATGGGTGCAAAACCGTTCAAGCAGCACCGGATCGGCGCGGTTTGATGTGACCGTATAGGCAATGCGGCCAATATGATCGAGCACCATGGCGCCAGTGCCCTCCAGGGCCAGACCGTCCTCTTCCAGCCCGGAAAAATCGATGACATCCTGCACCCGGTAGCTGCGCTTCAATTCCTCGATGATATCCCAACGCCGTTCCATCCGCCGGTTTGGCGCATACATCGGATAGATCGCGATATGGCCACCGGAATGGGTCGAGAACCAGTTGTTGGGAAAAACACTGTCCGGTGTTGTGGTGCCAGTGTCTTCAAAGACATGCACCCGAACACCAGCGTCGCGCAGCGTTTGTGCGGCTGTATCAAACTCTTGCAGCGCCTTCTTGCGTACAACCTCGGGCTCTCCGGCGGAGGTTTGAAAGGCATTGTCGCCCTGGGTATCCGGGTTTGAGCAAAAGTGATGTGGCCGGATCATGACCACAGCGGAGGGGGCTTGCAGGTTGTTCAATTGTAGCTCCGGGTTGGCCGATCAAAGACACGACGCCCCAGCGCAGAAGCGCAGAGGTCGACCATCAAATGGGCGGTGCGGCCGCGTTCATCCAGAAAGGGGTTCAGCTCCACCAGGTCCAATGAAGTCATCAGGCCGGAATCATGCAGCATTTCACAGACCAGATGTGCTTCGCGCACAGTCGCGCCGCCCGGAACCGTGGTGCCAACTGCCGGCGCCACCGAGGGATCGAGGAAATCCACATCCAATGAGACATGCAACAACCCGTTTGCCTCTGCAACACGATCCAGGAAGCGGGCCAACGGCCCGGCAATGCCGTTTTCGTCAATGTCGCGCATGTCATGGCGACGGATATCGCTTGCTTCCAGCGCCAGGCGCTCAGGCGTGTCCACAGAGCGCAATCCGATCATGCAAACGTTTTCCTGCGGAACCGGGTTCGCCACTTTGGGGAAGCCCTCAAACCCATCGCGTCCGGTGAAATAGCCCACCGGTGTGCCGTGCAAATTGCCGCTATCGGTGCTCTGTGGGGTGTGAAAATCTGTATGTGCATCCAGCCACAAGACAAACAGGGGCCGCCCCACGGAGGCTGCATAATCAGCTACGCCGACGACAGAACCAAGCGACAGGGCGTGATCACCGCCAAGAAAGATCGGCAGCCCCTTGGCCATGGAATGTTGGGCAATGCTGGCAAGCGCAGAAGTCCAGCCAATTGTCTCATTCAACGCAAAAATGGCGCTGCCCTCCACATCCGGATTATGTGGGGCAGGGCTGAGGTTTCCCAGATCCGTGACCTCATGGCCGAGCCCAGACAGCGCTTCGCCTAAGCCGGCTGTGCGAAAGGCATCCGGCCCCATCAGGCAACCGGACCGGCGTTTGCCGCTGTCAACAGGGGCGCCAATCAGAAAACAGGTCTTTTGCGTCACGGTGAAACTCTCCACTTCTAATACAGTAGGATGTAAAAATCTCCGAAACGAGGTGGTTGTAACCACTCAAATTCACCGATATGTACGTATAATAGTCGAAACGGAGGCCTAATGTGGATAAAACGGACGAACGCCTGATAGCCGCATTGCGGCACAATGCCCGTGCCAGCCTGTCGGACCTCGCGCTCCAGCTTGACCTCTCGCGTACAACCGTTCGGGCCCGGATCGAACGGTTGCAACTGCGCGGCGATGTGCTCGGCTTTACCGTTGTTCTGAAAGAAGATGTTCTGCGCGATCCGGTGCGGGGATTGATGATGATCGGAATTGAAGGGCGCGGGGCCAGCCGGATTATTCGTCAGCTGCAAGGGTTGCCAGAGGTGCGAGCGATCCACACCACCAATGGGCGCTGGGATCTCATTGTAGAGCTGGGGACGGAAACCCTGGAAACTCTGGATGCTGCACTTGCCAAGATCCGCACCTTTGATGGGGTGGTGAGCAGTGAAACCAATCTGCTTTTGGCCACCAAAAAGGATTCTTAGGACAAGCTGGCGCGTGAAGCTGGGGCGGCTTAGGGTTTGCTGCGCGCTGCGGCAATCCACAGACCCGCAAGCACAAAAGAGATGATCGCATTCCAGCTGGCCATTGACAGCGTAAACAACTCCCACGGAACCTCATCACAACGGACAAGCGGAGCGCCCATGATCTGCTCCATCAGTTGTTCAGGCGTGAGGTTGTCAATGGGACCCGAGGTACAGGTCGTAGGCCCTTCCCAGTAGCCGCGCTCGACCCCGGAATGGTAGATGCCAATTCCACCTGTGGTCAAAGCGGCCAGGGCGCCAAGATACAAAAATGTCGTACGCCCTACACCGGGCAATAGAAATGCCAGGATGCCAATGCCAATGGCGGCCAAATGCGGGTAGCGCTGCCAATAGCACATCTTACAGGGCGGCATCTCACCGATGTATTGAAAACCCAGCGCACCCAGCATCATAGCGGCGGACCCTAAGGTTGCCAGCAGGATCAGAATTCGTTGCATATCACAGATACCTCAGCGCTAGAAATCCGCCAAAGAGGAGCACCATAAAGACGGTAAAGACAAGCCCCAAACGCTGTTCGATAAAGTCACGAATTGGTGCGCCAAAGGCACGCAACAAACCTGCCACAATAAAGAACCGCAGTGCACGGGCCAAAATGGAGGTTACCAGAAAGGTCATCAGCGGCATGCCGGTCCAGCCTGACATGATCGTGATGACCTTATAGGGGAAGGGGGTGATGCCTGCGCCCAGAACAGCCCAGAAGCCAAAGTCGTTGAACTTATGGTTGAATTCTTCGATCGCCGCGCCTTTGCCCATAGCCTCGAGGATCGGCTGGCCCAGGCTTTCATAGAACATAGCGCCAATAGCATAGCCCAACAACCCGCCAGCAACCGAGGAAACAAGAGCAACCAAAGCGATCAGCCAGGCGCGGGAAGGGCGCGCCAGGATCATTGGTATCATCAGGACATCAGGGGGAATGGGAAAGACTGAGCTTTCAACAAAGGAGACCGCAGCGAGCCACCACAGAGCATGACGATGATCCGCGAGAGACATGGTTTGATCATAGAGCCTGCGCAGCATCTGGCATACCTTTGCTTTTTCACGTTATATGCGGCGTCGCATGGTGGCGTGGTGAGGTCAATAACGACGCAGTCAATGCGGTGGTTTCTTGCCAGTTTTCTTCGGTCACAAGGACATATGCCTCTGGACCTCTGGGGCGGGCTTGGGTCGGACTTGGGTCGGAAAAGGGCGTTGCGCAAGTGGCGGAATAGTAGACCCAGGGGTTTCAAAATCCCAGGCCTCGGGGCCGCAGCTCTTGCCTGCTGGTGTAGCCCCCCAATGCACATGTCTTACTCATTGAAATAGAAAAGTGATCCCCGTATCTTTATGTGAGAAATTGCATCCACCTGGGGGAACAACCGCTCGGGCAGGTCGCCACAAAAATGACGCGGGGCACACCTTTGCGTCGCCTCTCCCGTCACTTTGAGTCACCGTCCAGGTTACAAGTGACGTCATTCTCCACCGAATATCCCGCCGCCGATGCCCATGTTGGGTCGCTCGTTATTGTAAGTCCAGAACCGTTGACCATGACCGGTCAAGACGTTCATGGACCAAGTCTCATTTGGTATGTCAGGCACCGCCAGCGGTTTAGGCTTGTCCCGTTTCAGCCACTTCTTGGGCTTGATCCGCAGGTTCAATTCAAGCTCGCAGTAGATCCGGCAAACGCGTTTATGGTGCCAGACAGAGCCCTGCACGTTGCGCAGGTACAGAAAACACAGACCAAAACCCAAGGTCCGCCTGTTGCTCGTCAACTTCACAAGCCATTCGGCGGTTCCAGCCGTCCTTTTCAAAATTCCAGATGGTCAGTAGATCAGCTTTGTGGCCGCATCATCGGTCGGGAAAGAGCCCTGTGTCTTGAGGGATTTGCGGATGACACGGCTCAGTCTTTCAATGGCCATCGTGGTGTAGATGATCTTGCGGATTGCCGGATCGAAGGCGAAATAGGGGATCACCTCCTGCCACGCTCACGGCCTGGCCAGAGCGATTGAGCCAAATTTTCGGGCCCATTTTTCCTCGAACGCACCAAGCTGAGCAGCGGCCTGATCGGCTGTTGCAGCTCCGTAAATAGCGCGCGGATCGAATGCCAGGGCCTTGCGCCCCTTTCAGGCGCAGAAGTTCAGAGAATGGCGCATCAACTGGACGATACAGGTCTGGACAGCGGCCTGCGTAAAGGCCAGCGTGGTTCCCTCGATACTGCCTTTCAGCCCATCGACTACTGAAATCAAGATGTCCTAAACTCGACGGTTTTTATTCGTTCATCACCAAGATCCAGAATTTGGCTCCTTCGCTGTCAGCGCTCCGGAACTGGCCCTTCAGGCGCTTTCTGGCTGTGGCATTGCGTCGGTTCGGTTGGTTCAGCGGCGCGTCCTTGCTTTTCTCAGGATACATGAATCAAAGCGCAGTTACACAGAAGAACGGAAACGCTCCAAGGACCGTTGTCGACAGGTGTCGCGGCAAGTTTTCCTCCTAGTTCTCCCTGAGTATACGGCTCTCACGTCAGAGTAGATCATTCTCTTGGGCTAAGCTCACATCCTCTTTCGACACCACATCTGTGTTTCTATATGCGGTGATCCACCTGTTCAGTGTAGATATACCTACACCAAGATCATCAGACATTTGTTTTTGCGCGAGCCTTGAGGTCAGCGCTTATCGCACCGCATTCCGTTTAAATTCATCTGTCGATTTCAGCCCAATAGTCAGTCTCCTTTGTTGCAATAAATGTTATCAAAGGATTGGCATCAAACCGGGGGAGGTGGGCATCAAGTACTCCTTCAGAACAAAGGGCGGATACGGTGAAGCTTAGCTATGTCCCACCCGCGGCGGCGGTAGGGGGGTGAAAGATGTGACTGAGGTCACTAACCGGTTGGCCTTCATTGCCATAGCTGTTGAAATCCTCCGAAGAAAAAACACGACGATAATGGGTTGACCCCCAAGGAAACGCCAAATAAACCAGCGCTCAGTGCCTCTCTGGTGGAATGGTAGACACGAGAGATTCAAAATCTCTTGCTCGCAAGGGCGTCCCGGTTCGAGTCCGGGGAGAGGCACCACTTCAAGTTGAATTCAGCTGAATTCCGTGGCAGTCACGTTCCCCGCTCCAGCACACTAATTTGGTACTGAGGCAGGAGTTCAAGGTCGGCTGAGTGGAGGAAGCAGGCGTTGTCTCAAGCAATATGAACAGCTGCTATGTGTGCCTGTTCCAAATAAAAAGATCGCTTCGATCCAACCAAATGAGGGACTTGCCTGACCCTGAAAATCCAAAGGCAATCGGTAAGCTCTCTGACTTTACCAGAACTCGAAAACTTGCGTCTTTTCCGAGCCGATCCCAAGGGGAGCCCAAGAAATAGATGGAAGCGCCCGGTTGTTGAAGGATACTGTATGAAGTGGGCCAGTTTATCTGCAAGTTGTCGATGGTCCAACCATCTGACGTAGCTTGCCTCAGACCGCCACCATCATCTCCTGCCATCCGTATTGGGCTCTCGCCCGGTTTGTCCATTCTTCTGGCCTCTAATTTTTCACGATCCTAGCCAGCTTCTTCACGGTTTCGGTAAATCCGGCTTCCCGTCGCAGTATCAAAGACAGCCTAGCCATTTTCAGATACGACGAGCAGCTCTTCGTTCGAGCCGTCAAAACCCGCACAGAAGACCTGACGGAGAAGTGACTAGGGGCAGTCGTGCCCATCAGGGCCGCAACCTAGGACACCACGGGACCATCCGCTGCGGTGGGGCCCGACCGCGCCAAGGATAGGCCGCTTGGCCTTTGCCGCCTCGATACGGTAGGCGCATGTTCAGCGTCTTTTGTCGGCGGCACAGCGTGCTGTAATCCGGCATCGCCCAGTCCAACCCTGCCAGCCGTAACAGGCTTTCGACAAAGCCAGAGGTCTGGTGGAGCGGCATGCCAAACAACACTTTCAGCGTCAGGCAGATCTGGATCGCGGCATCACTGAAACTCTGATGCCGACCGCGTTTGCCGTTCGACGTCGGCACCCAGACCATCTCGGGATCAAACCAGATTGTCAGCGGTCCACGACGCTTCAATGCCGTGTTGTAGGTCGACCAGTTCATGGTCTTGTACTTCGTAGGCGTCCAACTGCTCATGGCCTCCAGCTATCATGCTGGATTCACCGCGTGAATCCTCTCAACCCATTTGCGCGACAAAGCCGTTGAAATGTGTAAAAAGGAATTGCTATTTAGGTTACCTTGATACTATCTAAACCCAAGTTTGGAGCGTGTAGCCATAACTTCTGCTTTAAACCTGTATCCCCTAACAAGGCCAGAATACTGGTCAACAGGCCACCAATCCTCACTTCCAGGCCAACTCCGCCAGAGTTGCCCCCAGCGATCCTGGATGTGGGCAATACAGGTGCTGCCGCCGGGGCTTGAGCCCGCCTGCCTGTCGTTTGGCCAGTACCAGGTCAAATCCTGACACAGGTTTCCTTGAGCATCGATATTCCAAGTTCCTGCTCCCAAGCTGTCACTGCTGTCCTTGCACCAAGCTCTTACCTGTCCACCTGGGGAGAAATAGATACCTCCATCGCAACCGTTGTCCCAAAGGTCAGTTTTACCAGAGTACGCCTTTGTTATCTTTGAAATATTGGCAGGTTTAGCTCCCCCAGGGAGAGAATCCGCCATCGTAGCAGTCGAGGCAAACACTGAACAACCTATCACTATAAGGGCTTTGCCGAGCGACCGCATAATACTTCTCCAATTTGAACTAAACTCTTCGAATATGTAAAAGCCACTGAAGCAAGGTCAAGCAATTTTGGCGAGACAAACTGTTTCCAAAATGGTGACTGCGATTGGTTTTCCCACAGCTGCTGAGCTTTGCTGAGTCGCATTATAGATGATGGGCTCTAGTAGAGGTGTTTTGCAAACAATGTCAGGGTATCTTAGGCATTGTTCTCTTAGCGCCCCCTCCAGACCCTGAAAAAACCTAAAAACACGTTAAAAAGCGAAAGAAATTTGACTGAAATTGGCTTAAAGTCAAAATGAGCTGATTGAAGCAGCATTTTGATCTGCGTTTGAGTTTCTGTGGGGGACGCTCAGACGGTTTGTCTCGCTGAGGCACGATCTTTATGCACCTGGGGTGAGGAGTGCTCGTGTCGCGAGCGATTGGAATTTCATGTGCCTGTTCCGCACATGAAGCAAACTTAGAATGGCTGGTTTTGCACTCTTTGGAGGGCTCATTATGAAGCGCTATACGTTTCATAGTGAGATGCTGCCGTCTGCAGCGTCTGCAACCAAAGTCTTTGAAGATCCGGTTCAGCGGCGTTCAAAGCGCGTTCGTCGGATCTTTCTTCTTTGCCTCATTGGGCTTTCAGCCTGGCTTTGGTTTTTTGTCAAGGATCTAGGTGTCTGGTCCCCGTTCTCCACCTTGGAACCTGGTCGGGAAGTTGCGCACCAAGATGAAAGCGTGATTACGCTTGAACACAAACACTCTGCCTCTCATGATCATGTCATTCAGACCCAAGCCCCGACATCGGAAGCCTCTGAAACTTGCAGGCCGTTTGAACAGCCCGTTTTTTCTGCCATGGCTGAATCTGCGTTTACACCCAGGTTGTTTGCTCACCTGCCCATTGCTTATGAATGGGCACATCTTTCGCTTGCGGATGAATGTGCCCGTCCGAGTGTTCTTGTTCCTGAGTGGATCACGCTTGAAGTTGAAAAGAACGTTCTATCTGTGTCCTTGGCGAGCAATGATACGCGTCTTGCTGTCACAGAGTATGTTGCTGAAACAGAACGAGCAACTAGCTTGCTTCCTGTTGTATCGCTGAACACATCTGGAATTCCGGACCATCTCGTAGATCTATTGGTCGAAAAAAACAGCAAAGCTGCAACCGTTGCTTCATTGGCTGAAACGCTAACCGCCTTGAACGCACAGGGAACCTGTCTTGATTTCAATACTCTTAAGGTCGACGACATGCAGCGTCTTGCGCCGTTTTGGAGTGAGTTGACAACCCAGTTTCGAACAAAGGGTTTGGTCTCGTGTATCGTTTTGAACCCCGAACAAACGCTTTGGCTACAGCCTGACCTGATCCAGGCATTTGATCAGGTCATTTTAAAAATGTTCCAAACCCCTTGGGTCGGGTCTGCGCCAATGCCGTTAGCGTCTGATCAATGGTTTGAAAGTACTTTGGGCCAAGCGGTACAGGGAATTGGACCAGAACGCCTGGTTGTAGCTCTTGGCAACTTTGCAGTGGATTGGACTTCAGGGACGGCGATGCCCGAAACATTGTCCTACTCAGCGGCGATGCAGCGAATTGGAAAAGCTGAGGCCGAAGTGCAATTTAGCTCCAAAACATCCAACAGTTTCAGTAGGTTCACTGACGGCAAGGGGATTCTACATAAGATTTGGATGCTCGATGCCGCGTCAGCTCACAACCAGCTTGCGGCGGTCCGGAAGCTGGGAATCGCAAATGTTGCCGTTTGGTCTCTGGGCCAGGAAGATCCTGGCCTGTGGAAAGTACTTGCTGGAGAGCTTGAGACTAAGGACACATTGAGTGCGCAGCTGGCGATGGTCGATTTGCAAAACTATGTGGACTACGCCGGTAAAGGTGCGTTCTTGCGTATCAAAGCGGAAGCAAATGTTGGTTTTCGCCAAACCAGTTTTGATCTCGTGAGCGGTCGGCTTACTGAGCAAACGTATAGCACCATCCCCACTCCCTATTCGGTTGAGCGTTATGGCAAGCCGGAGGCCAGGAAATTGGTCCTAACATTTGATGACGGCCCGCATCCGGAATACACCAAGGATATTCTGGACATTCTGCGAGATACCAACACGCCTGGCTCCTTCTTTGTGCTTGGCCAAAGCGTTATGAATGCTCCCGATCTGTTGAACCGTATCGTTGATGAAGGGCACGAAATCGGTGCACATAGCTTTTCGCACCCTAGAATGGATCAGATTTCGGAAACACGGTTAGAGCTCGAGTTCTCTCTCCTAGATCGTATAGTTGCCGGAGTCGCTGGTCGCGGATCCCTGCTTTATCGGGAGCCATTCTTGCGAAGCGGTGGCCCCATCAGCGCGGCTCGGGTTGCTTCATTGATGGAAGCTCAAAAGCGTGGATACATCATTTCGGGCATGGATATTGTTCCCAAGGATTGGGAGGGCTGGAGCAGTGAGAAAATCGCGTCCTATGTAATTGAGCAAGCGGAAATGGGGGCAGGTAATGTCATTTTGTTGCATGATGGTGGTGAGGATCGAAGTGCTTCAGTTGCGGCCCTGCCTTTGATCATCAATGAGTTGCGTTCAATGGGGTTTGAGTTCACGACTTTGGCGGATCTTTTAAGTACCACTCCAAGTGCATTGATGCCGATACGAGAAGGAGCCTATCCAATTTTTGACAGGATTACTTTTTCCGCCGCCGCAACTGCGAAGGATGCAATTGTTGTTATCTTTTGGATTGTGCTGTGCATCGGTGTAATCCGATCTGTCGCAATTATTTTGATGGCCTTGGCAAACCGTCGCAACAAAACGATTGAGTTTGACAATGACCCTAAAGTGGCGGTGATCATCCCCGCCTATAATGAACAGGATGTCATTGCTAAGTGTATTGAGAGCGTGCGTGCCTGCACCTATGGGAACTTGGACATTATTGTCGTTGATGATGGGTCTACGGATAACACTGTTGCTGAAGTCCTTAAGTTTAAAGAACGAAGCGAAGTGCATCTTGTTTCTCAACCCAATCAAGGGAAGTGGAGCGCGCTCAATCGTGCTATCATGATGGTCGACGCCGAATATGTTGTTTGCATCGATGCTGATACACAGATCAGACAGGATGCAATTGATCATCTAGTGAAGCACTTTGATGACCCCAAGGTTGGGGCAGTGGCTGGCAAGATCATGGTCGGAAACCGGACCAATCTGCTGACGCGCCTTCAGGCCTATGAGTATGCAACCTCGCAGAACATTGACCGCAAGGCATTTGACATGATCAACGGCATACTTGTAGTGCCTGGGGCTATCGGGGCCTGGCGTGTCGAAGCGCTGGAAAAGGTTGGATTGTATTGTTCTGAAACCCTGACTGAAGACACTGACCTAACAATCCAGGTCAACCGGGCTGGGTACAGGGTAGTCTATGAAAAACTCGCGCGCGGCTATACCGAAGCACCCGAACGGGTAGGGCAACTCTTGAACCAAAGACTCCGCTGGTCTTTGGGCATGTTTCAAAGCGCATGGAAGCACAAGGCGGCAATACGAGAAGGACGCTCGATTGGTCTGATCTCAATCCCTGATATGTTTGTCTTTGGTTACTTCTTCCCGCTACTCGCCCCAATCGCAGACCTGTTCATCGCGGTATTGGTCTATTCTCACTTTTCTGGTGGCTGGACTGGGGATGTGGGCTCATCCCTCGACCCCAACCAAACCAAGTTTCTGTGGGCCTACCTGACTTTGCCTGCGCTTGAATTCCTGATTGCCTTCTTTGCCATTTCCACCGATCGAGAAGAAAGCAACTGGTCTCTGCTTCTTTTCCCTTTGCAGCGTGTGTTTTACCGTCCGTTGCTATATTTCTCGGTCATGCGGGCGATTTTGCGAGCTCTGACCGGGCGTTTGGCCAATTGGAACTCGCTCAAACGACAAGGGCGAGACTACCAGTTGGCGACACATAATCTATGAATCGAAGAACTCTGTTGAAATCGGCTGTTACCGGCCTGGCTTTGCTTCCCTTCGGAGCAGGGTCTTCACTGGCCGTTTCGTCTGTTCAACAAACTATTGTTGTACTGTCTGGAATAAATGAGGAGACATCCTTCCCACATCTGATTGCGGTTTTGGATGCGTTGTCAGATCAGAACATACCTGTTGTTTGTGCCATCTCACCATTTGACTCCGCACAGCAACAACACGGTGCAGCTAGTAAACTGGCCCAACTCTTGCAAGGATATCTGCTAGGTGGCAGCAACATTGAGATTGCTCCCTACCTTCCCGATTTGACAAATCAATCACCTCACTTCCAAGCACGATCATCTTTTGAAGCTTCTCAGGCATTGCAACGGTTGCTTCTACCTTTAAAAGGAACAACCGTACGTAACTCAATCCGGACAGTTGTTTGTGATGACTCTGATAGTCCGACTGCGCCCACTGGAGTGCGGTCAGCTGGAATTCTCAATGTGCTTGTGCTGCCGAACGAAAACAGCCCAGTCCAATCGCAAACATGGGATACGGGTACTGTACGGCTGTTTGGTGGGCAAAAGATTTCGCTAGGCTCATTTCAACATTTGCTTACAGTGCAAGAAGCAAACAGCAGTCAGCGAGTGATTTATCTTTCAGCACAAGAATTCTCCCAATACCCCATCAATGAAATAGAGGTCGCCGCAAATCAGTTTTGCTCTGAGCTGTCACAAGCGGAGTTGGACGGGGTTCTATCCCTTGAACCTGCCTCGGATCTGCAGTTGCGCAACAATTATGAGTTTAAGCGACACTTGTGCTGTCTTCTGGTTCGCCCCGCAGAAAACGATGCACCGCTATTGTCGTCCTATACTGAATTTAGGGCTACGCTCACTAGGATGGGGGTGGCGTTCACAGAAGTGAACGACCCTGGCCACGATCCTTTCGGTTCTCTTCGGGGGTTCTGGGTCCCCTCGGATATGACGCAAATTCAAGCAGCTCAGGGTCTGGCTTGGCCCAAGATGATTCCTATAGAAATCCCCAAAGTCCGACCAGATAGGGCTATGATAATCCAAACCACACGTCCACTTGGTTCTGGGGTTGGAATCGTTTTTCGCGCCGCCGAACATGGTCAAACGGGCTTTGACAGCAACGGTCTATTGAATGCTATCGAACTTAAAATCCACTCCGAAAACTCGATCGGGCAGCTGCAGCAGGCAGTCGGCGGTATGGATGACCTGATCATTTCCATTCACCCTTCCTTTCTGCTCTCTCGTCCTGTTCGCAACACGTTTTTTGAGCTGGTCTCACAGCTTTTGAACGATGGGGTCACCACGTCTCTGCCTATTGATCAATTCGTTCGATTTCGAGCACCGAAAGATCCAATTTCGTCGCGTAGACGCAAAGTCTCTGCAGCGCAACCGGCACTAAGGCAGCCCAGAAAGCCCCTGAAACGTATAGAAAAAGATAAGCTAATGGAGGATGCACAAGTTGCGTGGCGGTATTTCACCCGTTTCACAAACAGGAAAACCGGGCTGTGTCCCGCCACGGTGAATTCAGCACCAGGTGGGCGCCTGCATGAGACAGTAACCATGTGGGATGTGGGGAGCCACATAAATGGACTAATTGCAGCAACACAGATTGGTCTGATCGACAGAAAGAAGTTTGAGAGTTCCATCAATAAAATTCTTCCGAACATCATTGGCCGCACCTCGCAGGAACGGCGTTTGCCCCAAGGTTGGATACGTACAGATCGTCATAAATGGGGTAACAAGAATTTTGATGGAAGTGATGCAGGACGCCTGTTGTCTTCACTCGACAATCTGCGCCGGTTTGGTGGGTTTGAAGACCAACTCGAAGAACTAGTGGCGTCCTGGAGCCTGCAAGACATCATAGTAGACGGAAAAATCCATTCAGTTTTAGATGGAGAACTGACCTCATCCTATGTGTCCCACAGTGCCCACTATTCGGCATTGGCCTTTCGCAGATGGGGTCTAGGCGTCCAATCCCCCTATGAGGTTTTGAAAGGGACTTCAGAAACAGATGATCAAACTGCATTGCTAGAGGCGGTTGCCAAAATTGGTCCCATTGGGGCTGAACCGCTGCTGTTAGAAGCGATGGAAATGGGCATGTCCCGCGAAAGTGCCTATCTTGCAGATGTCCTTTTTTCGACCCAGGTCGAGGAGTTTAATGAAACAGGTCGCTTGATCTGTGTCTCTGAAGGACCAATCGATCGGAATCCTTGGTTTACCTATCAAGGTCTTCAGCTCGATACGGAACAACGGACCTGGGCAACAGATACTGTCGGTAAGGAGCCAGAATATCGGACACCCGATTTCCGAGAAAACTTCTTGGTAATTAGTACAAAATCAGCCTTTCTATGGAATGCCTACCAACGCCATGAGTATTCGGACAAACTTTTGAACTTTGTCCGAGAAACATCAAAAACAGGAAATGGTTTTGCATCCTCCTCTTTTGTCAAAACTGGGCGCCCAACTGAATCTTACTCTGATCTAAATACCAATGGCGTAATTCTCCAGGCTCTAGCCCGTCACCTCGGAGTGGCAGGCTAGAGGGTAGGGGGTTAGGTATTTACGCAGGTGCTGGTTGATATCTCGCCCGGTAGAACTGGATACCCCCTTTGCGGATTCAAAATAACTGTTTGAATTCCGGTAATCCTGTTCATGCAGGCGTCAGAAAATCCCTCTCCAACTGAACGCCCTCCAACATAGATATCGAGCCATTCGTACCCCTGATAACCGCTATGGCAAGGTCCGTTTTGCGGGTTGTTTCCATCCCCACACAGATCCTCCACAATTGCGTATTTACGTAGGTTTTGCACATAGAACCTCGTCCCAGCCGGGTAATCCATAGTACTCTGGCTCCCTCGCTTCACATGACCCACAGCCAAGGTTATGGGGTCGTCATAGGTTCCCGTGCCTCCAGCAGAGCGGTGGATGACGGGGCGAGCGATCCGTGCAGATCCTCTGGGAGTATTATCCCAGTAACTGTACCCAGTAAGGAAAACGGTCATGGATGTTTCTCCACCGGCGGACGAGACACTCCCGCCAGTAACTTGCGGCGCTTCAATGTCTGAAAGAGAACGCTTGCTAACTGCATTTTCCGCTCGGGAAGTAAGTTCTGTTCCAGTGCTGCAAGCTGAGAGTGCGAGTGAGGCAAAAGTGGAGGTGACGAATTTTAGTGGGATATTTGACATTTCTTGACTCCGATAAAAGTTAAGGCTGAGTGTGAGTGTTTCCAAACCGTGACCAGTATCGAATTAGAAAGTTTATTATTGAAAAAGCCGGCATATATAAATGAATAAATATTGATGTAGTGCTTTAACCTTCAGTTACTTCTATTGCGTCAAAATTAAATTTAACAACTCCAGTAAAACTCTCACTTCCAGCGGGTTAACGTAAAGTTTTTTGGACGCCAAATTTTGGAAAAATTTTATCTTTGGAGAATGGGGTCTCGCAAATTGGGCTCAGGACCAATTGATTTCCGTTTGGCGGCTTAATTTGCCGCGTTCAAGACGAGCGGTGAATATGTCAGATCTATTCTGATTAAGAGACGAGCAGATGGTGCGTCTGGAGCCCTTCTACCCAAAGCCCTACGGCAAACCTCGCGTTGATGACAAACGTGTTTTGAGCGGGATCATCTTCATCAATCGCAATGGCTTACGGTGGCGCAACGACCCTGCTGTCTATGCTCCACACAGTGAAACGGGACCGTCGCCCTTTCGAGGCGGCGTAAGCCAGGGGAACGCTCTACAACCTCTTGAAACGGTGGAGCAACAAAGGCATCTTCGCACAGATGATGGTCGGTCTGGCTGCCGATCTCGGCGAAGAAAAGACCATGATGATCCCTCTCGGGACATCACCTGCGTGATACTCTGCCGGGCAGAGGACCCGACCTATCTGAAAGCTCACCGTACAGCGACCAGCATGGCCGCGAAAAAGGGGGAGGGCGTGGACGTCTGATTGGCCGGAGTTTGAAGGATCAGAATTTGATCCGGGGGATCAAATACCCTGAAAACGGGCGTCATGAACACCAAACTGCACACCATCTGCGACAGCCAGGAACGTCCTACCGACCTGTTCGTCACAGCAGGACAAGTCAGCGACGACATCGGCGCCCGCGCTTTGGTGAGTAGTATGCCTACCCTCGAATGGCTGCTCGGGGACCGAGGATACGACGCTGATTGGTTCCGAGAAGCATTGAAAGGCAAAGGGATACGCGCCTGCATCCCGGGTCGGAAGCAACGCAAGAAAATCGTGAATTGTGACAAGCGCCGTTACAAACGTCGCAACCGGATCGAAATCATGTTCGGCAGGCTTAAGGATTGGCGACATGTGGCCACCCGATACGATAGGTGCCCCAAGGTATTCCAATCAGCAATCGCCCTCGCGGCTCTCGTCATTTACTGGCTATGAGTCCTGCCCCTAGATGAGGGGTGACTACAGTGGTTTGAAAGTGAAAATCCAGAGACAATCCAAAACAGTTCCGTCCACTGTTTACATAACTCTTCAAGTCTCCTGAAAATCAGTAAGAAAACACGATTTCAAAAAGGTCAAAATTTCGGCAAAATAGAGGTGAATTTTAACCGTCAGGGAAGTTACTCCAATGTTAATGCTTGCTGTACTTGGGTTCACACTAGCCGCCGGTGCTTTGATCTCAATTTCCGATGATGATGACTTCACAGAGTCTGATACGGGTGGTGGTACTGACACTGGAGGTGGCTCCGATACGGGAGGCGGTTCCGACTCGGGTGGCGGCGGTATAGACAGCGAAGATGAAGAGTTTTACGGCGGCGCAGAGGACGACAATGTTTCTGGAGCTACTGGCGACGACACTCTTTATGGTGGTGCTGGCAATGACACCCTCACCGGTGGTGAAGGAAACGACGGGCTTGACGGAGAGGATGGAGAAGACAGTCTCGACGGAGGTGATGGTCTTGACGTCCTTCAGGGGGGGTACGGAGATGATGTCCTCGTCGGCGGATCCGGAAATGATTTCCTTCAGGGCGAATCTCAGGATGACACTCTGAACGGTGGAGCTGGCGATGATGGGCTTCACGGCGGGAACGGAGCTGATCATCTAAATGGCGGCATTGGGGATGATCTACTAAACGGCGCTTCGATCGAGATTGAGGATAGGCTGTTGGATGAATGGCTTACAAGCTTTGAACCTAGCCAGACAACGACAAACATTGGCAGTACTGAAGACGCAATTGTTGATGACTTTATTGGCGACACGCTTGATGGCGGGGCTGGTGAAGACACTCTGATTGGAGGCGCATTTGATGTGCTTACAGGCGGTGCGGATGCCGATGAGTTTGTGGTGGGTGACTGGTCAACTAGTGGATATGTCGCAACAGTGACTGACTTCGATACAAGTGAGGACATGATTATGTATCGTTATGATGAGACTGGCTCTGAACCAGAAATCTCTATGAACATGACTGCCAATGAAGACGGGACAACAAACGTCGAAATACTTGCAAATGGACTGCCAGTGCTAAACTTGGAAAACGTCGCAGATGATTTTGACATTTCCACTCACCTGGGAATGGTTGCAACTTCGATGGCGACCCCTTCGACCTAAAAAGGGAGGAGGCGTGCTTCGCTGAAAAGTTATCGATTTGCGGTTAGTCCGTTCCTTGTAAAGGAGACTGACGATTAAGCGATCAAGTGAACCGCGCCGGTTTTTCCGGATACTGTTGAGTTCGTATTTCAAGCTGCAATTTTGTCTGATTTCAAGGCTTGTTCATACTGCTCCTCTGTTTCGATTGGCGTGATGTAGCCAAGAGGTTCTAGCAGGCGCTCCTTGTTGAACCAATCGACCCATTGAAGGGATTCCCATTCGACCTGATCTTTGGATTTCCAAGGTCCAAGGCGTTTGATGACCTCCGTTTTGAACAGGCCGATGATCGTCTCGGCCAGCGTGTTGTCATAGCAGTCCCCCACACTGCCGACGGGCGGTTCCAAACCGGCGTCAGCGAGGCGTTCAGTTTATTTGATCGACACATTTTGGCTGCCGCGATCGGAATGATGGAAGAGCTTCTTAGCTGGCCTGCGCGCATGGATCGCCTGTTCGAGAGCATCCAGAACAAATTGCGTGTCCTGTGTTGTTGATGCCTTCCAACCGACGATCCGGTTGGCAAAGGTATCAATGACGAACGCGACATCGACGAACCCACGCCAGGTCGAGACGAACGTGAAGCCTGACACCCAAAGCTCGTTTGGCATTGAAGCCCTGAACTCGCGATTTACCTTGTCCAGCGGGCATTGATCCGCAGGCTGACCACAGGTCGTCTTGATCTTCTTGCCGCGCCTGGCGCCTTGAATGCCGAGTTGCCGCATCAAACGCTTAACCATGTAACGAGCGATATCAATCTTCTCGCGTTTCATTGCATGCCACAGCTTTCTTGCGCCGTAGACAGATCGGTTTTTCGTCCAGACGTTCTTCATCTCCTTGCGCAGATACGCATCGCGCTTAGCACGCTCAGAAGCCCGGTCAGGATTACGTTCAATGGCCAAGCGTTCATAGAAAGTCGAAGGGGCGATTTGCAGAACGCAGCAGATCGGCTCGACCCCATGCTCCCCTCGAAAGTCTTTGATGAAGGCAATCATTTGCGAAATGGGCGGTCGAGCTCCGCCTGTGCAAAATAAGCAGACGCCGTTTTTTAGGATCTCATTGGCCTGACGCAACTGCGGGTTCTCGCGCTCAAGTTCCTTGAAGCGATCTCGCGCAGCCGTTGTCACGCCATCGCGTTTGCCGGTACCCATCTCATCCTGCTTGACCCAGATGCGCAAGCTGTCCCTGCTGCACCCAACTTTCTCAGAGATCGACAATATTGCCGCCGATCTGCCGGCGTATTCTCTCTCGTGATCCAATACCATCCGCACCGATCGGGCGCGCAGTTCCTCTGGATAGCATGTTCCGTTCTTCGTCTTTCCCATGACCCAGTATCCTTACTTCTGGGTCTCCGGAAAACAAGAGGCAGTTCAATGGCCTGCATGCGTCCATGTTACCAGAGTTGCTCAACCAAATCCCATCAGAGCAGGACATTGGAGCAGTCACCGCCGATGGGGGGGATGACACGCGCAAATGCCACGATGCGATTGCTGCCCGAAATGCCCATGCCGTCATTCCGCCGCGCAAGAATGCCAAACCCTGGAAGCCAAACAGCGCGGGAGCCATTGCCCGGAAGGAAGCAGTCAATGCGTCGCGATACCTTGATCGCTCAATCTGGAGAAGGTGGAGCGTATATCACCGTTGAAGCCGCCTCGATACCAACCTCATCCCTTAACCGCTACACCGCCCTTGGCATACCTGTCACTGAGGTAGTAGGCTAAGTCCGTCTGGGGAAAGGGGAAGATCGACCTTCACCCGATTGGTGCAACAAAGCCGAGTGCCGTAACAAAGATGTTGAGGAAATTCACAAGACGAGAATCGATCTTAATTGGAAATATCTGTTATCTTGCATTGGGCTGAAGTTACAATGTTTGAGAGGGTCATTGCGTAAAAGGAAGAACTTACTTTTTCTCTTGTTGATCATTGGTTTGGTTCTACTATTGTGGCTACCAAAAGAGCGCCGCATGACTGTGTTCTTAACTGGTTACAGTTTCTGGGACAACACCCCACCTGGATCGGCAATTATTGGTAGGCCTGTAATCCATAAAACCGCTGGCGGTATTGGCACATTCCTGGACCCGATTACACTTGCTGTGGGGTGGCGTATTCATTTTGGATGGCACTTCGAAGACTTCGAGCCAGGGACACGATTTTATATCCCAAAGCTGCGAAAGTATGCGATTGTTGAAGACCTGTGCGGTGATGGTAACCAACCACAAAATGGACCTTGCCACTCAGGGTGGAAGGGGCATATTTGGCTCGATATCTACGTGGACGGTAGTTCAACGGGAGCAGAGGTGGCTAACAAGTGTATGGAACGGTTGACTGGTATTCAAGAGGTCTTGCTTAACCCTCGAGCGGGCTACCGTGTCGTTGCAGGTCCAATAGCAGAGACAAGTTGCCTAGTATTTTGACTGCGAAAGAAGTTTTGTTTTTTTCAAAGAAAAAGAAGGCGGCGTTCAGTATGTGCCATTTTCGAAAATCCCTCCTTAGATCGAGGTTGTTGCACAACTCTGCTTAGAAACGATCAATATCGTGAAGTCATCCGTTTACACGGGCTGTATGAGCAAACCATACGCCAGCCCGCCAGCGTCCAATCAGCTGCTCCATTTACATTGTTCCAAGCACAAGCGAGACGCACTGTTGATCTGGGTGAATACAGGTATGGCCTATCTCGCACCGCAGTGTTCCACATCTCTGATAGGTGGCAGATGTCCTTGTTTGCCGGGCCTGGGTCCATTCCGTTCTGGACACGCTCGGCCCATCATTCGCGGAGCTTTAGAGCGTCGTTTCGCGAAATCTGATCAATGGGAATCGGGATTGGGTTACGGCGCCCGTCTTTGGGTGCCACCAATTGAAGGAAATTGGCCACGGCCTTGTCGCGCGGGTTCTTCCAGCGTTTCAGTTGTTGAACGGTTTTCTGGTGTGCCTGGTGTGGGTCAGCCCATAATATTCATCTCTCAGTTCGGTGAGGGTGGGCATGGTTTCGGCCTCTGACAGGCAATCTGTGTGGAGCGATTGGGGCACCTGTGAAACGGGCTGTCCATCGGCCCCAAGCACAAGCCTAGAATTGCGTTTAGGAACGCGCTTTACCCAGTAGTACCGGCCACGGTCATTGATCACACCCAAACCCTGTTACTTCGCACGTCTTCGGAGCTTATCGCGCTCTAATGTTGCGGGAATTGTTGCGGGATTGGGAAATACCGGTCAACCGGCCTAAAAGGGCATTCTGGTAGAGTGATTGAAATTAGGCCTATAAAAGAGAAAAGGCTCGACGGAAAACGTCGAGCCTTATGAATTCTGGCCCACTTGAGAGCCTTCAGTCCTTCCAACCTTCATTTGAAATTAGTTAAAATTATCATTCCGATATATCGGTATCGGGGTGGAATTTCCGGAGAAATGTTACGGGATTTGTTACTGGCAATCTTGGCCGACAACCAGTTCAGATACGCAGCCATGAAAGAGGCTAGGCTCAGGACCCATTGATTTCTGTTTGGCTACGTGATGCATCGCGTTCAAAACGAGCGGTGAACATGTCTGATCTTTTCTGGTTAAGCGACGAGCAGATGGCGCGTCTGGAGCCCTTCTTCCCAAAGTCCCACGGCAAACCTCGCGTTGATGACAGGCGTGTCTTGAGTGGGATTATCTTAATCAATCACAACGGGTTACGGTGGCGCGATGCACCCAGGGAATATGGACCACACAAGACGCTCTACAATCGTTGGAAGCGATGGAATGACAAAGGTATCTTTGCCCAGATGTTGGTCGGCTTGGCCGCCAACCACGGCGAAGAAAAGACGGTCATGATCGATGCAACGTACCTCAAAGCCCATCGCACAGCGTCCAGCCTTTCGGTGAAAAAGGGGGACGTGGACGTCTGATCGGGCGCACCAAGGGCGGCATGAACACAAAGTTGCATGCGGTTTTTGACAGTCAGGGACGCCCTTTGAATCTGTTTGTCACTGCTGGTCAGGTCAGCGACTACACTGGTGCGAGGGCGTTGGTCTGCAGTCTACCAAATGTCGAATGGTTGCTGGGTGATCGCGGCTATGATGCCGATTGGTTCAGAGAAGCGTTGAAAGACAAAGGGATACGCGCGTGCATCCCAGGCCGCAAACAGCGCAAGACAACTGTCCGATATGACAAGCGCCGCTACAAACGTCGCAATCGGATTGAGATCATGTTTGGCAGATTGAAGGACTGGCGCCGTGTGGCGACGCGGTACGACAGGTGTCCCAAAGTCTTCCTCTCAGCAATCTCTTTCGCCGCTTTGGTCATCTATTGGCTATGAGTCCTGAGCCTAAGGACTAGCCTCCTCGCTCAATATGTTTCTAGGATCTTGAAAGGGGAGGGGCTTCACAAGTTTGGAGCGGGTAACGGAAGGCAAGTGCACGAGTGAAGGAGGTGAAAATGAATGTTTTACAATAGAATGGTCTTCGATCTCGTTAGGTGGTAGTTGCCTTTGTTGAGGGATTTGTTGAACCTGAAACGGTTGATCTTGAAGCCGAAAGCACTAGGACACTATTAGTGGTAGTAGTGCTGCCCAGCGCTACTGGTTTTCCAAAAAAGCGCTGGATACTGGCCTCAAGTGGCCTGTCTCAGCTACCAGCCCGAGAACAACCAAACAAAGAAACTCAATGCAGAGAGGCCTATCATGGTGTTGACAGCTGTTTGGACACGTCGGGGAGACGTCGCCAAGGTCGTACCAATGTCACAACCACAGTCTGGGCAAGTTGGTATCACGGATGCCTCACACACTTTGCATTGAAGGTATGCCGAACCCACAGCCTTGCCAGGTTTGTCATCCATTTCCAGGCTGGCAAAGAGACCCGCCTGATGGCAGCCATGACAGATGGCATCCGAATGGAAATGGTCAAATTTGCCTGTTCCCCGGTGCGTGCAATATTGGCGGCGGTGCCGCGCGCTCCGTTTGGACCAAGGTCGCAGTGCTGGTCAGGGCAAACTCCTGCGATTTCCAAATGCTCATGACGTGAAAAGAACCGAATACCCGGACCTAACCTGGCGAGCTCAAAAACCCAGGCGGCGAGGCCAAAGCCGGTGTCCTGCTGCTGGATAGCCGCCAACTTGGCAGCCGAAGTGGTGGGAAAGAAGCCATCTTTTATAGGATCGTGCCGAAAATCCTCAGTTTCCACCCATCGGTCCAAGTGTTCTTCATTGTTGGGTTTTCATTTGCCTTGGAGGATTTTTCAATCTTCGCGCGAACAAAAATGCCCCCGGAATAGTCGGGAAAAAATGACGTTCACACCAATGCGGTTCGAGACTGGGGCCTGCTCAGGCGGGTCTGGTTTCGGTCTTAAAGGTCTGTGTAGGGCTCTTTGAGGTAAGGTCAGTATTTTGTGTGGCGCAGGTTCAAAGGTTCGCCCATCAAACAAACCACAGGGAGCAGTTGAGAGCCAATAGTCGACACGAAGAACACCGCTAGGGCGATATCGTGTGTGAAAACTCACTAACATGCACTTGCATGTGATAGCGGGTAAGCATAAAACCGCTGACGAAAATGCCTCGCCAGCCCCGATTCAGGGCAAGCCCAGCACCAACCTGAATCCTTGGGGACTAACATGGCTATCCAAATTGCCGCGCTGCGCGCCCGTCTTTTGTGCGGGACTGCGCTTACACTTATTTCTGCACTGCCTGCCGTCGCACAGGAGCTTGAGGGGGATGTCATCTCTCTCGATCCGATCCTGGTGCGCCAGCAAGATGAAAAGGGCAATGCCGCCGACCGCGCTTCGTCGGTCTATGTGGCGGAGGCTGAACTGGAACGCGCCCGGATGGGGGATGTTAAAGACCTGTTTGCGGGTATCGCCAGTGTCTCGGTCGGCGGTGCTATCCCGGTTGCGCAGAAGATTTTTGTCAACGGCATCGATATGTTGAACCTGGCGATCCAGGTGGATAGCGTGTCGCAGAACAATCGGGTTTTCCACCATCTTAGCGCCAATGCCTTTGATCCTGGCCTGATGAAATCTGTGCGAGTTGATCCCGGTGTCGCGCCTGCAGATGCAGGCCCGCGGGCTATGGCAGGCCGTGTGGTCATGGAAACGGTGGATGCCGCAGACATCCTGACAGAAGGTCAGAGCGTCGGAGGCACCGCACGTATGAGCTACGGTGACAACGGCGGAACGACACAGGGCTCGTTGACCCTGGCTGGAGAAAGCAACGGCTTTGAAATCGTTGCCTATGCCAAACGCGCTACCGGTGACAATTTTGAGGACGGCGACGGCACCGAGATGACCGGAACCGCGGCCAATATGACCGCAGGCCTGCTGAAGCTGGGCTACGAATCCGAGCAGGGGCACCGGGTTGATTTCTCTGCGCAGCAGATTGAAGACGAGGAATGGCGCAACGATAAGCCGAACTTCGGCCCAAGCTCAGGCGGCACATATGCCTATCTGATCAAGCGCTATAACTATTCTTTGCGCTATGAAAACGTGAACAACACTGGCCTGTGGGATCCCTCCGCAACCCTTGGCTATTCGGGCACTGATGTCGACCGCCCGAATGATGCCTGGGCCGGGTCTACCAATTCCACCTCGCGTACCTACTCTCTGGTGCTGCAAAACGAATTCCACCTGTCTGACAGCAACAGCATTACCGCCGGTGTCGATTTCCAGAACCGCAAGACCTCGATCTCTGGCTCTTGGGTGACACCGGATTCCGCTTCGGAAGAATCTGACAATATCGGCATTTTTGCCCAGGCGCGTCTTGAGCCGACGGATCGCCTGAGCCTCTCTGCCGGCATACGCTATGACTGGCAGGATTTTACCGGTTATCAATGGCTGCCGACCGATACCATTCATAGCTCCTCCCATAGTGGTGCCAGTGGGAATCTGTCAGTGGTCTATGACCTCACGGATAACGTCTCACTGCGGGCAGGATACTCGAATGTCTTTGGTGGCCTGGACCTTGGTGACAGTTTTGAGTTCTGGTTGACTCGTGATTATTCTGGCCTGCGGCCGTCTCGCGCGCAGAACATCATCATCGGGGCTGACTGGACCCCGGGCGCCTGGACCATCAGCAGTGAGTTGTTCAAGACAAAATTTGCTGATGCGCGAGACGGTACCAGCGTCGTTGATTTTGAAAGTCAGGGTGTAAACATCGGTGCGACCTATGGCTGGGCCAGCGGCTTTGCGCGTCTGACCTATGCCTATAGCGATGCCTCGCTCGATGGTGCCCCGTCGAGCAACTTTGATCTGCGGGACTTTGGCGCACCTTTGGGGCATGTCCTTGCTGTCGAAGTGCAGCAGGAACTGATGCAGTATAACACGCTGGTGGGTGGCAGCATTGAAACGGCAGCATCCTATGACGCTGGCGGATCTTACGCGGGCCAAGAACTGCCTAGCTATGTTGTCGCCAATGTCTTTGCCGAATACTCACCACCTGCCTGGAACGGCGTGACCATTCGCGGCAGCATCAACAACCTGTTTGATGAAACCTATGCGGATCGGGCGACCTATGGGGGCGAATTTGCAGGCTTCCAGACTTTGAATGAACCCGGAAGATCTTTCGTCGTCGAAGCAGTGATGAAGTTCTAAATCTCGGCACTCGCTGCCCTGGAGCCAGATGGTTTCAGGGCAGCAGTTTTATCAGCAGGCGAGACAGGGCATAGGCCTCGTCGGTTGTCATATGAGGACCAATTTCGCTTTGCATCGCACCCCAGTAGACAGGCCAGATCCGGGCGTGCATACCCTTGCCCTGCTCGGTCAGAAACAGGATCTGCTTGCGGCGTCCATCAGCAATGAACTCGCGGCGCAGCAGCCCAGCTTTTTCCATCCGGGCAACATGTCGCGACAGCGCATATTGGGCGACAAAGAGCTTGTCTTCCAGGGCGGCCATGGGCTGGCCATCGGGGCCAGCCAGCTCGACCTCAAGCAGGATTTCATACCAGATCGGATCATTGATGCCGCAGCTCTTTAGTGCCTTGGCAATACGGGGCAGGAATTTGCGTTGGGCACGCATGATGTTGAACCACACACGATTGTAGGAAACGACAGGGGTGTTGTCTCCGAAATAATCTGCACTGCTGGAGTGTTCTTCTCTGGCCGTCATAGGGAAACCTACTGGTTGTACCGCGGCTATTCTAGTCGGCTATGAGGCCGAAGTTCAACACCCCGAATGAAAGAAAAACAGGGAAAGACAGAATGTTAGTAGCCAATTCTAGCCAGGACGACACATCAAGAACCGAAACGAAATTCCGCTCCGCCGGATACCTCGCTACAATGGCAAATCATTTCTCGCGGAAAATCGAAGTGACTGAGGTCGAAGGTGCACTGCATTTGCAGTTCATCTGTGGGCTTGCGGTGCTTCGGGTGACCGAGAACACCTTGCATATCCGCATTGAGGCGCCCTCAAAAGAGGAGATGCAGCAGACTTGTCAGGCGGTCGAAAGCCATCTGTTGCGTTTTGCTTTTCGCGAAGAGCCTGAACCTCTGGTCTGGTGCGACCTGTGACGGAGCTCTGGCCTTTGCCTGCAGCCCGGAAGCGCTGGACAGGGCAAAAACAATTCAATAGTCACATGACGAAACCCCTGCAGAGCCAGCTTCGGTCAGCCATGCAATATTGATGGAGAGATCAATGTTGAAATCGCTGATAACCCTGGCTGCACTGGCCTGCAGCACTGCCGCCTTTGCCGACCCTGTCGAGATCCGGACCTATCGTGGGACAGAACAGGTTGAAGCCCTGCCTGAAAAGGTGGCCGTTTTTGATGTCGCCGCATTGGATACGCTTGCCGCCTTGGGGGTGAAACCCGCCGGTGTCATTGGTAATCTCTATGTTGATTACTTGGGCGAGGTGGCACAGGGGGCCGAGGTCGTGGGGGCCTTGTTTGAACCCGATTTTGAAAGCATCAATGCGCTGGCGCCAGACCTGATCCTCGCTGGGGGCCGTTCTTCTACCCAGACAGAGGCGCTGGCGGAGTTTGCCCCAACCCTGGATATGACCATCTATGGCGATGACCTGATGGGCGTGGCGCTGCAACGGCTCGAAGACTATGGCCGCCTGTTTGACAAAGAGGCCGAAGCGACAGCCCTGCTGGACAGTTTTCAGGCCAAACTGGATCAGACCAAATCCCTGGCGCGCGGCAAAGGCACTGCGCTGATCGTGATGACAAACGGTCCCAAAATCTCTGCCTTTGGCGCCAATGGACGCTTTGGCTGGCTACATACCACGCTCGAGGTGCCGCAGGCTGCTGCCGATCTGGGGTTGAATGCACACGGCGAGGCGGTCTCGGCTGAGTTCATCCGCGACGCCAATCCAGACTACCTGTTTGTCGTCGACCGCCTGTCGGCCATTGGCCAGGGCGGCGAGGATGCAAAAGCCACGTTGGACAATGATCTGGTACAGCAAACCACGGCCTGGCAGAAAGGCCAGGTGGTCTATCTGGATGCAGCCAGTCTCTATATTGCAGGCGGTGGAATACAGTCGATGAACCGGGTGCTGGACCAGCTGATCGCAACCTTTGAGGCGAATGGCTAACCCATGCCGCGTCTCTGGCTACTGGTCTGCCTCTGCTTGATCCTGCTGCTATCCGTGCTGTCCGTCTTTGTCGGGGTGATTGACCTTACCCCGATGGCGCTGTTGCGGGATCCGGAGGCGCTGCAATTGCTGGCGGTCAGCCGTCTGCCGCGCACTGCGGCTGCGGTGCTGACGGGCTGCTCCATGGCGGTCAGCGGTCAGATCATGCAGATCCTGGTGCGCAATAAATTTGTCGAGCCAATCAGTGCTGGCACGGGGCAGGCGGCGGCGCTGGGTATCTTGCTGTCGGTGCTGCTGTTCCCGGCCGCGGGGGTGGCGGTCAAGATGGGTCTGGCGGCCATTACCGCATTGCTGGGAACGCTTGGATTTCTGGCACTGGTGCAGCGCCTGCCTCCAACCGAGCCCCTTTTGGTGCCGCTGGTGGGGTTGGTCTATGGTGGAATCTTAGGTGCGGTGATGGTGTTCATCGCCTATCAGGCGGATCTGATCCAATACATCGATGTCTGGATGCTGGGCGAGTTCTCCGGCGTGATTAGGGGCCGTTATGAGCTGTTGTGGCTGGCGGGGATTACCGCCTTTGTCAGCTATCTGATCGCCGATCAGTTTGCCATTTTGGGGCTGGGGCGCGACATGAGCCTGAGCCTCGGCCTAAACCATCGCCAAGCCATGGCCATGGGGCTGCTCTGTGTCTCGGTCCTGTCGGCGCTGACCGTGGTGACCGTGGGCATGTTGCCCTTTGTTGGGCTGATCATTCCAAATCTGATCAGCCGCCATTTGGGGGATAATCTGCGTGTCACCCTTCCGGTGACGGCACTGTTGGGCGGTGTTTTTGTGCTGGGCTGCGATATTCTGGCCCGGGTGGTGCGCCATCCCTATGAGGTACCGGTGGGTACGATCTTTGGGGTGCTGGGGACCTTTGCCTTTTTGTGGCTGATCTATGCGAGGCCCCGCAATGCTTAGGCTTCGTTTCCTCTGGCTGATCCTGGCGCTTGTCGTGGTCTCAGCGCTGTTCCTGACCCTTGGGGCCAAGGGAAGCTGGAGCTTTACGCTTTGGTTTCGCGGCCAAAAACTGGCCAGCCTTTTGCTCATTGGCGGCGCGGTCTCAACCGCGACCATCCTGTTTCAGACCATCACCCATAACCGCATTCTGACCCCCTCGATCATGGGGTTTGACGCGCTGTTCCTGTTGATCCTGACCCTGATGATCTTTGGGATGGGGGCAGGGGGCTATGCGCAGGTGCCCAAGGTGACGCTGTTCCTGATCAATCTAATCCTGCTGAGCCTGTCGTCGGTTGCGCTGTTTACGTTGCTGCTGCGCGACCAACGCAGGGATCTGATGCGCATGGTGCTGACCGGCATCATTCTGGGCGTGCTGTTTCGCTCGTTGGTGCTGTTTATCCAGCGGTTGATTGATCCAAGCGAATTTGCGGTGCTGCAATCGGCCTCCTTTGCGCGCTTTAACAAGGCAGACCCTGATCTGTTGCTGGTGAGCGCCGCTCTTGTCTGTCTGACCTGGGGCGCTGTTTGGCGGATGCGGCATCGGCTTGATGTTCTGGCCCTGGGCGAGGTGCTGCCGGTTAGCCTGGGGGCGGATCCGCGACGGGGTCAGCTCGTGGTGTTGATGCTGATTTCAGTGCTGGTTTCGGTCTCGACCGCGCTGGTGGGGCCGGTGGCCTTTCTGGGACTTTTGGTCAGCAGCCTGACGTACCGGGTGATCCCCAGCTGGCACCATGGCCATATCCTGCCCGCCGCGATTCTGATTGGAGGCATCACATTGGTGGGCGGGCAATTGTTGCTGGAGCGCGTTTTGCACTTTGAAACCCCGCTTGCCGTTGTGGTGGAATGCCTTGGTGGGTTGGTCTTTTTGATTTTGATCCTGCGAAAGGGCAGCACATGATCCGCATCCGCAATGTCGGCCATAAGATTGCCGGGCAGACCATCCTGCAAGGAGTAGACCTAGATATCCCACAGGGGGGGCTGACGGCGCTTGTCGGGCCCAATGGCGCCGGGAAATCTACGCTTTTGTCGCTGCTTGCTCGCCTGCAGACCCTGCAATCCGGCCAGATCGAGATCAACGGTCAGGATCTTGGGCAGGTTAGCCATGGCGATCTGGCGCAGCTGCTGGCCATTCTGCCGCAGGTTCTGACCAGCACTCACCGTATCAGTGTCGAAGATCTGGTTGGCTTTGGCCGTTATCCCTATAGTCGGGGACGGTTGGGGCCTAAGGACCGTGAGATTATTGCAGAGGTTCTGCAAAGCTTTGAGCTGCAAGAGATCAGGCACCGGTTTCTGGATACCCTGTCGGGCGGGCAGCGCCAACGTGCCTATACCGCCATGGCCTGGGCGCAGGACACCGAATACCTGCTGTTGGATGAGCCGCTGAACAATCTGGACATCGCCGCCTCGCGCAGCCTGATGTCGCGGCTCAAAACCCTGGCAGCACAGCTGGGGCGCACAATTGTCATTGTCCTGCATGACATCAACTACGCGGCAGGCTATGCGGATCATATCGTCGCCATGAAGGCCGGGCATGTCGTCACGGCCGGGCCGCCTCGGGAGGTGGTTAGTGAAACCTTTTTGCATTCGATCTTTGACACGGATGCCAAGGTGATCGTGTCCAATGACAGGCCACTGGTGATCGTTTGACCCGCGCAGCTGCGACAACTAGCCCCTGATTGAAAAGTTGCCCCTGACAGGTCTTGAAGACTCATAAACCAGCCCTTAACAGCTTGTGCCAGCCACCCCCTGCTTCGAATGCATGCCGGGACCCAGCCATTGATCCCATCCTTTAGGAGGCGAAAATGGCCACTAAAAAACTCTCCCTATTTCTGCTGATGAGTACTGCCCTGGTGCCCGGAATGGTCACGGCTGAAGAGATTCTGCTGGACCCCATCAATGTCAGCGGTGAAGTTGAAAACGAGCACGGCACTGTAGTGCTCTCCGGCGAAACACTTGAGGATCTTGCCCCTCGCGAGATGTCAGATCTGTTTGCCGGTGAAGCCTCGGTGATGAGCTCGGTCATTCCCACCGGTAACAAGACCTTTGTCAACGGGCTGTCCAGCTCGATGATGAATGTCACCGTTGATGGCACCCTGCAAGGCGATGGTGTGTTCCACCATGCCACCACCGGCATGTATGATCCGGCCCTGTTCAAAGCTGCCACCATCAAACCCGGTGTTGTTGCCGCCGATGATGGGCCTCGGGCCAATGCGGGCTCGATCTCTTACGAGACCAAGGATGCGGCGGATCTGCTGCAGGAGGGCGACAATTTCGGCGGGGTGGCCAGCCTGTCCTATGACAGCAACAGTTCCACTTTCCGTCGCGACCTCACTCTGTTTGGTCGCCAGGGCGCCTTTGAATATATTCTTTATGGATCTAAGGCGACAGGCGATGATTATGAGGACGGCGCGGGCACGACCTATCGCGGGTCCGCCGCAGATCTGACCTCTTTCTTGGGGAAGATCGCCTACCAGTGGGAGAATGGTTACCGGCTGGAGTTCTCTGGATCTGGAAGCCAGGACACTGGCTGGCGGCAGGCGCGGCCAAACTTTGGCGACCTCACCGCGGTGGTGTTTCCGCTGTTTGACACAGAGGTCGAACAGAGCAACTACAGCCTGACGCTCAAGAATGAAAACGCCACTGGCGGGTTCTCCCCTGAATTCCACCTCGGCTTTTCCTCCAGCTTGCTCGATCAGGGTGACCCGGTCGACCCGAGCTACACCCGGCCTTTGTGGGGCGGCGAGGTTGAAACCTGGAACGGTAAGATCCAGAATGAATTCCTGTTTGGCAATCACAGCCTAACCGCTGGGATCGACTTTTTTGAACAGACAGGCACTGGTGGGGCGGTTCAGGGCCGCTACACTGATCCGGCATTGATCGGGGGTTCCTTTGGTCCCTACACCGAGAAAACCAGCAATATTGGCATCTTTGCCCAGATGCGGTCTGACCTTTCCGATGCCTTTTCCCTGTCCTATGGCCTGCGGGCGGATCATCAGGACTTCACCGGCTGGGACGGGACCAAGCTTTCGGATGACGGCTTCTCCTACAATATCTCAGGCAGCTATGCGCTGAGCGAAGCAGTGACGCTTGAGGCTGCCTATTCGCAGGTCTGGGGCGGCTATGAGCTTGGCGAAACCGCGATCATCAACTACTCCTACCCCTGGGTGAATTACGCAGGCATGCAGGCGCAAGAGACCGAAAATATGCGTATTGGCCTGCAGGTGAATACTGGAAACTGGGATGCGAGCTTTGCTCTGTTCCGCACCGATGCCGAGAATATCCGCACACGCAACAGCGCCGATCAGGCGACTTCGAGCAATATCGTCACCGAAGGTGTTGATGCCTCGCTTGGCTATAACTTTGCATCAGGCTATCTGCGCGGCACCTATACCTATGCCGACGTGACCGAGGATGGCCAGATCTCCAACACCACCAACTATTATGCAGCCCAGCCCATGGGGCATATCCTGGCCATCCAGGGGGCCTTTGACGTGGCAACCGATTGGAGAGTCGGCGGCACCGCCGAGGCGGCCCTGTCGCTGGATCTCGCCAATACCACACTGCCGGGCTATGAGGTGGTCAATTTGTTTGCCGAGTATAAACTCGTTCGTTTTCAGGGGTTTACGGTGCGTGCCGAGATCAACAATCTGTTCGACAGCTACTATATCTCGCGGGCGACACAGGGCAGCGACAATAGTCGGGTGCTGGCCTATGGCGAACCTGGGCGCTCGCTTGCGGTCACGGCCCGGCTGGCATTCTAGGCCACAGGCGTGACATGACAATCAACGGCCCCGGATGTTCCGGGGCCGCTTTTTCTTTGGCAAGTCTTACTTAGCTGGCCTCCTGCGTTCCTTTTCAGAGATTCCGTACCGCGATGGAAAACGTACGTCCTGCATGGATCTGGCCCGAGGCAGAGCCGCTTCCAAGTGCCTGGCTCAGAGGCCATGTCTCACAGAAGAAAGATCGGCAGAGCGGGGTGTTATTCTGGCAGGACATATCGCAGTTGTCCTGCCCGGTTATGGAAGAACAAGAGCCGGATCCGCAGGGGCGGCTTTGTCTGACCTTTTTGTGGCGAGGCGATGACCAAAGCCACCCCTGGCTGATCGGCGGGCCAAGCGCTGATCATCTGCCGCTTTGGCAGATCGAACGCAGTAACATTTGGTTTCGTACGATCTGGGTGCCCCGGGATCTGGCGCTGGCTTATCGTTTTGCGCAGATCCCGCCGTCTCAGACCAAAACGCAGGATGCGTTTCGCGCCGCTGTTCGCCGAAGCCTGAGGCCCGACCCCTTGAACCCCGATACCCTGTCCGGCGCTTGGCAGGGACATCAGGAGGCCTTTAGCACCATCGACTTACAGCGCGAGCGGGGGGCACATCCTGCAATGCAGCCACTGGTGAACGATCTGGGGCACAGCCATCACTTTGCTTTTCATAGTCGCCTTTTGAACGTCCCCCGTGACATCTACATCCAGGCGCCGCCACCCAGTTTGACACGTCCTGACCCGCAGCGGTTGTTGGTCCTGCTGGACGGGGAGAGATGTGAACAGGTCTTGCAGCTGCCAGAAGTACTGGCAGCTGCACAGATTTCTGGTCAAATCCCTGCCACAAGTGTGGTCTATGTTGGGGCAGGCCACGGAGCAAACCGGGCGCAGGAGCTGGGGGGCAATCCTGCCTTTGCCCGCGCGCTCTCCTGTGAACTGCTGCCGCGGGTCGAACAGGTTCTGAGTCGCAGATTTGCTCCTGTGCAAACGCAGATCGCTGGGGCCAGTCTGGGCGGTCTGGCGGCGCTACATACGGCTTTGCTTTTTCCAGAGAGGTTTCAGCAGGTGATCGCGCTGTCGGGGTCTTTCTGGTGGCCGGGCTTTGCAGAGTTGATGGCTGCTATCGATCTGCGGCTCCTGCGCACCCGGTTTTCTGTTGGCTGTTATGAGCGTAGCGGTCTGTTTGGGCGCCCCGACTTGGTTGCGGCGTCCGAACAGGTTGCAAAACACCTGCAAAAAAGGGGCGCGGAGGCTGCGGTTTCTATCCGCAGTGGCGGTCATGACCCGGCCCTGTGGCGGCAGTCCCTATTGCAGGATCTTATGAGCCTATCGTGATTGTTCCCTGGGGGAGTTTCAGGGGTAATCTCAGGAAAACTTGCCGTCGCAGTTGCCGGTAAGCCGCGATGAAATATGACAAATCAGCAACAGAACAGCGCGCCGCCCTCGTCACTCTTGACCTCCCCCACCGGAGTTCTTAGCGCAGCAATACCCAGCTCTCCGTCAGGCAAAAACAATAACCGCAGCATAGGCGGAGATGGGATATGCTTTTACACCGAACGACCGTTTCGATTTGGGCTTTGATGGCGGGAACGCCTCTTATGGCCCAGGTTGTTGACCTTCAAGAAATCAATGTCTCGGGCGAGACCGAGGAAGCCTATTTTGGCAAGAGCGTCGCACTCGACACCGGAACAGTGTCCAAGACTGGCGATAGCATTCTGGAAACGCCTCGCTCCATCAGCGTGATCACCGCACAGCAGATGGCTGAGCGTGGGGCGCAAAGCGTGGACCAGGTTCTGCAGTACTCGGCCGGGATTGTTGGTGGCCAGTGGGGCCAGGATGCCCGCTCGGATTGGTCTCTGATCCGTGGCTTTTCCCCCTCGACGCTGCACGACGGGCTGCCCTCGCGCTATGGGTTTTACAACGATACCCGACCCGAGACCTTTATGCTGAACAGTGTTGAGGTTCTCAAAGGTCCGGCCTCTGGGCTTTATGGCAGCGGTTCTGTTGGCGGGGTGGTCAATACCACCTCAAAAACAGCGGCGCAGGATGCCGATAACATGGTGCAGGTTCAGGCGGGCTCCAATGATCGCATGCAAATCGCCGGGGATGTCAGCGGCGATCTGAACGCGGCAGGCACGTTGCGCTATCGCCTTGTTGGATTGCTGCGGGACTCCAAGGATTCAGTTGATTTCTCCCAGGATGATGCCATTGCCCTGGCGCCTTCGATCACCTGGCGGCCCAGTGAAGATACCGAGCTGACCGTGCTGGCCAACTATCAGAAGAACGATGGCAGCCCACTGATCCAGTTTGGCTCGATCTATGGGACATTACTGCCGGCAACCGGCTTTGGCACCGGGACATATCTGGACAGTGATACCTTTATCGGTGAGCCGGGTTTTGACACCTATAACACCGAGCAGCGCGCGATCACCGCGATGTTCAAGCACCGCTTCAATGCGACCTGGAGCATGAATGCCAGTGCGCGCTATCTGGAGGGTGAGTCCCTGTACCAGCACGCCTGGTGGGCTTTTGATAACTTTGGGACCGGGCGCTACAATCCGGATGGCACCATCAACCGGACGTTTTACCGGGCTGAAAATGAGCTGAAGACCTGGGGCCTGGACAGCTACGCCACAGCTGAATATGGCCTGGGTGGCTTTGATATGCGGACCATCATCGGGGCCAGCTATACCCAGGGCTACTATGACAGCGATACCGGCTATGGGGCCCAGGTCGCGCCGATTGATCCGTTCAACCCAACCTATGGCGGGTTCAACCCAATCACGGTGACCGATACGGCAGGCAATACAATCACTGAATGGGGCGTCTACGTGCAGCAGCGCGCAGTTTTTCAGGATCGGCTCTTTGTGGATCTAGGCCTGCGATATGGCGATATTGAAACCGGCACCAGCAATGGCAGCTTTGGCGCCACAACGGTGGCCGCACAGGACAGCGCCTGGACCGGAAACGCAGCGGTGCTCTATCGCTTTGACAGTGGTTTGGCCCCTTACCTCAGCTATGCCCAAAGTTTCCGCCAAGATGCCATTGGCGCCGATGTCAATGGAACCCCATTTGAGCCAACCGAGGGAGAGCAGTTCGAGCTGGGTCTGAAGTATCAACCCGTTGGCACAGATACACTGCTGACGGTTGCGGCCTTTGATCTGACCAAATCCAATCTGACAGTTGCAGATGCCGCCAATCCCGGCTTTCAGGTGCAAACCGGAGAGGCCCGGGCCAAGGGCTTTGAGCTTGAGGCCTTCCACCGCTTTGGCGATGTCTCGGTCAATTTTGCCTATACCTATCTCGATACCGAGGATGCCGAGGGGGATTACATCGCCCAGGTCCCAAAAAATGCGGCCTCGTTTTGGGTGAATTACGAACCGCTTGATGGGGCCATGGCTGGTTGGAAGCTGGGCGCTGGCATGCGTTACAACGGCGAAGCCTGGGGCGGTGCCAGCACCTATTTGACGCCATCCTATACGCTTTATGATGCGGCGGTGTCCTATGGCCGGGACAACTGGCTGGTAGCGCTGAACGTGCGTAACCTCACAGATGAACGCTACATCAGTACCTGCCAGTCCGGTGCCTGCTACTTTGGCGAAGGCAGAAATGTTGCCCTGACTCTGACCTCCAAGTTCTAAGCGTGGCGTGCGTGCGAATGGGCTGGCCGCCGGTTCATACGCACCTCCTGCCTTAATAAACGAAGGCCCCGCGCTATCTCGCACGGGGCCTTTTTCTTTCTGTAATTTCGCCAGGGTGAACGTCGGGTTGGGCTCGCTATTTGGAAAAACTCATGGGCAGGTTGAAGGTAAATTGAGAAGCGCCAATACCTTTGGGGGCTTTGGGGAATTTTCCGGCACGGGAGACCGCCTTTAGCGCGGCCTGATCAAAGGCAGCAACGCCTGAGGATTTGGCGACCCGGTAGTTGACCAGCGCGCCGCTGGCCGCCACCGTAATGCGCAGGACAACCCGGCCAGAACCGCGTGCCCCTGCAGGATAGCGTTTGCGTCGCTCAATCCGGGAGCGGATTTTTGCCCCCCAGATCGACTGAAGTTTGGCCCTTTGCCCAGCCGAGATGGTCGCCGTGCTGGCACCGCCCGCTGCCCCCGCCTGAGCCCCACCACCAGATCCGGCAGCACGTTGTTCTGCACGGCCAGCAGAGGTCTGATTGGAGGTCTGCGCCGTTGGCGGCGTCTCGACTGGTTTAGGGGCTGGTTTGGGCCTGGGTTTTGGTTCCGGCTTTGGTTCAGGTTCAGGTGGCGGCGGGGGCGGCGGCGTTGACTGGTCAATCTCCACCACATCCGCCTCCACCGGCTCCTTTAAGGCCACAAGCACAGCGGCACGCGGCGCATCGGCCAGTTCAAACTCTGGCATCTGCGGCGCCTCTGTTGGTGCCAGGGGCTGTTCCAGCTCCGGGTTTTCCATCTGTGGACGCGGCGGCGGGCGCTCCCAGGCTTTGACCATTTCGGCAACCGTGGCACTGGCGGCTTCGATCGAAACCATAGCCTCCCCCCCGGCACCGCTGGACTGCACGCCAGTTTCCGTGGCTGAGGCAAAAAGGCTGACATGAATAAGCGCGGCCAGGCCAGCAAACAGGGTGACTTCTGCGGTGCGTTTCATTGCGGGCTCACCACCAGTTCGGCGCGGGCAAGCCCTGCAGTAGCCAGCTTTTTCAGAATGCCAGCCAGAGTAGTGGCTTCCAGCTTGGCATCCGCGCGCAGCAGTACCACCGGAGCATCGGCGCTTGCGCGTGCCAGCAGCTCCAGCGCGGCCTCACCTTCGATGCCGTCAAAATGCATCCTGCCTTTGGCATCTATGTAGAGCACTGGTTCAGCTTCGGCCTCCGCCTCAAGATTGGCACCGGGTGGCGTGACCTCAAAGGGTTCGGGCTGCGCCAGATGCGAGGTCATCAGAAAGAAGATCAGCAGCAGAAACACCACATTGATCATCGGCACGATGGATTCCGCACGCGGGCGTTTCACAGGAGGGGAAAGGTCCATTGCGTGTCTCACTCCACCAGCACGACATTGACCAGCCCGGCGTCGCGCAGCAGGGTTGTTACATCGATGATACGTTGCAGATCCGCCCCATCGCGGCCGCGCAGGATGAGGATATCCTCGGGCGAGGACATCAGCGGCGCAAGCGCCTGTGGCAGGTGACTGTCGGCAACGGGAACGCCGTTCAGATCCAGATTGCCCGCCCCAATCCCCACCAGCCGTGGCGGCCCGGTGTATTCACCGCCGCGCCCGGCAAGGGGCAGCTCCAGAACAGCATCGCTGCCAAAGCGCGAGGCCAGCATAAAGAAGACCAGCAGCAAAAAAACCACATCGATCATCGGCGTCAGGCTGGGTTTGCGCCTGGGGCGCCTGGCTTCGGTGAACTGCATCGCCTTACTCGGCCGCCATGGGGAGGTCTTGCGGCGCCTCGGCGACAAACAATCGGGTGGCACTGTCTTCAATATCCTGACGGATTCGGGTGATGACGGATTCAAACCAGGTAAGGGCTGCCGAGGCCGGGATGGCCACGGCCATGCCAGCGGCCGTGGTCAACAGCGCTTCCCAGATACCCCCGGCCAGCAGCGCAGGATCGGCCTTGGAGCCCGCCTGTTGCAGCGCCTGAAAGGCGGCGATCATGCCCAGAACCGTGCCCAACAGACCCAGCAGTGGTGCAATTGTCGCAATCAGCTCCAGCGCGCCCAGCCCGGTGCCTGCCCGTGCCAGGTGTTTTTTGGCAATCCTTGCAGTTTCTTCCCGGGCGCGATCCTCAGGGAGTTGGCGCAGGGCAGTCAATCCGGCGCTGACCACCTTGGAACGAATGCCCATCCGGCCCTTAACAATGGCCAGAGCCGCCGCAGGATTGCCGGCTTCATAGGCCAGAACCGCCTTGCTGGCCTTGCCACGGGACCAGGCGCCGATCAGGGCCAATCGCCAGATCTTCCAAAGGATCAGCGCCAGGGTGATCACCGAAAGCGCCGCGATAGCCCAGATCGAAGGGCCGCCATCGCGCAGGAATTTCATCGCCTTGCCAGAGGTTTCCTCAGCCAGCAGCAACATTTCTTCCTGTCGGCTGAGCGGCTCCAGGGCGGGGAGTTCAACAGCGACACTCGGCGCGGTTTCACCGCTTAATTCGGCAGGCGCGGCGGCTGGGTCTGAAACCTCTGGCGAGACGGGAGAGGGGGAGACTGGCACGGCTGTGGTCGGACTGTTGCTGGCCGTCGCTTCGGCAGCAGGTGTCGCAGGCGCTGCCATTGGCGCGGTGACCTCTGCTGCGGTGCCTTCGACAGGGGTGGACAGGGTCGGGCGCGCCGCAGTCAAATCAGTTGGTGACATAGGCTGGGTCGCCAGCCCACTGCCTGTGCTGTCCACAGTGGGCGCGGCAAGGACGGGGGCTGAAGAGGCAGGGGCCTGAGCCGTTTCTTGCGCCGCACCGTAGGAGGCAGTGGCCAACAACAAGGCAGCTGAGAGAGAGATGTACGGGGTCATGGCTTGCTCCAATAGGCGGCGAGGTAGCTGGTTCCGGGGGCTGGTTTGTCGACCTTCAGGGCTTCACGCACGGGCGTCACATCTAACTTTTCGCTGGCCAGCCACAGGAAGTGATCCGGGTATTCCTGATGCGCCGCCAAAGCCTGTTGCGGCAGATCCTGGGCCTCTTCGCGGGTGAGCCAGGTGAGCGCGATGCCTGCAGGAGCAGTGATGGGGTAGCCGCAATCCGCGCCCTGGGCGGCGACAAGGGTCACTTGGCCCTCGCTATTGGCAGGTAGGGTTTCGAGAATGCGCGCCACTGCTGGAAAGGCGGTTTCATCGGCAAAGATGCAGATCTTGGAACTCTCTGGAATGCCGCCGCCGCCGGGCCCTGCGATGACCAGCAGATCGCCAGTGCTGGCGCCCCATGCCCAGTTGGTTACACGGCCCCCGTCATGCAGGAAGACGTCAAAATCCATCAACCCCGCCTCCCGGTCGATCCAACGGGTGGTATAGGCCGGGCGATGCAGCGCCTTTTCCCCTTTGGGCCAGACCGTGGCGCCATTTTCCGCAAGGCTGGGCCATTCCGGTTCGGTGCAATCGGCGGCGGGCAAGAGCAGGCGGAAGTGGATGGCGTCATCCTGAAAACTGCTCAGATCATCGGCCTTGATGCGCACCCGGAGAAAGGCGGTTCCCACCGGGGTGATAGAGACGACCCGGGTAAAGTGCAGATTTGGCGGGCGGTTGGGCAGGGTTGCGCTATCCGACCAGCGCAGATCCTTTGCCGCTTCGGGCAGCAGGTGAGACAGGGTTTCGCTAAAGCTGTCCTTGAGCATGAACAGACGGTCCGGCAGCGCCGCTGAAATACGAATGCGGATACCATCTTCTGCGGGTTCAAAGCGGTATTGCCCAAAGGAGGGCACTTCGATGCTGACAGCGCGCTCGCTGTCTTCCACCACCTGCAGCTTGTGCTCCTGGGCCTGGTGCAGCATCACCTGCCGCATGGCTGTATAGGACAGGCCCGTCAGCAGGGCTGTGGCATCAATTGGGAAACTTGGGTTTATTGTCATGCTACGATCCTATTCGGGGATGACATGTGGGGTGCCGTGCACCGGGTCGGAAATGATCTGACATTTGAGATCAAAGACCTGTTCCATATTGTTTCGGGTGACGACCTCGTCGGGGCTGCCCTTGGTGAAGATAGCGCCCGCGCGCAGAGCGATGATGTGATCGGCAAAGCGCGCGGCCAGATTGATGTCATGGAGCACCATGGCCACGGTCTGATTGCTTTGCTGGTTAAGCGCCTGGATCAGGGACAGAAGCTCGATCTGATGCGGCAGATCCAGGTAGGTTGTCGGCTCATCCAGCAGCAGGATCTCGGTGTCCTGCGCCAGGGCCATAGCGATCCAGGCGCGTTGCCGCTGACCACCAGACAGGGCCTCGAGTGGGCGGTTGGCATGAGGTGCCATGCCAGTCAGGTCCAGCGCCCGGCCCACGGCTTCGGCATCCTGATGGGACCATTGTCGCAGTGCTGATTGATGGGGCGTGCGGCCGCGCGTCACCAGATCCCGAACCGTCAGCCCTTCGGGGGCGCTCGGCGATTGCGGCAGGATGGCCAGACGTTGCGCAACCGAGCGGTTGGCTTGCTTGTGGATGCTCTTGCCATCCAGCAGGACCTCGCCGCTGTCGGGTTTTTGCAGCCGCGCCAGGGATCTGAGAAAGGTGGATTTTCCGCAGGCATTGGGCCCGACAATGACGGTGATCTTGCCATCCGGAATATCGGCACTCAGCTCTTGCAGGATCGGGGTTTTGGCAAAGGCAACCGACAGGGAGTTGGCGTGCAGGCGGGCAGGGGCATTCATTCAGAGCTTTCCTTTGCGAAATTGAACCATCAGCAGCCAGATCATCACCGGGCCACCGATCAGGGCGGTAAAGACGCCCGCGGGCAGTTGAATGCTGGGAACCATGCGAGAGGCCGTATCCGCTGCCAGCACCAGCAGGGCGCCGATCACGGCTGCTCCCAGCAGGGCTGGCCTGCCATTGGGCACCAGGGCGCGCGCAATTGGTCCGGCAGCAAAGGCCACAAAGGGCAGGGGGCCGGCGGTGCAGACGGCAAAAGCGGCCAGCAGAATGCCCAGACCGGTGAGTCCCAGGCGCAGCGGCGATAGCCGCAGGCCCAGGCTGCTGCTTAGGTCATCCGACAGGCCAAGCCGGGCCAAGGGGAAATGGATCCAGAAGATCGCCGGAGCCAAAAGGAGCAACCCGGACCAGACCACTCGGACATCCTGCCAATCGCGTGCGTTCAGCGTGCCAATCAGCCACTCGGCCATATCTGCGGCGGTTCTGGCGTCGGTCCGGCTCAGCAGCAGATCAGCTAGAGCGGCGAGGGCAAAGCCTATGCCAAGCCCAATCAGCACTAGGCGTTGGGGTTGCAGCCCGTTCTTCCAGGCCAAACCTACAACCAGAATGGCTGTAAACAGCGCACCGACCAAGGCTCCCAAGAGCACATTGCCGCCGGTCAGAATGATTGCAATCAGTGCGCCGCAACTGGCGCCAGCGTTAAAGCCAATGACATCCGGAGAGGCCAGCGGGTTGCGCATCATGGTTTGAAACATCGCCCCTGACAGGCCAAAACAGGCCCCGGCGCCAAGGGCTGTCAGGATCCGTGGCAGGCGGTGATCCATCAGGATCATTCTTTCAATCTCTGAACCCGCTCCCAGCAGCACGCTGAGCCAGCTGGTGTCAGAAAAAGCATAGCCGCCAAGGCGCAGGGCCAGAACCGTGCCCAAGGTGACCAGCAGCAAGAGGCCAAAGCCGACAGCAACAGCACGCGGTGAGAAGGACTGGGACAGGAAGGGCAGGCGCAGACTCCAGCTCATAGCGCAGTGCTCCCATTGCGGCGGATCAGCCAGACAAGTGCGGGCCCTCCAATCAGGGCGGCCATAACCCCCGCCTGAATATTGCCGCCAAAGACTGGCAAACGCCCGGTGAGATCTGCCAGGATCATCAGCCCGGCCCCCAAAAGAGCGGAAAACAACAGGCACCAGCGCATATCTGCGCCGGAAAGGCGCCGCGCCATATGGGGAACGATCAGACCCACAAAAGCGATGGGGCCGGCCATAGACACTGTAGCACCGCAGAGACAGACTATGGCACAGAGGGCAAGTCCGCGTGCCAGCCCAACACGCAGGCCCAGGCTTCGGGCGGTGTCCTCGCCCAGCATCATGGCGTTCAGGTTGAAGGAAGAAACTGCGGCAAGCGCCGCGCCCAAGGCAAAGAAAGGCAGCAAGGCTGCAAGCGTTGGCATTTCAATACCGTCCAAGCCGCCCAGCACCCAAAAGCGATAGACATCCAGGCTGCGTTGGCTGATCAGCAAGAGGCTGCGCCCAAGCGCCAGGAACAGCGCGCTGAGGGCCGCACCTGCCAGGATCAGTCGCAATGGTGTGCCCCGACCTGCGCCGCCCAGGAAGAACACCAGAACCGTGCTGATCAGCCCGCCGCCCATGGCAACCCAGACAAAGGAGGCCGGGTCGGAAATGCCCAGCAGGAAGATACAGAGGATCACCCCCAGCGAGGCCCCGCCATTGATGCCCAGCAGTCCGGGATCCGCCAGCGGGTTTCGGGTCAGGCTCTGGATCAGCGCGCCGGAACTGGCCAGAGCGCCCCCCGCCAGCCAGGCGGCCATCAGCCTAGGCAGCCGCATGCCCTGAATGACCAGATGATCAGCCTTGGTGGCATCATAGGCCACAAAGGACTCCCAGATGCTGTACCAGCTGATCGGGCGCAGGCCAAAACGCAGCGACAGGGCCGACAGCAAGAGTAAGCATAACAGAATCGTCGGCAGCCAGATCTGACGGGCCGAGGCGCGGCGGTATGAGAGCGGGGATATGGTTTCGAGGATCGTCATGTCAAAACCCTTCTGGCAGCAGGCCTGCCTCGGCGGTGCTGGTAACAGCGCTGGCCGGGTCACCATCCATGGCGGCCTCCAGCAGGGGCACCAAGCGATCCAACGCATAGTTCAGGCTTAGAGGGCTGGAATGGGACAGCGCCGCCGAGAGCAGCACATCAGCATAGATCTCGCGGCCCTCACCATAGGCGCGCAGGGTCGGGCGTAGCGGCATTCGTTCGAGCCGACTGACAGAGCCGCCCGCATCCAGCCAAATGAGAGCGTCAACATCGATTGGGGACAGGTCTTCTGGTGGGATCAGCACGTAGTAATTGTTGAAAGAGGCCTTGGTGTTGATGGCATCCGGCACCTTGAAGCCCAGGGCTTCGATAAACTGGCCACGGATATCGCGGGCGGAATAGGCCCCGTTCTGACCTGCCCAGACCATGACGGAACTGGCCCCTTGCCACTCCGGATGGGCCTGGCGAATCCCATGGAAACGCGCGTCAATTCTGGCGATGATTTCTTCAGCCTGATCCAGGCGTCCGGTGGCGCGCCCCAGGGTCCGCAGCATCTCCTGCCAGGGGGTTCCATAGTCGCCATATTGGGCTTGTGGCGGTACGGTTGGGGCAATGCGGGACAAGAGCTGATATTCACGCCTCGTCATGCCCGACCACTGACCGACAATCAGGTCCGGCTGCATGGCCGCGATGGCCTCGATATCGATTTCGCCCTGCATGACGATCGGCCTCGCCTCACCCAGTGCGTCAGCGGCCCAGGGCCAGACGCCGTAGGGATGAGGGCCGAACCATTTGCGCAGGGCATGTGGCGGCTTGCCCAGAGACAACAAGAAATCGTGGCCAATAAAGCTGAGAGAAACAATGCGACTTGGCCCGGCTTGAACTGTCGTCTCTCCAAATTGGTGTTCAATCACAACAGGAAAAGCTTGAGACTTGGCATCTTTGGGGGCAGACGCGAGTGCCAAAACAACAGCAAACAGACCCAGGTGAAGAAACCGGATTAGAAAACTCGAAGATCTAAAAGTCGAAAGAACCGAAGGTCTTGAGACGAAGCTAAGATGCACCAGACTGCTCCAACGAGCTGTGACAGGAGCAATCCTACGCAGCTATTGTGTGGTATGGCTGGGCGTTGAAGAGGAGGGACACTCCACAACACCTTGCTTCGATGAAAAGGTATGAGACGGATCCATATTTTTCCTTACAGGTTTTGTCAAGAATTGTGATGGGCTAAGAACTCAAAACCCAATTACCTCGAAAATTCCCTGAACAGGATTGGTCCTTCGCACTACAACACCTCCAACCCAAACAGTCACTCTTCTGAAACGGTCCACCGCCAAAACAACGGGGTGCGAATATACCCACGTTGCGAGGCGGCAGAAGGACCCGTGATCGTTTTGAGAGCGCCTATCGGCGGCGGGTGGCAAAGGCCTTGGCTAGGGCACGGTAGAAATGCCGGGGAAAACGGCGACCCGCTGCGGCGTTCATTTTCGGGTAGAACTTGAAAGCCTTTTGATAGGTGGGGGCCTTGTCAGTGAATGCAAAGATCTTACTCGGAGCTTTGCGCCCCTTGCGTTCATAGATGCCCGGTGTCATCCGCCCGCCAGCCCGTGGCGTGAAGTAGCGCGCGACCGATGATCGGCGTTTGCGGCGGCCCGAGGCTTTGGTTTCGTTCTGAGCTGCATCCCCCTGCGCCTTAAGGCCAGACAATACCTTTTGGATCTGGCCTGGCGAGGCGACCCAAGTCGCAGACAGGAAGGTTGGGCCATGTTAGTATAACAAAGGAAAAATTGGCCCGCGGCCGTTCCGATGTTTCAAAAACTCAAGCTGGATAAACTGTAACGAATAAGAAGCGAGGCATTTTACCTTAGGTGAGGCGATCAAAAACTACTAAGTTGCTTCGATCAGTATCTAACTATTCTGAAGCGCCAAAATAGCTAATTCCATTGTTTTGTGCCGCAACTTTGTTCGCAGGCATCCAGACTTCACCTACCAAAATACCTATGTCTGTTACGCCAGAATTCTCGACATGAAATCTGACAGGGTTGCCAACGACTGAATCCCGGTGAAGATCAAGCGCAGCCGCGTTTTCCAACCCTTGAACGTAGGCCTCAAACGCTGTTTCTTTCAGGATTTGCTTCAAGATTGGATTTTCTTTGAAATCCAGGCCTGATGAACCCGGAATTCCCAAAACTTCATATCCAGCGGAACTGCCCGGTGCCTTGGTAGGAACGATCACGATTCCGCCATTTGAAGCAAAGGAGTTCGATGCGATCTCTGACATGTACGCTTGCATGTCAGCGACTCCTGACTTCCCACTTCGGTAACCAATTTTACACGCCACCCGTTCAGGCGTGCTTTTGAACTCCATACAGATACTTTCCGCGGAAGCAGTGGTGACCAACGCAACATTTAGCGCTAAGCCAGAAAACAAGATCGTTGAAAAACTCATCCGGAACATTCTCATATCTCCTTTCAGGATTCATTGCAGTATACGTGGTTTTCTATGCCTTCACTTTTGTAGGCTTCACACATTTCGTTGCGATCCTCTGCAGAGAGACCAATAACATTTGACGATGTGTCCAGTGGTTCTTGTCTACTTATGAAAGTTGGCTGGATCCTCGTGGTGGGTTGGTAAAACGCCGGGTATGCTGCTCCATCTTCCACAATGATGCGTTGGGACGTAAATAGGGGAGCGCATACCATAAATGCACCTACAAAAAGCATGAAGATCCCCGGGGAAGAAGACGCAATCGCAATCTTGAAATCGGCGGTCGTAGCTTCGACTTCTGCCTTTCCCACACGCACCCTAGAAAGGATGAAAATTGCCCCACTCATTACCAAAATTGACCCAAAGGCAGCGTTCATGAATCGTAGCCAAGTGCGCGTTGCCAAGAGAGAGTCTGCTCTCGACTGCCTATTTTCTAAAGCATCGTACTCAAGAGAAATCCATGCTAGAAGATTGTGATCAACCTGACCCGATTTATAGATGTGCTGTAGTGTTTCTACTGAACGTTTTGAGTTTTCATTTTCGATGCCATCTATGATGGCATTCATACCGACAAAACTTGATCCCACGAACCAAGCCGTGGCGGTTAGAATTAGACAGTATGTTAGCCAAAATGTAGCGTTCGAATGATAAGGCTTGCTCTCCGACATCGTGTACCTGTACCTAAATTAAAGTAAATCACTGCGACAACTATAAGCTATCCATATAGCCATCGGATTTTCGAGTTCGTTCCCAATATATCAAATGGAGATATTGTCGTTAGAGTGCCCCTCATCCTTGAGTAACTACTCCTCAAGGATGCTTGGCCTCGGTATAATCTCCGAACCAGAAGTCCCGCAACCATAGCGCATGCCTAGACTCCAGTTCCACCAGCTGCATTTCCACCTGGTGAAAGATCAGGAGATGCAACAAGTCGCAGCCCAGCATCATAGTCTGGTGTCACACCACCGGATACCATTTGAGCATCGTCTTTGGCATCGATGCGTTCTCCCAAATCCGCCAACTCATCCAAGGCTGGCTCCAAGACTTCTGCAGGCCAGTTCGGCGTTTTGGGAGGATAAAAGTCCGATTGATGAAGTCGAGCCAGCTCTTCATACGTCCAATTTTCTGGTCCTGCTCGATGCGTCTTGATCGCATCATGCATGCCCGGCAGCGCCTTTTCCAATTCCGGTAGGAGACAGAGCGCCCTGCGCCAGCGGTTTTCGTCAAAGTCAAATTCGTCAACCAGCTTGCGCCCGGCTTCTGCTCCGTAGTCCTTCAGCTGCTTAATGACCTCCGGTGGCATGGCTATATTGCTGCCGCCTTGGTGCGGCTCCAGCCTGACAGTGACTACACGCTCATACATCCCGGGAACCTCGGCTTGTAGCTTGTCTTGCCAATCCTTGGCCGTATTGAAAATTGAGGCCAAAAAACCGAGGAGACCAGTGATAGGCTGTACAGGCAGGTGCAAACGATCACGAATGCCCTGGTCGAAATGAATTCGGTCTTCGGTTTCGCTATGTCGCGTCTTGTCGAAACTGTCCAAGGAGATCGCAAATGTTGGGCGGCGCGGTAGCCACGCATCGAAGAAATGGACCGGTAGATTGGACGCAATGCCGCCATCAGAGAAGAGGCAGCGCACCCAAGATTTCCCTCCGTTCTTCGCCTTGTCCTGCCGATAGAGTGGCACGGCTTGCAACAAAATCGGAAAGCTGAGTGACATACGCGCCATCAAGACCACTGGGAAATCTCCGCCCAAGGGCATCGGATAGAGTTCCTTGCCCTCTGGTCCTGTTGATTTTCCACCATTTCCTACCTGCACCATGTAATCAACCACCCGTTTGGGAAGGATTTTCTCGAACTCATGAGGATTGAAAAAGTATCCTGGCATTTTCAAAGGCAGGGAGTATGGTCGGCGTGACGTAAGATCAGTTGTCATTGTTGAAAGAGCGATGCCCGGCGCCTGGTCGCCCCGACCTTTTTGCAGATCTCCTAGCGTAAGAGGTGTTTTTGGAGGGCTATCTTGCCAGTGCCCCGCAATCTTATCGACGCGGTCTGCCAACCAATCACTGATGGCCTGAGTTTTTCCATCTCCTACGCCGGGCTGTGTTGTGCCGGGTACCATGCCATAGTCATTGGCCTTCAGCTGTGCCGAAATTGTTTTGATGAGGGAGAGTACCAATTGGACCACTCCCCAGGCTAGTCCAGCTCCGACACCCAGGATCCCAAGACCGATCCCGCCACCAGCAACGCCGGCCACTACGCCACCGGCGGCTATCAGCGAGCCATTGCGCAGGGGCTTGCGTCTATAAGACTTCAATTTGGGCCAGATCACTTTGATCAGTTTAAACCAAGAGGGTTTTTTCTCTTTCTGCTTCAGTTCCTGGTATTCGATGAAGGCCTCAAAAAAGGGGGCGAGGTCCTTTGATGGTTGGAGATATCGGGTAAGGTTGTCGCCAAGTTCATCCGAAAGTGCTGCAATTTGGTCAAACCCAGTCTCATCGTCTTGGTCTGGGGAGGTCTGCCGCCGGTACTCAGCTGCCGCTGCAACCGTTGCAGCAATCGCCCCAGCTGATGTTCCTCCGACTGAACGAAGTCGGTAGTCTTTGCCGATCCTGTAGATGGCCTGCGGGTAGACGACACCTGAAGTGGTCCCGCCCTTCATGATCAAATCACATTCTCTCATACCCATTCCCCCAAACAACTAAACCAATCCCACTACCGTGAGAGTTGTCGCGCAACCTGTCAACACAACAAAAAGTCAGCGCACTTCGCCCCTGAAGCATGCTGTTCTTGGAAATCTAGAGATCCGGCACTCATTTTTTCGAATGTGACAAGCCAACCCAAACTGACGTTTGTTGGGCTCCCTAGGAGAAATTCGCCTAGTCGAACCTTCGCTCCATAGCTCTAAGTGCGGTTTCTTGGAAGCTGGGAGAGTGATGGCCGTAGACCTTCTCGATGGTCTCTGCGCTGGTGGAAAAGAAGCCGACCGCGTCCCAGATACTGGCTCCGTTCTGGAGGGCCCAGGTGATCGCGGTATGCTTTAGAGTGTGGGGTGTGCAAGGAGAAACACCAGCCTCATGTACTGCCTTTGAGAATGCCCGTTTCAAATCTCCCACTCGAGCGCCCTGGTACTCAACTGCCCAATTCGCGCCGCTCGCGCGCCAGCGACGTAGGTGAGCTGCCAACTGGCGAGGTATTCGGGCAGGGGCTCGGCGCTTCTTCGTCTGACGCTCACCGCCGCCGCGGCGGAACATGATGCCCTGATCTAGATCGAACCAGCCACCCACGGTGTTTGGCTCAAACCCCATGCGCAAGATCGCGTCCTTCCTGGTACCAGTGTAGAGGGCAATAAGGATGAACTTGGCGAGATGCTTCGCCTTGTGACCGCGATAAGCGATCCATAGCAGCCGTGCCGCCTCATCCCGGGTCAACCAGCGCTCTGTTGGTTCAGGTTTGGCCGGCAGGGTCACGGCAGGTGCAGATGTGATGAAACCTTCGGCGTGGGCATAGTTGATGGCTCTTAGCAGAACTCCAAGTTCTCAGCGCACGGTTCCCGGTGATATGGGGGGCGAACTCAGTTGGTTCTTTGGTTTCAGGATCTCGAGCTATGACCTTTTTGCGGGTCTTTGCGTATCGACGACAGGTTTCGCCCTTCACATGGCTCAGTTTGAGTTCGGACCAGATGGGAACCAGAGCATCTAAAGCGTAGCCAATCCGCTCCGGTGCGGCCACTGTTGGGGCGTATTCTTCGGCATAGACCGCCAGCACTTCGCCACAGGTTACGTTGGCCGACTCATTTGCAGAACTTTCCCGTCCTTTGGTGGCGATGTAGGCTGCGAGCGCTTTTTCAGCTTCGAGGCGGCTTGTGCAGCCCGTTGACCGGTCGGGCTGGCCGGTGTCGCGGATGTACCAGAACGGGCGATGCTTGAATTTATGGAGGCGGGCGCCTTTGCTTGGTTTTGGTATTTTTTCACCAGTGGCTTGAAGTCGTTTCTGTCGATGCGAATTTCGCGGCCCATCCTAACGAGAAAGCCGTGGCTTTCTGCAGCGGAACGTAGACTTGCCTTCGGGATGCCCAGCTCCTTTGCCGCTTCATCCAAGGTTGCAAGGTCTGGTATCATGGTTCTCTCCATCAAGGGTTTGTGATTTTGGTGTATTTCGGTTCCAGGGTTAAGGTTTTGAACAAATTTGCACGCTAGAGGTGTTGTTAGGCACGCGGGTCGTCCGCCTATTAGGGTGCCACAAAGCTTGTTGTCACAGGCATAGAGATTGGGTGTGCGTGCTGCGCCCGATCTTTTACGTTTCGACTTACCCAATACATATAACTCATGAATTCATTAAGTTATGCGGCCTTCTTGACCGAGGGTCTTCCGATGTATTGACTCCACTGATTTACAGCGGCGGCCATCATCTCTGGAAAAGACCGACTGCGTAGGTGGACGCGATCAGGCCCGGGTGGTGCTCGGTGGATAGCGTTCCACTTCTTCTACTCATCCGATCCGTGTTCTGGTTCCGGTAGTCGGTTGGTTTTAGCTAGGGAGGGCAGGCCGCGGAGATACCAGCCAGTGTTCTTGTAAGCAGGTTCGCCAAACCAGAACGGTTGCACCATATGTGGCTTGGGCAGATCTGCAGGCATGCGATCCCTGGCGAGGTCGTTCATCTCCGGGTTTTCGATAGCGACACACTCAATAGGTGCCGCCCAACAAGTCGTGAAAATGTCGATACCCAGTTCAAACTCGGCCCGCATATCCTCAAGGCTTTTCCCTTTGGGTAGCTTCTTGGGTTGGGTCCATTTTCCAGGGCCACTCATCCAGCGACGGCCGGAGCGGCAGAGGCGTGTGCAGGGCGGGTGCATGACCGCGAGCAGATCCCAGCCTTCGAGCAGGATGCCATCACGGATATCGCAGCGGATATAGTGGTTTGAGCCATCTTCTGCAGCTTCGATATCGCAGGACCACACATCATGTGCAAGCGCTTCAAAGGCGCGGCGGGCAATACCGCTGGTCTCGCATCCGATTAGGGCCGCAGAGACCGCTCGCATTCACCGCGCCCATCTGGCGCGCGCTTCAGATGAGGCCCGCGGCTGGGTGGCGTTTTCCAATGACCTGCAATCTATGGAGGGACGCCATGCGCCTTTATCCCCTTTGCTTGCCGCTACTGCTGACCGGCTGTTTCGGGCCGGAAAGTGAGCCGGTTACGCCACCACCCAGAGTGCCGCCCGATCTGCTGCAGCCCTGCGCTGGCTACACCGGGCCAGTGCCGCAGTCTGAAGGACAGATCTCGGATGCCCTGATTGCCGAGGCGCGGGGCAGGGCCTGTGCAAATGGCAGGCTGGCGACTGTGGCCGAAATTCTGGAGGTGTCCTTTGCGCAGTAAATTTCGTAGTGGGCCGCTTTGCGGACGAAGCGGGCTTTCACTGCGGTTGCGCCAACGTCCGCTTCCAGAAATAAGCTCTTTCCTTTAGTCTGGACCGTACAGCACGAGAGGAGATGAAATGAATACCCGGCGAGGACTGTTTCTTTTCCTTTTTTCTTAGTTCTTGGCCTTGTTTGGTGGCGTCTGTTTTATACAGACAAACGAACACCCACATCTCCTGTAGAAGTGCCTCTGGCATGGTTGGACGAAAACACCCTGCTAACTGGCGAGCGAAATACGCTCTATATCAGGAAAGACGGCAAGAACAGACAAACGTTGCTGTCCCTTGACGGAGAAGAATTCAGCTTCGGCGGCTTTTGTATTAGTGACGCCAACTTTTGGTTTGCGACATCGAGGGTCGAGCGGTATGTTGGTGGAGGAGTTTCAAGTACGCTGTCCAGAAAGCTCCGGCTTCCTGTGGTCAGCTGGGAAAATGGGGTGCCCCAGTTTGACCATCCGGTTGAACACGAATGGCTAGACGAACCTGCTTTACCAGACTGCACAGTTGACCTCAAAGCAAATGAAACAAATGCTTTTCTGAGGGGGTCTCAGACATACCAAGAGAAGCGCAGCATTGATATCGGCGGTAATCTCATAAAACTAGAACACGCGACCGGAAACTATGCCCGGTTGTTCCCTGGCAACTTGTTTCTGGATCGAAACCCTGCGGGCCTTATCCATCTGACAGGCCAGCAAGCTACAAGGTACGTTTTCCCGGAGAGCTACATAAGCCAGCTTGAAATCGGGCGGCGACTGGGATGGGGCGAATTGCTTTGGGATTCAGGGCTTAACCAGGCACTGTTCGTTCACAACACGTGCGGACCTGGACAAAGCGGGCCTGATTGTAGACGCAAGGCTCTCTGGCTTACGGCATCTCTGGAGCCGATTTCCGATTTCGAAATGCCGGGTGAGTCACTCCTCGAGATCAAGAACGGATACACCTGCTTTTCCTGTGGTTGCGGCTGCAATAGCCATGAAGAGCTATATGTGATGGGCGGTGAAGTGTTTCTGCATGTCTGGGGGTACCCAGTGAAAAATCTCACCCGTGGTGTGTATCGGCTGAAGCAAAAGAGTACCGGTCCTGCCTGGGAGAAGATCATATCTGGGCGTCCTCAATCGCCGATAGCGGTCAGTCCAAATGGCCGACAGATCGCGTACTTTGAACTTTCGAGGCTCGGAGATCAGTTTCGCATTGTTCAGATTGATTGAACGAACGTCGAGGATGGTTGGCCGCATTGGAGGTCAACGATTAGTTGGCACATATTTGATCTGTTCCATAGACGCTGACATTCGCCATTCCGCAACAACCTGGTCAAAATGGGCTCATTGAAGGCTTTCGCCGCGGCAGCAAAACAAGCTTGGCTACAAATCAGCAGCGACCACTGAACTCATCGAAAATTCGGTTCACACGTCTAACGAAGGAAGGAGGCTTTACCAATAGAATCCAACTGAGATTTGGGAGTTTTTGTTACGTGTAACAGAAACTCTGAGGCTCACATCTGGCTAAGTCATTGAAGTAATGGCGCACCTGAGAGGATTCGAACCTCTGGCCTCTGCCTTCGGAGGGCAGCGCTCTATCCAGCTGAGCTACAGGTGCCAATGTAGGGGCGGTATAGCGGCCAAGAAACTGAGCCGCAATGGGAAAACCACAGACGTCGGAAAAATTTACCGTTGGAGGGGACCCGTCATAGGCCAGTTTTCAAACTGGCCCAAACAGGGCTGTATCAGCCATTCCAGCTGCGCACGACACCGCAGTCCATATGGACAAAATTCGAGCCGCGGTATTTGCCAACACCGCCGGCACGGCAGGCCTTTGCAGCATTTGCCATCTGGCTGACCGAGCGAGACGACAGACGCAGATCAGCGGCCTGTCCACGCATATGCAGCGAATTCTTTGCCACCCCGCGTGAGCGACTGCGCAGCATCGCATTGGTTTGAGGGCTGCGATAACCGGAGAGCATCATATAGGGCTCACTCACATCCAACAGGTTGTGCGATGCCGCCATGATGTCGATGGTCCGCAGATCCATGGACTTGACCTGATCAGTCCGCCAGTCGCGCATGAAGTGGTTGACCTCTTTGACTGCGTCTTTGATGTAGTCGCCGTCGATCCAGTAGATCATGTCGATACGTTCACCAGTGCGGCCCGAGAACATGCGAATGCGGCGAATGTCGCCCCCACCACGCAAGAAACCTGCTGCCTTGGAGAAAGTGGGAGCTGCTGCCACAGTTGTTGCCGCAAACGCACCCAGAAGTGCCCGCCGGGTCATGCCCGTCTTTGTAAGTTCTGCCATGTCTTAACTACGCCATCCCGAACGTGTTTAATCCTGCCTATGCCCGATGTTACGGACCTACTGCGCTTTTACCTGTGGTCGGTATGCCACAAGGGGAATCAATAACCAAGGTCCGTTTTGCCTGCGGTCAATTTGCCGAGGATTTTCGGCAAAAAACTGCGCAAAAGGGGACGAGTGGTTAATTTTTCCCCTAAGAGTAGCGTCGATTACTCCTAAATATGCGACTGGATCGCATCAAAGTCACACTGTCACAGCTTGGTTTCACAAACGTGAATGGACATTCTGGATTGTCTTTCATCAATAATTCATAGAGCTGCTATCATTGTTATCGTTCATCGCTGTTGAGGACCTAGAAATTATGACCAAAATCAACTCCCCGAGACTTGCTGCACGTCTCAAATATGGGCTTTTTGCGCTTGCTTTGGGCAGCGTGAGCGGTTTTGGTTTTGGGACCATGGCGACCGCGCAATCGACGGCCTTTCGCCAAGCGGTCGCTGAAACCGCCTCGGTTAACGATGGTGTTGCGCAGTTTTATCGCGAAAATACCTATTCTGCCCTTTGGACAGGGGATGACCAGGCATCAAGCCTGCGCCGCGCGGCATTGCTGCGTGCCCTGGAAGAGGCTTCAGCCCACGGATTGCCGGACCAATCCGGAACTGCGGCGGGCTTGGTAGAGCAGATGCGGAACGCCCGCACCGCGCGTGATTTTGGCCAGGTAGAGGCAGCGCTCAGCACTGCCTTTGTTAACTATGCTGCCATGGTGCAGACCGGATTGCTGAAACCCTCCAGTATTGACAGCGGCATGGTGCGCAAACGTCGCGATCACGACGGTGCAGCCGTGCTGGCAGGCATGCGGGACAACCAGCCCTTTGCCTATCTGCGCACCCTGGTGCCGGCCTCGCCGCAGTATCGCGCCTTGATGCGGGAAAAACTGCGCCTGGAGCTGCTGCAGGCGGCTGGTGGCTGGGGCCCAACGGTTCCTGGCAAGAAACTGGAGCCCGGTGACACTGGTCAAAACGTTGTTGCATTGCGAAACCGCCTGATCGCTCTGGGTTATATGGAGCGCAGCGCCACCGCCAGTTATGATCGTGTCATGGAACGTGCCGTCGAGAGCTTTCAGTCCGATCATGGGCTGGAAGTGGACGGTGTCGCCGGTGGCGGCACCCTGAAAGAGATCAACCGTCCTGTCCGGGATCGTCTGAAATCGGTGATTGTCGCCATGGAGCGAGAGCGCTGGCTGACGCCGGAGCGTGGTGAGCGTCATGTTCTGGTCAACCAAACTGATTTCACCGCCAAGATCATCGACAATGGCGATGTCACCTTTGAGACCCGTTCGGTCATCGGCAAGAACGTGCATGACCGCCGCTCGCCAGAGTTTTCCGATGTGATGGAGCATATGGTGATCAACCCGAGCTGGCACGTGCCGCGCTCAATCATCACCAAGGAATACCTGCCCAAGCTGCGCAACAACCCCAATGCGGTTGGCCACATTCAAATCACCGATAGCCGGGGCCGGGTGGTCAACCGGGGGTCGGTTGATTTCTCGCAGTACACTGCCCGCAGCTTCCCCTTCGCCATGCGCCAGCCGCCCAGCACTCGCAACGCTCTGGGTCTGGTTAAGTTCATCTTCCCGAACAAGCACAATATCTATCTGCATGACACGCCGCAAAAGAGCCTGTTCAAACGTGAAGTCCGTGCATTCTCGCATGGTTGTATCCGTTTAGCGCAACCCTTTGAGTTTGCCTATGCGCTGCTGGCCAAGCAAACTGAAGATCCAATCGACTTTTTCCACCGGATCCTGAAATCTGGCAAGGAAACCAAGGTCGACCTGGAACAGCAGGTGCCTGTTCACATTATCTACCGAACCGCATATGTGTCCAACAAAGGCCGGGCCGAGTTCCGCCGGGATGTCTATGGGCGTGATGCCAAGGTCTGGTCTGCACTAGAGCAGGCCGGCGTATCACTGACTGACGTTCAGGGGTAAATTCTGGGGCCCGATCAGGAGCTTGAGCCGGAAAGGGCCCCTAGATATGTACACAGTTCGCGAAATCGCAGAGGCCATTGGTGTTGACGCGCAGGGTGACCTGGACCTGGTGATCGTCCGTGCGGCAGAGCCACAGGATGCCGGACCGCAGGATCTGGCCATGGCTACTTCTGCCAAATATGCCGAAGGTCTTTCCCAGGGGGCGGCTCAAGTGGCCCTGCTGTGGGAAGGGGCCGATTGGCAGGCCTTGGGTCTGAAGGCCGCATTGTTTGCCGCCCGCCCGCGCATGGCTTTGGGTGGTGTTTCTGTTCTGATGGATAAGGGGCAGGGCTTTGGCACTGGCATTCACCCTTCTGCCGTTATTGATCCCACAGCGGTACTCGCAGAGGGCGTCTCGGTTGGACCTTTGAGCATCATTGCCGCCGGCGCAAAAATTGGTGCGGGTTCGGTGATTGGGCCACATTGCTATATTGGCGCTGAGGTAGAGATCGGCGCGGAGGCGCAGCTGCGCGAGATGGTCTCGATCGGTGCGCGGGCCCGCATCGGTGCCCGGTTTCGCGCCCAGCCCGGTGCTCGGGTCGGCAGCGATGGGTTTTCCTATGTGACTCCGGAAGTCTCCGGCGTGGAAAACGTGCGCAAGACCGTTGGCGATCAAGGCGATGCCAGATCGCAAAGCTGGCTGCGCATTCACTCGCTGGGCGCGGTTTCGATCGGGGACGATGTGGAGATTGGCGCCAATTGCACCATCGATAATGGCACCATCCGCGACACTGAGATCGGATCCGGCAGCAAGTTGGATAATCAGGTGCATGTGGGGCATAACACCCGTATTGGCCGTGATTGTCTGATCTGCGGTCAATGTGGCCTGTCGGGATCGGTTGAGGTGGGCGACAATGTTGTTTTGGGTGGTCAATGTGGTGCTGCCGACAATATCTTTATCGGCGACGGCGTGATTGCCGGCGGGGCGACCAAGATCATCTCCAATGTGCCTGCCGGGCGGGTGGTTATGGGCTACCCTGCGGTGAAGATGGAGACCCATACCGAGATCTACAAAGCGCAGCGACGTTTGCCACGGCTGATGCAGGACATAGAAAACCTGAAAAAGGCTGTTTTCAAATAGGGTTTCACCCGCTACATCTTTCGCGACATCACAGATCAGGGGGCCAGAATGAGCACTCAGGACAAGGTCATTGCAATTGTCGCCGAACAGGCGCTGCTTGAACCATCGGATGTAACCCTTACCAGCACCTTGGAAGATCTCGGGATCGACAGCATGGGGTTGGTGGAGTGCATTTTTGCCATTGAAGAGGAATTTGATATCTCAATTCCCTTCAACTCCAACACCCCAGAGGACAGCGATTTCGACATTTCGAACGTTGCCTCCATCATAGCCGGGATTGACAAATTAGTGTCACAGAGCGCGTGATATCAGCGTCTGAATCCCTGGGGAAAAACACATGAAGCGCGTTGTCATTACCGGAGCGGGGACAATCAATGCTCTGGGGCATTCGGTTGCTGCCACCTTTGAAGCCATGCGGGAAGGGCGCTGCGGCATCGGCGAGCTGGAGTTTCGCGACGTAGAGCGCCTGTCCATTCGGATTGGTGGTCAGGTGCGCGGTTTCGAGGCCGAGGGGCGCTTCAATCGTCAACAGATGAGCCTTTATGATCGGTTCACCCAGTTCACGCTGACGGCCGCTAAGGAAGCAATTGAGCAATCGGGGTTGGAATTCCACGGGGAGCTATCCGCAAAATCGGGCGTGGTTCTGGGTACCGCCGGGGGCGGGGTTTCCACCTGGGACGACAATTACCGCTCCGTTTATGAAGACGGCAAAAACCGGGTGCATCCCTTTGTGGTGCCCAAGCTGATGAACAATGCAGCTGCCAGCCATGTCTCGATGGAGTTCAACCTCAAAGGCCCCAGCTTTACCGTATCGACCGCCTGTGCCTCGTCCAATCATGCCATGGCCCAGGCCTTTCAGATGGTGCGCTCCGGCATGAGCCCGGTGATGATCACCGGTGGATCTGAATCGATGCTGTGCTTTGGGGGGGTCAAGGCCTGGGAAGGGCTGCGGGTCATGTCAAAAGAGGCATGTCGCCCCTTTAGCGCCAATCGCAATGGCATGGTCCAGGGCGAGGGAGCAGGGATTTTTGTCTTTGAGGACTATGATCACGCCCAGGCGCGTGGGGCGAATATTCTGTGCGAAGTTCTGGGCTTTGCCATGTCCTCGGATGCTTCGGATATTGTCATGCCCAGCAAACAGGGGGCGGCGCGCGCCATTTCAGGTGCATTGCAGGATGCAGGCGTTGACCGGGGCCGTGTTGGCTACATCAATGCCCATGGCACGGGCACAGTGGCCAATGACAAAACCGAATGCGCCGCGGTGGCCGATGTCTTTGGTCCCCATGCTGACAATCTGATGATGTCCTCGACCAAATCCATGCATGGGCATCTGATTGGCGGCACCGGAGCGGTTGAGCTTTTGGCTTGCATCATGGCGCTCAAAGACGGGGTGATTGCGCCGACCATTGGCTATGAAGAGCCCGATCCGGAATGCGCCCTGGATGTGGTGCCAAATGAGGCCCGTGAAGCCCGGGTGGATGTGGCGCTGTCCAATGCCTTTGCCTTCGGCGGTTTGAACGCTGTACTGGCCCTGGGGCGGATCTAAATCACGCGGAAGTACTGATAACAAAAATCCACCGCAGATCCGGGACCAGCGGTGGTTTCAACATGTTCTGGTCAGGTTACTGTTTCACTACGTCGACAATATTGTAACCGGCAGTAAAGCCCTTGAGTGACATCTTCATCTCAACCAGCTGATCTGGCGCAGGCGCAGGTCGCAGCGACAGAGTGGCTTCGCCGCCGGCCTTAAAGGTATCAATGTCTGCCTGTGTCAAACCAATCTGAGCGACGCAGCCAAGAGGGTTGCAAAAGGAATAGTTGTAGCGTTTGCCGGGGGCGCCATCGACCGAGATGGTCAAGGCAGCGGGCAGCAGCGTTTCCAGCGGCACAATAATGGTGGCACCGGCAACAGCCTGTCCACCGGGTTGATCAATCCGAAACAGCGAAACCTCGGCCATTGGGTTACCATTAGGATCCGTCAGAATTTGCAGCAACGAGCAGGGATCGGTTTCGGTGTCGGTTTTTATGCAGGCCAGATCCCAATCGCCATGGGTCTCTTTGGCGTAGCGATCACCCAGCTGTGGGGTGCCAGCATCGACGGGCTGGCCGAGATCCAACATCTGATCGGCTGTTGATTCGCTGGCTTCGGCCACCGGTTCGGAGGTTTCGGTAGCAGCTGTGCCGCTTTCCTGGGCTGACAAAGCGCTTGTCACCGCCATCAGCGCGGCCAGGGTCATCGGCGTAAGGGACTTGATCATGAATGCCTCATTATTCTCAGGTCGTTTGCAAAGGCTTTACCATGTTGAAGCAGGAGTGTCAGGTCTCAATCCCGCAGCCGCTGAAGAATAGGCAAGGAATTGACTGCAAGTTGAATAACAAGTGAAACGTTTGGAACCAAAGCAAAAAAGGAAGCTCTCCGGCTTCCTTTTTTGTTTCGTTCTCCCCGTCGGACTGGCCGACTTAGTTATTAGGAGGACGTTACGAAAGCCCTGTGCCTGGGTCAACATGCAATAGTAAAAAAATGTATCACTCTGCTGCTTTACCCGGATTTCTGGCTTTGTTTGCCCTGGAATCGTTTCGATTTTTGACTTTCACCCTACCAATGCTGTGCGGGGATGTGAAAATGCGGAAAAAATAGGCAGAGATGTTAAGCCAAAAAAAGGGCCGTGCCTGCGGCACGGCCAGTCTGACAGGGAGGAAATGCCCGTCGCGATCTCGATTAGAGAGGACGGGCATGACATTGATCGCATATAAAAGTTAATATTCTGTTTTCAAGGGACAGGGCTTGCCAGCTGCGCCATCGACGCGATTCCTGGCGGTGGTTTCTACTGAGCTTTTGAGGGCATCTAATGGCAGGCAAAGGAAGACCATGACGGACAAGATTTTTATTGGTGGTGGCGGTGAAGGTTACGGCGAACCGCAGGAGATGAGCTTCAAATATGCCAATCGCCACGGGTTGATAGCCGGGGCCACGGGAACGGGGAAGACAGTAACCCTGCAGATCCTGGCCGAAAGCTTTTCCCAGGCTGGGGTTCCGGTGATCCTGGCCGATGTCAAAGGTGATCTTTCGGGGTTGGCTAAGCCCGGAACGCCTTCCCATAAGTTGCATGATGCCTTTACTGGACGGGCAGAGACAATCGGCTTTGACTCGTATCACTATCACAGCTGCCCGGTCACGTTTTGGGACTTGTTCGGCCAGCAGGGCCACCCGGTCCGTACTACCGTCGCAGAGATGGGGCCTTTATTGCTGGCACAATTGCTGGAGTTGAGCGAGGCCCAGGAAGGGATCCTGAACATCGCCTTTCGACTTGCGGATGAACAGGCCTTGCCCCTGCTGGACCTCAAAGACCTGCAGGCGTTGCTGGTCTGGATCGGTGAAAATAGGGGCGCGCTGTCACTGCGCTACGGAAATGTCTCTCCGGCCTCAGTAGGGGCGATCCAGCGCCGCCTTTTAGTGTTGGAAAACCAAGGCGGAGCTGATCTCTTTGGCGAGCCGGCCCTGGCGCTTGAGGATCTGATGCGTCAGGACCGCGAAGGGCGGGGCATGATCAATATTCTGGCCTCCGATAAGCTGATGGCAGCGCCCAAGCTCTATGCAACCTTTCTGCTCTGGCTGTTGAGCGAGCTATTTGAAGAACTGCCCGAAGTGGGCGATCCGGAAAAACCCCGATTGGTGTTCTTTTTTGATGAGGCGCATCTCTTGTTTGAAGATGCCCCCAAGGCGTTGGTCGACAAGGTGGAACAGGTGGCGCGGCTGATCCGCTCAAAAGGGGTTGGCATCTATTTCATTACCCAAAACCCTGGTGACGTACCGGAGGATATTCTGGGCCAGCTGGGCAATCGCATCCAGCATGCGCTGCGCGCCTTTACCGCACGCGATCGCAAGAACCTGAAGCTGGCGGCGGAGACCTACCGCGAAAACCCGCGCTTTTCGACCGAGGATGCCATTCGAGAGGTCGGGGTTGGCGAAGCGGTGACTTCGATGCTGCAAAAGAAAGGCGTGCCGGGCATTGTCGAGCGCACCTTAATCCGGCCACCCAGCAGCCAGTTGGGGCCGCTGAACAAAGCGGAACGCGCCGAAATGCTCCGGTCATCTGATATGGCAGGGAAATACGACAAACCCATTGATCGCCACTCCGCCTATGAGATCTTGCTGGCGCGCACCAGTAAGGCGGCGGAGGAAGCGGAGGCTGCCGAGACCAAGGCGGAAGAGGCACCGGAGCCCATGGCACGGGAATTCAATGCCGCGCGGCGTTTCTCCGGCTCCCGCATTCCGCGCTCATCATCGCGCAGGCATAGGCCCAAGGACACTTTTGCCTCTGCCATGTCGGAAGCTGTGATCAAAGAATTGAAAGGCACCACGGGTCGGCGTCTGGTGCGTGGTATCCTGGGCGGTTTGTTCAAAGGGCGTTAACAGAATAGGGGGCTGGCGTTTGCCAGCCCCCTATGGGTTCCGCCTTCGGCGGGGATATTTTTGGCCAAATGAAATGGAGGCCAGGTGTGAAGGGGCGCTCAAATCCGTGAGCGGCCTTTTTTTGATTACTTTTCCGGGATCAAGCCACGGGGGCTGAAGCGCAGCACAAGGAGCAGGATCAATCCCATGGTGAAGAGACGCATATGAGCCGCATTCTCCATCAGATGTCCGCGCAGGAAGCTGCCTTCCTCGAGGCCGGAGGTCAGCAAGGTGATGAGCTCGAGACTCATGGGTTCAACCTTGATCCAGAGGAACCAGATCAGGAAACCGCCGAGTACCGAGCCGAAGTTGTTGCCCGAACCTCCGACAATGACCATCACCCAGATCAGGAAGGTAAAGCGCAGCGGATTATAGGTCCCCGGTGTCAATTGCCCATCCAGGGTGGTCATCATGGCGCCGGCAATGCCGCAGATGGCGGAACCAAGTACAAAGATCTGCAAATGGCGCTTGGTGACGTTTTTGCCCATCGCCCGAGCCGCGACCTCGTTATCGCGAATGGCACGCATCATCCTCCCCCAGGGGCTTTTGAGGGCCATCTGTGCCATCCAGAGAAGCGCGATCAAGACGATCGAAAACAGCATTGCATAGCCCAGCTTGACGTAGAGCGTAGAGCCCAGAACCGGATCCATTCCCAGGCTGGCAAACCACTCGACATAGGCCGGGTCGTTTTGCAGATCGACCTCATAGGGGACGGGACGGGGCAGGCCGACGACGTTCTTCACGCCGCGCGACAGCCAGTCTTCGTTCTTGAGGATGGCGATGATAATCTCGGCAATGCCCAGGGTGGCAATCGCCAGATAATCCGACCGCAGCCCCAGCGCAGTTTTTCCGATCAACCAGGCCGTGCCCGCTGCCAGTAAGCCGCCAACAGGCCAGGACAGGATCACCGGCCAGCCAAGACCGCCGAGATTGCCTGAAATCGCCGGAGATATCTCCTCGATTGCTTCAATCGAAGGGTCAAACAGAGCGCGGTAGATCAGGAAGCCAACCACAAGAATGGCCAGAACCAGAAGGCTGCGCAGGCGACCTTTGGGAAGGACCCGGGTCACCGCAACGGCAGAGATCACTGTCAGCGCTCCCATGACCATTGCCATCAGAACGCCCGGCCCACCTGCGCTCCAGGCGCCCGGGGTGGGCGGTGTGGCGGTCAGGACAACAGCCAGGCCGCCAAGTGCGGTGAAGCCCATGATGCCCACATTGAACAACCCGGCAAAACCCCATTGCAGATTGACCCCCAGCGCCATGATGGCAGAGATCAGCCCCATGTTGAGGATCACCAGCGACGAGTTCCAGGAACCCGAGAAAAAGCTCCAGTCGGTAAGGCCTTCGAGCAGGATCAGCAGCGCTACGGCGGCAAACATCAAGCTGTGTTTCATGGTGTCAGTCATACCGATTTCCCCTTGAAGAGCCCTGTCGGCTTGAACAGGAGGACGATGATCAGGATCGCAAAAGAAACCGCGAATTTATAGTCGGTGCTCATCAGTTGCACCAACCCATCCGGGTCGAGATTGTCCGGCATCAAATACCGCAGAACCTTCTTCCAGGCATAGGTTATGGTGACCTCGGAAAAGGCGATGATGAAGCCGCCCGCGATGGCGCCCTGCGGGCTGCCCAACCCACCGACGATGGCGGAGGCAAAGATCGGCAGCAGCAGCTGGAAATAGGTGAAGGGCTTGAAGCTCTTGTCGAGCCCGTAGAGCACCCCCGCGATGGTGGCCAGTGTCGCCACGATCAGCCAAGTGTACATCACCACGCGTTCCGGGTTGATGCCAGACAGCAGTGCCAGATCCTCATTGTCGGAATAGGCGCGCATGGATTTTCCGGTGCGGGTCCGGTTGAGGAACCAGAACAGCAGCGCCACCACCACAATGGCCGTCACCACGGTGATGCCCTGAGTGGTCTTGATCGCCAGACCTTCGCGCAGGCCCGTCATTTCCTTGAAAGCGCGTGCCTTGATGATGAATCGTTCACCATCAGCAAAACGCTGATCGCCAGGCCCGATGATAAAGCGGACCAGCCCGTTCATCATGAACATCACACCCAGTGACACCATGACAAAGACAACAGGCTTGGCCTTCTGATCGCGATAGAACCGATAGACGGTGCGATCGGTTACCAGCACCAGCGCCATCGTCGCCAGAATGCCAAAGGGCAGGGCCAGCAGGGCTGTTGGCAACACGCCAAACCCAATGCCCCAGGATTGGAACAACCAGGTGAACAGAATGGTCATCATGGTGCCAAAGGCCATGGTGTCACCATGGGCAAAATTGGAAAATCGCAGGATGCTATAGATCAGCGTCACCCCAAGGGCGCCGAGCGCCAGCTGGCTGCCATAGGCCACGGCGGGAATCATCACAAAATTGGTAAGCGCCACAATGGCATTAAGAAAATCCATCGGTCAGCCCCCCAGGAAAGATTTGCGGACTTCGGGATCAGCCAAGAGCTCTTGTCCGGTGCCGGTATAGGCATTGCGCCCCTGCACCAAAACATAGCCTTTGTCTGCGATCTCAAGCGCTTGCTTTGCGTTCTGTTCCACCATCAGGATTGGCAGACCAGTGCGGGCCACCTCGATGATGCGGTCAAACAGCTCATCCATCACGATGGGCGACACACCCGCCGTGGGCTCATCCAGCATCAAGACCTTGGGCTGGGTCATCAGCGCGCGGCCCACAGCCACCTGCTGACGTTGACCACCAGAGAGCTCACCCGCCGGCTGGCTGCGCTTGTCGCGCAGGATTGGGAACAGATCATAGACCTGCTCCATGGTACCTGAGATATCATCGGTGCGAATAAACGCGCCCATCTCCAGGTTCTCTTCCACCGTCATCGAGGTGAAAATATTGCTGGTCTGGGGCACAAATCCCATGCCCTTGATCACCCGGTCCTGTGGGCTCAGCTTGGTGATATCTTCACCCCCCAACCGCACCGCGCCCGAGCGCACATTCAACATGCCAAAAACCGCCTTCATCGCGGTGGATTTCCCGGCCCCGTTAGGGCCCACAATCACGGCAATCTCGCCAGGGTTCACGGCGATGGTACAGTCATGCAGAATATCCGGCCCCTTGCCGTATCCTCCGGTCATGCCGTCACCAATCAAAAAGGGTTCAGACATGCGCGCCTCCCTGCATCATCTTTCCACAAATATTCCGGGGGAGCCGCGCAGCGGCGGGGGCAGAGCCCCAATTCACAGATGCTGCCATCAGGCCTTCTCCAGCTTGTCTTTGTTTTTCAAGCCAGTCCCCAGATAGGCCTCGATCACCTGCTCATTGGCTTTGATCTCACCCAGGGTACCTTCGGCCAGCTTTTTGCCTTCGGCCATGCAGATCACCGGATCACAAAGTCGGCCGATGAATTCCATGTCGTGCTCGATCACCACAAAGGTATAGCCACGTTCTTCATTCAGACGCTTGATGGCATCGGCAATGGTATAAAGCAGGGTGCGGTTCACCCCGGCGCCAACCTCGTCCAGAAAGACGATCTTGGCATCCACCATCATGGTGCGCCCCAGTTCCAGCAGTTTTTTCTGTCCGCCAGAGACCTCGCCGGCCCGCAGATCGGCGATATGGCTGATGGTGAGAAACTCCAGCACCTCATCGGCCTTGGCCCGCAGCGCGCGCTCTTCATCGGCAATGCGTTTACGGCCAAACCAGGTGTTCCACAGGCTTTCACCCGATTGCGCGCCCGGCACCATCATCAGGTTCTCGCGGCAGGTCATCGAGGAAAACTCATGCGCAATCTGGAAGGTGCGCAGCAATCCCTTGTGAAACAGCTCATGCGGTGGCAGGCCAGTGATGTCTTCGCCATCCATGGTCACCCGACCGGAGGTGGGCTCTAATACACCTGCTATCACGTTGAAAAGAGTGGTTTTTCCGGCGCCATTTGGCCCGATCAAACCGGTTATGGACCCCTTGGCGATTTCGAGCGAGGCGCCGTCAACCGCGTGGAACCCGCCGAAGTGCTTATGCAAGTCCTCGACGACGATCATATCATGTATCCCCTGCCACTATTTTGCGGCTTTCTAAATTTGGAACAGCCCGGGAAAATCCCGGGCTGCTCTTTGACATTTTGATCCTGCAAGAGAGATCAGCGGAACTTTACAGTGGTGTTCATGCCGTCTTTGACCAGGATTTCACGGTAGGAGCCAGCGCTCTCACCGGGGCCAATCAGCTCAACGCCGGTGGCGCCCTGGAAATCAACGTCCTTGCCAGCCGCGATCAGTTCCAGTGCCTTGCCCAGCTCGCCTGGGTTGATCACTTCACCGGGGGCGTTGGCAACATCCATGATCTTGGCGCCATACTCAGCAGGATCGGTCGAATTTGCCGCCTGCATCGCCAGCATGATCAGGGCCGCCGCGTCATAGGACTCGGACGCATAGGCCGAGGTGCCGTCAAAGCCGAGCGCTTTGGCCTGCTCTGCAAAGATGGCAGCGCCTTCGCTGTCGGAACCGGCGATTTGGCCGTAAGAGCCGTCCAGGTCAGGGCCAACGTTTTTGGGCAGACTGTCACCGATCATGCCGCCAGGCAGACCAAAGGTGTCAAACGCACCGGAGTCGAGCGAGGACTGAATGATACCCAGACCACCCTGATCAAGGTAGCCTGCAACAACCAGAATGTCGCCACCAGCGGAGGCCAGGGAAGCAACCTCAGCAGAGTAGTCGCCTTTGCCATCTTCATGCGCCGCAACGATGGTCACTTCACCACCCAGGGCTTCAAAAGAGGTCTGGATTGCGTCTGCCAGACCTTTACCAAAGTCGTTGTTGGTATAGGTCAGAGCGATCGACTTAACGTCATGCTCCTGCAGGATTTCTGCCATGACCTGACCTTCACGCGCGTCGGACGGCGAGGTGCGGAAGAACAACCCGTTGTCTTCCATGGAGGACAGACCAGGCGAGGTTGCGGAGGGTGAGATCATTACCATGCCGTTTGGAATAGCAACGTTCTGCAGGATGGCGCCGGTCACACCGGAGCAGTCACCACCAACAATGCCGTTAACGCCTTCGGCGATCAGTTTTTCACCGTTGGCAACAGCCAGACCGTTGTCGATGCAGCCGGTGTCGGCACGAATTGGGGTCACGGTGGCGCTGTCCAGCAGCATGCCGGACTTGGTGACTTCTTCCATCGCCAGCTCGGCGCCGGATGCCATGGCAGGTGCCAGCGATTCAATTGGGCCGGTAAAGCCAAACAATACGCCGAGTTTCACTTCCTTGGCATGGCCACCCGCATAAGCGGTGCCAGCAGTCAGCGCGAGGGCCGCAGTGGCCATCATAAGTTTTTTCATCATATTTCTCCCAGTTTATTGGAACAAGTTCTGTTCATAAGGAACCCTAGGCAAGGCGCTCAAAAAAGAAAAGTCCCCTTGGCCAGCGACATCCTCCCGATGACACTTGCTCTACTTTTTGGACCGGCATCAATTTGCTGGCCTGATGAGGCGGATGCTCTACAGGGTTCGGTGCCCGAGGGGAAGAACTCTGAGTCCATTTTGTCGCAGTAAGACAGAGACCTGGACTCAAAACTCAGAGGGGGAGGATCAACTTCTCTGGTACACACCCGGGGTAAGGCCTCTGGGCAAGCTGTTGAGAGACAATCAATTTTGCCTAAAATTTGATCATTTGGAAAAACATCGTGCCTTGGGAGGCATGTGAAGTGCAAACTATTGGGACTAAAATCAGGTCGTGACATGCATCTGAGGGGATTGGGCCAATTCAAGCAGTGCAGCGAAAAGAATCGGCCCATTCAGCAAGGAAGAGAATCACTGGGATTCAGATTTACTGCCGCGTTCACGGTAGGGCGTGGTGTCATAGTGTGAACGATAACACTTGGAAAAATGAGAGGGCGAGGCAAATCCGCAGGCCAGCGCCACATTGATCACGCTCATATCTGTCTGCATCAGCAGGTTACGTGCTTTTTGCAGCCGCAGTTCCATGTAGTAGCGTTTGGGGCTTCGGTTCAGGTAGCGCCGGAACAGTCGTTCCAGCTGCCGTGTCGACATGCCAACATCCTGCGCCAGGACTGACGGGCTGATGGGCTCTTCGATATTGGCTTCCATCATTTGGATCACCATCGACAGTTTTGGGTGCCGTACCCCAATGCGAGTCGGTATCGACAGTCGCTGTGTGTCCTGATCGGTACGGATGGAGGAATAGATAAGTTGATCGGCGACGGAATTGGCAAGATCCTCACCGTGATCATTGGCAAGCAGTTTCAACATCAAATCAATTGAAGAGGTGCCTCCAGCCGTAGACAGTCGATTGTTATCAATAACAAAAACTGACTTCGTGAGGGTTACTTCCTCAAACTCTTCGGCAAAGCTGTCGATATTTTCCCAGTGAATCGTGGCCCGTTTTCCGTCCAACAATCCGGCCTTTGCCAAAACATAGGATGCCGTGCACAACCCCCCAATCATGACGCCTTTGCGGGCCTCACGACGCAGCCATGCGAGAAGCTTTTTGCTTGTCGCCCCCTGAACATTAACCCCGGCACAGACCAAAATCGTGTCATCGCGCTGCAATTCACCCAAATCGCCGTCCACCGCAAAGGTCGTACCGGCAGAGCAGGTCACGTTTTCGCCATTCTCGCCCAACAGGGTCCAGGTATAGGCGTCTCTGCCTGCCATACGATTTGCAATACGCAGACATTCAACGGCCGACGCAAAGGAAAGCATCGAGAATCTTTCCATCAAAACAAATACATATCTTTTGGTGGGGCCGGTTTCTTTGGGGGGGGCGATTGGTTTCTTGTGGGTTTGCATTGGGCACATCCTTGGCAATATTTGAATGCACCGGGAGAGACTTACGTTAAGTCAGCCCCGCGTGAGACTAGAAAACCGTGCTCATAGGTTTGAGCTGGGGTCAAGAGGGGCAAATCTAATCTGGTCAGTACGAGTGCGTTTTTGTATAGGTGGCTTCCGTTCTATTATTAAGACCTCTTAAGCGGAGAAAAGCTATGAGTGAGTGGCAAAAAGAAACCTGGCGCAGCAAACCCCGCGTACAGATGCCCGACTATACCGACGCCGCGGCCCTCGGGGCCGTTGAAGCGCAGCTTTCAAACTATCCGCCACTGGTCTTTGCCGGCGAGGCGCGACGTCTGAAGCAACATCTTGCAGCGGCTGGCCGCGGCGAGGCCTTTTTGTTGCAAGGCGGCGACTGTGCCGAAAGCTTTGAACAGTTCAGCGCCGATGCGATCCGGGATACCTTTAAGGTTATGTTGCAGATGGCCATGGTTCTGACCTATGGCGCTAAAGTTCCTGTGGTCAAAGTCGGACGTATGGCGGGTCAATTTGCCAAGCCACGCAGCGCGCCAACAGAAACCCTGGATGGGGTGGAGCTGCCCAGCTACCGCGGTGATATCATCAACGATCTGGGTTTCACTGCTGGCTCCCGCATTCCTGACCCCAAACGGATGTTGCAGGCCTATACTCAGGCGGCTGCAACCCTGAACCTGTTGCGCGCCTTTTCCACGGGTGGTTACGCCGATGTGAACCAGGTACACGCCTGGACCCTCGGCTTTACCGAAGGTGAAAAAGCCCAGACATACCGCGAGATGGCGAACCGGATCACTGATACGCTCGACTTCATGAAGGCCGCAGGCGTCAACAATGACGCCTCCCATGCGCTGCAAACGGTTGAATTTTACACCAGCCACGAAGGGTTGCTGTTGGAATATGAAGAGGCGCTGACCCGTCTGGATTCGACCTCTGGTAATTGGCTGGCTGGGTCCGGCCATATGCTTTGGATCGGTGACCGCACCCGTCAGCCCGATGGGGCCCATGTGGAATTCTGCCGTGGTGTGTTGAACCCCATTGGCATGAAATGTGGCCCCACCACCACAGCTGATGACCTGAAGGTCCTGATGGAACGCCTGAACCCCGAGAATGAAGAGGGCCGTCTGACATTGATCGCCCGCTTTGGGGCCGGCAAGGTGGCAGAACATCTGCCGCGCCTGGTTAAGGCTGTTGAGGAAGAAGGCGCCAAGGTGACTTGGGTCTGTGATCCGATGCATGGCAATACCATCAAATCCTCCACCGGTTACAAAACCCGGCCTTTCGAGAGCGTATTGCGCGAAGTGCAGGACTTCTTTGCGGTTCATACTGCCGAAGGCACCATTCCTGGGGGCGTCCATTTTGAAATGACCGGCCAGGATGTCACCGAATGCACTGGTGGCGTGCGCGCTGTTACGGATGAAAACTTGAGCGATCGCTACCACACGGCCTGTGATCCGCGTCTCAATGCCAGCCAATCCTTGGAACTGGCCTTCCTGGTTGCCGAAGAATTGTCGGACCTGCGCAACAAACGTCAGGCGCGCAGCGCTGAAGCCAGCTGACGCGTTATTGCTTCGCTATTCAAAAACAATGTCCGCTCCAGTATTCTGGGGCGGTTTCTCTTTTTTGGTCAGTTTGTTGGTTGAGTTCTTGAACTTTAACCGGTCCGTAGAAAAGGGAAACGCCCCGGGAATTCTTCCGCGGGGCGATCATTACTAGGCTATGACCAAATAGACTAGAAATAGGCTAAAACTTTAGGAAACGGGCGTGTCATCACGGCTGGAAACCAGGCGCAGATGAGACCGCTTAGACTTGCTCTTGGCATCCGCACGGGAAGTGTCTCGCGCTGGTTTGGGCAATTTGCGATCCGCCAGATCACGGGCTTCCTGCAGAATAGAGGTCTCGGGAGCGAGACGGGATTGCAATTCTTCGAACTCGGGGTTCGGCGTATTCACATCCTCAGAGCTGCGCGATTTTGACTTAAACTCGGTATCATCGGTGCTTTTGGCAACAGCGCGCATTTCGATCGAGGAGATAGCAAAACGTTGCGATGTATTGGTTGGGTTGCCTTCGGAGACAAACACACCAAGCGCACGGCTTACATCGCCCAGATCGCTGCGCAGCGGCAGCAACAACATGCGGGCTTCACGGCGGCCACGCAGGCGGGAGCCTTCGGTCTGCATCTCAATTTCAACGATGGCTGGCGCTTCAAACATATGTTCCAGCGCCGCGCTCATCTGTTTGCGTGCGTCAGGGGTAAAGAAGGCGGTGATTGGCATGCCACGGACTTCCATACCTGCCATCTCATTGACCTTCTGGCCGGCCAGACGGAAACGGGCGATCCCTGGGGCTACACGCTCCAGAATGAATGTCTGCGACAGAATGTTCTCCAGCCCGCGCGGGTCAATCTGGGAACGGTTGGGAATGTCATCGCCGCGGCGCAGAGCAGTCCAATAGGCCTCGGCTTGACGCATGGGGGAAACCGAAACGGCGTTACGGAAATTCGTCATGGGAACCACCTTGTTGTGCCCCTTATCCTGGCTAGAGTTTTTGCTGCCGCCAAAAAACATGTGCTATTCCTTACGTTGTCCGGTCCATTTGCCATCAAGTACGCAACACAATCTGTCGACTGCCTTATTCGTACCGTTTAGATGGTTACCTTGCAGTTAACATGCCATAATATTATTCAAATTTGGACTAAAACTTAAAGCAATGGTTAACGCCTAGGGCTGAGCACCAATTCCGACCACGGCTGTCGTTACATCCGACGGTACAGTTTGGAGCCCGGTTTTGCTGCCCTGTGGCTGGATAAGGACAAGCAGATGAAAATTCGAAGCATGACGGGCTTTGCCTCGGGACAGGGGAGTCTTGGGGCCCATAGTTGGAGCTGGGAAATGCGTTCGGTCAATGCCAAGGGTCTGGATCTGCGCCTTCGGGTGCCGGACTGGCTGGATGGGCTGGAAGTTCATCTGCGTAAGGTCCTGGGCAACAAGCTGGCGCGGGGCAATGTCTCTCTGGGACTCAGGATCAGTCGCGGAGAAGACAGTGCGGGAACCCTCACCCTGAACAAACCTTTGCTGAATTCGGTGCTCACAGCCCTGGCAGAGGCCGAGGCACTGGCGCAATCCGCCGGTGTTGATCTCTCGGTTACGTCCGGCGCTGACCTGCTCTCTATTCGCGGCGTTTTGGAAACCTCCGCAACAGAGGATGATCCGGCGCCCTTAGTTGCGGCTTTGAAAAAGGAATTCGAAAGCCTTTTGGCTAAATTCGTTCAAATGCGTGAAGCCGAAGGGGCGGCGCTGGACCAGGTCTTGCGGTATCAGCTCTCCGAAGTCGCGCGCCTGACCAAACTGGCGGCGGAGCGCGCCGAGGCACGCAAACCTTTGGTGGCCGAGACTCTGAGGGTCAATCTGGCCCGGGTGCTAGAGAATTCAGACGGAGCAGATGCCAGTCGGGTGGCACAGGAGCTGGCCATGCTGGCGGTGAAATCAGATGTTACTGAGGAAATCGACAGGCTTGGGGCCCATGTCTCTGCTGCCGAAGATCTGCTCGCCACGGGTGATGCGGTGGGGCGCAAGTTTGATTTCCTGATGCAGGAATTCAACCGCGAGGCCAATACGCTCTGTTCCAAAGCGCTCAACAGTGACTTGACCTCGGTGGGTCTAGAGTTGAAAGCAGTGATCGACCAGATGCGCGAACAAGTGCAAAATATAGAATAACTCCAAAGGAGAAGACCTGATGGCAGACCGCCGCGGCCTTTTGATCATCCTGTCCTCGCCCTCCGGTGCGGGCAAATCCACCCTGGCAAAGCGCTTGCGCAGCTGGGATGACAGTATTTCCTTTTCCGTCTCGGCGACCACCCGTAATCCGCGCCCCGGCGAGGTCAACGGGCAGGACTACCATTTTGTATCGGTGGATGATTTCAAATCCGCTGTGACCGAAAACGATATGCTGGAACATGCACATGTCTTTGGCAATTTCTACGGCTCTCCCAAAGGTCCGGTACGCGACGCCATCGAGGACGGCAAAGATGTGCTGTTTGACATCGACTGGCAGGGCGCCCAACAGATCCGCAATTCGGAACTTGGTCAGCACACACTCTCTATCTTTCTGCTGCCGCCCTCGATCACCGAGCTGCGCCGCCGGTTGGAAAGCCGGGGTCAGGACGATGCCGAGACCATCAAGCGGCGGATGGAGAAAAGCTGGGATGAGATCAGCCACTGGGGCAGCTATGATCATGTCTTGATCAATGATGACCTGGATACCACCGAAGAGGCCCTGAAAACCATCATCACCTCGACCCGTCTGCGCCGCATCCAGCAGCCACAGCTGACAGACCATGTGCGCCTGCTGCAAAGCGAATTTGAGGAAATGTCATGACCCTTTATGCTCTTGGAAACGACCAGCCACAGCTCGACGCCGACACCTGGGTGGCACCCGATGCCAATCTGATTGGCAAGGTGGTGCTCGAGGCCGGCGCCTCTGTATGGTTTGGTTGCACCATTCGCGCCGATCACGAAGAGATCCGCATCTGCGAAGGCGCAAATGTTCAGGAAAACGTGGTCATGCACATTGATGCTGGCTATCCGCTAACTGTGGGCAAGAACTGCACCATTGGCCATAAGGTCATGCTGCATGGCTGCACCATTGGCGAAAACAGCCTGATCGGCATGGGCGCTACGGTTTTGAACGGGGCCAAGATCGGTAAAAACTGCCTGATCGGGGCAGGGGCTTTGATCACCGAAAACAAGGTGATCCCGGATAACTCGCTGGTGATGGGCGCTCCGGGCAAGGTGGTGCGCGAAGTGTCCGAGGCGCAGGCCAAAAACCTCACGCTCAGCGCGCTGCATTACCAGGAGAACATGCGCCGTTTCCGCGACGAGATGCGCCCCGTCTGAGCAGGCTTCCTAAAGTCGAAGCTCTGCCCTCTCTCAGGAAGGGCCGGGCTTAGGCTGCCACATGGCGTTTACATTCGCCTGTTAGGAGAGCTGAATCACAAGTGGAGAGCAGAGCATGAAACAAGAGGTGATCGCGGGTTTCCTTGAGGCGATGCCTCTGCCCAGCGTATTGGTAGACCAGACCGAACGATTTATTGGCGCCAATAGACTTGGGCTCGACCTGTTGGGCGGGCAAATCATGGGACGCCATTTTGCCACCATCCTGCGTCAGCCGAGTGTCACCGGCGCCATTGAGAAATGCCTGGAGGATCGCACCAATCGCTCGGCCAAGCATCTGTCCAATGATGGCGCCCAAGACACCACCTACGAGGTGTCCTTGCGCTATGTTGATGGCATTGGTGCGGTTGAGGGCGGCGCGGTGCTCATAACCTTCACGGATGTCACTGAGCGCGAACAGGCCAATCAGATGCGCCGCGATTTTGTCGCCAATGTCAGCCACGAATTGCGCACGCCACTGACGGCCCTGATGGGGTTTATCGAAACCCTGCGCGGTGCCGCACGCGATGATCCAAATGCGCGGGATCGGTTTCTGTCTATCATGGAGGGCGAAGCCAGCCGGATGAACCGCCTGGTCGGGGATCTGTTGTCCCTGAATCGCGTGGAGAGCAAAGAGCGTATTCGTCCCAAGGAAGAAATGGATCTGGTGGCGCATCTGACCTCGACCCTGAAAACGATGCAACCGCTTGCCGAGAGCGGCAATGTCACACTGAACTTCACCCCGCCCGAAGATCCGGTGATGATCATTGGGGATGCCGATCAGCTGTTGCAGGTCTTTATCAACCTGGTGGAAAACGCCATCAAATACGGCGGCGACCAGGTCGAGATGACAGTTGAGCTGCTTGAGCGGGATCCGTCGCTGCGCAGTGCTGCCGTTCGGGTACAGGTGAGTGACAACGGACCCGGCATTGACCCGATACACCTGCCGCGCCTGACAGAGCGGTTCTACCGTGCTGACAGCCATCGCTCCCGTGAAATGGGCGGGACCGGATTGGGACTGGCCATCGTTAAACATATCGTCAACCGCCACCGCGGGCGGCTAAAAGTGGAGAGCGAGCTTGGCACCGGAACGTGTTTTTCGGTGATATTGCCGCTGTCATAAACCACGGCGCGCTCTTTCCCGCAGCGAGTTCCCCCAATGTCACATTCCCACAGCTCAGGGCCAGTACTGCCCCGAGGATATGAATCACGTCCTTGCAAATTCTGATCTTCCACGATCTGCGCTAGGTCAAATGACTCTGCACGGTGTGTTTTTTCCGGAAAAGTTAAGGGCAGGGGCGGGTTTTGTGACAAAAAATGATCCGGTTCTGGTTTTGTCATACGCCTGTTACATAGCCGTCACAAAAGCCTCATGTCCGCCTCTTAGGAGGGGCGCATGATCATCACGAGATGGTCACAGATATTAATTCCTCATGGAGACTCTGATGTCCTTTATGAAATTGACCGCTTCTGCCCTGACCATTGCCGCTGTGTCGGCGACTGCTGCCACGGCACGTGACCAGGTTCAGGTTGCTGGCTCCTCGACCGTTCTGCCCTATGCTTCCATCGTTGCCGAAGCCTTTGGCGAAAACTTCGACTTCCCAACACCCGTTGTTGAATCCGGTGGCTCTTCTGCGGGCCTGAAGCGCTTCTGTGAAGGTGTTGGCGAAAACACCATCGACATTGCCAATGCTTCGCGCGCCATCAAGGAAAAAGAAATCAAGGCCTGCGCCGAAGCTGGTGTCACCAACATCATCGAAGTGCGCATCGGTTATGACGGCATCGTGTTTGCCTCTGACATCAACGGCAATGAATTTGCCTACACCCCCACCGACTGGTTCCTGGCCCTGTCCAACGAGATCCTGGTTGACGGCAAGATGGTTGCCAACCCAAACAAGACCTGGGCTGACGTAAACGCTGCCTTCCCAGCCCAAAACATCCAGGCCTTTATCCCAGGCACCAAGCACGGCACACGTGAAGTGTTTGAAGACAAAGTGATCCTGGCTGGCTGTGAAGCCACCGGCGCATTTGAACACCTGCTGGCCCACGCGGAAGGTGATACCCCTAAGGCCCAGAAAAAAGCTGCTGAAAAAGCCTGTATCGCGCTGCGGACCGATGGCGTTTCTGTCGATATCGACGGCGACTACACCGAGACCCTGGCCCGCATCGAGAGCAACAAAGACGGCATCGGCGTCTTTGGTCTGGCCTTCTACGAGAACAACACAGACAAGCTGCAGGTTGCAACCATGTCCGGTATCGTGCCTTCGACCGAAAGCATCGCAACCGGCGAATACCCTGTCTCGCGCCCCTTGTTCTTCTACGTGAAGAAAGCTCACATCGGCGTGATCCCTGGCCTGAAGGAATTTGCTGAGTTCTTCATCTCTGATGAGGTTGCCGGCCCCGATGGTCCACTGTCCGAATATGGCCTGGTTGCCGACCCAGAGCTGAGCGAGACTCAGAACGCGGTTGCAGACGAAGCCACCATGGGCGGCAACTCCTGATAACCCCCAGCACATAGCTACTGGCTGGGGCGGATCATCCGCCCCAATCCTGTTTCTGGACCTGGTCCTGTTCGACTTTACCGCTGCTGTCACACCGGAGCTTTTGATGCCAACATTCTGGCTTATCCTTGTCTTGCTGGCGCTTACAGCGCTTGGCTTCTGGTTTGGGCGCCGCCGCGCCTTGGCCTCGGCGCAGGGAAATCCGCGCCATCTGCACTCACTCCCCATCTACTACGGCGCGAATGTTGCCATGAGTGTCGCCATTCCAGCTCTGCTGACGCTGGTGGTTTGGCTCCTGGCGCAGCCTCTGCTGATTGAAAACCGGGTGTCGGCGACCATCCCGCAAGAGCTGATCCCGGAAAATACCAGCATTGGCCTAGTGATGAGCGACGTGCGTCGCTTGGCTGAAGGTCTGGACCTGGCGGTTGATCAGAATGTCATGACCCGGGGTGAGGCACTTGACCTGGATGCAAGTACCACGGATGTGCGCGCCCTGCTTGGCTCGGTTGGCGTGGCTCTGGGGTCCGAAGTGCGCCCCGAAGTGCTGGCAGCGGCCCAAAGCTACCGGAAGCTCTCCAGCACCGGATCTACCGCAATGACGCTGGTCTGTCTGGTTCTGGCCTTGATCGGTTTTGGCCTGTCCGCACGCCGCACCCACAAAGACTTTCGCGCACGCAACATCGTGGAGCGCGGTGTACTGGCGCTTTTGGTGCTGGCGGCCTCGCTGGCGATCCTGACCACGGTTGGCATCGTTCTGTCGATGTTGTTTGAAACCGTGAACTTCTTTGGCCTGCACGCCTGGACAGATTTCTTCTTTGGCAGCACCTGGGCGCCGAATTTCCGCGGTGACAGTGAGCTGTCGATGCTGCCGCTGCTCTGGGGCACGCTCTATATATCGGCGATTGCCCTGATAGTAGCGGTGCCCGTTGGTCTGTTTGCAGCGATCTACCTGTCGGAATACGCCAGCCCTGCGGTGCGTTCCGTTGCCAAGCCACTGCTGGAGATCCTCGCGGGGATCCCGACAATTGTGTATGGTCTTTTTGCACTGCTGACGGTGGGGCCGCTGCTGCTCAACCTCTTTGGCCAGGGCGAAGAGGGCTTTCTGGGGCTTGAGTGGATGACCGGGGCAACCTCGGTGCTGACGGCAGGCGTGGTGATGGGCATCATGTTGATCCCCTTTGTCTCGTCCCTGTCTGACGACATCATCAACGCAGTCCCCCAATCATTGCGGGATGGCTCGCTGGGTCTGGGCGCCACCTCATCCGAGACCGTGCGCCAGGTAGTTCTGCCGGCCGCCCTGCCGGGCATCGTTGGCGCCATCCTGCTGGCGGCCTCGCGCGCCATTGGCGAGACGATGATTGTGGTCATGGGGGCAGGGGCGATTGCAAAGTTCTCTGCCAACCCGTTTGAATCAATGACAACAATCACCACCCGTGTGGTCAGCCAGCTGACGGGTGATACCGATTTTGCCAGCCCCGAAACGCTGGTGGCCTTTGCCCTCGGGCTTTCTCTCTTTGTCCTTACTCTGGGCCTCAATGTCCTGGCGCTCTACATCGTGCGCAAATATCGGGAGCAGTACGACTAATGACTGATCTTAGCCCAACTCCGGACCAGCCTGCTGCGGCCAAAACCTCGCTGCTGACCCTGTCCCCCCGCACTGTGAAGCGCAATTCTGCGGAACGCCGCTTCAAAGCCTATGGCATTGCTGCCATTGCGGTGGGTCTTTTGATGCTTCTGGTACTGGTCACGACCATTGTGGGCCGTGGCACCGGCGCCTTTCAGCAGACCTTCATCACCGTGAATGTCGAACTGCTGGAAAGCAAGCTGGACAAAAACGGCGAGCGCAACATCGAAGACATCAAGCGCGTCACCACCTTTGGCTACGCACCTTTGCTGAAGACCGCGATGAAAGAAACGGTGTCTGGCCTTGGTATTGAAACCGACCTCAAGGCCAAGCATCTGGCGGGGCTATTGTCCAAAAGCGCCGTTGCGCAGTTGCGGGCCTTTGTTCTGGCCAATCCTGAAAAGATTGGCGAAACCATCGCGTTCCGCTTCCTGGCGCAGAGCCGCGTTGATGGCTACCTCAAGGGGCGTGTGTCGCGTGACAGCATTGCCAATGACAAAAACATCTCACCGGCACAGCTGGACCTGGTGGATGCGCTGATTGCGGCCGGGGTGATTGAGAAGACCTTTAATCTGGACTTTATCATCGGGTCTGACGCCTCTGATCAACGCCCTGAAGCGGCCGGCATGGGCGTGTCGATGATGGGGTCTTTGTTCATGATGCTGGTGGTTCTGGCCCTGGCCCTGCCCATTGGCGTTGCGGCTTCGATCTATCTGGAAGAGTTTGCACCCAAGAACTGGATCACCGATGTGATCGAGGTGAATATCGCCAACCTCGCGGCGGTGCCGTCGATTGTCTACGGCATCCTTGGTCTTGCGGTCTTTATCAACTACATGCACCTGCCGATGTCGGCCCCTCTGGTCGGTGGCCTGGTGCTGACGCTGATGACGCTGCCAACGATCATTATCTCGACCCGTGCGGCTCTCAAGGCGGTTCCGCCCTCAATTCGGAATGCCGCATTGGGGGTTGGTGCCTCCAAGATGCAGTCGGTATTCCACCACGTGCTGCCACTGGCCGCACCGGGAATCCTGACCGGGACCATCATTGGCCTGGCGCAGGCACTTGGCGAAACCGCACCTTTGTTGTTGATCGGTATGGTTGGCTTTATCGCTTCCAACGCGCCTGAAACCATTGGTGAGGGCCTGTTGTCGCCGAACTCTGCAATGCCTGCTCAGATCTATGAATGGGCCAAACGTGCCGACCCGGCCTTTTATGAACGCGCCTGGGGCGGCATCATCATCCTACTAATCTTTCTTGTAACCATGAATACGGTGGCCGTGATACTGCGGCGTCGGTTTGAACGTCGCTGGTAGCCGGAGGTGAGGAAATGAACACTATGAATATGTTGGATAAAACCTTGGACACAGAGACCACCAAGATCTCCGCGCGCAATGTCAATGTCTACTATGGCGATACACATGCCATCAAGGACGTGAATGTCGAGATCGCCGCCAACACCGTCACGGCCTTTATTGGGCCGTCGGGCTGTGGCAAATCCACTTTCCTGCGCTGTATCAACCGGATGAACGACACGATTGATGTCTGTCGGGTGACCGGAGACATTCTGCTGGACGGCGAAGACATTTACGACAAACGCGTCGACCCGGTGCAGCTGCGAGCCAAGGTTGGCATGGTGTTCCAGAAGCCAAACCCATTCCCCAAGTCGATTTACGACAATGTGTCTTACGGTCCCCGGATCCACGGTTTGTCGCGAAACAAGGCAGAGCTGGATGAAATCGTTGAGAAATCTCTGCGCCGCGCGGCGATCTGGGACGAGGTCAAGGATCGCCTGGATGCGCCGGGCACCGGCCTGTCCGGTGGCCAACAACAACGTCTGTGCATTGCCCGCGCCATTGCCACCGAACCCGAAGTTTTGCTGATGGATGAGCCCTGCTCGGCGCTGGATCCGATTGCGACGGCTCAGGTGGAAGAGCTGATCGACGAGCTGCGGGCGAACTACTCTGTGGTGATCGTGACCCATTCGATGCAACAGGCCGCCCGTGTCAGCCAGAAAACCGCCTTTTTCCATCTGGGTAATCTGGTGGAATTTGGCCCTACAGGTCAGATTTTCACCAACCCGGATGATCCCCGCACCGAAAGCTATATCACTGGCCGTATCGGTTAAGCGAGCAAAGGAAAATATCATGGTAGAACAACATATTGCCTCAGCCTTTGATCGGGATCTCGAGGCCATCCAGGCCCAGATCATGAAGATGGGCGGGTTGGTCGAAGCTGCAATCGTCGATTCTGCGCGGGCGCTGGAAACCCGAGATGAAGAACTGGCGCAGCAGGTGCGCATCGGCGATCAGGCCATCGATGGTCTGGAAGAGCTGATCAACGAGGAAGCCGCCCGCGTCATCGCAATGCGTGCGCCCGCCGCCGTCGATCTGCGCGTGGTGCTGTCGGTGATGAAAATCGCCGGCAATCTGGAGCGCATTGGTGACTACTCGAAAAACATCGCCAAACGCACCGGGGTTCTGGTCCAATGGCATGACAGTACCGACAGCTCAGCTGCATTGCGCAGGATGGCGCGTGAAGTCGAACTGATGCTCAAGGACGCATTGGATGCCTACATTCAGCGCGATGTTGAGCTGGCAGCAGATGTGATCCTGCGCGACCGCGAAGTTGATCAGATGTACAATGCACTGTTTCGGGAATTCCTGACCCATATGATGGAGGATCCGCGTAACATTACCTCCTGTATGCATTTGCATTTCATTGCAAAAAACATTGAACGCATGGGCGATCACGTGACCTCGATCGCTGAGGAGCTGATCTACCTGGTGACGGGCAGCCGCCCCGAGGATGATCGGCCCAAGGCCGATACCACCTCAACTGCGATCGAGGAGACCTGATCCATGACTGCCGATCAGCCCACAGTTCTGATCATCGAAGATGAATTGGCCCAGCGTGAAGTGCTCGCCTATAATCTTGAAGCCGATGGCTTTCGTGTCATCCGGGCGGAAAACGGTGAAGAGGGCCTGCTGCTAGTTGAAGAAGACATGCCCGATATCATCGTTCTGGACTGGATGATGCCCAATTTGAGCGGGATCGAGGTTTGCCGTCGCCTCAAAACACGGCCCGAGACACGCGGCATTCCGATCATCATGCTTTCTGCCCGGTCTGAAGAGGTCGACAAGGTGCGCGGGCTGGAAACCGGGGCGGATGACTATGTGGTCAAACCCTATTCGGTGATCGAGCTGATGGCACGGGTGCGCACGCAGCTGCGGCGGGTGCGACCTTCAACTGTTGGCGTGCGCTTGGAATATGATGACATCATTCTGGACGCTGAAACCCATAAGGTCAGCCGGTCCGAGCAGTCCCTGAAACTGGGTCCAACCGAGTTTCGCCTGCTCTCCACCTTTATGGAGAAACCGGGGCGGGTCTGGAGCCGTGAGCAATTGCTGGACCGGGTCTGGGGGCGTGACATCTATGTCGACACCCGTACGGTTGACGTCCATATTGGCCGCTTGCGCAAGGCGCTCACCCAGTTTGGCGGTGCTGACCCGGTTCGCACGGTCCGCGGTGCGGGCTATGCACTGGGCTAGAAGTGCCGGATAATCGATTGAAGATAAAGTAAAAATGGGCGCCATTGGGCGCCCGTTTCTTTTTCATCCTCCAACGGTGTCTGATTAACCTAGCGTGGCAGCGGGTCTTCTGGCTGAGCTTGTCCCTCCAGCCACTGTCGGAACTTTGTGAGCGCCGGATCACGCGATTTGGTCTTGGGCCAAACCAGGTAATAGGCCCCTGCGGCCTCGGTTGCCTGTGGCTGGAGCCCGGTCAAACGACCGGTGGCGATATCCTGTTCCACCAGATAATCTGGCATCAAGGCCACCCCCAGACCATGCAGGGCGGCCTGGGTTATTGTTGAGAATTGATCATACATTGTTCCCCCCAATGACTCAGGACTGGTGGAAACCCCATGGAGTTCAAACCAATCTACCCAGGCGGTGGGACGGGTTTGAATATGTAAAAGCGGCATTTTCAAAATTTTCTGAGGCGGGATGTAAGTCCCAACTGGAACCAGATCTGGGCTGCAAACCGGCAAAAGCTGTTCGCTCTTCAACAGCATAGAATCCGTTCCAGGCCAGTCTGAATTTCCAAAATGTATCGCTGCATCAATGGGTTCGCTGCCAAAGCTAAAAGCCTGCAATCGGGTGGTCATATTGATGGTGATATCAGGGTGGCGGCGGGCAAACTCTGGCAGACGCGGCATCAGCCAACGCATGCCAAAGGCCGGCAGGATCGCCAGATTCAGCGTTCCAGCCAGAGGTGCAGCTTGCACCCGCAATGTTGACTGGGTGATCTTGTCCAGCGCCTCGCGGATCTCACGGGCATAGGTCTCCGCCTCCGGGGACAGATGCAGTTTCTTGCGGTCACGTTGCACCAAAGAGACCCCAAGCTGCGCCTCAAGGGATTGTAATTGCCGACTAACTGCCCCCTGCGTCAGGCTAAGCTCCTCGGCTGCAGCGGAGGCACTGCCGAGACGGTCCAGAGCTTCCAGGGCGCGCAGCGCAGAGATCGAGGGGAGGAATCGCCGGGGATGTTGCATGTATGAGTTTTACTCATGTTTTAGTGCCAAAGTCTCGCTATTTTTTCGCCAAATCAGCTGTTAATCATTGAGCAACACACGCACATATCCAATCATGAGGATCTTCAGATGACTGATAAGCCAAGCCTGCGCGCCAAAGATGCACCCGACCTGGGGGGCTTCACCTGGGAAGATCCTCTGCGTATGGACGACCAGCTGACTGAAGATGAGCGGATGATCACCGCTTCTGCACGGGCCTATGCCCAGGAAAAGCTGCAGCCACGGGTCACCGCAGCCTATGAAAATGAGGAAACTGATCCCGCGATCTTCCGCGAAATGGGTGAAATGGGCCTGCTGGGCACCACCATCCCCGAAGAATACGGCGGTTTGGGCGGCGGCTATGTCTCCTATGGTTTGGTTGCCCGCGAGGTAGAACGCGTCGACAGTGGTTATCGGTCGATGATGTCGGTGCAAAGCTCTCTGGTGATGTACCCGATCTATGCCTATGGCAGCGAAGAGCAGCGTAAGAAATACCTGCCCAAACTGGCCTCTGGCGAATGGATTGGTTGCTTTGGTCTGACCGAACCCGACGCAGGTTCCGACCCGGCTGGCATGAAAACCCGCGCCGAAAAGACCGCCACCGGCTATAAGCTGACAGGTTCAAAGATGTGGATCTCCAACGCGCCTATCGCGGATGTCTTTGTTGTTTGGGCCAAATCTGACGAGCATGGTGGCAAAATCCGCGGATTTGTGCTGGAAAAAGGCATGAAGGGCCTCTCGGCGCCGAAGATCCAGAACAAGGCTTCCCTGCGGGCCTCGATCACTGGTGAGATCGTCATGGATGGTGTCGAAGTTGCTGACGAAGCATTGCTGCCACATGTGCAGGGGCTGAAAGGTCCGTTTGGCTGTTTGAACCGTGCCCGCTATGGCATCAGCTGGGGCGCGATGGGGGCGGCCGAAGCCTGCTGGCATGCGGCGCGCCAGTATGGTCTGGACCGCACGCAATTTGGTCGCCCGCTGGCCAACACCCAGTTGTTCCAGCTGAAGCTCGCCAATATGCAGACCGAAATCACCCTTGGGTTGCAGGCCTCGTTGCGCGTTGGTCGCCTGATGGATGAGGCCAATGCCGCGCCTGAAATGATTTCGATCATCAAGCGCAACAACTGCGGCAAGGCGCTGGAGATCGCCCGCCATGCCCGCGACATGCACGGCGGCAATGGCATCAGCCTGGAATTCAACGTGATCCGCCACATGGTGAACCTCGAAACTGTTAACACCTATGAGGGCACCCATGACGTTCATGCGCTGATCCTGGGTCGGGCGCAGACTGGGTTGCAGGCGTTTTTCTAAGTAAAGAAGATGCTTTAAGTTAAGGCCAAGTTGTTTTGGTTCTGATTTGCGGGCGAGGGGTGGCAGGCCATCCTTCGCCCGTTTCCTTTCAAGTATTGCGCTTGCGCAATATGAGCCTGCAATAATGCAATTCCTTCAGTTTTCCCCTCAACCACGATAGATTTGCAAAGCATTTCTTATCGGCTCGCTGCATCTGCACTGTGGTTTGGGATACAAAACTCTTAATCACTATCTTGCAAAGGATCTGCCTGCAAACCGGCTCTGAAATTGCAAAGAGGCCAATAAATAGACGCCTGAGCGTGATTTCAGCTAGAGACCTTCGGGAATGTGAGGAGGTCAATACCTTACCAAACCAGAGGTAAGCATGGAGAATTTGCAATGTCAGATCTGGAAAGCTGACAACCACCTTGTGGTTTTGCAAACATGTCTGAAGCGGCCAAAAGAGCAGGGCGCCTTCACATTGACGCAAAGGGGGCGAGCCGATCTAGCTCGAAGCACCCCCAGCCCGATGGCACCTTGCACAAATCACCCTACGGATTTGCGCAAATAAGCGCCCAAAAGCGCAAAGTTGAGCGTTCATTCCAGCATAGCATTCGGTTAAAAACGCATATTTACAATAATTTAACCCGGTACGAGCGCGATGTGAAGGGCTTTCTTTCATCTTGATCGACACTGGGGGGTTTACTCTCACCTCATAACATATAAATAAATGAATATGTAAACCTCTTACGTCTTTCAGGCGTGGAAAGGGTGAGAGCAGAGATGACAAAAACGCTCCTGACAAAAACGCAGTGGAACAAGCTTTTCCCAATCCTGAATTGGGGTTCCACCTATAGCCGAAAAGACCTGGGCGGTGATGTGACTGCAGCGGTGATTGTCACAATCATGCTGATCCCCCAGTCATTGGCCTATGCCTTGCTCGCAGGACTTCCCGCAGAAGTAGGGCTCTATGCCTCGATCCTTCCCTTGGTGGCCTATGCCATCTTTGGCACCTCACGGGTGTTAGCGGTCGGGCCGGTGGCCGTCGTTTCCCTGATGTCGGCCTCGGCGCTGTCCACATTGGGGCTGGAAACCCTGGCGGATTATGTGGCGGCCTCGGCGGTCTTGGCCTTGATGTCAGGTGTGCTGCTGGTGGTCATGGGCGCCCTGAAACTGGGCGTGGTTGCAAACCTGCTGTCGCATCCTGTCATTGCCGGCTTCATCACTGCTTCGGGCCTGTTGATTGCAGTAAGCCAAGTAAAGCACATACTGGGTGTCAAAGCCTCTGGTCATAACCTGCTGGAGATACTCAGTTCATTGGGGCAGGGGCTGGGACAGGTCAATTTAGTGACGCTGACTCTTGGTCTTGCAGTTTTGGCGTTTTTGTTCTGGTTGCGCCTTGGATTGTCGGACCTGTTGCAGGCCAAATTTGGCCTGTCCAAACAGATGGCAGGCACCATCGTTCGCATCGGGCCAGTCTTTGCGGTGATTGGCACCATTGCCCTGTCTTGGGGGGGGGATCTTCCCGCCCTTGGCGTGTCGGTTGTTGGTGCGGTGCCAACTGGATTACCGCCCATGGGACTGCCGCAGCTGAACAGCACGGTGTTGACCGCGCTGATTGGGCCTGCAGTGCTGATTACCATTATCGGCTATGTCGAAAGTGTTTCTGTCGCTCAAACTTTGGCAGCCAAACGTCGTCAGAAGATTGATCCCAATCAAGAACTTACTGCTCTTGGCGCGGCAAATATTGCCTCGGGCCTGTCCGGCGGCTATGCGGTAACCGGCGGTTTTGCCAGATCGGTGGTGAATTTCGACGCCGGAGCGCGCACTCCAGCGGCAGGCGCGTTGACTGCAATTGGAATAACTTTGGCCGCTATCTACCTGACTCCATATCTGTATTTCCTTCCAACAGCGACATTGGCTGCCACCATTATTGTGGCCGTTCTATCGCTTGTTGATCTCACCATCCTCAAAACCGCCTGGCGCTATTCACGGGCCGATTTTGCAGCTGTTTTTGTCACCGTGGTTCTGACACTTCTGATCGGGGTCGAGATTGGGGTAGGCGCCGGGGTGGTCACTTCAGTCGCTTTGTTCCTATGGAAGACATCGCGCCCACATGTGGCCGAGGTCGGGCAGGTGCCAGGCAGCCAACATTTTAGAAATATTGATCGCCATCAGGTGCATACCGATCCATCACTGGTGACGCTCAGAATTGACGAAAGCCTGTATTTTGCCAATGCCCGTCGCATGGAAGATTTGATCCTTGACCGTGTGCACCGCGGCAGTGGGCAGTTGCGCCATGTGGTTCTGATGTGTTCAGCAGTGAATGAAATCGACCTCAGTGCCTTGGAGTCGCTGGAGGCAATCAACCATCAACTCTCTGACCTAGGCGTCAATCTGCATCTGTCCGAGGTTAAAGGGCCGGTGATGGATCGGTTGAAGCGGAGCCATTTCCTGGAGGAGCTTACCGGTGAAGTTTTTCTGTCGCAAAACTGCGCCTTCGAAAGGCTAAGCAAGGATCCAGCGTCTGAACAAGAGGTGTCTTAACCCCACAAACTATTTGCGACAGGTAGCGCCTATAATTGGTATTATGTAAATAAACAATGTTCCGTTCCGTCACCCAGGATTGGCAGCCCCTGTAAAGCACAGTAGCCTTTCTCCAACAAAACCAGAGACAAGGCGGTAGAAATGAACATCAAAGGTAGTTGCATAGTTGTGACCGGCGCTGCAAATGGCATCGGCAAAGGACTTGCGCAGAAGTTTGCGGATCTGGGCGCCGCCCATGTGATCTGCGCTGATATCGATCTGGATGGCGCAAAGATCACGGCTGCCCACATCTGCGGTGTTGCTCTACATCTCGATGCCAGTAGCGAAGACAGTATCAAGGCGTTGATTGATACTGTCGAAAACAGCATTGCACCAATTGATCTGTTTTGCTCCAATGCCGGCATTCTCACCATGGGTGGTTTTGAAGTCTCCAATGAGGAATGGCAAAAGATTTGGGATATCAATGTGATGTCCCATGTTTGGGCGGCGCGCCATCTGGTTCCGCTGATGATGGAGCGTGGCGGTGGCTACATGCTCAACACCGCCTCAGCAGCTGGCTTGTTAAACCAGATTGGCGCGGCACCTTATGGTGTTACCAAACACGCCGCAGTGGGTTTTGCCGAATGGTTGGCCATCACCTATGGCGATCAGGGCCTTGGCGTTTCCGTTCTATGTCCACAGGCGGTGCGTTCTGAAATGACCCGTGGGTTTGAGGATAGCGTTGCCAGCCTCGATGGAATGCTGGAGCCTGATCTTGTCGCCGACTATTGCGTGAAAGCAATCGAAAACAACGAGTTCCTGGTCTTGCCGCATCCACAAGTAAAAGACTACATGCAGGCCAAAGCCGCCAATTATGGTCGTTGGATCACCGGCATGCAAAAGCTGCGGGATAAGTTCTCCGGTAAATAAACCCGCTGCTCAACTGCGCTGTTATCCAGTGATTGGACGCATCAGGCCTTCTTGGGCGACGCTGGCGACCAACTGACCATCCTGCGTGTAGATGGAGCCGCGGTTGAAGCCCCGGCCACCGCCGCCAAAAGGAGAATCCATCGTATAAAGATGCCATTGGTCGAATTGCACCGGAGCATGGAACCACATGGCATGATCCAGACTGGCAGTCATCGCTTCGGGCTTATACCAGGTAAGCCCGTGCGGCCGCAGTGCCGAGCCTAGCAAGCCAAAGTCGGAGGCATAGGCCATCAACACATGCTGTAGCTGCGGCCCTGCCGCTTTAGCTGCTTCCATTCTGATCCACATATGATTGATATCACTTGTTTTATCAGGATTCAGAGGGTCACGTGGCTCAATATCGCGGATCTCGAAGGGCCGCGGCCGGATGAACTCCGCGCGGTGTTCTTCTGCTATGCGATGGGCATGTTGCAGATGCACCTCATCGCGCGACAAAAGTCCATCAGGCGCTGGAACGTCCGGCATCTCATGCTGGTGCACCCAGCCTTCTTCTTGATGATGGAATGAGGCCGCCAGGTTCAGGATCTGGCGACCATTTTGGATCGCAGTAACCCTGCGCGTTGTGAAACTGCCGCCATCACGGGCCGGATCAACCTCGTAGATGACCGGCTTGCTGGGGTCTCCGGGGCGGATGAAATAGGCATGCAGCGAATGGCACAGCCGTTCGGGCACACTGGCGTAAGCTGCCGTCAGGGCCTGCGCGATGACCTGACCGCCATAGATCCGCATGGGCGTTTCTCCGCCCGATCCAATCCCGCGGTAGAGATTGGTATCGAGCTCTTCTAGGTCGAGAAGATTGAGAAGAACACTCCCAGCGTCAGTCATTTAGCAGATCTTTCTAATGTTTTCGGTCATTGGCATAAGAAATGAACAGATCAAAACTGTCAGAGTTCACCATCGAGTCCCGGTTCACAACCTTTGCAGGATCCCCTCCAAGTAGCAGCTTTTTCACCGGAACTTCCAGCTTTTTGCCGGAGAGGGTTCGCGGAATTTCGGCGACTTCGATTATCTCATCCGGTACAAAACGGGCGGAGACAAACTCACGGATCGAGGATTTAATCTGATCTTTCAGCCCTTCGTCCAGGCTTCCTGGTTCCGTCAGAACCACAAAGAGCGGCATGAAACTGTCTTTGCCGAGGAACTCCAAGTCCACAACCAGACTGTCCTGGATCTCGGGCAAGGCCTCGACGGCTTGGTAGATTTCCGATGAGCCTAGGCGCAGGCCACGTCGATTGATCGTTGCATCCGAGCGACCATAGATGACTGAACCACCTTCGGCAGTGAAGGAGATCCAATCACCGTGACGCCAGATACCTGGGTAGGTCTCAAAATAACTTTCTCGCAGCCGCGATCCATCCTCATCTCCCCAGAAAAACAAGGGCATAGAAGGCAAAGGTTCAGTGCAGACCAATTCGCCGACTTCGCCAGTCAACTCGGCGCCGAAGGGATCAAAGGCGCGGACCGCATTGCCTAGGGCGCGGGCCTGCATTTCACCAGCTCGGACTGGCAACATGACATTGCCGCCGACAAAGGCGCCGCAGAAATCGGTGCCGCCAGAAACGGGCGCCAGCCAGATATCAGCGCTGACAGAACGGTACACCCAATCATATCCATCCGATGTCATCGGCGATCCGGTAGCACCCAAGGAGACCAGAGAAGTCAGATCCAAATTGGCGCCGGGCTCGATGCCCGATTTGGCACAGGCGGTGAAAAACGCGGCACCCGCGCCAAAATAACTCATCCTTTCATCGGCAACGCGGCGCCAGATATCCAGCATATCCGGATAGTTAGGGGCGCGATCATAAAGCATGACCGTGACTCCCTGCCCCAAAGCGCCAAGTTGCAGGTTCCACATCACCCAGCCAGAGGAGGTCAGCCAGCAAAATCGGCTGCCTGGAGCCAGATCAAGGTGAAGCGACTGTTTGCTTCCTTCCAGCAAAATACCACCGTGGCCATGCACAATCGGCTTTGGGTTGCCGGTGGTGCCAGAAGAGTAGACGATCCACAGCGGATGATCAAAATCCACCTGGGCGAAGCTCAGCTCTGCCGCAGTGTTCAGCAAGCCTGACCAGGCCACAGACCCGGTTGGGGCCGGCAGATCATTTGTGGCGACATAGATATGGTGTTCAAGGCTTGGCAAACCCGCCACAACCTTAGCCATCTCATCTTGTCGACCGTTTTCTTTGCCGCCATGCAGATAGCTGTCTTGATAGATCAACACCTTAGGTTTGATCTGCCGGAACCGATCGAGAATTGCCACATGGCCCATATCCGGCGCGCAAAGCGACCAAATGGCGCCTAGGCTGCTCGCCGCAAGGCAGGCGATAATGGCGCTTTCGGTATTGGGCAGGATAGCTGCCACACGGTCGCCCTGCCCGATCCCCATATCCCGTAGATGCGACGCTAGGCTTGCGACCTGGGCGCGGAGCTCAACCCAGCTGAGTTCTGAGCGACCAAAGGTTTCGGAATGCACAATAAGAGCCTGATTTCCCTCATCAACACCCCGACCGGAAAGAATATTTTCAGCCCAGTTCAACTGCGCGCCAGGGAACCATTTTGCGCCGGGCATCTTGCGGTCTGCCAAAACAGTGCTGGCTGTGGCGGAAAACTTGAGGTCAAAATAGTCACAGATGGATTGCCAGAAGGCTTCCAGATCCGTTGTACTCCAGCTCCACAACTCGTTGTAGCTGGCAAATTCCAGCCCTTTGGTCTGCCTGAGCCAGTTTTGGTAGGCTGCCAGTTGACTGGCCTCTGCGCGTTCTGCAGTTGGGGTCCAGAGGATCGGATTTTCGTTCATTTCATAAGTGCTCCATGCACCAGGGCTTTGAGTTCGGCCCGTGCGGGATACGAGCTGGAGGGGGAAAGCTGGGTGAAAAAGACAACCGAAAGATCCAGGATCGGATCCACCCAAAAGAAGGTTGAGGCCATACCACCCCAGCTGAAATCACCAACGGAACCCGGGCAACGCGCACGGGCTGGATCCAGCACCACAGCCCCACCGAGGCCAAAGCCCATGCCCTCCATCGGCTGCTCAGCAAAGCTTTGCGGTCCCATCGAGGCAATGTCACCGGGCAGGTGGTTTTGCATCATAAAATCAAGGGTTTTGGGTGCGATGATATAGCCATCCTTGCCACGCCCGCGCTGACGGAGCATCTCGGTAAAACGCATGTAGTCATCAATGGTTCCAACCAAACCACCGCCGCCCGACATCATATCTGCGGTCTCAAATGGTGATCCGCCATAGAGATCCGTCAGGCGCAGTGTTTCACCACCTTTTTGGGCGGAATTGAGCGCCATGGCGTCCCCCGACAGGGGCGTGTAAAGTGAGGCAAAGCGGTTACCGGCCTGGCGCGGCACCCGAAATCCGGTTTCCGTCATTCCCAAAGGCTGAAAGATTTCGGTTTCAAAGAACTCTGCAAGTGTTTGACCAGAAACAACTTCAACCACCCGACCAAGCACATCAATGCTAACTGAATACTCCCAGCGGCTGCCTGGTTGAAAGGCCAAAGGATAGCTGGCCAGATGGGCGACCATCTTGCCCAGATCACCCTGATTTGGTTTGAACATCAGCTGTTCGCGATCCATCGCTTGTGACAGAACACCGGGATTGAATGGATAGCTCAAACCAGAGGTATGGGTCAGCAACTCATGCAGTGTTGGCGCGCGGGAAGGCTCGGTTTGCTCGATCGAGGTCGCACCGGGAACCAGAGCCTGCATTTCACCGAACTCAGGAATGAAATCGGACACCGGTGCATCAAGGTGAAACAAGCCCTTTTCGGCCAGCATCATCAGCGCAACCGAGGTCACAGGCTTGGTCATGGAATAGATCCGGACCAGGGTATCGCGGGTGAAGTCGAGGTTTTCTTCCAGGTTCCGCCGACCTGCTGCGTGGAAATATTGCTCAACTCCGCCCTGGTTGATCAGCAGTGAGCTACCTGCATATTTTCTATGATCCACATAGCGTTGCTGCCATTTCTTTAAATTCTCAAGCCGTGTCTGATCCATTGCCCCTGCCCTCCCTTTGCGTCGTTTTCCGACTATCCCTGATCGATCATGCGCTGCATTGCTGGCTTGGTCTCGCTGTTGAACCAGCCACCTTCGGGGCTGTTCACGCCCTCACCCAATGCCGTTTTGATCTTTGCGATGGTCTCTCCGCGCAGTTGCTGTTTGATTGAGGCATAGGCAATCGAGGGCAGCTCAGCCAGTTTACGGGCCTCAGACAAGGAAAAGGCCGTCAGATCTTCCTGATCCTCTGCGATGATATCTATAAAGCCAAAGTTGCGCGCCGCGATGGAGCCAATTGGCTGTCCCGTCAGCATCAACCGGCGCTGGGTATCGGAATCCAGTGTTGCCTTGGCGATCTCCAGCGGCCCGACAGGGAAATCCGCCCCGACGCGGACTTCTGCAAGCCCAAAAGAGGATTTGGTCATGGCAACCCGGCGATCACTGGCGAGCACAAAGAACAACCCACCAGCAATGGCTGCGCCGCTCACAGATGCAACCACGGGTTTGGGACAGGCATAGAGCGCCAGAAAGCCCTCATTCAGCCCACGGACGATGGCATGCTGCTGTTCAATGTCAAAATCCTGAGCCTCCTTAAGGTCAAGTCCAGCGGAAAACACTTTGAAAGGGCTTGTCAAAATAATTGCACGCACGGCATCATCATCGCCCAATCGAGTGATCAGATCGGCAAACTCCATCAGGAATTCTGCACTCAGCGCATTGACCGGAGCACGGCCCAATTGCAGCTCAACAATCCCATCCCCAAGGTCCCGTGTGCTGAGGGTGTCACTTTCTGTCATCCAGGCTCTCCTTCGCTCAGAAACTGCCTTCTGTGTCCGAAGGCTTTGATTGACATATTGCGCAGCCCCATCTCCCTGGTCGAGGGCAAAGAACTACGTAGAACCACGCATAGCGCTATGAAAGGGGTTATATAGCCAAAAGAAGTAAACGAATGCAGGCAGGTTTTGCCCGCATTCGTTCAAAATTTCAAAGGCTATTTGTTAAGCGCTTCCAAGCCACTACGGGCAAAAAGTGAGACAAATCCACCAAGTTTGACGGCGCGCTCCGGGTTTGAGGCATTGCCATCCAAGGCGCGCTTCAGCACCCCCTGCAAGATAGCACCCATGCGGAAAAAGCTAAAGGAGAGGTAGAAGCCAAAGTGGTCAATCCCCTGCAACCCGCGTCGCTTGCAGTAGCTCTCGATAAAGGCCTGATCCGAGGGCAGCCCAAGTGCCGCCCGATCGACCCCGGCAAGGCCACGACCTTCGTCACCCGGGGGCATCTGCCATTGCATAATGACCCCGGCCAGATCGGCATAGGGATGGCCGATCGTCGACAATTCCCAGTCCAATACCGCCTGGCAGGCTGTTCCATCGCTGGCAAAGATCATATTGTCGATCCGATAATCCCCATGCACCAATCCGCGCTGCCCGTCATCTTTTGGCATCGCCTTTTCAAGGGCTTGGATCAGCTCGTTCATTTCCGGAATGGTTTCGGTTTCCGATGCGCGATATTGTTTGGTCCAACGTGCCAGCTGGCGCTCAAAATAGTTTCCGGGCGGGCCGTAATCCGAAAGCCCAACCGCATCGATATCGACCTGGTGCAGCGTGGCCAGCACTCGGTTCATTTCATCTATAACACCTGCACGAGTCTGCGGATCCGCATCCTTCATCCGGGGATCAGTGATATTGCGGCCCGCGACGTGATCCATCACATAAAAGGACGAGCCCAAGACATCATCGTCTTCACAGAGCAAATGCATCTTTGCCACCGGGACATCCGTAGCCGCCAGCGCCTGTTGCACCCGGAATTCACGGTCAACCGCATGGGCAGATTTTAGCAAAACGCCCGGCGGTTTACGGCGCAACACATAGTTTCCTGCACGGGTTTTCAACATAAAGGTTGGGTTGGACTGCCCGGTCTCAAACTTTACCACCTCAAAATCGCTGTCAAACCCGGGCAAGCGCCCGCGAAGATAGGCGCCAACGGCCTCTTGATCCAGGGTCTGGGTCTTTGTGCTCATCTTCTGCTCCCGTCAGCTATAGGTCATAAGAGCCGCACGCTCCTGATTATGAAAGTGCGGCACGGAGTTGAATTCATGGAGAAAAAACTTCTCCTTTGAGAATACAAATCGGCTGGTAGATGTGTTCTTTATCTGTAGGTTCAGTGCGATCATCTGATCATTGGGCAGGGTCAGACTGGCAGCAACCAGTCGCGCAATGGCGCCCCCAGAACTTACCACCAATACGCGCTCCGCCCCAGATGAAACGGCCTCTTGCCGGGCTTGCTCTACGCGATTGCAGAAGGCCTCCCAGCTTTCGCGCGCCTGCGCTATGCCCCCCCTCTGCCATTCAGCCAGTGTTTCCTTCAACGCACGGAAATGCGTCTTACGGTCAGTGATGACATCCCGCGGCGCCTGACCGCCAAAACGGCTGTGCAGCAGATCGTGAAAATCATATTCATTCCACCCGGCATGTTCTTCTGCAGTCCCGTCAAACCCCATTTCCTCCAGGGTTTGCTTTTGCCGCATCAGGCTGCCGGTAATCATCCGGTCCGGGATCCAGTCGAGCCCGCGCAGGGTGTCCCCCAGGGCGCGCGATTGTTGCCGCCCCAGGTCGCTCAGATCATCATAGTTATCCGCCCCAAAGGACGCCTGACCATGGCGAACAATCAACAGTTCAGCCATTTTTAGCTGTTGAACTCGCTGGCCAGTTTTGTACCGGCTGCCTGGTACTCACCGGCAATACGGTCCACCAGTTCACCTGCCGAACAGATGGATTTGACATCGCCAATCCCCTGACCCGATCCCCAGATTTCTTTCCAGGCCTTAGGCTTGGACGAGCCACTGCCGAAGTTCATGGAAGTGGAATCTGCGCTCTCCAGATTGTCGGGGTCCAGGCCGGCGTTGACGACTGACTTTTTCAAGTAGTTCCCTGAAACACCCGTAAACAAAGAAGAATACACAATGTCATCAGCGCCGCTATCGACGATCATCTGCTTGTATTCCTGCTGGGCATTGGCCTCATGGGTGGCAATAAACGGAGAGCCCGCATAGCCAAAATCGGCACCCAAAGCGCGCGCTGCCAAAAGCGCCTCGCCGCTGGCAATAGCGCCGGACAGGGCCAAGGGGCCATCAAACCAGCTGCGGATCTCGCGGATCAGTGCAAAGGGAGACTGCTGACCGGCATGGCCACCAGCGCCGGCCGCCACGGCAATCAGACCATCAGCGCCCTTCTCAATGGCCTTTTTGGCAAAGGTATTGTTGATCACGTCATGCAGCACAACACCACCACAGGAATGCGCGGCCTCGTTCACCTCCGGGCGGGCGCCAAGCGAGGTGATCCAGATTGGCACATTCCAGCGGTTGCAGATCTCCAGGTCACGCTCCAGCCGGGTGTTGGAGCGATGGACAATTTGGTTCACTGCAAAAGGCGCGGCGGGCTGGTCTGGGTTTTCCTGATTGTGACGATCCAGTTCCTCGGTGATCTGCTTCAGCCAGGCTTCCAGCAGGATCGGATCGCCCTCGCCTTCGCGCGCATTCAAGGCAGGAAAGGCGCCGACAATCCCGGCCTTACACTGGGCAATCACCAGTTCGGGCACCGAGATGATAAACAATGGGGAGCCAATCAGCGGGATCCGCAGCCCCTGCAGCGCCTTAGGCAGGTGCTCATTCGATGAAGACATCATTTCTTCCTAACTTCAGTAATTTGCAGGTCAAACATGACCTGTTTATTCCATTGCGCTGGCAAAGATATTTTGGCCAGACATAACATTGATACCGCCCGAGATTGGCACCACGGAGCCGGTGACATAGGCGCCGCCCTTACCGCTAAGGAACAGGACCGATCCGGCAATATCCTCGTAGCAGCCAACCCGGCCTAGAGGCACATCTTTACCGACCTTCGCACGTTTTTCTTCGTCCCCCGTGGCAAAGGCGGTCATCTTTGACACAAAGGGACCTGGCGCCAGGGCATTTACTGTTACATGTTTATGGGCCAGCTCCTTGGCCAGGATTTTGGACATATGGATGACAGCCGCTTTGGAGGCCGCGTAGCTATAGGCCCCATCTCCCATTGGGACCTCTCCCATGACGGAACCCACGTTGATCACCCGGGCCGGATCCCCCAGCTCGCCGCTTTGGATCAGCATCGGCAGCAATCGGCGGGTCAGGTCAAAGACACCAGTAACATTGACGTTCATCACCTTTTCCCAGGCAGCATGGGGGAAGTCCTTCAGTTCCGCACCCCAGGTAATGCCTGAGTTATTCATCAGGATATCAAGCTGTTGGCTTCGGGATTTAACCTTTGCAACCAGGGCTTCGATCCCCTCCTCAGAGCCGACATCCCCGGCAAAGCCTTCGGCGGTTCCCGGTGCATCCAGGGCGTTCAGTTCTGCAGCTACGGCTTCGCAGGCATGCCCCTTGCGCGAGGCGATCAAGACCCGCGCGCCAGCCCGCACCATGGCTTCGGCGGCCATGCGTCCAATTCCGGTTGCGCCCCCCGTGATCAGCGCGGTTTTGCCATTGAGTGTAAACAGATCCTGCATCTTCAATTCTCCTTAGAAGCCGCGCAATTGGGCAACCTGCCCCGCGTGGTAGCCATAGTCACCCAGCCATTCGGCTGCGACCCTTGCGCGTTTCATGTAAAACCCCATGTCAAAGGCATCGGTCATGCCAATGCCTCCGTGCATCTGCACACCTTCCTGCACCGATTTCTGGGCTGTATCCGTTGCGCGGGCCTTGGCGACAGAAACCGCCAGTGTGGCCTGCTCCGGGTTCTCGTCGAGAATGCGGCCGGCATTCAATACCGCAGAATGGGTGAGCTCGATCTCACACCACATATGCGCGGCGCGATGTTGCAGGGCCTGAAAACTGCCAATGGTGATGCCAAACTGCTTGCGCTCTTTCAGGTAGTCGGTGGTCAGGGCAAAAGCCGCTTCCGCCAGTCCGGTGGTTTCAGCCGCTAGCGCCGCCTGCCCGGCCTCAAGCGCCGGTTTCAGCAACTCATAGCCTCTGCCAACCTCGCCTAGCAGGGCCTCGCCCGAGACCTCCACATCGTCAAACATCAGATCTGCCGCATCGCGGCTGTCGATCATTTCCAATGCCTTCTGAGTCAGGCCCGGAGATTTGTTGGAGAGATCAAACAGGCACAGCCCTTCATCACTTTTGGCCAAAACCAGGACACGATCCGCCTGGCAGCCGTCAACAACAAATCGCTTTTGCCCCTTCAAGACATAGCCGTTTCCACGTTTTTCTGCCGTGAGTTCAACCTGTTCGGGCGAAAACTTAGCGCTTTCATCCAGCGCTAGCGCATAGGTAAGCCCACCCGCAGCTATCTGTTTGAGCTTTTCGGTTGTGGCCTCATCGCTGAGCTGTCGCAACAGGGTGGCGGCCATAACGGCGGTGCTCAAAAACGGGCTGACCGTCAGGTTGCGCCCCATCTCGCGGGCCAGAACATGGGCTGCGGCATGGCCCATATCAGAGCCATCAGCCGCTTCGGGTACCAGTACACCTGCCCATCCGGCCGATGTCATTTCTTGCCACAGCTCAGGGTCGTTGCGTTTGCCAGCATCCCGCATCTCGCGCAGGCGCGACACCGGAGCCGATTTGGAGAGGAACCCATGGGCTGCCTCTGACAGGAGGGTTTCTTCCTCTGTTTGAATGAGTTTTGCCATGGTTCTTATCCTGGAAGGTTCAAAATGCGACGGCTGATAATGGAGAGCATCACCTCAGAGGTGCCCCCTTCGATCGAGTTGGCTTTGGTCCGCAGCCAGGAAGAGGCCGCAGTATCCGCCCAGGTCAGGCCGGCGGAACCGTCAGCAGCCATCTCTAGCTCCAGCCGTTTCTTGTTCAGCTCTGTGCCCATGTATTTCAACATGGCAGAGGCATCCCCAACACCCTGGCCCCCTTCGGCCTGGTCCTTGTAGCGTTCCAGCGTCATCTCCAGCGCCAGGCTGTCTACCTCGGCCCGCATGGCTTCGCCGCGCAACACCGGATCGCTTTCACCTGTTTCGCTATCAGACAGTACCGCCCCCAGAGCCCGCCCTGAGCCCATGACATTCCCGCCATTGCTGATCATCTCGCGTTCATGAGTGAGCAGGTATTTCGCCACATCCCAGCCGCGGTTGATGGTGCCGACCACTTGGTGCTTTGGCACCTCGACATCCTCAAAAAAGGTCTCGCAAAAGGGCGAGGCACCAGAAATCAGCCGGATCGGCCGGGTGGTAATGCCGGGGCTGCGCATATCCATAAGCACAAAGGAAATCCCGAGGTGTTTCTTGGCCTCACGGTCGGTTCTGAGCAGGGCAAAGATCCAATCCGCACGATCCGCGTAAGAGGTCCAGATCTTTTGCCCGTTGACCAACCAGGTCTCACCCTGGTCCGCCGCATGGGTCTGCACCCCGGCCAGATCAGATCCGGCGCCGGGTTCAGAATAGCCCTGGCACCAGCGGATCTCACCCCGGGCAATTGGCGGCAAGAAGTGCAATTTCTGCTCTTCACTGCCAAATTTCAAAAGCGCCGGGCCCAGCATCCAAATGCCAAAGCTATCCAGTGGAGAGCGCGCGCCAATGGCCTGCATCTCTTCCTTCAGGATCTTGTCTTCATCCCGGCTAAGTCCAGCGCCACCATAGGGTTTTGGCCATGTAGGCACGGTAAATCCACGTGCCGCACAACGGTCAAGCCAGGTCTTTTGTGCGTCACAGGTAAAGGTCCAGGTGGTCCCTCCCCAACAGATTGCGTCCTCTCCGGCCGCGCCATCGCGCATTTCTGGCGGGCAATTGGTCTCTAGCCAGTCCCGTACCTCGCGACGAAATTCAGCCAGATCGCCTTCCGCGTCAACTTCACCCATGGTCATATTTCTCCTCAACCCCGCCTCCCAGAGCCTCCCGTGGCGTCAGGCGGTTTCACAATGTAGAATTACATTTCGCTATGCCATTGACAACGCGCCTGAGCGGCAGAAGACTTTACGTAATTTTAGGAAACACCAGGCTGCCTCCGTGCTGCCAGAAGGGCGAAGACGATGAAATCTATGCTAAGCACCACTCCCGGTGGACCCGAAACGCTGGTCTGGAGTGATCAACCGGACCTCACCCCCGGTAAAGGCGAGTTGTTGGTTGATATCCGGGCGGCAGGTGTCAACTTCCCCGATACGCTGATCATTCGAGATCTCTACCAGATGAAACCGCCACGCCCCTTTGCGCCAGGTGGTGAAATTTCTGGTGTTGTGGCGGCCCTGGGTGAAGGCGTCAGCGGCTATGAGATCGGCGAGCGGGTGCTAGCACTGACGGGGCACGGTGGCTTTGCCACCCAGATCTGTGTGGCGGCCAATCAGGCGGTCAAATTCCCCGAAGCAATGCCTTTTGAACAGGCGGCGGGCTTTGTCTTTACCTATGGCACCTCTTATCACGCCCTCAAAGATCGGGCGCAGTTGAAGCCCGGTGAGACCCTGTTGATTTTGGGCGCTGCCGGCGGGGTTGGCGCTGCGGCGATTGAGTTGGGAAAAGCCATGGGGGCAAAAGTGATTGCAGCGGTGTCTTCACAGGAAAAGGCCGCCTTTTGTGCTGAGATCGGCGCAGATGAAACTCTGGTCTATGATCGGGAAATGGGGCGTGACGCACAAAAGGCATTCTCCAAAAGTATCAAAGAATTATCCGGAAAATCTGGTGTAGATGTCGTCTATGACGCGGTGGGCGGGAATTACGCAGAACCAGCCCTGCGTTCCATGGCCTGGTTGGGGCGTTACCTGGTAGTGGGCTTCCCAGCTGGTATCCCTGAAATCCCGCTGAACCTGCCGCTGCTAAAGGGCTGTGACATCCAGGGGGTTTTCTGGGGGGCCTCGGTCTTTCGTGACCCCAAAGGGCATGCCGAGAACATGGCCGAGCTGCAGACACTTTATGGCGCAGGCAAGATCAAGCCGCAGATCTGTGAAGTCCTGCCGATGACAGAAGCAGCCAAGGCGCTGGAGATGATGCAGGACAGACGGGTCATGGGCAAAGTCATCCTGACCAATAGCTAGCGCGCGAATTAGGGCCAACAACAAGACGAGCAGACCGCCTGGATGCTCGTCTTTTTTCGTGCGAAAATAGCAACATACTGCATGTAAAACCGTGCTGATTCACATCGCTTTCCCTGTGCAAACCAACTGTTTCAGCTTAAACCTGAATTTAGGAGAAGTGTAATGCAGAGTTTATTAGTACTGAACGGTCCAAATCTTAACCTACTTGGGACCCGACAACCCGAAGTTTACGGGCCAGAAACCCTCGAAATGCTGGAAGAAACCTGTGTTGAACATGGCAGGAAATCCGGATTTCAGGTTGAGTGTTTGCAATCAAACCACGAAGGGGCTTTGCTGGACGCCATTCATGCGGCCCGCGGTAAACATGCCGGGATTATCCTGAACGCTGGTGCCTACACCCATACCTCCATCGCACTGATGGATGCCATTCTCTCGGTTGAGATCCCGACTGTTGAGGTCCACCTGTCCAATATCCATGCCCGTGAGAGCTTTCGCCACCAGTCCTATATCGCGAGGGCTGCAATAGGCCAGATCTGCGGTTTTGGCAGGCAGGGCTATTTGATGGCGATTGATGCCCTGGTGCAGAAGTTATCTCAAGTAGACGGTGCAACCGCATGACAATGTTGGATTACCTTCACTTTGTTTCCGGCGCCAAAAGCCTGGAGGAGCTCTGGCACACCCATGTCTTGAAAATGGAAGAATACGGGTTTGACCGGCTCATCTACGGCTATACGCGGTTCAAGACTGAAACCTCGCTGGGCGACCCGGACGATTTTGTTATCCTCACAAATCATGACCAAAAATACATCTCTGGCTTTCTGCATCAGGGCCTCTATCGCCAGGCACCAATGGTGCTATGGGCGTTGGAGAATGAAGGCGCCGGCAGTTGGACCAAGATCCGGGAATTGCTTGAAGACGGGCAGCTTAGCCCGGGTGCCAAACAAGTAATTGAATTCAATGAGCGCATGCAGTTGAACGCTGGTTATACAATCAGCTTCTTCTCGGCCTCCAAACGCTACAAAGGTGCAATCTCGCTGGCGGCAAAGCCCGGGAGTAGCCAAAGCGAGTTGGACGAAATGTGGCAAGAGCACGGTGAGGATATCGTGCTGATGAATAATGTGGTTCATCTCAAAATTCTGACCCTGCCCTATGACCCCCCGAATCGCAGCCTCACCAGCCGTCAGCGCGAAGCCCTGGAGTGGGTTGGCGACGGAAAAACCACCCAGGATATTGCTTTGCTCATGGGGCTGACCTCGGCCACAGTTGAAAAGCATCTGCGTCTGGCGCGGGCTTCGCTGTCGGTCGAAACCAGTGCGCAGGCAGTTCTAAAAGCAGCTCTGCAAAACCAGATGTATGTGCTTGAAAACTAGTAATCTTAGTCACGAGAAGAAGGCTCTCAGAGCGCTAAAATGTTGGATGCGCACTCTTCGCGTAAAAGGGGAACCTTCCCTAGGGGAAGAGTGCGCTATTCGGGTAAGGAAAACACTACTACACTCATTGCGCTATTTCAGGCAGAATATAGCTGTTCCGTGAGTGGTGGCTTTAGCCTAGGAACTTTGGGAAATGATCCTTGCAATACCAGGGCTCTCAGACCTGTTCGGTTTCTGGCGTGTATTTTTCCACGCCAGTACCGTGTTAAAGAGGGGTCCCATCCATCCCCATCAATGGGGCCTCTCGTCTCCCCTCCCTCCCTTTACCCTACGTCTTGGTGCCAGTTCGACCTGCTGTCCAAATTGTACCATTTCCCAAGGCTCCCTCCCGCTTTTAAGGCGAAGTCAAAGCGCCAGTAGATGGGTCTTGGTACATTGCGCGCTTTGGTTCATTGGCCTGCTTTGCGTTGCCTTCTGTCACTTCCGCACATTCTACCCCCCTTTGTTTGATCAAACTCCGCCAAACAAAAAAAGAGGCTGACGGAAAACCGCCAGCCCCTAAATTCTGTCGCTTTGTAAAAGCTTAGCCTTGGGCAGCTTTTGCAACTTCAGCTGCGAAGTCTTCTTTTTCGACTTCGATGCCTTCGCCAACTTCCAGACGCACAAAACCGGTGATGGTCGCGCCTGCTTCTTTTGCAGCGGCTTCCACAGTGAGGTCAGGGTTCACAACAAAGGCCTGGTTCAGCAGAGTGGCTTCGGCGACGAATTTCTTCATGCGACCAACGATCATCTTCTCGATGACGGCCTCAGGCTTACCGGATTCGCGTGCGATATCCATCTGAACCTGCTTTTCTTTCTCAACAACCGAAGCATCCATGTCGGCCTCAGAGAGAGCGGCAGGGTTAACAGCTGCAATGTGCATTGCAACCTGCTTGCCGAATGCCTCATTGCCACCGGTCATTGCGACCAATACGCCGATTTTGCCCATGCCAGCGGTTGCGGCATTGTGGACGTAAGAGATCACGGTCTCGCCTTCCAGCGCAGCCATGCGGCGCACCGACATGTTCTCACCAATGGTGGCGATCTTGGCGGTGATCACGGCCTCGACGGACTTGCCGCCCATGTCAGCAGCTTTCAGCGCGTCAACGTCCGCAACACCCAGGGCAACCTTGGCGATACCGCCAACCATTTCCTGGAATTCAGCGTTTTTGCCAACAAAGTCGGTTTCAGAGTTCACTTCAACCGCAACACCTTTGCCGCCATCAACAACAACGGCCACCAGGCCTTCTGCTGCGGTACGACCGGATTTTTTGGCCGCTTTGGCCAGACCTTTGGTGCGCAGCCAATCAACGGCGGCTTCCATGTCGCCATTGGTTTCGGTCAGCGCTTTTTTGGCGTCCATCATGCCGGCGCCGGTGGAGTCGCGCAGTTCTTTAACGAGTGCAGCTGTGATTGCCATCTTTAGGCTCTCCTCAAATCAAAACGGAATTGGGGCAGGTGATACCCTGCCCCGCATGTCAAATCTGTGACAAGTAGTGAGGCTGGATGCTTATTCAGCAACAGCTTCTTCTACAGGCGCATCTTCCAGGGCGCCGAGATCAACACCGGCAGCACCCAGCTGAGCGGACATGCCGTCCAGAGCAGCACGTGCAACCAGATCGCAATACAGGTTGATGGCGCGCGATGCGTCATCGTTACCTGGGATCACAAAGTCAACGCCATCAGGGGAGCAGTTGGTGTCGACAACTGCCACAACCGGGATACCCAGTTTTTTGGCTTCGGCGATGGCCAGTGCTTCTTTTTTCACGTCGATGACGAAAAGCAGGTCAGGAACACCGCCCATTTCGGCGATACCGCCGAGGGAGGCCTGCAGTTTCTGCTGGTCACGTTCCATGCCCAGGCGCTCTTTCTTGGTGAGGCCTTCGGCACCACCTTCGAGCTTCTCGTCGATTTCGTTCAGACGCTTGATCGACTGGGAAACAGTTTTCCAGTTGGTCAAGGTGCCGCCCAACCAGCGGTGGTTCATGTAGTACTGAGCGGATTTCTCAGCGGCTTCAGCGATGGGGCCTGCGGCCTGACGCTTGGTACCAACAAAAAGAACGCGGCCGCCCTTGGCAACGGTATCACGAACAATTTGCAGAGCTTGGTCCAGCATTGGAACGGTCTGTGTCAGGTCCATGATGTGGATGCCGTTACGCGCGCCATAGATATATGGGCCCATACGTGGGTTCCAGCGCTGTGTCTGGTGACCAAAGTGTACGCCTGCTTCCAGCAGCTGGCGCATGGTGAACTCGGGAAGAGCCATGCTAATATTCCTTGTTTCCGGTTTCAGTCCTCGGTGGGGGTTCAGAGCATCTGCTCCAACCGGCGGCCCATTTAGGGATTTCTCCCCCAGACAGGCCAAACCCCACCTGCGGGTTTGATGGCGCGCGTATAGGCCAGGATTGCCTTGCCTGCAAGCGCTAATTGCGCATCTCAGCATGGCCTTGCCGTACCACGCGCTCACACTCCGCAGCCAAGGCCTTGCGGTGGGGAAAATCACTCACCTTCAGCGGCGTATGATAGGTCAGCTCAACCCGCCCTTGACGCAGGGAGGCCAGGGTTTTCAGCAGATGTGGGCCAAACTCCATTTCACCCCACCATCCGTAAAACCGCTGCTCAGCCCCGTTGGGGGCATGAAACACCGCCGAAACCGGCTGGATGTAACAAATATCGCGCAGGTGATCGCCAAAGAAGGCGGCAAAAAGCGTTGTTTTAAAGGGAAGAACCCGCAGCCCGTCGGTGGAGGTGCCTTCGGGGAAAAACAACAGCTTATGCCCAGCCATGAGGCGGGCCTCAAACAGGTCGGTCTGCTCCTTGGCGCGGGCCCGGTTGCGTTCGATAAAGACGGTTCCGGTGGCGCGCGCCAGCCAGCCGATGCCAGGCCAGGCGGCCACTTCGGCCTTGGAGACAAAGTAGATCCGCTTTTTGGCGTTGAGGGCAAAGATATCCAGCCAGGAGGTGTGATTGGCCACCACAGCGCCGCGGTGTTTCATCAGGGTGCCATGGGCCGTAAAGCCAATCCCCAGGATACGAAAGGCATTGCGGCAGACAAACTGAGTAATAAAGGGCGTGACCGGTCGGTGCAGTCCGCAAAGCGGCCGCTCTATTAAGCGCACCAGCAGCAAGAGCAGCAAACCGCCAAACACCAGTGTCCCCAGGAGACTAGCACGTAGCAGGATTAGGACCCCGCCAAGGGCGGTGATCCGCAGTGGCTCAGGTGGTTCGCCTTCACTCCAGGTCGCAGACATCTGTTATCCCTTGACCTTATCGGTGCTGTAGAAGCGTTTTTGCCGTGCTGTCATGCGGGCGGTGTCGAGGATCATCATAACATCCGTGGTGTTAAAGTCGTGATCAATAAAGGCCCCATCTCCCACCATGCCACCAAGGCGCAGGTAAGCCTTGATCAGGGCCGGGCAGTCGACCATGGCCCGCTTGCGGTCCACGGCATCGGCAGGCAGCAGATCCATGCTCTGGTAGCGGCGCGATCTGCAGCGAAGCGGTTCTGGCGCCAGGTAGTCCTGGTTCAGCACGGTCAAAGGGCCCGACAATGCATCCAGGTTGGTGCCGGCAAAACTTGCGGTGCCAAACAGGATCTCGATACCCTGTTCGCTCACATAGTCATTGAGGCCCGCCCAGAGGTAAAACAAAGCCGTGCCGCCACGAAACTGGGGGTGCAGGCAGGATCGCCCCAGCTCCAGCAATCTCCGCCCGGAGCTGGTCAGTGGCGCCAGATCGTATTCGGATTCGGAATAGAACTCCCCTGCCGCCAACGCCTGATCGCTGCGCATCAGACGGTAAACGCCAACCACGCGCCCCGTCTCAGTCTCGCGGATGATCATATGGTCACAAAAAGCATCGAACTGGTCCTTCTCCAGACCTTCATGATGATCAACCAGGGCGCCATCCGCCCCCATCTCGCTCACAAAGACTTCATAGCGAAGCGCCTGAGCCTCCCTCAGGTCGGTCTCATCTTTGGCCAAAGAGACGGTGAATTCTGCTGGGCTGTCAGCCATGTACCAGGGCTTTCATTGATCCGTTCGCGCCGCTGATAGACCGCGAGGGGCGTAATAGGCAAGGTTTTCGTAAAACTCTCCGGGGTTTCTTAACTATTCATAAACCGTTAAGCCTCATTCACTAGAATCAAGGGGACACGCGCCCCATCGAAGACCAGTTTTCCCTGGTCTGGGAAATTGACAGTAATTTTGCCACCTGCGTTGGATTGGACCTCACCCGGTCCCCATTCAGGATAGTCCGGATGTTTCACACGCATGCCGGGGGCTAGAAATGCATTGAGGTCGATCATGTGATGGGCCCAATTCGGAGGAATGTTATGGCCGTAGATACCGCCAATTTGGCCGCTTTGATAGGGTCCAGAATTTGTCACGATTTGATCAGCCCTGTCGGTGCCATCAACAACGGATTAGAGCTCTTGGCGATGTCCGGTGCAATGGTCGGCCCTGAGCTGGAATTGATTTCCGACAGCGTGCTCAACGCCAATGCCCGCATCCGGTTTTTCCGCATTGCCTTTGGCGCCGCCGGCGACCAGCAGATGGGCCGGGCCGAAATTGTATCGGTTCTGGATGACATCAGCAAAGCAGGCCGGTTGAAGTTCCAATGGGACCATTCCGAGGGATGCAGCCGCAGTGAAGTCCGCATGGCCTTTCTTGCAGCGCTGTGCCTGGAGACCGCCCTGCCCTATGGCGGCATGATTTCGATCTCTTGCGATGCTGGAAAATGGACCGTGGCCGGCGAAGGCCGCAAGATCAACGTGGAAGCTCCGCTCTGGGGCTATCTAGACGCCAGCGATACCTCGGCAAACCTCGCCCCCGCACAGGTGCAATTTGCCATGCTTCCCGTCGCCGCCCAGGAGGCTGACCGGAAGGTTGGATTTGATCATACTGAAGAAAAGATCACAGTCTGGTTCTAGGCAACTTATGCTCTGATCTCGGCTTTACTGTCGGACAGAATGAAAAAGCCCCAATCGTCAGATTGGGGCTTTTTTACTTTATTCACAAGATACTTATGACTTAAGAGCGGATCGTTCCATCGCCGCGCACCAGATATTTGAAACTGGTCAACTGGGCGGCGCCGACAGGTCCACGCGCATGCATCTTGCCGGTGGCAATGCCGATCTCAGCCCCCATGCCAAACTCACCGCCATCCGCAAACTGCGTCGAGGCATTATGCATCAGAATGGCACTGTCCAGCTCCGCAAAGAACTGGCTCACAGCCGCTTCATCCTCAGTGATGATGCAGTCTGTATGCTGGGAATGATATTTGCGGATATGTTCGATTGCATCCTCAATACCTGCCACCGGCTTTGCAGCAATCACCTTGTCCAGAAACTCCTTGCCCCAATCGTCCTCTCCTGCAGGGGACATTCCCTCAGGTCCGGTCAACCCACCAGCGGCATGGATTTCCACCCCCGCTGCCGCCAGAGCAGTCAGCACATCTCGGCCAATGGTGTCGACAATATCACGGTGGATCAGCAGACATTCCGCAGCGCCACAGATACCGGTACGGCGGGTCTTGGCGTTCAAAACCACCTCAAGCGCCTTTTTCGGATCCGCTGATTTATCGAGGTAGATATGCACGATGCCTTCAAGATGGGCAAAGACCGGCACGCGCGCTTCGCGCTGCACCAGCCCTACCAGCCCCTTGCCACCACGCGGCACGATGACATCGACATAGTCGGTCATGGACAGCAATTCCTGCACCGCAGCACGGTCACGCGTGGGTACCAGTTGCACCGCATCCTCAGGCAGGTTGGCCCCGCGCAACCCCTCGGCCAGGCAGGAGTGAATGACCTGACTAGAATGAAAGCTCTCGGAACCACCGCGCAAGATCACGGCATTGCCGGACTTCAGGCACAACGCACCGGCATCCGCCGTGACATTGGGACGGCTTTCATAAATCACGCCGATGACCCCCAGCGGTGTTCTCACCCGCTGAATGTTGAGGCCCGAGGGCTGCTCCCACTCCGCCAGAACCTCGCCAACGGGGTCAGCCTGATCGGCCACCGCGCGCAGCCCGTCAACGATGCCCTGAATGCGGGGCTCATCCAGCATCAGCCGATCCATCATGGCAGGTGACAGATCTTTTGAGGCCCCGAATTCAAGGTCTTTTGCATTGGCGGCAATGATCTCAGCCCGCCGGGCCCAGACGGCCTCTGCGGCGCCAATCAAGGCGGCATGTTTGCGCTCGGCGCTGGCCATGGCCAGTGTTTGCGCCGCCCGCTTTGCACGAATGCCAAGCTCCTGCATCACTGCGGGGATATTTTCAATGTCGTTCATCGGTCTCTTCTAAGCCTTTGCTGATCGAGGCTGGTGCTGTTCAGATGCCGCCAAGATAAGTGCGGCACCGTCATTGTTTCCAGCCCCAAAGTAACAGGGTCAGAGCGCCATATCGTCCCGGTGGATCAAAGCAGCCCGGCCGGGATAGCCCAGCGTTTCTTCGATCTCGGCAGATTGGCGCCCCTGAATGGCACGGGCTTCGTCACCAGTGTAACGTGACAAGCCCTGCCCCAGTTTGCGCCCGTCCGGGGTAAGGATGGCCAGGGGATCCCCCCGGCCAAAGCCACCCTCCACATGACAAACCCCTGCGGGCAGTAGGCTGTTGCCATTTGCAAGCGCACGCGCGGCGCCGGCATCCACGGTAATCTCGCCGCGCGGCTTCATGGCTGCGATCCAGCGCTTGCGGGCGACCTGGGGGTCATCCTGTGCTGTGAACCAAGTGCAGGTCGCGCCGTCATTTAGTGTTTTCAATGGGTTCAAAGGCGAACCTTCAGTGATCACCATGGCGCAACCGGCCGCAGTTGCCATCTTGGCGGCCAGCACCTTGGTGATCATGCCGCCCTTTGACAGGCCTGAAACACCATCGCCGGCCATGGCTTCGATCTCTGGCGTGATCACGTCGATCTGATCATAGCGTTTTGCCGCGGGGTCCAGAGCAGGATTGGCACTGTAGAAACCATCCACATCTGACAGCAGGACCAGCGCATCAGCGCCAACAGTCACGGCGACCTGGGCCGCCAGACGGTCATTGTCACCATAGCGGATCTCATCCGTGGCAATGGTGTCGTTTTCATTGACGATGGGCACTGCACCAAGACCAATCAGTGTCCCAAGCGTTGCGCGCGCATTCAAGTAACGACGACGATCAGCACTGTCCTCCAGCGTCACCAGCACCTGCGCGGTGGTGATCTGATGCGGTGCCAGTGCTTCTTCATAGGCGCGGGCCAGGCGAATTTGACCAACGGCGGCAGCGGCTTGTGACTTCTCCAGTGGCAGATCAGCACGGGGGAGCCCCAGCACTTCGCGCCCCAGGGCAATCGAGCCGGAGGAGACCAGGATCACATCCTTGCCCTGCGCCTTCAGCCAGGCCACGTCATTGGCAAGCGAATGCAGCCAGCCAGAGCGCAACTGCCCCGTGGTGCGATCCACCAGCAAGGCTGAGCCAATTTTGACAACAATACGCTTGGCGTCGGTTAGGGTCGCCAAGGTTCTTGCTCCTCAACGGGTTTCTGACGGATGCGATCATCATCAATCTCGGCCCGCACAGCGCGCAGAACCTCGTTCAGACCTTCGCGGCTGACACCGGACATCATCAGAACCTTGTCACCAACAGCCGCTTCCAAGGCCGCCAATGCCTCAGCGCGTTCCTCGTCATCCAGCGCATCAACCTTGTTCAATGCGGTGACACGTGGCTTATTGGCCAGCTCACCACCGTAGGCTTCCAGCTCATCAATGATGGTCTGATAGTCACCAGCGACATCATCTGAGGTGCCATCAACCAGATGCAGCAGAACGGCGCAGCGTTCAACATGGCCGAGGAACCGGTCACCAATGCCCTTGCCCTCATGAGCGCCGGCAATCAGACCGGGGATATCGGCCATAACAAATTCAGTGTTATCAATGCCAACCACCCCGAGGTTCGGGTGCAGCGTGGTAAAGGGATAATCCGCAATCTTGGGGCGTGCGTTGGAGGTCGAGGCAAGGAAGGTGGATTTGCCTGCATTAGGCAGCCCCAACAGGCCGGAATCCGCGATCAGTTTCAGCCGCAGCCAGATGGTGCGCTCGACCCCTTCCTGACCGGGGTTGGCGCGCCGCGGTGCCTGGTTGGTGGAAGATTTGAAATGCAGGTTGCCAAAGCCGCCATTGCCACCCTTGGCCAGCTGAACCCGCTGGCCGATTTCGGTCATATCCGCCAGAACAGTTTCCTGATCCTCGTCGAGGATCTCGGTGCCAACAGGCACCCGCAGGATGATCTCCTCGCCATCCTTGCCGGTGCGTTGCCGCCCCATGCCGGACTGGCCATTATTGGCAAAGAAATGCTGCTGATAACGAAAGTCGATCAGCGTGTTCAAGCCATCCACGGCCTCGGCCCAGACAGAGCCCCCCTTGCCGCCATCACCGCCATCCGGGCCACCATATTCGATGTATTTCTCGCGCCGAAAGCTAACGCAGCCGTTACCACCGCCACCGGAGCGGACGTAGACCTTTGCAAGATCGAGGAATTTCATGGTGGCTCCTTAGCTGCGCTGCCCCTATTCGGGCGCAGCGCGGAAATACGATTGGGTCAACGCGCCCCCTGATGAGGCCCGCCAATTGTCTGTGAAGTGCCTTACCTGAAAGCGCTGGCCGCGCCAATCACAGTTTTCGGCTATAGGTCCAGGTGGGCACATTTGCATTGCGGCTGACCGAGAAACTCTCGGCATCGCCCAGATAGTCAAAACCGCAATGGATCAGCACCCGCGCAGAGGCTGGGTTATCCTGAAAAACCGAGGCAAACATGGCGACATTACCCAGAGGATTGGCGCTGACCAGTGCCTCTACCGCCTCAGATGCCAGGCCAGTGTTCCAAAACAGCGGTGCGATCCAGAAACTGACTTCGGACTGGTCGCGGTCCATCTGTTTGAGGCTGATAATCCCCTTCAACTCTTCACCACCGTCTGGCGTACCGTCGATGGCCCAGATTTCCTCTTCCCGTGTCGCAGAGGCGGCGCGGGCCACATAGGCCTCTACGGCACCGGGGGGCATCGGATGCGGAATGGAGGGGGTCATGCGGGCCACGCGCTCATCGCTCATGTATTGAGCAATAAGGCCGCTGTCGGAGTCCCGAAGCGGGCGCAGCACAAATCGGCTGGTCTCAATAACCTGCTGATCCTTCACATTATCCAGGCTCATATCTCTGCTCCTTTTGCAAAGAAATCGGAAACGGAGGCGCGTTTGAAAAACTGCAACAGAACCGACCTAAGAAAGGCATGGCCGTTTTCAAGGCGCCGATACTAAACAACTAAGGCGCGGCTGCGCCAAATAAAAAGAGGGGACCGGCTATTGCCGATCCCCTCATTGTTCAAAACCTTGTGGGTTCGGTTTACTCAGCGGCCTCCGCCACTGGGAGAACCGATACAAAGGTGCGGCCTTTGAGGCCTTTGTGGAAGGTGACAGCACCGTCTGTCACAGCAAAGATCGTGTGATCTTTGCCCAGACCTACGCCCTCGCCCGGCCAAAATTTGGTGCCGCGCTGACGAATGATGATGTTGCCTGCGATGGCCGCCTGGCCACCATAGAGTTTCACACCGAGGCGGCGACCAGCTGAGTCGCGGCCGTTACGGGAGGAACCACCAGCTTTTTTATGTGCCATTCTGTCTCTCCTTAGCCTTTAGCCAGATCTTTGGCCTGTGCAACCCACTCGGGTTTCACTTTGACCGCGTCAATACCAGCAATGTCGTCTTCGGACAAGGCTGCGATCTGGGCAAAGCTTGTCAGACCAGCTTCATTCAGCTTTTTGGCGGCGGCAGGGCCTACACCGGTCAGCTGAGTAAGATCATCTGCGCCAGCTGCTGCTGCCGGAGCTGCCTTTGGGGCGGCTTTGGCTGCGGCTTTTGGAGCGGCTTTGGTTGCGCCGGATGCCAGGATCTCGGTGATCTTGATCAGGGTCAGTTTCTGACGGTGGCCCTTGGTGCGCTTGGAGGAGTGCTTACGACGACGCTTCACGAAGTGAATGAGCTTTTCGCCTTTGATCTGGTCGATCACTTCTGCCTTAACAGCAGCGCCATCTACCAGAGGAGCACCAACCACGGGGGCGTCGCCACCGAGCATCAGGATTTCGTCGAACTGGATTGTTTCGCCAGCATCAGCAGCCAATTTTTCAATGCGGAGGATATCACCCGCCTGAACTTTGTACTGCTTGCCGCCAGTCTTGAGGACCGCAAACATCTGCGTGTTTCCTTTATCAACCGCGTCCTTTGGTCCCCTATCGGGTGTTTTGGCCAGGTGGCCACCTCGAACAGCGCGCCCCGGTTGGGGCCGTATTACAAAATGAACCCGGCACAGAGAATCCGGGCCGGGATGGCGCATTTGCCTGAATGTAGCGGTCTGTGTCAACCCACTTTAGCGCCCTGCTCTGGCAGAACCCAAAAGGCGCAGGAAAAACGCAGGCGGCGCACCTAGATATCTTCGCCCTGCCCCAGCTCTTTCATGCGATAGGCCAAAGCTTCGAACCGATTGGCGGTGATCTCAAACTGCACCGCATTCAACAGCTCATAGACCTGCTGCATCAAAGGCGTTTCCAGGGCCTCGACATAGGCTTCAACCTCAGCCTCGCTAAACCCCTGATAGGTATATGCAGAAGCCGCCAGATTGGAGGCGCGCAGCGCAATACGCATCTCTGCTTCCTGATCCCGCTGAAAGGCACGCAGTCCTTCCGCATCCAGTTGCAGCTCGATAACGCCAGCAGCATTGGCCGCCATCAAAAACCTGAACTGGATCTGTTGCAGGGATTTCAATCCCGATCCAGCGGCATCAATCGCCCGGCTCATCCGGTGATACAACGCGACCCGCTTGCTGCCTGCCTTGACCAGATCTGCAATGATGCGTTCACCAGCAGCCTGCTTTGTGTCGCCTTCCGCAACCAGATGTGAGGCATTTTCAGCCGTGACCAAACGCTGCCCCAGATCACTGGCATAAAAGGCCGCAGCATGGCTCAGGGCCTCTTCTTCCAGGGTCTCTGTCAGGATGTCGAGCGCCAGTTCGCGCATTTTTTCCTGATTAAACACCGCCCGGGACAGACGCGTCCACTCGGAGCCAAAGTCGCCCGCCGACAACCCCAACATGCGCGGTGCATCGCTCGCAGAAAGAGCAATACTGTCGAGTGCGACATCAAATCCCGTCACTTCCAGAAAGGCCTCGACCTTACCACGTTCTGCAGCCTGAGCCGGGGTGAAAAGAGAAAGCGCTAGCAAGCTAAGGGCAAACAGGGAGCGCGTCTGAACGATGGAAAGGAGAAGGGTGCGTTTTAAAAACTGTCTCATACTTGAAATCTAGGTGAAAACTGCGACCAAACAATGAAAAAATACCATTCTCAAAAGAAGTTGAAAAACCCCTTGCACTGGGCTGCGTTCAGCCTTAAACGCTCCTCCACCAGACCCCCGCGGAGAGGTGCCGGAGTGGTCGAACGGGGCGGTCTCGAAAACCGTTGAGCCTTCACGGGTTCCCAGGGTTCGAATCCCTGTCTCTCCGCCACTATCCCCATTTCATTTGAGATCACTCTTGCGAGAACGGACCCGGTGATGCCTTTCGATGCTGAACCTCAGGCCCGGTTTCGAATTGAGCCTGGTGTCGCCCCAAACCAACGGTTGAAGGCTCGGAAAAAGGCACTGGGCTCTGCATATCCAACCCGCTGAGCAATTTCCGCAATGGGAAGACTGCTGTTCTTAAGCAATGAGATCGCTAGATTGCGGCGGCGTTCTTCCTTGATTTCACCAAAGCTCTGCCCCTCCTCCTTTAGTCTTCGGTGCAGGGTCGAGGTGGACATGCCAAGCATCGAAGCGATCTCATCAATGCTGGCCCAGGATTCCATCGCGCCAGTCGACAGTTCTGCGATGACCTTTGCCTTGATTCCATCACCATGGCGATAACCGCTCAGAAAGGCGGTTGGAGCGGATTTCAGAAAGCTCTTCAACGCGCGGTCCGATCGGTTGATGGGCTTGCGCAGGTATTTTCGCTCAATAGTCATCTGAGCCATCTCTGCGCCAAACTGTACCGGGACGCCGAAGAAATCGCCGTAGTCATTTGTCCCTGAAGGTTCCGGGCAGGGAAACCGAATTTGCCGGATCGGAATCCGTTCACCGATCAGCCAGCAATTCAGCGCGTGTAGAATGGTGAAATAGACCCGATAGGCAAAGGCGGATTTAGCAGGCCCGGTCTCCGCTAACGTTACCTGAGCCATGCGCCCGTCGATCCGCAAACGGCCCGCCGGATCCTCCAGAAGGATTGTCAGAAACCGCAGTGCCCGGGCCACAGCGACCTCCAGGTTTGGCGCGTGCCGCGTGGCATGCCCCAGCAGGGTGAAACTGCCTGGGCTCATGGGGCGCGCGCCAAGGCCAAAGAATTCGTCCTGCATGCGGAAGGACAGCTCTAGCCAGATCTGGCCAAACTGCTGGGGGCTGAGATGTTGCAAATCCTCCTGCAAAATACCCAGATCTGCGATCAATGCCGCCATATCGACGCCAGCCAGTCGGCCACTTTCCATGGCTTCTTCGGCAAAGGCCTGTGGGATTACTGTGGTATTCAACATGGCATTTCCTGTCAGCTATTTGAAACATATTGGCATCGCTTACGATAGCCTTCAACTCTATGGTTGCCCGATGAACAATCCTGCCCCCTGCCCGTTGCAGCCTTCGGCTGCCTACCCGGTCAGTTCTAAGGGTCGAGGCATTCGCGGCCCTCAGGGGCACAGAGGAGAGATGACATGCTTGACGAAACACAATCCGCCATCCGCGACATGGCAGCTCAATTCGCACAGGACCGTTTGTGGCCCGGGGCTGAAGAACGCGACAAAACCAAGGCTTTCCCCCGCGCGCAACTGACAGAGATGGGCGAACTGGGGTTTCTGGGAATGCTCGTCCCGGAGAAATATGGCGGCATCGAACTCGATGCGGTCACCTACGCCAGTGTTGTTGAAGAAGTCGCCGCCGGAGACGGCTCCTGCTCGACCATTCTCAGCGTGCACAGCTCGGTTGGCTGTGGCCCGATTGTGAAATACGGCACTGAGGAACAGAAGCAGAAGTACCTGCCCAAACTGGCAAGCGGCGAGTGGATCGGCGGCTTTGCACTGACGGAACCGCAGGCCGGGTCGGATGCATCCAAGCTGAAAACAACAGCGGTTCTGGATGGCGATTCCTATGTGCTCAACGGTTCCAAACAGTTCATTTCCTCTGGCAAGAACGGCAAGCTGATCATCGTCTTTGCCGTGACCGACAAAGAGGCCGGCTCCAAGGGGATCAGCGCCTTTATCGTCGAGACCGACACCCCCGGATATGAAGTGGTGCGGGTCGAGGAAAAGCTGGGGCTTCATTCTTCGGATACCTGCCAGCTGTCCTTTGAAAACATGCGCGTGCCAAAGGAAAACCTGCTGGGCACTGAGGGCGAAGGCTATAAGATTGCCTTGGCAAACCTTGAGGGCGGGCGCATCGGCATCGCCTCGCAGGCCGTCGGCATGGCGCGCAAGGCGATGGAACTTGCTGTCGAATATGCACAGGAACGCAAAGCCTTTGGCAAGGAGATTGCCCAACATCAGGCTGTCGGTTTCCGGCTGGCGGATATGGCCACCAAGGTTGAGGCCGCCCGCCAACTGGTACAGCACGCAGCGCGCCGCCGTGATGCCGGTCTGCCGGCGCTGCGCGAAGCCTCGATGGCCAAGCTTTTTGCCACGGAGATGGCCGAAGAGGTCTGTTCCGCTGCGATCCAGACCTTTGGTGGCTATGGCTACCTGAGCGATTACCCGGTCGAGCGGATTTACCGAGACGTACGTGTGTCGCAGATCTATGAGGGCACGAGTGATATCCAACGTCTGGTTATCGCGCGCGATTTGCTGGCCAATCCCGGCCCGCGTTGAACGATAACCTGAACCCAAAAATCGGGGCGGGCTTAGCTGGCCCCGAATACCACCGCGACCCGGCTTTGGTGCAGGGCAAGGTGTAAAACTAGGCTGGATAACGTCGGATCGAGACGCAAAACCCATCTGTCGCGGGCTTCCCTCAGGTAATCACATAAACGTGACCCGGTATGAAATTTCTTTGATTGGCGTCAAAGACAGTCACCTGTAGATTTTTAGAATAAGGGTTCTAACCAGCTGAATCCAAATGGAGAGATCGGTCGTGACTGCCAAGATCATTATCGCGGATGACCACCCTCTGTTTCGAACAGGATTGCGACAACTGGTACAAAAGCAGGCGGCGGCTCATATTATTGAAGTCGCGGATTTTGCCGCTTTGATGCAACAGGCCCAGCAAGATCCGCCACCTGACGCCATGATCCTGGATCTTGTTTTTCCGGGGTTTGACGGTGTCGCCAGCATTTCAAAACTCCGCGAAGCCTATCCGCTTTGTGCGCTGATCGTGGTTTCCATGAACGATGCCCCAGAAAATGTCGACCTAATCATGGCTACAGGTGCCAACGGGTTCATTTCAAAGGCAGTCCCCCCCGATCAAATGGCGCAGGCGATTTCTGACATACTGGCAGGTCAGTGCCTGGTCTGTCTGGAAAGTGAGGAAGAGGTTCCTCAGGATCAGATCGTGGATATTTCGCGGTTATCGCCGCGCCAGCGGGAGGTTCTATTGCGTTTGGGTCAGGGCAAGACCACCAAAGAAATTGGCCGCGAACTAGCGATCTCCCCCTACACTGCGCGCGCTCATATCTCTGCCCTGTTCAAAGCGCTGGGCGTATCCACCCGGTCGGCAGCTGCGGCAATTGCCGTTCAAGCAGGTTTGGTGTGAACCCTGGGATAACGCGGGTTTAACTTGCCTCGAGATCGCGCGCGCTTTTTGCCATGGCCAATAGAACAGACCTGAGCTGGACCGGTGTAACCGGCTTTTGCAGTACCCAGGCGCCCTCCTCCTTGGCCTGTTGCTGAATGGCCTGAGTGATCGTACCGCTGATCAGGGTAACCGGAACCGGACGCTGCCATTTTTTGATCAGGTTCTTTGCCAGGGCCAACCCGTCTTCCGCCTCGTTCAGGTGGTAATCCATCAACAAGAGATCTGCATCCGTTGGCATCTCTTCACTGGGCAAACAGGTAACAACATTATAGCCCCAACCCGACAGGAGTTTTTGCAGGCCAACCAGAACGTTCTGATTGTCATCAACAACCAGAATTTTGAGACCTGCAGGCTCGCGCGCATGGTGCGGCGCCAGAGCAGCGCCTGCCCTCTTGGCAGAGCCGTCAACCATTGGGAGCCCAACGACAGCGACATGGGTGCCGTGCCCCTCAACGGAGTTGAAACTGACATCCAGCTCCAGCAAGTCAGCAGTCCGCTGCACAATTGACAACCCCAAGCCCAAGCCTTCGACCCGCCCCGGCCCATGCGGATTGCCGCGGAAGAACTCGGTGAAAACCTTGTCCTGAAACTCATGGGCGACTCCAGGTCCCTGATCCAGAACATGAATGCTCAGATGGTCCTTCTTCTGGCGCACACCGATAAGAATGCGTGAGCCAGGCGCGTACTTTACCGCATTGAACACCAAATTCTGCAAAATGGAGCTCAAAAGAGCATGGTCCGTTTTGATCCAGAGAGAACTCGGCACCATGATCAAAGTACAGTTGTTCTCCATCGCTTCAGGCTGAGCCTGACGGATGACCTGAGCCAACACATCCGCCACTGCAAACTCGGTGTTTTCAGGGCGTATCCCGGCGGAATCCAAGGCCGAGATATTCAACAGGGACTTAAATAGCCTCGCTAGGCTTTCGACCGACAGATCAATCGTTTCCAGAGTATCGCGCGCCTCGTCATTCAGTGGATGCGCCCGAAGGCTCTCGGTCAGCAAGCCGATGGCGTGAATGGGCTGTCGTAAATCGTGGTTTGCCTGTGCCAGAAACCTAGTTTTGGCTTCATTTGCCTGTTCAGCTTCTGCAGCGGCATTGGCAAATTTCTCTGCCAGATCCAGGTTTTCTGACTTTGCCTCCAGATATTTGGTGAGGGCATTATAGGTGTCCTCAGCCAGCCCATGCATCATCACCATAAAGATCACCACCAGGCCCGCCAAAAGGTAGAAATCCCCGCCCAGCGAGGAAACCCGCAGGGTGACAAGGCCAAGAAAGGGAATTTGATAGTACAAAAACGAGTACTTAAAGATGCCCAGAGATTGGGTGGAGGCCGCCGCCGCCCCGGCGACAATTGACATCTGAATGGAGAAATACGCCGCATTCTCGGTATTGAAGCCAAAGAACAGGAACAGCCCCCAGCTGACCCCGACAAAACCAAACAGCCAATACAGCTGTTTTTCCCACCGGTTGAGATCGGTGCTTTCCATCACCGCCTGCCGCCGCAGATAGTAAAGCGCACTAGGGGTTAGGACGATCTCCACCCCCCCCCAAAGCACAAGCCAGGGCCAGGCGAGAACGTCATGGGCCAGATAGATCAGCACTGAAACGGCGGCAAAATGCCCGAGGAAGATCTTTGCCGGCGCCTGTGCAAAAAGCAGGACCCGCTCCCGCTGGAAATCGACGGTTTCAGGCAGGGAGGGTGTCATTTCTAGTCCAGTTTTTGCAAATATGTCAGCAAGCTACCTGTTCCCGGCTGGGACCGCACTAGTACATTTGCAGCAATTGCCCTCTGCCCAATTTTTGGGCTAAATTTCGGGCATCGGTTGCTTGGCCCGGACGGGCGGTTCTGGTCCTAAACAGGATCACCCAAAGGTAAAAGACGCCGAGAACTGACCTGGGACACGAAATGTACCATGGGGTTTTGCTGGGGGAATGACACGCGGGTGGCATTCTTGTATTTTCGAGCTAAAGCAACATGTTGCAGCGGGGAATGTAGCAAGAGGCGCTGGCGGTTGGTCCTTCCGGTCAACCAGGTCCAGATATTTTAGCGCTCTTGCAACGTCTTTGGCACCCTGAAACCCCAGGCCAATACCGACCGTGGCCCCGCCAATCTTATTTCAGATGGGGCCAGGTGTGAGGGTGCAATCGGACAGGGAATTGGTAAAACAATCCCTGTCCCTACCTCCCTCTATCTCCAGTTCTCAACCCAGCAGTCAGGTTTGCCTTTTGTGGCAAGAGACTTTGGCTTCCCATTTCACACAGAACCAGGCGCCCGCAAGAAAAAAGGCCGGGTTCCCCCGGCCTCTCTAATAGAACTAATGGTCTTGGGGGCTGTCAGGCCCGGCGACGGCGACCACCGCGACCACCACGACCACGACCCTCTTCACCTTCTTTGGCTGGGGCCTTGTTGAACTTGATCCATTCGCCACCGTGGGGGTCATTGTTGGTCAGGAAGTTGGCAGCGCGGATTGCTTCCATTTCCTTACCAGCACGTGGTTTCATTGACCCCAGACCAAACATGGTCACGAATGTCTCATCATCCATACCTTCGGGCAGAATGATACCGGAGGCAGCAACCTCTTCCTTCTTGGCAGCCAGTGCTTTTTGCGTCACGGGCAGACCAACCGGGTTCATGATCGCCGAAGTCATACCAGCGCCCATCGCCATCGGCAGGAAGGCGTTGTTGATTCCATGGCGGTTTGGCAGACCAAAGGAGATGTTCGACGCACCACAGGTAGTGTTCACGCCCAGTTCCTCACGCAGACGACGCACCAGGGCAAAGACCTGCAGGCCCGCTGTCCCCATGGCACCGACCGGCATCACCAGCGGGTCAACCACGATGTCATGCGCGGGAATGCCAAAGTCTGCCGCGCGCTGGACGATCTTTTTCGCCACTTCAAACCGCACGTCCGGGTCTTCGGAAATACCAGTGTCGTCATTGGAGATCGCAACAACCGGCACATTGTATTTCTTGACCAGCGGCAGGATCTCTTCCAGGCGCTCTTCTTCGCCAGTGACCGAGTTCAGCAGCGGGCGGCCTTCGCAGACTTCCAGACCGGCCTCTAGTGCGCCAGGGACCGAGGAGTCGATGCACAAAGGCACATCAACAAGCCCCTGAACCAGCTCAACAATCTTCCGCATCAGAGGCGGCTCTGTCTCGTTTGGGTTGGGGTTGGAGTTGTAGACAACGCCTGCGTTGATATCGAGCACAGTTGCGCCAGCCAGAACCTGCGCCACCGCGTCTTTTTCAACGGTGGAAAAATCGCCCGCTTCCAGTTCCGCTGCCAGTTTTTTACGGCCGGTGGGGTTGATCCGCTCGCCAATGACACAGAAGGGCTCATCAAAGCCCATAACAGCGGTTTTTGTTTTAGATTCGATAACCGTACGGGTCATTGTTTATCCTTGCGGGTTGACGGGCTGCGCGGAGGCGCCGCCGTTGTTGATGGCCCAGGTGGCATTGGTCTTGATGCCGCCAAGTGGGAAAAAGTGAACTTTGGTGATGTTGAAATCAGGGTTCGCGGCCTTGTGGGCTGCAAGATCCGTCAGAATCTCACCGGGCTCATGTGGCAGCAGCAGTTTGGTCACGTCCTTGGCGCGCTTTTGCAGCACTTTCAGCGACGGACCGACGCCACAGGCAATCGCAAATTTGATCATAGTCTGCAGCTTGGCCGGACCGGCAATACCGATATGGACCGGCAGGTTCATGCCGCGCTCGCTCAGCTCATTAACCCAATCGATGACCGGTTGGGCTTCAAAGCAGAACTGGGTTGCCAGGGCCATCTCAGCGTCAGTGCGCTTGGAGAATTCCTGTTTCCAGTCCAGCGCCGCATAGGTGTTTGCGCGCCCGCCTTTGGGATCGATATCGAGGTTGGGCTCTGGGTGGCCTGCAACGTTCAGATGGGTGAACCCAGCCTTGTCGAACAGACCAGTTTCCAGCAGCTGCATTGACGAGTGGAAATCGCCTTTGGGCTCTGCAACGCCACCGGCCAGCAACAGCGCCTGCTTGACACCAGCTTCGCCCTGGTAACGGGAAATCCAATCGGCCAGAGTGACTTCATCCTTGATGATGCGCGCCGGGAAATGCGGCATGACATCATAGCCTTCATCCGCAATCCGTTTGGCAGTGGAGACCATGTCCTCAATCGGAGTGCCATCGATATGAGCGATATAGACGCGGGTTCCGGCCGGCAAGAGAGCGCGGAAGTCCTCGACCTTGGTAGCCGTGCGCGGCATCACTTCGATGGAATAGCCTTTCAGAAAGGCCTCCATTTCAGGGGTGACGGGCTGATCAGCGCCAGAATCGCGTTTTTTGAAGTTCAACAAAGCCATCACGGCCTCCCAATAGTGGTGTCAGGCTCACGCCCATCCGTCATTTGCAATCAGGGTCTTGAGACGATCCTGATCATATTCCGCTTCCAAACGTTTGGCCTCAGATTCGGCAACTTCGCCAGCGTCACCTTCCAATGCATAGGGCGCCGCCTTGCGCCATTCTGCAAGGTAGGCATCGCTGTCTTTGGCATTGACCTTCATTGCAGCCCGGTCGATTGCCTGTTCAAAACGCTCCTCCAATTGCCGTTTTGAACCGCGACGACCTTTGCCCACGATGACCTGCGCGGGGATATCGCGCCAGTATACGATCGTAACATCCACCATGGTAGCTTGTCCTCCTGAGACGTCTGATAATTTTTGTTTCTAGTGCGTCCCGTTTGACAGAGTACGCCGGATTTCGACACCACTTGGGTTTTGAGCGACTTTTTCCTGTCTCTTGAATACAAAGCCGCCTCCACTCTGGCCACCGCTGGGAGAGGTCAAAATACTCATCAAACATATGAGTTTGTCACAAGCTTTGCGGTTAATCCCCAAGCTCTGCACCTTCAGCCCCTGTTTATAGCCTCCAGATGCCCTTGCGCAGCGGGGCCTGGCTCCATAGTCTAGGGGCAACACGATAATCGGAGGGCGTGAATCATGGCGCCCAGGCGTTCCAAAGGTGCGGGCGCGTTTCCCAAGGTGGTTGAAACCCCTGTACCAGCCCGTCCGGATTCTGATGCGCTCTATGCGGCTCTGGATCTTGGCACAAATAGTTGCCGCATGCTGATTGCCCAGCCAAAAGGCAGTGGCTTTCATGTGGTAGACAGCTTTTCCAAGTCAGTGCAATTGGGCACCGGGCTTGAACGAACGGGGCGTCTGTCTCGTTCGTCCATGGCTCGTACCATTCAGGCTTTGCGGATTTGTCAGCAAAAACTGAAACGTAACCGCGTCAAACGCATGCGCCTGGTCACCACCGAGGCCTGTCGGCGCGCCAAGAACGCGCGTGAGTTCATCAGGCAGGTGAAACGGGAAACCGGGCTGCTGCTGGAAATCATCCAACCCGAGGAGGAGGCCCGCCTGGCGGTGATCTCCTGTGCGCCCCTGGTGTCGACCAAAACGGACCAGCTCTTGGTGGTGGATATCGGTGGCGGTTCGACCGAGCTGGTCTGGATTGACCTTTCCTCGGTTCCGGCCCGGGATCGACCGGCGGCAATCATGCGACTGCATGCCGGGTTCCATACTGCCGACAGCCCCTTTCCCTCGGCCAAGGTTGTCGATTGGATTTCGGTTCCCTTAGGGGTCGCCACTCTACGCGATCAGTTTAACGACGTGGAAGATGACTCTGCCCGCTTTGCCCTGATGAGCTGGTACTTTGAAGAACATCTGGCGGATTTTGCGCCCTATAAGGATGAGCAGGCCCGCGATGGCTTTCAGATTGTTGGCACCTCAGGTACGGTGACCACTGTTGCTGCCTCCCATCTTGGGTTAAAGCGCTACGACCGAACCAAGGTTGACGGGCTGCGGATGACCAGCGACCAGATCGACAAGGTGATCCGTGGCTATCTGGAGCTTGGGCCGCAGGGGCGGCGTCGCGATCCCCGGATCGGCGAAGACCGTCAGGCCTTGATCATGTCCGGATCGGCAATTCTGCAAGCGCTGCTGCGCTGCTGGCCGACGGATCGGCTCTCGGTTGCGGATCGGGGACTGCGCGAAGGCCTGCTCTATGCGCAGATGAGCGCGGATGGCGTATTGGAAGACGGGCCCTTCTGAGGCACGTAAATGTAATTCACGCCCTGCCCTTCGTTTTGGAGGCTGCGGCGAAAACGGTGAAGATGATGGCAAAAACGCCTACAGGAAAGACCCCCACAGGCAAGAACACCTCTGGTCGTGGTCAACGTGATCTGAAGGTCAAAGTGAAATCTGCCCGCGGGCGGACCTTGAGTTCTACCCGCTGGTTGCAACGGCAGCTGAATGACCCCTATGTGAAACGCGCCCAGGCCGAAGGCTATCGCGGTCGCGCCGCCTATAAGATCATGGAAGTCGACGACAAATACCGCTTCCTAGTACCTGGTGCGCGGATTGTTGATCTGGGCTGTGCCCCTGGTGGCTGGGCGCAGGTTGCGGTGAAACGCATCAATGTGATGGGCGAAAAACGCGGCAAAGCTCAGGGGCGCATCATCGGCGTTGATCTACAGGAGATGGAACCTCTGGCGGGCGCTGAGCTTCATACGCTGGATTTCATGGATGAAGGCGCGGATGATCAGGTCAAGGAATGGCTTGGCGGCAAGGCGGATGTTGTGATGTCCGACATGGCAGCCTCAAGCTCGGGTCACAAACAAACCGATCACCTGAAGATTATTGCCCTCTGCGAGGCCGCTGCATATTTTGCCTTTGATGTGCTCGAAGAAGGCGGCACTTTTGTCGCCAAAGTTCTGGCAGGTGGGGCCGAGGGTGAGTTGCAGAAACTGCTGAAGAACAAATTCACCAAGGTTGCCAATGTCAAACCGCCCTCATCGCGGTCGGACAGTTCGGAGAAATTTGTGGTAGCAATGGGCTTTAAGGGCTAGCGACCCTTAGTGTTGCCCCATCAGGGACCGCGCTGCCAGATCTCGGAGTTTGAGGGCATCTTCGCCCTCGCCTTCGCTCTGCAAAGAGACCCGCAGCTTTTGCGTCACCCGGTTGGCAAGCACTGACTTTTTCAAAACCTGTTTAACCACCTCTGGAACCAACAACTCTTTGGCAAACCCTGTCATCTTGATCTTCCTATTCTTCTACCCTGTGGTGTCAGGATAAGAACTGGGTAGGATCTGAGCGGGGCCAAAATGTGGCAGCTCTGCCCCATTGTTTCCAATCCGGAAACATGTGTCTTTTCTGCACTCTCGGTTCCTTGAAAGATCCGACCCCAATTTCTCCTAGGTCAATTCTTTGCTTTGCGAAGATCAATAAGAGCACCGTTGAACTCCGCCCCAAAGATCAAGATAGCCGCGTTGACGTAGAGAAAGATCATCGCCGCCATAGCCCCGGCTAGCCCGGCATAGGTGGCAGAATATTGAGCGATAGAGCCCACATAGAAAGCAAAGCCAATCCCAGCCCCCCACCACAGGGCGACCGTTAACACAGTTCCTGGCAAAATATGGGACAGGCGATGAACATGGCCGGGCAGCAAGAGGTGGCAGAAAAAAACGGCTATAAATGGCAGCAGCACAGCCACCAGCCCATGTAGTCCGGATGTCAAATAGCCCGAGAGCTCCACATCCGGAAAAAAGTCAGCCAGATAATGCAGATAGAGCGGTAAGATCACCTCAAACAGGGCGGCAAACAAGATGCCGATGCCGCCGAGGATCACAAAGCCAAAACACAGCAACCGTGACAGCCAAAAGGGACGCTTATCGTCATCGTGATAGGCCTGCACCATGGCCAGACGCACCGCATTGACGCCATTGGAGGCAAAATACAGCGCAAAAACACCGCCGAAGGTGATCAGTCCGGTGCTTGAGGTTGCCAATACGGCATCCAGTTCTGCCAGGATCGGGGTGGAGACCGGCTCGGGCCAGCCACCAAAGACCAGATCCACCAGATGGTCTAGATCAACGCCCTGGGAAAAGACCCCCGCGATGGTGCCGGCCAGGGCAACGGTGAACAAGACAAAGGGAAACAGCGCCAGCATCATCGACATGGCGACATGGCTGCTCATCACCCAACCGTTTTTGCTGCTGAACCGCCTTGCCGCCTGCCAGAGCGACTTCATCCAAATATTTGAGAAAACGCCATTATTCATTCCGATGGGGTTCCGTTTTTCGATCACAACATTCAGAATCCTATAGCAAAAATCCGCAACAGGACAGCTCCTTGCTGGACAGTTGGCGCGCAGGTGTATTGACTGTTAAATATCGATCGACCTGCCAACTGACGGCCCGTCGGCTCCTTACTGGGGATCAGATCAACACATGGTTTTAACCGTCTCAAACGTCACCAAAACAATACCTCAAAGCGGCCTGGAAAAACCCATTCTGGATCAGGTCTCCTTGCAGCTGGACGCAGGCAAATCGCTGGCACTCACCGGTGAAAGCGGTTCCGGAAAAAGCACGCTTTTGCACCTTATCGGCGCCTTGGATGGTTTTGACGGTGGCGAGATCCAGATAGATGGCTGCCCGCTCAGCGCCCTTGATGATGGCAGCAGATCCGCCCTGCGCAGGAGCAAGGTTTCTATCGTTTTTCAACAGTTTAACATTATACCTTCACTTGATGTCGCAGCGAACATCTCACTTCACGCCAAGCTGGCAAAACGCCATGATCCGCAGTGGGACACGGAACTGGTGCGGCGCCTTGGGTTGTCCCCACTGATGTCGCGCTATCCAGAGCAGTTGTCAGGCGGGCAACAGCAACGTGTGGCCATTGCCCGCGCCCTCGCCATGCGCCCCAAGCTGCTGCTCGCGGATGAGCCAACGGGAAGTCTGGATGAGGAGACCGGCGACGCAGTATTGGCTTTGATGTTGGAGCTGGTGGCAGAAAGCCAGACGGCATTGTTTCTTGTCACCCATTCTCCCGGGATTGCCGCGGTTCTTGACCAACAGTTACACCTCAGCAATGGACGGCTGACGTGACCCGGGCTGCACTTGTTGCGCTGCTGTCCCATTGGCGCCAGCATCACTTTCAACTAGGCGTTTTGATCCTTGGCCTAGCGCTGGCCACCGCGCTTTGGATGGCGGTTCAGGCGATCAACACCCAGGCAAGATCCAGCTATGCCAAGGCCGAAGGCTATGTTCAGCAGTTTGACATGCCCGGCCTTGTCTCTACTAGCAACAGTCTGCGGGTGTCAGATTATGTTGCCCTAAAGCGCGCGGGCTGGGCACTCTCCCCAATGCTTGAAGGCCGCATGAGGCGAGCGGGTCAGTCCATTGATATCATTGGCGTAGATCTATTGACCACGCCTAGGATCTCTGGTGCGGTTCCTTCCGCAACAGAGGCAGAGACTGGAGAGCTGCTCCTCTCGATGCTGCGTTCCCCGGAGGGACTGCTGATGCATCCTGACACAGCCGCAGCTGTGTCAGAGGCCTTTGCAGACGCAAGAATCCACCTCACGACAGAGGTTCCCAATGGTCGCGCCATTGGCGATATTTCTACGGTCAGCCGCTTGCTTGACGAACCGGAAAAGCTAACGAGGTTGATCTATCTGGGCCAAGGCCAACCCTCGCTCACTGCCCTGCGTGCGCTGCCGGATCACATACAGTTTGAAGCCACTGGTACCAGTCCTATTGACCCCGGCAGCCTGACCGAGAGCTTTCACCTCAACCTGACGGCCTTTGGTTTTTTGTCCTTCGTTGTTGGGCTTTTTATTGTGCAGGGCACCGTTGGACTGGCGATGGAGCAGCGGCGTGGCCTATTTCGCACGCTGCGATGTCTGGGGCTGCCTTTTCGTAACCTCATCCTGATCTTGGTGATCGAAATCAGCATAATTGCTCTTACTTCGGCCTGCATCGGTTTGATAATTGGATACTTTCTTGCAACCGCCCTTTTGCCAGGTGTGGCTGTCACCCTATCCGGCCTTTACGGTGTGCAGGTTGAAAATAGCCTTACCGTTAGGCCAGAATGGATCTTGTCCGGTCTGGCGATGACACTGCTGGGGGCGGCCATTGCGAGTGGCTATGCCTTTTATAGCCTTTGGCGCCTTCCCATCCTGCAAGCCCCCTCCACCCAGGCCAGAGGGCAACAGATCCTCCGAAACTTCAATGGATGGGCTTTGACCGGGGCAGGATTGCTTGGACTAGGCTGCCTGTCGCTGCTGCTCTGGGGTGGGCTCAATGGTGGCTTTGTCTTTTTGGGCTGCATCATGTTGGGAACGGCGCTGCTCTTGCCCTTTTGCCTTTGGCACATTCTGCGTATTGGCCAAAGGCTGACGCCCCATCCGCTGGGCCATTGGCTCTGGGCGGATGCCAGGGCACAGCTTCCCGGTCTATCTCTGGCTCTGATGGCATTGATGCTGGCCTTGGCAACAAATATTGGTGTTGGAACAATGGTTTCCAGCTTCAGATTGACCTTCTCTGAGTGGTTGGATCAACGGCTGTCTTCGGAGCTCTACGTAACAGCCCGCGATGATACCCAAGGAGCCGCGCTCTTGCATTGGTTGGAGGTGAGAGACCTTCGCGTCTTACCGATCCGTTCTCAGGTTCTGCAGCAGCCGACAGGGCAAATCACCATCTACGGGGTCCGCGATGACCCCACCTATCGAGACAACTGGCCCATGCTTGAGGCCCAACCAAAGGTCTGGGATCAACTGGCGGATGGACAGGGCATACTGGTGAGCGAACAACTGGCACGGCGTGCGGATCTCAGCTTGGGCGACAGAATTGAGCTACCCCAGGGCTGGCCAAACAGGGTTCTGGGGATCTATTCCGACTATGGCAATCCCCATGGACAGGCAATTGTCTCGATGCCACAACTGTTGCGCAATGCGCCAGAGGCGCCAAACCAGCGCTTTGGCCTGCGCATGGATCTCGATGAAATTCCAAATCTGATCAAAGATCTCCAAGAGGTATTTGATTTAGAAAGAGAAAACATAACCGAGCAGGGCAAAATCAAAGCGGCGTCAAAACGGATATTTGATCAGACTTTCGGTGTCACTGACAGCCTAAAGCTGCTCACTCTCGGGGTGGCGAGTTTTGCCATTTTCACCAGTCTTGCGACCCTGTGGAGCCAACGCTTGCCGCAGCTTGGGCCAGTTTGGGCCATGGGAGTCAGCCGCAGAACCCTTGCCATGATCGACATTTTACGCAGCTTGTTGATGGCCGCTCTCACTGCGCTTTTGGCGCTGCCGCTGGGCCTGGTCCTGTCCTGGGCCTTGCTAGTGGTGATCAACACAGAGGCCTTTGGCTGGCGGCTGCCCGTCTATCTGTTCCCACTGGACTGGCTATGGCTTACCAGCCTGTCGCTCCTTGCGGCATTGCTGGCGGCCTTGCTGCCTGCCTGGCGTCTGTTTCGGCTCCAACCCAGTGAGCTATTGAAGGTATTTTCCAGTGAACGTTAGCCGCTTTCTTTTTTGCCTCTGCCTCCTCACACCCACCCCCGGCTTTGCCCAGGGATTTGCCGGTCTCGGGACCGAGGCTGAGGGCTTTGCCATTCCATCGCCGAGCCACCGGTTGCAGTTCCCGCGCGATCATGGTGCTCATCCGGATTTTCGTATTGAGTGGTGGTATTTGACTGCCAACCTTGAAGGAGAAAATGGCGAAGAATACGGCATCCAATGGACCTTGTTTCGTAGCGCCCTTGCCCCCGGTGAAGCAAAGGGGTGGCAAAGCCCACAGATCTGGATGGGCCATGCCGGCCTCACCAGCGCCACCGAACATTTCTCGGCTGAACGTCTGGCCCGTGGTGGAATTGGGCAAGCTGGCGTCAGCTTAGCTCCCTTTGAGGCCTGGATTGATGATTGGCAAATGACCGGGACAGATGATCTGTCGCAGCTGGATCTTACTGCCAATGGGGGCAGCTTCTCCTATGCGCTCAAGGCAGAAGCTGAGGGCCCATTGGTTTTGCAGGGCGCGCAGGGCTATTCGGTAAAATCGCCCGAAGGCCAAGCAAGCTACTATTACTCGCAACCAGAGTACCGGATGGAAGGGGTGCTTACCCTGCCCTCTGGTCCTGTTGCGGTGCGTGGTGATGGCTGGTTGGATCGTGAATGGTCCAGCCAGCCCCTGTCAGAAAACCAAAGTGGTTGGGACTGGTTCTCCCTGCGGTTCGACAGCGGGGATAAGCTCATGGGATTTGTGCTGCGCGGTGCCAATGGTGCCAATGACTTCCGCTCCGGCACCTGGATTTCAGCTGATGGCGAGGTCACGCCATTACAACCGGGTGCCTTTCAGGCCGTCCCTCTGGCGCAGGTGATGGTCGGGGATAAAACGATCCCGGTGCGCTGGGAGGTTCACCTGCCCGATCGAGAAGTTTTTGTTACAGTAGAGGCACTTAACCCACAAAGCTGGATGGATGTATCCTTTGCCTATTGGGAAGGTCCCGTAACCATTTCAGGCAGCCACAGTGGTAAAGGGTACCTGGAAATGACGGGCTATGAATAGGGCATCAGCAACAAGGGGCGCTCGCAAGCGCCCCTTTCTTTGTTATTGATCCTTTGGTCCGCGAACCACAAAGACCGAGCATTCGGAATGCCGGATGACCCGGGCCGCATTCGGCCCAAGCAGATAGTCCTTCAGATCTGGCTTATGGGCGCCAATCACGATGAGATCACTGCCGGCGGCCTCGGCCACCTTCAGGATTTCCTGATAGGCGGTACCCGTGGCAACCACATGACGGATCTTATTGTTGTGATCCTCCCCGAGGATTTCGGCGCAAACCGATTTGAGCCTGGCTGTGGTGTCTTCAACCGCCTTTTCGTGATGATGGCTTTCAAAAAAGCCAGAGACCCAGCTTTCCCCAAAATCCGGCAGAACATTAACCACATCCAATTGCGCCCCGTCGAGATCGGCCATTCTGGCCGCCTGTTCGAGAACCAATTTATCTGTGGCTTTGTCGCTCAACTCGACCGCACATAGGACCGATTTGATCATGCTGGAACTCCTTCTCTACGGGCACGGCCGCGTTGCATCAGGGCAATCAAACCCAGCAGCAAAAGCGCTGGAATGAACACCAGCTCCTTTGGCATCTGGTCAGCTGGTGCGAGGATTTCTTTCACAAAAACAGGACTATCCCCGTAAAAGTCAAAGCTGCCAAGATCCTGTTCCGCTGGGGTGCCAAAGCCCGGCGCGTCCAGGTTCATCTGATCTGCCTCAGGCAACAGGATCAGTCCGGCTTTCTCCGCCATGGCAGCACCGTCCAGACCTTCGAGAACCTCAACAACCAGGGTGGTTGAAGCGATCTCTCCGGTATCAAAATCCGGGCCTTCAATGGTGAGACGAAGCTGCTGCCCTGCCTCTGCCGCACCAAGCGCCTGCACCAGTTCGGTCGGGGCAACCTCAGTATGAGGAGGCATGATCCGGTTCATGAAGAAATCCGGACGGAACAGTGCAAAGGCAACAAAGACCAGCAGGAAACTCTCGTATAGTCTGCTGCGGGTGACAAAGTAGCCCATGGTGCCAGCGGTAAAGACCAGGATGGCAATTGTCGCGGATATGGCCACCAATATGCCCTGGGTCCAGGTCACATCTATCAACAACAGATCAGTGTTGAAGATGAAGACAAAGGGCAAAGCCACTGTTCGCAAACTATAAAAGAAGGCGACAAAGCCTGTGCGGATCGCATCGCCACCCGATACAGCAGCGGCAGCAAAGCTGGCAAGCCCGACCGGTGGCGTCACATCGGCCATGATCCCAAAGTAGAACACAAAGAGATGCACGGCGATTAGCGGCACGATCAGCCCGGACTGCGCGCCCAGCTCAACCACAACCCCCGCCATCAGCGAGCTGACAACGATATAGTTGGCCGTGGTGGGCAGGCCCATGCCCAGCACCAGCGACAAGAGACCAACGCAGAGCAGGACAAAAACCAGAATGGTGCCGGTCATATCTGCAGCGCGCTCCGCCACGGTGCCTTGGAAACTGGTGATACCAACCAGATCCGTCAGCGGGCTGATGGCGTGAACCACAACCGCACTGAGATAGGTCAGACCATAGGCCATGGTTTCAACCAGATCTGCCATCACCTGCCCAACACCTGTCAGCGTCACTGTACCAACAATCACACCGGCCGTTGCTGTTGCCAGGGCAATACCGATCATATTGCGAGAGCCGTCAATCAACCCGCTCCACAGATCGTGGCAGCCTTCAAGGAAGGTCGTCATCATGTTGCTTTGGTTGCGGAAAAACGCCTTGATGGGCTTTTGGGTCAACAGAATGACAAAGAGCAGCGCCGTCGCCCAGAAGGCTGAAAGCCCCGGGGATTTCTGCTCGATCATCAGGAAGTAGACCAGGACAATGATGGGCAGAAGATAGTGCAGGCCAGCCTTATAGATCTTTGAAATATCCGGCAGTTCGACCTCTTTTGCATTGGGGTCATCCGGTTCCAGATCATCAATCCCAGCGGCCAAGGCCACCAGGGCGACATAGATTGCAAAAACAGTGCCAAACATTAGCAGGCCGGCAATACTGGGCACCCATTTATAGGCAGCGTTCACCGGGAACTGACTGCCGTAGCACAGCCCGGCAAAGACAATAAAGAAGCTCGCCATACCCAGGATGGTGCGCACCATATGGACCTCGCGGTTGCCCAAAGTGGGCATGTTCCGCTTCACCGCTTCCAGATGCACGATATAGACCAGTGCGATGTAGGAAATCGCGGCCGGCAGGAAGGCATGGGTGATCACCTCGACATAGGAAATGCCGACATATTCCACCATCAAGAAGGCCGCAGCCCCCATGACCGGCGGCATGATCTGACCATTCACTGAGGAGGCCACCTCAACCGAGCCAGCCTGTTCCGAAGAAAAGCCCACGCGTTTCATCAGCGGGATGGTAAAGGTGCCGGTGGTGACCACATTGGCAATCGAAGACCCGGAGATCAGACCGGTCGCGGCAGAGCCAACAACGGCTGCCTTGGCAGGACCGCCACGCAGGTGACCCAAGGCACCGAAGGCCATTTTGATGAAGTAGTTCCCTGCCCCGGCCTTATCAAGAAGAGCTCCGAAGAGCACAAAAAGAAAGACAAATTTTGTCGAGACCCCTAGTGCGATCCCAAAGACCCCCTCGGAGGTGATCCACATATGGCTCATCGCTTTTTTCAGGCTAGCGCCTTTCCAGCGGATCACCTCGGGCACCCATTCAGAGGAGCCAAAGAAGACATAAGCCAAGAAAATCGTGGCGATGATCGCCATGGCTGGTCCAAGCGCGCGGCGCGCGGCCTCGAACAGGATCAGCAGACCGGCAAGCGCGTAATACTTGTCGATGTCATCAGCCAACCCGCCACTGTCGACGATTTTTTGGTAGTTCAAAAAACCGTATATGGAGACAAAGACACCAGCGGCAGCCAGGGCCCAGTCCTGCAAAGGGACAAAGTCACTCTCTGGCGTATCCCATTGACGGACATAAGAAAGGACAAACCAGGCGCTCATCCCCAGCCCCAGAAGCAGCGCGACGATCTGCAGTGTTCCGCTCCAACCGCCCAACAGGTATTGGCCAAGAATGGCAAAGGCGCTGTAGAACAGTACCAGCATGGCGGCAAACATGCCTAAGGCACTGGCGATCCGCTCAACCCCGGTGGCAATCCCGCTGCCATTTAGGAAAGTCGGCATGACCAAGGCCAGCGCAACAAGGGCCCCTATCAGAACTGCCACATTCATTGAAATTTCAGGCGAGAGCGTCACCAGCAGCGCCACCGTAAAGGCGCCAAGCCCGAGCACTGTCCCCAGATGCCCAAGGGCAAAGGAAATCAGGTTTCGGCTTTCGCGGCCCATCGCCGGATATGCCATAAAGCCCAGCATCAAGGCAAAGGCCAGATGGATCAAACGCGAGTTGTTGTTGACGGCACCGGGCAGCAGGTAGTTTGCCAGAGGTGAGGCCAGAATGACTTGGAAAACGGACCAGCTTACAGCGATGACGGCGAGGGAAAGTCCCACAGCTCCAACCGGGTTGCGCGCACCCGCATCAGAGGAGGCAACCAGTTCCTGCAGTTCATCTTCGCTAAGCGGTCGATTTCCCTGAACATCAGATGTCATGGATAATCTCCCATCCAGACCGGTGCCGTCGTTTAGGGCTTTCCCTAGATGCGGACCGTGTCTGCTATTATTGATTTTGGGGGCAGCCCCCTCGTAAAGGAAAGGGGCGCAAACCTGCGCCCCTCCCTATGTCGTTGGATTTATTATTCAATCCAGCCTTGCTCACGGTAATATTTCGCCGCGCCATCATGCAATGGTGCAGAGAGGCCATCAGCAATCATCTCTTCAGGCTTCAGATTTGCAAAGGCAGGGTGCAGCTTGCGGAAGGCGTCAAAGTTTTCAAACACCGACTTTACAACCGCATAGACTGCGTCTTCGGAAACATCCGTGGAGGACACAAAGGTCGCGCCAACACCAAAGGTTTGGGTATCCGCATCGGAGCCGCGATACATGCCGCCGGGGATGGTGGCGGTACGATAGAAGGCATTGTCGTCGACCAGCTTGGTCACGGCGTCGCCATCCACGGTTACAAGCACGGAATCACAGGCAGTGGTGGCTTCCTGGATCGAACCCGAGGGGTGACCAACGGTATAGATCATGGCATCGATCTGGTTGTCACACAGAGCCGCAGACTGTTCAGCCGCTTTCAGCTCGGTTGCCAGAGCAAAATCTTCCATGCCCCAACCCTTGGCGCCCATCAGAACTTCCATGGTGCCACGCTGACCGGACCCTGGGTTACCGATGTTGACGCGCTTGCCTTTCAGATCGTCAAAGGTGGTGATGCCGGAGTCGGCACGTGCCACAACTGTAAAGGGTTCAGGGTGCACAGAGAATACTGCACGAAGCCCCTCAAAGGCGCCTTTTTCGGCGAACTTGGAGCTGCCGTGATAGGCGTGGTGCTGCCAATCCGACTGGGCAACACCAAACTGCAATTCGCCTTCGCGGATTGTGTTGATGTTGTAGACAGAACCGCCAGTGGATTCGACGGCGCATTTGAAACCATGCTCTTTGCGGTTTTTATTGACCAGACGACAGATCGCGCCACCTGTGGGGTAATACACCCCAGTTACACCGCCGGTGCCGATGGTGATATATTCCTGCGCCTGTACGGCTGGCACCATAAAGGCAGCCGCAACCAAAGCACCGATGGTTAGTTTCGTATGTTTCATGTTTAGATCTCTCCCACGATATTTTTCATGAAATTTCACCGTTCTACGTTGGAACGGCGATAGGCTCGCACGCACTCAAGTTTCATCCAGAGCCCTGCGGCCAACAAGATGAATGAGGGGTGATCTGTTCGCACCCGCCAAGCTAGCCCCCTGCGGTCCCAGCCTGTCAAGCGGTTCAAGTTCAAGCTAGGTGGATGAGGCGGCAGTTTCCTCGCATGTGACAAAAGCCTGCCATTTTTCCCCGCGACCTCCCCCATCAAGAGTCGCAGTACTGTGGCAGAATGCCGCACCACTATGCAAGAGCGATCTCAACTCGACGCTTGTTTTGCGGAGGGATTTTGGGCTGTTTTGCAAGAAAAAGGCGGAAAAATAGATGAAACAGTGACTTTCCCCTCAATTCCGCTTAGTAAAACCTCAAAACAACCGATCAACCCTGACGTGAGTCGACTGCTGTCCAAAAGGAGACCTATTGTGATCCTACTCAGCAACTTGGTAGCGGACAACCCTTCCGTACAGGACTTCTGGTCCCTTGAGAGATGCGTTTCAGCAGCAGCGCGAAGCACTCCCGGTTACTTGGAAACGCCGGTGTCTTCGATACGCTTTGACGTGGAACCCGAATACCGTTCAACGCCGCGAAAATGGCAAATCATTCTGACTGCCGCCTTTGAAAGAGGTCTTCGCGCCCGAAGCCTGAATACGTAGGTGGCCTGAACCAGCAAGACTCCTGAGGCTCAAGGTCTCTTTTAACTGCCCCTAAACGCTGCCGCGCCGCTATCAAATGTACCGCCGTCGAAAGACCCAGTAGACTTTGAGCACTGTCAGAGCGCCCAGAGACTGGACCTGCCATCTGATCAGCAACTATCGCAGACAAGATTTTTCTCACTCTCTACGCAACATCTGTCATAAGGAAAAACCAAAGCCAGCTAACCAGGCTGTTGCATTCTATTTCTGCCCGCACCTTTTTTGCAGGCTGTAGGCCTATCGGAGAATCTTCATGAAAGTTGACGGCACGCCCTATCGATCCCTGTGGTGGGATGCTGACGCCCAGGCTGTGAAAATCATTGATCAACGCTGGTTGCCCCATGATTTTCGCATCGAACAACTGAACAGTCTGGCGGATTATGCGCGAGCCATCAAAGACATGCATGTGCGTGGCGCCCCGCTTATCGGCGCCACCGCGGCCTACGGTATGGCATTGGCCATGCGGCTGGATCCCAGCGATGCCGCTTTGCAAGACTGCTGGGATTTTCTGCACCAAACCCGTCCCACCGCCATTAACCTGCGTTGGGCCTTGGACCGATGCCGCGCGCGGTTGGTGGCGCTTCCTCTTGAAAGGCGTGGCCCAGAGGCGCTGGCCCTGGCGCATGAGATCGCAGAGGAAGATGTGGAGATCAATCGCCGCATCGGGGTGAATGGGTTGCAGCTCATCCAACAGATCGCCGCCAACAAGGGTGATGGCAGCCCGGTGCGCCTGTTGACTCATTGCAATGCCGGCTGGCTTGCAACGGTCGATTGGGGCACGGCCACCAGCCCCATGTATCACGCCCATGACGCAGGCGTTGCGCTGCATGTCTGGGTGGATGAGACCCGTCCACGCAACCAAGGTGCGCTAACCGCCTGGGAGCTGGGCAGCCATGGCATCAGCCATCAATATATCACCGACAACGCAGGTGGCCACCTGATGCAGCATGGTCTGGTTGACATGGTGATTACCGGCACCGACCGCACCACACGCCAGGGCGATGTCTGCAACAAGATCGGTACCTACCTGAAAGCCCTGGCGGCAAATGATAACAATATCCCCTTTTACGTTGCCCTGCCCTCGCCCACAATTGACTGGACAGTGCGCGACGGCGTCGCTGAGATTCCGATTGAGGATCGCCCTGCCGAAGAGATCAGTCATATTCAGGGCAGCTCCGCCACAGGCGACATAGCATCGCTACAGGTCACCCCGGTAGGCACAGAGGTCGCAAACCCTGCCTTTGATGTGACCCCAAATCACCTGGTGACCGGCTTGATCACCGAGCGAGGGGTCTGCGCCGCATCGGAGGCGGGATTGGCATCGCTGTTCCCGGATTTGGCGCCTTCTGCAGCAGCACAGGTCTGACCTGATGCAAAGCCCCTATTCTGACACCACCGAAACCCGGCAAGCCATTATTGAGGCCTGTCTTGCAATGCAGGCCGCGGGCGTCAATCAGGGTGTTTCGGGCAATATCTCACTGCGCACCGATGCGGGCATGCTGATCACCCCCTCGGGTCAGGATTATGAAAAGATGCACCCCGATATGATGGTTTTGATGCCACTGGATGGATCGCCTCCAGGTAAAGGCCAGATGAAGCCCTCCTCGGAATGGCAATTTCACCGGGATATTCTTTTGGCCAAACCCGCGGAAATGGCGGTGGTCCATGCGCATCCCGTTTTCTGCACAGCCTTGGCGATGAACCACCAGCCAATCCCGGCCTGTCACTATATGGTGGCGGCCTTTGGCGGGGATGATGTTCCTGTTGCTGAATATGCGCTTTTTGGTAGCCAGGACCTGTCCCGCCTTGTGGTTCAGGCGCTGGAGAACCGATACGGATGCCTGATGGCCAACCACGGAGCCGTGGTCACCGGGGACAGCCTGGATCGTGCACTCTGGCGCATGATCGAGCTGGAAACCTTGGCCAAGGGCTATGTCACATCTCTCAGCATTGGGAACCCGAAGATCCTCACACCCGAGCAAATGAGTGAAGTCAAAAAAGCCTTTGCAGACTATGGCCTCAGGGCCCGTTGATCACTCCAAGCCCCGTGAAGTCATGCAGGTGGGGGACGGGTAAATGTGCATCTGAAAAGCGTAGGCGCACCTGGTAATCGCTCATAAAGGAGGGGGTGATCAGCTTGCTACGGCTGCTCACTGGCGTTTTTTCTGTCGATCACATTTAAATTTGGTTAGTGGAAATTCGATATCAGGTTAGGTTCTGGTATGCACTTGGCGTCCGAATAGTCGGGCACCTGTTCCAGTGTGCAAAGGAAATGACGCGTGAATCGACCACAAGCACCGGACCTTTATGCCATATTGGATGCTGTTGGCATGGCGGTAATCGTTTTGGAGGTCTGTGACGACGGAATCCCCCGATATATAGCGATGAACAAACGTTCGCGACAGTACACCAAAATTCCTGAAGAAGGCTGGGTCGGGAAATCCGCTTTGGAGATTTTTGGTGGCTCCACCGGAAAAAGAGCTCTTGCCATACATAAAAGCGTGGCGCGTTCAGCCCAGAAAACGACATACGAGATTGATCTGCCTGCCGTTCAGGGAACACGGCACATTCGCACGACAATGACCCCTGTTTTTGACCCCGCAGGGAAACTGACCCATTTGGTTGGCTGCACCGAAGATATGACCTCTGAACGGGAACGCGATGCGGCTTTGGAACTAACCAGAATTGCCAAAGAAAAGGCAGAAGAAGCGAGCAAGGCCAAAGAACGGTTTCTGGCCAACATGAGCCATGAAATCAGGACGCCTATGAACGGAATTCTTGGTATCTGTGAGCTGCTCAAAGAGACCGACCTGGATCAAGAACAATCTTTGTTTGCCAATACAATTTTCAATTCCACCACTGCGCTGCTGGAAATTATAAATGAGGTATTGGATTTTTCAAAACTCAACGCGGAAAAGATGTCATTGCAGCATGCGCCTTTTTCTTTGCGTGTTCTGGTTGAGGAAATCGCGGTACTCCTTTCTGCAAAAACCGCCTTCAAGGGGCTGGATTTTCATGTAGACTATCCTGACAGCGTGTCATCCACGTTTATTGGGGACGCCAACAAGGTCCGCCAAATCCTGTTGAACTTGATAGGCAACGCGATAAAATTCACTGAAGAAGGGCATGTTTCTGTCACATTCTCCCAGGATCACGGACCATTGCCGGGTCCGTTGCGGTTTGAAGTTTCAGATACGGGCTGCGGAATTGCGGAGAGCAAGCTGCACACCATCTTCTCGGCCTTTGAACAAGCGGATGGTTCGCCAAAAACGCTTTCCGAAGGAACCGGCTTAGGGCTCGCGATTTCACAGGCACTTGTCGAGCGTATGGGGGGAGAGATTTCGGTCAAATCCACGCCCGGTTTGGGCTCGACCTTTTCTGTAATGCTTGATCTTGAATTTCTGCCAGCAGAAACCGACGAGGCATCACCTATACAGAGAAAAGCAGAACCGATTCTGCTCGACCAAAGCCCCAGTGGTACAACTGCCGCTCCAGCGGAACATCCATCGCAGGCGTTGAACGGGATGCAAATACTTGTGGCCGAGGACAATAAGACCAACCAGTTGGTAGTTGAAAAAATGCTCAAGACATCAAGTGCAAAGATCCACTTTGCCGCAAATGGTGCTCTTGCGCTCGAGGCCTATCAGGTCTCGGAATACGATTTGATACTGATGGACCTCTCCATGCCTGTTATGGGCGGCCTTGAGGCAACACGGCAGATCAGGCAGCACGAGAAAGAAACCGGACGAACGAGGTGCCCAATTATTGCTCTCACAGCAAATGCACAGAAAAGCGACATGAAAGCCTGTCGTGAAGTCGGTATGAATGGCTTTTTGTCAAAACCATTTCGAAAACATGAGTTGCTAACCTGCCTGAACAACTTGGATTGAAGCCTCCAGCCGATTGTCAGCGCACAGATTTATCTACAGGAGATGAAGGGCTTTGTTGCACAAATCGGTTGAGGGATTCACTGCATGAAACCAGCATGATAGCTGGAAGTTATGAGTAGTTGGCATCCCACAAGATACAAGACCACGAACTGGTCGGCTTACAATAAGGCGCTGAAGCAGCGTGGATCGTTGACGATTTGGTTCGATCCCGGGATGACATGACGGCCACCACCAACCGGCAAGCGTGGTCGACAGCAGCAATTCAGCGATGCGACGATCCAGACTTGTCTGACCCTGAAAGTGTTGTTTGGTATGCCCCTGAGGCAAATGTCTGGGTTCGTCGAAAGTCTTTTGCAACTGGTCGGTCTGGATTGGGCGGCCCCCGACTTGAGTACGCTGTGTCGCCGTCAGAGAGTGCTGAACGTGAGCCTGCCTTATCGCGGTGGGTCCGGCCCACTGAACCTCCTTATCGACAGCACAGGGATCAAAGCCGAAGGTGAAGGCGAGTGGAATGCCCGAAAGCATGGCGGCCCCAATGCCCAGCGGTACCTGGGCCGCACCCTCTGGCGACACTGGAGCGGATGCCACCGCCGGAGCCGCGTCGAAACGAAGATGCATTGTGTCAAGTTGCTCGGTCAAAACCTCATGGCGAGGGACTTCGAAAGGCAGGTCGCGGAGGTCCAAATCCGCATCGCTATCCTGAACCGCTACATAGCTCTTGGCATACCCGTCACTGAGCCCGTAGGTTAAATCCGTCCGGGGAAAGCGGAGGCCTGCCCATCATCGGATTTGTGCAACAAAGCCGAGATGAAGCGTTGTTCCTGTGGCATGGCCTGTGCTGAGCAGCAAAACATCGCCTCCCTCGTTCGATCGCGGGTCATTTGAAGCGGCGCCCAACCCCGCACGCGCCTGCAGCAACGAACAATGAAGAACCATTCGTCACGGAAACAGCCTCCGGGACGGTGCAACGACTATGACAATGATCGGCACAAATTGGGGGCGCCCAAACATGTCAGGGTATGACATAGCTATTCAACAACCGGAACGGCTAGGACTGATCGCTACATTGAAAGATTGAATCATGCAAAGCACACGACTTCTCATCATCCAAAATGAGATCAATTTGGCCAAGTCGCTCACGAATTTGGCCAAATTTCACACTTAACAACTGACTAAACCAACTCAATAAAGCCTCTTAAATCCAAAGGCTTAGTGTGTCATGATTTGAGGCCAGCAGGCAAAATTACATCTCACCCTCTACAACAGTCAGACCCAGGCTATGCCAGGCTTGCATACCACCGCGGTAATAGAAAATCTTCTCGGCGGGGAAACCTTCACGCAGCATCGCCTTGATTGCCATTGGCGATTGACCACACCAGGGCCCATTGCAAAACAACAAAACCTCTTCGGATTGCGAGCAATCCCAGCGGCCCTCGCCACCTGTGCACCCGACCTCATTCAGGCGACTGGCCATTTGGGTATAGGGCATATTGATCGCGCTGGGGATGGTGCCGTCGAGATGCCATTCCAAGGTTCTGCTATCAATGAGTTTCCCGCCCCTATCGATGAACTTTAAAAGTTCGACTTCGGCAACTGTTGTGACGCCGGGCGCGGCCTGCATTGGCTGAACGCAAAACGGCGGGCACTGGCGTGAGGTTCTTGCGTAGCTCGGATTGATTGTGGCCTCAAGATCCTGATTGCGCATGATTTCAACCCGGCCATTCACAGTTTCCACTGTGACACTGCCAATCTCGCCATTGATCTTCACCGCAAGATCTTGTGCGGTGGCCGGCACTGCAGCCATGCCAACAAGGGCCAAAACAGCCAACGTTATTTTCTTCATCCTATCACCCGTTTGGTTGATCAAAAACTGTTCTGCGGTCAATATACATTTGAATGAATGCATGTGTAGGGGCTCGAGGGCAATACTGTTTGAGGACGGGCACAAACTTCGCCGGGCTCCGCGCCGTAGCGAAACCAGACAAGCACCCTGCCCCAGCAGTAAGATCCAAATGTCAAAGACCCTGATCAAGAGGGGTAAACCCACCCATTTTGTGATCTGGATAGGGGCTGGGATTCGAACGATTAAAGCCGTCAAAACCCAGCCACAGACATGTAACCGCCAAAGTCGCGTGCTACGTAAAAACCCATAACGGCCCGGAGACCGCGTGATGTAGATTGCGGCTCTCCAGCCTTAGATCTGCGTGAAACAAAACCTCCAAGCGGCGGGAGAGCCCGGCTTGGCTCAGGAAAAGGCAGGCGCCCGTTTTTGCATCATCGCTGCGACAACTTCAGAGAACTCAGACGATTTCAACTGCCCGATAAACAGCTCTGCCTCCGAAGCCATCTGCGCCGCAACCTGGTCACGCTGATTGCGGATCAGTGATTTGGACAGTTTCATCGCTTCCGGAGCCGATGCGGCGACATGTTTGGCAAGAGCTGCGACCTCATCCCCCAGGTCAGCATCCGCAAAAACCCGTGAAATCAGCCCATAATTATGCGCCTCCTCTGCGGTAAGCGTGCGCCCAGCCAGCAGGATGTCATTGGCAACGGCCATCCCCACAGAGGCCGACAGCAACATCGAAGAAGCAGCCTCTGGTACCAGGGCCAGTTTAACAAAGGGGGCGGTGAAGGTCGCGCTTGTCGCCGCATAGACCAAATCACAATGCAACAACATGGTCAGACCCACCCCAATTGCCGGGCCGTTCACAGCAGCGATCACCGGCTTTTTGCAGGTTGAAATCGCCTCCAGAAACCGCGCCACGGGCGGCAGGTCTCCTGTGTGATCCGCCATGGAGAAATCCTGCAGATCATTGCCGGCGGTAAAGTAATCCGCAGCCCCGGTGATCACAAAGGCACGCTGCTCAGCTGAGCCTTCATAGGCCTTCAGTGCATCCGCCATGGCCCCATACATTTCCTGGGTGATGGCATTACGTTTTTGTGGCCGATTGATGGTCAGCGTGGTCACCCGGTCCAGGGTTTTCAATGTGATTGAATCGCTCATTATGGCAGTCCTAACATCTGTGTTATCCAAGGCATTCCTGCCAGTTCAATGGGTTACCTGATCTTGTGAAAGCCAGTCCCAGCATTCCGCCCAAAGCGTTTCGCGGCCGGGACGAAAAGCACCCTCATGTCCAATGCGTCGAACCCCAATGTCATTGGGGGATCTGATTTGCAACGATTTCGCTGCGTTGGGATAGCAGTCCAGCAGATCACGCGCCGCCCTTGGGGTGGCAATCGGATCATCGCTAAAGACCCAGGACCGGATTGCAGCCGTCACATCACCGTAGTGCTGCGGCTTCAGCAACCCATCATAATCCGATTGAAAATAGCTCCGGCGCTGGCTCCATTTACGCCAGGTCTTAAACACCCGAGGCGGCAGTGCCTCGCCCTGCCAGCCGCCGCCGGGTTTGATATAGCCCCAGCGCAACAAGGAATAGGTGCCAAGACCCCACCAGAAGTACAATTCAAGCGGCCAGTTTTTTAGCTGATGCCCCCCAAAGAACCCAGTTCCAACCGAGACAAAGGCATGACGATCAATGGCTTGGTGATTGGACATCACCCCAACAAAATGGCCACCGACACTATGAGCCAGATGGGTGATCCGCAGCCCCGGTGCTGCCTCGGACAGCCGGTCCACCGCAGCAACCATGTCGTAGCGCCCCCAATCGGCATATTCGATCTCTGACTGCGCCAGATCCCCCTGACGGGAGCCCGCGATTCCCCGGTAGTCATAGGTCAGCACAATCGCCCCTCGTTCGGCCATATACTGTGCAACAGGATGATAAAACTGGCGCGGAAACCCGGTTCCCGCCGATATCAAAACCGCCAGCTTTGGTTTCTCACAACTGGTCAGGTCTCCCTGTAAGGGGACCCCGTCACTACAGGTAAAGCTGAGTGGCTCACGCCGAGTCGGTTCAATCATCGTAACCTCCGGACTGTGTGGTTGCAGGGTTGATTATCTCATCGGCGTGATCGACCAAGTGGGTTAAAAATCGCCGGATAACCACCTGTTCTTCATCACTAAAAGGTGCAAGAAGCGCCGCATTGAAGTGTTTGGTTTCCTCTTTGGCACGGGCCAGCAAAGTCGCACCACTTGGCGCTAGGTGGATATTGGTCACCCTCCCATCACTGGCGGATGCAATGCGGGCAACCAAGCCCCGTTCGACCATACGATCGACCAGGCCAGTGAGGCTGGATTTGCCCATCGAGAGCCGCTTGGCTATTTCGGAAATTGGCTGGGCGTCGGATTGTGACAGCACAAACAGCACCGCAAATTGGCTGGTGGTCAGCCCTACAGTCTGGCGGGTGCGCCGGTCCGCTGCACGAAACAGCGCACTATGGGCCACCTGCAACTGATGAAAGACGCGCAATTTCACGGGAAAACAGGACTCCAAAACCTAGGTTTAATTAGTTCGTATATGGACTAAATAAATCTGACAACGCATAACCTTAGGGCATGACGCCAAGTCACAACCTCAGCCATCGGCGGAAAACTCCTGACGACCTCTCTGCGATCGTTGGCGGAAACAGCATTGAAAAATGATGCGGTCAATTAAGCTAAATCGTTCACCTTCAAAGCCTTAGAAGACACTTTGTTTCCAAAAGAAAAGGCGTCAAACCCATCAGGTCTGACGCCTCACCTCTGTTACCAATCCCGGTCTATCAGGAACAGCCGGAGGTCGATCCACAGGTGTTGCACTTCATGCAGGTGCCGTTGCGCACCAGCGTGTAGTTTCCGCATTCACCACAGGCTTCGCCCTCATAGCCCTGCATCTTTGCCTTGGTCCGAGCATCCATACCCATCACCGGCGCGGCGCTGGCCTCTGGCACCAGAGACTGCAGATCCGCAACCGGATCCGTAGGTGATGTCGCGGCATTCATCAGACCGCTTTCACCATTCTGACCGCCCTGCAGCACTACCAGATCCTGTGGCAGACGTTTGCGCAGATAGCCAGTGGAGGAAATCTGTTTCAACACCTCCAGCGACCGGGTCGCGGCGCTTTCGCTGAGTTCCGAGAGGTTTGACACCCCTTCTTCTTCTCCGCGGCCGATATCGTCAAAGGCTGGACCTTCGGGTTTTACATGCGCCAGATCGGTGCGATCCAGATAGCTCACCGCCAGTTCACGGAACACATAGTCCAGAACCGAGGTGGCATTCTTGATCGAGTCATTGCCCTGCACCATGCCTGCGGGCTCAAACTTGGTGAAGGTGAAGGCGTCGACAAACTCCTCCAGCGGCACACCGTATTGCAGACCAACTGAGACCGCGATGGCAAAGTTGTTCATCATCGCCCGGAAGCCCGCACCTTCCTTGTGCATGTCGATAAAGATCTCACCCAGGGTGCCGCTCTCATATTCGCCGGTGCGCAGGTAGACCTTGTGACCGCCAACAACCGCCTTTTGGGTGTATCCCTTGCGGCGATGTGGCATCTTAGTGCGGTGGGATTTCACCACCTCTTTGATGACGATTTTCTCGACAATTTTCTCTGCCAGAACAACGGCTTTCTCCTGGACATTACCAGTTTCCAGCACCTCTGCGGCCTCGTCATCATCCTCAACCAGAGCAGCGGCCAGAGGCTGGCTCAGCTTGGAACCATCCCGGTAGAGAGCATTGGCTTTGACGCCCAGCGACCAGCTCAGCTCATAGGCTTTTTGGCAGTCTTCGATTTCGGCATCATTGGGCATGTTGATGGTCTTGGAGATTGCCCCAGAGATAAAGCTCTGGGCGGCGGCCATCATGCGGATGTGGCTCTCAACCCCGAGGTAACGCTTGCCTTTTTTGCCGCAGGGATTGGCACAGTCAAAGATCTGATAGTGCTCTTCCTTCAGATGCGGTGCCCCTTCCAGAGTCATGGTGCCGCAGACATGATCATTGGCCGCGTCGATATCACTTTTGCTAAAGCCAAGATGGCGCAGCAGATCAAAGGTCGGATCGTTCAGCTTTTTCGCCGGGATGCCCAGCACTCCGGTGCAGAAATCCTCACCCAGGGTCCACTGATTGAACACAAAGCGGATGTCAAAAGCGGCTTCCAGCGCACTGTCAATCTTGGACAATTCATTAGGGCCAAAGCCATGACCCGCCAGCGAAGTGTGGTTGATGCCGGGGGCATTGCCGAGCGTGGCATGACCAACCGCATAAGAAACAATTTCTTCGATCTGTGCCGAGCTATAGCCAAGCCCTTCGAGCGCGGAAGGCACCGAACGGTTGATGATCTTGAAGTAGCCACCACCGGCCAGTTTTTTGAATTTCACCAGGGCAAAATCGGGCTCGATCCCGGTGGTGTCACAATCCATCACCAGACCAATGGTGCCGGTGGGGGCTATGACTGTGGTCTGCGCATTGCGGTAGCCGTGCTTTTCGCCCAGCTCCAGCGCTTCGTCCCAGGCGCCCATGGCCAGATCCGCAAGCCGCGCATCGGGGTTTCCGGAAATGTCCAGCGGCACAGGCGGAACAGACAGCCCTTCATACCCGGTTGCCTTACCCATGGCCGCGGTGCGGTGGTTGCGGATCACCTTGAGCATGGCATCTTGGTTTTTGGCAAAGCCCGCAAATGCACCCAGTTCAGAGGCCATCTCAGCCGAGGTGGCATAGGCAACGCCGGTCATCAGCGCGGTCAGCGAGCCGCAAAGCGCCCGCCCCTCGTCGCTGTCATAGCCGTAGCCCATGTTCATCAGCAATCCGCCGATATTGGCATAGCCCAGGCCCAGGGTCCGGAAGTCATAAGAGCGCTGTGCAATCTCTTTTGAGGGAAACTGCGCCATGGTGACCGAAATCTCCAGCGTCACAGTCCAGAGACGGCAGGCATGCATGTAGTCCTCGGCCTGGAACTTACCGTCCTTATAGAAGGTCAGCAGGTTCAACGAGGCCAGGTTACAGGCGGTGTCATCCAGGAACATATATTCAGAACAAGGGTTTGAACCCCGGATCTCACCATCATTTGGGCAGGTGTGCCACTCATTCACGGTGTCGTGGAACTGGATGCCTGGATCAGCACAGGCCCAGGCGGCATGGCCGACCTTTTCCCACAGATCCCGCGCCTTGACGGTCTTGGCAACCTTTCCATCGGTACGGTTGATCAGCTCCCAATCCGCATCCTTTTTCACCGCATGCAGGAAGGCATTGGTGACCCGGATCGAGTTGTTGGAGTTCTGACCAGAGACAGAGCTATAGGCCTCGGAATCCCAATCCGTGTCATAGGTCGGGAATTCAATGCTGTCATAGCCCTGCTTGGCATAGTCCAGCACCCGTTTCACATAGGTTTCGGGGATCGCGACCTTTTTGGCCTCACGCACTGCTTTTTTCAGCGCCGGGTTGCTGGCGGGTTCATAGGCATCCGCCGAGGCACCATCCCAGGATCGAATTGCTTCAAAGATGCCGTTCAGCATCTTTTCGTGCATTTTGGAACCGGCAACGATAGCAGCCACTTTCTGCTCTTCGATCACCTTCCACTGGATAAAGTCTTCGATATCGGGGTGATCGGCGTCAACAATGACCATCTTGGCGGCGCGCCGGGTGGTGCCACCGGATTTGATCGCGCCAGCTGCCCGATCACCGATCTTGAGAAAACCCATCAGACCAGAGGATTTACCGCCGCCCGACAGGGCCTCGCCTTCGCCGCGCAGGTGGCTAAAGTTGGTGCCGGTGCCGGATCCATATTTGAACAGACGTGCCTCACGTACCCACAGGTCCATGATGCCGCCTTCATTCACCAGATCATCGGCGACAGACTGGATAAAGCAGGCATGCGGCTGCGGGTGCTCATAAGAGCTGGTGGATTTGGTCAGCTTACCGGTTTTGTAGTCAACATAGTGGTGCCCCTGTGCCGGGCCATCGATGCCGTAGGCCCAGTGCAGACCGGTGTTGAACCACTGCGGACTGTTGGGCGCAGCGCGCTGGGTTGCCAGCATATGGCGCATCTCGTCAAAATAGGCGCGGGCGTCCTCTTCAGAGGTAAAATAGCCCCCCTTCCAGCCCCAATAGGTCCAGGCACCGGCCAGGCGGTCAAACACCTGCTTAGAGGAGGTTTCTCCCCCTGTGGGCACATTCTTGCCAGCTGGGACAGAGCGCCAAAGGAACTCAGGAACGCCCTCTTCCTTGACCTTCTTCAGGCTCTCAGGGACACCAGCCTTGCGAAAATATTTCTGAGCGATGACATCACTGGCAACCTGGCTCCAGCTCGAGGGGACTTCGATATTTTCCAGGCGGAAAACTATGGTGCCATCCGGGTTTCGAATCTCAGAAGTGGCCGAGATGAAATCCAGTGTTTTATAGGCGTCCTGCCCTGCCTTGGTAAATTTGCGCTCGATTTTCATGCTCTGCCCCTTGAGATATTCACTGTCTCGTTGCTTTGTTCCTGCCACAGCAGCTGCGGCCCTATCCTGAGGAAAGCACAAAACAACCGGCACGCCTGTTTATGGGCCTGCTAAACGAGGCCTTCGCCGGCCATTTTTGCGGATTTTATTGTGTTTCCATCTCGTCACGCTGCCGCAAAACCTCACTAGATCTAGTAGCGCCGCTCTGAGTGTCCACAATTTGACGTATTTAGCCCAAGAGGGTCAACGGAAATTTTACCATTTTTGAACCATCTTTGCTGTTGACCCTTTTCCCTAGAACGCGGGGTTTGCAGCCTCGAGTGATTCACCCACAGGACTGAGCTTTTTGACGCGCCCGAAATGACAGAACTGTCGAGTACGAAAATCCCGGCAACAGCAAAGACTTGCCTCTCGAAGTTCAAAGCCTCCCTGATCCTGGCACAGAGATCGCACAATAATCGGGCAACCTGCCAAGCCGCCAAAGTGACGTGACGCTCAGCCAATCTCTGTGGCATCCTTGCATGTGTTCTGAAGCCACCTGAACAAAATTGAACCATTGGAAACTTAACACTTTGGAAACCTATTGCTGCGCCTTGGCGTCAACTCCTTAAGGAAGGGTTAACACGCAATCTGACGCCATACGCTGCCCCCGGCCATCCGGCCTGTGATTCCCCGCCGTGCCCGCCTCATAGTCCCATGACACTGAGAGGCTTTCCCCCTGAGTGGTGCACACAACACAGGGCACCAAAGCCGTGTCCCTCGGCGTCCAAAATGGCAGTGTAGAAAAGAAAACGGGCAGTCACACCAGAGTGTGAACTGCCCGCTTTAGGTCAAACCCGATGGGGTTCTCTCTTATGCTCACCACCGAAAAGCTGAATGCTTTCAGGTGATTATGGTCGGGGCGGCGAGATTCGAACTCACGACCCCCTGTACCCAAAACAGGTGCGCTACCAGACTGCGCCACGCCCCGGACCGTGCGCTGTTCCTAACGCCAGTGGTTTGATTTGAAAACCCCTAACATGGCCAAATCGGAGATGTTTTTGAAAAAACTTTGTGGCGCATCTCGGAACCAATCGAAATCCCATAACGCGCGGCCAAACCACCGTTGATTTCGAGCACAGCAAAGACGTTGTCACCGCCCGGAAGCGGCGTCAGATCGCCAGGAACAGCATCTGCCTGGATCTGAATGACCCGACCTGATTCATCCAGGAAGATGATGTCGAGTGGAATGAGGGTGTTCTTCATCCAAAAAGCCGCACGTTGCGGTTCTGGATAGACAAAGAGCATGCCCGCACCACGCGCCATGCTCTCACGGAACATCAACCCCTGGGCGCGTTCAGCTTCGTCATCTGCAATTTCAACGGTAAAGGAGGTCTGTCCCCAGCTGCCACGCAGGTCTACCCGATCCAGGCGACAATCTGCGGCGTAGCTGGGAAAAGAAAGGCCCAGGCCAACAACTAGGGCCAGGGCCGGGGCGGCGAGAGAGGCTCTCAACCGCGGCAACCGATCAGCTGTCCTGATCGCAGTCAAGCAGGGCAGCTTCCCAAGCTTGAACTTCGGCGGCCATTTGACCGCGCTTGCCATCGATCACCCGCAGTGCCAGCGCTTCGCCAGGCTGCAAATCTGCCAGGCCGGACTGACGCAGGACCTCAACATGCAGGAAAACATCTTCGCTGCTGCCAAAGATATTGGCAAAGCCAAACCCCTTGCCCTTGTTGAACCATTTCACCCGTGCGGGCACCAAAGGTTTGGAGAGCAGATCTGCCTGGTCAAAATCGGCAAAATCGCTCAGGACCGGTGTCTCTTCGCGCTCAGGTGGGTGGATTGCCAGGACCTCAACCGCCTGCACACCTCGATCGGTGTGATGTGTCACGATTTCAATGCGGGTGCCATCCGCCACCGAACTTTGTCCAAAGTTACGGAGTACATTCACGTGCAACAAAATGTCAGGGCCGCCCAAATCGGACACAACAAAACCAAATCCCTTGGTGGGATCAAACCATTTAACAAGGCCTTGGATTTGCTGCAGGCTGCTCAGATCTTCTGCCACTTATCTCATCCACTGCGTATTTTCATTTTTTTTCGTAAAGACGTGATGCGCGATTTCACTGTCGGATTTCAAGCAAAAACCCTCCCATTTGTTAGGAAAGTGCTATTTTCCTCGTAAAACCTTAAGGATTCAGGCGGGAAACAGACCATTCGTCCTGCTTTACGTTACGTATCCAAGTGAAACGGTCGTGTAAGCGAAACGCCCCGTCCGCCCAGAACTCGATTTCAACCGGCGTAATCCGATACCCGCCCCAGAACGGCGGCCTGGGAGGATTCGGTCCCTTGGTTGCCGTCACCTTTGCCACCTCTGCCATCAGGCTGGCGCGGCTCTCCAGTGGACGTGACTGTTTTGACGCCCAGGCGCCCAGACGGCTCTTGAGGGACCGCGAGGCATAATACTCATCCGCCTTTGGCCCCTCCTCTCGGCTGATATTGCCGCGCACCCGGATTTGCCGCCGCAGCGATTTCCAATGCAGGACAAAGGAAGCCTTGCCTGCCTGATCCAGCTCCTGTGCCTTAGCGCTCTCATAGTTTGTGTAAAAAACAAAGGCGTCCGCTTCGATTTCTTTCAAAAGCACCATGCGCGAATTGGGCAAACCATTAGAATCGACCGTCGCCAGGGCGATGGCATTGGGATCATTGATCTCGGTCTTTTCAGCCTCTGCCAGCCAGGCACGGGCAATTTCAAAGGGGTCATCGCCGGCAAAGAGCCCTGAACGTTCACTCATACGAGCCTCCTGTCTGTTTTCGCCGGTACACTAGGCAGCGCATTCCGGAACAGCAAGGCCTGCTCGGCACACAGAGAACCTGAACTGTTGTATGAACATTCAAGGTCGCCCCTTGAAGCAGACGCGCCATCATATTAAACGTCTTTAACTTCACGGATCACAGGCGGAGAACCTGAATGTCTAATCAACTGATGACCGGCAAGCGCGGTCTGATCATGGGCCTAGCCAATGACAAATCGATTGCCTGGGGAATCGCCAAGGCCTGTGCCGATGCTGGCGCCGAGCTGGCCTTCTCTTATCAGGGCGACGCTTTGAAAAAGCGAGTCGTGCCTCTGGCCGAACAGCTGGGCAGCGATATCGTGCTGCCCTGCGATGTCTCGGACGAGGCCTCGATGGATGCTCTGTTTGCCTCTTTGAAGGAAAAATGGGGCGAGCTGGACTTTGTTGTGCATGCCATCGGGTTTTCCGACAAGAATGAGCTGCGCGGTCGCTATGTCGACACCAGCCGCGAAAATTTCCAGATGACCATGGATATCTCGGTCTATTCCTTTACCGCCATTGCAAAACGCGCGGAAAAGATGATGTCCGAAGGTGGCTCGATGCTGACTCTCACCTATTATGGCGCTGAGCAGGTCATGCCACATTATAATGTCATGGGTGTCGCCAAGGCGGCGCTTGAGGCATCGGTCAAATATCTGGCAGAGGATCTGGGCAAAGACGGCATTCGCGTCAATGCGATCTCTGCTGGTCCCATCAAAACCCTGGCCGCCTCGGGCATTGGTGATTTCCGCTACATCATGAAGTGGAACGAGTATAATTCGCCCCTGCGACGCAACGTGACCACCGATGACGTGGGCAAATCGGCGCTCTACCTGTTGTCTGACCTCAGCTCGGGTGTGACCGGGGAAAACCTGCACGTGGATGCCGGGTATCATGTGGTCGGCATGAAGGCCGTCGACGCCCCCGATATCGCCAAGTAGCAATATGGGCCGGGGCGCAAGCCCCGGCCGGGATCTCCCCATCAGCGGGAACTGGGATCCACCCCCTGACGCAGCCATCGCCGGAGCCATAGAAATGACAGACCGCCTGCCGCATGAAAAAGGCTTTCACATCAGCTGGGATCAAATCCATCGCGACAGCCGGGCCCTGGCTTGGCGTCTGGATGGCCAAGGCCCCGACAATGGAGCCTGGCGCGCCGTAGTGGCAATCACCCGTGGCGGCATGGCCCCAGCCATGATCGTCAGCCGCGAGCTGGATATCCGCACCGTGGATACCATCTCGGTGAAATCCTACCACTCTGGTGGCGGCGCTCAGGACCAGCAACGCGAAGCCCAGGTTCTAAAAAGCCCCGACGCAGATCTGATGCGCGATGGCGAAGGCATCCTGATCATTGATGATCTTGTTGATTCAGGCAAAACACTGGAACTGGTGCGTCAGCTCTACCCCAAAGCCCATTGCGCCACCGTCTATGCCAAACCCAAGGGCGAGCCCATGGTCGACACCTTTATCACCGGCGTCAGCCAGGACACCTGGATTTTCTTCCCCTGGGATATGGCCTTGCAATATGTCGAACCCTATCGCGGCACCGACTAAATATTGGCGTCAAGCCTGATGACTAAGAGTGAGCGCGCCCCTTTGGGCGCGTTTTTCTTTGTCCTGCCCCTGCACGATGAGTTCCCGCCAAGACAGAGTGATTGCCATCGCGCCCGCAAGCCCCTACCAATTCTGACTGAGATTAATACCGTCAACAGGAGCGGGCATGACAAAGTCACGCACAGAGGCCACTTTCCTTTCCCCGATCGTCGAATCCCGTCGCTGGGTTGAAGGGGTGTCTTTCCCCGCAGAGCGCCCACTTCTCAATGTCAGTCAGGCCGCCCCCGCCGCCCCGCCGCCGCTGGGGCTGCGTCAGGCGCTGGCCGAGGCCGCGCTCAATCAGGATGACGCACATCTTTATGGCGCAGTCCTGGGGCGCGGCGAGCTGCGTCAGGCGCTCGCCAATCAGATGTCGACGCATTACGCCGCTGAAATGACGCCAGAGCAGATTGGCATCACCTCGGGCTGCAACCAGGCCTTTGCCGCCACCGTTGGTGCGCTCTGTGGTGAAGGCGATGAGGTCATCATTCCGGTGCCCTGGTACTTCAATCACAAGATGTGGCTGGATCTGAGCGGCGTTACCGCGCGCCCACTCCAGGTGGGCGATGACATGCTGCCGGATATCAATGCCGCCAAGGACCTGATTTCGGAACGTACCAAGGCCATCGTGCTGGTCACCCCAAACAATCCCACCGGGGTTGAATACCCCAAGGGCCTGTTGCGCGCCTATTTTGATCTGGCCCAATCCAGGGGGCTGACCCTGATTGTGGATGAGACCTACCGCGACTTTGACAGCCGCTCTGGCCCACCTCATGCGCTGTTTCAGGATCCGGACTGGCATCAGACACTTGTCCACCTCTATTCCTTTTCCAAAGCCTATCGTTTGACCGGCCACCGGATTGGCGCCATTGCCGCCGCCCCAGAGCGCCTGTTCGAAATGGAAAAATTCCTGGATACGGTCACCATCTGCCCCTCACAATTGGGCCAGATCGGTGCGCGCTGGGGCATCGACAACCTGCAAGACTGGCTAGCAGGGGAACGCGATGAAATCCTCACGCGCAAACAGGCCATCATTGAGGGTTTCCCAGTACTGGAAGCCAAGGGCTGGCGGCTGCTGGGCTGTGGCGCCTATTTTGCCTATGTCGAGCACCCCTTTGATAGGCCCGCCGAGGAAATCGCCAGAAAGCTGGTCACGGATGCCTCGGTTTTGATGTTGCCGGGCACCATGTTCATGCCAGAAGGGAGTAAGATCGCCGAGCGCCAGTTTCGCATTGCCTTTGCCAATGTCGATGCCGTCGGGATCACAGAGCTGTTTTCACGGCTGAGCCACTTCACCCCCTGAGGCGCGGGCGACACGTCTCAGATCAACAAATATCGAGGTATTTCCCCTGCATATCTGTTCAGATCCCTGCCAAAGCGCGTCATTCAAACCTTTGAGAGGCCGCAGGATCTTGCTCCCCTTGGGGTGGCAGCGTATGCAAGGTGCGAATTCATTTAGGGAGGTGGGCGCAGGACAAGGGTCTCGCGGCATCTCTGTGAACCGAAAACAACGAGGGCAGCATGGCCACTGGCATTAAAAAACTATCCAATACATTTGTTTGGATCCTTATGGGCTTGCTGATTGTTGGCCTCGCCGGCTTTGGCGCAGTGAACTTCAGCAGCTCGATGTCTGCCATTGCGCTGGTTGGCGAAGAAGAGGTCAGCGTTGATGAATACCTGCGTGAATTGCAGCGCGAACAACGTGCGATGCAGGCACAGAGTGGCCAGACGCTGACTTTTGCGCAGATGGCTGCCTTTGGCATGGACCAGGCGGTTCTGGGCCGATTGATTTCAATCGCCTCCATCGACAATGAGGTGAAATCGCTCGGCATTTCCGTCGGCGATGACAACCTGCGCCAGGAGCTGGCGGAAATCCCCGCCTTCCAGGACGCCAGCGGCAAGTTTGATCGCCAGACCTACAGCTTTGCCCTGCAGAACGCCAATCTGAACGAGAGCGATTTTGAGGCTGACCTGCGCCGCGAATCTGCCCGCACCCTGGTACAGGGGGCCATCGTGGTTGGCGCCAAAATGCCAGACACCATGACCAAAACCATGACCGATTACATCGGCGCACGTCGTAGCTTCTCCTATGTGGCACTCAGCCCCGATCAGATCGCCCTGATCCAGGTGGTTCCCGAGGATGCGGTGCTGAAGGCGTTTTATGAGGCCAACCAGGGTGATTTCACCCTGCCCGAGACCAAACAGATCACCTATGCGCATCTGAGCCCCGAGATGATCCTGGACACAGTCGAGGTCGATGAAGAAGCCCTGCGCGCCCTCTATGCGGAACGCAGCGCACAGTATCAGGTTGCCGAGCGCCGTCTCGTTGAACGCCTGGTCTTTGCAGATGAGGCCAGCGCCAGTGAGGCAAAGGCCCAGCTGGATGTCGCAGGCACCACTTTTGAGGCCCTTGTTGACGCCCGGGGTCTGGCACTTCAGGACATCGACCTTGGGGATGTCACGCAGTCCTTCCTTGGTGACGCCGGTGAGTCCATCTTTGCCGCCGAAGTGGGCGCTGTTGTCGGCCCTCTGCCCTCTGATCTCGGCCCTGCCCTGTTCCGGATCAATGGTCGCCTTGAGGCACGCCTCACCACCTTTGAACAGGCGATGCCTGAGCTGCGCGATGAGCTGGCATCAGATCGTGCCCGCCGCCTGATCGAACAGCAGGCCGAAGAGATCAACGATCTGCTGGCCGGTGGTGCTACGCTGGAAGATCTGGCCAATGAAAGCGATATGGAAGTTGCCAGCCTGGGCTGGAACGGCGAGACTGGCGAAGGCATCACCGCCTATGAAGGTTTTCGGACCGCCGCCAGCGTTGTGACGCTTGAGGATTTCCCAACCGCCGAATTCCTCGGCGACGGCAGCCTCTTTGCAATTCGTCTGGATGAGATCCTGCCAGAGCGCCCCGAAGCCTTTGAGGATGCCAAGCAAAAGGTTCTGGCCGCCTGGGAGGCAGACCGTGTTGCCACGGCCCTGGAGGCAGAGGCAGAGGCCCTGCTGGCCGCCACTTCTGAAACTGGCGATTTCCCCGAAGGCACCCAGGTTCAGCAAGAAACAGGTCTCACCCGGACCTCCTATCTCGACAATACGCCTGCGGATATGATGAACCAGATTTTCACCATGGAACCAGGCGATCTGAAAGTGATCAAGGGAGAGGCCGGCACCGTTGTTGTGCGTCTGGATGAGGTGCTTGCCGCCGAGGAAAACGAAGAAATGCAGCTCCTGGCAGAGGCCCTGAGCACGCAATTGGATCAGGCGGTATCAGAGGCGCTGTTCTCTGCCTTTATCAGCGATGCTCAGCTGCGCGCCGCCCCCCGGGTTGATCAGCAAGCGCTGAACGCCGTCATGACCAACTACCAGTAACAAGCGAGACCTGCCCGATGGCTTTGACCCCAGATTTTGCGAGCTTTGCCACGGCCTATGAGAGCGGTGAAAACCAGGTTGTCTACACGCGGCTTGCCGCCGACCTGGATACCCCCGTCTCTTTGATGCTGAAGCTCACAGGCGCCCAGAAGGACGCCTTTATGCTGGAATCCGTAACCGGGGGTGAGGTGCGCGGACGCTACTCCATCATCGGCATGAAGCCGGATCTGGTCTGGCGCAGCCATGGTGAGGCCTCGGCGCTCAATCGTTCGGCCCGCTTTGATCCGGAGGCCTTTGAGCCGCAGACCGGCAATCCGCTGGACAATCTGCGGGCCCTGCTGGCCGAAAGCAAAATCGACCTGCCCGAGGATATGCCCCAGGCCGCTGCTGGCCTGTTTGGCTATCTGGGCTATGACATGGTGCGCCACGTCGAACATCTTCCCGATGTGAACCCGGATCCGCTTGGCCTGCCGGACGCTGTGATGATGCGCCCTTCCGTGATTGCTGTGCTCGACGGGGTCAAAGGCGAAGTCACCGTGGTCTCTCCGGCCTGGGTCAGCGAGGGCCAGACAGCCCGCGCCGCCTATGCCCAGGCGGCTGAGCGGGTGATGGATGCGGTGCGCGATCTGGAACGGGCCATGCCCTCGGAAACCCGCGATCTGGGAGATGCTCGCGAGATTGCGCCACCAGTGTCGAATTTCACCAAATCCGGCTATATGGAAGCGGTGGAAAAGGCCAAGGACTACATCCGTGCTGGCGATATCTTTCAGGTGGTTCCGGCACAGCGCTGGAGCCAGGAATTCCCGCTGCCCCCCTTTGCGCTTTATCGCTCGCTGCGCCGCACCAACCCCTCGCCGTTCATGTTCTACTTCAACTTTGGCGGCTTTCAGGTCATCGGCGCCAGCCCCGAGATCCTGGTGCGGGTCTTTGGCAATGAGGTGACAATCCGCCCCATCGCCGGCACCCGTCCGCGTGGCGAAACCCCTGAACAGGACAAGGCAAACGAGCTGGATCTTCTGGCCGACAAAAAGGAACTGGCGGAGCACCTGATGCTGCTGGATCTGGGCCGCAACGACACTGGCCGTGTTGCCAAGATTGGCACCGTCAAGCCGACAGAGCAGTTCATCATCGAGCGCTACAGCCATGTAATGCATATCGTTTCAAACGTGGTGGGCGAGCTGCACGAAGACAAAGACGCGCTGGATGCCTTCTTTGCCGGCATGCCTGCGGGCACCGTTTCAGGCGCACCCAAGGTGCGGGCGATGGAGATCATCGACGAACTGGAACCGGAAAAACGTGGCGTCTACGGCGGCGGGGTTGGTTATTTCTCCGCTGGGGGCGACATGGATATGTGCATCGCCCTGCGCACCGCCATCGTCAAGGATCAGACGCTCTATGTGCAGGCCGGCGGTGGGGTAGTCTATGATAGCGATCCGGAATCCGAATATATGGAGACGGTTCATAAATCCAACGCCATCCGCCGCGCCGCAGCCGATGCGGCCCGCTTTGTCGGTAAGGGCAACAACTGACCCCAGCCAACAAAGAGCGACATGACTGAATAAAGAAAGGGCCCCCGAACGGGAGGCCCTTTTGTCATGTTACCTTGCGGTTCCAACCTTAATTTCAAGACGTTCGGCCCAGATCTGGAGCCTAGTCTGCAGAGGGAATATTGGCTTTCAGTCCGGCAGAGATTGGGGCCAGACCAACCTGGCTGGCACGATCCTGCAGGCCCCAAAGCAATAGGGCCGAGATCGTATCCGGGCGCAAGCGACCCAACATGATCACCGCCCCCTCCTGACGGGCACGAAAGGCCGCCTGATCGAGGAAGCGACGAATCGCGCGAGGGTTTTGTCCGGCCCCGTCAAAATCGCGGAACACCACGCCCGAAGGCATGCCATCGCGCAGGGCCAGTTTCTGCACCGTATTCAGGCCAGAGTTCTGGGTCACCATGCCGTAGCCCGAGGCCTGCATCACCGCGACCATCTGATCAGCCAGCGGCCGATTGCCCTGAAACCCGGTATCCACCCCCTCGAGGAACCCAACGGCTTGGGGCAACTGTTCCATCCAGACCGCCATGGCGGTTTCAGCGTCCTGTGGCGAGGCTTCGCGCGGGAGATCCGCCAGAATCAACACCTCAAACCCTGCCGCACGCCGGGCCTGAATTTTCTCAGCAGCCTTTGGATCCTGCGGCGAAATGGCAAAGGTCAGCGGATAGGGAAAACCCTCCAGGGCTTCGGCACCAATTGCGGCAGCGTCATCTATCAACACGATCGACATCAAAGGCCGGTCATTGGGCGCAGAAAACGCCTCGGCATTGATGTCAATTGGCTGGCCCGTCGGCGCAACTGCTTCGGGAGCCGCAGCGACATCGCTGCCGATCAAGGTGGGAGTATTACTGCGTTCGGTCAAGGGAACCACGCGGGTCCCCAGTCGTGACCCGGTCGTCGCCGTTTCTGCCGCGGCCAGCTGTTCCTGATCTGATTGAGGCTCCGGGTCAACCTGCTCGGCGGTTGCAACCGTTTCCTCTTCTGGCGCAACCTCAGCTCCAGTATTCTCTCCTGACGCAGGCTGTGCTCCGGCACCGTCTTGGGGTGAAACGACCGTATTGACAGAGATGCTGGGCGGTTGTGTGGCGACCGGTGCGGAGCCGATTTCCGGGCCTGAAATGTCCACCCCTGGCAAGGCCGATACAGCAGGCGTAAAGACCTGAGGCACAGCAACGGAGGCTACTTCCTCGGAGAGGGTATCTCCAGAATCAGAATCAACGCTCTGTGCAACAGTGATATCCTCATCTGTATTGAGGTCGCCATCGCTGCTGTCGGTGGCAACGTCTGTTGAGGTGGGATCCGCGCTGGTAGCTGCACCCTCGGCAGGGTCCTGTTCGGCAGTGGGGGGCGGTGCGGGCAAGGCTGCGGCCTCAGTCGAAACAACTGGTGTTTCCTCTTGACCCGGGACACTGGGAGCGGGGCTGCTTTCGGGTGTGACTGTAACAGAGCTCGGCACCTGCGGCAGGGTCTCAACCACGCCCGGGCTCATATCGCCGGCGCTGGCCCCTTCAGCGGTGGACACCACGGGCCTGCTTCCGGGACTGGTGTCCAGAACGGCAATGGGGCTGGTGTCCACGTCACTGGAGCTGGAAGGAATGGCGGGTGCGGCCTCAACCAGGTCGGCGTCGCGAGTCTCACTGGTCTGCGGCGCCTCGGCCTCAGCAACCTCTGGCTGGCTGGACTGATCCGGCGTTGTTGTATCCACCTGCACCCGGCTGGGCAAAGGCGAGGAGAGCGACCACATTGCAGCGCCTCCAACGGCCACCAACGCCCCGATACTCACGCCTCCGAGAAACCCTTTCATCGCAGTCCTGCCCCTCATCACCTGTATCCGCCCTGTCACCGGGCTGGTTGTCCTCAAACTTCTGACAGAAACAGGCGCTTGCACACCCCCAAAATCTGCCCATTTGGTCCCCTGTCAGGTCACGCTCGGCGCCAATTGAACGTCCTGCTCTTGACGCTGCCGCACAAGCCTGAACAAGTATACCGCAACCACTATACTGCGGCGCCCCCCTCGCCCGCCACCCATAAAAGAGCCCGCCAAGATGCTGCTGCTAATCGACAACTACGACTCCTTTACCTACAACCTCGTGCACTACCTCGGAGAGTTGGGCGCCGAGATGGAAGTCCACCGCAATGATGCGCTCACTGTGCAGGAGGCAATGGCCCTGAACCCTGCGGGCATCCTGCTCTCTCCCGGCCCAAAGGCCCCGGAACAGGCTGGCATCTGCCTCGCCCTCACCCAGGCAGCAGCGGAAACCAGAACTCCGCTGCTGGGGGTCTGCCTGGGGCATCAGACCATCGGTCAGGCCTTTGGTGGCAAAGTCACCCGCTGCCACGAGATCGTGCATGGCAAGATGGGGCTGATGCATCATAAGAACAAAGGCCTGTTTGCCGGCCTGCCCAGCCCGTTTGAGGCCACGCGGTATCACTCATTGGTGGTGGAGCGCGAAGCCCTGCCCGACTGTCTGGAGATCACTGCCGAGCTGGAAGATGGCACCATCATGGCGCTGCAGCACAAAGAGCTGCCGATGCACGGGGTTCAGTTCCACCCAGAGTCCATTGCTTCCGAGCACGGCCATGCCCTGCTTAAGAATTTTCTCGATGACATGAAGGTGCCCGCATGAGCGATCTGATCAAGCCGCTGATTGGTGCCGCCGCCGACCGCCCCCTGACCCGAGGTGAGGCGACCGAGGCCTTTACCTTGCTGTTTGAAGGCGAAGCCACCCCCAGCCAGATTGGCGGGATCCTGATGGCGCTGCGCACTCGCGGTGAAACCGTTGATGAATATGCAGCCGCTGCCTCCGTAATGCGGACCAAATGTAATCCTGTGAAAGCACCGGCTGGTGCCATGGATATCGTTGGCACAGGTGGAGACGGCAAACATACGCTGAACATTTCCACCGCCACTGCCTTTGTGACCGCTGGCGCCGGGGTTGTGGTGGCAAAGCATGGCAATCGCAACCTGTCGTCGCGTTCTGGCACGGCGGATGTGCAGGCGCAGATGGGCATCAATGTCATGGTGCCGCCAAAGGTTGTCGAAGCCGCACTGGACAGCTGCGGCATTGCCTTCATGATGGCGCCGATGCACCATCCGGCAGTTGCCCATGTGATGCCAACCCGGCAGGAACTGGGCACAAGAACGATCTTTAACATCCTGGGTCCACTGACAAATCCTGCGGGCGTCAAACGCCAATTGACTGGCGCCTTTACCCGGGATCTGATCCGCCCTATGGCAGAAACCCTCGGCCAGCTCGGCTCTGAACGAGCCTGGCTGGTGCATGGATCTGATGGCACGGACGAGCTGACCATCACCGGGATCAGTTGGGTTTCCGCGCTGGAGGAAGACGGCTCGATCCGGGATTTTGAGCTGCACCCGGAAGAGGCCGGCCTGCCGGTGCATCCCTTTGAAGCCATTGTTGGTGGCAGCCCCGAAGACAATGCAACGGCCTTTCGTGCCTTGCTGAACGGAGAACAAGGTGCCTACCGCGATGCTGTTTTGTTGAACGCCGCCTCTGCGCTAGTGGTGGCAAATGCAGCCAGCTCCTTGAAGGAAGGTGTTGAAAGGGCAAAGGAAAGCATTGATTCCGGTTCTGCCAAAGCCAAGCTGGAAGCCCTGGCAAAAATCACCACGGCCGCCGCCTGATGACCGCAACTGAAGGATCGCCGCCAATGGGCCCTCAATTGGGCGACTGGGGCGATCTGTCGTTTTTCTCCGAGGACTGGCCGGCAATCAATGCCCGTCTTGCTGAGGACCCTCGAGCCACCCTGCCACCGAACCCCCTGCGATTTGCGGCTTTTGAGCTGACACCGCTCGATAAAACCCGCGTGGTCATCCTGGGCCAAGACCCTTATCCAACGCCGGGTCATGCCAATGGGTTGGCTTTCTCTGTTGCGCCTGACGTGCGGCCCTTGCCTCGATCCCTTTCCAATATTTACAAAGAGTTACAGACAGATATTGGCGGCCACCCAGCGACCGGAGATTTGCAAAACTGGGCACGTCAGGGGGTTCTGTTGCTCAACACTGCGCTCTCGGTGCCAAGCGGAGAGGCCAATGGGCACAAAGATCTGGGCTGGACACCACTGGTTCAGCAGGTGCTGGCCAAGACTTCCCAGACCCCGACCGCCTATGTATTCTGGGGAAAACAGGCGCAAAGGCTTGAAAAATACCTCCATTCGGGCGATCACCTGATCCTGAAGACGGCCCACCCTTCTCCGCTATCCGCCCACCGTGGCTTCTTTGGCTCCGGGGTGTTTTCACAGATCAACAGCTGGCTTGCCGCGCGCGGATCAACGCCAATCGACTGGACGATCTGAGGGGAAACAATGACAAAACACGATGACAGGAGGCTGTGACATGGCTGAAAATGTTCTGGACAAGATCAAGGCCTATAAGCTGGAAGAAATCGCCGCCGATAAAGCCGCCAAGCCGCTCTCCGAGGTCGAAGCCGAGGCCCGCGATGCTTCAGCGCCTCGTGGCTTTGCCGCCGCGCTCTCGACCGCTGCGCGCGACGGCTATGGCTTGATCGCAGAAATCAAAAAAGCCAGCCCCTCCAAGGGTCTTATCCGCGAGGATTTCAACCCGGCCGCCCTGGCCCAGGCCTATGAACAAGGTGGCGCCGCCTGCCTCTCGGTACTGACCGATACGCCCAGTTTTCAGGGCGCCAAATCCTTTCTGGTAGAGGCCCGCGCCGCCTGCTCTCTGCCCGCCCTGCGCAAGGATTTCATGTATGATACCTATCAGGTCGCAGAAGCCCGCGCCCTGGGTGCCGATTGCATTCTGATCATTCTCGCCTCGGTGAGTGATGCACAGGCTGCAGAGTTGGAAGACAGTGCCACGGCTTGGGGCATGGATGTGCTGCTTGAGGTTCATGACGAAACCGAGCTGGAACGCGCCAGCCTGTTGAAATCCCCCCTTATGGGCATCAACAACCGCAATCTCAAAACCTTTGAAACCACATTGGACACCACGCGCCATTTGTCACGTCTGGTCCCAGCCGGGCGCAGCATAGTCTGTGAAAGCGGCCTGTCCTCGCCGCAGGATCTGGCGGATATGGCCCGTTATGGTGCTCGAACCTTCCTGATCGGGGAATCTCTGATGCGCCAGGACGATGTGGCCCAGGCCACCCGCAGTCTGCTGGCAAACCCACTGATCCCCGGAGCCCTGTGATATGTCCCTGACCCATTTTGACACCAAGGGCGATGCCCATATGGTTGATGTCTCCGACAAAGAGGTAACTTCGCGGGTTGCTGTTGCGGAAGGTCACATCACTATGGCCTCGGAAACCTTTGAGATCATTGCCCAAGGCAAGGCCAAAAAGGGCGATGTGCTGAGTGTGGCGCGGCTGGCCGGCATCATGGGCGCCAAGAAAACACCCGATCTCATCCCGCTGTGTCATCCGCTGGCCATTTCCAAGGTCTCTGTTGAGCTGACACTGGATTCGGACTTGCCCGGCGTTCGGGTTGAGGCCACGGTCAAGACCACCGGACAGACCGGCGTTGAGATGGAGGCTCTGACGGCGGTTTCCGTTGCCTGCCTCACCGTTTATGACATGGCCAAAGCAGTGGACAAAGCCATGCAGATTGGTGGCACCCGTGTCGTTCTAAAAGATGGCGGCAAATCAGGCCGTTACGAGGCATAAATGATTTCAGTTTCCGAGGCACGCGCGGCTCTGTTGCAGCTCTGCTCCCCCACCGAAGTTGAGCAGGTTCCCCTGGCCCAGGCCAATGGCCGGGTGCTTGCCCAAGAGGTGCGGGCGGACCGGGATCAGCCGCCCTTTGCTGCCTCGGCGATGGATGGTTACGCGGTGAAGCGGGACGAGGTTGAACTGCATGCCATGTTTCAGGTCATCGGTGAGGCCGCGGCTGGGCATCGTTTTGACGGCCACCTAAAACCCGGTCAGGCGGTACGTATCTTCACTGGTGCCCCGGTGCCGCAGGGTGCGGATTTTGTGGTTATCCAAGAGGATGTCGACCGCAAGAAAGACCTGATTACCATCCAAAACCAGCCCAGTGCTTCGAGCAATATTCGCCCCAGCGGCGGTGATTTCCGCATCGGTCAGACCGTGACCGCACCGCGTATCCTGCGCCCCTCTGATGTGGCGCTTTTGGCGGCGATGAACATCCCAGACGTTCCCGTCCACCGCCGCCCAGTGGTCGCATTGATCTCTACCGGCGATGAATTGGTAATGCCAGGCGGCACCCCGGGTCCTGATCAAATCATCGCCTCCAATACCTTTGGTCTCAAGGCGATGCTGGACGAATTTGGCGCCAAGGTTCTGGTTCTACCTATTGCGCGAGACAGCGAGGCCTCGCTGAAAACGGCCTTCTCTCTGGCGCGTGAGGTCGATCTGGTGGTCACCATTGGCGGCGCCTCGGTTGGGGATCATGATCTGGTTGCCAAGGTCTCAGCCGATCTTGGAATGGAACGGTCATTTTACAAGGTTGCCATGCGCCCCGGCAAGCCGCTGATGGCCGGCCGCATGGGGGGTATCGCCATGGTCGGCTTGCCCGGAAATCCAGTTTCTGCAATGGTTTGCGGACATATCTTCTTGCAACCTATGGTGCAGGCCATGCTGGGAATGGGGGCTGAACCTACCCAGTTGCAAAGCGCGCGTCTGACACATGAACTGGGTGCAAACGGGCCGCGCGAACACTATATGCGTGCGCGTGTTATTGCCGGTGAAATCACCGTTTCCGACAATCAGGACAGCTCGCTTCTTTCGGTGCTGGCCGATGCAAACGCCCTGCTTGTTCTGCCGCCCAATGCGTCCAGGCAACACCAGGGTGAGACGCTGCAATACCTTCCAATCTGAAGATCCCCGCGCGACTGCCCGTTACGGAATAGGACAGGTAACACCTCGACAGTGAAAATCGCACAAAAGTTGCCGTGGTGTTCTTGTGTTGTTGACACAAAACGAGAACATGAATAGAACAAAACGCAGCGGATGTATCTGGAGGGACCGAAATGCTAACCAAGAAGCAGTTGGATTTGTTGAACTTCATTCACCGGCGCCTGCAAAAGGACGGTGTTCCCCCCAGTTTTGATGAAATGAAGGTTGCACTGGATCTGCGTTCCAAATCGGGTATTCACCGGCTGATCACCGCACTCGAGGAACGCGGGTTCATTCGGCGTCTTGCCCATCGCGCCAGGGCCATTGAAATTCTGCGCCTGCCAGAAAACATGGGCGATGCCTCAGTTGCGCCAACATCTGCCCACGCAGTTCCCATGGGCACACATGGTGGTGCGCCACGTCCTGCCGTTGCGCAGGCCAGACCCGCAGCTTCGGTTGTTGCATCCCTGGAAATCCCCGTCATGGGCCGAATTGCCGCCGGTGTCCCGATCGAGGCCATCAATCAGATCACCCATCAGATCGCCATCCCGCAAACCATGCTCTCCTCCAATGGAAAACACTACGCTCTGGAGGTTCGCGGGGACTCGATGATCAATGCCGGCATCAACGATGGTGACATCGTGGTGATCCGCGAAACAGATACTGCCGATGACGGTGATATTGTTGTCGCCCTTATCGCCGATGAAGAAGCAACGCTGAAACGGCTGTTCCGTCGCAATGGCAAAATCGCGTTAGAGGCAGAAAACCCCGCCTATGAAACCCGAATCCTGTCACCGGATCAGGTAAAGGTTCAGGGGCGTCTGGTTGGCTTGATCCGCAGCTACTGACCCAGCCGCCCCAATCACCCTTCCCTGCACTTTGACAGCTTCCGTCACGGCCTCGACCAGGGGCGATTGCCAGCAAGATCAGCGGCGCTCACCATCTGGCCATCTCCCCCCATCATAAGGCTGCCGCTACGGCGCAGGCGTTCCTTCCCCCAAACCTCACAGCCTCCCTCAGGCTCCAAGACTCCTTCAGCCTTCATGGAGGTATTGGAAATCACCAAATCTGTTGGCTGGCAGGTTCGTAATTCTTGGGCCTGTCGCTTGCCTGTGATGTGAATGATCCGGCGTCCTGCGACCAGGAACACCTTCTTTTTGACCTGGGCCTCCCAGCGTTGTGCCGCTTCGGCCTGTGTGTCGCCCCCTCCATCCGCCGCCAACCAGTTCCTTGCCGTATAGCCCTGGCTGTTTGCACGGGACAAAGCTCTGCCCTCAGGGGTTATCACCCCGACCAGCCCACCATTTGCAGCCACCAGGACCAGTGGCCGGGTTGCTTGCCCCCAGAGCATCAAGGAAGCCCCCATCAGCAACAGGCCAGCCCAGCGGAAACCGCCCTGCCATAGCAAGATCAGCAAGGCCCCAAAGGTAAAAAGCGGCAGCACCCAGGGACCAGGCATGACCACCCCGCTTTGCGCATTGGGGAAAGCGGCAACCCAGGCGGCAACCATCAATATCCACTCCAGGCCTATGTGCAGAAAGAAAACTCCGATCTGTTCGATTCCAAATGGCGCAAGACAAAGAGATAGAACGGCGGCAGGGACAACAACCAACCCCATAACGGGGACCGCCAGCACATTGCCGAGCAGCCCATAGTGAGACAGAACATGAAAATGTGCAGCGCCAAAAGGCGCCGTGGCGGCCCCGGCCACCACAGATGATAGGAGCACAGTCAGTAACGGGCGAAGCCAAGCAGGACCCAATTCCGGCTGTTGGATTCTAATCCACCCAAAGACGGCAACCAGAGCCGTGGTTGCCGCAAAACTCATTTGAAAACCCGGACTCAAAAGTGTTTCCGGTCTGCGCAGCAGGACAAGGGTGGCCGCAACCGCAACGGCACGCAGGGTAAGGGCACGACGATCCAGAAGAATGGCGACAAAAAGCACCAACACCATGATAAAGGCGCGCTCGGTGGAGACACTCCCTCCGGAGATGCCAAGGTAGAGTAAGCCCACCACAAGCGCTGTGCTTGCGGCGATTTTTTTGACGTTCCAACGCAGTGCAATTTTGGGAATGAGACAGAGTGAAAACCGCAAAACGGCAAAGACAAACCCGGTGAGCAAACCCATATGAAGGCCTGAAATGGCCAGCAAATGGGCCAGGTTGCTGACGCGCAGCGCCTGCAGGTCTTTGGGCTCTACTCCTGCTCGGTCTCCCGCGATGATTGCTGCAGCAAAGCCGCCGGTTTCTGGACCCAATCGTTGTTGCACCGCCTGCGATAAATGGGAGCGAAACCTAGGCAGATAGAGCCCTGATTGCGCAGGAGCCAACACCACAACGGGGGCTCGGGTATAGCCATTTGCTCCGATTTTCTGGAACCAGGCATATCTGCGAAAATCAAAACCGCTCGGCTCACTGGGACCTTGAGGCGGCATCAAATGTGCGGTTGTGGCGACTTTGGCGCCAACCTCGGGCGGTTCTTTCATCCGGGTCAGGGACAAGCGGATCCGCGCGGGTCGATCCTCTGGCGCCACACGGGCCAGCCGCACCTGATCCAGGGTCAGGCGAACCGCCCCACTGCTGGAGCGATCTACCTTGATCAATCGCCCCTCGACAGGGCCATAATAACGGAACGACAAGACCGGAGCCTGTACCAAAGCGCACCGGACCCCAGCTGCAGCAAACCCCATCCCGATCAGAATAACCGCCCAGGCAACAAAGGCCCGTGCATCGCCCCTTTGGGTAAATGGCAGAGCGACAATTGCGGCCAAAGCCAACAAAGACCAGGTTAAAACACCAGGATCCTTGCGCAGCAAAAAGAACCAACCGATACCAAACCCTAGCGCAACCGGGATCCAGGGCATTAAATGCCCGCGCTGCGCCTGCAGGGCCTGATCTATCCGCAGCAGGATCTGTATGGTTGCTCCAGCTTCCCGGCCTCGGTAAACAGGCGCAAATTCCGGCTCATTTGCAAAATCCGGCTCATTCTTGGTTTCCAAAGGCAGATCACCACATGTCAAAACCCGTCGTCACTCGCTTCGCCCCCTCTCCTACAGGCTATTTGCACATTGGTGGCGCCCGTACCGCCCTGTTTAACTGGCTTTTTGCGCGCGGCCGCGGCGGCAAGTTTCTTTTGCGGATTGAAGACACCGATAGAGCGCGCTCTACGCCAGAGGCCACCGCTGCCATTTTGCAGGGCATGAAATGGCTGGGCCTGGATCACGACGGCGAAATTGTCAGTCAGTTTGAGGGCGCCAAACGCCACGCCGAAGTCGCGCAACAACTGCTGGCTGAAGGTAAGGCCTACAAGTGTTTTGCCACCCAGGATGAAATTGCGGCCTTTCGCGATGCGGCCAAAGCCGAAGGCAAATCAACCCTGTATCGCTCTCCCTGGCGGGATGCCACGGCCGAGAGCCAGCCGGATGCCCCCTATGTCATCCGGATCAAAGCGCCCCTAGATGGGGTCACGGTGATCCGCGACCAGGTTCAGGGCGATGTCACAATCCGCAATGATCAGCTGGATGACATGATTCTGCTGCGCTCGGACGGCACGCCGGTCTACATGCTGGCCGTTGTGGTCGATGACCACGACATGGGCGTGACCCATGTGATCCGGGGCGATGACCACCTCAACAATGCTGCCCGCCAGATGATGATCTATGACGCCATGGGATGGGAGGTCCCTGTCTGGGCGCATATCCCACTGATCCATGGTGCAGACGGTAAAAAACTCTCCAAACGCCACGGCGCCCTGGGCGCACAGGAATATCAGGCCATGGGTTATAGTGCGGCGGGGATGCGCAACTATCTGGCCCGTCTCGGCTGGAGCCATGGCGATGACGAGTTTTTCACCGACGCCCAGGCGAAAGACTGGTTTGGCCTGGAGGCCATTGGCAAAAGCCCGGCGCGGTTTGACACCAAAAAGCTGGAAAACCTCTGTAGCCAGCACAATGCTGTTAGCGATGACGCTGCATTGCGGCAGGAAATTCAATCCTATTTGATCGCAGCTGGGCAATCACCTTTGGATGACGCTCAGTCAGCAAATCTTGAACGTGCGATGTATTGCCTCAAGGAACGGGCCAAGACCTTCCCTGACCTGCTTGAAAAAGCTCACTTTGTCCTGACAACCAGGCCAATTGAACCGGATGAAAAGGCGGCCAAGGCGCTGGTAAATGTATCCGATGGTATACTGGCTCAATTGACGCCGCAGTTGCAAAGTGTTAGCTGGACCCGTGACGATCTTGAGGCGCTTCTCAATACATTTGCAGAAGCCCATGACACCAAGTTCGGTAAACTGGCCGCCCCCCTGCGGGCCGTGTTGGCCGGTCGCGCCGCAACTCCGTCGGTGTTTGACATGATGCTGATCCTGGGCCGCGAAGAGACAATGGCCCGGCTCAACGACGCCACAGGCTGATCCTGGCTTTAACTGGTCAGTAAGCCTGTTCCTATACCACCTCACCTGCGCGATCCGCGCGCAGGTTCTGCCTGCACCGTGCCCGGGATAAAATTCCGGGTATTCGTGCCTGATACAGGAAGGGACATCTATGACCGAGACACAGAAGACCGCCAAGCTCAGCCTGAATGGCCAGGATTACGAGCTTCCCATTTTCTCGCCCACCGCCGGGCCAGATGTTCTGGACATCCGCAAACTCTACGCCCAGGCCGGGGTTTTCACCTATGACCCGGGTTTCACATCGACAGCCAGCTGCGACAGCACCATCACCTTTATTGATGGCGGCAAGGGCGAACTGCTGCACCGCGGTTACCCGATTGATCAGCTTGCCTCGCAGTCGCATTACCTGGAGGTCTGCTATCTGCTGCTTTACGGTGAGCTGCCCACCGCAACACAGCTGGAAGATTTTGAAGCCCGTGTGACCCGTCACACCATGGTGCATGAGCAGATGCACAACTTCTTCCGTGGTTTCCGCCGTGACGCGCACCCAATGGCCACTCTGGTGGGTGTTGTTGGCGCCATGTCCGCCTTCTATCACGACTCCACCGATATCGCCGATCCATGGCAGCGCGAAGTTGCGTCGATCCGCCTTATCGCCAAGCTGCCAACAATTGCGGCGATGGCCTATAAATACTCGATCGGCCAGCCCTTCGTTTATCCCAAGAACGATCTCGATTACGCCGCCAACTTCCTGCACATGTGTTTCTCGGTTCCTGCCGAAGACTACAATGTGAACCCGATCCTGAGCCGCGCGATGGACCGGATCTTTACTCTGCATGCGGATCACGAGCAGAACGCCTCGACCTCAACCGTGCGTCTGGCCTCTTCTTCGGGTGCCAATCCGTTTGCCTGCATCGCGGCCGGCATTGCTTGTCTGTGGGGGCCTGCCCATGGTGGCGCCAACCAGGCCTGCCTGGAAATGCTCAAAGAAATCGGATCGGTTGACCGTATTCCTGAGTTCATTGCCCGCGCCAAAGACAAGGACGATCCCTTCCGCCTGATGGGCTTTGGTCACCGTGTTTACAAGAACACCGACCCACGTGCGACTGTGCTAAAGCAATCCGCCGATGAGGTTCTGGAACTGCTGGGTGTCGAAGACAACCCTCTCCTGCAGGTTGCCAAAGAGCTGGAACAGACGGCGCTGAATGACCCCTACTTCAAAGAGAAGAAACTGTTCCCGAATGTGGATTTCTACTCGGGCATCATTCTCGAAGCCATGGGTTTCCCCACCTCGATGTTCACCCCGATCTTTGCGCTGTCACGCACCGTTGGCTGGATTTCGCAGTGGAAAGAAATGATCGCAGATCCACAGAACAAGATCGGCCGTCCACGTCAGCTGTATCTTGGTCAAACGGCGCGCAACTACGTGGACATCGAAAACCGTTAACCGGCACATCCAGATAAGTCTCAAAGCCTCGCCATTTTGGCGGGGCATTTTTTGATGGCGAGCCTCTCCAGAACAGGCGGTTCACAGATTTCCTCTTGCGAGTCGCTGCAATCAAAACCTGATCTTATTGTGACCAGTGATCGTCAACCTGCATTCAACATCGAACCATTTTGTGTTCATTTTGAAAAATTGGTTCCCCGTGGTGAACAATAATGCCTGCGTGAAACCACTGTGGAAACCTGGCTTCGGTTTTCATCAAAATCACCTTTAATTGTCTTGTTCCAAGGGCCCAGCCAGAGGTATTTTGAAAGAAAGATTAATCACTTTCTGAGGGACCATTCTATGATGTGGATGGCACTTTTGGGAATCTGCCTGATTGCAGGTATTGTACTTATTGTAGACGATGATGACGACGCGCCAGCAGTTACCGGCAGTGGAGATGACACCGGTGGCGGCACGGATACCGACTGCTTTATTGGTGCAAGCGGCGACGACGAGATCGAAGGTGACGAAGCCAATAATACAATTTTGGGCAAAACGGCACCGATACTCTTGATGGGAATTTTGGTGACGACCGTGTCTTTGGGGACGGCGGCAACGATAGTGTCCAAGGTGGCGAAGGCAACGACAGCGTCTTTGGCGGCCATGGCGAAGATCTGGTTCAGGGCGGCGAAGGTGACGACCTTATTCGCGGTGGGCGCAATGACGATGTTCTCATTGATTCAACCGGAGCAGACAGGCTTCAGGGGGACGGCGGCGATGATCTGATCCTTGCATGCGGCACCATGGACCCCGATTCCGAAGCCGCGTTTCTGGCGAATCCGGAGCTCGAAAATGGCATTGGCAATCTGCTGGATCAGCTGCAAATCGATTTCTCTACCGACAGCGATACGGAAGGCGATCGTGCCTTTGGCGGCTCTGGCGATGACACTGTGATTTTTGGCGTCAATGATTCCGTTGGTGGCGGCAGCGGAGCGGATACATTTTTAACCGCCTCCTATCTTGAAGGAGAAGGTGCTGCAACAGTGTCCGACTTTGACCCGGACGAAGATCAGCTGATGTATGCCTATGACCCTGGGGATGGTGAACCTGACCTGACTGTGGAAATGGTGGAAAACAGCGACGGCTCCTCTGACGCGGTGATCTCTGCCAATGGCTCGGTGGTACACTCCGCGTTGCAGATCAGAACTACAGCTTTGATCTGGCGGAGCATGTCTTATTGATCAACGGCGTACGTGCGGCCTAAATCAGTAGCAGCAGTCTGAACGCGGTTCAAACAACACAAAACAGCAAAAGCCGCGTAGGGTTCTGCCCCCTTCGCGGCTTTTCTTTGTGCAGAGGGAACCATCTACGGCGCAGAACGGCCACCTGCAAGCGGGTCAAGGACCAGAACCAGCGCTCAACAGAGCCCAACTTCAGCTAGCTGCAATCGATGTGGAGCTTACGGCAGCCATTGAAAGGGCCAAGCTCTTGTCATGGCATGCCGATACCCCTTCTTGTCCTCCATCCAGGACTTTCACGCCGCTCCTAAGCTGCTGATGCGGGTGTGTTCTCAGCGGAGACCTGAGGAATTTCACCTGACAGGATCCGGCTCCCAAAACTGACTTGCGAAATGCCGTGCTCTGCTGCGTTTTCGAAATCTCGATGCGGACGGAACTCTCCCTGAGTTTCGGGATCGGAGTAATACCGACCAATGATCGCCGCCAGTCTAAGCATTTTTATATTACTCCGTTCGAGAAGGTGCCAGAAAAGGGCATCCCCGGCCGATAGAATGGGCTCTCCGTTATGGAAATGGCTGGGGTAGAACCTTCCAATCACATTAGTGTCCCAAAGATTGCAGGGCCCGTAAGTTCCACGTTCTTTTGTACCACTGCCAAGACGCAGGTTCTCCACCTGCTTGGGTGGCCAGTCCGGTTTGAACTGGGTGTTGTTGACGTCTTCTATTTCGAACTTTTCATCCATATGGGCCTGATCAAAACAGATCCGCCAATCGCCCGAGACAAAGGACACCTCATTTTTTAACAACATGGCGAGCATCGCTTCAATCGCATTGCTTGCCAAACGATCATCCATATTCAACTGAGCGACAAAACGTGTACGTGACAGCGCCACACCAGCAGACCAGGCTTCATAGATTGTCAGAGGCTCAGAAAAGGAATGCCAGGGCGCATCCAGCCAATCCGGCGCCTGATCTCCATTGTCAAAGATGTAGCATGGTTCCACGCCGAGGCTTTGGGATTTCAGGTTCTCCCAATGACTGCACAACAGTTCCAGTTTGTTGGGTTGCTTGTGCCAAACTGCACAAAACACAGTGACATGCGGGCGTTCACACGCTTCATTAGTTTCCGGAAAATGGGACGTATACTGCAAGAAATGCCTACCTTTGATTTCCAACTCAGGCTTCAGACCTTGAAATCAATGGTAGGCAAACTTGGAAAAGGAAGGATTAACGCCCTTCAAACTCGGCAGAACGTTTCTCTAGAAAAGCGGTAACGCCTTCATTGAAATCGCGGCTTTTGCCACATTCCCCTTGCAGAGTTGCCTCAACCGAGAGCTGCTCTGGCAGGCTGTTGCCATAACTGGCACGGATCGCGGTTTTGATTGCGCCAAAGGCCTTGGTTGGGCCATTGGCCAGATAGGCCGCACGTGCACGCCACTGAGTTTCGAACTCATCATCCGGAATAGCTTCCCAGATCATGCCCCAATCGCTGGCCTGTTTGGCAGAGATCTTATCGGCAAAGAGCGCCGCCCCCATGGCCTTTGCCAGGCCCATCTGGCGCGGCAGAAACCAGGTACCGCCCGCGTCCGGCATCAGGCCAATACGCGCAAAGGCCTGCAGGAAATAGGCGCTTTCGGTGGCAATTACCACATCCGCCGCAAGGGCCAGATTGGCGCCGGCACCTGCAACAGGACCGTTGATCACGGACAGGGTTGGAACCGGGCAATCATAGACGGCTTCCAGCATTGGGGTGTATTCATCCCGCAAGGTGCGTTCAAGATCCAGATCCCCATTGCCAGAGGCATCGCTCAGGTCCTGGCCAGAGCAGAAGGCCGCCCCAGCCCCGGTGAGCACAACCGCGCGGGCCTCAGAGGCGGCGCGTTTCATGGCATGGGTGATCTCAGCCCGCATCTGGCCTGTCAGGGCGTTCATCTTGCTTGGGCGGTTCAGCGTGACTATCGCCAGACCATTTTCAAGCGTGTACAGGATTTCCTTGTAGTCCATCAAAGCCTCATATCTATCATGCGCGGGGGCATGGTTACCCCCTATTTGCCCAGAACCCTGACGCAAACAACGAAAGACGCAAAGCCGGACCCCGCGTCACAAGGCAAATTTGTCACTCATCAAGGATCTTGTTCAATCGGGCCTGTTCTTCGTCACTCAGGTCCTGCTCCCCGCCCGCTGAGGCCCGTCCACGGCCGCGCATATAGCCCGCCGCCACGCCCAGTGCCAAAAGCAACATCAAAGGCCCAGCGGCCCAGAGCATCCAGTTGGCGCCAGTGGTGGTGGGCCGCAACAGCACATATTCGCCGTAACGCTCAACCACAAAGTCGATCACCTCATCGTTGCTATCGCCCGCAACCAGACGTTCGCGAACCAGAACCCGCAGATCCCGCGCCAGATCGGCATTGGACTCATCGATGTTTTCATTGCGACAGACCAGACACCGCAGATCCTGAGACAGATCTCGGGCACGCGATTCCAGTGCCGGATCCGACAGCACCTCATCGGGCTGCACCGCCACGGCGGGCATTGGCAGGGTAGCAACACCCGCAAACAGCGCCAGAGCGATGGCAGAGGTCCAGTTTTTTATCACGGTCATTCGGCCGCCACTCCTTCCGGTCCTTTGCTGCCGCCCTGCCCTTTGGCAGCCCCTGCGGCCACCCGGAAGCGCCGATCGCTGAGGCTCAGGAAACCGCCAAGTGCCATCAACAGACAGCCCCCCCAGATCCAATTGGCCAGGGGTTTGATATAGGTGCGCACCGTCCAACCACCGCTATCTTGCTGGTCGCCAATCACCACATAGAGATCGCGCAGCAGACGATAATCGATTGCGGCTTCGGTTGTTGGCATCTTGGCCACGGGATAGTTGCGCTTTTCAGGATGCATCACCGCGACATCATGCCCAGCTTTGGTCACGGTTACAGTTGCCATTGTGGTGAAATAATTCGGTCCACGTGCATTGTCGACACGATCAAGGGTCAACTCATATTCCCCAACGGTAAAGGGCTTACCGATCTGGGCAATGCGGATATCCTCAACCTCCCATGCGGTCAGCCCGGCGATGGCAAAGATGGTGACGCCCAGCCCGGCATGGGCCGTAGCCTTGCCCCAATCGGCACGCGGCAGACGCAGCAGGCGCGACAGGCTGCCGGTGCGCCCCCATAGATCCACCAAAGCCCCAAACACAACCCAGGAGCCCAGAAACAAGCCGATAGGCCCAAGACCAGAGCGCCCGGTCTGCATCGCCCAGGCCAGAACAGCGAAGGCCACCGCCAACAGGAAGACATAACGCAGTTTTTTCATGGTCCGACCCAGATTGCCGCGCTTCCACGGCAGCATCGACCCGATGGGGAGGATAGCCCCCAAAAGCACCATGAAGGGGGTGAAAGCCGCATTAAAGAAGGGCGGCCCCACGGAGAGTTTCCGGCCAAAGGCCATTTCGGCCACGATGGGCCACATCGTGCCAAAGAAGACCACAAAGCAGCCAACGGCCAGCAAGATGTTATTGGCCACCAGCGCACCTTCACGGCTGACCAGTCCAAAAACACCACGGGCCTGCATCGCCTGGGCGCGGGCGGCAAAGAGCGTCAGAGCCCCGCCGGTAAAGAAAGCCAGGATCATCAGAATGAAGACCCCGCGCTCGGAATCATTGGCAAAGGCATGCACCGAGGTCAGCAGGCCCGAACGCACGATAAAAGTGCCGATCAGCGAAAAGCCAAAGGCCAGGATCGCCAGCAGGATGGTCCAACTTTTTAACGATTCCCGTTTCTCGACCACGATGGCCGAATGCAACAGGGCTGCCGCCAACAACCAGGGCATAAAGGAGGCGTTTTCAACCGGATCCCAGAACCAGAAACCGCCCCAGCCGAGTTCGTAATAGGCCCACCAACTGCCAAGCGCGATACCGATGGTCAAAAAGATCCAGGCGGCCAGCGTCCAGGGGCGCACCCAACGGGCCCAGGCCGCATCAACCCGGCCCTCGATCAGGGCGGCCACGGCAAAGGAAAAGGCCATCGAAAGCCCCACATACCCGAGGTACAAAAACGGCGGATGGAAGGCGAGGCCCGGATCCTGCAGCAGCGGGTTCAAGTCCTGCCCATCAAAGGGCGGCACTGCAAGGCGCAGGAAGGGATTGGAGGTAAAGAGGATAAAGGCAAAAAATGCCACCCCGATCGAGGCCTGTACCGCCAAAACGCGCGCCTTCAGGGTCTGCGGCAGTCCACCGCCAAAGACCGAGGCCACCGCGCCAAACAGGGCAACAATCAAGACCCACAGCAACATCGAGCCCTCATGGTTGCCCCAGGTGCCGGATATTTTATAGAGCATCGGCTTGGCGGAATGGCTGTTCAGCATCACCAGCCGCAAAGAGAAATCCGAGGTCACAAAAGCCCAAACTAGGGCGCCAAAGGCAAAGGCGGTAAAGAAGAACTGCGCCTGTGCTGCGGGCTCGGCCACGGCCATCCAGCCAGGCCAGCGTTTATGGGCACCAATCAATGGGACCACCATCTGAACGATAGCAATCATGAAGGCGAGGATGAGGGCGAAATGTCCGAGCTCTGTAATCATGTCTTTGTCTATAGTCGTTACCGAGTAGCGGGCCAATGGGAAAACCAATGGACCAGGCCGCGTCCCGCCGCCGCAGCGCCTGTCGTTTGGCAAAAATCAGCGCGCCAAAACGACACTCCCCCCGCAATACAGTGTTTGCGGGGGGAGTGGAATAAAACGGGTAGTAGGCGCATTCAGCGGAGCCTGGCTTTAGGTTTCCGGCTCCTGATAGACGCCCTGGGCCTTTAGCGCATCCACAACCTCTTTGGGCATATAGGTCTCATCGTGTTTGGCAAGAATTTCAGAGGCTTCAAAGACCCCGTTCACCAGTTTTCCGGTGCCAACCATGCCTTGGTTCTCTTCAAACAGATCCGGCAGAACACCAACAAAGGTCACTGGAACCGTGGCGCCACCATCTGTCACAGAGAACCGCACGGCCTCGCCCTGACCGCGTACCAGGCTGCCCTCTTCTACCAGGCCCCCAATGCGGAACACCTCGCTGGGCGGCGGCGGGGTTTCCGCCACCTGACTGGGCGAGCGGAAATAGTTGATCCCATCCCGCATCGCATAGCCAATCAACCCGGTGGCCACCACCAGGGCAATCGCCGCAAGAGCGATGACCTGAATCCGGCGTTGTTTCTTGAGGTTCTTCATCCCAGAGGCCTTTCGGTGCTGTTACGGGAACAGCGGCGCCATCATCAGCCCCGCAGTCTCCTCTTCACCTAGCATCAGGTTTGCATTCTGCAAGGCCTGGCCGCTGCTACCTTTTGTCAGGTTATCCAGCGCAGCAAAAACAATGGCGCGGCCTTCGATCCGGTCCGCCGCCACACCGATATGGCAGAAATTGGAGCCGCGTACATGATGGGTACTGGGCGCTTCGCCAAACGGCAACACCTCAAGGAAGGGCTCATCGCGATAGGCCTGCTCAAAGCACTGATGGATTGCCTGTGCGTCGCCCTTAACATAGACCGTCGCCAGAATACCCCGGTTGACGGGCACCAGATGCGGGGTGAATTGCACCCTAACTGGACGCCCGGCCAGGGCGGAGAATTCCTGATCAAACTCTCCCAGGTGCCGATGGGTGCCGCCCATCGCATAGGCGTTGTAGCCCTCGCTCAGCTCCGCATGCAGCAGGTTTTCCTTGAGTGCCCGCCCCGCACCAGAGACGGCGCATTTCAGATCCAGAATGATTTCATCGAGATCAATCAGGCCAGAAGTGATCAGCGGACGCAGCGCAAACTGACCGGTAGCCGCGTTGCAGCCGGTACCGGCCACCAGACGGGCGGACTTGATTTCCTCGCGGTAGAACTCGCTGAGGCCATAGACCGCCTCTTCCTGCTGTTCCAAAGCTGCATGCGGGTTGCCGTACCATTTTTCATATTCGGCCGGATCGCGCAGCCGGAAATCCGCCGACAGATCAACCACTTTCAACCCCTTAGGCAGGGCTGCGATCACTTCCTGGCTGGTTTTATGCGGCAGGGCGCAAAAGCACAGGTCGATACCAGAAAAATCAATTTCACTGATTTTACAGAGTGTTGGCAGCGACATGTGACGCAGATGCGGGAAGACCTGCGCCATGGTCAGCCCGGCTTTACGCTCCGCTGCCAGAGCTTTGATTTCAATATTTGGATGGTTCGCAATCAACCGAACCAGCTCTGCGCCCGTGTAGCCACTGGCGCCAAGAATTGCCACTTTATGGGTCATGTCAGACCTCGCATTCTGAATGTGTATTTGGGTTTCATGCCTTGGCGTGAAACTAGAAGAAGAAAGAGGAAGAGACCTTGCGCCAGATCATGGGGGCGACATCGTCCGCCCGATCCGACAGCTGTCAGGCCGCCTGAAAACGCATCTCTCGTCGGAGAAACTGCGTTGCGCGGTCGCTGACACGCGCCGGATCACCAGTGGTGAAATAGCCGCCTGCCCCTGACCCGATCATATTCGGGTGACGTTCCAGGTAATCAGCGAGACTGTCAGCCACCAGATTGCCCTGGCTAAAGACTTTCACCCCGGTCCCAAGCGCCGCCTGAAACTCTTTTTCCATTAGCGGGTAATGCGTACAGCCCAGGATCGCGGCCTGGGGTTCCGGCATCTTGCGTTTCAATGCGTCCACATGGCTACGCACCAGAGCCTCGGCCAGGATCATGTCGCCATCTTCGATGGCATCAACGATACCGCCGCAGGCCTGAGCCTCGACATCAACACCAATGGCACGAAAGGCCAGTTCCCGCTGAAAGGCGCGGCTGGACACGGTGGCGGGGGTTGCAAACAATGCGACATGTTTGACCTCGACCTCGCGCGGCGGGCTGTTGTCGCCCCACTGACGTTCGGTCAGGGCCTCGATCAGCGGAACAAAGACGCCCAGCACCCGCTTGCCCTCAGGCAGACCTTCTTCCTGCATACGGCGCAGCGCCGCAGCCGAAGCAGTGTTACAGGCCAGAATGACCAGATCACAGCCCTTGTCCCACATGTCGGCCACAGCGGCCTTGGTGAGGTTGTAGATATCTTCTGCGTCGCGCACCCCGTAAGGCGCGCGGGCGCTATCCGCGTAGTACAGAAAATCCACGTCCGGCAGACGGGACTGGGCGGCGTTCAGGACGGTGAGCCCGCCCAGACCGGAATCAAAGATACCTACGGCCATGATCTCTCTTTCAGGCCTGATGCTCAGGCGCGATGTTTCTCCTCAAACTCAAACCCATAGTCATAAGATTTGAGCGGCTTTGGAGACAGCTCATACGTGGCTTTGCGCAGGAAATCCATCATTCCTTTTGTATCCCCGGCCAGGGGCGTCAGGATATCGCGGCTGATCGGCGCGCCGATCACAACCTTCACAGGGGTATCTACCCGTTTGTTGAATTCCTTGATCAACAATCCCATGCGCAGGGTCGAATGCAGGTGGCTGGCGATCTGAAACAAGCGTGAGGTATGGCCTTCAAAAAACACCGGCACCACCACCGCGTCGGATTTGGCGATCATCCGCGCAGTAAAGCCGCGCCAGCCGGGATCCATCGGGTGGGAAAAGGGCTTGGCCGCAGTGGAGACAGTACCACCGGGAAAGATGCCAATGGCCCCACCCTGACCCAGATAATCAAGCGCCGCCCTGCGGGTCTGAAGATTGGTCTTGAGCGCCGCTTTGGTTTCAGCAAAATCCACCGGCAGCACGACCTTGTTCAGGTCTTCGGCTTTGCGAAAGATCTGATGGGCCAGAATGCGAAAATCACCCCGTGTTTCGGCCAGGATATGGCCCATCATCAAGCCATCCAAAATGCCATAGGGATGATTGGCGATCAGGACCACTGGCTTATCCTTGGGGATATTCGCCAGACTGCCGCGCGTTACATCCAGCGTCAGACCATAGCGGTCAGCCATCACGCTCCAGAAGTTACGGCCATTTGCAACTTCATGCTCGTAACCCTCGGCGCGCTTGATCAGCTGGAGCCTACCAGTGGTGTTTTCAAGCAGGCGGATCATGGTACGTCCGGGCCCGGATCCAGCGGAATGGGCGTAGGAGATATCACGGGCAATATGACGATCAGAGGGCACGTTGGAACTCCGGAGAGGAAGCGGAACAGTTTAGGGAACTTATTAAGACAGTTTCATCACAGCGACATGACATGGGGCCGCACAAGGCACCACACTTGGGAGCGTACCTTCGTAAATGAGAAAGGGGACGCGACCAATCCGGTCGCATCCCCGCTTTTCAATCCAACACCTAAGTCCCGGCTACTCTGCCGCGTCCTTGACCGGAGTCCCGGACTGTTGCAGCGCAATCAGCAGCTCTTCGCGGCGTTTGGCGGCCTTGGTTTCGCTTTCCAATTTCACCGGACCAAAGCCACGGATCTGCAGCGGCAGCTCCGCGAGTGCGATCAGCGGCTCAAGGGTCTCGGCACTCGCCTTGGGCAGCCATTCCTTCATGTCGCGTTCATATTGCTTGATCAGCGCCCGCTCCATCTTGCGCTCAGCCGTATAGCCAAAGACATCCAGTGGCGTGTTGCGCAGCGGCTTCATCTTGGCCAACAGACGCAGCCAGCGGGTCATGCCGGGGCCAAACTTGCGTTTTTGCGGACGACCATTGACCAGTTTGCCGCCAAAGATCGGCGGTGCAAGGTTGTAAGAGACCTTCAAGTCCCCTTCAAACTCGGCGGCCAGTTTTTCATGGCTCGACAACAGCAACCGGGCGACTTCATATTCGTCCTTATAGGCCAAGAGCTTGTGATAACCCTTTGCCACGGCTTCCTTGAGTGCTTTGTCCGAGATCCCATCCAGCAGTTTGCCATAGCGCTTGGCCAGACCAGCGCCCTGATAGGCCACAAGTTGATCACTTCGGAAGGCAATGATCTCCTCCAGGGACTTGGGCAGCTGCACCACATTGGCGGGCTTGGCGATCTTGGCCGCCTCAGCCGGGTCAACGATGGCCCAACGGCCGATCTCAAAGGCGCGCAGGTTCCGCTCAACCGCAGCACCGTTCAGGGTGATGGCTTCGGTAATGGCGGCGTGGCTCACTGGGATCAGCCCCTGCTGCCAGGCAGCGCCAAAGACCATCATATTGGAGAAGATTGAATCCCCCATGGTAGCACGGGCCAGTTCAGAGGCATCAAACAGCGACAGGTCATCCCGCAGACGCGCCTGAAGCGCGACCTGCAAGCGATCAGTTGGCAGATTGAAATTGGTGTCGCGGGTAAAGTCCCCGGTGATGATTTCATGGCTGTTGACGACGCCGCCGGTCTGACCGGTTTTCATCAAACCGATGGTTTTGGCGCCCGCACTCACCACCAGATCGCCGCCGATCAGCGCATGGGCTTCGCCAGTGGCCACGCGAATGGCGCTGATGTCTTCGGGACGTTTGGCCAGACGGCAGTGGATATGCACCGCGCCGCCCTTTTGCGCCAGACCCGCCATTTCCATCATGCCAGCACCCAAGCCGTCAATCTGTGCCGCCTGGGCCAGCACAGCCCCAATGGTCACAACGCCAGTGCCGCCAACGCCGGTGATCACCACGTTATGGGTGCCCGAAATCTCGGGCAACTTGGGTTCGGGCAGATCCGGCAGGTTCAGCTCAGCCGTGGCCTCTTTGCGGATCTTGGCGCCCTCAACCGTCAGGAACGAGGGGCAAAACCCGTTGACGCAAGAGAAGTCCTTGTTGCAGGAGCTTTGATCAATCGCCCGTTTGCGACCCAGTTCGGTCTCTTTGGGCACAATCGACACGCAGTTCGACTGAATGCCGCAATCACCGCAGCCTTCGCAGACATCCGGGTTGATAAAGACCCGCTGATCGGGATCGGGGAACAGGCCGCGCTTGCGACGACGACGTTTTTCGGCGGCGCAGGTCTGGATATAGATGATACCCGAGACACCTTCGACCTGTTCAAATTCCTTTTGCACATCCATCAGCTCGGCACGTTCATGCATCCGCATGCCAGCAGGGAACAGCTTGGCGTCGACATCTTCCTTGTCATCATAGACAACCGCGATGGTCTGCATACCCATGGCTTTGAGTTCATGTGCAATCTGATGGGCGGTCAATCCGCCCTCGGCCTGCTGGCCGCCGGTCATGGCAACGGCATCATTATACAGGATTTTATAGGTGATATTGGTGCCCTCAGCCAGGGCAGCACGAATGGCCTGAACACCGGAGTGGTTATAGGTGCCATCGCCAAGGTTCTGGAACACATGGGTCCGATTAGAAAACGGTGCTTCGCCGATCCAGTTGGCGCCCTCGGCCCCCATATGGGTAAAGCCCGTGGTTTCGCGGTCCATCCACTGCACCATGAAGTGACAGCCGATACCAGCATAGGCGCGGCTGCCGTCAGGCAGTTTGGTCGAGGAGTTATGCGGGCAACCCGAACAGAAATAGGGCAGACGCGCGGCGATCTCTTCGGCGTTATCTGCGCGCTTGGCATCATCCAGCGCTGCCAGACCCGCCTTGACCGCTTCGGTGTCGCGGCCTTCCTCGATCAGGATGCCGCCAAGTTTTTCGGCAATCATGATGGGATCAAGCGCATATTTGGTGGGGAACAGCTCTTCGCGATTGGCAGTGCCAACACCGCCCTTATACCAGCCATAGACCCGGCGACCCCGACGGTCATCAAAGATCGCCTCTTTGATCTGGACCTCGATCAGCTTTCGCTTTTCTTCGACAACCACAATCAAATCAAGGCCTTCGGCCCAGGCGTTAAAGCCTTTCATGTCCATCGGCCAGGTCTGCCCCACCTTATAGGTGGTGATGCCCAGACGTTCTGCCATTGCTTCGTCGATATTCAACAGCGACATTGCATGCACCAGATCCAGCCAGTTCTTACCCGCTGCCACAAAACCGATCTTGGCACCGGGCTTGCCCCAGACGCGCTTGTCCATTTTGTTGGCATGGCTAAAGGCTTCGGCAGCAAAGCGTTTGTGGTCGATGATGCGGTCTTCCTGCTGGAAGCGATCATCGGCCAAACGAATGTTCAGCCCCCCTTCCGGCATGTCAAATTCCGGCCGCACAATCTGCATGCGGTCGGGATCGCCATCCACCACCGATGTGACCTCGATGGTGTCTTTCATCGTCTTGAGGCCAACCCAAAGCCCGGAGAACCGGCTCAGCTCATAACCATAGACACCGTAGTCCAGGATCTCCTGAACGCCCGCGGGGCTAACAATGGGGAGGTAACAATCCAGCAGCGACCATTCGGACTGATGCAACACGGTGGAGCTTTCGCCGGTGTGGTCATCGCCCATAGCAACCAGCACACCACCGTTTTGGGAGGTGCCGGCCATATTGGCATGACGGAAGGCATCGCCAGAGCGGTCAACGCCGGGACCCTTGCCGTACCACAGGCCAAAGACGCCATCGTATTTGCCCTCACCTCGGATCTCTGCCTGCTGCGCGCCCCAAAGCGCGGTTACTGCCAGATCCTCATTCAGACCATACTGGAAGGTCACATCAGATTCGGTGAGCTGCTTTTGCGCCCGCTCCATCTGCATATCCACGGCCCCCAGCGGTGAGCCACGATACCCCGTCACCAGGCCCGCAGTATTGAGGCCTGCTGCCGTGTCACGGGCCTTTTGCATCATCATAAGACGCACAAGAGCCTGCGTCCCGTTCAGCATGATGGGCGATTTGCTCAGGTCATATTTGTCATTCAGCGAGATTTTTTGCGTGCTCATCCGGGCCTCCCAACCAAAAACTAGCTTGCAGTGCTTGACCCAGTAATAGGTCACAATTACTGACCTGTATAGGCGGTTTTTTTACTTTTCCCTCGCGTCGGTATGGAAAATTGATAAAAAGCTACAATTTCATATAGTCTACAACAGACTAATCAAAAGAGGCGGATATGGACTGGGATAAGCTCAGGATTTTTCATGCAGTGGCCGATGCCGGTAGTCTGACCCATGCCGGGGACAAGCTGAACCTGTCGCAGTCTGCTGTCAGCCGACAGGTGCGCGCGCTGGAGGAAAGCCTCAACGCGACGCTGTTTCATCGCCATGCACGCGGGCTGATTCTGACCGAACAGGGTGAGTTGCTCTTTGATGCGACCAAATCTATGTCCGCCCGGCTAGAGGCTGCATCGGCGCGCATTCGTGACAGCGAAGAAGAAGTCTTTGGCGAGTTGCGCGTGACCACGACATTTGGCTTTGGGACGCTTTGGCTCGCGCCACGTCTGACCAAGCTGTTTGAACAATATCCAAATCTGAAAATCGACCTCATGCTCGAAGAGCGAGTTCTGGACCTGCCAATGCGCGAGGCGGACGTGGCCATCCGGATGAAAGAGCCGAGCCAGGCAGATCTGGTGCGCAAACGCCTGATGACGGTACAGATGAAACTCTATGCCTCGCCAAAATACCTTGAGCAGAACGGCACCCCGGAAACCGCAGAAGACATCAAAGAACACCGGTTGATCTGTCAGAACCAGCGCTCTGCTCAGGTGGGCTCTGCCTCCGTTTTGGTACAACGGCTGCTGACCCATAATCCCGGTTCCCTGCTGACGGTGAACAATTACTTTGGCGTATTGCAGGGCGTATTACATGATCTCGGTATTGGCATTCTGCCGGACTATGTCACCGAAGATTTCCCCGAACTGGTCGAGGTTTTCCCCAATGAGGAAAACAATGGTGTGCCAGTATACCTGGCCTATCCCGAAGAATTGCGCCATTCGCAGCGTGTTTCGGCCTTCCGGGACTTTGTCCAGACCGAGATCATGGCGCATCGCAGGCATATGAAAGAACTGGGTAAATTGTAGCCCGCAAGAAAACGATCAATGCAACGCCCAGGAGCCATGCAATTAGTGCATAGCGGCAATGATGCCGCAGGTGCATTAAACATCTTGAAGGGTCAGCATCATAACCCTAAATGGAGCCTATGAAGACGACGGCTAACGCCTCTCTTCATACCTCCCTGTTGGACTTCGGCCGAGCTTAGTGCTCGGCCTTTTTTTTGGCCAAATGCCCTTAGGACACAAGTCATTTGCGCCGACAGGCTTCAACAAACCCCAGACTGCTCAAAATTGATGCGCCTTGAGAGAGCCGTCGCCCAAGGCAAAGGCATCGCATGAATAACAGACCCTGAGCCAAATCGACGCGATGACTGCTTGAGATACCCCCTTCCCCATTGGACGTGGTTGCTCTAAAAGCCGCCTCAGTAGCACCATGGGGGGCCATATCGCGCCATGCAAGAACCAGCCATCACATCCGAACTGATCGCAAGCCACGGCTTGAACGCCGAAGAATACGACATGATCCTCGAGATCATCGGGCGCGAACCCAGCTTCACCGAACTTGGCATCTTCTCGGCCATGTGGAACGAGCACTGCTCTTACAAATCTTCCAAGAAATGGCTGCGCACTCTGCCGACCGACGGTCCGCAGGTGATCTGTGGCCCCGGCGAGAACGCCGGTATCGTCGACATCGGCGATGGCGACGCGGTGGTTTTCAAGATGGAAAGCCACAACCACCCTTCCTATATTGAGCCCTATCAGGGCGCGGCCACCGGCGTTGGCGGCATCCTGCGTGACGTCTTTACCATGGGCGCACGGCCCGTTGCCTCGATGAACTCGCTCTCCTTTGGTGAGCCCGCCCATCACAAGACCCGTCAGCTGGTCAATGGCGTGGTTGAAGGCATCGGCGGCTATGGCAACTGCTTTGGCGTGCCCTGCGTTGGCGGCGAAGTCCGCTTCCACCCGGCCTATAACGGCAACTGCCTGGTCAATGCTTTTGCGGCGGGCCTGGCAAAAACCGATGGTATTTTCTATTCCGCCGCCTCAGGCGTTGGCATGCCAGTTGTCTACCTGGGTGCAAAAACCGGGCGTGACGGCGTTGGTGGGGCCACCATGGCTTCGGCTGAATTTGATGACACCATCGAGGAAAAGCGCCCCACCGTGCAGGTAGGCGATCCCTTTACTGAAAAACGCCTGATGGAAGCCACGCTGGAGCTGATGCAGACCGGCGCGGTGATCTCGATCCAGGATATGGGCGCGGCTGGTCTGACCTGCTCAGCTGTGGAAATGGGCGACAAGGGCAAACTGGGGATCAAGCTGAACCTCGAAGACGTGCCACAGCGCGAAGAAAACATGACCGCCTACGAGATGATGCTCTCGGAAAGCCAGGAACGCATGCTGATGGTGCTGAAGCCAGAACTCGAAGCAGATGCCCGCGCTGTCTTTGACAAATGGGACCTGGATTTTGCCATCGTTGGTGAAACCATCGCCGAGGACCGCTTCCTGATCCTGCACAATGGCGAAGTGAAGGCAGATCTTGTGCTGTCGAAACTGGCCTCCACCGCCCCCGAATATGACCGCCCCTGGGTTGCCACTCCGGCGGCAGAACCGCTCACGGATGCGGATGTGCCCACAATTGATCCCATTGATGGCCTCAAGGCGCTGCTGAGCTCGCCCAACTATGCGGGCAAACAGTGGGTCTATGAGCAATATGACACCACTGTCATGGGCGATACTGCCCGCCGCCCCGGCGTGGGATCGGGCATTATCCGTGTACATGGCACCGACAAACAACTTGCCTTCACCTCCGATGTGACACCGCGCTACGTCAAGGCCAACCCGGTTGAGGGCGGCAAACAGGCTGTGGCCGAAGCCTATCGCAACCTGACAGCTGTTGGCGCCAAACCCTTGGCAACAACGGACAACCTGAACTTTGGCAATCCCGAAAAGCCCGAGATCATGGGCCAGTTCGTGGGCGCCATCCAGGGTATAGGCGAGGCCGTTGCCGCGCTGGATATGCCGATCGTGTCAGGCAATGTCTCGCTCTACAATGAGACCGACGGTCAGGGCATCCTGCCCACGCCCACAATCGGCGCCGTTGGCCTGATTGCTGCAGGTGAAGAGGCGATCACCGGCGAGGCCCGCGACGGTCACATTGCCCTGCTGATCGGCGAAACCCTGGGTCATCTGGGCCAATCCGCCTTGTTGGCTGAGGTGTTCAACCGCGAAGACGGGGATTCCCCGGCAGTGGACCTGGACGCGGAAAAGCGCAATGGCGAGTTCATCCGCGCCAACCGTGATCTGATCAAGGCATGTACAGATCTCAGCGATGGTGGTCTTGCCTTGGCCGCGTTTGAGCTGGCCGAAGAAGGCGGCGTTGGCGTGCAGATCGACGCGGGCGACACCCCAACCCTCTTTGGTGAAGATCAGGCGCGCTATCTGGTGGCCTGCAACTTTGACCAGGCAGAAGCCCTGATGCTGGCAGCTGGCCAGGCAGGGGTAACCCTGACAAGCGTTGGTCGTTTCACTGGCGACAGCGTCAAAATCGGTGGATCCGAAGCCCCATTGGCTGAGCTGCAAGAGATCTTCCGCGCTGGTTTTGCCGCTGCGGTGGCCTGATCGAAAGGGGTTTCCCTTTCCTAAAAGACAGTAAAATCAAGCTTGGTGGGGTGGCACGGTCACCCCACCTTTTCTTTTGAACTGGGGACAATGCCCTTGCACCTTCCAAGCCTAAAAGAGGATTGCAGCCGCTGCGCAGCTCTGTGCTGTCTCGCCTATCCTTTTGAGGCGGAAGAGGATTTTGCAATCCTGAAACGAGCGGACAGCCCCTGCCCCAATCTGGATCAGGGGTTTCGCTGCACCATCCATGCCGATCTGGCCTCCAAAGGGTTTGGCGGCTGCAAGGCCTATTCCTGCGCTGGCGCCGGCCAGAGGGTCACACAGATCCTGTTTGAAGGTGAAACCTGGCAAGAGGATCCTGATCTGCTGTATCATATGACCTATGCCCTGCGCGTTGTGCAGCCAATCCACGAGGCCCTTCTGATCCTGCAAGAGATCAGGGCGCTGGATCTGCCGCCCGACCTGCACCAGCACTGTGTCGCGCTGATCCGATCTTTGTGTCCAGATAACCCCAGATCCGTCAGGGATTTTGAGGAGGAGCAGGTGCAGGACGCCCTCGCTGAGCTGCACGATTTTGTCGAGACCATTGCACCTTTTGCGATGAACCTTGCCTAATCCGGCTTGCACAGCCCCCTACAGCAACCTACATTTTTGGAAACGAGTAAAAGGACGACCCCGGATGCCAATGCAAGCCCAAGAAATCGAAGACCTCCTGCGCGAGACATTCCCGGATGCGGAAATCCAGGTCGCAGGCCATGATGGCGTGCATATGTCTGCCATGGTGGTGGATGAGAGCTTTCGCGGCAAAAACCGGGTGCAGCAGCAACGTGCGGTTTACGCAGCCCTCAAGGGTAAGATGGATGGCTCCAACGGAGAGCTGCACGCCCTTGCCCTGACCACAAAGGCGCCTGAGTGACCTTTGTTGATTGGATGATATCGGGGGCCTTGGCGGCTTTTCTTCTCGCCCTTGTCTTTGGAAGATTTGCGCGAAAGAAAAAATTCCGATCGTTAAGCAGCCGTCGGCCCGCCCGAGCATCCAAATCAAAGCGCAAGGTTGCGCTTGGACAAGACGCAACTGACCTGGACAGCGTAGAACGCGCCCACAAAGAAAATCAGCGGTTAGCTTCCAGACATCGAAGCTGAGCCAATCGAAACATTAGATGAATGCACCAATTGGTGCTGTGACCTGAGGAAAAAACTATGAGCGACGCACAGACCCGCATCGATGATACCGTAAAAGCCAGTGACGTGGTGCTCTTCATGAAGGGCACCAAGGAAATGCCCCAGTGCGGGTTTTCCTCGCGCGTGGCTGGCGTGCTGAACTACATCGGCGTTGATTACACTGATGTAAATGTTCTGGCCGACGAAGAGATCCGCGCCGGCATCAAGGAATATTCTGACTGGCCCACCATTCCGCAGCTCTACATCAAGGGTGAGTTTGTTGGTGGTTGCGATATCATCACCGAAATGACCCTCTCGGGTGAGCTGGACGGCATGTTTGCCGATAATGAAATCGCCTTTGACAAAGACGCCGCAGACAAGATCCGCGAAGCCAACGGCTAAGCAGATCTGGCAGCGCGGCCTACGAGGATCCGCTGCGACCTGACGCAAAACACACAAGAAAAGCCCCTTCCGGTTCTCACCAGAAGGGGCTTTTTGTTCCTGTGCCACCTGTCGAGACTGCCTGTCCCCTATGCGACTGTCACCAGCTGTAAGATGCAGGGCGCGGCGGCTGAGCGGTTACTCAGCCGCGGATTTTTCATCAATTTGCTGGGCCAGCGATTCCGCTCTGGCGGCCAGTTCAGCCAGGGCTTCGGGCACCTGTGGCGGCACCACGGGCACTTCAATGCGCTCGGGCTCTGGTGCGGGGGTGTTTTTCAATGCTTCCAGTTCAGCGACACGCTCTGCCAGTTCGGCCTCGACGTCTTTGATGCGATCCTCGACCGCTGCGGTCTTGTCAGCCAGCATCAGGCCCGCCATCAACAGCATCCGTGCCTCGGGCATCCGACCAATCTGATCTGACAGCACCTGCGCCTCGTCATCCAGCATCTTGGCGGCGGAATGCAGGTAGCTTTCTTCGCCGAGTTGACAGGAAACTTCAAACCCACGGCCACCGATATGAATGGTTACTTCTGGCATCAGACTTCCTCTCCTTCCGGCAGATTTTGCTCTGGTAGGCTTTGTGCACTGGCCAGGAGCGGCTCCAGCTTGGCCAGCACGGCATTGACCTGCGCCTGATCATTCGCCTGCGCCGCGCGCAGGGCTTCATTGGTGCTGTGCAGTTCCGTATTGGCCTGACGCAGCGCGTCCAGCTGGGCCTGAAATTCATGGTCCTGCGGCACCACAGAAGCGGCCGCCTGGGCCTCGGCAAGTTGCGCCTTCAAGGCCGTGACCTCAGCCTCAAGTGCCGCCTGATCCACTGCAGCCCCCAAATCACCTGCAGCCTCACCAGAGGCCTCTTCGATCTGAGACATCAGCTGATGATTGGTCGCTTTCAAGTCTGAGAGTTCAGTCTCCAAGGCTTCCTTTTCGGCTGCCAGACCATTGCCTGCGTTTTCCAACGCGCCTTTCAGCCGGGTCACTTCCAACTTCAAGGCGTCCCGTTCATCGGTATTGCCAACTTCATTGCGCAACAGTTCCAGCTCCGCCTGCAGCGCTTCCATATCGCCACTGTCAGCGGCGGGCGCGGCGCTCTCCGCCTCTTTCAGGCGGCTGTGCAGCGCCTTTACCCGCTCTTCGAGCTGGGCATTGGCGGTTTTCTCTTCATCCAGAGCCTGTTCCAGATCGGAATTATCCGCAGCGGCGCGGGCCTCTTCTGTGGCCGTGGCGCGGGCCTGCTCTAGCTTTTCCACCCCAGCGCCGATCCGCTCCATGGCGGCCTGAATACGACCCTGCAACTCTTCGATCTGCGTCATGCCTGTCCCTCACCCCTCATCAATTCTGTTGGCGCCTGCCTCAGGCACATCTCTGGCATCCCCTAGCGGCCAGCGCGAATCGCTTGGCCACAGCCGCGTTACCAACAGCTTAACGAAGTCATGAGTAAAACACCCCCTGTTTGCTTTCAAGCACTTGCAGCGCTGACTTCGCGCTGTCGGCACGGAATAGCGCAGAAAGCTTGATCTTTGGGCTGTCACTGCTATTGAGCGGCTAACCAGCCTGGTAACCCAAAGGAAAACTTCAGTGGATCTGACAGCCCTGCGCACCGCCAACCCCGACCATTGGAACAAGGCCGCCGCCATTCGCGCGCTGGCCCTCGATGCCGTCGCCGCCGCCAATTCCGGCCACACAGGTATGCCCATCGGCATGGCCGATGTCGCGACCGTATTGTTCGAAAAGCACCTGAAGTTTGATGCCGCGGCTCCGCAGTGGCCTGACCGCGATCGCTTCATCCTTTCGGCGGGTCACGGCTCGATGCTGATCTACTCCCTGTTGTACCTCTGCGGTGACAAACAGGTGACACTGGATCAGATCAAGAACTTCCGCCAGATGGGCGCGCTGACAGCGGGTCATCCGGAAAACTTCCTGCTCGACGCCGTTGAGACCACCACCGGCCCCCTGGGTCAGGGCATTTCCAACGCCGTGGGCTTTGCCATGGCCGAAGAAATGCAGCGTGCCCAGTATGGCCGCAAGGTTGTCGATCACCACACCTATGTCATCGCCGGTGATGGCTGCCTGATGGAGGGCATCAGCCAAGAGGCCATCGGCCTGGCGGGACGTCACTCCCTGGGCAAGCTGATTGTTCTGTGGGACAACAACAACATCACCATCGACGGCACTGTTGAGCTGTCGGATCGCACCAACCAGGTGCAGCGCTTCCGCGCCTCTGGCTGGCAGGTGATCGAGATCGACGGCCATGACCCCATTGCCATCGACGAGGCGCTGACAGCGGCCAAGAAATCGAAGAAACCTTCGATGATTGCCTGCAAGACCCATATCGCTCTGGGCCATGCAGCACAGGACACCTCCAAGGGCCACGGCGCGCTGACCGATGCCGACCAGATGGCCGAGGCCAAAGCGGCCTATGGCTGGACCACTGGCCCCTTTGAAGTGCCTGCCGATATCAAATCCCAGTGGGAAGCCATTGGCGCCCGTGGCGCTGATGAGCGTGCCGCATGGGAAACCCGCTTTGCAGAAGTTTCGCAGCAGAAACAGGACCGCTTCAACCGCGCCTATGCGCTGGAGGCCCCAAAGAAACTCTCAGCTGCTATCAAAGCGCTGAAAAAGCAGGTCTCTGAGGAGCAGCCCAAAGTCGCCACCCGTAAGGCCTCTGAGATGGCTTTGGCCGTGATCAACCCGATCATGCATGAGACCGTTGGTGGCTCGGCTGACCTTACTGGCTCCAACAACACCAAAACCGGTGATCTGGGTGTCTTTGACACGGATAATCGCAAAGGCCGCTATGTCTACTGGGGCATCCGCGAGCACGGTATGGCAGCGGCGATGAACGGCATGGTGCTGCACGGTGGTATGCGCGCCTATGGCGGCACCTTCTTCTGCTTCACCGACTATGCCCGCCCTGCCATGCGTCTGGCCGCCCTGTCCAAGATCCCGACAGTGTTTGTCATGACCCACGACAGCATCGGCGTTGGCGAAGATGGACCAACCCACCAACCGGTCGAGCATCTGGCAATCTGCCGCGCTACCCCCAACACCTATGTGTTCCGCCCCGCGGATGCGGTTGAAGCGGCAGAGGCCTGGGAAATTGCCCTCACCGAGAAGGACACCCCTTCGGTGATGACACTGACCCGTCAGAACCTGCCCACCCTGCGTGTCGAGCACAAGCTGAGCAACCTCACCTCCAAAGGCGCCTATGTGCTGGCCGAGGCGGAAGGCAAGCGTCAGGCCATCCTGATCGCCACCGGCTCTGAGGTCTCATTGGCGATGGAAGCCAAGGCCAAATTGGAAGCCGAAGGCATCGGCACCCGCGTGGTCTCCATGCCCTGCATGGAGCTGTTTGCCGCGCAGGAAGAAGCCTACCGCCGCAAGGTCCTGCCCGCAGGACCGGTACGTGTTGGCATCGAGGCCGCTATGCGCGCCGGCGGCTGGGATCGCTGGTTGATGGGTGAACGTGGTCAGGACAAAAAGGCTGGCTTTATCGGTATGGACCGCTTTGGCGCCTCCGCCCCTGCTGGTGAGTTGTTTGAGAAATTCGGCATCACCGCCGATGCCACCGTCGCCAAGGTCAAAGAGCTGCTGGGTTAAGCCCCAACCCATCTCTGAAATCAATTTGGGGCGCCCGCAAGGCGCCCCTTTTTGGTCTCAGCCATTGCGGAATTTCCGCTACATGAAGATCACCACAGACTGCATCGCATCTGCCACCAGCTGCCCCTTGGTGTTCCACAGCCGCATCACCTGTGAGCTATAGCCACTCCCGGCGGCGGTCAGCTCACTTTCCAGCATATACCAGCCATCGCGCGTGGCGATGTCCTCGAGCATCAGGTTGAACATCCAATTGACCGAAGAATTCGGCCCCGGAATTTTGCATTTGGCAAAGATCGCGGGCGGCAGCGCATCGCCCAGACAGAACAGCCCCTCCAAAGAGCCACGGCTGGCGGCATCTTTGTGACGACACCAAACCCGCATCCTGCCCTTTTCCGCCCCCATAAAGGGCAAGGATCCTTCGATCAGCTTGATCTCGAAATTATTGAAGAAGCGCGCAGGCAGGCGCTTCATTTCTTTTGGAAAGAAAGAGGGCGTGTCTTCGGGCGCAGGCGCATCCGGCGCAGGGCAGATCTCGCTGACATGGCTGTCCTGTGCCGCGCCAAAGGAGAAGGTGCCGGTTGCCGCCACCTTGCCTTCAATCTCGGCCCTAGCCAGGGCGGTGGTAACATTGCGCCCCTGTCGCAGTACTTCGACCGAGATCTGCGGAGCAGCGGACAAGGGGCCGGTGAAATTGATCATCGCTGAGCGCAGCGGCGCATGATCCGGCAGCGCCCTGCGGGTCGCAGCCAATAGCAGCGTCGCGGTATAGCCCCCATAGGCGGTACGCCCCTGAGCCCAGTTCTCGGCCACCGGGGCAGAATAGCCACCTTCGGTTTCCACCATCTCTGTGAGCACGGTGGCCAGAGTCATTTCTGTCATCAAAGCACCTCTTGTTTGCCTGTGACCGACCCTAGCAATCCTTTTCCCTGCCGCCAGAGTGAACCCGGCGTCATATCCGCTGCAACGATGCTCTAGTCTTCTTTTGCCTGTCGCAGCAGCTCGAATTCGGGCGTGTCCACAACCCGTGCATTCTCGCCGATCAGATCATAGGGCAACTCCCCCATCTCATTGACAGCCCCGGCCTCGGCGCCGGAGGCCAGCAACAGGGCGATGGTATCCGCCCGCCCCCATTTTGCCGCGCCATGCAACGGTGTCCAGTCATTGGCGGTGCGGGCATTTGGATCAGCCCCTGCCTGCAACAGCATCTCCACCACCTCGGGGGCAGCTGTTGCCGAAACAAAATGGATGGGTTGACGCTGCAGGCTGTCCTCGCTTGTCACTTCGGCTCCTGCGGCCAGCATCGCCGCAATCGTTTCACTGCTGGCCTGGGCCACAAAATGCAAGGGGCTGCGCCCTACATCATCCTGGCCGTTGATATCCGCGCCCTCGGCCAGCAGCTGTTCAATATCAGCAGGGGTGGCTGTTTGATAGAATTGCCCCTGACAGAGGGTTGAACACTCCCCTGCCATGGCAAAGGTTGCACTGCCCAGGGAAATCGAGAGCCCTATAATAATCGCTGAAAATCTCATTTTGCACCTTTCAAAAACTACCCTGATAGAAGGGCGCATTCCCTGCCGATACTCAACATAAACTTGTTCCTCGCCCAGGAAATCTAGAAACTGAACGCGGAATTTGTGTCCTCACTCCCAGATCAGCAACAGGGCAGCCGCCTAGCCTTTTGCAAACAGACGGGAAACGCCCAGCACCACCGGGATCAAGACCAGCCCCCAAGCCAGACCAAAGATGCCATCCATCGTCGCCTTGGACACCCATTCGGCAAAACCGGTCCACGCGGCGGGCACCGCGTGACCAAGCGCATAGGCCCAGTCGTGAATGTGGTGGCCCAGCCAGCTAAAGCCCAGAACCTCCAACCCGTGAATGATGATCGACCCACCCACCCAGAGCATTGCAGCAGTTCCCACCACCGATAGGATCCACATCAAGACGGGCATGAACTTCACAAGCCCACGTCCCAACCCGCGCCCCACAGGCGTGGGTGCGTTGTTGGTCAGGAACAGGCCGACATCGTCCATCTTGACGATTAGTGCAACGGAACCATAGACGGCCACTGTCACACCAATGCCGACCACAGCCAGCGTCGCTGCCTGCATCCAGACATTGGGGGCCTCGATCGCGGCCAGAGCGATGGTCATGATCTCGGCTGACAGGATAAAATCGGTCTTGATGGCGCCCTTGATCTTTTGCTCTTCCAGATGACCGGGATCCTTAATGCTCATGTCCTGCTCGATCTCATGGCTGGCATGGGGGAACAGCACATGGAAGATCTTTTCCGCGCCCTCAAAACACAGGTAGCTGCCGCCGAGCATCAGCAGCGGCGTAATCGCCCAGGGGGCAAAATTCGCCAGTAGCATCGCCACCGGCAGCAGCAGCACGATCTTGTTGAACAGCGAGCCACGGGTGATGCGCCAGATGATCGGCAGTTCGCGCGCAGGTGCAAAGCCCTGCAGGTATTTGGGCGTTACCGCAGCGTCGTCGATGATCACCCCGGCGGTTTTGGCCCCCGCCTTGCCCGCCGCAGCCGCTACATCATCAACCGAGGCCGCCGCCACCTTGGCAATGCCTGCCACGTCATCCAATAAAGCCAGCAAACCGCTCATCTCAAATACCCTTATTCTCGGCACATGTTTGACTGCAACCTACCCTATCTGTGCGCCGTGACAAGCGTTAGCGCCACCGAGTTGCCAAGCCCGTTTTCCGTTAACGCCACCGGGTCAAACCGTTAACGCCACCGGGATAGTTTTGCGCTAACAGGCTGTGTTTTCGCCGTTTTTGCCCCTTTAGCAGGAAACGAATGAGGTCTATACGCAACGCAAGATTAGCTCGCCTGGAGACATGCTCATGACCATCAAAGTCGGGATCAACGGTTTTGGCCGTATCGGCCGCTGCACCCTGTCACACATTGCCGCCTCGGGGCGCGATGATATCGAAGTTGTCAAAGTCAACGCGACTGGCCCACTGGATACAGCTGCGCATCTGATCAAATACGATTCCGTGCACGGCCGTTTCCCCGGCGATGTGACCATCGGCGAAAACACCATGAACCTGGGCCGCGGCGACATGCAGATGTTCTCGACCTACAACATGGATGAGCTGGACTGGTCCGGCTGTGACGTGGTTCTGGAATGCACCGGCAACTTTAACGACGGTGAAAAAGCCAATAAACACCTGGAGCGCGGCGCCAAAAAAGTGCTGCTGTCGGCGCCAGGTAAGAACGTCGACAAGACCATCGTCTTTGGCGTCAACGACAATGAGCTCGAGGCCGGTCACACGATGATCTCCAACGGTTCCTGCACCACCAACTGCCTGGCCCCCATTGCCAAGGTTCTGGACGATTCCTTTGGCATCGAACATGGCATCATGACCACCATCCATGCCTACACCGGTGATCAGCCAACCTTGGATCGTCGCCACAAAGATCTGTACCGCGCCCGCGCTGCCGCCATGTCGATGATCCCTACCTCCACCGGTGCCGCCAAGGCCCTGGGCGAAGTGCTGCCAAACCTGAAAGGCCGTCTGGACGGCTCTGCCATTCGTGTGCCCACGCCAAATGTTTCGGCTGTGGATCTCACCTTCCGCGCCAGCCGCGATGTAACGGCTGAGCAGATCAACGCCGCCATGCAGGAAGCTGCCGCCGGTCCGATGAAGGGTGTCCTGGGCTATGAGCCAGCGCCGCTGGTCTCCACTGATTTCAACCACTCGCCCGAAAGCTCGATCTTTGCGCCCGATCAGACACGTGTTCTGGATGGCCGCATGGTGCGTGTTCTGGCCTGGTATGACAATGAGTGGGGTTTCTCGGTCCGCATGGCCGATGTTGCCGTTGCCATGGGTCGTTTGGTCTAAACTGGCCCTGCCCCGGTAGTCCCCGCCTCGGGCCTGCCAGCTAAAGGCAAGTCACTCTTGAGATTTTTCACCCGCTCAGGCATATCTGAGCGGGTGTTTTATTCTTGGCGAGGCCCCATGACACCTAAAATTGCAACTTGGCTTGGCCTGCTGTTGATCACTGGCATCGTCGCAGATCTTTTTGCCACCGGCGGGGACAACCTGATCTTTCTGGGCAAAAAGCTGTTTGAGCTGATGGAATGGGTCGCCTTCTGGCGCTAGCCACAGGTCGATGCGACCCGTCCCGGTTTGGGCGAAGCACGAAAGAAAGGCGTGGGCCAGTTAAGCGCCACGCCTTTGTTCTTTGCATCTAGAAGGGTTTTAGGCCTTCAGGATTTTCCCAACCGTTTGCGCAGCTCATCAAAGACCAGTGGCGTCACAAAGCTGGAAACATCCCCATCCAGACGGGCAATTTCCTTGACCAGTTTTGAGGCAATTGCCTGGTGACGGGCTTCGGCCATCAGGAACACTGTCTCGATCGAACTATCCAGCACGCGATTCATGCCAACCATCTGATATTCATATTCAAAATCAGCAACCGCACGCAGACCCCGAACAATGATCTGGGCGCCAACATCATTGGCACAGTCAATCAGCAGGTTTTCAAAGGGATGCACCACAATCTCGGTGCCGGTCTGCTCGCTCAACTTAGCGCATTCCGCCTCGATCATGGCAACGCGCTCTTCCAGCGAGAACAAAGGCCCCTTGTCGCGGTTGATCGCAACCCCGATGACCAATTTGTCCACCAAGGCGCTGGCGCGACGAATGATGTCGATATGACCCAAAGTGATGGGATCAAAGGTCCCTGGATACAAGCCGATACGCTGCATTGGCCCCTCCTGACATAATACTGTTTCAGTCTAAGCTATTGCGCCGACCAAACATCGGAACCCCTAGGGATGCAAGAGGGGGAAAATACGCAGAGACCTATTCCCGCGCGTCATCTGGTCGCGACCCTGCGTTTATCCAGCACGCCTCTTCAGGCAGCTCGGCGATGAGAGGATCCAGTGCAATAAGGCGACGGATCCCCCAGCGTTGTCGAAGATCTGACAGGGGTCAGTGCCCCATGATCATGCCTTCCAGCGCGTCTTTTTCCATGGCGATCTCAGCCAGCTGGGCCTTAACCACATCCCCCAGGGAGACAAGGCCAACCATTTTGCCGTCTTCAACCACTGGCATGTGACGGAAACGCCCAGCGGTCATCTGTTTCAGGATGTCTTCGACATTGGACTGGCTAGAGCAGGTCACCAGCTTGGTGGTCATATAGGCACTGACAGGTTTTTGCAGGCAACCCGAGCCACTGGTGCCCAGCTCCCGGACAATGTCGCGCTCCGACAGGATGCCCTCGGCTGTTTGGCCATCAGAAGAGACCACCACCGTACCGATCCCCTTGTCCGAAAGCAGAGCTGCCGCATCGGCAACGGACGCATCTGGGGCCACTGTGACAACTGCGGCACCCGCCTTGGACTTCAGAATCAATTGAACCAGCATATGCGCTCCTTTGGTAATTTTATGTCCTATTCCCAAGCGTTGCCGCAACGCCGCGTCAAGTCAAGGCCTCCAGCCGGGCCACCTCGTCGCGGATGCCCTTGGTCAGGGCGCGGGCAAAACGGTTGAGCCGCTCACTGCGCTGATCGCCCTGGTGACGCACCAGGTAGAAACTGCGCGTGAGGCTGATTTTATCGGTCAGAACCTTGCGCAGCATCCGGTGCGCTGGCAGCGAGAAATCATGCGCCACACAGAGCGCCGTGCCCTGGGCCGCCAGCTTGATCTGTACCGAAACCGAATTGGAGGCCAGCGCCACCCGCTCAATGCCAAGATTGCTGATGTAATCCAGCTCCTGATCAAAGATCATATCGGGGATATAGCCGATCATTTTGTGACCTTTGAGGTCTTCCAGCTTTTTGATCGGAGGATGTTTGCGCAGATAGTGGTGCGAGCCCACCATGTGTAGTTTGTAATCCGTCAGTTTCTGCACCAAGAGCTGTCCTGCCGTCGGTGCACTGACCGTGACCGCCATATCCGCCTCCCGGCGGCTGAGGTTGATCACCCGCGGCAAGGCAACGATCTGGATGTCCAGATCCGGGTGCTCCTCGCAGATCTGGGCACAGACCTGCGGCAGGATGTAATTGGCGCTGCCATCCGGTGCCCCAATACGGATCTGCCCGGACAGTGTGTCACTAGGCCCGGTGAGGGCCTCGGCCCCGGCACGCATCGCCTGTTCCGCCGCCTCAGCATGGACCAAAAGCCGATCCCCCGCCGCACTCAGCGCATAGCCCTGTGGGGATTTGACAAAAAGCGGGGTTTCCAATGCAGCTTCAAACCGCGCAATGCGACGGCCAACTGTGGCGGGATCCATTTTTAGGATACGTCCGGCACCAGACAGGCTGGCCTCACGGGCAACCGCCAAAAACACTTTCATATCATCCCATTGAGCATCCATCTGCACGATCCCCTCAGTTTGATCATGGGGTTTTCCACCCCGTTAACCATTTGCGTTCTTGCAAATCCTCTTTGAAATCTTTCCCCTTTTCCACCTCTTTTTGCAAGACTAAGCTCTGCGCAACTGATCAAGAGGAGGTTTTTTCAGATGCAAGAACTCACCCATTACATCAATGGCGAACACGTCAAAGGCACCTCGGGCCGTTTTTCTGACGTCTTCAATCCAGCCACCGGTGAAGTGCAGGCAAAATGCCCACTGGCCAGCAAAGAAGAGATGGCGCAGGCCGTCGCTGTTGCTGCTGCTGCCCAGCCTGCTTGGGAAAAAGTGAACCCACAGCGTCGCGCCCGCGTGATGATGAAATTTGTCGACCTCTTGAACCGCGATATGGACAAGCTGGCCGAAACCCTGTCGCGTGAGCACGGCAAAACCTTCCCTGACGCCAAGGGCGACATCCAGCGTGGTCTGGAAGTTGTGGAATATTGCATCGGCGCACCGCAGATGCTGAAGGGTGAATTCACCGACAGCGCCGGCCCCGGCATCGACATGTACTCCATGCGTCAGGCCCTGGGCGTAACCGCGGGTATCACCCCGTTCAACTTCCCGGCAATGATCCCCATGTGGATGTTTGCCCCTGCCATTGCCTGCGGCAACGCCTTTATCCTGAAACCTTCCGAGCGTGACCCGTCGGTGCCTTTGATGCTGGCGGAACTGCTGGAAGAAGCAGGCCTGCCCAAGGGCATCATCCAGGTCGTAAATGGCGACAAAGAAGCCGTTGACGCGATCCTGTTTGACGACACCATCCAGTCGGTTGGCTTTGTGGGCTCGACCCCAATTGCTGAATATATCTACGGCACCGGCTGCGCCCAGGGTAAACGCGTTCAGTGCTTTGGCGGCGCCAAGAACCACATGATCATCATGCCCGATGCCGATCTCGACCAGGCGGCTGACGCCCTGATCGGTGCTGGCTACGGTGCGGCAGGCGAACGCTGCATGGCGATTTCGGTTGCGGTTCCTGTTGGCAAAGAGACAGCGGACAAGCTGATCGAAAAGCTGATCCCCCGTGTTGAGACCCTCAAGGTTGGTCCCTACACTGCTGGCGACGACGTCGACTACGGCCCTGTTGTGACCGCAGCGGCCAAGGCCAACATCGAACGTCTGGTTCAGACCGGTGTTGATCAGGGTGCGGATCTGGTTGTTGATGGCCGGAACTTCAGCCTGCAGGGCTATGAGGACGGTTTCTTTGTTGGTCCAAGCCTGTTTGACAATGTCACCACCGACATGGACATCTACAAGCAGGAAATCTTTGGCCCGGTTCTGTCCACCGTGCGCGCTGAAACCTACGAAGAAGCGCTGTCCTATGCGATGGATCACGAGTACGGCAACGGCACGGCGATCTATACCCGCGATGGCGACACCGCACGTGACTTTGCCAACCGGATCAATATCGGCATGATCGGCATCAACGTGCCAATCCCAGTGCCACTGGCCTATCACACCTTTGGTGGCTGGAAGAAATCCGCCTTTGGTGATCTGAACCAGCACGGTCCTGATGCGTTCAAATTCTACACACGCACCAAAACCATCACCTCGCGCTGGCCTTCCGGCATCCGCGAAGGTGGCGAGTTTAACTTCAAAGCAATGGACTAACCTCCTGCCTTGAATGACTAAAAGGAAAGAGCTCCAAAGCAATTCGGGGCTCTTTTCTGTTAGCAGCTCTTGCAAACCTATGCGCAACAATCCGGGCAAAAACGCAAAAGTGAAGGCTGCAGGTCTTTTCACAGCTGCGTCTCATCCCATATGGGTGGGCAGAACCCAAAAACCTCTGTGTGGCCCGATCATGTCTTCAAAACCAATCCATCGCCGTGCTGCCCTTCTGGGGCTAGGTGCAACGCTTGCCACCCCAGCCCTGCTGCGGGCACAATCCAGCGATGCCTTCCCGCAGAATGAAGATCCGATCTCCAATCAGCCCTCGGTTCAGCGCAATATCTCGTCGTTTCGACAGCAGAACTGGCAGGACCATTTCGACGAATTAGGCCTTGGCTGTCTGCTGGCAGATGTGACCTCTCGCGCGGTGCATTACTGGGGCAGTGACGGCGAAACCTATCGCCTGTATCCTTCCTCGGTGCCCATGTCCGAAGAGCTGACCAAACGCGGCTACACCAAAGTGGTCCGCAAGGCAGAAAACCCAAGCTGGACACCCACCGCGTCAATGCGAGAACGCGACCCAAGCCTGCCAACCCGACTGCCTGGTGGTCCTGGCAACCCATTGGGGACCCGCGCCATGTACCTTAGCTGGCCGGCCTATCTGGTGCATGGCACCCATGACACCCGCAAAATTGGCCGCCAGAGCTCTTCGGGGTGCATTGGGCTTTACAATCAACACGTCGAACAGCTTTATCCGCTGGTGAAAGTCGGCACTCAGGTTCTTGTTCTCTGATACCTGAGTGAGATCTCCACAAAACGACCTAGCGCTGCAGCAATGCTAAAGACCCCGACAGGATCGGGGCCTTTATTATTGATTTAGGTTTCCTGGTGTCATGCTGGTGGTTTCAGCATCATATGCTTTGGCTTGTCCCCGGCATCATGGCGAGCAATCGCCATCTCCATCAGCGCCTCAAAATCACGGATGTATTTCTCTGAATCGTATAGCGCCGTTGTCATCAGATTGTCCTGCAGTTTCTGACGCATCTCAGCCATTGCCTCAGGATCTGTCGCAAGTTTGAGCGCCAGAGCCTTGTAGTCTTCGACCGTATCCACCGAGAGTTCCGGACAGCCCGCCGCAGCAACGATGGAGGAGCACACCCGCGCTGCAAATTGCTTTCCTGCTTTTGTCACAATAGGCAAGCCTGCCCAGACGGCCTCGCTGGCGGTAGTATGTGCATTACAGTTAAAAGCATCCAAGAACAGATCCGCAACTCCAAAACGGGCTAAATGGTCTTCATTCGGGACCCGATTGGCAAAGAACAGGCGATCCCCGGAAATACCCCGGTCTTCAGCTTCCTTGGTCAGGTTCTTTTGCAAACCCTCCTCCGGTGCCAACAGCCACAAAACACTCTCTGGCACCTCCTTCAGCAAGGACATCCAGACGTCAAAATCCGCAGGTGTAATTTTGTTGGGGTTGTTCAGACTGCAAAAAACAAATTTACCTTCTGGCAGGCCTTCATCTGCACGGCTGACAACCTTGGGTCGCTGACGCGATCGATCATTGGGCTGATAACACTCTGGCATATAGAGTATTTTTTCAGAGTAAAACTTGCGACTTCCTGCCGGAATGGTGATCTGATCGCCAATCATGTAATCCATGGTAGACAGGCCAGTTGTTCCAGGAAAGCCAAGAAAAGCGACCTGGACCGGAGCACAGCGATAGGCAAAAGACGCCATACGCCCACCCCGCGTAAAACCTTTCATGTCGATGGCAATGTCGATCCCGTCCTGGCGGGCCCGTTCCGCCAGTTCAAAATCGGACAATTCGGACACACTCAAGTAGTGATCCGTACCGGCCTTGATCCCCTTCAGGATCTCATTGTCACTTTCAGCCTTGTAGTCGTAGATGTAGACCTCAAAGCGGCTCTTGTCGTGGAGTTCAAAAAAGCTGCCCAATAGATCCATGGTCGCATGGTTGTAAAAATCGTTTGAGAAATATCCAATCTTAATCCGGCGCCCCTCGGCCTTGTCCCGCTTGAAATCAAGCAGTTTGTTGAGGTTCTCTTTACAAAACTGCATCAAGGCACGACAGCGTTTCTCCGTCCGCATCTTGAGCAATCCAGGGTCGTCAATCACACTCAGCAGGGAGAAAGGTTCGACATTCTGCGGTGCGGAATCTCCAAGACGCAGAATATTCTTGAGTTCCGGATAGAACGACCAATCGCTCTCACACATGCAGGCGTGCATCCAATGATAGGCGGTCGACGCTTTTTGCCCATCAACGCGATAAGCCGCTTGAAAGAACCCCTTTGCATCGGTCGCACGGTTCATTATGATCAGAACTTTACCCAGCGCACCCAATACGTTACAGTCAAAGGAGTTGATTTTCATCGCCTCCATCAGCACCAAAAGTGCCTTATCAATCTGTCCTTGCTTGGTCAGAGTTTCTCCCAAGTAACGAAGGAGGTTGACGTCATTTGGATGCTGCTGAAGACCCTGGCAAAGGATCTCTTTGGCACATTCTAACTCGGTCCGAACAATCGCAATCGAGGCTTTGCGTTGAAAATCGAGAGGGGTGACAAGGGTTGGATCTAACCTCGAGTTAACCACCGGATCAAATGGGAAGTAAGTGGGGGTACTGGTTGCTTGAGTGTTGTGGCCGACCATTTTGTTTCCTCTAGGCGAAAACTCGAGTTGCGCCGACAACCCAACCAGAAAAACGGGCTCTTCCATAAGGTCATCGCGATGTATTTTTACAGCCTATACTGCCAGCCCTAACATTTCCTTTCCGGTTTTTTCTGAAAACCCATTCGAATCTCAGGCTTCGTAACACATTGGGTCAATTGGACGCCTTTCCTGACGTGGCGCGAAATATTCGGGCAGTTTTGCGGCTCAGCTAAGATGTAATCGGATTGGTTTCATGCCGCCTTTAAGCCTTCAAGGATTGTGATCTCTGTACCACCTTCAGTCGCTACGGCTGGCTTCCCGGCAAGTTGGGAGACTTTTTGTGTGATGAGAAAGACGTAAGTCTTCGGTTGCGTGAAGACCACGATCCGCTTGATTTGGAGGCAGAGCGAGTTGATCTGCGACTGTCCTATGGTCCGCTTTCGCCCCCTTCGGCCGAGCTTCTATCCCAGCAGCGGGATTGCGTCATCGCAGTTTGCGCTCCAGAATATCTTGAGCATGGTTCGTTGAATAGGGACTTGACGCTGAACTTAGGCTATCGCTTCATCTCTACAGACTGGGGCGCCAAAGCTTCGCGCTTCCCCTCTTGGTCAGACAGAGGGTACAGCCGCAGCCGGAAATTTTAAACGGTTCGGGATGCGTTATAACGGATTTTGAAATGGGAAGTGTACCGTGCTGCAATGCGAAGTGTCCCAAACTCACTCCGAAATTGGCACCAAAGATGGGTGGCCTCGGGTCCGGTTCTGGAATATAAAACAGGGCGCTCGTCTAGAAAAATTTGCTGCAATGTGAAGTATCCCGCACTGCAAAACGAAGTGTCCCTGTTAGGAGACACTTGATATTGCAGTAACCGGAAGACCCTGGATGAAGCCGGAAGATACCGGATAGAGCCATTTAAAACAGGCTTTAAGAGGTGTTTATGGGGTTTGAAAGCTTGGAGAACGTTGTCTTTCAAAGATGGTCAAAATCGCTTAAACTGAAACGACAGACGATTTTGAGACACTTCCCCTTTCAAACTCCCCAACTCTCCTACAGCCTATAAAAATAGCGCCTATCGGCGCCAACGCGCCCGGCAAAGTTCAATTTCTCGACTTCCGGACTAAGAATTAGGTCGGGCTGAGGTGTTCCGGTTCCTAGAAAGAGATTTTTCCATTGATTGCAATCTCTTGATGTTTTTTAGCAAGGCTGAACCGCGCAGCGAACTAGGAACAGATTTTTAACGGTGTGAATGGGGTATTCCCTCCCCTACCCTTCGGCACCAAATGGAACGGTAGTTCAGTAAGTTTACGAATGCTGCCCGTTCTGTGGCAAAATCAAATCAGAGCCACTGAGGTGCAATACGCCAAACCCTCGTTCGTTGCAGCAGCAAGGGTACAAGCCGTGTGAATTCATGCATTGCGAGACGAGGTTAGCCTATAATAGGTTCCCGCAAATGCCTCCTTCGTAGCCCCTCCTGAGCGCCACACTGCCAAACCTTCATGGTCTGCTAGGCGCGATGTTCAGGAAAGCTGGTTATCCGCAACTCTTCGCAATCAATCTTCAGCACATTCGCCCCAGAGAAGTGCGTGTAAGAGTACCCAGCGGTATTGGTCGTAGTAATTGTCATTGGTCCTGAGCCATGAACTTCTTGAATTTCCAAAACAGAATACGGGCGCTGATAGAGCCATTCCCGGTTTTCAATAGCCGTTAGATCTGCGCTTGGTGGTGTATCGTCAGTGAAGGCAAAGAAGTGCAGCGTAAAGCCATGTGTTTCCACCGATTGGACGGATAGGCAGGTCATGCCCCATGCCAGGCACGCCTCTCTCAGTGGAGCAATGTCATGTGTCCGCAATGTTAGCAAGTTCAGGCTTGCACCCCCCCCGAGGCGTGACGGATCAGGTTTCCCAGATGGCCGATTTCCCTCAAACCAATGCTCGATCAGCTCAATGGTGAACCCTTCAGGGTCATGAAAATGCGCCAGATAGCCAATGTCCCGAAACTGATGCGGAGTACTCACTTCAATCCCTTGGGCAGTAAGTTGCTTGTAAGCCAATTCGATGTTCTGAACAGCAAGGGCAATCTTCCAATATACGTCTCCAGCAGAAGGCTGATAGGGGCGCTCTGCCTTGACAAAGAGCAAACCAGCCTGGGCGGGATCGTAGGAAACGGCCCCGTCCTCTCGCAGGCCCATGCCCAAAATGTCAATGTAGAACCTTTTCTGAGCATCGGGCGCCAGGCAGCGAAAGATTATGGTCTCGATCTTAGGCATGGGGTGTTCTCTTCAGTGAGTGGCGTTCAGGTTATTGCTTATTGAGCGACTTCGAAGTGGTCTTCACGAAGCAGCGCTGAGCCATCAGGTTGCAAGGCCCAAAGCTGGTTGGTGATAATGCCGTGGGCGTAGTTCATCTTCCAATCTACAGAAACTCGTGTCGTTGACAGGTCTTGAGAAACGACAGTGGTAGTATTGGAGTAGATTATGCGGCGTGCTGTCAGTAATGCAAACGTTGCGCTTCGAGTGTCTTTCGTTTGATCCTTTTGCGTTGCTTTAGAATGGTTTTGTCACGCCCGAAGTAGACATCAGCGGGTCCGGCATGTAGGTCGGACGGTTTCCCGACGTTCTCCGCAAGTGCCTACGGCTCAGAGCGATCAGAAAAACCCAACATTCAGCCAGTCATCATCGCTCGTCTTTCCAAACCGCCGCATGGCGGTTCCAAGCTCAATTTGATCCACAGGGCGAACCTCAACTTTGGCGCTGCGGTATATGCTCATTTTCGGGATCACTTTTCAGACACTGAGCGGAAAGAGCAGCGAACGTCAGTTAATCACTTTTTGGGAAGATGTTATTCGCCAGCTATTTGCTCGAATTCAATAAAATCTTTCGCGATGGCTTGTGCGGATAGTTGCAAGATCCGGGCGCCATCTTCTGGTGTTGCCAACGCCGAGTGCGAACCAACTCTACCATCAGGAAACATTGCACGGTGTTCATCTGGGGGGCCATGACGGTCTCCGCTATGTTCGCGCACATATTTTGCGGACAACCGCCTTGGCGGGGCAATTGCTCCCTCAGCCGACAAAGTCCCCAATAGTGTTTGCGTAATTGCGATTTCCGACGGGGTGGCATGCATGCCTTCCCAATGGCCGTATAGCTCCTTGCGCAAGTTGTTGATCTCATCTGGCTCCCACCAGCTACGGACTTTCAAGACTGCCGTCTCGAGCTCAGCTCCGATGGAACTAAGAGGCGCAAGGTTTGCGCCATGTCCGTTGACGACATAGACACCGAGAAACCCCTGATCCAACAGCCCCCTGATGATCTCGCGAGCATAGGCGATGAATACTTCAGGAGACACGGAAACCGTGCCTGCAAAGGAGGTGTTAAAAGGCGCCGGAGTATATGCCAAGGCAGGCGCAACAATCGCATCACATTCCTCGGCAGCCCGCTGCGCCACTGCATCGGCACATATCGTGTCAGTACCAATACGCCCTATCGGACCATGTTGTTCAGTAGAGCCAACTGGCAACATTATCGCGGCCCCCTTTTGAATACGGCGATCTACGTCATGCCATGTCATTTGTTCAAGTTTCATTGCGTTCCTTACGATTTTGGGAGCCAATGACATGAGCATCGCTTTCCCTTTTGGTTTCGGGCAGCTACGCTAATGCCATGGAAGATTCAGTACCAATCGAAATTGAAAAACCGCCGCTTGATCATCTGATCGGTGTTGCGGTCAAGGCGCATAGAGTTCTTGCAGGGCTTACCTTGGCCGAATTGTCCGCCAAGGCCAAAGTCTCGCCTGCGATGATTTCCAAGATCGAACGGGGTCAGGTTTCTGCATCGCTGAGCTCGCTGGAAGCGCTGGCGCAAGCGACCGGGGTGCCGCTGATCAATTTCTTCGCAGGCACAGTCGATACCACGGATGTTTCGTTTGTCGCTGCTGGCGAGGGCATGACGGTTCAACGTCTGGGCAGTGGGTTTGGTCATGTCTACAAGCTGATAGGCAGGGCAGAAGCGAGCCACGTGAATTTTGAAAGCTATAATGTGACCCTCGAGGGCCCGCTGCCACCACGTCCTTTGTATCAACATGAGGGAATTGAATTTATCCATGTGACCGACGGTGAGATGATCTATCGCTGTGGCGAGGGGCTCTATAACATGTGTCCCGGTGATAGTCTGAGCTATGATGCCAGTTCTGCCCATGGCGCGGTTGAGTTGAAGACCGGCACCGTGAGCTTTATTACGCTAGTGGCGAAGGCCGTTTCTCAATGAAAACGCCCGCCGTTCGTTTGGCGGGCGTTGGCTAGGTCAAAGACCCCATTTTGCTTGATTTGCTTCAAAGAATCCTTGGGCTTTTTTAACTTTGATCCAGTTGTTAACGTAGTTGATCCACACTTGATCATCCTGTGGCAACAACACTGCGATAGGAGAAGGAGAGCGTGGGCCGGTGCCATTAACGCGCATGATGGGAAATTTCGCCTCAAGGGTCGAGCCCTCGATATTGGAGGTGATGAAGACATCCGCTCGACCAGCAAGGACCTCTTGGAACCCGCGAGCCGGAGCTTCGACAACTTTGATATCAGCGTTAGGGAACCACTCACGTACGCGTTTTTCAAAAGTAGTACCAAGAGTGGTTGCGACTCTGACATCAGGTTGGTTGATCGATTCATACCCATCAAAACGGTCAGCGTTTGCCTCTAGTGTGAAGGGGTACAAATCTACAGAAATGTAGCTTTCCGAAAACCCAGCCACCTTCATGCGTGGCGGCGAGATCGAGGCAGAACCCGTCATGTGGTATTTTCCGGCAACGACACCGTTAACAAGCGTTTTCCAATCGGTAGGCACGAACTCGACCTCAACGCCGAGGTCTTGGGCCAGTTCGGTCATGATGTCGATATCAAAGCCTTTGTAGGAATTTGTGGCTGGGTCTCGTAAAGTCATTGGGTTCCAGTCCCCGGTGGTGCCAACTTTAAGAACGCCAGTATCGAGGATCTCATTTAAGGCGGATTGGGCCTGAGCTGCCCCGGCAAGCGCAAGGCTGATGGCCGCCGCTGCGGCGACTTTGAATGCACGTTTCATATACTCTCTCCCTTTGGTTGTTCTTGGACTGCCTATGAATTGAAGCATTTTTGATACTTGATTTAACGCCGAGATCGACGTTAACCTCAAGAAAAAATTTTCATCACAAGAAAATTCACACACCAGAGGAACCCAGCCAGTGAGCGAAACAGCAATCGAGTTGGTCAATGTCAACAAGTGGTATGGCACGTTCCATGTCCTGAAAGATATAAACCTATCCATCAAGACCGGTGAAAAAGTGGTGATCTGTGGCCCGTCTGGATCCGGTAAGTCAACAGTGGTGCGCTGCATCAACCGGTTGGAAGAACACCAAAAGGGTACCATTAACGTGGATGGGGTCGAACTGACCAATGACCCGAAATCTGTGACCGCAATCCGCTCAGATGTTGGGATGGTGTTTCAGAGTTTTAACCTGTTTCCGCATCTGACAGTGCTTGAGAACCTTACGTTGGGTCCGATCAAGGCGCGCGGACTCACTAAGTCCGAGGCCGAGGCCAAGGCGATGCATTATCTTGAACGCGTGCACATTCCTGATCAGGCAAAGAAACGTCCTGGCCAGTTGTCCGGCGGGCAACAGCAGCGCGTCGCAATTGCTCGATCGCTGTGCATGGAACCCAAGGTTTTGTTGTTCGATGAGCCGACCTCAGCGCTGGACCCGGAAATGATCTCCGAGGTTCTCGATGTGATGGTGGAATTGGCGCAAGAAGGGATGACCATGGTGGTTGTGACACATGAAATGGGCTTTGCCCGCAAGGTCGCAGACAACATGATTTTTATGGATGCTGGTCAGATTGTTGAACAGGGCACCCCAGATGATTTTTTTGGCGCCCCACGGTCTCCACGGTGTCAGCAGTTTCTCAGCCAGATTCTACAGCATTGAGTAAGGGTACAGTAATGAAAAGAAATCTCATTCTATTGTTGCCCTTGCTGGCGCTGGCAGGATGTTCCAGTTCGTCCACCTGGGGATGGTATGTGATTAACCCGATGACGGCCTCGGGTTGGGTCAACGTAAAATTCCTGATTTCAGGCATGGGCGACACCATCTTGATTTCGGTGATCGCCGCCGTGATTTCAATTGTGTTGGGATTGATCGTCGCTCTGCCTGGACTGGCAAAAAGCCGAGGCTGGCGGATGGCTAATCGGGTATACGTTGAGCTGGTACGCTCCATCCCCTTGCTGCCGATGTTATTCTGGGTCTTTTACGGACTGCCCATCATTTTCCGTGAAATGGGGATGAATGTTCCGATTGATCCATTCTGGGGAGCGGTCATCACGCTCGCTCTGTCAGACAGTGCATTCACCGCTGAAATCTACCGGGCCGGCATCCAGTCGATTGCCAAGGGACAGACCGAAGCTGCGCAGACAATTGGACTGAATTATCTGCAAACCATGCGCTATGTGATCCTGCCACAAGCGATCCGACGCATTCTGCCGCCACTGGCAAACCAGTTTATCTATATCGTCAAGATGAGTGCCTTTGCTTCTGTCATCGGAATGCAGGAACTGACACGACGCGCCAATGAGCTGGTGGTGACGGAGTACCGCCCTCTGGAAATCTATTCATTGCTGATCCTCGAATACTTGATTCTCGTGCTGTTTATTAGCGCTGGCGTACGCTGGCTTGAACGGCGAATGGGATCGGATGAGCGTGGCTAAAGGAGAAGAACATGGATTGGAAAAACTTCATGGCCGAAATCGAGGCCGACATTGGGACCTATTCGAAAGAGGTGCCCGAGACGGTCAAAGGTTTTGGCATCATGGGCAAAGCCGCCAAGACCAACGGCGCACTTAGCGAAAAAACCAAAGAGTTTATGGCGCTGGGCATTGCCATTGCCACCCGCTGTGACAGCTGCATCGGCTTTCACGTCCGGGCATTGGTGCGACTAGACGCCAGCCGTGAAGAGCTCTGCGAAGCGTTGGCAATGGCGACATACATGGGCGGTGGCCCGTCCTATGCCTATAGCGCCAAGGCGCTAAAGGCCTTTGATGTGTTTTCGGAATAGGAGTGAGCGATGCGACCGGATTTAACCGGAGCCAGCGGTTTCGTGCGCGACTGCTGGTATGTAGCAGGGCGCAGCGAGGATTTTAGCCGTGCATTGACTGCGCTGCGGATGCTGGACGAGGAGATCGTGATCTACCGCGACACCAAAGGTATGGCGATCGCGCTTGAAGATGCTTGTCCGCATCGTAAACTGCCCTTGTCGCGCGGCACAATCGAGGGAGACAATGTGGTCTGCGGCTACCACGGGTTGACCTTTGACTGCGCCGGGGAATGCGTGATCGCGCCGACGCAGTTGGACAACCCTCCGCGCCGCGCAGCCGTCCACTCTTACGCGGCAGAAGATCGCTGGGGCTTTTTATGGCTTTGGATGGGAGACCCGTCACAGGCTGACCGTTCCAAGATCATCGACATCCCGAACTTCAACGACCCCACATGGGGTAAAACTGCCAGAGGCGCGATGGAGATGGCCTGTCACTATCTCTATATCACCGACAATCTGCTGGACCCAAGCCATGTGGCCTGGGTGCATCTAACGTCTTTTGCTGGCGCCGGAACCGACAATAGCCCACTCGATCTGGAAGAGTTCGACGAAGGGGTGATTGTGTCACGTTGGATCTTTGACGAACCGCCAGCTCCTTATTACAAGCCGATGCTGCCCTTTGGACCCAATTGTGATCGCAAACAGCACTATGAGTGTCGGCTCCCCTCCACCGCGATCAACATGTCGATATACGCGCCGGTGAGCGAAGGAGGAGCGGATAAGCCTTTGTCACCCAATGCATTGGTCAATATTTCCTATAATTTCATCACACCGGTGGATGGGGACAACTCGCGCTATTTTTGGTTCCAGCACCGTAACATGCACGCAGAGGACACTGCCCTGTCAGAGCGGATGTTCGACGGTGCTATCATGGCCTTCACGGAGGACAAAGACGTGCTGGAATATGTTCAGACTGGTATGGCGCGGCGTAAGACAGGATACATCAATCTTGGGCTTGACGCAGGGGCCATGCGGTTCCGTTCGCGCATTGCCAAGGCCATTGCTGCGGAACAACCGTAAAGCCCGTGGCAGGCCGGGAGACGGCCTGCCACGCAGCTTATTGAACCCCCACAAGACGTCCAGTGTGACCTTGGCCAACCTCTTGCGCCGGGGAGTCGAATACCGTTTTAATACTAGAATACTGTGCAATCAGATCGGAGCCACCAGGGACAAGATTCGGGTCCAGCACCCCATCTTTCCAGACGGCAATACCATCGATGAGGATCGTAGGATCAAGCACATTTAACGATATTTCACCGGGCGCGTAATCACCACAAGTATGAAAATGCAGCAGACGCGGATTGCCAAAGGCACCGCCACTCCAGCGTTGATAGTTGTCAGCGGCAGGTAGAGTGTAGGCGCAGCCCGGATGGATACCTGCGTGCCAAGAATGCATGCTCATGGGGTCAATGTTAAACTTCTGTCCGACCTCGGCGTAGTGCATCTGAGCGCAATGCACATCCATCTCATGCCCCTTGAAGTGCGTCAGGTGGTTATCCGTGAAATGCACGGCCAGCGGCTCTTTCAGGTCACAGCCATAGGGCTCGTAAAACTTGGAACCAGTCCCAACCAGAAACCCTTCTTGCATCAACACCCCGGAAAACCCTTGCGCGGGCACAGGAGCAAAGACCGACATCGGAAATCGGGTGACGCTGACATCTGCGGCACCTGATGGGGCGTAGTTCGCGCCGGGACCAGAGAAATCAGTTCCAAGCGGACAGGTCACCCGGATAGAGCTTGCCCCAGCAAACATCGCATTGACTGCATCCTTCAGAGCTACAAATCCGGCGTAATGGGCGCGACCAAAGCCCGAGGCTAGCATCTCTGCGTCCAACGCATATGACATGATTGGACGAGTGTCCGCCATCGTCGCATCAAAGCGGATCTGGTCGCCCGTGCGAGACAAGAATAACGTTCGATCAGCCTGTCGCATAGCATTGATGATAGATTGAGGAATTGGTCCCCCAGTTGGCTCAAAAGGAATAGTCCTTAGTTCCGTTCGGATTTCCATGTCACGCGCACAGGTGACGACAGCCTCTACAATGGCTTTATCATAATAGCTGTTGCCTGGGTCTTCTTGCAAAACAAGCAGTCGATCCCCTGCAGAAAGTCCTCCGCAGTTCACCAAGAGATTTTCGGCGCCAAGACGTAAGTCGGATTGCTGCACAGATCTCATCCCTATCACTGTATGTGTCAAAAGGAACTTTACTGCCGAACCCCTCTAGCAATCTACAAAATTTTCACCGTGGATAAAAATTATACTGACAGTAGTCCTCACTTGGGATTTAGTGTTGGCAACAAAACAGGAGACAACGATGAGCGCGTGGATTGAAATGGTTGCCGATGATCAGGCTTCGGGCCGCCTGAAAGAGCTTTTGGACAGGGCCCGGACACCGCATGGAACTATAGATACTGTGATGCGAGTACACTCACTGCGCCCTGAAACGATGGATGGTCACGTGACATTGTATCGTTCTGTTCTGCATTCCAAAGACAACGTATTACCGTTCTGGTTTCTAGAAGTGGTAGCCAGCTACACGTCTATTCTAAACGATTGCACCTACTCGTTGACGCATCACTTCATGAATGTACGCAACCTGATTAAGGACCAGCCCCGCAGCGATCGGATTTTCTTGGCGCTCAAGGCCCATCGACCCGAGGATGAATTTAGCGGGAAAGAGCTGGCCTTGCTCCGCTATGCTCACAAGCTAACCACGGATGTCGGAAAATTGGTGAAATCTGATTTCGAGGCTCTCAAAATTGCCGATTGCAACGACGGTGAGATCCTGGAGGTCAATCAGGTCTGCGCCTATTTCAATTACTCCAACAGACTTTTGAACGGTTTGGGAGCGACCACAGAAAACGACATAATCGGCTTCTACAAAGAGGATGAGGAGGTTAGCGCATAAGTTCGAGCGGTTTCAAATGGTTCTGCAGTTTTTCTGACCTGCTCCCCGAAATCTCCCGCACCTTAATGTAGAGTTTGCTCAATCTTTCAAAGGAGCAAACAGATGCGAAAGAGCCGCTTCACAGAAGCCCACATTACTCATGCCAATTCATCCGGAGAGGTGACGAGCGTAGGCTTCGGTGAACGATGTGTAGCCATCTGCCGTGTTTGACAAGTGCGGTTTCATAAGCTTGTGCAGCTCGGGTAGATTATGGAACGGGACAGATGGGTAGCTGTGGTGCTCGGTGTGGAAGGGCATATTCCACGCAATTGCTCGCACAAGCCTATTTGTGAACGTCGTCCGAGTGTTTTCGAAAATGTTAGCAACGAAGGCGCAGCGACCGTGCTCGGCTAACAGATAGAGGCGCAGGAAAGGTTGGCCAATCACCATAGGCAAAAGCCACACAAATAGCAAAACGGGTTCTTCCGCCCAAAGGCATAAAACCAGCAGTGAAGCATAGAGAAACAGGTAAATGCGGGATTCCTTGGTGATCTCGTTGCGGCGTGCCTGCGGGACAAAATCATCGCCGCATTGCCCCGACGCGTTGCCCATCAGCGTGCGCGCGTGGCTGATCCAAACCGGGATACCTGAGATATGGCGCAGAACTGCCCTTTGTTACTGTCGGCTCAGTGACTGCTCTCAACCCGAAGCGGTCATGGACATGGAGCTCCGCGCCAAGGATTCTGTTGGAGCGAAGGTTTTCAGCAGACGTTAAAACGATTCAGCACATTTCTGGTAACCTGCGCGACCGCTTTGTCCCCGCGAAGGAGACCAGCGATCCACTCTGTTGTGCCCGCATGAAAAACTGCGCCCTTGCCGCGCGAAAAACACACAATCATACCCGATCCGCGGTTTACCCGGGCCAATGTGACCTCATTCGTGTTGCCGTGCCGCAGTTCGGCGACAAATTTTGCGTCTTCATCTCCGACGAACAGCGTTTCACCATCGCCAGCAGCATCTTCACGCAGCCGGGCAAGACCGAGGCCGAGGATTTCCAAGCTCTCCGGCAAAAACTCTGCCGGTACGGGATGCGGTAAACCGTCCTCTATCCGGTATTGCAGCCCGTCAACTTCGTAGCCGAAGATCTTTGACTGTGCGCCCAGAATGTCCCCATAGCCAAGATTGGCATCCGCAAAGGCCCAATGATCTTCACGATAGATTGTAAAGCCACCGGCCCCCCGAGGGGCCAGGCCGCCAAAACCAGCGTACAGCCCTGATGTTGCATCAAGACCAAAGGTTGCCCGCCCCGGATAGCCGATCTCGGGCGCTTCCCAGGAGCTGGTCGTCAGATGCGAATGATCGGACCCAAACAAAGGATCTTCGGCGCGCGCACGATATTTGTGGCATATCTGGCGGTCACCGGTGTCACTGATCCTGATCTGCCACATGAAGTTACCAGCGAAGCGCGCGACATTTCCGCCTTGATCGACATAAGCGTCGATGGCCTGCCGCATGGGCCTGCTCCAATACTCGTCGTGACCTACGCAAATGACGCAAGGCACGTCCTTCAGCACAGAGGGATCCCGGTGCAGATCGCGCTGACTGAGAAACTCCAGCGCATACCCCTGTTCCTCCGCCCAATGCACAAAGGGGCGTTCATACATGGCCCAACCTGCCGAGGCGTATTTTTTTGAATATCCCTGTTCCCAGGCCCATTCCATATGCGGATATAGCGGGACACCCTCGCCAGGCGGTTGCGTCGGCAATGTTCTGGGCGCACCAGCTGGAAGCGAGACCATGCCGCGCGCGAAGGGCCGCTGAACGCTCAGCTCTGGCGAGAACCTATTACTGACGCCATCAATAATTCCCTCGTAATGGTTCGACCCGCCCCAATCATTATATGCATTCCACGTTCCATCAGCGACCAGCAATACCGCGCGTCGGGTCTGATTGTGATCGGCGCGGATCAGGACCAAATGCTCTGCCGATGCACCGTCGCCTGCGGTCAGAACCAAGCGGCAAATACAAGAGGGCCAGTCCGGGTTCACTGGAATATGCGCAACCTCAGGCCAGCCGCACCCAAGGACAGATGCGTTCTCCGGGGTTTCTATCCAGCCCGCAGCAGCGGAGCCGGACCATAACAGCCGGGGTGTCAAACCGTCGCTCCAAAGATCAAGCCGGATGGTGCTTGCGGTGCTGATCGCGTGAACGCCAATGCTATCACCGGCCCCACACGAAAGACGGTCGGTATAACACCAAGCCTCAGGCACCTGGTCACCGCGTGGCGTTTCATACCACTGACGCAATTGTACAGGTACGGCTGTGTCCCCTCGGGAGACAAAATTCGGATTTTGACTGAGGCGGTTCGTACTTAACATCACAGCCCTGTGCTCGCTGGTCCATCCGAAAGGAAATTCAGGTATTGGCCAACGTAGTCCATTCCCACCACTTTGGCGAAACCCTCCATTATGCGACCAGTGACCGCCCCCGGAACACCGCCGCTATAGGGGGCACCGTTCAGCGACGCGACCGGGCATACGCAGAGGCTGGTTGAAGTGAAGAACGCTTCTTGTGCGCTCACAGCCATGTCATATGGCAAATCCTGTTCCCGGACAGGGATGCCCAAATCAATGCAAACATCAATCGCCACTTGTCGGCTGACACCCGCCAGAACGCAGTCTGTTGTCGGGGTCAGTACAACACCGTCCTGGACCACGAAGAAATTACAGCCCGCGCCTTCGGCGATATTCCCTTTAAAATCCGGCATCAGTGCCCAAGCGCCAGGATGGTAGGCAGAGATTTCTTTCTGCGCCAGTATCATGTTGAGATAGTTATTGGTTTTCGCATTGGGGTTGATCGCGCCCGGCGCAATCCTGCACCGTTCAGTTAATCGCGCATCGATGCCATGTCTGAAAAACGGGGCTCTTGCCCGCAACGGTATAGGAATACAGTCAATAACAACCGTCGCCCCGGAATTCCGAGCAGGCTCCCCATCGAAATTCTGCAACCCGCCGGTCACCCGGAGTGTGACCCAATAATCTTCTCCCGGGCGCAGCATCGGCGAATTGTGCTCAACGAGGTTTAGGGTCGCCTCAAGCATCTCTTTGCGCGACATGCCTGCGTCGATCCTGGCGTAGGCAAGGCTTTCAATCAGCCGATCCATGTGTTCTTCAAGCTTGAAGATCTTGCCGTTGAAAGTTCGCCAAGTATCGAAAACGCTGTCTCCGTACACCAAACCGAGATCCCTTATGGAAACGGCAGCGTCTCTTTCGGGCACATACCGCCCGTTTACATAGGCAAATCGCTCAGACACTTCGAATCCTCCTGCAGCGCATTTATACTCTTTGCAGTCAGGAAGCTCGGCGTCGGCTCTATTTGCGACATTGAATGCATGAAGGTGCTTTCTGCAAATGTCACTGCCTGCGGATACCTTTCCATAACTTGTCGGTCAAAGCGACAACCGTCCAGTATGCGGATGACTGCAGTCAGCCCTAAGCAGCCTTTGCTCCAGCACCACACTTTCTGAAAGCAGACATTTGCAGTGCATAGCCGCAGTAGTCCTGATGCGGACAAAGCGACCTTTCACAAATTCGAAGTGTATGTCCGCTTTGGGTCGTGCGCATGTTGTTTTTTCCGGGTTCGGGTGGCCGACTCGTCAAATTGTTTCCGATAACCACGAGCAAAAGTTTCAGGGTTATCATATCCGCAAAGTCTACTGACCTCGCTGATCCGATAGCTCGAATTCTGCAAAAGATTCTTGGCCTGCGACAAGCGGAGATAGCGGTAATATGCTGACGGAGTCTGCCCGAGATGCCGTTGAAACAATCGCGCCAGTGTCCATTCAGGTAAGTCGAGTTGGTTGCCAACCTCCGCGATACTGAGCGGATCGGAAATATGGGCAAGCATTAAGCCGACTGCGCGGCCAAGGTTGCGGTCCAGGCGCATGAGCGATGTCTCAGTCAGCATCCTTTGTTGAGGTCCAACATGTTCCGTTGGGCGATACGTCAGAATTTCAGCAACACGGCGAGAAAGATCGCGGCTGTTGAACCGCGCAATCAGTGCAAGCGTCATGTCAAATGTCGCCACCCCACCTGCGCTAGAGCAGCGGTTTTCGGATAAATCGAACAACCTGTCTGCAAACATCTGATCGGCATAGGCCTCGCGGTAGCCGCGCAATGCTTCAAAATGCACGGCGGCGGGCGCATTGGGAAGCAAGCCCGCTTCGGCAAAAATCATCGCGCCAGTGTCAACGCATCCCATCATCGATCCGGATCTTGCCTTGGTGCGCAGCCACGCCAAAAGCGGTTTTGCCAGTGCCTGTTCAGGCGCGTAGGACGACACCATGAGGACGATATCAGCGCGTTGATCGTCCAGCTGGATGGATTGCAATTCAAACCCACTCGAGCTGCTAACCAGGCCGCCATTCGCCGTCAAAACACGCCAGTTCCAAACCCGCGTGCCAAGCTCCCGATTGGCCACACGCAACGGCTCGGTGATCAGGGTGAGGGACAGAATGGGAAAATTTTGGGTTAGAACAATATCAACTTGGATCATAATCCGCCCCGCTCATCTGTGGATTTTGATCAAGCAATTGCCTTTTACTGTCAAGAAGATTGCAGTCCCTAGGGCTAATCTCACGTCAGGAGGACCTTTGATGTCAGATTTGCCCACGACCCCGGATTTCGATAGTTGGCCTGTGACGGAAACCGTGCAGACGGCGACACTCACAGAGCATGGTTTGCGCATTACTTGGTCTGATGGGCGCAGCAGTGACCACCATGTTTTGCTGTTGCGTGAAAACAGTCCCGACCCAGTCACAACGCACCCCAAGGCCCGAGAGATGGCAATCGCCCCGACAGATATCGCCGACGATGTGAGCATCACAAAGGCGGAAATCCTGACGTCTGGCGCAATCCGGGTGACTTTCTCGGACGGAATAGAAACGGCCTATCATCCGGGGTGGTTGTTTGGGGCGGCGTGGTTTGGACCGGAACCCACGAAACCAGTCGTTACGTGGAACGCCACCGAGCAACCCGAGCCCCCAACTTTTGATGGCCCTGTAGCCCTGAAAACCCCCGAGGTCTTCCTGCAATGGCTGGAGGCCCTGCGCGACTATGGCGTGGCGCGGTTGCGCAATCTGCCACAGCAAGACGGGTTGCTGGAACAGATCGTGACGATGATTGGCCCGATCCGAGAAAGCAATTTCGGACGTCAATATGTTCTTGAAATAAAGGATGATCCAGACAGCCAAGCCTATACCTCGGGCAGCCTGCTTCAGCACATTGATCTGCCAACACGTGAATTGCCGTTTGGCCTTCAGTTCCTCTACACGCGGGACAACACCACAACAGGCGGCGAAGGCATCTACGTAGATGCCTACCGGATCGCGGAAGATATGCGACACGCCGAACCCGAGCACTTTCAATCGCTGATCACCGATGTCTGGGAATACAACAATCGCGCCAGGACATCAGACTATCGCGGCAAAGGCCCGGTTGTAGAAACCGATGCCAATGGCGCGCTAACCGGAGTGCGATACAATACCTTCCTACGCGCCCCGATGAAGGCTCCGTTGGACATACAGGCGCGCGCATACAAAGCCTATCGTGCATTCTGCGCACGCGCGCAAGATCCGTCATATCAAATGAAAATTCGCTATGAAGCTGGCGATTTTTTGGCCTTCGACAATCGGCGCGCGCTGCATGGCCGCGCCGGATACGACGCCAAAGGCGGATCACGCTTTATCGAAGGCATCTATGCGGATCGCGATGATCTTCATTCCCGCATCCGTACCACCAAACGCCAACTTCGTACCAAAAGCACCACTTGAGAAAGGAATCCTTTATGACCGCCACTCTAGCCACATCATCGCGTACTTGCTCGGACGCCGAATGGCAAGCGCGCGTCGACCTTGCCGCGCTGTTCCGAATTGTCGCCCATTACGGAATGTCTGATCTCGCCAACGGTGCAATTTGCGCGCGCGTTCCGGATCAGCCAGATCACTATCTTGTCCACCCTTACGGGATGTTCTGGGAAGAGGCACGCGCCTCGGACATGGTCAAGATCAATGCAGATGGTCAGCCCGTCGATCCGGATGCGCCCTGGCTTAATGATGGGGTGCAGAACCTATGTCAGTGGATATTGGGCTCACGCAACGACGCGAACTTCTTTGTTCATGGGCATGAAGAAGAGGTGATGGCGGTTGGCTCCATCGAGGACGGAATTTTGCCGCTCAACCAACCGGCAGTCTATCTGGGCAATATTACGGGCTACATCGAATACGAATTCGAAGAGGACGACGCCTTTGGAGATCATTTTGTTGGCCAATTTAGCAATAACCAGATCCTGATAAGTCGCAACCACGGATACTACGCATTGGGTGAAACCGCGGCGGCTGCGTTCTTCCGAGCCTACTTCCTTCGCCAAACCTGCTCCACGCAGATCAAGACACTTTCCATGGGGCGAGAATTGCATCTGATCGACCCCCAGAAAGTAGCGCGATACCAAGATCAAATGGCGGCATCGGAACACTACAACTACAATGGCAAAACTGAATGGCCGGGGCTAATCCGAATGCTTGACAAACGAGATGCGGATTACGCGACCTAACCAGTCATTGAGATGGTCGGTGGAGGGCGAAGCCGCCCTCAAGCCGGCCACAAAATCTTTTGACTGTGGACTTTCGCTACACAGCCAACAGGAGGAACTTTGGGCTCGAAGCGGTCATTATTCAGTATACATGCTCTCGAGAAAGCTAGCCTTGCTCCCGGTTGGGATAGTGTCCATTTCCAAGTCCAGAAAAAAAAGACGTGTCTGATCCATCTACAACGAGGAGTTTGGCTGCAAGTTGAGGAGAACAGCGTGCGTGATCTGCGCTGTACTTGCATTTCCACCTAAATCCAGCGGTAATAGTCCGGCAAGAAGAACACGTTCCACGGCTTGTTCTATGGAACGCGCAGCTGGAGCAACTCCAAAGCCATACTCGAACATCATGCCAACCGAGAGGATGGCCCCGATGGGGTTGGCGATGCCTTGTCCGGAAATATCCGGAGCACTGCCATGGGTTGGCTCATAAATCCCGCCCTTTACGGGACGATCAGCTTGGGCTACCGCTGGCAAGGTCGCCGAGGGAAGCATACCCAAAGACCCAGACACCACGGCAACCAGATCCGACATGAGGTCGCCAAATAGATTGTCGGCCAAGAGCACGTCAAAGTTCCGTGGGGCGCGGGCTACGGCATAGAGCGCGTAGTCCATCAAAAGGTGGTCAAGTTTGACATCAGGGAACTCCTCGCGCCCAATCCGGTCGACAGTTTCACGCCAAAGCCTGCCGCTCTCCATGACATTCGACTTGTCCAGGGATGTGACATGATTCCGCCGCCCGCGTGCGGCCTCGAAGGCACAGCGGGCAATACGCTCAACCTCGTGTGTTCGGTATTCGCTGATCTCAAAGGCGCGGGTTTGACCATCGGGAAGGACCTCACGGCCCCGTGGCTCGCCATAATAAATCCCGCCCGCGTTTTCCCGCACCACCAGAAGATCAGCCCCATCCACAACATCCTTTCGGTAGGGGGTCCGGGACAGCAGGGGCTTCCATGACCTTGCCGGTCGCAGGGCATTGAACACATCCAGCTCAATCCGCAGACGCGTCAGACCATCTGTCTCGGTGATGGGGCCATCTACTCGGATGCTGTCCCACTTTGGCCCGCCAACGGCACCCACCAGCACGGCGTCCGCAGCACGCGCCTTGGCCGCAACACCGTCGGTGCAAAAAGTGCCGTGTGCATCCCAAGAAACCCCACCAAGAAGATCTTCTTCGATTTCAATGGGCACATCGAATTGAGCCGCTGTGTGGCGCAGTACTTCCAGCCCGCTGGTGACAACTTCCGGCCCGATGTGATCTCCTCCGAGAGCCAGAATTTTGAACGGGCCGCTCATCCTGCCATACCCTGGCGCAGAACCATATGCATAGCATCCGGGTCAAGATCCCTCTGCAGCAAGCGCAGGCTGGAATGAAAGTCGTCCAGATCCACCGAGGATGTCAGAACCGCCCGTGGCGGCGTTTCTGGGGTAAACCCTGTCCGGCCATGCAGCAGCCGCTGGTTGTCGAACAGCAACCCTTCTCCCGCTTTCAAGTCCAGGGTCAGGCAGAGGTCCTCATCGTAGAGTATCGTAAAAAGCCGTTTCAGAGCACGATATGCAGGAACAACCTGATCAGCGGGCACATCCAGGGGTGAGATTTGCCGTTCGTTCATCCGCACACCGCAAACTTCTCCCTGTTCGTCCAGCTGAATGACCGGCAAGCGGGATTTGTACCAGCGTTCGTTGCCATGGCTATTGTCGCCGGGGTCAAAGCGCTGACAGGTAATCTGCATACTGCACAGCATGTCAAAATCTTCGGGCCAGCTTTCCTTCAGCCGCCGCACCGCCTCAAACCCGTCTACCAGTGTGGAGGCACCTCCGTTCGAGCTGGGATGCAGAACTTGAAAAACAGTAACCCCTATTGCAGCATAGCGGTAGGGCTCGTCCATATGCGGATCAAGTGGGCCTGTGGTATCCCCCACATTGGTAACGGTTTTCTTTGTTTTAAGTGTGTAAGTTCCAAAATGCGTCTGCCTTTGCGCGCCAACCAGGTCGATCATCCGCGAGCGCTCTGCACTGTCTTTGGGGGCATCGGTGATCTTGCAAAACCCATAGTCCCTTACGGCTTCCAGAATACGCAGCCTGGCCGCAGGATCAGCTTCTGCTTCAGCCAGTGAACCGCTGGGCGGATGTGCGGCAATGGTCGCATCCCATAGGACTGGAGCCAGGCGCCTGCTGGCGCGCTCGGTGTCCGAATAGCAATGATTGCGCAGCCACCGGGCTGGATATTCCGACCGGTGCCCATCCGGCCAAACCACCCGCACTGCGGTATCTGCAAAATCGACACCTGATAGTGTGATCGTCTCGTCAAAGTGCTGCAAACGGATGCCGCGCACCCCTGTCTCCGGTGTTCCGCATTCCGGGCACCAGCATTGGTGCCGTAGCCAGATAGCGTGAAAGCGGCTTTCATGGCCGTCCCCCCATTGGACAGCCAAAAGACCGTTTTGAGAGGTGACTGATCGGATGCTGTGGCGTTCAGTTCGCATGATTTTGTTCCTGTGAGTTTCCTGTCGGCCATAAGGCAGCGACGGAATTGATTTGACAAATTCCAATTTATCACAAGATGGTTGAGCTGCCCTCAACTATGGAAGCCCTATGCTGCCCGACCCCAGAGATCCATCTTATCTTGGCGCATTGATCTATTTTCATCATGCCGCCGAAGCATTGAGTTTTTCGCGTGCTGCGCGTGCTCTTAACGTGACGCCTTCAGCAGTTAGCCACCGTATTACCGCATTGGAAATGGCATTGGGAAAACGCCTATTTGAGAGGCGCGTGAGAGAAGTTCACCTGACGCAGGACGGCAACGAACTGGCAAAGGCAACGGCAAGGGTCTGGAAGGAACTTCAGGGTGTTACCGAACGATTGATCGCTCAGGAGGTGCTGCGGGTATCTGTTGGTCCATATTTGTCGTCGCAATGGTTGCTTCCGCGCCTCGGGAAGTTTGAGGCGCAACATCCTAGCTTGCGTATTGATTTGATCCACACGATCGGACAACCGGACTCCCGTTTGGCAGACATTTCGATTATCTGGTCCGAGCAGGAAGATCCTAAATCAAAAACTTCACAGTTGTTCGACACAAAAGCCATTCCGGTGGCAGCGCCCGGATTGCAAGTTGATGATGCCTTTTGGGATGGGAACTTTACTCCGATCCATTACCGGGACCGCAGCACCTGGCGTCATTGGCTTTCGGCGATCGGAGCACCAACAAACTTTGCAGATCGAGGCGAGATTCTGGAAGAACCTCATATTGTTCTGGAGGCCGCTGCTTATGGTCGGGGCATTGCAATTGGCTTCCTGCCCTTCATCGGAAAGTTTTTTGAACAAGGCCGACTTGTTCCCTTGGGATCGAAAACCGTCGTTTCTAGCCGAGGCTACCGAATGGTTGTCAACACAAGCGAACGACCGATGGCTGACCTATTTGCTGATTGGGTCAGCCGCCAAGCCAAAGAGGAGGTGATTTCAGCGCCAACCGAGGCAACATATGGGTCAAGTTGAGCAATTCGCTTCATGTGGCCAATCCCGTCTGAAAATGTCCGCTTCAGCGAAATTGGCTGAAGTTTGCAAAGCCCGCTCTCTGCGTTGACTGCAGAATTGACGATCCAACGCTACGGTGGTTCAATTTCCGCTTTCGGGAAACTGGCCACAGACCTCGCAACGGCCGCATTGATGTCGTGGCACACTCTATCGAAGACCGCTTCGGGCTGGCTGCCGTCATCTAGCGGCTGGGAACTGGTGCGGAAACGCTGCGGCCCTGCTGCCGCACCGCCGCATGTCCGCTTCGAGCCCAGAGTGACTAATGCTGCGGTTTCAACTAACGGCTGCTTCGTAAATATTAAAAGAGCATTGTTGGTTGGCTGATCCGTTTTGCGGCACGCCAAAGGTTATTTCGCAGACGTTACTTCAATGATCGCCCCGATCAACTTTGTGATGTCACTCTCCCCCAACCGTGCGACGTTCACGCGGCCGCCTTTTACGACGTGGATTCCATGATCGCGTGTCAGGGCCGTTTCTTGGGCTTCGGTCAGTGGCAGGAGCGAAAACATGCCGGATTGCTTCGCAATGTAAGCAAGCCGGTCGGTGTCAAACTCGGCGCGTTCGACATCCGCTATCTGTTGGCGCACTTGGGCAACGCGGGCGCGCATCTGGTCGAGCTCATTGCGCCAATGCGTTTTCAGCGCTGGGTCTTGCAGGATCGTGCGCACAACCGATGGTCCATGATCCGGCGCATGCGACGCGCCGGAGCGGACAATCGCGGAGACGGCCCGGTGTATGCGGTCGCGGTCAGGCCTCTGCGTTTTCACAAACAGCGCCCCGGCCCGGTCACGGTAGATGCCAAAGGTCTTGGACAGGGTGATACAGACAATACATTCCGGGAAACGCGCTGCGATCTGACGCGCCATAGCGCAATCGGCGTCCCAGCTTTGGGCAAAACCCAGATAGGCAAGGTCGATCCAAGGAATGATGCCGCGCGCTTCCAGCACATCCAGCAGCGCGTCGAATTGCACGCGGCTCATATCTGCGCCAGTCGGATTGTGACACAGGCCCTGCATCAAAAAGACATCGCCGGGTTTGGCGGCGGAGAGCCCCTCCAGCATGCGATCAAAGGTGATCTCGGCTTTGATCGGGTCGTAATAGGGCAGATGCGCGAAACGGGCGCGGGCGGCGGTGAGGATCGGGACGTAATTGCCATAGGTCGGTGTTTGCAGCCAGACGGTGGGCGGCGTGGGTATTTGCGCCAGTAGATCCGCCACCACCCGCAACGCGACAGCCCCGCCAGAAGTTTGGGCAGACACCCATCCGTCATCATAAGCCTTGCCCAAAACCTCATGACCCAGCACCCGGCAATAGTCAGCATCGCCTGTTAAGGCGAGGTAGGATTTGCTGGTCTGGGTCTCGACCAACCTTTGTTCGGCCAGTTTGACCGCTTTCAGAACGGGTGTTTGGCCGTGTTCATCCTGATAGATCCCCACCGTAAGGTTGAGTTTCTCTCGGCGGGGATCGGCAGCGAAATATTCCGCCCCAATCATGATGGGATCTATCGGATAGGTCTCAACCTTTTCGAACATAGCGTCAGGTCACTTCTTGGCAAAAACGCCGGTGGTCACGACGGTTTCGAAATATTCGACCTTCAGGTCAAAAGACTGCAACAGTTTCTGGGTGCTTGGCTTAACCACAGCGTCGTCAAACGCCCCTTTTTCGAAATGCCCTGCAGCGTCCAGATCAGACCACAGGCTGGTGACAACCAGCTCATTGTCTGTGCCGCCGACCTTGACCGCGATCGTCGCCCCAAGATGCCCCGGAAGCTCTGCCATTTCCGCAAAGGTGTTGCGTTCCAAATGCTCAGCATATTGCTGCAATACCGCATCAGAACCAGCCACAGCACGCCACCATCGAATGATCATTTACTGCCCTTTTCCAAGTTCTTTAGCACGCGTTTGGCACGCCGTCATGGCGTTGGAAATGATCTGGCCAAAAGCGTTGTTTTGCATCGAGACAATCGCCGCTTGGGTGGTCCCGTTTGGCGAGGTAACGCGGGCGCGCAGCTCTTCGGGGGGCACATCGCCCTGCGCAGCCATGGTTGCCGCGCCCAGAGCCGTTTGCACGGTCAAGGCAGCGGCGTCTTCGCGCGAAAGCCCCAGAGCCGTGCCGGCTTTGATCATCTCCTCGATCATCAGGAAATAATAGGCCGGCCCGCTGCCCGACACCGCTGTGACAGCATCCAAAAGTTCTTCTTGTTCCACGGCAACACAGATGCCGAAGGATTCAATGATCTTTTGGGCCTCCAGGCGCTGCACCTCTGATGTGTGGTCATTGACATAAAGCCCCGTCGCCCCGAGGCCCAGCAAGGCAGGCGTGTTGGGCATGGTGCGGGCAAGCGCAACTGGTCCAAAGAGTTGTTCCAAAGTCGCAATCGTCACCCCTGCAGCGATGCTGAGGAGCAGCTTTCCCGACAGGTCTGTGTTCATCTGGCCCGCAAGGGCGTTGATAACCTGCGGTTTGACCGCCAGCACGATGGTATCTGCAATGGCGGCCGTGGCCACATCATCTGTGATGTGCACGCCATGCTCAGCCGCAAGACGGTCCCGCTGGTCGGCGTTCGGGTCGACAACCGTGATCCGCGAGGGTTCCCAACCGCTGGCAATCAAGCCGCCAATGATCGCAACCGCCATATTGCCGCCGCCGATGAATGCAATCTTTTCCATGATTTAGAAGCTCGTGATGACGGTTGCACCGATGGACTGGAACTTGTCCATGTTCATCAGGGCCTCGGGGGCTGCGTCGATGCTGATCTTGTCACCCACCAACCGGGCCGGGTCCAACTTACCGCTTTCGACCATGTCGAGCATCGCGCCGTACCGATGGGCCTGCATCCCGTGAGAGCCGAGCAATTCGATCTCTTGGCCCACAATCTTGGGCATTGGCACGGCGGGGGCCGCGTGATCGCCCAGCATCAGACCGACCTGAATATGTTTGCCCCGTGGGCGCAGACAGAGGATCGAGTTGGTCATCGTCGCCGGATGGCCAAGCGCGTCAAGCGAGACATGCGCGCCGCCCTTGGTGATCTCTTGGATGGCCTCAACCACGTCGCCTTTGCCATCGATGGCCGCAACCGCGCCAAGCTCTTTGGCCAGGGCCAGTTTGGCCGGGTCAAGGTCGACGCCAATCACATTGGCCCCGGCAGCGCTGGCGATCATCACCGCCGACAGGCCGACACCACCACAGCCATGGATCGCGACCCACTGGCCCGCGCTGACTTTGCCCTGGTCAATCACCGCCCGGAACGAGGTGGCAAAGCGACAACCCAGACTGGCCGCTGTGGCGAAATCCATCGCCTCGGGCAAGGCGACCACGTTCAAATCGGCCTGATGGATCGGTACATATTCCGCAAAGCTGCCCCAATGGGTAAAGCCCGGCTGCTCCTGATGCAGACAGGTCTGCTGGTTGCCGGTGTGGCACTCGCCACAGGATCCGCATCCGCAGATGAACGGCACGGTGACGCGGTCGCCCACAGTCCAGTTCTTCACATCCTTTCCGACAGCCTCAACCACACCGGCCAATTCATGGCCCGGGATATGTGGCAGATCGATATCGCTGTCATGGCCCATCCAACCGTGCCAGTCGCTGCGACATACGCCGGTGGCCTCAACCTTCAAAACAACGCCATGCGCTTCGGGGGTCGGGTCCGCCACGGTTGCAACTTTTGGGGCTTCTTGAAATTTCTCGAACAGGACAGCTTTCATGGCGGGATCTTTCGATTTTGGTTTTGGATGGAGGTTAATCTAACATCAAATCTGGAAATAGATTTGCTAATCTGCCTCTATTCCGGGCATATTGGGGCAGGAAATCGAATATTTTGCAGTTCGTCTAGGGGATTCCACTAATGGCAGCCATCGACACGGTCAACGCCCAGATTCTCGACCATCTGCAGCGCGACGGGCGCATGACAAATGCCAAGCTGGCCGAGCACTTGAACATGAGCGAAACACCCTGCTGGCGCCGTTTGAAGAAAATGGAAGAGGCTGGGATCATCGAGGGCTACCAGGCCAACCTCAGTCGCCGCAAACTGGGCCTGGGGGTGATGGCCTTTGTGCAGTTGAGCTGTTCCGAACATGATCAGGCAGCCACGGCCGAGTTTCAGCGTATTATCGAGGTCACACCCAACATACTCGCCTGCCACAACACAACGGGCGAGGATGATTTCTTACTTATCGTGGTCGCTCGTGACTTGGACGACTACAGCACTTTTGTCGACAGCACATTGCGACGCTTGCCCGGTGTGACCAGTATTCGCTCAAATCTCTCTCTCAAAGAGATGAAGGCATCGAGCAAGCTGCCGGTGCGAGTTGCGGAGGGTTAAAGGCTCTTCCAGCAACGGACATTGGTACAACCGCAGTGAGCCGCCCCACTTGAGTGGTCCACATTGAAAGTTAGTGCATGATTGGCCTTTGGTCCATCGGAACGATGACCTCTGGCGCAGGTGGGCGGTAGCCCAGAGCACTATTTGGTCGTTTGGTGTTGTAATGGTTCCTCCATCTTTCAATGATGATTTGGGCTTCACGTAGCGAGTAGAAGATTTCGCCGTTCAGCAACTCGTCGCGCACCCGCCCGTTGAAGCTCTCACAATATCCGTTCTCCCAGGGTGACCCGGGTTCGATGTAGGCAGTCCTTGCCCCAACCGCCTTGATCCAGTCTCTGACGGCCTCAGCAATGAACTCAGGGCCATTGTCCGACCTGATGTAGGCAGGCACGCCTCGCAGGATGAATAGATCCGTCAGAGCGTCGATTACTTCAGCCGAATTCAACTTCCGCTTCCCCCGGATAGCCAGGCATTCCCGGCTGTGTTCATCCAAGATGTTGAGCGTCCTAAAGGCTCTGCCGTCGTCTGTTCTGTGGTGTACGAAGTCATACGACCAGACGTGATTGCGATACTCAGGACGTAAACGGACACACGATCCATCATTGAGCCAGAGCCGTCCTTTCTTAGGTTGTTTCATGGGCACTTTAAGCCCCTCACGTCGCCAAAGCCGTTCGACGCGTTTGTCGTTCACTTGCCAGCCTGCGTCTCTCAACAGGGCAGCGACTCGACGGTAGCCATATCGACCAAACTGGCGCGTCAGCTCGATCATATCCTCAACCAAGCGTTCTTCGTCAGCGCGTCCACGTGGTAAGCCGTAGCCCAAAAGATCGCCTTCAGCCCGGCCGTGGTCAGTCAGGCCATCCGCAACCGCTACAGCGGAAACATGCACAGCATTGAAAGCCGGGTGCGGGAGGTCTTCATGAGTGCCCCGGTGCTCTGCCCCGCCCGAAAAACCAAGATCGAGAGTGCTGTCTGCCTGCAATATCGCCGCCGCGCTGAGACCTGGACCCATGGCAGCCCCTTCCGCGTCAAGATGATCCGCGCCTGCTGGGCATGCCCCAAGTTCAACAAGAGTGATGAAGAATGAAACCAGCTCTCACAATCCCGCGAGTCCTCCCACTCGCGACCAAACTCGCCATCTGGCTCCGCAATCTCGCCGACCGGCTGGATCCCACCGGAGCCTGACACCCTCACCACCCCAGCGCCATCGAGCGCACAACCCGCCAGAAGGAACACAACACCATGTCAAACAAGATCACCAAACAGGATCTCGCCCGAAGCATAGCCGACGCCCTCGGGCAAACCCAGGAGGCGACTGCTGCGACGGTAGATGCCTTTCTCGATCAGATCACCCAAGCCATTGAAGACAGCAACGAAGTCGCACTTCACGGCTTTGGTGGCTTCAAGCGTAGCGAGCGGGCTGCCCGCCTAGGCCGCAACCCTCCAACCGGCGAACCGGTCCAAATCGCAGCAGCGTCTTCGCTGACCTTCAAACAGGCCAAGGCCGTGAAGGACCGCCTCAACACGTAACCCAAGCGAAACCCGTCCGTCCTAGCCGAGCGTGGTCACCAGGGCGCGGCGGCCCTGGTCTGATGAGCAGCCAATCCAACCCATTTTGAAAGAAACCACTCATGACCAACGCCCAGAATCCGACTCCTGAAACACCCTTTTGAGCCCGCCAAAATTCCCGATGGGGTTGTCATGGTCGATGGCAAGGAGCACCGCACCGACACCAAAGGCTCTTTGGTGCCCATCACATTGGTGAAGCCCCGAGATCTGCTCCAGGACGAAACCACCCGCAAAATCATGGGCTATGCAATTGCTTTGAGCGAACAAGCCTCCCGGTTCAAAGCCCATGTCGCTGAGGATATCAGCCTCTTTGAGGAGATCCTTGCGCTTGAATACGAGGCCAAGATTGGCGGCCCAAAGGGCAACAAGACAATCATGCCTATGACGGTCTTTTCCGGATCTCAGTCCGCACCGCAGATAAATACGAGTTCGGGCCCAAGCTGCAGGTTGCCAAGAGCCTGGTCGACGAATGCATGAATGAGTGGGCCGCAGATGCGCGCGACGAGCTCAAAGTCATCGTGACCGAGGCCTTTGACGTCAACAAAGAGGGTGAAGTCAGCCGGGCTGCTCTGCTGCGCCTGAAGAAGTGGAACATCGAGGACGAACGCTGGCTCCGCGCCATGCAGGCCATCAAGGACGCCGAACGCGAAGTGGGCAAAGCGACCTATTTCCACTGCCACCGCCGCAAATCGACCGATGCGCCCTGGGAAGCCATCACCATTGATCTGGCAAAGGCATAGGGGGCGGTCGTCATGGCAATGTCAGAAGATCAGATCCGCGAGGCAATGCGGAAGAGCTTCAGCGCCTATGCAACGGTAACGCGCCGGGCCTCAATCGTCTGGGGCGGTCGTCTCGCGGTTGCCAAAGCCGAAGCTGAATTGGCGAAAGTACCTCCTGAAGACTTCGAAGCGATTGCACGAGAAGAGGCCGCTTTAGCCGACAGGTGTATGGCTTCCGACGCGACAGCATTGCACCCGGTCGTCCCGTTCCTGAGCGAGGTTTCCTCATGAGCCGTGCCCTGCAACGCAAGATACACGTGGGTTGTCGTGAGCTTGGCATGGACAGTGATGCCCGCAAAGCGCTGCAGCTTGTCGTAACCTGCAAGGCCTCCATGACGGACATGACTGAAGCCGATTTAAACGCCGTTTTAAAGCGCCTTAAACAGGACGGTTTCAAAGCCACCTCCGGTGTGAAGAAACACGCCAAAGCCTCTCGTCCGGATCTGCGCCTGGTCCATGTACTTTGGCGTAAACTTGGCGACGCGGGCGAGCTCCGGGATGCAAGCCGCAAAGGCCTGAACACGTTCATCCGCGCCCGGTTTGAAAACGCCTGGAGCAACGTGCCTGCCGATGTGGACATGATGCGAGACCACCAAGAGATCGACCAGGTCATTCAGGCCCTCAAAAGCTGGGGCAAGCGCGTCGACATAAATTTTGATTGGTCGGATCATCGCAAATGAGGGGTGAGTTCAAACCATATCTCCCAGGTGTTCTGGCGCTGATTGCTGATAACATCAGCGTTGAGCTCGCCGTCCGCCTTGCCAAGCAGCGCGGAGGGCGTGAAGTCTATATCGCCAAGAACCCTGCCCCCGGCAGCTCAATTTCCAAAATCGTGGGGCAAGCCAATGCACAAAAGCTCTACAAACTGCTGGGCAGCGGCAAGATGCTGGTGCCTGCCGGAAACATCAGCGGCCAAACCGGACGGCGCCAGCGGATCGCAATGCTTCTGGACCAGGGTCTGAGCCATTCGCGCATTGCAGCCGAAGTGGACGTCCACGTCCGCACTGTGGAACGCGTATCCGCCGAGCTGCGCTCCCCAAGGGAACAGCGGCAATCCGATCTGTTCCTGTAAATCCAGATCGACCAACTGATGGCAGACAGAAAAAACTCCCTCCACCTGGAGCCTCGCAGTACATTTCTTGGCTGAATTTTGCCCAATCCTCCCTCTTCACCCCCGCCAGCTGAAAATCGCAGGGAGGGAGTGTTCTGAGGGTCGCCGTTAAATACCACTTAAACGGGGTACAGACGCGCTTGTGAAAATTTCCGACCCGGAGTAGCGTTCACCAGAAAACTGCGCTCAGCGGCCCGCAAATCGAGCCCCACAGATCTTCCCATATTCCCAGTTGATGCGTTTTGAGCGACCTCCCGACACGTGACAGGGAGTTATCGACCGACCGATGTCGGCATCACAGTCACATGACAGATGCACAAACAAAACCAAACCTCCTCACCTGTGACGAAATGATCGATCTCGGGATGAACGTGCCAGAAATGCTGGAAGACCTGGAAGACCACCTAGGTCCGGAGGCCGTCTGGAAACTGACAAGCCTTTTTGGAGGTATTGAGGCCTACATCCCTCACCCGCATAAGAAGGCGCAATCACTTGCAGCCCAGCAACTTGGKGATCCMATCACAGATTGGATCTACAAAACCTATGGCGCAGGCCGGATCAACATCCCGCTGGGGCCACAATCAAGCCGGGCAGTGAAAATGGCAGCATTCCGGGTGGCCCTGCTCAGTGGCAAATCGCAACGGATCATCGCTCAGTCTCTCGGCTGCAGTATTCGCACCGTGGAGCGCGCAAAACGCGAGTTGGTAGACGCAGGGTTTCTGTAAGGAGCTTGGGGTTTGAGAGGCTCTGCGGTCCCAGTTCCACCTGAGCTCCTCGGTGACCGCGTCTAGCACCCAAAGGCGGGAACTGGGGGGACAGATTTTAAGGCTGCATCGAAGAGTAGTAATGAAAGCGTCGCAAGAATTGCCGTTAAAGTCGCTGCAATGTAAGTTCTAAGGTTCTTCAGAATGCTCTCCTTTACATAAAGGAGGATCATTCATGCAAGATGACAAATCACGCGCCAGCCGTTCAGGGGGCCGGTCTGCCCGCCGTGCGACACGTGAGGCGCCAGACTTTGGCATGTTGCCAGGATTGGTGAACCAACTCCCATTTTGCGAGGTCATGGACGAAGAGCAAGTTCGCCGTATCGATGACGCCTCGATGTCGATCCTTGAGAACGTTGGCATCGTGTTTCGCGACCCCATCGCACTGGAAGACTGGCGGCGCGCGGGTGCGGATGTCGAAGGGGAGTTGGTGCGTATAGATCGCGGTTTGATCCGTGAGTTGATTAAAACAATCCCATCCGATTTCACCTATCACGCCCGTAATCCACAGCGTAATATCAAGTTGGGTGGCAAACACGGGATGTTCATTCCCATGACTGGTGCGCCCTACTTGCGCGACCTTGATGACGTCCGCCGCAATCCAACGCTTGCCGATCTGGCCATGTTCCACAAGCTGGCTCATATGATGCCCAGCCTACATTCCTCCGCGCATCATATTGTGGAACCCTATGACCATTCGATCAGCCAGCGACACCTGCGGATCACCTATTCGTCGATGAAGTATTCCGACAAAACATTCATGGGGATGACCACCAGCCCGAAGAACGCAGAAGACGTGCTAGACATGTGTGCGATCCTGTTTGGCACCGATTTCATCGACAAAAACCCTGTCGTGACAGGAAATTGTAACGCCAACTCTCCGTTGGTCTGGGACGAGACAATGCTCGGCGCGATGCGGGCATTCAACAGGCGCAATCAACCGGTGCTGTGCTCCCCTTTCGTGTTAGGCGGAGCAAATACACCTGCTTCTGTGGCTCCTACTGTTGCGCAACTCAACGCCGAGGCGCTCAGTGCGTTGGCCTACACTCAGGTGATCCGTAAAGGTTGCCCTGCGATCTATGGCCATTATCTGGCAACGGTATCAATGAAGTCCGGTGCGCCCATGGCAGGCACTCCTGAGATTAGCACCATGAACTTTATGATTGGCCAGATGGCCCGTTACTATGGCATCCCATGGCGCAGTTCGACCACACTTGGCGGCTCAAAAGTTTTGGATGCGCAAGCCGGATATGAGAGCGCCTCGTCTCTGTCAGCCGTCGTTCATTCTGGTGCAAATTACATGTGGCATGCAGCAGGATGGAACGAGGCGGGAATGCATTGTTCCACGGCCAAATTCATCGTGGACGCCGAGCAATGCGCGATGGCCTACCGGATGGCAGAGGGGCCGCGTTGGGATGACTTTGACGAAGGCATCGCAGCCATTTCCGATGTAGGACCCGGAGGCCACTACCTTGGCCACCCACATACCCTGGAGAATTTTCAGCGCGCTTTTTTTATGCCTGACATGCTGGACAACAACTCAATCGAACAATGGCAGGCCGAAGGCAGTATTGAAATCACAGAGCGTGCGCTGATCCGTGCCCGAAAACTACTGAGCGAATATCAAGAACCTAAGCTGGACGAAGCGACCGATGAGGCGCTACTGGCCTATATTGAAAAGCGCGAAAGTGAGATCCCCGAGGCCGATGCATTAAATCAGGACTATTGAGGTTTCCATGAAAGACGATCCACTTCTTGAGCCTTTCCAGCTAAGTCACCTCACCCTTCGCAACCGCATTATGAGCACTGCACATGCACCGTCTTATGAGGAAGGTGGACATCCAAGGAGCCGATATCGGCTCTATCATGAGGAGAAGGCGAAGGGCGGTATTGGTCTGACTATCATAGGGGGCTCCACAAACATCGCGCCCGACAGCCCATCTGTGTTTGGTCAGCTCTATGCAGGTGATGACAGTATCATTCCGTGGTTTCAAAAACTGACGGATGGGGTGCGATCACATGGTGCTGCCATTATCTGCCAAATCACGCATATGGGGCGTAGAACCGCGTGGGATGACGGACATTGGCTCCCTGTTGCGGGGCCATCTGGCACACGGGAACGAGCGCACAGATCCTTTCCCAAAGCCATGGAAATAGAAGACATCAACCGTGTTATTGTACAATTCGCGGATGCGGCGAAGCGCTGCCAACAAGGCGGCTTTGATGGTATTGAACTGTTGTCCCATTCACATCTCCTAGGGCAGTTTTTGTCCCCTCTGATCAATCACCGTGATGATGACTATGGCGGCACGCTCGACAATCGCTTGCGCTTGACACTCCAAGTCTTGGAAGCAGTGCGTGAAGCCGTAGGGCCCGACTTGGTTTTGGGCATGCGTGTCACGGGAGACGAATTAGCTGAGGGTGGGCTTAGCGCAGACGAATGTGTGTTGATTGCCAAGGAAGTCGCAAGAACCGGTACTGTCGATTTCCTCAACATTCTTGCAGGCGCACCCTATGACGATTTGGGGCTTGCCGGTTGGGTCCCACCGATGGGTATGCCCTCGTCTCCACATTTGACCGTGGCTGGCCGCATCCGCAGTGCGGTGGATATTCCAATTTTCCATGCTGGTGGCGTGGCAGATATTGCTACGGCTCGGCACGCGGTTGCGGAAGGTCATGTGGACCTGATCGGAATGACCCGAGCAAATATGGCTGACCCCCATCTGGTGGCAAAGCTGGCGCGTGGAGAGGAAGAGCGCATCCGTCCCTGCGTCGGCCTCGGTTATTGCGTGGATCGTGTTAATCAGGGCAAGGCCGCTGTCTGCGGGCACAATGCGGCTACGGGCCGAGAAGCCGTAATGCCACATCAGATCGCGAAGGCAACCACGCCCCAAAAGGCAGTCATCGTGGGTGGCGGCCCCGCTGGGCTGGAAGCCGCGCGCATCTGTGCCCTGCGGGGCCATGATGTAGTGCTGTTCGAGGCAAGTGACCGTCTGGGAGGCCAGTTAAAGCTTGCCAGCATGGGCATGACCCGTCGCCAAATATGGGGTGTTGCCGATTGGTTGATCAATGAAGTCACGCAGCTGGATGTGGATATCCGCCTGAACACGTATGTTGAGGCGCAAGAGGTCGAGGCTGAAGCCGCTGGTATTGTCATCGTTGCAACGGGAGGTTGGCCGGATGCACCCCCAATCTCTGGGGCTGCGTTCACTTCGTCGAGTTGGGACGTCCTTTCGGGCGAGGTGCGGCTGAATGGTGAAGTACTGCTATTCGACGAAGTGGGGGATCACCCTGCAATGGTCTGCGCGGATGCCATGGCGCGCATGGGCTGTGCAGTGCAACATGTCTCGCCGGATCGTGCAACGGCACATGATTTGGGGCCGACGAACTCTGCCGTGGTTCTTCGAGACCTCGCAAAGCAGGGCGTGGTATTCACCTGTTTCCGAGATTTGATCAGCGTGGCGCAGGCAGGCAATCGCAAAGAAGTCATGTTGCGTCATGTTCTTACGGGCGAGACCTCCATTCACTTCGTGGACCATGTGATCATCGAGCAAGGAATAACTCCAATGGACGCGCTTTATCACGAGCTGAAAGCTGGATCACGCAATGCGGGCCAGATGGATCAGGCGGCGATGGTTAGTGGCCTACCGCCATTCAACTTGATCCCCGAGGGAGACAATTACCTACTAGCGCGGATCGGCGATGCCGTCTCTGGCCGCAATATACACGCGGCCCTTTATGATGCCCTGCGGATTTGCAAAGATATCTAAGCGATCTTTTCTCGGTAAGGCCTCACGTGACTGAAACGGCTCCTCTCTCACCTCAACATTTCCAGTTTCTCCTGGTCGAAAACTTCTCGCACCTCGCGTTTTCTTGTGCTGTGGAACCTTTGAGGATTGCCAATCATGTCGCGGGTGCTGACCTCTACTGCTGGTCGTTCGCATCACAAGACGGCGTATTTGCCCTTGCGTCGAATGGATCAGAAACTCGTGTTTCACTGAACTTCAAACAGGCGGGCGATGCCGACTATGTGTTCGCGCTATCTGGTCTTGGTGTACAAAGCGCTGCCACTACAAGCTTGCTAGCGGCGATCCGACGCGCTCGTGTCCATGGTGCGCGTATCGGAGCATTGTGTTCTGGAGCATACATTCTCGCCGAAGCTGGATTGTTGGATCAACAACGGGCCGCTATCCACTGGCACTACCACGACTGCTTTATGGAGGAGTTCCCTGAGGTCGGCCTGAGCCGGGCTGTATTCGTTGCTGAAGGCCCAGTCATCACAGCCTCTGGTGGCACCGCAACCGCCGATTTAATGTTGCACTTGATTTCAAAATGCCACGGTGAAGATCTCGCGATAGAGGTGGCAGATCAGATGGTTTACAATGCCGTACGCGATGCGGATGCGGTGCAACGCGTGTCGTTGCAATCGCGCCATGGTATTAGAAACGAACACCTGACCCGCGCCATTCAACTGATGAACGAAAGCATCGACGCCCCACGCCCCCCTTCGGTAATTGCCCGTGAGATTGGCATTTCCGGACGGCAGATGGAGCGCCTGTTTGGTCGCTATTTGAGCTGTTCCCCAAAAAAATACTACGTTGATCTGAGGCTGCATAAGGCGCAGAGACTTCTGGTTCAGACGGACATGTCAGTCACCGAAGTTGCTTTTGCCACTGGTTTCAACTCTCCAACACATTTCTCCAAAACTTACCGCGTTCAGTTTGGAGTTTCACCAAGAGACCAAAGAACCAAGATCGAATAGGCCCAGTGTCGTCGACCCCTTATCCTCCCTAAAAACTTCTTTTGCTCGTTGAAACTGAAGCAACAAACAGTTTTGACGCACTTCCGAAGTCCCCAAAATCAGATTCGAATGCATCGTAGCCGTTGGTCGGAACAAAAGCCTGCAGTGAAGACGGTTCAAATCTGCCTGACGCCACATGTGATACGAGTGTTTCAGAGACGCTATCAGACTTTTTGAGTGTGCTTCCCGCGCCCAAATGTCAGCGGTGGTTGTAGTTGCAACTTCCTAGTCAATTGGCGTGAAGGGCCGAAGCCAGCTCATAATAGCCATGGACAGAACATCAAGTCCGGTAACGGGCGCCCTTCAGGACAGTATGCGACATCGAACGTGATACTAACCATGGAACCTTTCGCTGCGGTCGGAAAGACAACGGCAAAAAAGCCTTCCGGTTTCAAGGAGGGCCGAGAGCTGCCGTTAGCTACGTTTGCGAAGGGTTCCTGCCTTTCAAAAAACCGGTCATTCAAGTCCTCGTAGATCAAAGCCCATATGCTGCTCTGCGCACCAAGGTCAGCAATGCGCAGATTGTGACCTTTGCAAAGTCTGTCAATCTCGCCGAAGCAGACATTCAGTCAGGCAGCCGTTTGGGTCGCTTCTAGCTCGTTGCGGTCATTGACTTCCTGAGAACCTCTCCCGCCCTGCCCTTCGGCAAAAAATGGAACGGTAGTCCTGCATATTTACGGGTGCAGCCTGTTCTGGGGCGAAATCAGATCAGAGCCACTGAGGTGCAATACGCCAAACCCGCCATTCACTGCGGCAGCAAAGATACAGCCCGTGCGTACTCACACATTGCGGACGAAGCTGCCGTTATCTTATTCAAACTCAACGCCTGCCTCCTCAGTTTCCTAGACCTTCTTTACCTACAACTCACTTTTTTGGTCACACTTCGCTTCGATGAGCTGTCTAATAGAATATGACACTAAAAACAGGACCAGAAACAGCATGACCCGCATAAGCAAGATCGACATAGAACTGGCCCAGGACGGTGACGCCAAAGCCTTAGAGAGTCTTGTGCGTGGGATTCAGGACCGTGTTCATAAACTGGCCCTGCGCATGCTGGCTGATCCGAATGCCGCGCAAGATGCAACTCAAGAAATCCTCATTCGGATCGTCACAAAATTATCGACCTTTCGCGGCGATAGCAGCTTTGAGACATGGACTTACCGTGTTGCAACGAATTACCTTTTGACCGCCCGTAAGATCATCGCAAATGATCCGGGGCTTTCGTTTCAGATGTTTGCGGACGACCTGCTGAGCGGCATTGCCGATGAACAAATTGCGGCACCTGAAGAACACGTCATGCTGAACGAGCTGCGGCTGAAATGTACGATGGCGATGTTGCTTTGCCTAGATAGGGAGCACCGCGCCGCATATGTTCTGGGCGACGTGTTGGAGTTTGAACACGGGGCGGCGGCGGATGTCTTGGACATAACCCCTGGCACCTACCGCAAACGCCTGTCCCGGGCGCGCGCACGCGTTCAGGACTTCACGGCGAAAACTTGCGGTTTGGCGTCGCCAGCTGCACCCTGTTCCTGCAGAAAGCGGCTGCCGGCTGCGATGGCGGTGGGACGCATCGGCTCGTCTCCGTCTTCCGATCTAAGCGATATGCCTCGTTTTGCTGAGATTCAGGCGTTGGCGTCGCAAACCCAAACCGATCTTGTTGCTGCGAAACTTCAACGTGCGACGGGGCCACTGAGGTCACCAAAAGACTACGCCGCAGACGTGCTCAAACTTGTCGAGCCTCCCGGCTAGCTTCACCCAACCAACCCAAAGCCGAAAAGGAAATAACGATGAAACATGCATTTGCATGGCTGACGACGCTTGCCTTGGCCATTCCCCAAATCTCAAAAGCAGAAAGTCAAACCATGGCCCAAGATCAACAAGATGTACTGAAAGCAATCCAAACCATGACCAGCAATTTCCAAGGCAATGATATTGCTGGCGTCATGGCGAGTTATGAAATCGAAGCGACGGTCGTTTTTGAACCCGGATCACCCGTTTCAGATGCGGCGCAACTGGAGCAAATGTTTGCTGGTATGGCGGCGGTCAATCCGGTTTTTGAGTATGCAGGTCACGAGGTTATCGTGAATGGCGATATTGCAGTGCATATAGCACCGTGGTCAATGACAGGGAAAACGCCGGATGGTCAAGAATTGGGGCAGTCCGGCCTGTCCATCGCGGTCCTGCGGCGTCAACCGGATGGGGGCTGGAAAATGCTCATTGACAACCCACACGGTGGGCGGTTGCTTGAGCAAAATCAATAGTGACATCGGGCCGAGCAATCTGCCTCGGCCCACAACCACTTTCGTCGGTGTTGCGCGATCTTCAATCCAATCGAGCCAAACCAGACAGGACACCTCACCCCCAGAAGCAGCCACTCGACGAGGGTGCAGCATTGGTCAAAGTGGACTCAAAGCCGCCTTGCAGCGATGCAGCATGTGATTTTCACCCTGAACACTTTGTCACGGGACGGATCGGCACACCTGGTTGACTGCTTTCAGCCTAAAGCGGACATGAGTAGGCAGAACAATAGATGAAAAGCTGCCATTCTATTTTCTAAATCTGAATGGCAGCTCTCAGACTTTAGCTAGCGTTCTTGAACTCTACGTATTCGCCGCGCACCTGAACTTTGACGGTCACAGCCGCCTTGTCCCGGTTGCGCCAAAACCATCCATGTTCACCTGCAAAATCGGCAAGAATAGTACCTCCCGATCCTGTGGAGCCACGGCCTTTTTCATAGGTGACGGACTGGCCGGAACCGTGCCCATGCAGGTCAAAATTCACCCGCCCGCCTTCGACAACCATGCGGTACTCTGCCGTCTGCCCCTGGCTCATAACCAGTTTCCATTCCGCAGAGGCGCCCGGCGCCAAGGTGAAAGTGACTTCGTCGCGCCAGACCTCGGCCTCCTGCGCATGAGCTGACCCTACGACCAGGCCAAAGACATCATTGAGCAAACTGGACTGATCATCCTCAGGGATACCTATCTTTCGGTCAGCCTCGGCCTCCTGTTCTAGCTGAACCTTGATTTCGCCCATTTCCGTCAGCCCCAGCATTCGGCCTAGGCCCGTTGGGTCGATGCCATATTCGGAGGGTAAAACGATGGTTGTCAGGATCACGATGGCCGATGCCGCAGCGATGGCTGTGGATTTGAGAAGCTGCGCCGTGGTGGGCAGATCTTCCAGGGAAGGTTTGTTGGAATTAAACATGTTCTTGTCTCCATGCCGCACATCAGGCGACGAAAAATCCGGTGATCTGCAAGCCCACAAGGGTGAACCCGAGGGCCATCATCACGACGTTTGCAATATAGGCCTGGCGCAGGAAGGCAGGTGCGCGACGCCAAAATCCCATGACAATCAGGATCACACCAAGAGCGAGGACCTGTCCGATCTCAACACCGATGTTGAAGGCCAGCAGGTTGGGCAAAAGCCCCTCCGAGGCCATCTCATAGTCAAGGATCTTGGTGGCGAGCCCGGTTCCGTGGAACAGGCCAAAGATCAGTGTCGCGGCCTTGGTATTGGGCTGAAACCCAAACCAGCGTTGATAAGCGCCAAGGTTGTCGAGCGCCTTGTAGACAACCGACAGGCCAATAATGGCATCGACAACATAGGCATTGACGCCCCAGCCGAACCAGACGCCTGCCAGCATAGTGGTGGAATGCCCTAGGGCGAAGATGCTGACATAGAGGCCGACATCTTTCATCTTGTAGAGAAAAAAGACGACACCCAGCAAAAAAAGGATGTGGTCGTATCCGGTGACCATATGCTTGGCTCCCAGATACATGAAGGGAATGATGTTCACCCCCCAGATTTCCTGAATATAGCCTGCATCACCTTCGGTAACATTATGGGCGGCGGCAGTTGACGCCCAGAGCGCCAGTACTGCGAAAAGAGGGAGGATGGTCGCGCTGCGCAGGACACGATAGCGCCGACCATCCGCAAAAGCGGATTGCATGTGTTTCTCCTTGGATTGTCCGCAAAAACATGGGTGAAAGGCCGATCACGGCCCTTCATCAAGCGCGTGGAGGACGTTCCAAGCGATAGAGAAGCGAAGACCAATACCCTGATTGCATGCCCCGCCAGATGGTCCGCGCTTCAAAAGGGGCATAGGCTGTCTGAGTCTGGAAAAATGCGGCCTGCGTGTGATCGTGATCGGCCGCGTCATGGCTATGCCCGTGCATGGCCCAAAGCATATCTTCTTCCAACCCATGAGAATGCCCGTGAGAGGCAATCATCTCAGCGTGCTCCTGAAGAGACTCGACAAGCTGCGACACATGCGCACTGGAGGGCGCCAAGGTCCAGACGATCAGCCCGACACAGGCCAATGAAAGCAGCATTTGCCGAAACAAGCGCGCAATTTCCCCCTCCCGGATCATTCTCGTATCTGTCCTGTCTCGTCCCGACTCAAGTGACCTAGGATATCCCCCCAGGGAGGTTGCTCTTCATCTACGGCAAGGTCGCATGCGGGCGCAACCCACACAAGGTCTGCCCCTCGGCTGAAACGCGCCAAGAAATGGATCTTCAGGCAAGAGACGTGATCGGAGTTTAGCTAAAGTTTTGCTACCATTTTTGGAATGAGTACCTTCGCTTTAACCCCTATTCACTAAACGCCCCTAGACTTTCCAAAAGGTGGAGCAAAGGGGTTAACGATGAAAGTTTCTGAGTTACTGAAAGCAAAGAAGTCTAGGGGCGTAAAAGGCATCTCGCCCAGTTCGACCCTTCGACAAGCTGCCGAGATGCTGCTAAAATTCAAGCTTGGCGCGCTGGTCGTGACCGATCAATCCAACAAAATGGTAGGGATCGTGTCTGAACGCGATCTCTTGTCAGCTGTTGCAAGTCGTGATCCCTTGGCCGCCGAAACTTTGGTATCAGATGTGATGACCCGGACTGTGATTTCCTGCAGCCTGGATGACGAAGTTACCTACCTTTTGCATTTGATGAACGAGAACGCGATCCGACACATACCGGTTTTGCGAGAAGAGAAGCTTGTAGGCATCTTGAGCATCCGAGAGCTGACCAAAGCATACGAACTCCTTCAAATCGAAGCAGATACGGATCCGCTTACACAGGTTTCAAACCGCAGACCATTTCTGAAAAACCTGGACATACAGTTTGAGAATGCGCGCCAGCACGGGCACCCAATGTCGGTGGCCATGCTCGATGTCGATCACTTCAAGCGCATCAACGACACCTATGGGCATGATGCCGGGGACAAGGCTCTTCAGGAGCTGTCCAGGATGCTGATACGCGAATTCCGCTCCATCGACCTTGTCGGAAGACTCGGTGGCGAGGAGTTTGCCCTGGTCTTTCCTGAAACCGATCTTTCAGGCGCCTACACTGCCTGTGAGCGGCTACGTTCGATGGTTCAATCCAAAGAAATCGCGGCCGACCAGAACAGAATTCGCTTAACTGTCAGTATCGGTCTCACCGGGATCACAGAAGAGACCCCTGCTGCAGCTGCGCTGCTAAAACGAGCCGACGCGTTACTTTATGTTGCCAAAAACTCGGGTCGAAACAGGACAATGGCAGAAGGAGGTGTCGAGGTATCCTCCAAGGGGCTTGTTCAATCGAAGGAACCGGAGAAGGCGCGGGATCATGGATCAGCTTCTCCAGTAGGTAACGTGAGATAGTTTACATCTCTGCCCCCCAAATTTCTGGCTTATTCGAAGAGGGTCACCCTACCCAGCCTCGTTGACGGATCATCGAGCTCACCGGTGCGCTCACACTTCCATGAAGTTTGTAGCACTAGGAAAATGACCCATAGCGGCCAGTCGCTCTGCACCTAAACGAGTGAGAGGATGTAGGCTGCTTGCCACAAGGTTATGGCTTAGAGAATGGTTCGATATCGATAATCCAACCTTCTGCATCGACCTTGAGCCACATGTATCCAGATCGATCGATAACACTGTTGCTGTACTCTTTCGTGATATCCTGTCCTTCCTGGTCGGATATCACGAAAGTCAGGATGTATTCTTGTGTGCCCGAAGGGTAGTCATTCACGATTGGAGAGAACGTAAAGGTGTTATCATCAAACGCTTCGACAGCACTTGCGAACAAGGTTCTGTGGTCTGAGATAAGCGCCGTAAGTAAGTTCAGATTTGCAGCTAACGCAATCGACCTCCTCTTCTCTTGTTGGAAGAGTTGATTTTGAAAGTAAATTGTAGCAAATAGCGCTGCAATGATTGCCAGTAGGGCTGCTGTTACTCTCGACATCGATTTCTCACGCGTATCGCAATTTTCTGTTGTCCTTCCCCGATTGCGCCGGATAGAATTCTCGAAAAGTCGCACATGAGTAAACCCCTTAAGCCACCTCAAACTAACCCTATAGGCTGACCTACCCAAGTCCATGGGGAAGTCACACGACTAAATCCGAGACAGCCATTACTTCAACGCTCCGGTAACGAACTTTTTCTCCAGTTCGAGCCCTTTGATAAGCTGCTTACGGGATGCTATCCACTTCTTGACTTGAGCAGTTCTCGGATCGATTTTCTCTATTTCATCCAAGACATCCTGAAGTTCGCGGACCTGAGCGTTCAAACGCTTCAACTCCTTAGCCACCCATTTCTTATCAATCATCTGTCTCAACACCCTCCGCCCGGCAGAACTCTTCTCGTGCGGCAAAACTCTTTACAAATTAACGATCACTTCATGCGCTTCCATCATAGATTGATCAAGCTCAAGTTGTAAGGTGAATTTTGGCTCTCCTTTGTATTGCTAAGATCTGAGAGCAGGCAGGTGTCACCGCCTGCCTGCTTTTGACAGCACGCGATGTTTGAAGGTCGGCTTTGAAGAAATGGCTAAAGTTTGCAAAGGTCGCTTCCTGCGCAAAGCTGCCGTTGCTGCTGGTCCACGAGGGGGGCGCCGATCTTTCCATATTCTGGAAGGCTGCTCACAGCCCATTCTCGACATTCGTCCTAGGTTCAGATTCTACCTTGCTGCGAGGGCAAGTCATTAACAGAAACACATATCTCAACGGGTCTCCAAAGGTGTATCGAAAATGCGAATAAAATGCTCGGCTCAGTCAAGCGTTGTATGACCGTATATTTCACCTCGGGTTAACCTGCATATACTTTGGTCTGTCCCTAAGTTGACCAATGAAGGCCACAGCTATGCAAGACCACTTGGCAGAGCCAAAAGGAAGCGACGCCCGGAAGACACTCATTGGTGCCGCTCTCGCTGCATCGCTAACGGCTGTTGGCTACTTCTTGCTTGCCTGGTCGGAAGAAAAATCGGTCAACGAACGCGAACGGTTGCAGCTTATTGAGATGACAAACAGTTTTGTCTCAGTTTTTTCACAGAACAGAGGCGATGGTGCACCAGTGCCCGCGACGTTCCGGCGATTGGGGATCGAGCATTTTAGCGACTCAAATCAAAGCGGTAATGTCGAGAAAAACACATCCGTTAGGATGCCCGGTCGCCCCGGTCTTGAGTTAAGTACAACAGAACAAGATCCTCGCCTTGCAACAATTATCGAGAATTTTGTTGCCAACCCGACAGCTCCACCGGTTCATGAATACGGGTTTGAAGGAAATCGTTTGATTGGGCGTACGGTCCTTCCTTCGATTGCCAATAATGAGAGCTGCGTAAGTTGTCACAATGATACACTACAGATAGACACATACCAGACTGGCGACGTGATGGGGGCCTACATTGTCGAACGAGATCTAACCGCTAACCTCATCGACGACATCAAGTATTCTGGCTTTTGGTTTTTGTCCTCATTTTTGCTTCTCTGGCTTCTCGCGTCACGGGAGCGAAACCACAATATCAATGTTCTGAGACTAGAAGCTCGCGTACACATTGAAAAAATGAAGAGCGAGGCCGAGGCAAAGGAAAAATTCCTTCTGTCTCATGATACTCTCACAGGATTGCCAAACCGGAGAGTTTTCAACGACTATTTGTGTGAGGCAACGGGCAGTGATCGTAAAGAACTGCTGAACGCCGCCCTTATCGATTTGGATGATTTCAAGAGTGTAAACGACACAATGGGCCACGCTGCCGGTGACGCTCTTTTGGAGGAAGTTGCCTTGCGTTTGGGCAAGTGCCTTCAGGATGAGTCTGGCATTGTCGCGCGTCTGGGGGGAGATGAGTTTGCAATCATCTGGGACACGACTTCATATTTGAGTGAGCCAGACGCCTTGGCTCAACGGATCCTAAATGAGATGGCAAAGTCGATGGAATTCGAAAAATGGATGATTACGCCAAAATGCTCAATCGGGATCGCCACGTGGGCGAATATCCAATCAGATGCCCCATTAGATTTGCTAAAGTCAGCAGATGCAGCTCTGTATGTCGCCAAAGGGCGCGGTAAGAACACCTATCAATTGTTTGATCGAGCAATCGACGCTTCCATAGTTCGGAAGAACAAAATTGCTGCGCGTTTGCCGATGTCAATCCGTGAGGGTGATCTACGCATTGTCATGCAGCCGAAAGTCTTGCTGCATGATGGAAGTTTCAAAGGGTTTGAGACCCTTTCCAGATGGCATTTGAACGGTGAAGATATTTCACCTGACGAGTTTGTTGCAGTTGCCGAAAACACAGGTGTCGTTCTTGATCTGGACCTTCGTGTCCTGCGCGAAGCGGCTTCATTCTCCTCCAAACTAGAGCAGGAAACGGGCTTCGATGTCCCGATTGCAGTTAACCTATCCGCCAAAACCTTTCGTAGTGGCTCTCTACTGGAGGACATACAGGATGTCTTGTGGGAAACAGGGCTCCGACCCGATCGTCTGACACTAGAAGTTACCGAGACCGCCGCGATTGAGAACTGGAAGCATGTTCAAGAGGTTCTGGGGAAATTGCGCGAGATTGGTGTTCGTTCTGCTTTGGATGACTTCGGGACGGGCTATTCGTCGCTTGCGTACCTGCTACGGATGAAATTCGACGAAATTAAAGTCGACCGTGAGTTTGTTCGAGATATCGAACCCAATAACGATAATCACAAGCTACTACAGCGCATCGCTGAACTAGCTGAGAGTCTAGATGTAGAATTGATCATCGAAGGTTTGGAAACTGAACAACAAGTCGAATTGGTTCAGGGCGGCCCACATCGGATCGGGCAAGGATATTACTTCTCCAGGCCACTGGAGCTTGATGATGCGCGTGCGTATCTGCACGACATAGTGGCCATGCAAGCAAGGAATGCCAAGTCATCTGCGTGAGTGCTCCATTGTCCTTCGATGTATACCTTAGCATTGAAAGAAATTTAAGTATGTTCACCGGTCCTTAGTGCTCTTCGCAGCGAATGTCGGCTTTCCCCAGTAGGCATGCAGCATAGGTTACTCGTCATGCCGACAAATTCTGCGACTTTGCAAAGGCCGTAATCTGCGCATAGCCGCCTAACGCTACGTGGAGGCCACTGCTCTTGATCAGCGACCAAGGCTGTGTCCCTACAGTTACCTGCCCGAAGCGTTCAATCGTACCAGACCCAAAGGTCTCACACACAAACCTAGAAGTCACACGGACGACAACCATGATTGTCATGTGAAACAATAGGCGGCGCGCAATTCTTAAATTGTTGAAGAAGGCGCACGCCGCCGGTAACGAATAATCAGTTCTCTACTGCAACCTTAAGCTCCGCATTGAACTTCTGATAAGCAGGAAGAAGCTGAGCAACGAAGTTGGCAGCATAGGGGTTGTCGACAATTTCGTCCGATTGAATGAACAGTGTTTTGTCACCACAGGCCTGAACCCGGTAGATATGATTGTCATGACCGCCGCCAATCTTGTCTGGAAACGGGTCGGACCATCCAATTTTTTCGCCCTCTTCATAGATCAAAGTATGTGGGATCTCATTTAGAATGGGATTGCCCGAGGTATCGGTGCCAAACAGAAAGTTCACCACCACCTGACCTCCACTCTGAATGTCGCCTGTCATCCCCTGAAGGGTTCCAGTACTCCATTCAGGCATCGCCTCAAAATCCATCAAGGTGCTCCAGACTTCTGAAGGAGCGGCCTCAACAAGGATTGAGGTCTCGATGCTAGCATGGGTCGCGCTGAGTTGTGCGATACCTCCGTGCATCAGGGTGGCGGCACAGTCCGCGTCTGCGCTTTGACTGGTTGTCTCCGCAAGCAGAGGTTGGCTGAAGGGGGCAATAAGAAGCGAAGCGGCGATAAAGATGCGAGTAGCTATCATGTTCTTTCCTGTAGTTTCCTTCAGAAGATCTAGACGCGACACAGTCTGGATGTCCTGCCAGTTCCTACGGAACAATTGCCAATTCCTCCGGAAGTTTCGAATTTTCCGTGATCTTAAAAACAGTGTTTGATAGGAGGGGGAGAAGGAGACTGCCATGCCACTTGAAGACCTTCACCGCCTGGCAAAGCGTTATGAGCATTACAAAGGAATTGCTTCAGAAAACCACCTACACGCTGCACATGTGTTTCAACGCGATGCAGATAGTGAGTATGAGGCAACGCTGTACAACCCCTTCATTTGCATAATCCTGCAGGGACGCAAAGAAGTACACATCGGGCAAAACTCTGTCTCCCTGGTGCCAAACGATGCGCTGCTGGTTAGCCACGACCTGCCTGTTACCGCAAAGATCTTTGAGGCCAGCCAGACCGCCCCCTATCGATCACTGGTCTTTGCACTGGATCTGGGACTGCTACGCAGCCTCTTTGATCAGGTGGGCGAAGTAATTCAAAATGAATCTTCTGCTAGTGCCCTTGCTGCGACCTCAGCTGATCCCTCCTTTATTGCGCCAATGGTGCGCTATCTGGAACTCATGGATGCGCCAATAGACGCTCAGATCCTGGGCCCGATGATTGTCAAAGAAATCCATTTCCGCCTCCTCACGTCCCCGATTGGCGGTATGTTGAGGAACCTTCTATCGGTCGACAGCCATGCCAGCCGCATTGCCACATCCATCAAAAAGATCAGGGGCAGTTTTCGCGAACCTTTGATCGTGGCTCAACTCGCCGAAATCGCGGGCATGAGCCCAACCTCATTTCACGAGCATTTCAAATCGGTAACGGGCACCACGCCACTGCAGTATCAGAAAGATCTGCGCATGATCGAGGCCAGAGAGATCCTTATGAAAGGCGCCCCATCTGTGTCGGCTGCAGGATTTGAGGTCGGCTATGAAAGCCCAACACATTTCAGTCGTGACTATTCCCGCAAATTTGGGTGCTCGCCTAAGCATCACCTTGCGCTAGTGAAATAGGCCACCTCTTCTCCAGCGCAAGTTGTCCAAACATCCAGCATAACGAAAGAAAGAACCCCACCGCATTTCAACGGCGGGGCGAGGGAGAGAACGCAACAAGTCTACTAACTACTCCCTGCAATGCTTCCGTGAGTTCATCGGCGGCATCTCATAGGCAAAAGCTATAGAAAAACCTCCACCACTTCAAGTTGAAAAAGTATCGCACAACCTCAACTTAACAAAAGGAGATTTACCCCGTCACTGCTTTGAAACCTAGAGGCTTACTGCCGCCTTACCTTCCGAACAACAACAGTCACAAAGAACAACACTGGCTGGTTGGGATGACACGACTCCCACCTTTCCTGCACGGTTAACTAGGCATGGTCAGCTCGTTACTGAAAGTCTTGTTTAAGCGGCGGCTCCATTGGATCCACGCACGAGGGGGGGGGCTTTGGAGCCTTTTTCGGAAATTAATCAGACCTAATAGGTACCAAACAGCTGCGCGGAGTGCGTCCGCCATGTGAGCCATCACCGGTATGAAAATTGCTTCTAGTCGATACCCAAGCGGCCTTGCACTTCATCTCTAACAAATTCGCTAAGTTCGATAAGGGCTCCAAATTTTTGACATCTCGCATTCTTAAGAATTACCTTTTCAAGGCCCTCTAGTGCTTTCTGTGCGTCTTTTCGTACCCAGCTCGGTGGATTGGCTGCACCTTGCTCAGATTGGATTGTGAGCTGATCCATACGTTCGACATAGGTGGAGAAATTGAATAAACACTCACTCCAAGAAAAAGTCCAACCGGCAGTTGAGCGGCGGCTTTCATCACAATCCTCCGCCTCTCGATAGGCTTCCCAGATGCGATCTCTAGCCTCGTCCACAATCCCAATGAGTGCTCGCCTACCATTGGGGTCACTGGGCACGTCCCCAAGGTCGAATTGAGCGACTTCATAGTCAAGAATACTCTGCACCTCTTGCTGCACTTTCACCAGATGCCTGCAGGCTTCAGGCTCAATTTTCCGCGGGGAACTGGGAAGACTTTCAGTGGTTGCCAATCGCGCTGGGGGTGGAGGTGATACCTGTTCGGCTCTCCGGTTACCTTGGGCTTCTTCGGTCTTGGCGAAAGCCTCGTCCACGAGGGCCACAAGGGAACTTACTTGCTGCTCAGGTTGGGAATCTGTCTTTGCAACGCCGTTTGCAAAGGCCTGGTCGATATCCTCTGTGGATTTCTCTGGGTCGTCCATCGTTCTGGGTTCAGCCCTTTCCGATGCTTTGCTTTCCTGATCTTCTTGCATCAACTCTCTGCAGCGAGAAGCAACTGCACCAGGAATTTCTCCCAGACTTATCCGCGCCTCAACTATTTCTACCTTGCTGATGTAAAATCCTCCTTCGAAGAAGGTTTTGGCCTCATCATAGCCCAAGTACTGCCCTCCTGACTGTTTGTGCACTAATGGGTGACGCCGATACACAAACCGATCCCAGTTGGTACTACCAGGCACCCAAGGGCCAAGCTCACCTGACATGTTCGTTACAGAATCCACCATGGTTTTGAAGTAGACCCGTCGATTGCTCTCTCGGTGATACAGCTCCAAAGAAAACACTGTGGATGGCAGGTAAGTCGCCTGGCGAAAAAGATGTTTCAGCTCTTCTTGGGAAAACAGGTTTGACCCGCTGACATACCCAAGCAAGGAAAGTGTCACAATCCCATCATCAATACTCAACTCATTTGCGGTCAGGTTGCCTTCTGCCCATTTTGCACAGGTTCTATCTGGTAATTCAAAGCGCGCCGTGTGAGGTGTCTCGTGTCGTGCGCGCAGCCGGAAGACTGGATCACCAAGTAGAGTCCAAAATTGTGCCTCTACTTCTAGTTCAGAAGTTGCAAGCGCCTTATTGTCGGGTGATCGCTCTTGCCAGCGTCCAATGTAGTTTGTGTCCGCGACCTTTGTGAGGGAATTGAGTGTAAACACCGTACCATTGGCCAAAAGGATCTGTGGCGAACAAACGTTGATCAAGGTCGCGAAGGCGGCAGGAAGTGTTTTCTTTAAGATGTTCATTGTTTCTCTTGAACTAAACAAAGTTGTGCGCAAATAATTCCCCAACCTTCTCATCACTGAACACGAACACGCAAGAACTTTATCAACCAATATGTTGAATTGTAATATGAAAATCATACTGACCATTGCCGCATCGATACTCATTTCGCACGGCCTATCTGCACAAGAACTCTCTCCAACCATCAAGAACGGCATTCTGGAAAAGCGGGTTTTAGCTGCAGTCAAGGACCAGAATTTTTCCAAGGCCAGCGACTTGCTTGCGCAGATGCAGGCGTTAGACGTGATTCAGCCGCCCGAATACTTTTACCTGGATGGGCGCGTACAGTACGAGACAAAGCACTACAATGCGTCGAGACAGTCACTTATCACGTTTATCACAACTGCAACCTCGTCCTCGGCTTCGTATGATACGTCATTAGAAATAATAGGAAAAATACAAGAACTGCAGGAGACCTTTAACGCTGTGGGTGCGGTCAGGACTTGCGACATTTACCAAGCGAGTCCATTCGACGCCGACCGTCCGGAAGGGGTTGAGGGTGTTGATTTTCGCTCAACATCTATCGCTCAGCCAGCGCAGAAATGTGATGCCGCGTTAGCTATTTGGGCTGATCATCCCAGGATGCTCCTCAACTGGGCGCGCGTAGCTCCGGCATCAAAGCAGGACAAAGCTATCGCAGCTTTAACACTGGCAGCTAATCAAGGATATGAGGCTGCATATTTTGAGCTTGGCCGGAGGCTTTCCGAACGCATGGCTAACGCTGCAGACTTGGCTGCGGCAGAGACGTGGTTGAAAAAGGCTCTGGAGCAGAATGATCCAAGGGCGGTCGCAGAACTTGGAGCCCTCTATCTAAAGCTCGAAAATACTACCCTAGCAGTGCATTGGCTCGAACAGGCACGCGAAGCCAAGAACTTTACCCACAACATCAAGTTGGCAGAAATCTATATTAGAACTGGAGATCCTGAGCACTTCAATCGAGCGCCTGCGATTTTGCAAGAAGCCAAAGACGCAGGCGATTACGATGCTGCTTTTGCTTTGACCTACCTTGCCTCCAGACCTGAATTCTCAGGCCGCTTTCAGAGTTCTCAACTGTACCAATGGAGCCACGAACTGCCAGGTAGTATTGAAAGAGGCTTCAATTCTCACCTAGTTCTAGCGGATGCCCTACTGGCTGGCGAGGGAGCTTTGCTTGATTATGAACTTTTGCTAGATGCGTATGAACGCGCAAAAGTAGCTATCGACGGTAGAAGCGTATCCTGGGGTGATATCTACAAGGAAAGTATGTTGCGTCGGATAGAGCGTCTTTCGGCGTCCCGGTTTGAGGCGGAACTTTGCTTTAGACTGACCGCTTTTCACGATGTCCCCGAATTGTCAGAACGTTATCCGTTCATCTATTTGGACCAAATTGATAAAGAAGCAGCGCGTCGAGCTTGTCAGTTGGCACATGAAGCCTCTCCAGACAACCTGCTTGTTACAGCCTCGTTGGGGCGTATCGAAGAAACGACTGGTAATTGGGAAGAGGCCGAGCGCCTCTATTCCATTGCAGCTGACGAAGCATTCCCTGCGGGATATGTACTTTTAGGTGAGCTTTATGGCCGTCTCGGTAGGAGAACGGGAAAGGACACGAAACTTTATTCTAAGGCTTTCAAGGCGTTTCAAGCGGGCAACAATCACGGATTACCAGAGGCTAGGCTGGGTTTGGCATGGGCTATCCAATATGGCTATCATGGAGGAGAACCCGATCCGGGCCTTGCATTTCGGATGATTAAAGAAATGGTCGATACGGGCTTGGAACGTGCTCGCGCTACTCTCGGACTACACTATTGGGAGGGCACAGGTGTTTCCCAAGACCGCAATACTGCGCTAGAGCTCTTTGAAGCTGCAGCTGTAGCAGGTAATCGCCACGCACAGCTGCAATTGGGTTACATACACAAAGACGATGGCGACTATCTCAGCGCGGCATATTGGTTCGAACTAGCGCACGATCAAGGCAGTGGAAACGCTGCATTTTCCCTTGGAGTAATGCACTCTTTTGGCGATGGTGTTCCAAGAAATGACCACCTTGCACATCAATTTTTCTACCAAGCTGCGCATGCCAATAATGCAAATGGCATGTATTTTCTCGGGCGCAATTATGAGACTGGTCGCGGTACCATCCAGGATACTGACAAAGCAGTATCATATTATCAAATGGCTATCGATCACCAACATAAATGGGCAAAACTCGACTTGGCTGAACTATACTTCAATAATCCAGCTTATCCTCAGAATCTCTGGCGAGCAAAGTACTGGTTGGACCAAGTTACTCTTAGTCACGAGAGAGTCGAAACACTGAGAGATGAAGTTTCAGAGGGCCTTGGTAGGAGAGCCGACGTTGAGATTCATTACTGTGATCGATTTGCGGCTGCACCAATTGATCCGGCTGTTCCTGGGGATGTGGACGGTGTTAGCTTGCAGGATATCGATCTTAAGATCGTGACTGAAGTTTGCTTGAAAGCCATAGAAGAGCAGCCAAATACAGCGCGCTTTAAATTTCAGCTGGGACGAGCCTTTGACGCATCACAGGACTATAATCTCGCTCTTCAATGGTACACGCAAGCAGCCGAGCAAGGTCATGCTACTGCCCAATTTACACTTGGCTGGATCTATCTGAATGCGGAGTGGGCAATCACTCAGCCACTTGAAGGGGTAGAATGGTTGACCAGGGCAGCGGATCAAAACTTAAGGCAAGCCAAGTTTCATCTGGGTAAAGCCTACTATGAAGGTACTGGCGTCGATGTAGACAAAGAACGAGCCATTGGGCTTCTTAAAGCCGCCGTTGCGCAGGGGGACGTTTCTGCACGCAAGTACCTCGAGAATCTCTAGTTTACTATAACTAATGAGGAAGATTGACGTATTACGACTTAGCGCGGTTCACTTAAAGGCACCTATCACAGTAAAGCATTTCTTCCACCTTGAGCCTCTCTGCAGACCCGAGCAAAGGTTGCCCCTTACCCAGTAACGTAGCCATTCCAGATTTTGTGGTGACTTGGATCACCATACTTTGCAAAGATCTCTATCTGCGAAGAGCGGTCATGCAGACCAATCCAGGCTGCGAGTTCAGGGTTGAAGCCTTGTTTCACACAGAAAGATCTTCCAATTTTTGGACGACGATGAACTCTCCGCTAGGCGATCTACAGTCTGTTTCCAGCCCGGCCGCAGAGAATCGCGGCAAGGTCTCGCATCACACCGAATTTGGTATGTCGTCGCCAAGGTCCGTTTTTCACCTTTCAGTGGAATGGCTCCGGGTCTGCTTTGGGCTGAGAGCAGCCGTTAGCGCCATTTGGGACTGAGCTGCCGACGCTCGTCGCGAGCGCGACCAGAGAAGTATAACGATGCCCATTTTGAAACCTGTCCCGGAGCGCGCCGCCCACGTTCTGTGTAAGTTGGAAGTCCTTGAACCAAAACACAATGGAGGGGGCACCCATGTGGCGCTCTTTCCTCCCGGAGGTCGGCGCAGTTCTGAGGGCAATGCCACGGCCCTGAAGTTGGGAAGAAATGAAAGGCGTGCCCTAAGAGCTCGGCTCCGAGCACTTTAAATCCTCTTCAAACGACCTTTAAAGAACTCGGCAGACGGACATTTTAAACGGTTCGGGATGCGTTTTAACCGAGTTTGAAATGGGAAGTGTCCCTTACTGCAATGCGAAGTGTCCCAAACTCACTCCGAAATTGGCAGAATAGGTGGGTGGCCTCGGGTCCAGTTCTAACATATAAAACAGGGCGTTCATCTAAAAAATTTTGCTGCAATGGGAAGTGTCCCGCACTGCAAAACGAAGTGTCCCGCTACAGCCAATGTTAGGAGACACTTGATATTGCAGTAACCGGAAGAGCCCGGATGAAACCGGAAGATGCCGGATGGAGCCTTGAGTAAAAGGGCTTTTAAGAGGGGTTAAAGGGGTTTGAAGACCTAGTGCGTTTGTCTTTCAAAAACGGCCGAAGTCGCACAAACCGAGACAACAGGCGATTTTGAGACACTTCGCATTTCAAACTCCCGGCCCCTACTACAGCCCTTTAAAATAGCCCCTCGCGGGACCGAGGTGCCCGGTAAAGGTCATTTTCTCTACTACCGAACTAGGAACTAGGCAGCGCTGAGACGTTCCCGTTCCTAGAAAGGGATTTTGTTATTGGTGGCAATCTCTTGATGAATTTTGGCAAGGCTGAACCCCGCTGCGAACTAGGAACAGATTTTGCGGTGTGAACGGGGTACTCTCTCCCCTGCCCTTCGGCACCAAATAGAATGGTAGTTCTGCAAGTTTATGAATGCTGCCGTTCTGGGGCGAAATCAGATCAGAGCCACTGAGGTGAAAAGTCCGCCAAACCCTCGTTCGCTGCCCCAGCAAAGATACAGGCCAAGCGAACTAACGCTTTGCGGGCGGAACTGCCCTTTGCTGCGGTCGGCTCAGTGACTGCTTGCAGCCCAAAGCGGACCGGTGCGCAGGGAGGCTGGCTCTCATTGCCGCACATGCACAAATTGCGTCTCGACTTCCAGGAAGCGGACATTCAAGCTGTCAAATGGGACTTTTTGCCCTCAATGTCGGCAGTGAGCCCTTTGCAGTAACTCTAGTGAAGTAGCTTCTTCAATAATAATGGCGTAACTTTGCTGGGACACTCGGACGGGTTTTTGAAATATGAAGGCACTTAGTCGCCACCAATTAACGATATACGGCACGCAGAAGCTTCTTGATTGGGTTAAGACAGTGAAACCTGAATTACGCCGATGGGATCTACAATCCCTCAATCATAGGCCTTCGGCATATCTGATTGAAATGGAAGACCAGAATTGTCATGGTTTAGCGCTCGAAGACTACTTCAAAAGTATTGTTGAACAAGAGCTTTCACAACACCTGTACATACCCAAAGAGCAGTGGCCAACTGAAATAACGTTTGACCTGTTTCAGGCGTGGTTTTCCTACCAATACCATGAGGATGTTTACGACCTTTCCACTGAGAAATTAGAGGTGTTTGATGACTAGCGGCAACGCCCGCTTTGTCCGCTCAGCCGACCTTGACCTCCGGTTTCAGTCCCGGTTTGGTGCGCTGGCGCGGCGAACGGCTGCAGTGAGCCCACTTTACCGATTTTCTGCAATGCAGCTAATGTCTGCTTGTGCGGGAGAGCCAAAACTCTGCACAATTTTTTTTTGCTGACTGCTGATGGCCTTGAACATATCGGAGCTGGAAGGGTCGGATGATGTTGGTTGCGTCACCCCAATGGATTGCTGTTTATATCCGGTACGTGAAACGAGCAGGATGAGAGATGTGTTGGAGTTTTTCTGGGGGATGGTTGGTAGCCGCCCTATCGAGTGGATCGCGGTTGCATGTGGAATACTGAACGTAAGTCTGATCATCCGACGTTCGATATGGAATTACCCGTTTGGCTTTGCCGTGGTGACGCTATATTTTTTCATCTTCTGGGAATATCGGCTCTATAGTGACGCGCTGTTACAAGTCTATTTTTTCTTTATTCAGTTCTACGGCCTCTATGTCTGGTTAAACGGACGTGCGCACGACGGCCGGGTGATCGTGGCACCTTTGGGAACTAGCATATTCGCATTGTATCTTGGCGCGACAGCCATTGTGTGGTTGAGCGTTGCGAGTCTGATGGCAGCCTATACCGATGCAGCCGCCCCGTTCTGGGATGCGGCAGTGGCAGCGTTAAGCATAACTGCACAATTCCTATTGTCGCGAAGATACTTGCAAAGCTGGTATTTATGGATTGCCGTGGATGTCCTGGCGATTGGCCTTTTCTACACGCGCGGATTGGAGCCGACCGCAGCACTTTACGTCGTGTTCCTAGGCCTTGCTATCACAGGATTTTTCCAGTGGCGTCGGGCCGCGATGCAGCCTCTGACGACATGAAAACACACGGCTTTCTACTGGGGAAGTTTATGCCGCCGCATGCAGGCCACCTCTATTGTGCCGAGGTCGGGAAGGCGCGGTGTGATGTGATGACGGTGCTCGTGTGTAGCCATGACGCAGAGCCGATCGACGGATACCTAAGGGCCAAGTGGATGAGGGAATGCCTGTCGCGGCCCGGCTATCGCGTGCTACATATGCATCGCGACATTCCGCAGGCACCAGAGGATCATCATAACTTTTGGCCTATCTGGCGTGCAGCAATTGCGGAGTTCCACCCCGAACCGATTGATTGGGTCTTCGGCTCGGAAGGCTACGTCCACCGCCTTGCGCAGGAAGTCGATGCGCGGCCCTTTCCAGTGGACCCGGAGCGACAGGTTGTGCCGGTGTCGGCCACGGTAATCCGAGAAGATCTGACGCGCAATTGGAGCCATGTGCCAATTCCAGTGCGGAGCCACTACCAACGCCGCCTTGTTCTGGTGGGAGCGGAAAGCACCGGCAAGACGGTATTGTCCGAAGCTTTGGCCGCACGGCTTAAATGTGTGCCGATCCCTGAATATGGGCGTGATTACGACGCCGTCTTCCGGCATGGGCAAGATTGGGTCGCGGCAGACTTCGAGGCGATCATGGAGGGCCACAAAGCGTTGGCCGATACGATGGCGGCCCGAGGTGGACCGATTATTATTGAGGATACGGATGCCTTGCAAACGTTGGTTTGGGCCGAGGCATTGTTAGGCAAAGTGTATAAGCCGCTCGTAGACAGGGCACGTTCTGCGATTGAAGGGAAGACTTACCTTCTGCTCGACCACGCGACACCTTGGAAAGATGACGGAACACGACATTTCTCTGATCCGGCGCGCCGAGCGTGGTTCACCGGCAGATTGCGCTCTTGGTTGGATGAGTTGGGGGCGGAGTGGAAATGCATCGAGGGTGAGGATTGGGCCGAGCGGACGGCAGCGGCCAATGTCCATTTGGATACGTTTAGCTAGCCTCCCCAAAGGGCCGTTTGTTGAACGGTTCGCCGAAGCGGACCTTGGCGCACTTTGATCCAAGGTCCAAAAAGTCCGCTAAGCCGACCTTGATCTCCGGTCTCAGTGTCAGTTTGGTATGCTTGCGCGGCGAACGGCAGCTGTGAGCCCAATTCGACCGATGCTGCACAGCGCATGAGCGTCCGCTTTGAACAATCTCACGGACAATCGAGATCAAGATTTCTTGGAAATTCTATGGGCATGCCGATAAGAACTTGTAGTTCTTCGAAACGGGCAATCAGTTCAGATTGTGCCTCTGCATACTGTTTTGGATTTGTTGGCTGAAATCCGCGTCTGTCCATATCCATGTCAACTTCGTCCCAATCCGAGAATCCACGTTGATACCAAGTTCGGACTGGTAACGGGGGTTCGATACCAACCCACACTTCCCCATCCAAATCATATTCGAAAACGATGTTTCGCACTTCGTTATCCGTTCCGCATGGCGGAAGAGCAAAACGGATAAGTGGCCTTGTTTGATCAGGAAGATAACTCTGTCGAATGATCAGGTCTTGGCCACCCAAGTTGCGTTTTGGGACTGCCGAAAGCCTTTCACGAATAAAGCGGTAGTCGTCATTTGCAGAGCTGGCACTTGCTTCGATAGCGACCCTTTCAAAAATACCTTGGAAAAACGAATAGGGCGAATTTACTGAGCACAAGCTGAACTGCTGCCAGTACATATATGCACCCACATGGCGTTCCAGCAAAGCTTCAAACCTTGGAGGGTCGCCCAGAAGGAGTTCCTTGATAGGCTCCATTGTCTCATGGAGGACAACGGGGCTCATAAATTGCGCAACGACAGCAGCCTGCATTTGCGGTGTGAACGTCGGACCGAGTTCTAGGTCAAGGAAAGATAACGTGAAAAGCATATCGTCATAGCGGGCTTGTGCAAATGGCGCACGCCATGCCGTGCCATTGAGCGCGTCCTCGATTTGGGTACGCAGAATATCCGCTAATGTGTCGGACAGATTGCCAAGAACCTCGTCCTCCTGTGCAGACCTAACTACTCTTCCGTCGGTACTATAGTTGGCGATGCAAGCATGTTGAGCCTGAACAGTTTGTGGAGCTGTCAGTGCTGCGAGAGCAATAAAAGCCAGTCCAAGAACGTTCGCAAAATTCATCCTAATTTCCAAACCGGTGTTATGGACGGGACTAGTCGCCTGCCTGAGTTCAATTGCCGAATATTGCCCATGTTTATACCATGGCCAAACTCCAGTAGCCACGCCCGGCATCCAAGGCTCTTCAGCAAACCGGACATTCCAGTTACCGCAACGAACGGCAACAAAGTCCGCATAGCTGACCTTAGGCGTTCCCTGCCAGACTGCGGACGGTCACAGCGCTCTAGACGACCGCGACTACGCCGTGGCTCTCCCCCAGACCGGCGCAAAGCTGAAAATCTCCCTCGGGTTTGTCGGGGAACTGGTCGAAATCGGCCACTTTGTCGTGGACGAAATTGGCGGTACCATGGCTCCGGACACTGTGTCGATCGGGGCAAAGGCGGCGGATATGCTCGGCGGTATTCGCGCCCGCAAATCCCGCTCCTGGCGCGACGTCTCGGTGCAAGATATCGTCCGGAAAATTGCCTCTGAACACGGGCTAAAACCCGTCATCAGCGACAGCCTGAAGGCGTTGAAATTCGCCTATCTCGCACAGACGACTGAGAGCGATTTGAACTTCCTTACCCGGATCGCCAAGGATCTCGACGCGGTTACAAAGCCCGCAGGCGGTGCCCTGATTGTTGCCAAGCGCGGTGAAAACAAGGCCGCCGATGGCTCCGACCTTCCCGTTTTTGCCGTCCACAAATCCCAAATTGCAGAGGGCAGTTGGCAGCTCAACGGGCGCGGAAAATATCGCTGTGTCATCGTTGAGTGGAGCGACACCGACACCGCCCAGGTGCAGACCTGCAAAGCCGGAGAAGGCGACCCACAGCTTAAAATGCGCCACCGCTACCCCAATCGTGCGGAAGCACAACGAGCGGCCGACTCGGCCCTGGAACGCGGCGGCCGGGCCAGCGGGAAAATTGACATTCGTCTTGGTGGCTATTGGGGCGACCTGATGGCCGAAGCCAAGGTCGATCTGACAGGCATCAAGCCAGAACTCGAAGGTGAATGGTTGATCACCAATGTCACCCACCGCCTTGGCAGCACTCTAACGACGAGCTTCAAAGCTGAGCGCGACAATGAAAAGGCACGAACTTAGCTTAGCCACCAACTGGACCATCTAACCAAATGGCGGCTATGCGCAGGAAGCGGACTTTGCAAAGTCGAGCGAACGCCCCTGAGCAACCGTTGGTGCAATCCTCAACGTGCTGTGGTGCCATTTGCGTTTTCGGACATTCATAGTATGTGAAGATGTCATTCAGAAGAAAACCGTAGGTTGACCTACAAAGAGGCTGAGGGAAGTATGGTAATTGAGTCCCGCTACTGGCGTGAAGATCTTGCTCGTTATGCTCAGGCGTTCCGTCCCAAAAGTAAACCGCCTCGTTGGAGCGAAAGGCTCGTTGTCAATTTTGAGAAGGATGTTTCAATAGCTCTTTTCATGGTTAGACGCCTTGCAGAGGCAGGAAAATTCTCATCTAAGATGAAACAGCATAAGGCGCAGATTTTTAGGTGCGCCTTTCATGGCAAACCTTGGCGCCTGATTTATAAGGACATCGACGAGCTTTATAGACTTGAGAACGAAGAGGCGATTTCAAAAGGGGTTGCGTTCGTATGCAACCAGTTTATTCACGCGGACTTCACCTTTGCATTTCGTGGTGAGGACCGTAACTGGGAAGGCCTCTACACCAGTTCAGATTTTGAAAAACGGAAGTTTGTTTATAGGGTGCCACTGTCTGAGATCGTTCGCATTCTTGAGCTGGCTGTTGATGACTACCCATCCAGAGTAAGCCTGCGATACGACCCTGACAAAGAGGACTGGATAACCGTTACAGATTAAGGTCTTTTCTCAAGATGGGCCAAACCAAATCTGAGGCATTTTATGATTAAGACGCGCTTGAGACAGTTTCAGCGAGCTCACGATCTTCTGCTCGAAGTCAAAGACCTGGCAAGTAGTCAGCCTGACAGTTACCCAACGGCTACACCAAAGATGATTATTCCGCTGATGGCTCTACACAGGCTTCTAATAAGAGAAATCACGAGAGCCGAACGCAAGGTTCGTCGAACTAAAAATTGTTTGAAAATGGTGGAGAATGAGCGCGACCAGCACGAAGCAAGCCTCCTATCAGAACGCTTAGAAGGCTACCGGCATCTCGCATATAACTGGCGCTGCTTTGGTGATGCTGTTGCATTTCTTTTCATGGACAAATTTTCGCTCAAGCAAACATTCTACAACACCCATAATACTAGTCCAAAGCAGGATGCTGGTTTCCTGATTGGAAAGACAGGCTTGCAGCTTGAGCTCGAAATTTTGGATACCTACCTCAATAATGGCATTCCTGCTCTTCTTACAGATGTGACCAACAGCATTCGATATGGCGATGTTGTTTTAATGGTTGGCCCAAACCCAATGCTAGTGGAGGTTAAGAGTGGAAATACAGATCGCCGAGGGAAACGGCAACTGAAATCCATCCGTCAATTGAATGAGTTCTTCGCTACCGATGAAGCTAAAGATTTTAGAGGATTTGAAAAGCTCAGTCGTGTTGCCCACAAGGCCGAGGAAGTGAATTACGTTGATGCTATCAACGATTGCATTTCTGAGGCAATGAAATCTGGTTTCTCGTGGCGGGGTCCAGAGGAAGGGCTACACTACTTGGTCATAGCAGATGATGTGACAGACATTTCTGATGTGATGAAGGAAATGGATCTCAATCGGCCGATTGCTTTTTTCCTCAACGAAGCAAAAGCAAACAGACTTTGGTCACCATACAGCCCTTACACTCTGTCTATTCGCGATCCTGAGGCCTTATTCCAGTTTGTGTGGGGTGGGCTTATCATAGTCGTGTTTTATGATCTTGATGTGTTGAAGCGGCTAGTTGAGCGAGAGGGCAAAGAAATCGAATTCTTTGATCCGGAATCGGATTACGTTTTTGAAGTCAGACAAGCCGAAGAAGGTGGCTGGGGTAGGATGGGCAGACATCTATTTTGCCGACTAGCTTATGAATTTTGTTCACCAGCTTGGTTGCTTCGCCTCATCGAAGAACGGTTGGGTTCGCACGATGCAGGCGCCGAAAATGCAGCTGCGAACGCCCAACGGACCGTTACTTAAGACATCTCTGTCTAGATGGCACTAACGTCCGCTTCGGGCTGAGTGCTGCCACTAGCAACCTGCATGGATCGGCGCTAGCGCCAAATGAGGTCGAAATGCTAGCTTTAGCGGTGACACCCCCCAAAGGAGCCCAGTCATGCCCAAACCGAAACCCGTTCGGGAGCGCGCCGCCCGCGCTCTGTGTAAGTTGGAAGGCCTTGAACCAAACATAACAATGGAAGGCGCGCCCATGTGGCGCTCTTTCCTGCCAGAGGTCGACGCGGTTCTGAAGGCAGCACTACGACCCGAATGCTGGGAAGCTCTGACAGATGCGTCAGAACACCTAGGCGCGGAACAGCTTCAAAAACCTTTAAACGGCATTTAAGATCCCCCGCCGTCCGGCCATTTAAACGATTTTGGCGGTGCCTACGGCGAGTTTGCAATGGGAAGTGTCCCAAACCAGCCCAGTCAGCTCCTGAGAAAACGCGCTGCGATAGGGTAGCCAGAACCTCAATTTCGGCCTAGAAAACAGGGAATTCGACAAGATAAGTTGCTGCAATGGGAAGTGTCCCTTACTGCAACGCGAAGTGTCCCGCTACACCGGTGGGACGCAAATCAACCTAACGTCCGAGCCGCCTTCGGCCGACAAATCAGGAAAATAATTTGCTGCAACGGGAAGTGTCCCGCTACAGCCATGGAGGCGAAACTGGAGACCCTCAAAGCGCGGGAAACCGTCGCACTTCCTAGAATAATTTGCTGTAACGGGAAGTGTCCCTTACTGCAACGGGAAGTGTCCCGCTACACGCGTCACGACAAGGTGAATTATTCACTATAAAATCAATATCTTACAATGTTAATGTGAAAAAGATTTACATAAAGGCTTGAAGCAAGACCCAAGCACTCCGATATGCAGTAATGTGAACAGGATTTACATCCAACAAACACAGTTACCTAGTCGCAAGACTGCAACCCCTGGAGACGACACATGACAGCAATGACCTCCCCCACCCCGGCCCACAGTCAACAGGGTTGGTTTTCCCGCAGCGAAGCCTGGCTGGACCAAAAGGGTAAAGGCGCCTGGATCACCGCCATGGTTCTTGGCTTTGTCTTTTTCTGGCCCATCGGCCTCGCCCTTCTCTTTTACATGATCTGGAGCAAACGCATGTTCAACAAATCCTGCCGCAGCCACAGCCGCAAACCCTGGGCCAAACATGGCATGGCCGCGATGAAACCGTCCGGGAATTCTGCTTTTGACGCCTACAAAGAAGACACCCTGCGTCGCCTTGAACAGGAACAAAGCGATTTTGAAGGCTTCATGCAGCGCCTGCGTGACGCCAAGGACAAGGCCGAGTTCGACCAGTTCATGGATGAGCGCAGCTCTATGCCCGCGGAAGAAACCAGCGACGAAGACAGCGCAGAGAAGTCTCACTAAGCTCTTCCCAAGACCGGCCCGCCCCCCTAGCCTGTTCAGGTTAGGGGGAGATTTCTCAATAACAAAACTTCAGCAAAAGGACCCGATATGACCTCCCTGCCCGACCCCGATTATCAGGCTGAATTCTACGCAAACACCCCGCCCAAACGCCTGGTTGCATGGGTGGTCGACAGTATTCTGATCGTGATCCTGAGCCTGATAACGGTGTTTCTGACTGCCTTTGTCGGCTTGATCATCTGGCCGCTGCTCTATCTGGTGATCGGTTTTGTCTACCGGGCTGCGACCATCACAAGCGGCTCTGCGACCCTGGGTATGCGCTTTGCTGGGATTGAGCTGCGCGACCTGTCTGGGCGCCGCTTGGATTCACAGCAGGCGATCCTGCATTCGGTCGGCTACAGCTTCTCCATAGCCATCCCCGTATTGCAGGTGATTTCGATCATCATGATGCTCACCAACTCCAGAGGACAGGGTTTGAGCGATTCCCTTTTGGGCACTGTCATGCTGAACCGGCGTGTTTGAACCTGCGCAGGAGAAGGCGGGTCCTTCTCCTGACCGGAGCTGCCGATGAGGGCTTCCCAAAGATGGAGGCGATGCACTGCAAGCTTCGCGCCCGCCTTCATTGCAAGGCCCTGCTCGCCAAGTCCGCCGCGCCCTGATCTTAACCACGTCTCATTGCCAGCTTGGCGTCTGGCACTTGCGTTGATATCCTATGGCTTCACCATTGCTATCCGGTGATGGTTTCTTATGATCGAGACATCATCTTCAGAAGATTTGCCCCAGATTAGTCAGACCCCAGATGCGTCACACACTTCCTATTGCTCCGCAGTTCTATGTTACGGCGCCTCAGCCCTGCCCCTATCTGGAAGGCCGGATGGAGCGAAAGCTGTTTACTTCGTTGCAGGGTGATGGCGCTGACCAGTTGAACAACAGCCTGTCGCATCAGGGATTTCGCCGCTCTCAGAATGTGCTCTACCGCCCTTCGTGCTCGGACTGTTCGGCCTGCATGTCGGCCCGTATTGATGTCAGCGCCTTTGCAAAGACCCGCAGCCAGAAACGCGTGCTGAAACGCAATGCCTCCTTGCAGCGCCGTGCCACCTCTCCCTGGGCGACAGAAGATCAATATGCCCTGTTCCGGCGATATCTCGACAGTCGGCACTCAGATGGCGGCATGGCGGATATGGATGTGTTTGAATATGCTGCGATGATCGAGGAAACCCCGATCCGCAGCCGGGTGATCGAATATACCGAACCGCAGTTCAGCGGCTTGGTGGCGGTTTCTCTGACGGATGTGCTCGAAGACGGGCTGAGCATGGTCTATTCGTTTTACGACCCGGATCAGCCACAGAACTCTATCGGCACCTATATGATCCTGGATCATATCGCCATCGCCCTAGAGACCGGGCTGCCCTATGTCTATCTGGGCTATTGGGTGCCTGGCAGTGGCAAGATGAGCTACAAGCAGAAGTTTTCCGGCCTTGAGGTCTACCACCAAGGGGCCTGGAAAAAGATGCAAGACCCGGCTGAATTTGCCGAAAGCACCCATCCCTTGTCCTCAGATCCTATTGCCGAACAGGTGGCCAATATCCATCTGCCAGAACAACCGGTGCATCGCCGCAGATGAACAGCTCCCCGCGCCCAATGCAGGCCCTGCATGCGATCGCCTTGCTGGTGCCGGACTATGATGCGGCCATCGCTTTCTATTGTGATCTGTTGGGCTGGCAGCTGGCAGAGGATATCGACCAAGGCACCAAACGCTGGGTTCGTATCCTGCCACCCGGCGCGACCCAGGGCAGTCTTATCCTTGCGCAGGCCACAGGCCCCAGACAGAACAGCGCCGTTGGAAACCAGTTTGGCGGTCGCGTCGGGCTATTCCTGACGACGGATGATTTTGCCCGCGACCACGCCCAAATGCTGGCGCTTGGTGTCAAGTTTGAAGAAAATCCAAGGCATGAACCCTATGGCACGGTTGCGGTCTGGCAGGATCCGTTTGGCAATCGCTGGGACCTGCTGCAATTCACCCCCAGTTAGCACCACGTCGATGCTGCTGCAGTTCAACCTTCAGCCAGAGACTTCATTGCGCTGAAGATACTCATGCACCGCACGACTGCGCTGGGTGATCTGTTTCAAGATCGCGGCATGATCCAGACGCAGGGCCAGTTTCGCTTCCATATTTGCCCGTTTGTTGATGAACTCCTCAAAGATATCGCCCGCATCCATCAACCGGTGTGCGCTCCGATCATAGACCTCACGGTACTGGCTCCATTGGCCATCAGAGATATCCCCCTTGGCCATCAACTCTTCTGCAGCTTCCAAGATTTGCTCCAAGGCCCCGAGGGCTCTCTCGATCCCGGCTTCGGGACGTGTTTCGATCGCGGTGAGTTCCTCCAGTTCGCGAAACAGGGTGCTTTGGATCCTCTGGATACTGTCAGGGTTAAACTCATCCAGATAGGAGTCGATCCTGCGCATATGGGCTTTGTCGGTGAGCTTGTTATCGCGTAGGGCATGCAGGTAATACTCTGCCGCCGAAAGCTTGGCATTCAGAGACCTGATATGCTTTTGCGCCTGGGTATGAGCCGCGTCATACCGCTTTTTGGCCAAGCGCCAATTTTGCACTAAGGACATGGAACACCACTCCTTTCTTTTGCACCCCCAGCCCCCACCGGAAAGCGCCTACCAAGGTAGTGCGAAATGCGACTTTGTAAAGCCACCTGTCGGATCAAGCGTTTGGCGCCCATGCCTTCAACAGCAAAAGGGGCCCCAGTTTGGAGCCCCCTTGCAATCTTTATGCCAGTTTTGACCTGATCAGTTGGGGATCAGCGCCGGTACGATGGTCACGATCGAGGGGAACAACCACAGGATCGCCAAGCCAGCCACCTGGATCAACACGAAGGGCAGAACCCCGCGATAGATATGACCAGTGGTGACCTCTTTTGGTGCCACCCCGCGCAGATAGAACAGCGCAAAGCCAAAGGGCGGCGTCAGGAAAGAGGTCTGCAGGTTCACCGCAACCATGATGGTCACCCATTTGGGATCAAAAGAGCCGCCATAGATGACCGGGCCGACAATCGGGATCACGATGTAGATGATCTCGAGGAAGTCGAGCACAAAGCCCAGGAAGAACAGCACCAGCATAACAATCAGGAAGACCGTCATCTCGTTGTCAAAGCTCTTCAGGAACTGCTGGATATAGTGCTCACCACCAAAGGAAATCACCACCAGATTGAGCAGCTGCGAGCCGATCAGGATGGTAAAGACCATGGAGGTCACCTTGGCAGTTTCCCGAACGATGGGCGTCAGAACTGCACCTTGGTACAGGACCCAGCAACCATAGAGCAGGCCAAACAGAGCAAACAGGTAGGCACCATAGGCAAAGCCAAAGGCGATCCAGCTTTCAACACTGACGTTGGACTGGTTGATGCGCAGGTCAAAGTTCACCCCAATCAGGATCGCAATCATCACAGCAAAGGTTGCCCAGATGATGATCTTGCCCGATTTCCCCTGATCCTGCAGCTTGCGGTAGGCCGCCAGCATGATCGCACCACCAGCGCCAAGCGCCGCAGCCGGCGTCGGGTTGGTGATACCACCCAGGATCGAGCCCAGAACCGCGACGATCAAAACCAGCGGCGGGAAGACCACCCGGATCAGATCATTACCTGCACAACGGGCCGCAGCTTCGCGGGTGCCGTAGAGCGCCAACCAGAAGGGCAGCGCCAACCATAGAACCGTGAAGCCTGGAGATGTTGTTGGCGCAATTGCCAGCACATCGACCAGCAAAACCAACAGCAGGCCAATGGCGCCCAGGATCAACGGTTTTGTATCCCGTGATGGCGCCACACCCCGACCAATGGCCAGAATGAGACCCAGCATGATCACCAGAATGGTCACGCCAGTGCCAATCGGAGCGGCCGCTGCGATCTTGTCGACCTGCGCCTGGGCAAACTCTTCTTCCGTCAGTTTGGTTGCCTGCGCAACACCACCAGCCGCGTCGATCACCGTCTGTTCAGCAACCGCAGCGTCCCAGGCCTCCTGGCCATGCAGATCGATCATTGCCGCCTGACAGTCAGGCCCAACATTGGTCCGCAGCGAAGCGGTTTGACCCGCGTCAGAGAAAGCCGAAACCGTGATGTTCTGCGAGCCGATGACGCCAAAGGTGCTCAGCAGCATCGCGCCACCAATCAAGGCAGCAGGTGCGCCGAGGAACCACAGCAGGGCTTCATTACGGGTCACCGGCTCATTGTCGCTGGCTTCCAGCGCCACGGCAGGTGCCTTCTCCGGGTTCAGCATTGCATAGCCAAAGGCATACAGCGCATAGAGCAGTGCCAGCATGATCCCCGGCAGCAGCGCCGCCTGGAACAAGGTGCCCACAGAGACAACCGCCGGCTCACCCAGATAGGTCAAAGCGTCCGAACAACCCGCATCCTGAGCCCGGCTTTCCTGCGCGGTGGAATAGAGATCCCCCGCCAGCGTCCCCAACAAAACGATCACGATCGATGGTGGAATGATCTGCCCCAGAGTACCAGAGGCAGCGATCACACCCGTTGCAAGTTCCGGCGAATAGTTGTTGCGCAGCATGGTGGGCAGGGCCAGCAGCCCCATGGTCACCACAGTGGCACCAACAATACCAGTAGAAGCCGCCAGGAAGGCACCAACCACAACGATGGACACGGCCAAACCACCCGGCAGCGGGCCAAAGACGCGCGCCATTGTAGTCAGCAGGTCATTGGCGATCTTGGAGCGTTCCAGGGTGATGCCCATCAGAACAAACATCAAAACAGCCAGCAGGGTTTCAATTGAGGCACCCGCCAGAACACGCTCGTTCATCCGGTTCACAATAAAGGAGATATTGCGATCCATTGCGGTTTCCCAACCCTGTACAAAGACAGGCTCGGCAATGCGGGGAAGTTCCGGGTATCGGAACAGGGAAATGACATCGGGTTTCACCCCGCTGCCCACCAGATCCTTATACATCGGTGAAGACGTATCAATGGCTTGGTGGATCAGCAGACCAGCACTGTCCAGTGCCGCGATGATCCCGAAGGAGATGATACCAGCACCACCGATGGCAAAAGCCACCGGGAAGCCGGAAAGGATGCCTCCAAAAAGGCATAGGAATACGATGAGCAGGCCGAGTTCGACGCCATCAAGACCGAAAAGCATATCAGCTGTCCCTTAGGTTAATGAGCGCCTTCATAGGCTTCTTCGCCCTCACCAAGGGTATCCTTGTCGAGGTACTTATTTTCACTGCCCTGTCCTTCGATGAACTCCAGCAAGGAGCGATAGAAGAAGGCAGCCGCGTGGATAAAGACGATACCGGCAAAGGTGACCAGCAGGATCTTAAAGAGGAAGTAGCCGTTAAAGCCGTTGGGGCTGAAGCCGATGGTCTCAACGTTCCAACGCAGCGCACGGGCCTTCATGATCAGGCGGTCCAGCTGGTCGGAGGCCGATGGCTTTGGCACGATCAGGTGACGCCACAGGAAGAACCAGCCATACATCCAGGTCAGCACGGCGGCGGGCATCATGAAGATGATCGAACCGACCATGTCGACGACGCGTTTGGCGCGAAAGCTGATGCCGGAATAGATCAGGTCAACCCGCACATGCCCGCCCTGTACAAAGGTGTAAGTGACACACATGCAAACAACCAAAGCATTGTAAAGCTTCAATTCTTCGGCAAACCAACTGATGTCTTTTTCCAGTGCGATGCCAAGCCCAAAACTCATATCCGGCCGGGCAAAGATCCGCTGCATGAAGACGATGATGATCTGTTGGATCACCATGATCAGACCGGCCCAGGCAAAGAAGCGCCCAATGCCATTGGCAAAGCCCTCAAGGCCGCGCACCATGCCCCACATGAACTCGCGCTTGTAGATGCCAATCGCCGTCAGGATCAGAAACAGCGTGAAGACCACAAAAAAGAACTCCACCGAGCCGCCATAGTAGACAAAGCGCATGATCGAGGTCTTGTCAGACCAATCAAGCCAAAGCTGCGGGTGGGTTACGGCGTAGCCGAAATTGTAAAAGGCGCCAGCGATGTTCTGAACCAGCCAGATCAGACCGTTGAACAGGGCGCCGAAAAAGGAAATGCCTGTATCGTCCTGCATTGTTCCCTCGGATGATTGCATGCAGCGGGGGAGAAGTGCGGCCCCGCCAAAAACGCGTATCGCGTGGGCGGCCACTGCCTTCTGGCCTGCGGCAAAAATGAAAAAGGGACCCCCCGCACCCGGCGGGGGATCCTAAAGATGTGTCAGGTTGGGTTAACCCAGAACGCGGTCGCGCTGTGCGGTGTAGACACCGGAGGACAGGTTGTTCCAAAGCGAGGAGGCCGTCATGGATTTCTGCGCGCTGTCGTAGATTTTCTTGAACAGCTCGTCGCCCATGTTCTCCGCCATGACTTCCTGCGAAGCCGCACCGAATGCATCCCAAACCGAGTCAGGGAATTCCATGACCTTAACGCCGCCAGCCTGCAGACGCTGCAGAGCGGCACCGTTGTTGGCCAGGAACTGCGACAGGCTCCACTGGTGGCATTCGCCGGAAGCAATTTCGATCATCTTCTGCTGACCTGGGGTCAGGCTGTCAAAGACGTCACGGTTGGTTGCAACCGACAGAGCCGCGCCTGGCTCGTGGAAGCCAGCGGTGTAATAGGTCTTGGTGATTTCCTGGAAACCAGCTTTTTCATCCGCCCAAGGGCCGATCCACTCGGTCCCGTCGATGGCACCGGAAGACAGCGCCTGGTACACTTCGGAGCCAGGGATGTTCTGAACGGAAGCGCCCAGTTTGCCCAGGGCTTTGCCGCCGAGGCCAGGCATACGGAACTTCAGACCGTTGAAGTCTTCGGGGCTGTTGATCTCTTTCGAGTACCAGCCGCCAGCCTGGGCGCCGGTGTTGCCGCCGAGGAAGGATTTCAGACCAAAGATCTGACCCAGCTCGTCGTGCAGCTCCATGCCGCCGTCCTGGTAGTACCAGTTGGACATCTCAGTTGCGGTCATGCCGAAAGGTACGGCGGTGAAGAAGGCATAGCCTGGGTGCTGACCCACAAAGTAGTAGTCGGCACCGTGGTACATGTCGGCCTGACCGGAGGAAACCGCGTCAAACACTTCAAAGGCGCCAACCAGTTCACCGGCGGCTTTGATGTCAACGGTCAGCTGACCGTCGGACATGTTGGAGATGCTGTCAGCAACACGCTGAGCGGCGTCAAAAACGCCAGCCAGACCACGACCCCAGGTGGTAACCATGGTCAGGGTACGCTTGCCCGTTGCATAGGCCGGTGCGGCCAGAGTGGTTGCAGCTGCGGCGGTCCCGCCCAGCGCAGAGGTTTTCAAAAAAGAACGACGATCCATAATAGTGCTCCTCCCATAAGTAGTCCCTATGTCCAGCGTAGACTGGACGGATCTTTTCGAGTGGCGCCAGCCTAGCGGGGCGGCGGCACTTGTGAATACCTACTACTGCGTAGGCACTAAGAAAAACTGTCAAAACCCTTGAGATGTTGCGTCATTTTCTAAGTTCAGACACGATTCTATAGCCTCCGGGACGGAAAAAACGGCTCCCGCCCTTTGATTCGGTTGCAGGATTGCGTAACGATTCGGCACATGGCCGCTTTTCGCTCTCTTTTTCGTCCGAACTACGCACAGAAGCTCTCAATTCTGGCGACACTGCCGCTTGTTGTTGCGGTGGCCGCGATTGCGATTCTGGTGGCTTTTCAGTCGCGCGCCTCGGCAGAACGCGAGATCCAGGCACTCAAGGAGCAGCTGCTGGCGGCCAAAAAGGCCGAGCTGCGCAACTATGTGACCCAGGCCCGCAATGGCTTCTCCTTTATCTACGGGCGCGCCTCCCCCGATGACCAGCAAGCCAAAGAACAGGTCAGCCAGATCCTGTCCTCGATGATCTATGGCACCGACGGGTTCTTCTTTGTCTATGACTACGATGGCACCAATCTGGTCAGCCCGCGCCAGACGGAATTCATCACCCGAAACTGGTCAGGACTCAAAGACAGCCAGGGCACGCCGGTGGTGGATGAGTTCATCCGACTGGCCCGGCAAGGTGCCGGCTGGCACACCTTTATGTGGCAAAAACCCTCTACCGGCGAAGAGGCGCAGATGGTGGCCTATGTGGTCGGCTTGCAGGACTGGCAATGGGCGGTCGGCACTGGCGTCTTTATCGACGATGTTCTGTCCTCGGTCGCCGCCGCCCGCGCTGAGGTTGAGGCTCGCGTGCAGCGTACCTTTCTGTACATCGGTGTCATTACTCTGGCGGCGCTGATCGTGGTCTTTGCCTCTGGTATGGTGCTCAACATCCGCGAAAGACGTCTGGCCGATGCCAAGCTGAAAGAGCTGACCCAAAGGGTCTTTGACACCCAGGAAGAAGAACGTGGGAGAGTGGCGCGGGAGCTGCATGACGGGATCAGCCAGATCCTGGTTGGCGTGCGCTATGCGCTGGACAATGCCAGCAGGCGGCTCAAACGCGGTGATCAGGAACGCGCCCTGCCCCCCCTGGACAAAGGTATTGACGATCTGGCCAGCGCCATCACTGAGGTCCGCCGGATCAGCCGGGATCTGCGCCCTGGCGTGCTGGATGATCTCGGCCTTGGTCCGGCTCTCAAGGTATTGACCAATGATTTTGCCACCCGCACGGGCATCAATTCGGACTTCAGCACCGTGGTGTTTCGCAACCGGCTCGACCCGGAGGCCAAGATCGCCCTCTACCGGATTGCTCAGGAGGCGCTGATGAACATAGAGCGCCATTCTGACGCCAGTGAAATGACCATGGATCTGCGTGGCCATGCCAAAGGCGTCACCATGCGCATCACCGATAATGGCTGTGGATTGCCGCCCGATCAGGACCGAACAGGCCCCGGGATTGGCCTGCGCAACATGCAGGAACGGATAGAGCAGCTTGACGGTACCCTACGCATTCTGTCATCACGTGGCACCCAAAGCGGCACCGTGATCGAAGCCAGCCTCCCCCTCAGCCACCTGCTGGCCCCGGGCGAGACCCTTGGCGAGGATCTGCGGAGCAAATCGGTTTAAGGCTGAAACCTCCGTTTCAGCCCTGGTCGGATGCGTCGCTTGAGGTTGAGGGGGAAGAGATGAGCACAACAATTCGCGTTCTAATTGTCGATGATCACCCAATGGTCGCCGAAGGTATCCAGTCGATCCTTGAAAGCTATGACGACATTGAGGTGCTTGCCTGCCTCAACGATGGTGCCGAGGCGGTGGATCAGGCGCAGACACTTGCCCCCGATGTGATCCTGATGGATCTCAACATGCCCCGCTTGGGCGGTCTGAGTGCAACCGAGATGATCCTGGAGCGGCTGCCGGAAACCCGGATCGTGATCCTGACCATGCATGACAGCCCGGAGTATATCTCGACTGCACTCAGCCACGGGGCAATGGGCTATATTCTGAAGGACGTGCCGACCGAGGAGATCAAACAGGCAATTGACTCGGTGATGGCGGGCGAGCGCTACCTCTGCACTGGCGCCGAAATCGCCCTAAAACCCAAAAGCGGCGAGGCGCGTGAGGCGCTCACTGGGCGGGAACAGACCATTCTGCTGGAGCTGGCACAGGGAAAATCCAATAAGGAGGTCGCCCTGACGCTGGATATTTCCGTGCGCACGGTTGAGACCCATCGCAAGAATATCAAACGCAAGCTGGGGATTTCCTCTACCGCGGGCCTCACCCGCTATGCTTTGGAACACGGCGTTTTGCAGGGCACCAGCCACGAGTTCTGATCCCTGTCACCCTGCCTCGGGCAGGCGCATGCCAAAAAAGACCAGGGCGCCATCTTCGTCCAGAACGTGGAACTCGCGTTGACCATAGGGCTGATCAAAAGGCGCGCGCACCCGTTGCGGGGCCAGATCACCTAACCCCTGCCGTAGGTTCCGATACAGCTGGTCCACATCATCGGTGTCAATATAGAAGGACATATCGCCCCCCAATGGTTTGCCATCCGCACGCGCCGGGCATTCGAGCAGCCGCAAGGCAACAGCCCCCTGTTTGAGATAGGCATAGTTATCTGCCTGAAACGCGCAGGAAAAACCCAACTTCTGGCAATAGAACTCAATTTGCTGCTGCAGATCACTGCACAGGACAAAGGGGGTTACTTGCAGCAGCTCTGGCATGGGCGCACTCCTCTCTTCTCGTAAAAGTGTGCCCCCACCAGCAAACCTCAGTCAAGAAGATCTCAACCCTTGAGTGCATCTCCGCGCAGACCTCTGCGCTGAGGATGGCGCGGCAAGACCTGGCCATAGAGTTGCCGGGTGCGCTCACCCCCTCCACACAGGCCTTCGGTCTCCACAAAAGAGAAGATCCCAACACCGTGCTGCATGCGCTCCTGCACCGTTGCCTCCTTTGCTCCTATTGCCTCGGAGGTGCGCCACCTTACCAACCTAGATCCTCGTCCTGCCCTCTTACCAAAAATGTACGATAGGATCAGACTGAGCTGCCCCCTGACCAATTCTGTTTCAAACCAGACCTCGAAATGACAGTTTTGAAAGTTCCCCCTCACCATTTTAGGCTTCCTTTTTCCACAAACATCGCGAAACAGCCCTCTGACGCAATAAAATGTCCCAAATCGAGTGAATTTCATCCCCTTTGCCTGTTGACGCCCTCTGCCAGCAGTCATAATGTCCGCTGCAACGCAGTAAAGGAGAGCCTGGCGATGACCAGCCTAGTCGTAATTGTAGGAACCAAGCGCATGGGCCGGTAACGGTAGACCACAATCAAACCCATGCGCCTCCCCTTGAACAAGCGGAGGCTTTTTTTATGCGTAATGGACGATGCCGCCAATTGGAGCAAATAGCAGATGACACGTGAAATGACCGGCGCAAAGATGATCGTTGAAGCCCTGAAGGAACAGGGTGTCGACACAGTATTTGGCTACCCCGGTGGGGCCGTACTGCCCATCTATGATGAAATTTTCCTGCAAAATGACATTCGTCACATTCTGGTGCGTCACGAGCAGGGCGCGGTTCATGCCGCCGAAGGCTATGCCCGGTCCACCGGCAAGCCCGGCGTTGTGCTGGTGACCTCTGGCCCCGGTGCCACCAATGCGGTGACTGGCCTGACCGATGCGCTGCTGGATTCCATTCCACTGGTGGTTCTCACCGGCCAGGTTCCCACCTTTATGATTGGCTCCGATGCCTTCCAGGAAGCCGACACCGTGGGCATCACCCGTCCCTGCACCAAACACAACTGGCTGGTCAAAGACACCGACAAGCTGGCCGCGACCCTGCACGAAGGGTTCCATGTTGCGACCTCTGGTCGGCCCGGACCGGTATTGATCGACATCCCCAAAGACGTACAGTTTGCCACCGGCACCTATGAGCCGGCCAAACCAAACGCCTCGCGGTATCAGCCCATCGTCAAAGGCGATATGGAAGAGATCACCGAGTTGGTTGCCGCCATTGAGAAAGCGGAACGTCCCGTGTTTTATACGGGCGGCGGCGTGATCAACTCAGGCCCCGCCGCCTGCCAGCTTCTGCGCGAGTTGGTCGATGCCACCGGCATTCCAATCACCTCGACCTTGATGGGTCTGGGCGCCTATCCGGCCTCGGGCGATAACTGGTTGGGGATGCTGGGGATGCATGGTCTCTATGAGGCCAATCTCGCGATGCATGACTGTGATTTGATGATCAACATCGGCGCCCGCTTTGATGACCGCATCACCGGCCGCATCGATGCCTTCAGCCCGAACTCAAAGAAAGCCCATATCGATATCGATCCCTCTTCGATCAACAAAGTGATCCGCATCGACATTCCAATCGTGGGTGACGTAGGCCATGTGCTTGAAGACCTGCTCAAGGTCTGGAAGGCCCGTGGTCGCAAGGTGAACCGCGAAGCGATTGCCAAATGGCAGGCGCAGGTTGGTGAATGGCGCAAGGTGAACTGCCTCGCCTATACTGGCTCGGAAAAGACCATCAAGCCACAATACGCCCTGGAACGTCTTGAAGCCCTGACCAAGGACCACGACCGCTACATCACCACCGAAGTGGGCCAGCACCAGATGTGGGCGGCGCAATACCTGGGCTTTGAAGATCCCAACCGCTGGATGACCTCCGGTGGTCTGGGTACCATGGGCTATGGTTTCCCGGCCTCCATCGGGGTGCAAATGGCGCACCCAGAGTCGCTGGTGATCAACGTGGCCGGTGAGGCCTCCTGGTTGATGAACATGCAGGAGATGGGCACCGCAGCCCAGTATCGCCTGCCGGTGAAACAATTCATCCTCAACAACGAACGTCTTGGCATGGTGCGCCAGTGGCAGGAACTGCTGCATGGTGAACGCTATAGCCACTCCTGGTCTGAATCGCTGCCTGATTTTGTAAAACTGGCCGAGGCCTTTGGCGCCAAGGGGATCCTCTGTTCTGATCCGGCGGATCTCGACGATGCCATCATGGAGATGATCAACTATGATGGGCCGGTGATCTTTGATTGCCTGGTGGAAAAGCACGAGAACTGCTTCCCGATGATCCCATCGGGCAAGGCTCACAACGAGATGCTGATGGGTGAGGCCGATACGCAGGGTGTCATCCAGTCTGGCGGCGCGGTTTTGGTCTAAGTCGCTTTCACATAGGTTTTGCAGGGCGAACACGCCCTGCCCCAAATTTGGCCCGAATTCAGAAAGGGACATAAATGTCTGCCCTACATATCAAAAAAGGCTCCACCCGCCATTCCGCCTATAACCTGCGCCCCAACTTTTCGGACGTACAGGAACGCCATACCCTGGCTGTTCTCGTCGAAAACGAACCCGGCGTTCTGGCCCGTGTGATCGGGCTGTTCGCCGGTCGCGGTTACAATATCGAAAGCCTTACCGTTGCCGAGGTCGATCACACCGGGCATATGTCACGCATCACAGTTGTGACCACCGGTACCCCGCAAGTGATCGAACAGATCAAAGCTCAGCTTGGCCGGATCGTATCGGTGCACGAGGTTCACGATCTCACCGTCGAAGGCGCGTCTGTTGAGCGTGAACTGGCCATTTTCAAAGTGGTGGGCGATGGTGACAAACGGGTTGAAGCCCTGCGTCTGGCGGATATCTTCCGTGCCAATGTCGTCGACAGCACCTTGAACAGCTTTATATTTGAAATCACCGGCGCGCCGGAAAAGATCGACGCCTTTGCCGATTTGATGCGCCCGCTGGGGTTGGCAGAAGTGGCCCGGACCGGAGTTGCTGCCCTTTTGCGGGGCGAATGAAGTCACAACAGGCTACAGACATTACAAAGGCCGGTCCAATGACCGGCCTTTTGTATATCCAACATCTATTGCAATTCTCCGGCGTCCAGCCCCTCAAAACCACAGGTAGATTTCGACGCCTCAATAAGCTGCTTGCCCCAGTTGCAAAGCCTCAGGCGCGACGCAGACGACCCGCCCCATTTGATGGGAAGGGGATGATGTTCTGGCTCGCCCCATCGGTGGCCAAGGATCCAACATTGCCAGGCTTTGGCAGCCCCTCCTTCACCTTTACCTGCACCGCATTTGCCTGGCTCAACTGAACAGAATCACCAGGTTTGTTTCCAGTGGCCTGCGCGGCATGGACTGGAATGTTTCGACGTCTGCCCTCCGGTTCGACCAGCCTGAGAGCAGAGGCCACATTGGCCTTGGTGCTTGCCCCCACAAGATCCGCTGCCAATTCAGGGCAGGCAGGTTCCTGAAGGACCTGAATATTCAGCGCCAAGCGCAGATCATCTTTCAATTTCAACTCGAACAACACCCAGTCGCCAACACGTATCGCAAAATCGCTTGGTGCTGAAACATGGGAATAGAAAGCCAAATCCCCCTGGTCTTCGCACCAAATCACTGCATTTCCGGCTGTGGCGTCACTCCAAAGAACAATTCCAATCATAGCGGACCTCGTATCCTGGACAGAACAAGTCTGGTTCAAATGGCCCCATTTCAACATCGTCAAAAATGCGTCGACCCATTGCTTTTTGTGTCTGAGCCCCTACAGTTCTGACACAACCCTGGTGCGACATGACACAAATTAGCGTCTACACCGAGAAATCGTCACGTTTTATGGCTACAACAACAGGATACCCAGCCTCTATGCCAGACTCACAGGACGTCACTGGTCAATCAGACGCTGTATCCGCACGCTCGCCGGCACAATTGCGCAATATGTTTGGCACCAATCTGCGTCATCTGGCGCAAAACTACCCTTCGGTTTCGGAATTAGCGCGCAGGCTTGGGATCAACAGAACCCAGTTTAACCGCTACATGTCCGGCGAGAGCTTTCCGCGGCCAGATATTCTTGACCGGATCTGTAACTTTTTTGATGTAGATGCCCGCATTCTTTTGGAACCAGTTGAAACAATTGAGCATCAGGGGCAAATCCTGAATGGTCCGTTTCTCACCGATTTTCTGGGTCACGGAATTCGACAGGTCAGCGAAGATATGTTCCCGACCGGCTTTTACCGGTTTACCCGACGCAGCTTTGTTAACAGCGACAGGTTTGTCATCGGCTTGGTCTATGTCTTCCGCTCCGGTACCACAGCCACCTTTATCAAGGGTTATGAGGCTCGCGAGGCGATGCGCTATCAGGGATTGCCAGATGGGCCAAAGGTGCGCGAATTCCGTGGCGTTCTGACCTCGCATGAAGACGGTGTTGCTTTTGTTATCTCACGTCGCCACGCAATGACCTATTCCTTCAACTATCTGGCGCGGGTCGGCTCTTTGGAGAATAACTTCTGGCTTGGCTATGTGGCACGGACCGTCCGGGAGGGCAGCGGCGAGCGCGTGACCCGCATGGTCTATGAACACCTCGGACAGGACATGGGGCGCGCCCTGAGGGCTGCACGCAGCGCCGGTTTTTCCACCGCCGAAGATCTGCTGCCCTATCACCGCCACCTGCTGCGCCCCGATGAGCCATTTCGCTGAGGCCAGCTCCTCCCCCGGTAGCCGCTCCCCAACTATGACTACTCGCCCTGGTTCAATTAGTGAGCGATCTGCCGGTAGATATGCCAGGTGGCATGCCCCAACAAAGGCAGCACGAGAAACAGCCCAGCAAAGCCCGGTAAAAGGGCTGCAAAGGTCAAAACCGCGACCCCAACCGCCCAGATCATCATCAGGACGAAATTTTTCTGCACATAGGTAAAACTGGCGATCATCGCGGTGACAAAATCAACCTCGCGATCCAGCAACAGCGGCAACGAAATCACCGTGATCATATAGAGCAGCAGCGCAAACAGGGCACCTACCAGGCTGCCAACTGCCAGCATCAACATCCCATTGAGGGACAAAAAGACCTCCAGTGAGCTGGAGATATTGGTCATCGTAGACAGCCCCAGAAACAGCGCAAAGATCATATGCCCGAGGAAGAACCAGAATAGAAATACCACGATGATGATCGCACAGATCGAGGGCAGTTGGCGGCGGCTTTGATGCAGGATAACGCCGAGGATATCCCCGGTCTTCATCGGTTCCCGCTGCTCCAGACGGTGCGAAACCTCATAAAGCCCGACAGCTGCAAAGGGGCCAATCAGGGGAAACCCAATGGCCGCCAGAACCAGCCAGAATGTGGTTCCAGTGGCGAGGGTAATCCAGGACATCGCCCAGCCGGCCAGCACATAAAAGCCTGCAAAAAACAGCCCGTAGCCAGGTTTTGTGCAGAAATCCTGCCAACCACATTTCAACGCCTGCGTCAGGATCTCCGCCCGCATCGGCCGCAACTCCGGCACGCCAAATGGTTTTTCACTCACTCAATTCTCCTCCCCAGAAAAATCCTATGTGTTTCTATATTCTCCGCCCCCGGATCACCCCAGAGGTGGCGGGGCGCTTTGTGGCAATTTGGTAGCTTGATGATACCCCTGCCCCAGCGCCAGAAGTTTGCGATCCTCCCCCTGCGCGGCAAAGATCTGTACCCCATTAGGCAGGCCTGTTGCACCAAACCCGGAGGGAACCGCCAGACAGGGCAGTCCCAGCAGGCTGACAGGGGTCACCACCTGCATCCAGCGATGATAGCTGTCCATTGCCACACCATTGATTTCACGCGGGTATTCCTGATCCAACGGAAAGGGCCAGCACTGCGCCGCAGGCAAAACCAGTGCATCATAACTTTGGAACAGCTCCGCTGCCCGGCGTTGCCAGTTTGACCTCAGATCCGAGGCCCGCTGTATCTCTTGGGCGCTGAACGACAGGCCCCGATCCAATTCCCAGATCGCCGTTTCCTTCAGCCCTGACCGCTGCCCGTCAAAGGCCCGCAACCCGGCAGCGACCGCAAACGACCGCAGTGTGATCCAGGCCTCCCAGATCTCCTCTGCCGGGAAAGGAGCCGCCACGGCCTCCACCCTGTGACCAAGGTTGGACAGATGCGCCAAGGCCGCCTCGCTGGTCTCCAGAATGCCGGGCTCCATCGGGAAGGCCCCGCCCCAGTCCCCCAGCCAGCCAATGCGCATCGATGCCACCTCTGGCAACGGCAACATCTCCTCGCGGCCCCGGGTCAGTGGCTGACGCGGATCAGGGCCAGACATCACATCCAGCAACAGGGCGATATCTTCAGGGCTGCGCGCCATTGGGCCAAGTGTGGCCAACTGGTGCATAAACAGATCCCCAGTGGGTTCTGACGGGACCATGCCCCAGGTCGGCCGGAAGCCATAGACATTGTTCCAGCCCGCCGGATTGCGCAGGGATCCCATCATGTCAGATCCATCCGCCAAGGCGATCAAGCCGGCGGAAAGGGCGACAGCCGCACCACCGGACGAGCCGCCGCAGCTGCGCCCCAGATCAAAGGGATTGCTGGTGGCGCCATAGACCGGATTGAACGTATGAGAGCCGAGGCCAAATTCCGGTGTATTGGTCTTGCCAATAAAAATGGCACCAGCCGCGCGCAGACGTGCCACGAAGAGTTCGTCCTGCGGCGGTACAAATTCCTTGAGCAAGGGCGAGCCCTGGCTTGTGGCGATGCCTTTGACATTGGCCAGATCCTTTATCGCCATTGGCAACCCGTGCAGCGCCCCGCGGGTCGTGGCCTGGTCCGCAGCCGCAGCCTCTGCCATCAGCTCCTCACGGGGACGGAGCGCAACTATAGCATTCAGCTGCGGATTTAGCGCATCAATCCGATCCAGCGTCGCCTGCATCACCTGCACGGTACTGACAGCACCACTGCGCAGTTTCGTCACCAGCTCCTGCGCTGATCCATAGGGTTCATACATCAAAGGTTGCTCCAGCAGTCATTCCAGATCAGCCTAGCGCTGGAAATCACATCTGAAAAGCCGCACCTAAAGCTAACCTTTTAAATCGCTTGGAAAAACGCCTCTTTCTCAAAAATTCAAAGGTGCATCTTTCTGATCCAAGGCCAGAGAATGGAAAGGAGCAGGCAGGCAGCAAAAAGAGTGCGGAAATCTCCCGCACCCCTATCCAGCTTTTTTGCGATGTGCCTCGCCTGCCTCACTGGGAGCCAGACTGAGGCCAACGAGGTTACTCGCCCTGCGCTTCAGAGCGGCTTTTGCCCGCAACGTTCAACGCCAGAGTTGCCGCCATAAACCCGTCCAGATCACCGTCGAGCACCCCTTTGGTGTCAGAGGTCTCATGGCTGGTACGCAGATCTTTTACCATCTGGTAGGGCTGCAACACGTAAGAGCGGATCTGGCTTCCCCAGCCCGCATCCCCCTTGTTTTCATGCGCTTCGTTGATGGCGGCGTTCCGGCGGTCCAGCTCTTGCTGATACAGCCGCGATTTCAGCGCCTTCATGGCGATGTCACGGTTCTGGTGCTGGGATTTCTCAGAAGAGGTCACAACGATGCCGGTGGGGTGGTGGGTGATCCGCACCGCCGAGTCGGTGGTGTTCACGTGCTGACCGCCCGCCCCGGAGGAGCGATAGGTATCAATGCGGATATCCGCCGGGTTCACATCGATCTCGATATTGTCGTCCACCACCGGGTAGACCCAAACCGAGCAGAATGAGGTGTGCCGTTTGGCGGCGGAATCAAAGGGGGAGATGCGCACCAAACGGTGTACGCCGCTTTCAGATTTCAACCAGCCATAGGCATTGTGGCCGGTGATCTTGTAGGCGGCGGATTTGATGCCAGCCTCTTCGCCCGCGCTTTCGGACTGCAGCTCAACCTTGTAGCCCTTTTTTTCGGCCCAGCGCACATACATCCGCGCCAGCATCGAGGCCCAGTCGCAGCTCTCGGTGCCGCCCGCCCCCGAGTTGATCTCAAGGAAGGTGTCATTGCTGTCGGCCTCCCCGTCGAGCAGGGCTTCCAGCTCTTTTTCGGCGGCTGAGATCTTAAGCGCTTTCAGGGCCTCTTCGGCGTCGGTGATGACTTCTTCGTCCTCTTCCATCTCGCCCAGTTCGATAAGCTCGACGTTATCAGCCAGGTCCTGTTTGATCCCCTTGTAGGTGTCGATGGCATCCACCAGATTTTGCCGCTCACGCATCAGTTTCTGCGCCGCCTCAGCATCATCCCAGAGGTTGGGATCCTCAACACGCGCGTTGAATTCCTCCAACCGGTATTCGGCTGTTTCCCAGTTCAGACGCTGGGCCAGAAGCTCCAGAGACTTCTCGATCTCGGCCACGGTATTTTGGGTCTCAGCGCGCATGGTATGTCCTTGAACTTACGTGTCAGGCTTGGGTGATAAACCAGTCCTGTCCTGCGAGCAAGCAGCGCAGCCGGGGCCTTCTTCGTTGCCCCACTCCATTGCCCGATCCACCTAAGACGGAGCAGCAGGGTCTCGAACGTTCCATCCTCCGCAACCAGTTCAAATTTGAAGCAGATTTTGCGCTGGTGTGAAAGGTAGCTTTATCACTTTTGATTTATCTAATCCTCCCAACATCCCGGAAACAAGCGGCAAAACACCTAGCAATGTTCCCTCGCTTCACTTTTCCGAAAAATACAGAAAGCCGACTAGATGCAGCTAGGTTATTTGGTAACACTCGGAGACAGTTCATTAGACATCGGGGATGCTATCTCCGGTGAGGTCATCTACTTTGAGGCAGATTCAGTAATTGGTACCGGAAGCTGGACCTGGTCGGGATTTATTGGTGACACTTACTACACCAATGAAACTGAGCCTGGCACCTACACTTTGGGCACCGACGGAAATGTCTATTTCACTTCGGACTTTGGCCCAGTGAAAACCCTGGATGCCGGCATCAGCACAACGGTTCCGATCTATACCGACGACGATGAAGAAATTGACGGCACCATCGGGGACGATCTGATCGATGAGGATTACACGGATGCCGATGGCGACCAGATCGACAACGCAAATGGCGGCGGTGCCTCCGGCAATGATGACACAGTCTTGGCCGGAGCAGGGAACGACACCGTCTTGGCTGGTGACGGCGCTGATTCCGTACTGGGAGGGGCCGGCAACGACTCTCTGTCTGGCGGCGCAGGCAGCGACACATTACAAGGCGGCGAAGGTGCCGACACCCTGGATGGCGGCCTGGGCAACGACAATTTGTTTGGCGGGAGTGGCCTGGACAGTATCGACGGCGGCGACGGCAACGATCTCATCTACGGCGACACAAATCAGCTTTCTGATCTCAGCCCAACAGCGGTGACGATCAACGACTCGAATGTAACAGATACTGGCAATGGCTACAGCGTCACAGCCACCGGCATCGGTGGTGGCGCAGCGAGCCTTGACTACTTCGGTAGCGGGTTTGGTGTCGCTGGAGCCATTACCGACAGTGACAGTGCGGTCACCGCCCAAATCGGCTATGATACCGCCACTGGTGAATCTGAAGCGCTTATTGTCGATCTGGATCAACCTGTTGATGAAATCACTTTTGGTGTCGAGCACCTTTATACTGATACTTTCGGAGAGGTCGGCCACTGGGCCGTCTATGACAACGGCGTTCTGGTTGCCGAAGGCGATTTCACCGAAGATGCCCTGGGCAGCGGCGCTGCTTCCGTGTCCATCAGTGGGGTCGGAGATTTCGACCAACTGGTTCTGACAGCCAATATGCAAACTGACCTGACCGATGGCTCGGACTACATGGTCACGGATATCCAGTTTACCCTTCCCGTTGTGACAGCCGAAGCAGGGGATGACTCACTTTCTGGTGGGGCCGGTGATGACACTCTCTTTGGCGAGGCCGGCAACGACACTTTGGAGGGCGGCACCGGAAGTGACTCTCTGGATGGCGGCAGTGGCACAGACTACCTCTTGGTCGGAGAAGGCGATACGGCCTTCGGCGGCTTCGACAAAGATACGTTTTCACTCACCGATACCGGAGAGGCAGGCTCTGCCAGCATCACCATTGATGGCGGTGAGGGCGGCACCGATTTTGACACGCTGGACTTCAATGGGCTCCTTGATCCGGGCTCTCTGAACATCACATCCACCAGCGATGATGGCACTATGAGCGGAACCGCGACACTGCTAGACGGTTCAACAGTAAACTTCACCAATATCGAAAACATTGTCTGCTTTGTCGCTGGCACTCGGATTTCCACCGCTTCAGGTGCAGTGCCGATCGAGGAGCTGGTTCAGGGGGATCTGGTACTGACGCGCGACAATGGCTTTCAACCCGTGCGCTGGGTCGGCAAAACCACAGTTCCCGCGATGGGAGACTGGGCACCGATCCGCATTGCAGCAGGCACACTTGGTACCAGCCGGGATCTATGGGTTTCGCCGCAGCACCGCATGTTGCTGACCGGGCCGACAACCCGCATGTTGTTTGACACCAACGAAGTTCTGTCTGCCGCGCAGCATCTGATCAATGACCACAGCATTCGCCGCCAACCCGGTGGCAGCGTCACCTATGTGCATTTGCTGCTGGAGCAGCACGAAATAATCTATGCCGAAAACTGCCCGACCGAGAGCTTCTTTCCCGGCGATCAAGCGCTTGAAGCCCTTGGCCCTCCGGCCCTGTTCAGTCTGTTTGACTGCATGCCAGAACTGCGCGGCCATCCAGAAAGTTTTGGCCCCACAGCGAGACTCTGCCTGACACGTCCAGAAACGCAGGCCCTGATCGCCTAGGAAACGGCCCCCAAAGAGCCTCATTCTCTGGCCAAGTGCGCTAGTACTGCCCACCAGAGGTAATCGTCCCAAAAGTGGCCTTTGGCCCCAGAACGGCAGTGCCACCGCTTGAGGTCGTCACCTGGCGTCCCGATTGCTGCACCTCTTCCAGCAGCGGCAGATCAGATCCCATGGCAAAACCACCGTCAAAAGCAAGGCCAAAGATGGGCTCGGCCCCGTCACGGAAATATTCAGCCACCACATAGGCGCCCGAAGCGCTGTTGGGGAGCCGTGCGCCAGTATAGCGGTCGATCTTGATGAAATGGCCGCCTTCGGGCACTTCAAAGGGTCCGCCACCAAATTTCTCTGTGGCCACCTTCATGAACTGTTGGAACACAGGGCCACACATGGTGCCGCCATAGGCGCCCCGCCCCATTGGGCGCGGCTGGTCAAATCCCATGTAGCAGCCGGCAACGATGTTGGAGGTGAAACCGACAAACCAGACATCGCGGGAATCATTGGTGGTCCCGGTCTTGCCTGCCGTTGGCACTGGCAGGTTGATCACACTGGAGGCCGTGCCGCGATCCACCACGCCCTTCATCATCGAGCTGAGCTGATACGCAGTGATCGGGTCCATCACCTGTTCCCGGTTGGTGTCGATACGCGGAGACTGCCCCGCTGGCAGTCCCGGCGCGGAACAATCCACACAGTCGCGATCATCATGGCGATAGATGGTCCGCCCATAGCGGTCCTGCACCCGGTCCACCAGAGTCGGCTGCACCCTCTCGCCGCCATTGGCAAACATCGCATAGGCCGCCACCATCTTGTAGAGTGTGGTTTCCTCGGCCCCTAGCGAGTTCGCCAGGAAGGCCCCCATATTGTTGTAAACGCCAAAACGTTCGGCGTAGCCCGCAACAACCGGCATGCCGACCTCCTGGGCCAGACGAATGGTCATCAGGTTCCGCGACTGCTCAATGCCTGTCCGCAGAGGCGTTGGGCCATAGAATTTGTTCGACGAGTTCTTGGGGCGCCACAGCCCCTGGGGTGTGTTGATCTCAATCGGGGCGTCAATAACGATGGTCGCCGGGCTATAGCCACTGTCCAGCGCTGCGGCATAGACAAAGGGCTTAAAGCTGGAGCCCGGCTGGCGCTGTGCCTGGGTGGCCCGGTTGAACACCGAATGCTGATAGGAGAACCCGCCCTGCATGGCCAGAACCCGGCCGGTGTTCACGTCCATCGCCACAAAGCCGCCCTGAACCTCTGGCACCTGACGCAGGGACCAATGCCTGAGACTGCCGTCATCTGCGGTGACAGCGCGCACGTGAACCACAGCCCCACGGGTGATATTATCCTTGAAGCTGCCCTTCATCCATTTGATGTCATCGCGCGGCACCTGGCCAGTGCCGGTTTGTCCCTCAACACCAACGACGAGGGCCTTGTCACCGACCTCCAGCGCAACCGCCGGATACCATTTGCCACCCAGCGTGATATCACGCGGCACTTCGGCCTCTGCCAGGGCTTCACGCCAGCTGGGCTCATCCCCAAGCACCGCCTCTTCAAGGCTCACGCCTGTGCCGATCCAAATCCCGCGCGAGCGATCATATTTCTGCAGCCCTGTGCGCAGTGCATCGGCGGCCTCGGTCTGCATCTCAGCGTCAATGGTCGCGCGCACCGACAAGCCGCCGGTAAAGAACTCGCCCTCGCCGAAATCTTCGGAGAGCTGGCGACGGATTTCATCCGAGAAATAGTCGCGCGGCGGCAATGTGGTGCGGAAGCTGGGGAAATCACCATTCTGGACCGAGCGCAGCGGCTGCTGGATCTCGACCTTATAGACCGCCTCGGAGATATAGCCGTTTTCAAACATCTCGCGCAGCACATAGTCTCGCCGCTCGGTTAGGCGCTCCTTGCCGCGCACCGGGTGGAACTTGCCCGGCGCCTTGGGCATCGAGGCCAGAGTGGCAGCCTCATGGGGGGCCAGCTCCCCCAGGGTTTTGTTGAAATAGCTCTGCGCCGCAGCCGTCACCCCGTAAGAGTTCTGGCCAAGGAAAATCTCATTGAGATAGAGCTCAAGGATCTGATCCTTGCTCAGGGTCTCCTCCAGCCGGGTGGCGAGGATGATCTCTTTGATTTTTCGTGCCGCTTTGCGGTCGCCCGACAGCAGGAAGTTCTTCATCACCTGCTGGGTGATTGTCGAGGCCCCGCGAACGTTATCCCCGCGCGAACGCACCGCCTCAACTGCGGCGGCTGCGATACCACGGGCATCATAGCCCTTGTGGGAGTAAAAGTTCTTGTCTTCCGCCGAGATGAAGGCCTGTTTCACCATATCCGGGATGTCGGCGGAGGGGGTGAACAGGCGCCGTTCCTTGGCAAATTCATCAATCATTCGTCCCTCACCGGAATAGATCCGGCTGATGGTCGGCGGCTGATACTGCGACAAGGATTCATGGCTGGGAAGATCGCGCCCATAGATCCAGAAAATCGCCCCTAGTGTCAGCGCCACCATGGCAATGCCCAGGGTCACGGTGCTGAAGATGGAACCAAAGAAGGAAAGAATAAACCTGAGCACGGATGGGAGCCTTTCTCGCGGGGTGTCGCCTATATAGGAGGGCAAAGGCCCGGGGTCAAAAGCGGAAACAGCGGAAAGATGCCGCCAAAGGGGGAAAAACACCGTGCAATGCCCCGGTGATCTGAGGCTTTCCCTCAAAATACCGGCAAACCGTGGAATCAAAGCCCTCTCTCAAAGGCTTCCGCATCCGCCGCTTGCTCAGGTGAAGGGCACTTGGGCTATTGGCGTATCAGGGCCCGGCGTGCCTCGTCCTCGATGCGCCAGTCAATCAGCCCCTTCAGCAAGGCGGTGGCCGTTTGTCGACGCCACTCGGGATCTTGCAGATTGGCCAGATCACGGGCACTGGACATAAAACCGATCTCGACCAGAACCGATGGAATATCGGCCGATTTCAACACCGAGAACCCGGCTGACCGCAATGGTTTGCGATTGACTGGCCTGCCCTGCAGCTTCAGCCCGGCAACCAAGGCCCGTGCAAGGGCTTCACTACGCGGCTGGGTTTCCTGGCGTGCCAGATCCAGCATCACCCCGGCAACCAGATCATCTGTATGGCTGAGGTCGGTACCAGACAAAAGATCTGCACGATCATGGCGCTCTGCCAGGCTGGCCGAGGCCGCATCACTGGCCTCTTGTGACAGGGTATAAACGGTGGAGCCATGCGCATGACCCTGGGTGAGCGAATCCGCGTGCAGAGAAATAAACAGGTCAGCCCCGGCCTGATGGGCCAGTGCGGTGCGGCGTTCCAAGGAGACAAAGTAATCGCCATCGCGGGTGACCTGCACGGCAAATTGACCCGAACGCACCAGGATCTCGCCCAGCTCCAGCGCAAACTGCAACATCAGGTCTTTCTCTACCACGCCACCTTCGGCCTGGGCACCTGGATCAATGCCGCCATGGCCCGGATCCAGCACCACCAGGAGAGGCGCGTTTTCATCCCGTTGCGGCGCTACATTCAGCGCCTGCGGCGCGGGCAGATCCCAACGCATATCCTGTGGAGCTCCGGCGGCCCTGGCAAAGTCCTCTGGCGTGCTGGGGTGCAATGCCACCTTGAGCAAGGCAGCTGCCGTCACCGGATCGACCTCCAGCGCTGCTGCCTCGACAGCCATTGGCCCGGCGAGCTCCAGAACCATCCGCGACCATCCCGGCACATAGGTGCCAAACTGCACAGATGTGACGGACTCGCCGGTCAAAAACTCATCCGGGCTGAGGCCTGCCCAGTCGACTTCTAGAAAATCCAACACCAATCGCGCGGGCCCATCCAGAGTAAACAGGCGGTATGGCACCCCTTGGCTCAGCCCCAGCTGGATCTCAGCGCCTTTGCCCGCATCCTTGACCCGAGACATTTCGCCGTTGACCCGGGCCAGACCGCTGAATTCCTGCGCCGAGGCAACAGCGCCTATGAGGCAAAGCCCAGCCAGCCACAGGGCCGTCACCATTGCGTTTAATCTGCCCATGTCCTGCCCTGCCCTGTTCTTTGCTTATGGTCTTGTTGCTACCCTAGCCGCCGAAGGCCGCAGATCAAACAGGCGGCCGACCTGTTTGCCACTTTACGCCCAGTGTTCAGCCACGGGCCGCCATAAACTGTTTGAGCCGCGACAGGCCCTCCTCAATATCTGCGGTGCCGCGTGCGTAGGAAAACCGCAGCGTGGTGGCACCACGGATGGGGTCAAAATCCAGCCCCGGCGTCACCGCCACACCCGCCTTTTCAAGGATTTCTGCGGCAAAGCTGCGGCTATCCGAAGTCAGATCCGACACATCGGCATAGACGTAAAAGGCCCCGTCCGGCGGCGCGATCTTGTCAAAGCCGGCAGCGGGCAGCCCCTCGAGCATCAGCTGGCGATTGCGGGCATAAACCGCGAGGTTCTCGCGCATCTCATCCTGACAATCCAGCGCCGCCAGGGCAGCAACCTGGCTGGCATGTGGGGCACAGATGAACATGTTCTGCGCCAGACGCTCGATCACCCGTACCTGATCTTCGGGCACCACCATCCAGCCTACCCGCCAGCCGGTCATCGAAAAGAACTTGGAAAAGGAGTTGATGACGTAGCAGTCATCCGTCAGCTCCAGAGCGGTCACCGCCTTTGCCTCATACTCCAGCCCGTGATAAATTTCATCCGAGATGAACGATGCATTCTGCGCCCGCGCCGCATCAATCAGCTGCCCCATGGCCGCATGGTCCAGCATTGTTCCGGTAGGGTTGCCCGGCGAGGCCACCATCAGCCCGGCCAGATCCAGCCCTTCCAGATCTGCGGCCACCGGTTGCAGCCGGTTTTCCGGTGCGGTTTGAATATCAACCGGGGTCAGCCCCAGTGCCGACAGGATCTGACGATAAGAGGGATACCCCGGCGCGCCGATGCCAACCCGGTCACCGCTGTCAAACAGGGCGGTAAAACCAAGCAGGAAGGCGCCGGACGAGCCCGGCGTCACCACCACCCGGTTCGGGTTCAGGTCGACATTGTACCATTCCCCGTAGAGCTGCGCGATCCGTTGCCGCAGCGCTGGCAGCCCCAGGGCCACTGTATAGCCCAAGCTATTGTTTTCCAGCGCATCCGCCAGGGCACGCCGCGCCGCCATCGGCGCACCGGTAGAAGGCTGGCCGACTTCCATATGGATAATGTGACGGCCCTGCTCTTCCGCTTGGCGTGCAGCTTCCATCACATCCATCACAATGAAGGGATCGACGTTTGATCTGCTTGAGTTTCGCATGATGATCTCCCATGGTGCGCGCATGACTTTTGACCGTTTCTCTCGGCTGGCGTCAATCCCGGCCGTGGTGTTTTGCCTGCTTGTCTATACCGCTACCTGTGTTCAGGCGGCGTCGATCACGCTGTTGCGGGACGCGGGTGTCGAACAGGGGCTGTCAAAGTTGGCCGCGCCGGTCTTGCGGGCTGCCGGGTTGAATGCAAAACGCCTGCGCATTCTGGTGGTCAATGATTCACGGTTTAACGCCTTTGTCTTGGACAGCCGCACGATTTTTATCAACTACGGCCTGATCCTAAAGGCCAGAAATCCAGAAATGCTGCAGGCGGTGATCGCACATGAGGCCGCCCATATTTCCAATGGCCACCTGGCCCGACGCATGCAAAACCAGCGCTCGGCAGGATCCGCAGCCGGGCTGGGCCTTGCGCTGGCCGCCCTCGCAGCTGCTGCGGGCGCCAGCGAGGCCGCAGGCGGGATCGCGATAGGCACCCAGACATCTGCTTTGCGTGGGTTTTTATCCCATACCCGCGCCGAAGAATCCTCAGCCGATCGCGCCGCTGCGCGGTATCTCAAGGCTGCAGGTATTGACCCACAGGGGCTGGTCGATCTGCACAGGCTTTTTGCGGGCCAAGAAGTGCTGAGCGCCGCAAACCAGGATCCCTACATGCGCTCGCACCCTTTGAGCCGCGACCGGATCCGTGCCGCCGAAGCCTTTGCCACCTCGCATGGTCGCAGTGGGGCAACTGACCCGCAGGCCAACTATTGGTTTGCTCGCATTCGTGGCACGCTCTCAGCCTTTAAACGCTCTCCGAAATGGAGCCTGCGCCGGGCCAAAGAAGAAACCCACCGGGATATCCGCCTGATGCGCGAAGCCATTGCCTATCATCGGCGCAATGACCTGCAAAAAGCACTGCGCGGCATTGATGGTGCCTTGGCAATCCGACCCAATGATGCCTTCTATCACGAGCTCAAAGGTCAGATCTTGTTTGAAAACCGCCGCTGGGCCCAGGCAAAGAACAGTTTTGCCCGCGCCGTTCAGCTGGCGCCCTCCGACTCTCTGGTTCTGGCCAACTATGGGCGCGCACAATTGGCCGCAGGCGCACCAGGTGCTGCGCTCAGAACAATGGAAAAGTCCCGCACACTGGATTTTCGCAATGCACTGGTCCTGCGGGATATGTCACAGGCCTATGCCAAGACCGGTCAAAACGGTATGGCAGCCTTGGTGACCGCCGAACGCTACGCTCTTGCCGGGCGTTTTGAAGACGCAGGCCTTCACGCAAAACGTGCCGTCGCACTGTTGCCACGTGGCTCTGCCACCTGGCGCCGCGCCCAGGACGTTGTGTTGGCCTATGAACAAAGTCAAAAAAGGAAAAGACGATGAAACCTCTTTCGCGCATGGCCACAGGGCTCGCAACTGCAGCGGCGCTCACATTGAGCAGTCTTCCGGCACAGGCCTTTGATGTTGGCGCAATGACCGCAGAGGAACGCGCCGCCTTTGGGGCGGAAGTCCGCGCCTATCTGATGCAGCACCCAGAGGTGATCCTGGAGGCGGTAAACCTGCTGGAACAGCAACAGGCCGCAGATGAGGCCAACCGGGACCAGGCCATGGTCGCCGCCAATCTGGAAGAGCTGCACAACGATGGCTATTCCTGGGTCGGCGGCAACCCTGAGGGCGACATTACCCTGGTTGAGTTTATGGACTACCGCTGTGGCTATTGCCGCAAAGCCGCACCAGAGGTGGCCAAGCTCCTGGAAGCAGACGGGAATATCCGGCTCATCGTCAAAGAGTTCCCCATTCTGGGAGAGGCCTCGGTCTTTGCCTCCCGCTTTGCGGTTGCTGCAAAACACGTGGCAGGGGATGAGGCCTACAAACAGATCCATGAGGCCCTGGTGGAAATCACCAGCGACGTAAACGAAGTCACCATGCGCCGTCTGGCGGATGGGCTGTCGCTCGACGCCGATGCGATTTTGGCAGCAATGGATTCAGAGGCGGTCACAAATGAGCTGCGCCGCACCCGTGCTCTGGCGCAGAACCTGGCGATCTCTGGCACCCCGACCTTTGTTTTGGGCAACGAGCTGCTGCGCGGCTACCTGCCGGCCGATCAGCTGAAAATTCTGGTGGACGAGCAGCGCGAAGAAAACAGCTGATCCAATTACCCGTATTCGAAAAACAAGGGCGCCAACATTGGCGCCCTTTATTATTTAGCCGCGCTTTAAGGCGCTGATCAGCCCTCGGCCTCCAAGGCCTCTTTGGCGTCGATTTCAGCGGCCTTTTTCTCCACCTCTTCGACAATATGGTCCACCATGGCCTCATTGCTCATCTTGTGGCTGGCCTTGCCTGCAAGATAGACCATGCCCGATCCGGCACCGCCGCCGGTAAAGCCAACATCGGTCATCAGCGCCTCGCCAGGGCCATTCACCACACAGCCGATGATCGACAGGCTCAGCGGCGTGTGGATATGGGCCAGACGCTCCTCTAGCGCTTCAACCGTCTTGATCACATCAAACCCCTGCCGCGCGCAGGAGGGGCACGAAATGATATTGACGCCGCGATGGCGCAGCCCAAGGGATTTGAGGATCTCAAAGCCAACCTTGACCTCCTCAACCGGATCCGCCGAGAGGCTGACCCGCAGGGTGTCACCAATGCCCATCCACAAAAGCTGCCCCAGCCCGATCGCGGATTTGATAGTTCCGGAAACAAAGCCTCCTGCCTCGGTCACGCCAATATGGATTGGCGCATCTGTGGCCTCGGCCAGCTGCATATAGGCGGCGGAGGTCATAAAGACATCCGAGGCCTTGAGCGAGATCTTGAAGTTGTGAAAGTCGTGATCCTGCAGGATCTTGATGTGATCCAGCCCGCTTTCCACCATGGCATCCGGACAGGGCTCTGCGTATTTGTCGAGCAGGTGCTTTTCCAGCGAGCCTGCATTGACGCCAATCCGGATAGCGCAGTCATGATCGCGCGCCGCCTTGATCACCTCGGCCACGCGTTTTTCATCACCGATATTACCTGGATTAATTCGCAGACAGGCAGCCCCAGCCTCGGCGGCCTCGATGCCGCGTTTGTAGTGAAAATGGATATCCGCGATGATTGGCACCGGGCTTTCTGCGACAATCTCTTTCAGGGCCTTTGAGGAAGCCTCATCCGGTACAGAGACCCGCACCAGATCCGCGCCAGCCTCGGCGGCGGCCTGCACCTGGGCAATGGTGGCCGCCACATCCGTGGTTATCGTGTTGGTCATGGTCTGAACCGCAATTGGCGCATCGCCACCAACGGCCACGTTCCCGACATGGATCTGGCGGCTCTTGCGGCGCTCGATATTGCGCCAGGGGCGAATGTGATTCATCGACATGCAGGCTGATCCCGGTTGACCCTCGTTGCCAGTTAGATACGGTCTCTGCACTGGCGCTGCAATGGGGCGGGGCAGCTTGCCACCCCCAACAGAGAGGTTTTCTTTGGGTCGTCAACAAGCAAAGCCCCCAATCAGGGAGCTTTCATCAATACCTGCTTGATATGAGATTTATTCGGAGGCGGGTTGTGTTTGCAGAGCCGCAACCATGGTGGCCAAGGCACTGTTTTTCCCATCAGTCAAATCAGCGACTTCAAAACGCTCCAACACGCCATCCACTGACAGGTCGACATTCTTGCTCACCTGGCCGCGATCACCAACAGGGCCAAAATGATTGCCATTGACGGCAAAGTAGATCGCGCCGCTCTCACCTGTGCGCAATTTTGGCGCCTCTTCGGTCAGCGGAACCGAGAAACTGTCGCCTGCATTCATGATCGCCTCAAAAATGACGGAACCATCTGCCGCAGTGACCTGCACCCAGGAGGGGCGCACGGCGACCATTTCAACACCAGGGGACACCGCTTCAACAACCTGCGGCACCAGTCCCGAAGGCTCTGCCAAGGGAGCACTCGCCTCAGCGAGGGTCAGGCTGGGCAATTCAGGCACGGCAAAATTGCCAAGGCTACCGGGGTTCAGCGTTGCGATAGGCGCATCGCGCGCAACCAGTACCGGCACATCAAGTGCCTGTGGGCGATACAGACGATCCAGCGCTGCTGTCGCGATATCTGTCTCATTGGCGGCATCGGCCTGCGCGCCAGTGCTGCGCGCAACGCCTTGCAACGGATCAACATCGGCCAGAACCAGCGGCGTTTGCTCAACAGGGGCAAACTGCACCTGCTGCACTTCTTTTAGGATGCTCAAGCCGCCATAGCCAATCCCTGCGATCAACCCTACCAAAACCATCAACGACCCAATGGCACGTGGCTCAATCTGTGAGAGCATGCCGCTCGCGGCAGGAGCAAAAGGCGTTGTTGGCGCGGTAAAGGCACCGCTGCCCAAACCACCGGTTGCGGTCACAGGCGCTGCAGCCACCTTACGCGAGGAGGCCTCGGAAGACATGCCATGGGCCACAGCAAAGCCGCTTTCGCGGCAGAAGGTGTCAAAGGCAATTTCGGGATCCATGTTCAGATAGCGGGCGTAAGAACGCACATACCCGGCGATAAAACCGGGCGTGTCAAAAACAGAAGGATCGGAATTTTCAATTGCAGCGATGTAGGAGGCCTTGATGCGGAGCTCACGTTGCACATCCAGCAGGGATTTCCCCAAGGTGGCCCGTTCGCCGCGCATCATGTCACCGAGGCGCAGTTCATAGTCATCGAAGCTCTTGGGAGCAGAGGATTCCTCGTGCTCCTTCGACTTGCGCAAAGTGAGGCGCCTAATCATGCCCGCTGTCCCATCATAGCCTGCCGCAATCGACATCAATCGGTACTAAACGAATCACCCCATGATTCGCCCGAACCTTTTCATTAAGGGAAATATAACACACTCAACTGTTTTGAACACAAAACTGTGCGCTAACCCGCCAATTCGGCACGATTCAGCGCACAATGCGACCAGAGACTGTCCATCGCCTGCACCAGATGGTCGATCTCGGAGGGGCCATGTACTGGTGATGGTGTAAACCGCAGCCGTTCTGTGCCGCGAGGGACGGTTGGGTAGTTGATCGGCTGCACGTAGAGGCCGAACTCCGACAGGAGCATATCGCTGAGCTTTTTGGTGTGGACTGGGTCGCCCACCATTACAGGAACAATATGGCTGCCATGATCAATGATCGGCAGGCCCAGACCTTTCAGGCGCAGTTTCAGAACCTTGGCCAGCTCTTGGTGCTTTTCGCGCAGCTCTGGGTGGTCTTTGAGATAGGCAACAGAGGCCGCGGCACCCGCTGCAACCGCAGGGGAGAGCGAGGTCGTGAAGATGAAACCAGGCGCATAGGAGCGGATTGCGTCACACATCTTGGGCGAGGCGGCGATATAGCCGCCCATCACCCCATAGGCCTTGGCCAATGTGCCGTTGATGATATCAATACGATGGGCCAGATTATCCCGCTCGGTCACCCCACCACCACGCGGACCATAGAGCCCGACAGCATGGACCTCATCGAGATAGGTCAGCGCACCAAATTCATCGGCCAGATCACAGATTTCCTTAATCGGGCCAAAATCGCCATCCATCGAATAGACCGATTCAAAGGCAATCAGCTTTGGCGCCGCCGGATCGTCTGCTTCCAGCAGTTCACGCAGATGCGCTACATCATTGTGGCGGAACACCCGCTTGGCTCCGCCGTTGCGACGCACCCCTTCAATCATTGAGGCATGGTTCAGCGCATCCGAATAGATGATCAGGCCAGGGAACAGCTTGGGTAGGGTCGAAAGCGTTGCATCATTGGCAATATAGGCCGAGGTGAACAGCAGCGCGGCCTCTTTGCCATGCAGGTCCGCCAGTTCCGCCTCAAGACGTTTGTGATAGACTGTGGTGCCGGAAATATTACGGGTGCCGCCGGAGCCCGCTCCGGTGGCATCGATTGCCTCGTGCATGGCCTGCAAAACAACCGGGTTCTGGCCCATGCCGAGGTAGTCATTGCCACACCAGACCGTAATCTCCTGAGTGCTGCCATCGGGGCGGGTCCAGACCGCATGAGGAAACTGGCCGTTTTTACGCTCGATGTCGATAAAGGTGCGATAGCGCCCCTCTTCGTGAAGACGATCAATGGCGGCATCGAGTTTCGCGGAATAGTCCACCGGCTTCTCCATAGCTATCTTGGGGGCCCAACGTCAGGCACCACAGGCTGTGTATCTGTCACGCAGTTTTCGGGTCATAAACCCATTCACATTCATGAATGAGTAACAAATGTGCGCGCTCTGATCAACCGGATACGCGCCTCACACCCTCACAACTTTGATACAGGTCAAATAGACCTATAGCAAAAGCACGGCAAGAAGCCCTGCGTCCTCTTTGGCGCCAATCGCGCCATTTGACCTGCGACAAAAGCGAAATTAGCCGCCTATTGGAAACCAAACCGCCACTGCTGCGATCTACTGCCACCCAAATCCCTACCTACAGGATCAGGCAGCATCGCGCAGATTCGTCCCGAATTACCTTGCAAAAGCGCCGCCAGGTCACCCCTGACTGAAGGGCGTTTTCTCCCTGTAGTAGATCTGGCCCCCCGCAGGGGAGGCTGATAGGGTTCCGCCAAGAAAACCATAAACCCACGATAATTTCCGGAGACCATGATGTCCCTTAACGACGTGCTAGATCGGATTGACACAGATCTTGATGCTGCAACCGAGCGCCTGCTGGAGCTTTTGCGTATCCAATCCATTTCCACCGACCCCGCCTTTAAGGCCGATTGTGACAAGGCAGCCGACTGGCTGGTCGAGGACCTCAACAGCATCGGCATCAAGGCCGAGAAACGCGTGACCCCCGGCCATCCCATGGTCGTGGGCCATGTTGGCGAAGAAAACACCGATGCACCACATGTGCTGTTTTACGGCCACTACGATGTGCAACCCGTCGATCCGCTGAACCTCTGGGATACCCCGCCATTTGAGCCCCAGCTGGAAGAGACCGAACAGGGCACCGTGATCCGTGGTCGCGGCTCATCAGATGACAAGGGCCAGCTGATGACCTTTGTCGAGGCCTGTCGTGCCTGGAAGACCATCCATGGCTCCCTGCCCTGCCGCATCACCTTCTTCTTTGAAGGCGAAGAAGAGAGCGGCTCCCCGTCCCTGATCCCGTTCATGGAAGAACATGCGGCAGAGCTGAAAGCGGATTTTGCCCTGATCTGTGACACCTCGATGGTCTCTCGCGGCGTGCCCTCGATTGCCTCGCAGCTGCGCGGCATGCTCAAGGAGGAGTTCACCTTGGTTGGCCCCAAGATCGACCTGCACTCCGGGCATTACGGCGGCCCCGGCCTTAACCCGCTGCGCGAACTCTCCCGGATCATTGCTTCGCTTTATGACGAAGAGAGCGGCGCCGTTGCTGTCGAAGGGTTCTATGAAGGCGTCAGCGAAGTTCCCGCCGAACTGCTGCGCCAGTGGGAGGCCTCGGGTTTTGACGCCAAGGATTACCTCGACACCGCCGGCTACACCCAAGCCCATGGCGAAAAGAAATACTCCATTCTTGAGCAGCAATGGGCCCGCCCAACCCTGGAAGTGAACGGCCTTTGGGGTGGCTACAACGGCGCCGGCTCCAAAACCGTCATCCCTTCTGAGGCGCATTGCAAGATCACCTGCCGCCTGGTGGGCGACATGGACCCGGATGCGCTGCAGGCCAAAATCCGCGCCCATATCGAGGCGCAGCTGAAACCCGACTGCAAAGTGGTCTGGGACAATGACAAAGAAGGCTCCAGGGCCTCGGTGATGGATATCACCCGCCCCGAGTTTGAGAAGGCCCGCCATGCCCTCTCCGACGAATGGAACCGCGAAGCCGTGTTCTGCGGCATGGGGGGATCAATCCCAATCGCCGGGTTCTTCAAGTCCATCCTGGGCATGGAATCGATGCTGATTGGCTATGCCAATGACGATGACGCCATCCATTCGCCCAACGAGAAGTATGACCTCAAGAGTTTCCACAAGGGCATGCGCTCCTGGGCACGTATTCTGGACGCCCTGACCAAACAGTAATCTCCACGGGAGGAGCCCGCTGAATTTTGGGCCCCTCCCAGCACCTAAGCCCCCTAACGGGACAGCGCCCCAAGTTTGCGCGCATTGAGCGCAAAAGTGAACTTTCTTTAGAATTGCTTATCAAATTTTCGCGATACTGCTGCTAACGCGCTGTCTATTGCGATTGGAGATGAGTAATGCCGCAAAGTAAGTTCAAACGCCCAGCTGGTTTTGAGGGCACCCAAAGCGATCCTGAAGAAAGCTACCGTGCCGGCTACCAGCACGGCGTTCGGGTCATGCTGCGGCACTTGGAATCCGAGCAAAGCCTGGACATGGAGCGCCTGACCAAATGGGTCAATGGTGACCTGACCTCCTGGCGTCACGATGTTCAGGCAGAACCAGTCCCTCCAGCCCCTTAAAGGTGCTCCCCCTATACAGGCAGGCAAAATTGGTCGGCCCTTATCCTAGCGCACTGTCAGCCGATAGTGCGCTATTTTTTTCTGATCCGAGAACCCGGGACTGCCATGACAGAATGTAGGTTTAGGATTTGGTTGGTAAGTTCAGAAAAGTGGCGCGGTTGACGGGGCTCGAACCCGCGACCCCCGGCGTGACAGGCCGGTACTCTAACCAGCTGAGCTACAACCGCGCATCTTTGCCTTTTCAGGCTGCCCCTCAGGGCGACAAAAAGAAAGTGGCGCGGTTGACGGGGCTCGAACCCGCGACCCCCGGCGTGACAGGCCGGTACTCTAACCAGCTGAGCTACAACCGCGCATTTTCTTCTACTGTGGCTTTCACCACATCCCCATCCGGAGCGGAATTTGGTATGCCCAAATCAGGCAGGCAGTGGCGCGGTTGACGGGGCTCGAACCCGCGACCCCCGGCGTGACAGGCCGGTACTCTAACCAGCTGAGCTACAACCGCGTGCTGCCCATCCAGCGTCGCTGCTGAATGTTGGGCTGTAATATTCCCAGTGCTCGGGGATCGTCAAGCGGTGTTTTGGCATTTTCGTTGGTTTGGTCAAAAAAAATAGTCAGAACATTGTAACTATTTGATTTTCATCACTTCAAAGAGGAAATCCCCGGCCACCAAAAGAAGCAGGTTCGCCTGCCCTTCGCCTTTCGCCAATGCCGGCAATTTCCACCTTTGCCATTTCTCGCCGAGTCAGCACCAGAAAAGCCTCTCGCGCAGAGTCAGAGCAACCCAAAGGAGAGCCTAAACCCCTTTCCGCGCCCCTCCTACAGACTATAACAACACCCCAAAAGCCGGTCCGCTTCATTGACTTACCTAGAGCAGTCTAGTCGATACAGATTTCCTTCAAAATCTCCATCATCGCATCGTAGTTCGGGACAAATTTCTCAATCTGACAAGAGCTCTGTTTGCCGCTTTCGTTCAGCTTGTCCCAGTCCCACCCCTCAGCCGACACATCTATGCCAATCCGGGCCGCCAACTTGGCCGCATGTACTGAGAAGGGTTCCTCCCCCTGATAAAGCTCTTCAAAGACCAGCCAATCGTAATCGGCTTTCTGATACCTCAACTGAAAGATAGTTTGTCCGAGCCTTAGCTGGTCGCCTCTATATTGCCGGACCAACGCATCCAGATTTATCGGAGCAGGTTCAACTTCGCCGGAAAGGATTGCCGGGTATTTTTCGGCCTCATGTTCGGGTTCCCAAGCATCGGTCGAAATTGCCATGAAAAGCGACCTCAGCCTGCGGATACTGTTACGTCGAGACAAGACAATGAAAAAATAGCCATGCTTCATGGCGCATTTAATCAACACTTTTGTCACCGCGAACGGAACAACCTCGACGCAATGCTTGATGTTAACCTGTTCCTCCAGAAGCAAATCGATACTGGCTTCAAGAGCTTCAAGATCCTTGTCTTCCCGGAATTTCTTGACCAAATGCCCCCAAATCCGATTTTTGTTAAACGGCTCATCCACAACCCATTCAAACGGCGAGGTTTGAATCAAGAAATTCTGCAAAGACGTACCACCAGTGCGGCGCAGCGTGAGTGTCAATGTCGGACGGGGGTTAGACAAGAGTTGTCTCCTACGGATACTTTGGAACTCTGCAGATTTGTTCGCAAAGTCCTAACACCCCCCGTCAGACTCTAGCAATGCATCATGCGGCTAAAAAACAGTCCAATGCCCTTCACCCAGATCGATATAAATCTCATGAAATAGACACAGGATACGCGTCGCATTGAGCACTGCCCAATGAACCAGGCGAGCATGAGACACGAGACCCAAGGCCAGAAAGCGCAGAGATAAGTACTTCTCAGGGTGCCCCCTCTTGAGCGCCTTCAAGACGCAGCACAAATTCCAGCTTTCACTCAGATCCGAAAAGCCCGCTAAAACAGCCACAGGTTCATAAAACCTAGGAGCGCTTATCAAAACACACTTCCCCCAAAAGGGAATTGACTATTTTCAAGGGGGTAAATGGTGGGTCGTGAGAGGCTCGAACTCCCGACATCTTCGGTGTAAACGAAGCGCTCTACCAACTGAGCTAACGACCCGATGAGCGTGGATTTAGACAAAGACCGAGGTGGGCGCAAGAGGGGCAATGGCATTTTTTTGCAAAAAAGTCAGATTACTGCAAAAGCTGCTCGCGCCCCTCCTCCAGAACATAGACACAGCCCTGCTGGTTTGAGAGCTTTGCCATTTCCTGACGCGACATCCCCAGAACAATTCCGCGCATCACCTGCCCCAGCAACCCATGCGCCACAACCACCGAGGGGCCTGTCAAAGCCTGCATAAAAGACAGGATACGGGCATGAAAGCTGGCATAGCCTTCGCCATTGGGCGCGGCACAGAACAGATCCAGATGATAGGGGTTGTCTGCCCATATTTCGGGGAACCGTGCCTCCACCTCTGGCAGGGTCATGCCCTGAAGATCGCCGGCATGGGCCTCAGCCAATCGAGGGTCGATGGTCAAATCCGCCCCCACCAGCGCAATCGCTGCTGTTTCCCGTGCCCGGCCCAGGGGCGATACGTAACAGGTTGGGGCCTTAGCCAATATGGGGCGCATCAGCTCCGCCTGTTGCCCTGCATGGGCCTGGCCCAGGGGGCTCAGTTGCGATTCCAACTGCCCCTGAATACGTTTTTCGGCGTTCCACAGGGTTTGTCCGTGACGCAAAAACCAGATTTTGGGAAAGGAAGTCATGTGGCGACAGGCCCTCAAAATAGTAATCTTGGTGTAATCTCTTCACAGTTAGCGCTGGGTTGTCCGGAAGGAAAGGCCTCGTGTCTGAGCCCCCATGAACTCCCTCTCGACAAGACGAAAAAACTCCTGCCTTTTAGACAACAGCAAAGGCCAGGCTTTAAAGAAATACAGAGAACCCATCGTCCCTATGACCCACACGCTATATTCCTTTCGCAGATGCCCCTACGCCATGCGCGCCCGTCTGGCGCTGGCCTCCGCCGAACAGCCTGTTGAGCTGCGCGAAATTGTGCTGCGAGACAAACCCGCTGCCTTTCTCGAAGCCTCGCCCAGCGCCACGGTGCCCTGTTTGGTGACCCCCGCGCAGGTCATCGATGAAAGCCTCGACATCATGATCTGGGCCCTGCGCCAAAACGACCCGGAACACTGGCTGATGATGCCTGATCGTGGCTGGGACTGGATTGCCAGGGCCGATGGCCCATTCAAACAGGCCCTGGACCGAACCAAATATGCCAGTCGCTACCCGGAAGAAGATGCGACAGCACAGCGCCAGCAGGCCGCTTTGTTTTTGTCGGATCTCGATCAACAGATCGACACCTGGATCTTTGGTCAGGCCTCAATCGCAGATTACGCCATTCTGCCCTTCGTGCGGCAGTTTGCTTTCATCGACAAGACTTGGTTTGACGCGCAGCCCTGGCCCAGCCTTCAGGCCTGGCTGGAGCGTTTTTTGACCAGCAGCAGGTTTGAAGCGATCATGCAGAAATACCCGCAATGGCAAGACGGCGATCAGGCTACACTGTTTCCCTAGCCACAGGCCGGGCCTGGCACCTCAAAGATCAGACCTCTGGGCATAGCCAGGCCTGAAAATAGACCTCCAGCCTGGCCTCCATCTTCTGATCATCATGCAAGGCACAGAAATTCAGCGCCATGGCCTGCGTCAGGAAAGCCTGCATACCTTCGGCCAGAAGAACTGCGGGAACATCACTGCGGAAACGCCCCATCTCAAACCAGCCAGCGACCAAGTCGATATATCGGCCAAAGGTGGTGGCAATTGCTCCGATTTCTTCCACCGCAGCGGCGCCAGAGAGCCGCAAAATGACGTCAAAAACATAGCGTTCCTGCGTCATGAATTTCAACAGAGGCCGGTGCAGGGCCACCACTTCTTTGATTGTATCGGGCGGAGTGGCCTGGGCCATGTCATCAAGGTGCCGATCGATCCCCGCGCCGATCAAGAGATCCATCAAGGCATCTTTATCCTTGAAATGGGAAAAAAACGTCCCCTTGGCAACACCTGCGCGCTGGACCACCTCTTCAGTTCTGAAAGCGGTATAACCGCTTTCCGCCACCAGTTCCCTGGCCACCGCAACCAGCCGGGCACGTGTCTCCAGCGTTCTTTTCTGCATCTGTCTTGCCATAGCTCCTTGCTGCCACGTGCGTCCCGAATGGTCAATTTGTCCAAAGACAATTTCACATTTAATTGACTGCGGTCATTTATTTATTGACTACGGTCAGTATTTGCCAAATAAATGACCGCAGTCAATAATGGAGCAACCGATGACCCGAATCTTTGTCCTGAACGGCCATCCGGCCGAAACCTCCCTGTCCAAGGACCTGAGCCTCACCTATGAACGTGCGGCGAGTGCCAATGGCCACGAGGTCCGTATTCTGCATCTGAATGATCTGAAGTTTGATATCGACTATGGCTATGCCGGCTACACGGAGGTCAAACCTCTGGAGCCGGATTTACAGCGTTTTTTCCAGAACCTGGAATGGTGTGAGCATTTTGTGGTCACCACGCCCATGTGGTGGGGCGGGCTGCCCGGAAAATTGAAAGGGCTGTTTGATCGCACCCTGCTGCCTGGCCGGGCCTTTGATACCCGCAACACCACGATGGGCATGCCTGCCCCAATGCTCAAGGGTCGCAGCAGCCGGGTGATTGTTACCGCAGACACGCCAAAATTCCTGATGTGGCTGCTCTATGGCAATGCGATGCTGCGCCAGACCGAACGCCAGATCCTCGGTTTTATAGGCTTGAAACCAGTCAAAACCAGCTACTTTGCCCCAGCCTCACATCCCAAGCCCAAAACAGTGGACCGTTTGCTTGGGCGCGTTCAGAAACTGGCCGCAAAGGCCGCATGAGATAGGGAAAACAGGGGGGGGGGCAGCAAAGTGGCAGCCTCCCCTGCCCCTGCTCCGCGCTAGGGTTTCAACCGAAACCGTTGGATCTTACCCGTTTCGGTCTTTGGCAGCGCTTTGGTAAAGACCACCGAGCGTGGATATTTGAACGGCGCGATCCCCGCCTTCACATGGTCCTGCAATTGTTTCACCAGTGCATCCGAGGGCATATGCCCGGCAGTAAGCACCACATGCGCCTCGACGATGGAACCGCGGGCTTCATCGGGCGCCGCAATCACTGCGCATTCAGAGACCGCCTCATGTGACAGCAGCGCCGCCTCAACCTCTGGTCCGGCGATATTATAGCCGGAAGAGACAACCATATCATCATTGCGGGCAGCAAAATGCAGATAGCCCTCGGCGTCCATCCTGAAACTGTCCCCGGTCACGTTCCAGCCGTCCTGCACATAAGACTCCTGTCGGTCATCGGCCAGATAGCGGCAGCCTGTTGGCCCTTTGACCGCCAGTCGGCCGACCTCGCCGCGCGGTGCCTCATTGCCGTCCCCGTCCAAAATGCGTACCTGGTAGCCCTTGACCGGTTTGCCGGTGCAGGCAGGGCGGTGATCGGAAAACCGATTGGAGATAAAGATATGCAGCATCTCAGTGGCACCAATCCCGTCCAGCATTGGCTTGCTGGTCTTGGCGATCCAATCCTCATAGACCGGCGATGGCAGGGTCTCTCCGGCGGAGACAGCCGCCCTGAGCGAGGTGAGATCCGCCCCCTCCTCCATCGCCTGCAACATCACCCGGTAAGCCGTTGGTGCGGTGAAACAGACGGTTGCCCGGTATTTCTGAATGATCTCAATCAGGTTCGGGGGCGATGCGTTCTCCAACAGGGTTGCAGTCGCACCAAAGCGCAGCGGGAAAATCGCCAGTCCCCCCAGGCCAAAAGTAAAAGCCAAAGGCGGCGAACCCACAAAGATATCCTCGGGCTGCACATCCAACACTTCACGAGCATAGCCATCGGCAATGATCAACAGGTCCCGGTGGAAATGCATCGTCGCCTTGGGCGATCCCGTAGTGCCTGAGGTAAAGCCCAAAAGCGCCACATCATCGCGCCCGGTAGCGACTGCCTGATAGTTCACCGGCTTCTCCAGAGCCAGCCGGTCCAGTTCAGCATCGTGGCTAGAGGTGCCATCAAAGCCAACAACAGATTTCAGATAGTTGGAGGTTTTGGCACAGGTCACCAATTCATCCATCAACCGGGTATCACAAAGCGCATGGCTGATCTCGGCCTTGTCGACGATCTGCCCCAACTCTCCGGCCCGCAGCATGGGCATGGTATTGACCACCACCGCACCCACTTTGGTTGCCGCCAACCAGCAGGCCACCATGGCCGGGTTATTGGCCGAGCGGATTAAAACCCGATTCCCCGGTGTTACGCCCAGGTCCTCGCTCAGCACATGGGCCAGCCGATTGGTCCAGTCTGCCAGTTCCTTATAGGTGCGCCGCCTGCCATTGCCGATCAAGGCTGTATGGTCACCAAAGCCTTTGGCCACCATGGCATCGGTCAGCTCAACCCCGACATTCAGCCGCTCCGGGTAGTCAAACCCCTCCAGCAAAAACTCAGGCCATTGATCCTGCGACGGCAGGTTGTCCCGGGTGAATGTATCGCTATGTGCGCTCGCTCCTAGCATCTCACTTGCCTCCCTGAAATGCGCCAAGGGTCTGGCGCGCGATCACCACCCGCTGCACATCCGAAGCGCCTTCATAGATGCGCAGGGCGCGAATGTCGCGGTATAGCTCCTCAACCTTCTGGCCGTGGCGCACCCCGTCACCGCCATGCAGCTGTACCGCCTTGTCGATAACCTGCTGCGCCTGATCGGTGGAAAACAACTTGGCCATGGCCGCCTCGCGCGTAACGCGCACCGCGCCGCTGTCCTTGGCCCAGGCTGCCCGATAAACCAACAATGCGGCGGCATCCACATCCAGTGCCATATCGGCGATATGCCCCTGTACCATCTGCAACTCAAACAGCGGTGCCCCCTGCACCTGCCGACTCGTGACCCGCTCCAGGGCCTCATCCAGCGCACGACGCGCAAAGCCAAGCGCCGCCGCTGCCACGGTCGAGCGGAACACATCCAGCACCGACATGGCAATTTTGAAGCCCGCGCCGGGCTGGCCGATCAGTGCCGATTTGGGGATCCGACAATCACTGAAGCGCAGGGTGGCCAGGGGGTGCGGCGCAATCACCTGCTGACGTTCAACCACCTCAAACCCCGGGAGACCTGCGGGCACAACAAAACCCGACAATCCTTTGGCGCCAGGCGCCTCGCCCGTGCGAGCAAACAGCGTATAGACATCGGCAATGCCGCCATTGGAGATCCAGGTCTTTTCACCATTCAACACATAATGATCACCATCCAGAGTGGCTGTCATGGTGGAATTGGCCACATCCGATCCTGATTGCGGCTCGGTCAGGGCAAAAGCTGAAATCGCCTTGCCGCTGCGGGTCAAGGGCAACCACTCCGCCTGCTGGGCTTGGGACCCAAACAATGAGATCGCCCCGGTGCCCAACCCTTGCATGGCAAAGGCAAAATCAGCCAGACCATCATGGCGGGCCAGGGTTTCCCGGATCAGGCAAAGACTGCGCACATCCAGGGTTTCCCCCGCCATTGCACCGCTGTGCTGCGTCCAGCCACCCGCGCCTAAAGCCGCAACCAGGCTACGACAGGCCGCATCCACATCGCCATGGTCAATGCCACTTAGATTTTGCCCAGCCCAAACCTCCAGCGCATCGGCCAACTCCCGATGCCGCTCCTCAAAAAACGGCCAACTCAAAAAGCTCCGGTCTGCCATCTTTCCCTCCCAGTATCATCTTTCCCCAAATATTCCCGCCGGAGGCATCCCCCGATGCCTCAAACGACACACCGGCGGCTCAATCGCCTTCAAAAACCGGCTTTTCCTTGTTCACAAAGGCATGATAGGCGCGCTCAAAATCAGCCGTCTGCATGCAGATCGCCTGCGCCTGAGCCTCGGCCTCAATGGCCTGCTCAATCGACATCGACCACTCCTGCGCCAGCATTGTCTTGGTCATCATATTGCCAAACCCCGGCCCTGCAGCGATACGTTCCGCCAATGCCTGTGCCTCGGCCTCCAGCTCAGAGGCCGCGACCAGCTTGTTATGAAAACCCCAGGCCGCACCTTCTTCTGCACTCATCGAGCGCCCGGTATAGAGCAGCTCTGCCGCACGGCCCTGGCCGATGATCCGGGGCAGGATGGCACAGGCTCCCATGTCACAACCCGCAAGCCCAACGCGAGTGAACAAAAAGGCCGTCTTGGCTTCTGGTGTGGCAATCCGCAGATCCGAGGCCATGGCAATAATTGCCCCTGCGCCCACACAGATGCCATCAATCGCCGCGATCACCGGCTTACCACAGTTGACAATCGCCTTGACCAGATCGCCAGTCATCCGGGTAAAGGCGAGCAGTTCCTTCATGCTCATCTTGGTCAGTGGGCCAATGATATCATGCACATCGCCGCCCGAGCTGAAGTTGCCACCATTGGAGGCAAAGACCACCGCCTTGACAGTATCATCATAGTGCAAATCCCGGAACCAATCCCGCAGCTCGCCGTAGCTGTCAAAGGTCAGCGGGTTTTTGCGCTCTGGCCGGTCCAGAGAAACCGTGGCAATGCCATCCTCAATCCTGCACAGGAAATGCTTGGTGTCGATCTGGGTCATTACATGTTTTCCTTCTTGTCCAACCGCCGGGTCACTGCATCCAGCGCCTCGGACAGGCCCAGGGCCGCCTCTGGCGCCACAGCGGCAAAAATCTCATCAATCCAGTTCTCATGAGCGGCGGCCTGACGGGTAAATTCCGCCTCGCCTTCCGGGGTAAGCCGCACCCGGCTGGCCCGGCGGTCTCCGGGAACTTTCTCCCGCAGCACATGGCCATCTTCGACCAGACGCTCGACAATCCCGGTCACATTGCCATTGGAGACCTTCAAGACGTTCGACAATTCACTCATCTTCAGCCCCTGCCCATGTTGCGACAGAGCCGCCATCACGTCAAAACGGGGCAAGGTCGTCTGAAACTCCTGCCGCAGGTTCTCCCGCAGAGCACTCTCGACGCTGCGGGTTGCCTTCAACAGCCGCAGCCAGAGCCGCAACCGATCCTTTGATATCGTGCTCAAACTTCTCCTCCTGACACGCTCATGGCGTGCCCATTGACCGAGGCTGCCCCTTGGGACGCCAGAAACACCGCCGTCGCGGCCACTTCTTCTGGTGTAATCAGTCGCTGCATCGGATTGCCGCCCACGACCATCTTCAGTGCCTTTTCATGGGGGATCTCATAGCGCGCCATAAGCCCGGATATCGCGGTTTCTGCCATCTCGGTATCAACAAAGCCGGGACAGATTGCATTGCAGGTGATGCCGCGTTTGGCTACGTTTTGCGCAACTGAACGCACCAGCCCCAGCACCCCATGTTTGGACGCTGCATAGGCGGGGATCTGCGCGCCGCCCTGCAGAGATGCGGTCGATGCAATTGCAATCAGCCGCCCGCCCTGTTCCATGCCCGCCCGCAGTGCCGCCCGGAAAGTCAGGAATGTCCCAGTCATGTTGACCGTCACGGTGCGCTGCCACTCCTCCAGCGAGACCTCCTCAATGGGCGCCGCGACACCAGCGCCGGCATTGGCGATGACCACGTCGTAAGGCCTCTCAAAAAGCGCCGCCACCTGCTCTTCGTTGGTGACATCCGCCAGGCGGAGGTCCATCCCGCGCCCCTCTGCGGCCGCCTCCAGCGGCTCCCTGCGGCGGCCGGCCACTGTGACTTCACAGCCCTCATCCGCAAAGGCATGGGCTATCGCCTTGCCAATCCCAGTGCCACCACCTGTAACCAAAACCCTGCGCGTCATGCCCGGATCACCTCCGCTTCACGATCTGCAAGCCGCCAGGCCTGGTCGCGTCCGGCCTCATAAGGCTGGGGCCAGTTGCCCGATCGGTCACCGATCTTGGTGGCTTCATGTAATGTCCAATAGGGATCCGCCAGATGCGGGCGGCCAACGCAGACCAAATCTGCCCGCCCGGCCATCAGGATCGAATTGGCATGATCCGCCTCGTAGATATTGCCCACGGCCATAGTCGCCAGTGCCGCCTCATTGCGGATGCGATCCGAGAAGGGCGTCTGGAACATGCGGCCATAGACTGGCTGTCCCTCGATAGAGGTCTGGCCAGCCGAGACATCAATGATATCAACCCCGGCCTGCGCGAAGGCACGGGCGATTTCAACCGCCTCTTCTGGCGTAACCCCGGCCTCGCCCAGCCAATCGGTGGCAGAGATCCGCACCGACATGGGTTTCTCAGCGGGCCAGACCGCGCGCATGGCAGCAAAGACCTCTAACGGGTAGCGCAGCCGGTTTTCCAGGGACCCACCATAAGAATCCGCCCGAATGTTCGATATTGGTGAGATGAAGGAGGAAATCAGGTAGCCATGAGCCGCATGAAGTTCGATCATATCAAACCCACAACGCGCCGCCATTTCAGCCGAAGCGGCAAACGCCCTCTTCACCTCACCCATTTCGGCCAGGCTGATCTCGCGCGGGGTGGCATTATTCGGTGACCATGCCAAGGCTGAGGCCGACACCAGCTCCCAGTTATCAGAGACCAATGGGGCATCCATTTGCTCCCAACCGACCTGGGTCGATCCCTTGCGGCCTGAATGGCCGATTTGACAGCAGATCTTTGCATCGGTCTGTTGATGTACAAAATCCACCAGGCGTTTCCAGGCCGCCTCATGCTCTGGTGCATAAAGACCCGGACATCCCGGGGTAATCCGCCCCTCGGCACTGACGCAGGTCATCTCGGTGTAGACCAGGCCCGCGCCACCTTTGGCCCGTTCCCCGTAATGGATCAGATGCCAGTCCGTCGGGCAGCCATCCACTGCCTTGTACTGCGCCATCGGAGACACCACGATGCGGTTCTGCAATGTCATATCCCGCAGCTGATAGGGGGCAAACATCGGCGGGCGCACGGGGGCGTCGCTGGGTGCTCCTGCTTTTTGCTGAAACCACCGCTCAGCCGACTTCAGCCATTTGGGATCGCGTAAACGAAGGTTTTCATGAGAAATCCGCTGACTGCGGGTGAGCAGGGAATAGTTGAACTGTACCGGATCCATGCCAAGATACCGCTCGACATCCTCGAACCACTCCAGGGAATTGCGCGCCGCCGATTGCAGACGCAGCACATCCAGGCGGCGTTCCTCCTGGTAACGTTCAAAGGCCCGCTCCAGGCTTGCTTCGGTAGAGATCAGTTCGGCCAGGGCGATAGCACTGTCAAAGGCTAGCCTGGAGCCCGAGCCAATCGAAAAATGTGCCGTCGCCGAAGCATCGCCCAGCAAAACCACATTTTCATGATGCCACTTGTCGCAGAGCACCCGCGGGAAATTGATCCAGACCGCCGAACCACGCAGGTGATCAGCATTGGACATCAGCGCATGGCCGCCAAGATGATCGGCAAAGATCTCCTCGCAGGTGCGGATGATCTCCTCCTTGGACATGTCCTCAAATCCCCAGCGTTCCCAGGTCTCGCCAGAACATTCCACAATCACGGTCGCGGTGTCATCGTCGAATTGGTAAGCGTGGATCCAGACCCAGCCATGTTTGGTTTTTTCAAATACAAAGGTAAATGCATCATCAAACTTCTGATGGGTGCCAAGCCAGATAAACTTGCAGGGTCGCACGTCAATATTGGGTTTGAAGTGGTCGGCAAACTCGCTGCGAACGGCAGAGTTCAACCCGTCGCAACCAACAACAACGTCATAATCGGATTGATAGGCCGAAGCAGGCTTTGCCCGGGTTTCAAACTGAAGATCGACGCCCAGCTCTTTCGCGCGCTCCTGCAAGACCAACAGCATCTTCTTGCGGCCAATGCCCGCAAAACCATGCCCTTCAGAGACGGTCCTCACCCCCTCTTGCACGACAGCGATGTCGTCCCAATAAGCAAAACTCTCTTTGATCGCCTGGGCGCTTTGCGGGTCATTTTGACTGAGATTATCGAGCGCATCATCTGACAGCACCACGCCCCAACCAAAGGTATCATCCGCTTTGTTTTGCTCAAAAACCGTTACTTCGGTCTCAGGCTGTCGCAGCTTTAGCGAGATTGCAAAATAGAGCCCCGCAGGCCCCCCTCCCAAACATGCGACTTTCATGACAGCACTTCCCTGAAACCAGAATATCTATTCAGGATAAGTCAGCGGGAAAAACTTTCAAGCTTAAAGTTTCATACTTGAAGGTTTTAACAATCTCTCCCCCCTCCAGCCTGCAAAGCTGGGCAGCCTCCCCCGTGAGCACAGAAGGTAATGTAAGCCATCATACTGACCTGCACCCACACTACAGGGAGTGATGATTTTATCTTTATTAACAAAATATTAAAAGGTGAACTTATGTGGATAACACTGTGGACGAACACAGGATAAACCGCCGACTTGTTGAGACAGAGACAGGGCTTCATCAGGCTCCACATAGGAATTCGGGAAAAATGCTCCGCACTTTGGTCCCTCTGTGCTACCGCCCCCCGGCGATCCGCCCGGCTTGGCGCTAAAGGTTGAAAAAACACAAATTTTGACAGACATTTACGATAGATTGCTGAAATTTTACGGAATATCACAATGAAGAGTATCTGGAAAACGCCCAAACTGGGCATAGTCCAGACAAAATGGTAGAGGGGACGGAGAGAGAAAGTTCAAGTGAACACTTAGGCCAATGCCCTAGGAAATCTTAAAGAAAGGCCACCGAGGCACAATAGGTCAGACCATTCGACGTCAAACCTCACGCAGGTAGCGCATTACCGCCTCACGCACCGATTGGTCACCGCGATGCCGTGCCTCAAAGATGACCCTCCGCAAATCCTGAAGGTCAACTCGCATTAACAAAGACTTAACGGGCCCAATTGAAGCTGGTCGCATGGAAAGTGTCCGCACGCCCATTGCTGCAAGACAGGCAGCCTCGATGGGGCGTCCGGCGTCTTCACCACAGAAGCTGAGCGAGGTGCCCGAGATGGAACAGCGCTCCACAATCTGCTCAATGAAGCTGAGGAAGCTGACATTCAAACTGTCATAGCGCTTGCGGACGCGCTCATTCTCACGGTCTGCGGCAAAGAAAAACTGCTTCAGATCGTTGCCGCCGATGGAAATGAAATCGACCTCATCAAAGAATTTTTGCGGCGCAAAGGCCAGCGAGGGAGTCTCCAGCATGGCGCCAATTTCCAGGCTTTCGGGCAGCGCATGCCCCAGGATACGTTCTCGTTCCAGCGTCTTGCTCACCTCGTTGCGCGCGGCACGAAACTCCTCTGCCTGGGCCACAAAGGGGAACATCACAGTCAGCGGGCGCCCCTCGGCTGCGCGCATCAGCGCCTGCAGCTGCATCCGCATGATGCCCGGCTTATCCAAGCCCACCCGGATAGCACGCCAGCCCAGGGCCGGGTTTGGCTCGTCATTTGGCTTCATATAGGGCAGGACCTTGTCTGACCCAATATCCAAAGTTCGAAATACAACCCGCTTGCCCTGGGCCGCATCCAGCACCCGCTTATACAGCGCCACCAGCTCAGACCGCCGGGGCATCTGGTTGCGCACCAGGAACTGTAGCTCGGTGCGAAACAGGCCAACCCCCTCAGCGCCGGAGTTTTCCAGCGACGGCAAATCGGCCATCAGACCCGCGTTCATCACCAGGTCGATCTTGCAACCATCCTGGGTCACAGCGGCCTTGTCGCGGATCGAGACATAGCGCTCCTGCGCCTGGGCCAACATGGCAATCTTGTCACGGAAGGCGCTCACAACACTGTCATCCGGGCGCAGATGCACCACGCCCTGCTCGCCATCCACCATAATGTGGTCGCCGTTCAGCGCCTCGTTGGTGATGCGTTTGGTATTGACCACCAGAGGGATCGCCAACGCCCGGGCGACGATCGCCGCATGGGAGCCAACCGAGCCTTCTTCCAGCACGATGCCCTTGAGATTACGGCCATACTCCAACAGTTCTGCAGGGCCGATATTTCGGGCAACCAGAATAGGATCATCCGGCAGTTCAGCGCCGGTTTCAGCCCCCTGCCCGGTGAGAATACGCAGCAGACGGTTGGACAGATCGTCCAGATCACTAAGCCGCTCCCGCAAATAGGCATCCTGCACCTGAGAAAGCCTTGCGCGCGCCTGAGATTGCTCCTTTTCAACAGCCGCCTCAGCGCTCAAGCCCCGCGCGATATCCTCTTCCATGCGCCGCATCCAGCCCTTGGAATTGGCGAACATGCGATAGGCTTCAAGAACCTGTAGCTGCTCCTTGTCGCCATTCTGCGAGATCTCCAGCATCTTGTCGACGCCAACGCGCAACTGTTCCACCGCCTCATGCAGGCGCTCCAGCTCTTTGTCGGGGTCATCCGCAATTGGATTGGTGACCAGCACGCGTGGCTCATGAAGCCAAACATGCCCCTCTGCAGCGCCTTCCTGTGCTGCTGTTCCTGGCAGCAAAACCGGCTGCTGGTGCAATGGGGAGAGGCCGGACTCCTCGCCGACAAAAGCCCCCAGCTCTGTCATCTCGGCGATGACCATGGCGACCACTTCCAGCGCATAGACCGCATCAGCAGAGAATTCGCGCGCGTCTTTTGATTGCACAACCAAAACGCCCAGCATTTCGCCAAGCCGCTGGATCGGGATACCCAAGAAGGAGGAGAACCGCTCTTCGCCGGTTTCCGGCATGTAGCGGAATCCCTTGGCGTTGGGGGCATCGGGGGTGTTGATCACCTTGCCAAACTTGGCAACGCGCCCAACCAGCCCCTCGCCAATCCGCATCCGGGTCTGGTGTACGGATTCGACGTTCAGACCTTCACTGGCACAAAGCTCAAGCGTTTCATCATCGCGAAACAGATAGACCGAGCAAACCTCGGTGCCCATGCTATCGCCGATAAGATGCGTGATCTTGTCCAGACGGGCCTGGCCGGGGTCTTCCCCAGCCATGGCCTCTCGCAAGCGGCCAAGCAGCTTGCGGCTTTCTGATTCAGTAGATTCGACCATGGGCCCTGTTCACATATTCTTTTTGTGGCAGGCAGCCCAAAAGGATCAGGCTACCTTGTCCAATTCAAAGGCATCATGCAGTGCTTGGACTGCAAGTTCCATGTATTTTCGATCCACAAGGACGGAAATTTTAATCTCTGAGGTTGTAATGACCTTGATGTTAATCCCCTCATCCGAGAGCACCTTGAACATCTTGGCCGCCACACCCGACTGTGAGCGCATGCCAATGCCCACAACAGAGACCTTGGCAACATCCTTGTCGGCCACCAGTTCAGCGTAGTTCAGCTCGCCTTCTTCCTTGATACCCAGCAGTGCCTTTTCAGCACGGGCCACCTGATCGGTGGGGCAAGAGAAGGTCATATCCGTGCGGCCATCTTCGGAGATGTTTTGCACGATCATATCGACGTTCACCCCACCATCGGACAGGGCGTTAAAGATGATCGCCGCGATGCCTGGACGGTCAGCAACCGACATCAGGGTCATCTTGGCTTCGTCGCGGGAATAGGCCACACCGGCCACTACATTGGATTCCATGATTTCCTCCTCGTCGCAGACCAGTGTTCCGGCCTCGTCGGATTGTTCTTCAAAGCTAGAGAGAACGCGCAGTTTCACCTTGTAGCGCATGGCCAGCTCAACCGAGCGGGTCTGCAGCACTTTGGCCCCGAGTGAGGCCAGCTCCAGCATTTCTTCAAACGCGATCTTGTCGAGCTTGCGTGCCTTATCGCAGATGCGCGGATCTGTGGTGTAGACCCCATCCACATCTGTATAGATATCGCAGCGTTCCGCCTCAAAGGCCGCGGCAAAGGCCACCGCAGTGGTGTCAGAGCCGCCACGACCCAATGTGGTGATGCGGCCCTCGGGGCTGATGCCCTGAAACCCGGCAACCACGGCCACGCGCATGCCCTCAGCAAACTTGGCATTGATGTTTTCCGGCGGGATCTCTTCGATCCGGGCCTGGCTATGGGCGCTGGTGGTTTTCAGCGGCACTTGCCAGCCCTGCCAGCTGCGCGCGGGCACATCCATTTCCTGCAGCGTCAGCGCCATCAGCCCGGCAGTGACGTTTTCGCCAGAGGAGACCACCGCGTCATATTCACGGGCGTCAAACATCGGCGAGGTCTCATTGACCCAGCCAACCATTTCATTGGTCTTACCGGACATGGCAGAGACGATGACGATGACGTCATAACCCTTGGCCACTTCGACACCAACGCGCTTGGCGGCGCGGCGGATCCGGTCGAGGTTGGCGACAGAGGTGCCGCCAAATTTCATTACTAGAACGGGCATGGGCTAAAGTCTCCGTGCGCTCGCTGTTTCCGATCACTGCCTCATAGGCGGTCAGGGTTTCAAGGGCAAGGCTGCGTATTGTAGCGATACACGCCCCCACCCCGGACCAGACGATCTGCCGCAGTCGCTCGGCCACATACAATGCCTGAGCTCAGGCGCGCCAGAACCGGACGGTGAGAATGGCATAGACCGCCATTAGCTCCAGCCGCCCAATCAGCATAGCACTGCTCAGGATCCACTTGGCCGTATCGTTCAGTGAGGCAAAGTTCCCTGCCGGCCCGATGGTCTCTCCCAGTCCAGGGCCCACATTGGCCACTGCTGTGGCAGCGCCAGAAATCGCGGTGATGAAATCCAACCCCGTCAGCGCCAGTGCCCAGGCAACAATGCCCATGGTCACAATGAAGAACATGAAAAAGGAAATCACCGAGCTCAGCACGTCCTGCCCCACAGGGCGGCCCTCAAACCGGGGCACAAAGATCCCATGTGGCGAGCGGATTCGCTGGATCTGCACCCGGATCGAGGCAAAAAGCAGCTGATAGCGAAAGACCTTGATCGAACAGGCCGTTGAGCCCGCACAGCCGCCGATCATCCCGATGAAGAAGAACACCATCACCAGAAAACTGCCCCATTGCATATAATCGGTGCTGGCGTAGCCCGTGCCGGACATGATCGAGGTGATATTGAACAGCGACTGGCGCAGGACCTGTTCGGGTGGATGGGGCAGCACAAACAAAAGCACACCGGCCGTCACCAGCACCAACAGCCCCAGCGTCCCCAGAAAGGCCCGGATCTGGCTGTCACGAAACATTGCCTGTGTCTGGCCGTTGACCAATTGCACATAGCGCACAAATGGCAGTGCCGCGAGGATCATGAAAATGGAGGCGGCATATTCCGCCTGGCCGCTGAAGGCCCCAAAGGAGGCGTCGTAGTTGGAGAACCCGCCGGTGGCGATAGTGGTCATCGCATGGACCAGCGCATCAAAACCGCCAATCCCCAGCATCAGATATACCAGCATGCACATCAGGGTCAGCCCAACATAGATGAGCGAGATCTGCTTGGCGATGGCCTGAGCGCGGGGCAGGATTTTCCCAAAGGTATCAAAGCTTTCGGATTTGAAGATCTGCATACCACCGACCCGCAATTCGGGCAGGAACACCATGGCGACAACAATGATCCCGATGCCCCCCAGCCATTGCAGGATACCACGCCACAAGAGCAACCCCTTGGGCAGATCATCCAATCCCGAAATTACCGTTGACCCGGTGGTGGTCAGCCCCGACATGGCCTCAAAAAACGCATCCGTAAAGCTGAGCTCAGTCACCCCCAGCATCAAAGGCAGGGCCCCAAAGATCGGCAGCGCCACCCAGACAAAGGTGGTCAGCAAGAAGGTCTGCTGGATGGTCAGCCCCTGGTGGTCTCCGCTACCGCAGCTCAGCGCCAACAGTGCCCCGGCGAGCATGGTGATGACGGCGCTTTCCAGAAACACAGGCCATTCGCCTCGCCCCTCGATGAGGTCAGCAAGGAAGGGAAACACCATCATGGCGCCCAGAATCACAACCAGCAGGCCGATCACATATCCAACGGGTCGAAAATCCAACATGGGGGCGAGCGTTGGCCCTCCTTGCAGAAACTGTCAAGCCAAACTCCACCCAGATCCCAATGACGTGCTCAGCCAACAACGGTTTGCTGAACAGGTCGGAAGCGCGGTTTCAGCCTTGGTGGATCAGGGTGGAGAAAAGACGTGGGTCCAAGCTTTTATCAGCAAAAAGTGGCCCCTGGGTCAGGATGCTGATGGCATCATGGCTGTGCAGGCTTTCCTGATGGCTGGCGACAATGCGGAAATCCTTGATTCGCGCATCGTTCTGCAGGGCTTCACAGAACAGCCGCGCCGCATCCTCGACAAAGATCGGATTGGCAGCGTTCAGCTCGGCAAAGGCCTGTTCATCCTCGCGCTTGACCATCACCTGGGTTTCAGTGGGCACGGCTTTGCGACAATGCTCGATCAGATCCTCAAACCAGAGGATTTCGCCCTCGGGATCCGCGGAAACCGAAATCCGCGCCACTGAGCGCTGCGAATGGGGTGTCGCCAATTGGCCCCGCGCCTGGCGCGCATGTTCGCTCAGCTCCAGCGAACAGGGGCAGGTCGACGAATAGACATAGTCCAGATGCATCACCTTGTGGCGAAGACCTTCTGACTGCACCAGCTCCAGTGCGATGTCATAATACTGATAGCCAGACAGGCCGGAACGGAGGCTTTCGATCCGCACCGGAAAGGAAAACCGCATCTGGATACGGGCATCCATACTGCCCAGATCCGTGAGGTAGTCGCTGAGTGCAGCCTCCATCACCTCAAAACTAAAGGTTTTTTCGGCATGTTTGTAAAAGGACCGCATGATCCGGGACATATTGATGCCCTTCTTGTCGGCCTCCAGGCTCACCGATCCGGTGATGCTGGTCTCTAGGGTCTGATCACCGCCATCGCGGCTGTGAAAGCGGATCGGCAGGCGAAAGTTGGAGATGCCAACGTGCTGGATCTGCTCTTTGGCACCACGGATCAAGCTGGCGGGTCCGTTTTGCAGGTCGGGTAGCGTGGCGCGATAGGCCTCATCGGAGACAAAATCCTCAGGGTAGTCACGCGACAACTCTGGGTAATTGCCCACTTCACGTCCCGGCAACAAACGCGCAACAGCTGGATCCAGCTGTGCCACCTCGGTCGGGGTTGCGGCTTCGGCCCACTGGCGCAGCAGGGCCAAGGCAGCTTCTGCGGCCTGACGGTCGGGCGCGTCAGAGAGATCACGCGTTGGGATATTCATGGCAAAATGCACTCCGATGGCGCCGCCCTGCAGGGGTGACGTTCAACTGATGTAGACCTTTACGGCGCAAAACTCAAAACAGATCCGCCAAATACGGCAGGTTTCGGCCCGGATCGGACGAAAGCATTCAATCCGGGGGCCTGCCCAAAGGTTCGGATCAGGCTAGCCTTGGGCCACTGCCAGCGCCTGGGAGAGATCCGCGATCAGGTCATCAACGTCTTCCAGACCCACCGAGAAACGCACCAGGCCAGGGGTAATACCCAACTCCACCTTCAACTCATCAGCAAGCCGCTGATGGGTGGTGGTTGCCGGATGGGTGGCAATGGATTTTGCATCACCCAGATTGTTGGAAATCACCGGAATGGTCAGCGCATTGAGGAAGCGGAAGGCAGCTTCTTTGCCGCCCTTCAGATCCAACGAGAGCACCGTGCCGCCGCGGCCATCCAGCTGGCTCTGCACCAGCGCATTTTGCGCATGATCCGCCAGTCCGGGGTAGATCGTGCGCTCGAGTGCCGCATGGCCCTGCAGGGCCGTGGCAATCTGCAGCGCGGTATCGGCCTGCGCCTTGACCCGTAGATCAATGGTCTCCAACCCTTTGAGCAGCGTCCAGGCATTAAAGGGGCTGAGCGAGCCACCGGTGTGCTTCATATAGGGTTCAAGCGTGCCGCGGATATAGTCCATGGTGCCCAGCACCACGCCGCCCAGTACCCGCCCCTGACCGTCGATATGTTTGGTCGCCGAATAGACCACTACATCAGCGCCTTGCTCGATCGCTTTCGAGAAGACAGGCGTGGAGAACACATTGTCCACAACCACTGTTGCGCCCACCTCATGCGCGATGGCAGAGACGGCGGTGATGTCGATGACCTCCAAAGTGGGGTTCGACATGCTCTCAAAGAACACGGCCTTGGTGTCGGGACGCATCGCCGCGCGCCATTGATCCAGATCGGTGCCATCGACAAATGTCACCTCAACGCCGTATCGCGTCAGGATGTTTTCCAGAATATAGAGACAGGATCCAAACAGAGCCTTGGCCGAAACCACGTGATCCCCAGCCTTTAGCAGAGATGTCAGCGCGCCGCTGACAGCCGCCATGCCAGAAGCGGTGGCAAAGGCATCTTCGGCGCCTTCCAACAGGGCAATACGCTCTTCGAACATGGCCACCGTCGGGTTGCCGTAGCGCGCATAGATGAACTCATCCGGGCCGGTCTCGATAAACCGCGCCTCTGCCTGCTCAGCACTATCGTAGACAAACCCCTGTGTCAGGAAGATCGCTTCGCTCACCTCATTGTACTGACTGCGGCGGGTACCGCCATGCACCAGCTTGGTGCGGTTGTTCCAGCTCTCACTCATCTCATGTCCTCCTGCGCCTATCGCGCAAAAAAAAGCCCCCGTTCGGCCAAGCGAAAGGGGGTCCTTCACATCCTGACCTCTTTAGCGGAATATTTTACGTGGCCCGCAATCCGGTTACAAATCGCCACACTGGTAGTGGCAAAGCCGATACGCCCCTTGCGCCACTCAGTCAAGCGTTTCGCGCGTATTGAGCACCCGATCACTCCCCTGTGATCCGTCCTCCCTCCAGCCAAGCTTGCTTGCCCAGGGCCTGCATGCTGTTATCGGCCAGAAGCTATGACAGACAAGTTTGTACAAAGGGCGGATCATGCAGGACGCAATCGCGCTATTTTACTGGCCGACACCAAACGGCTGGAAAATCTCCATCGCGCTGGAGGAAATGGGCCTGCCCTATGAGGTCAACTTGATTGACATCTCGGCTGGCGATCAGTTTGCGCGGGAGTTTCTGAAGATCGCCCCCAATAACCGGATGCCCGCCATTACCGACCCGGGTGGCCCCGATGGCGCGCCTGTCTCCCTGTTTGAAAGCGGCGCGATCCTGCAATATCTGGCACGCAAAACCGGGCGTTTCTACGGCAAGGGAGAGGCCCAGCATCTGGTGGTCGACCAATGGCTGATGTGGCAGATGGGCGGGCTGGGGCCGATGGCCGGCCAGGCGCATCATTTCCTGAAATATGCGCCTGATCCCATCCCCTACGCCAAGGACCGTTACCGCAGCGAGGTGGCGCGGCTCTACGGGGTTTTGGACAGACAGTTGGCAGAAAACGAATTTGTGGCAGGCGACAGTTTTACCATTGCCGATATGGCGATCTGGCCCTGGGCCTCATTGTGGGAAGGACAGGAGCAATCACTGGAGGATAAACCCCATATGGCGCGCTGGCTTGATCTGCTTTGGACCCGTCCTGGTGTGATCGCCGGGCGCAGCCTGGAGGCGGTACGGCGCGCAGACCGCTCAGACAGCCGCGCACAACAGGTTATCTTTGGCAAAGGCGCGACGGGGCAATAGCCCCGCCTGCTTCGGGTTTATACTGAGGCAGCTTAAGCCTCATCCTCGTCAGGCAGCCCATGTTCCTGGAACACCTTGCCCTGGAACATGAAGAAGGCAAACATCGCAACTGGCAGACCAAAAGTTTTGAAATAAACCCATGTATCGGTGCTCGTCAGACGCCAGATCAGCTCATTCGCCAGGGCAAGACCGAGGAAAAACATGCAGATACGACGGGTCAGGATCATCCAGCCCTCATGCTCCAGCGGCATCAGCTCTTCCATCACCAATTTGAGATAGCTTTGGCCGCGCAGCAGACCAATTCCCAAAGCACCCCCAAAGAGCAGATAGATCAGCGTCGGTTTCATCTTGAAAAACCGCTCATCGTTGAGCCAGACCGATAGCCCGCCCATAAACACCACCAGCACCAGCGTGGCCACCTGCATCTTTGACAGATGGCCCGTGAGTTTCCACAGCGCCAGAGTGGACAGAATCATCAGCGGGATGAAGGCCGCTGTGATGATGATGAAGCCCTTGTATTCCTGACCTGCGATCAGAAATACCTCTTCGCGCAGCTTGATGTAGCCGATGAAAAACAGAACAACAGGGCCAAGCTCCAGCACCATTTTTAGGGTTGGATTGATCTTCTTGGCTGCACTTGTGTCGCGCGTCATGGGATCTCCTGTAGGTCAGTTAGGTCAGTGCCTTGATCGGCGCTTTGGATGGTGGCCGTCAGCCGCCCATCTCCACTATCACGGCGCCCAGCGCGATCAAAGCCATCAAGGCAATGCGGCGGGGGCCTACGGTTTCTTTCAGCACCAGCCAGCCGATGAGGGCGGCAAAGACGGTGGAGGTCTCGCGCAGCACAGCAGCCTCGCCCACCTTGTCGAGCCGGGTGGCCAGCATTACGGCACCAAAGGAAGCAAAGGCGATCAACCCGCCAAAGAAGCCTTTGACCGCCAAGGGCACCAGCGCCGGTTTTTCTGCCATGCGGCGCCAGCGCAGATAGGCATAGGGCGGCATCGCCAACCCGTCGATCATGAAGAACCAGGCCAGGAAGGTAAAAGGATCTGCAGTGGCGCGGATACCGTAGGCATCATAGGTGGTGTAAAGCGCCACAAAAAGCCCGGTGACCAGCGCCAGAAACATCGCCACCCCCAGGGTTTCCCGGTGGGTTTCGAGGTAACGGTAGTTATAGGCTGCAAGACCAAAAATCCCCGCAAGCAAGACGCCGACGCCAGCCCATTGCACCAGCGAGAAGGTCTCGCCGAACAAATAATAGGAGCCAATCACCGTGAACAGTGGCCCGGTGCCACGCACCACGGGGTAGACCACCGTATAGCTGCCCTTGGTATAGGCCAGCGCCTGCAACACCTTATAGGCCACGTGAATAACCCAAACGGCAGCAAAGATCGCCCACATATGGGGTTCGGGCCAGGGTACCACAAAGAGCGCAAAAGGCGCGGCCATCAACCCGTAGGAGGCATCAATGGCGCCACGCGACAGCCACGGATCATGGCGCCCCTTTTGCAGAGCCCCAAAGATCGCGTGCAGAAAGGCCGCCATCAGGGCCAGGATCAGCGCCGCCTGATGGCCTGCCTCTGTACCTTCCAGGGAAATCAGCCAATCGCTCATTGGGGGAACTCAATCTGTTGTTGCGAGGGCACGCGTTGGGGGGTTTCCACCCCCAAACCCCCGGAGGATATTTTTAGCCAAATGAAGGCAGGAGGTCGGTGTTTTAGGATTGGTCAAGCCCGGTCAGAGCGGCGGCAAATTCTTCGGGATCAAAGGGAGCGAGGTCGTCGATCTGTTCCCCTACGCCAATGGCATGAATTGGCAGAGCAAACTTATCTGCCAGTGCCACCAGCACGCCCCCCTTGGCGGTGCCGTCCAATTTGGTCATCACCAGGCCAGAGACATCCGCAAGTTTCTGGAAGGTCTCAACCTGGCTGAGCGCGTTCTGGCCGGTGGTGGCATCCAGCACCAGCAGAGTATTATGCGGCGCGGTCTCGTCCTTTTTGCGGATGACGCGGATAATCTTGGAGAGTTCCTCCATCAGGTCGGCCCGGTTTTGCAACCGGCCGGCAGTGTCGATCATCAACAGATCTGCGCCATCTTCCTGAGCACGAGTCATGGCGTCATAGGCCAGGCTGGCGGGATCTGACCCTTCGGGGGCGGTTAGCACCGGCACCCCAGCACGATCCCCCCAGACCTGGAGCTGCTCAACCGCGGCGGCGCGAAAAGTGTCCCCAGCGGCAATTACCACGTTTTTTCCAGCGGCTTTGAACTGGCTGGCCAGTTTGCCGATGGTGGTTGTCTTACCGGAGCCATTGACACCGACCACCAGAACCACCTGGGGGCGATGCGCATAGATCGGCATAGGCTTGGCGACCTGCTCCATCACCCGGGCAACCTCGGCTGCCAGCAATTCCTTGATCTCGCGGGCAGAGAGTTTCTTGCCCAAACGTCCCTCGGCCATATTGGCGGTCACCCTCAGAGCGGTGTCCACCCCCATATCGGCGGCAATCAGCAGCTCCTCGAGCTGCTCCAGCATGTCGTCATCCAGGGTCCGGCGCTGCTCGGCCCCGCTGCCGCGTCCCACGAGACGTCCCAAGATACCTGCAGGCTTTTCGTTCTCGGGCGCTGGAGTTGGGTCTAGGGGCGGGGAGGCGGGCGCCACATCCGCCGCGGATGTTTCGACAGCTGCGGTCTGTTCGGTGCCGCCCTCATCAACAATTGCCTCCAGCCCCTCGTCCAGTTTTGACGAGGATTTGAACAAGCGCTCCTTGAGCTTTGAGAAAAACGCCATCAGGGCCTCCGCAACAGGGTTTCCCCATCACCTAATGCGGATTGCGCCGGGTTGCAAAGCGGATGGGCGTCGCAGTCAGGAAAAAGACAGATAAAATCCAGCCTGCGCCCCCCAATAGAGCGGCCAGACCAGATAGGGCGTGTAACGACGCATTGGATGATCTTCGGGCAGGACAAAGGTTTCAAAGGCCAGGATCACATCGGAGGTCTTAAACGCCAGAGCCGCGGGCAGCACCCAGAGCAAGGCTGGACTGGTCAGGCTTGTTGCCGCGACCCCCATGGAGAGGATGATGGGAATATAGATCAACACCGGGATTTTGAGCTCCCCGGCACGAGGAACCAAAACAATGACCATCATCACGCCCAGCACCCCAAAGGCAGCGGCGAGGCCCAGACCGGGCATCACCCAGATCTGGCTCAAATCGCTGCTGGGATGCCCAAGAAACAATACGACATAGGCCAGGTGCCCCAGGGCAAAGGCTCCAACCCCGCCCATAAATGCGGTATCGCCGTCACGCGACAGGAAGAAATCTCCCAGCGCACAGAGCGCCAACCCCAGGACCAACCAGATCGGCGCACTCAGGAGCAAAGCAGCGATAGCGAGCACTGCAACTGAAGCGGTCTTGAGCAGGCTGCGCAGAGCGCTTGGCGGGCGGGCGGTAAAGCCAAGATAGCCGAGAGCCGCCAGCAGGGCTGCTACCTCCAAGATACCTATGCCTGTCATTTGCCGTTCTCCTGTCTGAGCCACCCCTATGGGACAATCATGGCTCATGCTTGCCCCGAATGCCCCCCCCGGTCAAAGGTGACCCAAGGGGAGACAGAAGGAAAGCGATAGGCGCGGTGGTGCAAGCTCTTTGCCTAAAAGAGCGGCTCTGTCACAGTGAAAGACATGCGACAGCAGATGATTCTTTTTGCCGTGATGATTGCGCTGCCCCTGTCCGGGCAGGCGGCAGAACCGATGGGGGGCGCGGAATTTGATCGCTACACCCAAGGAAAGACGCTTTTTTATGGCTTTGATGGCACCGCCTATGGGGTGGAACGCTACCTGTCCGGTCGTCGTGTCATCTGGTCCTTTTTGGATGGGCGCTGCCAGAGTGGCCAATGGTATGAGGAGGGCAAGCAGATCTGTTTTGTCTATGAAGACAACAACATTCCCCAATGCTGGAGCTTTGTGCTCACCCCAAAAGGCCTGACCGCACGGTTCCAAAATGACCCACAGGCCACCGAACTCTATGAATCCGGTGACATTGATGAGGAAATGCTCTGTCTTGGACCAGAGGTCGGGGTTTAATCCCGCTGCAGCCTATTCTTCTGGACTCTGTGCCACTGCTTTTGAAGCGAGATCCAGCGTCCCATCTGCAAATTCAATGCTGAGTGACGGGGCCTTTGCGGCCTGGACCTGGGTGGTGATCACCTCTGAACCGCTGCGCACAACCGCATAGCCACGCGACAAGGTCGCCTTATAGCTCAGGATATCCAGTTGACGCCCGGCGGCTTCCAACTGTTGGTTTTGCCGGGCAATCCGCACCGACTGGGCTGCAACCATACGGGCGTTCAACTTCTCCAGATCCGCCTTTTGTCGGGTGACTTCACGCGCAATCGGATAGGGAGAGAGCTTGGCAATTGCGGTCTCAAACTGCCCTCTGCGGCGCTGAACCAGGCTGCGCAGGGTGGCAGGTCGCAAACCAGCCGAGGCCCGGCTCAGACTGACCTGTCGCTGTTGCACCGCCGTCATCAGGGCGCGGGGCAGATTGTAGCTTGCCTGATCCAGGCGCTGGCGCGGGGTTTCCAACAGGCTCTCAGCACGCGGCATGGCGCGGGACAGATCATTCAGCCGCTGGCGACGCTGCTGCACCACCTGACTGGTGCCCCGCAACAGACGTGCGCCCTGATCTTCAACCCAGGCCATCAGCTCCAGCCGCACCGGCACCGCCAGCTCTGCTGCCGCTGTCGGGGTCGGGGCGCGGCGATCCGAGACAAAGTCGATCAAGGTGGTATCCGTCTCATGGCCCACAGCCGAGATTAGCGGAATATCCGAGGCTGCAGCGGCACGGGCCACCACCTCTTCATTAAAGCCCCAGAGATCCTCAATCGCGCCGCCACCACGGGCCACAATGATCAGATCCGGCCGCGGCAAAGCCCCACCGGGGGTCATTTTATTAAACCCTTCAATGGCATGAGCCACCTCTGGCGCACAATTGGGGCCCTGCACGGCCACTGGCCAGACCAGCACTTTACGTGGGAATCGCTCGCGTAAGCGATGCAGGATATCGCGAATCACCGCCCCGGAGGGGGAAGTCACCACGCCAATGATATGCGGCAGATAGGGCAGCGACTTCTTGCGCTCCGGGGCAAACAAGCCCTCAGCTTCGAGCTGCTTTTTGCGTTTTTCCAACAGCGCCATCAGGGCACCCTGCCCCGCAACGGCCACCTCATCTACGTTCATATTGTATTTGGACTGCGCCCCAAAGGCGGTCAGACGGCCAGTGACGACCACTTCCAACCCCTCTTCGGGCACCACCGACAAGCTGGAGATCTGCCCCTTCCAGGTGGTACAGGCCAGCACCGACCGGTCATCTTTGATATCGTAATAGAGATGGCCCGAGCGCGCCTTGAACACGCGCCCCACTTCGCCGCGCACCCGGATACGGCCAAAGGTACCTTCCAGTGTTCGCTTAACCTCACCGGAAATTTCGGACACGCTGAATTCCGGAGCATTCTGACCGGGGGTAGGATCATCAAAGAGGTCGGACACGTAGGCAGCGCTCCTGCGGCAAAGTTGGCGTTCTGAGCCTGCATTGAGCGCAGGTTCTTGTTTTGCGGGCTCGCGCAGCATAGAACCCGCCGCAAGCAAGGCAAGCCCCGACGAATGGCTTTGGGGTCCATGGGTGCAACTGGTTCTGATTTCTGGATGGCAGATCGGATCAGCAGATCGGAGACGACGCTATGAATATTCTTATCCTTGGCAGTGGCGGGCGTGAACATGCTCTGGCCTGGGCCGTGATGCAGAACCCAAAATGTGACAAACTGATCGTCGCGCCCGGCAATGCAGGCATCGCCCAAATCGCGGAATGCGCCGATCTCGACATCATGGATGGGGCTGCGGTCACCATCTTTGTCGAAGAAAACGCCATCGGCTTTGTCATCATTGGCCCCGAAGCGCCCTTGGCAACCGGTGTGGCCGACCGGCTGCGCGAGGCCGGTGTTCTGGTCTTTGGCCCCTCCGAGGCCGCCGCGCGTCTGGAAGCCTCCAAGAGCTTTACCAAGGAAGTCTGCGATGCTGCACAGGCCCCGACTGCGGGCTATGGTCATTTCACCGATGCAGCGGCTGCCAAGGCTCATATACGTCAGCACGGTGCACCTACCGTGGTGAAGGCGGATGGTCTGGCCGCCGGTAAAGGCGTGATCATCGCCATGAGTGAAGACGAAGCCCTGGATGCGATTGACGACATGTTTGGCGGCGCCTTTGGTGGCGCTGGTGCTGAAGTGGTGATCGAAGAGTTTATGGAAGGCGAAGAAGCATCACTCTTTGTGCTGGTCGATGGCGAAGAAGTGCTGTCGATTGGCTCCGCCCAAGACCATAAACGTGTTGGTGAGGGTGATACCGGTCCAAACACCGGCGGTATGGGCGCCTATTCGCCCGCGCCGGTGCTGACGGCGGCAATTGAAGCCAAGGCGATGGAGGAGATTGTCAAACCAACGATGAAGGTGATGGCTGACCGCGGCATGCCCTATCAGGGGGTGCTCTATGCCGGCCTGATGATCAAGGACGGCCAACCGCGTCTGGTGGAATACAATGTGCGCTTTGGTGACCCCGAGTGTCAGGTGCTGATGATGCGTTTGGGAGCCCAAGCGTTGGATCTGATGCAATCCGCCGCCGAAGGCCGCCTGGCAGAGGCACAGGTCAACTGGGGCGACGACCATGCCATCACCGTGGTCATGGCTGCCAAGGGATACCCAGGCTCGTACGAAAAAGGCACCTTGATCAAAGGCCTGGACGCTCTACCTGAAGACAGCTCCAACATGGTTTTCCATGCGGGAACAGCCGCGAAGGATGGCACAATTGTCGCCACGGGCGGACGCGTTCTCAACGTGACCGCACGGGGTACGAGCCTGAAAGAAGCACGCGACCGGGCCTATGCAATGGCGGCTCAGGTCGACTGGAGCGAAGGATTCTTCCGCCGCGATATCGGCTGGCGCGCGCTGGATTGATCCAAGTTCTGATGAGCGTGCCGGGGGCTCTGCCCCCGCCGCCTCCGGCGACTCCCCCGGGATATTTTTAGCCAAATGAAGATGGCAGGGGCTTTGACCTTCATTTGGCTAAAAATATCCTGGGGGTGAGCGCCTTGCGCGAGGGGGCAAAGCCCCCTTTGACGGAAACCTTTGAAACTGGGCCGCCTTTGACAAAGGCGAAGCCCAGGTTCCGCTATAAACTCAAGACAACAAAAGTCTAAGAATAGGCCAGATATGATCATCCGCGAAAAAACTGGCCTCTTTGAGTTGCTCTTTGCCACCAGGGGCTCGGTTCTGCCCCGTATACTGCCGCGTATCCTAGTCGTGTCGCTTTTGGCGCTGTTCATTGTTTGGCTGGATGGCTCTGTTGTCCCCCTACCCCATCTGGATGCGGCACCCTTTGCCGTTTTTGGTATTGCGCTATCGTTGTTTCTCGGTTTTCGCAACAATGCCGCCTATGAACGCTGGTGGGAGGGACGCAGGCTCTGGGGGCAACTGGTGGCGGATATGCGTTCCTTGGCCCGCGACTGCGAAGTGTTTCTACCGGAGGAAACAAGTCGACATGAGGTCCTGCGCCTGGCCTTGGATTTTGTGCACTTGCACCGGGTCAATCTGCGCCGCCTACGAGGTCCCGATGTGACACAGAAATGGTCCGCAGAAGATTTCAGCCAAGCGCCTCATCCGCCCTGTGCCGCCCTCAATGCTGCCAATCTCGCCATCGCCAAGGCCGCCCCGGATGGCTTTGCCCGCAAGGCCCTTTCAGAACGACTATGCTCACTCGCCTTGGCGCAGGCGGGTTGTGAGCGTATCGCGACCACGCCGCTGCCCTATGTTTATTCGCTCTTGGTGTTTCGTACCACCTACCTCTATTGCCTGCTCATCCCTTTTGCTCTGTTGGAAAATGCAGCCTGGATGACTCCGATCTTTGTTGCCATCATTGCCTATGTGTTTTTTGGTCTGGCAGAGGTTACTGAAGAACTGGCCCAGCCATTTGGGGTAACGGTTAACGGCTTGCCTCTGGATGCGATGTGCCGAACGGTGGAGATTTCCTTGGCACCCCATTTGGGCATCACAGCCCCTCCTGCATTGGAACCTCAGGGTTACTATTTAAGCTAACGCCTCGTAATATCCTCCTTTTCAGGGGTACTATGACCGTCAAAGCTGTTTTCATAGCGATCTTCCAAAGCTACAGTCCCCACAAGATCTTGGAGGAACGATGGAACAACAGCCCTGTTCGGACAAGCTAGACCAGCTTTTTGACTCGCGGGACCTGGCGAAACTGGCCTTTGACTTTGCGCCTGTTGGCATCGTCGTTACGGAAAACCGGGTCCTGCGCGAATGCAATCAACGTTTTTGTCAGATGTTTGGCTATGCGCGAAACGAGCTCCTGGATCAACTGTTTGCCTTTCTCTATCCCTCTGAAGAAGAATTTCAAAATCTGCGCACTCGCGGTGACAAGATCCTGGGTCAGGGCAACCCCTATTGGGATGAACGGGTGATGCAGCGTAAGAATGGCGAGCTGTTCTGGGTCAGGGTGCGCGGGCATACCTTCACCCCCGAAGCTCCTCTGGGTCGTGCAGTCTGGAGTTTTGCTGATCTCTCAACCCTGCGCCCCTATCTGCCGCTGACCCGGCGCGAAAGGGAAGTCTACTCACTGCTCGGCGAAGGTCAGACCAGCAAGGAAATCGCTCGCTCTCTAGATCTCAGCTACCGCACGGTCGAGGTGCATCGTGCACGTTTGCTCAAGAAGATGGGCGTCAACAATACTGCCAGCCTATTTTCTTCGCTGGGCGATATCGGAGGCGATCATGTGGTGCGCAACGCTACCCCCTAAGTCGCTACAACGCCTTTGTTACCAATCCGCCATGGCCTTGGCTTTCTGCGGCCAGCCTCGGCCTAAGGTGCCAAGCTCATGCTAAAACAAAGAAAGAGGGAGCTCCCGCGCGCTTAGGCATTCAAAGAATACCACACCCTTGGGCCTAGCGCCGCGCTGGCGCGCGGCGCTGTTCTTGCTACCGCATCGCTAGCAAGACGAGAAAGTTACAGGCAGTCCAGCGCAGACTGTAGGCTCGACTGGCCAGTAAAAGGGCCAATGTCGCGGCGATGGATTTCTCCTTTGGCCAGCCGTACAGCGACCAGTCTTTGCCAGCTGGCATCAACCAAGACCAGCTCTGGGGCTTCAGCACAGTTGCGCAAACCCGAGGTGATAAAATCGTCTCCGATACGATGATTGGTCAAGCCTGACATCGCAGCCACCTGCGTGAGTGCGCCCGCTTCAAACCGCCAAATTCGCAAGGTCTTTGCTAGATGTGGTCGGTCGACATAGGCAAGCTCAACCTGCCCGTCATTGTCAAGATCAGCTGCCGCAATCGGCGCCAGCCAACGAAAGCGGGTTCCGATCGGGGGAGTGGCAGCAATCTTTGCCCCACGTTGATCGTAGATCGCCAGCTGTGCGCCCAGAGAGGCGTCACTCTCGACCACCATAATCTCACGTTGCCCATCTCCATCAAGATCTATCAAGCGCGGCGCGAGATCTTCAAAGACACGCGATTGCGGCAATCGCACTACAACGGTTCCATGCCGTTCAACCGCGTCCTGGCTCAGTTGATTCTGAGCCGTATTGCTCCAATGGATAAGAAGGCTGCCATATTCAATCTCATCCCCCAACACCCCATGTGGATAGCGGCTGGTCGGATTGGAAAACTCCGCAGCTGTGATCTCTGCCGCCAAAGGTGACACGCCTGCAACCGCAGCTACAAACACGCCCCCTTGCCACGCGCGGCGGGGCAGACCGAACCACAGGCGCGACATCAGACGCCGCGCCAGGGTCCGTACAGGCATCAGATCTGCTTTTCAGGCATCTGAACGATCAGGCCTTCCAGTGCATCCGTCACCTTCACCTGACAGGTCAGGCGCGAGCGGGCAGGATCCGGTTCAAAAGCAAAATCCAACATGTCCTCTTCCATGTCATCCTTGGCCGGGAGCTTCTCTACCCAATCCGGGTGGATATAGACATGACAGGTTGAACAGGCACAGGCGCCACCACAATCTGCTTCAATGCCCGGAACATTATTGTCGCGGGCGCCTTCCATCACTGTCAGGCCATTGGCTACTTCCACAACATGCTCAGTGCCATTGTGTTCGACATAGGTAATCTTTGCCATCGTTTGCTATTCCCCTTCTCGGTACTTAGCTGAATGTGTAGCCAAGCCCCTGCGCCTGTACCAGCCCAATTTGTACAGATATATATCAGGGGTGAGTTCCCACCCCAAATGTTCTGCCTTTTCCCAACAATATCGCGTTTTTTGCAACAGGCTATTTTGAGAAAACCAGGCTCTCCTCCAATCTTCACGGTGTCTTCCTCGGCCTTCCACTGCGGTGGCCTGGTTTCAGCCAGCAGACTGCCACTTCCCAGGCTTCACCCAGAACGCCTGTCGCACCGCAATACAGGCTACAGGCTACTTCCAAAGATGCCAAAGTGCCCCCGCGGCTAGGTTTCTTGCACCAAGGCCCAGGCACCTGCGTGTGCCTGCCGCTGCGCTCAACTGGCAGGAGGCCGCGTGCATTTAAGTCGCTCACATCACCACCCAAGACCTTGGAGATAGCCGTTCCATGCGGGGTCTCTTGGCCATGGAACAGGGGATCAGGAGGATCTGACCTTTGCGCCCATTCAGGTTCTGGGCTAGGCTGACGCCAAACAGCAGTCTAAAAGGCTGGCAAAAAGGGTGGCCAAGGGAATCACCCAAAGAGATCGAGCACCTATAGGCATGACCAGACCAAATTCACCTCTTGTTGTCAGCCTGTCGCTCATTTTGACCATGGGACTTGGCGCCTGCGTTCCCCAACAGCTGGCAACCGACGCTGCAGCCTCCCCGCCTGAGGCCCCTCCCGGCGCGCCTCCGGGCACCTGCTGGCACCGCAACACCAGCCCGGCGGTCATCCAAACCGTCACCGACCAGATTGTCGTCAGCCCAGCTGTGCTCGATGCGACGGGTCAGATCACCCAGCCTGCGGTGTTTCGAACCGTCACCCGTCAGGAGATTGTCCAGCCCCGCCGCGACACCTGGCTTGAAACCCCCTGCCCGGAACAGATGACGCCCGAGTTCATCGCCTCGCTGCAACGCGCCCTCGCAGCGAGGGGGTTTTATCGCGGCATCGCATCTGGCCAGATTGACCGCGCAACCAGACTGGCCATTCGCCGCTACCAAAAAGAAACCGGACAGGACAGCAGCACCCTATCGCTGGACACTGCCCGACAGCTGGGCCTGATCGCCATCGCCCAGTAACAAAGGGTACCCAATCCGCCCTCCCCATAGACCTGGGCTTACAAGCAGTCGACGAACAACGAGGCGGAACTCAGCCCAGAGTTCCCCAAGCGGCCCTGCTCTGCTAGAACCACTGCAAAGAGCAGGCTTATGCTAGAGCCGCCCGCCCCGCCCGGAACACTCATCTGGCGCAACAACGATGGAGACCAGAGAGATCATGCCAAACGACCGCTTGCCAAAAACCGGCTTTTTGTCCGCTGCTTCAGCACCATTGCGTGAAATGCTGGAAAGTCAGGCAAGCGAAATACGCCTCTCCAACGGGGAGACCCTGTTTGAGCAGGGTGACACTGGAGATGCATTCTATGCCATCATTGAGGGGTCTTTGGAGTTCTCCATCCTGTCCGCTGCGGGCCGCAAGCTCTCGCTTGACCTGATGCGTCCCGGCGCTGTCTTTGGCGAAATTGTTTTATTTGACCCCGGCCTACGCACTGCCACAGTGACCGCCGCAGAGCCCAGCCGATTGCTGCGTCTGCGCAACCGTGACATTCTGAACCAGATCCAGAAACATCCAGAACTGGCCGGAGATCTCTTGCGCCTGGCAGGGCAACGGATGCGATGGATGAATATGCAGCTGAATGAGCAGGTCTTTCTGCCGATGCCGGTCCGGCTCGCCCGTAAACTGCTCTATCTGGCGCCTGATAGTGGCAACGGACGGCTGGCCCTGTCGCAGGCTGAACTGGCAGAATATGTGGGGGCCACCCGCGAGGCTGTCTCCAAGACACTGTCGAATTGGAAGCGCAGCCAGCTGATCGAAATCAGCCGAGGCGGGTTGCAGATACTGGACCGCAGCGCCCTTGCGCTGCTGGCGGAACCAGAATCGATCTAACCGACATCAGGATTTGTAAGCTGCCCCGCAAAGCCCAAAGCCTGCGGAGCCAACTGATTTTAGTTATGATCCTTGCGCCATTCAGCAGGGGTCTGGGTCTCTGCCTGCCAAATTCCGCGGCCAGCGGCCTGCGCCTGAGCCGCTTCCGGCAGGTAATGCCCCTGCTCTTCATCTGGCCAGGCCAGCCCCTCTGCCACCAATAGCGCGCCGACGTCCAGGCCATCGGCCTTGCAGGAGGCCAGGTAGTGACCATAGCTGTCTTGCTCATTGCTGAAGCACTCAATCCGCTCTGCGCTGCGTAGCAGGTCCCCGATCCGGTCCTCAGCCTCCGCTGCACATTCCCAGTGGCCACCCTCGGCAGTGTTGCACTGCTGCGCAACCTCGGGCGCATCAATCCCCACCAGGCGAATGCGCAGGCTGCCCAAGCCCAGGAAATCACCCTCGATGATCCGGAAGGTGCCGCCCGGCACGGAAAGCAGAGGATTCAAAACACCGGCGAGGCGCTGAATGCTGTGCAATTCCAAAAACACCTTCGCCGAGGCGGAGTCGCCTTTTGGCAAATCAGCAGCAAAAACCGTGCTGGCAGCAAACGCAAAGACAGCACTTACAAGGGTAGGTTTTATCATCATCAGGTGACCATTCTGGTTATGGGTTAGCGTAACGTCAGCCAGGACTGTGCACTCAAAGTGTCCAAGATTCTGTTAACTCTCACCAGATTTTCTCCTCTTCCAGGCAACACAGGCCCTCACCGCCTGGGAAATCCAGAAAACTCCTCATTCTTTTTTGCCTCCTGTGAAGCAGTTCACAGAACCCTGACCACAGCTCTGAAATAGTCTCCCTACGGCAGACATTATCATTCCATCCCGATGACTGCCTGTTCCATAAAAGAGCCGTATGCCCGCCAGCATATGGCTCTTTCCCTTTTGGGGGAGGTCTTTGGGACCAGGATCTCCAACAAAAAGGCCGGGGAGTCCCCGGCCTTTTGTCTAAATTTGCACTGTAGCAACCGCCTATTTCAGCAGGTTCAAAGCCACAAACCGTGGATCACCATTGCGCCGGACCAACAGCAAGAGCGACTTGCGTCCAGCTTCTTTTGCCTCAGCAATGCGGGTCTCCAATCCACTGATGGTCGATACCTTCTGTTGTCCTGCCTCGGTGATCACATCACCCGCCCGCAGGCCCTTTTCCCAGGCTTCGGAGACTTCATTAACGGACAGAATAACCAATCCATCCGTACCAGCCGAAAGGTTCAATTCGCCTCGGATCTCGTCGGTCAGCACCCCGATGGAGAGGCCCAGAAGCTCTTTCTCGGTGACTTTAGGCGTCTCGCTGTCACCGCCTGTCGTGGTGCTGGCTTCGCGCTCAGCATCCTCCCGGCGACCAAGGGTCACCTTCAGAGTTTCGGTTTTGCCCTCACGGTAGACGACTACCCGAACCGTCTTACCCACCTCAGTATTGCCAACGGTACGCACCAGGCTGCGGGTGTTTTTGACCTCTTCACCATCAAAGCTGAGAATCACATCCCCTGCTTGCAGACCGGCCTCTTTGGAGGGGCCTTCCGGCACATCAGTGACCAGCGCGCCTTTTGCGTCTTCCAGACCCATGGCCTCGGCCACATCATCGCTCACATCCTGAATGCGCACACCCAACCAGCCGCGACGGGTTTCACCAAACTCTTTCAACTGGACGACAACCTTGCTCACCACATTGGAGGCCATGGAAAAACCGATACCGATCGAGCCGCCATTGGGAGACAGGATCGCGGTATTCACCCCAACCACATAACCATCCATGTTGAACAGTGGCCCACCGGAGTTGCCCCGGTTGATCGCTGCATCGGTCTGGATGTAATCGTCATAGGAACCGGAAAGCTCGCGGTTGCGGGCCGAGACAATCCCGGCAGAAAGCGAAAACCCCTGGCCCAGCGGATTGCCCATGGCCACGACCCAATCGCCGACACGGGCTGTATCGCTATCACCGAAGGTGACAAATTTCAGCGGCGCTGAAGCCTCGACTTTGAGCAGGGCAATATCCGTATTAGGATCGGTGCCAATTACCTTGGCTGGCAACAGCTCTTTGGGCTGTCCATCACCAGGGAAGAATTCGATTTGGATCTCATCCGCATCGGCAATCACGTGGTTGTTGGTGACGATATAGCCATCCTCTGAGATCACGAACCCCGAGCCCAGCGCAGAAGAACGCTGCGGGCGGTTGCCGTTGCCACCATTGTTGCCGCCGTTGCGGTCCTGAAACTCGCGAAAAAAATCTTCAAAGGGCGAGCCCTCGGGCACAATGCCCTGCGGACCGGTGCGACCCTCAATGACGGTGGAGGTGGTGATATTCACCACAGCTGGGCTGATCTCCTCCGCCAGCGGTGCCAGGCTTTCGGGGCGCGCCTGTGCCGATAGCATCTGCGCCATCACCATCACCAGGCTAAGTACCCCCAACCAAAGCACGCGCCACATGGTGGCCTGTCCGCTTTGTTCTTTTGAAACTGCAATCGCCTTGGGCTGCACGGAGTTCCTCCTTGTCATCACCATTCCTGTTTTTGCCATCTTCTTGTTCTGCCCTCATCCCCAGATCTGATTGCCAAGAGCTGCAAGACATCGACCTGTGCCAGACACAGGCATTATCCTACAGGAGCTTGGTTCCAATGTAGGGGGAGAATTTCCTTTCACAACACCTGTAAGAGCGGATCAATTGGTTGTGAAAAATTTGGGTCATTTTCCGCTCCTCAAGATGTCCGGTTCTCAGCTGCAATTGTAGCACTGTTCAGGCTGAAAAGAGTCGTGAAAACAGCTCCGGCGGAAAATCGCTTGATACCAAAACACTAGACGAGCAGAGCCCTAGCGACCGCAACTCTGTGTCAGACTTTCAACAAAAAGGGGCCAACCGCTAGGTCAGCCCCTTTTGTTCCAACAGATTATAGATCCGAGGAGTTATTATTCGGCGGGCGTCCCGCGCGAAGATCTTAGGTAGTTGAAGAACTCAGAGTTCGGTGACAGCACCAGCGAAGAGTTGTTTCCCTTCAACGCGCCCTCATAGGCGTTCAGGCTGCGGTAGAATTCAAAGAACTCAGGGTCGCGACCATAGGCCTCGGCAAAGATAGCGTTACGTTCCGCATCCGCTTCACCACGGATGATTTCCGCTTCACGCTCGGATTCGGATACCAGCTCAACCACGGTCCGGTCGGCCTGGGCACGAATCCGCTGGGCGGCTTCGTTACCACGGGCGCGCTCATCAGTCGCTTCACGTACACGTTCAGCCCGCATCCGCTCAAAGGTTGCTTCCAGGTTTTCAGATGGAAGATCGGTGCGCTTCAGACGCACATCGATGATGGCAATCCCGAGCGACTGGGCATCGAGGCTCGCACCATTACGAATACGCAGCATCAGCGCTGCCCGGTCCGACGACAGAATATCGTTGGAGCTGACCGAGCCGAGGATCTCACGTGTCTGCGCCCGCAGGATCGAATCCAGACGGTTTTCCGCAGTTGCGATACCACCGGCACCAACCGCTTGGCGGAACCGGTTTACATCGACGACCCGATACCGTGCAAAGGCATCAACCACCAAACGACGATCATCCGATGGGGTGATTTCCAGCGGATCAATATCGCGGCTCAGGATCCGGTCATCATAGCGCACGACTTCCTGAATAAGCGGGATCTTGAAAGCCAGGCCCGGATCTTCCTTGACCGAGACCACACGACCAAACTGCAGCACCAGTGCCTTTTCGCGCTCATCCACGATGAAAACGGAAGACAGGATGCCAACGAGTGCCAGTACCAGAACCGGCAGGAGGAAAGTTGTCTTTTTCATCAGTTGCTTCCTCCCGAACGGCGCAGCTCGTTCAGCGGCAGATAGGGAACCACGCCCTGGCCACCTTCACCGGTTGATTGGTCCAGGATCACCTTGTTCACGTTGCCCAGAACCTGCTCCATGGTTTCCAGATAGAGACGCTTGCGCGTGACTTCTGGCGCCTTTTGGTATTCGGTCAGAACCGCGCTAAAGCGGCTGGCCTCACCCTGGGCCTCGTTGACCACCTGAGCGCGATACCCTTCGGCACGTTCCAACAGCTCAGCTGCTTGACCACGGGCCTGCGCCAAAGCGTTGTTCGCATAGGCATCCGCTTCGTTCTGACGCTGGTCGCGTTCCTGCTCAGCTGCCTGAACATCAAGGAAGGCTGCGATAACCGAGGCTGGCGGATCCGCCTTGTCAAAGTTCACCCGGATGATGTTGATGCCACTGTCGTAGTCATCCAGGGTTGCCTGAATCAGGTCCTGCAGACGCGATGTAATGGCGCCACGATCCCGGTTCAGGATCGGTGCCAGCTCGGACTGCGCGATGATCTCACGCATAGCCGATTCCGAGACCGCCCGAATGGTGGGGCGTGCATCGCGCAGGTTAAACAAATACTTCGCCGGATCACTGATGTTCCAGACCACCTGGAAATCAATATCGACGATGTTTTCGTCACCAGTCAGCATCAGCCCGGCGTCAGAGCCACGTCCGCCAACACCGATATCTTCGGTTTGTTCACGGGTGACTGGCAGGATCTCTTTTGTCACAATCGGCCAGGGGGCAAAGTTCAGACCCGGATTGCCCGTGTCCATATACTCGCCCAGAAACAGTTCAATCGACTGTTCTTCTGGTTTGACTGTGTAAAAGCTGTTCATGCCCCAGAGCACGGCGCCAACAACCGCAGCAATTGCCAAGGTGCCTTTGGTGAACAGGGGCGAGCCGCCGCCGCCCTGGCCACCGCCAGTGCCACCGCCCTGACCATTGCCGCCGCGACCGCCCATCAGGACGCGCAACTGCTCCTGGCCCTTTTTGACCAGCTCGTCGATTTCAGGGATCTGGGGGTCTTCGGGACGACGACCACCGCCGCCTCCGCCATTGTTACCACCACCGTTGTTTCCCCGGTTGCCTCCGCCGCCAGAAGAGCCTCCGCCCCCCCAGGGGCCACCGCTATTGCCCGCCATGTGTCTCCTATCCCATTTCTGCCGCCCGTTGCGGCATCTGCATCACATTTGTGATGTTAATCTTGTGAATTCAAGTCGTTCGACTTGGTTGCTTCATTGTGACCAATTCTTCCGACATGGTGGGGTGAACCGCAACCGTCCGATCAAAATCTTCCTTGGTTGCCCCCATTTTTATCGCAATCCCGGCCAATTGGATCATCTCACCGGCCCCTGGCGCCACGATATGGCAGCCCAGAACCTTTCGGTTTGCCTTGCTGACGATCAGTTTCATCAGCACTTTCTGAGCGCGTCCTGCAAAACTTTGCTGCATCGGCTTGAACGAGGCCGCGTAGACCTCGATCGCTTCCTGCGCGGCGGCTTCTTCTTCAGACAGGCCCACGGTGCCCATTTCCGGCTGGGTAAAGATCGCCGTTGGGATCAGCTCGTGATCCGGGCTGGTCGGATTGCCTTTGAACACGGTTTCGACAAAGGCCATGCCCTCGCGGATCGCAACCGGAGTGAGATTAGCGCGATCCGTGACATCGCCAATGGCATAGACCGAAGGCACGCCGGTCTGGCTGTAGTCATCGACCAGGATTTCGCCTTTCTTGCCGCGCGCGATCTCCAGCGCTTCCAGCCCCAGGTTATCGGCATTGGGGTGACGGCCCGTGGCATACATCACCTGATTAAACAGGGTCTCGCGGCCCTTGGTATCAGTAACGCGGATCTTGTCGCCATCTTTCACCATCGAAACCACATTGGTCTCCAGCTGCAGATCAACGCCATTGGCCAGCATGCCTTCGGCCACCACATTGCGGGCTTCTTCATCAAAGCCGCGCAGGATCTGGGTGCCGCGATAGAACTGGGTGGTCTTCACGCCCAAGCCATTCATAATGCCGGCAAATTCAGAGGCGATATAGCCGCCGCCGACGATCAGGATGCTCTCGGGCAGCTTGTCCAGGTGGAACATCTCATTCGAAGTGATCGCCAGTTCCGAGCCGGGGAACTCCGGCACAGTAGGCCAGCCACCCGTGGCAATCAGGATGTGCTTGGCGGTCTTCTGCGTGCCATCCGCCAACGCCACAGTATGGGCGTCCACCAGCGTCGCACGGCTGTCGTAATTGGTGACCGAGTTGTTTTTTAGGATGCCGCGATAGATGCCTTCCAGGCGATCCAACTCAGCATGCAATTTTCCCTTGAAGCTGTGCCAGTCGAAGTCACCACCCTTGATATCCCAGCCATAGGCCTGGGCGTCGCCCACTATGGCAGAATACTCGGAGGCAAAGACCATCAGCTTTTTGGGCACACAGCCGCGAATAACGCAGGTGCCGCCATAGCGATCCTCTTCGGCCAGTGCCACCTTGGCACCTTCCTGCGCCGCTACACGCGCCGCACGCACGCCGCCGGAGCCACCGCCAATAACAAAAAGATCGTAATCAAAGCTCATATTCGTCCTGCCTTTTAGTCAGAGAGATCGGAAAACAGATTGTCACTTTCGACAAAATCCAGCTTTTCCCGCTCCACTGTGCCTTCGTTGATATCTCGCACTTCTACATTGCCATCGCCATAGCCGATGATGACGGTGTCACAGATATCAATGAACAAGCCGTTTTCAACCACGCCGGGGATCTGGTTTATCACCAGTGCCAGCTGCCGCGCATTGCCAATCCGGTTCAGATGCAGGTCCAGAATATGGTTGCCCTCGTCGGTCACAAAGGCCCGATCACCATTCATCCGCAGGGTGGCCGAGCGCCCCAAAACATCCATGGAAACAAGGGTTTCTTCGATCAAGGCCTGGCTGGTCTGCCAGCCAAAGGGAATGATCTCTACCGGCAAGGGGAAGGCGCCTAGGTTTTCCACCTCTTTGCCTGCATCTGCGATCACTACCATTTGATCAGAAGCGGTCGCCACGATCTTTTCCTGTAACAGCGCCCCGCCGCCGCCCTTGATCAGGTTAAGATCATTGTCGAATTCATCCGCACCATCGATGGTCAGGTCCAGCCATTTGGCCGCATCCAGCGAGGTCACCGGGATGCCCACTTCGCGGGCCAGCTCTGCGGTGCGGGTCGAGGTGGGAACAGCCGTAAACTTCAGCCCCTCCTCGCGCACCATTTCGCCTAAGCAACGCACCAGCCAAGCCGCCGTGGATCCCGTACCCAGACCAACCCGCATACCATCTTCGACCAGTCCCGCCGCCCGTTTGGCAGCGACAAACTTGGCCTTGTCGATGGGGGACAGTTCTCCGGTCATGGTTCAGGCTCCGCAATGCTGTTTGACAGCCTTATAAGCAATGCTCGGCCCAAGGGCGAGCAGCAATTCTGCGGCTGCACCCAATGCAGACCAAGACTGGCGGCTAAACATGTCACTGAAAGGCGTGTTTCCTATTGGAAACGCCGGAATCGAGCGCTATTTGGGAGGATACGCCATTTAGAACGGTTCCATGACACAAAGCTATCGCCTCCATTATGCCCCCGACAATGCCTCGCTGGTGATCCGCCTGGCACTGGAGGAGCTTGGGCTGCCCTATGAAACCGCCCTGGTTGACCGAAGTGCCGGGGCCCAAAACAGTGCGGCGTATCGTGCGATCAATCCCAATGGGTTGATTCCCGTATTGGAGACATCGGATGGTGCGATTTTTGAAACCGCTGCCATCCTGTTGTGGCTGGCCGACCGGCACGAGACACTGGCCCCCGCTCCGGAAAGCCCTGTGCGTGCGGCTTTCCTGAAATGGCTGTTCTTTGCCTCAAACACCCTGCATGCGGATCTCAGGATCTGTTTCTATCCCCAAAAATACATCGGCTCCGATGCCGCAGATCAGGCCGCCCTCAGCAAGGTGATCAAACAGCGCCTGCAGCTGCATCTTGGCCATCTGAACGATCTGGCCGCCACAAAGCCCACGTGGTTTGGGGCTTCACAGCCATCGGTTATCGACTTCTATCTGGCCTGCATGATGCGCTGGATGGCACTCTATCCGGCAAAAAGTGACCGCAGCTGGTTCGACCTTGGCCAGTACCCACAACTGGCCGCCCTGTTGCAGCGTCTCGAATCCCGCCCCGCCACTCTGGCCGCGCAAGCGGCCGAAGGTCTCGGCCCAACACCTTTCACCCTGCCCAGTTTCGCAAATCCCCCAGAAGGATCAGCCACCTGATGTTCCTCTCCGTTTTTGACATGTTCAAAGTGGGCATTGGCCCCTCCTCCTCCCACACCATGGGTCCCATGGTCGCCGCCGCGCGTTTCCTCGACATGATGCGCGCCTCCCCGTTCGAGTTCCACGGGCTGCGGGCCTCCTTGCATGGCTCGCTGGCCTTTACCGGGGTTGGCCATGCCACCGACCGCGCCACCATTCTGGGTCTGGGCGGCTTTGTTGCACATGACTATGATGACGCAAAGGCCGAGGCCTTTCTGGCTGAGCTCGCCAAGACCCATACCATGCAGCCCGAGGGCCTGCCTGCTCTGCACTTTGATCCCAAAGCGGATATGGTCTTTGACTATGATCATGCGCTAGAAGGCCACGCCAACGGCATGATCCTGATGGCCACCGATGCGCAGGGCGATGTGATCCTGCGGCAGGTGTATTACTCTATCGGCGGCGGCTTTGTTGTCACCGAGGAAGAACTGGCCCAGGGCAAAGCCACAGATGAGGGCGATCCTGTCCCCTTCCCCTTCAAATCCGCCGCCGAAATGTTGGTGATGGCCAAGAAGAGCGGCAAAAGCATCGCAGAGATGAAACGCTCCAACGAGATCGCTCGTGGCTGTTCCGAAAGCCTCGCCAAGGGAACCGCCCGCCTTTGGCAGGTGATGAACGATTGCATCAATCGCGGGTTGGAGCGCGATGGTATCCTGCCCGGCGGCCTCAACGTGCGCCGCCGCGCCAAGGGCATCCATGATGCCCTGCAGGCCGAGCGTGGCATGAACCTGACCGCACCCCATACCATCAATGATTGGATGAGCGTCTATGCCATGGCGGTGAACGAGGAAAACGCCGCCGGAGGTCAGGTGGTGACCGCCCCCACCAATGGTGCTGCCGGGACTATGCCTGCGGTGATCCGCTACTATCTGGACCATGTGCCCGGCGCCTCGGAAAGCCATGTGGAAGATTTCCTGCTCACCGCTGCCGCTATTGCCGGTCTGGTGAAATATAACGCGTCCATTTCCGGCGCCGAGGCTGGCTGCCAGGCCGAGGTCGGTTCCGCCGCAGCCATGTCGGCGGCTGGTCTGTGCGCGGTCATGGGCGGCACCCCCGAACAGGTGGAAAACGCCGCCGAGATCGCGCTGGAGCATCACCTGGGCATGACCTGCGATCCGGTCAAAGGCCTGGTGCAGGTGCCCTGCATCGAACGCAACGGCTTGGCGGCAATCAAGGCGGTCTCGGCGGCTTCGCTGGCGCTGCGCGGTGACGGGCAGCATTTTGTGCCGCTGGATGCCTGCATTGAAACCATGCGCCAGACCGGCGCCGATATGCATGACAAATACAAAGAGACCTCGCTGGGGGGATTGGCGGTCAACGTTCCAAACTGCTGAGCCAGGATAACGCGGGGGCATAAAGGCAACCGCTGCTTGCACCTTTCTGGCGCCGCGCCTAGCGTGGCGCCATGACACAAAGCACCTCTCATGACCGGCCCCTGCTTGGCATCTCTCTGATGCTGGGTTTTTGCATTCTGATCCCGCTGGGCGATGCCATTGCCAAGCTGTTGGCGGAACAGGTCCCTGTTGGGCAGATTGTCTTTGTTCGTTTTGCCTCCCAAGCCCTGATCCTGCTGCCAGTGTCGCTCATTCTGAAGCAAAGCCTGCGCATCCCGCGGCACCTGCTGCCCCCTGTGCTGCTGCGCACCCTGTTGCAGATGGCCGGGATCAGCGCCATGTTCAACGCGCTGCGCTACCTGCCCCTGGCAGATGCAGTGGCCATTGCCTTTGTCATGCCTTTCATCATGTTGCTTCTGGGCAAATATGTACTGGGAGAAGAGGTCGGCTTTCGCCGTCTTGCCGCCTGTGTTGTGGGCTTTATCGGCACGCTTTTGGTAATCCAGCCCAGCTTTGCCGTGGTCGGGCTCAATGCGCTTTGGCCGCTGGCTGTGGCAGTGATCTTTTCCCTGTTTATGCTGGTCACCCGCAAGATCGCCAAAGACACCCAGCCCATTCCTTTGCAGGCGATCTCGGGCCTCATTGCCTCGGTGCTGATGCTGCCTCTGTTCTGGCTGGGGCATGGTTGGGAGATCGACGCTCTGAGCCCGGCCCTGCCGGCGCAGGATAGCTGGTGGCTGCTGGCCATGGCTGGCGGACTGGGCACCTTGGCGCATCTGTTGATGACCTGGAGCCTGCGCTATGCGCCTGCCTCTACCCTGGCCTCGATGCAGTATCTGGAAATCCCCATTGCCACCCTGGTTGGCTGGCTGATCTTTAACGAGCTGCCAAATACCCTGGCCAGCCTCGGCATTGGCCTGACTGTCGCGTCGGGGCTCTATGCGATCCTGCGGGAACATCGGGCCGCCAAAGAAGCCACACTGGCCGGTGCCAAAGCTGAAGTCACAAAAGCGCCTGCATAAGCGCTGGCAAATGGTGGCGCGGCACCAAGCCCAACAGCCCCGGCCCATCAACCGTGATGGTCACCGGGCCCAGTGCCCGGTTTGAGGTGCCAATCTGCCCGCCCGGCTGCATCACCAACCCATCCAGCGGCCACTCGAGCCCTGTAGACTGCGCGCTCACTCGGCGCAGAGGAAACAGTGAGAAAGTTTCACCCGCCGACAGAGGCAATGAAATCCGGGCAGGCAGGTGAAAAACCACCTCCTGCTCCCCCAACAGGACACAGGGAGAACCGATATCCTGTACCAAAGTGTTGAGCACCGCCAATTGGTGATCGACCCGACCGCCGAGAAATCCAACCGCCACAACCAGCGGTGCCCGGATCGCGCGCAGGGCTTTTTCAAAATCCGTGCTGTCCTGCTCGGTCACTTGAAACAGTCGATCTGGCGGGATCTGCGCCAGAATCTGTGGAGAAATCGAATCAAAATCGCCAATAACAGCGCTTGGCAGCCGGTTTTGCGCCAGTGCAGGGTCCGCCCCCCCATCAGCAGCCACTAAACATTTGGTTAAGGACAGCGCCCAATCCAGGTCACCTTCTCCCAGGTCACCACCGCCAACCAGTGTGACTGGCTCCGTTTTGTCTACAATCAGCTTGTTCATGCCGAGATTATTCGCAGATCTAGAAACCAGCCACAATCTAAACACAAAATGATACGATCAATTGCACGGATTCGAGCAGAATTTGACGAGCTAGCCCATATTGTAAATTGCAATTACTTTGGCGAGGACGAGCAAACCGATGGTACACAACAACAAAGTTCTGACGGTTTCTTATGGAACCTTCTCCTGCACCCTGGAAGGGTTTGAAGATTCCTTTGGCACGATGAAGGCCATTGCCGAGTACTTCCGCGATCTGGCATCGGATGATCGCTACTTTGGGGCCGAGCCACCCCAACCCGATGCCGAAATGCTGGCGCGCATTGCCCAGCGCGAGGTTGCACGTCAGGTTGAGGCCCGCACCAGCAGCGATGGCATTCACCTGCGCACCGCCGCGCCTGCAGAAGCCCCCTCACAGCCCGCGATCGAACCCTCCCCAGCGGTCGCGCCAGCTGTCGAAACTGCCCCCAATGAAGCCGTTGTCACGCCCGCTGCCGAAAACTCCGCTGAGATCTGGACAGACGAAAAACCGCAGCTAACGCCTCTTGCGGAAGACAGCACAGAGATCCACCCCAGCGAAGTTGACCTGTTTCTCGACGACGACAATCAGCCTGAGCCTGACAGCAGCGGTGCCGAAATCGCATCTGACGCGCAGGTGGAAGTTGCCACTGCCGCCCATGAGGCAGGCCCGGAAGAAGACCAAGAGAAGGTTGAGGCACCCGCCCCAGCCGCCACCGTTGATCTGGCGACCATTGCCGCAATCTCTGCAGCTGTATCCGAGGCTCCTGCCCCCGTGGAGACTGCACAGGAAGACAGCGCTGCTGAGGATGTGGAGTTCTTTGACGAGGAGGTGACCGCAGATCCTCTCAGCCCTCCGCGCGGCAACGACACAGTCCCAGCCGCCGACAGCATTGCGGCCAAACTGCAGCGCATTCGCGCCGTGGTTTCCCAAACCCCGGACGAGGAATTCTCTGAGGACGAACACGCCGAAGCCTTTGTCGAAACCGCACGTGCCGAATTGGCACAGGTTGAAGAGGATGAGCCCGCAGACATTGGAGCGGAAACTGAAAGCGATGAAATCACCCGCGTTCTGAATCGGCTCGACCTGACCGGAGATCTCTCTGCTACAGCCCCGGCCCCTCAAGACCTGTCTTCAGACGAAGAAGCCAGTGCATCGGACCTGCCAGAATCTGACGCCTCTTCCAGCGAGGTACTGATTGCCTCGGTTCTGCAAGAACCAGAAACGGATCAGGGTGAAGCGGTAGACTCCGCTGAAACAAATGATGCCGAAGAGGCCAGCGCAGAGGCCCCTGCCCGCCCCAGACGGCGTATCCGTCTGAACCGCCAAAGCGCGCCGGAAACGGAGGCGCCCGACGCCATCGGAGATGCCGCGCGTGATGTTCCTGCTGAGGCCGGTGAAACTCTGGCAGCAGAGGCCGCCGCAGATCAGGAACAAAAAGCTACGCCAGACAGGGCTGAGAGCGCCCAACCGCAAACTTCAAAACCGCTGCGTGCCCGCATCGTCAAGGTGAAGCGCGCCGATCTGGAACAGGCCATGGCAACTGGCGCTCTGGAAGAGGTCTCCGAAGAAACAGATATGGCTGCGCCTACAGTTGAAAGCTCGCTGGATGCAGAGGAGGAGGCGGACCTGCTGCGTGAACTCGCGGAGGTCGAAGCCGAGCTGCTTGCCAGCAATGAAGATGAGCTTGAGGAAGCAGACACGCAGCCTGAAGCCCCAGAGGAGACAGAGGTCCTCAAGACCGCTGAGCAGGTTTCGACTTCTCCTGCTGCCCCCAACACGCCCAACACACAGGCAACCTCCTCTCCGGATAGCGATGTCACACGCCTGATGGAAGCTGCGGAAAGCAAACTCGGGGACCCGGACAATGCCACCTCGCGGGAGACCTACAGCCAACTGCGCGCAGCCGTTGCTGCCGCTGAGGCGGATCGCTCAGCCGGGGGCAATAGCGTCCAGACGGATGAGGCAGAGCCCTATCGTGAAGATCTGGCCAGCGTCGTACGTCCGCGTCGCCCAGGAGCCGCAGGCGCCGCCAAGGCATCGCGTCCACGCGCCGCAGGCAGCCGCCCCGCGCCGCTGAAACTGGTCGCAGAACAGCGCATCGACCCGGAAACAACAGCACCGGCCAAGCCCGTGCGTCCGCGCCGTATTTCAACACCTGTTGAAGAGGCGCCTGCCGCTCAGACCGAAGCCTTTGGCAGCTTTGCTGAATATGTCCAGGATCAAGGTGCTGCAGAACTGCACGAGCTGCTGGAGGCTGCCGCCTCTTACCTCAGCTTTGTCGAAGGGCGCGATCATTTCTCGCGGCCTCAGCTGATGAACAAGGTGCGCAGCGTCGGACATGGCGACTTCAACCGCGAAAACGGGCTGCGTTCCATTGGCCTGCTGCTGCGGGAGGGCAAGATTGAACGCTCTGACAATGGCCATTTCTCGGCCACCGATGACATCGGCTTTCGCCCCCCCAAACGCGCCGCGGGCTAAGCCCCGCCAAACAGGCCAGGTCAATCAGGGCTGGTCTCAAATAGAAAAGGCCCGACCAGAGGAAACTCCGGTCGGGCCTTTATTTTTGTTCAATCACCAGTGCTATTGCTCTTCGGCATCCGGGTCTTCTTTGCCGACGCCGCGAAAGACGAATTTGAAGGGCAAAACCCACAGCACACCCAGCACTGCGTAGATCAACAGCTCCAACAGGATCGGAGGTCGCTCAAACAGGCTCACCACATTGATCGCGGCGATGATGTAGAGCGGCATGCCAACCAACAGGATGATCAACGCCCAGCGACGACGCGCCTTGTAGCTGAGGCCAGGTTTATCCGACATCAGTCAGCAAAGGGGTCGGTCACCAAAATGGTGTCGTCCCGCTCCGGGCTGGTGGAGAGCAGTGCCACGGGGCATTCGATCAGCTCTTCCACACGTTTCACGTATTTGATGGCATTGGCAGGCAGATCATTCCAGCTGCGCGCGCCTTCGGTGCTCTCGCTCCAGCCGGGCATTTCCTCATAGATCGGGGTGCAACGTGCCTGCTGATCGGCGGCGGTGGGCAGATAGTCCAGACGGGTGCCGTCCAGATCATAGCCGGTGCAGATCTTCAGGGTTTCAAACCCATCCAGCACATCCAGTTTGGTCAGGGAGATCCCGGTGATGCCGGAGGTGGCGCAGGTCTGGCGTACCAGGCAGGCATCAAACCAGCCACAGCGGCGCTGACGGCCAGTGGTGGTGCCAAATTCATGGCCACGCGTGCCCAGACGATCGCCATCAGCGTCGGGCTTGCCGTCGGCATCCAACAGTTCGGTTGGGAACGGGCCTTCGCCGACGCGGGTGGTATAGGCTTTGACGATCCCCAGCACATAGTCGATGGAGCCCGGGCCAATGCCCACGCCCGTGGCGGCCTGTCCGGCGATCACGTTCGACGAGGTCACAAAGGGATAGGTGCCAAAATCGATATCCAGCAGCGCGCCTTGGGCGCCTTCAAACAGGATGCGTTTGCCAGCTTTGCGCTTCTCGTTGAGTACTTTCCAAACTGGCGCCGCATATTTCAGAATCGCCGGTGCAACTTCGCGCAGCTGAGCAATCAGCGCGTCCCGGTCAACGGGCTCAAAGCCCAGACCTTTGCGCAGCGGATCATGGTGCTGCAGCGCACGGTCAACGCGGGCTTCCAGCGTGGCTTCATCCGCCAGATCAGCAACCCGGATGGCGCGGCGGCCAACCTTGTCTTCATAGGCGGGGCCAATACCGCGACCGGTGGTGCCGATCTTGGTGCCCTTGGAGGCCGCCTCTTCGCGGGCGCGATCCAATTCGCCGTGGATCGGCAGGATCAGCGGTGTGTTTTCCGCGATCATCAGGGTCTCAGGGCTGATATCAACGCCCTGCGCCTGCACGGTTTCGATTTCTTTCAGCAGGTGCCAGGGGTCCAGAACCACACCATTGCCGATCACGCTCAGCTTGCCGCCGCGCACCACACCCGAAGGCAGCGCGTGCAGTTTGTAGACTTTGCTGTCAATGACCAGCGTATGGCCGGCATTGTGACCGCCCTGAAAACGCGCAATCACATCGGCGCGTTCGCTGAGCCAGTCAACGATCTTGCCTTTTCCTTCATCGCCCCACTGGGCGCCGACTACCACGACATTGGCCATCTCAGGTCCTTTGTATGCTGGTTAGAATGTATGCTGGTGGAAACCAGAGCCCCGTATAGCGATGCCGCGCCCGCGAGGAAACCGTTAAATCGCCGCAGAGGCACTACATTCGGGCAAGGCCCTGTCGCATCGGTGGTTTGATCAGCGCGCCAGATGCACAGGTTCCCCGTGCGGCGTGCTCAGATAGGCCTCTTCCCAGTCGCGGCGTACCAGCTCAACCTCCTGCGCGGAGGCATTGCCCGCTTCGGCGAGAATCGCCTCCAGGGTTTCCAACCAGGCATCAAAATAATCGGCCCCACCGTCCAACTCGCGGCTGAGCCCATTGCGGCGTAGCGTTTGCGAGAATCGCGCCACCCAGTCCGCCCAGCTAAAGCGACCTGCCTCATTCAGGGAAACTGTGAGAGCAAAGACCTGGGCATGCCAGGGCTCCAGAAAGGCCGGCTCCGGGGCGCTGAGCTCCATGCAGTCGCTCATTCTTGCGCCTCCGGTTCCAGATAGCTTTGCCAGAGGTCCAGCACCACTTCGTCATTGGGGTGTTCCGGATGAGCCCAGAGCTCAGACGCCTTAAAGGCAACTGCATAGAGCGGCTCTGGCGCCTCACCCAAGCCATGGGCATTGCTGTCCGGCAGGACGTGCGCGCCGTGCTGCAACAGGATCTCGCCGCTGGCCCCCGCTGCATAATCTGGCAGACGGGTATGGCCGCCATTCACCAGTGCGCTGCCGCCGGGGTGGCGGGTTTTCACCCTGTCACCGGGGGCGAATCCGGCGGCAATTGTACTGTCACGATTGGCCGGGCCGCCCTTGGCCAGAACCGCCGCGACGGCCTCAGCCTTGAGCGCCTTCGAGGCCAGCGCGTGTAGCTCCTTCTCGCCCAGACCCATTTCGCCTTGCCCCTGCAGATCTTTGCGGGTCAGCACCCCGGTCTCAACCAGCAGGTCCGCCAGCGCAGAGATCCATTTCTCATAATAGGTATACCGGGTGTAATCCTTCGGCGACAGACGCTCGCGGGCGTGTCGCGACACATCAATATTCCATTTCCCCAGAGCGCCACAGGCCAGGGTAACGGCCAGAGCGCGGGCATGCCAATCGGTCGCAAAGACCGGTGCATCAGGGGCATCGGGCACAACGGCGCCATCGCCGAAACGCCCGCCCATGTCGTGTAACCGGCTCATGATGGATACCCCCCATCATCGGGTGTTGAGGCCAGCGCGGTGCCAATCATCGAATCACGCGAGACCAGCGCCGCCAGCGCATCCTCATCTAGTCCCTCGCTGCCTTCGGGGCGCATGGGCAGCACCAGATAACGGACCTCAGCGGTGGAATCCCAGACCCGCACCGCAGTCTCGGCGGGCAGTGTCATGCCAAAGTCAGCCAGCACTTTGCGCGGTTCACGTACGGCGCGGGCACGATAAGCGTCGGATTTATACCAGCCCGGCGGGATCCCCAGCAGCGGCCATGGATAGCAACTGCACAGGGTGCAGACGACCATATTGTGTTGTTCGGGGGTGTTCTCGACCACCACCATATGTTCGCCCTGGCGGCCATAGAACCCCAGCTCGGCCAGCACCGGGTCGGCATCTGCCAGCAGCGCTGCCTTAAACGCCGGGTCGCTCCAGGCGCGGGCCACAACCCGGGCGCCATTCTGCGGGCCGATCTTGTTTTGATAGGTATCAATGATCTCATCCAGCGCGGCTGGGTCTATCAGACCCTTGCGGGTGAGAATCGTTTCTAGCGCTTTGACCCGCAAGGCAGGGTCAGAAGGCAAAACGGCGTGCGGGTGGTCAGAATGATCATGAGGCATAGGCGCAGCCTGCCCCAGGCCACGCGGCTGCGTCCAGTCACTTTTCCTGTGATTACCCCGCGTTTTACCGGGCTTGAGCTCTTCAGCGCCAAGTCTGTACCAACAATCGAAACTGAGCCCTTGCCCCGGTCGGCATTCTTGCCTATTTACCGCCCGATAGTTTAGCCAACAGCCGCAGGAACCTATGGAAAACGTTGTTCTCATCATCCATCTTCTCTTGGCTCTTGGCCTGATTGCCGTCGTGCTGTTGCAGCGCTCCGAAGGCGGAGGTCTCGGCATGGGTAGTGGCGGCGGTGGTGGCGGTGCCATGTCTGGCCGTTCCGCAGCGACCGCGCTTGGTAAAGTGACATGGGTGCTGGCGATCTGCTTCATCTGCACCTCGATCACCCTGACAGTATTGGCCGCACAGAAATCCGCGGGCTCTTCAGTTGCTGATGGCATCGTGCCAAGCACTTCGGACAGCGGTGACGCCCCAGCGGCTCCAATCGCGCCATTGGGCAGCGATCTGTTGCCACCAGCCGAAGGCGACAATGCGCCGCTGGTTCCCAGCGTCGACTAACAACTACAAGACTTAGAATTCAGGTAGAGAACCGTAACAGCATCTTGCGGTTCTCTTGCGCATCCTGCGCGAATCCTCTATATGTGTAGCCCCGTGGTGCAGCGGTTTTTTACAGCCGCCGGGCAGCTATTTTCTGACTTCTCACGGGGGCAGCCGAACACTCATGGCGCGTTTCATCTTTATCACTGGTGGTGTGGTTTCATCGCTTGGCAAGGGCCTGGCGTCTGCCGCTCTTGGGGCTCTTTTGCAGGCGCGTGGCTATTCCGTCCGCCTGCGCAAGCTGGACCCCTATCTGAACGTCGACCCCGGCACCATGAGCCCCTTTGAACATGGCGAAGTCTTTGTCACCGATGACGGTGCAGAGACCGATCTGGATCTGGGCCATTACGAGCGCTTTACCGGGGTTCCCGCCCGCAAGACTGACTCGATCTCGTCGGGCCGGGTCTACACCAATGTGTTGGAAAAAGAGCGTCGTGGTGACTACTTAGGCAAGACCATTCAGGTGATCCCGCATGTGACAAACGAGATCAAAGACTTCATCTCGATTGGCGAAGACGAAGTTGATTTCATGCTCTGCGAGATCGGCGGCACCGTGGGTGACATCGAAGGCCTGCCCTTCTTTGAAGCCATCCGTCAGTTCAGCCAGGACAAGCCGCGCGGCCAGTGCCTGTTTATGCACCTGACGCTGCTGCCCTATATCAAGGCCTCCGGCGAGCTGAAGACCAAACCAACACAGCACTCGGTCAAGGAGCTGCGCTCCATCGGTCTGGCCCCCGACATTCTGGTCTGCCGTTCAGAAGGCCCGATCCCCAAAAAAGAACGCGAAAAGCTGGCGCTGTTCTGCAATGTGCGCCCCGACAGCGTGATTGCGGCGCAGGATCTGAAATCCATCTACGAGGCCCCTCTGGCCTATCACCGCGAAGGTATGGATCAGGCGGTTCTGGATGCCTTTGGCATCTCCCCTGCTCCAAAGCCAAACCTCACGCGCTGGGAAGATGTTGCAGACCGCATCTACAATCCCGAAGGCGAAGTGCGGGTGGCGATTGTTGGCAAATACACCCAGCTGGAAGACGCCTATAAATCCATCGCAGAGGCACTGACCCATGGCGGCATGTCCAATCGGGTCAAGGTCAAGATCGAATGGGTCGATGCCGAATTGTTCGACCGTGAAGATGCCACGCCACATCTGCAGGGTTTCCATGCGATTTTGGTGCCCGGCGGCTTTGGCGAACGTGGCACCGAAGGTAAGATCAAGGCGGCGCAATATGCCCGCGAACACAAGGTTCCCTATCTAGGCATCTGCCTCGGCATGCAGATGGCGGTGATCGAGGCCGCCCGTAATGTCGCTGGCATTTCTGAGGCCGGTTCCGAAGAGTTCGACCACGAGGCTGGCAAAAAGCGGTTTGAGCCCGTTGTCTACCACCTGAAAGAATGGGTGCAGGGCAATCACAAGGTTCAGCGCAAGGCAGATGACGACAAGGGCGGCACCATGCGCCTGGGCGCCTATGACGCCACCCTGACCGAGGGCTCCAATGTCGCCAACGTCTATGGCAGCAGCCATATCGAAGAGCGTCACCGTCACCGCTATGAGGTTGACACCAAATACAAAGAGAAGCTGGAGGCCTGTGGCCTGAAATTCTCTGGCATGTCCCCCGATGGCCGCCTGCCGGAAATCGTTGAGTGGTCAGATCACCCCTGGTTCATCGGTGTTCAGTTCCACCCGGAATTGAAATCCAAGCCCTTTGCCCCACATCCGCTGTTTGATGGTTTTGTGCGCGCAGCTAAGGATGCCTCGCGGCTGGTTTGAACAATCTACGCCTAGGACAGGTATTGAATACGACGAGCTCCTTTGGGGGCCCGTTTTCTTTTTGCATAATGAGCAGATTCCTGCGGCTTTTGCCCTTGCCGCCGAAAACCCGGCTCCGTTAGCGCAAGCTTTTGCCGCGACAACTTGTTTCTTGCGGCAGGCCCGCTATAGACGGGGCCAGATATAGCAACGACATTTCGCGGAGAGACCGGATCATGGCGCAAGAGATCAACCAGGAACAGTTTGACCGTATCGCAAACGGTGGCGGCTTTATTGCAGCACTGGACCAATCCGGCGGCTCGACCCCCAAAGCGCTGGGTCTTTATGGCGTTACCGAAGATGCCTATTCCAACGACGAAGAGATGTTCGGCGAAATCCAGAAGATGCGCGCCCGCATCATCTGCTCCCCTGACTTCAGCTCGGGCAAGATCCTGGGCGCCATCCTGTTTGAAAAAACCATGGATAATGCCATCAATGGCACCCCTGTCCCAACCTACCTCTGGGAAACATGTGGCGTTGTGCCCTTCCTGAAGGTCGACAAAGGCCTCGCGGATGAAGTCGACGGCGTGCAGATGATGAAGCCCATGCCGGAACTTGACGCGCTGCTGTCACGTGCCGCTGAAAAGGGCATCTTTGGTACCAAGATGCGCTCGGTCGTAAAAGAAGCCAATCCGCAGGGCATCAAAAACGTAGTGGCGCAGCAGTTCGAAGTTGGCAAACAGATCGCCGCTGCCGGTCTGGTGCCAATCATCGAGCCTGAGGTGGACATCAACTCCCCCACCAAGGCAGAGGCTGAGATTTTCCTCAAAGCCGAGCTGAAAGACCAGCTGGACGCGCTGGAAGAGGGCACCAAGGTTTCGCTGAAACTGACCATTCCAAATGAGGCAGGGCTTTATGATTCCCTGGCTGATCACCCCGCTGTGGTGCGTGTTGTCGCCCTGTCTGGCGGCTACAGCACTGCTGACGCCTGCGAGAAACTCACCAAGAACAGCAAGATGATCGCTTCTTTCAGCCGCGCGCTGACCGAAGGGTTGAATGTTGCCATGTCTGATGACGAGTACAACGGCGCTCTGGGCTCCAACATCGAGAAAATCTACCAGGCTTCGCTCTAAGCACAGCCCTAACATCGGTACAGATTTCGGACCGTCCCTTTGGGGCGGTCTTTTTTTGCTCTCGACTTCGGCCTATGCTGCGCAGGGCCAGCCAGCGGGGGAAACCGGATGCCATCCAAAAAAGAACTGCTTCAAACCTTTCTGAAGGGAATCGAAACAGGTGACGCCATGGCCGCTGCAGTGGTCAATGAGGCAAGATACATCCAGCATAACCCACAGACCCATGAAGGCAGCGAGGGCATCGCCAGCCTCTTTGCACGGCTGTCCAAGACCGATCCCAAGGTAACCTTCTACCGGGTTTTTGAAGATGGTGACTTTGCCTTTGCCCATATTCAATATGACTTTGCCAGCCTGCGGACCGCTTTTGAGGTGTTTCGCTTTGAGGATGGTCAGGCCGTGGAGCATTGGGACAATATTCAACCCGACCAGCCGCCAAACCCCTCTGGCCGTGGCATGCTGGATGGCAGCAGTGAAATCACCGACCTTGATAAAACCGAGGCAAACCGCGCGGTTGCGCGCGAGTTTGTGCAGAAAGTCTGTGTCGACCAGCAGTTCGACAGGCTGTCAGGCTACGTTCACTCCGAGCTGCAGCAACATCACCCAAAGCTTGGTGATGGGGCAATTGCGCTGAACAAGGCACTCCAGGACCCTGGGCTTTCCCTACGTTACAGCCAGATTCACCGAGTTCTGGCCGAGGGCAATTTTGTACTCTGCGTCTCTGAGGGCTGGCGCGGGGATCTCCACTCCAGTTTTTACGATCTGTTCCGCCTCAGCGAGGGAAAGATCGTTGAGCAGTGGAACACCACCGAAACCGTACCGCCCCGGTCCGAATGGAAGAATGACAATGGCAAGTTCTGATCTGACCTAACCCTCGGACCCTGCAAAAATCTCTGCCAGCCAGGTTTCAAACAGCTGCACCTCGGGCCTCAGCGGTCCACGCTCTTTGCGGCGGATCAGGTAGTGGGATTGTTGAAAGGGCATCTCAGGGCCTGCAATGGCAATCCCCATGCCCCGCGCAATCGACAGCTTGGCAAAGCGCGCCAGCACCGTGGCATAGCCCCCGCCGCCCGCAACCAATTGCAGCGCAGAGACCGTTGTATCCACGGAAAACCGTGCATGTTCATTGGTATAGGGCAGATCATGAGCGGCAAAATAGCGCGCCCAGTGGTCCTCATAACCCAAAATATGAATCAACGGACCTGCAAGCAGTTCCGAGACTGAACCGGGCTGCGGCGTGCAGGAAGCACAGACCGGCACGATGGTTTCCTGCGACAGGCGCAGGGCGGTGCCGTCCTCCCAGTTGCCATGGCCGAGGCGTATTTCCACATCCGCATCCACATCATCGCGCGGCTCTGGCTCGGCCCAGATGTTGGACACCAGGCGGATATTGATCTCGGGATTCTGGGCCGCAAACTCGGGCAAAAGATGCGCCAGCCACAGCGCCGAGGTAGAAACCGGCACCCGTACCGTCAGGGTCTGCGCCGAATCTGCGCCAAATAATCGCGTTGTAGAGAGCGAGATATCTCCTAGCGCCTGACGAACCGTCAGCGCATAGGCCTGGCCGATCTCGGTCAGCTCCAGCCGCCGGGCTTGGCGATAGAACAACTTGCTGCCCAGTCGCGCCTCCAACGAGCGGATATGCAGGCTGACGGCCGTCTGGGTCAGCCCCAGTTCCTGCCCGGTCTCGGTAAAATTCAGCAGCCGCGCTGCCGCCTCAAAAGTGCGCAGCCAGGTCAGATTGGAGAGGCGTTCATCCATTTATCACCAAAAATTTTTGGGTATTTCTGGCGATAATTATCATTTTACTTCCCCCTCGTCGCGGGTTTTCTTTGCCGTCAGAGCAATAGGGCCGCCCGCGGGGGCAGGCGCGATACCGATGTGGGAGAACACAGATGAAAGTTGGATTTATTGGCCTGGGCAATGTTGGCCACAAACTGTCCGGATCCTTGCTGCGCAATGGCATTGACCTGACGGTGCATGATCTGAACGCTGACCTGGTGGCAACATTTGTCGCCAAGGGCGCCAAGGCGGGCACCAGCCCCGCGCAGCTGATGCGCGACTGTGATGCGGTGATCACCTGCCTGCCCTCGCCAGCGGCATCGGACGCGGTGATGCAGGAGATGCTGCCCGAAGTTACCGAGGGCAAGATTTGGATGGAAATGTCCACCACCGATGAGGCAGAGGCCAAGCGTCTGGGCGGCATGGTCATTGCCGCCGGTGGTGCTGCGGTGGATTGCCCGGTTTCGGGCGGCTGTCACCGGGCCGACACTGGCAATATCGCCATTTTTGCTGGCTGTGATCGCGCCACATTTGAACGTATCCTGCCCTTCCTCACCACCATGGGGCGCCGCGTCCTGCACACTGGTGAGCTCGGCTCCGCTTCAGTGCTCAAGGTGCTGACCAACTATCTGGCCACCGTGCATCTGGTCGCCAATGCCGAGGCTCTGGTCACCGCCAAGGCCGCGGGCATGGATCTCAATACCGCCTATGAGGCGATCAAGATCAGCTCGGGAAATTCCTTCAGCCATGTCACCGAAAGCCAGGTGATCCTGAACGGCAGCCGCGATATCTCCTTCACCATGGACCTGGTGAAAAAGGACGTGGGCCTGTTTCAGGAGATCGCCGAGCGCAATGATGTGCCGCTGGAAATCAGCCCGATGATCGTGAAGATCTTTGAGGATGGCATTGCCAAATACGGTGAGCGCGAGCTGTCGCCAAATATCATTCGCCGCCTCGAAGACGCCACCGGCCTGTCGATCCTTGCCCCGGGTTTCCCACCGGAAATGACCGATGATGAGCCCGAAGAGCCCGGCTATGAGGTGATCCCTCAGGGCAAACAACAGGGCTAAACCTGACAAAAAAATTGACGGCGTCAGGGATCTGGCGCCGTCATTTTCTCCTCAACCCGTTTGGATTCGGAGAGAGGTTAAAACAGTCTGGGAGGGAAGACTGTTAGAACTGATATAGGATAGTCGCAGCCTATTTAAAGACCGGGGCACGTTTTTGCATCTGCGCCGCGATCACTTCCATCTGTTCCGGCTTGCCGATCAGCTTCACCTGTTCCGCGCTTTCACGCAGCAGCACCTCGGATTGCGAAGCACCGGATTCGGCATATTCGATCATCCGTTTGGCCGCACGAATCGCCGTTGGCCCCTTGCCTGCGATTTCAGCCGCCATGGCCTGCGCTTCGGCCAGCGGATCATCGCAGACTGATGTCACCATGCCCCAGGCCTCAGCCTGTGCCGCCGTGATAGGTGCAGCAGTATAGGTCAGCTGACGCAGCACATCCGAGCGCACCAATTTGGGCAACAGAACCATGCCGCCCATATCGGGGATGATACCCCATTTCATCTCCATCACCGCCAATTTGGTATCGGGCGCTGCAATGCGGATGTCGGCGCCCATCGCCAGCTGCAATCCCCCGCCATAGGTTGCGCCCTGTAGCACTGCGATCACCGGGATCTCCAACCGGCGCCAGATCATCGACACTTCCTGCATCTCATTGGCGTCGTGATGGCTGCGCTCCATCAGCCAGGCCTCGGCATCAACCTTGCCCATTGCCATAAAGCTCATCAAATCCAACCCGGCGCAAAAGCTTTTGCCTTCGCCCGACAAAACCACTACCCGCGCATCCGAGGCCGCGACCTCGGCGCCGGCGGCTAAGATGCCCTTGACCATGGCATCATCCAGGGCGTTCATTTTATCGCCCCGTGTCAGTGTGACATGCGCAATGTGATCTTTGATCTCAACGGAAACCCGCGCCATGGTGGCACCTCCAGCCTGTTTCATTTGCTGATAGACTGCCCCGGTTGCCCCCTATGATCCAGCATAACGCCGGGGCAAAATGCCAATCCCCCCGACGTCAGGAATTTGGGGAAGCCCGGTGGCGTCACTGCTTGTCCGGCAGATCACTGACCGATCCGCGCCCAAAGCCGCGCCCATCCAGGGACATGACATAGAACTGCTCACCAACCGTCAGCGCACTGGTGGTAACGCCAAATCGCCCCATAGGATCCTGCAGGTTGCGCAGGAAATTTCCCTTTTCATCAAACTGCACAACCATTCCCCGATGCACCGGAGCAGGCCGCACCATTGGTCCCAGACGCCAGATCACTTTGCGCAGAAAAGGATATGGCATCACCTTCTCTGCAGGCAGACGCGGGCTGGCAAAGGCCAGCCAGAAGGTGCCATCCCCCTGGGTCTCCAGATTATCCGGGTAGCCCGGAAGGTTGCCCAAGAATAGCTCCTGTTCGCCCGCCTTTTCCCCCGTCAACCACAGCTTGTGGATCCGCGCCCGACCTGTTTCCGCGATCAGCAGGAAATCCTCGGCCTGCGATAGGGCGACACCGTTGGTATAGACAAACCCTGAGGCGATTTTCTCGACCCGCCCATCGGGATGGCGGCGGGCAACAAAGCCGCTGTTGGATTGCTCCCAGACCGACATGACGGAGGTCGGTTTCGTTCCGCCAAGAAATTCCGGGTCAAAGCGGTCCGTCGAGTTGGAGAAATAGATCGTCCCGTCCCGCGCAATATCGAGCTGATTCGCATAGATCAGCGGCGCCCCCTCGACCTCTGTCACCAGGGTTTCCAGGCTGCCCGGCCCGCTCCAGCGCAGAATGCCACGATAGCTGTCAGCAATATAGAGCGCCCCGTCCGGCCCAGCCTTGAGCCCCAAGGGACGCCCCCCCAGATCCTCGATGAATTCGGGAACCGCGCCGTCAATGCGATAGAGCCTGCCCGCAAGGTCGGTGGTATAGACGCGGCCATCCGGCATGACCGCCAGATCCTCGGGGCCAACTGCCGCATCTGGCAACGCAACCAGCTCCAGCGCGGCCATAGCATCGTTGCTTTCAAACTCGCCACTAAAGGCCGGAGCCTTGAGCGGTTCATAGACCTCAGGGCTCAGGGGGATCGGCCAAAAGGCCAGATAGCTCAGGCCCAGGGCAAGCGCCGCCAGTAAAGTCTTCTTCATCCCAGTTCTCCCTTGATTTGCGCCATTCTGCTCTGGGTTGAAGCGACAGGCAAGCCTTGCCGCAACATGGCAATTTGCGCTATCTGCCCTGCATGAAAACGCCTCGCTACACCCCGCTTGCCCTGTCCCTGCCCTCTACTGTGCCCTTTGTCGGCCCGGAAACCCAGGAGCGCAGCCGTGGCAAAGAATTTGCCGCCCGGCTTGGCGCCAACGAAAACATCTTTGGCCCCTCGCCTTTGGCGATCGAAGCCATGCAGCAAGCTTCTGAAGAGATCTGGAAATATGGCGATGCCCAGAGCCATGATCTGATCCAGGCGTTGGCTGCGCATCACGGCATTCCAGCGCAGAACATCATGGTTGGCGAAGGCATCGACGGCTTGCTGGGCTATCTGGTGCGGTTGTTGATTGGCCCCGGTGATACGGTTGTTACCTCGCAGGGCGCCTATCCAACCTTCAACTACCATGTGGCGGGGTTTGGCGGCGCGCTGCATATGGTCCCTTACCGCGACGACCTTGAGGACATTCAGGCGCTTTTTGCCAAGGCAGCAGAGGTAGATGCCAAGCTGGTTTACCTTGCCAACCCTGACAACCCGATGGGCAGCTGGCATCGCGGACAAACAATCGTCGAGGCACTTGAGCACCTGCCCGACGGCGCTTTGCTTTTGCTGGACGAGGCCTATGTGGAATGCGCACCGGAAGGCACCGCCGCTCAAGTAGATATCAATGACCCCCGCGTGATCCGCATGCGCACCTTCTCCAAAGCCTATGGTATGGCTGGGGCTCGGGTGGGCTATGCACTGGCTCAGGCCGATTTGATCCAGGCCTTCAACAAGGTGCGCAACCATTTTGGCATGAACCGGGCCGCACAGGCCGGGGCATTGGCCGCCTTAACGGACCAGAAATGGCTGACCCATGTGCAGGGCGAAATTGCCACCGCGCGCCGCCATATCGCTGAGATTGCCGCAGAAAACGGCCTCAACGCCCTGCCCTCGGCCACTAATTTTGTAGCCATCGACTGTGGCCGGGACGGGGATTTTGCCAAATCGGTTCTGGAATCGCTTCTGGCACAGAATATCTTTGTCCGCATGCCCTTTGCCGAGCCGCAAAACCGCTGCATCCGGGTCAGCTGTGGTCCCGAAGAAGATCTCGCGCTTTTTGCCGCTGCCCTGCCGCAGGCCCTTGCGGATGCGCGGGCGGCTCTCAATTCCTGAGGCACAGCCTACCCGCAGCCCTTACAGTCTCCAGAACGCAGCTTCGCGCAGAATTTTTGTTGGTTTTACCGGACTTTCATCCCTTGCGCGCTAGCTTCTAAGGGGAGACAGCCAGGAGGCCAGGCCATGGACTATGATAAGGACAACAGAAACACTCAACAGACCAGCTCCGCACAACCGCAGGAGCCGATTGATCTCTTTGCAGCAGCGCTGTCCTTTATTGGGCTAAACTTGATGTGGGTCTTCTTTGCCGGCTGGATGTTGTTTGGCATGGTGCCAGTGCTGATATTTGCACTGTTTCTCAATCATCTCATCGATCGCCTTGAAGATCACTTACAACATCCCGAAACCTGAGCACCGCCGAGGCAGCGCTACCCGCATCATTGGGTGACGAACCTTGGCACGCCACCCAGAAAGAGTGCTTACAGTCGCCGTTACTGCTCGCCAGCCAGTGCCTGCGCAGCCGCACTCAGCGCCCCGCTGCCATGCGGGATCTCCAACGCTTGTAGTCCGGTTTCGATCCCGCCCAACAGCCCCATGATCATCTGACCATTCACATGACCCATATGGCCAAGGCGGAAATGACCATGCCACTCGGGGCTGTCAGGTGGCGCCAGCCCCAGCCCGATCCCCAGCGTCAAACCGAGGTTCTGCTCCAGCCATTGGCGCAGATCGCTGGCGCGCGGCGTCGGCAGGTGCAGTGCAGTCACCGCATGGGAGCGCAGGCCCGGATCGGACACGTTCATCCGCAGCCCCTGCTCTGGTGTCTCGATCTGCCCCCAGGCCTCGCAGGCGGCCCAGACTGCCCTTGCCAGGCGCGCATGCCGATCCCAGACCTGCTGCAGCCCTTCACCGTGGATCAGATCCAATGCGGCGCGCAGCCCGTATAGATGGTGCGTCGGCGCAGTGCCGCCAAAATACTGGTAGAACTCCTGTGGGTTGGCACGCGGGCTCCAGTCCCAATACAGGCTGATCCGCGGCAGCCTGGCGCGCGCCGCAGCCGCCCTGTCGTTGAAAAAGACAAAACTCACCCCAGCTGGGGTCATCAGCCCCTTCTGGCAGGCAGCAACCATGACATCGACCCCCCAGGCATCCATCTCAAACCGGTCACAGCCCAGCGAGGCAATACAATCGGCCATCAACAGCGCCGGGTGCCCTGCCGCATCCATCACCGCCCGCAGTGCCGGGAAATCATTGCGAATGGAGCTGGAGGTATCCACATGAACGCCCAGAACCGCCTTGATCTCATGTGCCTCATCGGCTGCCAACCGCTCCGCCACCAGGGTAAGATCCCAGGCTGAGGCCGTGCCAAAATCAATCAGCTCAACCTCGATCCCCAACGCCTTTGCCATTTCCGACCAGCTAATGGCAAAGCGCCCCGAGGCGGGCACCAGTACCCTGTCGCCCGGTTTCAGTGTATTCATCAGTGCCGCTTCCCAGGCGCCATGACCATTGGCGATATAGATCGCCACAAAATGCGAGGTTCCTGCCAGCGCCTTGAGATCCGGCACCAGACTGTCGGTGAGGGTCAAAAGCTCACCTGCATAGATATTGGGCGAGGGTCGATGCATCGCCTGCAAAACCGGGTCCGGAATGACCGATGGTCCCGGAATTGCCAGATAGGGCCGCCCGCCCGATGGGTTTGATGTCGCGCTCATCTTTTCTGCCCCAGATGGGATCGGGGGCCGCCCCTGGCAGCCCGCAATCAGTTAACTCTGCCGCAACCCTAGCCTGCGTTCTGGTGAGGTCAATTGCGGAAAAGACGCGCCCGCAGCCCGGCACAGCCTCTCAACGCCGGGGTCACGCCCGCCAAGAGGAGGCGCAGAACGCTTGCACCCCGGCCCTGAGCTGCTTAAATGACGCGATCAAGTCACGAGAAGGCGCCAGATGACAATCGAGTTACGACGCTCTCCAGCCGGGCAATCCCATCATGAGCACTGAACACAAGTCTTCCCGCGAGTTGCTAGGCTGGCTGTGGCGTGGCTATCTGCGTCAATACATGGGGCTGTTGGGCGTAGCGGTTCTCTTTATGCTCGTCGAGGGTGCCACCATGGGGGCGCTTGGCTACATGATGCAGCCGATGTTTGATCTGGTCTTTGTGGCGGGCAATACCAATGCCCTGTTCTGGGTCAGCCTGGCCTTTCTGGCGATCTTCGCGATGCGCGGGATATCCAGCGTCACCCAGAAAGTTCTGCTGAGCAAGGTCTCGCAAAGTTCTGCGGCGCGGCTGCGCAAGGACATGCTGGCGCGGCTGATCCGTCAGGACCCCGCCTTTCATCAAACCCATGCCCCCGGCCTGTTGCTGCAACGGGTGCAGAGCGACGTTGGTTCAATCAATGCCGTCTGGCAGGCGATGATCACTGGCGCCGGCCGCGATGTAGTGGCCCTGGTCGCCGTACTGAGCGTCGCCATCAGCATTGATTGGCGCTGGACCGCAATCCTGCTCATCGGCGTTCCCGGCCTGCTGCTGCCGATCTCTTTACTGCAGAAATACGTCCGCCGCAGGGCCTCCGAGGCCCGCGACCTGGGCGCCACCCTGGCGACCCGCTTGGATGAAATCTTCCATGGCATTGTGCCCATCAAACTAAATAACCTGGAAGACTACCAGCTGGGTCGGTTTTCCAAACACACGGATGGTTTTGTGAAGGCCGAGGTGAAATCCGCCTTTGGCACCTCGGCGATTTCCGGCATGACCGATATCATGGCTGGTGTCGGCTTTATGGCGGTGCTGCTCTATGGCGGTTCGGAAATCATTGCCGGCGAAAAATCCGTGGGCCAGTTCATGAGTTTCTTCACCTCGATCGGCCTCTCCTTTGAACCGATGCGCCGCCTTGCCAATATCTCAGGCATCTGGCAGGCCGCTGCTGCCGCGCTGGAACGGATCAAGGCGCTGATGGACGCGCCGATCCTGCTGACCTCGCCCGCAGAGCCCAAACCCGCCCCCAAGGGCCTGCCCGGTATTCACCTGCGGGATGTCAATCTGAACTATGGTGAGGCGGCAATCCTGCGCGACCTGACACTGGAGGCCGAAGCAGGCAAGACAACCGCTCTGGTCGGGGCTTCTGGTGCTGGCAAATCCACCATCTTCAACCTGCTAACCCGCATGGTGGACCCACAGTCCGGCGCGGTGCAGGTCAATGACACCAGCGTTACGGATCTGGCCACCGAGGATCTACGCGGGCTGTTCTCTGTCGTGACCCAAGAGGGGCTACTGTTTGACGAGACCCTGCGTGAAAACATTGTTCTGGGCCGCGAGGACGTCAGCGACGAGGCTTTGGCCAAAGCGCTTGAGGATTCTCATGTCGCTGACTTTCTTGGAAAACTGCCCGATGGGCTGGAGACACTTGTGGGACCACGCGGCTCGGCGCTGTCGGGCGGGCAACGCCAACGGGTGGTGATTGCCCGTGCACTGTTGCGCGATACGCCGGTGCTGTTGCTGGATGAGGCCACCTCAGCGCTGGATGCGCAGTCAGAAAAGGTGGTGCAGCAAGCGCTCGACAGTCTTGCAGGCGGGCGCACCACCCTGGTGATCGCCCACCGCCTGTCCACCGTGCGCAATGCCGATAAGATCATCGTGATGGAACGGGGTCAGGTGGCGGATCAGGGCACCCATGAAGAGCTCATTGCCCGTGGCGGCATCTATGCTGATCTCTATCGGTTGCAGTTTCAGGATGGCAAAACCCTGCTGGACCCCAAGGGCATTGCAGCGCAAATTCCGGCCCGTCTCGCGGCGGAACAAACTGCCCCTTCAGGCTGGTTTCGGCGTCTGGTGACCCGGCTCCTGGGATAACCCGGCGCAGCCTTGCTGACACGGGCACTGGCACTGGCCGGGGCTATTTGTGATACTCTCGCGCCAGTTCTTGCGGCTCCGCCCCAAGAAAATAGCGCAGCAAGGTCCATAGATTGCCTGCCCCCCGGCGCAACCAGCCATCGCGTTGATATCGTGCTGCGCTGGTCAGGGCTGTGACCGGCAATGGCGTCAGCGTTTTGAGACGGCGCACCAAGGCCACATCTTCCATCAAAGGCTGGTCGGGGTACTCACCCGCCGCCAGATAGGTGGCACGTGGCATGAGCAGCCCCTGATCGCCATAGGGCAGCCCAAAGACCCGCGCCCGCAGATTGGCCCAGCCTGCCACCAGGGTCGCCGCCACTCCCTTGGCGCGGAATTTCAACTGAAAATAGGCGGGGCTGCCCTGGCCAGTCGTGCCTTGCCCTTCCTGAATATGCGCGGCTACCACCGAGGCCCATCCCGGCGCCAGCTGCGTGTCGGCATGCAGCACCAGAATCCATTCGCCGCGTGCGGCAGCACAGCCCCGGCGCAGCTGACCTCCACGTGACGCCGCGCCTGTGACCAGCTCCGCTCCGGCCTCCTCAGCCAGATCCGGCGTCGTATCCGTCGAGCCGCCATCGCTGATCACCACCTCCCGGATCAGACCCTCAGACAGCCCCTCCATCAGCGCCCCCAGACTGCCCGGCAGCTCAGCAGCGGCATTCAGGGTTGGTATCACAACAGTAATCGGCGCGGCCATGGTGTTTTCCTGGTTCAACTCTTGCCTCATTCCTATATCACTAGGAATGGGCTTGGCCACGCCTCTGCGACCTCGCCCGCCCAGAACACCACCACCGCCCGCAGCCAAATGGCCCGGGCCGCTTTGGAGAACTCGCCATGCGCGCGCGCAAGATCCTTCGCCTATCCGGGGCAGATGCCCGCGATTTCCTGCAGGGGCTGATCACCAGCGACATCAACAAGATCGATCAGGGTCTGGTCTATGCCGCCTTACTGACACCGCAGGGCAAATACCTGGCTGATTTCTTTCTGGCAGCCGATGGCGATGATGTGCTGCTGGATGCTGATGGCGATCAGGCAGAGGCCTTGATAAAGCGCCTGACAATGTACCGTTTGCGCGCCAAGGTCGAGATCACCGCAACAGATTTGCAGGTACAGCGCGGCACTGGCCCGGCCCCAGCGGGCGCACTGGCGGACCCACGCCATGCGGATCTGGGCTGGCGGTTGATCGGCGCGGAGGCTGGCGAGGATGCCAGCGACTGGGAGGCCCTGTATGTCGCCCATTGCATCCCCCGGAGTGGCATCGAACTGGGCCCCGACAGCTATATTCTGGAATCCGGGTTCGAGGATCTGAACGGGGTGGATTTCCGCAAAGGCTGCTATGTCGGCCAGGAGGTCACCGCCCGCATGAAGCACAAAACCGAGCTGCGCAAGGGATTGCGTGTGGTCGAAATCAGCGGCTCCGCCCCTGTTGGCAGCGACATTACCGCCGGTGGCAAAACCGTCGGCACGGTCTTCACCCAGTCCAAGGGGCAGGCGATTGCATATCTGCGCTTTGATCGCGCCAAGGGCGAGATGACAGCGGGCGAGGCAAAGTTGCACTGGAAACCTTAGTGGGATCAAACCTCAGGCTGCCCTACTGAATTCATCAGCGCATTATCAGTTTGTTGCAACCTTATAGGGAATGCTGTGCCAAACTCAGATTTTCTCCTTCCCAGCGAAGGCGAGAATGAACCCAAGCGAATTACCCCTCCGGAGATCCCATGCACCGTTCCAGCCTTGCTCTTGCCCTGACCCTCCTGCCTGCCCTGCCTGCCACGGCACAGTATTGGGAATTCGGCGACTGGCGGGTCTTTGTTGAGGTGCAGGAGACCAGCGAGCACACTAGCCATACCTGTACCGCCCTTACCGGCGGCGATGGTAGCCCCTCGCTCAGCCTGTCGGTCTATGACCTGGACGCGGGCCCTCCGAATGACTACCCAAAGCCAACCCTGCACGAATCTGCCATTCGCGGCCATGCAACCCTTGTGCAAAATGGCCAGGCTGTAGGCTTTGTCTTTGATCAGCAGGCTGCGTTTTATGGCATCGCCAATGGCTATTTTGATGCCGAAGGGTTTGCCCACGCCAAAGTAGCGCCGCGCTGGCAGGACACGGTCAATATGCTGCTGTGGATGAAGGCAGGCCAGAGCATCGACATCCGAACGGTACAGCCCTATGGCCCTGGGCACCCGATCATGCAGGCATCGCTTAGCGGATTTACTGCCGCCTATGGCAAGATGATGGACGAATGTGGATTCAGCATCGAGCTGCCGTCTCCGAGTCAGTAGCACAGCAGCCTTCAATGCTCGTCCTGAACAGGTCAGACACGAATGAAAGGCGCTCACCGGTTTCGCTGGCACCCCATGCAGACCTCTTCAAAAGAAAAGCCCTCGCAGACTGTAACGATCTGCGAAGGCTTTTCTTTAAGTCGATAGCCTGATTTAGGCGCGTTCGGAATAGTCCATGGTATCAGTATTGACCACGATCATTTCATCCTGGCCCACAAAGGGGGGCACCATGACCTTTACGCCATTGTCCAGGATCGCAGGCTTGAACGAATTTGCTGCCGTCTGGCCCTTAACCACCGGTTCGGTCTCGACGATCTTGCAGATCACTTTCTGGGGCACAGTGGCGTTCAACGCCTCTTCTTCGTAGAATTCTACGACAATTGTCATCCCATCCTGCAAGAAGGGGCGACGATCCCCCAGAAGCTCGGCAGGAAGTTCGATCTGCTCGTAGGTTTCGGTATCCATGAACACCAGCATGCCGTCGCTCTCATAGAGAAACTGCTGGTCTTTTTGCTCCAGACGCACGCGCTCAACCTTGTCGGCGCTGCGGAAGCGTTCGTTCAGTTTGGAACCATTGCGCAGGTTGCGCATTTCCACCTGGGCAAAAGCACCACCTTTACCGGGCTTTACGTGATCGACCTTGACTGCGGCCCAAAGACCGTCGTTGTGCTCCAGAACATTGCCGGGGCGGATCTCGTTACCATTGATCTTGGGCATCTGAAAAATCCATCTGGGAAGGTTGATGATATATTAAGCGACCCTATATCTGTCGTGGTCCCGGCTGGCAAGACAACGATATCTCGTAGATGCGCCGCTTAAGCCATGCAATTTTTGCATGAAAGCTATGCATATACAGGCTATCCGAATCGTCACAGTTCCGTCATAAGGAACGCCACGCCGAGAATTGCAATAGCAAGAACAATAGAGGAAACGGGATGCGAGATTTCGTTGACGGCACTGCGTACAATAATGAACAGGGCAACCGAGCGCGCAAGCTCTTTGCTGCTGTTGTACTGGCCGCATTGGATGATGCCATTGCCGATGATAAAAAATATGGCAACGGCCCCGAACAGATTGCCCGCTGGGCACGTTCGCGCGATGGGCGCGAAGTGCTGAGCTGTGCCGGCATTGACCCCAATGAGCGGGTTGTCGGTGGGCTGATGGATTTTGTTGGTCGGGGTGTGCGCACCTCTGTTGCCCTGTCGCGCGAAGAGAGCGAACGCCGCAACGCAGCCCAGGCCGAAGCCGCCTGAAGCTGACCAAGGCCAAAAGGCCAAACAAGATGATCACTGATCTAAAGAAAAGCGCGTCCTGGGGGGCGCGTTTTTCTTTTATACGCAGCCCGCTTACCCACAGCCATCACGCAAACCTGTCGCTCACGGCTCCGCCAAGGGCGAATTTTCCCGTCCCCCGCTCCTTAAATTCTTTATCTTGACCAAGAAAACTCTTTTCCTTGTCGCAGCAATCGGCAATCAGACAGGGAAGACCCCGCCTGTTCAGGCCAGCCAGATGAGGAGAGAGCCATGACGGCACGCGCACTGATGATCCAGGGCACCGGCAGCAATGTCGGGAAATCTCTGCTGGTGGCTGGGTTGGCACGCGCCTTTGTGCGTCGTGGGTTAAAGGTGGCCCCCTTCAAATCCCAGAACATGTCCAACAATGCTGCCGTTACCCCCGAAGGGGGCGAGATCGGCCGCGCCCAGGCGCTACAGGCGCGAGCCGCCGGGTTGGCGCCACATGTGGACATGAACCCGGTGCTGCTCAAACCCGAAACCGACACCGGAGCTCAGGTCATCGTTCAGGGCAAACGACGCGGCACCCAGGCGGCCGGATCCTTCATGCGCGACAAAACCGGGCTGATGGAGGCGGCACTGGACAGCTATCACCGTCTCGCCGCTGGCGTTGACCTTGTACTGATTGAGGGGGCGGGCTCCCCGGCAGAAACCAACCTGCGCAAAGGTGATATCGCCAATATGGGCTTTGCCTGCGCGGTGCAGGCCCCTGTTGTGCTGGTGGGCGATATTCATCGCGGTGGTGTCATTGCCCAGATTGTCGGCACCAAAGCCGTGCTTGAGAGCACAGATCTGGACCGTATCGTTGGCTTTGCTGTGAACCGCTTTCGCGGCGATATCAGCCTGTTTGACGCTGGGCGAGATGACATCGCTCAACGCACCGGCTGGCCCTCGCTAGGGGTTATCCCATGGTTTTGGGAAGCCTGGAAGCTCCCCGCCGAGGATATGATGGATATCGCCTCCCGCAAAGGTGGCGCCTGTAAAGTGGTTGTGCCCCAGCTGGAGCGCATGGCCAATTTTGACGACCTGGACCCGCTGGCCGCCGAACCAGAAGTCACTGTGGAAATTGTGCCGCCCGGGCGGGCCCTGCCGGGGGATGCCGATCTCGTGTTGATACCGGGCAGCAAGTCCACCATTGGCGACCTCGCCTATCTGCGCGCCCAGGGGTGGGACATCGACATTCTGGCCCATCACCGTCGCGGCGGCCACGTGCTGGGGCTTTGTGGCGGCTATCAGATGCTGGGCAAGACCATCGACGACCCCCAGGGCGTTGAAGGGGCCGCTGGTAAGGTTGCCGGGCTGGGGCTGCTCGACGTGCATACAGTGATGTCGCAGGAGAAACGCGTCACCCTGACCGAGGCCACCAGCCTGGAAGGCGGTCTGCCTGTGCGCGGCTATGAAATCCACATGGGGCGCACAACAGGGCAGGATTGCAAAGGCGGCTGGTTACAGATCGCAGATCGCGTCGAGGGAGCCGCCTCCGCAGATGGGCGGGTGCTGGGCTCTTATCTACACGGGCTGTTCAGCGCCGATAGGTTTCGGGCGCAGTATCTCTCAAGGCTCGGCTATGACAGCTCCACCCAGTATGAAGACAGTGTTGAAGATACGCTGGACGCCCTGGCAGACCATCTGGAACGACACATGGATCTGGATCAGCTCCTGGCCCTCGCCGCGCCAGTTCCTGCCGGCCCTTAACCTCTTGGCGGTAGGCCGCGTTGCCAAAAGCAGCGACATCTGTCTTCACCACTGCAGGTGCCGGGAAATGAGCCGCGCCGCGCGTCAGCGCGGCGCCGGGCCCAAGGAAAAAGGCCCTCCTTCAGGAGAGCCTTTTTGGGCGGGAGCCCCCGCTTGTTCTCGTGAAAGTCACCCCAGGCACTGGGATCAGCCAGGTCAGACCAGGTCAGACCAGGTCCTGAGCGGCAAGGGCACGTTGGATCTCACGCCGGACCAGCTTGCGCACATTGCGGGTGATTCTCTCGCCCAGGGCCCCCTGCAACTCACTGCGCACAATTTCGGCAACCAGCTCGCGCAGGCTCTCTTCATCGAGATAGCTTTCCTCACCGTTGCCTGCGTCCAGAGCATCCAAAGCGGCGTCGGTCACGGCCTCCTCGGCCAGAGTGCCCGAGTCAAAACCAGCTTCAGACCCGCCCTCAGATCCGTCCGGGACACGTGACGTCAGCTCCTCTTCGCGCTCGGCTTCGCCGTCTTCATCAATGTGATCTTGCCATTCCAGGGTTTCAATATTGGTCCCCGCATAGGGATCAGTGGATTGACCGTCCGGCTCCCACTGCCCGCTTGAACGCGCCACCTTGGCCTCCAGCTCAGCAATCTTCTGCACCACCGCCGAGACCCGCTGACTGCCGTCCAGCTCAACAGGCTGATCCACCTCCGGCTCAACCTCATCCCAGTTCTGCTCGGCAACCCTCTCGTCCAGCTGCGGCGAAGACTGTGATGTCTCCTCTTCTGGAGCCTCCACCAGAGCCTCCACCGAAGGCTCTACGGCGCCAAACAGCGTTGCCTCTGGATCACGCCACGGCGCGGTATCGAGCTGCTCCTCGGCATCGGTGATTGGTTCCTCCAGGGCCTCCGAAGGCTCAAGGTCAGCCTGCGGCTCGGCATCCGTGTAGCTATCGACGACGGTCTGATCTTCGACGGAATCATGCGGGCGGAAGGCCAAAACTTCGGCAGGATCCAATTCTGGAGCAACCTCGATATCCATATGGCTCTCGGCCTGCGATGCACTCTCTGCGGGCTCCGCCGCACCCAAAGCCGCATCGCTGTCCATCGTGGCGATGACCTCCGGCTGCTCCGCATCATCCTGTGCCCTGTCCGAGACCTCATCGGCCACGCGCAATGCGGGGGTCAGAACCAGGCGCGATGTGGGCTTTGCCAGATCCAGCGAGGCGGCTTCCCCTGCGTCTCGCTGTGCCTCTGCGCGTTGCGCAGAAACCGGGCGCGGCGCTGAGCGCCCGTCCTCACTCACCAAACGGCGGATGGAGGACAGGACATCTTCGATTTCGGCCTGCGTTACAGGATCGGACATAGTATTTGAACCACTCTAGCCTTTGCGACGAGTGTAGCTCTCCCGCCGCAATCGCACAACATTTAGAGACACTTTTAGTTTTTTCCCGGCATTGTTTCCGCCGGGAACCTCTGGGTCTTGTTTCCAGCCCGTTCTAGTTCTTCCCCAGAGCCCGCAACACCCGGTCAAGATCCCGGCTCTGGCGGCTGACCTGCGCTGGCGCATCCTTGACCAGATTGTAATAGAGGGTTGGGTCATAGATCTCGACCGCAAGGCCAAGGTGTTCAGCGGTCAAAAGCCCCTGTGCCTGCAGCAAGGAATAGGCCGCCGTGGCCTGATTGGCCCGTGACTGCACCCGCGCCGTCAACGCATCCAGAAGATCCTGTTCCGCCTGCAACACATCCAGTGTGGTCCGGGCCCCCAATGTGGCCTCTTCGCGGATACCATCAAAGGCCACCTGCGCCGCCCGTACGCTCTCATTTGAAGACACGAGACTGGCACTCGCCGCCTCGTGCGTGACATAAGCCGCGGCAACAGATTGGGTCACCGCCCTCTGGGTGCTGAGCAAAACCCCTTTGGCCGCATCGACATTAGCAATGCTTGTCCGCAAAGCGGAAGCAAGCGAACCACCAGAATAGATCGGCTGAGTAAGTCTCACAGAGGCATTGGAGCTGTGAAAATCCTTAGAATTGATTCCCCCAAGTGTACCCGTTACGCCCGCACTCAGGTTCACCTGAGGCCCCAGCCCTTTTCGCGCAGCCTCAACCAAATGCTCTGCTGATTTAACAGAATGTTGCTGAGCTAGGAGGCTCGGATGATTGCGCGCCGCAATGGCCGCAGCAGCTTGCAATGAAGCGGCACGCTTGGGAAGCGGGGGTTGCCCAGCCACAACTCCGATGGGGCTCCCGACAGCCTGCACATATGAGGCTTTTGCCTCCAGCAGGTTGCCCCGGCTTTCGATAAGGTTTGCCCGTGCCGAGGCCAGGCGGCTCTGGGCCAGCGCGACATCCGTGCGGGTGACCTCGCCCACTTCAAAGCGATCCTGCGAGGCCTTCAATTCTTCCTGCAGCAAGCGCAGGTTGTTGCTTTGCAGACGGACTGTATCCTGCTGCAACAACACGTTTACATAGGCCTGCACGGCCCCAAACAACACATCCTGTTCAAAATTCAAGAGGCTCTGGCGCGTTGCCAGAACAGCTTGTTGCGCCGAAAGCTGTCTCTTACGAGTTGCCCCACCATCAAACAGGAGCAAGGAAAGTTCGACCCCTGAGGTCAAGCTGGTTGAGGTGTTTCCAGCACTACCGCGCGCGGACCCCCCATTGCTTGCTGTTGCAGTCGTTACCCAATTGATGATGGGTCGCAGCCCCGCAACAGCCAAAGCTACATTTTCATCCTGAACCCGCAGCAAAGCCCGGTTCTGTTCCAGCAAGCCGCTGGATTTATAGGCGCCAATCAGCGCGTCAGACAGGTTGTCCGCACTCGCGGATTTTGGCAGCGCAAATGCAAGCGCTACAGAGCCTGCAAATACAAACGTTTTCAACAAACTTGCCGAATTCTTCTTCAACATCGGTCGCCCTATTCGTTGTCCGCGCCGCCAGCCGCGGAAGTTTTGGTTTTGGCTCAACCCATACATGCTGCAGGGGTCGTCAGTCTTGCTTTTCCCTGCGTCATCTCCCCCCATTGGTCCGGGCAAAGGTCGCAAGGTAAATTTGCCTGCCTGATTGGTCTCAGGTCAGGCAATGGTCGGTTGCGACAGACCCGCCAGCGCGGGTCTGACCTCACAGAGAAAAGGCAGCAGCCCGTTCAAATCCGGGCATGACTTGGGCGCCCGCATTAAATTCAAAGCGCCAGGAGATTTGGTCACCCTGCTTATAGCCGACCTTCACTTCGCCCAGGGAGCCCGTCATGAAAATCACCGCAATCCGGCCACCGTCCTTGAGCTGCGCCAGCAGGGACTCTGGTAGATCCTCAACTCCGCCCTGTACCATGATGACATCATAGGGGCCATGTTCAGCTGCGCCTTCGGTGAGCGGACCAACATGGACAATCGCATTGTCCGCGCCAGCCTCGGAAAGCTGCGACTGCGCGTCAGCAGACATGATCTCATCTTCTTCGACGCCGATCACCATTTCGGCCATCTGCGCGGCAACCGCGGTGGAATAGCCCAAACCGCAGCCCACATCGAGCACCAGCTCATCGCGTTGAATGTCCAGCGCATCCAGCATTTTTGCCAGGGTGCGCGCCTCGATCAGGGTGCGCTGCCCACCGAGATCCATATTGCGATCAGCATAGGCACCTTCACGCTGTGCAACGGGGACAAAATCCTCGCGTGCAACAGACAGCAGGGCCTCGATGATCGGATATTTGGTCACGTCCGAAGGACGAACCTGTGTGTCAACCATCAAGCGGCGACGTTCGGCAAAGTCGGTCATATGCTAAACTCTTTTGTTCAGTCTGTTTGACTGAGTTGTGCCATATCGCTTCACACTCGGCAACGGCCCTTGAGCGACAGATAGGCGAATTGCGAAGGATGTTGCCACAGCATCTATTTCTTTTTGACAAATTTGGTCAAAATCACGATGCGCTGCCCCTCAACACGGCCCTCGATATGTTCCGGATTGTCCTGCACCAGCGATATGCCGCGCACTGCGGTACCCCGTTTGGCAGTAAACCCGGCACCCTTGACCGGCAGATCCTTGATCAGCACCACATTGTCCCCAGCAGCCAACGCCGCGCCGTTGCTGTCGACATGGCCGCCACCTGAGATCTGATTGTCAGCCCAGGCCCGGGTTTCCTCGTCCAGCCAAAGCTGATCGGCCAGATCGCGTGCCCAGTCCTGCTCCGCCAGCCGGGCAAGGATGCGCGCCGCCAGAACCTGCACCGCAGGCTCTTCAGACCACATGGAGGAGGCCAGGCAGCGCCAGTGACCAGGCTCCAGCTCGCCTTCAATCTGTGTTTGACAGGTATCGCAGATCTGCGCTCCGGCCTCATCGGGCCCGCCGGAAACACCAAAAAACCGGGTCGCAGCCTCAGCTGAACACAAGGCACAAGTCATGGGAAACCCTCCTGGAAAAGACCCTCTCGCCTTATCGCCTTCGCCTCAGGATGAAAAGCCACCCAAGGGCACTGCCCCAGCCCGGGTCTAGCCTCAGGAGGCACAGCCGCTGCAAAAGGGGGTCGCAGGGAGCAAATCCAAGCGCTTTGCGGCAATTTCATCGCCGCAGATCTGACAATAGCCGTAAGAACCCTCAACCAGTCGCGCCAAAGCTGCATCAATCTGGCGCAGCTCCTCCATCTCATGCAGGCCAAGCGTTTCCAGCACCTCGTCCCCCTGGCGCTCTGAAGAGCGGTCTTCCCAGTCTTTTGGCATCGGCGCATCCAAGGCGTGCTCGACCTCAAGCAAATGCCCAGCCAAAGCAATTCTACGTGCCTCAAGCGTTTGTCTTCGTGCTGCAAAGTCCATGCGTAATCCTCCCAAATCAGTGGCTTTACATTACCTTACCCAAGGGCAAGCTTAGAGCATTGACCGAAGTCAAAGAACTCGCGGGATCTGGGGAGTGTTGCGCAGGCTTAACGCCAGACGCCTGCGAAATGCGCAATACTTAACCTCACAGCCCAAACTTTAGGCAAGTTAAGAGCAGAATGGAGGCCTGCGACCCAAGAATGGCGCCACATCAAAGCGAAGGCCGAGCGCCCCCTCTTGCCGAGCGCTGACCGGTGTACCGCCGACTAGACGCTGAAAAGCGTGCAACAAAAAAGGCCATGTCTGCAAACCGTGTTGGTCCGCTTCGAGCCCAATCTTTAAGGATGCTGCACAGCCCACAGACGTCGGCAATTGGTTGATTTGATCAAAGCTCTTCCGGCGAGGTTATGTCGTGAACCGACGCCGTGATGGGATGTGAGAAATCCCCTCTGGTTTCTGACACAATCTTCTTGAACCAAGGAAAGACAATTCTAGGAACGTTTAGCTTGTCGAGCGGTTGCTCCAAGGCCACTTGGCGCCCCCACTTTGGATCATCTTCCCAGATCGTATATTGATCTAGTTCGTCGTCTGTCATGATTGGCCAAAGGCGATCTATGGTCTCGTTAAGTTCCCTAACTGGTTCAGGTTGATCTGCCCAAACATCGTTTTTCCCTTGGCTAAAAAGCTGAAAAGAAAAAGCAGGGTCATCAAGAAAAACCTCGATGTGAAGCCCTTTTATGCTTTCGGAAAAGTCAGCGTCCAGCAGCGCTGCGAATGCGTCTCTGACGTCGGGATAAAACTTTGTCATCCGGTCAGCGAGAAAGACCTCAAACTGCTCTAGCAGATCGCTGTCTTGCACAGTGTCGGTTGAAGAGTTTGCTGTCCCTAGCTTTCTAAAAAGAAATTTGCCCCATTTGATCATAGCCTTATCTCAACGCCCTCAGATTGTCACAGTGAGTACCAATAAACAACTTCTAACTGAATTACGAAAGCGGACATTGAGACACCCGGTATGGACTGCAACAAAGTCCGCATTGCCGCCAATACGATTTGCAGACATGCCCACAAAAAACGGGACCGAAGCCCCGTCTTGAAATCTATCTTTGTCTCTCTCACTTTCCCTTCAAACTGAACAGCCTTAGCTATCCATCTTGAGGGCTGAGATAAACGCCTCCTGCGGGATGTCGACCTTGCCGAACTGACGCATCTTTTTCTTACCCTTCTTCTGCTTCTCCAGCAGTTTCTTCTTCCGGGTTGCGTCGCCGCCATAACATTTGGCCGTCACATCCTTGCGCATCGCCGAGAGTGTCTCACGGGCGATAACCTTGCCGCCAATGGCCGCCTGGATCGGGATCTTGAACATATGGCGCGGGATCAGGTCTTTCAGCTTCTCCACCATGGCACGGCCACGGGCCTCGGCACGGTCGCGGTGCACCATCATCGACAGCGCATCCACCGGCTCATCATTGACCAAGACCGACATCTTGACCAGATTGTCGGTTTGATAGCCGGTCATCTGGTAGTCAAAGGAGGCATATCCCTTGGTCACGGATTTCAGCCGGTCGTAGAAATCAAATACCACCTCATTGAGCGGCAGGTCATAAACCGCCATAGCACGGCTGCCGGCATAGGTCAGATCGGACTGGATACCGCGCCGGTCCTGGCACAGCTTCAGCACATCGCCCAGATACTCATCCGGCACCAGAATGGTCGCCTTGATGCGCGGTTCTTCCAGATGATCCACATGGGTCAGATCAGGCATATCGGCCGGGTTGTGCAGCTCGATCATGGTCTCGTCCCGCATATAGACGTGATAAACCACGCTCGGCGCCGTGGTGATCAGCTCGATATTGTATTCGCGCTCCACCCGGTCCCGGATCACCTCGAGGTGCAGGAGCCCCAGGAAGCCACAGCGGAAGCCAAAGCCCAGCGCCGCAGAGGTCTCCATCTCAAAGCTAAAGGAGGCATCGTTCAGCGCCAGCTTGTCGATGGCATCGCGCAGATCTTCGAACTCGGAGCTATCAACCGGGAACAGCCCACAGAACACCACGGGCTGTGCTGGCTTAAAGCCCGGCAGCACCTCTTCGGTGCCCTTTTTCTCATGGGTGATGGTATCGCCCACGCGGGTGTCACGCACCTGCTTGATCGAGGCGGTCAGGAAGCCGATCTCACCGGGGCCCAGCTCCTCAATCACTTCCATCTCGGGGCGGAACACACCGATGCGATCCACATGGTGGGTCGAGCCATTGGAGAGCATCTTGATCCGCTCGCCCTTTTTCAGCACCCCGTCCATGATCCGCACCAGAACAATCACGCCCAGATAGGCGTCATACCAGCTGTCCACCAGCATCGCCTTCAAGGGCGCATCGCTGGTGCCGGTTGGGGCAGGCAGATCCTTGACGATGCTTTCCAGCGTCTCATGGATGCCCTGGCCGGTTTTGGCCGAGACCTGAATGGCGCCGGTGGCCTCGATGCCGATCACATCTTCGATCTGCTCCGCCACCCGGTCACAATCCGAGGCCGGCAAGTCAATCTTGTTCAGCACCGGCACGATCTCGTGGTCGGCCTCCATGGCGTGATAGACATTGGCCAATGTCTGCGCCTCGACCCCCTGGGTGCTGTCGACCACCAGCAAGGAGCCTTCAACCGCGCGCATCGAGCGAGAGACCTCATAGGCAAAGTCAACGTGGCCGGGGGTGTCGATGAGGTTGAGCACATAAGCCTCGCCGTCATCGGCCTTGTAATCAATACGCACTGTATTGGCCTTGATGGTGATGCCGCGCTCGCGCTCGATATCCATCGAGTCCAGGAGCTGCGCCTTCATATCACGGTCCTCCACCGTGCCGGTCTCCTGGATGAGCCGGTCAGCGAGGGTGGATTTGCCATGGTCGATATGGGCGACGATGGAGAAATTGCGGATTTTGGCCAGATCAGTCATGCATGGGGATATGTATAGATTCTAGGGTTTGGTCAATGGGGTGCATGCCTCGACAACAGAGATTGCTCATGATGACTTTCGCACAATATGAAATAGCACTTGAAGATTTGTTGGACGAACTCACCCTTGAGGACGCACAACAACTTCTTATCAGGCATGCTTGGAGAAGCTTGTTCCTTGTCAGTCCCAGTTTTCCTGGTTCAGACACACCGCAAGGCCAACCTGTTCTATTTCCCAACTTTGAGGCCAAGTACATTCTCTCATGCTTTCGAACCTTAGTGGCTGCTGAAGCCTTGTTTTGGGACAGTCAGGCCTTAGACCAAATGACCGTAACCCAGATACGAGACTCACTTAGTGGATTTCGCCAAGGGGCAGATCATTTTTCATCTCAAACGCTATTGGCTCTTAAAGGTGCAATTGATCTGGTCGATCCATACACGATAGAAAAAAGTAGAGGTTTAGCACTCCATTACCTTCAAAGAACCGCAGCTCCGGAACAATGGGTGAATACATACACTTTGGCAGACGGCGAAAAACTCGCTACCGAATCCGGAGGGATATCAATGGATCCGCTTTATCCCTCACAAGAAGCGACATCACAGCAAGACCCCACACACAAATTCGATATCGTTCACTTTGAGAATGAACTTCACCTAAACGGTCCTGCGTGGAATTTCTGGAAGTCACAATATGCTGCAAGGCTTGCAGGTCAGCGTATAGACTTTTCGAACTTGCGAACTATTTCCAAAATTCAAGAGATTGTCTGGGAAGCAGGCCCCGAGGCGGTTGCCAAAGAAATCGAGCGTATTCAGGCGGAAATGCTCGCTGAAAAACTGCCACTGGCAGAGCGCATTGAGGCCAACCCCGACACCGGAAAGTTCCGAGCCATTCCGATCTCGGTGGAAAACCCCACCACACTCTCTGCCCTTTTGTCACAGATCGAAGATGCGCTGGAGGATTGCCTGGGTGGCCACAACGGGCTGGCGGAACACTCTGGATCGGCAAAAAAGCTCAACCGGGTTCTGACCAAATACAAAGACGACCCGCAGAATGCGGAACTCACCCTGACCCGCGTTGCAGGCAGCCTGCGCAATCAGTTGCATGACACGCGAGAGCTGCCCGACAATGAAGACAACCTCGCCCTGCTGAATGCGGTCGAGGAAGGCGTGCGCGGCATTCGCGCCAACCATCCCGAAGTGGCCAAAAACCGTGAACAACTGGCGCAGCAGGCTATCCACGCCCTCACACCCGAGGACAAAGACCTTCTCCAACAGGCGCTTCCGGTTTTGGAGCAAATCAGTGAGCCAGAACTGGCGGATGACTTTGGAACGGACATCCCCGAACTGATCAATGACACCCTCCTGCCCCTCCCCGATGGGGCACCACCCCTGCCCGGCGCGGATACAACAACACGGATCTTCAGTCGCATTTCGAAGATGGCTTTGCTTATCCAGAATGGGAAAGACCTAGCGCAAAAAGGCGCCAAGACTTTTGACAGCGGCATCGTGAAATCGGTCCGCCTCGCGGGGCTTGCCATTTCTGTTACGGGTGGAATTGGAGGAATAGTATTCGCTCTCGTCAAGGTTGGCCTCAAAATACTAGGCGTCCTCTGAAACTCAAAGGTTAGCGCCTGACCCTGGGTGGGTGCGAAAGCGCCCTCCCGTGGGGAGGGTCGGGCGCTGACCGGCGGTGCCGCCGGTCCAGGGATCTGTTGGTCACCCCCACTTCCGCGAGTATAGCGCTGCACCTTCCCAAGGTTAGACGTAGCTCCCATCATTTCCCAGATCAGCAAAAACCCGGCAAAATCCTGCGCATTTGTAAATGGATTTTAACCACGATTGAAACTCCCCGCGCTCTTCGTCATATTCCCCCAAATCCGGGCACGCGATCCGGGCCTAACCACGAGGGACATCTGATGACATTGCTGCCCACCTCCCTGCGCTCTGCGGGGCTTTGTGCTCTTTTGACGGCTCAGGTCTTTACCGCGCAGATTGTGCTGGTGCAGCCCGCTCAGGCCGGTGCGATTGAGCGCGCCTGCCGCAGCTCTGATCGCTCTGCAGCCAGCCCCTCGCTGTGCCGCTGCATCCAGAGGGTGGCCAATGTGCAGCTGACCTCCTCTGAGCGCAAAACCGTGTCCAAATGGTTTGGCGATCCACATCAGGCCCAGGTCACCCGCCAGTCCAGCAACTACCGCGATGAACAGCTTTGGGAGCGTTACAAGCTCTTTGGCGACACTGCCGCCAAGACCTGCGGATAACGCCAGCCCTCTCCTCTCTTTTGTTCAGGCTCCGCCAACGTTCAACCGGTGCCCGCAGCATTATAGATTTTACAAAACAAAATTTCCGCACCATCCGGCCAGCATGCCCCTGCCCAGTTATGGCCTGCGCCAACATTTATGGCGCAACTTCCCCTCGTACCACTTTAGGGGGAACGGCAGCCCGATTGGCACCCTTGACCCGGCAGCAAGTCACGGGGAAACTACGCTGAAGTAATAGTTTTTTGGAGTTCGGCATGTTGATCAAGGGGGTTACCCTTCGGGGGCTGGAGGTTTTTGAAACCCTGGCCAAGACCGGATCCGTTGCGCAGACGGCCGAAGTGACCGGGCTGAGCCAGCCTGCCGTCAGCCAGCAGTTGCGAAACCTTGAAAAGGCGCTGGGAACCGATCTGGTTGATCACGGTCGTCGCCCCATGGTGCCCACCTCTGCCGGGCGCAATTTCCTTGCCCGCACCCAGGCGGTCCTGTCAGAGCTACGTCTGGCCCAGAACGAACTGTCGATGATGGACCTCAGCCACCTGCCGGCGCTCTCCATCGGATTGATTGATGATTTTGACAACGACCTGACGCCACGGCTGGTGACCGCCCTGGCCGAAAGCCTCACTGAGTGCCGGTTCAAGATGATCACCGCTTCCAGTCATGACATCCTGCGCGCCATTGAAGCGGATGAAATCCACCTCGCCGTGACCGCCACAACAGGCGAGCCACAGGAGGGGTTGATCGAGTTCCCGCTGGTCCGGGATCCCTTTATTCTTGTTGCCCCCAAGGGCTTCATAACCAATCCCAAAGCCCCGCTTGGCCAACTCAACCAGCTGCCGTTTCTACGCTATGCTTCAGATCAGCTGATCTCGCAGCAGATCGAAGCCCAGATCACAGAGCAGCAAGTCACGTTTGAAAACCGTTTTGAAGTGGGCTCACATCTGGCGCTCATGGCCATGGTTGCCCGCAATATCGGCTGGGCGGTGACGACCCCGCTGGGCTATATGCGCGCCACCCGCTTCCATGACGAGATCGAGGCCTTTCCCCTGCCCTTTGGCACTGCGGCACGCCAGATATCGCTCTTTGCCAGCAGCGACTGGGCCGACCAGCTGCCCCGCACTGTAGCTCAAACCACCCAGGGCCTGATCAAACGTCAGATGGTAGATCCTGCGATTGTCCGGCTCCCCTGGCTGGCACAGGACTTCCAATTGCTCGACGATTTGAGCTAACGCCTGCAGACCGGCGCCTGCCCAGCTTGCGATCCGCCCGCTAGGCCCGAGAGTAGATAACGGTCGTTTCTGCTAGCTTACTGCGTCGTTCAAGGCGCGTTTCAGACCTGAAGCGGCCTGTTCAAGCAGATCAAGACATCCCTCAAAATCCCGCGTGTAGTAGGGATCTGGCACATGGTCCATCCCAGCCTCGGGCGCAAAATCGGTAAACAAGCTAACTGGCACCTGATTGCCTGCTGGTCGCAGCGCCTCAATAGCCTGCAAATTGCTTTGATCCATCGCCAGGATCAGGCCAAAACTGCCAAAATCTGCGGCGCTAAACTGGCGTGCCCGCAGATCCGACACATCAATACCACGGCGTTTTAACGCCCCCTGCATCGCCCCATAGGGTGGCTCCCCCACATGGTAGCTGGCAGTCCCAGCGCTATCGCAACTGAGGGATGGTTCGAGCATTCGCAACACCCCTTCCGCAGCCGGAGAGCGGCAAATATTGCCTAAGCAGACAAACAGAATGGGACAGGGGTTAGGAGTCACCCCTTCGGCATCACTGGTTTGTAAATTGATCCGTGAACTGGCCTGCAAACGCTGCGACATATATTCTCCTCCTGAGGATCTTGTCAGCATAAAGGGTACACCTAAACGCTGGCGAAGCACGGTGAAATTTCTACTCTTACCAGGGCAGGCAATTCCACCGAATGCGGGCCTGGTCTCTTTTGCAACCTAGGGGGGCTTTGGGCGTCTTACCAGATTGAGCCAGGGCGGATAAAAGACGATCGCAACGGTGCAGCAAAAAGCCCGCCACCAGGGCGGGCTTTGGGCGCGAAGGAGGGCTGCAGCGCAGCCTGACGCCGCGCCCGCCCCTCCGCTTTCTGTCACACCAGCTTAGTTGGTCTGTTTCATATGGCCATGGCCGCCATGGCCGGGCTTGCGCTCCAGATCAACGGGGATCTCGATGCTGACCTCTCCAGCGTTTTTGAACACAAGGGTCACAGGCACTACGTCGCCATGTTTCAGCTCCTGGTTCAACCCCATGAACATCACATGGGCACCACCACGCTGCAGCATGTAGCTCCCCTCAGCAGGAATGGGAAAACCCTCTTCCACATGCACCATCTGCATCACACCGTCGCCGCTTTCCATATGGGTATGCAGCTCAACACGTTTGGCCACATCAGAGCGCGCCTCGACCAGCTGATCTGCCTCAGCGCCCATATTCATGATTTCCATGAAGGCGGCCCCGCTGGAGGACATTTTTGTGGACACGCGGGCATATTGGTCATGCACCATGATTTTGGCGCCTTCAGCAGTGGCGGCACCAGCAAAAGACACAGCGGCAACCGCCGCAAACAATACGGATTTCAGGGACATTTTGTCTCCCCTTTCTCTGGTTTTGAGTAGGTTTGGGTAATCGTAAAATCGTCAACCATCAGCCAGCTCGGGCTTTTGGCAGAACAGATCTGTCGTCAGATAGGGATATCAGGCGGTTTTGGGCGGGGCCCGTGCGGTCGCCTCAACCTGCATCAGATGGCCTGCCTGAACCTGCATGCCGAGACGATCAAAAGCCTGCCCCCCATAGGAGCGCAGCAGCAGGTCCTGTGGGCCAGAGACCGCATCCAGCAGATGCATCACACAGTCCGGGCAATAATGCGGCGCCTGGGTCGGCTGACCATCCTCATCGACATAGATGGCAACCGGACCGCTAGCCGCGCAGATCACCATCTGCCCCGCAGCATCCCGGCTGCCCTTGGCACTGGCCGACGCATGCCCCGTCAGGGTCACCACCAAAGCCAGCATCAGAGCCAGAGATATCCGCAGGAATCGAGCCATGGCAAATCATATGCCTTTGCAACGCTAAGGCTGCAAGTTGTAAATGAGATGCGTCTATAACGGCAAAACGCCGCGCATCCCTAAGATGCACGGCGCTTCAAATTCTCATGTGATCAAAGATCAAGCTTCGGCGGACTGTGCCTTGGCGATCTCTTTTTTCACTTTCAGTGCGCTTGTGGACAACTCATCGTCCTTGGCTTTTGCCAGGAAGGCGTCCAGGCCACCGCGGTGATCAACAGTGCGCAGAGCAGCAGCTGAGATTTTCAGCTTGATGCCACGACCCAGAGTCTCGGACTGCAGGGTAACATCGTTCAGGTTTGGCAAAAACCGACGACGAGTTCTGTTTTTAGCATGGCTGACATTGTTGCCAGTCATCGGGCCTTTTCCGGTCAGTTCGCAACGGCGCGACATAGGTTCATCCTTCGTATCTGGGGCAGCACCCGAGGATCCCCCCGAATCGTCTGCAAATCTCAAAGGGCGCGGCCAAGAGGCAACGCCCGAAAACTGGTTGGATGCGTTTAGGAGGAATCGCCCCAAGGGTCAAGCCAAATGCTGGGGTTTTGTAGCAGCACCCAGGAAATGGCTCAGGGAAATGTCTCAGGCGCGTTCCAACCTTTGAATTTCACAAGCTCTATAGGCCTTTCTCATCGACTTGGCCAGTGCTTCTCATGGCTAGTCCCTCTTGATGCTGGCTTGCCGCCTATAGGCCCTTAACCCGCAACACCAAGCCCTTTCAGCATCTCCTGCGCGGCTGCAGTTGGCGACACCTCTCCGCTGGCCACCTGATCCGACAGTGCCTCCATGCGGTCCTGCGCCCAGGTGGTCTTCAGCCGAGCCAACAGGGCCTGACGCACGTCTTCGCCAAACCAATATCGCGCCTGCTCTGCCCGGGTACCACTCCAGTGGCCCTTCTCGCGACGCCACTCCATCAAGGTCTTCATGTCTTCCCAGGCTGTGTCCAACCCGGCCTCCTGCAGCGCCGAGACTGTCTGCGCCTTGGGATACCCCGTCGGATCCTGCGGGCGCTTGCGCAGCAACCGCAGTGCGCCAGAGTAATCGGCACAGGTACGCATGGCTGCGGATTTCAGATCACCATCGGCCTTATTGACCAGGATGATATCCGCCATTTCCATGATGCCGCGCTTCACCCCCTGCAATTCATCCCCGCCCGCGGGCGCCAGCAACAGCAAGAACAAATCCGACATCTGTGCCACGACGGTTTCAGACTGGCCCACACCAACGGTTTCAATCAGCACCACATCAAATCCTGCCGCCTCGCATAGCGACACCGCCTCGCGAGTGCGCCGCGCCACCCCGCCCAGATTGGTCTGACTGGGTGAAGGACGGATAAAGGCCCCTTTTTGACGGCTCAGCTGCTCCATCCGGGTTTTATCCCCCAGAATGGATCCGCCAGTCCGGGCCGAGCTCGGATCCACCGCCAAAACCGCCACCCGCAGGCCTTGAGCCACCAGCATCATGCCAAAGCTCTCAATAAAGGTGGATTTCCCCACGCCGGGTGTTCCCGACAAACCAATACGCAGGGCTTGGCGACCGGATTTGGCCAATTGTTCCAACAGCTCCGTCGCTGCCGCCCGGTGATCCTCGCGGCCACTTTCGACCAGAGTGATAGCCCGCGCCAACGCACGGCGATCCCCGCTTAGGATTTTCTCACTCAGCTCGGCGGTCTTCATGCCCGGTCTCCAGTCTTGAACAGCTCGCAAATTTTCCCGCCTAATTGACGCAGCCCGCAAGCCATTGTCCAGTGCGAAGCTGCCGCAGGGGGCAACTGGTCCTCCCTCCCCTCTAAGGGAGAGCACTGGACGCTGACCCGCGCTTTGGCGATAAGCAAGCCATGACAAAACCCACCATGCCACGCCTGCCCATTGATGACGCCCTGCCCGATCTGATTGCGGCCCTGCAACAGGGCGGCCGCGCCGTGCTACAGGCGCCTCCCGGTGCCGGCAAAACCACCAAGGTGCCGCTCGCCATGCTCAGGGCCGGTCTGACCGCGCAACGCATCGTGATGCTGGAACCCCGCCGTCTTGCAGCCCGCGCCGCCGCCGAGCGCATGGCCGAAACTCTGGGTGAGCCAGTAGGCCAGACGGTTGGCTACCGCATTCGCGGCGAGGCCAAGACCAGCAAATCAACCCGCATCGAAGTGGTGACCGAAGGCATCCTCACCCGGATGCTGCAATCAGACCCGGATCTGCCCGGCGTCGGCGCGGTGATCTTTGATGAATTTCACGAACGTTCCCTCAATGCCGACCTCGGCCTGGCGCTTTGCCTTGAGGTGGCGGGTGCCCTGCGGGACGATCTGATCCTACTGGCCATGTCTGCCACCCTGGATGCTGCCCCCGTGGCTGCGCTGATGCAGGCGCCGCTTGTGACTTCCGAAGGGCGCAGTTTCCCGGTTGAGACCCGCTGGCTGGAACGCCCGCTCGGACCACAGGCACGCCGTTTGGATGCGCTCTGCGATCTGGTGGTGCAGGCAGAAAAGGACAGCCGCGATACCGCCAAGGGCGCACAGATGGGCGGCGGCCTGCTGGTCTTTCTGCCCGGCGAGGGCGAAATCCGCCGTGCCGCGCAAAACCTCTCACACCGCCTGCCCGGAGATTGCCTGATCCAGCCACTGTTTGGCGCCCTGCCCTTCAAGGACCAGCAGGCCGCCATTCGTCCCGCCGCCACCGGGCGCAAGGTGGTTCTGGCCACCTCAATTGCCGAAACCTCTCTCACTATTCAGGATATCCGCGTGGTGATCGACATGGGCCAGGCGCGGCGCGCCCGGTTTGATCCCGGCTCCGGCATGTCGCGGCTGGTGACCGAAAAAGTCACCCGTGCCGAGGCCACCCAGCGGCAGGGGCGCGCCGGACGTGTTGCCCCCGGCACGGCCTATCGGCTCTGGACCAAAGGCGAAGAAGGCGCATTGGCTGCCTTTCCCCCGCCAGAGATCGCCTCGGCAGATCTGACAGGTCTGGCACTGGAACTGGCGCTCTGGGGCGCTGGAGCAGAGGATCTGGCCTTTCTCACCACGCCCCCCAGTGGCACCATGGCGGAGGCCCGTAAGTTACTTGAGATGCTGGGCGCACTGGATGCACGAGGTCAGATGACCGAACATGGCAAGGCACTTGCCAGACTGCCCCTGCACCCGCGCCTTGGACATATGCTGCTGACAGCGGGTCCCAAAGCGGCCGAACTGACCGCACTTCTGGCAGAACGTGACCCGCTGCGCGGTGCGCCGACGGATCTTACGCTGCGCCTAGAGGCCCTGAAGGATCCCAAGGGGTTTCAGCGCAAACGTCCCTATCAGCTCTCCTATCCGGTGGTGGATCGCATCCGCAGCGAAACACGACGATTGCAAAAACAAGGGAGCAGCGCTCACAAAGGAGGCAGCAGCCTCTCCCCCGCCGCCATGGCCGCGCTGGCCTATCCCGACCGCATCGGCCAACGTCGCAAAGGCGAACAGCCGCGCTATGTGCTCTCAGGTGGCAAAGGCGTGCTGCTGGATCCCGGCGATCCTTTGGCCTCTGCCCCCTTCATCGTAGCGCTGGACACCGACGGCAACCCCCGCGAGGCCCGCGTGCGCCTGGCGACCCAGATCAGCCTCAGCGAAATCCGCGACCTCTTTGGGGATCAGATCGCCTGGCAGGACAAGTGTCACTGGTCAAAACGCGACCGTCGGGTGGTCGCCCGCCAACAGGAATGCCTGGGCGCCATTACCCTGGACGACCGCATGTGGAAAGACGCGCCTGAGGATCAGATGGCTGAGGCCATGCTCGACGGGGTGCGTGACCTAGGATTACGCCTCGACGGCGCGGCGGCGCGGTTGGCGGCCCGCGTAGAGCTGTTGCGCGCCGATGGGATTGACCTGCCCGACTTTACGCCCAATGGCCTTCTGGATCGGCTGGAAGACTGGCTCTTACCGATGCTTGGGGGGGTCAAAACTGCCGCCGCCTGGAAACAATTTGATCTGCTCCCCGCTCTGCGTGCCGCGCTCAGTTGGGAACAGACGCAGGTGCTCGACCGTGAAGCTCCGGGCAGTTTCATCACCCCGCTGGGGCGTAAGATCCCAATCACCTATAGCGCAGAAGCCCCCGAGATTTCGGTCCGTCTGCAAGAACTGTTTGGTGTCACCCGCCACCCAAGCGTGGGCGGTGTCCCCCTCAAGATTACCCTGCTCTCCCCGGCCCAGCGTCCGATCCAGATCACCCGAGATCTGCCGGGATTTTGGTCAGGTTCCTACGCCGATGTCCGCAAGGACATGCGCGCGCAATACCCCCGCCACCCCTGGCCCGAAGATCCCAGACAAGAAGATCCAACACTGCGGGCAAAAAAACGCCGTTAGCGCTGAGATCAAGGCAGTAAGCAGTAAAGTGAGAGGGCTTTGCCCCCTCGCGCCTAAGGCGCTCACCCCCAGGATATTTCTGGCCAAATGAAAACAACCGCCTTTTCATTTGGCCAAAATATCCCGGAGCGCGAGGCAGAGCCTCGCATCTTCATCTCAACCAGACTTACCTTTTTTCAGGAACGCAGGGCGGGCAGGCCAATTCCTGTCGCTTCAAAACCGCCATCTGCCGCCAGAACCTGGCCGGTGATAAAGCTTGCCTTCTCGGACAGAAGGAAATTGATCGCTGCCGCTATTTCACCCTCGCTTCCATAGCGGTTCAGCGGCAGCGCGTCGTGATAGGCGGCGATGATCTCCGGGCTATGGACCGCCATGGCCAATTTTGTTGCCACCGGCCCTGGTGCGACACCGTTGACGCGGATGCCGAGCTCACCCAGCTCCACCGCCTGCTGTAGTGTCAGCTGCGCCAAAGCCGCCTTGGAGGTCCCATAGGCCACACGCAGCGTGCTGGCGCGCAGTCCAGAAATTGATGTGATGTTTACCACCGCACCGCCACCCTCTGCCGCCAACAGATCGGTAAATGCTTGGGTCATGAGAAAGGGACCATCGAGATTGGTCTCCATCACCCGGCGCCAGCGATCAAATGTCGTCTCCCGGATCGGGCCAAAATCTGCAACACCCGCGTTATTGACCAACCCGTCCAAGCGGCCAAAACGCGCCGTGACTTCGGTTACGGCCTTCTCCACATCTTCTGGTTTGGAGACATCCCCTTCAATCAGCAAAGCCTCCGGCAGCAGGGTTGCTGCCTTAGCCAGTTCTGGCCCGTCCCGGTCCATCAGCGCGACCTGCCAGCCCGCCTCCTGCAGTCCCCGTGCCGTGGCCAGGCCAATTCCACGTGCCGCGCCTGTAATCAATGCTGCTTTCATCTGTTTGCCCATTCAATACCCAAGTTTTGTCACTGAGCCCGCCCGCATTGGCAAAGTCAACATAGCGTCTGGCCCCCAGGGCCAACCTTCTGTTGTGCCCAACCGACAAATAGCAAATGCCCCCTTTGCCGGCGCAAACGCAGTTTAAACATGCAAATGTGGTACATTTTTGATCGAGAGGAGGGACCGAAGGGTTGCACTTTATCCACAAGCCCCTATTTTAAGGGGCAATAAGAAAAATGCAGCGGCTTCTAACATCAGTTCAAATGCGCGGCTGTCAAAAATGATGCAGTTAAGGCAAATCACAATGAGCAACATTATCGCCCAGGCTTGGGAAGAAATGATCAAGCCCATTCTGTTTCGCCCCAAGCGGGTTCAGGTCGCAGCCCTTTGCCACCGAACCACGACCGGAAACAAAGAGGTGTTGATGATCACCAGCCGTGGCACCGGTCGCTGGATCATCCCCAAGGGCTGGCCAATCAATGGCAAAGATGGCGGTGAATCCGCGCTGCAGGAAGCCTGGGAAGAGGCAGGCGTGCAAAAGGGTCGCGTTGAAGGCGACCCTATTGGTGCTTTCAGCTACGAAAAAGAGCTGAAATCCGGGCTGCCGGTTCCGGTTCAGACCTTTGTTTACACCATTGGTGATATCGAACTGGCCGACAGCTACCCGGAGGCCCATCAGCGGCGGCGCAAATGGTTCCCCGCTCAAGAGGCTGCAAACATGGTCCGCGAGCCTGAATTGCAAGATATCCTGCGTCAATTGTAACACTCACACGACTATTTTATGACAGTCCCGCTTGCCTCATTATGCAGGCTCACTTAGTGCGTGCTCAAACTGCCTGCCAAAGGGACGACCATCGTGAGCACCCCACCAAACGACGCCAACCACCGCGAAACGCTTGACCGCGACCTGCATCGGTTTTCGCATCTTGAATCCGCAACCCAATATGTCGCCCGCCCCATGATCGCACCTGGCATCGCCCTGGTGTTCATGGTTCTGGCCGGCCTTGGGGCTGCCATCCTCTTTGGCGGCAGTCAGACCAACCTGATCGTGGTCGCGGCCGCGGTCTTTGGCGCCTATATGGCGATCAATATCGGTGCCAATGATGTAGCCAACAACATGGGCCCTTCGGTGGGGGCAAATGCCCTGACCATGGGCGGTGCCATCGTCATCGCTGCCGTTTTTGAGAGCGCAGGCGCGCTCTTGGCCGGTGGCGATGTGGTCTCGACCATCTCCAAGGGCATCATTGATCCCAATGTCGTGGCAACATCCGAAATCTTCATCTGGGCGATGATGGCCGCGCTGATCTCTTCGGCGCTCTGGGTCAACCTTGCCACCTGGATCGGCGCGCCGGTCTCCACCACCCATTCGGTTGTTGGGGGCGTCATGGGAGCCGGGATTGCGGCTGCGGGCTTTGCCGCGGTGAACTGGGCCACCATGAGCAAGATCGCCGCCAGCTGGGTGATTTCACCTGTTCTGGGTGGGGTGGTTGCGGCCCTGTTCCTGGCACTGATCAAGGCAAAGATCATCTATCAGGATGACAAGATCGCCGCCGCCCGACGCTGGGTGCCGGTGCTGGTTGGCATTATGGCCGGCGCCTTTGCCTCCTATCTGGCCCTCAAAGGTCTGAAACGCATCATCAAGATTGACCTGCAAACCGCACTGTTGATTGGTGCGATGATCGGCGCTCTGGCCTATGTCATCACTGCGCCGCTGATCAAGCGTCAGTCCGAGGGCATGGAGAACCGCAACAAATCCCTGAAGGTGCTGTTCCGCATTCCGCTGGTGATCTCTGCCGCACTCTTGTCCTTTGCCCATGGGGCCAATGACGTGGCCAATGCGGTGGGTCCGCTCGCGGCCATCGTGCACGCCTCTGAGTTTGGGGATTTTGCCTCAAAGGTGGCGATCCCAACCTGGGTCATGGTCATCGGTGCCTTTGGTATTTCCTTTGGCCTGTTCCTGTTTGGCCCCAAGCTGATCCGCATGGTCGGCAGCCAGATTACCAAGCTGAACCCGATGCGGGCCTATTGTGTGTCGCTCTCGGCTGCCATCACGGTTATTGTCGCCAGCTGGCTCGGCCTGCCTGTCTCCTCGACCCATATTGCGGTTGGCGCTGTTTTTGGTGTTGGCTTCTTCCGCGAATGGCACCACGAGCGCCGTTTACGCCAGAACGCGGTGGCCCGTGCGGAGGTAAATCGCATCGCTCCCGAAGAGCGTCGCCGCCGCAAACTGGTTCGACGCAGCCACTTTATGACAATTGCTGCCGCCTGGGTGATCACAGTCCCCGCAGCAGCGCTGTTGTCAGCCGGTATCTATCTGTTGCTGGCAACGATCACCCTGTAACAGCCTGGAAAATCAGTTCTGGAGCCTAAATCTGGCCGGGTTGCATTTTTGGCAGCCCGGCCTTTTTCATTTCCGCCTGCCGGATCAACAGAATGATCACGTCACAAATCGGCGTCGGAACGCCATGCGCCAGGCCGAGGCGCTGGACTTCGCCCTGTAATGCGTCCACTTCGGTGATCCGCCCCTGCATCAGATCCTGCGCCATAGAGCTGCGCGCGGTGGGGTCAATTGTCAGCATCTGGGCGGCGATCCGGGTAAAGGCCCAATTGGGAAGGCGCAGAATATGCGGGCTCATCCAGACTGGCAGCGGCGTTGTGGACACCGGGCGCAGGCCAGCTGCGCGCATGACCCGCAGGGCCTCTGCCATCTGGTCGGCCATCAATTGTCGCCAGTGGCGACTTTGCAGCTGCGTCATCAGTGGGATACCCGACAGGGCATTCAAGGCGTTGTTGAGGTTGATCAGCAACTTGCCCCATTGCACCCCGGTTATGTTTGAAGTTTCAACCACTGGCAGCCCCGGCACCGACAACAACCTGCCCCAATGCCCGCCCCCCGCAGCAATCATGATATCGCCAGAGGAGGCCCGGTGGTAGCCAGGCGGCGCGCCCTCAGAGGTCTCTGCAGGCACCACGTTAAAGGGCACCATCGCGGCGCGCACATCCCGCCCCGGCAACATTTGACTCAGCATCTGTGCATTTGTCATCGCATTCTGAAAGCTGAGCACCGGCGCATCGGGTCGTCCATATTGCGCAATCAATTGCCCCATCGCTGCCGTGCCACTTGATTTGACCGCAACAACCACCAGATCGGCCTCAGCCAGGACCGCCGGGTCTTCGCTGCAGCGTAGCTGCTGCGGCTCAACCCGCTGCTGCAGCCCCGCATAATCACTCAGCAGCAGACCACGCTGCGCAACAGGTCTCAAGACACGGCTGCGCCCCAGCAGGGAAACGCTATGACCCGCTGCCGCCCAGAGCCCACCGCAAAAGCACCCGATCGCCCCGGCACCGGCGATTGCAATGCGCAGCGGTTTCCCTCCCTGCTGGCTCATGCTGGAACAGTCAGCCGCGCCAGCACCTCTGCTGTGGGCAACACCCTACCAAATCCCGCCGCGAGGCCTGACAGCGTCACCTCCAACACCACTTCCGCATCCAGATCACCGCCATTGCGGGCGGGCATGGCAAAGGCGATCAACGCATCTTCGACCACCTCAATGACAAACCCCAGATTAGCTGCTGAACGCGCGGTGGAGTTCACACAAAAGGCGGCAACGCCCCCTGCGATCACCAAGTGAGTAATGCCACGGGCCTGCAGCGCCTCTGCCAACCCGGTGCCGACAAAACCCGAAGAACCCGTCTTCCAGAACAGGGCCTCGCCCGCCAGGGGGTGGGCACAGGGCATCGGCTGACCTGAGGGCAGATCGCGGCGAAACCTGCTCTCGGGTCTGGGGTCATCATGCATGACATGCAACACTGGCAGGCCCGCGCCGCGAAATCCCGCCAGCAGCTGGGCGATATTGGCTTCGGCATCCGGGTTGGCACGGGGGCGCCCCGCTGCGGTGACATTTTCCATCTCCATCTGCATATCAACGATCAGGAGTGCCCAGTTCTGATCCATCCGCTGCGGCTGATCTTTGCCCATTAGAAAACCCTCGCGCTAATTGAATAACGCGAGGGTTGCAGAAGTTTTTTGTAATGACCAGTCCCCTGTCCGCCCCTAGGCCAGCCTGTGAGACATCTTGGACACCGGGCGACAAGCCAGGTTAGACGCCAAGACACCAGCGCATGATGGCCTTTTGGGCGTGCAGGCGGTTTTCGGCCTCGTCAAAAATCACTGACTGTGGCCCATCCATAACCGAAGAGGTCACCTCTTCTTCGCGGTGTGCGGGCAGGCAATGCATGAACAACGCATCAGATTTGGCATGGGACATCAGGGCGTCATTGACCTGATAGGGGCGCAGCATATTGTGGCGGCGCTCTTTTGACGACTGGCTGTCATGCATGCTGACCCAGGTATCGGCGACAATCAGATCAGCCCCTTCCACCGCTTTGAAGGCATCGCGCTCAATCACCACCTTGGAGCCCGCTTTGCGCGCCAGTCCGACAAATTCCTCTTCCGGATCCAGCTGCGCCGGACCGGTAAAGGTGAGGTCAAAGCCAAACTGTGCCGCCGCATGCAGGAAAGAGGCGCAGACATTGTTGCCGTCTCCGGCCCAGACCACCTTTTTGCCTTTGATCGAGCCGCGGTGCTCCTCATAGGTCTGGATATCCGCCATGATCTGGCAGGGGTGGCTGCGGTCGGTCAGCCCGTTGATCACCGGAACCGTGGCATATTCAGCCATTTCCTGCAGCACCGCCTCGTCAAAGGTGCGGATCATGATCAAATCCACATAGCGTGACATCACCCGCGCGGTATCGGCAATGGTCTCGCCGTGGCCCAGCTGCATGTCCTTGCCCGAGAGCACCATGCTCTGACCGCCCATCTGCCGCACCCCGACGTCAAAGGAAATGCGGGTGCGGGTGGAGGGTTTTTCAAAGATGAGTGCCACCATCTGGCCTGCCAGGGGCTGTTCATCATCTGCCATGCCCTTGGGGCGGCCTTGACGCGCCTGTTTCATCAGCTTTGCCTGGTCGATGATACCGTGCAGATCTTTGGGGTCGGTGGTGTGAATATCAAGGAAGTGATTCATAAGATGTCGCTTTTTACTTGCGAGGGCTGTGTAGTAACGGGGGCTGCCTGCCCCCGTAAACCCCCGGGAATATTTGGGGAAAGGTGAAAGTCAGCCCTGTTCTATCGCAGTGGCCGCCTTGTCCAGCCGGGTGATGGCTTCGCCGATATCCTCTTCGCTCAGCGTCAGGGGCGGCAGTAGGCGGATGACATTATCCGCTGCGGGCACCGTGATGACCGCATTGTCATAACCTGCCTGCACCACATCCATGTTCAAAGCCTTGCATTTCAGCCCCAGCATCAGCCCGGAACCGCGCAGCTCCTCAAAGACATCCGGATGGGCTGCAATCAGCCCTTCGAGCTTTTGCCGCAGCAAGCCGGCGCGACGGTTCACATCCTCCAGAAAGCCCGGCGTCATGACTTCTTCAACCACCGCACAGCCCACCGCGCAGCCCAGCGGGTTGCCGCCATAGGTAGACCCGTGGGTCCCTGCGGTCATGCCACTTGCGGCTTCCTCGGTGGCAAGAACCGCCCCCAGGGGGAAGCCGCCGCCAATGCCCTTGGCCACCATCATGATATCCGGGGTGATGCCAGCCCATTCATGGGCAAAGAGTTTACCCGTCCGGCCAACGCCACATTGCACCTCATCCAGGATCAGCAGAATGCCTGCATCGTCGCAGATCTGGCGCAGCGCCTTAAGCTCGGCATCCGGCACCGGGCGAATGCCGCCCTCGCCCTGTACCGGCTCGATCAGCACCGCGGCGGTCTTATCGGAGATGGCATTGGTCAGCCCGTCCATATCGCCAAAGGTGAGATGCACAAAGCCTGGCAAAAGCGGGCCAAAGCCTTTGACCATTTTTTCAGTTCCCACAGCGGCGATGCCGGCAGAAGAGCGCCCATGGAAGGAGCCGTCAAAGGTGATGATCTCCACCCGCTCGGGCTGGTCTTTCTCAAAGAAGTATTTGCGCGCCATTTTCACCGCCAGCTCGCAGGCCTCGGTGCCGGAATTGGTGAAAAACACCGTATCGGCAAAGGTATGCTCGACCAGAAGATCCGCCAGGTTTTCCTGCTGGGGGATCTTGTAGAGGTTGGAGACATGCCAGAGGTTTTGTGCCTGATGTGTCAGCACCTCAACCAGTTTGGGGTGAGCATGGCCCAATGCATTTACCGCAATGCCGGAGCCCAGATCCAAAAATCGGCGCCCGTCCGCCTCGAACAGCCAGGAACCTTCGCCTTTTACGAACTCCAGCGGAGCACGATTATAGGTGGGCAATACGGACGGGATCATTGGATCATCCTTTTTCGAGAAGTTAAGGCCAAAGCAGTGCATGAGCCAGGCCTGAGGGTCAATAATGAGAGATTGGATTTGTGCCATTACGCCGCAAAAGCGCGCAGGCACGAGATCAAGCGTGCCGAATTACGCCAATCGGCGTCGGCGTCGCAACAAGGGGATATGCGTGGCTTTGATCATGGTCAGGGTCCATATCGGAGCTTTTGACAAAAAGAAACCCCTTTCGCCACCTCTGGCTGACATTTTGGCCCTACACCACCGCGCGCATCCTCGAGGCAACAGGGCCAACCCTAGCGATAGATCTTGCAAATAGGGACCATCCAGCGCAGCAGTGGCAACATGAGCATTTCAACCCCACAAAACCCGCCCCTCGCAGCAGCCCTGATCACCGTGGCGACGATCTTCATTGCTGCCACCACGCTTCTGGCCAAGGCGCTGGGGACCGATTTCCTGGGGCCTACGCTGCATCCCTTGCAGATCAGCCATGGGCGGTTTTTGTTTGCATTTATTGCAATTTCCATGGCCGTGGGGGCCTTGCGCTTCAAGCTGCAACGGCCAGAATGGCGGTTGCATATCGGGCGGACCAGCTGTGGTTGGCTGGGCATCACGCTGATGTTTGCCTCGGTGGCCTACATCCCACTGGCGGATGCCACAGCTATCGCCTTTTTGAACCCCGTCTTTGCCATGTTGCTGGCGATTCCGCTGCTCGGCGAGCAGGTCGGACGCTGGCGCTGGGGCGCTGCCGGGGTGGCCCTGATCGGCGCGATGATCCTGTTGCGACCAACACCCGACAGTTTTCAACCTGCAACCCTTTTGGCTCTGGGCGCGGCGGCGATCATGGGGCTGGAGCTGATCTTTATCAAAAAGCTCGCGGGGCGCGAACGCCCGCTGCAGGTTTTGTGGTTCAACAATGCCCTGGGGATGCTGATTGCCACAGCGGCTGTGCTGCCGGTCTGGCAAATGCCAACAGCCCTGCAATGGGGGGCTTTGGCCGCGCTTGGCACCCTGATGGCCTGTGCACAGGCCTGTTTTGTCAATGGGATGGCGCGGGCAGATGCCTCATTTGTGGCGCCTTTCAGCTATGCGACGCTGATCTTTGCCACGCTCTATGATTTCCTGGGCTTTGGTGTGATCCCGGATTGGATCACCCTCACCGGTGCGGGTGTCATCCTGACCGGTGCTGCGGTTCTTGCCTGGCGCGAGGGGCGGCAGAAAACAGCGCCCTCGCTCCAAGATCCCTCGGTAAATCAGGCTCGCGTCAAGCCTTGAGACGATAGCCACTGCGCAACATGGCCCAGGCCAGCAAGCAGATGGCAAAACTGGAGCCAGCACAGATCGCCATGCCCACCAGCGGCGCGCCATCAGAGGTGCCAATCATCCCATAGCGCAGCCCATCGATCAGATAAAAAACCGGGTTCACCTGTGACAAGGCGCGCAAGACTGGCGGCAGCGCCTCCACCGAATAGAAGGTGCCTGACAAAAACGCCAATGGCGTGACGATAAAATTGGTGATCGCCGCCATCTGATCAAATTTGTTGGCAAAAATCCCGGCAACAATGCCAAGCCCGCCCAGAAACAGCGCCCCCAACACGATGAACACAAGCGCAATCAGCGGATGTGCGGGAATGATCTGCAGTAGCAGCGCCAGCCCCATTGCGATGCCGCAGGCCACCAGGGTGCCCCGCACCACTGCGCCAGCCAGATAGCCCAGCAGGATCTCCAGCCCGGACAGCGGCGGCATCAGGGTGTCAACGATATTGCCCTGCACCTTGGAGATCACCAGCGAGGAAGAGGTATTGGCAAAGGCATTCTGGATCACCGTCATCATCATGATGCCAGGCGCCAAGAAATGCAGAAACGGTACCCCCATCACATCGCCCCGCTTGGAACCGATGGCAAGGTTGAAAATCAGCAAAAACAGCGCCGCTGTCACCAGCGGGGCAAGCAGCGTCTGGGTCCAGACCACTAGAAAGCGGGTGATTTCCCGCTGCGCTAAGGTTTGCAGCCCCAGCCAGTTTACCCGCCCAAAGCGGCGCTCTCCGAGCGCAATCTGGTAGCCCATCTGATTGTTTGACAGCTGCTCTGGCATGGTTTCCCCACATTTGTTGTGCTTTCACTGCATAGCGCTTGGGTTCTGAGGCGCAAGGTCTCTTGTAACTCGCGGCCCTTTGACTAAGATAGGGGACTGAATACGGAACTCGATGGCGGCCGCAGGATTCTGGGGCCGCTATTAGCTTGGAAAGGCAACAGATGTCCTGGACAGACGATCGCGTCGAATTGCTCAAGAAGATGTGGGGCGAAGGTCAGTCGGCCAGCCAGATCGCAAAAGAACTGGGTGGGGTGACCCGCAATGCTGTGATTGGCAAGGTGCATCGCCTCGGCCTGTCCAACCGCGCCACCACGGGCGCCAAGGCCGCAGCCGAACCGAAAGAAAAGCCAGCCGCGGCCGCCAAACCGGCGCCAAAGCCAAAACCGCAGCCCAAGACCGAGCCTGCGCGCCCGGTGACGCCACCGCCTGCGGCAACGCCTGCCTCGGATGCGCGCCCACTGGTGCCTGCCCGCAAGCAGATCATCCCGGCCGGTCAGCCGCTGCCACCGCAGCCTTCGGCCAATGAGATCAGCCCAGAGGCCCTGGCCAAAGTCAATGAAATTGAAAAGAAAGCCAAGAAGCTGTCTTTGATGGAACTGACCGAGCGCACCTGCAAATGGCCTGTTGGCGACCCCGCCACCGAGGATTTCTGGTTCTGCGGTCTGCCTGTGCAGCAGGGCAAGCCCTATTGCGAGGCCCATGTCGGCGTGGCCTTCCAGCCAATGAGCGCCCGTCGCGATCGCAAACGGTAGTTTTATCCCACCGGATTTTTAAAAAGCCCCGCGCCATCCTGGCTGCGGGGCTTTTCTTTTGGCGTACATCACCCTGTGGCACATCCCGCCTGCAAGGTCGTTGCAAACGGGATGCTATCCGGTATCAGCTCTCCGGGGCCGAGGATGAAAAGTTGGGAATGGTATTGCCCGAGGCATCTTTAGGCTCGATGCCCGGCCAATTGCCTTCGGCGAGGTTGATGTTTCCGGGAATGTCCTCTTCCCAGAAACCCACAACGTTTTTGGTGATGTTCAGATAAAGCCGATCATCCACAATCCGCCAGAGATTGGGGTTGCCCGGAACCTTGCCACCTTTGGAGACTCCATAGGCGCAGTGACCATCATATTGCGGCGCATAATGCGCGGGGTTTTCCAGGAACTTTGCCCGGTTTTCTTCGCTGGAGAAGGCAAATTTGGCACCATTGTATTCCGCTGTGATATCCGCCCGCCCCGGTACGCCTGCCGGTTGTGACTGGCCAACAGCAGCCTGATCGAGGCTGCGATAGGCAACCACGTCATAGCCCGACACGGCAAAACCGGTCTCGTCGACAAACTGTGGCCCAGCAAAGGCTGGCAGAGCAAAACTTATGGCCGCAAGGGCGGCAAATGCAAATCGCTTCATCTGTGTCGTCTCCTGAGTTAATTCATCGCCTGACCTAGGCGTTTGGACCTGTGGCAATGTCTGAACCACAGCCCCGTTGAAACCCAGATTAGCCAGTTCCTCACAGCTGTGAAACGGGGCTCACGTGACTGTGTTTTACGCTGGCAATTCCGTGAACACGCAAAAAGTTGATGTGATCAGACCTTCCAGTCATTGGAATTTTGAACAAAGCCCCTATTCTCAATAGACAAGGCGTTTAGGCCATTGGCTCCGCGCATTTAACATACGGTTAGCAAAAGACAGGGTTTCTCCAGATGAGTGATACAACCTATACCCCGCCACAGGTTTGGACCTGGGAAAAGGGCAACGGCGGACAGTTTGCCTCGATCAATCGCCCAATTGCCGGGGCAACCCACGATAAGGAGCTGCCGGTGGGCAAGCATCCGTTTCAGCTCTACTCCCTGGCCACACCCAATGGTGTCAAAGTCACGGTAATGCTGGAAGAGCTCTTGGCTAAGGGGCACACAGGCGCCGAATATGACGCCTGGCTGATCAATATCGGCGAGGGCGATCAGTTTGGATCCGGGTTTGTGGCTATCAACCCAAACTCAAAGATCCCCGCCCTGCATGATTTGAGCGGCGACGCGCCGCTACGGGTGTTTGAATCCGGCTCCATGCTGGTGCATCTAGCCGAGAAGTTTGGTGAATTCCTGCCCAAGGATGGGCCTGCACGCACTGAAGTGATGAACTGGCTGTTCTGGCAGATGGGCAGCGCGCCCTACCTGGGTGGCGGTTTTGGCCATTTCTACGCCTATGCGCCAGAAAAATGGCAATATCCCATCGACCGCTTTTCCATGGAAACCAAGCGCCAGCTTGATGTGCTGGACCGGCAGCTGGCCGACAACCGCTATATTGCCGGGGATGACTACAGCATCGCGGATATTGCAATCTGGCCCTGGTACGGCCAGCTGGTGCTGGGTCGTCTTTATGAGGCCGCTGAATTCCTCGATGTGGAAAGCTATACCCATGTGATGCGTTGGGCCAAAGAGGTAGACGCTCGACCCGCCGTCAGCCGTGGTCGCATGGTGAACCGAGCCTTTGGCGCCTTGCACACTCAGCTACGCGAACGCCATGACGCCGGCGATTTTGACACCCGCACCCAGGACAAGCTGGAACCTTCTGAAGGCGACAGCTAAAACTGAAATCTATCGAGCCTGCGCCTCAAACGCAGGCTCGTTACCCACCGTCAGGGGGCTTTGCCCCCTCGTGCCAAGGCACTCATCCCCAGGATATTTTGAGCCAAATGAAGAGGCTAACTGCAGGTCTCAAATTCATTTGGCCATAAATATCCCGGGGGAGTGGCCTTGAGCGACGGGGGCAGAGCCCCAATCTTTGTTTGGCGTTACTTCAGGATTGGAGGCGCATCCGGATCGCCGCCAGGTATCTTTGGCTGATATAGTTTTGGCGCCTCCATTACAGGCAGATCAAAGCGCAACCCAACCCGTTCCAACCCAGCTGCCATCTGATCCGAGGTGGCAAAGAAACCAACATCCAGGGCCCCGGCCTCGATCCCCGAAAAGGTCAGAGCCTCGCTCACCGCCTGTGCCAATGCCGCCTCTGCCTCTGGCTTCGCCGCGACGAAGCCCAACAAATGCCCCTGACCGCCCCCTGCGTAACGCAGTGAAACCAGATAAGCGGCAGCCGCCAGCCCTGCAGCCGTTGCAAGCTTGGCATCCAATGCGGTCAGCAAAACCTCCGGCAATCCACTGGGAGGGAGCAGCTCTTCGATCTCGGCTTCCACCCGGTCTGGTGCATTCTGCAGAGTTTCATGCAGCCAGTTGATGGCCTCAGCCCCCAAGAGCGTTGACGACGGTGCCACCTCCAGGTTCACCCCCAGGCCAATGCCCTGCCCTGCCAGCATCTCTACAACCCCACGCCCGGCAAGCCCGGCATAGGGCACCGCGTCACTGGCAAACTGCGCCAGCCGTTCTTCGCGGTCAAAGACCAGTACAAACCGCCCATCCGGCGTTTCAAACAGCTCCGGCGAGATCCGATCTCCGTCGGCCTCCTTGCTCAGCATAACAAACAACTCGCTATCCGCCAGACGCTCATAAAACCGCAACCGTGCCGCGCCATCTTCAGGGGCCGCCTGCATCTCCGCATGGGCCCGGTCCAGCGCGGTTACCTCTTCTGGGGGTGTCTCACTCATGTCATCAGCTCCTTTACCCGCCCGCGCAGCACTGGCAGAAGCTCAGTCTGGAACCAGGGATTTCGTTTCAACCACCCGGTATTGCGCCAAGACGGATGAGGCAAGGGAAAGAGGCGCGGCGCATAGTCCCGCCAGGCGGCCACCCGTTGGCCCACCGGCATCTTACCCCCCAGATGGAAGGCCTGGGCAGGACCGCCAATGGCCAATGTCAGCGCAACATTTGGCAGACTCTGCATCACCCGGTCATGCCAGGTCTTGGCACAGACGGGTGGTGGCGGCAGATCAGATTTCTGGGCGTTATAGCCCGGAAAGCAAAACCCCATCGGCACAATCGCCACCCTGCTCTGATCATAAAACGCGGCCTCATCCAACCCCAGCCAATCGCGCAACCGGTCGCCGGAAGGGTCAGTGAAAGGCTTGCCGCTCTCGTGTACCCGCAACCCGGGCGCTTGCCCGGCAATCAGGATTCGCGCCGGCGTAGAAAACCAGGCAACCGGACGCGGCTGATGCCCAGTATGTGTTGCCGCAAACCGATCTGAACAGATCCTGCAGGCTCTGATTTCGTCACAAAGCTTTTCTGCCCGCATCGCTTCCCCCTATTTTCTGCCTCTCCCTGCCAGGCAGCAAAGCCCCCGGACAAACCGTCACAGCCATTGTTTCCAATACAAAAACAGTTAGAAAGCAGGCAGCTATACCGTTTCCGCCTTTGCAGGCGGCGGATCTCGCCACAATGGTTAATCAATCCTTGAAGATTTATGCCATAATTCGACATAATAAAGCCCAAATGAGAGCCCATACCCTTAACAATCTTAGGATATTCCTGAAACGCAGAGGATCAGACAGTCTTCCAGACCACCAGGTCCCCCGCCAAACCCCGACCCGCAGGGCCGTCAACAGAAACACCGGAACAAGCGATGCTTGAGTTTGAAAATGTCAGCAAGTCCTTCTGGACTGGAACCCAGCGCAAGGTCATTCTTGACCAAGTGTCCTTTCGGGTTGAGCTGGGCAAATCACTTGGCATTCTGGCACCAAACGGCACTGGCAAAACAACGCTGATCAATATGATGGCGGGCCTGGAAAAACCCGACGAGGGTGAAATCCGCCGCGGCTGCAAGATCTCCTTTCCGTTAGGGTTCATGGGCGGCGTGGTCAGCCGGCTTTCGGCACTGGCCAATGCCCGCTACATCGCCAATCTCTATGGGCTAGACCCCGATTACGTTGAGGCCTACTGCCGTTGGCTCTGTGGCCTGGGCGAGTATTTCGACCAGCCCATCGGCACCTACTCCTCGGGTATGCGAGCCCGGTTCAGTTTCTCGCTGATGCTGGCTTTGGATTTCGACGTCTACCTGATTGATGAGGGTATGCCGAGCACCACAGATGTGGAGTTCAACAAAAAGGCCGGGGCGATCCTGCAGGAACGCTTGCAGACGACCACCATCATCATTGTCTCACACCAGGCCAAGACCCTGGAAAAATTTGCCCGCTCCGCAGCCGTCTTGCTGGATGGGCAGCTCAACATGTTTGAAACCTTGGAAGAAGCGAAACAGCTCTATGACTATCAAACCCAAGGCTAAAAAGTTCAGAATTCGTCGCAACCCTGCCTCTCCAGATGCCGGGTCCGGAGGCGAGGCCGCAGCAGCGCGCCCGGTGCCTGCCCCCGATGCCCACAGCAGCGCAGGCGCGGCCAGTGCCTCGGCGCAGCAACAGCCCCCCGCCGCGGCACCAGCCGAGGAGGCCGGCACCAAGCCTGAACAGCCCCGGTCCGGACAGGTGAGCTCGGCGCGTGAAACCCGCCTTGAAACAGATATCGACGCCATCCGCCAAGAGGGGCTCACCGGGCGCCAGCTGCGCATGGCGCGGCGCGTGGCACAAAAACACGACCTACCCGCCACTTCAGATTTTGACGCGGTGCGTCTGCTGCGGGAAAAGGGTATCGACCCGTTCAAACGCGCCAACATGCTGGAACTGGTGGTGCCGCAAAACAAGGCACAGCCCGACAACACGCCAGCTGTCGGCAACAATGTGCAATTGCCTCAGACAGTGCCGGCCGCAAAGACCAATCTGCCCTCAACCGAGCTCAGCCCTGCCGAGCGGCGCCAGCGCGAAATTTCCGAAATTCAGCGCGACATCGCCGGACGCCGCCGCCGCAAGCTCGTTCTGCTGATGGCCCGTCTGGGCTTCTTTGTCATGTTGCCCACCCTTATCACCGGCTATTTCTTTTATGCCGTGGCAACCCCGATGTATGCGACCAAATCCGAATTCCTGGTGCTCAAGGCCGATGGCGCGGGCGCGGTCAGCGGCTTGTTGAGCGGTACCCAGTTTGCCACCAGCCAGGATTCCATCGCGGTACAGGGCTATCTGCAGTCAAAAGTCGCCATGTTGCGGCTGGACGAAGAGATGGGATTCAAGTCCCATTTCACCCAAGACTGGATCGATCCCATTCAGCGGCTTGATCCCAATCCTACCAATGAAGAGGCCTACAAGACCTACAAGCGAAACGTCAAAATCGGCTACGACCCAACCGAAGGCGTGGTGCGCATGGAAGTTTCCGCCGCCGATCCCGAAGTCTCTGCCGAGTTTTCCCGTCGTCTGATCAGCTATGCTCAGGATGAGGTAAACCACCTCTCCGAGCAAAAGCGCTCTGATCAGGTCAGCGAATCCGAGGCCGCCTTGGAACTGGCCGAAGGCAAACGCCGTGAAGCACAGCGGCATCTGGTGGAGTTGCAACAGGACGGCATGGTGCTGGACCCGGAAGGGGTAATTGTCTCCCTGCGTTCGCAGATCAATACCTTTGAGGTACAGCTGCAGCAAAAAGAGCTGGAACTGGCAGCCTTGCTGGACAACACCCGCCCCAACCGTGCCAAGGTCGCCGGGGTCGAGGCCGACGTCAGCCGCCTGAAAGCAGTTATCGAACGGCTGAATGACCGGATGACCGATGCCTCCGAAGGCGAAAATTCGCTTGCCAATCATCGGGTGCAAATTCAGATGGCTCAGGCTGATCTCGCCACCCGCGATTTGATGCTGCAATCGGCTTTGCAGCAAGTGGAATCCACCCGCATGGAGGCCAACCGTCAGGTCCGCTACCTAACCACCGCCGTGGCCCCCGTTGCCAGCGAAGAACCCACCTATCCGCGCAAGTTCGAAAATACGATTTTGGCATTCCTGATCTTTTCCGGTATCTACCTGTTGTGTTCACTCACAGCATCCATTCTCCGGGAACAGGTTTCGTCGTAAGTCATGAAAAACATCCAAGTCGCCAACCTCACCATTGGCAATGATCGCCCCCTGACCATTCTGGCTGGCCCCTGCCAGCTGGAGAGCGCCGATCACGCGCAGATGATTGCAGGCACCCTGAAAGAAGCCTGCGACAAGGCCGGGGCGCAATATGTCTTCAAAGGTTCTTACGACAAGGCCAACCGTACCTCGATCAATGCCAAACCGGCGCTGGGACTGGAAAAGGGCCTGGAGGTTCTGCAATCTGTCAAAGACAGCATCGGCGTGCCGGTGCTGACGGATATCCACGAGCCCGATCACTGCGCGCCTGTGGCCGACGTTGTCGACATCATGCAGATCCCGGCTTTCCTGTGCCGTCAGACGTCGCTCTTGCTGGCGGCAGGGCGCACAGGCGCGGTGATCAACGTCAAAAAGGGTCAGTTCCTGGCCCCTTGGGACATGCCCAATGTGGTGGCCAAGATCGCCAGCACCGGCAATGACCGCATCATGCTGACCGAGCGCGGCGTCTCCTTTGGTTACAACCGTCTGGTGGTTGATATGCAAAGCCTGCCGGAGATGGCCCGCACTGGGTATCCGGTGGTGATGGATGCCACCCATGCGGTAGCGCAGCCCGGCGGGTTGGGCGGTGCCTCGGGCGGCCAGCGCGAATTTGCCCCGGTTCTGGCCCGCGCCGCTGTCGCCACCGGGATTGCGTCGGTGTTTATGGAGACCCATGAAGACCCGGACAATGCGCCCTGTGATGGCCCCAATATGATTTACCTGGATCAGATGCCCCAGCTCATTGAAACATTGATGGCCTTTGACGCCCTCGCCAAAGCCAACCCCATTTCCATTTGACCCTCAAAGGGACTTTTTAAAGATGAAAAAGACAAGCTCCCCGGTGCAGCCAAACACCTGGAAATTTTTGCGTGACCCGATGATCACTCCCACCGGCTTTCGTGAGTATGACGCCCGCTGGAAATATCCCGAAGAGATCAACCTGCCCGGCATGACCGCTCTGGGCCTTGGGCTGGGTACCCAGATGCACCGCCGTGGCATTGATCCCGTCATTGCTGTGGCCAATGACTACCGTGATTATTCTCTGGCGATCAAACAGGCGGTGATCCTTGGCTTGATGCAGGCCGGGATCCAGGTCAAGGATATCGGCCCGGCCGTGTCGCCCATGGCCTATTTTGCCCAGTTCCACCTGGATGTGCCTGCGGTGGCGATGATCACAGCCAGCCACAACCCCAACGGCTGGACCGGTGTCAAAATGGGTTTTGAACGCCCGCTGACCCACGGCCCCGACGAGATGTCCGAGCTGCGCGACATCGTGCTCAATGGCGAAGGCGAGCCTCGTTCCGGCGGCTCTTACGAGTTTGTTGATGGTGTCAAAGAAGCCTATCTCGACGATCTGGTCGGCGATTTCAAAATGACCCGCAAGCTCAAGGTAGTCTGCGCCACCGGCAATGGCACCGCCTCGGCCTTTGGCCCCGAGCTGTTTGAGCGCATCGGCGTCGAGGTCGTCCCCAGCCACAACGAGCTCGACTACACTTTCCCGCACTACAACCCCAACCCCGAAGCCATGGAAATGCTGCACGACATGTCGGCCAGCGTCAAAGCCTCGGGCGCCGATATGGCGCTGGGATTTGACGGTGACGGTGATCGCTGCGGCGTGGTGGATGACGAAGGCGAAGAGATCTTTGCCGATAAGGTGGGCGTCATAATGGCCCGCGATCTCAGCAAGCTCTACCCCAATGCCACCTTTGTGGCGGATGTGAAATCCACCGGGCTCTTTGCCTCCGACCCCGAGCTGCAGAAAAACGGTGTCACCGCTGACTATTGGAAGACCGGCCACAGCCATATGAAACGCCGGGTGAAAGAAATCGGCGCTCTGGCGGGCTTTGAAAAATCCGGCCATTACTTCTTGGCCGAACCCGTAGGGCGCGGCTACGACTGTGGCATGCGCGTTGCCGTCGAGATCTGCAAGCTGATGGAGCGCAACCCAGACATGTCGATGTCCGACCTGCGCAAGGCCCTGCCAAAAACCTGGTCGACCCCCACCATGTCGCCCTATTGCGCTGACACCGAAAAATACACTGTGCTAGAGCGCCTGGTCGAAAAACTGGTCGCCAAACATCAGGCCGGTGAGACACTGGCAGGTCGTGCCATCAAGGAAGTTGTGACGGTGAACGGCGCGCGCGTCATCCTCGACAATGGCTCCTGGGGCCTGGTGCGCGCCTCTTCCAATACGCCAAATCTGGTGGTTGTCTGCGAAAGCTCGGAAAGTGAAGCAGAGATGCGCGCCATCTTTGCCGATATCGACGCCGTGATCCGCACCGAGCCGCTTGTTGGCGACTACGATCAGACCATCTGATCTGGCTGATCCTGTTAAAATGGTTTCCCCTGCCTTGCGGCAGGCGACCCGGGCCCGCCTATCGGCGGGCCCTTTTCTACACAGACCTGTCTCGCCGAGAGGCGAGCCAATTGGGTTGCGCACACAGTTACTTTTCGAGCACGAGGCACTCGTGTGGCAGAGCTCTCTTTCGTTCAAACCAGTCTCGCCCTCCGGGCGAGCCAATTTGACAAGAGAGCCCTACCAGGACCGGGTCAATCCGATCTCAGTTGCCCTGCAACAATCGCAAAAGCTGATCTTTGGCCTCTTGCTCGATGCGGTCCCTGATCACCTCATTCAGATCCTGTTCCGGTGCAATCTCCACCTCCAGCTCCTCGCTGAGTTTTTCAATCACCCGGTCCTTGGCCTCTTGCTCGACAGCGTCAATTTCCGGCTGCAGGGCATTTTTGAGATCAGGGCGGATCTTGGGGTCTGCCCAGGGGCCGGTGATCAGCACGGGAATGGTCAACCCTGCCACCCCATTGAGACCGGAAATCGTCGGTGCAAACCGGTAGTCCAGATCCTGCGCGCCAAGCCCGATCCGCCCGGCGCCATCCGCCCGAATGCCTTTCAACGTCACCAGCAGATCATCGTTCAGCAGATTGCCCTTTTCCAACACATAGCTCGCCGACAGTGTCTCAAACACCGTACTGCCGCCATTGCCCTGCCCCGAACGCATCAGTTTCTCCAGATCAAAGCCGGTAAAGAAGCCCTTGTTGATCTCCAACCAGCCCTTTCCCGACAGCGAGCGCATCAGCGCATCCAGATTACCGCCCGAGGCCAAGAATTCCAGCTCCCCCAATGTCTCCCCATTCAGCCGATCATATCCGGCCACCTGCCCCATGGCCTTCTCCAGGCGGATGCCATTGAAACTCAGCTTGCCCCCGGCGGAAAACCCGTTGCGGTTATTGGCAACCACCTGTCCCTGCACCTGGCCGCCAAATAACGCTGCGGGCTGAAACTTCAGCACTGCCCGTGAACGGTCTAGGCTCAAGGAGAGTTTGCTGGCACCAAACTCGTAACCCGCCGCCGAGAGGCTGTCGAAACTCAGCACTGCGGTGCCATTGGCCAGTGCCAATGCGGACGCATCAATCGGCGCCTTTGACCAGCCAGCATCCGCCTGTCCTGTGGCTTCGCCCCCCCCGGAAGGCGCAGCAGAGCTCAACCCGGGCACCTTCAAATGCCCGCCATTCAGCTGGGCCGTGAATTGTGGCACCTCCGAGAGGGCAATATCCACCCCACCCTCCAGTTTGTTGCCATCCAGATCCAGTGCCATATCCCGCAGCGCCAGACGCCCATCCGTGGTATAGGTGGCATCAGCACCAATCACCAAGGCCTGCCCCAGCCCCTGTGGCAGGGCAATCCCGCTCTGACCAAAACCCGTCAAAAAGGTTTCCGTATCGGTGGTCTTAGCCGTGACCCGCCCGGTCGCCGCCCCAGTAAGATCAGCGCGCCCGTCAAAGCGCAGGAAACCACCCTCAGCCGTAACCGAGGCCCCGACCGAGGCAACCTCCCCGTTCAGGAAGGCCGCAAAACTGCCCACCTCGGCCTGCACCTGCAAGGGCGCCCCGGCAGGTCTGACGGTCAGATCCACGTTCACCGTGCCACTGGGATCCGGCCAGCGCAGAACCATATCAACCTGAGACATTTCCACCGGCGTGCCCTGATGCGGCTGATAGCGCAGGGAGGCCCCGGTCAGGGTCAGCTTTTCAATACTGATCGGCAGCACCGCCGCCTGGTTTTCCGGCGCAACAGCTGTCGGGTTGCTCTCAGCCTCTGTCCCTCCGAGCACCCAATTGCCCTGACCCTGGGCATTTTCCGACAGGTTCAGATGCGGCAGCAGGGCCGAGACCTCGGTCACCCGCACCTTGCCCCGCAGCAGATCCGCCGCAGAGATGCCAATCGACAGGCGCTCCGCCGTTAACATCGGCTCAGGGCCGGCCCAATCGGCATTGGACAGCGCCACCCCATCGGATTTCACCCCCAGCACCGGCCAAAGGGTAAAGCGTACCTTGCCGTGAAACGTTAGCTTGCGCCCGGTCTGGGCCTCGATCTGATCGGCTGCCAGCCCCGCCACCTTCTCACCCGGCAGCATGAACAACACCATAAGCAAAACCGCCAGCGTCGCGACCACTGCCCCCAAGATCCGCAAAATCAGCTTCATCTGCCCAATCCTCCTGTCTTTCCCCATGGCTTTAGGGGCTTAACACCAGCTTAGCCAGTCCGTGACTGGGTGCAATGCTTGACTGAGCCAAGCCATCCCCAAGCCCCCTAACGCAGCCGGAACCGCTGCCGCAGCCCAAGGCCGAGAAAGAACAACAGCGGCAGGCTGGCGACGGTCTGGAAACCTGCTACGAACTTCAGGAATGGAGGCAGCTCATTGAGCTGACCACCAAAATACACTCGACCAAATCCAAACACAGGAAACAGATTGGAAAAACTCAATCCAAGCGCAGTCCAGTCATTTGCACTCTCAAACAATCCTGAATGGTCTACCACGAAATGTGCGGAAAAAAATGCGACACCAACAAACCAAACCCCAAAGAGAAACCAGAAGGGGCGTGCAATGGAATGGCCATAATCGGAGAACAGCCCAAAGAGCAAGTAAGGCAACCGCTGCCAGATCGAGCCGATCTGCCCCGCAAAGTGCATTTCCTTGCGGAAGAAGAAGTGTTCGTCTTCGGAAAGACTTTGTTTTGCCAGGATGTGGCGGATGGTTGAGCAGGTCTCCTTTGCGATGTTCAAAGGCTGCTCGGTCCTAGCAGGCCAGTAAGTTTCGCCTTTCTCATCAACAGTGAACTTTGTTCGCTCATGCAATATGGCATCTTCAAAGACTGGATAGAGGGTCTCAAATTTTGCTCCTCGGAAATTTGCAGGCTTGTCGAACACGGCTTCGGAAAAATTCGGCGCAAATCTGGGCTCCTTGGAAAGAAACTCGGCTCTATTGAAAGCAACGACTCCATGAAAGAGTGCTGCCCGAAACGATACAGCAGATTCAAAGATCGCTGACGATAGGGTCAAGCTTTTGTCAAAAACTGCCGCATCGAAATAGATGTCTTTTTTGAACTCAGTAGCTCCAAAATTTGCCTTCTCTGCAAAGGCTACGTTTTGAAAGATAACCGGATGAAAGAAGCAAGATGACGAAAACTCTGCTCTCCCTGAGAACTTTGCATTTTGGAAATCTGTCCGACCTGATCGTTTGTCCTGCGACCCAAAATGAACACAGCTAAACTCAGCCAGTTTTTCGAACTCGCTTGAACGGAAGTTGATTAAGCCATTGAAGTGCACGTACTTGAAATTTACTATACCCTTGAAAACCACCTCTTGAGAAGACAGCCCACATTTCACCTGGGCGCCAGATACATATAGGTCACCCTCAAACACCGCTCCAGATAGATCCAAGTGCTCTTCAAAGACAGAAGCATGAAGGTTGAGACCGCCTCGAAAGCAGAACTCAGCTAACTTTACAGAACGTCGAAATTCGCATTCACGCAAGCTTGGTTGTCTTTTGAGGTCAGGAAATCCTGGGTACATGAAATTTCCACTGTTTCGGAATTTCATTTCCTGTTCATGTTTCTCTTTAATATCTCGGAATGATAGGATCCCTTGCTGTGGTGAACTCTCATTGTAGACAAGCCTTTCATGATCCCGATCACTGTTTACTTCAGCACGATCGAGAAAGTTCCAAAGATCGCGGTTCTTCTTCCAGACTTCCAAATCCTGGAGGTTATCTTTGTCCTCCTGCTCTCCAAACAGTGTCATCAGCACATACCAGGGGTTCTCATTGGCAAGCTTCAGTTTGGACCTTGGCACGTTCTGCGCCTCACTCTCGTCTCGCATCTGTGGGTCTCGTCCTCAAAATCACTTTGGTTCAGCCTATGAGGTTCCACTGCTACCGTGCAACTTGCAACTTAGGGCAGCGCTTGACCTTGGGGAGGCGAGTAGCGCCTTCCAGGGGGAAGGTCAGGCGCTGCCCGGCCTGTTGGCCGGGCGGGAAGCTTGCAGCAGCCACCAAATCACAGGAGGGTCTACAGGTGCCGCACAAGCGGGAAAGGCCAGGAACTGCCGTTTTTCTTGCCTCCTCGCGCATTCCTGCTATATGCGCGATCATGACCAGCAATCCGCCAGAACTCCGCCCCGACCTCGCCCCCAAAGCCCTGATGGGGGATACCCCGCGCGCAGGCCAGCCAACCCTTGGCATGGTCTCGCTTGGTTGCCCCAAGGCCTTGGTGGATTCTGAGCGCATCCTCACCCGGCTGAGGGCCGAGGGCTATGGCATCTCGCCCGATTACGCCGGGGCTGATGCGGTGATCGTCAACACCTGTGGGTTCCTCGACAGTGCCAAGGCCGAAAGCCTGGAGGCCATTGGTGAGGCGCTGAAGGAAAACGGCAAGGTCATCGTCACCGGCTGCCTCGGCGCCGAGCCGGATTACATCCGCGAGCATCACCCGCGTATCCTCGCCGTTACCGGCCCGCACCAATATGAGCAGGTGCTGGATGCGGTCCATGCTGCTGTGCCCGCCGACCCGAACCCGTTTATTGATCTGCTGCCAGCCACCGGCGTGCAACTGACCCCGCGCCATTTCAGCTATCTGAAGATCTCAGAAGGCTGCAATCACAAGTGCAAGTTCTGCATCATCCCCGATATGCGCGGCAAGCTGGCCTCGCGGCCCGCCCATGCGGTGCTGCGCGAGGCGGACAAGCTGGTCAAGGCCGGGGTCAAGGAACTCCTGGTGATCAGCCAGGATACCTCGGCCTATGGGCTGGACCGCAAATATGACGTGAACCCCTGGAACGCAGGCGAGGTACGCAGCCATATTCTGGATCTCAGCCGCGAGCTGGGCAGGCTGGCCCCGGCGGATGAGCTGTGGATCCGGCTGCACTATGTCTACCCCTACCCGCATGTGCGCGAGCTGATCCCGCTGATGGCCGATCCCGACAATGCGCTGCTGCCCTATATGGACATCCCCTTCCAGCATTCGCACCCCGATGTGCTGAAACGCATGGCGCGCCCCGCCCATACCGCCAAGACCCTGACCGAGATCGCCGCCTGGCGCGAGATCTGCCCCGATATCACCCTGCGCTCGACATTCATCGTCGGCTACCCCGGCGAGACAGAGGCCGAGTTCCAGCACCTGCTGGACTGGATGGATGAGGCCCAGCTGGATCGGGTGGGCTGTTTCAAGTACGAAAACGTCGATGGTGCGCGCTCCAATGCCCTGCCCGATCATGTGGCGGAAGAGGTCAAGCAAGAGCGCTGGGAACGGTTTATGGAGAAGGCCCAGGCCATTTCCGAGGCCAAGCTGCAGGCCAAGGTTGGCCAAGTGATGCAGGTCATTGTTGATGACATCGACGAGGACGGCATCGCCACCTGCCGCACCAAGGCCGACGCGCCCGAGATCGACGGCAACCTGTTCATTGATGAGGGCACTGACGCATTGCAGGTCGGCGATCTGGTCACCGTAGAAGTGGACGAGGCCGGCGATTATGATCTGTGGGGGCGTGTGGCGTCCTAGAAATGATCCGGGGGATCATTTCAGCCACACGCGGGCGGAGCCCCGGCCACAAACGATCCGGGGGATCGTTTCCCGAGTTTACGGACGGAGCCCTAACCTACCAGCTCAGATCCCCCCTTCCCCGTATCTCGCCCCCTCCGCCCGGACCGAGGGGAGGAAGCAAAGCACCCGCCCCGTGGGGGCGGTCCGGGCGCTCCACAGTCAAAGACTGTGGATGATTGGCTCTCCCGCCAATGGCCTGCAAGCAATCAAAGTCCTGTGCAGGGCAATCAACTAACTCTTCCACCTACAGGAGAATTGCGTATCCTCGCCTCATTCGGTTTCAGTGCCGAAACAGGATTGAAGTCAAAGACTTTTCAGGAGGCGATATTGTTTAGGTTCGTTCGCATTTTCACCAAGGGAACAGCTTTTCACGCGTCGATAGGGTTCTACTTTGGTCTTTTCTATATCTGGTTCTTAACCGGATGGGAGATCCAAGAAACAAGCACAAGTGTCATCAACACTTTGATTACAGTAACTGCCAGTCTATTGGCCGCAGGCGCTGCCATTGCAGCCGCTGTCTACGACTCCGAAAACAAACGCATAGCTTCACTAAAAGCGGCTAGAGCAACTCTTCCTTTGGCACTCTCGAACTTATCACAAGCCTGTACGAACGGCGCAATCTACTCGTACTGCCGCCACCCCAAAAAGCCTGAAACTGTGAGCTTTGAAGTTCCCTCAGACACAATCGAAATTTTCAAGGCATGTATCGAGTACTCTGACCCAATTTCGGCACGATGGTTGTCTGCTATACTGGCTAGGTTTCAGGTTTTGACTTCACGCACCTCCAATCCCACCTTTGAAGGTTCAGATCGTAAGATGGCTGCGGATTGGCTCTTACTAGAAAGGGTCATCGGTCATTGCTTTTCTTTTGCACGATCACCAGACAGTTCGGTGAGCATTCCTGAAATCATCAACTTGGAAAAGGGATTCGACTATTTCAACGTTGAGGACGCCTGCGGTACGGACATCGCAGACGTTGCCGAGTTAATAAGAGACAAAATTTCAAGACTGCAAGGAGTGTTGGAAGAATTTGAAGGCGGCAGCATTCAGAGCAAAGAAGATCGCTCCAAAGCTGGAAGGTAACAAAATCGCTCTCCCCTTTGCCAGAGGCAAACCCCTCCCGTGGGGAGGGTCGGGCGCTAACCTGCTCTTCCATCAGGTTTTGGTGCAGTCTACACCCCATAGGCTTTCCGACCAAAATCCTGCTACTCTTCCCACATCGCAACCAGCCAGGGAGAGCCCCAAGCCATGTCCGATGAGATCCCAGTGATCGCCCAGAAAAGCCCCTATGCCTTGGAGGTCACCGAAGGCAAAAGCTATTTCTGGTGCTCCTGCGGCAAGTCGCAGAAACAGCCCTTTTGTGATGGCAGCCACAAGGGCAGCAGCTTTACTCCGGTGAAATACACCGCTGAAAAAACCGGCGAGGTCTTCTTTTGCGGCTGTAAACACACAGGCAAGCAGCCGCTGTGTGATGGCAGCCACTCGGGGCTCTAGCGCCCCTACCCTTCCGGCCTCTCCCCAGGGACTGGCCTCAGCGTGATTTACGAAGGTGTTCGAAGATCGCGCGGTTGGCGCAGAAGGCAGGGATCTCCCGGTGATCTACAGTGGTCTCACCCAGCCAATCAGCGCAGGCCTGCAGGCAATTGGCGGCGCGGCAGCGGGTGATCATCTCTGAATACTCAGCCGCAGTGATCTGCCGCTCATGCAGGGCCTCGCCAAGGTCGGCGCCTGCACGCTGTGCCACTGCACGCAGCTGTTTGAAATGGGGATTAAACTCCCCCAGAGCCCGGCCTTGTACCGGGCTGTGCTCAACAGGGCTGTGCTCACTGCGCCAATCTTTCATGATCCCTCTTTCTTACTCAGCCGTTTATGCCCCTAACGGGCCTATGATGTGTCCCCGTCACGCAGCTTCAGCAGGCGAGCGGCGTTGCAGCAATAGCTCGGGGGCAGATCCGTTTGAACCTCTCCTTCTGCGCGCTCCTGACTGTCGAGCCAGGCCCTGCAGTGCTCTGGGGCGTCGCAGCCACGACAGGAGGTGATCATCTCTGCCCAGTCCTCAGGACTGATTTTGCCCGCTTCAAATGCCTCTACCAGATCCGCGCCAAGATGTTTGCCCATGCGGGCCAAAAGCTGCAGATGCTGCATCGCGTCGCCAAGAGGGTGCATAGGGTCGCTCCTTTTCGTGTGACGGCTCACGCCTGGGTGATTGCGAGGGCCCATCCCTAGGGGCCAAGCTAGGCGGCGTTTTCTTTCAGATAGGCCAGCAGATCCCGGTTGCGACAATAATCCGGAGCCTCAGCCAGCCCCGCTGCGACCTGACCCAGCCGCGCTGAACACTGTGTGGGATGGGCGCATTTGCTACAGCGCAGCACCGCTTCGGAAATTTCGTCAAATTGCAAACGGCCAGCAATGGCCTCTTCCTGCAGGTCCAGCCCTAGGGACTGGCTCATGCTGTCAAACAGGGCTGCGTGGGTTTTTAGGGTTGATTGCGCGCGCACCGATGATCTCCTGTCAATCGTGATGCGCAAAAGCTATGAGAGCGGGATCTGCTTTGCTTTGATGCAAATCAACGCTGGCTCAGCCGGGGTATTGATCCAGATAGGCCCGCACCGCATCCTGGACCCGGCGAAAGCGATCACCGCCCAGTTTCTTGCCGCCGTACCAGCGGGTTACGATGATGACATGATCCCGCAGTTCCGCACGCTCCAGCATCCGCAGGATCACCATACCAGCTCCGCTTTCGCCATCATCCGCTTTGAGCCCACCCGTCGGCAAAAGCGCCGCCCAGGTGTTATGGGTGGCCTTGGCATAGCTGCGGTCTTTTTTGAGCTCCGCCAGAACCCGGTCCACCTCTGCCCGCGAAGTCACCTGGGCGCCGGTCACCGCATAGCGCGATCCACGGTCCGTCAGAACGACCCCTAGCTGGGTCATGGCGATGTCGGAAGAGGTCATTTCGGGCGCGATCCGTTCAGTCAAAGGGCTAGGCTGAAGCCCATTCATATCGATCAAAGCCAAGCAGTACCAGCCACCGCCAGACAGGCCATCTCTGCGTCGAGAGCGCTTGCAAACCACCACGGATGCGGGCAGTCTGGATCTTATGTTTAGTATCGAACATGAATTTGACTGCACCACCGTCACGCTTGTCGACGAAGGAGAGCAGCCGCTGTTAGAAGACCTCACCCTGCATGCCTTTGCTGAATGTGTGACCATCGAACAGCTGGATAGCCGCACCGATCAGGTGCAGAAAATCACCCTCTCCTATACCCAGGTCCGCGATCTGGCGGCCGCCTTGGATCTGCCCGAAGGCGTCTACCGGCTGGTCGCGGAGGAAGCAAAACCCCAAGGCTGACCGAACTGCCGCACGCCAGGGCTTAGCCGCCAGCTGTATAGACAAAGATCTTGTTGCGCGAACTGGCCCCCTGGTGCAGCTCCAACCTTGAAGCCGCCACCCCCATGGCCTTGGCCAACAGGCGGCGCACGGCTTCGGTTGCCTTGCCGTTTTCAGGAACCGCGGTGACCGCGACCTTGAGCCCCGCCTCACTGCGCAAAATACTATTAGAGGAAGCTCCGGGCGTGACTTTCACCGCGATCCTGGCGCCTGTTATGGCGAGATCAGAAAGATCTGGCAGGTTTTTTCTCTTTGGTTTGCCCATGCCCTGTTGATGCCAGTTCACTACGGAATTGAACAGAGGAACTCCCCATACCGTAATTAGCCACCTCCGATGAAGTCGCCCCGATCACAAAAACGAGCTCCAGAGCAGCAGAGTTGACAAAAATGTAGCTGTGCAGCCTCTCTGCCTCTTGAATTCCTGCTGCCACATGATGAGATTGACCCCATTGATGTAAAAGGGCTTTACATATGACCAACGACAGCCAAACTCTGGCAAATGATGCCGCGCTGGACTTTCTCTTGTCGCGCCGCTCCCGTCCCTTCAAGACACTGATCGCCCCCGCCCCGACCCGTGACGAGCTCATGTCGCTTTTGACGGCAGCGGCGCGGACGCCGGATCATGGTAAGCTGGAGCCCTGGAGATTTGTAGTCATCGAGAAGGCGGCAATGCCCCGACTGGCTGAGCTAACGGCTCAGGCCGGTGTTCGCCTGGGCAAGTCAGACGAAGACATCACCAAGGGGCGCGCCCAGTTCGATCTGGGTCAATTGGCTGTGGTGGTTGTGGAAGTGCACAAAGAAAGCGAAAAAGTTCCCGCCATTGAGCAGAGCTATAGCGCTGGCGCTGCCTGTCTGGCGCTGCTCAATGCCGCCCTGGCTGCCGGTTGGGGGGCCAATTGGTTGTCCGGCTGGGCCAGCCACGACCGCATATTCTGCCAACAGGCCTTTGCCCTGCAAGACAACGAGCGTGTGGCCGGCATCGTCCATATCGCAACCCAGCGCGCCACACCGCCAGAACGGCCGCGCCCAGAGCTTTCTGATCTGACAACCTGGATGCAAGAATGATCTTTGACGCCTTTTTTAAAACCCTGAGCCAGATCACCGACCCGCGTTTTATGCGGGTGCTCTTTATTGGCATCGGCCTGACGCTGGCCCTGTTGATCGGGGCCACTGTTGGCTTTCTGGTGCTGGTGCAATGGCTGACAGCGGCCTCAGTTAACCTGCCCTTGATCGGGGAAGTCACCTGGCTCGACAGCCTGTTTTCCGCCGGCTCTGTCCTGTTGATGATGATCCTGTCGATTTTCCTGATGGTGCCCGTGGCCTCGGCGATCACCTCGATGTTTCTGGATGATGTGGCTCAGGCGGTTGAAGACAGGCATTTCCCCCATCTGCCAAAGGTCGACCCTGTGCCGCTCTGGGCGGCGCTGAAAGACACCGTGAATTTTCTGGGCGTCTTGATCGGTGCCAATATTCTGGCGCTGATCCTGTATGCGATATTCCCGCCTGCAGCGCCCTTTATCTTTTGGGCCTTGAACGGCTACCTCTTGGGCCGCGAGTATTTCACCCTGGCGGCCAGCCGTCGCGTTGGCCCGGTAGAGGCACGAAAACTCTGTCGTAAACACAGCGGAACCATCTGGATGGCGGGTGTCTTGATGGCAATGCCACTTTCAATTCCGTTGGTAAACCTGGTGATCCCAATTCTGGGCGCGGCCACCTATACGCATCTGTTTCACGCGCTGTGGCGGCACCACTGATATAGGCCCGGCCCCTTTTGAGACGGATCAGGAGGGGTCTGGCATTCGGTCGAACCAGTCAAAGTCATTCACCGTGATCAGCCCGGAGAGGATGATCCCCGCGATCACCGCCCAGAGCAGACAGGCAACTCCGGTGGTGATCCACGCCTTTTGCTTCAGGTAGTGGTTCTCGGGCGCACCGGCATGGGTTCCGGGTTCAATATTGCCCTTTTCGCCCTGTGTCTCGATACGGATCGGGATGATGACCAGAAAGGTCATGAACCAGATCACAGCAAACAGAACCAACCCGGATGTAATGGCCATAGTGTATTATCCTCAAGTAGACGGGCTGCACGGCAGCGCAGCCCGCTCTACATAGTCTCAAACCTGCTCGAGTTCCACCAGGCAACCGTTGAAGTCTTTGGGGTGCAGGAACAAGACCGGCTTGCCATGCGCGCCGATCTTTGGCTCACTACTGCCCAGAACCCGGGCGCCTTCAGCTTGCAGGTGATTGCGCGCTGCCAGGATGTCATCGACTTCATAACAAATATGGTGAATGCCGCCTGCTGGGTTCTTTTCCAGGAACCCGTTGATCGGAGAATTGTCGCCCAGCGGGTAGAGCAGCTCGATCTTGGTGTTTGGCAGCTCGATGAAAACAACGGTCACACCGTGATCGGGCTCATCCTGTGGCGCGCCAACTTTGGCGCCCAACGTGCTGCGGTACTGGGCCGATGCGGCCTCCAGGTCGGGAACGGCAATAGCTACGTGGTTCAGGCGCCCAATCATGATCTGTCTTCTCCTTGGCAAAACATTTGTTGCAGCCTTATGCTCAATTGCGCCGATCCCACGCAAGTGCGCCAATGCGCCCAGACCTGCAGATCACGCAGGGTTCGCTCTTGTGGCCCTTCCCTGCCCGTATTTCTACGCGCCTTTGGGCCTCTCAAACTGGCCTCTGGGGCCGTTAACTTCGAATTAGCCTCAAATTTATAGCGTCTCTACATATCCGATAAGGAGTATATGTAATGGACGATTCGGAACTGTTTGCAGCCGCCCAAAGACTACCAAGTGCCCGCCGCCCCCTGTTGGGCCTGACCATCCTGGTCATTGAGGACAGTCGCTATGCCTGTGAGGCCCTGCGCCTTTTGTGCCTGCGTAGTGGCGCCCGTATTCGACGCGCTGACTGCCTGAAATCTGCACGCCGCCATCTGCAGGTCTACCGCCCCTCGGTGGTGATTGCCGATGTTGGCCTGCCGGATGGTTCCGGCCTCGACCTGATCCAGGAAATGGACGACGCCCACCCAAGGGTTCGGATCATTCTGGCGATCTCGGGGGATGAAAACGTCGAAGAACAGGCCATTGCAGCCGGTGCAGACGGTTTCCTGGCCAAGCCCATTACCTCGCTTGCCTCCTTCCAGAACGCCATTCTGTCACGCCTTCCTGATGATCGCCAACCCAGCGGTCCGCGTCAGGTCACGGATGAAACCATCGAGCCGGATCCAATCGCCTTTCTTGACGATATGGCCCATGCGGCAGACGTGCTGAACGACACCCAGGAAGAAAAGTCCCTAGACTATCTGGCCCAGTTTGTCGGCGGCGTTGCCCGCAGCGCCGGAGATGGCCCCCTGGCCAAAGCCGCAGAAAGCCTGGCTCGTGCCAGATCCGAAGGCCGCCCTGTGGCCAGCGATGCTGCGGTGATCGCCGGCCTGGTCCAAGAGCGCCTGGAACGAAAGATTGCCATCTGATCATGTTCGAAGTCTTTTCGACATCTTTGGCGACTCTCGCCATTGTTCTCTATTTGCAGGCCCGCCACTCCGCGCGGATCATTCGGCGCAACCGTGACAATGCCCCGGAGACGCTAAAATCTATGCAGATCCACCCCCGCGAGCTGTTGTAGTAGGAAAATCTGTTTCATACTGGCGACATCCGCCAGTTCCTGGTCGGGCAGCGCGCCGCGATAGGCGTGATCCGCTATCGTAGAAAACCGGGATCCTGGTTCATCTGCAGCCCCGGGAAGACCTGCTGTTCCAGATCGCTTTGCCGGGTTCCGGTCAGCCCACGCATGATCCAGGCCGTGACTTCACGTACATCACCGGTTGGCATCAGATCGCGGCGATTGTACAGCGCGGCCTCTTCCAGCCCAGGCCAGCGCCCGTAGACCCTGCCCCCGCGAATGGCACCTCCGGCCAGAACCATGGCCCCGCCGGTGCCATGATCCGTGCCGCCAGTGCCATTTTCGCGCACCGTGCGACCAAATTCAGTCATCGCCACCACCGCTGTCTTACCCCAGACGGATCGGCCAACCCCACGTTTCAACGCCCAAATACAGCCACTCAACCGCTTCAAAGCCGCTCCAATACTGCGTTTTTGGTTGCTGTGAGTATCCCAGCCGTTCAAGGAGAACGAGGCAATGCGGGTATCACCGCGCAGCTGTTTTGCGGCAAATTCCGCCAGTTTCAGATGCGCCTTGCCGCGTGTCGCGCGCGGCATCTCCATCATGCCCCCCATCGCCCCCTCTGCGGAATCGCTGCCTGCCGCGCCAGTGATGCGCTCCTCTCCGTCAGACCGCGACAGGGCCAGCGCCTCGGACAGCGCCTCAGAAAACAGCGGATCCTCCTGCATCAACAGCCCGGCCAAATGCTCGGCCTGCGGGCTCAGCGCCAGATCTGCATCCGGCGACCAATCCGAGACCGGTGCCGCCCCGTGCAACAGCTGCAAATCCCCGTGCCCAATGGCAAAGGCCGTGCGCGCGGCAACCCCACTTTGCAGTTGCAATAAGCGATTGAGCCAACCATCGCGCCGCTCCCCGAGGCCAAGGGTGCCCGCTTCCAGCAGGTCCTGCCCGTCAAAATGGCTGCGGCGATCCCGGTAAGGGGTGGAAACCGCCTGTACAAAGCCAAGCTCCTCTTGCCGCCACAGTGGCATCAGGGGGGCCAGTTCCGGGTGCATCGCAAAATAACCATCAAGATCCAGTCCTGTTTGCGCTGCCAGACCAGGCCGCAACCCGGCAAACCCCGGATCGCCGTAGGGGCGGATAACATCCAGCCCATCCATGCCGCCGCGCAGGATAATCACCACAAGGCGCTGATCCCAGGGGGCCGCCGCCAGACTCACCGGGGTGATCAGCGGGCTGGCCGCAAGGGAGCAACCCAATAGGCCGCTGCGGGTCAGGAATTTTCTGCGTGAAAGTGTCATGCCGGATGCCCCCTTGATCCCAACTATCGCCGCTGAAAGGCGGGTGAGCTGAGCACCAGCCCAATCGCCTCGGCGCGGGTTTCCGCAGCTGAAGCGACAAACATCACCCACGGATTTGCGCGGCTTCCCAAACAGTGGCCTGCAAAGTCAGTTGGATCCGGCAAAGCCTCTACCAGCCGCCGCGGCGCCGCCATGGCCCAGCGCAGCCGCGCTGACAGCCCCTGTGGCGTAATCCAGGCCGCATCGGCCTCCTCCCATCCATCCGGCCCCACAGGGGATTGCCAAGCCTGTCCCATGAGCCGCAGTGGCGCGATAAAATTTTGCCGCATCTGCTTTGGCTTCCAACCTGTCAAATGCGCCGGGTCAACCCCCAGGCCACGACAGGCCGAGGCCATGTAGTCAAAGGGCGGTTTCACATTGCCCAGCTCTGGTTCCCAGGACAATTCATGGTTCAGCAAAACGTCATAGACCTGGGCCAGATCCCCATCGCTGTCGCGATAGGCGGCACTCAGCGCGGCGACCAGTTCTGGCGCAGGCTGGTCCTTGGTGAAATGCACCGCCAGTTTCCAGGCGATATGATCGGCGGTCGCCGGATGGCGGGCCAGGTCCCGCAGCGCCTGCAGCACCGGTTCCAGCTCTGCCTCGGCACCACCATAGACCCGCCCCAAAACGGTTTCAGCGCCCGGTTCAGCCATTCCCTCGTCAAACAAAAACCCCTTGTTGACTCGGTAGCTAAGTCCCGTGAACAACTCCGCCAGCTGGCGCACATCCGCCTGATCATAGGGCCCCTCAAGACCCAGGGTATGCAGCTCCAACACCTCGCGGGCCAGGTTTTCATTCAAGCCGCCACGACCGCCCTGTCGCTTGTTCAGAGCGCTGTTCTCTCCGCGCGAGCGGAATTGATCCAGGTAGTGCAACATCAAAGGATTGGTGACAGCCGCGATCAACAGATCCTCAAAGCGGCTGGAGATGTTCGGGCGAATGGCGCTTTCGATGTAGCCATAGGCCAGCGGCTGCATGGCGCGGTTTTTGCCTTTTGCGGTAAAATGATCTGCCCAGAACAGGGTCAATCTTTCGCGAAAACTGTCTTGCGTTGTGACATGGCGCAACAGGAGCTGGCGAAACCACAGATCACGCTGTTGCAGGTGTTTGCGGCGAAAGCGCTTGAAGTCCTTTTCAGCCTGCTTGGCCTCTGAGCTGCCGGCCTTGGTACGGCGGAGTTTACGCAGCCTGGCAAAGTCGCTCACCGAGGCCAGTATCGTTTCAGTTCCTGCAATGGGGAATTGCTCGGCCGCCCTGTCGGGCCCCTGAAGCCGTGCCAGCATCGCCTCTCTGGAGGCGAGCGGCGAAATGCTTGGTGACAAGCCGCAGCCAAATCGGATCTCGGCCAGTTCCGGATCAAATACCATCACCCTACTCCCTTGGCGGCGCGCATTGCCGCCGGATCTATCCCCAACCTAATCGGTCACAATAAAAGCTGACACCCTGTTATTCTGGGATACGCGTAAACCAGCGCAGTGAGTTGGCATGGGGGTTGTTTTGGGGGCTCTGCCCCCGCGCCCAGGGGCGCTCCCCCGGGATATTTTGGGCCAAATGAAACCTGGGGAGCCGTGCACAGCAAGGCTGGCGGCAAAGAAAAACACCCGAGAGCGGCCCCCCGGGTGTCACTTTGATCGGTGCCAAAGTAGCCGATTTGCAGCAGCGGTTTACTGATCCTGTGGGATCACCCGCAGGCCAAGTTCCATCAACTGATCGGACATCGGCTCGGACGGTGCTGACATCATCAGATCTTCGGCGCGCTGGTTCATCGGGAACATGATGACCTCGCGAATGTTGGCCTCATCGGCCAGCAGCATCACCATGCGGTCGATGCCGGCTGCACAGCCACCGTGGGGCGGGGCGCCGTATTGGAAGGCATTGACCATACCGCCAAAGCGTTTCTCAACCTCGTCCTTGCCGTAGCCGGCAATTTCAAAGGCTTTGAACATGATTTCAGGGCGGTGGTTCCGGATCGCACCCGAGACCAGCTCGTAGCCGTTGCAGGCGAGATCATACTGATAGCCCAGCACCTCAAGCGGGTTGCCGTTGAGGGCTTCCATGCCGCCCTGGGGCATCGAGAAGGGGTTATGTTCAAAATCGATCTTGCCGGTTTCTTCATCTGCTTCATAGATCGGGAAGTCGACAACCCAGGCAAAGGCAAAGCGGTCTTTGTCGGTGAGGCCCAGCTCTTCGCCGATGACATTACGGGCGCGGCCTGCAACACCTTCAAAGGCTTTGGGTTTGCCACCCAGGAAGAAGGCTGCATCACCCACGTCCAGACCCAGCTGCTGGCGGATTGCCTCGGTGCGCTCGGGGCCGATGTTCTTGGCCAGCGGGCCTGCGGCCTCATTGCCCAGAGTGATCTCGCCGGATTTGACCAGAGCGTTGACTTCTTTGACGGTGATGCCGCGTTCCTGGGCGATGCTGTCGGGCGATTGTTTGCGCCAGAAGATATAGCCCATGCCGGGCAGGCCTTCTTTTTGCGCAAAGGCATTCATCCGGTCACAGAATTTGCGGCTGCCGCCTTTGGGCGCTGGAATGGCGCGCACTTCGGTGCCTTCTTGTTCCAGCAGTTTGGCAAAGATGGCAAAGCCGGAACCGGCAAAGTGCTCAGACACCACCTGCATCTTGATCGGGTTGCGCAGGTCGGGCTTGTCGGAGCCATACCAGAGCGCCGCATCACGGTAGGAGATCTGCGGCCATTCGCTATCAACCTTGCGGCCACCGCCGAATTCCTCAAACACGCCCTGCATCACAGGCTGGATGGTATCAAAGACATCCTGCTGGGTAACAAAGGACATCTCCAGGTCGAGCTGGTAGAAATCGGTGGGCGAGCGGTCGGCGCGCGGATCTTCGTCGCGGAAGCAGGGGGCGATCTGGAAGTATTTGTCAAAGCCCGAGACCATCATCAGCTGTTTGAACTGCTGTGGTGCCTGCGGCAGGGCGTAGAATTTGCCCGGATGCAGACGCGAGGGCACCAGGAAGTCACGCGCGCCTTCGGGGGAAGAGGCGGTGATGATCGGGGTTTGATATTCGTTAAACCCCTTGTCCCACATGCGTTTGCGGATCGACTGCACCATGTTGGAGCGCAGGAGCATATTCTGCTGCATCTTTTCGCGGCGCAGGTCGAGGTAGCGATAGCGCAGGCGGGTTTCTTCCGGGTATTCCTGCTCGCCAAAGACCATCAGGGGCAGCTCATCGGCTTTGCCAAGGACTTCGATGTCGCGGATGAAGACTTCGACCTCGCCGGTCGGCAGCTTGTCATTCACCAGGCTCTCATCGCGGGCCAGCACATTGCCGTCGATGCGGATACACCATTCCGAGCGCACCTTTTCAATCTCGGCGAAAACCGGGCTGTCGGGATCCGCCATCACCTGAGTGATGCCATAATGGTCGCGCAGATCGATGAACAAGAGGCCGCCGTGATCGCGGACGCGGTGGACCCAACCAGAGAGGCGCACGGTTTCGCCCACGTTGGATTTGTTCAGTTCGGCGCAGGTATGGCTGCGATAGGCATGCATGGCGTGACCTTTCGGTATGAGGGTCTAGTCTGTGGTCGCGCGGTCATTCGGACTATGCCATGGGCAGGTTGAATTCGGCGCAGAATTCGTCTGGGCCGATACACAGGGTTGCAGCGCGCTTGTCAAGCAAAGCTGGCAAATTCCTCGCCGTCAGCAGCCCAAATCGCCTGCATCTCGCCGCGCAGGGAATTCACCAGCCGGATCTGGCGGGCATTTGCCAGATCCTCGGGCCGCAGAACGGCTTCGGTGACACACCCCGCATCCAGCAGGCTTTGGCGGTAGATCCCTGGCAAACAGCCAGAGCTCAGAGGCGGTGTCAGCTGTTCGTTCTCTGCTGTGGTGAGTATCAGATTGGTAATTGTCCCCTCACAGAGCTCTCCCCGGTTATTGAGGAAGACTATTTCATCAAGTCCCTTGGGCAGGGCCTCACGGGCCTGATCATAAAGGGTGCGGCGCGTGGTCTTATGCCTGAGAAAGGGATCATCCGCATCAAGCCGTGTCTGAGATATGGCAAAGCGCCACTGTGATGCCGCCTGAGGCATGGGCGCCGTGGTGACATCGACCCTGCCATCAGCGGCCAGGGTCAGGCGACACCGCAAGGGGTCCTCCCCTGCAATCGCTGCAATGGAACGACGAGCCGCTGAAGGGTCAAAAGCAATGTCGAAATGCGCTGCCGAGGCGGTAAGTCTTGCAAGATGTAGATCGAGCCGGGTAATCACTTGCCCCGGTATATAGCCAAAGGTCTCGATCAGGCGGAAATCGGCATCGCCCTTGATGGCGTCAGCTGGGCAAAACGGGCTTTCCATAGGGCTTCCTCATATTCCGACTGCGCGGTGCTGTCCCAGACAACGCCGCCGCCAACATTCAATCTGGCGCGCCCTTCCTGGACCATCAAGGTGCGAATGGCCACGTTGAACTCAGACGCGCCATCCGGCGCCATCCAGCCGATGCTGCCACAATAGATGTCGCGCGCCCAGGGTTCCAACTCTGACAGGATCTCCATCGCGCGGATTTTTGGCGCCCCGGTGATGGACCCGCAGGGAAACAGCGCCTGCAGGATCTGTCCCAGCCCCACACCCGGGCGCAGCTGCGCCTGTACCGTCGAGACCATCTGATGCACCGTAGCGTAGCTCTCTACCGCAAAGAGCTCTGGCACCTTGACCGAGCCAAGTTCGGCGATGCGTGAGATGTCATTGCGCAGCAGGTCGACGATCATCAGGTTCTCGGCGCGGTTCTTTTCATCCTGACGCAGGAAATCCCGCGCTTTGGCATCCGCAACCGGATCGGCACTGCGCGGCTGCGTACCCTTCATCGGCCGCGTCTCAATCCGCCCCCCCGCATCGGTGCGGAAAAACAGCTCGGGCGAGCGTGACAACAGATCCGGCAGATCCTCCTGCAGGACTAAGGCGCCATGACCGACCTGCTGGCGCGCCATCAGAGCGGCATAGAGCTCCTCTGAGCTCCCAGTGACCTGCGTATCAATCGGGAAGGTCAGATTGGCCTGGTAGATATCTCCGGCGCCGATACCCCTGTTCACCTCGGCAAAGGCCTCAGCGTAGCGTTCAAAACTCCAGCGCGGCTGTAGAGGACCCAAGCCACCACAGGCTGCGGGGTCCGGCCCATGTTTCGCGTGCGAAACAGTGAGAGGATGCGCATAGACACCAAAACACAGGAGCGGCAGATCGCGCTTGCCGGGCATACGCGCCGCAAGACTGGGCTCCAGCGCATATCCGAGCTCATAGCTGGCATAGCCGGCCAGCCAGTGACCCTCTTGCTGGACGGTCTCCAGATCCTCCAGCGCTCCCGGCACCTGCGCAGCAGTATCCGCACGGATCACACGCAGGGGATTGGCAAATTGCATCCCCTGCCCCGCCTGTCCCCACTGACCTGGCCCCTGATCAAAACGGATCTGCACGCAGCACCTCAAAACTTCTGCCATTTCCCTGCCCATGCTTATATCTGTACGCTATGCGAACAAAAGCCATAAAAGCGGCAATTCGAAGCGCGAGCCCGATCCCCCTTGCACCTTTTTGCGCTACCCCTATAACGCAGGACAATTTGGGCACTTGGGGGTGCCCGACTCGCCACTAGACCTAGACCGACCTGCCAACCTGCCCTGGCCTTGCCGCTCGCACAAATCGAAGGAAGCACACCCATGCCCAAAAGAACCGACATCCAGTCGATCATGATCATCGGTGCGGGGCCCATCATCATTGGGCAGGCCTGCGAATTCGACTACTCCGGTGCACAGGCTTGTAAGGCACTCAAGGAAGAGGGCTACCGGGTCATCCTGGTGAACTCGAACCCGGCCACCATCATGACCGACCCCGGTCTGGCCGATGCCACCTATATCGAGCCGATCACCCCAGAAGTGGTTGCCAAAATCATCGAGAAAGAGCGCCCCGACGCGCTACTGCCCACCATGGGCGGCCAGACTGGCCTGAACACCTCGCTCGCGCTGGAAGAGATGGGTGTACTGGAAGAATTTGGCGTCGAGATGATTGGCGCCACCCGCGACGCCATCGAGATGGCCGAAGATCGCAAACTGTTCCGCGATGCCATGGACCGTTTGGGCATTGAAAACCCCCGCGCCACCATCGTCACAGCGCCGACCTTTGACGACGGCAAGGCCGACCTCAACGAGGGTGTGCGTATCGCGCTGGAATCCCTGGAAGATATCGGCTTGCCCGCGATCATCCGCCCGGCCTTTACCATGGGTGGCACAGGTGGTGGTGTTGCCTATAACCGGGAAGACTACGAACACTTCTGCCGCACTGGCATGGATGCCTCGCCAGTAAACCAGATTCTGGTCGACGAGAGCCTGTTGGGTTGGAAAGAGTTCGAGATGGAAGTGGTCCGCGACAAAGCGGATAACGCCATCATCGTCTGCGCCATTGAAAACATCGACCCCATGGGCGTGCACACAGGCGATTCCATCACCGTGGCCCCGGCGCTGACGCTGACCGACAAAGAATACCAGATCATGCGGACCCATTCGATCAACGTCCTGCGTGAGATCGGTGTTGAGACCGGCGGCTCCAACGTTCAATGGGCGGTGAACCCCGCTGATGGCCGTATGGTGGTCATCGAGATGAACCCACGAGTGTCGCGCTCTTCGGCGCTGGCCTCCAAGGCCACCGGTTTCCCAATTGCCAAGATCGCCGCCAAGCTGGCGATCGGCTACACATTGGACGAGCTGGACAATGACATCACCAAGGTAACGCCTGCCTCCTTTGAACCCTCGATCGACTATGTTGTCACCAAGATCCCAAAATTCGCCTTTGAGAAATTCCCCGGCTCCGAGCCCTATCTGACCACCGCGATGAAATCCGTGGGCGAAGCCATGTCGATTGGCCGCACTATCCACGAATCGATGCAAAAGGCGCTGGCCTCGATGGAATCGGGCCTCACCGGTTTTGACGAAATCGAGATCCCCGGTCTGACCATCGGCACCTGGGAACTCGCCACCGACAAGGCCGCCGTGATCAAAGCGATTAGCAAACAGACCCCCGACCGTTTGCGCACCATCGCCCAAGCCATGCGCCACGGGCTCAGCAATGATGAGATCTTTGGTGTCTCCAAATTTGACCCCTGGTTCCTTGATCGTATCCGCGAAATCATCGATGCCGAAGCAGAGGTCCGCGCCAATGGCCTGCCAACGGATGAAAAGGCGCTACGCCACCTCAAGATGCTCGGCTTTACCGATGCGCGTCTGGCCAATCTGACCCAGGCTTCGGAAAAATCCGTGCGCGACGCGCGGATCGCCAAAGGCGTCACCGCCGTGTTCAAACGCATCGACACCTGTGCGGCTGAATTTGAAGCCCAGACCCCCTATATGTATTCCACCTATGAGGCCCCAATGATGGGAGACGTGGAATGCGAAGCGCGGCCTTCGGATCGCAAAAAGGTCGTCATCCTGGGCGGTGGTCCAAACCGGATCGGCCAGGGGATCGAGTTTGACTACTGCTGCTGCCACGCCTGCTATGCGCTGACAGATGCGGGTTATGAGACCATCATGGTCAACTGCAACCCCGAGACCGTGTCCACCGACTATGACACCTCGGATCGTCTGTATTTTGAGCCACTGACCTTTGAGCACGTGATGGAAATCCTGCGGGTTGAGCAGGAAAACGGCACCCTGCACGGCGTGATCGTACAGTTTGGCGGTCAGACTCCGCTGAAACTGGCCAATGCGCTGGAAGAGGAAGGCATTCCAATCCTCGGCACCTCGCCCGACGCCATTGATCTGGCCGAAGACCGCGAGCGTTTCCAGGAGCTGGTCAACAACCTTGGCCTCAAGCAGCCGCACAACGGCATTGCCTCCACTGACGAACAAGCGCTGGAAATCGCCGAGGAAATCGGCTTCCCACTGGTCATTCGCCCCTCCTACGTGTTGGGTGGTCGGGCGATGGAAATCGTCCGCGACATGGATCAGCTGCGCCGCTACATCGCCGAGGCTGTGGTGGTCTCTGGTGACAGCCCGGTACTGCTGGACAGCTACCTATCCGGCGCCGTTGAGCTGGACGTGGATGCGATCTGCGACGGCACTGATGTGCATGTGGCAGGTATCATGCAGCATATCGAGGAAGCCGGCGTTCACTCGGGCGACTCTGCCTGCTCATTGCCGCCCTACTCACTGTCTGATGAGGTGATCGAAGAGATCAAGACCCAGACCTTTGCCCTGGCCAAGGCGCTGAATGTGGTGGGCCTGATGAACATCCAGTTCGCCATCAAGGACGGGGTGATCTTCCTCATTGAGGTCAACCCCCGCGCCAGCCGTACCGTGCCCTTTGTCGCCAAGGCGACTGACAGTGCGATTGCCTCGATTGCCGCCCGTGTCATGGCGGGCGAAAAGCTCGCGGCCTTCCCGCATCGCGGCGCCTACAAGCCTGATGCAGGCTATGACGTGGACACGCCGATGGCGGATCCGATGACACTGGCCGACCCCAACATGCCCTGGTTCTCGGTCAAAGAAGCGGTGATGCCCTTTGCCCGCTTCCCTGGCGTTGACACCCTGCTGGGGCCAGAAATGCGCTCCACCGGTGAAGTCATGGGCTGGGACCGCGACTTCCCGCGCGCCTTCCTCAAGGCGCAGATGGGGGCGGGCATGGTGCTGCCTTCTGAGGGCCGTGCCTTTATGTCGATCAAGGATGCCGACAAGGGCGCGCCGATGCTGGAAGCGGCCAAGGTGCTGATCGAGCAAGGCTTTACCCTGGTGGCCACCGGTGGCACCCAGAGCTGGCTGGACGGCCACGGCGTTGCCTGTGAGCTGGTCAACAAGGTCTATGAAGGCCGCCCCCATGTGGTCGACCTGCTGAAAGACGGCCATGTGCAACTGTTGATGAACACCACCGAAGGCGCCCAGGCTGTGGAAGACAGCAAGGACATGCGCTCGGTGGCGCTCTATGACAAGATCCCCTATTTCACCACCGCCGCCGCCTCCAACGCGGCCGCCCTGGCGATCAAGGCCCAGGCCGAGGGTGATGTCGAGGTGAAAAGCCTGCAGGGGTAATCGGCACCAAAACCAAGCAGTACTCTAAAACCCCGGCTCTTTGAGCCGGGGTTTTGCTTTAGGAAATTGCCTGATCTGGGGCGTCATAGCTTCGTGTAAACCTCTTGCCGTTGAATGTATGTGTACAACAGGGGCACAAGGGCTTCATCTGTTCAACTGTCAGCTCTGGATCAACCACTGCGAGGCAATTGTCGTCACCCACATAAAGGCCGCTGAAATAGGTGCTTTCACCCGTGCGTACATAGGGTTTGCCCTCTTCCTGGCGGAGCGCAACGAGATTGAAAATCGGCTCCTTAGTATCGAGGCGCGCCAGTGCCGCGCTATAGACGGCATCCCAATCCTGCCCCACCTTTGACAACAGGAATTTGTACAACGGCGTATAGTCCAATCCGTGGCGATGTCTCTTATGCATTGCCCCCTGCGAAGAGCCATTGTTCTTGGCCTTTTTAGTATTGCGTTCCCAACGAGATTTGCCGCCATCACCGTGCCCAACCCCGTGGGTTTTGGTGTTCACCCGGCGATACAATGGCCTTTGTTGTGGCCTCATGGAGATGCTCCAGTCTTCCTGTGCAGTTCGGCCAAGGATACTAGCCCCCTAAAGTTGAGAAACAACAAGCCATTTCCCTGCCCTTGCAAATCAGAGCCCTGCGCCACCAAGGCGAAGGGGTTCAGCCCTCAAAAAAGGGGCCGCAGTCTGAACTGCGGCCCCCATGGAACGAATTGATTGAGCCAGCTGCCCTATGCCGCCAATGCCGCCTTCTGTTCCCGCCGCTCATCGCGGCCAAAGAAGATCAGGTAGAAGACCGGTGCCGCCACCAGGGTCAGCACGGTGGCAAAGGCCAGACCGCCCATGATGGTCACCGCCATGGAGACAAAGAAGGCGTCCCAGAGCAACGGGATCATCCCCAGAATGGTGGTCACTGCCGCCAGCATCACCGGGCGCAGACGCGACACGGATGCCTCGACGATGGCCTCGCGCAGGGGCTTGCCCGTCTCACGCACCAGGTCGATCTCTTCCACCAGAACAATGCCGTTTTTGATCAGCATACCCGAGAGGCTGAGCAGACCCAGAAGCGCGGTGAAGGTGAATGGCAAACCCGTGCCTAGCAGCCCCATGGCAACCCCATTCACCGACATCGGCACCAGCAGCCAGATGATGATCGGCTGACGCAGGGCGTTGAACAGGAAGACCGAGATCATCACCATGATCAGGATCGTCACTGGCAACTGCTTGCCCAGACTTGCATTGGCATCGCCTGCGCTCTCGTGATCACCGCCCCATTCCATCGTATAGCCAGGTGGCAGCTGCATCTCCTCAATCGTGGACTGGATTTCGGAAAACACAGAGGCCGGTGTCAAATCCACTGGGATATCAGCCCCGACGGTGAGCGTTGGAACCCGGTCACGGCGATGCAGCAGAGTGTCTTCCAGCTCCAGATCCACCCCGTCGATCATCTGCTCCATCGGCAGGAACTTTTGCGCTGTGCTGGAATAGACCACCTGGTCCATGATGTTGTAGCCATCCTCCTGTGAGCGTCGAATGACGATCGGGATCAGACGATCCTGTTCGCGGAAAACCCCAGCCTGCAGACCATCTGTCGAGAACAACAGCGTATCGGCAATGTCTTCACGCGCGATACCAGCGGTCTGCGCCCGGTCGGTGGCATAGCGCGGGGTCAGAACAAATTCGCGCTCTCGCCAGTCGTGCCGGGTGTTGAGGATGTTTGGCGATGCGGCCTCAAGGCGAGTCATCGCTTCTTCGCCCAGCTGTCGCAGCACGGTCGAATCCGGACCAGAGAAGCGCACCTGGATCGGGTCGCCGCCGCCTGGACCAAAGACCAGCCGTTTGGTGCGGAACTCACCCTCAGGCAGTACCTCATGACCAAAGGCTTCGAGTTCGGCCTGAAGCGGCGGGATAGCCGCCAGATCTGCGGTGCGAATGATCATGTGACCATAGCTGGGGTTCGGCTTTTGCGCATCATAGGTCAGCAGGAACCGCGAGGCGCCCTGCCCGACATAGGTGGAAAATTCTACGACGTCGTCACGCTGGGCAAGCCAGTCCTCAATCTGTTCCAGATGGGCCGAGGTTGTCTCGATCTTGGTACCCTGTGGCAGTTTGTAGTGCACAAAGAACAACGGCGTATTGGAGTCCGGAAAGAACTGCTGTTTGACGGTACCAAAGGCTGCAAAACAGGCCACCGTAAGGCCGATGAGCCCGGCCACAACCAACCAGCGCAGCTTGAGCGAGATCCGCAACAGGCCACCATAGGCGCGGAACAACAAGCTGCCATAGGCATCCGCCCCATCCGCATGGCCCTGCTTAAAGAAGTAGTGACCCAGGATCGGTGTCGCGGTCAGCGCCAGAACCCAGCTCAGCAACAGCGAGATCGCAATAACCGCGAAGAGCGAGAACAGGAATTCACCAGCGGAATCCGGGCTAAGGCCAATACCGGCAAAGGCCATGATACCAATCACGGTCGCCCCCAGCAGTGGGATCTGGGTCTTGGAGGCCGCATCATGCGCCGCCTCCCGCGAGGTTCGCCCACGTTGCATAGAGATTTGCATGCCTTCGGCGACAACAATGGCATTATCCACCAGCATCCCCATGGCAATGATCAGCGCGCCCAGCGAAATCCGTTCCATTTCAATGGAAAACAGGTTCATGAACAAGAGCGTGCCAACCACCGTCAGCAACAGCGTGGCACCAACAACGACAGCGGCGCGCCAGCCCATGAACAGGGCCAGAACCGCCACCACAATGGCAACCGAGGTTGCCAGATTGACCAGAAAGTCATTGGAGGCCTGATCCACCACCAGATGCTGCTGATAGATCGGCAAAAGTTCCACCCCAAACGGGATCTGCGTGTCCAGTTCAGCCAGACGGGCATCAACCCGTGCGCCAACCTCAACGATGTTTTCGCTGGCCAGCCCCGCAATGCCCATGGTGAAGGCTTCAACACCGTTGAAACGGATCATCAGATCAGGGTTGCTGGTGCGCCCACGATAAACCTCTGCCATGTCAACGACATTGATCACCTCACCCTGGGCACCAATCGACAGCCCGGCGATCTCGGACACGGTATCCGAGCCTTCCGGAGCGCTGATGCGGGTTTCTGCCGTGGTGTCATCCAGATAACCACCAGAGCGCACGGTGTTGGAGGTCGCGATCGAGTTTGCAATCGCTGCAATCGAGATGTTCTGGTTGACCGAAACCGCCATGTCGGGCTCGACAAAGACCGCCTCATCCGGCAGGCCGGAAATCTCGACATCCGCGACCCCGTCCACAGCCAGCAATTCACGGCGCAGGAAGGTGGCAAGCTCATGCTTCTCGGCATCGGTGTAACCCTCGGAAGTGACGGCATAAAACAGACCAAAAACATCGCCAAAGCTGTCATTCACAAAGGGCGACGAGACACCATCGGGCAGCCCCCGTGCGGCGTCGCGGATCTTGGCCCGCAGATCGGTCCAGATGGCGGGCAGCTCAGTGCCGTCATAGGTGTCATGCATCTCAACTTCGATCAAAGAACTGCCGGGGCGGTTGATCGAGGTAATGGTTTTGACCTCTCCCATCTTCTGAATGGCGGATTCCAGCGGCTCGGTCACCTCGCGGGCAACCTGTTCGGCGCTGGCGCCGGGATAGCCGGTGACGATCACCGCCTGTTTGATGGTAAAGGCCGGGTCTTCCAGACGTCCGAGGTTCAAAAACCCCCAGATGCCACCCAGAAGAGCCACCAGCATGATGATCCAAGTGTATAGCGGCCGGTCAATCGAGGCGCGTGCAATATCCATGCTCTCAGCCTCAGTTCGTGAAGCCGGCGAACCGGCGGACCTTTTGTCCGTCGATCAAGGCACTGCCACCAGTGGAGACAATCTCTTCACCACCTTGCAGCCCGGAAGAGATCGCAAAACCACCATGTTGGGTTGCTGCCAGCTCGACCTCGACCCAGGTTACCTCTCCGGTTTCGCCACCTTTGGGGGTAAAGACCATCACCCCAGTGGACCCTTCCGGTGTGGTCACGACTGCGGTGTTGGGCACGATAATACCATGCTCACCGGTATCGACCTTAACCCGCACAGTGGCCGAGGCTCCTGGCAGGACCTGGCGGCCTTCGGGCGGCAGCATGCTAAAGGTTACCCGGAAGGTCTGACCAATATTACTGGCTTCCGCGGTGAATTCGAGAATTTCCAACGGAAAACTCTCATCACTGCCCGGGAAGATTGCGAGGGTCGAAACATTGTCACCGTGACTGGCGCGTTGGAACAGAACCTCTGGAATATCGACTTCGATATGCAGCACCGACATGTCGTGCAGACGCACAATTGGGGCGCCCGCCGCCACGGTGGTGAAATTCTCCACTTCACGGGTTGAAACCAGGGCCTCAAACGGCGCGTTCAAGGTGGCATGGCGCAGCTCATATTCCGCATTGCGCAGCGCCACCCGGGTCAGCCCGGCCTGAGTTACCGCATCCTCAATGGAGACCGCGCTTACGGTTCCTTTGAGCCGCTCCAGTCGAGTCACCGTTCTGTCAGCCTGTTCCTTTTGCAGCCGTGCCTGTTCAAGCTTGAGCTCAAATGGCTCCAGGTCCAGCTCCGCAATCAGCTGTCCTTCGGGCACGATATAGCCTTCGGAAACCGGGAACCGCATCACCTGACCGGGAACCTGAAAGGCCAGGTCAACCGTTTGCTTGGCCGCCACTTGTCCGAAAAACTGACGTTCTAACAACAGGTTACCAGATTGTGTTGTCATCAGTTTCACCGGCTTGAGCGCGTCCTCAGCCTGGGCAGGCCCGGTTACGGCCACCCCTGCGGCCAGCAGCGCCGGTCCAGCCCATACCGGCATCATTGCCACGGCGATCTTTTGCAATAGGTGCATCTCTTACTTCTCCTTGCCGGGGCAGCGGTTGGCGAACCCTAGAAACTTCTTTTGTAGCTTATCGGACAGAACAGCAAATTGCTGAATATCATCTTCATTCAGACCGCAAATCTCGCGAAAAGCATGTTCTGCCCGTTTTTCCAGGGCGTCTCGCAGAACGCGCCCTTTTTCCGTCAGTTGCAACTGAAAGGCACGACGGTCCCCTGCGTCACGGACCCGTTGCGCCAGACCGTCCTGTTCCAACCTGTCAGCGGCCATGGTCACGCTCGAGGGAACCAGCAACAACCTCTTTGCCAACTCACCCATCCGGCGTGGGCAATCCAGCTGCAGCAAGAGATTGCACTCCACCCGCCCCAAGCCGGTAATGATATCCTGTTTGCACAGGGCTTCATCCATGCGCCAATACAGCGCAAACATTCCCAGCAGTACCCGCATTTCCGGGCTGGCCTGGTTTGGGTCCGTCATGGGGGGCGAGGTCTGTGGCATCTGAACCTGATCAATTCCTTGTGATTCCCCCGCTATACTTCACCTTACGAACCTTTCATGTGATGAACTTCACAGTTCAGTCGATGAATTCTCTCTGGCGTACCCGCCGTAAACCTTGACCTTTGGGCAACAAAAGCGTCACAAATACGGGGTTTCTTCCCCATAGGGTCTCTGACATGTACACAGCCGCAATCACCGGCACCGGGGTTTTTACCCCCACCCAAACCATCACCAATGCTGAGCTGGTCGTGGCCTATAACGCCTATGCCGACAAGATCAACGCCGAGAACGCCGAGGCCATTGCTGCAGGCAGTTTTGAAGCTTTGCCCCATTCCTCGGAAGAGTTCATCTTCAAGGCCTCCGGCATTGAGCAACGCTATGTGATGGATAAGGCCGGGGTTCTGAACCCGGACATCATGTATCCCCAGCTGCGCCAGCGCGACGATTCCGAGCCGGGCATCATGGCTGAAATGGCCCTGGATGCGGCCAAAAAGGCACTGGCCCAGGCCGGCAAGACAGCCAAAGACGTTGATCTGGTGATCTGTGCTGCCTCCAATATGGAACGCGCCTACCCCGCTGTCGCGATCGAAATTCAGGACCTTCTAGGCATCAAGGGCTTTGCCTTTGACATGAATGTCGCCTGCTCTTCCGCCACCTTCGGCATTCAGGCCGCCGCTGATATGATCCGCTCGGGCAGCATCCGCTCGGCGCTGGTTGTGAATCCTGAAATCTGCTCCGGCCACCTGGAGTGGCGCGATCGCGACTGCCATTTCATCTTTGGCGATGTGGCCACAGCGACCCTCTTGGAACGTATTGAGGACGCCAAGGGCGATCATTTTGAGGTGATTTCCACCCGCTGTGCCACCGATTTTTCCAACAATATCCGCAACAACAACGGCTACCTTCGGCGCTCACGCCCAGATGGGGTCGAAGATCGTCGCGATATGCAATTCATGCAGAACGGCCGCAAGGTGTTCAAAGAAGTGCTGCCCATGGTCAGCCAGCATATTGCCAATCATATGGCCGACGAGGGGATCCAGAGCGACGATATGAAACGGCTCTGGTTGCACCAGGCCAACAAGTCGATGAATGACTTTATCGGCAAAAAGGCCTTGGGGCGCACCCCGGCTGAAGGTGAACAGCCCAATATCCTGCAGGACTATGCCAATACCTCTTCGGCCGGCTCGATTATTGCCTTTTCAAAATATTCCGAAGACCTGAGCGACGGTGATCTGGGGCTCATCTGTTCTTTTGGTGCGGGCTATTCCGTAGGCTCGGTCATTTTGCGGCACCACAGGGCCTAAGAACCGGCCCAAATGCAGCCATATAAAACAAAACTGCGCGCCGGTGGCGCGCAGGATGGGCTTCAATCGGTGCTTTTCTTTGACACCCGCTCATGCACCGCTTCTACGCCCTCTACGCGTTCGGAATAGCGGTCCACCAAATAGTCTTTGCGCCCGCGTGTGAGCCAGGTGAACTTTACCAGTTCCTCCATCACATCATAGACCCGGCGGAAAAACGGACCGTCCGGCAGCCGCTCGCCTTCTGCAAATTCAAGCCAGGCTTTGGGGATCGAACTTTGGTTGGGGATGGTGATCATCCGCATCCAACGCCCCAGAATGCGCATCTGATTGACCGCATTAAAGCTCTGCGAGCCGCCCGAGACCTGCATCACAGCCAGCGTTTTGCCCTGAGTAGTCCGAATGCCGCCCTTCAACGACAGCGGCAGCCAATCGATCTGCAGCTTCATGACGGCCGTCATCGCACCGTGGCGTTCCGGGCTGGACCAGACCATGCCTTCGGACCAGACCACCAGATCGCGCAGCTCTTGGACCTTGGGGTGATCCGCAGCGGCACCATCATCAGGCAGTGGCAGCCCGGCGGGGTCAAAGATCCGTGTCTCGCAGCCCAAGGCCTGCAAGATACGTGCGCCTTCTTCGGCGACTTTGCGCGAATAGCTCACATCGCGCAGACTGCCATATAGCAACAGAATCCGTGGGGCGTGACGCGGATCACCGGGTTGCACCAGGCTCTCCACATCAATGGCAGCAGCAGCCCCCGCAGAGACCTGCGGCAGATCGTTCAGATCCATGGATTCAGGCGCTTTCTTCTTCGAGATGCAGCTTCATATCGAGCAACACATGCTGCAGCATAACGGTTTCACGCAGCAGCCGTTTGGCCTCATTCACCGTGATAATCCCATCCTCAATGGCGGTTTGATACTCGCTCATCAAAAAGGCAAATCGCTGGCTCAGCGCGATAACATCGGCGTTCACCCCGCCGCTGCGTGCGGTGGTGCTGGTGCCATCGCTGTTGCTGGCGTTTTTGGTGTCATAGGACAGCGTAATATTCTTCAGATCAGCCAGTGCCGATGTCACATGCGGATAGGAGGCTTCTTGCTCCAGCTTGGCGACCGCATCAACCGGCATGAACCGGTCGGTATGCTCTGAATTGTCGGAATAATATCGACCCAATGTCGCCTTGGACTTGCCAGTGATCTGGCAGGCTGCCTCGATCCCGACATCCTTTACCAAGGCCTCAGTATGCTTTTTTAGATAGGTACCGATCTCTGCCATAAACTCTCACCAGCCATGCCGTGCCAAAAGGGGAAGCTCGGGAATAATTTCCCATGCTGCCGTTGTAAAGTATTTGCTAATATTTCACCATCCCTAAGGTTTTCAGGGATTTAGCGAGTGACGGAGGGTATATTCTGGCTCTCCTTGGTGTTTCAGAACCTGCTTAGTGAGTGGGCGAGGTTTTGACACGGGGTCCATTTTCCCGTGCTTTTAGAGTGGGCAAAGGTTTTAGCCTAAGTACCTCTCCTGATGTGCCGGCAATATTCTCCGGACAGCCCTAGCAACGTTAGTTCTTGGGAGTCAGGGGGGGTATTATCGTGCCGCCCCACAGTGTTGCGATTCAAAAACCGCAACCGAAGCACCCCTTAAGCCCCTAAAATCACACTGATTTTCAACCTACCCCCTGATTGGTTCAGTTGCTGTTCCAAACATTGCTTCAGCCTACCAAAGCCTGCCCTTTCTACGCCTGCCTGCTGGCAGCAGCACTCTTTAGGTGACCTCCTTCCAGCCTCTTGCTCCCCCAGGCAGAGACAGGATAAAGGGAGGCCATGGCAAAGCTCTATTTCAACTACTCGACCATGAACGCCGGCAAGTCGGCTGTTCTTTTGCAGGCCTCGCACAACTACCGCGAAAACAACATGGATACCTATCTGCTGACCGCGCAGATCGACACCCGCGTCGGAGAGGGGAGAATCGCTTCGCGCATTGGCATCAGCGAGGCCGCCGATACCTTTGCTCCCGGCGAAGATCTCTTTGCCAAGATCCAGGCCCGGCTCGCCCAAGGAGAGGTCGCCAGCATCTTTGTCGATGAAGCCCAGTTTCTGACCGCAGACCAGGTCTGGCAGCTGGCCACAGTGGTGGATGACCTCAAGGTCCCGGTGCTGTGCTATGGGCTGCGGGTGGATTTCCAGGGGCAGCTGTTTCCGGGCTCTGCGGCGCTACTGGCGCTGGCAGATGAAATGCGTGAGGTGCGCACGATTTGCCATTGCGGCAAGAAGGCCACCATGGTGATCCGTCAGGACGCAGAGGGCCGCACCATCATCAAGGGCGATCAGGTGCAGATTGGTGGCAATGAGAGTTATGTCTCTCTGTGCCGCCGCCACTGGCGCGAGGCCATGGCAAGGGGCAGTTGATCTGCCTCTCCTGAGAGGGGTTCAGCCCGCTTGAGGCGGCCGGTTTGGGGGCTCTGCCCCCTCGCGCCGCGGGCGCTCTCCCCCGGAATATTTGTGGAAACGTGAAAACAGGGCAAAGCCCACAAGGCCGCGCTGTTTGTCACAAAGCCCAAGTCTTGGCACCGCCTCGCGTCGTTTCAGACCTGGTTTGGCAGCGGCTGCCCGGCAACAAAGGCCGCGATATTGTCCAGGGCCATATGTCCCATGGCGCTGCGCACCTCTTCGGTTGCGGTGCCCAGATGCGGCAGCAGTGTCACATTGGACAGCTCTCGCAGGGCCTGCGGCACCTCTGGCTCAAACTCATAGACATCCAGGCCCGCTCCGGCGATACGCTGGGCTTGCAAGGCGGTGATCAAAGCCTGCTGCTGTACCACTTCGCCCCGCGCGATATTGATCAAATGAGCATGTGGCTGCATTGCGGCCAAAACATCTGCATTCACCAGATGCCGCGTCTCTGTGCTGCCCGGAACCGCCACGACCAGGAAATCCACCTCGGCAGCCAAGTGTTGCAGATCAGGCAGACGAGTGGCGTCGAACCCGGGAGATTTGTCGCTGCGCGCAGTGTAGAACACCTGCATGCCAAAACCAAAATGGCAGCGCCGGGCAATGGCCGCACCGATGCGGCCCATGCCAATAACCCCCAGTTTCTTGCCGGTCACATGCTGACCCAGCATCTGGGTTGGGTGCCAACCCGGCCAATCCCCGCTGCGCACCAGGCGTTCGCCTTCGCCTGCGCGGCGCGCGGACATCAAAATAAGTGTCAGGGCAATATCCGCCGTCGCATCTGTGACCGCCCCCGGGGTATTGCTGACAGCCACCCCAGCGGCGGTTGCTGCGCCGACGTCAATATGATTGAACCCAACGCCAAAGTTGGCCAGGAGCTTGCAGCGCGGCTCTGCCACTTCGGCAAAAATTCCGGCGTCAAAACCATCCCCCAGCGTTGGCATCACCAAATCGAACCCCTGCAGCGCAGAAAGCATTTCCTGCCGGCTGAGCACGGAAGGCTGAGAGCGGATAACCACATCAAACTCGGCGCGTGCCCGGGCCTCAACCACTGCGGTCATGGGACGGGTGATCAGAAGTTTCATTGCCAATCCCTCCTCAGTGCAATCGACCACCAAGAGGCACTGGCCCGTCGGGACCAATAAGGCGGATTTCACCTGCCTCATCCGGCAGGCCCAGCACCAGAACCTCGGACATGAATTTACCGATCTGGCGCGGCGGAAAATTCACCACTGCCATGACCTGTTTGCCAACCAACATCTCGGGCGAGTAATGCGCCGTCACCTGGGCGGAGGTCTTTTTCTCGCCAATCTCAGAGCCAAAATCGATCCAGATCTTGATCGCCGGCCTGCGCGCTTCCGGGTAGGCTTCGGCCCGAATGACCTCGCCGACGCGAATATCCACCTTCATGAAGTCGTCAAATGTGATCTCACCCACGCGAAAGCTCCTTGGATCGATTGGTTGCCGCAGCCACGGCGCGGTTCAGCAGATCGGGAAAACCTGTGTCCTCCTGCATCAAGACCTCAAGCGCCGCCTGTGTGGTGCCATTGGGGCTGGTCACATTGACGCGCAATTGACTGGGGTTTTCTTCGGCCACATTTGCCAATGCCCCGGCGCCGGCAACCGTCGCCTTGGCCAGTTTCATCGCCAGATCCTCCGGCAGCCCCTGGGCCTCACCGGCGGCTGCCAGGGTTTCGATCAGGTGAAACACATAGGCCGGGCCAGAACCACTGACCCCGGTGACCGCGTCAATTTGCGCCTCATTCTCCAAACGCACCGTCTGGCCGATGGCCTTCAACAGCTCTTCCGCCATATCGAGATCAGCACCAGATGCATGGGCATTGCCAATCATCGCTGTGATCCCTTGGCCAATCGCGGCTGGCGTGTTGGGCATGGCCCGCACAATGGGGGTTTGAGCCCCAAGGATCGCTTCAAAACTGGCAATCGAGGTTCCCGCCGCAACCGAGACAAACAACGTCTCGCCATTGCCCAGCGCCTGGAGTTTCGGCAGGGCCGCTCCCATCATCTGTGGTTTGACCGCAATCAGTACCAAGGCAGGCGCGGCTGGCAGATCGACATTGATATGCACACCAGTGGCCCGCAGCCACTCTGATGGATGGGGATCCAACACCCAGACCGAAGAGGCAGGCAGCCCCCCCTCCAACCAGCCTGCCAGCATGGCGGATCCCATCTTTCCACAGCCCAACAGCACCAGCCCGCGTGTCTCAATACCGGTTGTCATCGTCCGATCGCCTCATATCAGGTAATTACTATTTCTTTGCAAAGACTTACGCTCGGCCATAGGCCTCTGCAATGGCGACCTGGATCGCCTCGTTCGGGGATTTGCCCGCCCAGGTGGTGAGCTGGATCGCCGGGTAATAGCGCTCACAGTTAGAAACCGCGGCATGGATCATGGCGTCAATCTGTTCCGGGCTGGCGAACTGCCCTCCCGCCAGAACCAAACCATAGCGATAGAGCATCACCTTGTGATCGGCCCAATAAGTAAAGCCCCCCGCCCAGCATTGGTCATTCATCAGATTGATCAACTCATAGAGCTGAGGGATCTTGGGCTCTGGTGGCTCCATCTCATAGCTGCAGACCAAGCGCAGCGTCTCTTCATAGGCCGACCAGGCCAGGGTCAACGAATAGGTCCGCCACTGGCCTTCGACAGCCATGGCAATCTGATCGTCGCCGATGCGGTCAAAATCCCAGTCATGATGGGCCGCCAGGGTTTCGACAATATCGATAGGGTGAATATCGTCATCCAGATGAAATTCGGAAAGGGCCATGTCTCACCTCTCAGGTCTCTAGCCATCAGGACCGGTACAGCCCCCTATAGCTAGGTTTCTGGTCAATGAACCGGGGAGCATCCCCGCCTCCATACTAGATATGGTGGCAAGGGGGGTAGACTCTGGCAACCCTTTATTTGGGGATATCTTCAATAAGTTGTGGATGAATAGCCATTCACCGCAAGATATCGGCATATTTCCGCGACATCTTGTCTATTTGGAAAAGCGCGCTGATCAAGCACCTGTACGCTGTCGCGACCACGAATGAAAAAGCGACCCGCAGCAACTGAGGGCTCTGCATCATCTTTCTACAAATATTCCCGCCGGAGGCTTCCTCATTCTCTGCACCCGCTAGCCGATGTACAGTCACCACGCGCCCCCAAAGGGGCCGCGCAGCAGATCACCAACGCGATGAGGTTGGGAACACTGCAGGTCCTTCAGTCCTTGGCGTCAAGCGCATCCAGACGAGCCTTCAGCGCCTCATTTTCTTCCCGCGCCTTTTGCGCCATGGCGCGCACCGCATCAAATTCTTCGCGGGTGACAAAATCGCGGTCCGCCAACCAGCGGTCCATCAGGCCCTTCATTGCGGTATCCGCCTCATCCTTTGCGCCCTGGGCCACGCCCATCGCATTGGTCATCAGCTGCGAAATGTCGTCCATGATCTTGTTTCGGCTCTGCATCATCTTCTCCGTATCACTCTTACCCCCTATATGGGGCCGCAAAGGGTCGCGGGCAAGCCGTTGACTTCCATTCGAGAGCAAAGGCATTCAGGACCACATGCGAGCCATGATCCCCTTCCCCGATATTTCGCCCGAGATTTTCTCGATTTCCCTGTTTGGCATGGAGTTTGCCCTGCGATGGTACGCTCTGGCCTATATTATCGGCATTGTCATCGCCTGGCGACTGGCTGTTGCCGCGTTGAAATCACCGGCGCTCTGGCCGGGCCAAAAGGCGCCGATGCACCCCGAACAGGTGGAAGATCTGCTCACCTGGATCATTTTGGGGGTGATTCTCGGTGGGCGGCTCGGCTTTGTGCTGTTCTACCAGCCCGGCTATTACCTGTCGCATCCCAGCGAGATCCTGCGGATCTGGCAGGGCGGCATGGCCTTTCACGGTGGATTGATCGGGGTGATCGTCGCCTCCTGGGCCTATGCCAGCCGCCACGGCATTTCCAAACTGCAGATGGCTGATCTGGTGGCCTATACGGTGCCCGCAGGGCTGATGCTGGGGCGCCTGGCCAATTACATCAACGCCGAGCTTTGGGGGCGCCCAACCGACCTGCCCTGGGGCGTAGCCTTTCCGGGGGCTGCGGCGCAGGACTGCGGACAGGCCCTGGGAGAGATCTGCGCCCGCCACCCCTCGCAGCTCTATGAGGCTGCCATGGAAGGTCTGATTCTAGGGCTTTTGCTGATCTGGCTGACCTGGCGCCGCCAAAGCTTCCAACGGCCGGGCCTAAACCTTGGGATTTTTCTGGGGGGATATGGGTTGGCACGGTTCACGGTCGAATTCTTCCGCCAACCCGACTCGCAATTTGTCACGCCGGGCAACCCGCTGGGCCTTGCCTGGGAGATTGCGGGATATGGGCTCACCATGGGGCAGATCCTGTCCCTGCCGATGATCGCGCTGGGGCTCTATTTTGCCCTGCGCCTCAAACCCCAACTGGATCCGGTGCCATGACCACATTGCAGGACCAGTTGATCGCCCGGATCACCGCTGAAGGCCCGATCAGCCTGGCGGATTACATGGCCGAATGCCTGCTGCATCCCGAATACGGCTATTACACCACGGCCACTCCCTTTGGTGCCCAGGGGGATTTCACCACTGCGCCGGAAATCAGCCAGATGTTTGGCGAACTTATAGGCCTGTCACTGGCCCAGTGCTGGCTGGATCAGGGCGCCCCTGCCCCCTTCACCCTTGCGGAGCTTGGTCCGGGACGCGGCACCCTGATGGCCGACCTGTTGCGCGCCACCCGCGGCGTTCCTGGCTTTCACGCCGCCCTGCAACTGCATCTGGTCGAGGCCTCTGCCAATCTGCAAAAACAACAGGCCGAGGCCCTGGCAGGCTATGATGTCACCTGGGTCGATAGCGTCGATGAGCTGCCCCGGCAGCCCCTGTTTCTGGTCGCAAACGAATTCTTTGACGCCCTGCCCATTCGCCAGTTTGTCAGAGACGGCGAAGGCTGGAGAGAAAAACGCCTGGGGCTGGCCGAGGGCGCGCTCTGTTTCGGTCTCGGCCCCGAGGCACCGCAGCCCGCGCTGGAACATCGGCTGCTGGACACCAAAGACGATGACCTGGTCGAGCTGAGCCCGGCGGCGGCCCCAATCAGTGCCAGCCTGGCCCAGTGCATAGCGCGCCATGGTGGGGCAGCACTGATCATCGACTACGGCGATTGGCGCTCTTTGGGCGACACCCTGCAGGCGCTCAAATCACACGAACCCGTAGATCCACTGACATCTCCCGGCAGTGCTGACCTGACAGCCCATGTGGATTTTGAAGTGCTCTGCTCGGTGGCAAAGGGCGCGGGCTGCGCCCATAGCAAGGTGACCCCCCAGGGCGTGTTTCTGGAACGGCTTGGCATTACCGATCGCGCCCGCACGCTGGCCGCCGGATTGGACGGCGAAGCCTTGGAAAATCTGATCGCCGCACATCGGCGGTTGACGCATCCAGAGGAAATGGGAAACCTGTTCAAAGTACTGGGTCTCACCCCGAGCACCATCGCCCCACCACCAGGATTGAATGAATGACGCTGGAAATACTCACCTCTGAGCTTTTGGACCCCGTGCATCACGGGTTTTTCACCCGCCGCGGCGGCGCCTCATCGGGGATTTTTCAGGGGCTGAACTGCGGTGTTGGTTCCAGCGACCAAAGAGAGGCGGTGACGCTCAACCGGGCCCGTGTAGCCGAGGCGATGAATGTTGCCCCCACAGCCCTTGTTGGGGTGCATCAGATCCATTCGCCAGATGTGGCGGTGATCACCGGCCCCACGGCTGAGCGGCCCCGCGCCGATGCCATGGTCACAAACACGCCGGGTGTGGCCCTCGGTATTCTGACTGCCGATTGCCAGCCGGTGCTTTTTGCCGATGTCGAGGCTGGCGTCATCGGCGCGGCCCATGCGGGCTGGCGCGGCGCGCTGGATGGCGTGCTGGAGGCCACCCTAAAAGCGATGGAAGATCTCGGCGCAGACCGTAGAAACATATCAGCAGTTATCGGTCCCTCCATCTCCCAACCAGCCTATGAGGTTGGCCCTGAGTTTTTTGACGACTTCCTGAGTAAGGACCCCGATCACAGTCGTTTTTTCACCAAGGGCCGCGAGGGGCGCTATCAGTTCGACCTGCCAGGCCTGGGGTTGCACCTTTTGCGACAAGCGGGCGTAGGTCAGGCCGAATGGACACGCCACTGCACCTATAGCGATGAAGAGCTGTTTTACTCCTACCGCCGCACCACCCACGCTGGGGAAGCGGATTACGGAAGGTTAATTTCCTGCATCGCCCTGTGAGGTACGGAACGGGGCAATGCCGTGCCCTTTTTGCCCAATTTCGCCTTCTTCATCGGCGAGCCGACCTCAAAAGTACCTAGTTTTTTACTAAAATACAGGCATTTAACACCTTCACAGCACGCCCTTAGCCCTACTCTCCCCTGGATTGATAACACTTAACTATTCCACCTACCGGTCACATTCAGGGCGCAATGATTACCGATAAAAGGGACCAACAGAGCTATGGGAACATCGCTCGCCCCAGGTAGGAGAGACATCATGAAAGCCAGAAATCGCTTTTTGAAATCGGTCATTTCGACTGCAAAATCAGAGGCAACGCAGATGCCCTGGAGCCGGGGCGTGGTCCGAGAGGCACATCTGGCCCAGCGCCGCGCACCTCAATCAACCCAGCCAGCCTCTGGGCATTTGACGGTGCGTTTGAAACGCGCCTAGCCCCGACTTCCTTTGGCCAAACAGCCGCGCCCCCCAGGCCGAACTGCCTCTGACAATTTGGCCAGAGCCCCCTGGATCAGCCGGTTCTCACTATGGCCGCCCATTTGCGGTGACCCTTTTTTAGTCAATGACCGCCACAGTCTTTACGGAAACAACCTCCAGATCGCCGCCGTGCTGTTTTTTCTGGGCCGTTGAGAGATAACAAGCAAAGCACCATTGTGCACATATTTACGATGCAAAACACTGATCTATCCCCTGGCCACTCAAAGGCCCATCTGCCTCCCGTTTTCTGCCAATGGGAGCGCGTACCGGTGACGCGTTTTGTAAGAAAGGTCTCGAGCCAATGACACTTCCGCACTCCCTCCAACAGGCCGCTGCCAAGGCTTCGGAAACCAGCGCGCTCCTGCAAGATCCGGCTGCGCTGCGCCAGGTTAACAAACCGCAACTGCGCCGCTATGAGGTGAGCAGCCTGCTGCCCAATGGCGGCATCGCAGAGACCCGGCACATCGCCCCTGCCCTGCCAATATTTGAGGATGCCTTCTGCGCCTTCACGCGGGGATCGCTGGTGGAAACCACCACAGGGCCAATTGCCGTCGAAGACCTGCTGCCCGGCGATGAGATCATGACCCAGGACGGCGGCAGTCAGCCACTGATCTGGAAAGGCTCTACCAGTCTGGTACCCTCACGCAGTGATGCCAAGGGGCGCGCCCATCGATTGACCAGCTTTATGCCCGACAGCCTGGGCCTGCAGAAACCGGCCTCCTGCGTTGTCGCCGGACCGGCAGCGCGCCTGTTGCGACTGCCACCGCATATGCGGGTTTCGGCTGACGCCTCGCAGTTGCTGACACTGGTTGAAGAATTTCAGGACGGGATGAATATTTTTGAAACCGCCCCCCCCACAGTCGTGGACTTGTTCCACCTCTGCCTGCCAGAACATGCGGTGATCAATGTTGGCGGCTTGGAGTTTGAAACCTACCACCCCGGACCAGAGGCGTTAAAGCTGGTGAGCTATGCTATCAAAACGCTCTACTTCAATCTCTTTAGTCACGTAGAATCGCTCAGCGGATTTGGCCCCCTGGCCTATGAGCGCGCCACGCCAATGGTGGACAGGTCGCTGCACGACTAGCAAAAACCCGCCAGAGCCCGAATCATCGGCTTTCATGGGAAAAAACAAAGGCGCATAGACCCACTGCGGTCTATCGCCCTCAGGCCTCGCGTTGCAGGCGCTCTTCCAGAACATCAAAGGGAACACCTGGCTCATCCTTGGCACCGCGAATGACCAGCGATGTCTTGACGCTGGCCACATTGGGGGTGGTCAGCAGCTCTGAGGTCAGAAAGCTCTGGAAGGTGCTGAGATCGGGCGAGACACATTTCAGAATGAAATCCACCTCCCCGTTCAACATGTGGCACTCGCGCACCAAAGGCCAGCTGCGGCACTGCTCTTCAAAGGCAGACAGCTCAGCCTCGGCCTGGCTTTCCAGCCCGACCATGGCAAAGACCTGCACCTCAAAGCCCAGCTCACGGGCGTTGACCTCGGCGTGGTAGCCGCCAATCAGACCCGCCTCTTCCAGCGCTCGCACCCGGCGCAGACAGGGCGGCGCCGAAATGCCGACCCGCTTGGCCAGCTCGACATTGGTCATGCGCCCATCGGCCTGCAACTCCGACAGTATCTTGCGATCAATCGGATCAAGTCGGGTTGTGACCATGGTTTAAGCTCCTGTCGATTTTCGTTTCTTATAGCACCGCCGCCGGGCCGCGCAATATTATTTCACGGATGCGAAATAATCTTTGCCACAGGCAGATACAAGCGCCAAAACAGACTGGCCTATTATCGCAAAAGTGTGACCCATCCCCCGCGCTTTCCCCTGACCCGGCTTCCTATCAGGGGTTTAAGAGGCGTAGCCCTAACGCTATATGCAGGGACTGACGGTGGCCACAGCCGCCATGTGCAACAAAATTTGCAGATTTGGGGATACGAGATGAGCGACACGCGCCACACCAAGGTTCTGATCATAGGCTCCGGCCCGGCTGGCTATACCGCCGGAGTCTATGCCGCCCGCGCCATGCTGGAACCGGTCCTGGTTCAGGGTATCGAGCCCGGCGGCCAGTTGACCACCACCACCGAAGTCGAAAACTACCCCGGCTTTACCGAGGTCCAGGGCCCCGATCTGATGATCAAGATGCAGGAACATGCCTCTGCCATGGGCTGTGATATCGTCGGCGACATCATCACCTCGCTTGACACCTCTAAACGCCCTTTTGTGGCCAAAGGCGACAGCGGCACCACCTATACGGCGGATGCGGTGATCCTGGCGACAGGCGCGCGGGCCAAATGGCTGGGGCTGGAGTCTGAAGAGAAATTCAAGGGCTTTGGCGTCTCGGCCTGCGCCACCTGCGACGGGTTCTTCTACCGGGGCCAGGAAATTGTGGTCATCGGCGGCGGCAACACCGCTGTGGAAGAAGCCCTGTTCCTGACCAATTTTGCCTCCAAGGTCACCCTGGTGCACCGCCGCGACGAGCTGCGCTCGGAGAAAATCCTGCAGGATCGCCTGTTCAAGAACCCCAAGATTGAAACTCTGTGGTTCCACGAATTGGAAGAGGTCTATGGCACCGACAGCCCGCTGGGCGTTGAAGGCATCAAGGTCAAACATGTAAAAACCGGTGAAATCACCGACATTCCCGCCAAGGGCGTTTTTGTTGCCATCGGCCACGCGCCCGCCAATGAGCTGGTCAAAGACACTCTGGAGCTACACAACGGCGGCTATGTCTCGGTCAAACCCGGCACCACCGAGACCTCAATCCCCGGTGTGTTTGCGGCAGGGGATCTGACCGATCACAAATATCGTCAAGCCGTGACGTCGGCAGGCATGGGCTGCATGGCTGCACTGGACGCAGAGCGCTTCCTGGCCGAACAGGACGACTAATTCGCATCTACCTTGCGCCGCGATCAGCGCCACAAAAACAGCGGTCGACCAGGGTCATTCTGGTCGACCAAAGCCATAGATCCTTACCTTTCCCCTCCTTTGACATTGCGAAACACTCTTGACCCGCATGGTCACATCCAACACCCTGATGCAGCGCAACCGGAGGGGACATTCGCGTGACCAATGCACTCTGGCGAGGGGACTTAATCCAACGCAGCCGCACGGTCAGTGGTGTCTTTCTGCTCACCTATGCCTTCCTGCATTTTCTGAACATCGCCGCCGGCCTTGTCTCCCCTGACTTCATGTTTCAGGTGCAAGAGTTCCGCCGTCTGCTCACCGGCCATCTGCCCGGTCAAATCCTGCTGTTCTCAGCGCTCTTGGTGCATATGGCCCTGGCCCTGTGGCAGGTGGCCAGTCGCCGGACGCTGCGGATGAGCCTGGCGCAGGCCCTGCAACTGGTGCTGGGGCTTCTGATCCCCCTTCAACTGATCCAACATCTCATCTTCACCAGCTATGCCTCCAACGCCTATGGGCTCGACGATGAGATGACCTCGATCATCTTGCTGATGTGGAATTCCCCCGAGGTCTGGCAGCAATATATTTTGCTGTTGGTTGTCTGGGTGCATGGCTGCATTGGGCTGCATATGTGGCTGCGGATCACCAGATGGTGGCCCTTGGTACTGCCCTATATGACTGGGCTGGCTGCCCTGGTGCCGACGCTTGCCCTGGCTGGGCTGCTGACCGAAGGGCGCCGCATCTGGTCGATCTATATCCGCCCCGGCAACGCACAGGTCATTCGCGATAACTTCAATTGGCCCAATAGCACTGGCTTTGCCCGGCTTTACGAGATCTACGACATCGGCTTTTGGATCTTTCTGTTCCTGCTCGGCGGCGCAGTTGCCACTTTCTATCTGCGCCGTTTCATCCGCAAAAGAAAATCTCTGCAGATCCGCTATGAGAATGGGACTCAGATCACCATCGAGCACGGGCTGACCTTGCTGGAAATCTCCCAGCTCAACGGTATCCCCCATACCTCACTTTGTGGCGGCAAGGGCCGCTGTACCACCTGCCGTATCGAAGTCACTAAGGGGTTGGAAAACCTACCGCCCCCAAGCAGTGCAGAGGCGCGCACTCTCAAAGCGATCAAAGCCCGCGACAACGTACGTCTGGCTTGTCAAATCCGGCCAACTGCCTCGCTGTCCATTCAACGGGTCTACCAACCAAAAGGGCGCCGCCAGGTCCATTCAGCACAAGGAGTGGAAAAGACCATTGCCGTGCTTTTTTTGGACATTCGCGGCTTCACTTCTCGCTCTGCCGGGCTGCTGCCCTATGATATCGTCTTTCTGCTGAACCGGTTCTTTGACGCCATCGTCCCCGAGATCACCAAGGCCGGCGGCAGCGTGGACAAGTATTTGGGCGATGGATTGCTGGCCCTTTTTGAAATGGACGACCCGGAGCATTCAGCCCTGGCCGGGATCACAGCTGCCAGCAATATTGGGGTCGCATTGGCGCGCTTTAACATGATGCTTGCCTCGGAAGGCGAAGACCCGGTGCGGATTGGCATGGGGCTGCATACTGGCACTGTTGTACTGGGTGAAATTGGCACCACAGACAATGCACCCCGTACCCTGATCGGCTCTGCGGTGAATGCCGCCAGTCGCCTTGAGGCCAAGACCAAGGAGCTGGGTGTCGAGCTGTTGATCTCTGAACATGTCGTCAAGGCGGCAGGCCTGGCAGCACCAGCAGATATGCTGCAGGATTTTGCCCTGCGCGGCGTTGATCATCCGGTGCGCGCCCTGCCGGTGCCCCAGGCCTCGACCCTAGAAAACCTGCTCACTTCCCAGGCAGATCCAGAAACAACCACCTTTGCGCCAGCAGCAAAAGGCTCGGTGAGCTGAGAGCACCACTGTCAAAGCGCACTGTTCCTAAATTTTACCGGGTTCTGGTCCATAGTTCTGCGCCATTGGGACAGGCTGGAACCCGATCACCACACGGCAGCCCAAATTGGACCAACCAGCGTTGCAGCCCGGCAACGCCACTCTGTCACAGGCTTTTGAGACGTTTTTGGACTTTGCCCCTGTATCATTTTGTGAGATGTGTTCATGCGTGAACATACATCAACTGAATCACCATGACCCTGCCCGAGACCAAGCCCAACCCAGACGAGGAAGATCTACTCTTCCGCCTCCTGCGTCAGTTCGATCTGGCACCGGAAGCCTCGCAGCGTGCTACCGCCGCTGCTCTGGGCATCTCTTTGGGCGGGCTCAACACCCAACTGCGCGCCGCCACCGATGCCGGGCTAATCACAATTAGCGACCGCCCCGGCCCGGACAAACGGCAACGCTACACCTACACTTTGACCCGCCGTGGCGCCTCCGAGAAACGACGCCTCGCCGATCAATTCCTTTCCCGCAAGCTCGCGGAATATAATGCGCTCCATGCGGAACTTACCGGCACAGCCAGCGGCTTGCCCCACATTAAACACAGGACTCATCCAATGCAGAACAATCTGGCTCCCATCCCTGAGCTCTATGTCTCCTATGACTCCGCTCAAAAGCTGAAAGTCGACGCAGGCGAGCTGAAAAGCCACGATCTGACCCCTCGCCAGATCTGCGACCTTGAGCTCCTGATGAACGGTGGCTTCAACCCGCTCAAAGGCTTCCTGACCGAAGAAGACTATAACGGTGTTGTGGAAAACATGCGCCTGGCCGATGGCGCACTCTGGCCCATGCCAATCAACCTGGACGTCTCGGAAGAATTCGCCGCAACCCTGGAAGTGGGCGAAGACATTGCCCTGCGTGACCAGGAAGGCGTGATCCTGGCCACCATGACCGTGACCGATAGCTGGACCCCCAACAAGTCCCGCGAGGCCGAAATGGTCTTTGGCGCCGACGACGACGCACATCCTGCCGTAAACTACCTGCACAATCAGGCCGGCAAGATCTATCTGGGCGGCCCTGTGACCGGCATTCAGCAGCCGGTGCATTATGATTTCCGTGGCCGTCGCGACACCCCCAACGAGCTGCGCGCCTATTTCCGCAAGCTGGGCTGGCGCAAGGTTGTGGCCTTCCAGACCCGTAACCCGCTGCACCGTGCCCACCAGGAGCTGACCTTCCGCGCCGCCCGTGAAGCCCAGGCCAACCTGCTGATCCATCCGGTTGTTGGCATGACCAAGCCCGGTGACGTGGATCACTTCACCCGCGTGCGCTGCTACGAGGCGGTTCTGGACAAATACCCGGCCTCCACCACCGCGATGAGCCTGCTGAACCTGGCCATGCGTATGGCTGGCCCGCGTGAGGCCGTTTGGCACGGTCTGATCCGCAAAAACCACGGCTGCACCCATTTCATCGTTGGTCGTGACCACGCCGGCCCCGGCAAGAACTCCGCCGGTGACGATTTCTACGGCCCCTATGATGCGCAGGATCTGTTCCGCACCCATCAGGAAGAAATGGGCATCGAAATGGTCGACTTCAAACATATGGTTTGGGTGTCGGAGCGCGCACAGTACGAGGCCATCGACGAGATCGAAGACAAAGATAACGTCACCATCCTCAACATCTCGGGCACCGAGCTGCGCCGCCGCCTGTCCGAAGGTCTGGAAATCCCCGAGTGGTTCTCCTTCCCCGAGGTGGTCAAAGAGCTGCGCCGCACCAAGCCGCCACGTTCAAAGCAGGGTTTCACCGTGTTCCTGACCGGCCTTTCCGGGTCTGGCAAATCCACCATCGCCAACGCGTTGATGGTCAAGCTGATGGAAATGGGCGGCCGCCCCGTGACCCTGCTGGATGGTGACATTGTGCGTAAGAACCTCAGCTCCGAGCTGGGATTCAGCAAAGAGCACCGCGACCTCAACATCCGCCGCATCGGCTATGTGGCCTCTGAGATCACCAAAAACGGCGGCATCGCCATCTGTGCCCCAATCGCGCCATATGCCACCACCCGTCGCGCCGTGCGTGAAGACGTGGAAGCCTTTGGCGCCTTTGTCGAAGTGCATGTCGCCACCTCGCTGGAAGAGTGTGAACGCCGCGATCGCAAGGGGCTGTATAAACTGGCCCGTGAAGGCAAGATCAAAGAGTTCACCGGGATTTCTGACCCCTACGACGTCCCGGCCTCCCCAGAGCTGTCAGTCGAGACTGAAAACGTCGAAGTCGACAACTGCGCCCATCAGGTGCTGCTCAAGCTGGAAAACATGGGTTTGATCGCAGGCTAATCTGCTCACGGTGGCACATGCCCCAGAAAACCAATGGCCCGCTCCTTTCAACGGGCGGGCCATTTTGATTTCCTGCTAGATTTGCAAATCAAGCTGGCCCAGATCTTGTCGCTGCTTAGAATCCTCCAACCGGGTAAGCCTAAAGACTGTCGCGCAGCGCCTGTGCCGCACGCAAAGACAGATCCCCAAATTCCGCAGCCGCCTGTTTCAACTTTCGCAGAGCCGGCAATCGACGAGCATAGTCCTCTGGACCGATATTTTGGACTGCCGCCTCAAATTCCTCCTGATTGCGGCACAGGATCAGCCCCTCACCTTCAAAGAAATCGGTGATATTCGGGCAACCCCAATACAGCGGCACGGTTTCACACAGGATCGCATCAATCAGCTTTTCGGTGAAATAATTTGGCTCGCGCACATTTTCGATCACCACGGAATAGCGGTAAGGGGCCAGCCCCTCCGATTTCTCCTCAAAGGGCTTGTAGCCGCGCCCCAAAATATCCGCCTCCGGCATCTGTGCTTGCAGATAGGCCACAATCTGGTGACGCAGTTTATGGCCAGGATGATCATTCTTGGCCGAGGCAATCAAGGACAGCTCTTTGGATTTTCTGATTTGCAATCCCTGCCAGCCTGGCACCCAGGTGGTGCCAAAAATCAGCATCCGCGCATTTGGCAGTCGCGGCAAAAGCTGCGGATCATAGGTGAAGATCCGAAAGAACCGACCCGCGCTCAACCGCAGCAGGCGATGGTGATCAGCAGACATGATCTTGGGTTCTGCCAGGATCATCGAAATCCGTGCCGGGCAGCTCCGGTGAGACTGAAAATGCATCGCCCGTTTGGCAAAGACGATCAGATGATCATCCGAAGCCATATCCTTGACCTGCTTGCCAAGCAGCCGGTCCGGGCAACCCAGAGGCCATTCCATTTCGCTCAACGGCCGCTCTGACAGAGCTTTACCCAGTTTTCCACCATAGGGCATAACTGCAATTGCGTGCTCTGTCTGGGCTGCGGTCTCGGTGGGTCTCATGGGCAATGGCTTCCGTTTTTTGGTGCAGAGATCAGCTTTGATCTGGCAGGTCAACCGAGCCGCGCATCAAGACAAAGCCCCTTCCAGCAACCTTGATGCCCTTCAGGTCGTCACAGCTGCCAAGGCGGCTGACCCGCGCCATTCCTGGCCGTCCCATGCCATGACCTTGCTCAGCAACAAAACTGTCTTTTTGCATCAGCCCATTGCGCCAGAGATAGGCGGCCATTGCCCCGGTGGCCGACCCGGTAAAGGGATCCTCTGGCGGGCTGGGCGGTGCCATCAGTAGCCGGGAATAGGTGTCACCTAATTCCGTCGCCCCCTGCAGGGTCACCAGAAAGGGCTCCATCATATCAATGCCGTCCGCCCCCATCGACTGCCCGAGCTTGGCCAAGGCCGACAGGTCAAGACGTGCCTGTGCTAATGCGGTCTGATCTTTCAGCACGGTTATGCAAAAGGGCAATCCGGTTGAAACTCTTTGCGGCGCCCCCAGGATGCTCTCGACCGGTAGGGAAATCGCTGCCGCCACCAGCGCGGGATCGGGCTTGGGGCCAAACTCCGGCGCGATCTGGGTCATTTCGATCTGGTCGCCGGAAATTCGAACCGGCACGATGCCCGCGCCGGTCTCCAGGCTGATCTCCCCCTCCTCGATCAACCCACGATCCCGCATTGCGGCCACGGTGGCGATGGTGGGGTGACCGGCAAAGGGGATCTCGCGGCTGGCCAGGAAATAGCGCACCTGAATATCGGCACGCTCAGAGGGGCCGGTAAAGGTGCATTCGACCAAGGAGGTTTCACGCACATAGGCAGTGCAGGTTTCAACCGGTAAATGCGCGCCACCATGGACCACTGCGCAGCCATTGCCGCCAAAGGCCCGATCCGAGAATGCATCCACCCAGTCGAAATCAAATCTGCTCATTCTCTGTACCCAGCCCCATTGGTTTCAGTGCTGAAAGCCTATCCAAGAGTGAGCGAGAGTTAAACCACCTGCAGGCACCAAACCCAAGGCTAAGCCTGAACCGTCAGGCTGACCCTCTTTGGGGAATGAGCCGCAGGGCCGGTGGGTCAAGTCGGCCTGGTCAGTGCACTGCAACCGGTGAGAAATCGTTCTGCCGCGCCAGAACAAAGGCCAGCTTACGATCCGTCACAACGGCGAGCTGCTCGCCCTCGGCGTCATGCACCGCATAGAGATGGTCCCGGCCTTCGGCGCTGGCCTGCATGTCTTTGGGCAAATCCCCAACAGCCACTGTTTTCACATAGACGATACGCGGGCCAGAGCTGGCAGAAGTGGGTGTGTCAATTGGTGTATGCATGTCTCTTAACCCTTCTTGATATTGATGGTCTGAACCACGGTTTCCGGGCGTGACCGGGTGAGGTCCACGTGCAAGAGCCCGTTCTCCATCACCGCTTCGCCCACATCAACGCCATCGGCCAGCACAAACATGCGCTGAAATTGGCGGGCAGCGATTCCTCGGTGCAGGAAGACACGCCCGTCGCTATCTTCGCCCTGACGCCCGCGGATCACCAGTTGGCGATCCTCCACCGTGATGGCCAGATCCGCCTCAGCGAAACCTGCAACGGCAAGGGTGATGCGGTAAGAGAAATCGGAGGTTTGTTCAATGTTATAGGGCGGATAGCCTTCATTGCCGGATTTGGCCGAACGTTCCAGAAGGCGTTCCAGCTGCTCAAACCCCAGCATATGTGGGTATGACCCCAGAGTGAGTTTCGACACGTATATCGTCCTTTTGCTGCAAAGCGACGTTGATCAGCAGTCCCGTAGCGGCAACTGCCTGGCTAGAATATGGTAACTTTCCTCGAATTCTCAAGACTATGGCTGCAAGGTCTAGCGGAAAAGGCGTTAAAGAAGTATCTTAGCCCCTACCCGAACCCTTCTGATTTTTGAGTCGCCCATGAATGCTTCTGTCGATATTTCCATGAAAACCGATGAGGTTCTTAAGGTCGAGCTGGAAGTATTTCGCAGGCAACACCGCGATCTGGACGAGGCGATCATTGCCCTGCAAGAGCGCGGCACCAGCGATCAGCTGACAATACGACGGCTGAAAAAACAGAAACTAGGGCTCAAGGATCGAATTTCCCTGATAGAAGACAGGTTGACGCCCGATATCATTGCCTGAGGCCGCGCCTCTGACTTTAACGCAATTATCGAAATCGTAGTTTCCTGCCCCCGCAACAGTATCAGGCAAGCGCCGCTGTGATCCCAGGCAAAGCGAGCTCTCCCGCGCGGCTGCAGCAGTGGCAAGCCACCGCAGGCGCCCCTTGGGCCCGGCAGCGCGCCTCTAGGCGCGCTGCTTTGGCGCGACACGTCGCGCCGCACCGCGCTTAAGCGCGGTGCCATGCCCAACCAAGCATTTGGCAGCTCGCTGCCATTTTGCCTGGGCGGGAGCCCCCCTTTCCCTTCACACGGCGGCCAGATGGACAGCCTCCACCTCGTTGCATTGTCGCATTGCGCCACGGGCCAGTTTGACTATAGTGCGCCACTCCTTCCACCCCAGCAGCTCTCCTGAGTGGGATCTGCGGCATGACAGGACAGATCACATGCCAAACACCCCCAGCGACATCAAAGTGGGCATCATCATGGGCAGCCAGTCCGATTGGCCAACCATGAAAGAGGCCGCCACGCTCCTGGATGAGCTCGGCGTTCCCTATGAGGCCAAGATTGTCTCGGCCCACCGCACGCCGGACCGGCTGTGGTCTTATGGAAAATCAGCGGCAGAACGCGGCCTGCAAGTGATTATTGCAGGCGCTGGCGGGGCGGCACATCTGCCAGGCATGGTGGCTTCCAAAACCCGGGTTCCTGTGGTTGGTGTGCCGGTTCAGACCCGCGCCCTTTCCGGCGTCGACTCGCTCTATTCCATCGTCCAGATGCCCAAGGGCTTTCCGGTTGCAACCATGGCCATTGGGGCTGCGGGTGCCGCCAATGCCGGGCTGATGGCTGCCGGAATTCTGGCGCTGCAAGACCCGGCGCTGGCCGAACGTCTGGACGCCTGGCGCGCAGCACTCTCGGCCTCAATCCCAGAGGAGCCTGTTGATGACTGATGCTCTCAAACCCGGTGCCACCATTGGCATCCTGGGCGGTGGTCAGCTGGGCCGTATGCTCTCGGTCGCGGCCTCCCGCCTTGGCTTCAAGACCCATATCTTTGAGCCAGGCGCCAACCCGCCTGCAGGCCAGGTCGCCGATCAGGTGACCACCGCAGGCTATGAGGACAGCGAAGCTCTGCTGGCTTTTGCCAATGCGGTGGATGTAATCACCTATGAGTTTGAGAACATCCCCACAGCCGCCCTGGACATCATCGAGGCCCATGGCCCGATCCGTCCGGGACGCGAGGCGCTGCGGATCAGCCAAGATCGTCTGACCGAGAAGACCTTCCTGCAGGGGCTTGATCTAAAAATCGCGCCCTTTGCCGATATCACCGATGCCGCCAGCCTTGAGGCGGCTTTGGCGGAAATCGGTGCGCCTGCGATCCTCAAAACCCGGCGCTTTGGCTATGATGGCAAAGGCCAGGCCCGCATTATGGCACCCGATCAGGCAGATGAAGCGCTGGAAGCCATGGCAGGAGCCCCCTCGGTACTCGAGGGTTTTGTGAGTTTCAGCCATGAGGTCTCTGTGATTGCCGCCCGTGGCATCACTGGCGAGGTCGCCTGTTATGACCCCGGTGAAAACGTGCATCGCGACGGTATCCTGCACACCACCACCGTGCCTGCCCGGCTAAGCGCGAGCCAGCGCATGGATGCGGTCCTGCTCGCAGCCAAAGTCCTGAATGCCCTGGATTATGTTGGGGTTCTGGGGGTCGAGCTTTTTGTTACCCCACAGGGGCTGGTGGTGAACGAGATCGCACCGCGCGTGCACAACTCCGGCCACTGGACGCAAAACGGCTGCGCTGTCGATCAGTTCGAGCAGCACATTCGCGCTGTAGCAGGCTGGCCCCTGGGTGACGGTCAGCGTCATTCGGATGTGGTGATGGAGAACCTGATCGGCGACGACATGGATCGCTTGCCCGATCTCGCCAAAGAGCCCGACTGCGCCCTGCATCTTTATGGCAAGGCCGAAGCCAAGCCCGGCCGTAAGATGGCCCATGTGAACCGGATTACACGGCCTCAGAAGTAGCCCTGACGACCCTCTCTATCAATCTTCAAGCGCGCGCCTTCGGATGAGAGCGCGCGCTTTGGGTGGCAAGTGATACGGTTTAATCAGAACCTTCCCACGTTCCCTGAGATACTCGCCACTCGCGCCATAGATAGTAGACGATGACCCAAGCAATCGCACTGAACGCAGTCCCCATAGAAACCACATCCAACGTTGTCTCAAACCAATAGCGTAAAGCACTCGTTTCCACCCAAGTTGCAGGCTCTCGTCCGACCCTGAGGTGCAGAAGGTATTGCCCCGCGTCTGCTTTAGTTTTCAGTACATATCCTTGTGAAACTAGCGCCGCGAGAATGGATGCCCCCCAGCAAAAGACCGCAGAGAAAGCTATACATCCTAGTACTGTCCTCAGAGCTTGCTTCATTCCTCACCCCATAAACCGCGTCGCAATCTCACCAGACAAATAGCTCACCCGCCCGCCGGACAGGGTCGCGGCAACCCGTTCGCTTGCCCTGTCTAGGATCACCATATCGGCGCGTTTATCGGGGGTGAAATCGCCACGATCGTCCAGCCCCAACAGATCTGCCGGACCGGTGGACACCAACCCCCAGGCAGCTGCCAGATCCAAGACGCCAGTTCGCGCCAGCATCAGCGCCGCCCGGCGCGGGCTGGGATAGTGATAATCCGAGGCCAGCGCATCACATAGCCCCATGGCAATCAGATCCAGCGCCGAAGCATTGCCCTTGTGTGAACCGCCGCGCACCACATTGGGCGCGCCCAGAATGATGTGGTCGCCACCTGCCCGTGCAGCCTCTGCCGCCTCCTGGGTTTCCGGAAACTCGCTGATCTCAGCCCCACGGGCACGCCAAGTGGCGCGATCTGCTGCTGTTTGATCGTCATGGCTGCCAATGCGCAGGCCTGCGGCGCGCAGCTGCGCACAAAGCGTCTCTAGCGCGGCGGGCACCTCAGCGCTGCGGCGATGCATCTCCACGAGCATCTCTAAATGCTTCTCCGGATTGCGCCCGGCCTTCAGCGCCTGCCCGGTCAACCGTGGTGGCTTTTTGCCCTGGGCGAGACGGTCATGCGGCAGATGATCATTAAAGACCACATAGGACAGGCCCCATTTTGCGATCCGCTCTGGCAACCCCGCATAGTCATCCAGCATATGGGTCTCAAACCTGAGCTGCGGCAGCAGATCCGTCACCAGATCGCCCTGCACCTGCGCCACCGCGTCAAACACCTGCCCAGCATAGTCGGGACCGCGCAGTCCCCCTTCCCAGCTGAAGAACTGCGCCAAAACCGCCGTGGTCATACCATTGGCTGCCAACTCTGCCTCAGTGGCCACAACGCCTTCGGCCATCTGCTTCATGGCGCCACGCCGGGGCGCCAGATGCCGCTCAAACCCGTCGCCATGTGGGTCAATAATGCCAGGCAAAACCAGATAGCCCGTGAGATCCACAGCCCGCCCCTGCGGCTGGGCCAGGATCACCCCATCTCCAATGGCGATCTCGCCCCCGTGGTGGAGCCCAGCTGGTGTCAGCACATCCGCCCCCTGCAGGGTCAATTCAAGCGAGGTCATTTGCGCAGAATCTCCTGCTGCTTTTCTGTTGTTAAACCATAGCCGCAATCGGCCCCGATACAGCTGCCCGCGATGGCATCGTTCAGCGCATCCAGCCAGGTGATTTGCGGGTCAAACCTGCCCTCATCCAGAAAGGCCTTCACCTGGGCAATGACCAGCGGGTCATTCATCATGAATGTATGGGTGACAGGCAACACCAGGTGATCCTGCATGCCTGTGACGCGGGTGCTTTCGACCGAGACCTTGCCGTCATCCTCTCCGGGGATAAGGGCGGAAAACACCGGGCTGATGGATTGATTGCCCGCAATGATACCAAGCGGAAAATCCGCAGGCGGCAGCCTCATGGGCAGGCTCGCTGCATCCGTGCCCAGGCTCTGCCCGGCCGGGCCATTGATCATGCCAAAGACTTCCCAATCGCCCAGCTCATCCACAACTTCACTGCCCTGGTTGGGCGGCCCCAACATCACGGTACGACCCAGAGTTGACGGGCGATGTGCCGGTTCCTGAAAATAGTGGCGCAGCAGGATCCCCCCCATGGAATGGGTGACAAAGTGGATCTTCTGCTCCCCGCAGGCAGAGATTGCCTCGGGCAGGACCTGTTCCGCCAGCTGAGCCACCGGGTACTGGGTCGAGTCATAACCCGGGCGCACCACCTGATAGCCCTGCTTTTCCAGTACCTGCTCCATCACCACAAAAGAGGTCTCAGAGCGCGCCAACCCATGCAGCAGCACCACGCAGTCGGCTTGTGCCAGATTGGGGATCAGCGCCAAAGCGGCATAAATCAGAGGTTTGGATAGGTTCTTCATGCCCTTCAGATAGGGGCTGCGGCAACGCGAGAAAACCCCTTTTACCGCCGGTTTGGCGCCCAGATCACCAAAGCAATCCCCGCCAGAACGCCCAAGGTTCCCAGCACCAGCCGCAGGCCCACAGGCTCCGCAAGGAAGATCACCCCACCAAGGATCGCCAGAACCGGTACGCTCAGCTGAATGGTGGCGGCCACCGCCGGCTGCAGCCGGGGCAAAACCCTATACCAGAGCGCATAGCCCAGACCCGAGGTCACCGCGCCTGACAGCACCGCCAGCCCGATCCCTGGCCCAGTGATCAGACCGCCGCCCTGTAATCCCCAGACAAAAGGCACCATCATCGCAGTGGCCCAAAGGAAATTCGCCGCACTCGCCGCCAGAGGGTCGCGCACACCGCGGCCGATCAGACTATAGGCCGCCCAGCCCAGCCCACTCAACCCCATCAGGGTCGCATCCCAGATCGAGACCTGCAGGCTTTCATCCGGCCAGATTACATAGGCCAGTCCAGCAAAGGCCACACCGGCCCCGGCCAGCTGCCCGACACTGGGATGACTGCCCCTGAGCGCGCCCCAGCCAAACATGGCAATCTGCACAACCCCAAACAAGATCAGCGCCCCAAGCCCCGCATCCAGCCCCTGATAGGCCAGACAGAACCCGATCATATAGAGCGTCAGCGCCGCGCCGCCTTTCAGGCTCGGGATCAGCGGTTGGCGCAGGCTGCGCCCGCGCAGACTGCACAGCAGCACCAGCATGGCAGCCCCCGCAGCCAGGCGCAAAAGCCCAAAGCCAAGCGCATCCATATAGCCCCAGCTGATCGCCATCCGCCCCAGCACCGAATTGGCGGCAAAGGCGATCAAAACAAGAAGAACAAGCGCCAATAGCTGCATTGCCACGCCTCGGTCAGGCCGGGTGTCCCGACACAATAGGAGAATTCAACCGACCGCTACCGGAAGCCCACAGGTAGAGCAACCAGCCCATCTCTTGTTGGAGAGCTTTGGCAGACAAAGAGGCATCACAATGATGCGAAGGCCGCCGGGTAGACCAGTTTTTCCTCCGGCAGGTCCACGCCGCACTTCAAGATCAGCGTATGAGACAGTGGATAGGGGCTAGTGAGGTTTTGCGCCCGCGCTTGGCTAAATCCATAGCGGCCATAAAAGGAGGGCTCCCCAAGCACCACAATCGCCTCCGGCAGATGCGATACCGGCTCTCCAGCAGCTCCCTCATATTGATCAGCAAGCTCCCGTAGCATACGGCTACCAAACCGCCAAGACCCGCGATAGAGCTCGTCGCGGGGACCACCAACTTCCATATTCGGGTTATCCTCAGCCAGTTTCCCGCCCTGCCATTCAGGTCGCACAGCCATCGGTGCCAGACAGGCCCAACCTTTAGGACCCTGCATCCGGCTCAGCGCAAAATAGCCGCCGATCTTTCCCTCCCAGGGTTTTTGAAACTCACCCAGCATATCCCCATCCGCCCGCAACCGTCGCACCAACCGCGCCTCAGCATCCGTTGGGAAGGCCGCTTTCAGCAGCGCCTCAACCTCATCAAACTGCGCCTCCTCTACATTTGTTGTAAAATCCGGACCTACAACCATCTGCCGCCCTCCCCATCATCTTTCCCAAAATAATCCCGCCGGAGGCAGGTCCGCACAGCGGACCACTCTTCTTACCATAAAAAAAGGGGCCGCCCGAAGGCGACCCCTAATTCATCCAGTAGGATGGCGTGATTTACATCATGCCGCCCATGCCGCCCATGCCGCCCATGTCGGGCATGCCGCCGCCTGCTGCGCCGCCATCTTTCGAAGGCTTGTCGGCAACCATGGCTTCGGTGGTGATCAGCAGGCCTGCAATCGAGGCCGCATCTTCCAGCGCGGTACGGGTTACTTTGGCAGGGTCGATCACACCAAAGGAGAACATGTCGCCATATTCTTCGGTCTGAGCGTTGAAACCAAAGGTGGTGTCGTCGGATTCACGGACCTTGCCGGCAACAACCGCACCGTCAACACCCGCGTTCTCAGCGATCTGACGCAGAGGCGCTTCGATGGCTTTCTTGACGATCACGATACCAGCGTTCTGGTCAGCATTTGCGCCTTCCAGACCGGCCAGAGCTTTACCAGCCTGGACCAGAGCAACACCACCACCAACGATAACGCCTTCCTGTACGGCCGCGCGGGTCGCGTTCAGTGCATCGTCAACGCGGTCTTTGCGCTCTTTCACTTCGACTTCGGTCATGCCGCCAACGCGGATAACAGCAACACCGCCGGCCAGTTTGGCAACGCGCTCTTGCAGCTTTTCACGGTCGTAGTCGGATGTGGTTTCTTCGATCTGAGCGCGGATCTGGCCAACGCGGGCTTCGATCTCTGCTTTGGAACCGGCACCGTCAACGATGGTGGTTTCGTCTTTGGTGATTTCGACCTTCTTGGCGGTGCCCAGCATGTCCATGGTGACGGACTCGAGCTTCATGCCCAGATCTTCAGAGATCACCTGGCCACCGGTCAGGATCGCGATGTCCTGCAGCATGGCTTTGCGGCGATCGCCGAAACCAGGGGCTTTGACAGCAGCAATTTTCAGACCGCCACGCAGTTTGTTCACAACCAGAGTTGCCAGGGCTTCGCCTTCAACATCTTCGGCAATGATCAGCAGAGGCTTCTGCGACTGGATCACCTGCTCGAGCAGTGGAACCATGGACTGCAGCGAGGAGAGTTTCTTTTCGTGCAGCAGGATCATGCAGTCGTCGAGATCTGCAATCATCTTGTCAGCATTGGTCACGAAGTAAGGCGACAGGTAGCCGCGGTCGAACTGCATGCCTTCGACAACATCGGTCTCTGTTTCCAGACCTTTGTTTTCTTCGACGGTGATAACACCTTCGTTGCCGACTTTCTGCATCGCGTCAGCGATCTGGCTGCCGATGGCTTCTTCGCCGTTGGCGGAGATGGTGCCGACCTGGGCAACTTCAGCAGAGTCTTTTACGTCACGGGCAGAGGCTTTGATGCCTTCGACGACTTTGGCAGTTGCCAGGTCGATGCCGCGCTTCAGATCCATTGGGTTCAGGCCAGCAGCAACCTGCTTCAGACCTTCTTTGACGATCGCCTGAGCCAGAACGGTGGCAGTGGTGGTGCCGTCGCCTGCTTCGTCGTTGGTACGGGAAGCAACTTCCTTCACCATCTGGGCGCCCATGTTTTCGAACTTGTCTTCCAGCTCGATCTCTTTGGCAACGGAAACACCATCTTTGGTAATGCGTGGCGCACCAAAAGATTTGTCCAGAACCACGTTACGGCCTTTGGGGCCCAGGGTCACTTTAACCGCGTCAGCCAGTACGTTTACGCCGGCGAGCATACGGTTGCGGGCATCGGTGTCGAATTTGACGTCCTTAGCAGCCATGTTTTATTCTCCTCGAGAAAATCAGTATTTTTAGCGATAAGTTATGGGATCAGAGAAGCCAGTTGGGAAAACCCGGTGGCTTACTCGATGATGCCCATGATGTCGCTTTCTTTCATCATCAGCAGCTCTTCGCCGTCGACGGTGACTTCAGTGCCGGACCATTTGCCGAACAGGATGTTGTCGCCGGCGGAAACCGCCATTGCGATCAGCTCACCGTTGTCTTTGCGGGCGCCTTCGCCGGTTGCGACGACCTGGCCTTCGCTGGGCTTTTCCTTGGCGGATTCAGGAATGATCAGACCGCCAGCAGTTTTTTCTTCGCTTTCGGTACGACGAACCAGCACGCGATCGTGGAGTGGTTTCAATGCCATCTTTGCAGCTCCTTATAAGGCTCAAAGGTTGTTATCTCTATCCCCCCTGCTCCCCGCAGAGGGCATTATCACTCACATCGGGTGAGTGCTAACGGAGGAATAGCTAGGCAGCCCCTGCGCCTGAGTCAACCAAAATGGACAAGAAAATTTTAGCATTTGTGAAAGCCCACTTTATGCGGCAGGTCTTTCCAAGGCTCTCGCCCCCACTAATAACCGAAAATGCCTACCCAATTCCGGTACCGACGGACCGTTGGACCGAAAGTTTCAAAGGGCCAAGAGGGACGAGGCTGCAAATGGGAAACCCGCAGCCTCGCGATTTTTATGATGTCTACTGACACTGCTCCGGAGTTACCCCGGTGCCTTCATAAAGCGCACATTCCGCAGCAATCAAATTCGCGCGCGCCGCTTCAATTTCGGCCTGTTCCGCAGGGCTCGGCGTTTTTTGCGACTCCACTGTTGTTGTTTGACAGGCTGACAGCGCAAGAACAAAGCCCAAAGGCAGCAGTACTTTTAGGTTTTTCATTTCCATTTTCTCTTTCAAGGCAATCGTAACGGGCAAGAAACATAAACATTTTCAACGCACAAGCCCTACCCTCAAACCAATCCTCTACAGGTCGGTCCCCCCTGGCCTTGGGAAGGTTACCTCTCCTCCCAACTATAGGCCCAGTGTTTCAGCCCCTCGCTGCCTGCCTCGGTCAGTTGATATATGCCCTTTTCGACCCGTTCAAACCAGCCATAGTGATTGGAGGCCATGAGCGTGGTGGCGCGGCCAACCCCGGTGGCCTTGGCGACCTCTGACCCCTTTGTGGCGCCCGCTTCGGCCAGATGCGCGGCACAGCGCAGCGCATCCTGACGATAGGCGGTAACAATGCCATGGCGGGTGGCGCCCCCGGCATTGGGATCACCCTGCAGCTTTTCAAACTCACGCAGCAGTCTTTGCTGGCGCTTTTTGGATTTGCGCGGCGCATAGGGGCCAGGGTCGCACTGCACCTCGCAACGCCCATCTGGCAGCACAGTAATCAGCCCGAGCGCTAACCTCCGGCACAGGGCCAGGTTTTCCTTAAGCATCCGCTTGGCCTGCCGCCCCTTGGGCCGTGGCACCGCAATATAGACCAGATCCGTGACCGATTGGCGGGCGATAGCCTGATGAAACAGCGACAGTGAAAACCGCAGCTTCAATTCAACAATGACCGGATCCTCATCGCCGCGCCGTGCCATCACATCGGCGGCCCCGATCTCGCCCTTGACCTCATAGCCCTGGGCCTGCAGCAGAGCCTTTACAGGCGGATAGAGTTGATCTTCGCGGTCCATCTGCGATGCTTGGCAGGTTGCAGAGCGCATTTCAAGCGGCGCAGCCCTGTGATCTGACAACCACCTTCACCTCTAGGATGAGTTACCTCCTTGCAATTTAACGGCGCAGCCACCTAGCTTTCTGCAACGAATCTAATGAGAACAACCCCATGATCCGCATCTTTGCTTTTCTATTCGCAGTTCTCGTGAGCGGACATTCTGCCAATGCAGCCTGTCGTGGCACAGATTTGCGCGATCACCTGCCGCCCTCTGAAAAAGCGTGGCTTGCGCAACAGATGGCCGCAACACCCTATTCTGTTGGCAACCACTGGGTTGCACGCAAAGGCAGCCAGACGCTGCATATCATCGGCACCATGCACAATGGCGACAGCCGTATGGCGCGGGTCATGCGCCGTCTTCGCCCCATCATTGCCCAGGCCGATGCGGTGTATTTTGAAGTCACCCGCACCGAGATGGGCAAGGTCAAGGATCAGATCCAGCAAAGACCCGAAGCCTTTTTGCTACCTCCGGGGCGCAGGCTGCAACAGCTGATGTCGCCGCAAGGCTGGGAGCAGTTCGAGCTGTTTGCCGCGATGTCCAACGCCGATATGGAGACCATTCAAAAGATGCAGCCCTGGGCCCTGAGCCTGTTTCTGATCCCTGGTGGCTGCCGCCCCTTTGGATTTGGCCTCAAACGCGGCTTGGATGATCGGATCGAACGCTACGCCGCCCGCAAAGGCATTCCCATTGGTGGGTTGGAAACAGCTGGCACCGGGTTTTCCGCCCTGGCACGTATGCCCCTGCGTGATCAGGTGCGCATGCTTGAAAACGAGGTGGCCTTTGTGCTGTCCGACGCCCCCGAAAACGCAACAGCCGTTGAGGCCTATTTTGACGAAAGCGTCTGGCAAGCCTTCCTTTTGGAACCCCGCCTCGCGGGTCAGTTTATCGACGTTTCAACCAAAGAACTCACCCGGCTGGACCGGGCCTTCTATAGCAACATGTTGGGCTGGCGGAACAAACTCTGGATGAAGACCATCCGGCAGATCAAAGGTGAGCGCGTGGTGATCGCCGTGGGCGCGGCGCATCTGCCCGGCAATGACGGCGTGATGAACCTGTTGAAGCGACAGGGCTACAGCCTGGAGCGCGCCGCCTTTCAATAGGCCTATCGCGCAGCTTCCTAACCACCAACTTGCCCATCCTGCGACATGTGACGGCGACATCAGAGGTCGCATAATTGATTTTTACGGAGAGACCATGCGGCTGATTTTTTCAATTCTTTTTCTGTTGCTGCCCGTCTGGGCGCAAGCCGCCTGCACCGGCACCGACCTGCGCAAGGCTCTGACACCCCAGGACCAAAGCTGGATTGAGGCCAGAATTGCCGACGCCCCCTTTGTCGAGGGCAATCACTGAATCGCCCAGCGCGGAGACCGCAGGATTCATGTGATTGGCACCATGCATTTTAATGATCCACGCATGGAAGCTGTAGCGGCGCGTCTGGAGCCATTGGTCTCAGGTGCCGACCAGCTTCTGCTGGAGATCACCCCCGAGGACGAGAAAGAGCTTCAAACAAAGCTTGGAACTTCACCTGAGCTGACCTTCATCACCGAAGGCCCTTCGCTCATTGATCGACTTCCAGCCGAGGAATGGGCAATGATCTCTACCTTGGCGCAGAAACACGGCCTACCCTCTTGGATGGCAGCCAAGATGCGCCCCTGGTTTTTGGGGCTGTCCATGTCTGCCCCGCCCTGTCTGAAATCCACCGAGGCCAGGGAGCTCGGCCTCGACAAACGCCTGCAAAAGGCCGCCACGGCCGCCGGGATCCCGATGCGGTCTCTGGAGGATCCGATGACCATCATCCAGGCGATGAACGCGGATTCCTTGGAAGAGCAAATTCGCCAGATGCGGCTCACACTCAGTATGGCCGGACAGGGAACGGATGAATTTGTCACCCTGACCCACAGCTATTTCGACGAGCAGGCCTGGCGCGCCCTAGCCCGGATCGAGCGCAGCTTCTACCAAAGCAGTGCCTTTGCACAAAACGAGGCAGAACAGCTCTGGCAGCGTGGGATGGATCTTGTGTTGGTACGCCGCAACAAAGCCTGGATCCCGGTGATCGAGGGCACAGAGGGCGACAATCTGGTGGTGGCCGTTGGCGCCCTGCATCTGCCCGGGGAAACCGGTGTTCTCAACCTGCTGCAACGGCAGGGATATCGCCTGTCCCGCGCGCCCTTTTAGTCACCGGCGTCGGGATTGGCTTGCAAAAGGCCAAACCCACCAAAGCGCAGCACTGCGTAGACTACATTGCCGCATTGCAGCTCTGGTGGGGTGACAAGTGGTTTCTCCCTGCTATAAGGCGCGCAAACTCCCATTTGTTCATAGGATAGCATCATGACCGTCCAAGTTTTTGGCCACAAATCCCCTGACACCGATTCCACCGGCTCCCCAATCATCTGGGCCTGGTACCTGAATGAGATCAAAGGTGTCGCTGCCGAAGCCAAACTGCTGGGCGAACCCAACACCGAAGCGGCCTTCCTGCTGGAGCGCTGGAACCTGGACAAGCCTGAGATCATTGCCGATGTAACCGACGATCAAGCTGTTGTCATCGTTGACACCAACAACCCCGCCGAGCTGCCCGCCAATATCAATGGCGCCGATGTTCAGGCCATCATCGACCACCACAAACTGGTTGGCGGGTTGGAAACCAAAGGCCCTATCGACATCACCATCCGTCCGCTCGCCTGCACTGCCACCATCATGTATGATCTGATCGGTGACGACATGGCCAAGATGCCCGAAGCCATCAAAGGCGCCGCCCTGACCTGCATCCTGTCGGACACGCTTGAGTTCCGCTCCCCCACCACCACCGATCACGACCGTGCCGTTGCAGAAAAGCTGGCCGCAGATCTGGGCATCGACATTGCCGCTTATGCTGCTGAGATGTTTGCAGCCAAATCCGATGTCTCCTCCTTCTCGGATGCTGAACTGCTGCGCATGGATAGCAAGGAATACGCTGTTGAGGGCACCAAGTTCCGCGTCTCGGTTCTGGAAACCACCGCCCCTGCCGTGGTGCTGGACCGCCAGGCCAGCCTGATGGAAACCATGACCACCGTCGCCTCTGAGGACGGCGTTGATCAGGTTCTCTTGTTCGTGGTGGATATCCTCAACGAAGAAGCCACTTTGATGGTGCCCAACGATCTGGTCAAAGCCGTCGCCGAAAAAAGCTTTGGCGTCACTGTCGAGGGCGACGCCGTTGTCCTGCCCGGCATTATGAGCCGCAAAAAGCAGATCATCCCCAACCTCAAGGTCTGAGCCGCAGCGCGCTGAGCTTCCTCAGTAACAGCTTGGAAACAACAAAGGGCGCCCTCGGGCGCCCTCCTTTTTGCTCAATCAGCAGGCGGTCACTCTACCCGCTGCAAGCCGACATTTGCTTCGATTTGATCCGCTGTGGCCAGAACAGTTGCCAGCCGTTTGGCATCCGGCGGATGTGTGCCCCAAAAGGACAGCTTCCCGGCGGTGGTGCGTGCGTCCTCGGGCTTGGCAAAGTATTTGGCGCCTTCCACCGCATCATAGCCAGCGGCATCGGCAATACGGGTGCCCAATGTGTCGCTTTCCAGCTCAAAGCTCTGGGAATAGGCATAGGTGCCGACGGCAGCACCGATCCCGACCCCAGCTTCCACAATCCCACTGTCAAAAACACCGGAATCAGCGGTCACTGCCCCAGCAATCACCCCAACGATAAGCGCGCCAGCAATGGCCTGTTGCTTTTGTTTTTCCGTGTGTTTGCCAATCAGATGGCCATACTCATGTCCCAAGACAAAGGCTAGCTCATCGTCGCTTCTGGTGTCTTTGACCAGAGGCAAGGAGACCCGGATGATTGGCTGCCCTTCGCGATAAGTGAAATAGGCGTTGCGGTCTTCCATCTGGCGATCAATGGCAATGTCGACCGCGCAGTTGCTGCCCGCTGTGTCCTTGGTCAGGGTTTCACAATAGCTGCGCCCAACCGGTTCTATCCGTGCTGCCACACGCCGAAACCGTCGTTCGGCGGCCGCGTTCGACAGGTTTGCCCTGGCCGGTTCTGCTGCAGCTTGTGCAAAGATCTGCGACGCCTGAGCCGTCTGATCTGGGCTAATCTCGGGCAACTGGTAGGTGGTACCACAGGCGGTCAAGCCAAAACACAGCCCCAGAGTGGCGATCTTTAAAGTCATGTTTTTCATCAATTTACCTCTTGAGAATCTCGGAATTGATGACCCGTTCACGGTACAGCGTCAAGTTTTTCCCTGCGGCAGTCCACAACCCTAGATCGGCATTTGGGCCTTGCCGCCACAGCTCAGCAAGAGAGACTGGTCAAATCCCCCTCAGTTTGGCATAGCAGCAGGTAACTCGCTTCCCGTCTCAAAGGTCAGCCCATGTCCCAGATCATCCAATCCCTGTCCGAGGTCTCCGACCGGTATCGCGCGCTGTTTGTCGATCTGTGGGGCTGCGTCCACAACGGGATCACCGCCTACCCCGAGGCCGTTGCTGCGCTACAGGCCTACCGCCAGCGCGGTGGCATCGTGGTGCTGGTCACCAACTCGCCAAAGCCACGCGCTGGCGTCGCCGCTCAACTGGCACAGTTTGGGGTGCCCGATGACGCCTATGACACCATCGCCACCTCGGGCGATTCTGCGCGCTCGGCCATGTTTACCGGCGCCGTCGGCAACAAGGTCTATTTTATGGGCGAATGGCAACGCGATGCCGACTTCTTTGAGCCGCTTCACGTCATTCACAACCCGGTTGAAATCACCCGTGTTCCCCTGGCCGAGGCCGAGGGCATCGTCTGCTGCGGTCCCTTTGACACCATGGCCGACCCCGATGTGAACCGGGCGGATTTCCTGTACGCCAAGCAAAAGGGCATGAAACTGCTCTGTGCCAATCCCGATATCATCGTGGATCGTGGCGAAAAACGGGAATGGTGCGCCGGTGCCCTGGCGCGTCTTTACACCGAAATGGGCGGCGAGAGCCTTTACTTTGGCAAACCGCACCCGCCGATCTACGATCTGGCCCGCCGCCGCCTGGCCGAATTGGGGACCGACATCGCCGATGGCGATATTCTGGCAATCGGCGATGGCCCTCATACCGATATCGCCGGCGCCATGGGAGAGAGCATCGATTCCCTCTTCATCACCGGTGGACTGGCAGCCAGTGAGACAAAAACATCGGTCCAGCCAGACGCAGAGGCGCTTGCCGCATACCTTGCCCAAGAAGGTTCGGCCCCAACCTATAGCATCGGCTTCCTGCGCTAGGGTGAAAACACGACTAATTTCAATATATTAAAAGAACTCTCAACACCGGCACCAGATCTACCTGTGCCGGTGTTTTTGTGCCCAAGGCCAGGGAGTGCGTGAATTTCAATCTCAGAATTCTCTTTAGAAATCTCTTGATTTTCTGCACCTGCAAAGTAATAAAGTTGCCAGAACTCGAACGTCAGCGCTCGAAAATTTCTTGCCAGCCTCGAAAGGGGAGATCTCATGGAGGATCAAATGTTGGACAACATGCCACGCGGAACCATCTGCATCGAAGACATCGAAATGGGTATGACGCGCTATGTCCGCAAGGTGATCACCGATGAGGATATCGAGATGTTCAGCCAGGTCTCCACCGACCGCAACCCGGTGCATCTGGATGACGATTACGCCCAGGATACCATTTTTCAGGGCCGCATCGCCCATGGCATGCTGACCGCTGGCCTGATCTCTGCCGTTATTGGCGAGCAGCTGCCCGGTCACGGCACCATCTACATGAGCCAGTCGCTGCGCTTCCTCGCGCCCGTGCGCCCAGGCGATCTGGTTCTGGCCGAGGTCGAGGTGACGGATATCGTCATCGACAAACGCCGGGTGAAACTGGATTGCCGCTGCATGGTCGACGGTAAAAAAGTCCTGGTCGGCGAAGCCATGGTCATGGCTCCCTCGCGCAAGTTCGACTAGCGCCGCGCCCTGTGCAGCAGGCGACCAAAATCCCCTGCTGCAAAGTTCCGTAACGCCGAGACTTGCAAGCCCCAGTGCGGAGCGCTAGGCAGAGCCCATGCGCATCATCCGAGACTATCAATTTGTAGAAGAGCAAGACCGTGGCGCCAGCGTCGCGATCGGCAATTTTGACGGCGTCCACCGGGGCCATCAATCCGTCATTGACCTGGCCCGTGCCGCCGCACCCGATGCGCCGCTCGGGGTGATGACCTTTGAGCCGCACCCGCGCGCCTTCTTTGCCCCTGACGCCCCCCCTTTTCGCCTGATGTCACCCGAGGCCCGCGCCTCTCGATTGGAAAAGCTGGGGGTTGAACGGCTCTATCAGCTGAACTTCAACGCTGCCCTCTCGGGCCTGCCCCCCGAAGAATTTGCTCGCAAAGTCATATCAGAGGGTCTCGGACTGACTCATGTAGTGGTTGGCGCCGACTTCTGCTTTGGCAAGGGGCGCAGCGGCACAGCTGAGGATCTCCAACGTTTTGGCGCAGAGATGGGCTTTGGCGTCACCATTGCGCCCCTGATGGAACATTCCGACGATACGGTTTCCTCCACGGCGATCCGCACAGCGCTCAGCGAGGGGCGCCCCCGTGATGCCGCCGCCATGCTCAGCCATTGGCACCGGATAGAAGGCGAGGTCATCGGCGGCGAGCAACGCGGCCGTGATCTGGGCTTTCCCACCGCCAATATGTCCATCGACGGGCTGCACCCACCGGCCTTTGGGGTCTATGCGGTGCTGGTGGACGTGCTGGATGGACCGCATCAAGGCAGCTATCAGGGCGCGGCCTCCGTTGGTGTGCGGCCAATGTTTGACGGCTCTCACCCCAATATCGAGACCTTCCTGTTCGACTTTACCGGCAATCTCTATGGCGCCACCCTGTCCGTCGCGCTGGTGGACTATCTGCGCCCCGAGATGAAATTCGACGGGCTGGAGGCGCTCATCGCCCAGATGGATGCCGATTGCGCCCGTGCCCGCGAGATCCTGGATGCCGAAGCACAAGCGGCAGAACGGACCCGGACATGAGCGACGGCATCGACCGCAAGGGCCTGTCCGCTCGGTTCTGGGAAAAGAAACCCCTCGACAAGCTCAACCAACAGGAATGGGAAGCGCTCTGTGACGGCTGCGGCAAATGTTGCCTCAACAAACTCGAGGACGAGGACAGCGGCGAAGTCGCCCTGACCCGCGTGGCCTGCCGCCTGCTGGACGACCAGACCTGCCACTGCGCCCACTATGAAAACCGCCACCAGTTCATCCCCGAATGCATCGTGCTCAAGCCCGATAATCTGGACAGCCACGCCTATTGGATGCCGCAAACCTGCGCCTATCGGCTGCTTTGGGAGGGTAAACCGCTTCCCCAGTGGCATCCCCTGCTGACTGGCGATCCCAACAGCCCCCATACCGCCGGCGTCACCGTGCGTGGCTGGACGGTTTCCGAATTCGACACCCCCGAAGAAGACTGGGAAGACCATATCATCGAGGAGCCTATCTGATGTTTTTTGCCTCTGACAATTCCGGCCCGGTGCCGCCCCAGGTTCTGGCCGCCCTGACAGAGGCCAATACAGGCTACGCCATGGGCTATGGGGCTGATGCCGAAATGGTCGAAGTGACAAAACGCGTCCGCGAGATTTTCGAGGCCCCCGAGGCCGCCGTCCATCTGGTGGCCACGGGGACAGCCGCCAATGTGCTGGCACTTGCAACCCTGTGCCAGCCCTTTGAGACCATCTTCTGCACCCCCACGGCCCATATCCACGAAGATGAGTGTAACGCGCCCGAATTCTACACCGGCGGCGCCAAGCTCACCCTGGTGCCTGGCCTCCCCGGTTTTGATGACAAGATGACCGCTGCCAACCTTCGCGCCACCATCGCGAAGGAAGAGACGCGCGGCGTCCATGGCCCCCAGCGCGGGCCGGTCTCGATCACCCAGGTCACCGAACGCGGCACCATCTACAGCCTGGCCGAACTGCAGGAACTCACCACCGTGGCCAAGGAATTTAACCTGCCCGTCCACATGGATGGGGCCCGCTTTGCCAATGCCCTGGTGGCGCTGGAGTGCAGCCCGGCAGAAATGACCTGGAAAAGCGGCATTGATGCTCTCTCCTTTGGCGGCACCAAGAACGGCCTGATGGGGGTTGAAGCGGTGATCTTCTTTGACCCCAAGAAAGCCTGGGAGTTTGAGCTGCGCCGCAAGCGCGGCGGCCATCTCTTCTCCAAGCACCGCTATCTTTCGGCCCAGATGCTGGCCTATCTCACCGATGATCTGTGGCGCGACAACGCCCGAAAGGCCAATGAAAACTGCGCCTATCTCGCTGAAGGCCTGCGCCGCGCCGATGCCCCCTTCCTGCATGAGCCCCAGGCAAATATGATCTTTGCCGCCCTGCCCCGCGCCACTCACCAGCGCCTGTTTGAGGCGGGTGCCGCCTACCACCTCTGGGACGGTCCGTTAGATGGCGACCCCAATGAGAAAATCGCCGCGCGTTTTGTCTGTGACTGGGCAATAAGTCGCGACCAGATGGATCACTTCCTGGCTCTGATTGCCTAAACCGCCGAGCCCCTCTGCACCTCTCCCCCGGCTTTCACCTTTCCCAAAATATTCCGGGGGACTGGGCCCGATAGGGCGCAGGGGGGCAGCGCCCCCTATTGCTTTCCACGCCAGAACTGGTCCAGAATTTCTGCGGTCACCCCAGCATGGGTAATCGGCAACATATGTCCTGCCTCCGGCACCACCTGCGTGATCGCCTGCGGCATTCTTCGCGCCAACCCTTCGTTGATCAGCGGCATGACCGACTGGCTGCTTCCTCCACTCAGTAACAAAACAGGCATAGCCACCGGATCCAGCGCGCCGGGCAACAACAGGCCTTTGTCATCCAGATAGAGCGCCTCAAAACTCTCCGGCACAGCCTTCATGCCGCGCACCATGGTGGCCCGTGCCTGCTCCGGCATATCCGCCCATTTTGGCTTGCCTGTGCCCCACATGCGATTGAACAACCGGGTGGCCTGTTCAACATCTCCTGCCCTCAACAGATCATTAAAAGGCGCTTCTTTTGCTTCCAGTGCCGCCTGTAGCTCCGGCGCCTCCAAACGCGTGACCGCAAACAAAACCGGCTCTATCAGCACCAAACTCCTGATCTTGTCGGGGCGGGCCTGGGCCATACGCAGCGCCACAGTGGCACCAAAAGAATGGCCAATCAGATCAACCTGTCCCGACTCCCTGTCCAACAGCGCCAACCCAGCCTCGACATTGGCGGTCTGGAAATCTCCCACCCCGTCCCAATCCGGGCTGCGCCCATGGGAAAACATGTCAAAGGCGGTGAGGGTCACCTCATCCTTCAGGACATCACCAAGGCCACGCCAGGCACCGGAATGGGCCAGTGAGCAATGTACCGCCAGAACCCGGCGTGGCCCCGCTCCAAATGTACGGGAATAAATGTCACCCAAACTGCCGTCCTTCATCAATTGCTCTCCTACTTCCCCAGGCCGATCTACTGGCCTGGGCTGACGAATTAGAGGGGCTGGCTCACCCCGCCAGATGTCGTTCCAGGTCTTCGATCCGATCCTGCCCCCAGAACCGCGCCCCATCCTCGGTCACATAAAAAGGCGCACCAAAAACACCGGCCTTGACCGCATCCTCGAGGTTTTGCGCATATCTCTCCGCGCCGGCCAAGAGCCCGCTATCCGCCAGTGCCGGGTCAAAGCCGGCGCTCTGCAGACAGGACTTGATCACATCGTCCTGAGCGATATCGCGTTCCTCAGCCCAGACAGCACGCATCAGCCCATGCACCAAAGCGCCCATATCTCCACCGTCAGCCGATTGCGCCGCGATGATGGCATAAGACGAGGGCGCGGCATTGGTTGGCCAATGCGCCGGTTTCAGATTGATCGCCAGCCCATTGTTTTTCGCCTGCCGCTCCAGTTCGATCAACCTGTACTCCTGCCGCGAGACGTGACGTTCCTTGGGCGGGGTGCCTCCGGTGCGCCCAAACAGCGCCATGATATCCATCGGCTTGTAATTGATCTGGGCATTCTGTCGCGCCGCGACCTGCTCCAACCGTGTTCCGGCCAAGTATGCATAGGGCGACAGGGTCGAGAAGTAGAAATCTATGGTGGCCATTTTTGGTTTTCTCCCGCTTAGAACTAGGCTGAAAGCTACGCACATGTTAAGCGGTGAGCAAGATCACGAATCTGTCACATAGCCATTGCTGCCGGGGATATCAGCCAATGCCGACTTTGAACGAACCCAAGCTCATCGCTGGGAACGCAAACCTCCCACTCGCCAACTCCATTGCCCGCCGTATGAGCATGCACCGTGGTGTCGACCAAGGTCTGGTTGATGCGCGCGTTGAACGCTTCAACGACGGCGAGATCTTCGTTGAGGTCTACGAGAACGTGCGCGGCGAGGATATGTTTATCATTCAGCCGACCTCCAATCCGGCCAATGACAACCTGATGGAGCTGCTGATCATCTCAGATGCGCTGCGTCGCTCCTCTGCCCAGCGGATCACTGCAGTGATCCCCTATTTCGGCTACGCCCGCCAGGACCGCCGCACCAAGGCGCGCACGCCGATCTCATCCAAACTGGTCGCCAATATGCTGACTGGTGCAGGAATCGAACGCGTGTTGACCATGGATCTGCATGCCGCGCAGATCCAGGGCTTCTTTGATATTCCGGTGGACAACCTCTATGCCTCGCCGATCTTTGCACTGGATGTGAAAAACCAGTTCAAGGGCCAGATGGATGAGCTGATGGTGGTCTCCCCCGATGTGGGCGGTGTTGCCCGCGCCCGGGAACTGGCCAAACGCATCAACGCACCGCTGTCGATCGTCGACAAGCGCCGTGAAAAAGCCGGTGAAGTGGCTGAGATGACCGTCATCGGCAATGTTCAGGACAAGATCTGCCTGATCATCGACGATATGTGCGACACCGCCGGCACCCTGTGCAAGGCGGCGCAGGTGCTGCTGGACAATGGCGCCAAAGAGGTCCACGCCTATATCACCCACGGCGTGATGAGCGGCCCTGCGGTCGAGCGTGTGTCGAACTCGGTGATGAAGTCGCTGGTGCTGACAGATTCCATTCAGCCCACCGAAGAGATCCTCAACACACCCAATATCCGTGTTCTGCCAACAGCACCGCTGTTCACCCAGGCGATCCTGAATATCTGGCACGGCACCTCTGTCTCCTCGCTGTTTGAGGACAAGACCTTGGTGCCAATCTACGAGTCGCTCTACTCAAACGGCGTCTGAGCTGGTCTCACGCCTATCACAAAGGCCCCGCGCAGAATTCTGCCGGGGCCTTTTTCTGTGCGCGGCAGATGTGATGTTATGCCTGCGAAGACGCGACAGCGCGCTGGTAGAGATGCCATGTGGTATGGCCAAGCACCGGCAGGGTAAAGATCAACCCCAAAAACCACGGGATTAGCGACAGGATCATGGTGATTGAGATAATCCCCCCCCAGCCGAGCATGACGGCGGGGTTCTGCGCCACCACCCGGACCGAGGTCAGCATGGCAGTGACAAAATCAACCTCCCGGTCCAGCAACATCGGCATAGAGACAACCGTCACCGAAAACAAAACGGTCGACAAAAAGGCCCCGGCACAGGTGCCAATGGCGAGGAAGGTCCAGCCCTCGGGGGTGAAAAACACGGTCTGCAAGAACCCATCCAGATCCGAAAAAGAGGCATCCTGCAGGATCACCGCCAACCAGAGCCGCACCTGATACATCCAGACCCAGAAGACAAAGAGCGTGACAAAGGCCATCCAACCCATCTCTCGTTTGCGCTGAGCCGCCATGACCATCAGGATCTCGCCCCAGCCAAACACCTCGCCCCTTTGGCGTCGCCGCGACATCTCATAGAGCCCGGCAGCGGCAAAAGGCGCCACCAGCGGAAAGCCCACCATGGCCGGAATGATCATCCAGATCTTGCCCAGCCAGATCAGGCACCAGACAAAGAGAATGCCAAAGACCGCATAGAACAGCCCAAAGAAACTGCTCATCACCGGATAGGCGAAATAGTCCGAGAGCCCAGCCCTAAGCGAGGCCGTGATATCACCCGGCTTCAAGGTCTGAACCTGCGGCTGCGGTCGACGCTGGGAGTTTGAGCCTTTAGATGGCGTGGGTTTGGTGGTCTCTAAGGTCATGACAGCCCCCTCCCAAAGCGAAACACCACGCGGGCCTCGTGCAAGACCCAGCGGCAAAACACGCGCACTTCCTGTGTCACTCAGCTTGCAACAGCTTAGGCATCCGAACAAGTGGTGAGAATTTGGTCCCACGACGTGAATTGGCGAAGCGTTTCCGGAATCGTGTACCTAAGGCCAGCTTTCACCTCAAAGTCAGGATTGAGCCAATTCCAACGCTTTGAAACCTCTCCCTTGCACACATTCGCAATTGGTGAGAAGAAGAAGAACATGATCAATCGCAAGCAAATGTTCGAACCCATTATCGTTGCCTATCCTAACTTCTATGGTAAGTGGCAAGAATTTTTAGATAATTGGGCTGGCGATCTCGACGGGCTTCCTTACTACCTACTTATCTCCGATTTGGTTTGTGAGTGTTCGGAATTATTGTCATCTGGCCGAACTGAGGAATTGGGCAAGATTTTCGAAGTTGTTGAAAGGTGGCTGATGGAGGGGGAGCCCTATGTAAAGGAGGCGGCGATCGTCGGCTTTATTGAAGACCTCCAAAACGAAAACTTGCATACTGGGACCGAACCGAAAGACTTCGCTCAATATCTGCAATCAGAAACCGCATTCTGGTGGGGAAAGGTGGAGGACTTTTGGCAGCATGGCACTGTTTTAGTTGATGACCGCCATCAACAAAGAAAAGGCGTCAATATCCGCTCCGTCCCGGATTGAGAGCCTTCAGGGAGTGACACAACAAGCCTGCGTAAGTTGCCAAAGCTCTGCTTTGGCAGCGCCCGAACCGCCCCCACGGGGCGGGCGCTTCGCTTCCCCCCTCGGTTCGGACGCGGTGGCGGTGAAACAGAGCTCTAACGTGTCAAACCCCGAGGGGTTCAATCCACATCGTCCCAATCGTCGTCAAAGGGCAGCTCTCCAATCGCAATCCAAGCAGCGCGCAGGCGGGCGATGCGGCTGTCGCCCCAGGTGCGGAACACCACTTCAAAATCCGTTGTGGTGATATTCTCCGCCACCAGCTCGGCGCGGATAGCGGCATTGGTATCCATATCCCAGAGCGATATCGAGACCTGCACGGCTGGTGGGCGACGGTAGGTCTCTTTAAAACGCACCAGTTTGCGGCGCTCCCGGGCGCCCTCCCCGGTCCACATGCTGCCACCACTGTCGAACTCGGAAAACAACACCAGGTCGCCCTGGTCAATTCCGGTGCGTGGATTGCGAAGTCTTTGCATGTCTTACCGTTCCAATTTCAATCTATCCGCAGGCAAAACCGCAGTCCGACCATTAAAGACCAAATAATTCTAAGATTCAAAAAACAAAACCGGCCCATCACGATGACGGGCCGGTTTCTAAGTCTGGTGAACACACTGAGCGTGATCCTACGGGCCGTTACAGGCTCATATGGGTGCCCAGGGCCTCCATGTCCGACAGGAGCTTTGCGGCCTCTTCCACGATGTCGTGGGGCTGCTCCGCTTCCTGCGCGGTTTTGTACATGTTACGAGCCTCTTCGATCAGCTCGTCCAGATGGGCGCGGGTCATCTCATCCATTGGGATTGCCTTTTCAGCGAGGACCGAAAGGGCCTCAGCGCTGATTTCGGCAAAACCGCCAGTGACCACGAACTCCGAGTTGCCTTGCGAGCTTTCAACCCGCAGGACACCCGGACGCAGGGTGGTGATGGTGGGTGCATGCATCGGCATCGCCGTCATGTCACCCTCCGCGCCAGGGATCTGCACCGCGTTCACCTGGAGCGAAGCAAGGCTACGCTCCGGGCTTACGAGGTCAAATTGCATGGTATCAGCCATCAGGGCCCTCCTTAGGC
>NZ_OMPQ01000015.1 GCF_900313025.1 Pseudophaeobacter sp. EL27
TCCTTCTGGAGCCGCTTCAGTTCCTTAAGCTGCTCTGTGCCCATTCCGCTGTACTTCTTCTTCCAGCGGTAATAGGTTTGCTCCGTCACGCCGATCTGACGGATTGCATCAATCCGGGGCATCCCTTGCCCCATCAACACTTCAACCTGCCGTAACTTCACGACAATCTCTTCGGGCTTCGGTCTCTTAATAGCCATCTATGGTCCTCCGCTTTTCTAAACATAGGGGCGGACCACTTCATTGGGGGAGGCTCAGAGACTGGCACCTTCCCACTTTTGTTTGCCGCACAAGAAGGCCACCGCGAGATCGTAAAAGCGCTTATCAACGCCAAGGCCGATGTGAATGCGGCCAATCATGAGAATGGCACCGTCCCGCTGTTGATGGCTGCCCAGAACGGCCACCGCGAGATCGTAGAAGCGCTTATCGACGCCAAGGCCGATGTGAATGCGGTCAATCAAGAGAATGGCACCGTCCCGCTGTTGATGGCTGCCCAGGAAGGTTACCGCGAGATCGTAGAAGCGCTTATCGACGCCAAGGCCGATGTGAATGCGGTCAATCAAGAGAATGGCACCTTCCCACTGTTGATGGCTGCCCAGAACGGCCACCGCGAGATCGTAAAAGCGCTTATCGACGCCAAGGCCGATGTGAATGCGGTCAATCAAGAGAATGGCACCTTCCCGCTGTTGATGGCTGCCCAGATCGGTCACAGCGAGATCGTAAAAGCGCTTATCGACGCCAAGGCCGATGTGAATGCGGCCAATCATGAGAATGGCACCGTCCCGCTGTTGATGGCTGCCCAGAACGGCCACCGCGAGATCGTAGAAGCGCTTATCGACGCCAAGGCCGATGTGAATGCGGTCAGTCAAGAGAATGGCACCTTCCCACTGTTGATGGCTGCCCAGAACGGTCACCGCGAGATCGTAGAAGCCCTGATAGCAGCGAAAGCTGATCTCAAACTTGCCCATTCGAAAACCCAAGAAACCGCAGTCGATGTGGCTGTAAGGGGCGGGCAGCAAAACGTCATTCAGGTTTTTGCGCGTGCGCTCGGCACCCCTGCCGAAAAGCTCGTCGACGAGATAAAGGATCGGTTGGAGCAGAACCGTGACGCGTACCGGGACCTTTCAGAAAAGCAACTTTCAGAAGATCTTATCGCTTTGACCAAATCCCTTGCGCCGTCAGACCCTTGGCCGGTCCCTCATCCAATGGATCTGGGCTGGACGCAGCCCGAAGCAGAACGCCGCGATGACATCTTGAAGGTTTTTCTATTGGCCAAGGCCCGCGTCGATCTTCCAGACGGCGTGGTCCGAAATGTCAGGTGCACACCGCTCACTTTCTATGTTGGCGTCACACTTGCTGAGGTTTTGATTGAGCGAAGTTCTGGTTCGTTTGGCGTTTTCTCATACCTCGATTTGGGGGGAACATTCGTCCATCTCGACGGTTCATCCGGTGGTATCCATGCTGTGAATGATCGTGCGGGCGCAGAATTGAGGCTGCAACAAGTGGAAGAGGCCGAAGCCTACATGCGCTTCTTCTGCAGCTATGTCTCCGGAGAAAACGGTATTTTTAGAATTGTCGAGCGTTTTTCTGAACTGGGTATTTCGATTGAAAATCCCGAAGTGGCGGACGCACTTGAAAAGCTGTTCAAACCCGTGGAAGTGCTAGGACAGGATGACCGAAGCTTTGTCATGACAGCGAATGTTGTTCACGGCGACGTCCTATCTTGTTCCAAATTCCGGATCGAATCTGGCGGAAAAATCGAGATGCTAGAGGATGATCCGCTTGCGGGCGCTCTTCTCGTGGCGCAGCATCAATTTCGCGACGGATTGCGAGAAATTGTTCCGGTTGTGCGCGACCTGTAGCAACCTCATAATTGTATAGGTTTCACTTCAAACATCCCATCGCAAACCGCTTTACATCCCTCATGCATCGACAGTTGTGAATTTGAGAGCGCGGCTCCTAAGCTGCTTGCGCCAAGCCCACTAAAGTATCAGTTGAATGTCAGTTTTCAATGAAACTACTCAGTTGCACAGTCTTCGCAGCTGATGTTTGGTTTCGGCCCTCAGTGCTAGATGTCCATGTCCGCTTTGGGCTGCGAGCAGCCGTTAGCGCCATTTGGGACTGAGCGGCCGACGCTCGTCGCGAGCCCGACCAGAGAAGTATAGCGATGCCCATTTTGAAACCTGTCCGGGAGCGCGCCGCCCGCGTTCTGTGTAAGTTGGAAGTCCCTGAACCAAAACGCAATGGAGGGGGCGCCCATGTAGCGCTCTTTCCTGCAGGAGGTCGGTGCAGTTCTGAGTGCAATGCTACAGCTCTAAAGTTGGGAAGAATTGAAGGGCGTGCCCCAAGAGCTCGGCTCCGAGCAGTTTAAAACCTCTTCAAACGACCTTTAAAGAACTCAGCAGCCGGATATTTTAAGCGGTTCGGGATGCGATATAACCGAGTTTGAAATGGGAAGTGTCCCGTACTGCAATGCGAAGTGTCCCAAACTCACCCCGAAACTGGTACAAAAAGTGGATGGCCACGGGTTCAGTTTTGGCATAGAAAACATGGCGTTCGTCTTGAAAAATTTGCTGCAATGGGAAGTGTCCCGCACTGCAAAACGAAGTGTCCCGCTACAGCCAAGTGTTAGGAGACACTTGATATTGCAGTAACCGGAAGACCCCGGATGAAGCCGGAAGATACCGGATAGAGCCATTTAAAACAGGCTTTAAGAGGTGTTTATGGGGTTTGAAAGCTTGGAGGGCGTTGTCTTTCAAAGATGGCCTAAATCGCTCAAACTGAAACGACAGACGATTTTGAGACACTTCCCCTTTCAAACTCCCCAACTCTCCAACTGCCCTTAATAATAGCGCCTTGCGGGCCCGAGGTGACCAGCAAGGTTCATTTTCTCTACTTCCGAACTAGGAACTAGACCGCGTTGAGGCGTTCCCGTTCCCAGAAAGGGATTTTGTTATAGGTGGCAACCTCTTGATGAATTCTGACAAGGCTGAACCACACTGCGAACTAGGAACAGATTTTTCGGTGTGAACGGGGTCCCCTCTCCCCTGCCCTGCGGCACCAAATTGAACGGTAGTTCTGCAAAATTCTGAATGCTGCCGTTCTGGGGCGAAATCAGATCAGAGCCATTGAGGTGCAAAGTTCGCCAAACCCTCGTTCGCTGCGGCAGCAAAGACAAAACCCGTGCGGCCTCACGCATTGCGAACAAACCTGCCTTTCGCCTTAGCCACGCGTCTCTTGCTGAATGTGAAAAGGCTTTGTAGGTCCACGGAGAGAACAAAGCCTCTCCACTGCATTGGAGCTCGTAGCCACGGGCGCGTACCGCCCGAAATGGAGCACATTTGGTTGGTTGAAAACCTGCCTGACGAATGTGCTCTACCGGAACCACTTCATACAGGTAGAGCGGCCGAAATTGACTGTCGCTGATGGAAGGCAGTTTCGTGCTCATGCCATCTTTCGTCCGACCGATCAGGCGTCAACGTCGCTCTCTCACACCAAAGCGAATGTTAGCGTTCATTGAACGCATTGTTCATAGTTTGATGTACCGGCTTAAGCATATAGGATAGCAACGTTTTTTCTCCAGTCGTCATTTCTGCTACAACCGTCATACCAGCTTGCAGAGGGCGCATATACGCGCCGGACCCGATTGAGCGGTTGTCCAATTGGATCGATGCGCGGAAATATGTTTCGCCGGTCTGCTCATCAATCAAAGGCACAGGTGACAGTGCTGCAACCCGGCCTTGGATTTTTCCGAAACGCCGTACATCATAGGTATCAACGGTAAGATTAACTGGTTGTTTCAGCCCCACATGCCCGATTTCGTTGTTAGGGATGCGCGCCTCAACCATCAAATCCAATCGTGTTGGCAGCAACTCGAAGATTGTCTCGCCCGGAGCAATTACCTCACCTTCATTGGGGAAGGCAACGGATTGCACTATTCCCACGCTAGGCGCAGTAATCTGCAGCTCTTCAAGTTTGCGATCGACAATTCTCAATGACACTGCAAGTTCACTGCGCATATCGCTCATCTCTTCGACCACATTCAGCATTTCTTCGCGCAAGGTCAAAGTTTGTTCGGCCATTTCCGCCTGGACAAGTGTTAGAGCGCTACGGGTTTGGGCTAAACGGACCTCTCCGTCGGATGCCGCTGTGCGTAACGCATCCAGCTGATCGGCCTCGCGTCCGAGATCACGCAAAGTGGTCAAACCTTGCTTATGCAGATGGCGTGCACGCGCTAACTCTTCCTGCTTACGTTCAACCCGCTCTAGTGTGAAACCCTGAGAGGTCTGGAGTATGTCCAGCGTTTCCTGCTGCTGAGCGATTGCCAGACTCTTCACACGCTGGCTCTCGGCGTAGATTTCTAAGGTTGCGGCCGCGCGGTGCTGGTTTTTCTGGCGCAGCGTTTGCAGTTCGTCTTCGTTGATCACTGTTCCGCTTTCCAGTGTACGCAAAACGGTCCGGGCGCGAGACAGCTTGCGATCAACGGTCGCTATTTGTTCACGTAGCCTTTGCTGTTCCTTATCCAGATCCGGATGGCGCAACTCGACCAGCACATCACCCTCTTTAACTTGGTCGCCGTCTTGCACATGCACATATTCGACGATACCGCCTTCCATCACCTCGATTTGAGTATAGTCGCCAAGCGGCACGATCGTGCCCGGTGCTCGGGTGATCTGAGGCACATCTGTGCGTCCGGCTAAGACCACCAGCGCAACCACCATGCCAGAAAAGATCAAAGAGATTAGCGCTGCAAATCGCGATTGACGGCTTTTTTCTTTCTGCTTGGCCTTTGCAATCGGGCCGTTTCCCTGCTGCTTCTTGGATGATGTGCGCATTTTTAGGTTCCCGTTGCTTTCATAACCGCCTGCACCTTTTTGATGGCCGCAGGTCCGGTATCATTGACGATGACACGATCCCCGTTCAGGTAAATCAGCCGGTCTGCCATTTGCATAAACGAACGGTCAGCAGTGGTGATCAGAACGGTCTTTGCACCGCGCTGATTTTCCAACCAATTCTTAAATCGATCACGGCGGGTCTGTGATAGGCCGTTAGTCGGTTCTGAGAAAAAGAATATTGATGACTGCCGTGCCATGCTCCGGGCCAGCGCAATTGACTTGATCAGTTCGCTAGGTAGGCCCGCCACAAATTGAGCGCTCAGGCGCGTGTCACATCCTTCCGGCATGGCCTTGACTTCTTCAGAGATTCCAATGTGCTCCAATGCCGCAAGAATTTCCGCCTCACTCAGTGCCGGGGCAGCCAGGCGAAAATTTTGTGCCACGGTCCCGTGAAAGAGCTGAGGCGTGTAAGTTGAATAGGTTATTGATTTGCGCAGTTCATCCCGTGCGATCTGACGGATGTCGATACCATCATGCTCGATTACGCCGGAGGAGGGAGACGCAAACCCGGTGGCCAAATCCAGTACCGCTGTCCGGCTGGCGGTATCCCGCCCCATGATTACTACAAGCTCTCCCGGTGTGCAGTCGAAACCGGCTGCTGTGAGCAGCGCGGGATTCAGCGGATCTGGGCGATGGTTCACCCCCTGAAATGAAATTGCACCACGCAGAGTTTTTTGATGAGACTGGTTCAAGCCCAGCTCTACTTCCTCTGTCAGCGATAATACCTGATCGGCCTGCTTCTGGCTCTTGCGAAATCCGGAGATCTGCCCAAGCGAAGATTGAAAGGCTTGAACCGGCGCGAGAACCTTGGAAACAAGGGCGATAGAGGCGATCAACGCACCAAAACTAATACTGCCTGCTACCGCGCCTTGTGCACAAAGAATGATTGCTCCGACCGAACCAAGTGCAACAATACTCTGCGACACGGTCTGAATCAGGTTCCGCAGCTGACGAGCACGAGCAGTTGCTGTTTCCGATGCTTCCGCCAGCGGCATACAGCGGCGCAACCATTGTTCTTGCATGCCAAGATTGGCCATTGTGCGCTGATGCTCCACGGCATCCTGGATCACCGTTGAACTTGCTCTGCTGGCCTCTGCCGCGGCATGTTCCAGTCGCTTCTGGAATGGCATCGCAAGAACCCCGATGCACATCAGAAGTACCGCAAGCCCAAGTGTCAAAAGTCCGACAGAAGGGGCCAAATAAGTCAGAACAGCAAAGAACATCAGCGCAAACGGCAAGTCGATCAAAGTTGTCATCACCTGGCCGGCGAACAGCTCTCGCAAGGATTCAAATTGACGGAAACGCGCAATTTGCTGACTCACACTGGACTTTTGCAGCTGCGGCAGCGGCAGGCTCATCAGCTTTCCAAAAAGCGCAACCGCCAGGGCGCGCTCCCCTTGCTGACCGACATAGGCCAGCGCCCTGGTTCGGACACTGCGGAACAGGAAATCAGACGTTGCCAGAATAACTACACCCGCGACCAATGCCACCAGCATGTCCACCGAACCGGAAGGAATCACGCGATCATAGATGGCCATGATCAAGAGCGGTGCCAGCAAGCCCAACAGGTTGGTCAGGAAACCCGCCAACAACAGGCCGGGTATCATCTGGTGCAGCGCCGCAAATGAAGCTCCAACCGTGCGATGCTCCCGGTGTGAAGGCTGATAACTGAATTTCTCGATCCGGATTACTGTGCAGGGATTGACCCGTGCTTCCAGAGTGCCAGGGTTTCCCCCATTCAATCCCGCAATTTGTAGCATAGCTCCTTTGCGGCGCAGAGCTACGAAGCAGCTACGATTGGCTGGGATAACCAGCGCGGGGCAATCTGCATCAGTAATCTCGCTTTCTAGACAGGCTACACGGGTATAGGGAACATCCAGATTCTCAAGAGTTTGGATCAAACCGTCAGGATCAAGCGTTTCAGTAAGATACGGGAATGCCTCTGCTATCGCTTCGTCGTTGCTCTGCCAACCTCCGACAAGCAGCAGTTCCTTCAACAGTGCACCGGCGTTTTGAGTTGTGACCAGGCTCATGCCACGTCCTTTCGCTGCTCGGCTGCGGTTTGTTCGGCATGGGCGTCCGCGTCCCAATCTGCAACCTCATCCCCCACCAAACAGGTCAGTTTGCATTCCACATCAGCAAGACCCTTCATGCGGGGATCAGGGCTGTTCATCAGGATCGTCGGCTTTGGTGACAAGGAGGCCAAACACTCCGCCAAGTCCTCCCGCTCTGTGGTATCCAGTACCGCAGTCGGTTCGTTCAAGAGCAGGATGCGCGGACGTAACGCCAGCACACGTACCAGCGCAATCAACTGCCGGTTAACGGGATCGTTTTCAAAAGCACTGCCAGAGCCTAGCTTTGTATTATACCCCATTGGCAGTCGATGAATCCGCTTTTCCAGCCCCAGCTTCGCCGCAAACTCTTTCGCCCGGGAAATATGCGTCTCATCGCCAAAAGCGCTTAGATTTTCTAATAGTGTGCCCGACAGAATGGCAGGATCGCTTTCCAACATAACAATGGCATCCTGACCCCGCCTCGATACGAGTGACTGCGCTGAAACTCCGTCTATCAGGACTTCGCCCGCTGCAGGACTACAATGCCCAGTTACAGCATCGTAAAGTGCCTGTATCTGCCAAATCGCATTGCTGCTAACCAAACCGATCTGGCCTGGCGCCAATATCAAGGAGCTTATGCCCGAGCGTTCGGCATCCCCGCTTCCTCCCTGGAGCCGGAGGTCGCGCAGGGTGATTTTTCCTTCAATCAGGCCTGCACACTTTGTTGAGACCGGGTCAATATCCAACGCATCAATTTCACGCAGCTTTCTCCAGGACAGAGCAACGCTCTCTGACTGCACCCATAGTGTCATCAATTTGGTCAACGGCTGTACAATCCGCCCGTTCAGCAACATACATGCAGCCATTTCAGCGATCCCGATCTGCTGGCGGATAACCAAGAAAGCACCAAGCAGTCCCATAGCAGCCACAGAAACCTGCCCAAAGACAGCCCCGAAGTTCTGAGCGAGGCCGGAAAACCGGATCAACCGATGGCTGAGATCAACGGTTTGATCTTCCAGCAGTTCAAACCGCCGCTGCATCTGGCGCTCCATCCGGTTGGCTTTGACGGTTTCGTTGCTCGACAGCACCTCGGACAAAAAAGCGTACCGGCGACTGTCCAAAGATTTTCTCGTGTCAAACAGCGCCCATTGAGCGCGCTTCATCAGCAGGGAAAACACCAGTACCGCCACCAAGCCTGTGATTGGCACAAGAACCAACCAGCCTCCGATCAATGCCACCATCACCGCGAAAACCAGCGTGAATGGCAAGTCAATCAACAGGGCATGATTCTGCCCTGCATGATGGTCACGAAGTTGGGAAATGGCGGAAAATCGATCAATGTATACCGACGCTGAATCCCGCGAAAATGCCTGAGTGTTGGCGTGTAATATCCGGCTCGCAAAACGCCGATAATTCGAGACTGCTGCCTTTTCCGCAGCCCCGTTCAGTAATGTCAAACGGCTCCACCGCAGAACTAGTTCGATCCCCGCGCTCACTAGGAGGAGGACGGTTAACATGCGCAGTGTTTCAACTGACTGAAAGGGGATCACACGATCAAAAATCAGGAGAATAGAGATGGGAATAACTAATGCGACGACGTTAAGTGACAGCGACGCAGCCAGAAGAGGCAGCTTCACGGCCAGGGAGCTGTCACGCCCTTTGAATGTCTCTTGTTCCATACCGGCCCCATACCACTCACTCTGGTGCACAAGACATTGAAACCCCTTAAGCCTTTATCAATTACACAGAACGCTTTGGGTAAGAATGAGTTAAAATTCAAGCTATGCGTGTGAGATTGCATTAACCGTTTTGTGTTAATGAAAAAATCAAATGTATTTCCGGAGGTTCTTATGTCTGGCAAAGCCGATCATTCGATAAACCAGCCACACAATTTGATAAAAGATCAAAAAGATAAGGAGACTTTTGCAGAGGGGCTGTCAAAGGGCGCCCAAGCCGCACCTGAGGACCAAAGCCGCAGTACTCTCCACACTGGAGAAACTCTAGAAGGTGATGCTTCCGAAAGACTCGCTTTTGATGGGCACGCTAGTTTCACTGTGCAAGAGGTGGACACCTTATCCGCCCAAGAGACGCCCGGTGACAGCAGTCAAGACGCAGCTTCGCTTCTTCCTCACGATGGCTCCCCCGTGCTTTTTGATGCAGAAGCTCCTCAAGACACAGGAAGAGACGCTGATGATGGTCAGAATGTTGCCCGGTCTCACCAAATTCCCAATGAAGGGGCCGAGCATGCGATTGACGTTGGCGGTTCTCAGGCGCCATCGGCCCAACAAACTAATCAGACCGCTAACCGTAGTGCTGGAGATGGATCTCCAGAACCTCCCAAAGAAAATAACGCACCGGAAAGCCTTTCGCTCTCTAACGGCACTATTGCCGAGAACGCAGAAGGCGCAATCGTCGGCACCCTCTCCGCTGAGGACCAGGATGCGGGCGACAGCCACAGCTATTCCGTCTCCGATGACCGCTTCGAGGTTGTGGAGGGCCAGCTCAAGCTGAAGGACGGCGTATCGCTCGACCATGAGGCCGAAGCTGAGATCGAAGTACAGGTCACCGTCACCGATAGTGCGGGCACATCGCATACGGAAGACTTCTCAATTGAGGTGACAGATCAGAATGACGCCGTGACCGGCGTCGAGCTGACCGGCAGCGCTATTGCCGAGAACGCAGAAGGCGCAATCGTCGGCACCCTCTCCGCTGAGGACCAGGATGCGGGCGACAGCCACAGCTATTCCGTCTCCGATGACCGCTTCGAGGTTGTGGAGGGCCAGCTCAAGCTGAAGGACGGCGTATCGCTCGACCATGAGGCCGAAGCYGAGATCGAAGTACAGGTCACCGTCACCGATAGTGCGGGCACATCGCATACGGAAGACTTCTCAATTGAGGTGACAGATCAGAATGACGCCGTGACCGGCGTCGAGCTGACCGGCAGCGCTATTGCCGAGAACGCAGAAGGCGCAATCGTCGGCACCCTCTCCGCTGAGGACCAGGATGCGGGCGACAGCCACAGCTATTCCGTCTCCGATGACCGCTTCGAGGTTGTGGAGGGCCAGCTCAAGCTGAAGGACGGCGTATCGCTCGACCATGAGGCCGAAGCTGAGATCGATGTACAGGTCACCGTAACCGATAGTGCGGGTACATCGCATACGGAAGACTTCTCAATTGAGGTGACAGATCAGAATGAGGCTCCTGGCGGGTTAACACTTCAAGGGGAAAGTGAAAACCTTGTTGAAAATGGCAGCTTTGAAAACTTTAGTCTGGAAACCGGTCGTTGGCGCGCCTTCAAAGAGGACGATTCCGGCAGTTGGGATACTGATACCAGTATGGAAGTCTGGGACAATTTAGGCCGGACTGATGCTTCTGAGGGCGAGCAGCACCTAGAAATGGACTCTGGCCGCGGTGTCGATAGCATCAGTCAGACCATTCAGACCAACGAAGGGCAAGTTTATGATCTAGGCATCGATCTACGCGAACGTCTTACAAATGGCACCGACACTGTCGAAGTCTATTGGAACGATAATCTCGTTGGTGAATTGGATCCTGATAGTAAGGAGTGGACGACCTTTGAGATGCAGGTGATCGGTACCGGCGAAGATAAGCTGGAACTGCGTGAAGCAGCCGATCAAAATGACAGCTATGGTGCACTGGTCGATAACATCACGGTTACATCCGCGCAGAATGTTGTTGCCGAAAACGTCCGTGGCGCCATTGTTAATCGGGTGAATTTCGAAGATCCAGATGGCGATGACAGTCATATGTTCGAGGTTTCGGACGACCGTTTTGAAGTTTCCAATGGCTTCTTGCGCTTGAAAGAAACTGAAGCGCTCGACTTTGAAGAAGCCAGCGAAATCGACGTATCTGTCACGGTGACGGACTCTGGCGGACTCAGCACCTCTGAAACCTTTACTGTTGAGGTGGCTGATACCGCCGACCTGACGGTTTCGACTGGATTTCATGCGCGGTACTTCGATGTGGACCAGCGGCTCAGTTCTCTGGAGGATATCGATTGGGACGCGGAGCCAACGCATCAGGAACTGGTCACAGAGATTAATTACGAGAACGGCAGGGACTCCTTCTGGGAGGGCGGCTCGGAAGACACCTTCGGAGTAGAAATCAGCGGAGCCGTGCAGGTGGACAAAGGGGGGACATACCGGTTCGACCTCGGCGGTGACGATGGCGCTCAGTTATTCGTGAACGGGCAGCCGGTCGTCGAAAACGATGGGCTCCATGCCTATCAGACCAAATCAGGCGAAGTGCAACTGGATCCTGGCAGCCACCATATTGAAGTGCGGTACTTCGAGAATTACGGACATGCGGGTCTGAAGCTTGAATGGGAAGGGCCGGGCATGGATGGGCCTCAGCTGGTGACGGCACCAGATATGTCCGAAGCGCAAACTGTATCCGGTATGCCGATTGCGATGAACGTCGCCCATCCAGAGATTGAGCTAAGCGAGACTACAAACCTGGCGCTGAAGGGCCTGCCCGCAGGCACGGTTGTGGAGGCGGACGGCAAAACACTGGTGGTGGAAGACGGCGGCACTGCGGACATCACCGGGTTTGACACAGAAATGCTGACAGTCACGCCGCCGTATGATTTTGCAGGCCAAGTGGATGCCACGCTCACCATGACCGATAGCAGCGCTGCAGCAGGCAGCACAGACATCAGTCAGCCGATTACAATCAATGTGAATGAGGCCCAAATAACTGAGCCAACTGCAGAGTTTGTGACAGGATTTCGAGCTGACTACCTAGATGTGGACCAGCGGATCGGAAAGCTGGATGACGTGAACTGGGACGCTGACCCCACCCACCAGGACCATCAGGCAGAAATCGATTACAAAAACAGCGGTGAATCCTTTTGGGAAAGTGGTTCCAAAGATACGTTTGCTACCCGGATCCAAGGGCAGGTTACGGTTGAGGAAGGAGGTTCCTATACCTTTTTCACCTCCGCTGACGATGGTGTGGTAGTTTTTGCCAACGGGCAGGAGGTCGTCAAAGACGATGGTAATCACAGGTATCGCGAAGATTCCGGTCGGATCGAATTGGAACCCGGCACACACGACATTGAGATTCGATATTTCGAGAATTACGGGCATGCAGGTCTGAAACTTGAATGGGAAGGCCCGGATTCGAACGGCCGTGAGACGGTACAAGCCGATCAGGACATCGCCGTTGATGTGAACGGCACATTGGATGTGGGCATCGGGCTAGAAGGTGCGAGTGACAGTGCGACCGTAGGAATTGAAGGCCTGCCCCGTGATACGATCTTGACTAGTGGCGACAATGCTCTTGTAACAGACGGCGGGCCAGTGGATCTTTCGGGTTGGAACATAAGCGCGCTCGAGGTTTCTCCACCACCCGGTTACGAAGGGGAAATAAAGGGGGAGATAGTTGTTAGCGACACTGCCTTCAATGGCGCACCTATCACCTTCAGCTCTGATTTCACAATACCGGTTGGAGACACAACAATTACGCTCGAACCTGTTTCTCAGGGTGAAGAGGGATTCGGTCCCGAAAGCAGCATGAGCTCTGGAGACGCTGCGTGGGATGCGTTTACAGAACTAAGCGAGGAAGGCGGCCAAGATTACGATACCTCACAGGAAGATGTTCTGGCCGAGCCAGTTATTGTTCAAGAGTCGCAAGAGGTTTCACAGATCAGCACTGAAACCTATGAGCGAACAGATTGGTAACATTCTGCTCATTCAAAAGCTGGCAGCAGCCAAAAAGAACAACGCTGGTTGATTGTCGTGTCATGCGCACCCGATAAGGCCCGTAATGTTGAGCAAGGGGAAGGCCGCTAAAAGTGCACAGAAAGCCCAACCCCTCTTGAGTTGGGTTTTATTGGGCCAAAGAGATTAAGTTAGGCTCTCGAGAGGCAACACTCTCCCGAACTACGTGGCGCAACAATAGAGCTCGATTTACTGTGGGGTACCGAGCTGAGCGCGCTGTTCCCGTACCCTGAGAAGCAGCGGTAGCAGTAGAAGCGACTTTCAACTCACCTACCAGCCACACACCTCAACTAATGGCTATGCGCCTTCAGCCTAAACGAATACTTTTTTTGGAGGCATTAAGGTCGCTCATCCAAATCAACAGGTCATCAAATCTCATTGGTTTTGCGAACTGATAGCCTTGTTGCCGGATGCATCCGAGCGTTGCCAGGTGATCGCTGGTCGTCTTGTCCTCGATCCCCTCGGCTAGAACATCAATCTCTAGTTTTGTTGCGATGTCCTGAATAGCACGTATGATTTCAACATGGAGTTCAGATGTTGCCGCGAAATCAGTCAGAACTTTTGAAATTTTGAGTTGATCAGGGCGTACTTCATAGATGCTTTGAAAGGAAGAATAACCCGCGCCGAAATCACCGATTTCCACCCCGACTCCCAACTCATCCAGTTGATCCAAGAAATAGGCTAGTTTGTCTCTGCATAGGGCACTGCAAAAATCTTCAACGACTTCAATTGACAAGCTGCATGGAAACGGCCGGAGTTCACCAAGTCTGGTTAGAAAGCTTCTTTCTTTTAGCGTTTGGATACTTAGGTTCACGGATATCTTGGGTACAATAAACCCATGATGTGCCCAGTTTTGAGCGTCGGAAACGGCTCGCTCCAAAATAAGTGTATCAATCTTGGAAATGACGCCAAGACGCTCTGCTATCGGTAGAAATGTAGCCGGTGACAATGTTCCTCTTGAAGGATGAAGCCATCGGGCAAACACTTCCAGCCCGATGACTTCATTAGTACTTACATCGACTTGAGGCTGATAGTACGGTACGATCAACCCTTCTCGTATCGCACAAGAGAGTTCGTCAGAAAGTGCCTTGGTTTTGAAGACTTCATCGCGAAGTTCACCTGAAAACTGGGCGCATCTACCACGTCCAAGCTCTTTGGCACGGTAAAGGGCAATGTCAGCATCACTCATGAGCCTTTCGATATCTAGGTGGCCATCACATATCTTCGCCTTGGCGACACCGATGCTAGCCCCGAATTGGCACGTCTCTTCTTGGAAAAGTAATGGTTTCGAAAGCTGTAGGATAATATTGTCGGCGAGCTTTTCTGCATCCGCTGCCAAGCGTTCACCGGTACGAATTATAAGAAATTCGTCCCCTCCGACTCGAGCCACCAGGTCGTCGTCGGCGGCGAGCTCAGCTAGGGTTCGGGCGACCTGTTGTAAGACGTGATCTCCCGCAGCATGGCCCAATGTATCATTGATCTCTTTGAAGAGGTCCAAGTCGATGTGCATTACAGTGATGGCCGATGAATTTGTATTCAGCTCGTGCAATCTCCGTTCGAGTTTCTTTTGTAGAGATCTACGGTTTGCTAGTCCCGTTAAGGGATCATGGTCGGCTCTGTACTCAGCATCTTGATTGTGTCTCTCAAGCGCTTCGTTTTGTTTGTCGAGCTCCAACAATGCGTTGCGCAAACTGTCGGCCTGCTCCAAAATTGACCTTCTTAGAAAGGTCGCGATAGTCAGAGACGCTAGGATCGCGATCAGAAATATGGTCACGACAAGCCAATAGGATCTTCGCCAGTCGGCCACTGTTTCTTCCAACCTGAGGCTCAGCGCCGAGAAAACTTTGTGCCAGTATCCATCAATTCTGTGGTCAAAATCAGTCTTGGCTTCGAGCAATTGTGTGATTTCAATTTCACGACCTTTCCGGAACTTCTCGATTGATTTTATCGTTCTCACAGCTGCGCTTTGAAACATACTGCTGCTTCGACGAAATGAGGTTCCTGCTTCCGTAACCGCCTGTTCAATCGGAGTATCAGCCATGCCAATGGGATGTTTTGAGGCCCTAGAGATGGCATCTGCCACGGCCTTGAATTGACCGGCGTTCACAACAAATGCCATCTGATCGTTAAAGTTGACCCGTTGTTTCTGGCTTAGTCTTTGAACAAGGCTTTCTAGCACCGCGAGCCGGTAGGCAACCTCTGGAAGGCGGTCAAACAAAACTGAAGAATACTCCGCTGCGAACCCATCAGGCGGGACCGTAAGTCCCATTTCACGTGCAATTTCTTGGATTATTTTGTTGGCCGCAGAGAGCCGAACTTCGCGTGATACGTCATCGGCGTTGAATTTCTGGAGATTTGAAAAAATGGTGTCGACCGAATTTTGTGAGAGCGCCTCGGGTTCATCACCGATATCCCAGAGCTGCAATGGTGGGGTATCAGATCCGTTTTCAAAAATCAGTTCAGCATTCGCCAACCAAACCTTTTCAATCAAGTTCAGGCCGGTTTCCGAAGCCTGTATTTGTGTCAGTCGTTGATTGATTACATTTAGACCGACGAGACTTAGCCCGAGGACTGGCAGAATGAGTACGAATAGTAGAATGCGAAGCTTGTCGCCGATCGAATTTTTCATCCGGGTAGACCTCAATCCTAACTCTTCCACTCCTTGGATATCATCCAAGGGCAAAAGTTCGGTTAAAGGTGGTTTCCGCTCAGAGAGCAGTAGTCCGCTTTTGCAATGACTACTATCTGCGCATCGAAGCCTCTCGGGCTATACTAGACTGAGAGTACCGCTAACAGTCGATTGATCGGCACAGCCGCATTTGAACTCATGGCGACAGTCCTCGCGGCAACCAGGTCCGTAAGGCCCGTTATGTTGAGCAAGGGGAAGGCCGACAATAAACACGAGCTTGGAGAACAGATGCGACTAACCTGCCTTGATGGCAAGGTGCTGACGCAGCTCCTGAAGGGTTTTTCCCAAGGCAATTTCCATTGCAACTCCATCTGTGGGATCCGGCAACTGGGACATCATCTTATTGTATACCCACAATGTTTCTAGCAAGTGCGCCTCTTTAGACATCTCAATTCCGTTGTTCGCATATTCCTCGGTCACAACCCCACTACAGAACATCAAACGCATAGAGTCAGCAGGGATAACGTGACCTGGCGATCCAAGACTTGTGTCCGTTCGTCCACTTGGACCGCTTCCTTGCTCCGGCTCAATAGGCTGTGCGGGCTGTTCGCTACTAGGCAGCGGAATCGACATAGACCCCTCACCTGTCAAAACCCAAGATGCCGAAATGCCCAAATGGGTACTTATAGCAGTTAGAAATTCACTTCCAACAGCTCGATCACCGCCAATATAGTTCTGAATCGTACGGTAGCTGACGCCCGTTCTTTTAGATAAATCTTTAATAGTCAAAGATTTAAACTCACACACCTCGCGAATTCTCTCCGGTACACCCAATTGTTCACCCACCTTATTGACACTATACCCATTTGGGTGTAATGTGAGTATGCAACGACACGATACAAGGCCGCAATGCGAGGGCAGTATGACAAAACAAGATAAAATATTCCAGCCCGGGACCATCCTGCATGAGGTGATTGTGGGTGCATTTCGATCTTCAGGGTCAAGTTTCGAGGCTTGGTGCCGCACAAACGACGTCAAGCCAAGTACCGCCCGCACAGCCACCTATGGGCAGGCTGGAGGAGAAGTAGGCAGCGCAATGCTGGAACGCATCATTGATGCCGCTGGGCGGGAGATGATCGAAATGGCCTATTCCCAGCGAGTGATCCGTGAGGCTGCAAAGCTCGAGAATGCACAGGGTGGAGCATGAACCACCTCCCGTTCCCCACTCCCCTCAACCAAGATGGCTGCGCCTGCGGCCGGTTGAGCCACTACCCCAGCGACACCGTGGATGGGTCGCTGGGGGCTTTTGGAACACGGTCGCCACTCGCGAAGCCGGGTCCCAGTTCCACCCTATTTTGGGCGGGCTGGGGCCAATGGATCCGCGATTGGTCCCTGACAGGGTCGGAAGTTTTGGACGACATCATCGGGGCGATCTGCGTCTTCGCCCTGCCCCTTCCGCTCCTGTTTCTGGAGTTCCTGCTATGACAGATGACTTCGTAAGTCGGCGAACCTCCCTCGCCCCCGTAGCTACCGCACTGGCAAGCGCCACGTCGAACTATGCAGAACGCCGAACGGCAGCGGAGAAAGCCCATCTCGCTTTGTGCGAAGCACGCCTAGCGGGCGCTCAGAATGTGAGCGCACTCGCGGATCAATCTGACGCCGCCGTGGAAGCCATGAGCACCGCCCAGGAACAGATCGCCAACCTGATGGCGGATCTCAAAGAACAGGGCGTTCTCGACGATTTCTACGCCTTTGCCGCCACTCAAAACCGGCAGCCTACCTAATGCCAGGCGCGCAGATCATACGAGGCCCCTTCCGGTCAGATCCGCGCATCAAAAATCACAGCCATGTCGCACAGAACGGCAGGCCGCAAGCAACTGACCCCCATTTCACTGGAGCATCCACCATGACCCCTCCAAATTGGCAGAACACCCACACATTGCCGGTGGCAGACATCCAGGTGGAAGAACGCCTGCGGATCGCCTCCCAGCCAGCGGTGGCCAGCATTGTGTCTTCCATTCATGAGGTTGGCAGCATTCTGCAGCCCCTCCTGGTGCGCCGGGTCAAAGGTGGCTATCGCCTGATGGATGGTTTGCACCGCCTAACGGCAGCCAAAGAAGTTGGCCTAGCGGAAGTGCCGGTCAAGGTGAGCGACTGCACCAATGACCAGGCCATTCGCATTGAAGTGGATGCCAATGTGGCTGGCGCACCGCTGACGGCACTTGATATGGCGGTGTTTCTGGCTGCTCATAAGGAGCTGTATGAACGGGAGAATCCTGAGGCGAAAAGGGCATTTAGAGCCAACCAAGCACGCCGTGGCGATTGTACGGACATTATGTCCGTACAATCATTCGCAACCAATGCCGCCGAAGTGTTCGGCAAGGGTGACCGGCACATTCGCCGCCTCATTAGCGTTGGCGAGAAGCTCTCCAGAGAAGAAATCACCCTCCTGCGTGAAGCTCCAAAGAAAGTACAGTTCAAGGACCTGGAACACATCGCCAAGTGCGGAGAGCCTGAAGATCGCAGCGCGATCTGCATGGCCCTGGGTGATGGTTCAGCAAGGACAGCCAAGGAAGTCTTAGACCGGAAGAAAGCCGCAGGTTCGCAGGTACAGTCGACCACGGGGCAGCAGGTCTCAAAGCTCAAGGACGCCTACTCCCGTGCCAAGAAGGCAGCCCGGAAAGAGTTTGTCCGGCTGCATTGTGATGAGTTGATTGAGCTGATCCACGAGATTGCCCTTGAAGAAGACAAGGCGGCCGAGGTTGTCCCCTTCACCAGCACGCGTGAGGCGGGGCAATGAGCGTGGATATCACCCCTGATCAGGAATGGTGGTCTGCAGAGCAGATTGCCGAGGCGCGCTTTCCTGGTCTGCCTGGAACGGCGCGAGGCGTGAACATCTTCGCCATGCGCGAAGGCTGGCGCGGTGCACCAGGCGCGATCATGCGCAAGCCCGGGCGCGGCGGTGGTTTGTTTTATCACTGGTCCGTGCTGCCCTTTAATGCCCGTTTAAAGCTGATTGAACGGGACGCAGAACGTAAAGCAGAGCACCCAGAGGAGTGTCTTGACCGTGGTCGGGCCTGGGCGGAATACGAGAGCACCAGCCAGAAGGCAAAAGACGCGGCTGCAGAGCGCCTGGATGCGCTCAACAAAGTAGAGCTCCTGCACCTGAGCGGTGCGACCCATGTCGTGGCTGTTGAAGTGATCGCAAAGGAAAAAGACGTCAGTGCCCGCACAGTCTACAACTGGCTGGCAATGGTTGAAGGCGTAGCAGATGCGGACCGCCTGGCCTATCTGGCTCCTCGCCCACCGAAGAAGCGGGTCAAGAAAGAAGACCGTGCACAGTACCTCCCCTTTATGGATTGGCTGCAAAGCGCCTTTCTGCGCCTGGAACAGCCTACATTTGCGCAGAGCTATCGGGCAGCTACCCGGGAAGCAAAGCGACAGGGTTGGGACTACCCCATCCTGAAGACCGCCAAACGTTGGGTGGACGCTGAGGTGCCCCGCACCACGCAGGTGTTCAAGCGCCAGGGCATGAATGGCCTCATGCGCTGCTTCCCGGCGCAGACCCGCGACCGGTCTTCCCTATCGGCCCTGGAAGCGGTCAATGCCGACTGTCACAAGATCGATGTCTTTGTGAAGTGGCCAGATGGCACCATCAACAGACCCCAGATCGTGGTGTTCCAGGACCTCTACTCAAACAAGTTCCTGTCCTGGCGGGTTGATCACGACCCCAACAAGGTCATGGTAATGGCCGCCTTTGGTGAGATGGTAGACAAATGGGGCATTCCCAAACGCTGCCTGTTTGATAATGGCCATGAGTTTGCCAACAAGTGGATGACCGCTGGCACGCCAACCCGGTTCCGCTTCAAGGTTCGCGAAACTGATCCAGTTGGTGTGCTGCCGCTCCTGGGCATTAAGATGCATTGGGCCACGCCAGCTCATGGGCAGGCAAAGCCGATTGAGCGGGGCTTTCGCGACATTGCCAGCGACGTGGCAAAGGATCCGCGTTTTGCCGGTGCCTACGTTGGCAATCGACCCGAAGCAAAGCCGGAGAACTACGGCAGTCGTGCCATCCCGCTGGAAGAGTTTCTTGAGATTCTGGAAGAGGGCTTTGAAGAGCACAATGCCCGTCTTGGGCGGCGGTCTGACACTGCAAATGGCCGTTCCTTTGATGAGACCTTTGCGGAGAGCTACGCCAATGCCACGCGCCCAAGGGCAACAGAAGAACAGCGCAATCTATGGCTCATGGGGCAAGACACCAAGAAACTGCACAAACAAAACGGCAGCCTCACCTTCCACAAGAACATCTATCACTGTGCCTGGATGAGCCAGGAAGCGAACAAGAATGTAGTTGTCCGCTTTGACCCTGAAGATCTGCACAGCGGCGTGCATATCTACGCGCCCACAGGCGAATACATGGGCTTTGCTGAATGTCAGCAAAAGATCGGCTTCTTTAGCCATGAAGACGCAAGAGCCACGGCCAAGAAGAAGCGCGCAATTGTGAAGGCAGAGAAGAAACTGGCAGAGCTGCACGCGCCGGTTTCTCCGGAACAGCTTGCAGAGGACCTGCGACAGACCCGCGCGCAAACCAAGGTCACGCCCCTGGTAGAGGCCAAAGTCGTGTCGCCGGTCTTTGCCAACCGGGTATCCGCCTCCAACTTCCGGGACCACAACTCCCCAGCAGCCGAGGCCGCACAGGATGCCCTCATTTTTGAGATGAGCACGGCCAAACAGAGACGCAAACCAAAACCCGCATCAACGGAGAAGTTCGCAGTGGCGAAAGATCCGGATGCGCGCTTCCACCAGGCGCTGGAAATCCAGGAACGGCAACGCGCGGGAGAAGTAGTTGGTGAACGCGAAGCCAGCTGGCTGGACGGGTATCAGACCCACCCGGAATTTGAGGCTCGCATTGAGCTTCACAAGAGCTTCGGCGGCAACGACGCCGGGTAGAAAATCAAAAAGAAGAAGCCGTCGCCTGGCTTGGACCCCGTGGCGACGGCAACCGATGGAATAGGAGCGAGCATGTCACAGCAGATGGAAATCGGCAACAGCGTCCAACCCCTGACCAATGTGGCGGCGATGGCCACTTTGGTGAAGGAGTTGCAGGGCCGGACCTTTGGAATGCCGGGTCTTGGGGTGTTTTATGGCTATCCCGGCTATGGCAAGACCTTCGGCGCGATCTACTGCGCCACCACTTTTGACGTCATTCACATCTCCATGCAGGGGGATTGGACCAAGAAGACCTTCCTGGAACGTCTCTTGATGGAGCTCGGTGTGCCACCAAAGCGCACTATCCCGGATATGGTGTCGCAGGCCTGCGAAGAGCTGGCCATCGACGGACGCACCTTGATTGTCGACGAGTCTGATTATGCCTTCCGGCGCGGCATCATTGAGCTGATCCGCGATCTGCACGACGGCTCTGACACCCCCATTGTCATGATCGGCATGGAGGAGTTTCCACAGAAGCTCCAGAAGTACGAGCTGATCCATAGCCGCGTGATGTCCTGGGCCGCTGCCGAGCCTGCCATCCTGCGCGATGCCAAGTTGTTGGCATCCGTCTATGCAGAAGGCGTGGAGATCAGCGAGGATCTTTTAGATGCAATCATGGTCCGCAACACCGGCAATGTGCGCCGCATGGTGGTCGACATTGCCCAGGTGAAAAGCGAAGCCCTGGCGCAGGGCGTGGATGCAATGTCGCTGGAGGATTGGGGCGGGCTTCAGTTCCGCCGCAAGGATGCGCCGTCTCCGCGCCGGGGGCTGAAGTAATGGCCACCATGTCTAACAGGCCTCGCACGCCACGCGATCCCTCCGAGCAGAAGATCCTGGAGTATATCTGCGCCCAAGAGCGCTTCACCTACTCAGATGTAGCTGAGCATTGCGACACAAGTAGCTGGGCAAGGAGGATTTTCCTGAAGGAGCTGCAACGTCAGGGCATAATTAAGCCCTGCGCGCGTGAAGGTAAGGTCCAGTATTTTGCGGTTATCCGAGGAAATGGCCAACCACCTCAGTCGCTCATTGAGCTTCCCCCGATCCAACCCAATGGCGCAGAAGAAAAAGCCATTTGGGCCTATATCCACGATCACGCCTACTTCACCTTTGAGGACATAGCACGGGTCTGCGTTGTCGGAGCCGTCCGCACCCGGTTTATGGGACGGCTGCGCAAGCACGGCATCATTCGCGAATGGAGCCGCAGCCAGGGCAAAATCTTCTACACGGCTAAACAGCCTGAAGACCTCAGGGACCAGGCCAAGGCCGAGCGTACATCGGATGAAGGCGCGATCTGGACCGCCATTCGCCATCAAAAGAAGTTCCGCCCCGTTGATCTCTTTGCAGCTCTCTCCCCTGCCCGCCCTGACATCACCCAGGGTGATATTCTGAACTACTGCCGGATCCTTCGCACTTCGGGGTATCTGCGCGCAAGCGCCCGCACCCGAAGCCGCAAGATGGGCCCTGAGACTTCCCTTATTCTCACCCGAAACACCGGTCCTTTGCCGCCTCAGCAAAGGCGCATGACCGTCGTCATCGACAGCAATGAGGATAAGATCATCTACGCCTCCGGAGGCCGCCTTCAATGAGCAGCGATAGAGAAGTGATTGCGCTGGACGCCTGGGGCGACACCCTGCCCGACTGGATCACCGTGCTGGTACAGGAATGCGACCGGTCATCGCAGAACGCCGTAGCCCAAAAGATCGCCTTCAGCCCGGCCGTGGTCAGTCAGGCCATCCGCAACCGCTACAGCGGAAACATGCGCAGCATTGAAAGCCGGGTGCGGGAGGTCTTCATGAGTGCCCCGGTTCTTTGCCCCGCTCTGAAAACCAAGATCGAGAGTGCTGTCTGCCTGCAATACCGCCGCCGCGCTGAGACCTGGACCCATGGCAGCCCCTTCCGGGTCAAAATGATCCGTGCCTGCCGGGCCTGCCCCAAGTTCAACAAGAGTGATGAAGAATGACCCTGCCCCCCAAAACCAAGTTTGCCATCTGGCTCCGCAGACTAGCCGACCGGCTGGATCCCACCGGAGCCTGACACCCCCGCGCGACCTGCGCACAACCCACCAGAAGGAACACAACACCATGTCAAAGAAGATCACCAAACAGGACCTGATCCGCAGCATTGCAGAAGAGCTGGGCCAGACCCAGGAAGCCGTTGGCGCAACAATCGACGCCCTCATTGGTCAGATCACCAATGCCGCTGTGGCCAGCCAGGAAGTCACGCTGCATGGCTTTGGCACTTTCAAGCGGTCTGAGCGCGCAGCGCGCGCAGGGCGCAACCCCGCAACAGGTGTCTCCATCCAGATCGAAGCGTCTTCTTCGCTTGGCTTCAAGCCCGCCAAGGCCGTGAAAGACAAGCTGAACTCCTGACCCAAGCGAAACCCGTCCGGCCTAGCCGGGCGTGGTCACCAGGGCGTGGCGGCCCTGATCTGATGAGCAGCCAAGCACCGGAAAGGATACAGACATGGCATCATTCATTCTCGGGGTAGTCCTCTTGGTTGTCGGCGCTTTTCTAGCCGCAGTCGAAGCCCGAGCCTGCGCGTATGAGCGCAAAAACATCGGCCCCGTTCTGGCGCTGGTCGGCGTCGGTTTCCTGGTCGGCGCAGGTATCGACACTCTTTTCTAAAGCTTCCTCCCTCCTCTAAAGCTTCCTCCCTCCCCCAAATTTGAAAGAAACCACTCATGACCAACGCCCAGAATCCGACTCCTGAAACGGCATTCATGCCCGCAAAAATCCCAGATGGGATTGTCGAAGTAGACGGCAAGAATTACCGCACCAACGCCAAAGGGTCTCTGGTGCCCGTTGAGCTGGTCAAAGCGCAAGACGCGCTCCAGGACGAAACCGTCCGCAAGATGATTGGACATGGGAAGGCCTTGAGCGAGCAGATTGCCCGGTTCAAAGCCCACACCTTCAACGATATAGGCGCCTTTGAAGCGCTTCTGGCCCAGCAATACGAGGCCAAAATCGGTGGCAAAAAAGGCAACAAAACCCTGTTCAGCTATGACGGTCTGTACAAAGTCCAGGTGCAGATCGCTGAGGCCTTTGACTTTGGTCCGGAATTACAGATCGCCAAAGAGCTGGTTGACGAGTGCCTGAATGAGTGGGCCGCTGACTCTGGACCCGAGCTCCGCGCTATCGTGACCAAAGCCTTCAACACTGACAAGGAAGGCCAGATCAACCGCTCTGAGATCTTCATGCTCCTGAACCTGGACATCTCTGATGAGCGCTGGAAGCGGGCGATGCAGGCAATCCGCGACGCTATGCGCGTGGTCGGTTCCAAAACCTATGTCCGGTTTTATGAGCGCCCCTCCCAGACCGCTGCCTGGGAAGCCATCACCATTGATCTCTCAAAGGCATAGGAGGCGGTCGTCATGGCGATGTCAGAAGATCAGATCCGCGAGGCAATGCGGAAGAGCTTCAGCTCTTACACCACCAAGATGCGGCGGGCCTCCTTGGTGCTGGGCAGCAACCTGTCGGTTCTCAAAGGGGAAGCAGATCTGGCAAAGCTCGAGGGCGATGCCTTTGGCAAGATTGCCCGCGAGGAAATGAGCGCCGCAGACCAACGCATGGCGGCGGATGCGGCGACCTTCCACCCGGCCGTCCCCTTTATCAACGAGGTGTCCGGATGAGCCGCGCCCTGCAACGCAAGATCCACGTTGGCTGCCGTGAGCTTGGCCTGAACAGTGACGCACGGCGGGAGTTGCAACTTGTCGTCACCGGCAAGGCCTCCATGACAGATATGACCGAGGCAGACTTAAACGCTGTTTTAAACCGCCTTAAACAGGATGGCTTCAAAGCCAGCTCCAGCTCCAAGAAACACGCAAAGGCTTCGCGCCCCGATCTGCGCCTGGTCCATGTACTTTGGCGCAAACTCGGCGAAGCTGGCCAGCTCCGGGATGCAAGCCGCAACGGCTTAAACAAGTTCATCCGCGCCCGGTTTGAAAAGACCTGGCAGAACGTGCCCGCAGATGTGGACATGATGCGAGACCACTCCGAGATCGACCAGGTCATTCAGGCTCTCAAAAGCTGGGGCCAGCGCGTCAATATCGACTTTGACTGGTCGGATCATCGCAGATGAGCGGTGAGTTCAAACCATATCTCCCAGGTGTTCTGGCCCTGATCGCTGATAACATCAGTGTTGAGCTCGCCGTCCGCCTTGCCAAGCAGCGTGGCGGGCGTGAAGTCTATATCGCCAAGAACCCTGCCCCCGGCAGCTCAATTTCCAAAATCGTGGGGCAAGCCAATGCACAAAAGCTCTACAAACTGCTGGGCAGCGGCAAGATGCTGGTGCCTGCCGGAAACATCAGCGGCCAAACCGGACGCCGCCAGCGGATTGCCATGCTCCTGGACCAGGGCCTGAGCCATTCGCGCATTGCAGCCGAAGTGGACGTCCACGTCCGCACTGTGGAACGCGTATCCGCCGAGCTGCGCTCCCCAAGGGAACAGCGGCAATCAGATCTGTTCCTCTAGATCCTGTTCGACCAACTGGTGGCAGATAGAAAAAGCTCTCCTCACCTGGATCTCCATTGATCATTTTTGGCTGAATTTTGCCCAATCCGCCCTCCTCACCCCCGCCAGCTGAAAATCGCAGCGTGGGAGTGTTCTGAGGATCGCCGTTAAATACCACTTAAACGGGGTACAGACGCGCTTGTGGAAATTTCCGACCCGGAGTAGCGTTCAGCCGAAAACAGCGCTCAGCGGCCCGCAAATCGAGCCACGCAGATCTCCCAAAATTCTCAACTGATGCGTTTTGAGCGACCTCCCGACACGTGACAGGGAATTATCTGCCGACCGATGTCGGCATCACAGTCACATGACAGATACAAAACCAAACCTCCTCACCTGTGACGAAATGATCGATCTCGGGATGAACGTACCAGAAATGCTGGAAGACCTGGAAGATCACCTAGGTCCGGAGGCCGTCTGGAAACTGACAAGCCTTTTTGGCGGTATTGAGGCCTACATCCCTCACCCGCATAAGAAGGCGCAATCACTTGCAGCCCAGCAACTTGGTGATCCAATCACAGATTGGATCTACAAAACCTATGGCGCAGGCCGGATCAACATCCCGCTGGGGCCACAATCAAGCCGGGCAGTGAAAATGGCAGCGTTCCGGGTGGCCCTGCTCAGCGGCAAATCGCAACGGATCATCGCTCAGTCTCTCGGCTGCAGCATACGCACCGTGGAGCGCGCAAAGCGCGAGCTGGTAGACGCAGGGTTTCTGTAAGGAACTTGGGGTTTGGGGGGCTGCAGTCTAGAAGGTCTCCAAGACCGCTCCATGACCTTTGCCCGATCTCAATCCGCCAGGGGCAGTATTCGAGGGACCAGCCTACCCCTATTGCAAGGTATTATTTGCCCTTGGCAAAGTGCACTCTTCGGTGGAACATGTCTGCATTGATTTACGACCTTTTGATGAGCGATAGCGCTCTTCGTTCGCTCAGATGTATTTGCAGGAGGCTCGACTGCCATGGCCAATTTGATTGTGTGCTGCGATGGAACTTGGAACACCCCCGATCAAGAGGACAACGGTCAACCTGCACCGACCAACGTGTTCAAACTGCATGGCGCACTAGCGCCCTCTGACGCAGGCGGCGCACCTCAGCATGCCTATTACCGGGCAGGCGTCGGCACGTCGGGCAACCTCATGGACAAGGCTTTGGGTGGCGCTCTGGGCGTGGGCCTCGGCCAGGACATCAAAAGCGCCTATAACTGGCTGTGCCAAACCTTTGACCCCGACACATCGCAGATATTTCTGTTTGGCTTTTCGCGCGGGGCTTATACGGTTCGGTCTTTGGCTGGGATGATCGGACGGTGCGGCCTTTTAGTCCATGACGACGACACACCCGAGGTTAAGCGATGGGCCGACATCGACGCGGTGTATGAACTCTATCGCGGCCCAAAGCAGCTCGCTAAGCAAAAGATAAAGCACTACACACGGCATGACGACGTGACGATCCATTTCATGGGTGTCTGGGACACAGTAGGCGCGTTGGGTATTCCCGATGAATTACCAATCGATTTCATCTATCGCCGTAAGGATGCGCGGTTTCACGATACCCAATTGGGTGACAACGTACGCTGCGCGCGGCACGCGGTAGCTATCGACGAACGACGCCTGACCTTCGCGCCTACATTGTGGTCCAATCCACGCCCAGACAGGGTAAAGCAAGTCTGGTTCCCCGGCGTACACGGAGACCTGGGCGGGTCCTATGCCGAAAGAGGTCTTGGAGATATCGCGCTGCAATGGATGATAAATGAGGCACAGGCCGAAGATCTTGCGTTCAAGGATGGTGCCCTGTCACAGATCAAGCCCGACCACCAAGGCGTTCTACATGACTCTGTCCGCGGTGTGTTTGCAAAGATGCGAACGCGGCCCCGCGCAGTGCCGGACATCCGCTCGCCCGCGATCCATCTGACCGCGCGCGCGCGGTCAGATGATCCGCCCCTGATCCAGCCGGAATACTGGCCGACAGAGGTCCTCGTGCAAGGGCAGAGCCGCAGCTTCGATGTATTTGCACGGGACCGATGGAACACCACGGATCTTTACCTTGAAGCGGGCGCGACCTATCGGTTTGAGGCGAAGGGTGAGTGGTTGGATGCGAGCATCCGATGCTCGCCAGACGGGCCGGTCACGTCATTCAGCCTCGGCCAGCTTTTTCAAGCGCCCACCTGGATCAGCCGAAAACTGCAAGAGCGTAGGCGTGAAAAGCGCAGCAACGCAAGCGCGATCGTTCCGGGTGCCCCCCGCGAGAGCAAAGCTCCTTACTTTTGTCTGATTGGTGTGGTGGCGAGTGGGATCGGTGCTGACGACAAAACCAAAGAACTGATGCCCCACGACACCTTTCAAATCGGCAGCTCGAACACCCATACACCTGATGAGAGCGGATATCTGTACTGCTTTGCCAATGACCTCTGGTCCCTTTATGGCAACAATAAAGGCTGCGTCCATCTCACTGTATCACGACAGTAGTAGAGTGGCCCAATGGGTGCGAACGGCCCAAACCAGACACTCGCCCGAACATTATGATGCCGCAGTCGCAGCAAGCATTGCTGCCATTCGCTGTACCTACAGAATGCAGCATCTAACATCGCCGTAAGCTCTACAAGATTTCACAGTAGAGCACCCATTGCTCGGCCTCTGCGTAAGGTGGCCATTCCGCTGGTTGTAGGCCAACGCTGGAGCTTCTATTACTGTGAAACAGCTTCTGGTTCAGTACGGTAAGCGCTTTTGAAAGGCGATCATGACTAACAGCATCCTTGCGCGGCGACTGAGCGGCGTTGACGCCGATGGCAAATTATTTGAGCTGCCTCAAACTGATCTCCTAGGTCGGAAAAAACCCATTCTCGTCTTGGGCGATGCTGGAATGGGAAAGACGACACTGTTAGAAGAAATCGGACAAGAGGCAGGCTACAAATTTGTTCACGCAAGACGCCTAATCAGATCGCATGATCCTTCAAAACTCTTAGGTGACGCGACTACCTTCGTTATAGACGCACTTGATGAACTGGCAGTGCAAGCTGAAGGAGATGCTGTCGACGCCGTCCTCGCTTCGCTTGAAGCGGCAGGGTTCCCAAACTTCATTCTTTCTTGCCGGGTGGCTGATTGGAGAAGCGCGACGAGCGTGCAAGCTGTGGGAGACACCTATGGGGACGATCCACTCGAGCTGTTTCTTAAACCGATCTCTCGGGATGACGCTCGTAGTCTTTTGTCGAAGGACATCGGAGATGAGCGTGCCGATACCGTTCTCAGTCATTTCGAAGAAAATGGGCTTGAAGGACTGTTTGGCAACCCTCAGACGCTGAAGCTGATTAGAGCTGTCGCTAGCAGTGAGGAACTGCCTGTTTCAAAAGCGGCGCTGTTCAGCCTTGCAGTGACAAAGATGTGGGCCGAGCATAGTCAAAAAAAAGCAGACTCGTCACTGTCTAGGCTACATGAAAGCGCAGCATTAGATGGGGCTGGGGCCGCATTCTCTTCTCTAATCTTGACTGGCAAGAGAGCTGTATCCAGGTCATCCGCCCTGGCGATGGACCAAGATGATCTTCCTGTGACGGAAGTTGGCATGCTGGCATCGCGGAACGCTCTCGATGCAGTCTTAGGCAGTCGGCTGCTCACAAGTAACGTTGAGGGCGACCCAGATAGGTTTAGCTACACGCACAGGAGCGTTGGCGAGTTCATCGCAGCTCGTTGGCTCGCGCAAAAAGCAGATACTGACAGAAAACGACGACGCCTGCTAAAGCTGTTTCATGGGCATGGGCTTGTTCCCGCGAGTCTTAGAGGTGTTCATGCATGGCTTGCCCAAGATGCTCACCTGGCTCCGCAAGTTATTGCGGCTGATCCAATGGGCGTGGTGGAGTATGGCGACACTGACAACTTTTCGGATCAGCAGGCGCGCGCTTTGTTGGAAGCACTGTTCGAACTAGGCGATCGGGACCCCCGGTACTATAACTTCGACAAAACCCATTCATTGAGGGGGATTGCAAAGACATCTCTTTGCAATGAAATCAGAAATTTAATTGTATCTCGGTCGACGCCGTTCTTTCTGAGAGCAATGCTCTTGCATTCAGTTTTTGGATCACCGGTTGCGACTTTGCTGTCAAAAACCCTCGAAGACATGGTGCTTGATCCAACTGTCACGTTCCATGAACGACGAATTGCTGGTGATGTACTGTCCGACTTGTCAAAAGATCATACTGACTGGGCTCAATTGCTAGCAGAACTTCACGATTTAGCGGATGAAAGTTCGCTACGGCTCGCGGTGGAATTACTTCCTGGCCTCGGCTTCGCAGGTCCAACTAACACCCAAATCGTCGAGTTGATTGTTGCGTTCAGCGGGCTTAGCCTCTGTCATTTCCCTCAAACAAAACGACATAGAATTAGTGGGTTCCTATGGGGCCTAGAGAAAAAGCTTCCTGACGATCGAATTGAACCCGTTCTCAACATCCTAGCGGAGTATTTGATTGCTCTACTTGGTGATGCTTACGATCGCCTTGAAGACTCAGCTGCTATCAACGTTGTTTACGCCCTCACCGAAAGACGCTTGGCGCTTGGCGGTGTTGATCCGCTAAAGCTGTGGAAATGGCTATCATCCATTGGAGACTGTCGTGGCTTTCGCGACGACTCTCAAAAGGCAATTTCAAACTGGCTAAGGAACAACAACGATGCGAGGCGAAGAATTCAGCGTTTTGCGTTGCTGGAAGAAACGGGTTCCAAAACAGTATGGATGCGCGGCTGGAGGCTTAGCGACCATCTTAACGGCCTATCTCCAGATGAGGGCGATATCGTCGCGCTTCTGGATTGTCTCGATCCGGTGACCGAAGCTCAAGGAGACCGTTGGAAGGACCTTGTCCGCCTATGCCCCCACAATGAAGAACGTGGGGAAAGAGTGCGCAAAGCCGCTGATCCATTCGCGATAGAAAAAGATGGTAAGGCATTCCTTGAGCAACTGGCAAAGCCAGAAGTCCCAGAATGGCAGATAAAGCAAGAACAGCGTGACCGAAAACGAAAAGAGGAAAAGCAGAAGTCGTGGGCAGAGCACAGAGCCAACTTTCTCAAACATATCGATGATCTTCGCGGTGGGCGATATGGTGAGGTCGTTAACCCAGCAAAGGCATATTTGAACCTATACTCCGACATGGGCAACGACGTGCCTGCCCATGAACGGATCGAACAGTGGTTAGGGCCGGAGCTTCAGGACGCGGCGTTTAAGGGTTTTGAAGCCTATCTATCGAACGAAGGATCGACACCTACGGCTAGAGAAATTGCTGAGTCCTACGCTGAAAGCAAACGTTGGGATGCTGCATACATATTCGTTGCGGCAGCCGCCGAGAGAGTCCGCAACAATAAGCCTCTTGATGATCTTTCTGACGAGAGGCTACTCGCTGTTCTTCTCGAAATTCGACTAACCCCTATCTTGAATCATGCAAAAATCGACCGAGTGTCCGAAGTGGTGGAGCAAGAAGTCAAGAACAGGCCAGGGCTTTGGGAGGCGTTCTGGCGCTTGCGGGTTGAGCCACAGCTTGAATCCCAAAAAGAGCACGTTGACGGGCTCTATGAAATCGCTCGTGCAACGAATGGCGAAGGCATGGCGATTGATCTCGCATGTGAATGGCTGGAACGCTTTCCAAAGATGACGCATCGCGCAGAAACCGAGCTTATCGACTGTCTTATCGCAGCTAACAAATTCGGATTTCTGAAGAAATATGTGGATGAGCGTAGAGCGAGCAATATTAATGATGACGAGCGGCGTTCTGATTGGGACGCGGTTGCATTTCTTGTTGACTATGATGTTGTTCAAGAAAACCTCTTCGACACGAGGCATGAGGATCCAGACTTCCTATGGCACCTGCGGTCACGTCTCTGTCGACGCCATGATGAAGGTCCACCTGTACCGCTCTCCGCAGGGCAACTTTCTTGGATCATAAATGGATTCCGGAAGATGTGGCGGAACGTGCCTCATCCCAGTGGCGGAACAACCGGAGATGCCAACCCTTGGGACGCGGCAGAGTATCTAGGGGTGCTAATCAACCGCCTTGGAGGGTTAACTTCGGTTGAAGCAGTGGGAGAGTTGCGCGCATTGCGGGACGCGCCCACTGATAGTTACACTGATTATCTCAAGAGAACCTTCGCGGAACAGGCTCAAAAGGTTGTCGAAGAGAAATACGTGTCGCCCAAACTTGCTGACCTCGAGTCCGTGCTGATCGATGCAGCTCCAAAATCAATGGATCAACTTCAAGCAGTTGTGCTTGAGGAAATAGTCGAAGCTCAACGCAAAATTCGGTCTCACCCAGTTGATTGGTATAAAGACTTCTTCGTAGAAGGCGTACCTAAAAATGAAGAAGACTGCCGGGACACTCTGTTGAAGATTCTTGGTGACTATCCGCATGGAATTCTTTGTGAGCCAGAAGGCCATCTTGCCGATGACAAGCGCGCCGATATACGTTGCACAATTGACCAGCTGATGTTGCCCATTGAAGTCAAGGGACAATGGCACAAGGACCTTTGGCACGCGGCGGACACCCAACTAGACAGGCTGTACAGCAACGATTGGCGTGCTCAACGCAAAGGCATCTACGTTGTATTTTGGTTTGGACCATTTGTCCCACAAAATAAGAAGCTTAAATGGCCGAAAAGTGGCGCAAAACCTCCTAATTCTGCAGAAGAGCTTCGAGCCACTCTCATCGAAAACAGCGACGTGGCCAAGGAAGGCAATGTCGAAATTTTCGTTGTAGACTTAGTTAGGCCATTAGCGTCGTGATTGCTCGTGCCACGCAGGACATGCTCCTATCTAGATTACTTCATAGCAGGGTTGTGATAATCCGAGCTTTGCCTAGGGCTGGACGTACTTCTCTATTGAAAGCGCTGGCCAAAGAGATGGACGATGGTTCAGTAATAATTGCTGGCGAGGACTTTGCTGGCTCAGTTCCTCAAGAAATCCAAGCTGCATTTGGCGAGAGAGCAGTTTTTGTCGACGCAATACAAACAATTCAAGTAGCAAGCGTTGACATGATTATCCGTTCATGCATCGAACACAAGCAGGCCTCACCAAGATTCATTCTTGTTTGCCGAAATGCAAAAGCCGAACAAGAGCTAAGTGGCGCTCTCATCGGGATAGCCACGGACCTTGAGCTTCCGCCGATCCAAGTTTTGGAGCATTTGAACGATGAACGATCGCTGCAGACTACTCAGGGCCCGTCGAGCGCCGCAGCTCCCCAAGCGCAATCGTCCAACACGCCTGAATGGAACAAAGAAGCCCTTTGGCTGCGCGGTGGTCTTCCCGAAAGTCTCAATGCAGATAGTGATCGCCAGAGCTATTCCTGGAGATCAGATTACCTTGCTTCTATGCTAAATCAAGACTTGGATTGTTGGGGAATCGACGCAAGTGATCGCCTTCCCGCGGTTTTTCAATATGTTGCCAACAACAACGGTGAGCAATTTGACGATGCGAATTGTGCAAAAATCCTTTCAGTCAAGAGGGAGAGTATCAGAAAATCTCTAAACCTTCTTGAAAGGATGGGTCTCCTACGACGCCTGCTGAATTGGCCCGCCGGAAGTAATCAAAGTCTCAACTCCATGCCGGTCTTCTACGTCAGAGATTGTGGCTTACTGCACGCAGCTCTCGGTATCGGGTCTGTGGAACACCTTCGCTCGCACGACGCTCTAGGTCACAGTTGGGAGAGCTTCGTAATTGAAGCTATCGTCAATGCATCAAATGGTAATGCGACGCCCGCGTTCTATCGGGACAAAGAGAAAAACGAGATCGACCTAGTCCTGCGTTTTCCTAGCGACGCGATCTACGCAATCGAGATAAAGGTGAGTTCTGATGCGAAGGCGAAGAAAGGTTTTGCGATTGGATGCAATACAATTGGAGCAACACAAAGGTTGGTAGTCCACTCTGGCGAAACGGATTTCACTTCAAAAGAGGGTGTGCCTCGGCTCAATCTCATTTCCGCGCTTAAGCGATTACCACATTGACGAACAACACCGGGCAGCACTAAATCCAAAGTCTGCTTTTTAGTGCAAATCCATCGATGATGCTCCCGCAGCGAAGGTCCGGGTTCCGCCCTATCTGCATGTACTGGATGCCCGGCTGCTTACCTGGGATGAGTCCGCCTTGAGCTGAGAGCCGACCTTCCGGCACTTCTAGAGTTGATCACTGACCAGGCGGCCCGCCTTGGCTCGGCGTTAACGGCAGCTATGCGCAGAAAACGGACTTTGCAATTTCCTGCTAAGCGCACCAGATTATCGCGCCTGATATTGTCTGACGCCGCAACGCAGCTTTCGCGTTGCAGACGTTCATTCATCTTGCTGTCAGCCGGAAAGTACTTCCATAAGGGTTAGGTGATCTCGCCCTGTTCGGTAGCGGTCAATCAACGGGCCTAAGCAGGCGAGCAACTACCGGTCTTCGCGCTCGTTGAAGTCATCTGTTTGATCTCCGGCCTTTGTTGGAATCTGCGGCAAATGGCCCGATTAGAGAAGTAGAGTGTTGGGTTCCAGCCTGGGATGGTGCACTTACTGATTGAATTGTGTCCGCTAAAGAGTCCATTTAATTGTCCATCAACAACGCCGTTCCATCGGTGCTTTTGTAGATAAAGCGGCATTAGAGTTCGCTAAAGGAGGATCGATAGATGTGTGACAAATACGAAGAGCAATCCACAATGCTCGGAAAGATCATTGCAATCTTTGAGCCTCTCGGAATTGAGCCGACAAGCTTGGACGGCAAAGCTCTCTTTGGACAGGCCGAACTCGGCCTCTTTATTTACTGTATGAACTGGTTGATCCACGAAGAGGTGATCCGAGTTGATGCCTGCCGAGGTGAGGGCCGGTGGATCGGGTGTCAGCTCACATCCAAAGGGATATTCTTGCTCGGTCGCGAAGTTGAGATCGGCGGGAAGTGGCTCCCGATGAGAGAGGCGGTGAAGGAAGCTGAGGCTGGTACCTGGGATCGCTCAAAAGCTGGTGAGTTAATGGGGGGGTTCTTCGCAGGGGCCTTCAAGGCACTTGCCTCATGAAGGGGAGATTGGGAGAACAAGGCCACCATTCAGAGTGAAACTTTAGTAAACACGTTGCCCAAGTTAGGAGTTTGAGGTGAGCTTGAGGGATGTTCCATATGAAGAGCAGCTTGAGGCAGAGCGCAGGCTAAAAACGCTTGGGCTTAGTCGGCCGGAAGTCAGCACGTTTGTTCTTTATGGTGTGGGGGTTCCAGGTCTTGCGGCGGCCGTGTTTGAGGGGTTGGCTGGAGAAGGAATGCTGCAAGAGAACATTATCGTCATCCTGCTTCTTTGTGTGGTTGGCGCGCTCATCGGTCGGTCAGTGGGACGAGAAAAAGTCGCCTCATACGAGCAAGCGCTGGAGAAGACAGTGAAAGATCTACGCCGTGACAGTCGGTCCATCTAAGGAGTATTTGAAGTGGGTGAATTACTTGACCGCGGGTTTCAACGGGAAATCTTGCACGTAGTTGCGAATGACTATCCGAGTGCGTCGGACATCCTGGCGACATTCGGGCCTCAGTCAAACAACTCTCTGAAGGTCAATCTCGCTTACCTGCGAGAACATGGGTTGGTAGAATTCAACGTACACTCCAACAAGGATGATCAGTTTCCGATGCCGCTCCAGGCAGTGATAACCGCCAAGGGTTTGGACTTCTTGTCGGACGACGGAGGGCTATCGGCGATCCTTGGGGTTGTGACCGTACAGTTTAGCGAGGAACAGTTTCGCAAACTCCTTCTTGAGAAAATCTCCGCCGCAGATGGAGCGGCTGAAGACAAATCGGCCATTATTCAAGCCATCGAGGAGATGCCGACGAATGCGCTCAATGAAGTCTTTTCTAGGGCTGTCGATTGGGGCATCGAGCAAGCGCCTGAGGCTTTGGGTGCGCTACAGAGCGCCTTGGGGCTTTGATCCAGAAAAGGAGTGGTGATGTGTTGGTGCAGAAGGAAGTATTGAAATTCTTGATCGAAAAAGGGCCTGGGCGCACTGAACAAGAACTTGCTGAGGCAATATTTGGAAAGAAGGCCTATCAGCAGCAAGTGAACCAGGATTGCCGGATGCTTGCCGATCGAGGCGAAGTCGATAGGCGCCGTGACGGCGGGCAGGCAGATCCATTTCGGTATCACCCGGTAAACAGATAGAATCCGATTAAGGAGTTTAAGAATTTGTATTTGAAGAATATTGCGGCGCGAAGGTCCGCCCTTTTGATGGGGGTGGTTGTGTCCTCCGTCATTGCGGCATGTGCTCCTCCAGCGGCCTCTGGTTGGGTTGCAACATCGCAAAACGATCCAGTGTCTGGCGAAAGCAGGTGTGTGGTGACAAAGCCTGATGCCCTTGGAGGCCGCGGTTACACTCGTGCATTCTATTTGTATCCCGTTGTGGAGAAGCACCCAAAACACGGTCTCCTAGTGGGTGCAAGTACAGGAGGCAGTTACCCGGTGCCTTCGGGGGATATTCTGTGGCGAGTCGATGGGAATAATCCCGTATTACTTAAGGCAGCCGAGACACCCGCATCCGGGCCAAGTTATTATGGAGTGAACGTCAACGCTATTCTTTCCGGATCAACAATGGCGTCTGGCGCAAAGGCTCAGAGAATGCTGGATCAGATGAAGCAAGGCAGCACTTTGCTATTCCGCCAAGAATTGCCGAGTGGCAATATCGGGATTCCGCGGGTCACTGCAAATATGGTGGGTGAGGTGAGTAATGGGAAATCGCAACCGATTGCTCTGGATCAATCATTTCACACGGCCTTAGCCGCCTGCGGCATCTGACTAGTCCAACTAAGGAGAGAAGTGCTTGACGTTGCGTGACATTTTTCAACGCGCAGAGACGCTCGTTTACCGAGTTGGGCAAGATTTTAGTTCCGCAGCATCTACGTCCATATTGGACTGGCCACTATACCTTGTCGTGCTGTCGGGGCTGGGTCTCATGCTGTTTCTGATTTTGGCAGTTGCCGTGGTCCAGCGCTACCATGACAGCCTTGTGAGGGCTGGGTTGCTATTAGGAATTTGGTTCATTCTTGCCACCGTTTTTGTCTTGATAGCAGTGGGTTTCGGTGTCTCGCCTGGTTTGTGGGTTGCATTGGTTCCAACGGTGATTGTTGTTGTATTGCAGTTGCTCGCCGTGAAAGGGCGGTTCAACTAAGGAGCCCTCGAGGGATTATCCTTTCAGGTCTCGGTGGGCACCATGGTTGCGTATGAAGGCAACCGCGTTGCATGCCGGTCTGTGAACGGCAGCTTTGGCCAAAATGCCTGGCGAACCGAGCGCTCGCAGAAACTTGTTTACTCATGCCTGAGGGCTACAGGCTTTAGTCCGCTTCGGGCTGCGAGCAGCCGTTAGCGCCATTTGGGACTGAAGTGTCGGTACTCGTCGCGAGCCAGACCAAAGAAGTATAGCGATGCCCATTTTGAAAGCTGACCGGGAGCGGGCCGCCCGCGTTCTGTGTAAGTTGGAAGTCCTGGATCTAAACAATGGAGGGGCGGCCATGTAGCGCTCTTTCCTGCCGGAGGTTGGCGCAGTCCTGAGGGCGATGCTACGGCCCCAAAGCTCGGAAGAATTGAAGGGCGTGCCCCAAGAGCTCGGCTCCGAGCATTTTAAAGCCTCTTCAAACGACCTTTAAAGAACTCAACAGACGGACATTTTAAACGGTTCGGGATGCGCTATCACCGAGTTTGAAATGGGAAGTGTACCGTACTGCAATACGAAGTGTCCCAAACTCACACCGAAGCTGGCACAAAAAGTGGATGGCCACGGGTACAGTTCTGGCATAGAAAACACGGAGCTCGTCAAGAAAAATTTGCTGCAATGGGAAGTGTCCCGCACTGCAAAACGAAGTGTCCCGCTACACCAAGTCATTCCTGCAGGATTGATTTGCAGCCACGCAGGTTGCTCTGACGCCTTCTGATGGTTAGTAAATTAACAACCGTTCAATTCAGGCACGCCAGGGAGGACAGGACGTGGATTTTGCTTTGTCCGAGGAACAAACTGCGATTTTTGATATGGCTCAGGCCTTTGGCCAGGAACACATCGCGCCTTTTGCGCGCCAGTGGGAAGCTGATGGCACCATCCCCAAAGAGCTTTGGCCCCTGGTGGGCGAACTGGGCTTTGGCGGACTATATGTCAGTGAAGAAACCGGCGGCGCGGCGCTGTCGCGTCTGGATGCCACTTTGGTGTTTGAAGCCCTGTCGATGTCCTGCCCCTCAGTGGCGGCCTTTTTGTCTATCCACAACATGTGCGCCAAGATGCTGGACAGCTTTGCCAGCGATGAGATGAAGGCGCGTGTCATGCCGGGCGTTGTCTCACTTAATACCGTGCTGAGCTACTGCCTGACCGAGCCTGGCTCTGGCTCAGACGCGGCCGCGCTGAAAACCCGCGCTGAAAAAACCAACGAAGACTATACCTTGAATGGCAACAAGGCCTTCATCTCGGGTGGTGGCTACTCAGACGCCTATGTCTGCATGGTGCGCACCGGCGAGGATGGCCCCAAGGGTATCTCTACCATCTATGTCGAAGACGGCACCGATGGTCTGACCTTTGGCGGGCTGGAAGACAAAATGGGTTGGAAGAGCCAACCAACGGCACAGGTGCAGTTTGATGACTGCAAGATCCCGGCCGATAATCTGGTTGGTGAAGAGGGCCAGGGCTTCAAATATGCCATGGTGGGTCTGGACGGTGGACGTCTGAACATCTCTTCCTGCTCGCTGGGGGCCGCACAGGCCGCTCTGAACCTGACGCTGCAATACATGTCCGAGCGCAAGGCCTTTGGCAAATCCATCGATCAGTTCCAGGGGCTGCAGTTCCGGCTTGCGGATATGGAGATCGAGCTGCAAGCGGCGCGCGTTTTCCTGCGTCAGGCCGCCTGGAAGCTGGATCAGGGCGCGCCCGATGCCAGCAAGCATTGCGCCATGGCAAAGAAATTTGTCACCGAAGCGGGCTCAAAAATTGTCGACCAGTGCCTGCAACTGCATGGTGGCTACGGCTATCTGGCGGATTACGGCATTGAAAAACTGGTGCGTGACCTGCGGGTTCACCAAATTCTTGAAGGCACAAACGAGATCATGCGCGTGATTGTCGCGCGCCATTTGCTAGCCGAACACAGCTAAGCGGGGTACAACCCTGCCAAAGCTGGCGACTGGTTTTGCCCCATGACCGCTTGGTCGTGCAGCAGTGAAACTGAATGCCTGTTTGGCCAACTGCGAGGAAGTTATGAGCGATATCAATATCCGTGTGACCGGACAGGCCGGTCGCATCACCCTCACCCGCGGCAAAGCCCTGAATGCGCTGTCCTACGAGATGTGCATGGCCATTGATACCGCCATGCGCCAATGGGCCAGTGATGACGCCGTCAAGCTGGTGGTCATTGATGCCGAGGGTGACAAGGCCTTTTGCGCCGGCGGCGACATCGCCGAACTCTATGACACCGGCACCAAGGGCGACTTCGCCTATGGGCGCAAGTTCTGGAGCGACGAGTACCGCCTGAACGCCTTCATCTTTGAATATCCCAAACCCGTTGTCAGCTTCCTGCAGGGCTTTACCATGGGCGGCGGCGTGGGCATTGGCTGCCATGGCACCCACCGCGTGGTTGGCGACAGCAGCCAGATCTCCATGCCCGAAGTTGGCATCGGCCTGATCCCCGACGTGGGCGGCTCTTTGATGCTGACTTTGGCGCCGGGACGTCTGGGGGAGTATCTCGGGCTGACCGCAACGCGTATGAAGGCCGCCGATGCCATCTACGCGGGCTTTGCCGATTTCTACATCCCTGAGAGCTTTTGGCCCGTGCTGATCGCCGGATTGGAGAAAGATGGCGATGCCGCGCTGGTCGAGGTGGCGTCGCAAAATCCCCCTGCCGGCACGTTGGAAGCCCAACAGCCAGAGATCGACCGCTATTTTGCCGGGGAAACCCTGACGGATATTCAGACCGTCCTACGGGCTGAGCCGAGCGAGTTTGCCGACAAGGCCCTCAAGGTTCTGGGCCGCAATGCGCCGCTCTCCATGGCCTGCACGGTTGAACTGCTGCATCGGCTGCGGGACAGCTCCCTGAGCATCCGCAAGGCACTGGACCATGAATATCGTTTCACCTATCGCGCCATGGAAAAGGGTGACTTTCTAGAGGGCATCCGCGCCCAGATCATCGACAAGGACCGCCAGCCCAAATGGCAATATGCACAGCAGGATGTCCCCGCTACCGCCGTCAGTCAGATGCTGATGCCGCTGGGCGCGGATGCCTTGGTTTTTGAGGAGGAGTAACACATGAAAATCGGATTTATCGGTCTTGGCAATATGGGTGGCCCGATGGCTGCCAATCTCGCCAAAGAGGGCCACGAGGTTCTTGGTTTTGACATGGCAGATGTCAGCATCGAGGGGGTCACGATGGCTGGCTCCGCCGCTGCGGCGGCGACCGGGGCCGATGTGGTCATCACCATGCTGCCCAATGGCCAGATCCTGCGCGCCGTCGCCAATGATGTGCTGCCTGCCATGCAGTCTGGGGCTACCCTGGTGGATTGCTCCACCGTAGACGTGGACTCGGCCCGTGCTGTTGCAGAACAGGCCGCAGCATCAGATCTGTTGTTTGTCGACGCGCCGGTATCCGGTGGCATTGGCGGCGCCGCAGGCGGCACCCTGACCTTTATGGCTGGTGGCAGCTCTGAGGCCTTTGCCAAGGCAGAGCCGCTGTTTGACATCATGGGCCAGAAGGCCGTGCATTGTGGCGAGGCCGGCGCAGGCCAGGCCGCCAAGATCTGCAACAACATGATCCTGGGCGTCACCATGATCGCCACTTGCGAGGCCTTTGCGCTGGCTGATAAGCTGGGTCTGGATCGCCAGAAAATGTTCGACGTGGTCTCGACCTCCTCGGGCTATTCCTGGACCATGAACGCCTATTGCCCCGCCCCGGGTGTCGGCCCACAGTCGCCAGCCGACAATGATTACACCCCGGGCTTCGCCGCCGAACTGATGCTGAAGGACCTGCGTCTCAGCCAGCAGGCGGCTGTCAGCGCCGATGCGGACACCCCAATGGGTGAGCTGGCGCAGGCGCTCTATACACAGTTTGTCGAAAATGAAGACGGCACCGGCATGGATTTCTCTGCCATGTTGCCACGCTTTGAAAAACGCACTCGCGGCTAAGCCACAGCCGAAAATACAGCAGTTTCAAAGCTGCACAGGCCCGGCCCGGAGCCGTCTCATTTTGACTGAGGCTGCTCTGGGCCGGGCTTTTCTTTTGCCACTCTGCGGCTCCAGACTGTGTTAAGAAAATGTTCAATTTGATTAAAATTCAGGAAATTGGCACCGGGTTTCCATATTTCAGTCCAAGTTCGAGGCGAGATCTAAGGGCAGGTCAGGGTGATTTGTGGCCTGTCACAGGATGCAGGATCTCACATGCCAACGGCTACAGAACTCAATATCAATACCTCCGCCACAGCCAATCAGATGGCGCAGGAGATCTTTGGTGACGGAACCACGGTTGTCAGCGCCAGTTATTCTGGCGATGGGGCCTCCTCTGGTATCTATTCCGGCGCGGATACCACCGTTGCCGGGGTCGCCCCAGCGGATAGTGGCGTCATTCTGTCGACAGGCCATGTCGCGGATTTCACCAACAGCTCTGGCAGCACCAATACCAATACGTCTGGCAGCACCAGCACCAATACCGGCGGCACCAATGGCGACGCCGACTTCAATGCCCTTGCTGGATCCGCCACCTTTGACGCCGCCTTTATGGAGATCGATTTCATTCCGGACGGCGATGTACTGACGCTGGACTTTGTTCTCTCCTCCGAGGAATACCCGGAATTCTCCAACTCCCAGTATAATGATGTGGTTGGGGTCTGGGTTAACGGGGTACAGGCCCAGGTCACCATCGGAGATGGCTCTGCCTCGATCGGCAATATCAACCAAAACGAGACCCAGAACATCTACGTCGATAATACCGGCGATCAGTACAACACCGAAATGGATGGGTTCACCGTCACCCTGACCTTTACCGCGCCGGTCACTGCAGGCGCAGTGAACACCATCAAGATCGGTGTCGCCGATGTCTCTGACAGCAGCTATGACACCAATCTTCTGGTTGCCGGCGGGTCAGTACAGACCGCCTTTGTTGCCCAGGACGATCAGGTTGATCTAGCCTATAACACTACAAAAACACTGGATGTTCTGGCCAATGACAGTGATTCATCCGGCGGCACACTGACCGTCAGCCATATCAATGGTATTGCCGTCACAGCCGGGGATACGGTGACTCTGACCACAGGCCAGCAGATCACCCTGAACCCGGACGGCACCCTCACGGTGCTCTCTGATGGTGATGACGAAACCGTCTATTTCAACTACACCACCGAAAACGGCAATGGTGACAGTGACACCGCCCTGGTCGAGATCAATCAGGCCCAGGCCTGTTTCATGGCGGGCACCCGGATCGAGACCGACCAAGGCCCCATCGCCGTTGAGGCGCTGCGACCCGGCATGATGATCCAGACCTATGATCACGGGCTGCAGCCGCTGCGCTGGGTCGGACACAGCCAGGTTCCGGTCACCCCCGTTACCGCACCCATTCGCTTTGCCAAGGGGCAGTTTGGCGCCGAGGCGGATCTATGGGTCTCTCCCAACCACCGGATGTTGATCACCGGCCAGTTTGCCGAACTGCTGTTTGGCGAAGATGAGGTGCTGGCAAAGGCCAAGGATCTGATCAACGATGGCGGCATTCGTCCCGATCTGAGCCTGGCGCGGGTCGACTACTACCACCTGCTGTTTGACCAGCACCAGATCCTCACCTCACATGGGGTCCTGAGCGAGAGCTATCACCCCGGGCCGCAGACCACTGCGGGCTTTGATGCCGAAACCCAGGCCGAGCTGTTTGCACTGTTCCCAGAGCTTTGCCCGCAAAGCGGTGCGGGCTATGGCTGTGCTGCCCGCCCTGCCCTGCGCCAATATGAGGCACAGCTTCTAAACCATTGTATGAATTGATATTACCGGCATCACGCGGAGCCAGAAAATAGGCTCAGCAGAGTCTCTTTGGAGGCCGCGTCTGCCGGGAACATCAGTTCCAACCGCAGCTCCGACATGGCGACATCACCGGTCGAGGTGAATTGCGACAGGGTGGAAAACAGTTTCAAATCCACCCCGTTGAACCGGTAATGCGTGGGGATCACCGCTGGCATTTCCCCCGGTCCCTGCCATCCCTGCGAACCCACACGGCGCTGTAGGCGCGCAACCGCGCCGGCAAGGACTGCATCCTTACCAGCAGAGGCCAACTCGCTGCGTAAACGGTGCAGGATCAGCGCCTCGACCTCATCCAGATTGACCAAGCTGCTGCGCAACTGCTGATTTACGATCAGGGCCTCAATCAGGCTGTCCCCCAACTGCAGACCCGAAGCGGCAAGCAAAGCCGCCGCAGGCGGGTTCATCCCCTGCAACACCCAATGGTGATCAATGGCCAGCGCCGGAAAGGGCGCGTGGCGTTCCAACATCCAATCCACCGCCTGCTGCAAAGGCGCGCGATCCTCGGCACTGATGGGTGCACTGCCATAGGCCGGGGCCAGCCCCGCAGACAAAAGCAGCTGATTGCGCATATCCAATGGCATCTGTAATTCTTCGCCCAACCGCAGGGCCATATCCCGGCTGGCCTTAGCCCGCCCGGTCTCCAGAAAGGAGATATGGCGCGAGGAAACCTCTGCCGTGAGGGCCAGATCTAGTTGGCTCATTCGGCGAATGCCGCGCCATTCCTTCAGAATTCCGCCAAAATCAACCATTCCCTGTGCCCCTGGTCATTGCGCAGCCCCCTTAGCCCAGACACCCTAGCCCCAGGACATCAGAAATTCACCTACCTCAGAGGTAATTGTTTTGCCCCCGACAGGGGTGAATGCTGTGGCGGTAACCTCATTGGAGACCCACAATGACCCTAGACACCTCAATCCGCCTGTTGAAACTCGCCGCCCTGGGCTCAGCCCTGTTTGGCCTCGCCATGGTGCTGGCGCTGATTTCCCCGCTAAAATTGGTTTTTGATACCTTCCTAGACCTGGTCCACTGGCCCCTGGACGGGCAGCAGGCTTTGGCGGGGGACAGCGCCCGCGTTTTGGCCGCCATCACCGGCGGGCTGATGGTCGGCCTTGGCGCGCTGATCTGGCGGATCACGGAGGATGTCTTTGCCAAGGATCCCAAGACCGGAGGCCGGATCATCCTGATCGGTGTCATTGCCTGGTATCTGCCGGACAGCTTTGGCTCCTACATGGTTGGCGCGGGGTTCAATGTGGTGCTCAACACCGGGTTTCTGGCGATGTTTGTCCTGCCTGTCCTGCTTCATCGCCAAACTATAAAAACGGCGCTGGCCTAGCCCCAAAAACAATGGCCGGGGCGTCCCCCGGCCATTTGCCTATTCAGCAGCGACCTTCTTGGCGTCGAGCATCTCTTTCAGATAATGCCCTGTGTGGCTGCGTGGCTCCTTGGCGACATCTTCCGGTGTGCCGGTCGCCACGATCTCGCCGCCGCCATCGCCGCCTTCGGGGCCGATGTCGATGATCCAATCGGCGGTTTTGATGACATCAAGGTTATGTTCGATCACCACCACCGAGTTGCCCTGATCGACCAGCTCATGCAGCACTTCGAGCAGCTTTTTCACATCCTCAAAATGCAGACCTGTTGTCGGCTCATCCAGAATATAGAGCGTGCGCCCGGTGGAGCGTTTGCTGAGCTCTTTCGACAGTTTCACCCGCTGCGCTTCACCGCCTGACAGGGTGGTGGCCTGCTGGCCGACCTTGATATAGCCCAGCCCCACCCGCATCAGCGCATCCATCTTGTCGCGAATGCTGGGCACGGCCTGAAAGAAGGCTTGCGCATCTTCTACAGTCATATCAAGCACATCGGCGATGCTCTTGCCCTTGAATTTCACCTCCAGGGTCTCGCGGTTATAACGCGCGCCCTTGCAGGTTTCACATTCCACGTAGACATCGGGCAGGAAGTGCATCTCGATCTTGATGACACCGTCACCCTGACAGGCTTCGCAGCGGCCGCCTTTGACGTTGAACGAGAACCGCCCCGGTTTATAGCCGCGCGTCTTGGCCTCAGGCAGGCCGGCAAACCAGTCCCGGATCGGGGTAAAGGCCCCGGTATAGGTGGCCGGGTTTGAACGCGGCGTCCGTCCAATGGCCCGCTGGTCAATATCGATCACCTTGTCCAGATGCTCCAGCCCCTTGATGCTTTCACAAGGTGCCGGCGTCTGGCGCGCACCGTTCAGCCGCATTGAGGCGGTCTTGAACAGGGTCTCGATGGTCAGGGTGGATTTACCCCCGCCTGACACACCCGTCACACAGAGGAATTTGCCCAGCGGGAATTCCGCCGTGACATTTTTCAGGTTGTTGCCCGTGGCCTTGACCACCTTGATCTTCTTCTTGTTGCCCTTGCGTCGTTTTGCCGGAACCGGAATTTCACGCACCCCGGCCAGATACTGACCCGTAATTGACGCCGCATCCGCCGTCACCTGCGCCGCCGTGCCGTGGCTCACCACTTGACCACCATGCACGCCGGCACCGGGGCCGATGTCAAAAACATAGTCCGCCTGGCGGATCATATCCTCGTCATGTTCCACCACGATGACCGTATTGCCCTGATCGCGCAGGTTCTTCAGCGTGGTGATCAGGCGGTCATTGTCGCGCTGGTGCAGGCCAATTGAGGGCTCATCCAGCACATAAAGAACCCCGGTGAGGCCAGAGCCGATCTGGCTGGCCAAGCGGATCCGCTGGCTTTCTCCCCCCGACAGGGTGCCACTTGAACGGGACAGGGAGAGATATTCCAATCCCACGTTGTTCAGGAAGCCAAGGCGCTCGCGGATCTCCTTGACGATGGCGCGGGCGATCTCCTGCTTTTGCTTCGTCAGGTGATTGGGCACATCCTCGATCCAGGCCAGCGCCTCGCGGATGGATTTCTGCACCACCTGCCCCGCGTGCTCGCCAGCGATCTTCACCGCCAGCGCCTCTTCGCGCAGACGATAGCCGCCGCAGGCGCCACAGGGGCGATTGTTCTGGTAGCGTTCAAACTCTTCGCGGATCCAGTTGCTATCGGTCTCGCGGTAGCGGCGTTCCATATTGGGAATGACGCCTTCAAAGACCCGCGTCACCTCATAGACACGGCCTCCTTCGTCATAGCGGAAGGGGATCTCTTCCTCGCCGGACCCCCGCAGGAAGACCTGCTGCACCTTGGGAGACAGATCCTTCCACTGGGTGTTCTTGTCGAATTCATAGTGTTTGGCGATGGCCTCGATGGTCTGCAGGAAATAGGGCGATTTGCCTTTGCGCCAGGGTGCCAGAGCGCCGTCATAGATTTTGAGGCTTTGATCCGGCACCACCAGACGTTCGTCAAAGAACAGTTCCACCCCCAGCCCGTCACATTGACTACAAGCGCCAAAAGGCGCGTTGAAAGAAAACAGTCTTGGCTCAATCTCTGGAATTGTGAAGCCACTGACAGGGCAGGCAAAATTCTCACTGAAGGTTATCCGTTCGGGATCGCCCTCACGCGGGGCGGTTTCCAGAATGGCGATGCCATCCGCCAGATCCAGCGCGGTGCGCAAACTATCTGCCAGACGGGTCTCCAGCCCTTCACGCACCACCAGACGATCCACCACCACGTCAATGTCATGGCGGAATTTCTTGTCCAGTGTTGGCGGCTCATCCAGCTCGTAGAACTCGCCGTCCACCTTGACCCGCTGAAAGCCCTGCTTGCGCAGCTCCAGCATCTCTTTTTTGTACTCACCCTTGCGATCCCGCACGATCGGAGCCAGCAGAAAGCCCCGCGTGCCCTCCTCCAGGGTCATGATGCGGTCAACCATATCCTGCACCTGTTGTGCCTCAATCGGCTGGCCGGTCGCCGGGCTATAGGGCGTGCCCGCCCGGGCAAAAAGCAGACGCAGATAGTCGTAGATCTCGGTCACGGTGCCCACGGTAGAGCGCGGGTTCTTTGAGGTGGTTTTTTGCTCGATCGAGATCGCCGGGCTGAGGCCGGAAATGTGATCCACATCGGGCTTTTCCATCATGTCGAGGAACTGACGCGCATAGGCAGACAGGCTCTCAACATAGCGGCGCTGACCCTCAGCATAGATGGTGTCAAAGGCCAGCGAGGACTTACCCGAACCGGACAGGCCGGTAATCACCACCAGCTCATCGCGAGGGATATCCACATCGATGTTTTTGAGATTATGTTCGCGTGCGCCGCGTACTTCGATGGATTTCAACTCAGCCATACTGCCCTCGTGCCCAATATTCTGGCCACTGCGGGATCTCGCCGCTGCCAGTCTTCGCCTTACAGATAGGCAATGTGGCGCGGAACTCCAACAGAAAAATGAGAACGTTAGTGGAACATTTTCCCGGATTTTGACGTTGAGCCGCCAAATATGGTGGCTTTGCCTATTTTTCGGCGCCGCCCCTTACGCGGAGATTTGCCGACGCTTGAGCGCCAGCAGCTGATGGACGAGACAGCCGCCCAGAAACAGCAGGAGCAGAGTGGCCATCAGTCCCGAAAACCCGGCCAGGCCAAGCGCCATCACCATAAGGGGCGTACCAATGGTATTGCCCAGGTTCCCGGCCTGCGCCAGAACACCGCTCGCCTGGGCGCGCTCCGCATCCTCCAGATTAAGATGCGGTATCGCCGCAAAGGAGCCCCCCTGCACCAGGCCCATGGCCGCAGCCAGCGCAATGCAGGCCAGCGGATCGCCGGGTTGGATCCAAAGCCATAGCACACCGCCCCCCGAGAGCAGAAATCCCAGCTGCACCACCTTGACGGCTGCGATATGGCGCAACAGGAAGACCCCCAGGATCATTGAACTGGCAATACTGGCCAGAGGCATGGCGCCAAGTACAAATGCGCGTAGGTCCGCGGCAATATAGGGCGGGATCACCGTAAGCACGGAGACAAAACAGCAGGTGTAAAACAGCCAGCCCGCCGCAGGGGCAACCTGCCAGGGGCTTTTGTAAACCGGCAGGTGCAGCCCCGGCAGGCTCCGCAGCGCGGGAAACTCCGCGCGCGCGGGCACGGGCACGTCCCGCAGGGCAAAACCCAGCCAGAGCGCCAGCCCCGCCATGATCAGCGCATGCATTGCAAAAAGTGACAAGAGGCCGAACCCTGCCACCAGCGGCAGGCCAAACCAAGCCAGCAGGGTAAAGGCGACACCAAAGAAGGTGCTCCACAGGGACATGGCCAGCCCACGATCCCGGCGAGAGGCAAGCGCTGCAATCAATGTCGGTCCGGCAACCACAGCGCCCAGATGCGAGATCCCCTCAACTAGGCGGCTGGCGAGAAACAGGCCAAATGGCAGGTGCAGCGCCTGTAGGGCGGAGATCGCTGCGCCCAACCAAAGCGCCCAGACAAGGCTGCGCCGATAGCCGATTGAGCTGACAAACAGCCCTGCCACCAGGCCAAAGATGATACCGACGATTCCCACAGCAGAGACAGTGAGACTGACGGAGGCGCCAGCATCCGGGTAGAGCTGATCCATCCGATCGAAGATCACGCTGATCTTGCCATATTGCGCCGCAACGCCCAGGCCTGCGGCCCAGATCGCTATCACCAGTGGCCAACGTGTTATCGCGCGATCATCCAAGGCATTCTCCCTACTGTATCGACAGCGGGGTGGATCTTTTCCCTGTGCCTACCAGCCTGTTCTAGACCGGGCCACTTCGGAGTGCCAGTTCCGTAGCATTTCCATTTTGTCATTGGTCGGTCGGCGGGGCAGCCCATGTGGGGCGAATAGGTTGATCGGGTTCCAGTTTAGCAGGGCCTTCAAACTCATGATACATTTCGTCCACCGCTTGCGCGACAGACGCTCCATTTTGTTGAGGTAGCTCACCATCACGCCTTGGCTTACTGCAACAAGACGCCGGTTCCCCAAGGCTGTTTCACAAAGGCGGTCAGAATAAGGCAAAGAGGCCATAATTGGCCGCTGTCTAATTAAGGGTTAACTCAGACTCTAGACACCTCACCTCGTCTCCGCCCTAGCCACCGCCCTAAAACAGCCACAACATATTGAAAGAATGGACAAACCTAAAAACACAAACGCGCACCTCCTGGCAGGGAGATGCGCGTAAAACCACAGCAGACGGTAAAGCTGCTGCTACATGTGGATGACCCGATCAAAGGCGTCTAACACACTTTCATGCATCATTTCACTCAAGGTGGGATGCGGGAAGACGGTGTTCATCAGGTCTTCTTCAGTGGTTTCCAACTGGCGGCCCACCACATAGCCCTGGATCAGTTCGGTGACTTCGGCACCGACCATATGGGCACCCAGCAGCTCCCCGGTTTTGGCGTCAAACACGGTTTTGACCAGCCCCTCAGCCTCCCCCAGAGCGATGGCCTTGCCATTGCCGATAAAGGGAAAGCGCCCGACCTTGATATCATAGCCCAGTTCTTTGGCCTTGGCTTCGGTATAGCCAACGCTGGCCACCTGCGGCTGGCAATAGGTGCAGCCCGCGATGCTTTCGGGTTTGACAGGATGGGCGTGTTTACCACCGATCAGATCGGCGACCATGACGCCTTCGTGGCTGGCCTTATGAGCCAGCCAGGGCGCGCCGGCGATATCGCCAATGGCATAAAGCCCTTCAACCCCGGTGCGGCAGTATTCATCTGTTACCACATGGGTCCGGTCGATCTTGACGCCAAGCGCCTCCAGCCCCAGGCCTTCGACATTGCCGACGATGCCTACGGCCGAAATCACCGTGTCAAATTCCTGCTTTTCAACCTTGCCAGCAACTTCGATATGAGCGGTCACTTTGCCCTTGCCACGATCCAGCTGCTTGACCATGGCTTTTTCCATGATCTTCATGCCCTGTTTGACAAAAGCCTTCTTGGCAAAGGCCGAAATCTCGGCATCTTCCACCGGCAGCACCCGGTCCATGACCTCAACTACGGTCGTCTCAGCGCCCAGAGTGTTGTAGAAACTGGCAAATTCGATACCGATGGCACCGGAGCCAATAACCAGCAGCTTTTTGGGCATCCGCGGCGGCACCAGCGCATCGCGGTAGGTCCAGACCAGATCGCCATCGCCTTCCAGCCCGGGCAACTCGCGGGCCCGCGCGCCAGTGGCAAGGATGATGTTCTTGGCAGTCAGCTCTTCGGTGCCCTTATCAGTTTTGACGCTGACCTTGCCCTTGGCCGGGATTGTGGCCTCGCCCATCACCACGGTAATCTTGTTCTTCTTCATCAGATGACCAATGCCCGAGGACAGCTGTTTGGCCACCCCGCGGGAGCGTTTGACAACCGCATCCAGATCATAGCTGATGTTATCGGCGCTCAGACCAAATTCCTTGGCCCGCTCCATCAGGTGGAACACTTCCGAGGAGCGCAGCAGCGCCTTGGTCGGGATACAGCCCCAGTTGAGGCAGATGCCGCCAAGGTTTTCACGCTCAACAATGGCGGTTTTCAGCCCCAGTTGCGCCGCACGGATTGCGGCGACATAGCCGCCCGGCCCTGCGCCAATTACGATCACATCATAGGTCTGTGCGGCCATGGTCTTCCCTCACCAATAGGAGCAACATAATTTAGTTCACCGTTAAACTACTTTTCAAAGAACTGCAAACACTCAGTCATGCACCTCCAAAAAGACCCTTTCCCAAGGCCACATCAGCGCTTTCTTGTCAGTCTACGGCTTCTGCGGCAGTGCAGAGATGGCAGAGGTCTTTTGTCTTTCCAAAACCATAGCCCTGCAACTTCGCCTATACTAGCGCGAAATCTTGCCAGAATCGTAAAGTGATCCCCCGCAATGACAAAGACTGTTTTTGACCTCTTCAAAGCCCTGCTAAATGCCACCCTGTTGTTACTGGCGCTTTGTCTGTTTCTGGGCTGGCAGTTTTTCACATCCGCACGCGACGTGACGGATCGCTTGGGTGAGATCGGCACGCGCTTTGCACCAATCCACAACCAGCTTCAATCAATGACTGAGGAGCTTTCTGCCCTGAACCAGGCTCTCACAGACACAGCCGCCCCGGATAGTGCCGAGATGCGGTTCAGACTGACCAGATTGGAGGAACAGTTGTCGGGGTTGAAAGAAGAAACACATGCCCTGAGCCAACTCCCGGCCCAGGTTGTCGGCACGGCCGTGGAGGCAGCGGTGCAGGAAATCTCAGCAGAAATTACCACGCGCCTGCCACATCTGGAGCCTTGCGCCCCCGGTATCTCGGCGCCCCTGAACTAGGGCACCGTCTCGCTCGGCAAAGGATACGAAAGGGAGCGGGACAAGGCCCCCTTTCGTGCATTAACCTGGCGAACCTTTAGCAACCTGGCGAACCTTTAGCCGGTTGCCTGCAGGCTGCGGACGGTCTCGCCATAGCCGCCAGCAGAGACATAGTCTCTTTCAGGGGCGGTACTGTTGCGCAACAATGCCTCGTTGCGGTAGGGGAAGCGCCCGAACAGGCGGATCACCTCACGGTGGGCTCTGGCGTGCAACATGTTGGAGGCGCCATTTTTGGGCATCCGCTCTTTCATCAGGCGCACACAGCGTTCCTGATCGCAGAGGTTTTCCGAGTGCATCAAGGGCAAGTAAAAGAACTGCCGCGCCGGCTCATCGATCTTCATATCCCATTTTCGCTGAATGGCGTTTTTGGCTGCGCAAAGCGCCAGACGATCTGAGCGGAAAGCCTCGCCAGTGCCGCGGAACATATTGCGCGGGAACTGATCCATCAGGATGATGTAGGCCAAAGTCCCCGAAGGATAGGTCAGCCACATGGAAAACTTGCCCTCACAGGCCGCTTTCCATGTCTCCTGAAACCGGGTTCTAATGGTTTCATCCAGCGCATCATCGCTTAGATACCAACCTTTTTCTCCAACCTCATCCAGCCAGAACTTAAGGATTTCTTCGGGCCCCTGCATGGTCCATCTCCACGTATAAATACTGAGGTTCAGTTCAGACCTTTTTTGGTGCTGTTTACAAGTGACGCTGGGTCACTATTTGCAACATTCAGTGGCATTTGCTGAAATATTCCTCACAAACCCATTGGGTTAGCGCAATCAGTTGGCCTCACTGGCGGCTTCTTGCTCCTCAATCTCGGTCTCAATGGCATATTCCTGCGCAAATTCCACAACCACGGGCGAGCCGGTCAGGGCCATGGGCGACATAATGCCCGTCTCGTCGGCGGGAATCGCTGCCCGCTGTGTGGTGCGATAAAGCGCATAGACGGCCAGGGTGATCAGCAGGATCGCCATGAACAGGAAGTAACCCGATGGGCCAAAGACCGCATCACTCATGATCCACCCGGTGATCAGCGGACCTGCAATGGCGCCCAGACCGTTGATAAAGACCAGCCCGCCAGAGGCCGCTGCCATATCATCATGGTCGAGATAGTCATTGGTATGGGCAATCAGCAGCGAATAAAGCGGGTTGGACATGCCGCCGATAAAGAAGGCCGCCAGCAGCAAGTAGCTATAATCGCCCCCCATCATCATCCCCAAGATCGCGGCACCGCCGCCCAGTGCAGAAACGGCAAGAACCAGAATACGACGATCCATCCAGTCCGACATCCAGCCCAGCGGATACTGCAGAACAATGGCGCCAATATAGAAGGTGGCAATAAAGATCGAGATCTGCGACAGGGTCAGACCCGCTTCAGCTGCATAGACCGCGCTCATGCCAAACTGCGCGGAGAAAACACCCCCGAGCAGGAACATCCCCACACAGCCCAGCGGCGAGACATTCATCAGCTCGCGCAGCGACATCGGTTTTGTGGTCTCAAAGGCAGGGGTGGGCGAAATCGACAATAGAATCGGCGCAAAAGAAACCGAGATCACCACAGAGGCAATCACAAAGGTCTCATAGCCCGCGGGATCCCCGACCAGCATCAGCGCCTGGGCTGTCACAATGCCCATTGTCTGCACAATCATGTAGAGCGACAGCGCCTTGCCCCGGTTGGCATTGTCAGAGGCATTGTTGAGCCAGCTTTCTGCCGTCACATACACGCCGGAGAAGCAAAACCCGATCAGCGCCCGGCCCAGCATCCAGGCAATCGGATTGGCCACTGCCGGATACAGGATCATCACCGCCGAGATCAGCGAGGCCAGCGCCGCAAAGACCCGCACATGGCCAACACGGCGGATCATTTCAGGCGCCAGACGAGAGCCACCCAAAAAGCCAATGAAATAGGCCGACATCACAAAGGACATCTGCAGGGTCGAAAACCCCTCCATCGCGCCCCGCACGCCCAGAATGGTGCCCTGCATGCCATTGCCGATCATCAGCATGCCCATACCCAAAAGCAGCGCCCAAGCGCTCGACAAAACCTGCAGCATTGAGGTCACTCCTTTGCCGTCGAGCAGAGCCCCACTGAAACGAGTGTTACAGCAGCCCTGCCCGTCTGTTGTTATTGACGGGGGATGCCCCTGATGTCAGAGGCGAGTGTCGGTTGATAAATTTCGAATAAAGCGCGTTATCCTACTCTTATCAGAGCGGATGTTGCCTGTGCTTGTCTACGTTCATTCGCGTCACTTCTGCGGCGTATTCGTCTCTTCGGGCAATAAAAGCGACCCGTCACCGTAAGAAAAGAAGCGATAGCGGCTGTTTACCGCGTGATCATAGATCTCGTGCACCCGCTCTTGCCCCATCAAGGCTGAGATCAGCATCAGCAAGGTCGATTTTGGCAGGTGAAAATTGGTCATCAGCGCATCTGCCGCATGAAAGGTAAAACCCGGATAGATAAAGATATCCGTCTCCCCCTCCCAAGGCTGCACAGTGCCGGACCGCGCAGCACTTTCAATCAGACGCAACGCGGTGGTGCCAACTGGAATCACCCGGCCACCTGCAGATTTGGTCGTGGCGATCTCGGCTGCGGCCTGCGCACTGACCCGCCCCCATTCCGCATGCATCTTATGGCTGGTGACGTCTTCGACCTTGACCGGCAAAAAGGTGCCCGCGCCCACATGCAGGGTCACATAAGTGAATTCCACCCCTTTCGCCTTGAGAGCCGCCAACAGGTCCTGATCAAAATGCAAAGAGGCCGTAGGCGCCGCAACCGCGCCTGAATGACGGGCCCAAACGGTTTGGTAGTCTTCCTTATCCTGCGCATCTGCGGCCCGTTTGGCGGCGATATAGGGCGGCAAAGGCATAGCCCCTGCCGCGTTGAGCGCCGCATCAAAATCATCGCCTGCAAGATTAAACTGCAACTGTCCCTGCCCGTCCGCCACACCAACCAGCTCCGCCGACAAGGCGTCCGAGAACACCACGGTCTCACCCAGCTTGACCTTCTTCAGGGGCTTCAACAGGGCCGACCAGCTGCCATCAGCCTTGGGATCCAATAGCGTCACTTCTATCTTAGCGGCCATTTTACCCTGAGCAGTGTCGCGATGACGCAACCCAGAAAGCCGCGCCGGGATGACTTTGGTGTCATTGAGCACCAAGCGATCGCCAGGCTGCAAAAGGTCAACCAGATCGCCAATATGGCCATCCGTCATCTGGTCAGGCGTAGCCACCAGCAAGCGCGCCGCGCTGCGAGGCGAGGCCGGACGGGTGGCAATCAGGTCATCGGGCAGGTCAAAATCAAAATCGCTGAGTTTCATGCCGCCCCTTTAAGGGGTTTATCCAGGCTTGGCTATGGTTCTTGACGACAACTATAGCGGCACAGTTTCAGGTGGTCCTACTTGTCACCCCCCACAACGCCTGGCGGTTGGTAGGGTTCGGACTGGCCGCGATCGGGCTGGCTTGGTCGGGATTGCCGATCCTCTGTCGGCGCGCCAGGAACAGTTGGCGCCCTGCCACGGAAAATCTCTCGGAACATTCCCGGCGCCAAGGCTGAAAGCGGATTGACGCTGACCTTTGGGTCATCTGCGGTACCTTTGAGCCTGAAGGCAAAGCCAAACAGCCCCTCACCCTTGCGGGAAACCACCCGGCCAATGGCATTGATGATATAGATCGGCGAGATCACCCCGCGCATATTCAAAGCCCCGGTGTTCAGGTCATAGATCCCGTCCATCGACAGCCCCATTGAGGGCCCAACAGCGCTGCTTTCATGCAGCACCAGATGGGTAGAGCCAAGCCGGAACTTTGCTTCCATCCCAGTAAACAGAATGCCGCCACCGGACAATTCATCCAGCAGGCCAATGACGCTGATGGCGTTCAACAGGGCTGCCATGGAGGGCGCATTTTTGATCCGGGTGTTTTTGATCTTGATCTTACCGTCATATTCGCCCGCCTCTTTGGCCGGCACCAAAGTCATGTCAAAGCTGCCACCCTCACCATGGCGTAGAATGCCAGCGGCCTTAAAAACCCCCCCCGCATCCTCTGACCGGATGCGCGTGGCAACGCCTCCAGGCTGTGGCACCACGACGCCAGAAACCGGCGTGGCCCCGTTCAGATTGCCGGTAAACTGCCCATTCAACCCGCCTTGGGTGGAGAACCGGCCCTGAAACCCGGTCAGGGCGATGCTTTCGGTGACGCGCAGTCGATCCAGCCGCATCGAAATAGGACCGGACTGGGCGCTGCCGCGAGAACTGCTGCCGCTTTCTCCTGAAAACGGTGCCCTTTGCAGATCCAGCGCGCCGCTGGTAACCTTAATTTCCGCCAACCCGTTGCGTAGACCAAAGAAGTCCACAGCCCCCTGCATCCAGTTGCCAACACGCACCGTGCTCAGATGGGCCTGTTTCAACCCGCCATCTGTATTGGTGCTGACCCAGCCCTGAACCTGCAAACCCGGTGCATCAAGCCTTAGCCTGTCAACTTTTACCGGCGTTGACAGGGTGACATTCATATCCAGCTGACCTTTGGCCGCGGGCCGTTTGCGCCAACTGATCTGCGGAATGCGCAGATCCAACCCCGCAAGATCGGATGAGAACTGCAACTGCGGCGGCTGCTCTGGCAGGATATCAAGCTGGTAGCGCCCCTGCCCCTGTCCCGCCAGCGTCCCCTTTGGCAGACCTATCTGCAGAGTATCAATGGCCGCTGGGCTGATCTCGATCTCGCCAGTCACCTGGCTGGCCGGGCTGGCCTGCGGCCCTACGGACTGGCTCCAATTTGCGGTGATTGGGATACCCGACAGGCTGCCTGCGCCGGAAAGGGAGACCTGCCCCTGATCCCCACGCAGGGTCAAAACCGGGGCGGCGACCTCGTGGTTGGGAACCAAAGTGGTGCTCTGCACCGCGCTGACAGTGCCTTGGTAGTGGTATTCAATCTCTTCTGGATCCACCTGCGGCTTAAGCGGCAGCGCCAGGGTGCCGGTCAAACGCACCCGCCCTGCGGCCAAATCTACCGGCAGCTGCGCCTTATCCATAACCGACAGCGGTGGACGGTTCAGCAGCGATAACCCGGCAGTGACAGGCCCTTCGGCCATCACCCGGGCGATCCCCGGCGTCCCGTCGCGCACCGAGGTATCCGGAATAATGAAGGAGGTTCCGGCGACCTCTACCTCGCCCCCCTGATCCGCAGTTACTGTCCCCCCGGAGGCAACCACCACCATCCGCGTGTTATAAAGGCTAAAATGACCAGCCCCGCCCTTCACCCGTGGCATATGTTTTTGGAACTTGACCTCAGCCCCGGTGAAATTGGCCTCCAGCGCATAAAATGGCTTTGCCCGCCCCTTGCCGCGCAGGGCAAAACTCACATCCTGGGCCTGGGCCTGAAAGATATTCTCAAGCACCCACTGGCGTGGTTTTTCCGCCGCCCCCGCTGGCCAGAGAGATTTAACCTGGGCCAGATCCAAGTGATCCGAGTGGGCATCCAGCGCATATTCCCAGCCCTCAGGTCCGGTCTCGATCTGGCCATCCAGCCGGATCTGGCGGCCTTCGTGCTCAACCAGCATCTCGCCCAGCTGAAAGCGGAACGGGGCGGGCTGCAACCGAAAATCCGCGGTCACCCCGGCAAAGACCTGCGGTGCCTCATAGAGCCCGCGCGGGTTGAGGGTCAGATCGGTGAATTGCAACTGCCCCACCAGATCGGTCAGGCGACCGTCAGTGATTCCGGCCAATTCAGCACCACCCTGCATAGTGCCCGAGCCCCATCCGCTGTTGATCTTCAACTCATCAAACTGCAGGCGCTGCTCCAAGGGGAAGAAGGTAAAATAGCTATGGGCGCCGTGAATAGGAATTGGCAGGGTTTCTGGGGAGGGCTGGATCACCCCCTGGCCAATCTGCAGGCTGGCCGAAAGCGGCAATAGGCTCCCATCACTGGAGATGCCGCCGCGCAGAGATCCCGATATGGAGGCCCGCAGAACCTGCAACCAGCCAAGGGCCGGCGCCTGCACCGCAATATCTTCGCTGGCGATATCACTGACAAAAAACCCAAATTCGGCTGCGGCATCGCCGATATCTGATTTGTAATTGGCCTCAACCGCGCCCACATCCTGCCGACCGCTCAGTACCGAAAACCCCGAGGAAATGGTCAAGGACTGGCCCTGACGCGTGAACTGCACATGGCCGCCATCCAGGGTCCAGACCCGGCCAAGCCGCGCATCCTCGTAGCGCAGGGTCACCCCATCCGTCGAAATCTCTGTCAGCGAAGAGAGCACCGGCAATTCGAACTGTCGGTCCCATTGCTCGATCAACTGAGGCAAGCTGGCAGCCTGACGCAGTGGCGAGCCGCCCTCGGATAGGCTGAGCGCGATACTGTCAGATTCGCGGCGCAGATTGGCGTAGAGACCGCTCAAAGAAATCCGTTTGGGGTGTATCTGTCCCCGCAGCAAAGGACGCATGGCCAAGGAGATTTCGGCATCCGCCAGATGCACAAGTGGCGCCCCATCCGAGGTGCGCAGAGTCACATCGCGCATTCCGACGCGAGGTCTCCAACCATGGTTCACCACAAGGCTCAGATCGCCGAATTCCAGTTTCAACCCATTCAGGTCCCGCTCAATACGCGTTTCCAGACGCTGACGCAGCCACTGCGGCGCATCCATTTGGGTGCCGATGCCAAAATAGATCGCCCCGGCGCCGAGGAAACACAGCAAAGCCAGCATCCGGATGGTCCACCGCAGGACACGCCACGGCCGAGACCCGCGCCGTGGCGCGGGCTGCCCTACCAGCTCATCGACTTGACGTGCGACGAGATCCTCTTTTTCCGCAACTGGTTCGATCGGTGTTTATCCTTTGGCCTTGATGGCCTAACTATATCAGACAGCCCTTGCCAAACTGTTTGAGTTCAGCCTTTTTGGCAGCCAACCACTTGGGACCAAACCTTTCAGGAGACCCTATAAATGCTCGATGCAACTGATCAGGCCCCTCTGTTTTGCCTGCCCCGGGATGGCGGCGGTGAAATCTCTCTTGCGGAGCTGAAAGGCCAAGCCGTTGTTTTGTTTTTCTATCCCCGCGATGATACCCCGGGCTGCACCAAAGAATCCATCGGGTTTTCAGAACATTTGCAAAGCTTTGCCGATGCCGGAACCCTGGTTTTTGGAATATCCAAAGATACGGTGTCAAAGCACGATAAATTCATCGCAAAACACGAGCTGACAACGCCTCTCTTGTCGGATTCTGAAGGCAGCACCTGCGAGGACTACGGGGTTTGGAAAGAGAAGAACATGTATGGCAAGAAACACTGGGGCATTGAGCGGTCGACCTTTTTGATCAACGCCGAGGGGCGCATCGCCCGCATCTGGCGAAAGGTAAAGGTGGCGGGCCATGTGGAAGAGGTGCTGGAGGCGGCTCAGTCCCTATAATCCGTGCGACTTAGGGGTGAGGATTTGCTGGATCCGATCTTTCCTGTCCCCTGGGCCAGAAAGGAATTAAGTGAGGCTCTGCCTCACACTCCGGAATATTTTTGGAAAGATGATAGAGGAACAGCCTCGCAGGTCAGGCGCGAAAGTGCCGCTGGAGATACTGCTCCCTGCAAGGCTGGCCTTTTGCGCCCCTGATATGAGGATCTACCATGACTGCTCCCCTCACTCTTGCCCAGATGGCGAACGAGGTACTCAACACTGCGGACGGGGCTGCGAAAACCGCCCTGTCGCGTCACCATGCTGCCAGCTGGTTTGCGGCCCGCGAACAGGACCCTTGTCCAATTGAGATTGGCACTGCCAAGCCACCGCTGCATCCTGCCCGCCCGGAAAAACCAGAGTTGCTCAGCCCGCGGGATGTGCCGAAACGCAAACCAGGCAGCGAAGACGGGCGTATTGCCATGCTGCACGCGGTGGCGCATATCGAACTCAATGCGGTGGATCTGCACTGGGACATTATCGCGCGGTTTTCGCATGTCCCTTTGCCGATTGGTTTTTTTGATGATTGGGTCAAGGCGGCCGATGAGGAGTCAAAACATTTTGGCCTGATCTGCGATTGCCTGGAAAGCCTGGGCAGTCATTACGGTGCCCTGCCTGCCCACCGGGGCATGTGGCAGGCAGCGGAAGACACCGTGGATGATCTGATGGGCCGACTTGCAGTGGTACCCATGGTTCTGGAGGCCCGTGGTCTGGACGTCACCCCGGGCATGATCAAGCTGTTCCAACAGGCCAAGCTGACCCAGGCGGTTGAGGCGCTGGAGGTGATCTATGCGGAGGAAGTCAGCCATGTGGCCTATGGTTCCAAATGGTTTTATTTTCTCTGTGGTCGCGACAATCTTGACCCCAAGGAGGTTTTTCACAGCCTGGTCAGAAAATACTTTCGCAGTACGCTGAAGCCGCCCTTCAATGAGGAAAAGCGCGCCGATGCCGGTATTCCGCCGGATTTCTACTGGCCGCTGGCAGATCAGATCAAACCGATTGCCGGGGTCTGACATCGGTAAATTCCACCTCTGAAACGCCGGTGCCGGTGTGGCATGCCATGAGGCCCTCAGGCACGCAGCGACCAGATCATTCGCCAGCGTCAAGCACTGGCGGTATTCCGCCCAAACCCAGCTCTCTCGGCGTCAAAGCGATGGGACAGCACCAAAAAACCGCCTTCACGCTTGCCCAGAGCCCGCCGCGTGGCTAAAGATTTTGCGCAGTGTTCTGCAGCTGGGGATGGCGGCAGACCTGCGAATTAGGGATGGGACAAGGATCAGCACGTGCGAACACGTCTGGCTATTAAAATACACTCATTTCTGGAAAGGCACTTTCCAGAACGCCGGGTCTTTTTGAAATCGGATACCGATACCCGTTTTGTACGGCTCAGACCGGGGACACAGCTGATCGCGATCACCGGGATGGTGGCTTTTGTTGCCTGGGCAATTGTCGCCACCGCAATCGTTTTGATGGACAGTATCGGCGCTGGGAATTTCCGCGAGCAGGCCAAGCGAGATCAGATCACCTATCGCGCCCGGCTTAATGATATCTCAAATGAACGCGACAGCCGTGCTGAAGAGGCCTTGGCGGCACAGCAGCGGTTCAACGCCGCGCTGGCACAGATCTCGATGATGCAATCAGAATTGCTCACCTCTGAGACCCGCCGCCAGGAGCTGGAAACCGGCATCGAAGTGATCCAGACAACCCTGCGCCAGACCATGACCCAGCGGGATGGCTCCCGGGCGGAACTGGAGGAGCTGCGCGAGAGTGCCAAGGAAGAGTGGTCCACTCCCCTGGCCGCTGCGGCCGCACCTTTGCAGATGGATTTTCTGTCGACCGTGCTGTCAGAAACCGCCACGGAACGGGATCAGATCGAAGCCGACGCCAGGGATGCGCTGGAACAGCGGGCCGAAATGGAGCTGGAACTGGAGCTGCTCAATGAGCGCAACGACCAGATTTTCCGTCAACTCGAAGAGGCCGTGGCTGTCTCGGTGACGCCCCTGGACAAGATGTTTAGAAATGCCGGCATGCCAACAGATCGAATTCTGGAACAGGTGCGTCGTGGTTATAGCGGTCAGGGCGGTCCGCTCAGCCCTTTAGCCCTGTCCACCCGCGGTGAGGAGCCCTCCGCGGATGAGCTGCGCGCCAACCAGATTCTCAATCAGTTGGACCAGTTGAACCTGTACCGGATGGCCGCCCAGCAGGCGCCTTTTGCCTCGCCCGTCAATCTGAACCATGTGCGCCAGTCTTCGGGCTTTGGCTATCGTCGCGATCCCAAAACGGGTGGACGCCGGTTGCACAAGGGCTCTGATTTTGCCGGGCGAACCGGCACCGATATCTTTGCCACCGCCGATGGCACCGTCACCCATGCCGGCTGGCAATCCGGTTATGGCAAACTTGTTACCATTCAGCATGCCTTTGGGATTGAGACGAAATACGCTCATAACTCAAATCTGCGCGTTAAGGTGGGCCAAAGGGTCTCGCGTGGCGATCACATTGCTGATATGGGTACCACCGGACGGTCCACCGGCACCCACCTCCACTATGAGGTAAGGGTCAATGGCAAACCCGTAAACCCGATGATCTATATCAAGGCTGCAAGAAATGTTTTCTAAAAGCAAAATCAATGAGCCCGGTCCAAAACAGGCCGAGGCGACCCCAACAGCGGCCCCAATGGCCTCTTCCGCACCTGCGGCACCTGCAAGCGATTACAAGCCCTCTGCCCCAAAGGCAAAGCCGCCCGCATCGCTGCTGAGCTCGGATCTGCACATCACAGGCAATCTGAAAACCTCGGGTGATATCCAGGTTGAAGGCACCGTCGAAGGCGATATCCGTGCCCATCTGCTGACCGTTGGCGAAACCGCCACCATCAAAGGCGAAGTGATCGCGGATGATGTTGTGGTCAATGGCCGAGTTGTTGGTCGTGTACGTGGCCTCAAGGTGCGTCTCACCGCAACGGCGCGGGTTGAGGGTGACATCATCCATAAAACCATCGCGATCGAGAGCGGCGCCCATTTTGAGGGCTCTGTCCAGCGCCAGGATGATCCGCTGACACCCGGCGGCAAAAAGGCCGCCCCGGCCGCTGCGCCCGCCGCTGCACCTGCCCCTTCGGCAGCTGTCAAAGCGGCCACAGCCGCTGCCAAAGCCGATAGCTAAGCTGGATTAGATGCCATCCTTTCAATGAGGTCAGGCATCAGGTCTTGTGAACAATTAGAACGCCGTAGACTTTGTCTGCGGTGTTTTTCCTTGATCTGCATCTTCTGAATTCTCCCTCCGCCCCACTCGGACACAGGGCTCTGGCCGACTAGGCGAAACCTTGGCCACAGCCAACCCCACCGCACGATCCTCCCCGCTAGGAACGAAAAAGCCGCGCCAGAAACAGGTCTGGCGCGGCTCAATATTCGATTACCTTTCGCAGCCCCAGAAAATCGCCCAAGGTCGCGCTAGATCACTTAGTCAGTGACGGTCACTTTGCTCATCATGTCGGGCTTGCCCACAACAGAGCCATTCCCGCCAGTGCCCAGTTTGATCGCATCGACCACATCCATGCCCTCAGTCACCTCACCTACAACGGTGTATTGACCGTTGAGGAAGTGACCGGGCTTGAACATGATGAAGAACTGCGAATTGGCGCTGTTTGGGTTCTGCGACCGCGCCATACCAACCACACCGCGATCAAAGGGGCGATCGGAGAATTCTGCAGGCAGATCAGAACGCTCAGATCCGCCCATGCCGGCACGGCTCATGTCGCCGCCCATAAGGCCAAACTGAACATCGCCAGTCTGCGCCATGAAGCCATCGATCACGCGGTGGAAAACCACCCCGTCATATTTGCCTTCAGCGGCCAGAGCCGTGATCTGTTCCACATGTTTGGGGGCCAGGTCTTCGAACAGGTCGATTGTGACGGTGCCATTGGCCTCGCCCTCGATCTGAATTTCCAGCCCCGCAGCCAGCGTCGAGCTGGCCAGCAGAGAAAAGACTGCGGCGAGCTTAAACATCTGCGGCCACCTTGACGCTGATCATGCGATCAGGGTTCGCAGGGGGTTCGCCCTTAACGATGGCGTCAACATGCTCCATGCCCTCAATTACACGGCCGTAAACGGTGTATTGGTTGTTGAGGAAATGGTTGTCCTTGAAGTTGATGAAGAACTGCGAGTTGGCCGAATCCGGATTGGCAGAGCGCGCAGCACCCAGGGTGCCGCGGTCATGTGGCAGGCTGGAGAATTCAGCAGGCAGGTTGGGCAGCGACGAGCCACCTGTGCCGGCCGAGCGCAGGTTGAATCCGTCTTCCATATCGCCATTGGCAACATCACCGGTCTGCGCCATGAAACCATCGATAACCCGGTGGAAACAGACATTGTCATACTCGCCACCACGGGCCAGTTCCTTCATGCGCTCGGCATGTTTTGGGGCAACATCTGCCAGCAGTTCGATGACCACATTGCCATCTTTCAGCTCGATGATGACGGTGTTTTCGGGATCTTTGATATCGGCCATGAGGCGCTCCTGTCTGCAAAATTTGCAACGATAGTTAAGGGTAGCGCTCGCAATTGCCAAGGGAGCATTGACTGATGGCTAAAAAGCGCTGAAAGAACTGCGTAAATAACCGCGATTTTTGCACAGAGGAGCCTCTGATGGGCTGGAAAACACTCGACGACATGGATCTCAACGGCAAACGCGTCCTGGTGCGTGTGGACATCAACGTACCGCTTGTTGATGGCGTGGTCACCGATTCCACCCGGATCCGCCGCATTGCCCCCACCGTGCAGGACATTCTGGCCGCCGGTGGCAAACCAATCCTGCTGGCGCATTTTGGCCGCCCCGGGGGCGAGCGCCGCGAGAACCTGTCGCTCAACCAGCTGATACCAACTCTGGAACGCGCTTTTGAAACCAATGTACATTTTGCTGCGGATTGCATCGGTGAAGGTGCAAAAGAGGCCGCAAGCGCCCTGCAGCCAGGTGACGTGCTGCTGTTGGAAAACACCCGTTTCCACGCCGCCGAAACCAAAAACGATCCTGATCTGGCTGCAGGCATGGCCGAGCTGGGCGATATCTATTGCAACGATGCCTTCTCTGCCGCACATCGTGCCCATAGCTCGACCGAGGCCCTGGCGCGACTACTTCCCGCCTGTGCAGGTCGCCTAATGCAGGCAGAGCTTCAGGCGCTGGAGAGCGCCTTGGGCGCCCCCAATCGTCCGGTGACAGCCGTTGTTGGCGGCGCCAAGGTTTCGACCAAGCTGGAACTGCTGGGCAACCTGGTGGAGAAGGTCGATTACCTGATCATTGGCGGTGGCATGGCCAATACTTTCCTCTGGGCCAAGGGCCTGTCGGTTGGTGTTTCACTGGCAGAACGGCTGATGAAAGACACTGCGATCGAAATCATGGCCAAAGCCGAAGGCACTGGCTGCAAGATCGTCCTGCCCAGCGATATCGTGGTCACTGAGAAGTTTGAATCCCACGCCCCGCATCAGATCCTGCCTGTAGATCAATGTCCTGAAAACGCAATGATCCTCGACGCTGGTCCCAAAAGCGTCATGGTGATCAATGATATCTTTGAACAGAGCAAAACCCTGATCTGGAACGGACCACTTGGCGCCTTTGAGTTTGAACCCTTTGATGCCGCAACCAATGCAGCGGCCCTGAAAGCGGCCGCCCTGGCCCGTGCAGGCCAGCTGACCGCTGTTGCGGGCGGTGGTGACACTGTGGCAGCGCTGAATGCCTCTGGCGCGGCTGGGGATTTCACCTATATCTCCACGGCAGGCGGTGCCTTTCTGGAGTGGATGGAAGGCAAGACCCTGCCCGGCGTTGCCGCGCTGGAAAGCTAAGCCCCTCTGGTTCACCCCTCAACTGTTGACCGCCGATCAGGATCCCTCCTTGGTCGGCGGTTTGCCTCTTGCCGCTACCAGTCTGTTCTCACGGCAGAACTTCTTAACAAACCCTTAACAGAAAAAATTCTATCCCCTTGGAGTCAAAAGGGGATTCACAAAGCGAATCACTTGTGGCATAACAAAGTCAGAGGCCGGAACAACTGGCCCAACAGCAGACTTGAGCAGTAACATACAGGCACTTCCATTGACCCGAAGCAGTAAGCCTTCCATAGGTTCCTTTACCTTTTTTGTCGTCGCGCTTGCGCTGGGCGCATATTTTACCTTTGCGGCGGTACAGGGTGACTTTGGGTTGTTCAGAAGGGTTGAGATCCAGGCAGAAGCCGGTGAGCTTCGTCTGGATCTTGATCGCCTGAACCTGGAAATTGCCGCGATCGAAAACCTTACCCAACGCCTGTCGGACGACTACCTGGATCTCGATTTGCTCGACGAACAGGCCCGTTCGGTGCTTGGCCTGCTACGCGCTGACGAAATCGTCATTCAATAAACCCTTTTTGCACCCCTCCTGTGGCACTGCTGGCTGATCCGGCTGTTGAACAGGTTCGATCCTCATGCGACCATGAAAAAAGAGCGCTGCAGTTGCAGGGTGTTTGACGCGGCATTTATGCCCGCGCCACGGCCTTTTCTGCGGTGAAATGACCCGAGGTCACAAAATGTCTCGCCAGCCGCGTGAAATTCAATTATGAATTAGTTTAACACTAAACTATCTAGCCTCAAAGGGGAGCCCGCACCGATGGCAGCTAGGAAAAGCACAAAGAAACCAAACGTTTCTGCCGAAGAACTGACAAAATACTACCGTGACATGTTGTTGATCCGTCGATTCGAAGAAAAGGCCGGTCAACTCTATGGTATGGGTCTGATTGGGGGGTTCTGTCACCTTTACATCGGCCAGGAAGCAGTTGTTGTTGGTCTGGAAGCTGCGGCTGAAGAAGGCGACAAGCGTATCACTTCTTATCGTGACCACGGCCATATGCTGGCCTGCGGCATGAATGCCGATGGTGTCATGGCTGAGCTGACAGGTCGCGAAGGAGGTCTGTCCAAAGGCAAAGGCGGCTCGATGCATATGTTCTCGAAAGAGAAGCATTTCTACGGCGGCCACGGCATCGTTGGCGCTCAGGTGCCGCTCGGGGCCGGTCTGGCCTTTGCCGATAAATACAAGGGCAACGGTCGTGTGACCTTTACCTATTTTGGGGATGGGGCTGCCAACCAGGGTCAGGTCTATGAGACCTTCAACATGGCAGCGATCTGGGATCTTCCGGTGATTTTTGTCATCGAGAACAACCAGTATGCTATGGGCACCGCTCAGGCGCGCTCCACCTCCACCCCGGACATCTACACCCGCGGCGAGGCCTTTGGCATTCCCGGCGAAGCCGTTGATGGCATGGATGTTCTGGCGGTAAAGGCCGCCAGCGAGCGGGCCACAGCCCACTGTCGCTCGGGCAAAGGTCCATATATCCTCGAAGTCAAAACCTATCGCTACCGCGGCCATTCGATGTCGGACCCGGCCAAGTATCGCACCCGCGAAGAGGTGCAGAAGATGCGCAGCGAACGCGATCCGATCGAACAGGTCAGGGATCTGCTGTTGACTGGCAAACATGCCACCGAAGACGATCTGAAGGCGATCGACAAAGAGATCAAGGAAGTGGTCAACCAGTCCGCTGAGTTTGCCCGCACCAGCCCGGAACCAGCGCTCGAAGAGCTCTGGACCGATATTTACGCCTGAGAGGGAAGAGATAAGATATGGCAACTGAAATTCTGATGCCCGCCCTGTCGCCAACCATGGAAGAAGGCACGCTGGCCAAATGGCTGGTCAAGGAAGGCGATACTGTGAATTCCGGCGATATTCTGGCCGAGATCGAAACCGATAAGGCCACGATGGAATTTGAGGCTGTTGATGAGGGCGTGATCGGCAAGATCCTCATCGCTGAAGGCTCTGAGGGCGTAAAGGTGAACACGCCTATCGCTGTTCTCGTCGAAGAGGGAGAAAGCCTGGATGCCGCGCCTGCGGCCCCCAAGGAAGCGCCGGCGGCCGGGGCACCTGCGGCGCCCGCAGCCGCCGTCGCTGCTGCCGCGACTTCTGACATACCTGTCGTGGATGACAGCCCGGATTGGCCTGAAGGCACTGAGGTGGTGAAGACCACGGTCCGCGAAGCCCTGCGGGACGCCATGGCGGAGGAAATGCGCGGCAATGAAAACGTATTCCTGATGGGAGAAGAGGTTGCCGAGTACCAAGGCGCTTACAAGATCTCACAGGGGTTGTTGGACGAATTTGGCGCCAAGCGAGTCATTGACACGCCCATCACCGAGCACGGTTTTGCCGGCATCGCAACCGGGGCTGCCTTTGGCGGTTTGAACCCGATTGTCGAGTTCATGACCTTCAACTTTGCAATGCAGGCGATTGACCATATCATCAACTCTGCGGCCAAGACGCTTTATATGTCTGGCGGTCAAATGGGCGCACCCATGGTGTTCCGTGGTCCCAATGGTGCGGCGGCCCGCGTTGGTGCCCAGCATAGCCAGGACTACGCTGCCTGGTACATGCAGGTGCCCGGTCTGAAGGTTGTGATGCCCTACTCAGCCTCCGATGCCAAAGGCCTGCTGAAATCCGCAATCCGTGACCCCAACCCAGTGATCTTCCTGGAGAATGAAATTCTCTATGGCCGTTCCTTTGACGTGCCCAAGATGGACGATTTCACCGTTCCCTTTGGCAAGGCCCGGATCTGGCGGGAAGGCAGTGATGCTACCATCGTCTCCTTTGGGATCGGCATGCAATATGCCCTGGAGGCGGCTGACAAGCTCGCCGCTGATGGTATCTCAGCTGAGGTCATCGATCTGCGGACCCTGCGTCCGATGGACCTGCCAACAGTGATCAAATCGGTGATGAAGACCAACCGTCTGGTCACCGTTGAAGAAGGCTGGCCGCAGGGTTCCGTTGGCAGCTACATCGCCTCCGAGGTGATGCAACAGGCCTTTGATTACCTGGATGCTCCGGTCATTACCTGCACCGGCAAGGACGTGCCCATGCCCTATGCCGCCAACCTGGAACGCCACGCGCTGATCACCACAGATGAAGTGGTCGCTGCCGTGAAACAAGTCACCTACCGGTAAGGGAGCACGAGAAGCATGCCTACAGAAATCCTGATGCCCGCCCTCTCCCCCACCATGGAGGAAGGCACTCTGGCCAAATGGCTGGTAAAAGAAGGCGATACTATTTCATCCGGCGATCTGATCGCTGAAATCGAAACCGACAAGGCCACGATGGAGTTCGAAGCCGTGGATGAAGGCGTTGTCGGCAAGATCCTGATCCCTGAGGGCTCTGAGGGGGTGAAGGTCAATACCGCCATCGCCGTGCTGCTCGAAGAGGGTGAAACGGCAGATGACATCGGCGCCAGCGCGGCACCCGCTGCCCCTGCAGCCGCAGCGAAGGAAGTCGCCGCAGCACCCAGTGCTGGGGCGGGTGAGGCCGCGGCACCGGCTCCGACGGCCCCGGCAGCTGCCGATGGCAGCCGTATCTTTGCCTCACCTCTGGCGCGACGCATCGCGGCAGACAAAGGTCTTGATCTGGCAGGCCTTGTTGGATCCGGTCCCCGTGGCCGTATCGTCAAGGCAGATGTCGAGGGCGCGGCAGTCGCGCCCAAAGCCGCTGCGGCCCCTGCTGCAACTGCCAGCCCAGCTGCTGCCGCCCCAGCCCCGGCTGGTCCCTCTTCTGATATGGTTGCCCGCATGTATGAGGGGCGCAGCTATGAGGAGGTCACTTTGGATGGCATGCGCAAGACCATCGCCGCCCGCCTCACCGAGGCCAAACAGACCGTGCCGCATTTCTACCTGCGCCGCGATATCCAGCTGGATGCGCTGCTGAAGTTCCGCGCACAGCTGAACAAGCAACTCGAAGGACGTGGTGTCAAACTCTCGGTCAATGATTTCATCATTAAGGCCGTGGCCCTGGCGCTGCAGGCGGTTCCGGATGCCAATGCTGTCTGGGCTGGCGATCGTGTGCTCAAGATGGAAGCCTCGGATGTGGCCGTTGCCGTCGCCATTGAGGGTGGCTTGTTCACACCCGTCCTCCAGGACAGCGAGCTGAAATCGCTTTCTGCGCTTTCCGGCGAGATGAAAGATCTGGCCGCGCGCGCACGTGATCGCAAACTTGCCCCGCATGAATACCAGGGCGGCAGCTTTGCCATTTCCAACCTTGGCATGTTTGGCATCGACAATTTTGACGCCATCGTGAATCCACCCCATGCCGGCATTCTCGCCGTCGGGGCGGGCGCGAAAAAGCCAGTTGTCGGAGCTGACGGTGAGCTGAAAGTGGCGACAGTGATGTCTGTCACCATGTCGGTGGATCACCGGGTCATTGATGGTGCGCTTGGTGCGCAGCTGCTGCAGGCAATTGTTGAAAACCTGGAGAACCCGATGGTCATGCTCGCCTGAGCCTGTCCTGCCCGGCGACACCCCAGATGCTAATACCTGCCCGCATATCTCCATGCGGGCAGGTATTTTTTTGGAAGCGCATCAAAAAAAAGGAGGCCTGAGCCTCCCTCATTTACACCCGTGAATCCCTCAGTGAACTGAGCAACTGCATAAGCTCATTCAGCGATCACAGCGATTATTTGGGTGTGCTATGTTCCGAGAGAACCTGGTCCATACTGATCGAAGGCTGGTCACAACCGGCTTCACCAACGATCTTGGCAGGAACGCCGGCAACGGTTTTGCAGGCAGGTACTTCTGCCAGCACAACCGAGCCCGCAGCGATGCGGCTGCAGTGGCCAACCCGGATATTGCCCAAAACCTTGGCCCCAGCCCCGATCAGCACGCCATCCTCGATCTTGGGATGGCGATCTTCTTCTTCCTTACCGGTGCCGCCCAGGGTCACCGAATGCAGCATCGAGACATTGTCCCCCACCACAGCGGTTTCGCCGATCACGATGGAATGGGCGTGGTCGATCATGATGCCCCGGCCAATTCTGGCACCGGGGTGAATATCAACGCCAAAGATTTCGGAAATCCGCATCTGGAAAAAGAAGGCCAGATCCAAATCGCCCTGTTTCCACAGCCAATGTGCAATGCGGTAAGCCTGAACGGCCTGGTATCCCTTGAAGTAGAGGATCGGCTGCAGCAGTCGGTGGCAGGCCGGGTCACGGTCATAAACCGCCATCAAATCGGCGCGCGCAGCGGCAATCAGGTCAGGATCCGAGGCAAAAGCCGTGTCTACAATTTCCCGCAGGATCACCATCGACATCTCATTGGAGCAGAGTTTTGCGGCGATCCGATACGACAGCGCCTTTTCCAGCGTCGGATGATGCAGGATGCAGGCATGGATCAGCCCGCCCATAAGCGGCTGTTTTGAAACGGCTTCCTGAGCCTCGGTCGAAATTTGTTCCCAGACCGGGTCCAGGGGCGAAACGGCTGTGCGCGTCTTGATCATGGCATGGCGTCCTCTTCTTGCCCTTAGGTTTGCATTTAGGGGAGAAAAACCCAAGCGCAAACCCTTGATGGAAAGAATTTCAAAATGGAATGGATCGCACCGGCCAAACCCGTTCTCGCCAGGAACACCATCTGGCAGAAGCGAGGTTATGGCTCCGCCTGCGAAATTTGCTTGCTATCCGCAGAGCGGACAAGGCGGCTGTGCAGGCCCGTCAGAACCAGTCGTAAACAGGTGATATAATCCGGATTGTCCCAAGTGGGCTCGCTGCAAAGCGGGCCGCAACTGTGCCGCGCCGCTGCATCCAGCGAGCCATTGCCCCAGCGCGGATGCAACTGCGCTGTACGCGCAACATGCGCCGCCGCCAAACCTGCGCGGTCAAACAGCTGTTGACACAAAACGGTGCGCTCGCGTGCAGGGGCTGCAAAGAGCGCCCGTGCCATGCTGCTCACATCCTGTGGCAAAACAGGCAGGCGCGCGTCGGTTTGATCTGGATCGTGATCCTTCACCGTACCGGACTCTCTGCTATTGGATGGGTTTTTCTGTCACAAATCCTGCCCCATACCGATCTGACAGCTGCGCAACCTCGACGATATCCCCGATGACTGCCGAATCTGCGCTCTGATCACCTACGCTGTAGATCCAGCTGGCGGAGTTTACCTCCAGTTCCCGCAACAGGCTGGTCCCACGCAGGATACGGATCCGGTAGGCCTCTCGTGACTCACCCAATGGAATTTCAGCAAGATCCCAACTGTCGCCTTCAATCCGGCTGCGCCGGATCCAGCTGACCGATATATCCTCGCCAAGGCCGCCGTTGAGACGCAGATGCACCGGCGCATAGGGGCGCAACCCATTGCCATCAAAGGCCTCAACCCGGTGAATATAGCTCGGGTCATCATAGCTGCGCCGCGCCGGGCCAATCCGGTAGTGGCACGCAATGCGCCGCTGTGCTGGGGTCAGCGCCACCTGGGAAAGACTGCCATCCAGCAAGACCACATAGGATCCTTCGGGCCAAAGCGCTGGCATCAGCCCATCACTGCCCAATTGCCCGCGCAGGCGGCCCCGCAGCATATAGGTGTTGTCACCAACCAGATCTGCCTCGCGAAACTGGAAAACTTCCCAGTTGTCGCTGCTGCCATCCCCGATGGCCACTGCATTGGCCCCATTCAAAACCGCCAAACTGTCGCGGCTTTGCAAGGCACCGGCGATCAGTTTCACCTGCAGATCACTCCCCAGATCCCAACGTCCCGGCGCAGCGGCCTGCAGCGGCGTTTCAGTCAGCCCTATCGTGCTGCGCGCTGCAATGATCTGTTCCAGGCTGTAGTCAGAATCGCTCCGCGCGGCATAAAGCGCCACGGTTCCGGGCCAGGGAGAGGCGCTCACCGCCAGATGCGGTGCATGGGGGACTTCCTCGCCCGTGAGCAATGGCAGGTCCATGAACAGTGGCAAGACCGGCAGAGGCGGTTCAAAGGCCTGTCCGGAGGGCAACACGTCAGAGATTTCCGCCGGCAGGTAGACCTCAGGGTCGACCCGCACCGCATCTACGATCTGCGACGCCCCCAGCTCCATCCGGTCGAGACGATAGTGCTGAACAAGGGAGGGTCCCCCCGCTGGCTCCTGAGAAGGTTCATCTGCGGGTTCAGACTCCAGCTCACTTGGCAGCGAAACAACATCCCCCACCCCCAGATGCAACAATGAGGGCGGAAGCACAAAGCCGGCGGTGTCACGCGAGACCCGCGCCTCCGCCAGCCAACGTTCGACGATCTGGCGGGCCTCGCTTTGAGTCAGGACCAGGGCCAGCTCGCTGGAGCTCACTGAATGGGTTGTCTCATCCGGCAGGCTCGCCTCGACAGCTCCGATATCATAGGCCGCCCCCCACTCGATAAACCGCAACCGGACCCGCCCCGCCAACTCAGCCTCGGCCTCGCGGGTCACCTCGATGGCGCCGTCAAGTTCCTCCTCATCCACCAGCCCCTGTGCTGAGAGCACATGCTGACTCTTTCCCAGGCGCAGACGGAATTCCAAAACCCCATTGCGCTCAATGGTGTCAAAGCCATAGCGCAGGGCCAGAGGTTGCAGTGCTGCACGCGCCTCAGCCACGTCGCTGACTCCATAGCCGTGCACAATCCCGTACAGCTGAGAGGTGTCAATCCAGGTCTGCCCGGCAGTCCTGCAGATCTCCTCCACCACAGAGGCCAGGCTGCGCTGCCCAACGCGGCCATTCAGCCAATGGCCACGCGGGTAGTTTTCCCCATCGCTCCAGACGGCATCAAGACTGGGAAAGGCCGGAAAAGGCCGGGCATCCCAGGTCCAGACATAGGCATTGCTCATATCCAGCATCCGCCCCGCGTACTCGCTCGACACCGGGTTATTGTCCCCCTCTCCCCAATAGCCCAGAACCGCACGCAGATATTGCAGCTGCATCAGATCATCCCGCTGACCATTGGAATAGCGCGGCAATTGCGATTCAGAGCTTTTGGGGTCGAGAAACTTGTTCGGCTGATTGGTGCCTTTGTCTATCGCAGCGCAGCCCAGCTCGGTGAACCAGATCGGCTTTTTCTGCGGCTGCCAGGCGGTCGGCAAGGCCTGACGCACCCCACCGATGCGCTCGTGATGCTGGTTGCCCCACCAGCTTTTCAGATCCTTGTAGCGCCAGATCCAGGGTTCATAATGGGCCTCGTCAGTGATGGGCGTCCGGATCTGCGCCTCCACGGGCTCAGTTGAGTGGTAATACCAGTCATAGCCCTCACCGCCCTCAACATTGGCACGCAGATAGTCCAGATCATAGATGCTGGGCGCACCCGCGACACGATCCAGATGATGCCTGCCCTCGCACCAGTCCGAGACCGGCATGTAGTTGTCGATGCCGATAAAATCGATATTGCTATCGGCCCAGAGCGGATCAAGGTGGAAATAGCGCTCGCCCTGCGGGCTTTGGTAACCCCAGTACTCGGACCAATCCGCCGCGTAGCTGATTTTGGCGTCAGGCAGCAACAGGCGGACCTGGGCCGCCAGATCCCGCAGCGCCGCAACCGCAGGGAACCCGGAAGCCCCGCGGATCTGGGTTAACCCCCGCATCTCTGAACTGATGCAAAAGGCCTCGACCCCGCCTGCCGCCGCACAGAGCGCAGCATTGTGTAATATGAACCGCCGCAATCCCCAGTCTGCTGCACCGCTATAGATGACCTCGCCCGCCAGAACAGTGAAGTCCGCCGCCATGGCGCCGCCCATGAAGGCCGCGACCTCAGCTTCGGCAGCCAGAGATTGGTCCGGGCTTCCCACCAGTCCCGGTGCCTTTGACAGCGTGATGCGCCCCCGCCAGGGCAGGGACGGTTGGCTCTGTGCATCGCTCCAGGGATCGGGAAGATCATTGCCCGCCACCTTATCCATCAGGATAAAGGGGTAAAACATCACCCGCTTACCAGCGGCTTGCAACGCCTGGATCGCCTCAATGACCGCCGCATCAGCAGGCGTGCCCCCATAAAGCGCCCTCCCCTCATCATCCTCAGGCACCAGATCGGCACTGCTGCGCGTCTCGCCCGAGACCCGCCAGGGCATCGGAATCCCCTCTGTCTGTTTCTGCTCCACCTTTGGTTTGATCTGACACTGCCCACAGCGCAGATCATTGCCAAACCAGGAGACAATCAGCGAGGCGGCGTCGCAGCTGGGCAGCTCGTTCGAAAGCGCCTCCAGAGAGGTTGCAAGATCGCTTTGACCTGAGGCGGTATGGCTGTTACCGCCCTTTGCCTGCCCCGGCCCGATGCCATAGTGAACCGCAGTGGTTGCCAGCGCATATTCGCCCGTGCCCGGCATCAAGGCCACCCCCTGCACCAGCTGACCGAGATCAAAGGGGTAATCCGAGCGATCCAAGACCTCCTCAGCCCCAAGAACCGCATAGATCTGCGGCGGCTGCCAGTTGGCATGGCATCAAACAGATTGCTGCCCAGGGCGGCCGTTACCGCAGTATCACTGGTCAGATGTTGAAAAACCGACTGCTGCGGGGCAGCGGCAAGCGCATAGGTCATGGGGCCAGCTCCTCGAGACATTGACATGTAAGATAGCGCCTGCCCGGATCGGCCTCGCCAACCGCTTCGATGCGAAACAGCCGCTGACCTTGACGAAACCGCTGACCAGGGCGTGGACGCGAGGCGCTGCCCTGTGGCATCGCCCGCAGGGTGATCCGGTAGCGCTGCAAGGAGAGGCTGGCGCCCTCCTGGCCAGAGGTGCGACCGGTTTGTGATTTCAGCTCAGCCCAGATCTCTCCCAGTGGCGCCCAGCTCTCGCTGTAGCCGCCGGATCCGTCGCTGACCCGCTGTGGATCTTCCAGCACCAACCGCCGGTTGGTTAGGGGCACTGCGCCGCCCATCATGACCCACCCCTGCCGAGAGCCGCAACAGGCGATACCGCTCGATCAGGCTGACAACCCCAAAGGGCATGCAGCCCCCATGCAGGGCTGTGTCATCGCGGTACTCGTAATAGTGGGCGGCAAGCATCAAAACCGCCTGAGCCAGATCATGGGGCAAGTCCTCCCAGCTAGCGGCAAAGCCTGCAGCTAAGGTGATTTCCAGCCGGGCTCCTTTTTGCAAAACAGGCAGGCTTGCTCCCCGTGGGTGCAGGCGTGGTTGCTGGCTGTCAGGCTCCACCCAAATGGTATCGGGTGCTAAAACCGTTGTATCACCATCTGCATCAATCAGAGTTGCTGAGGTGAACGTAACAACCGGGGCAATCGGCACCGATGCCCGATCCGGGTGACGCCATCCCGTGATCACCCAAAGAAAATCCCGCTGTAGCAGGACTTTGCCGGTTCGGCTTTCGATCGCCGCCAGGGCAGCCCGCAGAAAGCCGGTCAAAACACTGTCCTGCAGGTCATCTTCGCCAAAGCCGGTCCCCAACCGCAGATGTGCCTTAAAGGCCTCCAGCGGCAGGGCCGTGTCCGGCAGGGGTGTCACTTCGCTCAACATCATCATCAACTCCGCGGGCTCTGATCCCCAAGATGTCCCAATCAGGTTCAGCGGGCACGCAAGGCTCTCTGCCGCTCGGACGGAGGGGGAGCAGCTAGACGACAGAATGCCAGGGAATGCGTACCCGCCGGGGAGCCGGGCTGCCGGCTCCCCATTCAGCCAAAACCTTAGCTCAGGCCGAATTTCAGCAGTTTGATGGCAGCAAAATCGCTGACATCGCCGCCCACTCGTTTGGTGGCATAAAACAGCACATGGGGTTTGGCGCTAAAGGGATCCCGCAGCACCCGCAGATCCGGGCGTTCCGCAATGGTGTAGCCCGCTGCAAAATCGCCAAAGGCCAGCGACAGGGAATCCGATGCCGCATCCGGCATGTCCTCGGCAATCAGCACCGGATAGCCCAGCAGCCGCGCAGGCTCGCCAGCGGCCAGCCCGTCTGACCACAAGAAACGGCCATCTGCGTCCTTGAGTTTGCGCACCAGCCCGGCGGTTTTGGAGTTCATCACAAAGCTGGCATTGGCGCGATACTGCGCCCCAAGGGCATAGACCAGATCGATGATGGCATCCCCGTCACCAATGCCACCATCCTCACCGGAGGGCACATAGCCCAGGCTGCCCCAGCTCCAGCTGTCATTCTCCACGGTGGGGTGGGTCAGAATACCGGTAGGTTTATCCATGCCATCGCCGTTCAGAAAGGCCGCAGCTTCGGCGCGCGAAAACTTGTCGGCGATCCGCCTGGCCAGCCAACCTTCGATGTCAGGGCCCTGATGGCCTCTTGATAGTTTGAATAAGCGGTATCACCAGGCAGGCCCAGCAGCATGGGCGGCACCCCAAAAGCCAGGGCAATTTCACGGGCCGCGGCTTCCTTGGTCTTTTGGAACTCCATATCTGACGGGGAAAACCCCATGGGTTTCCAGTCCAACCCGCCCTCCAGAACCATAGGGCGTCCAGCGTTGCGCGCGCCTTGGAAATTGGCCTCGACCTCATCGCTCAAGCAGCGGAACTGATCGTCTGACAGGGTGCCCTGGCTATCACTTCCGGCCCAGACCAGTGCGCCGGAGGGACGCGCGGCATTGTCCAATAACCCCTTGGACCACTGCGAGGCAGCTGAATGCACATCCAGCGACAGCGCGGCCGCCTGAAGTGGGGCAAACCCGTAGTGATCATCCTGGGGATGGAAGTTCTTCAGGTGCAGCACCGCAGTGCGCCCACCGTCACAGGGAAAGCGGTGCTTGCGTCCTCCCACGGTGTAGTCATAGGCCTGCGGCCAGCCATCAGGGCCGGGGACAATCGACATTCGATCCGGGCGCAGCAGGTGCCGCTCAGAGGGCCAGCTCGCATCTTCGCTCACCGCTTCGACATAGGCATTGCCGGACAGCATCAGGTGGCCAAACAGCCCCTCAAAAAAATCCTGCCGTGTCTGCGCCCCATTGGGGCGGGTGATGAGCGCAAGCAGCGGGTGGGTATCAAAGCGCTGTGCTGCGTCCTGCACCACCAGCGGCAGGGCAGCTGCGGCCTCAATAACCATGCGAACGGCGCGGAACCCCACCGGATTGCCCTGATAGCCCAGACGCGTCAAAGAGATGGCATCGCGGGCACTCAGTGAGAGCGCCCCGCCTCCCTGCCAGGCAAGACCACGTGCAGCGGCGCTGGCCTTGGTCTGCGGTGATTTGGCCGGGGCGGCCAGGGGCTCGCTGGGCTCTGTCTTGCGCCAAGGTAGGTCAAACCTCATGGGCCGCTCCTTTGATCCATCATCCGGGCATCACGCCCTTTGCTGGAGAAAAGATATGACGCTGAGATCTGAATATCCTCAAAGAGCGGCGTGCCGACCTATGGAAACAGCACCGTCAACGTATTGTATTCACTTCAACATTCATCCAACCCTGATGTTGCAGGCCACCATTTCCTAAACCATTCTCGCCCGTGGCAGGCGATTCTGCAGCGCCGGATCCAGAATGAGCTGGTGCAGGGCCCAGACCAATGCATCAACCCGGTCCGGCGAGCCCTGCCCCTGAAACCCCTGTGGTGACATCTGGCACATTTGTTCTTCAAGCTCCGCCAGCCCCGGCAGATGATGTACCCGGCGCTGCTCATATAGTGCGGCAACGGGTTCTGCCCGCACCACCTTGCCCCGACTGGCATGAACCGCCTGAAAAGCCACCAGAGGATCCACCTGCCGCAGCAAGTTCTCAACAAGCGCCCCGCCCTGGTTCACCTCTGCCACAACCCGGTCCAATTCCGGCGCTGCCGCGACCTGGAGTTCGGCCAATTGAGCCGCCCGCCAGATGGCGCCCTCAACATCGCTCAAAAGCACCCCATCCAGCTCCTGACGCCCAAGTCGGGTTCCGGCATATCGGGCACGGACCTCGCTCAGGAAGGAGGGCGCGAGATTGGCCCGGTTGGCCTCGGTTGCGGCGTGGCTTTGCACGGTGGATGGGGTTTGCAGCAGCTCGCGCAACACCGCAACATTGCGCGGTGTTGTTGTCACGCAGGCCCGAGGGTCCTCTCCCAACCGCAGCGAGAACTGCAACATGTCCCAAGCCTCCCGCGCTTGGCGCCACTTGGCCAGCTCATCTGCCCAGGCCGTATCAAACTGCGGCCCCCGCAGTGCCTCTGGATCATGGGCCGAAAAGGCCTGCGCCATGGCGCCATTGGCCCAGAGCAGTTTGCGCTCACCCGCCTTCCATTGCGGCCTGCAATCCGGGGGCGAACAGGCCAGAATGCCGCTATCCCCCTGGACCATCACATCACGCACCTGGTCATAGGTCTCGCCTATCAGCGCCAGACGTCGTCCACGACCCGGCGCCAGAGGCGTAGATCCTTCCACCTGGGCCCGGATCCATTCGGCACCTGCGCGGGTCTTACCCGCGCCGCGTCCGCCCAGGATCACCCAGGTTCGCCAATCCCCCGACGGTGGCAGTTGGTGCCCATGTGCCCAGACCTCGAACAGATAGGGCAGACAGAGGATGGCATTGTCACTCATCTCCTTGATCAGGGTTTTCTGAGCGCTCGGCGGCGCGCAGGCGATCCAGGCGGCAGCTGATTTCATTCCGGGCAGCGGCGAGATCTCGTTCGCGCGCATCTCCTGTTCCTGTGGGGCTGTGCTCGACAAGGGTTTTCTCCACTTTCTGGCAGTCTCTGATAAGCCCCTCAAGTTTTGCGATCCGGGGAAGTGATGTGGCCAAAGCCTCCTCGCCGGATGTGGCAATCAGTTGTTGGAGATCTTCGGCCTCCTGACGCAGGCGCAGAATTGATCGCTGGAGCGATTGAAACAGATCCTGCGTGGTTTGAGTTTGGAGGGTTGGCTCTGTCTGTGACATCTGAGCATGGGCCTTTCATCCAGAGGGGCCCCGGCACAACAAAAGACTAAGAGGATCAAGAGCAGGCGCTGAACCACCGGCTCAGCCGACAAGAGCTGATCATCGATCTTTTGCAGCTGCGGGGTAAGTTAGGTCAAGCGCCGGACAAAAGTCAAATGAGTAAGGGTTGCCAAACGACCGGGAACATGGGGAAATCTTAACCAACCTGAATTGGACAGACCCTGGGTCGCGACCTCGAGACAGGACCAAAACAGAAAAACCCGCCCGGTCATTTGACACGGGCGGGTTCAAGGATTTTCAGGGTCTTGCAGATCAGCGTGATCAGTTGTTGTTACGCTGCGCTTCGATCTCGCGCCATTTTACAACGTTGCGATTGTGCTGTTGCAGCGTTTCCGCAAAGGCGTGACCACCGGTACCATCTGCCACAAAGAACAGAAAATCGGTGGTATCCGGGTTCACAGCCGCCAAGAGGCTCGCCTGACCTGGGTTGGCGATAGGCGTTGGAGGCAGCCCTTCGATCACATAGGTATTCCAGGGTGTTACCTTGCGCAGTTCGCTTTGACGCAACCCGCGACCCAGCACACCTTCGCCCTTGGTGACACCATAGATCACGGTCGGATCCGTTTGCAGACGCATGCCGCGGTTCAGACGGTTGGTAAAGACACTGGCCACCTGGCCGCGCTCCCGTGCAACACCGGTTTCCTTCTCGATGATCGAGGCAAGGATCAGCATCTCCTCTGGGGTCTGAACTGCCGCGTCTTCGCTGCGGTTTTCCCAAGCGGCACCAATCAGCAACTCCTGCCGGGCCTGCATCTGCGCCAGAATTTCAGCGCGAGGCTGGCCAGAGATGATCTCATAGCTGTCTGGTGCCAACATGCCCTCGGCAGGGCGCTCTCCGGGATCACCGGAAAGGATATCGATGATTTGCAGCGCATTCACCACCTGCCAACTGGTCACACCCTCTGCAAGGGCAACCCGAAAGCGGGTATCCGTAGCGGATTTCAGCTCGGTAAAGATCGCTGGAGCCTCGTCTACACCAAGCTCAAACTCAGCCCGTTCAACAAACTTGCCAGAGGCCGGGTCCAGCTCACGCACTTCGGCGCGCAGCCGGGTCACGCCAACGCGGTAGACAACCTCGGTCCCGCAGGTGCTGGCCCCGCCCTGGGTGATCTGATCCAGAATGCTCTCCATCGAGGTGCCTGGACGGACCAGAAAGCTGCCGGCTTTAAGCTGGCTAGACTTTTCAGTGTACTTGGCGCTCAACCGAAATATCATGCCAGAGGCCACCGCCCCCTCCTGTTCAAGTTCAGCGCTCACCCGGGTCATGTTCGACCCGGGGCGCACCTGCAGACAGATCGCCGTCTCCAGCGGTCCTTCGGCGGTATACTGCGATTTGCCCCAGAGGATGAGGCCGCCCAACAGGAACAGCAGCACCACCAGAACAGTCAGCATGTTTGAGGCTAGGCTACGCCACATTTATTTGGGCTTCCCAAAGACCACAGAGGCATTGGTGCCGCCAAAGCCAAAGGAATTGGACAGGGCCACATCAATCTTGCGCTCACGCTTGGCATTGGGTGCCAGATCGATGGGTGTTTCCACCGCCTGGTTGTCCAGATTGATGGTTGGCGGTGCAACCTGATCCCGAATCGCCAGGATCGAGAAGATCGCCTCAATCGCGCCAGCGGCGCCCAAGAGGTGGCCAGTAGCCGATTTGGTCGAAGACATAGTGACCTCAGCCGCGTGATCGCCCAGCATGCGCTCAACCGCACCCAGCTCGATCGTATCGGCCATGGTCGAGGTGCCGTGAGCATTGATGTAATCGACGTCTTTGGGCTCAAGTCCAGCATTTTTCAGCGCCGCTCGCATCGAACGTTCGCCGCCCTCGCCGCTCTCGGAGGGAGCTGTAATGTGATAGGCATCGCCCGACAGGCCATAGCCCAGAACCTCTGCGTAGATCTTGGCACCACGGGCCTTGGCGTGTTCATAGTCTTCCAGCACCACAACACCGGCGCCTTCGCCCATGACAAATCCGTCGCGGTCGGTGTCATAGGGACGCGAGGCCGATTTGGGATCATCGGCGCGTTTGGTCGACAGGGCCTTGCAGGCGTTAAAGCCAGCAATGCCAATCTCGCAGATTGCCGCTTCGGCGCCGCCAGCGATCATCACATCAGCATCACCCGATTTGATCAGCCGGGCCGCATCACCAATGGCATGGGCACCTGTGGAGCAGGCCGTCACTACAGAATGGTTGGGGCCTTTGAAGCCAAAGCGGATCGACACCTGGCCAGAGATCAGGTTGATCAGGGCACCCGGAATAAAGAAGGGAGAAACCCGACGCGGGCCCTTTTCCTTGATCATCACGGCGGTGTCGGCAATCGAGCTCAGCCCGCCGATACCGGAACCGATCATCACGCCGGTGCGTTCCAGGCTTTCGGTATCTTCCGGCGTCCAATCCGCATCGCGCACAGCCATTTCGGCGGCGGCGATCCCGTAGAGGATAAAGTCATCGATCTTTTTCTGATCTTTCTTGATCACCCAGTCATCCGGGTTGAAAGAGCCGTCTGTACCGTCACCACGCGTGACTTCGCAGGCATAGGTGGTTGCAACACCACTGGCCTCTGCGTCAAACAGCGTGATCGGTCCGGCACCAGACTGGCCGTCCAGCAGGCTTGACCAGGTCTCTTCGACTCCGGTTGCCAATGGTGTCACCAATCCCAATCCGGTTACAACGACTCGACGCATTCCTTGCTCTCCTCTGCCTCGGCAATTCGCTCACCCAGATAGCTTGGATTGCCCAAGAGGTGCAAGTGCGCCAATAGAACGCCCAGGCGGGAGTGTTAAAAAACAGGAGAAAGACCGCCGCTCAGAGCAGATCTATTGCAGATCTTTCATCTGCTTCGCGGCTTTGGGGCAGATTTCCCCCTGCCCCAAGCCAGTTTTGCAAAGCCGTCGCATTCCTCCCAAATGGTTTAGCACAAAGACCCTGCCTAGCCCCCAGAACGAGAGCGGGCTCAGGTCAAAGGAATTCAGCCACTTGCTCTGTCTGCGGCTGCGCCGTCTCCAGAGCCTCTTCCAGCGTCAGCGATTTACGGAACAGCGCCCGTCCCACCAATGCGCCAGAGATGTTATTGATGTATTTCAGTCGGGAGATGTCATCCACGCCACGAACGACACCGCTGGCAATCACGGGCGAATGAGCGGCAGCGGCGAGACCAGAAATCAAACCCAATTGCGCCTCAACATCAGACATATCGCTGTCGATATCAGTCACAATGATTCCAGCAAAGGGGGCACTGCCAAAGGCTGCGATATAGGTTTCGGGCTCAAAGGCACCGGCCTTCAACCAACCCTCGGTCATCACCTGCCCCTGCCAAACATCCACTGCCAAGACAATTTGATCTGGGTGCTGCTTGGCCAATTCGCTCACAACTGTCGGATCCAGCGCTGCCAGGGTGCCCACCACAACGCGGCCTGCGCCCTGGTCAATCCAGGCCTCAACGCTTTCACGGCTGCGCATGCCACCCCCCAACTGCACCGGAATACCAGCGGTCCGGATGATCTCCTTGACCAGATCCGCATTGCAGTCATCACCTTTGACCGCATTGAAATCGGTCAGATGCATCCATTCAGCACCGGAGGCGGCGAACTCCTTGGCCTTTTCAACCGGATCCACATGCCAGACCAGCGGCTCATCCAGGCGCCCCTTTTCCAAGGTGACACAATGCCCGTCCAGCAGTTCCATTGTTGGATAAATCTGCATCCCGAAATTCCTCCTGATTGCTCAACCTCTGCATGATAGCACATATCATCACAGCATAGGCCGAGCCTTCCCCAGAACAGTCAGGCATGCGAGACGCAAAACGGCGCTTCCCTAGTGGAAAACGCCGTTTCGATAATCACATTGCTGTGATGGAGACTTAGGAAGCTTCGGTGATGAACTTCACTGCGTCGCCAAATGTCTGGATGGTTTCGGCCGCATCATCAGGGATCTCGATGCCGAACTCTTCTTCAAATGCCATGACCAGCTCAACAGTGTCGAGGCTGTCTGCACCCAAATCGTCGATGAAGGACGCGTTTTCGGTCACTTTTTCTTCTTCAACACCCAGGTGCTCTACAACGATCTTTTTTACGCGGTCTGCGACGTCGCTCATGTCATTTCCTCGTTCTTCAGGGCAGTTTGCCCGGTTTTGCCCGTACCCGCTTGGGGTGGCATTGTTTTGCCCGATGCGGGCGGTTCTGCTCCCAAACGCGAGAGCTACCCGATCGCCGCCCTTTGGTAAGGGAAACGTCAGGACGAATATGGGCCGCCTATAGCACAGACCAGCGCAGAGGCAAATGGTTTCGCACCATCAGCCGCCCTTGTCTGTCCCCTGCCGTGACCGACCCAGTCGAGCAGATGGCGCCGCACAGCCCCAAGGACAAGGGGCAGCGCGGGCTATTTCTTAGACCCAGTTGATATCAATGTGATATTTCAAAAGATCTGGGACATTCTGTGCTTTGGACTATCCGATTCTGCAATGTTTTTTGCGCGAGCTCCCGGAATTATCAAAACCAGATTCCCCTTACAGCATCGCCATACCGCCGTTCACATGTAGGGTGCTCCCGGTCACATAGGCCGCCTCGGGGCTGGCCAGATAGAGCACTGCAGCGGCGATTTCTTTCGAATCCCCCATGCGAGCAGCCGGGATCTGGGTCAGGATCGCATCTTTCTGGGTATCGTTCAGCTTCTCGGTCATGGCAGTGGCGATAAAGCCCGGCGCAACCGCGTTGACGGTAATGCCCCGATTGGCGACCTCATAGGCGATGGATTTTGACATGCCGATCATCCCAGCCTTGGAGGCCGCGTAGTTGCCCTGACCGGGGTTGCCGGTGGCGCCAACGATGGAAGAGATATTGATGATGCGGCCCCAGCGCGCTTTCATCATGCCACGCATCACCCCACGGCACAGGCGCATGGTCGAGGTGAGGTTCACGTCCAAAACGCTCTGCCACTCCTCATCCTTCATCCGCATAAACAGATTGTCCTTGGTGATCCCGGCATTGTTCACCAGGATATCAACCGAGCCCATGGCTTCGGCCGCCTGTTTTGGCAGGGCCTCAACCGCCTCTGCGTCACTCAGGTTGCAGGTGAGCACATGAGCGCGTTCGCCAAGCTCAGCTGCCAGTTCCTGCAGCGGGGCCTCACGGGTGCCGGAGAGCGCTACGGTCGCTCCCGCTGCATGTAGAGCACGGGCGATATCGCCGCCGATGCCACCAGAAGCCCCGGTGATCAGGGCATTTTTGCCAGTCAAATCAAACATATCTATTCCTCTGTTTCCAAGTGCTTGGCCTTCTGAGCTGCCTTCAGCTTCAGGCCGCACCTCTATTGCTTGCGCGAGATCAGGACTCTTTGACGGCAGCAACCGCCTCAGGAGTGCCAAACTGGCGGCTGGACAGGCTGCGGTCGATCTTGCGGATCATGCCCGAAAGCGCCTTGCCGGAGCCAATTTCCCAAAACTCCGTGACGCCCTTGGAGGCCATCACCTGGACGCTCTCACGCCAGCGCACCGACCCCGTGACCTGTTCGACCAAGAGCTGGCGGATTTCGGCAGGATCGCTCACCACATCGGCCCGCACATTGGCGATCAATGGCACGGCGGGGGCTTTGATCTCTACTGCGGCCAGGGCCTCAGCCATGACATCTGCGGCGGGCTGCATCAGTGCACAGTGAAACGGCGCCGAGACCGGCAACATCACTGCGCGTTTGGCACCGCGCCCCTTTGCGATTTCGGCAGCGCGTTCCACGGCGGCCTTGTGACCTGACACAACCACCTGGGTGGGATCATTGTCATTGGCGGCCTGCACCACTTCGCCTGTCGCGGCAGCCTCAGCGGCGACCTCTTTGACGGTGGCAAAATCCAGCCCCAGCAGGGCGGCCATGGCGCCGACACCAACCGGCACCGCGCTTTGCATTGCTTCGCCCCGCGTGCGCAGCAGACGGGCGGTATCTGTGACAGAAATCGCACCCGCTGCGGCCAGAGCTGAATATTCACCCAGCGAATGCCCGGCGACAAAACCCGCGTGATCAATTGCAATCCCTTCGGCCTCCAGCGCACGCATCGCCGCCAATGAGGTCGCCATCAAGGCAGGTTGGGCATTCTGGGTCAGGGTCAGGGTCTCGATATCGCCTTCCCAGATCAACTTGCTGAGGTTTTCCCCCAGAGCCGCATCGACCTCATCAAAAACAGCCTTTGCGGCCGGATAAGTCTCTGCCAATGCCTGGCCCATTCCGATGGCCTGGGCGCCCTGCCCGGGAAATACAAATGCGATCGTCATTAAGGGTCACTTCCTTCGCTGTCGTTTTCTCCGGTTTAGCCTCAGCTGACCCAACGTACAAGTGAACTGAACAGAGCCGCCCTATGCCCCTTTCCCAGGGGGCCAAGGATATCTGAGGAGACAGACGGCACCCGCTGTGCAGCGCCGCGCACAAACCCTGTTCACATGTGGACATAGCCTGCCATTGCATGACCCGAACGCATGACTAGATTGGCCAGTATCCATCTGTACAAGGAACCAGCCCCGTGTCCGCCCAAAACACCACCTCCAGCTACGGCAGTGTCACCAAGAGTTTTCATTGGCTCACCGCGCTTTTGCTGATCTCCGCCTTTCTGCTCGGCCTAAATGCCACCGACCTCGCTCATGAGATCCAGAGTCCCGGTTTTGATGGCTCTGCCGAGACCCTGTCGCGGGCCGTGCTGCTGTTCTCGATTCACAAAACCGTCGGTGTTGCGGCCTTCTTCACTGGGTTGGCCCGGATCATCTGGGCGCTGAGCCAGCCCAAACCAGGCCTGCTGCATCCTGAAAACAAACCCGAAGCCCTGGCCGCAGAGGTGGTTCACTGGGTACTTTATGGCGCCATGGTCGCAACTCCTTTGACCGGCTGGATCCACCACGCCGCCAGCACCGGCTTTGCCCCGATCTGGTGGCCCTTTGGTCAGGAGCTGCCCTTTGTGGCCAAGTCTGAGGCCACCGCCGGGCTGTTTGGTGCGCTGCATTGGATCTCCACCAAGGCCCTGCTGGTTACCGTTGGACTGCATGTGGCAGGCGCCCTGAAACATGTGGTGATCGACCGCGATGCCACCCTGCGCCGTATGTTGCCCAAGTCCGGTGACCTGCCAACACCACCGGCGCAAAAGCACAGCCCGGTTCCAGCCTTTGTCGCCGCAGCGATCTGGGTCGCTGTCCTGTCGGCTGGCGTGATGATGGCGCAGGACCCTCACGATCACGGCTCTCACAGTCATGCGGAGGCAAGCCCCGCCGCAACACAGACCAGCCAGGATGCGGGTTCCGCTGAAACCAGCCAACAGGCCTCCGCAGGCAACTGGGTGGTACAAGAGGGGAACCTTGGCCTGACTATCCAGCAGATGGGCAGCGGCGTCAGCGGCTCCTTTGCCAACTGGCAGGCTGAGATCACCTTTGACAACCCCGATGCCCCTGGCCCTGCTGGCAAGGTAGCCGTCGAGATCGACATAACATCGCTGACCCTGGGCACCGTCACAGACCAGGCCATGGGAGCGGATTATTTTGACGCCACGACTTATCCAACGGCGCGGTTCGATGCCGAACTGGAAAAGCTCGCAACCGGGTATCAGGCTGTCGGGACCCTCACCATCCGGGACAAAACCGTCCCACTCACCCTGCCCTTTACCCTCAGTCTTGATGGCGATCGGGCCGAGATGAGCGGCCAGACCAGCGTCAACCGGCTCGACTTCGACATTGGCAAAGGTACGCAGGAGGAGGGCACTCTGGGCTTTACTGTGGTTCTGGACGTGGCCTTGACGGCGCAACAGTCGCGCTAAAAGCAAAGGCTCTGCTGCACAGCGAAAAAACGAAACGGCCTCCCCGAGCGAACTTGGGGAGGCCGTTTCGTTTTGATAAACTGAATACCCTTTAACCTTCGGCAAGTGCCGGTGGTTTGGCCAAAAGCAACAGGACCCCAAACAGGATCATCCCAACCCCGGAGCCGCGCTGGAACCAATGCAACTTGGCCGCGGCTGTGCGGGCTGCAAAATGACCGATCATCGCATAGGTCAGGATCGCTGTGGCCTCGAGCACAAGGAAGATACCACCCAGGGTCAGGTAGCTCAGCGCGTAGGCATCAACATCCACAAACTGGGGAAAGAAGGCCGCAAAGATCAGGATCGCTTTGGGGTTTCCAACCGCCACCAGGGCCTCGCGGCGAAAGCTGTCGCGCAGCCGCACCGGGCTGGCCGATACATCTGCCCCTTGGGTGGCTGCCGCGTTTTTCAGCAGTTTAACACCCAGCCAGATCAGATAGCAGGCTCCCAAAATCTTGACTGCAGTAAAAACCAACGCCGAGGTCGACAGAACAAGACCCAGCCCCAGGGCGCTCAACGCAATCATCGGCACAAAGACCAACAACCGCGCCAGCCCGGCAAGCAGTGCAAACCCCGGTCCATGTTGCGCCCCATTGCTGAGCGCCAACAGGTTGCTGGGGCCAAAAGCCAGGTTCAACGCAAAACAGGCGGGAATAAAAAGTAACAATTCGGCCATGAGGCAGCTCCCAATACATATGTTATCAGGGCATCCCCTGGCTCCTCCTTCCCTCCTACAACGCCCTAAATGTTCTGGCGAGAGGGGTTTTGGGGTGGGGGTACAAACAAAAGGCCGCCTCCCAGATTGGGAAACGGCCCTTTTTTCCTTCAGTGTCGTGTTACGCAGTCGAAACCCGTAAAACGCTCCAGAAGATTACTCGGCTTTCATTGCCTCGATGGAGATCATCAGCGGCACTTCATCGCTGACATAGGGGGCAAATTTGCCCAGACCAAAGTCAGAGCGCACCAGGGTGGTGCTGGCATCAAAACCGGCCCATGGCTTACCCGCCATTGGGTGATCACCCGTCTGGTTCAGCTTTGCGTCCAGAACGATGGATTTGGTCACACCATTCAGCGTCAGATCACCGGTGATGTTGGCGGTACCTTCGCCGGTCACGTCGATCTTGGTGGAGGTGAATGTAACCTGCTCGTCGCCATTGGCCTCAAAGAAATCTTTGGACATGAAGTGATCAAACCGCGCCTGCCAACCTGTCAACATCGAGCTCAGCGGCATGGAGACGGAAACCGTAGAGTTTGCAGGGGTCTCCTGATCAAACATGATCTCACCTTCAAAACCGGAGAACATGCCCCAGGTGGTGGAGAATCCGAGGTGGTTGTAGTTGAACACAACCTGGCTGTGGCTGGCGTCCAGCACGTATTTCTCGGGAGCCGCGAAGGCTGCGGTGGTGCTCAGGCCGACAAGTGCTACAGCTGCAAGGATCTTTTTCATTCGTTTCGCTCCGTTGGAGAAGAGTAGAGTTCAAGGTTTCTTGATCGTGTCGGCTATACCTGTGCCCTGTGGAGAGAAAATGAAACCGGCATTTTCCAACACTATCTGTTGAGAAAAGAACAAAGGCCCTGCGCGGTGACGCAGAGCCCTTAATTTATTCAGGATCGGAGGTACCTTGGTCAATTCCGCTCACGCGGACGTGATCAGATTAGCTGAACAATTGCACCGCACCGCTCAACTGATCGCGCAATTGACTGCGCGCTGCCGAGCTCCCGAGAGGCACCTCGATCAACAGGCTGCCGTCGTTTTCAAACAATTGCACTGCACCGTCTTTCAGCCGTGCGCCGCCAATGGTGTCGTAACTGCGGCGCAGAACCGTTTTGGGTTGCCCATGGGCATCACGGCGCAGCACCCGCAACTCACGGCGCACCGGGTCAAAACAGGCTTCTGGCTGATTGCGCAGATCCCGCAATGTCATCAGCACCAGCCCCAGAACAAAGAACAACACCGACACCCCAACCTTCATCAGGTTCAGCTCGGGATCAGCCACGCTACTAGGAAACAGCCAAAGCCCGCTGGCACTGACCATCATTGCAAGCCCCAGGCCGCGCAGCAAAACTGTACGCAACCGCCAGTTTGCTTCAAAGCTCAATACCAGGGGCATGGCCGTGCTCAGGTTGCCACCGGTCAGCGCCTCTCCAACAAATCTGCTGCGATGTTGTTGCCCATAGGGGGGAAGAGCTGCTTCGCTGGATATGGTCATGATCTGCCTCAATCTGCCGAACCGTCACCAATGAGGTGCGGATTAACTTTTTGTTAACCAAGATTGACGCGAAGAATGAGGCAACAATGGGGCGGACTGGCAAGAATTGTTGATATCCCCGTGTTTTTCGTGACTTATAGCATCCAATACAGCCTCAAACCGGCCCTAAAATTGACCAATCCTCCCCCTTTGCTCGCTAGGGTGGAGTACACCGGTCCTTTTGCCTTGCTCTTTGCGCCAGAGCCGCTATATGAGGCCATCCTTCCGCGACACATTCGATCCGCGCAGACTCTCGTGACAGGGCAGCGGAAGGTTCAACCGCCCGGTCTATGAAATGCGCCTTGAAACAAACTGGAGTTCGCATGCCCCTCTATGAGCATGTTATGATTGCGCGTCAGGATCTGTCCAACTCGCAAGCTGAAGGTCTCGTCGAACATTTTGGTGCCGTATTGGCTGACAACGAAGGTAAACTCGTTGACAGTGAATACTGGGGCGTCAAAACGATGGCCTATAAGATCAACAAAAACCGCAAGGGCCACTATGCCTTCCTGCGCACCGATGCATCTGCAGCGGCTGTTCAGGAAATGGAACGCCTGATGCGCCTGCATGATGACGTGATGCGCGTTCTGACCATCAAGGTCGACGAGCACGCCGAAGGACCTTCGGTCCAGATGCAGAAACGTGACGAACGCGACACCCGTCGCGAGCGCCGCTGATCTAGCTTGAGAAAAGGACGCTAAACCATGGCAGCCAAACCATTTTTCCGCCGTCGTAAAGTCTGCCCCTTCTCGGGCGACAATGCGCCAAAGATCGATTACAAAGACACCCGTCTTCTGCAGCGCTACATCTCTGAGCGTGGCAAGATCGTACCTTCGCGTATCACCGCCGTTTCGGCAAAGAAGCAGCGTGAACTGGCCCGTGCTATCAAGCGCGCCCGCTTCCTCGCCCTGCTGCCCTATGCTGTTAAGTAAGGAGACCTGAGCAATGCAAGTTATCCTTCTTGAGCGCGTAGCCAAACTGGGCCAGATGGGCGACGTTGTAGACGTCAAACCCGGTTTTGCCCGCAACTTCCTGCTGCCCCAGGCGAAAGCCAAGGTCGCATCGGAAGCCAACCTGGCCGCCTTTGAGGCCCAGAAAGCGCAGCTGGAAGCACGCAATCTGGAAACCAAAGCAGAAGCAGAAGCACTGGCCGAAAAGCTGGACGGTCAGCAGTTCGTCGTGATTCGCTCCGCTTCGGATGCTGGTGCCCTCTACGGTTCCGTCACACCACGTGACGCCGCTGAAGCCGCCACCGAAGCCGGGTTCTCGGTCGACAAAAAGCAGGTTGCTCTGATCGATCCGATCAAAGACCTCGGCCTGCACACTGTTGTGGTCAAACTGCACCCAGAAGTCGAAGCTCAGATCAAGATGAACGTAGCCCGTTCTGAAGAAGAAGCTGAGCTGCAGGCCTCTGGCAAATCGATCCAGGAGCTCGCTGCCGAAGAGGAAGCCGCTGCTGAATTCGAAATCGCAGAACTGTTTGACGATATCGGCGCAGCCGCATCCGACGACGACGAGGGCGACGCTCCCGCAGCTGCCTCTGACGAAGAGCCCGCTGCCTGATCTCCCTTCGATCAGACGACAAATGATTCAAAAGGCCACGCCCTCGCGGTGTGGCCTTTTGTCCGTCAGGGCTAGCCCAATCCTTTGTTCGGTCCTATTTTGGTGTTGCGACATCTTTGGATTTAAGGAGCAAAGCATATGAATAACCGAGTTTTGACAGGTCTTTGTGGTGGCTTCCTTTTGCTGGCAGTCTCTGCCTGTAACACTGTTCCGCTGGAGGCCCCGCTACAGGTCAGCGGCTCGCCAGCCTCAAATTTCGCGGGCGATGAGGCCCAGTGCCGCGCAGAAGCACGGCGTGTGGGACAGGGGCATATCGGCAAGACTGCGGCTATTGGTGGCGCAGGTGGGGCCATTGGCGGTGCTGTAGAGAGCGGCGACAAGGCCCTGGCGGGTGCCATCGTTGGCGCCGCTGTTGGCGCTGCAATTGGCGATGCCCAGGTTAAGGAAGCGCAGCGCAACTACCTGGTTCAATGCATGCAACAGCGCGGCCATGCCGTGACCGGTTAATCTCGACAGGCTTGCCCCTGCAATCTCCCCAGCCAGCGGCAGTCAGAAACTCGCCGCCCCAAAAGCCCCGCGCACCTGGAATGGGCCAATGCCCTTTTCCGGCCCCTAAGCAGGTTTCCCATGTCTCGACGTCAATTCCTCGCTCTTTGCCTTGCCCTGCCACTTGCACTGCCCGCCTGCGGCTCGGCGGGCGGAGACACACTGGATGAGAACGCAGCCTTTGACCCGCCGCTTTATCCCAATGAGACCCCCGACCTGCGCCGCAGCATCAACCATTGGGCCGACCACTACGACATCCCTCGCCTCCTGGTGCACCGGCTGGCCGTCCGCGAAAGCACCCATCGCCCCTGGGCCATCAACCGGCCCTATTATGGCTTGTTGCAGATTCTGCCTGCCACAGCCCGCTCCATGGGGTTTTCCGGCAAGCCCTCGGATCTGCTGGATGCCGATACAAATCTTGAGTTTTCAGTAAAATACCTGCGCGGTGCCTGGCTCTTATCGGACGGCGACTACGACACTGCGGTCAAACACTATTCCCGCGGCTACTATTACGAGGCCAAAAGGCGCGGCATGCTCAAGGAAACCGGGTTGGCGAACTAACCCGCACAATCCTTTGGGGAAAATTGGTCGGGACTCCTGTCATTTTGATGTTATCGTTACCGGATATCCAAGCAGCAAATTTACACTGGGAGTTTCACCATGCCGATCTCACTTGACCGCCGGTCCTTTCTCGCGGGCAGCGCCGGCCTCATCGCGCTGCATCCGTTTTCGCTCCAGGCGGGCTCAAACCAGGTCCATCTGCGCCTGATGGAAACAACCGACCTGCATGTGCATGTCTTTCCCTATGACTATTACGCCGACAAACCCCGCGACACGGTGGGGCTGGCCCGTACCGCCGCGATCGTCAATGAGATCCGGGCTGAGGCCAGCAATGCTTTGCTGCTGGATAATGGTGACTTTTTGCAGGGCAACCCGATGGGGGATTACATCGCCTATGAGCGCGGCATGCGCGACGGCGATCTGCATCCGGTGATTGCGGCGATGAATGCTGTGGGCTTTGATGCCTCCACCTTAGGCAATCATGAGTTCAATTACGGCCTTGATTTCCTGATGAAATCCCTTGCCGGAGCGGATTTTCCGGTGGTCTGCGCCAATATCGCCAAAGAGAGTGGTGCAGCGCCGCGCGACGACAAGACCCTGCTGCTGCCCTATGTGCTGATGGACCGCGAGCTGACAGATGGTGCGGGACAAAAGCATGCCATCAAGATTGGCCTCATCGGCTTTGTGCCGCCACAGGTGATGAACTGGGATCGCCGCCATCTGGAGGGCAATGTTGAGGCCCGCGACATTCTGCAATGCGCCCGTGCCTATGTGCCGGAAATGAAGGAAAAGGGCGCCGATATCATCATCGCCCTGTCGCACTCGGGCATTGGTGAGGCACAGGAGCGCGAGGGCATGGAGAATGCCTCGCTGGTGCTGGCCGGCGTTGATGGTATTGATGCCATCATGACCGGGCACAGCCATCTGGTCTTCCCCTCGTCCAAGTATGACGGGCTCGACGGGATTGACGTTGCCAAGGGCACGCTGCAGGGCAAACCTGCCACCATGGGCGGCTATTGGGGCAGCCACCTGGGGCTGATTGATCTGATGCTGGAACGGGACGCAGGCGGCTGGCGCGTTGTTGGCCATGCCTCAGAGGCGCGGCCGATTTCCAAACGCAATGAGGATCGCTCAATCACCGCCCTGGTGGAGAGCGATGCAAAGGTTTTGGCCTCTGCCGCGCAGGAGCACGAGGAAACCCTGGCCTATGTGCGCCGCGCGGTAGGCAAAACAGACGCTCCGCTGCACAGCTACTTTGCCCTGGTTGCAGATGATCCCTCGGTGCAGATCGTCTCCATCGCTCAGAGCTGGTACATCGCTCAGATGCTGAAGGGCACCGAATATGAGGGCCTGCCCATTCTGTCTGCCGCAGCCCCCTTCAAGGCCGGTGGCCGTGGTGGGCCAGAGTATTTCACTGATGTGCCAAAGGGCGATGTGGCGATCAAGAATGTCTCGGATCTATACCTCTACCCCAATACCGCACGGGCGGTTTTGGTCAGCGGCGCTCAGGTCAAGGACTGGCTGGAACGCTCGGCTGGCATGTTCAATCAGGTTGATCCTGGCAAGGCAGATCAGTTGCTGCTCAATCCAGAATTCCCCAGCTACAACTTTGATGTGATGGATGGGGTGAGCTACCAGATCGACCTGAGCCAGCCGTCAAAGTACAGCAGCAAGGGGGCCCTGGAGAACCCAGAGGCAAATCGCATCGTCAATTTGACCTATAACGGCGCGCCCATTGATGCCGAGGCAAAATTCATCATCGCCACCAACAATTACCGTGCCTCTGGTGGCGGCGATTTCCCTGGCGCCAAGGGCGATACCATCGTGTTTGAAGGTCCGGACACCAACCGCGATGTCATCGTGCGCTACATCGTCGAGAAAGGCACCATCAGCCCCCGTGCGGATGCCAACTGGAGCTTTGCCCCCCTGCCCGGCACCAGTGTCCTGTTTGACACCGGGCCAAAGGCCAGCGATTACGCCAGCGAGGTTCAGGGCGTCGATATCACCCCCGCCGGAGAGGGCCCCGACGGTTTTGCCCGCTTCCGCATTGATCTTTGATCTCGACTCCATCTTTGATGGATGAGAGACAAAGGGGCCCGCTGACATGGCGGGCCCCTTCTTACATACTGCTGATCCTGGTATCAGAAATCATCCCACCGGACCTGATCATCTGTACCGGTTGCAGCCATCACCGGTTCAGCCTTTACGGGCTCATCCCAGCTCTCGCCCTCACCGCTTGGATGGGCTTCAAAGGCGGTCTGCGGGGCAGAAGTATTGGCAAGGGGGGAGACAGTCGCGGCACCGTCGATCTCAAAGTTCCCCATCAGTTCGACCAGCTTGCCGGCATCCGTTTTCAGCAACATGCTAGCGGCGGTGGATTCCTCCACCATGGCGGCATTCTGCTGTGTCACCTGATCCAGCTGCATCATGCCGGAATTGATCTCATTGAGGCCCGTTGATTGCTCAACCGCACCTTCGGCAATGCCAGAAACCTGTTTGGAGATCCGGCTGACCTGTTGAACGATGGTTTGCAAGGCGCCACCTGCCCGGCCAACCAGATCAACGCCGCGGCCAACCTGCTTGCCACTGTCTTCGATCAAGGTCTTGATTTCCATCGCCGCGTCAGAAGAACGCTGTGCCAGGGCACGTACCTCGCTCGCCACCACGGCAAACCCACGACCGGCTTCTCCGGCACGGGCGGCTTCGACACCGGCATTCAGCGCCAACAGGTTGGTCTGGAAAGCGATATCATCAATCACCGAGATGATTTGCGAAATACTCTCAGAGGAGCTCTCGATCTCGGTCATCGCCGCAACAGCCTTTTGCACCACCACATCGCTGGTCTCGGCCTCAACGCGTGCTTCTTCCATGGTCTGCTCAACTGCCTTTGCACCCTCGGCTGCGGATTTGACCGAGGCCGTCAGCTCATCCAGGGCCGCCGCAGTTTCTTCCAGCGTTGCAGCCTGGCTTTCGGTGCGGCTCGACAGATCCTGCGAAGCCTGACTGATCTCAGCCGCGCCATTGCCGATACTGCTGGAGGTGTCCATCACATGGCCAACAATGCCCTTCAGGTTCTGTACGGTGTTGTTGAAATCTCCGCGCAGCTTTTCATAGTCTTCGGGGAACTGTTCCTCGATCTGCGCCTGCAGATTGCCTTTGGACAGTTGTGACAATTCCTGGCTCAACCGTTCCACCACATGGTTCAGCTCAGCATCGCGGCCTTCGGCCTTTTTCTGCTCCAGGGCCTGCATCTCAACCAGGGCATCGCGGAAAACGTCCAGGGCGCGGGCCATTTGGCCAACTTCGTCACCACGCTCCTGGCCCTGAATTTCGACGGTGTTGTCGCCGTCAGCGAGACCTTTCATCGATACGGTGATCCGATTGACAGCGCGGGCCAGACTGGTCCCGACAATCAAGGCAAAGGCACTGCCCAACACGATGGCGACCAGGATTGCAGCTGGGATCATTGTCTGCGCTTGGGCCGAGATCGCGGCATTTTCAGCGCGACGCGCCTGCATCAGAGCAAGCTCTTCAGCCTTGAAGGCAGAGATGATCTCGGAGAATTCAGCAAAGAACGCCGCTCCGCGCCCTTCACCCACAAAATCCGCCATATCATCCATTGTTTTGGCATCGCCAATTTCTCGGCGCAGCTGAAGCAGCGGTTCCACGGCCTGTTCACGCCAGTCGGCGATGATCTTGGCCATCTTTTCCGCCCGGATCTCCTGCATCATGCTCTCGACCGACTTAACTTCCAACTCAGCGACCAGCCGTTCGAACTCAGCCGCATTGGCGTTGAAAGAGTCCAATAGCGTGTTTTCGCCGACCAGAAGGAACCCACGCATTCCAGCCTGCAAATCTACAGCGATGGTCTGTAGGTCTTTGGCGTCACTGATAATTGAGTGGGAACGCTCCACCGCTTCGAGGGAGCTATTCATAAACTCTGGGCTGGCAATGCCGGTTTTCACCAGGGTCATAAATGCCTGTCGGCGATTGCTCAGGTTCACTTCTTCTTCTTCGATGAAACTCTCAATCTCCGTGCGGAAGGCATCAAAAAACTCTGTGCCTTTGGCCTTCCTCACTTCGGCCGCCATGTCATTCATGGTCATTGCATCACCAATGTCCCGGCGAAGCTGAATGGCGTGCTCAGCAACCTCGGTCTGCCAGGCGCGCAGGATGTTCTCCGCCTGCGTTAGCTGCTCCACCATCTGAGGTTCATCGCTGACGGTCTGATACAATTCCTCAAAGGCGACAAAGGTCTCTGCCACACCATTTTCATAGGGTTCCAGATATTGTTCTTGGCCAGCCAAAAGATAGCCGCGCAGGCCCGCTTCCATTTCGAAGGCAGATGAGGTGAGATGCGCTACCTCGTCCAAGATGTGCTGTGTGTGGTCAACCTTATGTGAGGTCTCTTCCATCAGTTTGAGATCAAAGACCGTCAGTGCACCAACGCCCCCGATCAGAATCAATGGGAACAACGCAGCAGACATGACTTTTGTCTTGGTCTTTACACTGGAAAGAGAAAATCTCCGTACCTTATTCGCAGAAATACCGGTCATCGTTACATCCTGTGAGAATCAATATCTCTCTCAGAATGAGACAAAAGACTTACCATACTATTAGTTGTATTAGTCGATTTACATTTCAATTCCTGAATTCATCTCAGGAAAAGCCAACGCAACCAAAACTTCAAAGTCTCAAAAAAAGGGGCCGCCCAAAAGGCGACCCCGAAAAACATAATTAAAGGAAGATTATTCTTCTTCCAGAGCCTCAACAGCTTTCTGAAGATCCTCTTTCGAGACTTCTTTCTCCGCAACTGTTGCCGATTCAAACAGGTGATCGATGACTTTGTCTTCAAACAGAGGCGCGCGCAATTGCTGTTGCATTTGAGCGTTCTGCTGGATGAATTCAAAGAACTGACGTTCCTGACCAGGGTACTGACGCGCCTGTGCCATGATGGCCTGGGTCATTTCAGCATCGGTCACTTCGACTTCTGCTTTCTGACCCAGCTCTGCCAGCAGCAGGCCTAGGCGCACACGGCGCTCAGCCAGCTTGGTGTGCTCTTCGGTGGTTTCGATTTCACCGTGGTCGTGACCTTCAACCTCTGGGTGATCCTCGTGCCACAGCTGGTGCGAGATCTGCTTGGCTTCGGCTTCGACCAGCGAAGGAGGCAGGTCAAAGGAAACCAGCTCGTCCAGCTTGTCCAGCGTCGCACGCTTCATCACAGCGCGGGCAGCACCGGCGTATTCGGATTCGAGACGCTCACGGATCTGGCCCTTCAGACCATCAAGATCTTCGGCGCCGAATTTCTTCGCCATCTCGTCGTTGATCTCGGCAGCTTTGGGTGCCTTGACCTCTTTGATGGTGCAGGAGAAGACAGCTTCTTTGCCCGCCAGGTGCTCGGCCTGATACTCTTCGGGGAAGGTCACGGAGACGTCTTTTTCGTCGCCGGCCTTCACGCCAACCAGCTGCTCTTCGAAACCAGGGATGAAGGAGTTGGAGCCCAGAACCAGTGGGTAGTCGTCAGCCGCGCCGCCTTCAAAGGCTTCGCCGTCCACTTTACCCAGGAAGTCGATGACGACCTGATCGCCATCTTCAGAAGCAGCTGCTTCGTCACGGGCTTCAAATTCCTGGGCGTTCTCAGCCAGGTTTTCCAGAGCTTCGGTGACAGCTTCGTCTTCTGCTTTCACAACCAGCTTTTCGAGGGTCACGCCGGACAGGTCAACCGCAGGAATTTCTGGCAGGGCTTCATAGGACATATCAACGCTGACGTCGTCGCCCTCTTTCCAGTCTTCGTTGGTCATTTTGACGTCGGGCTGCATTGCAGGGCGGTCGCCGGATTTTTCAAAGTGCTCGTTCATGGCACCGTCGATGGTTTCCTGCATCGCTTCGCCAATCATGCGCTGGCCGAACTGCTTTTTCAGCAGCGCCATCGGCACCTTGCCTTTGCGGAAACCCTTCATTTCGATTTCCGGCTGGGCCTCTGTCAGCTTTTCATTGACCTTGGCGTCCAGTTCGGCAGCGGTGACCGTGATGGCGTAGCCGCGTTTCAGACCTTCGTTCAGTGTCTCGGTGACCTGCATGTTATACCCCATAGAGATTCGGGACGCGCGCGCGCAGGCACCGCCCCCAGACAATTTGAGGCCTTCTATTGTTACTGGCGGCGCGGTGCAAGAGCCATTGCCGGTTTCCCCCTCTCAAAGCAGCAATTCCAGCGCATTTTTTGGCTCACCCACAAAAAAGCACGCCCCCAAACAGGGGACGTGCTTCTTGTTTTGAAAACCGAGGGGAAATCTGTCTTCAGAACTTCCAGCGAGCGCCGGCCAGGATCACATTGGCATCCTGGTAGGTGGTCGCCGATGTGTCAGCGTAGGAATATTCGCGATAAGCGATATAGGTCTCAAGATTGAAACGGTCGATCTTCTGGACCGCGCCAATGCCCCAGCTTTCCGAGGAGTCGCCTGCGGTGACCAGATCGGAGCCATCGTAGTAGTCCACCGAGAAGGAGGTCGAACCGGCGGCGATCAGGTTTGCCGAATAGCCAAGCTTGGCATAGGCATAGTTGCCGGAGATATCGCGGTCGCCACCAGCAATTGCCAATGAAATCCCGGTATCTTTGTGCAAAAGCGCAATCGAACCGGAAATATCACGACGGTCCTGGGAGCCGGTTTGCTCGGTCCAGGCGGCACCCAAACCAGCATCCAGCGCAAAGGCACCCAGGTCGTCGTTGCTGTAGCGTACAGCGACATCGTAGGTTTCGCGATCGTTGTTGTCCGCCAAGATATCGGTGCCGTAAGACGCCGAGAAGGTGAACCCACCGAAGTTGTTGCTGTCATAGCGAACGCGGCCCAGACGGCTGCCGTCGATATCGGTGAAAGCATCACCAATCGCAACAGTGCTCAGCGCACCAGTGCCATCACGGAAGAAGAAACCACCGCCGATATCCGGAACCGAGTTGCTGGCGGCAAGGCCAGTGCCGGAGAAGTCAGCGCCGGTGATGCCATCGGTTGCCATAGAGCCCTGACCAGCAGAGAACGTACCGTACTTGGCAGTTTCAAACTGGAAATCAACATGACGCAGGTTGGTCCGGCGCCAATTGGTCAAATCACCTTTGGTGGTTTGATCCGTGCCGTCAGACGCGCGCAGACCAAAGGCTGTTTCAAAGTTAAACTTCAGGGTGTTTTCGCCAAAGGCCTGCTCGACCCAAAAACCGATCCGCGAGTTTGACGAGGAGTTGTCAACAGCGCGGTTGTAGTCTTCGACGCCATCGTCAAAAGACTGGTAGGATGGGTTGAACTGACCGTACCAGCGGAAGCTACCGCCATTGTCATTGGTATAGGTGGGGCCCGCAAATGCCGGCGCGGCCAGCAAAGCAGCGGCAACGGCTGCACTGCTGCGCAATACGAGTTTGGTGCTCATGGATCTGAGTCTCCTGGTTGAGTATTGGTGGTCCGTATTCCCCCCATCCCAGGGATCCGTTCCTGTTTAGCGTTATATCAATCAGATTTTGGGGGGCGCAGTCTTGAAATTTATTCCGCTCTGCCAGGGGGGCAAAAACTGACAAAAAAGTGTTCTTTTGCGACGCTAGCGGGCGGCTTTTCGTAAAGCCGGAAAAAAGTTACGTGACCTAGTTCACGTAGCGCCTGCGCTCAGAGCAAAGCTGCCTTGCAGTCAGCGAAACTCACCGCAATTGGAGAACTTTTTTTGACCCATCGGATTCGTTTTTTCCTTCATTAACAGAAAGAAATACGCAGCATTTCTGTTCACTTTCTTGTCAGTTACCACCTACCGGCAGCCCTAGCTCTAAATTGGGGCCCAGTTCAGGTTTGACAAGTATTTCCGCCAAAGTCGCCAGCCTGGCATTGGCACAGGCCCGCCCCTGCGCCTCGGCAACGATCGCTCTGGCCAGCTCGCCCTCAGTGCGTGGCAATGGCCCCTCATATCCGGAACAGGGCCTCAGCAGGTCTGGCGGAACGGCGACTGGTGAAAGTATCGCTTCAGGGAGAGTGCGGGTACAGGCGCTCAGCAGTATGGCCAAGCAAAGGTGACAAAGGCGCATCCTGGCCCTCCATCTGTTGCAGATCATTTGTGATCAAAATCCAGCGCCGTTCTTCCTCTGCGGCGCGGGCCAAATGGGCGCGGTGAACACGTGCGGCCTCTTCTGCGCGTTCCAGTTCCACCAGCGCCGCAGTCAGTTGTCGTTGGGCCTGCTCCAGTTTAGCGGCCAATTGCCCCCGGTCGCCAAGCAGCTTCATGCCGCCAAAGACCAAAAGGGAACAGGCCAGCCCAACTGCCAGCATTGGCAGGTTGCGCAGCAGCCAAACCAGGCTCATGTGGTCTCTTTCAAAGCTGCATGACACATCTGCATCTCTGAATACCGGCGCTGAGTCAGGCCCCGCCAGACCCGACCGCCCGCCCGGTTCCAGCGCTTCAGCTCATTGCAGGCCCCCACCAGATCTCCTGCATTGGCGCGACGCACCAATGTAGAGGCGCAAGCGGCCTTGGCCCCAACATTATAGGTCCAGGACACCAGCGCGATTTTCATCCCCAGCGGCACAGTGGCCATGAGACATTGATCAAGGGCGGTTTCGTATACCGCGATCTCAGCCGCCAATATCTGGTCGCACTCCGCTTTGCTGTAGCGATCTCCTGGCGCCACCTGTTTGGTTTTGCCGTAACACACGGTCCAAACGCCAACGACATCGCGGTAGGCCTCCTGTCGCAATCCTTCCCAGCCGCCAATAAAGGCCAGGGCTGTGGAAAGCGCTATCCCGCTGCCTGCGACAATTCCCAAACTGCGGCTCTTGAGAGCACCTCGCTGGTCTCGGCGAAACTGACTCAAATCCGCAAGCCCTATCTGAAATACTATCCGTGCCGGGATGGCCAGGGTTTGAAACAGCGCAAAAGCGGCCGCAAAATAAACCGGCGACCAACCGACCATATCAGGGCTGAATGTGGCAAAGAAAAACCCAAGCAGCGCCAGCAACCCTGCGAGAACAAACCACATACTGGCCGCCCTGGTTATTACCGCTTTCCAGTTAGAAACAAGCGTCATGATGCGTCTCCTACGACCCCGAAGTCAGAAGCCAGGCAGCCTAAAAGAGAAGTTTTGAGGTCAGGTAAGCCCTACGCGCGCGACGCAACAGCAGGGCATAGAACGACGAGATCGGAGGCGGCACCACAGGCAATATCACCAGTTCCGCGATTTTAGGGCTGGGCAAATAGAAACACGTCGCCTCGATGGGCGTAGTTATACAAAACTATGGCAACACTTTTTTGTTTGCGTATCACGAGAGGTACCTTCAAGCTACACCACTTGAGGGTAACGGAAAACTGGCACCGATGCAGAATATCAATAGCCTTGATAAGGCCACCAGCTATAGTCAGGGCGTGCGTAAAACGCTGCGGGTTGTCCTCGATTTTCTGTCCGCCATCGCCGCCTTACTGGTGGTGCAAAATCTTGTTCGCGACGGTCAATTTGGGGCGAGTATTGTTGCAACAATCTTGCTGCTTGTTGTTCTCTGTGTTCTTCCTGCCGTCTTCTTACGAAGGGACATTTATCTGCCATTGCGGGGTGGCATGATCGTAACGGGCTTGGTCACCGCCAATTTTATCGGTATTGCCAATCTTGGGCTAGGCGCTGCCGGATTTGTTGGCTTTCCCTTTTACATGGCCCTCTGTGCCGCATTGTTCAACCGAAAACTGACACTCTTCTTCTTTGCGGTTTTTAGCTGCGCCATTGCAGCCATCGCCGCTTTGTTCATTCAGGGCGGTTTATCCTCTCCAGACCCCCGAATCGGCGAGTGGAATCAAAACACAACAAACTGGGTCATCATGTTGGCCTCGCTCATGGCCAGCAACTTTCTGGTTATTATACTGGTCTCCAACCTCAGTCGTTATTGGAAAGAAACAGACAATGTTGCGGCAAACCAAGCCCTACAGTTTGAAACTCTGGTCGAATATGCCCCCGATGCAATTGTGATCTATGACATCGACAAGAACCATTTCACTTCCGCCAACACCCGTGCCGAGGAGCTGTTTGGCCACAGCCGGGAAAAGTTGGTCAACGGGCTCAGCCTGGCAGAACTCAGCCCAGAGAGACAGCCATCAGGAGAGCTAAGTGCGTCTCTGGCGCGCAAACACCTGGAGGCCGCTCTTGATGGTGAGTTCCCCATATTTCACTGGCGTCATCTCAATGCCGAAGGCAACGAAATTGACTGCGAGATATCGCTCACCCGCATGCCCCCCTTTAGTCAAAAACTCATCCGGGCAAATATCGCTGATATCGCCAACCGGCTTGCAGATCAGAAACACCGCGAGGAATTGCAGTCGCAACTGTCTGCTTCTCAGCGGCTCGAAACAATTGGCCAGCTGACGGGTGGGGTTGCCCATGACTTCAACAATCTCCTCGCAGTAACCCTCGGCAATCTTGAACTGTTGCTAGAGGAAGCCGATGAAGAAAGGCGTGTGGAATATGTGACCTCCTGCATCAATGCGACGCTGCGCGGTGCTGATCTGACACGCAGCATGTTGAGCTATGCCCGGCGTGCTCCGCTGCATCCCGAGGTGATAAACCTGAACAAACTTGTGCTGGAAACAAAGAACTGGGCCGGACGCACCCTGCCCTCTCATATTCAGGTCGAAACCTCACTTCTGGCCCAGCTATGGGATGTTGAGGTCGACCCCGGCGTCGCCGAAAGCGCGCTGTTGAACCTCATCCTGAACGCCCGTGATGCTATGCCTGACCACGGCAAACTGACCATTGAAACCGCAAATATCCGGATCGATGAAAGCTATCAGGACAGCCGTAACGAGGCTCTGGAGCCGGGGCGGTATGTCATGATCGCGGTGTCAGATACTGGCGAAGGCATCAATTCCGAAATTCTGGACAAGATCTTTGACCCGTTTTTCTCCACCAAACCCTCCAGCGAAGGCTCGGGTCTGGGGCTTTCTATGGTGCTAGGTTTTATGCGCCAATCCGAGGGTACTGCCCAAGTCTACTCAGAGCCTGGCGTGGGAACCACTTTCAAGCTCTACTTTCCAGCCCTCTCCCCCGCTCGGCCCCCAAAACCTGAGGGAAGTGCCGCCTCGGAATCGACCTCATCCCAAGGAAAACGCATTCTCATCGCTGAGGACGAAGATGAGGTTTTAACGGTTCTGAAAACCACCTTGGAAAAAGCAGGGTATCTGGTAACCCGCGCCAGCAGCGGAGATGAGGCAAAAGAGCTCTTTGAAGCCGACCCAGGATTTGACCTACTCCTGACGGATATCGTCATGCCAGGTCAGCTCAAGGGAACAAGCCTGGCAACTGCTCTTCGCGCCATCAACAATGATCTTTCAGTTGTCTTTATGTCGGGCTATGCGGCCGAGGCAACCGTGCATGGCAACGGATTGCGCCCCGAAGATATTCGGCTGATGAAACCCATCATGCGGCGGGACCTGTTGGCGGCAGTTGCCACCGCCATCGGGACACCAGAAAAGACGGCATAGGGGCGGCGGTCGCCCAGTCTAGCATCTGAGATCTGCCTGCCTCAGCACATCTGTGCCCCCTGACCTATGCGACAGCGCAATCCGCCAGCGCGTCCTGAAGAACCGCAAGCACCGCCGATATGGGCACATCCGCTGTCACAAACGCATCGCCAATGCCACGCGCCAGGATAAAGCGCAACTGACCATCCACGACCTTCTTGTCCTGTCCCATCAACTCCAACAGTGTTTCGGCATCAGGCAATGTGCCCTCGATGTCCGACAGATCCGTTTTCATCCCCATGGATTTTAGATGAGCACGCACCCGGCTTGGATCTTCCTGGCTGCACAGCCCCAAACGCGCGGACAGCTCAAAGGCCAGCGCACAGCCAATGGCAACGCCTTCCCCATGCAACAGACGGTCCGAATAGCCGGTCGCGGCTTCCAGAGCATGGCCAAAGGTATGGCCAAGGTTCAACAGGGCACGGTCGCCCTGTTCGGTCTCGTCACGCACCACGATATCGGCCTTCATCTGCACCGATCGCGCCACAGCCTCTACCCGCGCTTCCATATCGCCAGAGGCCAGCTTTGGCCCCATATCTTCGAGCCAGGCAAAGAACTCCGCCTCGCCCAGCATGCCGTATTTCACCACTTCGCCGTAGCCTGCCAGGAAATCGCGCGCGGTCAGTGTGCCCAGCACCTCGGTATCGGCCAGCACCAGTGTTGGCTGATGAAAAGCGCCGATCAGGTTTTTGCCCTGTGGCGCATTGATCCCGGTCTTGCCCCCGACCGAGCTATCAACCTGCGCCAGCAACGAGGTGGGGATTTGAACAAAGCGCACACCACGGCGCAGTACCGAGGCCGCAAAGCCCACCAGATCGCCAATCACCCCGCCGCCAAAGGCCACGACCACATCGTTGCGCTCTACCTTTTGATCCAGCAGCCATTCCACCGTGCGGGTAAACTGCGGCCAGCCCTTGGTGCTTTCCCCGGCAGGCAAGGCGAGGGAGACCATCTCTATTCCCGCCGCGCCCAGGCCTTGACGCAGGCTCTCCAGGTGCAGATCTGCGACGGTTTCATCCGTCACCACCGCAACGCGGGGCCGTTTGAGAAAGGGGGCAATCCGCGTCCCGGCGCTTTGCAGCAGTCCCGGCCCGATCACCACGTCATAGGCGCGTCCCTCCAGGGGCACATGCACGATCCGTTCCATATTCAACTCTCCAATACGTCGGGGCGAGACCGCAAGGCCTCCAGCACCCGGTCAACCATCTCTTCAATCGAGGCCTGCCCATCAGAGGCCACCGTCAGATCCGCCTTGGCATAAAGCGGCACGCGCTGCTCATAAAGCTCCGCCAACGTTGCACGAGGATCAGCGGTCTTGAGCAGCGGGCGGGTATCCCGATGACGGACTCGATTCCACAGCACCCCCAGATCGGCCTGTAGCCAAATCGAGGCCCCGTTTTCAGTAATCGTCTCGCGGTTCTCCTGCGCCAGAAAGGCACCGCCCCCAGTGGAGAGCACACCGCATTCCTCGGTCAGCAGCCGCGCAATCACCTGACGTTCCTTCAGTCGGAAAAAGGGTTCGCCATCGCGGGCAAAAATCTCGGGGATGGTCATATTGGCGGCAGTCTCGATCTCATGATCGCTGTCCAGGAACGGTACCTGAAGACGAGCAGCAAGGGCGCGCCCAACAGCGGTCTTACCTGCCCCCATCATCCCCACCATGACAATGGTCTTTTTCAGCCGTCCTGGCCTCGGAAGTGAGGTGTCCACCTCGGTTATTTGCTCTTTTTCGCTCATTCTTCAGTGAATGACGTGATATTGCAAAAAAGGCCATATATAACTTGAGCAAAATACAAAGAAGCAGGCAGCGGGTGCGCAATGGTGCGATTGATCAAATATCTAGTTATTTTTGCCGTTCTGGCGGCGCTAGGCCTGGTGGCCTATGCCTATATCGGCCCCTGGTTCGGGGCAGATTTTAGCGTACCAGTGCAAGAGATCCGAAAACCGGTGTTGCTAGATGCGAACTAGGCAGGACAGGAAAATCAGTCTTAAGGCGACGGTTTCCGCGTTATTATTCAGCGCATTATGCGCCACCCCCAGTCTTGCACAGGCTCCCCTCACGGTGATCGACTGGCTGGGCCAGCCGGACAATTCTGCCCCCTTGCCCAGCACCGTTTTACTGGAACCCCCTGTCACTGGAAGTGCAGCGCGTCCCCAGATTACCGTGACACCACTCCAGGCGCTCTTGCCGCCCATCGGATTGGTGTCCCCTTCGGCCACTGGCCTGCCAATTGATCTGTGGCGCGGCAGCACTCCAGAAGACATAGCCGGTCTCATCCGCCAGGTTTCAGTGCAAGGCAACCCGGCGATGCAGTCGCTGCTGTTTACCCTGCTGCTCTCAGAAAGCCGACCACTCGCGGCCAAGGGCGATGTTATCCTCTTGGCGCGTCTGGACCGGCTGATCACCCTGGGCGCCTCTGATCCCGCACAGGCCTTGGTGGAACAGGCCGGCCCCTCCAGCACCCCAGCCCGGTTCCGGCGCTGGTTTTTTACCGCCCTGCTGAGCGGCGATGAAGATCGCGCCTGCGCCGCGCTGACAGCCGCGCCCTTTCTTGCGCCCGACTACCGCGCCCGTGTTTTCTGCTCTGCCCGCCGAGGGGATTGGCCGACAGCGGCTTTGATGCTCGAATCGGCCCATGCATTGGAGATCTTGCCAAAGGCGCAGTTGGACCTGCTGGATCGGTTCCTGAACCCAGACATCTTTGAACTCGCACCGCCCCTGCCCCTGCCCGACAACCCCGATCCTTTGACCTTCCGCCTCTATGAGGCCATTGGTGAGCGTCTGCCCACAGCACCACTGCCACGGGCATTTTCCGCAGCAGACCTGCGCGACGTGGCGGGTTGGAAAGCGCAGCTCGAAGCCGCCGAACGTCTGACCCGCGCCGGTGCTTTGAACCCCAACCAGCTCTTGGGTCTTTATACAGATCGCAGCCCGGCGGCCTCTGGCGGGATTTGGGACCGTGTTGAAGCGCTGCAACGTTTTGAGGCCGCCCTGAACAGCGCCAGCAGTGCAGAGGTTGCCAATGCGTTGCCAGCTGTCTGGCAGGCGATGCAGCAGGCCGGGCTTGAGGTTGGCTTTGCTGATCTGTTCTCCTCCCAATTGGCCCGCTTTGATCTGACGGGTGCAGCAGCTGAGCTGTCCTGGCGCATTCGTCTCTTGGCGCCGACCTATGAAATCGCCTCCCACAGCCCGCCCAGCGACAGTCAGGAGAACATCTTTCTGGCAGCGCTGGCGCAGGGGACCCCAGGGGAACCTGGATCCAATTTGAGCGCCCCACAAACACAACCAGCCGACGGTCAAACCAATGCTGGCGCTGGGTCTGAAACCGGTGCAGCCTCCCCAGCTGCCAGTGCGGTGTTACGCGAAGGGGGCACCCCATTGATGCAGTCGATCATTCAGGGTTTTGAGGATGGTGCTGAGGTCCCCATCAAGATCCGCAGCTTGTTGGACAATGGTCAACTGGGAGAGGCCATTTTACGGACCATGGATCTTTTTGCGCGCGGAGCACAGGGCAATCTTGGCGATCTGAGCAAATCTCTGGCGGCGCTGCGCGCTGTGGGGCTGGAAGATACCGCCAGGCGGGCAACCCTGCAGTTGATGCTGCTGGAGCGCGGTTAGATGGCCGCACCGCGTGATGATCTGCAATGGATCTCCACCTTTCTGGAGGCCCAGGCTGCCGAGGCCGGGGCCGCGCGCAATACCCTGCTGGCCTATGGGCGCGATCTCAAGGATGTCGCGGGCTGGCTGGACCATCGCAACAACGCCTTTGGCCAGGCCGCGCGGGACGATATTGAGGCCTACCTGATCGGCTGTGATGCTGAGGGGCTGTCCCGCGCCACCCGGGCGCGACGGCTCTCTGCCATTCGCCAGCTCTATCATTTTGCCTTTGAGGAAGGCTGGCGCGCCGATAATCCTGCCATCCAGATCAAAGGACCGGGGCGCGCCAAGAAGCTGCCAAAAACGCTGGAGGTCATCGAGGTCGACCGCCTGCTGGAGGCCGCGCGTCAAACCGGGCGCCACCCTGCGGATCGGCTGCGCAATACCTGCCTGATGGAGCTGCTCTATGCCACCGGCATGCGGGTGAGCGAGCTGATGTCACTGCCAGTGGCGTCCGCCCGCGGGGATCCCAACATGCTGTTGGTACTAGGTAAGGGCGGCAAGGAACGCATGGTTCCACTGTCGCCCCCTGCCCGTGATGCACTGCGGGTCTGGCTTACGCTTCGCGATGAGATTGACGGTGAACGCCAGGCCAAGGGACAGCCGGGATCAAGGTTCCTGTTCCCCTCACGCGGCAAAGAAGGGCATCTCACACGCCATTGGTTCTACCTGCTAATCAAGGATTTGGCAGTCACTGGCGGGGTGGATCCGCAAAAGGTGACGCCGCACACCCTGCGCCATGCCTTTGCCACCCATCTTTTGGCCAATGGTGCCGATCTGCGAGCCATTCAGGCGCTTCTGGGTCACGCGGATATCGCCACCACGGAAATCTACACCCATGTGCTGGACGCGCGTCTCAGCGAGTTAGTGCTGGAACATCACCCCCTATCGCGGCCGGGTGAGGCCCGCCAAAGCCTGAACAAAGACAGTGAAAACCCAAAGGACTAGAACGGGTCGTTCCCGTTCTGATATCTCTGCTCCTTTACGCAAGCACCCTTGTCTGACACTGCGCCACAGCCCATAACCAATAGCAACACAAACTGAATTTGGACCCACTATGGACACCGCTCAAACCGTTTTGGACAGCGCCTTCTGGATCTCTGCAGGGGCAATTCTGCTGCTCTTGGTCCTGTCCGCCTTTTTCTCTGGCTCGGAAACAGCCCTGACGGCAGCTTCACGCGGGAAACTGCGCAGCCAGGCCGACAAAGGATCGCGCGGAGCACAGCGCGCGCTGGATGTCACCGAGGATAGCGAACGGCTGATCGGATCAGTCTTGCTGGGCAACAACCTGGTGAACATCCTGGCGACCTCGCTTGCCACCGCATTGCTGACCCGCACCTTTGGCGAAAGCGGCGTGGCCTTTGCCACCCTGGTCATGACCCTCTTGGTACTGATCTTTGCCGAGGTGCTGCCAAAGACCTATGCGATCTCCAACGCCGAAAAAGCCGCTTCTGCGGTGGCTCCTATCATTGGGATTTTGGTGACCATTCTTGCCCCGATTGTGGCCGCTGTGCGCTTTCTGGTCCGTGGCATCCTGCGACTTTTTGGGGTTAAAATCGACCCCGACAGCCATATCATGGCGATGCGCGAAGAAATCGCCGGAGCGTTGCAGCTGGGCCATTCTGAAGGCGTGGTGGAGAAAGAAGATCGCGACCGGATCCTCGGCGCGCTGGATCTCTCTGACCGCTTTGTCGAAGAAATCATGCTGCATCGCTCGCATATTCAGATGATTGATGCCAATGCCGAACCAGCCGATATTCTGGAACAGTGCCTGACCTCGCCCCATACCCGCCTGCCGGTCTTCAAGGATGAGCCAGAGAACATCATCGGCATTGTCCACGCCAAGGATCTGCTGCGTGAGATGTATGCCCAGATTGGTGGCCCCGAAGGGGACGCCAGCGCCCTGCGCAAGTTCGAGATCACCTCGGTGGCCAAGCCGCCATATTTTGTCCCTGAAACCACCACTCTGGACGATCAGATGCGACAATTCCTGCGGATGCGCAGCCATTTTGCCCTGGTGGTGGATGAATATGGCGCCCTGCAGGGGTTGATCACGCTGGAAGATATCCTTGAGGAAATTGTTGGTGAAATCACCGATGAATTTGACCCCGCAGAGCAGTCTCTGGTCAAAAAGGATGCCGATGGCAACTATTCCGTCGAAGGCGCCACCACCATTCGCGACCTGAACCGGGCCACCGACTGGAATCTGCCCGATGAAGAGGCCAATACCATCGCCGGGCTGGTCATTCATGAGGCCCAGATGATCCCGACCACGGGTCAGGTTTTCTCCTTCCATGGTTTCCGCTTTGAGGTCACGGCCCGCGAAGGCAACCGGATCACCGCCTTCAAGGTACGCCCCCTGTCATGAGCCGGGCCTATGCATGGTTCGACCAGATCGTTCTGGACCTGCTACGCCAGCTGCGCTGGAGTTTTCTGCCGCCACTCCTGATCTATTTTGCCTATGGTGTTCAGGGCATTACCTCGGTTGTGGCCACCTTTTTCGTAAAGGAGTATCTGGATCTGGAGGCCGCCTTTCTGGCCGGGCTTGCCTTTTGGGTGGGGCTACCCTGGGCGTTGAAGATGCCACTCGGGCATCTGGTGGACCTGATCTGGCGGTGGAAATACCTGTTGATCGTGCTGGGCGCCGGGCTGATGGGCACCAGCTATGGCATCATCGCCAGCCTGCTGATCATGCCCGAGGCAATGGTCCAGATCATGCCCGCCAACAGTTGGTATGTCACTGCCGCTCTGCTCGCCCCTTGCGGGTTTGTGCTGCAGGATGTGGTTGCCGATGCCATGTCGGTCGAGGCCATCCCCCATTGCAAAACCGATGGCAGCGCCTTTTCTGAAGCCAAAAACCGTACCATGCATACCACCATGCAGATGCTGGGCCGGATCACCCTGATTGGCGGCTTCAGCGCAGCAGCAGCCCTGAATGTCTGGTTGTTTGACGGTGCAGAGGCGCTGGCTCAGGCCGAGAAAGGCGCGCTTTATGCCGATGTCTATCTGCTGGCCCTCATGGTGCCTCTGCTGTCACTGACCGGCATAGCCGTGGCGCTGTTTCAACGCCTGCACCTGGGAAGCAAGCTGCGTAAAATGGGGCTCAGCCCAAGCGAGATCCAAAGCCGCCTGACGCTGCCACGGGATCCGGTTTTGCTGAATTGGTGGTTTTTTATCGGCGGTGGCGTCTTTGTGGCGCTGTCGCTTGGCGTAGGCCTCAGCGAGGTTGAACAGGCGCAGGAGCTGGTCTTTGTCGGTTCGATGGCCATTGTTCTGCTGTTGATGCACCAGTTAATCAAAAGCCTGACAAAGCAACAGGCCCGCGCCTTGATTGGCACCGCGATCATCATCTTCACCTATCGCGCCACACCATTGAATGGCGCCGCCGCCACCTGGTTCGAGATCGACACGCTGGGCTTTGACCAACAGTTCCTGTCGGTGCTGTCGCTGATCTCATCCTTGCTGACCCTGTTTGGCATGGTGCTCCTGCGTCCGCTGATTGCCAATAACACCATCGCCTGGATCATCACCTTCCTGGCTCTGACCGAAGCCCTGCTAAGCCTGCCCAATATTGGCCTGTACTACGGGCTGCACAATTGGACAGCTCCGCTCACCGGTGGGCTGGTTGATGCACGGTTTATCGCTTTGGTGGATACGGCTGTGGAATCCCCCCTGGGGCAAATCGCCATGATCCCCATGCTGGCCTGGATTGCCCGCAACGCCCCCAGCAACCTGAAGGCAACCTTCTTTGCGGTCATGGCCTCCTTCACCAACCTGGCACTCTCAGCCTCTAGCCTCGGGACAAAATACCTCAACCAGGTCTTTGTGGTCACCCGCGAAGTCACTGACGCCAGTGGCCAGATCACCACCCCAGCGGATTACAGCAACCTTGGAGCACTGCTGATCACAGCGGCGCTGCTGAAACTTGCGATTCCACTGGTGACGATCCTCTTGGTACAAATCAGTCCGCTGCGCAGTACCGACTAACCGGCTCTGAGCCTACTTCCTCGTCGTTTCCCTCGTTTCGCCTGGGAACGACGGGGAGTGTCGCTTTTTTACTGGACTACTGTTCACTTCTGTCCAGAATAAAGAAAACACATCCAGGGAGAAGCCTCATGAAGACCACCACCCGTGTGGCCGTGATCGGCGGCGGTGTCGTCGGCTGTTCGGTCCTTTACCACCTGACCAAACTGGGCTGGAGCGACGTGATGCTGCTCGAGCGCTCAGAGCTCACCTCTGGTTCCACCTGGCACGCTGCCGGCGGCTTTCACACCCTCAATGGTGACACCAATATGGCGGCGCTGCAGGGCTACACCATCAAGCTCTACCGCGAGCTGGAAGAGATCACCGGCATGTCCTGCGGGCTGCACCACGTGGGCGGCGTCACCCTCGCCGACAACAAAGAACGCTTTGACATGCTCAAGGCGGAACGTGCCAAGCACCGATTTATGGGGCTGGAGACCGAAATCGTTTCCCCCGAAGAGATCAAGAAAATCGCGCCCGTGACCAATATTGATGGCATTATCGGCGGGCTTTACGATCCGCTGGATGGCCATCTTGACCCCTCTGGCACCACCCATGCCTATGCCAAAGCAGCCCGCATGGGCGGCGCCACGATCGAGACCCATTGCAAAGTTCTGGAAACCAACCAGCGCCCCGATGGCAGCTGGGACGTGGTGACAGATAAGGGCACCATTCACGCTGAACATATCGTCAATGCTGGCGGTCTCTGGGCGCGCGAAGTCGGCGCTATGGCAGGGATCTATTTCCCGCTGCACCCGATGGAACACCAATATATCGTCACCGACGAAGTCCCGATGATTGCCGAAATCATCGACGCAGGCGGCGAACATCCCCATGTGATGGATCCGGCAGGTGAAAGCTATCTGCGCCAGGAAGGCCGTGGGCTCTGCATTGGTTTTTATGAACAGCCCTGCAAACCCTGGGCGGTGAATGGCACCCCCTGGGACTTTGGTCACGAACTCTTGGGCGATGACTTTGACAAAATCGAAGACTCCATTGATTTTGCCTATAAACGCTTCCCTGCCCTCGAGGCCGCCGGGGTGAAATCGGTGATCCACGGACCCTTCACATTTGCCCCCGATGGCAACCCGCTGGTGGGGCCGGTCCCGGGCGTGCGCAACTACTGGTCGGCCTGCGGTGTCATGGCTGGCTTCAGCCAGGGTGGCGGCGTCGGGTTGATGCTGGCGCAATGGATGATTGAGGGCGAACCTGAACGCGATACCATGGCGCTGGACTGCGCCCGCTATGGCGACTGGATCACCCCTGGCTATACCCTGCCAAAGGTTATCGAAAACTATCAGACCCGGTTTTCGGTCTCCTACCCCAACGAAGAACTCCCCGCCGCCCGTCCTTTCCGCACCACGCCAATGTATGATGTCTTTGACAGCATGGGCGCCGTTTGGGGGCAGCAATACGGGCTGGAAGTGCCCAACTACTTCGCCACAGGAGATGAGCCGCGCTACGAGACCCCCTCCTTCCGCCGCTCCAACGCTTTTGAGGCCACCGCCCGCGAAGTCCAAGCGGTCCGCAACGGCGTTGGCATCAACGAGGTGCATAACTTTGGCAAATACCGGATCACAGGCGCAGGGGCGCGCGCCTGGCTGGACCGTATCATGGCAGGCCGCATCCCTCAACCAGGACGGATCAGCCTCACACCAATGCTCTCGCCCAAAGGCCGCCTGATTGGTGACTTCACCGTCTCCTGCCTCAGCGAGGAAGAGTTCCAGCTCACCGCCTCTTACGGGGCACAGGCCTATCATATGCGCTGGTTCCTTCAGCATCAGGATCCCGGCGTGGGGATCGAGAATATCTCCGACAGGCTGAATGGCTTCCAGATTGCCGGCCCCAGGGCCGCAGAGGTCCTGCAGGCCTGCACCCTCCAGGATATCTCTGAGATGCGGTTTATGGATGTGCGGCGCATGACCGTGGGTATGGTCGAATGCCTGGTGCAACGGGTCAGCTACACTGGGGACCTTGGCTACGAGATCTACTGCGACCTGCCCAGCCAGCGCGCGCTGTGGGATATTCTATGGCAGGCCGGCCAACCCCACGGTATGATGCCCTTTGGCATGCGGGCGATGATGTCGCTTCGGCTAGATAAGTTCTTTGGCTCCTGGATGAATGAGTTCTCACCAGATTACACCGCAGCAGAAACCGGCCTGGACCGTTTTATCTCCTTCAAGAAAAACACCGATTTCATTGGCCGATCCGCTGCAGAGGCTGAGCGCGAACAGGGCACAGCCCGTAAACTCTGCGCCTTTGAAGTCGCGGCAACAGATGCAGATGTGGTCGCCTATGAGCCCATTTCGATCAACGGGGAGGTTGTCGGCTTCTGCACCTCTGGCGGCTACTCCCACCATGCGCAGAAATCCATCGCTCTTGGCTTTGTTCCCACTCAGGACGCCCAGCCCGGGCTGGAGGTCGAGATCGAAATCCTTGGTGAGATGCATAAGGCCCGACTGATCACAGAGCCCCTGTTTGACGCTGAGGGCACCCGCATGCGCGGTTAACCCAGCCAGCTCTCCAATTAATCAACGCCCCATATGTTTGGGGGCGTTGATTACTTTCTGTCTCCCACCTTTTACGCTCCACCTTTTTTCTTTGACAGGCTGAGTGTCACCAGGGAGCCACTTTACTCTGGCCTTCCGCTTTCACTTTTCCCAAAATATTCCCGCCGGAGGCATCCAACCTCTCCTTTCTCAGCGCGGGACCAATTTATGAGCACCATCGCAATCCTCCTCCTCGCAGCCGGAGCCTCTTCACGCATGGTGGGCCGTGACAAGCTGATGGAAGAGATCGATGGGCTGCCCCTGCTGTCCCTGATCTGCAGCCGCGCATCGCAAACCGGGCTGCCCTGCTATGTGACGGTTCCCAGCCTCTGCCACCCGCGGGTCTCAGTGACCGGAACCGCCCATGTCATTGCAGTGCCAGAGGCCTCAGAGGGCATGGCCGCCTCGATCCGCACCGGGGTTGCTGCCCTGCCGGCAGAGATCGAGGCCGTGATGATCCTGCCCTGCGACATGCCCGAGCTGCAAACGCAGGATCTCTTACACCTTGCAGCCCATTACCATGGTCCTGACAATACGGTGCTGCGCGCCACGTCAAGCAACGGCACCCCAGGCCATCCGGTCCTGTTTCCCCGCCGCTGTTTTCCAGCCCTAAGCCAGATCACCGGAGATCAGGGCGCCCGCGCCGTGTTGCAAAACCAAGAGGTGCAATTGGTGGCCCTACCCGGCCAAAGAGCGGTGACTGATCTGGACACCCCAGACGCCTGGGCGCGCTGGCGTGCGGGCAGATAGGGTAATCAGACCCGAGAGGAAAACAAAACTGGGCGACACCCTGCGGTGCCGCCCAGTTTTCTATTCGGTCCTAAATCGCCACAGTCATGCAGCAGGCCAGTGCAGGCTTAATGCACCAAGAGGCGCGCCTCATGACGTTTCAGCGACCGGCGCGCAGAGCTATAGGCTTCTCGGCCGACCTCGGACTTCAGCTCAGGGAAGATCTCATAGACCTCGTTGCGCTGCGCGTTATCAAGGCCCCGCAGGGACTGATCGCCAGGCTGGAAGCTTTCAGTCCAGGCACCATCCGAGAGCACCACCTCGTGCTGATCGAACATGAAGTGGATATAGGTGACCGAGCTGGTCTCAACAGCGTCCACACCTGCCAGGCCAGTCAGATGTTTGGCGGCAACCAGGACTTCGCGATCTTCAAAGTAGAGAGCGGTCTTGTCATTGGCCACCAGTACGCGGTGGTTCGGGCTAACCATCATATCGCGCTCAGGCAGACCATTGCCCAGAGCACCTTCGCGGATCAGGATCGGCTGCAGATGCTCTGCGGCCTTCAGATCTGCCGTGGCAAGGTTATGTTTGCCCAACCAGCGAATGGACTGGATACCATTGTCCCGGGTGATGATCCGATCGCCAACCGCCAGATCCTCAACGCGGCGCTCGCCCTCGGGGGTGGCGATCAGCGTGCCAGGGGTAAAGCAGGGAACGATGACGTTTTCGATCTCAAAGAAGTCAGCCGTACCCGTAACTTCGCCAGCGGAGTTCAGGAAAGACACAGTCCCGTTTTCAGCATTGGTAGGATCATATTCCACCACAAGGCTGCCGCCAGGGTTCTGCTCTTCGGCAACGCCGCGCAGATCCAGCACGTCGACATCGCTGTCGTCATCATCTTCGCCGCCATAGACGGTATCGTTCTGGCTGATCCCGGAGATGGTGTCCGAACCAGTCCCGCCCCGAGCAAAGTCGGTGCCATCGCCTGCCCCCAGATCGATCTCATCCAGACCTGCACCACCGTCCAGCTCATCGTCACCCTGACCGCCCAGGATGGTGTCGTCGCCCTCGCCACCGGTCACGGTGTCATCATCGATGCCTGCATCGATCATATCGTTGCCGATACCACCAGAGATAAGGTCATCATCATCCTGGCCATAGATCACATCATCGCCAGCGCCGCCGTCGATGGTATCCATGCCATTAGTGGGATCCGGATCCACCGGACGCCCGTCCGATCCATCATCCGTGATGTTGAGCCCGTCAGGGAAGATCGGGTCCAGACCGCCATAAATGGTATCGGAGCCTGCGCCCCCCATCAGGCTGTCAGAACCTTCACCACCGGTGATCACATCGTCTTCGGTGCCGCCGTCGATGGTATCGTCGTCGATGCCGCCATCGATGGTATCCGAACCCGCACCGCCAGTGATCAGGTCGTTGTCGTCGCCGGTGAGAATGATATCGTTGCCGGCACCGCCATCTACAGTGTCACGGTCATCCAGCGGATCTGCATCTGCAGGCACGGCTGGAATGGATGGCGTGGTACCATCATATCCGGGGAAACCGCGATCCGGCAGCGGCACGGCGTTATCTGAAGAGGTGTCGATGACATCATCACCTTCACCACCCTCGACGCTGTCAGAGCCCTCACCGCCATCGATAGTGTCGTCACCGTCACCACCAATCAGCGAGTCCTCGCCGTCGTTGCCATCAATGATGTCATTACCTTCGCCACCATCAATAGTGTCATCGCCGGGAATGCTGGTCACCGGGGTGCCAAGGGCGTCAAAGAAGACATCGCTGACAACAACGCTGCTGTTGATTGTGCCGTCCTGCGTATGGGTGATCACAATCGACGACACCGGGCCGGGAATTGTCACCAACATCGAGGTGTCTGGGTTGTCATCGCTGGTAAAAGTATCATCTTCACGCGCCGAGGCGGTATCATAGCCCGAAACTGCATCGGTGTCTTCCATGGTCAAACCAGGGCCACCCGCAAGGTTCACCACGACCGGGTTTCCGGCGGCGTCAAAAGCCGTGATGGTGACCGCGCTGTCGGCGTCAATATCGCTGACACGGAAGGACACATCGCCAACCGCATCCGAGAAATCCAGCTGATAGTCAACGGTGCTGCCATCTGAGCTGACATCGGAGTTCAGACCGCTTGTCGGATCTGCCGAAATGCCGCCTGTGTTGATATTGCCAACAAACTGCGGCACGTCAGAGAACTCGTTACCGGTGTCACCGGAACTGCCGGAGACCGAAAAATCAACGGTAATAGATCCGGTATCCTGTGAGAAACCGCCGCTCAGATCGTCGCCTGCATCCACAGGATCGCCACCATCGGGATCAGGTGCAAGGTCCCACTGGAACACTTCACGGGTGCCACCACCGCCAACGCCGGGCACGTCCGTGTCACCGGAGAGCACATCATCGCCGACGCCACCTTCCAGGCTGTCGGCACCGCCGCCGCCATGCACGGTATCGTCGCCTTCGCCCGCCAGCACGGTGTCATCACCGGTACCTGCGTTGACCAGATCATCATCTTCGCCATCTGCGGGGTTGTTCGCATCATCATTGTCGATGCGGTCGCCTTCAGGATCACCCAGATAGGAGGTGTCGATCAGATCATCACCAGCGGTGCCTTCGACGATCCCGTCCAGACCACCACCGCTCACTGTGACAACATTGTCGTCCAGCACGGCAACATAGTCGATGCCGCCATCAAAGGTATTGCCGCCATCTCCATCAGCGCCAATAACAAAGCTGTCTTCGCCATCTGCTGCCACATCCATGGTCATGCCATCGATATCATCGCCAGTGGTATAGCTGGTGCCCTGGGTTGTGTTCTCCACAAGCAAAGTGACGCCACCTGGGCTCCACCCATAGGAAACAGTCACCACATCCCCGGCAGCAAAGAACCCCGTACCAGTCTCAAAGGCCACCTCATTGCCGCCATCGGCATGGGTCAACTGAACCGAGCCATCTTCGGTGACGCGGACTACAAAATTCTCACCGTCGCTGTCGCCTTCCGTCTCCAGACCGCGGCTGACAACGGTTTGATCCCCGACACCCGGGTAAGAGTTGGCCTTGAACGAGGTAATGAGCGTACCGGTGGCCAGATCAAAGGGATCATCATTATCGCCTGCCACGGTGAATTGGCTGCCATCACCATTGCCCAGCATCCAACCACCAGCGTAAGAGGCGCCGCCAGATCCAACGCCATCCTGAGCGATGCCATCGCCAAGACCGCTGTCGTCCTCGGTATATCCATCGCGGAAATCCCAAAGACCAATCAGATTAGCCGAATACGGGTTGTCAAAATTGTCAGCCATCTCGTTCTCCTCATCGGCCTAGGGCCGTTCAATCCGCCTCTTAGATCGAAGCGCCCAAAACCGAATTTCCAGGTCAGCCAAATGCGTTGCCGCAAAGGCCTAACCATAATACCAACCCAAAATGAGAAGAGGCACAGTCTCGCTAGTCACACACCATCGTGCAGCAACAGCGCACCAGCGCAGGCCACGACAACAGTCGGACAGGTCAAGTTCCTAGGACTTGGAACAGAGGTGAGTGCATTTCATATCAGCAAATGCTAGGCAGCAGCGCTTTTTGTCCTCGGACCGACCAAAGAATTTGTTACCCCCCAGATGGGCAAGTTAACAAATACTTTATGGAGGTAGGTCAACAAAGCGAAAAAACTTTCAGAAATTTTAAGAAATCCTCATTTTGAGGCCCCAGTCCCCCTGTTTTGATCGCTGCCAGAGTAAGGACCAAGGGGCATTGTTATGGTAACTACAGCAATAGTTTTGCAGGGCGCCCATATATTCCACGGGGGAAACAAAGAGCCGAATTTGCGCTGCTCCCTGTTTCCAAACCAGCAACAGACACGGAGTGCCGACCAGTGGGAAATTGACGCAGATCAACCAGAGTTAGTTCTAATCACCGCCAAAAACTCAGGATCAATCCCCCCAATATTCGAGGACTGCTTCAGTAACCGCAACAGTTTGGGAAAGAATCGCCCAAAGGCCCGTACAATTTGGGGAGAGAACCCAACCAAAAGGCTAGTCTAGAATGAGCATTCGTAGCTCTTGCAACCCGCAAGTGAGGCATCTTCTCTGAGCGACAATGGAAGGCAAAGACCCTTCATGACCGCAACGCCGAAGGTTTCTGGGGCGTGCAAGACGAAAAGAACTGCCCGTTGTCATAAAACACCGCAACGAGATCGCTCTTTTTCCAATGGCATGGGCAATCGCACTAAGGGTGTCAGCAAGTCAGAGTAAGTGCGCAGCGCCGCCAGAAGGGCCATGAATGCCTGTGGTGCGAGGGGGCTTTTCGGAGCCCCTATTAACCAACAGGAGATAGAGGTGACGCTGGCAGGGCCTATCGCAAAGGCCGCCGCATTACAGGAATAGACTACACAAATGCGCGGCTCGCTGGGGCGCAGGTTTCGTACACCGCCCCACGAATGTAAAATGGGCGGCGATGCCAAGGCCGCCACCCATATGTTTCCAGCAAGCTTACTTCTTCAAGTTAACCCAGATCTTATCATAGATCGCCTGAGTTGCTTCATCACAGACTTCGATAAAGACCCCGGCACCAGCACTAGCGGGCGGATTGCCCTCTGGCAGGTTCGCCAGTTCAGGGTCCAGGAAGGGCGCGACACCAGACAGGCCGGATCCGTAGCGCGCATAGTTGGACACTGCGGCAATGTTTTCTGGCTCAAGCAGGAAATCCATGAACTTTAGCGCGTTTTCACGGTTGGGCGCGTCTTTCAGCAGCACCACATTGTCCATCCAGACAACGTAACCCTGGGTCGGGAATGCATAGCTCAAGGTGTCGCGTTCTTCACGGGCCTTGGCGGCAAAGCCATCATAGATCTGACCAACGGCTGCGTCACCCGACACCAGAACCTCTTTGGCAGTATCCGAGTTGAACGACGCCCAATGCCCCTTGGCCTCTTGGAGCATCGCGTTCAACTCTGTCAGCTTTGCGCGATCGGTCGAGCATTGCTCCATGCCAAGATGCAACGCCGCCATCGCCATGACTTCGCCCTGGCTGTCCAGCATATTGATCTTGCCCGAAAGCTCTGCGGGTGGGTTGAACAGGATATCTGTTGTGTTGATATCTCCAGCAAACACGGCGGAATCCACCGCAAATGACGTCGATCCCCACTGGTATGGGATCGAATGCGCCCAGCCTGGATCAAACGACGGATTTGCCCACTCAGGTGCGATATTGCCTTTGTTGGCAAGTTCTCCGTCACCGATGCGGTCCAGCAGGCCTTCTGCTGCCATGATCGAAACCATGTAGTCGCCGGGGACTGCAACGTCATAGGTGCCGATAGCTCCGGCTTTCAAGGAGGCAAGCATTGCTTCGTTGGAATCGTAGGTATCCATGGTAACTTCGATACCGGTTTGCGCTGTGAACTTGTCCATCAGCTCTTGTGGCATGTATTCGAACCAGTGGTAGACAACCAGTTTGCCCTCGGCGCTGACAGCATTGGCGGCCAGTGCCATCCCCATCGCGGTGACCGTCGTCTTTAGCATGGTATTCATGGGTTGAGTTCCTCTGTTGGTTACTTTGTTTTATCGGTTTTCGAGACGAAGTAGCTGATTGTGACCATTATGATTGAGACGCTCAGCAGCATGGTCGAGATCGCCATAATGTTTGGCTTGAGGCCTTGTTTGACCGAGCCAAAAATCGCCGTGGGCAGGGTCTCGATGCCAGCGCCCTTGACGAAGTTGGTGATGATGAAGTCATCAAGAGAGACGATGAAGGCGAGCAGGAAGCCGGAGATGATACCGGGCATCATCAGGGGCATCAGGATCCTGGTAAAAGCCTGTCTTTTGGTGGCGTAAAGATCCATCGCCGCCTGTTCATAGCTGTCCTCAATTCCTTGCATTCGGGCCGAAATCGGCAGGTAAGCAAAGGGAATACAAAAGGCGATATGCGCCAACAGGATCGTCATCAGGCCGCGACCAAAACCAATCGAATTGAAAAAGATCAGCGTGGCGACAGCCGTCACGATTTCAGGCACCATCAGCGGCAGGGAGATCAGGCCAAAACTCACCCTGCGCAGGCGGAACTTGCCCCCCCGAACAATCGCGGTCGCCGCCAGCGTGGCAATTGCCGTTGACACGGTGGCCGCAATGATTGCGATGACAAAGCTGTTGCGCGCGGCCAGTTTGAACTTGCCGCTTTCCGGGCCGGTGAACACATCAACGTACCAGTGCAGCGACAGCCCTTCCCAAACGGTGATCGATTTTGAGGCGTTAAAGGAATAGACCGTTACGACGACCAGTGGGGCGTAGAGGATGATCAGGCAAAGAATGGTGATGGCCCGAAACCCTTTATAATTGCGAACATCTGCTGTTGAGCGCGCCATTATCCTGCCTCCTTTTCTGCCTTGGCTTGCTGTCGGGCAAAGATCAGCAGGATGATGAGAACCATGGTCAACAGGATCATGGAGGCCGCTGCCCCAAAGGGCCAATTGCCGGCGTTGCCCTTAAATTGCTCTTCGATCAGCGAGCCAATCATGAAGTTTTTGGCACCCCCAAGAAGATCAGGGGCGAGGAAAGAGCCAAGCGAGGGCACAAAAACAAGGATGCAGCCCGCGATGACACCAGGTTTGACCGCGGGCAGCAGGATACGACGCAGCGTGGTCGCCTTGCTGGCATAGAGATCCGCTGCCGCTTCGGAGAGCGTGAAGTTGTAGCGCTCGACCGCTGCGTAGATCGGCAACACCATGAAGGGCAGGTAGGAATAGAACAAACCCAGCTGGACCGCGAAATTGGTGTTGATGATCCGGATCGGATCATCGATCAACCCGATGTTCATCAGGAAACCATTCAACGGGCCTTCGTCACGCAGCAAGAACTTCATCGACACCGTCCGGATCAACAGGTTCACCCAATAGGGGATGGTGATCAGGAAGACCCAAATGGGGCGCACGTTTTCGGCACGGGTCGCGATGAAATAGGCCGTTGGGAAGCCAATGACCAAACTCAGGAGCGTTGCTGCTCCGGCCTGCCAGATCGAGCGCCAGAAGATTGTGATATAGGTCCATTCCACGCTACAGGCTTCGTCGCCAAACAGGCCGCGATCACAGAAAAACTGCTCATAGGAGGCCAGACTAAACTCCCAAACAACGCCGCCGCGGAACTCTTTAGTCAGGAACGAATAGACTAACATCATCCCGACCGGCACCAGTGAGAGCACCAGTAATACGACCCAAGAAGGCAGCAACAACCAATTGCGGGCCTCTGCATAGGTGTCCGTTGTTGCGCTGCCGCCGCTTGCTGCACCGCTAGCCATCAGTCTACCAGGAGGCGTGCCGCCCCCAGCTCCATGTTGACGAAGACATCATTACCCGGCTCAAATATGCGTTTGTTGCCGCGATCCGAATTGGAGGTGCGAACAGTAAAGTTCGGCCCATCCGCCAGATCGATGATCGTGGTGATATCCGTGCCGGCAAATACGTTCTCAAGCACCTTGCCTTTGAGGCTTTCGCTTTCCGTTGGCTCATCCGAGATAAACAGCCGTTCTGGGCGCACCGACATATGCACCTTGGCGCCGGTACCAATGCCATCAACAGCATTGCAGGTCAGTTCATGGCCACCGCCGAGGTGGCAAATCGCCCGACCGTTGTTGATCGCATCAACGGAGACCTCCAGAAGATTTGTTTCGCCGATGAAATCCGCAACAAACATGTTGCGTGGGCTTTCATAGATGTCGCGGGCCCCTCCCAGTTGCTGCAGCTCACCGGCAGACATAACCGCGATGCGGTCAGACATCGTCAGGGCTTCTTCCTGATCATGGGTCACAAAGATAAATGTGATCCCGGTTTCACGCTGCAAATGCTTGAGTTCCAACTGCATCGCCTGGCGCAGTTTCAGATCCAACGCCGACAGCGGCTCATCCAACAGCAGCACCTTGGGCTGCGGCGCCAGCGCGCGCGCCAGTGCCACCCGCTGCTGTTGGCCCCCCGAAAGCTGCGAGGGTTTGCGCGCCGAGAACTGCGACAGCTGCACCAATTCGAGCATTTCCCCCGCCCGCTTACGTGCCTTGCCCTTGGATTTACCGCGCATTTCCAGACCAAAAGCCACATTGTCCAGAATGGTCATATGCGGAAACAGCGCATAGTTCTGAAACACGGTGTTCACCGGTCGCTGATGCGGTGGCAGGGTCTCGATCTCCTCTCCGTAGAGATAGATTCCGCCCTCCGTCACATCCTCAAAACCAGCAATCATCCGCAAAAGCGTGGTCTTGCCGCACCCGGATGGGCCCAACAGGGTGAAAAACTCGTTGTCCATGATGGACAGTGATATTTTCTTTAAGGCTGTAAAATCGCCGTAGCGCTTCACAGCATCGCGCACATCAATCGCGACTTCGGGATCGTGAGACAAAGCGTCCTCCCTGGAAACAGTTCAGTTACAAGGAGCATAGGGGGCCTGTTTACCCGCGTTAATGACGGAGTCCCTCAGCGTTCATTAGCCTAAGCCTAACGAAATTTTTTAATTATATTTCAATATGTTGAAATTCATTCACCCATGAATTGCCATTGTATAGTGATTGCTTCGGCGCGGCCTAACCGGCGACAGGCAAAACATATCTCTACCGCGATCGGCGCACCTGGTCTTTGCCGTCAGGGCCTAACAAGCTGATGGAGGCGCGCAGATCAGCACATTGAATTTGGCGACGCACCGACAGTCGTAAAATGCCATCTGGCCGACATCGCAGTCGCAAAAAGTGAGTTGCAACTGCGCCCGGGACCGCTGCTTTGCCCCACGCGTATCCCTTTCCTAGCCACTCATAAAGAGACAGGTGCGACACCGGAATTGTCCCCACAGGAGGGTTAGACGCGGCACAGATTTCACCCCTCCAGGTCTTCGACAATCCGCAGCATCATCCTGTCACAGGCAGCCAGCTGCGCTTCCTCGACATACTCGTCAGGTTTATGCCCCTGCCCCTCCATCGAGCCCGGACCACAAACGACCGTCGGAATCCCGAGATTGGAAAAAAAGCCGGCTTCGGTGCCAAAGGCCACTTTGGTGATGTCCTGTTGTTCTGCAAGCCGCTGAGCCAGTGTTACAACCGGCGCGTCCCTAGGCACATCCAGGCCCGGATAGGCATTGTAACGGTTCAGCTTGATCGCAGCCCCGGGAAACAGATCGCGATACCGCCCGGCCACAGCCACTGCAGCCTCTGTCAGGCGCGCCATAATCTCCTCTGGGTCGTCTGCGGCCAAATGTCTGTATTCAAACGTTACATCGGCACTATCGGCCACAATGTTGAGCGCCATACCACCGCTGAGCGTTCCAACATGCAGCGTTGTATAGGCGACACTGTACCCCTCGTCCCGCTGTCCCTCTTTCGCATACCAGTCCTGGATCCCGCGCAGCTCAGAGACAAAATCAGTCGCCAAATGCAGCGCGTTGACAAACCTGGGCGCCAGAGCGGAATGGCCGTTCTGCCCATTGCAGCTTGCCCGGATCGCCGCTTTACCCTTGTGCCCAATAGCGACACGCATCTCAGTCGGCTCGCCAACAAAACAGGCGCGCGGTGTTCCCAATAACGGAGATAACGCCGCAAGCATTTGCTGAATGCCGACGCAGCCGATTTCCTCGTCATAAGAGAAAACCAGCTTGAGTGGTTCTTTCAAACGACGTGTCGCGGCCATATCTGCGGCGGTCAACATCGCCGCCAGATAGCCCTTCATATCGGTGGTGCCACGGCCAAAAATCTTGCCATCTTCTTTGGTCATCCGAAAGGCGTCGCGGCTCCAATCCTGGCACTCGACAGGCACCACGTCTGTGTGGCTTGACAGCATTATGCCGCCCTCACCAGCGCCGATTTCGGCATATAGCCCCGCCTTCTGACCACAGGGCGAGGGCAAGCGGCGCAGCCGAAAGCCGCGAGTCTTGAGATAGGTCTCAATAAAGGAAATGATGTCCAAATTCGAACGCGCGCTGACCGAGTTAAACCCGATCAGACGCGCAAGATTGTCGATAGTCTGCGTCATGTATTGATGCTCAATCTACGGCCAGTTCAGTGATTTCCCGGCGGAATGGCAGCGCATCCCCAATATCCGGTTCGTCCAACTCACGAGCATAGCGGTGACCAGCATAGGTTGCCCAGGCGATTGGGCCAGGCGCATTGGCGTCACCGATCAGCTTGACGGATTTGATGCCCGCGTCAGCCCATTCTGCTTCGCGTGCCTTAAGATCGTTGTATACACCGTTGTTTTCTTGGCGGGCAGCCACAATCACTACGGCGTCAGCTTCGTGTCTCTGGGGACGATCAGTGTAGACGCAATTGCTGACCACGTGATCCGGGTGGATTTCCTTTACACCGCGATTGAGCACAATATCAACGCCAGCTTCAACCAGACGGGGGTGAATTGCGATCTGTTCCAGCGTGTTGTTGGTCCAGTCGCTGACATAGGCGGAGGGGGTGATCAAGGTGACCTCAGCGCCGTTTTTGGCCATCAGTTCCGCCAAAACGCCACCCATGTAGTAATGATCGTCGTCAAACACGATGACCTTGCCCGTTGGAATGGTTCCGTCCATCAGGTCATCAGGCGTATAGATCTTGGCCCCCTCAGCAATGGGCATGGGCACCACATGCTGGCGCGCAACCCCATCGCGACGCCATTTCGATCCGGTCGCCAGACAGATGTTCTGGAACCCAAATTCTAGAATGCTCTCCGCATCCAGCGCGCTGTCGAAATAGGTTTCAACATTGGATTTCTGGCTGATCTGATACTCACGGTATTCCAGAACCCGCCCCCAGGCGCTGAGCCCCGGCAGCTGGCGTTCACGCGCAACGCGCCCGCCCAGCGTGGTTGTGGCCTCGGCAATTGCCACGTCATAGCCGCGTTCAGACAAGGCCCGAGCGGCTTCCAGCCCGGCGGGGCCGGATCCCACGACCAGCACGTTTTCGCTGTCGCCTTTGGTGTTCATCTTCTCAGGGTGCCAACCTTTGCGCCATTCTTCCATGAAGGTCGGATTCTGGGTGCACCGGCTGATCGACATGGTCATGTCACCGGTGATGCAGATATTGCAGCCGATGCATTCGCGGATATCTTCTATCCGGCCTTCTTCGATCTTCTTGGGCAGGAAAGGATCTGCGATAGAAGGACGCGCGCAGCCGATCATATCCAGCACACCGGTCCTAATCTGTTTGACCATGACATCCGGCGAGGTGAACCGCCCTACCCCGACGATGGGCTTGTCTGTGAGCTCATGAATGCCACGCACCAGCTGCTCTTGTGCGGCTTCTTCTTTGAAACGCGAGGGGCCAGAACAATCTTCCCAGGTGCCCTGTGCCAAATCCCAAAGATCAGGCAGATCCCGGTTCATTTCGATGTAATCGCGCACCTCGGCGTTGGAGAACCCCAGCTCGCCAATGGTTTCATCCAGCGACACCCGCAAGGCGATCCCCATGGTGTCGCCCACCGCATCCTTGATATCGGCAATGACCTCTTGCGAAAAACGCGCCCGGTTTTCCAGACTGCCGCCATATTCATCGGTCCGCTGGTTGGTAGCGCGGCTCAGGAAATGCTGGAAAATACCAAACCCATGCGCGCCGTAGAGATTGATCAGATCAAACCCTGCCTTTTTTGAGCGCTTTGCAGCATTCACAAACCACCGCCGTAGATTGACGATATCTGTCTTGTCCAATGAGCGTGCCTGCACCGGGTCATTGGTGAAGGTGCGGATCGGCATCGCAGAGGGCGCCAGTGGCACCTCCTTTGAGTAGAGGTTCGGGCCGTTGATACCCGAATAGGCCAATTGGATGCCGGCCAGGGCACCGTGGGTCTTCATCCGTTCGGACATCTTGCGCAGCTGCGGAATATCCTTGTCTTCCCAAAGACGTAGCTCGATGAAGGGGGTGATTTCTGAAGTGTGGTGCATCTCGCATTGTTCAGTGAAAATCACCCCCCAGCCGCCTTCTGCCTTGATGCCACGCATGGCTGCTGCAGCCGAGGGATCGCGGTAGCCACCACCGTTGCAATGCGGGACCTGATAGAAACGGTTTTTGGCCGTAACGGGACCGATCTGCATCGGCTCGAATAGGATATCGTAGCGGGGATCGCGCAATTTTGCCTCCTCAGGTCTTAGGGTCCACCCAGAATACTTGCTGAACCCTCCACCGAAAGATGCCGTTGCAAAAGCGTTGATTAGGATGTCCCTAAGAGGATTGCCCACCCGCTGTGCAGCCCTCAGCCGTCAAGACCCGGAAACCCCGTTCTGATCAGCTCTTCGCTACAATGTTTGGCAAAGGCGCGCACCACGCTGGAGGAATCCGCATCATTGGACATCAAAAGCCCCATCCGCATTGGCCTCACATCGCCAACAAGTGGGATGAACTTCAACGGTTTTCCATCCGGAGCACGATCATTCACCGGGCGCACATTAGCGATGGAATAGCCAAAACCATTGGCCACCAGGCTGCGCATGACCGCCATGTCTTTTGTACGTTCTGCGACATTGGGCACCGCGTTGATCTTTGCGAAGAAAGACAAAAAGTAGTCCGAACTAAACGGTAAATCCAACAGGACCATCGGATAGTCGTTCAGCTCGGCCACGGAGACTGCAGGCAAATGTGAGAGCGGATGGGCGACATCCACAATCGCAAAGGGGGGCAGCTCCAGCAGGGATGTGAACTGCAGATCCGCAGGCAAATTCAGATCATAGGTCAGTGCCACGTCGATTTCGGCCCGCCGCAACAGGCTGAAAATCTCAGATTGGTTCGCCTCTTTTTGATGCACATTGACCTCAGGAAAGGCCTGCTCGAAACTCCGGCGCACCGTTGGCAGAAGAACCTGGGCAAATGTGATCAGACAGCCTACCGAAAGACGCCCGCGCACCACACCGGAGATATCGCCCGCCAGCGCCATCATCCCCTCGGCCTCTTTCAGAACGAGTTTGGCCTGCTCCAGCATGATGCGGCCTGCTTGGGACAATGACAGACCCTGCGCATGCTGGCGCACAAATAGCGGCATGCCGAACTCTTTTTCCAGCTGATTGATCGCCGAGGAAATGGAGGGCGACGACACATTCACCTGCTCCGACGCAAGCGCAATGCTGCCAGCTTCACCAACAGCAACAAAATACTCCAATTGTCTGAGAGTGTATCTCAGCATCGCCCATCCTTTGGCCCAAGAGCGCTCATCAAGGTTTGTACTTTATCCAGGTTGTCTTCAAAGCGGTATACTTTTCAAGTGAGTGCAGTGACAAGTCACGACCGAACCCGGATTGTTTCATGCCGCCAAACGGGGTCATTGCCGACAGGGCATCCACTGTATTCACAGAAACCGTTCCCACATGCAGCTTATCCGATACCCGACAAGCACGGCTCAGGTTGTCCGTCCAGACCGAGGCGGCAAGACCATAGATCGAGTCATTAGCCATTTCGACCGCCTCTTGCTCACTGTCGAAGGGGATCACCGCCAGAACCGGGCCAAAAATCTCGTCTCGTGCCAGTGGGTCGCCATGTTTCACATCATCAAAAATGGTTGGTTGCACAAAACACCCTTTGCCATTGACCGTGACCTGTTCCCCCCCGGCGACGAGGTTTGCGGTGGATTTCCCACTCTCAACAAAGCGCATAATGCCTGCGGTCTGCTTTTCGTCAACAATTGCACCCATCTTTGACTTCGGGTCCAGTGGGTCGCCCGGCTGTGTGGCATTTGCTCGTTCGATCAGCTTCTCGACAAAGGAATCTTTGATGGATCGCTCAACATAAAGCCGCGAATTTGCGGAACAGACCTCACCCTGATTGAAGAAAATTCCAAAGGCCGCCATATCTGCCGCAGCCTCCAGATCCTCGCAATCGGCAAAGACAAGGTTCGGGCTTTTGCCGCCCGTTTCCGGCCAGACCTGTTTCAGGTTTGATTGGCCAGAATACTGCATGAACCTTTTGCCAATGCCCGTAGAGCCCGTGAAGGTCAGACAATCAACGTCCATATGAAGGCCCAGAGCCTGGCCTGCGGTGGCGCCAAAGCCAGGCACCACATTCAGCACGCCATCAGGCAGACCTGCTTCAGCGGCCAGCTCGGCCAGTCGCAGCGCCGAAAGCGGCGATTGTTCAGCTGGTTTCAGCACCACCGAATTGCCTGCCGCCAGCGCAGCCGCTGCCTTCCATGTGGCCATGTCCAATGGGAAATTCCACGGCGTCACCGCGCCAACTACACCCAAAGGTACGCGGCTGATCAGCGCCAGATCGCCGGGTCCGGTGGGGGCGACCTCGTCATAGACCTTGTCGATGGCCTCGGCGTACCATTGGAAAAAATGCGCCGAACCCGGGGCATCAATGGTCACCGCGTCGCTCACCAGTTTCCCCATGTCCAGACTGTCCAGCAGCGCCATTTCCTCAAGGTTTTCACGGATGAGTGCCGCCAGCTTCAGCAGGATCTCCTTGCGATCACCCGGTGCCATGCGTGACCAACGCCCATCCTCAAAGGCACGCCGTCCTGCCGAAACCGCAAGATCGATATCAGCGGCGTCGCATTCGGCAACCGAAGTCAAGATTTCCCCATTCGCGGGATTGATGCTGTCGAAGGTTTTTCCCGAAATTGCGTCGACAAACTTCCCGTCGACAAAGGCCTGCCCCCGGAGAGAAATGCTCTCCGCGCGGGTTTTCCAATCCTGATAGCTATAGCCCATCACCATGTCCTCTTTGCTTCACTCGTCGCCCGGCACGCCGTAAGACGGGGCTTCTCTTGGATCCAACGCCCGTTGAACGTAGGCCTCCATTTGCGGTTTGTAGACGTCCCAAGCCTGCGCCAAGGCCTCGATCGGGCAGTCCAGTGTCCAGTCACAGCGCAGGTCGACCAGGGGCCAGCTCTGCTTGTCCACAACCTTCATACCTGCGGAATGGATTGGCCCCGCCTCGCCGCCTGCCTCCAGCCCCGCGCGCATGGCAGCAAGCAGACGATCACCAAGATGGCCTGAGGCACTGACGAACCCATCGACAATCGCCTGGGGCACTGCGTCATTTGCCAGCAGGTTGCCACCCGAGGCGACATGATCGCCACTGGCCTGCGTCCAGATACCAAGGGAATTTGGCCCAGAATGAATGGCGGTGTTGCCCGCCTGATCCACTGCCAGAACCTGGCGGTAGTCGATGAACGTCCCCTGTTTCACCACCTCGTCGATGGCCTCAGCTGCAGTGCGCCCCTGCGCCATGAAATCAAGGGCAAGAGGGCCAAGTGACGGATCGGTGATATTTTGTGACGCAACCGCCCCAACCCCTGCACGCGCGAAAGAGCAACGCGCAGCGACTGCCGGGGAGGAGGATGAGATTGCGAGGCCGAACATACCTGTTTCAGCGCAACGGGCGACCAGAGAAAATGTCATGGCCTCAGTCCGGGATCACGGCGGTGCCGTCGATTTCGACCAGCCATTCAGGACGCGCCAGCGCCTGCACAACCAGCCCGGTCGAACAGGGGTACACCCCTTTGATATATTCCCCCATGGTGCGGTAAACAGCTTCGCGATGACGCACATCGGTGATGTAGACCACGATTTTCACCAGGTGTTCCATCGTCCCGCCGGCCTCTTCGATCAGCTGGCGAATGTTCTGCATCACCTTATGGGTCTGCTCTACCGGGTCGTGGCTGTCGATATTGACGGCGTCGTCCAGGTTCTGCGGGCATTGCCCACGCAGATAGACGGTTTTGCCGCCCTGTGTGACCACGGCCTGACACAGATCGTTGTCGAGATTTTGTTCAGGGTAGGTTTCCCCAGTGTTGAACTTGCGAATTCGGGTATGGGCCATGTCGGTCTCCGTCAGATTGGAATTATGTGAGAGCTACGCTGCGGATCTCTCAGCGCATTTTCTGAGCACAGCTGCGCTGAGATGCGTGATGCTGATGCTAGATCACCCCACAGCGGTCTCAGGTGTCAGATTGTCAAAGTTGCTGGAAAACCAGTTTGAAATCGCTGAATCCCCAACGGCGGATACCTCTTGAGCCTCCACTTTGTCGGACAGGTTGGCAGCATCCTTTACAAAGGCGAGCGGCCTCTCCCAGTCGAAATTCCGGTACAGGGCTGCAAGATGCGCAAAAGAGGGGGATTGCGAAAAGGTCTGAAAGGACAGGTGATGTCCCGCATATTCAGAATTCAGAAGATCCCGTGCAAAGGCCAGGAGTTTTCTGCGATCTTCAACCAGCCAATCGCCACCAACCCCGTAGAACTTGTCCAGCCAGGGTTTGGTTTCCGGATTACCAAAGGACGCGGCATCCGGCGTCACACTGATCTGCCCCCCACACAGCTCACGTGCGATATGCATCATTTGGGGGAGTTGCGAACAGGCTGTGACCCGCCCCGCATAGAGCAGCGATTGATTGGGCATCATCAGCCCGGCAGGTGATTTCTCGGCCAGGGCGATGGCGGCAGTAAGATGGGCATTGATGCTTTCACGATAGCACGCCAGCGTCGAGAGTTTCTCCTGCACTCCCTGCAGGCGATCCAGCCCGGTCTGGCGGATGTTGAACAGCGCCGCACCAATCATCATGTCTGTGTATTTCAAAATGCGCTGAACAAAAGAAAAGGCCGTGTAACGGTGCAGTGACGCTCGGATGAACTTGGCGGCCTTGGTGCTGCGATAGAACAGGACATCTTCCCAGGGGATCAGCACATCGTCAAAAACCACCAATGAGTCGATCTCATCAAATTTGTTGGCCAGCGGGTAGTCTTCAGCCGAGGCCCGCCCAGCAAAGCCTGAACGGCAAATGAACTTGAGACCTGCGGCATTCAAATCGCAGATAAAGCCAAAGGCGTATTCTGATTTCTCTTCCCTGCCCCAATTGGCAATGGTCGGTTTGGTCACAGCCCGATTGGCATAGGCGCCGGCGGTTTCAAACTTTGCCCCCCGCACAACAATCCCTGCATCGGTTTCCTTGACGACGTGAAGCAGCATTTCGGGATTTTGGTCCTGAGGAACCTTCATGCGGTCTCCCTTAGGGTCGGCATTTGCCGAAACCAGAAAACTGTCTTCCCGTTTGGCCTTTTCTATGTGGGCTTGGATGTTCACCGCAAAAGCGGGCTCGATTTCACTCAGCTCCTCTTTGGCGTCATAAAGAGACCAAAGCTCCCCCACGATATCATCCCCCGTTCGGGTCAGAACACCACCCGCCTTGTTCATGAGGTGGTCACTGGCACGGCGCTTGGCCCACCAGTCGGCCTGGCTAAAGGGCATTTTGTGAGCGATCGCAGTATCTTCTCCCTCCTCCTTAAAGGTAAGGATAGCGGCGCTTTCGCCCTGGTGCTGGAGATCATAGAGGTCGGCACGCAGATCAATCAGGGGCCTAAATTGCGGATGAAGGGTAACATCTTGGACGCGATCCCCGTTGATGTAGATTTCGCGACTCCCGCGGATTGACTCACGGTACTGGTCCCCGGTGCGGATCATGATGTAGTCCTTTCTCCAAACCGGGTCACGAAATCAGATGTGAAGCCTGCGTCCTCTGGTAGATGGCATGCCGAAATCAAATCCTGAAAGAACAGCTTCTCTCATCGCTGCTTAGCCTGAGGCTAAGGGGAACAGGGGCTCAGCCGCGCGGCCTGTGTTGCTGAAGACTATCCCAATCGTACGGCAATTCTGCAGTCCGATTGGAGCGGTATCACGCCCACATCCCCCTGCGCAATCACAGGGCGTGCCGGGTTACCGCGCGGCCGTGGTTATCTTTGCAGCCTCGCCATCATACTGGCCATAGGCCCGCTGAATTGCGATCTGATCGCCGACATATTTGGCGTCATGCCAGATCCCCCAGAGGAAACTCGACCCCCGGCGCGATTGCCAGGGCAATCCAAGGAAATAGATACCGGGTTCGGCGGCAACACCGCGCTGATGAATCGGCTTGCCGGATTCTTCAAAGGTGTCTGCTTTCAACCAGTTGAAATCCTGACGGAAACCCGTGGCCCAGATGACCGAAGTGATCCCGGCCTCGGCGAGGTTCAACTCGCTTACTGGGTTTGTCACACTGTCCGGAGTGGCCAGGAGTTCGCGGGCTTCGGGCTCTCGCGGCAGATCAACCCCGGTCCGTTCAACATAGGCATCAGCCATGTCCAGAAACGCCAGATAGCCCCGATCACCCTCTGCAATACTCTCCGCAAGATCTGGCGCAAATTTCAGCACGCCCTCTTTATAGGACTGCGTCATGCCAAACAGATTGACCCCCTCTTTCGCCAAACGCCGGAAATCCACTGTTTCACCGCCGCGTGCTCCGCTGACACAGATGGCAAAACGCTCGGTTCCCGGCGCCATCGAGGGCGCGTCCCACAGGCCAAGCACCCCCAGCCACCAAACATTGTCGCGACCACGATAACGGCGCGGAGGACGGTCATGGGGGCTCACCGACAAATAGACTTCCTTGCCGTCACGGCGCAGCTCATCGGCAATCTGCACACCGGAGGATCCGGTCCCCACTACCAGGACATTGCCTTGCGGCAGCTGAGCCGAATTGTGGTAATGGAAGGAATGCAGCTGGACGATGCCTTCCTCTTTTGGAATCACCGGTGGAATGACAGGAACCTGGAAAGCCCCGGTGGCGACGACAATCCGCTTAGCCTCGATCTGGCCTTCGGATGTATCAACCAGAAATCCCTGCTCGCCTGGTTTCTTTTCGGCGTTCAGAACCTCGACGCCAGTCCGGACCGGCGCATCAATCATCTCTGCATAATCAGAGAGATATTGCGCCATGCGATCTTTGGGCACAAAGGCATCCGGGTGAGAATCTTCGAACTTGAGGTTCGGGAACCGATCATGCCAGGCTGGACCATTCGCCACCATGGTGTCCCAACGTCCCGTGCGCCATGCTTCCGCGATACGTTTCTTCTCCAGAATGATGTGGTCAACACCATGGCTGGAAAGGTGCTCGCTCATCGCGATGCCAGCCTGCCCTCCGCCAACAACAAGTGTATCGGTTTTCTCAATCGGCATGTTCGGTTCCTCGGTCTCGATTTACGTATTCGCAACGTCTCTGGAGGCCAGCCTACCGAGGCGTGAGTTTTGTCGAAAATACCGTTTCTGAAACCGTTGCTTTGCCTGAGGCTAATCAAGCCATTGCCGGATACCAGCCCTCTTCGCGAGGGTGGCACGGGTTCGCATAACTCGATCCGCCGTGATATATGGGAATGTGAGTTTCGTGATGAGATGCAAAACCTCACGCCGTTTGGGGGGCAGGTTTACAGTGGTCACACAGAGGCTTTGGGGGCAACAAGCCGCAAAAATAGAGCCTGAAAAACGCCAACTCTGAACCGTGCAGAACCAGATGCAGCACCAAACCCACCTGGTCGTTCAGGATGTTTGCGGATCTTTCTTACCAAAGTAAGATTATGGCGGAGGGAAAGGTCTGGGGGTGGACACCCTCCATCCTTTAGTCACTGTAATCATTGGCACCAATCAGGGTTCGAAAGCCTTCCGGTTCGAACGGTCCTGACAGCCAACCGTTTTACGTCGCCGGCAAGGGATACAACCTCATCGTAACCCCACCCTGACCGTCTTCTTCAACTTCCAAGACATGATTCACCATCACATCATCTGGATCGCCCCGCTCTGTAAGTTAATCGATCGCCGACAACAGGTAGGCCTTCGACTGCTCACGGGAGGTGCAGGGAATAATAATGATGCCCGGATGAATTTCTTCTCGAGCGACCAATGCTCGAAAATCCCTTGCATTCTCGGTCACGATCACGAGGTTTTCGCGCGTTGCCCTCGCCAAGACGGCATGATCTGGTTCCGCCATGCCTCCTTGGTTTCACGGATGAACCGCGAAGTGCCCGATTTTGATCAGTTCGAGCGCCATCTTCGTCGATAAGCACTCGTCAATAAATAACTGCAAGCTCGCGCGCTTTCCTCTTTCACTTCAGCGCCACGGCTTTCCAGCTCTAGGCCTTCCGCGAACGGGATGGCTATTTGCGTAAGTCAGCGCGACCTCGAAGACTTCTTTGGGGACTTCACCATCGTAGTCCTCGACGAGATCGCCAAATGTGTCACCGGCATCAACACGGCCTTTAACAGAGCGGCATGTAATCCGCGTCCCCTTGATGATGGGCGCGCCACCAAGTATTTCAGGATCGCTCGTCAGATACTTATTCATTGCGGCCATGTAGGAACGAGCAAGCGACCATTCCGTGCCGGCGATGGCGTCAAGATTAAGCATAAGGCCTTCACCCAAGTCGGCCACCCCGAAAGAGCCCTCAAGCCTGCGAGATGTCCGAAGGAACCGCCACAGACGCTTCTTGAAGGTCTTGTTCGGGGAAATGTTCGCGCAGTTTTTAAGGGCTGCTGAATAGACGACGGTTTCCGCTGGCACGTGAAATACCTCACGCTTGACCAGATACCCCGTGTGTTTCTTCTTGTGCACGATACCTTCTTCGCACGACTTCTCCACCTTGCGGACTGAAACACCTGCAAGATGGTCGGCCTCGTTCACAGTGAGATCTTCGATGTGTGCTGTCGATGCCACAATCTTTCCCTACGAGGGGAGGATATAAGATCTGGGGCACTCATGCCAACGCTGAGGCGCCCTCAAACCGCCCGCAGTTGATCCGCTCCGACCGCCACGCGGGTCTGACCACCCATGATCTCCATCAGGACCCAGATGCGCCGATCGGGCGCGATCTTTTCGAACTCCGCCACAAAATTGGCAAAGGGCCCCTTGGTCAGGGTCACCTGATCACCGGGCTTCAAGAGCTTAGGCGGCAGCAATTTGCCCTTCGCGTCACTGCGCAGCATCAGCTGTGAGACCAGATCCAGAGGCACCACCGTTGGCTCCTTGCCAAAGCTCACCAGCTGCGTGATCCCGTAGGTCGAATTCACCGTGCGCCAGAACCCGCGGGCTACATCGAAGGTCACGAAGATGTAGCCCGGAAACAGTGGCCGCATGGAGGTGACGAACCTGCCATTTCGCTGTCGCGTCTCCTCTTCCATTGGCAGAAAGGTATTGAAGCCTTGGCGCTTGAGGTTCTTATCCGCGATGTTGGCACAATTCGGCTTCAGTTGCGCCAAAAACCAGCTTGTGCCGCGATCGTGGAATGTCATCTTGTAACCTCATTAAAACTCTATCGCTCACATATCGCTCGAATTTGAACGGGTGCAAGTAAGGTTTTCCGGATGTGATGTGATATCTTGATGAAGATGCTGGCGCGAACACCCCTCAAGGCGTTGATATGATGGTATAATCCAAAACTTTCAGTTTGATACATTTTGCCATCCAAGCAAACGTCCGACCAGTTTGAACACGGATCGGAGGCTGAGTTGGACGGGAGTGGCGAGGTAAAAAAGTTTTGGGCGGCGCAGTATGTGCGCATGTCCACCGAGCACCAGCAGTACTCGACCCATAACCAATCCGATAAAATCCGCGAGTATGCCGAAAAGCGCAACATTGAGATCGTTAAAACCTATGCGGATGATGGCAAAAGCGGGCTTTCGATCGGCGGTTGGGTCTCCCTACAGCAGCTGATCGCGGATGTCGAAAACAGCGTGGCCGATTTAAATGTCATTCTGGTTTATGACGTTGGTCGCTGGGGCCGGTTCCAGGACGCGGACGAGAGCGCCTATTACGAATACATCTGCAAGCGCGCGGGGATCAACGTCGCCTTTTGCGCTGAGCAATTCGAATACGCTGGCTCGCCCGTCTCGACCATCGTCAAGGGCGTCAAACGCGCCATGGCCGGGAATGCAGCCGCGAACTTTCGGTAAAGCTCTTCGCTGGCCAGTGCCGCTTGATTGCGTTGGGCGTCCGCCAGGGCGGCGCGGCAGGCTTTGGTCTGCGCCGGGTGCTGGTAGATGAGCGCGGCAACACAAAAGCCGAGTTGAAACGCGGCGAGCACAAATCACTGCAGACCGACCGTGTCATCCTGATGCCCGGCCCCGACGAGGAAGTGGCCTGGGTCAACAAGATGTATCGCTGGCTGCTCGAGGAGGATCTGTCCTTCCGCGAGATCGCCGACCGCCTGAATGAAGAAGGTGTCACCACCGATTTGGACGGGACATGGAATTCCGGCACCGTACGGACGGTTCTGACCAATGAGAAGTACATTGGCAACAACGTTTACAACCGGTCCTCTTTCAAGCTGAAGAAGCTGCATGTGGAAAACCCGCCTGAGATGTGGGTGCGCAAGGAAGGTGCGTTCGAGGGGATCGTGCCGCTCGAGTTTTTCCTGGCCGCGCAGGAGATCATCACGGCGCGGTCCGCCCGCCTGTCTGACGAAGAACTGCTGGATCACCTAAAACGGCTTTACGCCGATGTGGGCCAGCTTTCTGGGGTGCTGATCGATCAGACGTCCGACATGCCCTCATCATCGGCTTATCGAAACCGGTTCGGGTCGCTGGCGCGGGCCTATGAGATGATTGGCTATCGCTCGGACCGCGATCAGGAACGCATTGCGCTCAACAAGCGTCTGCGCGCCATGCACCCGGAAATCATCGCCCGCACTGAGGCCGCGATTGCAGATGTGGGTGGCACGGTCGCGCGCGATCCCAAGACCGACCTGCTGACCATAAGTGACGAGTTGGTCGTGAGCCTAGTGCTGGCGCGTTGCCAGCCAATGGCGGACGGGCGGCTGCCTTGGCGCATTCGCTTTGATCCAATGCGCTATCAGGCGGACGTCACGCTGGCCGTACGTCTCGATCCAGAAAACCACGACGAGCTCGATTACTACCTGCTGCCCTGGCTCGACCTGCCCCGGCAAGAAATCAGGCTGTGCAATCGCTCCAGCATCGCCTTTGAGGCCTTCCGGTTTGAAGATCTGGACTTTTTCTACGGCATGGCCGCGCGCGTTCGCATTCGCCGGAAATGGGGGTGACGCAGGGAGTTTAAGAAACAAACGCAAGTACAAAATATGAACAATCCAATCAAACACGGGAGCCCCCCAATGATGACTGACACACCCGAGAGCGTCACGCTCGTCCCCATCGACCGGATCGAAATCCTGAACTCGCGAGACCGCAACATGAAGATCTTTGAGGAGATCGTCGAAAACATCCGCACCATTGGCCTGAAAAAGCCGATCACCGTGACCGAACGCGAAGGTGCCGATGGGACAACCGCCTATTTGCTGGTCTGCGGCGAAGGCCGCCTCAATGCCTTTCGCCTGCTTGGCGAGAGCCACATCCCGGCGCTGGTGGTCAATGTGACCGACGAAGACGCCTTCATCATGTCGCTGGCTGAGAACATTGCCCGCAAAGGGCACCGACCGCTGGAAATCCTCGCCGACATTGAACTGTTGCTGGCGCGCGAATACAGCATTGACGACATTATTCAGCGCACTGGGCTGTCCGAGAAATACGTGCGCGACATCGTCTTCCTGCTGGAAAAGGGAGAGGAGCGCCTGATTGAGGCGGTCCAAAACGGGACAATCCCGCTGACGACAGCCCTCGAGATCGCCCGCGCCAAACATGACGACGAAAGCCTCGGCGACATGCTGGAAGAAGCCTATAAAACCGGCCAGCTCAAAGGCCACCAGATCACCGATGCCTAGCGGCTCATCGAAAAGCGCCGCGAAAAAGGCCTGAAGGTCGGTGGCGATCGCCCGAAGCTGCCAAACTAAGCCCATTCGCTCGTCAAAACCTACCAGCGCGAGATCGCCCGCCAGCACAAGCTGATGCTGAAGGCTGATCACGCCCGGCAGCAGCTTTTGCTGGTGATCCGAGGTCTTAAACGTCTTTTTTCTGACGAGAACGTCGTGACCCTCCTGCGCGCCGAAGGGCTCGACAGCCTGCCCAAATACCTCGCTGACCGTATTGAAACCGCCTGACCCGAAAGGACCACCCAATGAATGATCTCAGCACCGTAAAACCGCTTTACCCTGGGGCCTTCCCAGTGCCGCAGGACGATGATGCCGACGCGGCCTATCCAAAGGCACCGCTGAACCTGACGCTAGGCTTTGATCTCGAAACCTGGCAGATCCCGCTGGAGGAATTGAGGCCATCAAAGAAGGTGCCGGACGGCGTGATGACCACACGCAAGTTCAAACAGATCGTCTCTTCGATCCGGGAGATCGGGCTGATCGAGCCCTTGTCGGTGATCAAGCCCGACCCGGATGCGCCGGGGTTTCTGCTGCTGGATGGCAATCTGCGAGTTCTGGCACTGAAGGAGCTGGGCCAAGACACGGCGCCCTGCCTGATTGCCAAGGATTTCGAGACCGATACCTACAGTCACCGCATGAATCGGCTTTCAACGGTGCAGGAGCATTACATGCTGCGCCGCGCCATCGACAAAGGCGTGAGTAAGGAACGGCTAGCGTGCGCCTTTAACGTCAACCTCTCGACGATCAACAGCCGGATCAATCTGCTGCGCGGGATTTGCCCCAAGGCAGTGAAACTCTTGCAGGCCCACCAGTTCACGCCGGATGTGACTCGCCACCTGCGCTAGATGAAGGCAGCCCATCAGATCGAGGCGGTTGAATTGATGATTGCGGCCAACACCATCACGTCTGCCCATGCGGACGCCCTCCTCAAGGTGACGCCACCGGAACAGCCCGCCCCGGCCGGAGCAGCCCAAAGGCGACCCGCTGGAGCAAATCGTCAGGCTCGAACGGGAGATGAACCAGGTGCAGGAAAAATACAAACATGCCGAAGATAATTACGGATCGGAGTTACTGAACCTCGTCGTCGCCAAGGGCTACCAAAAAAGCTGATGGAGAATGAAGCAGTGCGCTCTTACGTCGCCCGCCACGCGTGAGAAATTCTCGAAAAATTTGATCTGGTTTTGAACACCCTCAGCATGGAGGAGGTTGTTGAACAGGCGGAACGGCAAGAATTGGCGCCTGCAGGGCAAACCGACGCAGAGCGGGATGTACAGGCGGGTTCAGGTGGTCAAAGCGACGGAGGTGACGAAGCTGACGCTCCTCAGGCTTGCGCATCACGCCCCGCTCAACCAAGACCGCGGCGCATAGCGGTTTCACTTTCTGCGACAAAGTGAAGTGTGCTGCAAGAGATGCAGCGACCTGGTCAAGACTGGGGTGGCAACATCCGTTGCGCAGTGCGAGATATCGTTTTTCTTTCAGAAGGTTTCAAATTGGGGCTGTTCGCGGTCGCAGCATAATGCTATCGCTCGATACCGAACGATGACGTTAATTTGCGACCAGTCGAATCTTGCATACCCCAAGGCGCCCTCAGGCAGCCCTTGTGCGGTAGCCTGAGAAAAAGCACCACACATCAATGACCAGTAAGCGCAGCAAGCTCCAAGAAGATACGCACTTCCGCGTCCTTCGGCTTCTTCAAGACAATCCGGAAATGTCACAGCGTGAGCTGGCTGAAGCCGTCGGGATCAGTGTCGGTGGCACGCACTATGTGCTGAACGCATTGATTGAGAAAGGCCTCGTCAAGCTGGGCAATTTCACGGCTGCAGAGGACAAGAGGCGTTACGCATACGTGCTGACACCAAAGGGCCTTGCCGAAAAGGCCGCCATCACGAAGCGCTTTCTTGCGCGGAAGATGGAGGAATATGCGTCTTTGAAGGCTGAGATTGATACTTTGCGAAATGAGTTAGCCGAAGAAACTCGTACGATCGGCAATAGGCAAATTTGAAACTAGTTTTGGAACCGGCATGGTATCGAAAATGGCTGCGATAAAAGAACTTGAACTTATCGAAGGTCCGAACCTGACCCTGAGACTGATCCAGCCAAAGGACGCAGCTTTTGTTTATGGCCTGCGCACCAATTCCCTCTATAACAAGCACCTCTCTGCAGTGCGTGGAACTGTCGAAGATCAGCGCAGGTGGATCGATGCTTACAAGGACCGTGAGGCCGAAAGAAACGAGTTTTATTACCTTATTGAGCGAAAAGACGGCGTGCCTTGTGGGGTGGTGCGGCTTTACGATATGGATGCCGACAGCTTTACTTGGGGCAGCTGGATCCTTGACGAGAACAAGCCACCGAAAGCGGCTCTGGAAAGCGCGGTTTTGTCTTTTGGCATAGGTTTCAACGCACTTGATCGCAAAATGGCACGTGTCGATGTGCGAACCGAAAACGATCGTGCTCAAGCTTTCTATCAGCGTTTCGGCATGATCGAGACCCATCGAACCAAATCAGACATATTTTTCACCTACCCCCGCAGCCAATATCAGGCGGATCGAGAGAGTTACATGATGGTTCTGCGTGGAGAGGTGGGAGTATGAGTGAGATGAATGGTTTCGTGCGGGAAATAAAGCCTGCAGCAATTCGATCCGCTGCGGGATGAACTTTTCCCTGCCGAGCAGGCGCGCATCATCGCATTGGCTGTTGAGCGCGTCGAGATTGGCACCGATGCAATCCACGTCCGGATGCGCATCGATGGTCTCGCGGAGCTGGCCCACGAACTGCGGAACAACACCAACAAAGAGGCGGAAGCCGCATGAGCAATAAACCTGTTCTCTCAGAAACCGTAACCGTCACGGTTCCATTCCGCATTGCCAAACGCGGCGGCCGCAAAGATATCCAACTGCCGCCCAGCACAAACAATCACAGCCCAGACTACACGTTGATCAAGGCCGTGGCGCGCGCCTATCGGTGGCGCCGGATCATTGAGGGCGGCGAAATGGGGACGATCGCCGAACTGGCGGAGCATGAGAAGATCTCGCCATCATATCTGACGCGCGTCATGCGGCTCACATTGCTGGCACCCGACATCATCGAAGCCATCCTGGACGGGAACCCACCGTCCGTTGGCATGTCAGAACTGCTTGATCCGATGACGCCCATTTGGGCAGAGCAGCGGGCCGAGCTCGGCTATGAAGGCAGATAACACTCGGCACACCACCAAGACCAAGCCGTTCCAAGTCAATGATTTGGAACGGCTTTTTGTTTTTGCAAAGGCAAAATAGGGGAGCAAAATGTCAAAGATTTGGATGCGAGTCGCTGTGACCATTCGCGCGACTCGGCTCGGAACGAAAAATAGCGAGACATTTTTTTGATTCAGTATCAGCAAGTTATTGAAACCGTAGTGAAAAATGCGTGGTTAACAGGTCCAGAGAATATGGAGGCGAGAGAACGCGATTGTGGGGTTCCAGAGGCCAAAACAGTAAATCCCGAGAAACCGCACCAGAGCTATAACGCTCGAAAATAACGGAAAAATTTAAAAACCTCGCGTTTCGGAGACAGGGTCCAAAAGGCTTGGTGGCGGGCCGAATGGGATAAAAGTGAGAACTGCTATGCTGTTGTTATTAAAGGGCCTTTCAGTTGGTCCGACTCGAGGCTGAACTCTCTCTCACCACAGCGGCGGTTGGCTGAGAAGCTTGTGCAATCATTTTCCTCTGGTCGGTGCAAACAAGGGGAGACCTTTCCCAGGAGCAAAATTGTTGAACTTGTAAAAACCAAAACAGGCGTAAACCATAAGCAAGCCTCGAATGCAGTCGACAAGGCGTTCTTGTGGGTGGTCCATGGTCGTTCCAACGGAAAAAAGTAGCCAAAGAGAACCCACGTTTTCCCGACCAAATCACGGATCTTCGTGCTGCAGTTTAAGCTGATGCTCTTAGGGGAATGTCCGAAAGAACTACCTTTGTCGCGGCGTCTTCAACTCCCACTCCTGACAACACATCAACAAAGGCCCTGTAGCTAACATAAGGAAATTCTGTAGGACCGATAATGATCCTGTCCAGAAGGGAAGGAATGTCAGCGCCGTGAAGGCCTTTCTCCGGTTCATCGGCCAAGCGGAGTTTGTAGATCTTCTGTGGCACCCCGCCAAGAACAACAGTTTCTTCAGTCATGCCCGGGCTTTGTCGCTCTGTTGGGCGATAGAAAAGGCGCCACTCCTGTTCTTCTTCGAACCCCGGGTGTTTGGTCGCAATTGCTAACCGGAAGAGCATGTTGTGGATGTAGGAGACGAGAGTATCTTGGCCCAAACCTTGTAGGTATTTCCGGTTGATCAGGATTGCGTCCGTGATTTCCGCAAGATGATCAATCAATTCTACCTCTGAAAGATAAAGAACAGGGATGGAAAAAACCGCCAAGAGATCGGTAACCGCCGTCATAGGTGTGTTGTTCACAACTATCGCTGTATCACCGTATGCCCTCCACATAGACAGGCGCCCACGCTGATCCTCATCAGGGTTATGGACCGAAACACAAGCGATATAGGTTTCAAATTGCCAGTCTTTTTCCCATCCCGCGAGCAACTCATCGGCTCTTTGGATCGTTCCTGGAAAGATGTCCTCGACAGCTTCACGAAACCGTTCCCCTTCTGAACCCGAAAACACAGAACGGATCAGCTCGAGGCCGTATGAGATTTCAGAAAAATCATTCATTACGGTAGCGTTTCGAAACCAGAGCTCTCCGTTGCGAATAACTTTCATCGCGGTATCGGCAGATGTATAGTAGACGAACCGTTTTTGCTCCGCTACCACAGCCATGCTTTCTTCCATAGCACCAGGATGAAAGATCTGGTTAAACTTTATCGTTTCTTCATCAAAATCCACTGCTTCTCTCCCCGTCTATGCCAACAAGCCGAGATTGTTTAACTCGAACTCAAATCCTCGAAGAATTCACCAGCACCCACAAGAACGTGATCAATCATCGAAAGGCAATGCTGGATAAATTCTTCGCTCATGTAGAAAATCCAAGGTTCATCATCCTTAGTCGACTTCTCGAACCATTCTTTTGGCCAGTGTTTGTTGTCGATGCGTTTTTGGAACTTTTTTCGCGTTTCAACCGGCCACTCAAACCCATTGTGAAACATGTTGTTCCGGTAAGAGAAAAGTGCCTTCAGAGTCGTTTCATATCCCTCGGGCAAGTGAGGCAGCAGACCTGTTTCTGCAGCCAAGTCTGTGATTCCTTCAACCAAGTTCGTGCGTGGCTCATTTGACCCCATGACAATCTGAGGGTTCCAATAGAAGTCTTGAAAGGCTTTGGAGCGCCCTTTTCTCCCTTCAACTTTCTGAGTTTCTCGGCGAATTGCACCAAAGAGAGATACAAAAAGAGACTCGAAATACGGAGCCAACATGCCGACCGCAGCCATAGAGTGGGCAGCATCAAAATAGACAGATTCATGAAACATGTCTGTCAGGTGGTCAATGAAGTGATCTGCATTGGTGTTGTCTTCAGGATCCAGCAAATTAAGCTGCTCACGCATATGCTGAATCCCCTTGGAAAACTCATTCTCCGCTTCTTTATTTCGACTAAGCGCGCCCTTTATTGCTAAAAGTTGCGCCTCGTAATTTTGCTCGTTCTCGATCAAAAACAATGCGCGGTCCCTATGGCTTAAGCGGAATTTTTCGAAACCTGTGCGTGTCATGGTAGGCAAGTCGTTTGTCATACGGCTACTCGGTTCATGTCCTTAACTATTGTGACAATTTCCCGAACTTGAGGTTTCGAGAAAACTCCCAAAATTCCCAGCTCATTTATGTCAGTAAAAGGGCTTTCATAAAAAAGCCTCGGATCTACGATCCCATTCTCGCACAAGAAATCGAGCAACAAGTCGAGGAACTCATTCTGGTCTCCATTGAGCTGATGGCTGGCAGAAAACTCGGAAAATGCCGCTTTGGCTGCGGAACGTTCCAGCCCAGTCAAAGACCTCAAGAAGTTCGCCAAACCGGTATCGGTTCGAATCTCTTCCAAGTGGCTTTCTTCTGCCACTCCCAACTCAACAAGCATTCCCTCAAGTTCACTGAGATCCTGTTCCGTCACTGGGATCGCTCTCCTGATCCGTTGAAGAGCTACATGATCGGAGTGTTCTTCGATGAACCGCCGCACCTTCATCTTGAAGCGCGCCTTGTCGAAACCGCTGCCGACATCAGGCAAATCGATCTGATCACCGCGCCCAATTTCGTCCTCAAAGTCAGTGATGACGATTTTGCGTTCCTGGGGTTTGATAAGGTCTGCAAGCAGCCGAAGTCGTCTCCTGATGTCTTCCAGCATCTCAACGGTTACATCGACCCAAAATTCATCCGTCTGAATTTCCAGGATGAGCTCCATTTCCCGAGAAACCGCAGGTACATTGGTCAGCGTCGCCAAGGATGCCGCAAACTTGACAATCCGGTCCTGGAGGCGGGCAAACCCTGTGTCCGCGCGCAGAAGCATAAGTTGGGCATTGAGAAGCAACAAATCGAACTGTTTAGCCGGTAGCCCATCATCCTCAAAAGAACTTGGCAGCCCAGCGACATCGTCGCAGAGCGTCATCCGATCGTCGAAACTGAGATGCTCCCAATTTTCTGCATTCTGGAATTCCTCAACGGCACGCCTTTTGGCGCGCACCAGGAAATTTTCCGTGTTCATGCCCCGCACTTCATCAGACAATCGGGATTTTAATCCGGAAATTAGTTCTTCGTGCGGTTCGTCCTGTTCCTGAATGTCGCCTATCAGATCGACCCTTGCTGTGAACAAACGTTCTCCTATTGGTCTTGCCACCGCTGCGTCCATCGCCTTCGGGTTCTCGCGGAAAAATTCCAGGTTCTGGCAAAAGTCAAAAATCAGAAATTCCTGCTTGTCCTCCCCTGGCCCGAACAAGTCCGGACACAAGCGTGTACCTCGGCCGACCATCTGCCAAAACTTTGTCTTGGAGCGAACAATCTTGAAGAATACGAGGTTTAACACTTCAGGAACATCGATACCGGTGTCCATCATGTCGACTGAAACGGCGATGCTTGGGTTTTTCTCAGCCTCGGAAAAATCGTCAATCAAAGATTGAGCATAGGGAACGCTATAGTCTATCAGCTGGGCAAATTTTCCCTGGTAGTGCGGGTAATTGGCATTGAACCTTTCGACGAGAAACTGGGCATGCTTGCTACTCTTAGCAAAGACAATTGTTTTTCCGAGCCGATCCCCACCGGAGACTTTGATACCATTGACCATCAGGTGCTCCAGGACCTTGTCCACGGTATCTTTGTTGAACAGCCATTCGTTCAAGTCTCCTGCATCAACGTGGTCAGGAACATTCCCCTCCTCGTCCCACTCAAGGTTGTCCCACTCGTCTTTTTCTTCTTCGGAAAGTTCGTCGTAGGAAATGCCGCTTCTCTGGAACTTCAAGGGAACAGAAATTGATTTAGGTGGAACAAGGTAACCGTCGGATACCGCATCATCCAGATCATATGCATCCGTAGGAACTCCCCGCTCAAGCTGGAAGAGCGAGTATGTGTCCCGATCGATCTCGTCCCTTGGGGTAGCAGTAAGCCCAACCAGCAGACTATCGAAGTACTCAAAAATCGCTCGGTACTTCCGGTAGACTGAACGGTGGGCTTCATCGATGACGATCAGATCGAAATGCCCTGGTCCGAAGCGTTTTTCGCCCCCTTTTACCTCATCGATCAATCCCATCATGGTCGGATAGGTTGAAAGCATCACGCGCGCTCCGGCGTGATCGTTTTTTGACGGATCATGGCGCTCCAGGAGGTTCGCGCTTGGAGCAGAAGGCAAATGGGTCTTGAAAGCGCCATGAGCTTGTTTGACCAGAGCCACCCGATCCGCAAGGAACAACACCCTACGCACCCAATTCGCGCGCATAAGCTGGTCAATCAAGGCGATGACTGTCCGGGTCTTTCCACTGCCGGTAGCCATGACCAGAAGGGCCTTACGTTGCCGGTCTTTTTCGAATGCCTCCCCGACGCGACGTACGGCCCGCTGCTGGTAGAAACGGCCTGCGATGTCCTCGTCTACAGCAATCTTCCCGAGGTTTTTCCTGGTCGCACGCCGTTGCTGAAGAAGGTCCAGCTCGTCTTTCTTCAGGAAACCCGACATCTGCCGAGGCGGGTACATTTTGTCATCCCAGAACCAGTGTTCATACCCATTCGTCGTAAAAATAGCCGGGCGCTGACCATACATCTTCTCAAGGCAATCCGCATAGAGTTTTGCCTGCTGTTGTCCAATTCGGCTGTCCTTCCGGGTCCTCTTCGCTTCAACAACCGCCAGAGGCTTTCCATCATCGCCCCAAAGCACGTAGTCAACAAATCCTTTGCCAGATTGGTTTGGCATGCCAAGAACTGGAAACTCGCGGTCACGTTCCTGGTCGAGAGGCCAGCCTGCTTCCGAGAGAAGAAGGTCGATGAAAGCATCCCTTGTTGCGGCTTCGTCATAATCATGAGGATCAGGAACTGCTTGATTGGCTGCACGTGCAGCAGCGACCTCGGCCCTCAGGGAGGCCAGCTCCTCCTCAAGAGCCTTCCGCCCTTCCTCCGAGGCTCTACGGGCTTCTTCGGCATCCTCCAGAGCTTTCTGGGCCTCTGTGTGCTTGTCACCAAGTTCCTTGATCTGTTGAACGGTGCTCGCCGTAATTGTCAGCGTTTTTTCCAGTTTCCCAGCATCGAATTTCAGAGCTGGGTCTGGTTTCGCACCCTGGGAGTAGGTCCGCGCAATCCAGTAACAAACATGAAACAACTCTCTGACGGTAGAAGCGGCATCCTGGGAACTGATCTTTTTTCCACTGTCATGCGCCGCCCTGTTGCCCTGGTCTTTGATGTATCGGGCCTTGGTCACGATCGCAGGGCCGGTCAACGCCTCAAGGCTGGGTTCGGCGATCAATGCCGCCAAAGTGGGATTGTAGGGCTTCCTCAACGCGGGGTCGCGGCGGTAGAGCCATTTCATAGTTGTTTCAAGCGTGAGCCGCGCCCAGAAACATGCCCCACGAGGATCCGAGAGAGCTGCAGATTCAGCCTTGCCCGACAGCTCAAACAACTGGGTAAATTCTGCTTCAAGAAAGCGAAACTGGCTCATATCGCCTAACCCTCTCCAAGTTGCCGATCGAGTGATTGGCGAACCAAGCCAATCACGTATGGCAGTTGCTCAAGGTCTGTCATTTTGACCTCTGTGTTTCCGTTTCCCCACCGCCCGACACTTGAGACGTCCACTGCCAAACTGTGTGGATCATTCAGATCAGGCAAATCGATGTTAAGTGAAATCCTCAGAGCTCTGGCCTGCGGCACGACATCAACGAAATTGGTTTCCGCTTTGTAGGCGACGTAGAGCTTCAAGAACTCTTCCGACACACATGGATCCAGGGCTGTCACTTCTCGCCGAAACCCTTCGAATAGATCTCGGATTACTCCCCCCGCCAAGTTCGGGTGATCTTCTATGGAATACTTCTCCGGTTTCTCGGGCTGGCATTGGTAACTATCAAGAACTGAGGGAGACAGCTCGGGTGCCGTCCAAACGACGACAGCGTGCTGGATCATGCGTTTAGCGCGGTCCACGATGGCTGGCTCATTCCAAATATCTATTCCTGCCAAGCCTTTGTTTACACGAAGTGGACTTTCTTTGAAGCCGCCTTCCATGTCCCGCTTTTCTTGGAATGGCCTATCGCTCATCTCTGAATTGTAGCCCGTCAAGGTTAAGTTGCCGATGGTATGCAACCATTTTTCCTGGACTGACTTCCAATCTGCACCGAGTGAACTGCGCCAAGCCGGAGAAAGGTTATCGTTCTGCGGCAGGATGTGTTCGATGGTGTAGTCGTCAACGTGAACTCGTTCCTTGCGGCCATAGTTTTCGAAGCGGCGTAGCCAATAGGATCTGCTCCGGAAATTGTACAAATCACGTTCAATCAAGCGCGACGCAAATTCTTCGTCTCGTGGAAACCTGCGATAGGACTTCATGTTCATGAAATGAGCCATCACACTTTCAAGATACCGGTCCTTTTTCAATGACCTACTGAAAGTGGCAAAGGTCTTGTTCAGCGAGTTTGTAGGCACCGCACAGACGGCTCTCCGGAAGACATACGACTCGATCAAGCGAACAATCTTGCGAAAATCTTCGCCATCCAGCAGCCCATCTTCGAAGTCCGCATAGACTTCCAATAGAAATGGGTATGAAACATCCACACGAAGTTCACGAAGGTCCTTGAATGCCGTATCGAGCTTTTGGTCTGCCTCCTGTCCCAACGCAATCGCACAATAAAAGCGAGCGAATTTTCGCAATTCCTGAACGAGTTCTTCTGTCACTTTGCCTTCCGCAGATTTGCGGCGCGAGTAGTCCTTGAATGCTTCGTAGACATCATCTCGACGAGGCAGGTTCCCGGTGGCCACGGCCAAATAGTGACGCATGAAGCTGTCAAAGTGGCTGGCGTAGGCGATTTGCCCAAACCCTTCTTCCATCTTTCGCCAATACTGTTCGTAGAGCCGGGTTTGCAGCTTTGGTTCAAGCCCCATAAGGATGAAGTTCCTGATGAGATCAGCCTGAGACAGCTCCTTACCTGTCGAGTTCATGCTTTCAAAAATCAACTGAGGATTGTCGTGTTCACGGCTCAGGGCGACATCGACAATCATGAGCTTCGCCAGACCTGAACAAATATCAGCCATCACCGTGTCGTCCCCAGACAACCAATCCGAGAACAGTCGAAAGTTCTCCTTCACACGATATGAGGCCGGTTCGGGAAATTCATCGCCGGCAACAACCGAATTCAGGGTTGTCCGGTCAGTCTTGGAAAGCAACAACTTGAACTGCCTTTCGCCAGTCTCATCCGGATCCATCAAGTATCGGTTTCGGATTTTCTTCCTGGAGAAACCGTCAACAGGTTCGCTGTCACCAAGCACATTCGAGAGCGCAGCAAGCAGAAGAGAAACCGACGTCAGCCGTTGTTGACCATCAATGACCAGCAATGGTGCCCGGCTGGATGCGTTTGAAAGGCTTTCCTCAATGTACACCACTGAACCCAGAAAATGGACCGGGATATGGTCGCTTCGCCCCGCACGCAGGATATCGTCCCAGAGCTGTCGGCATTCTTTCTCTGTCCAAGAATATGTGCGCTGGTAGATCGGGATCACAAACTGCGGGGCCGCGTTAATGAAGGCTAAGAGGTTTGCGTCAGTTGCTTTCATGAATAATGTCTCAAATACCGTTCTTAAGATCAGGAAAATCCTGGAAGAGATGCTCTTTCACTTTTTCCATGGCGACTCATCGAGCGGCCTCCTGCAATGCACTTTATTCAGAACATCATAATCGACACTTTTCAACGTATCGGCGAGTTTCTTTTTCAGGGCGACGACGACATCTCGTCTCGGTCAGTGCGCCTCAAAGTCATCCACCTCGGAAAAATTGATCCATAGAAGGAGAAATCCCAATGGTCGATCAGCGCCGGTTCGTCGTCGAAACCTCTTCCTGCTGTGTTCAGAAAATGGCACAGGATCCTGAGGCTGACCAGGGTGACAGCTACCACTGCGACGATGATTGCCAAATCCACGTAGCTCGCATTCTGAAAAAGTATCACCTTTCACATCGCTCTCTGAAACCAGGCACCAGCACACCACTTTGCAGAATAAGCATATCAGGTTTCCAAGGGTGGCAGACTCTACATCATGGTGAGGGATTTCGCGGGCGGACAGGTCATGAGAGTTCGACCTTCATTTCGCTGTCCCGTCCATTGTTAGATAGTGTCCAGCGCTGAAATCGGAGGATGCTTCCATCGTCACACATGGTCTTGGTTAATGTCGATTTTGATTCAGGATGCAATACGATCCAGAGGAGGCCAAAGGCTGCCTCTCGCTTGCCGTGATCAATACCGTGCATCTTCAGAATCTTGTTAATTTCGTAAATCCGCGCTCTATCATCCATCACTCATCCTTCCTCTACTCTCATCCCCAGTTCGCCCAACTTAGAACAAAGTCGCTGAGCCGACCGGCTGCCGTCACACGTATAGCCAGAAACCGCGCTCCAAGATGGCTCTTAGGAGCGAAAGGGAATGCAGTTCTGGTTCCGGCATCAATCACTCCGCAAAGATGGCATCCGCGTTCAAAAGATCGGTCAGGTATGGTGTGAATCCGGCCAAAACAACGGTCATCGCCACCATGTCCCGCATATCTATCTCACGAAGACGGCTTGCAGGATTGCCAGCATGGCGGATACCAGGATAGTTCGACGCAAAGCCATAGAGGTTGCTGATTGCCGCGCGAACGGTGGCATGTGGCCAACTGTCAATGTGATGCGTCATTTGCCCCAATGAATCCCGCTCCACCCCAGGAACTTTTGCCGCCAATTCCTCGAGAAGTTTGAACTCGGCTTCAATACATTGTCGAATGCGCCGTGACGAACGGTCTTCCTTCAAATCCCTGATGGAATCTTCGAAGTCGGTCATGAGCAAAGCCAGGGCTTCATCTTGGCTCGTTGCCGTCCGCAGGTCCCGAACAAGTTTAGCAAATACACCTGGCAATGTTGGATGAAGGGTCAAACCATTCCCATTGGCTGGACGACGCAGATCATACCTCAAACTGAACTTATCCAGGAAACTCTCAAGTAGGTTGAAGTACTCGTTGGCAAGAGGATCGCCACCGAACTCCTCCACCACATCAAAGGCATCTTCGAGTGCCTGAACAATCTGAAGCTCAGTAGTCTGCTCATCGGCAAAGAAAGACTGCAGATAATCCCATGCCAGGTCCTCACGGGACGAGGCATCGTTGTAGGCTTCAAGCCTTTCCTGATAGGTTTCAAAGGCAGCGTCAAAATCTTGACGCGCTTCAATATCACCTGGAAGAAATATCTCGCCATCAGCATTTAGCTCTGCTGGTTGGGGTTCCGTCGGCTGAGCTGGCCTTGGCACGACATCACGAAACAAGTCCAAATAGAGTGAGCCATCAACATCATCAAAGTCCTGAAGCGGTAGAAAAACCCCTTCCGAAATATCCGACCTTACACCACAGAATTCTCCTCGCATCTTAGAGTTCTCCTCGAAACGCCCGATCTTGGATCGATGCAAACAAGGCACGTTGTTTCAATGCGCTTTCCTCAGCCAAAACAATTTGTTTGTGAAGTGACTTGAGCCGTTCTGAAAAAGCTCTTTGCTCAGTCAAAGGCGGAATGGAGACTGGCAATTCACGAAGCCGTGTCAAAGTAATTTCTCTGAACGTTGCACCTTTTACCTGTTTCTGGATCCAGCCTTGAACGGCGGGAAAGTGAAGAAAAGAATTCAGGTACTCGACTGTTGTTTCATCCCCAGGTGCGATCCTTGCTGTACCTTGCGTTAGGTTTGCACCATCTAATTCAGTCGGAACAATCGCGGTCGTACCCACCGTCGCGCGAATACTCATTACGATCTCACCAGCTTCCACTCGGGAACGAGTGAATTTTGCGGCTATCTCTGGATCCGTATGACGAAGACCGGTCGTAGAGATCTTGCCACCAGATATGTCACCTGTTCGAATATAAGGAACTCCGCCTGGAAATTCCTCGCCGGCTTGAACGATACCATATGTCACAACCGTTCCATCACGGACGACTTCGGAAAGTTGCTTGGTGGGCCAAAGTGCTGCCTTTAGCCCCTCTCCAAACATCTCATGAAAGATCGCCTGTCCGAGAGTGTTAAGTTTGTCGAGGGCGTGCGTACGGAGGCGGCGTAAGGCGTCCGCCTGATCCAGGATCCCCGCAATTCGCTTCTGCTCCTCCAGCGGCGGGAGGGGAATTTCGAGCCGGCGCAACACATCGAGTTTGATCCCTTTGACGGTTGCACCCGTTGCTTGGTCTTCGAGTTTCCTTGAGTTCGCCAGGAGCGCATGCAGGAGATATTGCCGATCTACATGCTTTGATGGGATCAGCGCTTTCAGATCCTGGTTTATCGCCAAATCAATGGTATTTATCGCAGCTTTTCCAACCGCCATGCGGGTTGGGACAATGATGTTGCCTGCGGGAATTACCTGTGTGGCCGAATTTGCCACTCCTGCGGCAGTGATCGAGTCGACTGTTTTTCCGAGCTCTGCGCTCTTGAAATCCTTAACCGATGCCCATGGTATTTCTCCGCCCCAATATTCTGAGACTTTCTTGTCGGGTGTACCACCGCCTCGTATTTCTACGATGTCGCCGAGAGGACTTGAATTCATCTCAGCATCCCTTCAAGCTTGGTCAGCCCATCTGCGATTTCTTTCTCGATGGCACGCAGCTCGTCGATGATGTCCTTGGGGGCGTCATGCACAACCTCTTCGTGTTCAATCTCCTTGTAGCGATTCAGGGATAGGTCCCAGGTCCCGGTGGCGACGATATCTTCCTTGGGCACCATGAAGCTCTGCGCAGTACGAGGACGCTCGGCCTCGCCATCCAAGTTTTCCCATCGAGCCAGAATATCCGGAAGGTTGTTCTTGGCGTGCTCATCTTCTATCAGCTGCGCCTGAACGCCCAGCTTGTCGTCCTCCAACAGCGACGTGCGTTTGTCGTCCAAGCTGAACCCATCCGCCGTCATATCGTAGAACCAGACGTTTTCCGTGCCGCCGATAGTGGTCTTGGTGAAGATCACGATAGCGCAGGAAACCCCGGCATAGGGCCGGAACACGCCCGAGGGCAGCTTGATGATGGCTTCGAGCTTGTGATCCTCGACCAGCATCTTGCGGATGTCTTTGTGGGCCTTGGAGGAGCCGAACAGCACCCCATCCGGCACAACCACTGCGGCCCGGCCACCGGTGCGCAGCAGGCGCAGGAAGAGCGCCACGAACAGCAGTTCGGTCTTCTTGGTCTTCACCACCTTCAAAAGATCCTTGGCGGTAGTGTCGTAATCCAGCGAGCCCGCGAATGGCGGGTTTGCCAGGATCAACGAATAGGCTTCCTTGTCGCTGCCCTGCTCCTCGGCCAGGCTGTCTCTATAGGACACATCCGGGTTATCGACCCCGTGCAGGGTCATGTTCATCGCCCCGATCCGCAGCATTGTGGTGTCAAAGTCGAAACCATGAAACATGCCGTTGTGGAAATGCTCGCGCTGTTCCTTGTTTCGCAGCATCTGCGGATGGGTGTCCCGCAGATACTCACCGGCTGAAACCAGGAACCCGCAAGTCCCCGCCGCTGGGTCACAGATGACATCTTCGGGCTTTGGCGCCATCAGATGAACCATCAGCTGGATGATGTGGCGCGGCGTACGGAACTGGCCATTCTGCCCGGCACTGGCGATCTGGCTGAGCATGTATTCATAGACGTCGCCCTTGGTGTCGCGGTCGTCCATGTCGATCTCGTCGAGCATCCGGACCACCTTATCGAGGAGATTCGGGCTGGGAATACCCAGACGCGCCCCTTCCATGTGGGCCGCAAAGGAAGACCCCTTTTGGCCAAGCGAGCCCATGAAGGGGAAAACATGCTTGTCCACGATCCGGAACATCTCGCGGGACTCGAAGTTCTTGAACCGGGACCAACGCAGATGGTCGTAGGGGCGGTCTTCGTAGTCATCCAGGTCCGGATCATCCGTCAGTTTATATTTGAAAGTTCCTTCCGGAAAAATCCTGCGCTCCATCTCGACACCAAGGGTCTCTGCCTTGCTTTCCTCGCGGGTATGAAGCTCGTCCAAGCGTTTGATGAACAACAGGAAGGTCAGCTGTTCGATCACAGAGAGTGGGTTGGACACGCCTCCTGACCAGAAGGCGTTCCAGATTTGGTCGATTTGAGTGCGGATGGCGCCTGTCAGCATGGAATCACGTTTTCTCTATTTCTTGTTGGTGCCCAAGCTATTGGCAGGTGTAGCCAATCGCAATCAGGGATTGATCAGAGCTGGAGGGCCAGCCCAGGTAAGCCCTGGGCAAGTCTCGTGGACCATTTATTGCCAACGGTTTCCTGGGTGGCGTACCGCAATTGTTCTGAACATCGTGACGCAGCTGTCCGATTTGCCGGGACAACATGCGTCAAGATTGGTTTTTGGGAAGCCGCTGCCCTTATGGCATAACGGTTCAATCAGTTGACAGACGAACGCGCCTGTCGTTCTTTGAAGCGCATCCAACGAATGGCTGTCAGTCGATCCTGCACCAGGCTGTGCTGGTAGACCAACTCTACATGGCAGACCATCGCATGATGCAGCTGCCTCAGCTCTCGGTTCATGATGTCATGCGCATCCGAAAAGCGGGTGAATTCTTGGTCGCCAAATCCGGGCCGCAGCCGATTCATGGCATCTCGGATCAGAACACAAAGCTCTTCGAGTGACTGAAACTCCTTGATACACAGGATCTCGCCTTCGTGGAGGCGTTCCATCAGATGATGGAAGTCCCGAACCATTTCGTCCGGGACTGATATGTCGGCCTGCTCACAGGCATTGGCGAGTTGCCGACCGACACGCAGGCAATTGAATGCCAATTCTTCCAAAGTTTGCTCGAACATAGATACTCCTTTCGCAATTGGTCAGGCGTAAGACCTGCCCTCAAGAAGCCAGCCGAAATTGCAGCTGGCCCGCGCCTGCGTCAGGCAACCATCAGGTAATCAGCCAAAGGCTGACCAGGATCGAATTCGAGCCGATAAAGAATATCCGTAAGCGCCTCGGTCAACAGGCAGATATCTTCGATGAAGGGGTCGCAAAAATCGATCTCAGCAAAATACGCGGCTTCAATACGATCAGGATCGTGCGCGTGATAAAGCGACAGCAGTTTGTGAATATCGATGATGTCCACCTGCAGCCGCCGAGTGATTGTGCGAGAACTGAGGATATCGTCCAACAGCGATTGAACACGCTTGAGGGCAAACGGCCCGGCAAGCAAAAGCGCTGCATTCTGAAGACCCTCATAGTGAAAGCGGGCATACTCCTGGAGTTCAATGAGGGAACGAGGAATGGTTGAGCACATAAATTTCTCCTGTGCCTATGGCGCACCAACAGCTGGTGGCCTTCTATCAAGAGCGCCGACTTTCTCCTTTCTGGCGCCAAAAGGATGTGATTGAGCGAAACCTTCATGGGGTTCACAACAAAACCCCTTAAGGTTCGATCATCTCACATCAGCTTTTCCGGACTTTTGCCGCAGTCGATTTTGATCTGAGGGCTATTTTCACGAGCAATGATGTTGATGACGCGATCTTTTACCACCACACTTTCCAGAAACGCTTGGATGTATCTTTTTCGAAAACCAACGGGACCAGCCAACAGCACCTCGCTGAGGAATTGGCCAAACTGGGCCACCTTCTCCGGGGACATCTGCATGCGCATACTCCGGTTTCGGGTCAGGGCCTCGATCTTACCTTTTATGATATCCCGCTCTGATCGGGCGGTTTGGTATTGCACCTGGAACAGCTCGTCGTCGAGGTCGAACAGCCCCTTCTCGACACCCTGGAAAAGGCGGGTTACAGCCTGCTCTTTGTCTTTTAGAACGCGCCGAAGCTCGGCTGTTCGTGACTTTTCGTCAACGTCCCGGGCATCCATCCGCTGGTTCAGCGCCTCGAGCACAGCTTGGCTTCGCTCGGTATCATCGAGTGCCAGGATCAGCGCATCAGTCACGATTTTGTCGAGTTCCTCCATCGGTACATTTTGCCCTTGGCACACAGATTTGCCTTTACGCTTGTGATTGCTGCAGGTGTAGTATCGATACAGGTTACTCTTTCCAGTCGCCAAAACCATGCCGCCCCCGCAGTGGCCACAGCGGGCTGTGCCGGTGAGCAGGACCGGGCTACTGACTTGTCGGGGAGCCTTAAGGATTGGATGGTGTTCGCGCAGTCGCGCCTGGACCTTGTCGAAGGTAGGAGCATCTATAATCGCAGGCACCTTCACGATGACCTGTGAATCCTTTGGCTTCTTCTTCCCAAAGAGGTAATCGCCTACATATACTGCATCGGTCAGGAGCCGGTGAAGTTGACCCGTGGTCCAGTTCCTCCCTCTCCGAGAATGACCATGAGAGTTCATCCATTGCGCTACTTTCTTGACGCCCATGGGGCCAGTTTTGCCGTCACCGTCGAGGTATAATGTGAAGATCAGCCGCACGTCCTCAGCTTCGTTAGGGTCTACCGCCAGTTTTTTCTTTACCTTCTTCCCCCGCATACCGGCGACAGCCGCGACGTAGCCAAAGGGCGGCAAACCCCCATTCCAGAAGCCGTGCTCGGCGTTGTACTTCATGGTTCTCGTGACATGCTTGGCGATTTCGTTCGATGTATACTCATCGAACACATTGATCATTTGGCGAAGCAGGCCACCTGTAGGTGAATCTTCGATGGGCTGCGTAATGCTGACGATCTGCACACCGAGTTTTTCCAGCTCTCGCCAAAGCCATTCAGCTTCGTAAGATTCCCGTGCCAAACGACTGAAAGAATGCACGATCAGCAGATTGATCGTCACAGTACCGGACTTGATTATGTCCGATATCTCACCCAGAGAACGCCCATCCAATGAACGTCCAGAACGGGCATCAGAGAACTCATGCGCGACAGTGATCCCTGCCTGTCGACAGTGTTTTCGCATGCTCTCCATCTGATCAGGAATGGATAGATCCGATTTAGCCTGCTCGGCTGATGATACTCTGGCGTAAAGGATCGCGTTAAGCTGGGTACCAGGGAAGTCTTGGCCGAAGGGATAACTCATTTACGTCCCCCCTTCTTGTCATTCAGCAGATCACTCATATCCTTTTGGTAAAAGGTTTCGAGCGCGCGGATCTCCTCTTCTGTCACGAACCGAACCGACTTGAGTTCGTTCACGACAAAAAACCGGGACGTTTCCCTGAAACGGCTTTTCTGCGTCCTCGCGCCCGCCGAAAGCGCGTCTTTCGGCAGATCATGTGTGTATTCAGACATTGTGTCTCATCTCCATAGCTTTGGCGTTCCAGCCGAAGCCGGTTCGCTGTTGACTAATGAGACCGACCGATCGGCAAGCCCCAGTGCAGGAAGAACCCTGCTCAAGAGATGGACACATTGGCATCGCCGTTGTGCACCAGTTAGTTGGCCTCAGACTACAAGCCGTTCAAGCCCCACAACAAGCTGTTTTTTTAGATTTTTGCTCTTCGGATCTCGTGATTTCGACCAACGCACGCGCGCGTTGAAGCACTGAGCCTGGAGCTTTTTCTTGGTGCGTTCAAATTGAAATGCACCAAGAAAAAGTAGCCAGCGCTAAGGGCTCAATGGGAACAAACGCGAACATTCGCTTGAACCTTGATTCGTACACTGGCTATTGTTGGAGCCGATCCAGCACACATTGTTCGCCTCGAACGCGATTCCATGGAAGGATATTGCCGTGCAAAAGCAGTTTGTCGCCTCACCAGGCAGCCGCGCCGTTATTTATCTGAGAGTTTCGACAGGCAAGCAGGCCCAAAAAGATCTTTCCATTCCAGATCAGCGCAAACAGCTCAAGGCATATTGCAAGCATAGCGCTTACAACATCGTCGGTGAGTTCAAAGACGCCAAGAGTGGCACAACCGACAAGCGGCCAGGCTTTCAAGCCATGGTCGATGCCATCCTTTATGGCGGACTTGAGTGTGAACTTATTGTCGTACACTCCTACAGCCGTTTTTTCCGGGATCAGGTCGTCGGCGAACTCTACATCAGATCGTTGGCCAAGCGACGTGTTCGTGTGGTCAGCCTGACTCAGCAAACCGATGAAAGCCCTGAAGGCAATTTGATGCGGCGCATCCTGGCTATTTTCGATGAATATCAATCACTGGAGACAGCAAAACATGTCAGGCGCAGCCTCCACGAAAACGCCCTGCAAGGTTTCTGGAACGGCGGCAACACGCCCTTCGGGTACAAAGTTGTGGAAGTCGAACGGCGCGGAAAGACCCGGAAAAAAGGCTTGGTGATTGATGAACGCGATGCAAGCGTGGTGCGTCGCATGTTCGATCTTGCTCTCAAGGGTGACGGCTCTTCCGGCCCCATGGGCATCAAGGCAATCGCATGCTGGCTCAATGAGAGAGGGTATCGCACGAGAAGAGGCAAAAAATGGGGCGTGAGCGGTGTGCATCGCCACCTTACCGATCGAACATATACGGGCGAGTTTACGTTCCGCAGCGGTGAAAATGGAGGTGTGGAAATACCGCTGCAGGTCCCGGCCATCGTATCCGAAGATGAATTCCTGCAGTTGCGCGACTTCCTTGATGCCAGGAATCCGAAAAAGACCCCACCGAGAGTCGTGACCGGCGATGTCCTCCTTACGGGTCTCGTTACGTGTCCGCATTGCGGCAATGGGATGACCACGCAAACAGGAAAGGGTGGTCGCTATCGCTATTACTCCTGCTCCAATCAAATGCGCACGGGTAAGTCCGGCTGCCAAGGTCACCGTGTACCTATGGGTGCTCTTGACGAACTGGTTCTTCAGCATGTTCGAGAAGATCTGCTTACCTCCGAGAAGGCGAACGCACTTCTCGACCCATTGCGCACGCGCCAAGAGAAAGCTGAAGAGGCTCAAGTGGAGCGGCTGGCAACTCGTGACGCCGAAGTACAAGCGGCCAAGAAAAGCCTCGACGCCCTATATGACATGATCCGGCACGGGCTGGTTGACCTTGCCGAAGAAGACTTCAAGCAAAGATTCCTGTCAGCGAAGGAACATCACCTGCGCGCCCAAAAGGAACGGGACCAGGTTGCCGCTGAACTCGCACCTGAAGCTCGCGTCAGCCATCAAAAGGTCTCAGCGTTTGTTTCAGGTATCCAAGAGGCCCTTGCGCAGCCATCAATAGCAGGAAAGCGGGGATTCCTTCGAGCGATCATTGACGAGATCAAAGTAGGTGCTGATCAAATTACGATATTGGGTCGCAGGTCACAATTAGAGCGAGCCATAGTGAGCGGCGAAGCAATCGCTTCTACAGTTCCCACTTTTGTTCGTAAGTGGCGGAGAGACAGGGATTCGAACCCTGGAGACGGTCTCCCGCCTACACACTTTCCAGGCGTGCGCCTTCGACCACTCGGCCACCTCTCCGTTAGGCGGACTTTTGACCGATCAGAAAAGGAATTGCAAGGCCCGTTCTGACAAAAATCTCACCTTTTTTAAAACCTTTTCCAATCAACCAGATGCAGGCCGATCTAGGGCTTCAGATTTGCCTGTTCCCCCAGCTCTCTAGCGGGTGTTTTTCGACCTCCAGCGCGCCCCGCCAACAGGCTTTAGCAAAAGCTTTGCAGGCCAGGTCAGCCACCAGCTCCCTGCCCTGACAACGGCGTCTTAACGGTCGGCGTCTGCCTCTCCATCTTCCGCGCTTCCCTGCACATCCGCTAGGTCAGGCTGCACCTTGGTTGACGCCGCTACGGTGCTCGCCCCTGTGGCGGATTCCGCGTCTCCCAGAGCACTGGCCACGTCCTGTGCCTTGCCGGACGCAAGCGCCTCTGGGTTACGGATCCAGAGATCTCGCTGGGCGAATGGAATTTCGATCTCTTCCGCGGCAAAGCGCGCCGCGATCTCGTAGTTGAGATCGGATTTGACGGATAAGACCCAGTTCACATCCCGCAAGATGGCACGGATCTCAAAATCGAGGCTATCCGCCCCAAACCCTTGGAAGATCACACTGGGTGCCGGTTTCAGCAGCACCATCGGGTGGGATTGGGCAATCTCATTCAGGATTGTCTCGACACGGCGCGGGTCGGTGCCATAGGCCACACCAACCGGCACAATCACCCGACCAACCGTATTGCCACGGGTGTAGTTGGTGACGGTTCCGGTGATCAAATCCGAATTCGGCACAATTACATCGCTGCGATCAAAGGTCTCAATCCGGGTCGAGCGCACTGAGATGTCCCGGACATAGCCCATCAACCCGCCCACTTCGATCCAGTCCCCTTTGGAGATTGGTCGTTCCACCAACAGGATGATGCCAGAAACAAAGTTCGACACGATGGTTTGCAGGCCAAAGCCGATCCCCACTGACAGTGCCCCCGCCACAATCGCCAGCGAAGAGAGATCCAGCCCCGCCATTGAGATGGCCACAACAGCTGCCAGAAAGACGCCGACATATCCCAGCCCCGAAACAATGGCATTCTGCCCGCCGGGATCAATGTTGGTCTTGGGCAGCAGGGAGGTCCGAAGGGTGCTCTGCACCACGCGGGTCAGCCCATAGCCAATGGCAAAAACCACGGCAAAACTCAGAAAGGCCACGGGCGAAATCTGGGTCTCGCCAATCGTGAACCCACCCAGGAAGGTCGACCAGAGTTCTGTCAAATCAGCAACACGCGCGCCCCAGATCAAAGCCAGGAGCGGCAGCGACAACAGGGAGAGACAGAACCCAACCCCGACCAATACAAGTGAGTCCCGCGCCGCCTCTCCCTGCCCGGACAGGAACCCAAACAGATCCCCTGCAAAACGCTGGACAATAAACAGCGCCGCCAGAAGCAGCAGCGTTGAAATAGCCGGGTAAATCAGCGCCTCCGCCGCATTGACATAGCCAATTGCTGCAACAATAGGGGCCGCAAAGCCCAAGAAAAAGGCGCCGCGCCGCACGACCTCAAACAAACGGTTGGCGCCGATTGCCAGACGTCGTTCTTGCTCAGGGTCGCGCTCCTCCCCCTCTGGTCGAGCCTTGGCCAGCCCTCCCTGTGTTACCCCAATCTGGTGCAACCGATACAAAACCAGAGCGGCGGCAAGGATCAGCGGAAAGCTCAGCACTGCCTGAGTGTCCTGTGCGGTGTTTTCCAACTGGTACAGCTCGGTCAGGATATCGTGCAACACCAGTATAACCGCCCAAAGATCGATCATCAGACGGGCTTCGCCGCGGCGCTGCACGGCCATCGGTACCAGGCTTACTTCACGGGGGGCCTTGAACAGCTGGTCGCCAAGCCAGTGGAACGAGAGCAGGATCAGGGCCCAGCTCGGCAGGTGATCCAGCATCAGGGTGCCCCGCACCCCAAGGACGCCAGCGACATCCAAAGCGGCTGTCAGCAAGAGGATCCCAAGTAGAGGCAGGGCCACCTGCAACAGGGACACTATGAAGGTCCAGACCCCGGTGCCGCGCGCGCCAAGCCCGCGCAGATACTCGCCCATGCTGCGTGCCCAGGGGCGGCCACGAAGCAGCAAAAAACTCCCCAGAAGCACCAACAAGAGGATCTCCGGAAGGCCATCCCAGATCTTCTCCACCGTGGTGTCACTGCTGATCTTTGTCCGTGTTTCGAGCCAAACAACCCGCCCAACCCTGAACAGGGCCTCGAGGGCATCAGGCCAGAGTTCGGGGTTCAACGGTGAGGGACCACGCTGCAACAGGTGCTTGGTCCGGCGTTCGCGGATAATGGTATCAACTTCACCAATCAAACCATTTGCCCGGCTAAAGGCCTCTTCTGCAATGATACGCGGGACTTTTAACTGATTGAGCTGGATGGTCAGGCGGTTCCGCAGCCGCGCAATATCAGCGGGTTCTGTCGTGCCATCGGCAGGGGCAGCCCCAAGAGCCAGGATCTGCCCGTTCAGCGTATTGATCCGCTGTTGATTCTTGCTTTTAACCGCCTGAAACTCCTGGCGAAACCTCGTCAGATCCTTGCGCAGCTGTTCAAAGGCTGCGCTGGAGGCGCGACTGCTTTCGATGGCCTGCTCGGCCCTGAGGGCGGTGCTTTGCCAATCATCCAGGTAGCTGCTGTGCTGCGGAACCTCATCCTGCGCCAAGGCGCTGCCAGAAAAGGCAAAGCCCCCCAGCACAATGATTGCAAGCCAGAGGGTAAAAGCGGCAATCAGGCGCGTTACAATGGCATGAGGCCACAGGGTTGTGGCCTCACTTCGAACATTGGCAAGCTGCCTGAAAGCGGTGGTCATACGTCCTCGAACACGCCCGGGATGGAAGCTGGTGCATGGGTCATCCAGTCGGGCACTGGCAGGTCTTTTTCACGCAGGAAATCCGGGTTGAACAGTTTCGACTGATAGCGGGTGCCATAGTCACACAGAACGGTCACGATGGTTTTGCCCGGCCCCATGTCCTTGGCCATGCGCACGGCCCCGGCAATATTGATCGCCGAGGACCCGCCCAGCACCAGACCTTCGTCGTGCAACAGATCAAAGACATAGGGCAGCGCCTCATTGTCGGAGATCTGGTAATTAAAGTCGGGCTTCAGCCCTTCCAGGTTTTTGGTGATGCGCACCTGGCCGATCCCTTCAGCAATCGAGCCCCCCTCCATGGCGATCTCGCCAGTGGTGTAATAGGAATAAAGCCCGGCCCCCATGGGATCCGCCAGGGCGATTTTTACACCCTTTGGCTGCAATGCCTCGGCCACCCCTGCCAGCGTGCCGCCTGACCCAACCGCACAGGTGAAGCCATCAACCTTGCCATCGGTCTGTTCCCAGATCTCTGGGCCGGTGGTTTCCACATGTGATTGCTTATTGGCCACGTTATCGAACTGATTGGCCCAAATCGCACCATTTGGTTCGGTTTTGGCAAGTTCATTCGCCAAACGCTCAGAATAACGCACAAAATTGTTAGGATTTCGATAGGGTGCTGCAGGTACCTGCACCAATTGCGCCCCAGCAAGGCGCAGCATATCCTTCTTTTCCTCAGATTGGGTTTCCGGAATCACGATCACGGTTTTGAACCCCATCGAGGCCCCAACCAGGGCCAGGCCAATACCGGTATTGCCAGCGGTGCCCTCAACAATGGTTCCGCCCGGCTTCAGATCCCCCCGCGCAATCGCATCCTTGATGATATAGAGCGCTGCACGGTCCTTGACCGATTGACCCGGGTTCATGAACTCGGCCTTGCCCAGAATTTCGCATCCGGTCTCATCGCTGACGCGGTTCAGACGGATCAGAGGTGTGTGGCCAATGGCGTCGGCCAGATCGCGTGCAATGCGCATGGTATCCCTTTCGATCATTCCCCCAAGATGTAACCAAGGGGGCTGACCTCTACAAGATGCGAAGCGGCGCTTAGCGCAGCTCTGCGCGCAGCCGATCCCGGTGACGCGCCAGCCACAGTGCCGCCGTGATCAGTGGCATGTCCTGATAGCGATGCGCATCGATGCCCTGCATCAATGTATCAAAACTCAGGATTTCGCTGCGCAGATCTTCATTCTCGCCCGCAACACCACCGCCACCACTGATGTAGCTTAAGTCCGTAACACCCACAAAAATATGAATAAACTCTCCCGATGACCCACTAGAAGGGTATCCACGGCTCACTTCCTCCAAATGTGAAATCGTGACACCAGCTTCTTCCACTGCTTCGCGATGCGCCGCCTGTTCAGGTGTTTCGCCTGGATCAATCAGCCCCGCCACCGGCTCCCACATCCAGGGGCGTTTTTCCCCAGCAATAAAGGTGGCTGCCCGAAACTGTTCCACCAAAAGCACCTGATCACGCAGCGGATCATAGGGCAGAACCACCGAGGCCCGCCCAACCAAGGCCACACCACGGTTCACCACCGGGCTCATGCTACCATCATAGCGGCGGAATTTGAGATCCATTTCCTCCATCGCAAAGAAGTTCACATAGGCCCGGTTATGAGCCACAACTTCTACGTCGCGCGACAAATCAAATCCTGGGTCTTCTGATCTGGACTGGGCCTCTAGCCAGGCAGCGGCCCGCCGACGGATCGAAGGAAAAGACTTGCGCATCTGCTCAGCCGTGACCCGGCCGTGATAGGCCATGACTTCTTCGGCGGCGCGCAGCGTCATGGCCCCCGACTGCGCAATCCAGGCCTCCAGATCCCATAATGCGCCAGCCTGCCACTGGCCTGGGGCGGGAAAATAGACCTGCGTTTGTGCCATCTCACCCGTGGCAAGCCGAACCGTGATGGGTTTCAGTGCATAGTCAAAGCCCCCTTCATAGAAATCCAGCGCCGCCAGATCCTCTGCGCTCAAGCCACGTACCAAAAGCCCGGTCGCCTCTTCCCCTTCGGCCTCTGCGATCATCGGGAAAATCTGATCCTGGACACCATAAATGGCGTGATCCGCAAGGCTGGCAACAGCGGTGTCAAGGGCTGCACCGCTGCGCCCCAGTACCAATTCCAGAAGGGGCACATAGCGAAGCGTGCCGTAGAAAAATAGATCAACCACGTTCTTTAACCCATTGTTAATTTTGATTTAAGACCAGCGTTTATTGGCACTCTCTGCCAGTATACCTGCCAAGCAGCCCCCTAAGACCAAGGGCAGTAATACCGTTGGCACCGCAATAACAAAGAAGTACTCAAGCGACAGCGTTAGAATTGCTAACAGGGCCTCAAAGGGTCCACCATATCGGTTCCGCATGGCCCGGTCGAACATCTCCCAGGCGCCCTGGATAAACAGCGCCCAGAGCACCAGTACAGCAGCCCCCGTCAGTCCATTGTTGATCGCCGGTACCAGTCCATGTCCAACCCGCCGCCCCATAAAGATCCAGCCTGTCAGCAGGCCGACAGTGACGTTGATATGGAAAAAGTATCCAAAATCAGTGCCTTCGGGCATCAAGGGCACCACTTGCACCGAGAGAACAAAGGCAAGGATACCTAGGCAAATAGCAGCGGTCAGGCGGGCAGCGGTAGGCATTTGGAGAAAATCCTTGGAGCTGAAGCTGGAGTGCCGGGCGCCAGAGCCCCTAAAGCACTCAGGTTAGAAAGCCAGATTACAAGACTTGATCAAGTGCCTTGATCAATTTGTTCAATTCTTCCTGGCTGGTGTAATGCGTAAAACTCAACCGTAACACGCCTTCTTCTGGGTCGATGCCCATTGCAGTAAGGGCGCGCACTGCGTAGAAATCTCCGCCCCCCGCCATGATCCCCATCTCTGCAAGCCTCTCCGCCACAGGCCCAGCTGGGCGATTCAAGGCCAGGGCTACGGTTGGGGCCCGCCGGTCGGCTTCGCTGGGGCCCAGCAAGCGCAGATCATTGCGATCCTTTAGCGCATCCAGCAGCGGCTGGAGCAGCGTGACTTCATGTGCGCGCATCAGATCGTGAACAAACTCCCCTCTGGCAGTTGCCCCCTCAACCGGTCCACCGTGATGATCACAAAGGGCATCAAAGTAGTCCACCATGCCGGCGCTGGCGGCAATCTGCGCATGATCCGGTCCTGCAGGCGTAAAGCGTTTGTACAGGCTGTCGGCGTTGAAGAAATGCCCCTGGTTTGGCAGCAGCGCCCCCAGTTCGCGACGCATCACCATCATGCCCTGATGGGGGCCATAGGTTTTATAGGCCGAAAACAGATAGATATCCGGGCCAAGATCACCAACATTGGGCAACCCGTGCGGCGCGTAAGAAACCCCATCGACACAGACAAAGGCCCCAGCCGCATGCGAAAGCGCAGTGATCTCTGTCACCGGGTTGATCTCACCAACAACATTGGAGCAATGCGGGAAGCAGACCAAACGCACCTTCTCGTCCAGCAAAGCTTCAAGTTTTGCCGGATCAAGATGGCCGGTTTGCGGATCAATTTCCCACTCGCGAACCTCGATCCCCTCATCAGCCAAACGACGCCAGGGCCCGGTGTTGGCCTCATGGTCCTGATTGGTCACGATAATTGCTTCACCCGGCTGCAAGAATTGCCGAAAGGCCTGGGCCAGCACATAGGTGTTTTGCGTGGTGGAGGGACCAAAGCTCAGCTCATCGGTCTCAACCCCCATCATTGCTGCCAGCCGCTGGCGCGCCTCATCCATTTCAGCCCCCGCCAGACGCGAGGCCTCGTAGGGGGCATAGGGCTGCACTTTGCGTTGGGTATAATAGCGGGTCAGCCGGTCGATCACTTGCTGGCAGGTATATGACCCACCTGCATTTTCAAAAAACGCCTGCCCCTGCAAGCTAGCTTCTTGAAAGGCAGGAAACTGCCCGCGTACAAAATCGATATCCAGCGTCATCTTAGGTCCCCGTTTATTGTTGTCTGAATGGATGCAGCTCTCACCGCAGGAGGTCAAGACCGACTGGCGAAAACCGGCGCCTCGAGCCACTTAGACGGGTGGATTTGGCCAAACCAAATAAAGTCAGCCCCAAATACCAAGATTCGGGGCTGACGTCTGTATGATCAGAATACGCGGTCAGGTGAGACTGCGTGGCGCCAGTTTAGGCGTTTACATCCACGACCACACGCCCCTGAACCTGTCCCTTCAAGATATCAGCCCCCAGCTGCGGCAGATCCGACAGCACCGCGGGCTTGACCATGGCCTCCAGCTTCTCTATCGGCAGATCCGTCGCCAGTCGCTGCCAAGCACGAACCCGGTTGTCATAGGGCTGCATCACGGAATCGATGCCCAGCAGGTTGACCCCCCGCAACAAGAACGGGATGACAGTGGCTGGCAAGCCGGCGCCGCCCGCCAGGCCAACCGCAGCAACCGAGGCGCCGTATTTCATCTGCCCCAGAACTCGCGCCAGCATGTCACCACCAACCGCATCAATACAGCCCGCCCAGGTCTCGCTCTCCAGCGGGCGCTTGACCGTCTCGTTCAACGCCTCACGCGCCACAATCTGCGTGGCACCAAGGCTACGCAGGTAGTCCTCGGTTTCGGGACGTCCGGTAACACCTGCGACCTCATAGCCAAGATGCGCCAGGATAGCGGTTGCCACCGAACCAACACCACCCGCGGCACCAGTCACCAGAACCGGCCCCTGACCGGGCTTCATCCCGTGATCTTCCAGCGCCATCACCGACAACATGGCTGTCAGCCCAGCCGTACCAACCGCCATGGCCTGACGGGTATCCAGCCCCGCTGGCAGTGGCACCAGCCAGTCGGCCTTGACCCGGGCCTTTTGCGTATAGCCGCCCCAATAGGCCTCGCCAACGCGCCATCCGGTCAGAACCACCTTATCGCCCGGCTTATAGCGATCATCTTCGCTGGTCTCGACGGTGCCAGCAAAATCAATGCCAGGGATATGAGGGTAGTTGCGCACCAACCCGCCGCCTTTGGGGCTGAGGCACAGGCCATCCTTGTAGTTCACGGTGGAGAAATCGACAGCCACTGTCACATTGCCCTCTGGCAGCTGATCCAGCCCGATCTGCTCTACTGCAGCTGAGGCCAGACCACTTTCTTCATCCTTGTTCACAATCAGTGCATTGAACATTTTGCTCTCCTTCAAATCCAAAACTTGTCGCGCACGGTGGCCGTACGCATCCCGTCAGGGGTTTCAACTTCCAGCTTGGCGCCTGCATCCCAGTGGGTCATGCGCACCATGCCAATTGCTACATTTGTCCGAAAATCCGGTGACCAGGCGGCCGAAGACACCCGTCCTACCCGCTTACCTGCCGCGTAGAGCGGCCAGAATTCGGTACAGGCGGCCACAGGGTCTCCCGCAATTTCGATGGCCCGGATCTGTTGCACCGGCCCCTCCTTAGCCACGCGCAACAGTGCATCACGCCCAATACAGCCAATCGCAGTATGGGTGTCACAGAACCGGCCCAGCCCACATTCATGCGGAGTGTTATCATCGGTCATGTCATTGCCATAGCTCAGCAATCCGCCCTCAATGCGCTCAATCAGGTTCGGGCAGCCCGCCCGCACCTCCAGGTCCTGACCGGCCTCAAACAGCTTGTTCCACAGCGGCATGCCAATTTCGCTGTCTTGAACATAGATTTCAAACCCACCCTGTTTGGAATAACCAGAGCGCGCGATCACCAGGTCACGCCCCTGAAACTGGAAGGTAGAAAACCTGAAAAAACGAATGTCACGAATACTGCTGCCAAAGACCCGCTCCAAAAGCTCTTCGGCTTTTGGCCCCTGTATCGCCAAGGGGGACACATCCGGCTCATCCACCAGCACATCCAGACGCCAGCCATTGGCAATGCCCTTGACCCAATAGAGCAGATCACTGTCGGCGATCGAGATCCACCAGCGATCCTCTGCCAGCTTGACCGCAACCGGATCATTCAACATCCCGCCCGTTTCATCAACGATGGGAACGTAGAAACACTGCCCCGGCAACATTCCCCGCAGATCACGCGGTGTCAGCATCTGCATCAAGCGTCCAGCATCCGGCCCGCGCAGCTCCACCTGACGTTCACAGGACACATCCCAGATCTGCACGTGTTTCTTCAGGTGATGATAATCCGCCTCAACGCTCTCAAACACTGTTGGCAGCAGCATGTGATTATAGACCGTATAGGCCTTTACTCCAGCTGCTTCGACGCCTTCAGAAAACGGCGTTCTGCGCAACCGCCGTGATGGTGAAATCAATGCCATTGTTCATCCTCCTGGCAACGGGAACTCATTCTTCAGAGCAGAGTGATATCTCGCCTACCCTGATCGATTAGCGTGGAGACCACAAATGGCCGGGCTGGCCTCTCTGACACCCCACTAGAAACAAACCTCAGCAGTGCCGCATCTCCCTGGCACATTCTGCATCCAGCGATGGCTTTCGCCGCCTCCTCCAAGTAGACCAACCCGACTCACCGCTTGCAATTTAAATGTCAGACTTTTAAATGTCAGACAAATAAAAAATGCAGCTCGCATAGCCAGGACCTGAGATGAAGATTGACCCGAACAGCTCCGCAGATCTCTCAGCGCAGATTGCCCAGGCCATCAAGGACGCCATCATCATTGGCGAGTTGATTGTCGATCAGCGCCTGCCTTCAGAGGCCGAATTGGCCGATCACTTTCAGGTCTCACGCCCCACGGTGCGCGAAGCCCTGAAACGCCTGGCAGCACAATCCCTGATCCGCACGCAACGTGGCGCAACTGGCGGCGCCTTTGTCAACCGGCTCAGCTTCGAAGACGCCCATGCCCAACAGGTGACCACCTCGACCCTGCTGCTCAGCATGAATGCGGTGAGCTTCGAAACCGCCTGCGAGGCCCGCTATGCGCTCGAGCGCGCCTGCGCACCGCTCTCAGCCAAACGCCGCAGCGCCGATCAACTGGCCACAATGCGAGCCGAAATCTTCCGGCAAACCCAACCAAACCTCTCGGATGAGGCCTTCTGCGCCTCGGATGTTGCTTTTCACCGCGCCCTGGTCGACGGTGCCGGTAACCCCGTCCTCTCCTACCAACTGGCCGGCGCGGTAGAGGCCATGCAGCCGCTGATGAATATGATCACCTTTACCGCCCGGGATCGCGCCAGCATCGTTGCACTGCACAGCCAGATTGCCGATGCCATAGACCAAGGCGCGGGCACAGATGCCGCCCAGGGGCTGACTAAACTCGAAACAGAAACCCTGCGAATGGCCCAGAAAGTCTTCGAAACCCGCGCGTCCAAGCCCTAAGCCAGTAAGGTCACGCAGCCTCCCCTATTTCATTTGGCCAAAAATATCCCGGGGGAGCCGGTGCTTTGCAGCGGCGGGGGCTGGCCCCCAATACCGCCGCCAAAGAAAATGGAACCCACCTTCAAAAAAGCGTGCATCTCCACTTCAAATCCCCCCCGTAATGCCCTATATTTACCCTGTTCCCTCGGGAACTATGAACATAAATGCGCTCGTAATACACGGATCGGACCCGGGGGCGGTACCCGGCGACTCCACCAAACATGCTTCATTTGGGCATCATGGGGTCGAAATAGGATCGACGGACGTCTAAAGGGGTTAGCTTTGTTTCGGCTGTCTGCCACCGTTATCGGCGAAAACTGTACAATTGCAAATGACAATCGTGCTCCGGTAGCCCTCGCAGCGTAAGCTGTTCGGAAAACCGAAACTTAAGTCCTTTCGCCTAGCAGCGTCTGGCGGGGTTCGCAGGTACCTGGCAACAGAAACCTGCACTTCCCCCTCCCCATCGCAGTGTGTTTGTGCCTCTTTCGAGCCGTATTTCCTGTTCTCACAACTGTCCCGTGCCCCTCCATCTGACAGCACTCAAGACGCCATATCCGATGCCTCCCTTAGGTGAAATTTAAGCCAAGGTGACATCAACACCCTGCCTCGCTTGACAAAACACTGCCAAAAACCGCATCACTGCGCCATGGGGAGCGTTGCGAACGCCCCGTGAGGCGCCAAGCCAGAGGTTCGCGTGTTACCCTTGCTTGCGAGGAGACCTCCCCTTGGCCGCCCCCAATGAAATCACCCCACCACAGCTGCTGCGCCTGATTGGCACCCCGACCGCGCCGAATATCGTAGACATCTGCACCGATGAAGACTTTGACGCAGACCCTCACCTCATTCCCGGCTCCTTTCGCCATCCACATGCGGATATTGAGGGGCTGAAGGCCCGCATTGGATCTGCTCCCTGCGTGATTGTTTGTCAGCGCGGGCGCAAACTTTCACAGGGGCTGACCTCCTGGCTGCGCAGCGAGGGGCTCACAGCCGAATACCTCAAAGGTGGCATGTTTGCCTGGCGAGATCTAAGGGATGCCCCACGTGTTCCGGTGGCGTCCCTGCCTGGCAAAAACCTCCGCCCAAGCCTCTGGGTGACCCGCCACCGCCCCAAGATCGACCGCATTGCCTGCCCCTGGCTGATCCGCCGCTTTGTCGATCCACAGGCCCGGTTTCTGTTTGTCGCCCCTGCTGAGGTCGCTGGGGTTGCTGACCGCTACAGTGCCACTGCCTTTGATACCGAAGGTGGTGATTGGTCTCATCGGGGGGATCACTGCAGCTTTGACACCATGCTGGACAGGTTCTCCCTGCGTACAGAAGCGCTTGACCGGGTCGCAACCGTGGTGCGGGCCGCGGACACCAATCGCCACGATCTGGCCCCCGAGGCCGCAGGGCTTTTGGCGCTTTCGGTTGGGCTGTCCCGGCAATATCGTGACGACCACCAGCAACTGGAGGCTGGTTTCCACCTCTATGATGCGCTGTACCGCTGGGCCAGGGATGGCCAGGGCGAGACCCATGATTGGCCAACAGGTAAAAAGACATGACCCCCGTTTCCTGGCGTGAGATGTGGCGGGTCTTTGGCAAGATCGGCCTGATGAGTTTTGGCGGGCCTGCCGCGCAGATCGCGGTGATGCACCGGGAGCTGGTTGAAGAGCGCCCCTGGCTGGATGAAGAGAGTTTTTTGCGCGGCCTGTCCTTTTGCATGCTTCTGCCCGGGCCTGAGGCCATGCAGCTCTGCACCTATACCGGATGGCGTCTGCGTGGGTTTTCTGGCGGCCTGTTAGCAGGCTTGCTCTTTGTGCTGCCCGGCGCCTTTGTCATCGCTACCCTTGTCTGGCTTTACACGGCCTTTGGCACCCTACCTTCGGTGCAGGCGGCATTCCTCGGCATCAAGGCCGCAGTGGTGGTCATCGTTGTTCAGGCCCTGTGGAAGCTGAGCCACAAGGCCCTGAAAGCTCGACAGGACTACTGGCTGGCCGGGTTTGGCTTTATGGCTCTTTTTGCCTTTGGCCTGCCCTTTCCGCTGGTGATCCTGGGCGCCGGGATCCTCGGCCTGTTGCGCCCCCCCAGCCGGGCCTCTCCCGGCCAGGTCGTAAAACCAATGGCGACAGCGCCAGATTTCAGAGCCCATCACACCCTGCGCACGGTGGCAATCTGGGGTGGTCTATGGCTGCTTCCTCTCATCCTTCTCAGTCTCGTTGGCGCTGATTTCCTGGCCAGCATCGGCTGGTTCTTTGCCAAATTGGCAGTGGTGACCTTTGGTGGGGCCTATGCGGTGCTGGCCTATATGAGCCAGGCCGTTGTACAGCAATACCAGTGGATTAGCGCGGGCGAGATGATCGACGCGCTGGGCCTCGCCGAAACCACGCCCGGACCGCTGATCCTGGTCACCCAGTTTGTCGCTATGCTGGCCGGACTGAAACAGGGGGGCTTTGCGCTCTTCCTCGCGGCCGGTGCAACAGCGCTCTGGGCGACCTTCATGCCCTGTTTCCTGTGGATTTTTGCAGCCGCCCCCTATGTAGAGCGCCTGGCGGCCCTGCCCCGGCTTGCAGCTGCGCTCAAGGCGATTACCGCCACTGTGACTGGTGTTATCCTCAACCTGATGGTCTGGTTTGCACTCCATGTGCTGTTTCAAGAGGTTACCCATCTGCAAACAGGCCCATTGGCGATGCCCTGGCCCAATCTTCACAGTCTGGCCCCTGCCGCCCTGCTGCTGACCCTGCTGGCGCCACTGGTCGCCTATGGCCTGCGCGGACGGCTGTTCTGGCTGCTTGCGATCATGGCTCTGGCCGGGCTCTTTGTGCAGCCCCTGCTGTCGGCGCTATAGCAACAGGCACCCGGTCAAAGGCCGGGTTTCTTGCTCCAGCTAGAGCTCCAAAATAATGACAAAAACCAGCCGGGCTCCCCTTTAGTTTCTGGTAGAATCCCCTATGCTGGTGCAGCAATTTTAACAGGGGTGTCTTTCATGTCCCGCGAGATCGACTACGGCAATCTGATGCACTCCGCCATGCGCGGCCTCATTCGCACCGTCCTGCAGGATGTGGCGGACAAGGGCCTGCCCGGGAACCATCATTTCTTCATCACCTTTGATACTAACCACCCGGACGCCCAATTGGCAGACTGGTTGCGGGATCGCTATCCCGGCGCCATGACGGTGGTGATGCAGCATTGGTACGACAATCTGGACGTTGGTGAAGATGGCTTTGGCATCACCCTGAACTTCGGTGACGCACCAGAACCGCTCTATATTCCCTATGACGCGATCGAGACCTTTGTCGATCCTTCGGTTGAATTTGGGCTGCGGTTTGAATCCGCAGATGAAAATGACGATGAAGAGCTCTCTCACTTGGATGATGAACCTGAAGTGGACGACAGCGATGAGGATGACAACGCGCCGCGCGCCTCTGAGGGGGATGTTGTGTCGCTGGACAGTTTCCGCAAACACTAGTCCCATCACAAGTCCCGCGTTCATCTAATTGGGAGTGGGCACCCTCCGCTTTGCTGGTGGAGCAGCACGTGGTGACTGTTTTGGACTCTTCACAGACGGCCCTGCCTGAATATGTCGGCTTGCCCGTACTCGAATCTCAATACACCCTCAATGTAGCAACAGGGAACATAGCGACTGGCTCAGTCTTTGCTCAGTCGCCTTTCCTCTGGCCTGGCCATCATTGACGCAGAAGCTCAGCTTCAATCTGGCGCACAGGCTCGCCATTGCGGTGCGTTTGAAAAACCAGAGCGAGCCCTTCTTCGGTCAGGCTGCGGTCATATTGCTGCATCTCATAATCGCCGTTTTGGTGAATAAACATCGAAAACACCGTCAATGTATCGCCGGTTAGGCGCGCCCAGACATAGGGCTGCCCTTTCATCGGATCCTGCTGCACCTCATGACCAAAGACATTCCGATGCATCGCCGCAGAAAAAATTCCTCTGCGGTCACTTCGGATGAACTCAACCGTGTAAGATTTCTCCTTGCGCCGCCCGTCCTCTTTTTCGGTTACCGTGCTCCACTGAACCTCAAAGCCATTATGGGTCTCGGAAATCACCACGCTCAAATTACGCAGATCACGCGTTCCATCGCTTTGCGTTACTTCAGCCGAGCCAGAATAATGGCCCAGAAAATCGGATACCTCATGGGCCGAAGCCCGGGAAACCTGGCCAAAGAGCAGCGCGAGGGTAAAAACCAGCAGCGACAAAACCACAGGAAGAATCCGTTCTTTGAACGGGCTTGGTCGAAGGGCTTGTGCCGCAAATACCGGGCGGCAGGGTTCGACTTTTTGGATCACAGTGATCTCCCATTGTACTGGCAATAAACGGGTGCCTAGTGGCCAAAGCCTCCGCTTCACATCCATTCTAAAGATCTGAGTACATCTAGCAATGACATGGAACAATCCCAATTGGGCGAATTCTCCCTATACCCCGGCCCGTGATAAGCTATGCTGCGCGCAACTGGCCAATTGCGTCGCGAGGACGCAGAGGATAAACGGCATGCAACGGCATACCAGACGGAGATAGACAAGATGTCCGATACCCGCACCGAGACCGACAGCTTTGGTCCGCTAGAGGTTCCTACAGACAAATATTGGGGCGCTCAGACACAGCGCTCGATCATGAACTTCCCCATTGGTTGGGAAAAGCAGCCCGTCGCCATCGTGCGCGCCCTGGGTGTGATCAAACAGGCCTGCGCCATGGCCAACAAGGCCTCCGGCAAGATGGAAGACCGCATCGCGGATGCCGTCATCGCCGCTGCGGGTGAAGTCATCGAGGGCAAGTTTGACGACAACTTCCCACTGGTGGTTTGGCAGACCGGCTCCGGCACCCAGTCCAACATGAACTCCAACGAGGTCATCGCCAACCGTGCGATTGAGATGCTCGGCGGCGTGATCGGATCAAAAGACCCGGTTCACCCCAATGACCATTGCAACATGGGCCAGTCCTCCAACGATACTTTCCCCACCGCCATGCATATCGCCACCGCCATGTCGGTACGTGACGTGCTGCTGCCCGGTCTGGAAAAACTCGCCAAGGGTCTTGAGAACAAATCGGAAGAGTTCAAAGACATCATCAAGATTGGCCGGACCCATACCCAGGATGCGACTCCGCTGACTCTGGGTCAGGAATTTGGGGGCTACGCCCATCAGATCCGTCAGGGCATTGCCCGTGTCGAGCTGGCCATGCCCGGCATCTATGAGCTCGCTCAGGGCGGCACCGCTGTTGGTACCGGTCTGAACACCCAAAAGGGTTGGAGCGAGACCGTCGCCGCCAATATGGCAGAGATCACCGATCTGCCCTTTGTCACCGCCCCCAACAAGTTTGAGGCCCTGGCCGCCCATGACGCCATGGTCTTCCTGTCGGGCGCCCTCGCGACCATCGCAGGCAGCTGCTACAAGATCGCCAGCGACATCCGCTTCCTGGGCTCCGGCCCCCGTTCCGGTCTGGGAGAGTTGATCCTGCCCGAGAACGAGCCAGGCTCCTCGATCATGCCCGGCAAGGTGAACCCCACCCAGGCCGAGGCCCTGACGCAAGTGGCGGCCCATGTCATGGGCAATGACGCGGCGATCAAATTTGCCGGCAGCCAGGGCCATTTTGAGCTCAACGTCTATAACCCGATGATGTCCTACAACCTGTTGCAGTCGATCCAGCTCTTGGGCGATGCCACCGACAGCTTTACCGAACGGATGCTGGACGGCATTCAGGCCAACGAGCCACGCATCGACAAGCTGATGAAAGAATCGCTGATGCTGGTGACCGCTCTGGCGCCGACCATTGGCTATGACAATGCCACCAAGGTTGCCAAGACCGCCCACAAAAACGGCACCACCCTCAAAGAAGAGGCCATCGCGCTTGGCTTTGTGGATGAGGCGACCTTTGATGCGGTTGTTCGCCCCGAGCAGATGATCGGTCCCAAGGACTAATGGGCATGCCGGTCAATCTGAACCGGTATCGCAAGACCCAGGCGCGGGCCAAGGATAGGGCCCGCGCTGACGAAAACGCTGTCAAATTTGGCCGAAGCAAGCTGGAAAAAGAGCTGGAAAAGGCCCGTGCTGCCAAGGCAAAGCGTGATCTTGATGGCCACCTTGATGGCGACAAGAGCGACCAATGAACAGCCGCCCTCGTAAACACTCCCTGACCTTACGCGGGCACCGGACATCGGTCTCATTGGAAGATCCCTTTTGGCTGGCTTTTCGCCAAATCGCCAGCCGAACTGGCAGACCGATCAATGAGTTAGCAGCCGAAATTGATGAAGCTCGCGGGGCAGATTGCGGATTGGCCTCTGCCATTCGGCTGTTTGTTCTACGTGATTTGCAGTCGCGTCTTTTCGCTCAGGACTGACCTGCCGCCTCGCGCGGGGTCATCTGCAACCAGATCCCATTCCTTGAGCGCACCGTCAGATGCGCCACCGGCACAGGGGCTGCCCCCTTAACGCAGGCAATTTTGAAATGGCGCAGGATCATCGACAGGATCAATGGCCCCTCCACCATGGCAAACCCAGCCCCCGGGCAGACACGCGGCCCGGCGGAGAAGGGAATATAGGCATCACGCTGGCATTGCTTGCCATTCTCCGTCTGCCAGCGGTTCGGGTCAAACCCGTCCGGATTGTCCCATAGTTTTTCATGCCGTTGCAGATGCCAGGGGCTGAGCACAATCTGCGCCCCCTTCGGCACCGACCGGTTGCGGAAGGTCACCGGGCAGCTGGCCTCGCGCACCATCATTGGCACCGGCGGATAGAGCCGCAGCGCCTCACGAAACACATCCCGCGACAGGCGCAATTTTGAGATCGCGGCAAAACTCTCATCCTCCAGCGCGCCAGCTTCCTGTGCCAACTGCTCCTGCCAGTCGGGATATAGCGCCATCAGATAGAGCGTCCAGGCTAGGGCCGAGGCACTGGTTTCATGCCCCGCCAGAAAGAAGATCGCCACCTGATCCACCATTTCCTGCGCGTCAAAGCGCGCCCCGGTTTGGGGATCCGTCGTGGTCATGATCTTGGTGGCCAGATCCTCGGGCGCGCTGCCTGCCTCAATCTCTGCCATGCGCGCTTCGGTCAGGTCGGTGAACAGCGCCCGGATGACATTGGCGTTGGGGCGGGTCCCACGTCGAAAAAACCGCGGCATCCATTTGGGCAGCGGCACAAAGGCCGCCAGGTTCAACAGGGGCTGGCTGCGTTGATAATCGCGAAACCGGGTAAAGACCTCTCCGGCAACCTTATTCTCGATGGGGATCGAAAACAGGGTGCGAAAGATCACATCCGCCGCCACATGGCTGGTGACCTCTTCCACCTCGATCTTGGCGCCCTGCCCGACCTGCGCCAGCAAACGCAGTATCGCAGAATCCGCAGCGGCCCGCATTGCCGGATAGGTTGCCTTCAATCGCCCACCCTCAAAGGCGGGATCAATGATGCGACGCTGGCGCTTCCAGGTCTCGCCATTGGTCAGGAACACCGAATTTCCCAGTAGCGGTTTTAGCCCCTCTGCTATGCGATCAGACTTGGGGAAGTCATCCGGCTGCTCTTTCAGCACCCGCTTGATCAGGTCGGGCTGATTGATCAGATAGGAGCGAAAACTCGGGGCGCGAAATTCGGCCATCCAGGCCCGGTACAGCTTGGCCGGTTGCGCTGACAGGATATCCTCGCGAAACAGCTTTACATACCGCCACAGCGAAACACGATTGGGTCGTGCGGCGGGTTTGGGTGGCTGTCTTTCAGATGCGCTCATTCCGGTCTCACCGAAATATATTTGGACACAGGCACGTCAATCCGGCTCCCTGAGGCTTTGCGGGACCGATAGCGCTGCCGCAGCGTCTGTGCCCCGGCGGTAATGCGGAAGTAGTCATAATCACCAGGCCGGTCAAAGGCGCATAAGTACTGAAAATGCAGCCGGAAAAACCGCCAGCGCAACTCGGCCCATCGCGCCGGGCTCAGTGTCTGGGTGAAGGCGGCGGAGAACACCAGGGGCCAGCGCTTGTCAGGGGGGGCAACGCCACTGACCGAGACCGGATCACAGAGTGCAAAGGCACAGCCATCGCCCGGTGCCGAGACATCAACCCAGGCTATTTCCTCCCGCTGGGACAGATATTGCAGATCGGCGCGCAAGCGGCTGGCGCGGGGCAGGAAAGACACCATCGGCACCACCTGCCCCAGAGACAGAAACCCGATTTCAGGACAGGTCTCGGGCAGGCCTTCCCGGATCAGATCCGCCAGAACCGAAACCCCGACATGCGCCCCCGAAGAATGCCCAACAACCAGCAGCTCATCAATATCGCCTGCCCTCAAGGCCGCGCTGATCTCTTCCTTAAAGGCGGCAATCCGCGCCTCCAACTCAGGTGGGTTTTCCCCGCGTGAAGCAGCTGAATAGGCGTAGTCATGCATCAGGTAATAGGCAAAGAACTTACCGTCCTGCTTTTTGAACCACCTGAGCAGGGCAAGGGCCGCCGCTGCGCCGATCCCCCAACCGGGCAGCTGCAAAACCCAGGACATCTGGTCTCCGAGCAAAGCCAGAACTGCCTCCCAGCCCGCAACACAGGCCCAGAGCAATAGAAGGGCAAGGAGTGCCTGAACCAGCAGCATGCCAACAGGATAGAGCGCCGCGATCACAGGGCCCTTGCGCAGCCGCATGAGGCGACCCAGGGTGCCAGAGGTGATATAAATCCAGGCGGTGCGGATCAGTTGCAGATAGGTGCCCGCAATTGAGGCATCCATACTGTCGCGCACAATATCAGACCAAACCAGCACGCTAAACTCTGACCGTACAGGGTGATCATCAATCGCAGCTGAAACCCGCCAGCCATAGGGGCGCGGCTTCTCGCCTTCGTTAGAAGCGGCTTTTGCCTGAGGCCGCAATGCGATTTGATAGGCGCTGATTTCCGCCTGTGCGGCAGCTTCCTTGCGATACAGCTCTCGGTAGCGGCGCGGGTGAATGGGGTCATAGCCAGGAATATAAAACACCCGCCGCGCACGCACCGGTGCGGCATTCACGTCCTGGCTGGTCTCTGGCTCCGGCCCTGCTGAGCCCGGCACTGCACTGTCCATTCCCTGGCCTCATTGCTTCTGCTGCCAGATTATCCGCAATTTCCGACCAGAGTAAGGCCGCGACAGGGCCTGAAACAGAAAAACCTCTCCCGGACATCTGCCCGAGAGAGGTTGGCTGCATTGGTCAGGAGAACCCTTTGCCCTAGCCCAGAGTGGCGAGGAAGGGGAAGGCCTCCAAGAGCCACCAGGAGAAACTTGAAAACAGGCCAGTGACCAGCATAAAGCCCACCAGCAGCAGCAGGGCGCCCATGATTTTTTCGATCAGCCCCATATGGCGCTTCATCTTGTTCATCACCGCCATTGAGCGGTTGACGAAGATCGCCGCCAGCAGGAAAGGCACGCCAAGGCCAAGCGCATAGATGCCCAGCAGCAGGGTGCCGCGCGTGACCGAGGCCTCGGAGGCGGCCAGCGACAGGATCGCGCCCAGTTGCGGGCCAATGCAGGGCGTCCAGCCAAAGGCAAAGGCCAACCCCAGCACATAGGCCCCAAGCACAGATCCACCCGCCTGCCCGGTATCGACACGCGCCTCCCGGTCAAGGATCGGGATACGGAACACAGATAGAAAATGCAGGCCAAAGATGATCACCACAACACCTGAAGCCTGGGCAAAAAGCTCCTGATTTTGCAGCACAAATGCGCCAAAGAAGGAGGCGGTGAAGCCCAGCAAAAGGAACACCGTCGACAGGCCCATAACAAAGAACAGCGCCGATAGGATCACCTTGCGCCGTGCCGCGGCCGTGCCCTGCATCTCACCAATTGAAACACCGCTCATATATGCGAGATAGGGCGGCACAATCGGCAGCACGCAGGGGGACAGAAAGCTAATCAAGCCGCCCAGCAGCGCCACAAACATGGCAGGCAAAAGACCTGCATCTATGATCTCAATTCCAAACATCTCGTTCCCCAAAATCAGGTTCCCATGACCCATAGACCAGCCCGTAGCAAAGGTCACGAGGGGCATTGGTCACATCCTTGTGGACAGGACGTGAGCAGCGGATTATCTGGAAGCCATGGATACCTTTGCCAACAACAGCGATGCCACCCTGGATGCCATTGGGCTGCTTTGCCCCCTGCCGGTGCTAAAGGCGCGCAAACGCCTGAAAGCCATGGTGGCGGGCGAGGTTTTGCAGGTGCTTGCAGATGACCCGGCTGCCATCATCGACATCCCGCATTTCTGCACCGAGGCCGGGCATGTGTTTCTGGGCCAAAGCGCGGGCGAAAACCATCAGGTCTATCAGATTCGCAAAGGTGGCTAGTCGGCTGGCGAAACCCTCTCCACAAATTCAAATGAATCTTATGACCCTAGACGGGAATTGATCCTGCTGTGGGGGTGTCCTGACTAAAGAGGTTCAGCCAGCCCTCTCCCTGCCGTTGCCAAATGGAAGATACATACATCGCATCCGCCTTTGCAGCACCGGGACGTTGATACCGCGCCAAATATGACAGGCAGGCATGATCCGCACCCAGCTGCAGAACTCGCGCTTCTGTGAGTTCAAAAGAAACCACTGTCGGCCCTTGTCGCAGCTGATCACAGTGATCCGCGCGGGTGGCAAAGCCACTGGGAAAGACGCCGAGAAAATCTACATGAAGCGCAGCCAAATCGGCCTCTGCATCGCCGTCAACCAGGGCCTGCCACACACGTGTCTCCTGTTCCAGGATTTCGCCCAGCAAGTCTGATCTCTCATCAACCACCTTTGGGCACCTCCTAAATTTTCCCCAACCCCCTTTACGCAGCAAAGAAAAAGGCGACCCCGGGGGCCGCCTCTTTGCTTTAACCGATTGACCACCAGCCGCGCCGCTTGGGCTTGGGTGGGGCCGCGGGTTCTGGTTCCGCGACAGCAACCGCCACTTCCGGCTCCGCGCTTGCTGCAATCGCTTCAGGTTCCACTTCAGCTACTGCCGCTTCTGGCTCAGCCGCAGCTACTGCAGGTTCTGCTTCGACTGCGGGCTCTTCAGGGGCCTCTGCAACCGGTTCGCTGACAGCCTCCGTTGTGGCCTCCGCCTCAGCAGGTTCTACGACAGGGGCCTCTTCCGCAGGTGTCTCTTCAACTGCAGCCACTTCCACTTCCGTGGTAGCGGCTTCAGCAGCTGTCGTTTCAGTCACAGTTTCCGCCATGGGTGCATCAGCTGGTGCCTCGGAAACCTCTGCATCCGCTGCCGCAGATGTCACATCTCCTGCCACAGGTGCCTCGGCTTGAGCCGCAGCCTCTTCAGGTGCAGATGGCTCGGCTGCGACCTCAGCCGCAGGCTGGGCTTCAGTCGCACCAGTGGATGCCTCGACGCCTTCAGCCTCTGTGTTCTCGGCAACAGCGGTCTCTCCGGTCTTCTTATTACGCGACCGTCCACCACGGGTACGGGTCCGCTTACGGCTTGGCTTTTTCTCTTCTGAACCCGCTTCGTCAGCGGGCTGGGTATCCGCTGCAGCGTCACCATCAGCTGCGGCTTCAGACGCTTCAGCACTGTCGCTCGCCTCGTTTCCGTTGCTATCAGCCTCAGAGTTTTCACCACCGTTACCAGACTTGCGGCGACGACGCCGACGACGCTTGCGCTTAGGCTTATCTTCGCCATTGCTCTCAGCCTCGGCAGCTTCAGCCACATCCTCCTGGGGCAGTTCGTCCTCATCCGCTTCGGCTTCATCCGCATCGATCTGCGCCATCAGCGAGGTATCCACAGAAACAACCGGAGCCGCAGCGACGGCCACCACACGAGTTGCGGTCTTGAACTTCTCAAGGGTGAAATCTGGGCTGACCAGATGCGCATCCCCTTCGATGCGAACCGACAGACCATAGCGCGTTTCGATCTGCGCGATATGCTCCCGCTTCTGGTTCATCAGATAGTTGGCGATATCGATCGGGCAACGCACCAGAACCTCGCGTGAGCGGCGGCGGGTGCCTTCTTCCTCGATCTGACGCAGGATCGACAGGGCCATGGAATCATCCGAGCGGATCAGCCCCGTGCCGTGGCAATGTGGACAGGGCTGTGTTGTCGCCTCGATCATACCGGGACGCAGACGCTGGCGCGACATTTCCATCAGACCAAAGCCTGAGATACGACCCACCTGAATGCGGGCGCGATCGGTCTTCAGCTTGTCCTTCATGCGGTTTTCAACGGCGGCGTTATTCTTACGCTCATCCATGTCGATGAAGTCGATGACGATCAGACCGGCAAGGTCGCGCAGACGCAGCTGGCGCGCCACCTCTTCAGCGGCCTCCAGATTGGTGTTCAGCGCGGTTTCCTCGATCGAGGACTGTTTTGTCGCCCGACCCGAGTTCACGTCAACAGCAACCAGGGCCTCGGTGGTATCAATCACGATATAGCCACCGGATTTCAGCTGCACTGTCGGATTGAACATCCCACCAAGGTAGCTCTCGACCTGGAAACGGGCAAAGAGCGGCAGGGTTTCCTGGTAGTTCTTCACGTTTTTGGCGTGGGACGGCATGATCATTTTCATGAAGTCCTTGGCGATGCGGTAGCCGCGCTCGCCTTCAACCAGAACCTCGTCGATCTCACGATTGTAAAGGTCGCGGATCGAACGTTTGATCAGATCACCTTCTTCGTAGATCTTGGCAGGGGCAACGCTTTTCAGCGTCAGCTCGCGGATCTGCTCCCAGAGGCGCTGCAGGTATTCATAGTCGCGCTTGATCTCTGCCTTGGTGCGCTTGGCACCTGCGGTGCGCACAATGAGACCGGCGCCAGATGGCACGTCGATTTCGGTGGCGATGTCTTTCAGTTTTTTACGGTCAACGGCATTGGTGATCTTGCGACTAATGCCACCACCGCGCGCGGTATTGGGCATCAGAACACAGTAGCGGCCTGCCAGCGACAGATAGGTGGTCAGAGCGGCACCTTTGTTGCCGCGCTCTTCTTTAACGACCTGGACCAGCAGAACCTGACGGACCTTGATCACTTCCTGGATCTTGTAACGACGTGGACGAGGCTTGCGCGCCGGACGAATGTCTTCGCTGTCGTCTTCGTCGGCAACCGATTCAATGCTTTCATCTTTTGAGCTGGCATCGGCACGTGCCTCACCCTGCTCATCGCTGTCGCCAGTCTCGTTGCTTGCGACCTTGGCTGCTTCGCCGTCGCCAGCCTCTTTGTCAGCCGCGTCTGATTCAGGCGCCTGAACCGTGGCATCCTCAGAAGTTGCTTCAGCAGCAACAGGCGCCTCGGACACGGGCGCCTCTTCTCCTGCGGGTTCCACAGCAGCTTGTTCAGATGTTTCTTGAGCTGGTGCTTCATCGGCAGCGGCTTCAGCGTCTTCGCTCGCAGCTTCAACACTTGCGTCAGCTTCAACACTGGATTCAGATTGGGCTGCACCCTCTTCTTCAGGGCTGGCCTCTTCTGCAACCGTAGGTTCTTCTACAGGGGTGTCAGCGACCCGTTCCATCGGCGAGGAGCCTTCGGGAACTTCGGCCAGCTTGGCCTCATCGCTTTCCACCTCATCCACCAGATCGATGGTTTCCATGCCAGCGATTTCCGAAACCACAGGGGTTTCAGATGTGGTGGCGTCAGAACTTACAGGTTCTTCGACCTTGGCTGGTGCAACTTCTTTGGTTTCCACCGCATCGCCAGAAGTGACTTTGGCCGCTTTGGAGCGCGAGCCTTTACGGCCCCGCGAACGCGAGCGGGAGGGTTTGGACTCTTCGTCCTCATCCCGAGCGCGCTGTGCTTCCGCATAGGCGCGCTCTTCTTCCATCAGGGCTTCGCGGTCGGCAACCGGGATCTGGTAATAATCGGGATGGATTTCCGAAAAGGCCAGAAATCCGTGGCGATTGCCGCCATATTCCACAAAGGCCGCCTGTAGCGAAGGTTCGACCCGGGTGACTTTTGCCAGATAGATATTGCCAGCTAGCTGGCGTTTGTTCTCGGATTCAAAGTCGAACTCCTCAACCTTGTTTCCGTCGACCACCACGACGCGGGTTTCTTCCGCGTGGGTGGCATCGATAAGCATCTTCTTTGCCATGTTTCCTTAGTGCACCTGCCCTGCGCAGGCGCAAGCCTCCCCTTATCAGGGGGCCGCGCATGTATTGGGGGGTGTCTTGTCAGGGCGATCTGGGACGGCGCACCACAGGAGATGGCGCTGGAACTTACGTCCGGTCCTCGTGCCTGTATGCTCTTCGCTCTCGCGCGCGTCATCGCGTTTCTTCTCCGACAGGTCGGGAGGGCCCGTTGCCTGCCTTGTTATCCCTCTTTGATTTGTCAAAGAGGCGCTTAGCTGCTCCGTATGGTTTCGGAGCCAATCGGTCTGTCTTGCTTTTGCGGTTCATGCCGATGTCGGGTCGTTCCGATCACGGATCATGCCGGTCAAATTTGCGAGACAGCGAATCTCAATCAGTGCTGGGCCGGTACGCAGACCGCGTCCCATAGGGTCACCATAAGACCAGCACGGCGGAAATGACAATGGACATTCGTCATTCCTGGCCCGTCGATGCGGCAACAAAGCGGGTAAACTGCAAAATGATGAATGTTAAATTAAAAAAAATCCGGGTCTGGCGCTGACAGGTAGCTCTGTCCCCAGGCCAAATCACTGGCACCCCAGTAGAAAGTAATCTTACCCACAGGGCAACCTATGCCCTGCAGGTAGAAACCGCGTTATCCGAGGTAATCGGAACGCTGCAGCGCGTATTTTGCCATCTTCTCGTTCAGGGTCCGACGCGGCAGGCAGAGTTCTTCCATGACGCTGGCAATCGACCCCTTGTGGCGGCGCATGGTGTTATCAATCAACATACGCTCAAAGGCTTCGACATATTCCTTCAGCGGCTTGCCCTCGGTGGTCATCACCGGCTGCATTTCTTCGTGATCAGACATCAACAATGAGGCAATGGTGCCAGAGCCGCGCCGCGCCTGTAGCACAGCCCGCTCAGCCACATTGATCAGCTGGCGCACATTCCCTGGCCAGGGCGCCTGCAACAGCTGGGCTGCCTCCTGCGCCGAGACCTGCGGAGCGTCACAGCCGTATTCTTCGGCAAATTGTTCACACAGACGAGTGAAAAGCGTCAGGATGTCTTCGCCCCGTTGACGCAGTGGTGGGACCGTGACGCGCAGTGCTGCAAGACGGTAAAACAGATCCGAGCGCAGGGCATCCTCGCAGGTTTTGCCGGCCTCTTGCAGATTGGAAATCGCAATGATCCGCGTCTCACCAGGTGTCCCCTGCTCGTTGATGGCGCTCAGCAGTTTTGCCTGCAGGCTCTCGCTCAGCGCCTCGACCCCCTCCAGAACCAAAGTACCGCCACGGGCTTCTTCCATGGCAGGCAGCAGGCTGTCTTCGGGCTGCATGGGACCAAACAGGCGTTTGGACAGCGCCTCTTCTTCTAGGGCAGAACAGGAGATCAGCACAAATTTCTTACCCGCCCGGCTGCCGACCGCATGCAGCGCATGGGCAACCAGGGTCTTGCCTGTGCCGGTTTCACCGTCAATCAGCACATGACCATCGGCCTGCCCCAGATCCAGAATATCTTCGCGCAGACGTTCCATCACTGGGCTCATGCCGATGAGTTTTTTCATGATCTGGCTACCATCCGACAGCTCACGGCGCAGCGCCCGGTTGTCCAGCGTCAGGCGGCGCGCACCAGTGGCACGTTTTGCCAGCTCTGACATGCGATCGGGGTTAAAAGGTTTTTCAAGGAAATCAAAGGCACCAACTCGCATTGCCTCAACCGCCATTGGTACATCACCATGGCCGGTGATCATGATAACCGGCAGGCCACTATCGCTGCCCATCAGCTTTTTCAGAAACTGCATGCCATCCATGCCAGGCATCTTGATATCCGAAATGACAATGCCAGGGTAATCCGCCCCCAACTCCTTGAGCGCCTCTTCGGCACTGGCAAAGGTCTCGGTGTCATAGCCCGAAAGCGCCAACCATTGGCTGATCGACTGGCGCATATCCTGCTCATCATCCACGATCGCAATTTTCATGGCCTGTGCCATAGGACACCCCTTCTCACTTTTCGTTACGGGCCGCTACTCGGCAGCCTCGATGCCATCCACAAGGATCGGCAATTGCATTTCAAACACGGCGCCGCTTTTTTGTCCGTTGCGCGCTGCGAGCCTTCCCCCTAGGTCGTTCACGATCCCAGAGGAGATGGCAAGCCCCAGCCCAACCCCGTCACCGGCCTGTTTGGTGGTGTAGAAGGGATCAAACAGGCTTCCAAAATCCTCAATCCCCACCCCATTGTCGCGCACCGACAGGGTCGCAGTCTCACCCGCAGCCAGGAGGATCTCAACCTCAGGCTCCTCAACCGATTTGGTGGCATCCAGCGCATTGCGCAAGAGGTTGACCATAACCTGTTCTAACCGCATGCGATCGGCCATGACAAAGACCGGATCATCCGGAAGGATACGGGTGATCTTGACATGGCGCTGGCGCAGCTGTGGCTCCATCATCGACAGGCTGGAGGCCAGCGCATCGCCAAGGTTTACAGGGCTAAAGGCATCACCGCCCTTACGGGCATAGGACTTCAGCTGGCGCGTAATCGCCCCCATGCGTTCGATCAGATCATCAATCCGGCCAAAGGAGGCCAGCGCCTCATCAGGGCGGTTGCGATTGAGCAAAAGCCGCGCCCCAGCCAGATAGGTTTTCATCGCCGCCAAGGGCTGGTTCAACTCGTGGCTGACAGCTGCCGACATCTCGCCCAGAGCCGCCAGTTTTGAGCTCTGCGCCAGGCTTTGTTCTGCCACCGCAAGGGTCTTTTGCATGCGTTCGCGCTCGGCAATTTCCCGCTGGAGCCGTGCGTTCAATACGCGAAGCTCCGCCGACTCCCGCTGGAACAGCGCCATGCGCAGCGCGGTCTTGCGGCTGAGCGCATAAAAGGCCAGCGCCAGCAGGATGGCGAATCCCATGATCTCCAGTGCCAAAACCGCGTTCACCCTTTCGCGGATCGAAGCAAAGGTGGTGAAAGAGGTCATCCGCCAGCCCTGAAACGGCACCCGGTTCTCCAGCCGCATCACCGCCTCACCCTGCAAATAGGCATCAGCTGGCAGGGTGCTCCAGTCCGCCGTCGCGCGGATGGCGCGCTGAATGGCGCTTTCGGGGGTCTGCAACAGCAGCGCCTCCCCCTCCTTGAGGCCCCGCCAGCGCGCCTCGGTTGCCAGGACGATATTGCCCTTGCTGTCGGTGACCATCACCGCATCCGAAACCCCGGCCCAGGCGCGTTCAAATTTGCGCAGATCAACCTCGATGACGATCACGCCCAGCAGGCCCGATATATCCACCACCCGGCGGGAATAGGTAAATCGGTAGCCGCCCACTTCGCGTTTGATCACGGAAAACACCGTCGATCTGGCGCGGGCGGCATCAACAAAATAGGCCTCATTGCGATGGTTTTCGCCCAACCGGTTACGATTGGTCGCCGCAACTGTGCGACCGTCATTGGCCATCAGCATGATCGAGTCCGCGCCGATTTCCTCAATGAAGGACAACAGGCGCTGGGTTGATAGAGAGAAGTCCTGGCTTTGCAGGGCCGCAATCAGGGTCTGATCCCGCGCCAGCAGCTGAGGCACAATCGCATAACGTCGCAACTCGCTGACAAGGTTGCCAGAATAGAGCGCCAGCCGCAGTTCGCCGCGATTGCGGGTACTGTCGGTAAAGCGATGGGTCAATTGCTGGTTGGTCACCCAGACAGTGACTGCCGCAACCCCCATGAACAGCAAAAGCGCCAGTCGCGCTCCCCAGGGAATGGTGCGCGATCCGGTCTCTTTTTCTGGGGCTGCTTTGGGAGTCTGCGGCGCATTCATAGGTTTACCCTATTCCTGGCGCCGCAGGAGCTCAAGTCACGCCGCGGCGACAATACCGGCCAATGCGCGAAAGACTGCCGTTCCGTCGGTGCCACCATGACCTTCGTCAGCGGCGCGCTCTGGGTGCGGCATCATACCAAGCACGCGGCGGTTTTCAGACAGGATACCGGCGATATCATCAACCGACCCATTTGGATTGTCCGCATAGGTAAAGGCAATGCGGTCCTGGTCTTTCAACGCGGCGATGGTCTCTGCATCGGCAAAGTAGTTGCCATCGTGATGCGCGATCGGAATGCCGATCACATCGCCCTTGGCATAGCCATTGGTAAAGACACTGTCTTCGGTGGCGACCTGCAGATCGACGGTGCGGCAAATGTATTTCAGCCCGGCATTGCGCAGCAATGCGCCTGGCAGAACACCCGTCTCGGTGAGGATCTGGAAGCCGTTGCAAACCCCCATGGCATAGCCGCCACGGTTGGCATGTTCGACAACTGCCTGACAGATCGGCGACTGGGCCGCAATGGCACCGCAGCGCAGATAGTCCCCATAGGAGAAACCACCGGGAACGCCTACGATATCAATACCCTCGGGCAGCACACTGTCCTTGTGCCACACCATTGAGACATCAAAGCCGGCCTGTTCAAAGGCAACCGCAAGATCGCGGTCGCAATTGGATCCGGGAAATACGACGACGGCTGCTTTCATCACTTCATCTCGATGCTGTAGGATTCGATCACAGTATTGGCGAGCAGCTTTTCGCACATCTCGGTCACATCGGCCTCGGTGGCGCCCGGCGTGAGGTCAAGATCAATCACCTTGCCCTGACGCACGCCTTCGACCTTATCAAAGCCCAGAGCCCCAAGCGCGTGGCGCACGGCCTCACCCTGTGGATCCAGAACCCCGTTCTTCAGCATTACATGCACCCGTGCCTTCATCGTGTCGTTCCTCAGCTTCGATGGGAGCCGACCCCTGGTCGCGCCCTTTGCAGAAAATGTAGTACCCCCCCGGCTCGACGGGAGATAGGGGAGAGAGTATGTTCACCAGATCAGTTCACCAGCGTCGGCTTGCTGGGGCTTGGCGGATTGTTTGGCATCACGCCCAGACGGCGCGCCACTTCGCTATAGGCATCGGTCAGACTGCCCAGGTCGCGACGGAACACATCCTTGTCGAGCTTCTGCCCGCTCTCAATGTCCCACAGGCGGCAGCTGTCGGGGCTGATCTCATCGGCCACCACCAGACGCTGGAAATCGCCGTCATAGACGCGGCCAATTTCGATCTTGAAGTCCACCAGACGGATCCCAACACCAAACATGACGCCGGACATAAAGTCGTTCACCCGCAGCGCCAGGCTGAGGATATCATCCATATCCTGCTGACTGGCCCAGCCAAAGGCCGCGATATGCTCTTCGGAGACCAGCGGATCACCCAGGCTGTCGTCTTTGTAGCAGTACTCGACGATGGGACGCGGCAGCTGTGTGCCCTCGTCGATGCCAAGCCGTTTGGACATGGAGCCCGCAGCGTAGTTGCGCACGATCACTTCCAGGGGAATGATCTCGCAGGACCGCACCAGCTGCTCACGCATGTTCAGACGCTTCAGGAAATGTGTCGGCACGCCGATCTGGCCCAGGCCTTTCATGAAGTATTCGCTCAGCAGGTTGTTCAGGACACCTTTGCCTTCGATCACGTCTTTCTTTTCGGCGTTGAACGCGGTGGCGTCATCCTTGAAATACTGCACGATGGTGCCCGGTTCCGGACCTTCATACAGTGTTTTGGCTTTGCCTTCGTAGATCTTCTTGCGACGTGCCATGAGGAGCCTTTCGAGGTAAAGGCCAGGAATCCCGGCCCGGTTTCTTGCCGCTCTCATAGGGCAAGGGGGGAATTGCTGCAAGTATAGTGGCGCGAACCAGAGGAATAGAACCGCATTTGGAAAGAGTGTCGCAGGCAAACCCGCAAAAATCCGCGAGACATCTGGGATCTGGCCCGGCGATCTACCCAATCCTGGTCGCAAAACAGGGTAAGCGCTGGCCCCGTTCAGACCGGCAAATTGTCGCAATCGCTGTCTCCAGCCCCATATTGTCCCATATCGATACCAATACAGTGCTTTTTGGAGGACGTGACATGACGACATTTGATGACCGCGTACAGGCCTTTGAGGCAAAATTTGCGCATGACCTTGATCTCCGATTTCAGGCCCGGGCCCGCTGCAACAAACTATTAGGGCTTTGGGCAGCGGATATCCTGAGCCTGAGCGATGCACAGGCAGAGAGCTATGCCTCTGATGTTGTTACCGCTGACCTGCAACACCCCGGCCATGATGATGTGTTGAACAAAATCCTCGCAGACATGCAGGCAAAAAACCAAACGCAGATAACCGCAGATGACATCAAGGAACAGATGTCCGCGTTTATGACTGAGGCCTGCGCAGAAATGCTGGAAACCACCTAACCGCAAGGGGCACATCAAATCCCCCTCCGCTAGGGCCCATTTGCGGGTGCAATTAACGTCACAAAAACCTGAGCTTGCTAGCCTGATCTTTCTGCCCCTTCCGGGCCCCGCAGAAAGATCACAATGCAGAGCCTCAAACTCCCTTCGGCAGGACAGCCTTTTCAGGTCCTGCGCCTGACCGCGCCCTTTGCCATGGCTGCCCTTTGCCTCTGGGCGCTTTCGACCCGTATTGATCTGCCATCGGCTGCGGATCTTGGCGGCATGCTGGGGGAGTTGCAGCTCTGGCAATGGTTGGCTGCTTGTAGCGCCACTTGTTTCAGTTTCTGGGCTTTGGGGCGCTATGATGCCGTGGCCCATCGTCACCTGCAAACAGGCCTGGATGGCCCCCAAGCCCGTCGCGCCGGAATGGCGGCAATCGCTTTTTCGCAGTTTGTGGGTTTTGGCCTGGTTACCGGCGCCTATGCGCGGTGGCGATTGGTACCCGGGTTGACCGTGATGCAGGCAGCACAGCTGACCGGGTTGGTGGCTTTGACCTTCATGGCGGCACTGGCGGTGATCTGTGGCCTTGCCATGGTGCTTTTTCCTGTCTTTGCCTGGTTCCGCCCCCTCGGCGCCCTGCTTGTTGCCCTCGCACTCGCCGCCAGCACCTTCAGCTTTGTTGCCCCCCGGTTGACCCTCGGCCCCCTTTCGCTGCGCTGGCCCTCGCTGCGCGCCATGCTGGCGTTGTCCGTTTGGGCACTGATCGATGTAACAGCCGCCGGAACGGCCCTCTGGATCCTGTTGCCCGCAATGCTCGAGATTTCCTGGACAACCCTTCTGGTGGTCTATGCCATCGCTCTGGGCGCCGCGATCCTGTCCTCAGCGCCCGGCGGCACCGGCCCCTTGGAGCTGATGATCTTTACCCTGCTTCCCGCGCAGGACAGCACCGGGCTATTGGCGGCACTTTTGGCGTTTCGACTGGTCTATTATGCCCTGCCCGCCGCAATTGCCTGTGTGATCATGGTTGTGCCCGAGCGGCTTAAATCCATCCGCGCGCCGGTTACCGATCCCGATCTTCTGGGCGCCCAGCACCGGGCAGCAGAGATGCTGCCGCATCACCGGTTCCGGGCCGAAAGCGGCGTGATCCGGCAAAATGGTGGCCATGTTCAGGCCTTTGGGTTTAACCAGCTGGCGCTGCTGAACACCCCACAGATTTCTGTGGCCCTGTTTGACCCGATGAACGGAGTGTTCAAAGAAACCCTGGCCCCTTTGCAACGATACGCACGCGAGCGCAATGCCACGCCCTGCTTTTACAAATGCTCAGCCCGCAATGCTCTCGCTGCCCGCCAGGCGGGTTGGGTGGTCTTACGTATCGCCGCCGAGGCTGTGGTCACGCCCCTGACCTTCAGCGAGGCAGGGTCCAGCCATCGCCAGTTGCGCCGTAAACTGCGCCATGCCGAAAAGGCAGGCATAACGGTGCGCCCGGCTCCGCCCAGCCTGCCACTGGAACAGATGGAAGCCTTGGATCTGGCCTGGCAAAACCACCATGGCGGTGCGCGTGGCACCACCATGGGACGATTTGAAGCCAATTACCTCGCTACACAACGGGTCTTTCTGGCCTGGCAGGGAGAGCGCATTATCGGATTTGTCAGCCTGCATATAGCAAATGCGGAATGGTGCCTCGACCTCATCCGCATCTGCCCCGACGCCCCTGATGGAACGGGTCACAGCCTGGTGCGGGCAGCCATTGCGGGCGCCAAGCAAGAAGAGATCCCACGCCTCTCGCTCGCTGCGGTTCCCGATCACCGTTATGCCGCCCGAATGGATCCCGGCCTGCGTCGCTTCAAGGCCTGTTTTGCACCTGAATGGCGGCCCCGCTACATGGCCTGCCCCAATTGGGGGGATATGGTGATCGCGGGGTGCGAGCTTTTCCGCCTGATCCATCGCCCTGACCCGGTACAACCCGCGATCCTGATGCGGTCAGACGATCTGCGTAGCAGCCTTGGCCTCAACCTGCCCGGGGTTTTACCAGGATCAGAAACTGAGGCCGCCGAATGGAACGGCGAAGCCCAACTAACAGAGAACCAATCCCCACGGGCGGCGCCACAGGCTTCACGCGCCTCATAATCAAGTTGAGGATTATGCAATTGCCCTTAATGCGCACTCATGACACAGCAGGCGTGAACTTTTGCTGCTCTTGAGCGATAGGACAGCCGAAGGGGCCAAACCAGCCCGCACTTGCCTCTCCTTTTACAGGACACACCGATGACCAAATTCTTTGCTGATTTCCTTGCGGAAAAAGACGTTCTTCTGGCCGATGGGGCCACTGGCACCAACCTCTTCAACATGGGTTTGCAATCCGGCGATGCGCCGGAACTGTGGAACACCGATGAGCCCAAAAAAATCATGGCGCTTTATCAGGGCTCTGTCGATGCGGGCAGCGATCTGTTTTTGACCAACAGTTTTGGCGGCACTGCTGCACGTCTGAAACTGCATGACGCCCAGGGTCGGGTACGTGAGCTGAACCGCGCTGCGGCCGAATTGGGCCGCGAAGTGGCCGACAAGGCCAGCCGCAGGATTGCTGTCGCAGGCTCCGTTGGCCCAACCGGTGAAATCATGCAGCCAGTCGGCGAGATGAGCCACTCCCTGGCGGTTGAAATGTTCCACGAACAGGCCGAGGCCCTGAAAGAGGGCGGCGTCGATGTGCTCTGGGTGGAGACCATTTCCGCCCCCGAAGAATTCCGCGCCGCCGCCGAGGCCTTTGCCCTGGCGGATATGCCCTGGTGTGGCACCATGAGCTTTGACACTGCGGGCCGCACCATGATGGGTGTAACCTCTGCCGACCTGGCTCAGCTGGTTGAAGAGTTCTCCAATGCCCCGCTGGCTTTTGGTGCAAATTGCGGCACTGGTTCTTCGGATATTCTGCGCACCGTGCTGGGCTTTGCCGCCCAGGGTACCGAGCGCCCGATTATCTCCAAGGGCAATGCCGGCATCCCCAAATATGTCGATGGCCATATCCACTATGATGGCACCCCGGAACTGATGGGCGAATATGCTGTTATGGCACGGAATTCCGGCGCCAAAATCATCGGTGGCTGCTGTGGCACCATGCCCGACCACCTGCGCGCCATGCGCGAAGCCCTGGACACCCGTCCGCGCGGTGAGCGCCCCAGCCTGGAACAGATTGTCGAAGTGCTTGGTCCCTTTACCTCAGCCAGCGATGGCACCAGCGCAGAAGATCAGGCCGCCACAGAGCGTCGCTCCCGCCGGGGCGGTCGCCGTCGCGGCTAGAAGACTGACGAATGTAATAGAAAATGTTCAAGGGGGCAGTGCGCAGGCATTGCCCCCTTGTCCTTGACGCACACCTCATGGCGGTTCAGTGCGCGCCTGACTGTATGGCTCAGAACAGAGCCATCTGATCCCCGGGTTGTGCTGGACGCTGGAACAGATCGCAGGATAACGGAGCCGCGCTGCTTTGCAGCCCCAGGCGCTTACAGGCCATCTGAAAGCGTCGCCCGATCATCTCGGCATATTCCCCCTCGCCGCGCATGCGCTGCCCCCAACGCGGGTCATAGTCACGCCCCCCATGCATTTCGCGCAGCCGCGCCATCACCTTAGCCGCGCGCCCCGGCTCATGCTCTGCCAGCCAGGCCTGCCAAAGCTCCGATACTTCCCGTGGCAGGCGCAGCATGATCCAGCTGGCCGCATCTGCCCCCGCCGCAGCCCCGGCGGCCAGCAGCGCCTCCAGCTCGTGGTCTGTCAGCCCCGGCACCACCGGCGAGGCCATCAACCGCACCGGCACCCCGGCGCTGGTGAGGCGGTTGATCACCGCCAGTCTGCGCGCTGGCGTCGGCGCACGGGGTTCCATCCGGCGCGACAGGTCCGGGTCCAGCGTGGTGACCGAAATGCCAACCCGCACCAACCCCTTGGCAGCCAATTCGGACAGGATATCGAGATCACGCTCAATCAGGCTGCCCTTGGTCACGATGGCAACCGGGTGATTGAAATCCCGCAGCACTTCCAGACAGGCGCGCGCCAGCCCGTGGTCACGTTCGCAGGGTTGGTAAGGGTCAGTATTGGTGCCCATGGCCAGGGTCGCCACCCGGTAGCGCGGCTTAGACAGCTCCTGGCGCAGCACCGCGGCCACATTGGGGCGGGCAATCAGCCGGGTTTCAAAATCCAACCCCGGCGACAGGCCCAAGTAGGCGTGACTGGGACGAGCAAAACAATAGATGCAGCCATGTTCGCAGCCACGATAAGGATTGACCGAGCGATCAAAGGGCAGGTCCGGCGAGCGATTGTATGAAATGGCACTGCGGACCTGTTCGAGCCGAATCTCGGTGGGAATCACCTCAGGCTGCGGCTGCTGTTCCCAGCCATCATCGACCGCTGCGCGCCCCATATCAAAACGACTTGGCGCATTGCTAAGGCTGGCGCGCGCTTTGCGACGCAGCACTGGATTGTGAATCACCTGTTCCATTTTGGCATTGTGGTAGTAAACTTAGAACAAACAAAGAACAAACCCGAGAAATCGAAGATTTCCTTGCGAATTCTTCATTATCAATCTGCTATTTTTGGCCCTATAGGTCGGTTCGGACAACGGCAATGTCGCAAATAATGCAGTCTCGACGCGGCAAAATGGCCCAATAGTCGACATAACGATGCCACGCAGGGGACTCCCCGCCCACTCAAGGAATAGGCGCATGTCAGAAGAAGAAGATATCATCCTGGCGGAACTGGACGATGAAGAACTTGTCCAACAGATGTTTGATGACCTTTATGACGGGATGAAGGAAGAAATCGAAGAAGGTGTGAACATCCTTCTGTCGCGCGACTGGGAGCCCTACAAGGTGCTGACCGAAGCACTGGTTGGTGGTATGACCATCGTTGGCGCTGACTTCCGCGATGGCATCCTCTTTGTGCCTGAAGTTCTGCTGGCGGCAAACGCCATGAAGGGCGGCATGGCCATCCTGAAGCCACTGCTGGCCGCAACCGGCGCGCCGCGCATGGGCTCCATGGTGATTGGCACCGTCAAAGGCGACATCCACGACATCGGCAAGAACCTGGTTTCCATGATGATGGAAGGCGCTGGTTTTGAAGTTGTCGATCTGGGCATCAACAACCCAGTTGAAAACTACCTGGAAGCGCTCGAAGAGCACCAGCCCGACATTCTGGGCATGTCCGCCCTGCTGACCACAACCATGCCCTACATGAAGGTCGTGATCGACACCATGGTCGAGCAAGGCAAGCGCGACGACTATGTTGTGCTGGTTGGTGGCGCGCCACTGAACGAAGAATTTGGCAAGGCAATTGGCGCTGACGGCTACTGCCGTGATGCCGCTGTTGCGGTGGAAATGGCCAAGGACTTTGTTGCGCGCAAGCACAACCAGATGAGCGCCTGATTTGGCACGTAAAGGACGTGCAGCCCGTTTAAACGAACGGGCTGCATTTCGCCCCCCTACGGGGCGTTCGCTCGAGGAAAGCTCCCTCACCGAACAGGGCCTGGCCGCCCCTGAAAAGAAACATGGCCGTATCCTCCTGATCGCCTGTGGCGCCCTGGCGCGCGAGATCCTTGCCATCAAGGAGATCAACGGGCTGGATCACATCGACCTCACCTGTCTGCCTGCAAAACTACATCTATATCCCGATCAGATCACGACTGCGGTGGAAGGCGCTGTGCGAAAGCACCGCAATACCTATGATCAGATCTGCGTAGTCTATGCCGATTGCGGCACTGGCGGTGCATTGGAACAAAAATGCACCGAACTGGGCGTGGAAATGGTGGCAGGGCCGCATTGCTATTCCTTCTTTGAGGGCAATGAGGTCTTTGCTGAACACGCTGAGGCCGGAGAGATCACCGCCTTTTATCTGACTGATTTTCTGGTGAAGCAGTTTGATGCCTTTATCTGGAAGCCCATGGGGCTGGATAAAAACCCGGAACTGCGGGGGATGATCTTTGGCAATTACACCAAACTGGTCTACCAATCCCAGCTCTCGGACCCTGCCCTCCTGGAAAAGGCCCGCGACTGCGCCACGCGCATGGGGCTAGAGTTTGAGCACCGTCACACTGGCTATGGCGAGCTGCAAGATGCCTTGCTGCACTGGGGCAAGCCCAAAGCCTGAGGCAACGATGGTCGCTCAGGCTTTGAACTCAGCGTTTTAGGCTGGCACCTTCTGATTTAGGCTCTCCAACGCTTTGGCTTCAAATGCTTCCAGCGCGTCACTGTCCTGCGCCTTTGCGACCCGCGCGACCCAATCCTTGACCACAGTGATCTCCGGCATCAGATGCGGCGCCCAGAGGAAAGCAGAAGACATGATCAAATCGGCCAAGGACAGCTCATCACCCAGCAGATAGGGCTGATCCTTCAAGCCACTTTCCAGCTGCGCACCAACCTCGGTCATGGAGCGGAAAGTACCAACAAGCGCCGGATGATCGAGCCCGGCGAACTGCGCCACCAGCGCCGGTTCCAGCACACCACCATAATAATACATCCAAGACAGATAACCCCCACGCCCCTTGCTACCAGGCTTGGGGCTTAGGGGCTGGCCAAACAGCTCATCCAGATACATCATGATGGCGCCACTCTCGCGAATGGTCTCTCCCTCATCGGTGATCAAAAAGGGCACTTTGCCCTCCGGGTGGGCATTCATCGGATCCTTGCGACCGGAGCCATCGTTTTTGATGACATCCACGCAGATCACCTCAACCTCATCGAGCTTACCCATCAGCATCAGCTGAGAGATGACACGGGAGGAGCGGCTGTGGGGAGAATGGTAGAGCTTTGGCATTTTGAGTGAACCTTTCGGGTTTTGGGTTGTCGATGAGGGATGTATGACGCTACCCTCCTGCCAATTTCTGTCAGGAGTAGATGCCTAGGTTACCTCATGGCCAAATCCGATCGTCTCTTTCGTCTGCTGCACCTCATCCGGGGTTTGACACCACCTGTGACGGCCGCGCGGCTGGCCGCTGCGATGGAGGTGTCAGAGCGCACCATCTACCGCGATATCGACAGCCTGCGCGTCGCGGGTGCACGGATCGAAGGGGAAGCAGGGCTTGGCTACACCATGGTCGAGGACCCGGCCCTGCCGCCGCAGGCCTTTACCCAGATCGAAATCGAAGCCCTGACGCTGGGACTGGCCGATGTGGGGCAGCGTGGAGACCGCGATCTGGCCCTGGCGGCCAATGATGCGCTGGTCAAGATTCTGGCCACTCTTCCCGAACGCCAGCAACGCCAGGCCATGCATGCGGTCAATCTGGTGCATCGCTTTACGGCACCTCAAGTCCCCACAATCGACATGACGCTCCTGCGCGAATCCATGTGGGCCGAAGAGGCGCTGGAAATTGGCTACCGGGATCAAAAAGAGGCCTATACCTTGCGGCGCATCTACCCTCTGGCCCTCTCCTACCATGACCGCGCGGTGATGCTGTTGGCCTGGTGCTGCAAACGCCGTGATTTCCGCATGTTTCATGTCACCCGGATCGAGGGCTATGAAAAAACCGGCGAAAGCTATCGCCCACGCCGGGTGCCGCTGCTGCGGGAGTATATCGCCCATCTGCAGAACCGGGATCGGGTCAGATTGTACAAATCAAAGCAGGAGATCAGCCCTGTTCAGGACACAGGCCTGTCAGATTAAAGCTGGGCGGCGGCTGTTTCACGAATGCGTTCGATCATCGCCCGCACCCCATTCGAGCGCTGCGCTGACAGATGCTCATTCAACCCCAATCGCTCCATCTCCGCACGGGCATCAACAGCCATAACCTCCGCCAGCGGCAGCCCATTGTAGAGGCTGCGCAGGACCGAGATCAAACCGCGCACGATAAGCGCATCGCTTTCGCCGTCAAAATGAAAGCGCCCCTCTTCGATTTTTGGGTGCAACCAGACCTGGCTGGCACAGCCATCCACCTTAGTCGCAGACACTTTCAACGCCTCTTCCAGAGGCTCCATCGCCTTGCCCTGCTCAATCACATGGCGATAGCGATCTTCCCAGTCTTCCAGGAATTCGAAGTCTTCAACAATCTCTTCAAATGCGGCGCTGGCCATGATGGGGAGTCCCCTCGTTTGTGACGGAAATCAGCACTGCAGCACCTATGCCGCCTGCCCATGTTTTTCAACAGCTTTTCAAGCGCCGTACAATCAGGTAACCACAATCAACCAGAGTTAAAAGACGGGCGGGACGACATGCGCAAATCCTTGGCACTCATCTTGGCGGGCACGCTTGTACTTGCAGGCTGCGGCGGATGGAGTGATTCACGTATCAACCCAGGCAACTGGTTCGGTAAATCGAGATCCACACCCGTTGCTGCGACAAGCGCCGAAGTCACCAATCCGCTGCTCCCTGACCAAGGGCGCAAAAGCATCTTTGCCCGTGCAGACAAAGAAGATCTGAGTGTTCCGGTCGCAACGATCAGCGACTTGCGGGTTGAGCCCACTCCAAACGGAGCGATCATCCATGCCACTGGTATTGCCTCGCGACAGGGCGCTCATGAGGTGGAATTACGTTTGGTTCCGGATGCTGCGGAGAACACGCTGGAATACACCCTGCATGTTCTCTACCCAGTAGACCCGACCCCAGCCGGGAGCGCACACAGCCGCACCGTGCAGGCGGCGGTTACGATTTCTGAACAGAGCCTACGTGGCATTCGTACCATCCGTGTCAGCGGCGCCGAAAACGCCCGTGAAACACGCCGTCGCTAACTTCGCATCGCGAAGCTGTAGCTTAAGACAAAGCCCAGAGCCGGTAATTTCGGCTCTGGGCTTTGTTGATTCTAGTGACCGATAATTCAGAGAGGGTCGTGTAGAGCATCGGAAGCTGACTCAATCAGCCCGCAGCTTGAACCCGTCAACAGAGACTACATATCCCCCAGGCGCAGTAATTACAGGGCAACCACTTTGACCGACTGCCCCTTGGCGGCCAGGGCGATTTCACCATTGCACAGACGCAGCGCGTCCTCGCCAAAGACCTCATGACGCCAGCCCGTCAAGGCCGCCACGTCGCGCTCACCTGCGGCGATGGCATCCAGATCAGCGCTGGGGGCGATAAGTTTGGCTGCCACACCGGCAGATTCGGTCTTGGCCTTCAACAGTACCCGCAGCAGATCAGCCAGCGCCGGGTTAACCTGCAGCTTTTCCCGGCTGCGATCCATTTTGGGATGTTTGTCTGCCGGGCAATTCATCCCCTTGGCAACTGCTTGCAGAATGCCCTCTGCGATGACACCTTTGCGGGCCTCACGCAGCAACAGGCGCGATCCGCCAAGATCAGCTCCGGTGCGTGGCTTGGTCGAAGCGAGTTCTACCAATGCATCGTCTTTGAACACCCGGTTACGCGGCACGTTGTTGCTCTGGGCATAGTCCTCACGAAAGGCCGCCAATTCACGTACTACGGCGAGAAATTTCCCGGAAGAGGTTCGGGTTTTCACCCGGCGCCAGGCCTCTTGCGGCTGAATATTATAGGTCGCAGGATCGGTGAGCACCTGCAACTCTTCGGAAACCCAATGCGAGCGGCCACTGCGCTCCAGATCGGCGGCCAGATATTCATACACCCGGCGCAGATGGGTGACATCGGCCAGCGCATAGGCCTGCTGGGCTTCACTTAGGGGGCGACGGGACCAATCGGTAAAGCGCGAGCTTTTGTCGACGCCTTCCTTGACGATCTTGCGCACCAGAGTTTCATAGCCAACCTGATCGCCAAAGCCGCAGACCATGGCCGCAACCTGAGTGTCAAACAGCGGCTTAGGAAAAACATTGGCATCCACCCAGAAGATCTCCAGATCCTGCCGAGCGGCATGGAATACCTTGACCACGGATTCATCGCGAAACAGCTCATACAGCGGTTCCAGCGACAGCCCATCCGACAGCGGGTCCACCAGCACGGCATCGTTTTCACCATCGCCGGAAAAGGCGATCTGGATCAGGCAGAGCTTGGAGTAATAGGTACGTTCGCGCAGAAACTCGGTATCGACCGTCACGTAGGGGTAATTTGCGGCTTCTTCACAAAAGGCCTGCAGCTCGTCGGTGGTGGTCAGAGTTTTCATATATCACGACTTTTCTGGTGTTCTGGTCTAGTGGGCTGGCCATGGTGATACGCCTTTGCCGCCCGCAATGCAAACCGCCAGATCAGCCCTGCAGCAGCACCGGGGTGCGATCCCCCGCAGCAAAGCGCCGCAGCACTGCCGGATAGAGCCGATGCTCCTGCACCAAGACCCGCGCCGCCAGGTCTTCTGGGGTGTCGCCGGGCAAAACAGGCAGTCGCGCCTGCCCCAGAATGGGCCCGTCATCCAGCGCGGGCGTGACCTCATGCACGGTGCAGCCATGTTCGCTATCGCCAGCCTCCAGCGCCCGCGCATGGGTGTGCAGGCCTTTGTATTTGGGCAGCAGCGAGGGGTGAATATTCAGCATGCGACCCTGAAACGGCGTCACAAACCCCGCGGTCAGCACCCGCATGAACCCAGCGAGACAGACGATATCGGCGCCCGCCTCCAGAATCGGTTTAATCAGCTCAGCCTCAAAAGCGGCGCGATCGCCCTTGAAGGGGCGGTGATCTATCGCCGCCGTGGCAATCCCCGCAGCCGCGGCCTTTTTCAGCCCCCCTGCTTCGGCGTCATTTGACAGCACCAGACAGGGGCGGGCCGGATGGTCGCCAGTCATGCTCTCGATCAGCGCCACCATATTGGAGCCGCCGCCCGAGACCAGAATGGCAACCTTCTTCTTGTCGCTCACAGCAGTTTGCCCGAATAGCGCATGCCCGCACCAGCAGTGACAGTGCCCAGACGGCTGACGGTTTCGCCTTCGTCTTGCAGGATTTCCACCAGCTCATCGGCGCGATCGGCCGAGACCGACAGGATCATGCCGATACCGCAGTTGAAAGTCTTGAGCATTTCAGCCTCGGCAATGCCGCCAACTTCCGCCATCCATTTGAACACACCGGGCAGCTCCCAGGCCTCCAGGTCAATATCGGCCCCCAGATCCTCGGGCAGAACCCGTGGCAGGTTTTCGGTCAGGCCACCACCGGTGATATGGGCCAGCGCATGCACGCCCCCTGCCCGCACAGCCGCGAGGCTTTGTTTGACGTAAAGCCGCGTTGGCGTCAGCAGCGCCTCACCCAGGGTGCCCTCGCTGAACGGCGAATCCGCATCCCAGCCCAGGCCGGAGAGTTCAACAATCTTGCGCACCAGGGAGTAGCCATTGGAATGTACCCCATCAGAGGCCAGGCCCAGGAGCACGTCGCCCTCAACCACACCCGCAGGCAGGGCAGTGCCACGTTCCATGGCGCCAACCGCAAAGCCCGCGAGGTCAAAATCACCCTCAGGATACATGCCCGGCATCTCGGCGGTTTCGCCACCAATCAGCGCAGAGCCAGAGCGCACGCAGCCCTCGGCGATGCCTTCGATGATCCGCGCGGCAGTTTCTGTCTCCAGTTTGCCAGTGGCAAAATAGTCGAGAAAGAACAAAGGCTCAGCACCCTGACAGACCAGATCATTGACGCACATGGCCACCAGATCGATGCCCACACCGTCGACGACACCGGTATCAATCGCAATGCGTAGCTTGGTGCCAACACCATCGGTGGCGCCGACCAGAATGGGATCGCTATAGCCTGCGTCTTTAAGATCAAACAGCGCGCCAAAGCCGCCCAAACCACTCATCACGCCGGAGCGATTGGTACGCTTGGCAGCTGGTTTGATGCGATCCACCAGGGCATTGCCCGCGTCGATGTCCACACCTGCATCCGCATAGGTCAATCCGTTCTTGCCGCTGGTCATCTCTTGGCTCCTTAAAACTGGTTGCGCAGCCTTTAGCGCAAGGCGCCGCAGAAAGAAACAAGGGAATCTGCCGCACGCGCTACCTCGTGCGACAGAGGCCTTAGATCAGAGCCCAAATTGCCAGGGAGCAGCCTGGTATGCATAGCCGTCCTTCTGTCGCAGCACTCGGCCAAGACCTGGGAAATCAATATGGCTGCCCGTCAACAGGAGATTGTCCGACACCGCACGGTCCAGCATCTTGTGGCGCGTCGCCGCTGTCAGTACCGGGTCGGTATCAAAGGCAATGGTCCAATCCGGATAGGCAAACTGCAGGGCGGTGCTGTGAATGATATCCCCCCAGAACAAGAGCTGTTGCCCCTCGCTGTCCAGCATGTATCCGGTATGACCCGGCGTATGCCCTGGCAGCGGCAGAGCAGTGAAACCCGCAATCACGGCCTCTTCCCCTTTGATCAGCCGTAGCCGGTTTTGATAGGGAGAAACCGTCATACGTGCCATCTGGAAGAACCCGCGGCTGTTTTCCGGAACAGAGGCCATGATGGCATCGTCATACCAGAAATCCCATTCCACCTGCGACACCACCAACTCTGCATTGGCAAAGCGCGCCGCGCCATCTGACGCAACCAACCCGCCAGAGTGATCCGGATGCATATGGGTCAGAAGAACCATTGAGATGTCAGATGGATTCACGCCTATTGCGGCTAAACCAGCCCCCATGCCCCCCAGGTTAGGCCCCATCAGATTGGCAGTGCCCGCATCAATCAGTATCTTGTCCGTGCCCCGCTCTACCAGATAGCCGTTTACCGGGATGTTCATCCCCTCCGGTGACATTTGGTGCAGCCCTTTTGCGAGCACTGCATCGGCCTTATCCGCATCATAATTGGCAAAGAGCTGTGTCCCCAATGGCAGATGACCATCCAAGAATACCGTCACACGCGCCTCCCCCAGCGAAAACTGATGCAAAACCGGAGGCAGCCCCTGTGCGAGAACTTGGGTCTCAGCCACAGCCTGGCCCGATGCTAGAGCAGCCGCAGGCACTGTAGTAAGTGCGGCAAGAAGGGTTCTACGATTGATCGTCATAAGGATCTCCAATATGGTTTTGACGAAGTTTTGGTCGCACCCCCGATTTAGTTTAGCCAGATTGACCACCGTAGACCCAGATCACCTATTAGGGATATAAGCAGGATTTATAGCGAACATGGATCGATTGGGATTATTGGAGAGCTTCGTTATCGCTCTGGACGAAGGCAGCCTCAATCGCGCCGCCCAGCGCCGGGGTATCAGCCAGCCCGCGATGAGCCTGCAAATCAAACAGCTCGAGACACTATTGGGTCATGAGTTGCTGCATCGCTCCTCAACTGGGGTAAAGCCAACCCGCGCCGGCCAGCTGATCTATACCCAAGCGCAGGCGCTGCTATCGGGCTATGATAGAATGTGTGCAGAGCTGAGCGCACTGGAAGAAAGCGTCTCGGGCACCTTCCGGATCAGTACCAGCACCTTTTTTGGCCGCATCATCCTTGGTCCTGTACTTCTGGAGATCAATCAGGCCTACCCCGATCTGAATATCGTCATGAAGCTCGAAGACCGGCTGATTGATGTGGTTCGTGAAAACGTCGACCTGGCAATCCGATCCGGAACGCTTGGCGACATGGACGGGGCGGCGCGTAAAATCGCACAGATGGAAACTGTGCTTTTTGCCACGCCCAGCTACCTGGACCAAACCGGACGCCCCAAGGTTCCGGAAGACCTGAAGCGGCTGAAATTCATCCAACACCATGAAGATCAGACCGGAGGTTTCTTCCCGCTTATGCTGGAGGGTGTCGAATACCAAGCTCCAGTCCATGTGGGCTTTACCGCCGATGACCCTGATCTGATCATCCGCGCGGTCACCAACCACACCGGATATGCCCGCGCCCCCCGGTTGTTTCTGGAAGAGGCGCTTTGGGACGGTCGGTTCGAGGAAGTCTTACCTTCCTATCACCCCCCACACAAAGACATCTATGCCGTCTACCCCTCACGCCATAGCTATGACAAGCGCCACGACGTTGTCATCACAGCCCTCCTAGAGCGCATGGAAGCAATGTCAGTGGCTTCAATCGCCCGACAACGCCCTCCGGCTGCAATCTTGGCTTGACCTTCTTGCAGGCATTTTCTAACCACATGCCCAGTGGGCCTGTAGCTCAACGGTTAGAGCAGAGCGCTCATAACGCTTTGGTTGCGGGTTCAAATCCTGCCGGGCCTACCACCACTGCCAGAAAATTCAATGTTTTCAATTCCTAAGTAGTACCGCACTGCGCGAAATCCGCTTTATAGGTTTCAATGGGTTACGAGCAAAGTGTACCGCAGTTTGCGGTCAAAAATGTCCTTTTTGCAAATTTTTCTAACGATCCGGATCCTGAACTCTGGCCCGCTACGGTGTAAACAACACGTCCCTTGCTCAAGCTATTGATTTTAGGACTAAGGGACGCTTTCTATTCAACCTTTTTCCACCACCTACGCGAGCTTAGCCGGTTCAATACAGTTCACAGCATCTATGGACACCTCGCTACTCTAACGAAGTGTCCCTTCTACATTGCTTAGGACTGGCAGTTCCCACGAAAGGCGACCACACCAAGAGAAAGACCCCAGCTGATGCCAGGGCCTTTGGGTTTTCCTCTTGCAGCAACAAGCCTCACTCAAACCAAAGCCGCCACCACGAAAAAGCGCTATCAGGGGGCAGCGGAGAAGAAGATCCGGTATTCCCTGACGTTCTTCATCCGGCACCAGGAGCAACGCATTTTACTGATGGCAAAACACACCGTCCCCTGATCCCCAAGCTTCTTGATGAAATCCAGAACCCGCACTGATTCAGCATGACCGTAGTTGCACATCACATAGATGTTCCTGCTGATCGATCACTGAAAGTTTGGTTTCGCCGCGCATTAACATTAGCGATGAAAAGGAGAGGCTATTTAGCCTGACCAGCCCTAGAACCAAAGGTCATCTAAGAAGGAAACTCCAACGTACAAGGTCCGCTTCCTGCGCCTAGCTGCCCCCTCTGAGCCAATCAAAGGCCACTCGCTGCTCTGGCGGTCGTCTGAAGTCAGCTCTCAGCCCAAACAAGACATTCGTGCCAGGTGCAGCGAGCGACCGGGCGCTTACACAGAAGCGAGAACCGGACTTTCGCCTCGGGTGCGCAATCTCATGGGTGACATCGCAAAAACTGTCATCTTATGAGAATTCGAATCTACGCATGCTACAAACGATCTATTGGCGGCAGAGAGCCCGACCTGTGAATTCGACTTCCTCTCAGCGTTTGCCCGTATTGCGATAAATTCTGCGGCGGCGCAGATCACGGCATTACAGTATTGCGGAATTACAGTATTGTGGAAATTTCGGCCATTTACTCAGGGGGCGGCGATTTTGCAGCCTTGAATTCGCGCTTCATGGACAAACCAAACTTGTTCCACAGACATTAAATAGCAGTAAGGCGCTAACGTTAGAATAGGCTGCTCACCGGGCTCGCAAGCCCGGCGCGTTTCATTTTCAGCGTGGTGCCCGGCTCAGCTGCGCCCTTTCCAAGGAACCAGCCAGTTCTCGGCCCGGCGCATCAGCACATCGATGCCAAAGCCGATAACTCCGATAAGTATGATCCCCATGAGCACGATGTCGGTCAGTTGGAACTTGGATGCGACCATGATCATCATCCCGGCGCCTTCCGACGCCGCAACCAGTTCGGCCGCAACCACCGTGCCCCAACAGACCCCCATGGCGACACGCGCGCCGGTAAAGATCTCGGGCAGCGAGTTAGGCATGATGACATGGCGCATGATCTGCAGCTTGCTTGCGCCCAAGGAATAGGCCGCATGCACCTTGGAGATATTGACCCCCGACACACCTGCCCGCGCCGAAATCGCCATGATCCAAAGCGAAGCCAAGAACAACAGGATGATCTTGCCCACCTCGCCGATGCCAAACCAGATGATAACCAGCGGGATCAGCGCCAGCGGCGGCACTGGGCGCATGAATTCCACGATCGGTTCGAACCAGCCACGGAACCAGTCGCTCAAACCCATCGCATAGCCCAGAGGGATCCCGATCAGCGCCCCGAAGAAGAAGCCCGCAATCACGCGAAACAGCGAATAGCCCAGGTGTTTCCACAGCGTGCTGTCACGGTAGCCTTCATTGGCAATTTCAATCACACGGCCCACAACAGCTTCGGGCGGCGGCAGCCAGATCGGCTCCATCTGCAAGCCCTTGGGCGGAGAGAAGCTGATCGCGCCCTTGCTGGTCAGGGCAAAGCGCCCCGCATCGGTACGGATCGAGCCGCCCGGTGCAATCGCGACACCATCAATGGCGACAACCCGGGTCCCATCTTTGCGCGTGACCTCGTCATTCTTGTCAAACAGCACAGTGGCCGAACGCGAGGCGGACATGGCCAGCGCATCGTCCTTGGCAAACCCGTCGCCGAGCGGCACGTCAAACTTCTCCGGCTTCTCACCGAAATCCACGACGCGCACATGCACTGTGGCATCATCGCGTTCGCCATCTTGGGTGGCCACCGTATAGGTAAAGGATGTCTCGCCGACAAACGGTCCCGGCGCGTGCAGGAACCCCGGCACCCAGGCCGACCCTGTGAAGGATCCCCAAAGCAGGAAAATCGTCAGAACCGAGACCACCGAAGCAGACCGGTTCGAAATCACCGCGCTTTCGTCGCCAAAGGTCACGGTTTTGAGCGAGGTAAAATCAGTACTCGTGCGCTGCACGAAGAACCGCACAACAAGGAAGGAGATCACGAAAATCGCGACGTATACCAGCAGGATCATCAAACCGATCATTGCATTTCCTCCGAACGACCCATGATTTCTTCTTCCATGTCCCAGATCATTTCCAGGATTTCTTCGCGCGTCGTGGCATAGCCTTCTGCTTTCTTGACTTCGCGCAGGTCACCCCCAACGCCCATTTCGGCAAAGGGAAGCCTGTATTCCTTGTGAATGCGTCCTGGACGCGGGGCCATAACGAGAAGTCGCTCGCCCAAAAGCAGGGCCTCTTCCACGGAGTGAGTGATCAGGATGATGGTCTTGCCCGTCTCTTTCCAGAGCTTCAGCACGAGGCCCTGCATCTTTTCGCGGGTCAGCGCATCCAGCGCGCCCAGCGGTTCATCCATGAGGATCACGTCAGGATCATTGGCCAGGCAGCGGGCAAGCGCCACACGCTGCTGCATGCCTCCGGAAAGTTCAAAGATCGCCTTGTCCTTGAAATCGCCAAGACCGGTCACGTCAAGCAGGTGATCCACCTGATTGCCCCATTCCGCTTCGGTCTGCCCCTTCATCCTTGGGCCGAAGCTGACATTTTCGCGCACGTTCATCCATTCGAACAAAGCGCCTTGTTGGAACACCATGCCGCGCTCGGCGTCGGGGCCCTTGACCACGTGCCCGTTCATGGTGATTTGACCTCCTGTCGGCGCCAGAAACCCGGCCGCGATGTTCAGCAAGGTGGTCTTGCCACAGCCCGAAGGGCCGAGCACGCTCAGAAGCTCACCGGGCTTGAGATGCAGCGAGACGTCTTTCAGCGCCTGCACCGAACTGCCGTTGGGCAGATCAAAGCGCATAGAGATGCTTTCAATAGATAGTCCTGACATAGGCAGCACGTCCCTTTTGAGAAATGTGTGGGAGGACGGACGGCCCCGGACGGAGCCACTCTGAAAGGCAGCGACCCGCGCCGCTGCCCCAGTTGGTATCCTTAATTGCCACCGGCGCTTGCAAGCGGATCGGTGTTGACGTTGCTCTCATAGGAATCGAGGGCCGCGTTGATGCTCTTGGCCTCGACAAACACGTCCGCAACGCCCTTCATGAAGGTCTGAGCATTCCCACCAAGCCACTTCTCCGAAAGCTGATCGTCAACAGTCGGGAAGGTGAAGGTCGCGATGGTTTCCGCGGTGGCGGCTTCATCCATGCCCGCGTCCTTGGCAATCAGCGGCAGCATTTTTGCGTGGTTGGCCGGATCGGCCCACATTGCGTTAGCATCTGCCGTCACCTTGAGGAACTGGGAAACCACGTCGCCGTTCTCGGCAACCCAGTCAGCCGGGCCGGAGGTGACATCAAACACCAGGATGCCAATCTCGGTCTTTTCAGCACCGGTCAGCAGCACGTTGCCATGCTCCAGAGCGCGGCGCAGTGATCCGCCCCAGCCGCAGAACATGTCGATTGAGCCCTGTGCAATCGCAGCGGCCGCATCCGGCGGATCCATGTCGACCACATCCATCGAGGCGACATCAACGCCAAAGTGGCTCATCTGCTTGAGGAAGCCATAATGCGCGGCGGTGCCCAGCGGCACAGCGACTTTCCGGCCGGCCAGTTCGCCCGCATTGGTCTTGTCGATCTCCAGTTCCGAACGCACGACGCAGTTATCGTTGTCAGCATAGCTCACGGCGACATCAAGGATCTCCAGATTTTGCCCGGCGCTGGCGGCAACTACGAAAGGCGGCAGGCCCTGGCTGACCGAAAGGTGAACATCACCCGAGGCCATGGCAGCTGACATTTTCACACCGCTTTCAAAGCTGACCCAGTTGATGTCCATGCCAAGGACTTCTTCATAAGTGCCCATCTGCTTGGCATATTCGAACGGCATCGGCCATTCGAGGAAATAGGCCACGGTGATGCTCTCGGCGCTGGCCTGTGCAGCGGCAAGTCCGGCCACGCCGGCTGCAAAAGCTGCAATGGTATTTCTGAGGGGCTTCGTCTTCATTGTAGTCTCCCTGTTCTTTTTCTGGGTCGCTTCCTTGCGACTTGGGTAAGCCGCGAAGAATTCCGGCTGTTAATATCTCGCAATGTTTTCCGCCCATTTGTCCAATAAAACTCGATTTTCGCAAAAAGATGGACTTTAGTTCCGAAATTTTCGAATGTAGCGCAGGATTCGCATAGATATCATGCAAAAGGTCGGTCATGCAGCGCAGTAACCTAAGCCTTCGCGGGCTCGAGATCTTTCAACTGATCTCCAAATCGGGCTCGGTCCGCAAGGTCTCCGAGGAAACCGGTCTCTCGATCAGCACCATATCACACCATTTGCGAAGTATTGAAGATAGCCTTGGGGTCGACCTAGTAGACCATTCCCGCCGCCCGATGGTATTGACCCCCGCAGGTGAAGTTTTTGCCCATCACGTCGGAATTGGGTTGCAGGCGATTCGTCGGGGTGAAACAGAGCTCACAGCAGGCAACCTTGCCCAGGTCCGGGAGCTGCGCCTGGGCATTGTCGATGATTTCGATAGCGAGGTCGCACCGGAACTGGCCCAATTCCTGTCTCAGGCCATGCCAAAATGTACGTTTAAACACCTCACCCGTCCCAGCCACGACATCATCCGCCTGCTGCACGAAAAGAAGCTCGACATCGGTATGGCGACGCGCCCGATCAGTGGGGATGCGGGGCTGGTCGAACTGCCTTTGCTGCGCGATCCTTTTGTGATTGCCTTGCCGGCCAATGCCACGGAACCGCCCGAAGCCTATCTGGCAGGACGGTCAAAACTGCCCTTCCTGCGCTATTCCAAGAACCTGATTATTGGCAACCTGATCGAACTGCATTTACGGCGCACGCAGATATCCTTGGACAACCGCTTTGAGCTGGAGAGCAACCATTCCCTGCTTGGCATGGTTGCAGAAGGCACCGGCTGGGCGATCACCACGCCGGCCAGCTACAACCGCGTCAAACGCTATCAAAACCGCATCACGCTCCATGCCTTCCAGAACAAGAGCTTTGCGCGGGAATTGTCGTTGTTTCGCGCGGACTACTATCCTCAGGCGACGGCCGATCTGATCGGCGGCACGTTGCGGCGCCTGCTGTCGCGCCATTTCATCGAACCGATCCTGGATAACCACCCTTGGCTTTCCAATGATTATCGTCTGCTGGAAAAGCCCGGAACCGACAGTTAACGCCCCTAACAGATAACGGCCTTTCCGTACCCAAAACCGCTCTGCGATGCCTTTGCGGGCTTGTCAATTCGTGAGATCCGAAACAACTGGCAAACTAAATTCGATTTTTTCCAATCTGAAGACTTCCCATTGCGCCACCGCCGACCCTGCGAGCAGTTTGCAGGCAACGCATTAGGAGATCGCAATGAAATCGAGAACCAAAGTAGTGGTCATTGGCGGCGGCATCGCTGGCTGCTCGACACTCTATCATCTCACCCGGGAAGGTTGGAGCGACGTGGTCCTCGTTGAACGCAACGAGCTGACCAGCGGCACCACCTGGCACTCGGCCGCGCAGGTCACGAACTTTGGTGGCAACCAGACCATGGTTGGGCTGAAGACCCATTCCATCAACCTTTACAAAGAGTTGTCGGAGAACCCTGAATATCCGATCAACTATCACCACGCTGATGGCGGCATCCGACTGGCCAATACCGAAGAGCAGATGCAGGGCTATCGGCATTTCTCTTCGATGGCTCGCGGCATGGGCGTGGATCTGGAAGTGATCGACGCCGAGGAATGCGCCCGCCGCCACCCGCTGATTTCCACCACCAACCTGTTGGGTGGCCTTTGGGATCCGCTGGATGGCGATATCGATCCGGCGCAGCTGTGCCAGGCGCTGGCGTATCATGCGCGCAAGGCCGGGGCCGAAGTCTATCGCAACACGCCTGTCACCGCGCTGACCCAACACAAGGACGACACCTGGACCGTGCACACCGAACATGGCGATATCGACTGTGACATCGTGGTCAACGCCTGCGGTTACCGCGTGAACGAAGTGGGCGCGATGATGGGTGTGCATCACCCGGTGGCGTCAATGGAGCACCAATATTTCCTGACCGAGGACATCCCGGCCATTGCCGAGGCCGGCCACCGCATGCCGCTATTGCGCTGCCCGATCTCGGACTATTACTCGCGCCAGGAAAAAGGCGGTCTGCTGGTCGGCTTTTATGAACAGGACTGCAAGACCTGGGGCATGGACGGGATCGACCCGAACTTTGTGAATGCGCTGTGCCCGGACGATCTGGACCGCGTGATGGATGTGCTGGCCGGTGCCTTTGAACGTATGCCCGCGCTGGAAGAAACTGGTATCCGCTCCATCGTCAACGGCCCGATCACCTATACCATCGACGGCGCTCCGCTGGTGGGTCCGATCCCGGGCAAGCGCAACGCGTTCTGCATCATCGGGTTGCGCGCTGGTCTGGGCGAAGGCGGCGGCCACGGCTGGCTTCTGGCGCAACAGATCGTGCATGGTGAAGCCCAGTATGACACCTGGTGCATCGATCCGCGCCGATTTACCGGGCACACCAACGTGGAACTGACCGCACTGAAGGCCATCGAAGACTATCAGAACGAATTCCGCTTTCACTTCCCCCACGAACACCGCCCTGCCGGCCGTCCCGCGAAAACCACGCCGCTGACCCCTGTCCTTGCCGCTGAAGGCGCCGAATTCACCGTGGTCAACGGCTGGGAACGTGTCGACTACATCAAGCCCAGCCCCGATTTCCACCCGTCGTTGTCGTTCAACTTTGACGAAGCCTTCGACATCGTCGGGGCCGAAGTCAAAAATGTTCAGGACAATGTCGGCCTGTGTGAGGTCAACGGCTTCAACCGGTTCGAAATCACCGGTGCGGATCGCCACAGCTTCCTCGACCGTTTGTTCTGCGGCAACGTGACCAAACGCGACGGCCGGGTTGGCCTCGGTTACATGCTGAACGACCACGGCATGGTCAAAGGCGAAGCAACAGTCGCCAACTTGCCCGAAAGCGACTGTGGTCCGGCGCGGGTGTGGTTCGGTTCGGCAGCGGCTGCCGAGTTCCACGACATGGACTGGCTGACCCAGCATGTGCGCGACCACGAAGACGTCGAGATCAAATCGCTGACCAATGACCAGACCATCCTGGTTCTGGCCGGCCCCAATGCGCGTAAAGTGCTCAGCGCTTGTGCGCGTGGAGACTGGTCGAAACAGGCCTTCCCCTGGCTGTCAGCGCGCGAATGCTTCATTGGTTTTTCGCCCGCAACCGTGCTGGGTGTCAGCTTCTCGGGCGAGCTGGCTTACGAAATCCATGTTCCAAATGCTTCGCTTTACGCGGTCTACCTGGCGCTCCGTGCTGCGGGTGAGGCCTACGGCATGCAGCTGTTTGGCGCCCGCGCCGTGGACTCGATGCGCATGGAAAAAGGGTTCTTGCACTGGAAAGCCGACCTGCTGACCGAGTTCGACCCGTTTGAAACCGCGTTGGACCGGTTCGTGAAGCTGGACAAGGAGGCCGACTTTATCGGCAAGGAGGCGCTGCGCAAACGGCATGCCGAAGGTCCGCGCAGCAAGCTGGTCTCCCTCAGGATAGACGCGACCCACGCCCCTGCCCATGGTGGCGCCTCGCTGATGCAGGGCGACGCGGTGGTTGGCACCATCACCTCGGGCGACTGGGGCCACCGCGTCGGCATGAACCTTGCCTACGCCTTCGTCGAGCCTAGTCTGGCAAAAGAAGGCAGTACCATGGAGCTGGACCTGTGCGGGGACCGGGTACCGGCCACCGTCATAACGCCGTCTCCTTACGATCCCAGCTACGAACTGATGCGGAGTTAAACCATGTCGCAGGAGGTTCGTGTTACCATTCTGGTTGCCAACGGCTTCGTGCCCACGGAACTGGCGCTTGCACAGGATATCTTGCGCATCGCCACCCGCGTGGGTCGTGGTCTGACTTTCACTTGTCAGGTCTGTTCAATGAACGGCGAAGACTTTGTTGAAGTTCTTGGCGGTTTGTTGGCCCGAACCGAAGGTTTCTCGGTTGACGAGGCTGTTCTTCCAGACCACCTGATCGTTTTAGGTGGCAAGGGGGCATGTTCCGGGTTTTCTCAATTGCGCGCACGATTGCGATGGTTCGAACGCATGGGCCGGGACGTTCTTTTGCTGTCCGATGCCGCGTCGGAATGGAAGCAACTCTACCCTGACGACGCACTGGTTACGACACACTGGGAAATCCAACAGCGCGCCCGCGACGCGGGTCATGGGCTCGATGGCGCGCTCCCTCTTTTTTCCCAGGCCAGCCGCATCACCACCGCCGCTGGTATGGCATCCACCGCCGACGTAGTTCTAAACCGGATCGTGGCGCCTAAATCGCTGCAACTGGCCCAGGCCGTCGGTCAGGTCTTGCTCCTGCACGGCATCCGGGAAGGCGACACCAGCCAACCGTGCAGTGTCAACGACGTTGGAGCACTTCGTCTTCCCGGGCTGGAACCAGTGGTTGCTGCAATGGAACAGAACATGGATACGCCGCTCAAAACCACTGAACTCGCCGAGATAGTTGGCTTGTCGGTCCGCCAGTTGGAACGCAAGTTTCTTAGCATCGTTGGCCAAAGTCCGGCGGCGTTTTATCGATCGCTACGATTGCACCGCGCACGCAATCTAATCGAGCATACAGCCCTACCTCTTTGCGAAGTAGCCCTGGCCTGCGGGCTGGGCACCACGTCGAACTTTTCACGTAGGTACGCCCTCGAGTTTGGCGTGAGCCCAACACGGCGGCGTGCCCAGCTGTCCGCCACCGCGTCACAAGAAAAGCCTACAACACACACTCAAGGAATTCAGAATGCACCTATCTCGCTTCCCACGCGTCCATCTCGCCCATCTGTCTACGCCACTCGAACCGATGAAGCGTTTGTCGGAGGCGCTCGGCGTTGATCTGTGGATCAAACGCGACGATTGCACTGGCATGTCCACGGGCGGGAACAAGACCCGCAAGCTGGAATTCCTGATGGCCGAGGCGCTGGAACAGGGGGCTGATATGGTCATGACCCAGGGTGCCACACAGACCAACCATGGTCGCCAAACAGCAGCCTTTGCCGCCAAACTGGGGCTGAAGTGCCATATCCTGTTGGAAGATCGCACTGGTTATCAGGACGGGAATTACAACACCAACGGCAATGTGTTGCTCGACCATTTGCATGGCGCCACGACTGAAAAGTTTCCAGGCGGCCACGATATGCCCGGGGAAATGGAGCGCGCGGCTGAAAAAATGCGTGCAAAGGGCCATAAGGTCTATGTGATCCCTGGTGGCGGGTCGAATCCGACCGGCGCGCTTGGCTATGTGAACTGCGCCTTTGAACTTCTTGCCCAGGCCAATGAAACCGGACTAAAAATTGACCGAGTTGTGCATGCGACCGGGTCGTCAGGCACTCAGGCCGGGCTGGTGACCGGGCTTTGCGCGATGAACTCCGCCGTTCCGGTACTGGGCATCGGCACGCGTGCACCGCAACCGAAACAGGAACAGATGGTGTATGACCTGGCGTGCAAGACCGCCGAGAAGCTCGGTTGCCCGGGCGTGGTCAAGCGCGAAGATGTCATGGCCAACACCGACTATGTCGGCGAAGGGTATGGCGTACCCACTGAAAGCGGCATCGAGGCCATCCGGATGTTTGCCGAACTGGAAGGGATTCTGCTGGACCCCTGCTATTCGGCCAAGGGTGCAGCAGGCCTGATCGACCTCGCGCGCAAGGGCGCATTCAAGGACGAAACCGTAGTGTTCCTGCACACCGGCGGGGCAGCCGCCCTGGGCGGGTACGATTTCGCATTCGATAACGCTGACCGCTGGGTCAACCTGTAAGGAGACGGCCACCGTGGTGTGCAAATTCACAGGATCATTCACGCAACAGGAAGCGCTTCCTGCCGCAGCTGTGGATGCCGCAGTGGCCGTGCTGAATACCGGCCGCCTGCATCGCTATAACCTGGCCGAAGGTGAACCCGGCGAGGTTGCCATTCTGGAGGCCGCGTATCGCGAATGGCAGGGCAGCGCGTTTTGCCTTGCGGTCACCTCCGGGGGGCAAGCCCTGCAAATTGCCATGCGCGCTTGCGGAGTCACACCCGGCACGCCGGTGTTGACCAATGCCTTCACGCTCGCCCCTGTTCCTGGTGCGATTGCGGCGGTCGGGGGCAATCCGGTTCTGGTCGAAATTGACGAAACCCTGCGTCTGGACCTGACCGACTTGGAACAGAAAATCGATACCAGCGGCGCAAAGGTTCTGCTGGTGTCGCATATGCGTGGACATCTCTGCGACATGGAGAGGCTCATGCAGATCTGCGACGACAGGGATGTCGTGGTGATCGAGGATTGCGCCCATACCATGGGGGCAACATGGAATGGCAAGCGTTCAGGTAATTTCGGAGCGATGGCTTGTTTCTCGACCCAGACTTACAAGCATATGAATTCCGGCGAAGGCGGTTTGCTGACAACTGACAATGCGGATCTGGCGGCCCGCGCAACGATCCTGTCAGGAAGTTACATGCTGTACGGACGCCACGGAGCTGGCCCCGATGACGTCGCCTTTGCTGATGCCCGGCTAGACATGCCCAATTGTTCGGCCCGCATGGATGCGTTACGCGCCGCCGTTCTGCGTCCGCAGCTTGCACGGCTGGACCAGTCAATCACCCGCTGGAATAGGCGCTACAGAATTATCGAGGACGGTCTGTGCGATGCGCCGCATATCTCATTGATCATGCGTCCAGTCGCGGAACAGCCGGTCGGATCTTCGATCCAGTTCCGCCTGCCGGCTTTTTCCGCTGCTCGATGCCAGAGGGTGCTTGCCACGGCCTCCGAGCGTGGGGTTGATCTGAAATGGTTCGGCGGGTCGGAACCTTCCGGCTTTACCTCCTCTCATGGCACCTGGCGGTATATCCCGGTGCAGGCCCTGCCTACGACAGATTCAGTGCTATCGACATTGTTCGATATGCGCCTTCCCCTGACATTTTCAGAAGCAGACTGCGCCCTGATCGCCAAGATTATCCGCGACGTGGTGGATGAGGTGGCGACATGACGGGGTTTGCATCCAGACGCGTGGTCGGAATTCTGGGCGGCATGGGCCCTGAAGCGACGGTCCTGCTGCAACAGCGAGTATTGGCAACCGTAGCCGCCAGAGACGATTCCGATCATTTACCGCTGTTGATCGACATGAATCCGCAGATCCCGTCGCGCATTGCCCATCTGATTGACCAGACCGGAGAGGATCCCGGCCCGACTCTGGCGGCCATGGCTCAGCGGCTCGAGGCCGCAGGTGCCACTGCTCTGGGCATGCCGTGCAACACGGCGCATCACTATGCCAGCGCCGTGACCAAAGCCGTCACGATTCCACTTCTGAACATGATTGATCTGTCAGTTGCCAAGGCCGCCTGTCATTTGCGACCGGGTCAACACATCGGGTTTCTGGCTTCCCCTGCGGTACAATCGGCTGGCGTATTTGACGGGGCTCTCAGACAAGCCGGGTTGCAGCCGCTCTGGCCAGAGGACGGCGACCGCATGCTCTCTGCCATTCGAGAGATCAAAGCAAAGGGTCCGACAGCGCGCGCACGCCAAATCCTGATCGATGCGGCCCATGAACTGACCACCAAGGGCGCGGCCATCCTGTTTGTCGCCTGCTCCGAATTCTCACTTATCGCGCGCGATCTGCCAGAGGATTTTCCAACCCTCGACACTGTTGATGTGCTGGCAGATGCGATCCATGACCACACCCTTTCACAGGAAGTGAACCCGTGACCGTTACATATTTGAAAGAAGCCGCCCCCCGTCCTGCACTGGAAAACACCGGTATCCGCGAGGTTGTCAGCTCCATGTTGACAAATATCGAACGCGACGGCGAAGAGGCTGTGCGCCGCTATGCCAAAGAGCTCGACCGATGGGAGAGCGACATTGTCCTGTCCGATGCCGACCGCGCTGCAGCCTGCGCGAGAGTGCCTGAGGACGTGAAGGCCGACATCCGTTTTGCCTACGCCAATATTCGCCGCTTCGCCGAGGCGCAACAGGCGACGGTACAGGAATGCGAAATCGAGGTCATTCCTGGCTTGATCGCCGGGCAGAAGCAGATCCCGGTGTCCTGTGCAGGCTGTTATGTCCCTGGGGGACGCTACAGCCACATCGCCAGCGCGTTGATGACAATCACTACAGCCAAGGTTGCCGGGGTTCCCCATATCACTGCCGTATCGCCGCCGCGTGAAGGGGGCATCCCTGATGCCATCGTCTATGCAATGGATCTAAGTGGTGCCGATCTTATCCTGAATCTGGGCGGGGTTCAGGGGATCGCCGCCATGGCCCAGGGGCTGTTTGGTGGGAAGCCTGCGGATATATTGGTTGGCCCCGGCAATTCCTATGTCGCGGAAGCGAAGCGCATGCTGTTTGGTGATGTCGGCATCGACATGTTTGCCGGGCCGACGGACTCGTTGGTTATTGCTGATCACACGGCCTCGGTCGAAACCGTCTCCTGGGATCTGGTCAGCCAGGCCGAACACGGTACCGACAGCCCCGTCTGGTTGATCGCCACCGATCGCGCCCTGGCCGAAGGCGTGCTTGAGCGTGTCCACACGCTGATCGCCGACCTGCCGGAACCTAATGGCGCAGCGGCCCGTATCTCTTGGGAAGACCGGGCTGAGGTTATCCTGTGCGACACACGGGAAGAAGCAGTGGCCGTGTCCGATCGCTACGCGCCAGAGCACCTCCACGTACAGGCGGACCAGCTTGATTGGTGGCTGGATAAGCTCGGCGCCTATGGATCACTGTTCCTTGGCGCGGAAACGACCGTGTCCTTCGGTGACAAAACGTCAGGACCGAACCACGTCCTGCCCACCAGTGGTGCCGCGCGTTACACTGGCGGTCTGTCAGTCCACAAGTTCACCAAGACAGTGACCTGGCAACGGTGTAACTCTGAAGCCTCACACGAACTGGCGCAAAGGACCGCTCGAATTAGCCGTATGGAGGGCATGGAGGGCCACGCCCGCGCCGCTGAGATGCGTCTGACCGGAGCCTGAAACGGGGCATCTTACCCCATCTCCCCTTCTGCTGCGCCTTGTCCTAGCCTGTTCGGCTTGGGCAAGGAGGCAGCCGTACCGGTTTGCCAGTCTGAACATGGCTTCAATGTCATCTGCCTTTGTCCTGCCAAAGAAGATGAACCGGGCACAGAACACGTTGTTCATAGCGATCGGCGTGACCGCTCTTTCTACGATCGCCATGATCGGATACCGGCTCGGCTCTGTTGCACAAATCGAGTTCTGAGCGAGGTTCCCCTTTCCCCAGAAGGACTTACCCCACGGCCTCTGTGGCGGGTGTTCCGAGCCTAGTGGAGCCGTTTGGGACGGCTATGCGGGTCTGAAGCGCGGCGACCTGTCGGTCGAAGTCCCTCGCCATGAGGCGCTGGCCCATCAGTTTCACACAATGCATCCGCTGCCCGGCAGGGTTATGCGTAGCGTGATCCCGAGAGGGTGGTTTCGACCCGGCTTCGGCGGTGGTATCCGCTCCCTCTTCGCCAGATCGCGCGGCCTAGGTATCGCGATGCGTTGACTGCTTCGTTTTGGGCGATGGCCCCAGCGCTCGTCGGCTTCCAGGGCTTGGCGTTTTTGCGCGGTGGAATGATGGCGTCAGCACCACCTACAGCAATCGCCTCGTGGCATTTGCGCGTGTCATAGGCCCCATCAGCGGTCATTGATCCGATGTCCTGATCGGGCGGGATGTGATCCAGCAGGTCTGGCAGCATGGGCGCGTCTCCGACATTACTGGTGGTGACCTCGACGGCTCGAACCTCCAGCGTTTCCTCGTCGTTCCCCCTCTCGGGATCGTGCAATGCATGACCCTGCCGGGCAGTGAATGTGTATCATGCGCCAAATGCGGCGCTTTGGGCCGCCATGCTCGCGCGCGTTCCATTCGCCTTCACCCTCGGCCTTGAGGCCGGTGCTATCGATAAGGAGGTTCAGTGGGCCTTTGCCGCCTCGATACGGTAGGCGCATGTTCAGCGTCTTTTGTCGGCGGCACAGCGTGCTGTAATCCGGCATCGCCCAGTCCAACCCTGCCAGCCGTAACAGGCTTTCGACAAAGCCAGAGGTCTGGCGGAGCGGCATGCCAAACAACACTTTCAGCGTCAGGCAGGTCTGGATCGCGGCATCGCTGAAACTCTGATGCCGACCGCGTTTGCCGTTTGGCGGCGGCACCCAAACCATCTCGGGATCAAACCAGATTGCCAGCGATCCACGACGCTTCAATGCCGTGTTGTAGGTCGACCAGTTTGTGGTCTTGTACTTCGTAGGTGTCCAACTGCTCATGGCCTCCAGCTATCATGCTGGATCCACAACGTGAATCCTCTCAAACCATTTGCGCAACAAAGCCAAGGGGAGGCATTAAGGTGAAGCTTCTATTACGTCCTTTGAGGCGGTCCTTAAACCTCAGCGTTTGCTTTACAGTTCTTGTGGTCAATGTAATGGTTCTACTATTCTTTAAGTGGAACGACTCATGCGCATTATGGCAATAACCACCCTCGCCCTAGGTTTCACCTTGTCACTAGGTATTCCAGCTATCGCGGCCAATGTTGCCGGAACAGATGGCCAAGACTCCATTGGGAACCTTCCCTGTAGTGCTCAAGAAGGGCAGCTTCTGTCAGATTGCCATTTTGAAACGCTGCGAAAAGAGGATGGATCCTTCACAGTCCGCGTACTTCTACCTGGTGGAGGTATTCGTTACCTTTATGGAGCAGACGGAAAAGTGACGGGAACTGACAGTACTGGATTGCTAGCCTCTAAGCGTCTCAAGAACAAAACGATCGTGCACATTCGCCCAGGCGAAATGTTTGAAATCGCTAACGAGTTGATCGACGGTCAATAAGCGCCATTTTGTTTGATCCAGACAACAGCAATCTGCGCTCATGTAGTATCAATACCCCTTCAGACATCGTGACGTCTACGAAGGGCAAAAGAGTTGTGCCCTCTCCGCAGTAGAGGTTTCGTTCGTTTTGGATAAAGGACCAAATATGTTTCGCGTTTCGCTCATTCTAGGCTGCCTCTTGTTGTTGGGGTGCAAAGAAGAAGACGTCCAGACTGACGAGGTCATTCGTGGGCTAAAAGTACACACTGTTGAGGCCACGGAAAGCTCCAACATCCGACGTTTTCCAGCGGTGCTTGAACCATCCGAACTTAACACATTGTCCTTTGAAACCGGCGGCGCCCTATCCGCCATTGACCTTAACGTTGGCCAACGTATCGCCAAAGGTGAGGTGATCGCGAGATTGGACGAAACCTCACTTGTCTTGCAGGTCGAGACCGCAAAAGCAGCTGTCAGCCAGTCCGAAGCCGCCGCTCGGAATGCGTTGGAGACAAGTGCGCGCCAGGCAGAACTGCTTGAGCGCGGCAGTACCACCCGTGTGGCAGCGGATGACGCCAAGGCTGCCGCTGATCAGGCCGAAGCAGTTCTTCTCCAGAGTCAGACATCGCTGGAAGTCGCGCAGGAAAACCTCTCCAAAGCAGTGCTCACGGCCCATATGGACGGGATCATCAACTCTGTCGATGTGACATCCTATTCAAATGTGGCAGCAGGCGCTTCAATCATCACGCTTTATCCAGCCGACTCTTTTGAAGTGTTTTTCTCGGTCAATTTCGACACCGTTAGCCAGCTTGTTGTTGGCAAACGGGCTGAAATTCGGCTTGCTGATCGCCCTGACATTGTTTTGCCAGCCGTAATCAGCGAAATCGGTTCACGCGCAGGTGCGGTCTCAAGCTTCCCAATTGTGCTGGAACTCACCCAGGAAAACCCATTGCTCAAAGCTGGCATGGCGGTTGAAGCCTCTATCGAGCTGCCTCTTCCTGAGGCCGAGGGTTTTCTGGTGCCGCTGAGCGCCATCATCAAGGACGGAGGCGGCAACACCAATATCCAGGACGCCGAAGTTTCAAAGGCCGGAGTATACCTGTTTGACCCTGACAGCAGCACGGTTGTGCGTCGTGACGTCTCCGTCGCAGGGATCCGTGAAAATTCAGTCATTGTGATTGACGGTCTAGACGCAGGTGATCTTGTGGCCTCGGCTGGTGTTTCCTTTCTTAAAGAAGGTCAGAAGGTCAACTTGCTGACAGCTGAGGAGAATTGAGGTGGAGGGGCTTGCACGATTTGGCATCGAGAAATCCCGCCTGACAATCCTCGCCATGATTGGCCTGCTGCTTATCGGTTGGATGAGCTTTATTGGCCTACCCAAGCGGGAAAACCCGGCAATCACCATCCGGGCTGTAAACATTACAGCGATGTACCCCGGCATGACGCCCGAGCGAATGGAAAACCTGATTGCGATCCCGCTAGAACGCGCGGCTCGGGAAATCGGCGAAGTCGATGATATCTCGACCCTTGTTGTCACCGGCCAGGTGACCATGAGCGTGATGGTCAGTGACAGCATTCCGGTTGCTGATCTGGAACAGGTGTTCACGGATATCCGCACCCGGATGGAGAGCACCCCCAGAGAGCTGCCCGAGGGAACGCAGGGCCCCTTTGTGAACACCAACTATGGCGACGTCGCCATTGCCACCATTGCGGTGACCGGTGAAGGCTTTTCTTATGCAGAGATTTCAGACGCCGCCGAAGATTTGCAGACTGGTCTCTATCAGGTTGACGGCGTTACCAAAGTCACCCTGTCCGGTGAGCAGGATGAACGCATATGGCTCGAGCTGGACAGTCGCCGCCTGGCAAGTGTCGGGGTACAACTCCCCCAGGTTCTAAATGATCTGAGTGCGCAGAATGTTATCTTACCAGCAGGAAGCATCGACGCGAATGGCACCTCTATTCTTTTGGAAACTGACGGCAACCTCACCTCGATAGAAGAGATTGAGCAGGTCCTGACAAAACTGCCACAGGGAGACATCGTAAAGCTTCGTGATCTGATGACTGTCCGGCGTGGTTATGTCGACCCTGTTCAAAAGCCAGTCTACTTCAACGGTCAACCCGCGGTTCTTGTCAGCGTCGAAATGTCTGACACTGACGATGTGCAAAAGCTGGGCAGACGTCTGAACGGCGAGATTGCGGCGCTTGAACAAAACCAGCCCGTCGGCATGTCCTACAGTATCTCGACCTTTCAGGAAACCAATGTCACCATTTCAATTAACGGTGCCCTGTCCAACGTCGGCCAGACATTTGCTGTTGTCATTGTTGTGATGTTGCTGTTCCTCGGTCTGCGCCCGGCTTTGATCATCGCAAGCATCGTCCCCTTCACTGTGACCTTTGCTCTGTTGGCCATGTCCTACTTTGGCATTGATCTGGAGCAGATTTCCATTGCCGCTGTGATCATTTCACTCGGGCTTTTGGTTGATAACGGGCTAGTGGTGGTGGAAGATGTCGCGGCCCGCATCCGCCAGGGGGCCTCTCCCAAAGACGCGTCAATCGCAGCAAGTGGTCAGTTCTTCATCCCACTCGCCGTTGCTTCTGTGACCACTGTGGCGGCCTTCATGCCGATGTTCATCCTCGAAGGTACATCGGGCGAATTCGCCTTCTCTCTGGGCGCTGTTGTGGCCATCATGCTGGCCGGCTCTTGGCTGACCGCGCACTACATCTTGCCTTTCCTGGCGGCGAACCTGCTGCGGCCTCAACCGGAAAAGGATAAGAGCGAAGGCCTGCTCGTGCGAGCCTACGGAAGCCTCATCCGACGTTTCATCCGATTCGGGATACCGGCAGTAGTGGTAAGCTACCTCTTGGTTGCGTTTGGCGTTTCAAGCTTTGGGTCCCTGCGGTCTGAGATGTTTCCACTGTCAGAGCGATCAGAATTCCTGATCTATGTGGACTTGCCCAAGGGCAGCTCGATCACCGAGACCCAGCAAGAGGTGCTTTTGATCGAAAAATGGCTGCGAGACCCAGAAGTAAACCCTGGCGTGGCCAATACCACCCTGTTTGTTGGTCATGGTGGCCCGCGCTTTTATCTTGCGCTGTCACCCGCGGACACGGATCCGGCCAGCGCCTTTTTTGTGGTCAATACCCACAGCTTCGAAGACGCAGTCACCGCTTCAGACCGGGCCCGGAGCTACCTGATTGAAAACCACCCGGCGGTGCGTGCACGGGTCACCCGATTGTCTATGGGAGGCAGCGAAAGCGGTATTGTTGAAGTTGAGATAACCGGCCCCGACGCGGATGTGTTGTTGCAGGCCGCAGCCAAGATTGAGACGGCTTTTGACAGCGTGCCTTCCATGATCCTCAACCAAAACGACTGGGGAAACAAAACCATCACCGTTGGCCTTGATCTTCTGCAAGAAAAGGCGCGTCAGTTGGGGGTGACCTCGCAAGATGTCTCCAATGTGATGCAAGCCTATTTCTCCGGCACCGAAATCTCGGTCTATCGAGACCAATCAGATCAGATCCCGATCGTCGTCCGGGCCGAAGATGTTTTTAGGGACAGCTTGGAAGATCTGTTTAACATGTCGATCTCCACAGAGAATGGTCTTGTTGCATTGGATCAGGTTGCAGTCTTTCAGCCCCGGCTGGAATTGGCGCAAATACGTCGCGAAAATCAGAAACGGCAGATCGTTGTTTCTGGCAAAAGCGCTACCTTGCCAGCAGCTCAGGTCGAGGCCTTGATTGCACCCACCATTGCGGCACTGGACTTAGGGCCTGACTACGCAGTGGTGATTGGAGGGGAAAGTGCGGATTCAGCAGAATCCAATGCAGACCTCCTTGCTGGCATGCCCTATGCGCTCATGACCATGATTGCCGCGCTTGTGTACCAGTTCAACTCGGCACGCCGGGTGGCACTAACTTTTATGACTATACCTCTTATCGTAGTTGGCGCGCCGCTCGCCTTGCTCCTTACCAATCAGCCGCTATCCTTCTTTGGAATACTCGGGTTGGTGTCGCTCATGGGGATCATCATCAATAATGCTATCGTGTTGATAGATCAGATCGACATTGAGCGTGGGGAACAGCCTTTGGATGAAGCGATCATCACGGCTTCCAAAAAACGGCTGAGCCCGGTCCTGTTGACGTCACTGACAACGATCCTAGGGCTGTTGCCGATGGCGCTTGTTGGCGGCGCCCTATTTGAGCCCATGGCGACGTTGATGATTGGTGGCTTGTTGTTTGCCTCGCCTCTGTCGCTGATCTTTGTCCCTCTGTCCTATCGTCTGTTGTTTCCGGATCGATGAGAGGTTTGCGAAACATCCTAAATCCAGCGGGGAACTCTAAATCTCGGTCTTTTAGAGCTCGCCGCTGGGTCGCTAATGATCATTCTCTGCGCGGTTCCTCATCTTTGTATTGCGGCACTAATTGTTAAACACCTCAAGGAGAAACCGCCATTGGCGGAGATCACATCCTTTTGGACATTTTTCTTTAGAACATCCGGATTGTTTTTGATGTTCCTAGTGTCGCACACTTTGCAGATTTATCTTTGGGCATTTTTCTTCTGGCTCATTGGTGCTCTACCGTGACACGAAGCACCAATCTACTTCGTCCTCGAGACCTATTCGACGGTTGGATATGATGATCTCACCCTTGTCAAACATTTCCGCATTTTTGGAGCTATGGCATCAGTCAGCGGCATCTTAATGTTCGGTGCGATAACGGCATTCTTAGTTGGTTTTTTTACGAGAACCTTGGATGCGAAGAAATCTGACCTCAAGGGGTAGTCTGAGGTAGAGAGTTCTCCTTGGATGAATGTTGGCGGAGCACAACAGAGGCGAAAGAAGTCTAGTAGCGGATTGTGAATTGAGTTCCTTTGGTCAAGGTCCGCTTTAAATCCATCCTGCAGAAGCAGCTTTGCCTGCAAGGGGTCCTCAGATGACGGCTTTGGGCTGCGAGCGGTCATAGGACCTAAAGCCCGGCCAAGTGCATTTTTTTGCGCACACCGCGCAGACCGGTTCAGGGATAGCCTTCGGATGTTCCGAGAAGATGGAAGCTGCGCAGCAAATTCTTTCCAGGACTAGCCGCTTCGGTGGCCGATCAGTGGGGTTCGGCAGCGCAGTGCAGATACAAAGCACAAGCCGCCTGAACTCCGAATACCAAAGATCTCCGAACCAGAATTCTATCCCGCCTGCCAGCCCCTGTGCTGTAGTCTAACCAACGTGCACATAGGTCAGCAGACCAAAACCGCGGTTACTTCCAGGTCAGGCTTTGTCCAGAAAAGCAGCCAAGAAGAGTATCAGGGGGCATTTGTCCGAGCTGTTCAAACAAAGCCAGACTGTCTATCCTCGAGATCATTTCGGCGATCAGCCCCTGATCAAAACGAAACATAAGCAGGCTATCCAATTTTATAGGGGTATCCCCGTCCGGGCCAGAGGCCGTCGTGCGGTAATTGACGCAGGCCCAGTCACCATCCTCCAGAAAGACGAGAATTTCCGATTTCATCGGCCCGATGAGCCGATGGAAAACTTCGACCAGTAAGGGGATATCCTTGCGCAAGGCCAGGCTTCCATAGACCGTATCCTCCTGCCCCAGGGAAGGTGCGAGAAGCTTGTCCAAAAAGGAGATATCGCGTGCGTCCCAGACTTCTGCAAACCACAGTTCAAGAACGTCCCGTTTTGTCATAGTCATGGTTTGGTCAAACCTCTGTTAGTTCTCCACTCCGCCCTATCAAAGGATGCCCCCAGTAACGCGAACTTAGGCAGTGGCAGGCTACAGGTAAAATCAATAACTTGCATATCCTAATTTTCGACCAACAGGCGGTTTACTCGTTGATCAAAAACAGAAACATCCCAGCCGCGTAATTGACCACTGATCGTAATACTTACGAACGAATTGCTGGTCGTGACACGTGAAATCCGTCATCATCTTTATTGAACACCAGCAGATCAGCAGGATGCAAAAATGTCAGAAAATGGATATGAGGCCGGGCGGTTGAACCTCCCCTTTGTCGGGATCTCAACCTTTGGGAAATCCAGCTATGTTGCGGATTGGGATGCGATTGATGCCGATGTCGCCATTCTTGGCGCCCCCTTTGACTTTGGCACCCAATGGCGCCCGGGGGCGCGGTTTGGTCCCCGTGCGGTGCGCGAAGCCTCTACCCTGTTCAGCTTTGGCCATGCAGGGGCCTATGACCACGAGGATGACGCTACCTATCTGGGGGCCGATGTAAAGATGGTGGATATTGGAGATGCCGATATCATCCATACCAAAACAGAGGAAAGCCACGCCAATATCGAATTTGGCGTGCGGAAAATCCTTGATGCCGGTGCCCTGCCCGTCACCATTGGTGGCGACCACTCCATCAATATCCCCTGTATCAACGCCTTTGCGGAGGACTGCGCAAAGAATGGGCCGGTTCATGTGGTGCAGATTGATGCCCATCTGGATTTTGTTGACACTCGGCATGGCGTAACCAATGGCCATGGCAACCCCATGCGCCGCGCCATCGAAAAAGACTATGTTTCCGGCATGACCCAGCTGGGTATCCGCAATGTCTCCTCAACGGCCAAGGAAGGCTACGACGATGCCCGGGCCCGCGGCTCTGACATCCTGTCGGTACGTCAGGTACGAAAACTGGGCTGCGAGGCGGTTCTTGACCGCATACCGGCCGGCGCACGCTACTATGTGACCATCGACATCGACGGCTTCTGCCCCTCTATCGCGTCCGGCACCGGCACCCCCAGCCATGGTGGGTTTCTGTACTACGATGTGCTGGAGATCCTGCAGGGGCTGACCCAACGCGGTGACGTGGTGGGCATTGATCTGGTGGAGGTCGCGCCGGCCTATGATCCAAGCGAAAGCACCCAAATTCTGGCGGCCCAGCTGCTGCTCAACTTCATTGGCTTTATCTTCCACGCCCGCGAGGGCCTGGCCTCAGAAGCGTGAGGTAATCCCCGCCTTCGGTATTCCTGCCGAAGGCGGGACTAGCGGCCAATCACAATATCGGCCTGCAACCCGCCAAGCTCCTCGCTTTTGCCCAGCCGCAGCGTGCCGCCATGGGCTCGGGCAATATCGGTGACGATGGCAAGGCCAAGCCCTACCCCCGACCCCTGATCCTGATTGCGCGCCGGATCCAGCCGGGCAAAGGGGCGCACGGCATCCCCCCTCTGGGCTGCCGGGATACCGGGGCCGTCGTCCTCGACCCGCAGGCGCAGGGATTTTTCGGTCAGGACCACAGAAACCCGCGCCCGGGTGCCATAGCGCACCGCATTGGAGATCAGATTTTCCAGCGCCCTGCGCATCGATTGCTCCCGCAGTGGCACGGTGCCAGCGCCGCTCAACTCTCCCAGCATCACATCCTTATCCTGGCGCCGCCAGCCTTCGACCACTGAGGTCACCAGCTGTTGCGGGTCGACCGGTTCAGGCTCTCCGGTGGAGGCCCCCCGTGAAAAATCTAGGAAAGCATCCAGCAGGGCCTGCATCTCGCTGACATCGCGCAGCATCGGCGCGGCATCCTCTTCGTCGATCATTGCCAGGCTCAGTTTGAGCCGGGTCAAGGGCGTGCGCAGATCGTGGCTTACTCCTGAGAGCATCAAGGTTCGTTGCTCGATCTGGCGCTCAATCCGCGCCCGCATATCCAGAAAGGCGCTGCCTGCCACCCGGACCTCAGTTGCACCACGGGGGGAATAGGGCAGATTACGCCCACGCCCAAAGGCCTGGGCGGCATCGGCCAGCTTCTTGATCGGACGCAACTGATTGCGCATGTAGACAAAAGAGATCACCGTCATCAAAAACCCAAAGAACACCATGGTCACAATCAGCTGATGCGGTGCCGCCGCCGTAAGGCGCCGTCGGTCAAGCCGCAGCTCCAGAATGCCGGCCGGGGTTTCAAAATAGAGCAGAAACTGCCGGTTCTCCGGGAACTTGACCGCCACAAACCCTGCCAGCTCGCGTTGCAGTTTGTCCCGCACCACCCGGCCTGAAAACTCATTCAGACTCAGCGCATCCTGCGGACGTGGCGCATCTGGCGCCACAAACCCTGCTGCCATGGTCAAGGGCACCAGATAGGGCTGCATCCTTTGCAAATAGAGGTTCGGATCCGAGGTGCCGCCTGCCTGCTGCCGCAACAGGTCGATTTCACGCAGGACCGTTGTGGTCATCTGCGTGGTGACATCCTCAAGATCGCGTTTGATAAAGACGATTGTGACCAGTAACTGCAGGGTGACAATCGGCATAATCAGGATCAATGCCGCACGGGCATAGAGACTGCGCGGAACATATTGTTTGAGCCATTGGAAGAACATAGGCTAATACTAACGGCGCAGACGCGCAGTGTGAAGACCGGTTGGACCCCGCCTTTTCCCATTGGGTTTTGGCCAGATCTCTCCCCCAAAGACCCCAAAGGGCCGTGCAAAACGCCCCCCCCCAATAAGAAAGAAAAACCAAATGCAGGCTCCCGACGATTTCAACCCGACAGCCGGTGTGCCAGAAGAACTGCAGCCCGATGTGCGACGTCTCTTGGCCCCCAACCCCTCTCCGATGACCTATCGCGGCACCAATACCTATCTGGTCGGCACCACCGATCTGGCCGTCATCGATCCCGGCCCCGATATGGACGCCCATCTCGAGGCCATTCTCGCCTGCGTCCTGCCCGGTCAGCGGATCAGCCATATCATCGTCACCCATAGCCATCTGGACCATTCTCCCCTTGCCCGCCCCCTCGCGGCCCGTTGCGGCGCGCCGATCTATGGCTTTGGCGCCTGCGAGGCGGGACGCAGCACCATCATGCAGGAACTTGTCTCAGCAGGCATGAAAAGTGGCGGTGAAGGCATCGACCTTGGGTTCACCCCCGATATCACCGTTGCAGATGGTGAAATCCTGTCGGCGGCAGGATGGGAGCTCGAGGTCATCCACACCCCAGGCCATCTGGGCAATCATATTGCTCTTGCTCTGGGGGATGCCTGTTTCACTGCGGATCACGTCATGGGCTGGGCCAGTTCCCTGGTGTCCCCTCCCGATGGCGATCTGACAGATTTCATGAGCTCTTGCGCCCGCCTGCGCGCCCGGGATTGGCGGGTGTTCTACCCCGGTCATGGCGCCGCTATCACCGCCCCCCAAGAGCGGCTGGACTGGCTGATCAGCCACCGCAAAGGACGCGAAGCAGAAATTCTGACCTGCCTCGCAGAGGCCCCGGCCACCCCGGCTGAGCTGGCTCGAATGATCTACAAGGAAACGCCCGTCGCCCTTTTGCCGGCCGCGGAACGCAATGTATTTGCCCATCTTGTCGATCTGGTTGGCAGATCCAGAGTCGCCCCCTGCGGTGAGTTTAGAGAAACAGGCCGCTTTCAAATCCTGGTTTGAGGTTTTTTCAAGAAATCGGATTTCTCCTCTGGACCTCCCCCAGAGGCCTCGCTATATCGCACGGACCGTTCCGGCGTAGCTCAGCGGTAGAGCAGTTGACTGTTAATCAATTGGTCGTAGGTTCGATCCCTACCGCCGGAGCCAACTTTCTCAGTCGAGGTTGGATAAACCGAAAGAGCGCTCCCTTTGCGGAGCGCTTTCGCGTTTAGGGCCTTTCGCTGCCGAACATTTTGACACAGCGCCCCCGCGGAGAGGCCAGGAACCTCATGCAGGCCTACACCTGAAAACCCAAATCAGGTCAATCTCACGGAGGCACGGAGAATTCCCAGAACCTCCTTCCCGTCAAACCTGTTCATAATGGGCAGAAGCGGACACCAGGATTCGTTTAGCCTTCATCCAAAGGTCCTGAATCTCTGCAAACAGTGGGGCTTGATCCCCCTCTTGCATCTCAATTTCAAGTAGCGCGCTGCGCAGATCTGCCAGCCCCAAGACAGCGGCGGATCCGGCCAGCCGGTGCGCCTCTTTGCGGTGCTCCTCGATGAGCTGACCTGCCTGTTCCAGCGCACCTATGAAGTCTTCGCCCTCGGAGATAAAGGCCTGCAAAAACCCGATTGCGCGCTCTGCGCCCAGGGCCTCAAAAAACTGCGCAATATCGGATTGCTCAGACGGCTTCGCTGCTTGCTGGCCTGTCAGGGCACGTCTGGAGATCAAGGTTGAAAGATCCTTTTGGGTGACCGGTTTTGTCACCACCTCTGCAAAGCCAGCCTTCAGAATACGTGCATGGTCTTCTGGGGCCGTATGGGCAGTGAGTGCCACAACATCTACATTCTCAGCCAGGTTTTCTGCCCGTATCCGACGGATCGCTTCGATGCCGTCCACCTCCGGCATGCTGATATCCATCAAGATCAGATCAAACCCCTGTGCTCGGCAGGTTTCAACCGCTTCGGCGCCACCTGAGGCGACTGTGACCTGATGTCCCTGTTTCAACAACATCTGCTGGAACAGCTCGCGGTTGATCTCATTGTCTTCCACGACCAGGATCTTTGCCGATGGTTCCTGCGCCCGTTCTGCTGCCGGGTTGGGCATGGAAAGCGGCTGGGCGACTGGCAGTGGCAAGACCAATGAGAACAGGCTGCCTTCACCTAATTCGCTTTCACAGGTGATGGTTCCCCCCATGGCCTCTACGATCCGACGGGTGATAGCCAGCCCCAGACCGGTGCCCTCACTGCCACGCCCGTAGCTGGAATCCAGGGTAATGAAATCCTCAAAAATCCGGTTCAGGTCACTCTTGGCAATGCCTTCCCCGGTATCAGAGACATGAAACTCGATCTGCCCCTCCAGAGCATTGAGCTGGACATCAACCAGTACTGCTCCATCACGGGTAAATTTGATCGCATTGCCAATCAGGTTCAGCAAGGCCTGTTGCAGTGCCCGGGGACGTCCGGAAAACATTCCGACCCCGTCATCAATACTGTAGTTCAGGGTCAGGACATTGCCGTTCGAGCGTGCATGCGCCTGCTGGCTTTCCACCAGCCCCTCCATCAGGTCACGCAGATTGAAAGGACTCTCGATCTCTGTTTCGATACCAGCTTCCAGGCTCGACAGTTGCAACACATCATTGACGTGATGCAACAACAGCTCTCCGGACACCGACATGGCATCCAGATAGCGGCTTTGTTCAGGATCTGGGCGGGTTTGCTGCAGCAGCTCGATTGCCCCCAGAATACCGGTCAAAGGCGTGCGCATCTCATGGCTCATCACGGTCAGCAAATTGGCCTTGGCACGCTCGCCTGCGAGGGCATCATCACGGGCGCCGCGCAGCTCTTCCTCGGCTGCGATGCGATCCGAAATATCCCGAATAAAGCCAACAAAGACCAGATCGGCCTGGCTGCGACTGATGGAAAGGGAAACCTCTACCGGGAAGATCTCACCTGATTTGCGCTGTGCCTCCAATTGCACCCGCCCCCGGCCAGCCACGCGCGTCTCCGAGGTTTTCAGCAAGCGCTCCATTCCCAGGCGATGGGCCTGTCGCAGATGGGGCGGAATAATCAGCTCATCCATGGCGCGCCCCAGGACTTCTTCACGCCGGTAGCCAAAAATGGCCTCGGCTGCGCCATTGAAGGCCAGGATGCGTCCTTCTTGGTCGATCATCAGAATGGCGTCCAGCGAGGAGGAAATCATCGCCTCCATACGGGATGCCGCTTTGCTGCGCTCTTCGGCCAACCTGCGGCCGCGCCGATACATCCACCCCGAGAGGATGGCGGTGAAAGCCAGGGCTACAAACAGAGCCAGAACCACCACTGCCAGGCGCCACAGAATTGCAAACAGGTTCAACCTTTTACTTTCGGTGTCTTCAACCTGGATCACCACACCAAAGAGTGCCAGCTCCCGAACATCATCCCCATTGTGCAACAGATGTGATGCAATCATCTGGCGATTGTTGATGAGCTGATTGTCCGGAACGTCAATGGCTTCGACAAGGGCCTCCAAGCGCCCTTGCAACCGGCCCAGCAGTTTGCTTCCCGCAGGAGATCTGCGCAGATCAGCAAAGAGCGGCCCCTCAACAAAGGTATCTATCCGGCTGTAATAGATATCAAATTGGCGACGTAGGGCAGAAACACCCCCGGGTTCGTCCAGCGAGGCCAGTGCCAACTCCAGTTTGAGATGGTCCACTTCGGCCTGGGAGAGCACCCATTGCATATTGTCAGTTGCAGCCGTCGATAACCCTTCGAGACGCTGCACCACCTCATGCCCAAGACGCACGGATTGCAGGGCCAGAAGCGGCAAAACCATCAGAGCCAGGGCAAGCAGGATCTTTGTCAGGCTTGGCCTGTTCTTCTTGCCCGGAACGACACTGGAGAACGCGCCAGCCACCTTCGCGAGAAAGGTGGCTTTGGGGTCTGATCTGTCCGGATCAGGGAACTGGCCTGGAGTTTTTGTCATTCAGATATGGGTTTCAGAGTCAGACTGTCCAACTGCCAGATACTGCGGGAATAGACGGCTTCGGTGCGAAAGGCGGCGTTGCTGTCATAAGGGTAAACCACCCAAAGGGGCCCCTTGCCACGCAGCGACATTGTTTTCCCGTTACGTAGATAGGCGACAATCGGCCCGCCTGCGGTGGCATCCGTCATGGGAATCTCGACCATGTAATCGTTAACCGCGCGCGCCTCGATGGTGAAACCCGCTGACCCATCGGTCACATCAAAATGCGTCAAAAGCTCCTTCAGCGGAACGCCGGTAAAGCTCTGCGGTCCTGTGGTCCAGATCGTTGTGGTTTCAAAAGTCTCTGCCGTGAAGCCCTGCAGGTCTTCCAACGTCAGCTGTTTGGTTGCGGAGTCGTCATCCATTCGGGAAATGGAGAGAAGAACATCCCCTTGGATCGCAGGTGTCACCACTTCGGTAGTGGTATCAGCCCAAGCATGATCAGCCGCAAACAAGCCGACAAGAGCTGCAAAACCACCACAAAAGGCCAAGGACACCACTCTCTTTCCCAGTCTCATCATGTTTCTCTCCTGTTTGCGACGCATTGAACGGTCTTGGTCTTTGCAGCAAGCAGCACCATCAATGCTAACTAAGCCCTCTAAGATTGAGCAAAGCCTAACATATCTCTGTCTTCAGGCTATCTACGCCTGCGGATAGCCACCTATCCTTCCGTATAGCTACACCTCTCCCTCCTGCAGCTGCCCTTTGTAACCTGCACCGGAATGCAAGGAATTGGGCGGTTTCAGGACCGAGATCAAAAACGTCGATCTTGCCTCTGGCACGCCCCTAAAACCGCCACTTTCCGATAGCTGAACTATACAATTGCGCGCAACCTCACCAAATGATCAAAAATCTTGATGGATTTGAAATACTTCTGATTGTACGCTGATCTGAATATCACTCGAACAGTTTTAGGGTTTTCATGCGTATTTTGCTAGCCGATGACCATGATATGGTCCGTGAAACCATCTCTGCCTACCTGGAAACCAAGGGGGAGGCAGCGGTTGTTCTGGCCACAGATCTGGTGGGAGCCCTGGACAAAATACGCATCGAAGGTCCCTTTGATCTGGTTTTGCTGGATTACCAAATGCCAGGAATGCATGGCCTTGCCGGGCTAAGCGAAGCAATAGCGGCCAATGGTGGCAAGGGCGTTGCTATTCTCTCTGGCAGTGCACCGGCGCAAACAGCGCAAGAAGCGCTCAAACTGGGGGCGATTGGCTTTATTCCCAAAACCATGGGGGCGCAGTCACTGCTCAATGCTGTGCGGTTCATGGCCGCCGGCGAGATCTATGTCCCGGTTGACCTGATGCGCGAAGAACCCGCTCCCCCGGCGCACCCGCTGGCGGCAAAACTCAGCCCGCGTGAGAACGAGGTTTTGGCCGGGCTGTGCAAAGGTGAATCCAACAAAGAGATCGCCCGCGAGCTGGATCTGCAGGAAGTCACGATCAAGCTGCATGTGCGTACGCTATGCCGCAAACTGGAGGCAAAAAACCGCACCCAGGCGGCTATGATCGCCAAAGAGGCCGGTCTTTACTAAACGCACCCCTGGCGATAACTGCCCCCTAGGGCAATACCCGCGCCGGCAAAGCCGCGTAGCCGCGAAAACGAATGCGCCCCCCCTCCCGACGTCCCGGCAAGATCTGGTAGTCAGGAAAGCGTGCCAGAAATCGCTCCAGCGCAATTTTTCCCTCCAGCCGTGCCAGGGTCAGCCCCACACAAACATGTGGTCCCCCGGCAAAAGCATGGTGGCGGTTTGGCCGCCGGGTGATGTCAAAAACCTGCGGATCCGCAAAGACGTCTGGATCACGGTTGGCCGCACCAATCATCAGATGCAGATTGCTGCCCCGTGGTATGGTAACGCCGTTGATTTCGACCATGGCTGTGGTTTCACGATTGCCCAGCTGGTTTGGTGAGCGAAAGCGCAGTACCTCCTCCACTGTGGATTTTATCAGCTCCGGCTGTGCCAATAAAAGTGCGCGCTGATCTGGGTGATCATGCAGCAAGGCCAAGCCATTCCCGATAAGATTTGTGGTGGTTTCATGCCCCGCATTCAAAATGAATATGCAGTTCTGGATCAGCTCGATCTCGCTCAACCCCTCCTCCTCGCTGGTGTCATCGCCGATAAGCCGGGTCAGCACATCTGTTTCCGGATCCCCCGGGTTGGCCCGGCGACGGGCAATCAGATCACTCAGGTAAGCCTTGAACTCCTCAACTGCCCTATGCCCCAGTTCCAGTTCTTCAGCAGACAGGGAGGGCTCAAGCGCACCGAGAATGGCCAGCGACCACTCCCGCAAAGGGTCACGTTCCTCTAGCGGGACATCCAGTAGATTGCCGATAACCTGAATGGGAATACTGGAGGCAAAATCCGCGATCAGATCCACTGATGAGCGACCTTCCAACCCCTCCAGCAGATGATCAACCGTGGCAATCAGCCCTGGTTCCATCCGGGCAATTGCCCGCGGGGTCAGAGCAGAACTCATGATCCGGCGCACCCTTGTGTGCAGCGGCGGGTCTGAAAACACCAAAGAGGTGGTATGGTGTTCAAACAGCGGCGATCCGGCCCCAAACTTGGGCGCAAAAACCGCCTTCTTGTCGGAAGAAAACGCGGTGGTGTCGCGGTAGATACGGTCCAGATCTGCATGTCGGCTGATCAGAAAGGACCCATCTGGCTGCGCCAACACCGGGGCCTCGGACAGAAGCGCATCGTAAAAAGGAAAGGGTTCCTCAACAAAACCAGCGGGGGGATTGGTCAAATCAAACTTTTGAATATCTGCCTTCAGCGACAACGAGGTTTCTGGCAATTTGGCTACTCCTGATCAATCTGTTGAGGATCAGTTGGAAACTCTATGCTGTCAACAACTTGCCGCCGCTTTTGACATGGGGCGATATTTCGAAAGGACGGGTGACAGGCACGGAAAACCCGCCTATGTTCGCTATATGTCCAAAGCTATTTCCTCCATTCGAAACCTGGGCCCCGCCTATGAAGAGGCCTGCAAACGCGCAGGCATCCACAGTGCCGAAGAGCTGCGCACCCTGGGCGCTGATACGGCCTATGGAAGGTTGTTGGCCAGTGGCAGCAAACCCCATTTCATCGGCTATTACGTCTTGGTCATGGGGCTACAGGGGCGCCCCTGGAACGATTGCAAGGGGGAGGAAAAGAAGGCCCTGCGCAAACGCTTTGACGCCATCAAAGCCCAGAATTTTGACAAGGGGCTCTCCGAATTCGAGAGAATTCTCGACCAGATTGGCGTCCTGGAAAAAACCGCGCGCCGCTAATCCACGCAGAGGGTACCGCACAGGCCAGGCAAAAGAAAAGGCCGCTCCAGATATCCGGAGCGACCCTTAACTGCATCTTCAGATCTGAAAGATCAGTGGCTTAGCCAACCAGCTCAAGACCGGAGAAGAAGTAAGCGATTTCAACAGCAGCTGTTTCAGGTGCGTCGGAACCGTGAACCGAGTTTTCGCCAACCGATTCTGCGAACTCAGCGCGGATGGTGCCGGCTGCGGCGTCGGCTGGGTTGGTGGCGCCCATGATTTCGCGGTTTTTTGCGATGGCGTTTTCGCCTTCCAGAACCTGGCAAACGATTGGCTCGGAGGACATGAATTCGCACAGTTCGTCATAGAAAGGACGCTCAGCGTGCACTTCGTAGAACTTGCCGGCCTGGGCTTTGGTCAGGTGAATGCGCTTTTGTGCGACGATGCGCAGGCCAGCTTCTTCGAACTTGGCGTTGATTGCACCGGTCAGGTTGCGACGGGTGGCATCGGGTTTGATGATCGAGAAAGTGCGTTGCAGAGCCATTGGGCGTTCTCCATTTGAAAAATCGGCGCCAGACAAGACGCGCCATAATATCGCGGGCCGCGTAACATGCCACAGCGCACATGGGAAGGGGAGAGTTGGTCTGAAAGGAAAAATGCGCCTGATGTCAGGCGCATTCTTCCAATGGGTCGTGGATGTCGAGCCAAAGCACATAGAGCCCCGAGGCCAGGGCACAGAAACTGGAGAGCAACATCAGCGACAATACCATATAGGGCGCGTTCTGCGCGGTTACAGCCACGCCGGTTCCTGTGGTGATCACCGCCCCCAACGCAACCACGATGGCACCAGAGAGCCCCGATGCACTGCCCGCCAGATGCGGGCGCACCGACATCAAGCCGGCACTGGCATTGGCCACCGTCAAACCATTGCCAAAGCCCACCGCTATGGCAGAGCCAAAGAACACCAGCGGCCCTCCCTGACCCAGGTAAAACAGACCCAGCCCAATCATTGGACCAATCAGGGCCGAAACCCGTCCCGCCAGAATCAAATGGATCAGGGGCACCCGGTTTGCCAGGCGCCCGGTGACAAAATTGCCAACCATGAAGCCTCCGGTGATAATCCCAATGCCAAGCCCCACCAGAGCGGCACTCAGGTCGAACCAGGCCGCCGCAACCAGGGGTGCGCCGGTGATAAAGGCGTAAAAACCACCAATCGAGAAAGCCATGCAAAAGCTGTAGCCCCAGAAACGACGGGACGCCAGCAGCTCCGGATAGGTCCGCATCTGGGCGCCAAAGGTGGCCGAGCGATTGTGATTGGTCTCGCCCCAGTCCGCCCAGCAAAGCAGCAGCAGACCAACACCCATCAGGGCATAGAGTGCAAAGCTGGAGCGCCAGCCAAAAGCCATGTCTAAGGCGCCGCCCAGCATCGGTCCCAGCATGGGTGCCAGCGCCATGGCCATGGTCACATAGCCCAGCTTGCTGGCGGCTTCCTTGGTGGAATGCATATCGCGAATGGTCGCCCGCGAGACCACCTGCCCCACCACAACGGCCGCCTGCAACATACGGAAGAACAAAAACACCCAGATGGATTGCGCCAGCAGACAGCCAAGCGAGGCCAGAGCAAAGATCACCATCGAGGCCAGAACCACCGGTCGACGCCCATAGAGATCCGACAGCGGCCCCATCAGCAGCTGCAATACAGCGGAAATCACCAGGTAGCCCCCCAGGGACAGATTCACCAGGCTATAGCTGGCGTCAAAATCCTCGGAGATGCGCGCAAGAGAGGGCAAAAACATGTTCAACGACAGCACCGCCAAGGCTGTGCTGAAAATCAGTGTCACAAGATGGGGAGCATTCTGTGCTGCTCGCATGAAATCACCTGAGGTTGATCATTGCCCCTATCCAGCTATCAGCAAGCGCCCAAGGGGGCCAGTCAAGACGCTACGTGCCCGGGCAATCTCTGCTTTCGCGAGCCATGCTCGCTAGACTTGACGAAAGTCAAATTTAACACGTTGCAGAACTTTACTATTTTTATCAGTTACTATTTCCATACCCAAGACCGGGGCACAGATCCAAACACTCTCGGTCTTCCCCCTTCGCAACTCCGGAGCCCACATATGTTGAACAGAACTGGTTTGTTTTGCCTCCTCACGACCTCTTTTGCCTCTTTTGGCCTGGCCCCTTCTGCCTCCGCAAATGAAACGGCCCAACCCCTCCCCTTCACCTACGAGACTTTTGAAACTGCGGTGCCGCATATCGACCTCGAGGCCTGTCCTGCAGCGCTGCCGCAGGTCGACAGTTTCTGCCGTGCCACAGTCCATCACGAAGAAATCCATGTCTTTGCCTTTTCCTACGAAGGTGACAGCCCAATGGTTGGGTTTGCCTCCTATTCCGCAGAGGGTCTTGATACGCTGTTTGATTGAAACGGTCCTAGGGGCGGATACGCATTGACAAGGCGCGAGGACTGCGACAGTGCATGAGCCCATGCTAAGTATTCGCGATATCACCTATTCGGTTGAAGGCCGCCCTCTGTTCGAAGAGGCCAGTGCCACCATTCCCAATGGCCACAAAGTCGGTCTTGTGGGGCGCAACGGCACCGGCAAAACAACGCTGTTTCGCCTCATTCGCGGCGAGCTGGCGCTGGAGACCGGATCAATCTCACTGCCGTCAAAGGCGCAGATTGGCGGGATCGCCCAGGAGGCGCCATCCTCCAATGTGTCGTTGATTGATACGGTTCTGGCGGCTGCAACTGAGCGTGCAGAACTGATGGCCGAGGCTGAGACCGCAACCGATCCGACCCGCATTGCCGAGGTGCAGACCCGTTTGGCGGATATTGATGCCTGGTCCGCCGAGGCCCGGGCGGCCTCGATCCTGAAAGGTCTGGGGTTTGACGAAGAGGCGCAACAACGCCCCTGTGCCGATTTTTCCGGTGGTTGGCGGATGCGGGTTGCCCTGGCGGCGGTGCTGTTTTCCGAACCGGATCTACTGCTGCTGGATGAACCGACCAACTATCTGGATCTTGAAGGCGCTCTTTGGCTGGAGGCCTATCTGGTCAAATACCCCCATACCGTGATCATCATCAGCCACGACCGTGAGCTGTTGAACCGATCTGTGGGGGGCATCCTGCATCTGGAAGATCGCAAGGTGACCTATTATGGCGGCAACTACGATCAGTTTGCCCGCCAGCGCGCTGCCAACCGCGCCAATCAGGCGGCACAGGCCAAGAAGCAGGATGCGCGGCGCGCCCACCTGCAGAGCTTTGTTGATCGCTTCAAAGCCAAAGCCAGTAAGGCCAAGCAGGCGCAGAGCCGGGTCAAGATGCTGGAAAAGATGGAGACCATCCGCGCGCCCGAAGATGCGGCACGCACCGTTTTCACCTTCCCCACTCCGGAAGAGCTGTCACCGCCCATTATCGCTACCGAGGGCGTCAAGGTAGGCTATGACGGCAAGGTGATCTTGGGCAACCTGGATCTACGTATCGACCAAGACGACCGTATTGCCCTGCTGGGTAAAAACGGTGAGGGTAAATCAACCCTGTCCAAGATGCTCTCGGCGCGGTTGGCGCCTATGGGCGGCAAGATGGCGCAATCAAGTAAACTGCGCATCGGCTTTTTTGCCCAGCACCAGGTGGATGAGCTCTATATTGATGAAACTCCGCTACAGCACCTGATCCGCGAGCGTCCCACCGAGGGGCAGCCGCGTCTGCGGGCGCGTCTGGCCGGGTTTGGCCTGGGCGCAGATCAAGCCGATACCGCCGTTGGACGCCTGTCAGGGGGGCAAAAGGCCCGTCTGTCACTTTTGCTGGCCACTTTGGATGCGCCGCATCTGCTGATCCTCGATGAGCCAACCAACCACCTGGATATTGAAAGCCGCGAAGCCTTGGTAGAAGCGCTGACAGCCTATACCGGCGCGGTAATCCTGGTCAGCCACGATATGCACCTGCTGAGCCTGGTGGCAGATCGGCTCTGGCTGGTCTCTAAGGGGACAGTGAAACCCTATGAGGGTGATCTGGCTTCTTATCGGGCCTTGCTGCTGGAAAAGGACAAGCCTGCCCCCAAGGACAAGCCTGCCAAAAAAGAAAAGCCGAAGGCCGCCCGCCCCTCACGTGATGCCATCCTGGCGCTGCGCAAGGAGGCGCGTAAATCCGAAGAGCGCGTCACCAAACTGACCCAGATGAAAGACAAGCTGGATATCAAACTGGCGGATCCGGAGCTTTACGAACCCGAGAAAAAAGACGAGGCTCGGGTTTGGCAGGGCAAACATGCCGAGGTCATCACCGCGCTGGAGCGGGCTGAGCTGTTGTGGATGCGCGCGCTGGAGAAACTGGAAAAAGCCGAGGCGCTATGATCGACACTGCCTTTCTGATCACTTCCTTTGTGACGCTCTTTGTGATCATTGATCCCATTGGCCTCACCCCGATCTTTTTGGCACTGACACAGGGGGCCACCCCACAGGAGCGCCGCTCTATCGCTCTGCGCTCCGCTTTTACCGCGATGTTTTTGCTGGCGCTTTTTGCCGCCTTTGGCGAAGCGGTCCTGGGCTTTGCTGGTATTTCCATGGCAGCTTTTCGCGTGGCGGGTGGTGTATTGCTGTTTCTGACCGCGCTGGACATGCTGTTTGAGCGGCGCACCAAGCGACGGGAAAATCAGGGAGAAGAGGCTGTGGAAGCCGATGACCCTTCCATTTTCCCGCTATCGATTCCGCTGATTGCCGGGCCTGGGTCCATTGCCACAGTGATCCTGCTGGCGGGGCAAAAACCTGGGCTGGAAGGCTTTGCCCTGGTGATGTGTGTGGTCTTTGCGGTGCTGATGGTCATGTTGACCATGTTTTTGGCCTCAGGCCTGTTTGAACGCGCGATTGGCAAGACCGGTATCAATGTGGTGACCCGGCTTCTCGGCATGTTGCTGGCGGCCCTTTCGGTGCAGTTTGTCCTCGACGGGCTACGCGATTTTGGCTTCGCCAGCTGACCACATTCAATAACGTCACAGAGGACGCTGAGTAGAGCCATGGAAGACTTGGATTACGGGCGCCTGCTTTATCTGTTGCTACTGCTCTGTGCGGTGGGATCCTGGGTGTTTGTACAGATGCGGCAAAGCCTGAGCACAACATTACAACAGCTGGCGGTCTGGGCCTTTATCTTTCTGGGTGCCATTGCCGGCTACGGGTTGTGGGAAGACATCCGCCAGACGGTACGCCCGCAACAATCGGTGATGAGCGAAGCAGGCCGCGTTACTGTGCCCCGCTCTTCTGATGGCCACTACTATCTGACCCTGATGGTCAACGATGCCCAGGTGGAATTTCTGGTCGATACCGGTGCCAGCGAAGTGGTGCTGAGTACAGAGGACGCGCGTCGGGCCGGGTTGGAGCCGGAAAAACTGGCCTATCTGGGGCGTGCAAATACGGCCAACGGCATTGTGCGCACGGCATCCGTTTGGGTGGATGAGCTTGCTTTGGGAAAGATCCGAGATCGCAATCTGCGTGTTTCTGTCAATCAGGGAGAGATGGATCAATCGCTCTTGGGCATGACCTATTTACAGCGCTGGTCCAGCATTGAGATCCGCGATCAAGCCCTGGTCCTGACCCGCTAAACGGCCCCCTACCCACTACAAGAAATACAGCCGGCCAGCCATCAGCTGGCAGAAATCAATTGATCCATTCGGTCTTGCTCCATCAGTTCCTTGAACTCCAGCCCCATGTAATCGCCCTTGCTCCACATGATTTTGCCGACAAATGACCAGCTATCAATCGTGACCGTTTCATTTGGGAACATGACGCGCTTCTTGGGTAGAACGACTTCGATCTCGCTGCCGACCGGACACGCGGATTCCGTCTTCACCTTGGCACCAATTCGGCTGATATCAACAATTTGGGCCTCAGTTGCTTCCTCGTCTTCATTGATCTGAATCTTGCAATCAGCGCGACAAACAAACCGCTTTTTCTTGCCTGAAGTTCTTTTCTGCAGCCGGTCAAAAAGCAAAAACGCAAATACCCCCAAGATGAGTACGAGCACCCCGCCGATACTGGCTGTTTTGGTAGAAACCAGAGCGTCACTAAAGGACTGCCCAGGCAGACGCCAAGAGCCATGCACATCACTACAAGGCAGGGCTACCAGTTCTTTTCGGTAGGCCTCCAGTTTGGCGCGAATCCTTAATTTTCGCGCCGCTGCCGCCGCTTTGAACTGGCCGCCACTCGCACGCACGTTTAATAGCGTCTTCTGCAAAGCAACCAATTTGGAGGTCGGGCGGCTAATTTTATCAAAGCCATTTTTGACGATCCGAATTCTCAGTTCGACGACAGTTGTTTCAAGTAGGAATTTCGAGAGCCTATTTGCTGCCCCAGTGTTGGCAGCCGTTTCTACGTCATCCAAAAAGTTTTCACTGAGATGGACCAGGGTCGTCAAATCGTTGAATACACTAAAATTCAATTCCTCTGCATTGGCAGTTCCAGCCGCCCCCAGAGCAAACGCCAATAGCACAAGGACTCTCGCGCATTTCTGCTTACCTTGCATCGCCAGCTGGATGAAAAACCTTCGAACTGCATTTGCAATAACGAGAGGACTTGCAGCATTCTCTTTTTGTTGCAACTTCACATGCAGGCTTTGATCAACAAACTTACACATATACTCACTCATTTAGTTCTGACCAAAGCGCGCCTGCGGCACATCTTCGATCCAACAACAATGATCAATTGGCCAAAACCAGCCAAAGAACTGATACCCAGGCTTTCGGTGGCATTCACTCAATGAGTGAACAGTTCAACTAGACCGAAAGTATTTCCGTCATTTTCGCCTATAATGGATTAAAATTCTTTACATGTGTGCAAAATGCACTTTTTAAAGCGAAGTTGGAAACGCCACATATAGCTCGAAGCAATCAGCATGGAAATAAATACAATATTTAAAAGACCTATCGCACCATCCATACTAATGCCCATAGTTTCTCGATATAGATGGTGGTTTAATAAACAACCCAAGGCAAATTTTAAAAAACAAAAACAATCCAAACATCAAGCAACGCGATCTTATTGCAGGAAATGATGGTGGATGATCGGTTGCAACATCATGCTATTCGAATCGCAAACCTTGTAGCAGTCCTGTTGCTTTCAGCGGCCAAATTTCGAGAACCGATAGATCCCCAAAATCTTTTCAAATGACGAGACCGCATACTGAAAAAATGGTGTCGAAACCGTTGGAAAATCTCAGGCTTCCGCTTTCTTTTCCCAACGTCCCGATTCTTCGGACCAGTATTGGGCGGAACAGCCCGCACCTGTCAGGCTTTTCCATTGACCACGGGCCTGTTGAAGGGCCGCTTCATCATTGCCATCAAACAGAATGCAGACACGCTCCAGCGCCTGAACTTCCTCAGGCGTCACCGCCGCGCCATCAACCGTCATTAAACACTCAGGCTGATTGGCGCTCTCATTAGAGGTGGTGAGCAAAATAGGCTGCAAGGCATCATGCGGCCCACCTGCCAGCCCATGGGCCAGGAAACTATCCGCACTGCCTTGCCAGAGGCATTCATCCAGCCAGCTCATTTGGTCAGAGGTCTGACCGCGCACCACAATACGCCAGCCCGCACCGCGCGCCTTTTGCAACAGAACCGGCAAGGTCTCCTGCAGCGGGCGGCGGGTCAGGTGATAGAAATAGGCGGCCCCCATGGTGAACTTATTCCGCCTCGAACTTGTCTTGCACCAGGCGGTCCAGCGCCATGACACCCCAGCCAGTGGCGCCTTTGGGCGCATAAGAGGTGGCGGATTTCACCGAAGCAACCCCGGCAATATCCAGGTGGATCCAAGGCATATCCTCTTTGATGAAACGCTTAAGGAACTGAGCCGCAGTGATCGAGCCCGCAGGACGCCCGCCGACGTTTTTCATATCGGCAATGCGCGATTTCAGCTGATCGTCATAGGCCTGCCCCAGGGGCATACGCCAGGCGCCCTCATCTGTCGCCTTGGCCGCCTTGAGGAAACCATTGCAGAGGGAGTCATCATTTGAGAAAACACCTGCATTTTCATGGCCAAGGCCAATGATAACCGCCCCGGTCAGGGTCGCCAGATCAATGACACCGCAGGGGTTGAACCGCTCCTGCGCGTACCACAACACATCACAAAGCACCAAACGCCCCTCGGCATCGGTATTGATCACCTCAACCGTGTCGCCCTTCATCGATTTCACCACATCACCCGGGCGGGTGGCATTGCCCGAGGGCATGTTTTCCACCAGGCCAACCAGCCCGACCACATTGGCGCGGGCCTTGCGCAGCGCCAGCGCCTTCATGGTACCAACCACCACCCCAGCACCGCCCATGTCCATGGTCATGTCTTCCATGCCAGCGGCCGGCTTCAGCGAGATCCCCCCAGTGTCAAAGACAACGCCCTTGCCCACCAGAGCCAGCGGTGCCGCGCCCTCGGTGCCGCCCTTCCAGTTCATGATCGCCACCTTGGAGGGGCTGTCGGACCCCTGCCCGACGCAGAGCAGCGTGCCCATGCCCAGCTCTTCCAGCTGTGCTTCATCCAGAATTTCGATCTCCAGACCAATTTCGGACATTTCCTCGATCCGTCGGGCGAATTCGACAGTTGTCAGCACATTGGCGGGCTCATTGACCAGATCACGGGTCATATGCACGCCTTCGGCCACCGCGGCCAGGGGCGCATAGGCCGCCGCCATCTCGTCAAAGGCCTTATGCGCAATGGTGATCTCAGCCACGGGCTTGGCCTCTTTCAGGGCCTTGTGATTGTCAAACCCATAGCTGCGCAGGGCCATGCCCATGGCCAGCTCGGCAGCCTTGGGAATAGATCCGGCCATCACGGTCATGTTCTTCTCAGGTGCCGCAGCAATCAGTTTGGCCCCGGCCTGGCGCGCCTCGATCGGGGTGATACGGCGTGGCAGGACCAGGACATGCAGGGCTTCGGAGACCATACCGGTCGGCCAGTTCAGCGTGATCACCGTGCCGGGTTTGGTTTTATCAAACTCCGGAGCCGCGATCAGGCGCGCCAAAGCTCCTTTGGTCAGCCGGTTGGCACTGCGCGCGGCCTGATCCATCACCCCTTCGGGGGTGACCAGAACAACGACATGGCCTGTCATCCCAGAGAGGGCTTTGGGGTCGTAGTCGGAAAAGCGGATGGCGGGCATGGTGCTCATGGTCTGATGGCTCCTGTCGGAATGAGGTCTTGTTTTGGTTGCCTAATAAGTAACTGCGGCTCTGCACAATAGCCAGCCCCAGCGAGCATCGGCGTCACGGATCCGGCACCCAGCCGGAGAGTGTTTCGGCACCAACCTGCCAAACCAGCGTCAGATCACAGAAATCACGCAGATAGCAGTTTTCCCCGTGAAACATTTCCTCTAAGGTTCCGCGAAACGACAATGGCAGGGTCTGGGGGGATCAAATGTCACGCTTCGACAGATATGTCCTGTCGCAATACCTGCTGTTTTTCAGCTTTTTTGCGCTAATTCTAGTGGCTGTCTTCTGGATCAACCGGGCAGTTGTGCTGTTTGACCGGCTCATCGGGGACGGTCAGACGGCGATTGTCTTTCTGGAATTCACCGCCCTCACCCTCCCCAATCTTATCCGTATGGTGCTGCCTGTGGCGGTATTTGCTTCGGCGGTCTGGGTGACCAATCGTCTGCAAAGCGAAAGCGAGCTGACGGTGTTACGTGCGACAGGGACCAGCCCCTGGCAGATGGCACGGCCGGCGCTCGTCTTTGGTCTGACCGCCGCGGTCATGATGTCTGCGCTCACTCATTTTCTGTTGCCAACTTCGATCAGTCAGCTGGCGCTGCGTGAACAGGAGGTTTCGCGCAATGTCACAGCCAAGCTACTCACCGAAGGGAATTTCCTGCACCCAGCCAAGGGTGTCACCTTTTACATCCGGAAAATTGACACCAATGGGACACTCAACGATGTCTTTCTGTCTGATCGCCGAGACCCCAAGCAAACCATGACCTACACAGGGGCGCAGGCCTTTCTTGTGCGCGACGGAGACAACACCCATCTGATCATGGTGAATGGCATGGCCCAACGCCTAGACCACCGAACCCAGCAGCTTTCGACCACCAATTTTTCTGATTTCTCTTATGACATCAGCTCCTTGGCTCACAAAAGTGCAACTCACAAGCGCAACATCCGGGCGATTCCTAGTTGGGAAATGCTGCAAAACCGGGAGGAGATCTCTCTTTCCGAAGGCTTTAGCCTAGGGGCTTTGGCTGAGGAATTCCATCTTCGCTTTGCCCGCGCTTTGATCTGTGTGGCAGTGGCGCTTATCGGCTTTTCTGCCCTCATGGTCGGATCACATTCGCGTTTTGGCGTTTGGCGTCAGGCCCTTATAGCCTTTTTGCTACTGATCATCGTCGAGGGTTTACGCGGGGTTGTCTCGGAACCGGTGCGAAGCAATCCAGATCTTTGGCCGTTGATTTACCTGCCTGCCCTGCTTGGCCTGGTGGTGGCGCTTGGATTGTTGCAGCTGGCCGCCCACCCCCTCCCTCCGCGCCGTCAGGTCTCACAGCCTGGTATTTTGGGTCTCAAAGGCGAAAATCAGGAGGCCGGATCATGAAACTTGACCTCTATTATGCCCGTAGGTTTTTGCAGTGGTTTGCTGTGATCTGTGGCGTGTTGATGACCCTGGTTATCCTCATCGACCTGAACGAACAGATCCGCCGCTTTGATGCCTTTGATGTCAGCGCTGGACAGATCATTGGATTGACTCTGCTCAATGCACCAGCAGCGCTTAACGAGTTTCTGCCATTGATTATGATCCTCACCACAATTGTTCTGTTTGTCGGTCTGGCCCGCAGCAGCGAGCTAGTGGTGACACGGGCAATCGGGCGCTCAGGCATTCGGGCGCTGGCTGCGCCGGTTCTGGTGGCGGGCCTGCTGGGGCTGCTGGCAGTGAGCACACTCAACCCGATTGTTGCCGCAACAACCAACCTGTCCAAGTCCCTGGCCGACACCTATCGCACCGGTGGCCCCTCTGCCCTCTCGCTATCCGGCGAAGGGCTATGGCTGCGTCAGGGCAGCGCCAACGGGCAGTCGGTAATCCATGCCACCTCTTACGGCGGTGGGCGCGATGATATTGTGCTCTACGGTGTCACGATACTCGCCTATGCGCCGGGTGGCGGACCAATCCGGCAGATCATCGCTGAATCGGCCCAGCTCGACGGTGATGAATGGCTGCTCCGCAAGGCCAAGGCCTGGCATATGACTGCCGGTCTCAACCCCGAAAGATCTGCTGCCACCCATGAGACCCTGCGGGTTCCGACCTCGCTCACGCAGGATCGCATCCGGGACAGGCTGGGGTCTGCGGATGGGATTTCGATCTATGATCTGCCAACCACCATTCGCGATCTTGCCGAGGCTGGTTTTGCCACAAAACGCTATCAAGTCTGGTATCAGGTCGAGCTGGCTCGCCCACTGTTCCTCATTGCGATGGTGCTGGTTGGCGCTGCCTTTACCATGCGCCACACAAGATTTGGCGGAACCGGTCTTGCGGTGCTGACGGCTGTGTTATTAGGCTTTGGACTGTACTTTGTACGAAATTTTGCGCAGATTCTGGGGGAGAATGGTCAAATCCCGGTGGCCCTGGCTGCCTGGGCACCACCTGTGGCCTCAATTCTGCTGACGATGGGACTGCTTTTACATGCTGAGGACGGATAATATGCGCCGCGCCCTGATGCTCTCGGTGGTCCTGCCCTGGCTGGCCATCGCCTCTCCAATCGGAGCGCAGCAAGCTGCCCCCGCTCCTGCAGCGGAGCAGCCTGCGATTCTTGTGGCTGATCAGATGCTTATCACCCCCGATCGCCAATTAATCGCAAAGGGTAATGTGGAAGCATTCCAAGGGGACGTGCGGCTGCAAGCCCAGCAGATTACCTTTGAAGAAGGCAGTGGCACCCTAAAGATCGAAGGGCCGATCCGCATTGATCAAGGCGGTGAGATCACCATTCTGGCCAATGCCGCTGAGCTGGATCGCAGCCTGCGTGACGGGCTTTTGACGGGCGCTCGTATGGTCTTTAAGCAGCAGTTGCAGCTGGCCTCCTTGCAAATGACCCGCGTGGGCGGTCGCTATACGCAGCTTTACAAGACCTCGGTAACCTCTTGCCATGTGTGTGAAGACGGCAAGCCGCCACTCTGGCAAATCCGGGCCGAGCGGGTCATCCATGACCAGGTAGAACAGCAGCTCTATTTTGAAAACGCCCAGGTCAGGGTTCTGGATGTACCGGTTTTTTACTTCCCGGCGATACGCCTGCCAGATCCAACCCTAAAGCGGACCAGCGGCTTTCTAGTGCCCTCGATCCGAACCACCTCGAACCTTGGAACCGGGGTCAAGATTCCCTATTTCTTCACCCTTGGGGACAGCCGCGACCTGACGCTTTCACCCTACATCTCCAGCGACACCCGGACGCTGGATGCCCGCTATCGGCAGGCCTTCCGGCGTGGCACCATTGAACTGGAAGGCGCCTTTACCCGCGACGATCTGCAACCGGATGAAGACCGTGGCTATTTCTTTGCCACCGGGCAGTTTGATCTTCCGCGGGATCTGCAGCTGGAATTTGACCTAAAAGCTGTATCGGATAATGCCTATATTGCGGATTATAGCCTGCCAGATCTCGACCGTCTGCGCTCGGAAGTCACCCTGACCAAGTCATCACGCGACAGTCTGCTGCGGGCTGCGCTGATCAACTTCAAAACCCTGCGGGACAGCGAAAGTCAGGACCTTATCCCCTCTACCATCGGTGAGATCTATTACCAAAAGCGCTACTTCCCGACCTCCATCGGCGGCGAAACCCGGTTGACCCTCGAGGCCCACGGCCACAATCGGACCTCCGATCTGGAGGGCAATCTAACCACCGCAAACGGGCGTGATCACGGGCGGGTCACTGCCGATCTGGATTGGCGTCGCAGCTGGCATCTGGCGCAGGGTGTGGAACTGGAATGGGAAGTCGGCACAGCCATTGACAGTTTTACCACCTATGACGATTCATACTATCCCGAGCATAGCTCACGCATCACCCCAAGGTCCGCGCTTACCCTGCGCTTGCCCATGGCCAAAACTGACGCCAGTGGTGCAACGCAGTTCTTTGAACCCATCGTACAATTGGGCTGGAGCAATGCAATCGGGGACAGCGTTGCCCAAGACGAAAGCAACTATGTCGAATTTGACCAGGGCAATCTGTTGTCTCTGTCTCGCTTCCCAGCATCTGATGCGCGCGAAGACGGGCTAAGCCTCGCCTATGGTTTCAATTGGGCCCGTTTCGCCAAAAGTGGCTGGCAGGCCCAAGCCACCCTGGCACAGGTGATCCGTCAGGATGCCGATAACCGCTTTTCCAAAAGCTCCGGCCTGGGAGGGACCACTTCGGACCTGCTTTTGGCTGGGCAGTTGAAATTCAACGATGGCATTGCTCTCACCGCGCGGGGCTTGCTCAACGATTCTCTGAACTTCTCCAAAGCAGAGGTACGCGGCGATTGGTACCGCGATGCGCTGGCTGTCTCCGGCAGCTATCTCTGGCTTGGCACCGACCCAAATGAGAACCGGACCACAGAAACCTCTGAGATCTGGTTTGATGGCTCATATGAGGTTTCCCCAGGTTGGAAAGCCAGCGCCAACCTGCGCTATGACATTTCAGATGCACGCGCAACGCGGGCAGGACTTGGCCTAGCCTTCAGCAACGAATGCGTGACGGTCGACCTTTCGGTAAACCGTCGTTATACCTCAACAACAAGCGTAGACCCCTCAACGGACTTTGGGTTTTCAATTTCCATGAACGGGTTCTCAATCAATAACGGCAGCAAACAGTACAGGCGATCATGCAGACAATCTTGACCCAGGCCTTCTCCGCTTCCTTGACCCGAAGCTTTTCCAGAACGGCGGCCGCTATCACTTTGGGCTTTGCGCTCTCTTTGACAGCAGCGCCACTGGCTGCGCAGGGGCTGTTTTCGCCCGCGGTGACTGTCGACAGCGCAGTCGTCACCAACTATGAGCTGCAACAACGCGCTCTCTTCATGGGAATCTTGCGCACGCCCGGGAATCCTGAGATCCAGGCACGCGAAGAGCTGATCAAGGACCGTCTCAAGCAGGCTGAACTGGACAGGGTCGGCATCTCACCAAGTGAGGAAGAAATTACCGCAGGCATGACTGAGCTTGCCGGACGCGCCAACCTGTCTCTCAACGAATTTGTGACAGTCCTCAAACAAAACGGCATTGAGCCCGAAACACTGCGTGACTTTACCAAGATTGGCATTGGCTGGCGTGAATACGTCGGCGGGCGGTTCCTGTCCCGGGCACGGCCAACGGAAGATGAAATCGACCGCGCAATGGGCCGGTCCGGATCCGGTGGTGTGCAGGTTTTGCTGTCTGAGCTGATTGTGCCAATTAACGAGCAGAATGCTCAGCAGGTTCAACAACTGACCGATCAGGTTGGGGAATTGACCAGTTTTGCTGCCTTTTCGTCTGCGGCGACGCAATACTCGGCGTCTGATAGCCGCAACAATGGAGGCCGTCTGCCCTGGATGAACCTGACCAAGCTGCCTCCGCAGCTACAACCGGTGGTCCTAGCGCTTGAAACCGGTGAGATCACCGAACCGCTGCCCCTGCAGGGCGCTGTGGCGATGTTCCAGATGCGCGGTGTGCGCGAAGTCACGGGCAGTCGCCAAAGGTACTCTGCGATTGAGTATGCCGCCTATTACATCCCCGGTGGTCGCAGCCCCGAGGCGTTGGCCGCAGGGCAGAAAGTGGCCGATAGTATCGACACCTGTGACGATCTCTATGGCGTTGCCAAAGATCAGGACCCTAGCGTTCTGGATCGTCTAAGCCTAGTGCCCGCGGAGATACCACAGGATATCGCGATCGAGCTGGCCAAGCTCGACGCCAATGAGACCTCTCTGACCCTGACCCGCAACGAAGGCCAGACGCTGATGTTGCTGATGCTCTGCGGCCGCACAGCAGAGCTGGGCGAGGGGCAATCACGTGAAACCGTGGCCAATGCCCTGTTGCAGCAGCGGCTGGAGTCCTTGTCCAACGGCTTCCTCGAACAGCTTCGGGCAGATGCCCTGATCATTGACAAATGATAACTCCCGGTCGCCCCCTGCCCCCCATCGCGCTCAGCTGTGGGGAACCCGCCGGGATTGGCCCCGAGATCACCGCCAAGGCCTGGCAGCTCTTGAAAGAGAGCTGCCCTTTTTTTTGGATCGGTGACCCGCGCCATCTGCCAGGTGACATTCCCCTGGCGGTGATCAACGCTCCCAAAGAGGCTCTGAAAGTATGTGCTCAGGCGCTTCCGGTGCTGCCCCTTGAGTTTGCAGGCTCAACGGTTAAAGGGCACGCCGACCCAAAAAATGCCCCCGGGGTTGTGCGCTCCATTGAACGCGGCGTGGAGCTGGTTCAGGCAGGCGCTGCCTCGGCTCTCTGCACTGTACCGATCCACAAAAAAGCGCTGATTGACGGGGCGCAGTTTGCCTTTCCCGGACATACCGAGTTTCTGGCCCATCTGGCGCGCCGCAGCCGCGTTGTCATGATGCTGGCCAGCCCTGCCCTGCGGGTGGTTCCCGCCACCATCCATATCGCGCTGCGCGACGTCCCGCACGTCCTGAACCCTGATTTGCTGCGCGAGGTGATTGCGATCACCGCTCAGGGGCTGCGCAGCCAGTTTGGCATTGCCCAGCCACGCATTGCGGTCGCCGGGCTGAATCCCCATGCCGGCGAGGGTGGCGCCATGGGACAGGAAGAGCTGTTGTGGATCAATGATCTGATCCGCGAACTGAATTCGGACAGCTTGACCCTCACCGGGCCACATCCAGCGGATACGCTGTTTCACGCCGCGGCCCGCGCCCGCTATGATGCAGCCATCTGCATGTATCACGATCAGGCGCTGATCCCGATCAAGACCTTGGATTTTGATCGCGGTGTCAATGTCACCCTGGGCCTGCCCTTTATCCGCACCTCACCGGATCATGGCACCGCCTTTGATATTGCAGGCACCGGAGTGGCAAACCCCTCCAGCCTGATAGAGGCGCTAAAACTGGCCCAGACCATGGCGCAGCGCAGCACTTCGCCCACTTGACGCACCCGAACTCACTGCCTATCCCAACCGCACCCTTTCTTTGACTGGCGCCCCGCAAGGTCGCGCGCCCTGGACATATAGACATGAGCGCCATCGACTCCCTGCCTCCCCTGCGCGAGGTCATCGACACCCATCAGCTGCTGGCCCGCAAATCACTGGGGCAGAATTTTCTGCTGGATCTCAACCTGACCTCCAAGATCGCCCGCCAGGCCGGGGATCTGAGCGAATGCGACGTGCTGGAAATTGGCCCCGGCCCCGGCGGGTTGACCCGTGGATTGCTAGCAGAAGGTGCGCGCCGGGTGCTGGCTGTCGAAAAAGACAGTCGCTGCATGCCGGCCCTGGCCGAGATTGCCGAGGCCTATCCCGGAAGGTTGGAGCTGATCAATGGCGATGCGCTGGATATTGATCCCCTGGCGCATCTCACCCCGCCGGTGCGTATTGCAGCCAACCTGCCCTATAATGTCGGCACCGAGCTGCTGGTGCGCTGGCTCACCCCCAAGGACTGGCCGCCCTTTTGGCAAAGCCTCACCCTGATGTTTCAGCGCGAGGTGGCGGAACGTATCGTTGCCCAGCCGGGCACCAAGGCCTATGGCCGTCTGGCCCTTTTGGCGCAGTGGCGCGCCGAGGCCCGTATCGTTTTGGCGCTGCCGCCCGAGGCCTTTAGCCCGCCCCCCAAGGTGCATAGCGCCGTTGTCCATCTGACCGCCCTCCAAGAACCCCGCTTTCCGGCGGATGCCGCCACCCTGTCGCGGGTGATTGCAGCCGGGTTCAACCAACGTCGCAAGATGCTGCGCGCCAGCCTCAAAGGTGTGGCGCCGGGAATTGAGGATCATTTGAAGGCAGCAGGCATTGCCCCAACAGAGCGTGCCGAACAGGTCAGCCTTGAGGAATTCTGCGCCCTTGCCCGCAGCATCAAGCCGCTGACCTAAGGCCCAGGGCTGGAAGCGCTTAACCAGAGAAACCTCCATGAAAAAACCCGGCCTCCATCGGAAGGCCGGGTTCTTAATCTTTGATCTCAAAGCCGATCTTTATTCAGCAGCTTCGGGCGCATCCTCAGCCTTTGGCTTGGGCTTGCGTGCCCGTGGCGCGCGTTTTGGCTTGGCTTCCTTGGCCGCTTCCGCAGTCGCTGGGGTCTCACCCTCGGCAGCACCTGCGTCACCCTCAGCTGCGGGCTTGGCTGCGGCAGGTTTACGGCTGCGCGGCTTGCGCGCTGCTGGCTTCTTGGCCGCAGCAGGCTCCTGGCCTTTGCTTTCCGGTGTTTCGACCAACCCGCTGTCCTGGGCATTGCCGCTTGCTGAATCGCGTGGATCAATCACCTCTGGCTGCGGCGCGCTGGCCGGATCCGGGTGAGGCACTGCCGGGTTTGCCGCTGCTTCGCCCTGGGCCTCAGTGTGGGCTGGGCCAGGCTGGGACTGCTGCGGCTGTGGTTGTGGCTGGTGGCGTGACTTCTGCTGAGCCGCCTGATTGGCGGTTGCTTCGCGTTCCTGACGCTCGAGCCGTTCTGCCCGCTCGCGGTCTCGATCAGCCTGACGCTCGCGGTTCTGGCGTTCCTGATCTTCACGCCGGGCATCAATTTCGCGCTGCGCTTCGTTCAGAAGACGTAGATAATGCTCGGCGTGCTGCTGAAAGTTTTCAGCTGCCACACGGTCATTGCTGAGCTGCGCATCCCGCGTCAGCTGGTTATACTTATCAATGATCTGTTGCGGCGTCCCGCGCACCTTGCCCTCTGGGCCGGAGCTGTCGAAGACGCGATTTACAACATTGACCCCATTGGGGCGGTTCCGGTTCGACTTGGAACGCGAACGTGATTTTGACGATCTCATATGCCTAACGTCAGCCTTAAATTACATGTGTCCTGGATCTAATTCAGCGCGTCATTGCGCCGGATGATCGACTATTTTGGGCTTGGTGTCGCTGGGAGGTAGAGCAACCTCACCGTTTTTGAGCGACATCTTGAGTAACCACTTTCTGTGCCATCAGACAAGGGGCGCCTTTGATTTTTCGCGAAGTTTCTTTCAAAAACGCAAATTTTCGCAACAAATAAGCGCTTCAGCCCTCGTTTCGGGCAAAAACCACGCGATCACGCCCGTCCAGGTCCGGCAGAATGGCAATATCACGCAACCCCGCCGCTTGCAGCATTGCAGCAACCTCCTGCCCCTGGGTTGGGCCAATTTCCAGACAGAGACGGCCACCTGGGGCTAGATGCTTCATCACCCCCGCTGCAAGCGCGCGATAGGCCGCCAGGCCATCACCACCATCAGTCAGGGCCAGATCAGGTTCATGCTGACGGACCTCAGGGGACAAGTCCGCCATCTCCTCTAGCGCGATGTAGGGCGGGTTTGAGACAATCAGATCGAAGGAGCCCGTTACATTGGAAAACCAATCCGATTGCTGAATATCAATGCGGGCCTCAACCCGGTGCAAAACGGCATTGGCACTGGCCTGCAGGCAGGCGGCCTCGCTGAGATCCACCCCCAGACCGGTGGCCTGCGGGACCTCTGCCAGAAGCGTCACCAGAATACAGCCCGACCCCAGCCCCAAATCCAGCACCCTTTCAAAAGGCTCGGCCAGAGCGACCTCGATCAGGGTTTCGGTTTCAGGTCGGGGATCCAGTACATCCTTTGAGACCTTGAAGCGGCGTCCATAGAATTCACGCTCCCCCAGAAGATGCGACACCGGCACCCGCACCGCCCGCAGAGCGATCAGCTGCTCATAGCGTTCGGCCACCTCGGGTTCGAGATCTTCCGGAGCGATCAGGGTAACACGGCTGGCCTCGATCCGGGCGGCATGGGCCAGCAGGATGCGCGCATCGCGCGCCGGAGCATCGACGCCAGCGGCCCGCAACCGGGCTACGGCAGCAGCCATGGCCTGCGCCGCAGTCTGAGTGCCCAGTGTGCTCATTGCCCCATTTCGGCCAAGAGCCGCGCCTGATTGTCAGCGGTGAGCGCATCGATGGTCTCGTCCAAATCCCCCTGCAGGATTTGATCAAGCTTATAGAGTGTCAGGTTGATCCGGTGATCGGACATGCGGCCCTGTGGGAAATTATAGGTGCGGATCCGCTCTGAGCGATCCCCCGACCCCACCTGGCTGGCACGATCCGCAGAGCGTTCCCCGTCGATACGCTGGCGTTCCAGGTCATAAAGCCGCGCCCGCAAAACCTGCATGGCAATCTCACGGTTGCGGTGCTGCGATTTCTCGGCGCTGACCACCATGACCCCGGTGGGAATATGGGTGATGCGCACGGCGGAATCCGTGGTGTTGACGTGCTGGCCACCCGCACCAGAGGCGCGCATGGTATCAATGCGAATCTCGCCGGGATCGATCTGCACATCCACTTCCTGCGCTTCCGGCAGCACCGCCACCGTGGCTGCCGAGGTGTGAATACGTCCGCTGCTTTCGGTCACCGGCACACGTTGAACCCGGTGCACGCCGCTCTCGTATTTCATCCGGGCAAAGACATTTTCACCTTTGATATGGGCTACAACCTCTTTGATGCCGCCCAGCTCGGTGGCCTGTTCTTCGATGATCTCAAACTTCCAGCCCCGCGCCTCGGCGTAGCGCTGATACATGCGCAGCAAGTCACCTGCAAACAGGGCCGCCTCATCGCCGCCGGTACCGGGGCGAATTTCCAGCATCGCCGGACGGGCATCCGCGGCATCTTTGGGCAACAACGCCAGTTGCAGCGCCTCCTCCGCCCCTGGCAAAGCCACCTTCAGCGCTGGAATCTCTTCCTCCGCCAGCTCCTTCATATCCGGGTCTGCCAGCATCGCCTCGGCATCTTCCAGATCGGTGAGCAGCTGCCGATAGGCGGTGATTTGCTCTGCCACGGGTTTGATCTCGGAGTATTCACGCGCCAGATCAGCGATTTCAGCCCCACTGACCCCTTCCGCCATTGCGGCTTCAAGATACTGGAACCGTTGCAGGATCTGCTCTAGCCGCTCTTCGGGGATCATCCGCGCCTCATCTTCATTTTGGGGTGTCATCCTGCCACTTTGGCAGTGTGTTGCTTCTGTGATATGCTAGCTCCATGCAACATGCCAGAGCCCTTATCACATTCGCACTGATCCTCGCAGCCGGCCCTTCTTTGGGGGATGTCATTGGCCCGGGTGGCAAGGTGATCGATTGCTACTGCACCGACAAAACCGGTTCACGGGTTGATCTCGGCGAAATTCGCTGTCTGGATGTGGACGGGCGTCAGTTCTTGGCCCAGTGCCAAATGTCCCTCAACGTGCCGATGTGGCGCGAGGTGCAGGCCAATTGCCTCTCTGCGGATCTGGGGGAACCCAGCACTGCCTCCTATTCCGTTGCACTGGCCCAACTGCCTGATCTCTAAAGGATTGAACCAACTAGACGCAGCCTCCCAATGGGGTGCGGACAGGTGCCGGAATTCTGCGGTGCTAATCCTGCGCCTTGGGCATCAGTGACAACCAGTTATCAATACGCGCCTTGTTGACGCCAAGGTCGGAGCGACCAAACCGCAGCCGGGCATAGACCTTGAGCAGATCGCCGTCCTGACGTGCGGTGGTATAATCGGGAAAACCAATGACTTTTGTGCGCGTCACATAGGTTGCCATGCCCTCTTCGACAGATCCCGCCAGCAGTTTGGTCCGTGGCGCGGCACTGGCAATCCGATCAAAGTTCTGCAACCCGTCGGGGCCGGAGCGCACCACCTTGAAGACACCGCCACGAAACTCTTTATCCTCTGACAGTTCCGGTTGAGTATTCCAGTCAAAAGGATCAACCGGCGCCAATCTGATAACGCCGACAATCACCACCACTGCCGCCAGCACGACCCAAATCAGCATCATTATCTTCCCCATACTGCTCTTGCCTCCTACCGCGCCTCCAGCCCCCATGAGGGGGTTACTAAGTAGGAGCTTAACGTGACTTCACGCCTGGAAGAACGCACATCAGCTCATAAAGCAAATTAGCCGCAGTTAGCGCAGTATTGCCAGAGGTGTCGTAGGGCGGCGAAACCTCCACCAGGTCACAGCCAACAATATTCAGCCCCTTCAGAGAGCGGATCAGCTCGAGGGCCTGCGGCGTGGTCAACCCGCCGATCTCCGGCGTGCCGGTACCGGGCGCATAGGCCGGGTCCAGGCTGTCGATATCATAGGTGACATAAACTGGGCGCGTGCCAATATCGCGGCGGATTTCAGCGCCCATATTGTGCAGCTGCCGCCCCCATAGTTCCTGTGCAGGGAACTGCTGAAAGCCCCAGCCCTGGGCCTCTGTGAAGTCATCGGCGCCATAACCAGTGCCACGAATGCCAATCTGATAGGTCTTGTCTGCGACGATCAGACCTTCCTCATAGGCACGGCGAAACACGGTGCCATGGGTTTCACGCTCACCAAACATATCGTCGTTCACATCGGCATGGGCGTCCACATGCACCAATGCGACGGGTCCGTATTTGGCGGCAATGGCCCGCAGGATGGGCAGTGTGATCGAATGATCTCCTCCCATGGCCATGGGAATCACATTGCCTCCCAGGATCGCCTGATAGCTTTCCTCGATGATGCGCAGTGATTCCTTCAGAGAGAAGGTATTGATCGCCAGATCACCGATATCGCCTGCATTCAAACTGTCAAAAGGGGCCGCCCCGGTGGCCATGTTATAGGGGCGCAGCATGGCGCTTTCCGAGCGGATCTGTTTGGGGCCAAAACGGGTGCCGGAGCGCCAGGAGGTTCCGATATCCATCGGCACCCCCAAAAAGGCCACATCCAACCCCTCGAGTGAAGTTGCCTGCGGCAGGCGCATAAAGGTGTTTGGCCCGGAAAACCGGGCCAGATCATTGCCACTAATCGGTTGATTGAAGTCAGCCATTTTCTCTCATATTCCAGCCCAGAAGGCAGATAATTTCCGTTGCCACATGGGCCCCGGCAATTGCGGTAACCCCAGTGGTATCAAAAGGAGGGGAAACCTCCACCACATCGCCGCCCTTGATATTGATACCTGCGATCTCGCGCAAGATGCGTGAGGCCTGTGCTGAGGTCAGCCCGCCCCAAACCGGCGTGCCGGTGCCCGGTGCATAGGCGGGGTCCAGACCATCGATGTCAAAGCTGAGATAGGTTGGCCGATCCCTCAGGATCTCTTTGATCCGGCGGGCCGTTTCCACCGGGCCAATTTCATGCACCGTGGCCGCATCGATGATATTGACCCCCAGCGTGTCTTCATTGGTGGTGCGAATGCCCACCTGCACCGAGGTCTTTGGGTCCACGATGCCGGATTTCACCGCTTTGTAGAACATGGTACCATGGTCAATGCGGTCCATATTGTCGTCCGGCCAGGTGTCCGTATGGGCGTCAAACTGCAACAGAGAAATCGGCCCAAATTTTTCGGCATAGGCCTTGAGGATCGGAAAACTGATGTAGTGATCCCCACCCAAAACCACCGAGGCCGTGTCCTGGGCAAGAATTCCGCGAATATGATCTGTCAGGGCCGCTGGAAACTCCGGCACATTGGCATGATCAAAAGCGAGGTCGCCATAATCGGCAATCGCCAGGGTGCTCAGCGGCTTATGTGGCCAGCCATAGGGCTCATCCGGGCTTTGCAGGGTGGAGGCTTCACGGATCGCCCGCGGTCCCAGCCGTGTTCCGGGACGGTTGGTCACCGCCTGATCGAAAGGAACACCAGTCACGGCGATATCCACACCGGTCAGGTCCTTGGTGTATTTACGCCGCAAAAACGAGGTCGCCCCGCCAAAGGTGATCTCGAAGCTTAGCCCCTTCAGATCTTCGCGGGTAAAAGCTTCGTCGATTGCGTGTTTTGCATCCTCAAGTGCCATGGTGGGTCCCCCTGTTCATACCTCTGCGCCAGGCGAAGATCTTCGCCTTCAGACCTGATGTCAGAGTAATTTGATCAAATTATGAGGTAGCGATACCCGGTTTAAGCCCTCCTGTCACCTCTTCTCACACCAAAGGCTGAGCACGCTCCACCAAACGGGCAAAGAAAGAGGCACCAATAGGCGCGATCTCATCGTTGAAATTGTATTTCGGGTGGTGCAGCCCAGCCCCCTCGCCCTGCCCCAGGAAAAGGTAAGCACCGGGTCGCGCGTTCAGCATATAAGAGAAATCCTCAGCGCCCATTTCGCGCCCGCCGTCGGCTTCGACATTCTCCGGACCCGAGACCTCGCCTGCAACCTCAACTGCAAAACCGGCCTTTTCTGCGTCATTGATGGTTGCCGGGTAGCCGATCTCATAGTCCAGCTCAGCAGTGACGCCATAGCTCGCAGCCTGACCTGCAACGATCTCTTCCATACGGCGCATCACCATGGCCTGCACCTCAGGGTTAAAGGTTCGAACAGTGCCATTGATATAGGCAGTATCCGGAATCACATTATCCACGGTGCCAGTATGGATCTGTGTGACCGAGACCACCAGATCCTCAAGCGTGTGATGGTTGCGGCTTATGATTGTCTGGATTGCCTGGGCAATGCCACAGGCCGCCATCACCGGGTCTTTGGTCTCATGCGGCATCGCGCCGTGGCCGCCGACCCCTTGAATATGAATGTGAAAGGTATCCACCGCCGCCATCAGCGCGCCGGGAGAGGTCAAAAAGGCACCGACAGGCAACCCCGGCGCATTGTGCAACGCATAGACTTCGCCGATGTTGAATTTCCCCATAATGCCCTCTTCCACCATGATCCGGGCACCGCCAATTGCCTCCTCGGCGGGTTGAAAAATCAGTGCCACCCGACCTGAGAAGTTACGCGTCTCCGCCAGATATTTGGCCGCCCCCAACAACATGGTTGTATGGCCATCATGGCCGCAGGCATGCATCTTGCCGGCGTGCTGCGAGGCATATTCGACACCGGTTTCTTCTGGAATCGGTAACGCATCCATATCGGCGCGCAGGCCAATGGTAGGGCCCTGCCCGGCATCATTGCCCTGTCCATTGATGATTGCCACCATACCAGAGGTGGCAATGCCTTCGTGCAGCTCATCCACCCCGATCTCGCGCAGACGCTCCGCCACATAGGCCGCAGTCTTGGGCAGATCCAATGCAAGTTCAGGGATTTGATGCAGATGCTGACGCCAGGTCTTCATTTCAGGGGCAAAATCAGCAATGCGGTTTACGACAGCCATGGGGTGGACTCCTGAAGCAGGTTAGGGATTGATGCATCTGACACAGGAACAAGAGAGGCTGCAATGCCCGATACATCCCCACCACCGCCTTTTGACATGGACCTGATCCAAAACGAAAACGCTGGAATTGAACGACTTCTTACAATCATGCAGGCGCTGCGCGATCCCACCCGCGGTTGCCCCTGGGATCTGGAGCAGGATTTTGCCACCATTGCCCCCTACACCATCGAGGAAGCCTATGAAGTTGCCGACGCCATCGAGCGGCAGGCCTGGGATGAGCTGAAGGGGGAGCTGGGGGATTTGCTGTTCCAGTCGGTTTTTCACGCCCAAATGGCGACCGAGGCCGGGCATTTCACCTTTCAGGATGTGGTCACCACCATGTCCAACAAGATGGTCTCTCGCCACCCTCATGTCTTTGGCAGCGAGACCCGCAACAAAAGCGCCGACCAGCAAACCGCCGACTGGGAAGCCATCAAGGCCTCCGAACGGGCAGGCAAACAGGAAACCGGCACTCTGGACGGTGTCGCAGTTGGTTTGCCAGCCCTGTTGCGGGCCTACAAACTGCAAAAACGCGCCGCCCGCGTTGGGTTTGACTGGCCGCAAATCGATCAGGTCATCGCCAAGATCGCAGAGGAAAGCGCCGAATTGGCAGAGGCCCGCGCCGAGCTGACCCAGGTCGAGGTCGAAGAGGAATTTGGCGACCTGATGTTTGTCATGGCCAATCTGGGCCGCCACCTCGGGGTCGAGCCCGAAGCCGCCCTGCGCCGCGCCAACGCCAAATTCATTCGCCGCTTTGAAGGTGTCGAGGCAAAACTCGCGCAACGGGGCAAAAGCCCTGAGGACAGCGACTTGGCTGAAATGGATGCGCTATGGGATGCAGTTAAGGCTGACGAACGGAAAACGGACTGACCCCAGCATCATCTTTCCATAAATATTCAAAATCTCCGCCCACCACTAACACGCAGCTGGACATTTTTTCTCTCCGCTGCAACCCTCACCTTTTGCCACAGGACCATCCCATGACCGCCCGCAAAGTTATTATCGACACCGACCCGGGTCAGGACGATGCCGTTGCGCTGCTGCTTGCCCTGGCCAGCCCGACAGAGATCGAGGTTCTGGGCATCACCTGCGTTGCGGGCAATGTGCCGCTGTCGCTGACCCAAAGAAATGCCCGCATCATCTGCGAGGTGGCCGGGCACCCCGATGTGGCGGTCTTTGCCGGGCGCGATGCACCGCTCTCCCGCCCTCTGGTCACCGCCGAAGAGGTGCATGGCAAGACCGGCCTCGATGGCCCTGACCTGTTTGAACCCAGAATGCCGCTGCAGGCACAGAACGGCGTGGATTTCATTATCGAAACCCTGCGCCGCGAACCTGCGGGCAGCGTCACCCTCTGCCCCTTGGGACCGCTCAGCAATATTGCTGCAGCCTTTCAGGCTGCGCCAGAAATCGTTGACCGGGTGCAAGAGATCGTCTTGATGGGCGGCGCCTATTTCGAGGTTGGCAATGTCACCCCAGCGGCTGAGTTTAACATCTACGTTGACCCGGAAGCCGCTGACATCGTGCTGAAATCCGGCGTGCAGATCACCATGATGCCGCTGGATGTCACTCATAAGGCCTTGACCACCCGCCCTCGTATCGAGGCCCTGCGCAACCAGGGCAATCGTGCCGGTGCATTCACCGCCGAAATGCTCGATTTTTTTGAGCGCTTTGATATGGAGAAATACGGCTCCGATGGTGGCCCGCTGCATGACCCCTGCGTCATCGCCTATCTGATCCAGCCAGATCTGTTTACCGGCCGAAAGATCAACGTCGAGATTGAGACCCAGTCCCACCTGACCCTTGGCATGACCGTTGCTGATTGGTGGGGCGTTACCAACCGCCCTGCCAATGCGCTCTTCATCGGTGACCTGGATGCGGATGGCTTTTTTGATCTGATCACCGAGAGGCTGGGCCGGTTATGAGTGCCGCGCTGCATCTGGCCCGACCTGAGCATCTGGAAAAGCTGCTCACCATGGTGGAGGCCTTCCATGCGGAGGCAGGCCTGAAGACCAGCCCTGAACAGCGTCGCGCCGGGATTGAGCCCCTGCTGGAGGGTATCCCCTATGGAGCCGTCTACATCATCGGCCCCACCCGCGCGCCCATCGGTTATATCGTAGTGACCTTTGGCTGGTCGGTGGAATTTGGCGGCATGGATGGTTTTGTTGACGAGATCTACATCCGCCCGCCGGTGCGCGGACGCGGCCTCGCCACTGAAGTGCTGATCGAGCTGCCCAAGACCCTGGCCCAGGCCGGAATCAAGGCGCTTCACCTGGAGGTGGACCGCGACAATGCGCAGGCCCAGAGACTGTACCAGCGCACCAGGTTCCAGCCACGCGACAGATACATGCTGATGACCAAACTCCTGTAACTGCATGGAATTCCGCCTATTCAAAGCAATTGACGCAGCCGCGGCCCAGTGAGTAAAAACCCTTCTCGCTGATAAAATTGCAAGCTACGCTGCCATTGAGGCTGATTTGGTGCGCCAACTTCAAGCCGCTTCCAGCCACGCGCACGGCCCAGGTCCCGCGCCGCAAGCAGAAGTTTCTGTGCCACACCCTTTGATCGCTGGTCCGGCACGACATAGAGCTCGGTAATTTCACCAAAGAGCCCCCCGGCATAGATAGCCGCACATTGATTGAGCATCATGAGCCCCAGTGGCTGGTCGCCCTCATAGGACAGCAATCCCACCACCTCTTCTCGGGCCAGCAGGTCAGCAGTAATCTCTAGCAGATCATTTGGATCATAGCGCTCCCCACCCGAGAGTTCCTCCAAGAGCGCAGCCACAAAACCTGCGACCAATCGACAATCAGCTGTCTCAGCAGTGATGATTTCCATACCGACCTCCGGAATATGATCAAATTTCAGAACGAACGATACAGTGCTTTAGACCAGAGGCAAGCCTGCCAGTTTCAGATACCCTTCCTAGATATGGGGCCGGGCAAAGGTCACAAAAAAGGGGCAGCTCAAAGAGCTGCCCCTGTTCACCCTGTCTGAAGCGCCAGCTTCAGCCATTATTGCTTAGCCCTTGAGGATCGAACGGCCAGCATATTCAGCCACTTCGCCCAGCACTTCTTCGATACGGATCAGCTGGTTGTATTTCGCCAACCGGTCCGAGCGCGCCAGCGAGCCGGTTTTGATCTGGCCGCAGTTGGTAGCCACGGCGAGATCAGCAATGGTGGCATCCTCGGTCTCGCCCGAGCGGTGCGACATCACGTTGGTGAAACCAGCACGATGGGCCATATCCACGGCTTTCAGGGTCTCGGTCAGGGTGCCGATCTGGTTTACTTTGACCAGCATCGAGTTGGCACTGCCGCGCTGAATGCCTTCGGCCAGACGGGCGGGGTTGGTGACAAAGAGATCATCGCCAACCAGCTGCACCTTGTCACCAATGGCATCTGTCAGGGCTTTCCAGCCATCCCAATCATCTTCGCCCATGCCGTCCTCGATCGAGATGATCGGGTAGTCATTCACCAGCGCTGCCAGATAGTCGACGTTCTCGGCGGAGGACAGAACCTTGCCCTCACCGGACAGGACATATTTGCCATCCTTGTAATACTCAGTCGCAGCGCAATCCAGCGCCAGGTAGATTTCCTCACCGGGGCGGTAGCCAGCTTTCTCGATCGATTTCAGAACAAAATCGAGTGCTTCACGGGTGGAGGCAATGTTTGGTGCAAAGCCACCCTCATCACCGATACCAGTGGACAGACCTGCTGCCGAGAGCTCTTTCTTTAGAGTGTGGAACACTTCCGCGCCCATACGCACGGCCTCGCGGATGTTATCCGCAGCCACCGGCATGATCATGAATTCCTGAATATCGATGGGGTTGTCGGCATGCTCGCCCCCGTTGATGATATTCATCATCGGCACCGGCAGCATGCGGGCAGAGGTGCCGCCAACATAGCGGAACAGCGGCTGGGTGGTGAAATCCGCAGCGGCCTTGGCCACGGCCATGGAAACACCCAAAATTGCATTGGCGCCAAGACGCGCCTTGTTCGGCGTGCCGTCCAGCTCGATCATGGCGCCATCAACGGCAACCTGCTCGGTGGCGTCAAAACCAACCAGCTCTTCAGCGATCTCACCATTGACGGCCGCCACGGCTTCCAGCACGCCTTTGCCAAGGTAACGGTCCTTGTCGCCATCGCGACGCTCGACGGCCTCATGGGCACCGGTGGAGGCCCCGGAGGGCACTGCGGCGCGGCCCATTGTGCCATCTTCCAGGATCACATCGACCTCAACCGTGGGATTGCCCCGGCTGTCGAGGATTTCGCGGGCGTGAATGTCGATAATTGTGCTCATTTGGACGGTCCTTGACTGCAACAAAAGATGCCTGCGTCATAGCAGCCAAGGGACAAATGTAAACAGTGATCGTTATCGCTAACAGTACTTATTTCACAAGGTTAGGGCTAACATATCGCTGTTTGCGCCAACGGTATCGTTGCCGGTTTTGGCGCGCCTGTGCCTGCCCCTTTGTCAGGAGGAGGAAACCGCGGCCTGCCCGGGTGCAGAACTGGCGCGCAACTGGCGCGCTTCAGCCCGCGCTATGCGCCGTTCCCGTACAAAAGTATACAGCCCCGAAGCAATGATCAGCGCCGCCCCCCCCAGGGTCATCGCATCAGGGCGTTCACCAAAGACCAGCACACCAATCAGAATGGAGAACAGCAACCTGCTGTAGCGAAACGGAGTGATCGCCGAGGCGTCACCAATGCGCGTGGCGGTGACAATGGCGTAGTAGCCAGCAACGCCAAAGACGATACCGCCCAGCATCATCGCACCCTGACGTGTATCTACCCCGGATGGCTGCACCCCAGTCATCAAGAGCAACACCCCTCCGGCGACGATCAGGGAGGCAAAGGCCTGAAAACTGACCACCGCAGAGGAGACAGAGCTGTCAACCAAACGGGTCAGCAGATCCCGCGCGGCAATGGCCAGAACCGCAAAAAGCACCAGAATCACCGAAGGGTCAAACCCTTCCAGCCCGGGGCGCACAATCATCAAAACCCCGACAAAGCCGACGCAGATGGCGCTCCAGCGCCGCCAGCCGACCTGCTCGCCCAGAAACAGCGCCGCCCCCATGGTGATCACCAGTGGCAGCGCCTGAAACACCGCCGCAACGGTCGAGATATCGACCAGCGACAGTGCGGTTGCAAAGGCCATGGCGCCAACCGCCTCGGAGAGGGTGCGCAGGATCGCGGCGCCGCGCCAGGCCCCAGGCGCAAAAAGATTATCGCCACGGTACAAAGCCACCGCAGCAAACACGGCACCAGAGCCCGCGCCAAGCATGATCAGGATCTGACCAACCGGGATTTCCCCCGACAGGCGCTTGATAAACATATCTTCCAGAGTGAAGGCGGCCATGGCCGCGATGATGAAGAGAATTCCGTTTAGATTGTTCACGCCTGGCCCTCCGGAGAAATGCGTGCTGCCCAGGATCCAGAACCTGACTTGACCCACTGCAGCTGCCTCAGTGGATGGGGATCAAAGGAACACCTTGCAAGCATATTTGCGACACGGACCACAACAGTTTGTGAGCAATCTGTTCACAATAGTTGATAGGTTAAAGGCCGGCGTAAGCTAAGTGCTTTGGCGTGTGGCTATTTCAGCCCTGCTCGGAGATCACGTTCTTTTTCAACGGAACCCCATAAAGCTCCAGCTTATGCCCTTTGAGCTGATATCCCAGCTTGGCCGCGATCTTTTCCTGCAGGGCTTCGATTTCAGGGTCACAAAACTCGATCACTTCGCCTGTGTTGATATCAATCAGGTGATCATGGTGATCACGGTCGGCATCCTCGTAGCGGGCGCGCCCATCGCCAAATTCCAGCCGATCCAGGATCCCGGCTTCCTCGAACAGCTTGACGGTGCGATAGACCGTGGCAAGCGAAATCCCGGCGTCCAGCGCACTGGCACGGGCATAAAGCTCCTCGACATCCGGGTGGTCTGCACTCTCCTGCAAGGCACGGGCAATCATCCGGCGCTGGCCGGTCATCCGCAGGCCTTTGGCCTCACATCGAGCGATAATCGTCATCACGTTTTGCTTTCGTCCACTGTCTGGGGTCTCTGTTTAGCCAATCAACGCGCCGACGAAAACCAAAATTCGATCCGAACTCGTCATTGACTTTATCCACAGAACCGCCCATGTGGGCGGCAGGTATCCTTCCCTGCCGCGTGAGCAGAGACAGGCCGGACGCGCAACACATGCGCGACAGACCCGCTGTCTAGTGAAGTGCCAAGGTTCCCAAAATCACGCGTGGGGCACTCGCAAATCCCAGCGGACTGGCAGTCGCCAGCCTCCGTTTGAGGGTTTTGCCCCACCCAAAGCCAGCGCAGCCTGCGACTGGCGCACTCGGGTCGTGCAACATGCACTGAGCCGTGAAAGGACGATACGTGACTGAATTTTCGACAATGGGCCTGCCCGATCTGGTTCTGGCCCGTCTGGCCGATATGGGTCTGAAGGATCCAACCCCGATCCAGGCCCGCGCCATCCCCCATGCTTTGAACGGCGAAGACGTGCTGGGCCTGGCCCAGACCGGCACCGGCAAAACCGCGGCCTTTGGTGTGCCGCTGATTTCGCGCATGCTGGACTATGGCCGCAAACCCGCCGCCCATACCGTGCGCGGTCTGGTGCTGGCCCCCACCCGCGAGCTGGCCAACCAGATTGCCGCCACCCTGAAAGACCTGACCGAAGGCACCCCGATGAAGATCGGCCTGGTGGTTGGCGGCGTCTCCATCAACCCGCAGATCCAGCGAATTTCTCGCGGCACTGACATCCTGGTGGCCACCCCAGGCCGTCTGCTCGACATTCTGGACCGCAAGGCGCTGGATCTTGGCTCCTGCGACTTCCTGGTGCTGGATGAGGCCGACCAGATGCTGGACCTGGGCTTCATCCATGCCCTGCGCAAGATCTCATCGCTGCTGCCCGAAGAGCGCCAGACCATGCTGTTCTCGGCCACCATGCCAAAACAGATGAATGAGATCGCCAATTCCTATCTCAACCGGCCCGTTCGCATCGAAGTCACCCCTCCGGGCAAGCCTGCCGCCAAGGTGACCCAATCGGTGCATTTCATTGCCAAGGCCGAAAAGCTGAGCCTGTTGAAGGAATTGCTGACCGAGCACAAGGACGAGCGGACACTGGTCTTTGGCCGTACCAAACACGGTATGGAAAAACTGATGAAGGTGCTGGAGAAATCCGGTTTTGCCGCTGCGGCCATTCACGGCAACAAGAGCCAGGGCCAGCGCGAGCGTGCGCTGGCGGCCTTTAAATCCGGTCAGATCAAGGTCCTGGTGGCAACAGATGTTGCGGCCCGTGGGTTGGACATCCCGGACGTTAAATACGTTTACAACTACGAGCTGCCCAATGTGCCTGATGCCTATGTGCACCGGATTGGCCGGACTGCCCGTGCCGGCAAGGACGGCCAGGCCGTCGCCTTTTGCGCGCCAGATGAGATGGAAGAGCTGAAAGCGATCCAAAAAGTGATGAAAATCACCATTCCAACGGCCTCCGGCAGCCCCTGGGAGCCCATTCCCGGCGCCAGCCCCTCTCGCGGTGGTCGCCCCGGCGGCAAGCCGGGTGGCAAACCCGGTGGCAATCGTCGCCGGGGCGGCGGTGGCGCCCGCAGTGGTGGCAAACCCGGCGGACCTGGCAGCAGATCCGATGGTGGCAGCGGAAACAACCGACGCCGCCAAGCACGTTAAGGTCCGTCAGCCTCGTATATAAAGCTCTAAACGAGTACTCAAAGCGCGTTTTGCAATTCACGGCGCCCTGTTCCTACAGGGCGCCGTTTTTGTCAGCAAAGCCCAGCAGCAAGATAACGACGCTCCCCGTTTAAGCTATGTGATCTTTTGGGCACCAAATGCTCCCGCCCACTCCAATTGCATCAAGATGCAACAGGAGCAGTTTGGGGGTGGCGCCGTGCCTCTGGCACGGCGCCACCCCCAACGGGAGAAGAGCTTTGCAAAAGCGCTACGACGGGCGGGAGTTCTCCTCTTACTGATCGCGATTGTTCACCGAGGCGTTCAGGCTGGTGTTAGGCCGATACCCCATTCCTCTGCATCCCTGCACCCAAAACCACAAAGCGTCCCAGACTAGATGCGGGCCAGGCTTGCTGAATTTCAGCTGAATCCAGCAAGAGATTGAAGAAAAATAACTTTGCCGCCCTTCAGACTTTCCAAAGGATCAGGATCTTGGCCGCGCAACACTCAGCAGTGTCTCTCAATCAAGTGCCACAGAAGGTTGCCCTAACAACTTCATCAACCTCAGGCGGTCGTCGCAGGTCCTCAGCGCCCGCCTGTTCTGCAAAAGGATCCTGATAAACAGCGCTCAGACGTTCAAACAGGGTGAAGTCTCCGGCTACCGCAGCGGCAATCATTTCCTCAATCCGGTGATTGCGAGGGATATAGACCGGGTTGCTGGCTCGCATCAGCGCTTCTGCGTTCTGCTCACTTGCCCGCCGCCGCATCCAGCGGGCCTGCCAGGGCTCAAACGCCTTGGGATCTTGGAATTGATCCGTAGCATTCCCCTCAGCCAAGGCGCGGAAGGTATTGGTGAAATCCGCATTCTCGTCAGCCATCAGCTGCAACAGATCGGAAATCAGCTCCAGATCCCCTGAGGCCAGGGTTTCAAGACCAATTTTACGCCGGAACAAACGCAGCCACTCAACCTCAATCAATGAAGGCATAGCATGAATAATGGCTGTGGCCTCTTCCACCGCCTCTTGTGGGTTATCCAACTGCTGGATCAGAGCGGTGGCAAGTTGAGCAAGATTCCAGACCACAATGCCGGGCTGGTTCGCATAGGCATAGCGCCCCATCCGGTCAATCGAAGAGAACACCTGCTCAGCCCGGTAATGATCCATAAAGGCACACGGGCCATAGTCGATCGTCTCGCCGGAAATACTGCAGTTGTCGGTGTTCATCACCCCGTGAATAAAGCCCACCGACATCCAGGCCGCAATCAGCCGCGCCTGGGCATCCCGCACAGCCCGCAACAACCCCAATGGCCCCTGCGCCTGCGGGTAATGGCGTTTGATCGCATAGGCCGTGAGCTTCTTTAGCGCCTCGGTCTCACCACGCGCTGCAAAATACTGAAAGCTTCCTACCCGCAAGTGACTGGAGGCAACCCGGGTTAATACCGCCCCCGGCAGACCGCCCTCGCGCCAGACCGTCTCCCCCGTTGATACGGCAGCCAAGGCCCGCGTTGTGGGAATGCCCAAGGCATGCATCGCCTCCGAGACCACATATTCACGCAGAACCGGACCCAACCAGGCCCGGCCGTCTCCCTGTCGAGAATATTGCGTAGGCCCCGCGCCTTTGAGCTGGATATCGTATCGCCTGCTATCTGTGCCCAATACTTCGCCTAGCAGGATGGCGCGACCATCACCCAACTGGGGATTGAAATTGCCAAATTGATGCCCGGCATAGGCCTGCGCCAAAGGTGCAGCCCCTTCAGGTATCTGGTTTCCTGCAAAGACCTGCGCCATCTCCAAAACATCGCCACCCGCAACCTGCAACAGCTCAGCCAGGGTTTGATTAAAGGCAATCAACTGCGGAGATGCCACCAAGGCAGGGGACTGATTGGTATAGAAGCCGGAGCCCAACCGGGCATATGTATTGTCAAAGGGGATGTGCAAAACCATGGCCTCAAGATATGTCTCAGATACAAGAATACCAGCGTGAAGGTGCTGTCGCGATGACTCCGAATGAAATCATTACAAAACTGCAACTCTCCCGCCATCCCGAAGGCGGTTGGTATCGTCAAACCTGGGTGGCTGAAAGTAAGGGCCGCCCCAGCGGCACCTGCATCTACTTCCTGCTGCGCGGCAATGAGGCCAGTCATTGGCACCGGGTCGATGCCACCGAAATCTGGCTCTATCATTCCGGCGCGCCCCTGATCCTGTCACTTTCGGCAACGGATGAAGGCCCCGCCGAGGAGCTTTTGCTCACCCCGGACCTCTCCATGGGTCAACCACAGCTCATTGTGCCCGAGGGTCACTGGCAAGCTGCGCGCAGTACTGGGGATTACACACTGGTCAGTTGCACCGTCTCGCCAGGTTTCCAGTTTGAAGGCTTTGAGCTGGCTGAGCCGAATTTTGATATTCCGAACAAATGAACCTTGCCCTCTATTGGGCTTGCCATATCCGCCAGAAGATCAAAGTTAAGTTCCGGCAGCTTTTCGACAATCGACCTGAACTTTTTGTCAAACCTTGTCCCCATAGGGGGCTTTGCCCCCTCGCGCTCAGGGCGCTCACCCCCAGGATATTTCCAGCCAAATGAAAACAGGCTACCCTTTCATTTGGCCAATAATATCCCGGAGCGCGAGGCAGAGCCTCGTATCGGGTTTCTCCACTTATAACCCAAAAGTGTAGAAGAGCGAAGTAATCCGCACCCAACCCACATGAGCTCAACAATGTTCCGGCACACTAACAACCCCACCACCCACACAGGCGCTGACACCAGTCGTGCCGGGGCAAGAGGTCGGCAGGCCACACGCGACCCGCACGGCCAGAAAGGCAAAAGCCTGGGCCTCCAGCATATCGCCATCCAACCCGACTTCCTCAATCACCTTAACAGGACAATCCAATGAGACCTCTAGCATCTGCATCAGCACAGGATTGTGCCGCCCCCCCCCGGTCACTAGAACCGCCGATGGCGGCTCAGGGCAGTGCTCCATCCCCTGCGCCACCGATGCTGCGCACATGGCCGTGAGGGTTGCTGTGGCATCCGCATCATTCAACTCTGCCACCAAATCAATCATTTCCGAAAAATCGTTTCGATCCAGAGACTTTGGCGGCATTCGGGAGAAATAGGGTTCCGCCAAAAACAGCTCCAGTGCACCAGTTTCGACCTCTCCGCTTCTGGCGACCTGCCCGTCTTTGTCAAATTCCATCCCCAACCGCGTCTGGAGCAAATCATTTATCGGTGCATTTGCCGGTCCGGTATCAAAAGCCAAGAGTGCCCCTGGGTCCTCTGGGCTACTATACCGTGGATCGACATAGGTAATATTGCCGACCCCTCCAAGATTCAGAAAACAAATAGGGCCGCTCGCTTTGATGTATTTGGCACAGGCAAAGTGGAAAAACGGCGCCAACGGAGCCCCCTCGCCGCCCATCGCCACATCATCGCTGCGAAAATCCCAAACAACCGGCAGGTCCAGCGCCTCGGCTAGATGTGCACCATCTCCCACCTGCAGGGTGCCTTGCTGGTGCGGAGCATGGGCCAGGGTCTGGCCATGGAACCCAACCAAGTCAACATCTTCAAACCCGGCAAGCGCCACCACATGCGCCGCCTCAACCACCTCGGCTGCTGCCACCACCTCTGCCCCATGCCAATGCCCCAGAGCGGCGCGCAAAACCCCTCTCTCCTCTGAGGTAAAAGGGTGGTAGCCACTGGGACCAAAGCCCATGATCTGCTGACCATCGGTCTCAACCACCGCCACATCCACCCCGTCCAGCGAGGTTCCACTCATCGCACCCAACGCGCGCAAAACTCCGGATTTGGCGACTGCTTTGCTCATCTTCTGCCTCGTTTTGCTCTAACAGCAAAGCCTCCCTTTGCCGCGCTGCAGCCCCGGATTGCCACCCAGTGCCGTTTCCTCTGCATAACAGCCAACACTCACACAGGAAACCGCCGCTTTTGTCTGCAAAACAGGTTCCATGTGGGTGATTTGCGCCTTATACAACAGGTTGCAAACCAAAAGCCGAGGCATGTTATGACCTATCACCCCAAATCGGACTTCGTCGCTGTCATGATGGAACGCGGGTTCCTTGCTGATTGCACCGATTATCAAGGCCTTGATGAGGCCCTGATGCAGGGTGTTAAACCTGCCTATATCGGCTTTGATGCCACTGCAAAATCGCTGCATGTGGGCTCGCTCATTCAGATCATGATGCTGCGCTGGTTCCAGAAAACCGGCCATCAGCCAATCACCCTGATGGGCGGCGGCACCACCAAGGTGGGCGATCCCTCCTTTCGCGCCGATGAACGCCCGCTGCTGACCGAGGCGCAGATCGACGACAACATCGCCGGCATCAAAAAGGTGTTTTCGGCCTATATCGACTACGACAGTGACGCCCCCAACAAGGCTTTGATGCTGAACAACGCCGAATGGCTGGATGGGCTCAACTACCTTGAGTTCCTGCGCGACATCGGCCGTCATTTCTCGGTCAACCGTATGCTGGCCTTTGAATCTGTCAAATCGCGGCTGGACCGCGAACAAAGCCTCAGCTTCCTCGAATTCAACTATATGATCCTGCAGGCCTATGACTTCCTTGAGCTGAACCGCCGCTATGGCTGCATCCTGCAGATGGGCGGCTCGGATCAATGGGGCAATATCATCAACGGGATCGACCTTACCCGTCGCGTGCTGGACAATTCGATCTACGGGCTGACCTCGCCTTTGCTGACCACTTCAGACGGCAAGAAAATGGGCAAAAGCCAGGACGGTGCTGTTTGGCTAAACCCCGACATGCGCTCCCCCTACGAGTTCTGGCAGTTCTGGCGCAATACCACCGATGCTGACGTGGGCCGCTTCCTGAAACTCTATACCGAATTGCCCGTCGATGAATGCGACCGCTTAGGCGCACTCAAAGGTTCCGAGGTGAATGCGGCCAAGGTGATCCTCGCCAATGAGGTCACCAAATTGCTGCACGGATCTGAGGCCGCAGCCACTGCCGAAGCCACCGCGCGCGAAGTCTTTGAAAAGGGCGGCGTCGGCGATGACCTTCCCACCCTGACCCTGACGGGGGCAGAGCTTGGCGATGGCATCTCCATCGTTCAGCTGATTGTCAAATCCGGCCTTGCTAAATCAGGCAAGGATGCCAAGCGTCTGATCAATGAAAACGGCGCCAAACTGGATGACAAACCGCTCAGCGACGCGGGACTGATGATTGACTCCTCGGCACTCTCCAGCCCAATCAAGCTCAGCGCAGGCAAAAAGCGCCACGCTCTGGTGCAGCTCGCCGACTGATCGAGGCTGCCCAACAAAAACAAAAGGGGCTCTCCAGCCCCTTTTGCGTAAACTGATAGCTGCCCCAAATCATCGCACCCGTCCCAGCGCTGACCAGGCCTCATCATCTTTCCAAAAATATTCCGGAGTGTGAGGCAGAGCCTCACAAAACCTGTCCATTACAAAAACAGCCAATCAATCAGACTCAACAGCACAAAAACCGGGACAGACAAAACACTCGCCAAGGCAAAGGCCGCCGACAGGGTTAGCTTGGGGTTTGGCGCGATATGGCCCAGCACAGAGGTTTGCTTTTTCATCCAGCCATTAACCATCATTTAGGTTTCTGATTGGTAAATGATCCTATGTTGGACTTTCCCTCTCCTGCGGTGCTTTCTGCTCCCCCGCTGCTACCGGTAAGCGCAGGCTCCCGCCTCCCAGCGCTGGCGCAATCGGACGAATTTCGACGCGCCCTGACAGCCCTGGGCCAGGTTTCGGTAACGCTGCCGGAAATGAACAACACCTTGGTCACCACCCGCCGCCTTGCCGCGGGGCTACCACTGGCCATGATCAACCGCGCAGCCCTGCCGCACCCCTCTCAGCTTCTGGAGGCCCTAAAGAACAACGGGCTTGGGCGCACCCCAATAATCCTCTCCCCAGAACATCCCTGCCCCGAACTGGCAGAGATCGGCGCCTTGCCGCTGGTCAGCCCGGCCTTTGTGGCGCGGCTTGATCTCAGCAGATCCACCGAGGCCCGCAAAGCCACCCTGCACCAGAAGTGGCGCAACCGGCTGACCCGCGCAGAATCAAGCGATCTCAGGGTGAGCCGCCAAAACATGCCACTGGATGCCAGTCACTGGCTCTTTGCTGCGGATCAGGCTCAGCAGCGGCAGCGGCGCTATCGCAGCTGGCCCATTGGCCTGACCCTCGCCTATGCAAAGGAAAACAAGGGCAAGGCAAAGCTTTTTCAGGCCTTTCACGGAACAGATCCTGTCGCGGCCATCCTGATCCTGCGCCATGGCTCAGGTGCCACCTACCATATTGCCCATGCCACACAGACCGGCAAAGCCCTCTCGGCCCATAACCTGTTGATGTGGGACGCCATGAGCTGGCTCGCCGCCAAAGGCTGTCAGCGCTTGGATCTGGGTGTCATCAATACCGAAGAGGCCCCCGGCCTTGCCCGGTTCAAGCTGGGAACCGGGGCAAATCTATCGCAACTGGGGGGCACCTGGGCGCTCTGGTCGCCGCTGGGGCGGCTGCTCTCGCCCCTGGCCCGATGGGACAGGAAACTGATGGGCGCCACGTAGTGCTAGACAGATCCACTCCATCTGGTAGTTATTGAACGGATGTTCAGATACCCAAAGGACCACCGCTCATGAAACTTGCCCAGACCTGCGCCATTGTCACCGGCGGCGCCTCCGGCCTTGGAGAGGCCACCGCCCGCCACTTTGCCACAAATGGCGCCACAGTCACCATTCTGGACCGCGACGCCGAGCGCGGCCCCAAGATCGCCGCCGAAATCGGCGGGTATTTTGTACAAACCGATGTGACTGATGAGGCCTCGGTGAGCGCAGCCATCGCCTTTTCCGTCGAAAAAATGGGCCGTATCACCGCCTGTGTAAACTGTGCTGGCATTGCCTATGGCATCAAAACCATCGGCCGCGATGGTGCCCACCCTCTGGACGCCTACCAGCGCACCATCGACATCAACCTGGTTGGCACCTTCAATGTCGCGCGCCTTGCCGCTGTTGAAATCGCCAAGAACACGCCCGAATCCGATGGTGCCCGTGGTGTGATCATCAACACAGCCTCGATTGCAGCCTATGACGGTCAAAAAGGCCAAGCCGCCTATGCTGCCTCCAAAGGTGGCGTTGTCGGCATGTGCCTGCCCATGGCCCGCGACCTGGCCTCTTCCGGCATTCGGGTCATGACCATCGCCCCTGGCATTTTCATGACTCCCATGCTGGCAGGCCTGCCAGAAGAGGTGCAGCAGCAACTTGCAGCAGATGTGCCCAACCCGGCACGTCTCGGTGATCCTGCAGAATACGGCCAACTGGCAGGTTTCATCACCGAGGCTGGCTACCTCAACGGCGAAGTCATTCGCATTGACGGCGCCCTGCGCATGCGCTGAGGCCTATCCGACCCTGCCGCCACCCCATAAATCTTTGACAAAACAACGCAGAGGCGTGGGAAACTGATCCTGCGCCTCTTTGCTATGGGCCCGCATCTTGCGCCAACCGCACCGCGTCAGCGGTGCCGGGCCCAAGGCCGCATAAAGACGCCGATCAGGCGTCTGTGGGCGCGGGAGCCCCCCCCCCTCTGTGCATGTGCAGCAACAACAGCACAAACCAAATCTGCGGAGCAATTGTTGAGCAGAGACCATGCGCCGAATTACTGAAAGTTCGACCCTTAATCTGTTGTAAGGTTTTACGAATACAGAAACCTAGCCCTCGGCCTTCTCCTCCAGCTCCAGCCATTCCTCCTCTGCAGCAGCAAGTTTTTCCTGCCGTTCCACCAGGGCTTCAGTGGCCTTTTTGAATTTGACAGGCTCCCGTGTGAACAGATCCGGGTCAGCCATCAATTCTTGCAGCTTGGCAATCTCCTGTTCCAACCGTTCCATCTCAGCGGGGAGTGCCTCAAGCCGGTGCTTCTCTTTGAAGCTCAGTTTCTCCTGGGCAGGCGGGCTTTCAACGGCTTTAGCCTTTGCCTGTTGTTGTTTGATTATTTTGGTTTTTTCACCCTTTTGAACTTCGGGCAATCCACCGCGTTGACTGATGTAATCACTCCAGCCGCCAGCATAGGCCGTCACCTTGCCGTTGCCCTCCATGGCGATGGTTGTGGTCGCAACCCGGTCCAGAAAGTCCCGATCATGGCTGACCAAAAGCACGGTTCCGTCATAAGAATCCAGCAGCTCCTGCAACAGATCCAGCGTTTCCACATCCAGATCATTGGTCGGTTCATCCAGCACCAGGAGGTTGCTTTCGCGGGCCATCAACCGCGCCAGAAGCAGGCGCGCCTTTTCACCCCCCGAAAGAGATCTGACTGGTGCCCGCGCCTGGCGCTCATCAAACAGGAATTCCTTGAGATAGCCCACCACATGTTTCGGGTTGCCCCGAACCATGACCTGATCCGCCTTTCCGGAAATCCCCAGCAAAGGATCCGATGTCAGGTTTTCCCAAAGGCTGGCATTGGGATCCAGCTGGTCGCGGGTCTGGTCAAACAGCGCGATCTCCAGATTGGTGCCCAGCTTGATCGTGCCGGCATCCGGTTCGACCTGCCCCAGCATCAGCTTAAGCAGGGTGGTCTTACCCGCGCCATTCGGTCCGACAAAGGCCACCCGGTCACTGCGTTGAACTTTCAGGGAAAAGTTCTCCACAATCGGCTTGTCGCCATAGCTCTTGCTCAGCCCTTCGACCTCGATCACCTTACGGCCGGATTTTGGACCTGCCTCCAGAGCCAGTTCCGCTGCGCCCTGGCGTTTGATCTGACCGGCGCGTTGATCCTTCAGCTCATGCAGGGCACGCACCCGGCCCATATTGCGCTTGCGTCGGGCCGAGATACCTTCAACCGCCCAGCGGCTTTCGCTCTTGATCAGACGGTTCAGCTTGTGGCGTTGTTGATCCTCTTCTTCCCAGATCTTGTCGCGCCAGGCTTCAAACCCTTCAAAGCCTTTTTCTTGTCGGCGCACTTGACCGCGATCCACCCAGAGGGTGGCGCGGGTCAGGGCCCGCAAAAAGGCCCGGTCGTGGGAGATCAATACATAGGCAGCACGGGTGGAATTGAGCTCAGATTCCAGCCAGGTGATGGCCTCGATGTCGAGATGGTTTGTTGGCTCGTCCAGCAGCATCAGGTCGGGGGCTTCTGCCATCAGCTTGGCCAGCGCAGCGCGGCGCCGCTCTCCGCCAGAGGCGGTGGCAACGGGGCGGTCGGGGTCGAATTTCAGCCCCTCACCGGCGCGCTCCACTTTGTAGAGCTCACCCGGGTCCAGCTCACTGGCGGCAAAATCGCCCAAGGTCGCAAAGCCGCTCATTTGCGGATCCTGCTCCATATAGCCAACCGAACGCCCAGAGGGCACTACCAGGCTGCCGGTATCGGCTTCAACAAGCCCCGCCATCACCTTCATAAGGGTGGATTTTCCGGAACCATTACGCCCTACAAGGGCGACCCGGTCACCAGGTTGCACCACCAGATCGAGATCTGAAAAGATGGGATCGCCGCCAAAGGTGAGGGAGATACCGGTCATCTGCAAAAGAGGAATACGTGCCATGGGAGCCAGCTAAACCGCGCAGGCAATAAGGTCAACGCTCAGCGCGGCTCTGCAACGCCCCGCAACAGACGTTTACGCACGGCGGGAATGGTGCTGACCCCAAGTCCGGTAAAAACATGGCATGTGTTGAGGTCCGCATCAATCACCACATGGTCGCTCACCCAACCGCCCATCGCCAGATAGCTGCGCAACAGCGGTGGCAACTGAGCCTGGGCTTGTTTCAAATCCGGTTTTTGCCCTGCCCTCCGGTTGCGCAACAGGTCCTCAAGCAACCTTACGCTCTTTGCCTTGGCTCCCGGGCGCCATGGTTCAGGCGCCAGATGGCGGCGGTGCAACAGGGCAAAGGCCTCGAGGTAGGCATCTGGGCTGGTTCCAGCAAATGACGAGCAGCCAAACAGCAACTCGGTTCCGCTTTGATCCACCAACGCCGTAACCGCCCCCCAGGCAAGACGCAAAACGCCAGCATCCTTGCAATCCGGATCAATACAGAATCGGCCAAGCTCCATCAGGTGGCCAGGGAATGTGGAAAGATGTGAAAGATCATAAAACTGGAAAGAGTAGCTCTCCTCCAGCTGCCCTCCGTTCTGCAACAGCATGAGCCGGAAACACCCAACAACCCTGCCGCAGGTGACGGTCTCAATCAGCACATGCAGACAGGCTGCATCAAATTTGTCCTGATCAAGGGGGTCAGTTCGGAAACAGCGCGCCCGCAATCGTTGCGCTGCCAACACATCATCAGCCCCCGACGCAATCCGCGCCCGGTATCCGCCCTTTTGCAACAGCAAGCCCGAAACGGGCATCCCTGCCAGCACCATCCCCTTGCTTGTGCCTATCACTTCCAGCCCTCCTTGCCCATCGGAGTCGCCGCTCCACGCGACCAATCCCTCACAATTCAGACAATTCTGCCCGGAGCTGACCCCTGACTACGGGCAGTTTCCCGCCATTTATTCCTCCAGCAAGGAGCCAGGATTAAAGTTGCCTAGGCTGCCAAGAAGCTGACGGACAAATGTTTTGTCCTCAACACTAGAGCTGGTCACCCGGCGTTCCAGGGGAATCACCCTGCCATCTTCCAGGCTGTAACGTTCAACGCCTGAAACCACATCACGAGAGTCAAAGCTGATAGCAACCAAGGTCCGCGAGACTGGTTTGGTAGCTCCGGCGCCGCGGGTGCGCATCAAGGTGGAGACATAGTAGTATCCGCCATCATTCAAAACTCCCGAAGCTGTGGGGACACCAACGGTCTCGGCAACCGAATCCTTGGTATCAACACCAACAACAACTTCAGCCAATTCCTCTTCGGTGGGGACATAACCGTGCTTCTGGTAGATGGCACTACATCCGGCCAATGCCGCCGCAGCAACCGCCCAGGCAGCATATTTCACCGCTGCTTTCAGCTGGTCTTTTTGTGCATTCATGATGATCCCCACAACACTGCATTGCCTCTGGCTTGAACACGCCTTTGAACCCGATTACCTAATGCAGGCGTCCGGTTCAAGAAACGAAAGTAGCCAACATGACTGACAGCACCACCCTAAAGGTGTCCGATCTGCCACAGAACAGGGCAACTTCCTTTGATCTGCAACCTGATGCAAAGACCCTTGAAACGCTGGCACAGGAGCTGGATATCAAGGGTTTGCGCAAGCTTCGCTTTACTGGAAGTGTCAGCACCAAGGGCCGTCGCGACTGGCAGCTTTCTGCTACTTTGGGCGCGACAGTTTTGCAGGACTGCGTGGTGACGCTGGAACCGATGACCACACGAATCGATGAAAAGGTTGAACGGATCTTTGTTTCCGAGCTGTCGGAATCTGATGACCCGGAGGTGGAAATGGATGCGGATGAGCGTATCGAACCGCTGCAGGACACCATCGATCCGTCAGTTGTGATGATCGAAGCCCTGTCTCTGCTGATCCCTACATATCCGAGAAAAGACGGCGCAGAACTGGGCGAGGCAGTCTACAGCCAGCCGGGCGTTGCCCCGATGCGGGAAGAAGATACCAAACCCTTTGCAGGTTTGGCTGCCTTGAAGGAACAGCTCAACCAGGACAATGAGAGTTAAAAAACTCTTGAAATGTCGGTTTTCCGGGTGGTAACGCCGGGCAGCCTAGCTTAAAAAAACGCTTGCGCAGACGGAGATTCTCAGTATTTTCGCGCGCTCATCGGAATTTTTGGTTGGACATCGGAGAGGCTGCGGCCTAAACGCTCGCCTACCGATCTAACGAACGAATGTGAAACGCGCCGCGGGCAGAACCCCAAGGCCCCAAAATACGAAGGTTGAGACATGGCCGTCCAACAGAATAAAGTATCCAAGTCGCGCCGTAACAACCGCCGCGCGCACGACGCTCTGGTTGCTGCAAACCCGAACGAATGCTCGAACTGCGGTGAGTTGAAGCGCCCCCACCACGTGTGCCCCTCCTGTGGTCACTATGACAGCAAAGAAATTGTTGCTGTAAACGACGAAGTCGAAATCGACGAAGACGCGGCATAAGATCGCGACGATCACACAATTTGCGGGGCGGATTTTTGTATGACGGGTAAACCCGATCAATCAGTGACAAAATCCGACCGCATTGTGATCTCGGTTGACGCCATGGGCGGAGACGCCGGCCCTGCTGTTGTAGTGGCCGGTCTTGCCATGTCTGCAAAGAAGAATCCCCAATTGGGGTTCTTGCTGCATGGTCCTACCCAAGAATTGACCGCCCTGGTGGCCAAACGCCGGATCCTCGACGGGCGTGTCGAAATTCGTGACGCCCAAAAGGTTGTCACCATGGAAGACAAACCTAGCCAGGTCATGCGCAACGGCAAGGGCACTTCGATGTGGTCCACCCTGGATGCGGTCAAAAAAGGCGAAGCTGCCGGCGCCGTCTCCTGCGGCAACACAGGCGCCTTGATGGCGCTGTCGATGCTGCGTCTGCGCAAAGTGCCCGGTGTGAACCGCCCGGCAATTGCGATTCTCTGGCCTTCGCGCAACCCGCAGGGGTTCAACGTGATGCTGGACGTTGGCGCCGATGTACGGGCCGATGCGCAAGACCTCTTGCAATATGCCCTGATGGGCACCTCTTATATCCGCAATTCCATGGATATTCGCCGCCCTCGGGTTGGCCTGCTGAATGTGGGTACCGAAGAACACAAGGGACACGCTGAGCTAAAAGAAGCCCATGCGTTGATTGCAGCCCAGGCGGAGAAGGCAGATTACGAATTTGTCGGCTTTGTGGAAGGGAGTGACATACCCGGCGATGCGGTCGACCTTATCGTCACCGATGGCTTTACCGGCAATGTCGCAATCAAGACAGGCGAAGGCACCGCCAGCATGTTGCGCACAACCCTGCGCGAAGCCTTTGAATATTCAGTTCTTTCTCGCATTGCAGCCATTCTGGCCTATACCTCGCTCTCACGGCTTGCAAAACGCATTGACCCCCGCCGGGTCAACGGTGGGGTGTTCCTTGGGCTGAATGGGACTGTGGTCAAATCTCACGGTGGCGCCGACGCCACCGGCATCTCAGCTGCGGTCAAGCTCGCCTTTCTGTTGGCTCAGCAAGGCTTTGCCGAAAAGCTGGCTGCACGGGTTGCATCTGTCGTCGAGCTTACCCAAGATGACGTAGCTTCCCAGGATGCTGAGCATCCCATCAAATAACTCCAAAAGGCAGGCATAGAATGACGCGACGTGCAGTAGTGGTTGGCACAGGACATTATCTCCCCAATCGGGTAGTGGAAAACGCGGAATTTGAAGCCTCTCTGGAAACAAGCGACGAGTGGATTCGCTCACGCTCCGGAATCGAGCGGCGCCACTTTGCCGCCGAGGGCGAAACCACCTCGGATATGGCAACAGCTGCGGCTCAGGCCGCGCTGGACGATGCCGGGCTGGAAGCCAAGGACATCGACGCGATTGTGCTTGCCACCTCCACTGCCGATATGACCTTCCCCTCCGCCGCGACCATGGTGCAGGCCAAACTGGGCATGACCAATGGCTTTGCTTTTGATGTGCAGGCCGTTTGCGCCGGTTTCGTCTACGCCCTGACCAATGCCAATGCGCTCCTTCTATCCGGTCAGGCAGAGCGCGTCTTGGTGATTGGTGCGGAAACCTTTAGCCGGATTATGGATTGGACAGATCGCTCCACCTGTGTGCTGTTTGGCGATGGCGCCGGGGCGCTGGTGCTGGAGGCACAGACCCAGAGCGGCAGCAAAGAGGATCGCGGCATTCTCGCCACCGATCTCAATTCTGACGGGCGATACCGAGACCTGCTCTATGTGGATGGCGGCGTAGCCACACAAAACACCGGCCATCTGCGCATGCAGGGCAACCAGGTGTTCCGCCATGCCGTGGAAAAACTTGCCAAAACCGCAAATACAGCGCTGGAACGCGCCGAGTTGAGTACCGATGATGTCGATTGGATCGTGCCGCATCAGGCCAATATCCGCATCATTCAGGGCACTGCCAAAAAGATGGGTCTGTCGATGGACAACGTGGTTGTCACGGTCCAGGACCACGGCAATACCTCTGCCGCCTCAATCCCGCTGGCACTTTCTGTTGGAAAATCGCGTGGTCAGATTAAGCCCGGGGACCTAATTGTGACCGAAGCCATCGGCGGCGGCCTGGCCTGGGGCGCAGTAGTGTTGCGCTGGTAGCTACGAAGCCAGGAAACAGGCCACTTGCAATTCATTGATATTGACAGGGAAATTCCCCTGCCCCTATGATTTGACAAACAATGGGGATTTAGCATGAGCGAAAAAACTCTTACACGCATGGATCTGAGCGAAGCCGTCTTCCGTGAGGTCGGCCTGTCTCGAAACGAAAGCGCCCAGCTGGTAGAGAGCATGTTGCAGCACATGTCCGATGCTCTTGTGCAGGGAGAGCAGGTTAAAATCTCGTCCTTTGGCACCTTTAGTGTCCGCGACAAATCTGCTCGTGTGGGCCGCAATCCCAAGACCGGGGAGGAAGTTCCAATCCAGCCCCGTCGTGTTTTGACCTTCCGCCCCTCACATTTGATGAAAGATCGGGTGGCCGAGGGAAACCGCAAGTAATACGGCACACTCCTCTTCTACCCCAGCCTGACTGGCCCTACTCCGGCTCTGCCTGAGATCTTGACGTTTGCCTTTGGGCCAGCAAACCCCAGCTCTTCCCAGAGCAAGATCATTGGAACAATTACGATGTCAAAATCAGCAGACGCCTTTCGCACCATCAGCGAAGTTGCGGACTGGCTCGGCGTGCAGGCCCATGTTCTGCGCTTTTGGGAAAGCAAATTTACGCAGATCAAGCCGGTAAAACGGGCGGGGGGTCGGCGCTATTACCGCCCCGCAGATATGCTTCTGTTGGGCGGCATCACCAAGCTGTTGCACAAAGACGGGCTGTCGATCAAAGAGGTTCAGGCGATTCTCCGCGATCAGGGCATTTCTCATGTGAGTCAGCTGTCTCATGACCTGGATTCCGATGGTCCGCCGTCCGATGAAGTCCCCCCAGATTTTCATGAAAAATCCACCGAAATCATAGACATACCCCCGGCCGCAGAGCCCATTGCAGAAGCATCAATGCCTCCCGGTTTGAGTAGCAAGCCCTCCACCCAATCTCCGGAAGAGTCCCCGCCAGAGACGCAGGTCACCACGCTCGCAGATCCCGTGGAGAGCGAAGCGCTTGAAGAAATTCAAACCGATTCATCCTCAGGTGCAGAGCTGGATCAGGTCGTAAATCAGGTACAAGAGCCAGTTGTTGAGAATGCTGAGGTATCTGAGGTTCCTCAACCTGCCGAAGTCACCGCGGCCGAACCAGCACCTGAACCTGAGCCCACCCCCACAGATCCAGTTGCACCAATCACGCCAGAGGCGACCCCAACAGCGCAGCACGAACGCGCCACCGCTCCGACCTCGGCGGCGGAGCCCGAACAGATGGATATGCTGCTCGACACTCCGGCAGAGCCCTCCCCAATAGCTGAGCCCCAACCTGAGCCCCAACCTGAGCCACAGCCTGAAAGCCTGGAACCGGAGACTGAAGCCGCCGCTATTGCTCCTCTTCAGGATCTCGCTGAACCTGTCGAGACCACAGCAGTCGAAACAGTTCCGGTGGATGCCGACCCTGTACAGCCCGCGCCCGTAGAGAGCCCCCAGGCAGACCCTGCACCGGTTGAGACTGGACCGGCTGAAACTGTGGCTGTCGAGGTTGGCCCAGTTGAAGTCACCCCTCAGGAGAGCGCTACCCAATCGGCGCCGACCTTTGAAGAAGAGAATCATCTGGCTGCCACACTGGTCGAGACCTCTGAAGAACAGGCACAGGGCGCAGAACCGACACCGGAGCAACCAGCCACCACCTCAAATGCAGCTGCCACCCCGGCGACAGTCCTGTCGCTGCTTGAGCGGACCACTAGCCTGCCTGCGCATCTCAAGGCGGATGTCGCTGGCTGTGCGGCTGAATTGCGTGCAATCTTGGCTGCGGGCTAAAATATTCACCGCCACTGAAAAAAACCGGAAATACCCCCTTGCCCCCGCTGGGAAATACAGTAGAACCCGTCATCAGCGGGCTATGGCGCAGCCTGGTAGCGCGTCCGTCTGGGGGACGGAAGGTCGCAGGTTCGAGTCCTGCTAGCCCGACCAAAAAACTGTTTGAGTGCTTTGCATTCAAACAGTTTTTTTGCATTTGGGCAGTCGCACTTGCTGTTTTGCCAAAACATCAAAGAGATGATAACGGTCACCCTTATCGGCACTTCCAAGCCAGAGGATAATGGATCATGACCGGCGTTCTACCCAGCCAAGCTATTGAAAAAATGTTCGATCGTGGTGAGATCACCCTCACCGAACCTCTGGTCGATGGTCAGGTCCAACCCGCCAGTCTGGATCTGCGACTTGGCACCGTTGCTTACCGTGTTCGCGCCTCCTTCCTGGCGGGGCATGAGTGCAGCGTGGCCGACCGGATCAGCGAATTTGAAATGCACCGCATCGATTTGACCGATGGGGCCGTTTTGGAAAAGGGCTGTGTCTATCTGGTGCCTCTGATGGAGGGGCTGGCGCTGCCTCAGGACGTCTCAGCGGTGGCAAATGCCAAAAGCTCAACCGGGCGCCTTGATCTGCTGACCCGGACAATCACCGATGGCGGGGTGGAATTTGACCGAATCAAGCCCGGCTATAGCGGCCCGCTCTATGCCGAGATCTGCCCGCGCTCCTTTTCAGTGCTGGTGCGCCCCGGCATGCGCTTGAATCAGATCCGCTTTCGTCAGGGTCAGGCTGTGCTCAGCGATGCAGAGCTCACCGACCTGCACCAGCAAAGCCCGCTGGTCGATGGCCAGGCCGTGATCGAAGACGGGCTGGGGTTTTCTGTTGATCTGCGCCTGCCCGGCTCTGATCTGGTGGGCTATCGCGCCAAGCCGCACACCGGGGTGATTGATCTGGATCGTATCGGAGAATATGACCCGCAGGACTATTGGGAAGAAGTGCACAGCACCTCTGGTCGCATTATCCTCGACCCCGGTGCCTTCTATATTCTGGTGAGCCGTGAAGCGGTTCAAATTCCCCCCGCCTATGCGGCTGAAATGGCCCCCTATCTTGCCATGGTCGGGGAATTCCGGGTGCATTACGCCGGCTTCTTTGATCCCGGCTTTGGCCATGATGCCGCCGGCGGATCTGGGTCACGTGGCGTGTTGGAAGTACGCTGCCATGAGGCCCCCTTTGTGCTCGAGCACGGTCAGGTCGTGGGTCGCCTCGTCTATGAGCGCATGAGCGAGTTACCAGAGCAGCTATACGGTGTAGGAATTGCCTCCAACTATCAAGGTCAGGGGCTTAAACTCTCCAAACACTTCAAAACCCCCGCTTGACGCTTTACCGATTCTGCACAGGGCGCTATTTCACATAGGGGCCTTCGGCCAAATCCACTGAGACCTCTGCCTGCACCGTCCGCTCCAGATGCGTGGAGAGCGCCATATAGGTGCGGGTGCCGCGTACACCCTCGACGTCATAGATCTGTGCCAACAGCCCCTCCAGCGCCGGCGGCGAAGCCACCCGCACCTTGAGAATCAGGCAGGCGTCGCCGGTTGCGGTATGGATCTCTTCAACTTCTGGCCAATCCTCCATTGCCAGCATTGGCCCGGTCTTGCCCCAGCCCACGGTATCCACATGAATAAAGGCCAGCAATGGTTTGCCCATCGCAGCGCCATCAAGCTGCGCGACAGTGGATTTGATCACCCCAGCAGCCCGCAACCTCTTGACCCTCTCATGAACCGCCGGAGCCGAGAGGCCAACCGCAGCGCTGATCTTGGCATAGGATTGGCCGGCATCGCGACATAGCTCACCTAATATTCTTCGGTCCAAAGCATCCATTTTCCCACTCCCAACTACAGTTTCTGAATAATGTCTGTTTCTTTCCATAAACCCTCTGCCAGGGGTTCACGGAACATCCTTCTGAGATTATCTGCATCTACGGAACAAAAATCAAAGGCTATGAGATGTCCCATCAGGCAGTAACACATCAGCAACCGCTCTGGGCCTCAATCCTGGTCCTGATGAGCGCCATTGGCATTATCGGCTCAAACTCGCTGTTGCTGTCACCGCTGGTTCTGGCTGTGGGAAATGATCTGGGCACCGATCCGGCCGGGGTGATGCAGGCTGCCAGTGCCTATGGGCTGGGTGTGGCGGCCGCCGCCCTGACCCTGGCCCCGCTGGGCGACCGTATCGGCGCAGGACGGCTGCTGCGTATCGCCCTGCTGGTGCTGACACTTGGCTTGGGCGCCAGTGCGGCTGCGCCGGGCCTATGGGGCTTGATCGCCGCGCAGGTTCTTTGCGGTCTGGCAGGCGGCGCTGCCCTGCCATCAATCTACACCCTCGCGGCGGTGATTGCCCCACGAGGGCGCGAAGCCCGCATCGTGGGGCTGGTCCTGACGGGCTGGACCCTATCCATGGTGCTGGGCGTTAGCCTGAGCGCATGGCTAGCCGATCTGGCCGGCTGGCGACTGGTCTATCTGGCACTGGCGGTACTGGCAGCGGGGCTCTGGCTCGGCTCTGCGGGGATGGCCCGGATTGCCTCCGGCTCTACCGGACAGGCCAGCTCGCCACTGACGGCACTGCGCGTCCCTGGCATTCGGCGTGGCCTTTTGGCTTCCTGCCTCTTGATGCTGAGCTTTTACACCACCTATTTCTTCACCGGCGCCCATGTGACCCTCACCCTGGGCCTCAGCACCGCGCAGGCGGGGCTGCTACCGCTGTTTTACGGCATTGGATTTGGCCTGGCGGTGATCTTTGATCCACTGTTGGACCGGCTGGGGCTGTCGCGCGCGACGCCGCCCGTCTTTGTGTTGATTGCCCTCACCTATCTGGTGATGCTCTCCTTTGCAGCCGACTACACATTACTGCTGTTATTCTCGCTGGTCTGGGGCATTTTCCAACATCTCGGGCTCAACCTATTGGTGGCGCGGCTTACCGCGCTGGACCCGAGACAACGCGGCGCCATCATGGGGCTTTACAGCACCATTACCTATCTCTGCGTCTTTGCCGCCCCCTTTGCCGGAGCTCTGCTCTTTCCGCTCTGGGGACTGGTGGGCTGTCTGGCGCTTTCGGCGCTGCTATGCCTGCTGGAAGCCATCGAGGCCGCGATCAGCCTGCGCCAAACCTCGAGTACTACTGATCCCGCTTCGCCCGGCGCGCCTGTCTGATTGCCCGGATACGCTCTCGTTCTGAGCGGGCTTCAGCCTCAGCTGGGGTCTCTGCTGCGGCCTCCTGATGGCGGCCTCTGCCTGCGCCGCGGGATTTGCGGCCCGACAGGGCCCCAAGCCCGGCATCAACGCCCGCATTCACCGCCTTGCCCAGCAAACGCCGCATCACCAGCTTAACAATCATATCGAGGTTCATCACGTTTCTCCCAGGGCCTCAGGCACCGATCTCACAGAGGGCACTGCTCAAGAGCTGCACTCACCCTCAAGCTTCTAGCAGCAGAATTGGGCAATTCCTTGACGGATACAGGCTCCCCGAACTCTGAAACGCATCAGTCGCCAAACAGTTCGGGCTGTTCACCCACCTCATCACTGTCTTCACCGCCCTGCCCCAGCGGCAGGCTGCCCGGCGGAGGTCTGTTTTCCAGCAGGCCCGCAGCACGCAGCTCTTTCAGCCCCGGCAAATCACGGGCGCTTTCCAAGCCAAAATGATCCAAGAATACCGGCGTCACCACAAAGGTCACAGGCCGTCCCGGCGTCATCCGCCGCCGCCCAATACGAATCCACTCCATCTCCAGCAGCTGATCCACCGTGCCACGCGACACCGAGACGCCGCGAATTTCCTCGATCTCAGCCCGGGTGACCGGCTGATGATAGGCAATGATCGCCAGGGTTTCGATGGCCGCCCGGCTGAGCTTGCGGGTTTCAACAATCTCTTTTTGCATCAGGAAACCAAGGTCGGGCGCGGTACGGATTGCCCAGGCCTCGCCAACCTGCACCACCCGGACACCACGCCCCTCGTAGCGTTTGCGCAGGTGTTCCAATGCCGCAGCCGGATTGCAGCCATGCGGCATCCGCCCTTCGAGATCGCGCAGGGTGACAGGCGTGGCACTGGCAAAGAGTACCGCCTCGACCATGCGCTCCTGCTCGGCAATGGGCGGCGCATCAAACAGGCTCTCACTGGTGCCATGCTGTTCATTCGCGGGGGGGGCGTTTGGGGGCTGCATCAGCTCTCCTCATCCAGACTGCGCAGCTGAATGGGCGCAAAATTATCGCTTTGGCGAATTTCTAGCCGCCCTTCCTTGACCAGCTGCAAAGAGGCCGCAAAGGTCGCCGCCGTGGCAGAGCGCCGTTTCACCGGATCCTTGTGCCAGCCATCCGGCAGATAGCTGAGCATATCAGTCCAACTGCCTGTAAACCCGATCAAACTGCGCATCCGCTCCAGCGCCTCTTCCATGGTGAAAACGCTGTCGCGATCCATCACAAAGGGGCGGAAGTCATCCTTGGTACGGATCCGGGCATAGCCCTGCATCAGGTCCAGAAGATTGGCGGAATAGGTCACGGTCCTGATCCGCTGAATGTTTTCATCCTGGCCGCGCACAAAGAAGTCACGCCCCAGCTGATCGCGCCCCATCAGACGGGCTGCGGCATCGCGCATGGCCTGCAACCGCTCCAGCTGAAAGGCCAGATGTGCCGCCAGCTCGGCCCCCGAGGGTCCCTCCTCAGCTGGATCCGGCGGCAGCAACAGCCGTGATTTCAGATAGGCAAGCCAGGCCGCCATAACCAGGTAATCCGCTGCCAGCTCGATGCGCAGCTCCTTGGCGTGTTCCACAAAGGTCAAATACTGCCGGGCCAGCTCCAACACCGAGATACGGCGCAGATCGACCTTTTGCGTGCGCGATAGCGTCAGCAACAGGTCGAGCGGCCCTTCAAAGCCGTCGACATCGATAATCAGAGCCTCCGCCGCCAGCCGGTCTTCGACGGACTGGGCGGTGACTTCGTGAAACAGGTTTTGCTCAGACATAGACCTTTCCGCCCATCAAGGCGGTAAGTTCGGCCTCGGCGGCCTCGGTGTCAAGCGGCAGGGGCGCATGCCGCTGCGCCAGGGCTGCCTCAGCGCGGGCCAGTCCTGCCGTATCCATTGCGCCTGCGGCCTCTGCCACGGCGCGACGATCTGCGAGGGAGGCATTGCAAAACAGAACTAGATCACAGCCTGCGCGGCGGGCCGCTTCGGCTTTTTGCGCCGGGGTTCCGTCCAGTGCCTTCATCGAAATATCATCAGTCATGACCAAGCCGCCAAAGCCAATCTCTTGGCGGATCATCGCCATGACCCTGTCCGAGATCGTGGCGGGCTGATCATCTAAGGCCTCGTAAACCAGATGCGCGGTCATCCCGAGCGGCAGATCATTCAGGGCCGCAAAAACGGCAAAATCCTGCGCCTCAAGTGTGTCCAAAGGTGCTGTGACCTGCGGCAGATCCTTGTGGCTGTCCACCTGAGCGCGGCCATGGCCCGGAATATGTTTGAGAACTGGCAGCACGCCCCCGTCCAGATGCGCCTGAGCTACCGCCCGTGCCAATGAGACAACCTGTTCAAGGCTATCCCCGTAGCAGCGGTTCTTCAAAAATGGATGGGTATCCGGCGTCACAAGATCGCCAACCGGGGCGCAATTGCTATCAATGCCAAGATCCAGCAATTCCTGGGAAATGAGGCGATAGCGCAGATACATGGCACGTTCGGCCTGATCACCCGCCTGACCGACATGGTCCAGTGGCGCCATCCAGTCGCGCGCAAGCGGGCTGCGCAGACGCTGAACCCGACCGCCCTCCTGATCGATGGTGATCAGACAATCACGACCAACAGCCTCGCGCAGCTCAGCGCAGAGCGCGCGGGTTTGGGCGGCGCTTTGGATATTGCGAGCAAAGAGGATAAAGCCAAAGGGATCCGCATCACGGAAAAACGCCTTTTCCTCCGGTGTCAGGACCAGCCCTTCGGCATCCAGAATGGCAGCTCCGCAGGTCATTAGCGGGTTGTCACCGGGATACAGTCGGCCTTACCAGCAACCAAAGTGGAGCAGAACCGGCGGGCATCCGAGAGCCCGTCAAAGCCCATGGCGCGCAGACGGTAGAAAGTTCGCCCACCGCTTTCAGCCCGTTGGATTACCCGGGTTTTGCCCTCCAGGTAGTCTTCAAAGCGGCTATAGATCCGATCCCATTCGGCGCGGGCAACTTCGGCGCTTTCATAGGCGCCCAGCTGCGCCAGACGGGTGCCTGCAGGCAAGCTGTTGGGGTCAACTTCCAGTGTCGCCCGACCAGTGCCGGGAGAGGTCTGTGCAACGGCAGGGCTAAAGCGTGCCGGACGCAGGTTGGGGCGCAGAGAAATTTTGACGCCGGGGGCACTACGCAGCGCAGAAGAGGGGGCGGTTGCCGCACCAATCGCGGCGATTTCAATAGGTTGCAACGGTTCGGGCTGCACGATCGAGGGCGCCACGCTAGGTTGCTCCTGGACGCTGCCCTGATCTGGCTCAATTGGTGTCACTCCATCGGTGAGCTCAGCAACCAAGGCGTCGATATCGCCGTTGCGATAGGCCGACACGGAGGCCTCGGAAATCTGCGGTGCGGCTGCCTGGCTCCCCTGATTGATAACCTGCGGTGGCAGGTCAGCCTCTGGCGTGGTGAGACGGGACATCGGTTGGTCATCCTGTGACAGCTCGATGGGCTGCGGCGCCAGGGTCACGCGATCCGCTGCCGCTTCGGCGGTGCCATTGGCCGCAACTGAATTCACCGCCAGGCCCTGATGATCCGCCTGGCTGCCGCCTGGGTTTTCAGGCTGTGCGCGCATTGGTCCTTCTACAGCCCGCACAACCGGAACACCGCTGACGTCCCGCATGACCAGCTGATAGCCCCAGACGCCCAGTCCGATCACCAGCGCCAGAGAGGCCGCAGCCCCCGCCAGGCCAGCAGCACGGGCAAAACCCGTAGCGGCAATCGGCGTCGCGTAGCTGCTGTCGTCATCATAGCCGTAGTCAGTGAGTTCTTCTTGCGCCTGATAGCCATAGCTCTGCGCCGCCGCAGCACCATAGACCGCTCCGTAGGCACCATCGCTGGCGCCAGCCTCAGGAGCGGGGGTTGCTTCGACAGCCCCTGCATATGTTGCAGCGGGCTCAGCCGCATAGCTATCCGAGTTAAATTCCTGTGCGGCATAGCTCTGCGCGCCAATCCCAGGCACGCCGTAGTCCTCGCTCACATAGTCCTGCAGCTTTGCCTGATGCAGCGGCGCTGTCGCGGTGGGAGCCGCAGCAAAGGCAATCGGCGCGGCTTCAGCCTCGCTTTCAGATTGGCGCGGCTGGTAATTTGCGTAGAGATCAGGGCCTTCCGAGGGGAATGGGCTCACCACGCGGGGGGCTTGCGGCTGAACAGCTGGCTGAGCGACCTGCGGTTGGGGGGAATGCTGAAAACCCTGAGCTTGCGCCGCCGGAATGGGGCGCGCCATCACATGCGGGTTCACAGTCACCTTGGGGCCTGCAACTTTGGGACCAGGTGCCCCCTGCCCCAAATGATCAGTAGCCCCCTCGTTTTGGGAACCATTATGGGAATGGGACTGACCAGAGCCCGCCTGCGCAAAATACGCCATAATCCGCCTTACTGCCCTTAGCATCAGGCGAGATCTCCCTCACCTGACTGCTATTAGGTCTCTTGAACTGCCTCAGTCCGACGGTTGTGCGCGGTTTTTTACCGCATCTCCTGCGCCGGTTTCACCCCTAGAATACCAAGACCGGCGGAAATAACAATGGAAACGCTGCGCGCCAGCGCCAAATTGGCATGTGTTGCCGTTTCGCTGCTCTCGTTAACAAAACGTAAACCAAACTCCGTTTTGCCAAGATGGTAGAGCCCGTGCAGCTCCGACGCCAGATCATAGAGGTAGAAGGCGACGCGATGCGGCTCGTTTGTGCGGGCGGCAATTTCAATCTGACGTGGCCATTCTGCCAGCTTCTTGACCACAGCCAGCTGCGCCGGATGGGAGACCTGAGCCAGATCAGCAGCGCCAAGCACCCCATCATCGGTGGCGATATCGGCCTCACCCGCCTTGCGCAGGGTCGAGCAGATCCGCGCATTGGCATATTGCACATAGAAGATCGGGTTGTCCTTGGATTGCTCCAGCGCCTTATCGAGATCAAAGTCAAAACCCTGATCGTTCTTGCGGGTGAGCAGCATAAAGCGAGTCACATCCGGGCCCACCGCATCAACCACATCGCGCAGGGTGACAAAGGTCCCTGCCCGTTTCGACATCTTGAATTCCTGACCATCCTTGAACAGCTTGACCAGCTGGCAGAGCTTGATGTCCAGCGGCACCTTGCCGTCCGACAGCGCCGATACAGCCGCCTTCATCCGTTTGACATAGCCACCATGGTCGGCGCCAAAGATATCGATCAGCTCATCAAAGCCACGGCTGACCTTGTCGTAGTGATAGGCAATATCCGGGGCAAAATAGGTCCAGGCGCCATCGGATTTTTTCACAGCCCGATCAACATCATCGCCATGGTCGGTAGATTTGAACAAGGTCTGCTCGCGTGGTTCCCAATCATCAGGCTTCTTGCCCTTTGGTGGCTCCAGCACGCCCTGATAGATCAGCCCCTTGCCTTCCAGCTCCGTCAAGGCAGCCTCGATCCGGCCCGTGCCATAGAGCGACTTTTCCGAATAGAAGACATCCATCTTGATGCCGAGCATCGCCAAGTCTTCCCGGATCAGCTCCATCATCGCATCGGTGGAGAATTCCCGCACCTCAGCCAGCCAGGCATCCTCGGGCCGGTCGAGATAGGCATCACCGACCTTGTCTTTCAGCGCCTCGCCCACGGGGACCAGATAGTCACCGGGATAGGTGCCATCGGCAAAGGCGATTTCCTGACCATGTGCCTCCAGGTAACGCAGGTAGACCGAGCGCGCCAGGACGTCGACCTGACCACCGCCATCGTTGATGTAATACTCGCGGGTGACGTCATAGCCCGCATAGCTCAGCAAAGAGGCCAATGCGTCGCCAAACACTGCGCCCCGGGTGTGCCCCACGTGCAGAGGTCCGGTGGGGTTCGCCGACACATATTCGACGTTGACCCGCTTGCCCCTCCCCAGATCGGCGCGCCCATAGTCGAGCCCGCCGTCCAGAACCGCGCCCAGAACCGATTGCCAGACCACGGGTGCCAGCCGCAGGTTCAAAAACCCAGGGCCTGCGACCTCAGCCGAAGTGATCCGCGCATCATCGCCCAGCTTGGCAGCCAGGGCATCGGCAATATCACGGGGTTTCATCTTGGCGGGTTTGGCCAGCACCATGGCGGCATTGGTTGCCATATCCCCATGCGCCGAATCGCGCGGCGGCTCTACCGCAACATTTGCAAAATCGAGCCCCTCGGGCAGAGCGCCCTCGGTGGTCATTGCAGTGAGGCTGTCGATGACAAGCGCGCGGATCTCGGAAAAAAGGTTCATCTCTGGCGTCCCATTGGTTCGGCTTTGCGGCTTATCATGCCTAGCTCAATGGTCAACCATTCTATGCGGCAAGACCAGCGCAGAAGCAGACCAACCGCCTATTGCAGGCGCATCTTCTGGCTAAAACCAGCCATCAGGCCATCAAATCGCGGCCTGATCCACAGCAGCATCGCCCCAGGCGCTGACCTTGTAGCGGCGCAGAGAGGCGACATAGTATGGGTCCGACAGGATGAGCCGTTCGACATCAGCCCGGGTTTCCGCCTGAACCGTCCAGATGGCGCCGGGAAAATCCTGCATGGGCACCATCGCCAGTGGTCCGCCAATCTGCAACTCGGGGCGCCCTCGCACAAAGGCAATATGCGCGTTGCGCCGCGCCCTATCGCTGCGGATGCGAGACATGCCTGGGGCATCGAGAAAAGTAACAGTCCATTGTTTCATAGCGCGCCCCGGCCTTGTCCTGCGATGTCCCAAAGAAAAGGCCACAGCACGCCGGAGCATAGGGCCAGATTGCAGCAGAAATACAGCCAGAGACCGAGCCAAGAGTTAACAGCGGCAGCTTCCCCCCCTGGATCACGCGAGTTTTCCCTCTCTTGTCAGCTGCTCGTGCTGTTGCAGTGCAAACCTGTCGGTCATGCCGGCAATGTAATCAGAGGTAATCCGCGCCAGGGTGGTCTGATCAGATGCCGCCTTGATTTCCTCATGCCAACGGTCCGGCATTTGCAGTGGATTGGCCAAAAAGTAGGGGAACAGATCCTCGACAATGGCGGCCATACGAATACGCACCTCCATAACCGAGGGCGCGCGGTACATATGGCGGAACAAAAAGGCGCGGATCTCTTTCAGATCGCGCCACAGGTCGGGCGAAAAAGCCACCACGGGACGTCCCAGCGCCCGCACCTCTTCGACGCTTTGAACACTGCTATCGCGCAGGTTGGCATGGGCTGTGTCGATCACATCCCCAACCATGACGCCAAAGACCCGACGCAGGGCCTCATGGCGGCGACGCAGCGGGTCAAGGCCCGGGTATTTGCCATCCACTTGCGCATAGGCGCCACCAATGATGGGCAGATGGGTGATATCCTCATCCCTGAACAGCCCGGCGCGCAGACCATCGTGCAGATCGTGATTGTTATAGGCGATATCATCCGACAGGGCCGCAACCTGTGCCTCGGCACTGGCATGGGTATGCAGCTCCAGATCCATCGCCGCGTTGCATTCTGCGAGCGCCCAGGGCAGCTCGCCCACCACAGGTCCATTGTGCTTGGCAATGGCTTCCAGGGTCTCCCAGGTAAGGTTCAGCCCGTCAAATTCGGCGTAATGGCGCTCGAGATTGGTCACGATGCGGATGGCCTGGGCATTGTGGTCAAAGCCCCCATGGGGCGCCATCAGCGCATGTAAGGCGTCTTCGCCGGTATGACCAAAGGGCGTGTGCCCTAGATCATGCGCCAGGGCCACCGCCTCGGTCAGTTCCTGATTGAGCCCCAAAGCTGCGGCAATGGTCCGCCCGACCTGTCCCACCTCGATCGAATGGGTCAGGCGGGTGCGGTAATTGTCGCCCTCATGTTCGACAAAAACCTGGGTCTTGTGTTTGAGCCGCCGAAAAGCGCTGGCATGGATGATACGATCACGGTCGCGTTGGTAGGGAGAGCGAAAGCTGCTTTCCTCTTCATCAATCAGCCTGCCCCGGCTTTGATCCGGTTTAGTGGCATAAGAGGCATGCATGATTAATCTTTCTCCCATGAAATCTTGTCGTTCTGCCTGCACCTTTCTATATAATGGAATGCGCTGCAATACAGCATCGGGAGAGACCAGATGAACCTGCCACCAAAAGTGACCGACCGGGCCTTTGCCCGACTGACCGAAATCGGCGCTGCGGCCCAGGGTCAAGCCCTGCGCATTGCGGTCGAAGGCGGCGGTTGCTCAGGCTTTCAATATGAAATCGCTCTGGATGCACCAGCCGCAGATGACCTGGTGCTTGAAGGTCAGGGCGAAAAGGTGGTGGTTGATACCGTCTCGCTGCCCTTCCTAAAAAACGCGGTGATTGATTTCACCGAAGAGCTGATTGGGGCGCGATTCACCATTGAGAACCCCAATGCCTCCTCCAGCTGCGGCTGCGGCACCTCGTTCTCTATGTGATGAAACAACGGCCAGCCTGACGCAGCATTCAAACCTGCATTCTGCCCGCCAGTTCAGCCCGCAGAATAGGGGTTTGAGCGTCACGCTAGGCGGTTAGGCGTTGTCTGACTGTTGGCCGCAGCACCTGCCCCCAAAGCAGGAAGGCACCGGACCCGATCACGATACAGCCGCCTATCCAGGTGCCCTGGGTTGGCATTTCGCCAAAAATCCAGGCCCCGATAGTCAGCATCCAGACAAATTGCAGGTTCATCAACGGTGTCACCACATAGGCAGGCAGCAGACGAAGGGCCGAAACTGCGAGCCAGCGGGCGGCAAAAAGCAGCACGGCATATCCCAAGACCCAGACCAGATCGCTCAGCGGCATCGGCTGCCAGACAAAGGGAAATAGCGGCAGCATCGCAAGACAGAGCAGCAGGTTTGGATAAAAAACCTGCGGCAGAAGATTTGTATCATAGCGACTGATGTAACGCGCCATCACCATGGAGAATGTCCCCCACGCCGCCCCCGATAGCGCCAGAACATGCCCTCCCGATACGGAAGAGACGCCGCTGGGAAACAAAAACAACACTCCAACAAAGCCCAACCCCAGGGCTATCCAGGCCCAAAAACTGATCCGCTCTTTCAGAATCAGCCCCGACATAACCCCTGCCAGCAGCGGCATAAGGCCGATAAACAGAAAGACCTGCGCAAAGGGCAGCAGTCGAAAGGCGTAAAAAAAGCAAATGGCCCCCAGAAGGGCCGCAAAGCTTCGCAAGGTCATGGCCCGCGGGCAAGCGGTTCGCCAGGGAATAATCCCGGTTTGGGCCGCCTGCCCAGATGGCGACACCTGCCGCTCTAGGGGGGCGCTCCCCATGGTCCGCATTTTGCCCCGAGCAGCCTCCCGAGATATGCAGCCCCAGCTGACCAGCACCGACAGCAAAGCTACAGCACCACCTGAAATCACATAGATCTGCGCCGCCTCGTAGCCCCCTGACAGCAGTTTGATGATGCCATCGGCAGAGGAGACAAAGCCCGTATAGCCCACGATCATTAGTGCGCCCAAAACCGGAGTTGACAGCCCCCTCATCCGTTGTTCACCCGCATAAATGGCTGCTGCTGGATGGTGCCCCTGCGGGCAAAGCCATCAAAGAAAGTGCCAAACCTATCAAAGCTCTTCTCGGCTTCACAGAGAAGCCTGTAGTCGCCCTCGCTGAACCCGTCAGAGATCTGCGGCCGCAGCTTTTGCCAATCCCCGGATCGCCCCTCCAGCTGATAAGCTGCGTGGGACAGGTGATGCAGAATTCCCTGGCGGGCCGGGCGCTGAAACCGCAGCGCGCCTGTTGGAACCCTTTGATGAAAAGACGCCTCCCCAGTTAGCGCCTGATGCCAACTGCTCACCAGGAACATATGATAGTCGTCACGGTGCAGCGCAGGCGCGCCGGCGCGCCCCGCCTCGATCAGCGCAAATCCCTGATGATGCAGTTGCAACCAATCCTCCCACACCTTTGAGGGCATCTCGCTGCAATAGCGCAGCGACACACAGACCTCAGACAACAGATCAGCGTCTTGATCCAAAAAGGCCAGCAGCCCGACATGGTTGAGGCTGTGCACGGCAGTAGCCGACAGCCCCGGATCACGGCGGCCATAATCGCTCAGATAAAAGACAATATGTGTCAGCTCATAGGCTGCCTTACGGTTGGGCACAGCAAACTGAGCTGTATTGTCGACAAACCCATGCAGCCTGTCATCCAAACCGGGAAAATCCCCCACCAGCCCGCGCCGCGCCAACAGACGGCGCGCTTCGGCGCGCTGCAGGTCAGATAATTCATGCCCCGGCAGATCCTGTTGCATCACCCAATGGGCCAGATCCTCGCCCCTGCCAGGGGTGCCAGCCAGTCCAAGATCCTCAAGATCCATACAGATGGACAGGATAAACCGGTAATACTGCCTGAAAAAGCAAAGGTGGCGGTCAGCATCCTTGTAAAAGCTCCGAAGCGGGGCCAGTGCGTCCGGGCATAGCTCAGCAGCAAGCTCGCTCAAATCGCCCGCACCAGCCCCCGTGGCACCCGTGGATTCTCCCGTACATTCGAGCACATTCAACAGTTCAGCATTCTCTTTCAACCAGTAGACATCTTCCCGTGAGTGGCGATGCTTAGACAGGGCTGAAATCAGGTGAGACAAGTTGTCGACACGGCGCAACGGCAACCTGGAATTGGGAAATTTCAGAATCTGCGCCATGTATTTCTCTCCCTAGACCTCGCCTACAGGGGCCTGCCCTGGCCCCAGTGCCTTACCACCGCCCCAAAGAGGCGCGCTCGCAAAGAGCGCGCCATAGCTTTTGTTTTAGCTGCCCGAAGAGAACAGCCCAGACAGATCACCCCGCACAACAGAGGTCTCTGCTGTCGGCGCCGACCCGGATGAGAACAGCCCAACCAATGCGCCGGAGGTTTGATCACCGCGCGCCTGAGGCGCAGAGCCAGAGGAGAACAGCGCTGAGTTCTCACCGCTCCAACAGCTATTCATTTCAGGTGCAGAGCCGGACGAAAAAAGCTCAACCCCATCACCACGGAACAGGCTGCATCCTTGTCCTTCCGCCTCAACCTCTGTCAGAGCCGGGGAAAAAGTCGCCGTGTGAGTTTTATGCAAAGCAGTCATTGGAACCTCCGTTGGAAATGAATAGTCACCCCCAAAGGCTTGCACGGCTTTTCCTGTCTGAAAACAGCGTAATTCAATTTCAGGTTGCCAGTCAAAGGATACTCACCTTAACTTAGGAATAGATTTAACTGTTCCTTTTCAGATAACTAAATCGATCCCCATGCTGCGGGTCGATTTATCCACAGCCATGTAGATGCAAGGCAATACCCTCACGCCAAGATTGCACCCCGCAGCCCTGCAAAACCTCCAGTTCTTTTGCGAAAAAAAGTCACTTACTGATTCGTGTTTTCACCCCGCACTTGCTCCAGCCTCCTACTTCGGCGATAGATCAGCCCAAGCACTCAAATCGCCGTGGCAGGAGAGACCCCATGAAGATCGCCAGTTTCAACATCAACGGCATCAAGGCCCGCGCCGCTGCCCTCCCGCAGTGGCTTGATGAGGCCAATCCGGATGTTGTTCTGCTACAGGAGGTCAAATCTGTCGATGAAGCCTTCCCGCGGGAGCTGTTTGAAGATCGCGGCTATGCCGTCGAAACCCACGGACAAAAGGGTTTTAACGGGGTGGCGATCCTGTCCAAGCTGCCATTGGAGGACGTGAGCCGGGGTCTGCCTGGCGATGATGAGGACCTGCAGGCCCGTTGGATCGAAGCAACTGTGGTTGGCAAGCAGGCCCTGCGCATCTGTGGCCTCTATTTGCCCAATGGCAACCCGGTTGAACTCACCGAGGATGGCAGCCCGGTTCCAGGCGGGAAATACGCCTATAAGCTGGCCTGGATGGAGCGGTTAAAGGCCCGCGCACAGGACCTGTTGGAAAGCGAGATGCCCGCCCTGATGGCGGGGGACTACAATATCATTCCCCAGGCCGAAGATGCCAAGCGCCCAGAGGCCTGGCGAGAGGATGCCCTACACCGCCCCGAAAGCCGCGCTGCCTATCAGCGCATCGTCAACCTCGGCTTCACCGAGGCCTATCGAGCGCGCCACCAGGGGCCAGGGCATTATTCCTTTTGGGACTATCAGGCGGGGGCTTGGAATCGGGATGATGGCATCCGCATCGATCACTTCCTGCTCAGCCCGCAAGCGGCAGATCTTTTGCAGGACTGCCAGATCGACAAAGAAATCCGCGGCCGCGACAAACCCTCCGACCACGTGCCAATCTGGGTTGAGCTGGACCTCTAGCCCCCTGATGGAGGGTCCAAGTTTCGAGCCAATCGAGGGGCCGCGTTCCAGATCAGGATCAATCCGCGCCGCGCGGTAGCACGGCGCCAGACCCAACGGGAGGCCGGGCCGCCAGGCGGCCCAACTCCGGGCGGGAGCCCCCCGTTACTTTGCTTGATGATCAGCTAGGGGCGGTCGCCCAAGAATCACGCCTGGCGGGTCACATCGTGGCGATAGATCCAGTCAAACTGCGCCACCATACGCTGGGGAGCCAGCCGCCCTCCCAGTTTCAGAACCTGGTGCGCGGGCCAGCTCAGAGGGGCGCGCAGATGATATTTCCAAGCATTGCGGCTGGCAGCATCAACCACCCTAACCGCCCGATCCCGCCGCTGGAGTTGATAACCTGCCAGAGCCGCCGGTATATCTTCCGGCTGCGCCTCCAGCGCCTCCCCCAGCAGCCAGGCATCTTCCAGGGCCAGATTTCCGCCCTGCGCCATAAAGGGCAGCGTGGGATGCGCCGCGTCCCCAAGCAGGGCAACGGCCCCCTTGTGCCAATGCTTGGCAACGGGGTGACGGAACAGCCCCCAAAGGGCGCAGTCTTGTACCTGAGACAACAGGTGATGTGCCTCACCGCCAAATCCCGCAAAGGCCCGGCGCAGGTTCTCCGGATCATCCGGCAAATGCCACCCCTCTTCTGCCCAGGCGCGACGCTCCTGCGCCGCAACCAGATTGACCATCGAACCGTCGCGCAGCGGATAGGCCACCAGATGCTGTCCCGGTCCCATAAAGACCTGCACCTCGGCTGGCAGCTTGCCGTGGTTTGGCACAATCGCCCGCCAGGCCACCTGGCCGGTGAAAAACGGCTGACTGGTCTCGTTCAGCGCCCGCCGGGCCTGCGAGTGCAACCCATCAGCGCCGATCACCAGATCGCCGCCGCATTGGGCACCATTGGCAAGATGCACCACAGGATTTGGCCCAGTGTCGACCCGCTCCACTTTCTGCAACAGCCGAACCTGAACCCCGGCTTCCCGGGCGGCATCGGCCAAGATCTTGATCAGATCCGCACGATGGACAAAATAGTAGCGCAGATCGGCGGCGTATTGGTCCAGATCCAACCGCAACACCGCGCTGCCATCCCCATGCCGCCGCAACACCACCGCCTTGGCCCGTTGCGATGACCAGGCCAGCGCATCACTCAACTCCAACGCTGTCAGAACCGCCATGCCATTCGGGGTGATCTGCAACCCGGCCCCGACCTCCGAAACAGCCTCGGTCTGTTCCAACACCGTGACCTGGGCGCCTCGGCGTTGCAAAACCAAAGCCGCCGCCAGGCCGCCGATACCTGCCCCGATAATGGTTACATTGAGATGTTTCAGTGTCATTGCGACCCGCTGTGTTGCGCTCATAAACAGTGCATAAACGAAAATCGCCGGAGCAACAGGCCCCGGCGGAATGGTTTTTCAATTTTACTCGGGAATCAATCGTCGCGGTGTACTTTTTCGCGGCGCTCGTGACGTTCCTGCGCTTCCAGGCTCATGGTCGCATTGGGACGCGCATCCAGCCGTTTCAGCGAAATCGGCTCCCCGGTGACTTCGCAGTAACCGTATTCCCCCTCATCGATCCGGCGGATCGCCGCGTCGATTTTGGAAACCAGCTTGCGCTGACGGTCTCTGGTCCGCAGTTCCAGGGCCCGGTCAGTTTCTTCGCTGGCCCGATCCGCAACATCTGGAATATTGCGGGTATTGTCTTGCAGCCCTTCAATGGTATCGCGGCTTTCAGCGAGCAGATCCTGCTTCCAATTCAGAAGTTTACGACGGAAATACTCAAGCTGCCGATCATTCATGAAAGGCTCGTCTTCGGCCGGACGGTAATCTTCCGGCAGAAACATTTCTTGTTTCATTTCGGCTCCTTCGGTCTCGCCCATTCTGTAGGTCTCTTTAATTATCGCCATACATCCTGGCTCCCCATGCCGCTGCGTTTATCCCCTGACAGTCCGATTGTCACTACACAATAGTAAAGAGACCGGGTTAAAACCGTGCTAAATGCGCCAGATCGCAAGTTAGCAAGCAGGGGATGTATATAAACTATGCAGTTTCAAGGCACTAAAGACTACGTCGCCACCGACGACCTGAAAATAGCCGTCAATGCGGCCGTCACCCTGGAGCGCCCGCTTCTGGTCAAGGGCGAGCCCGGCACCGGCAAGACGGAATTGGCCCGCCAGGTGGCAGAGTCCCTGGGGCTGAAAATGATTGAGTGGAACGTAAAATCCACCACCCGTGCCCAGCAGGGTCTCTATGAATATGATGCGGTCAGCCGGCTGCGCGACAGTCAGCTTGGCGAAGAGCGCGTGCATGACGTCAAGAACTACATCAAAAAGGGCAAGCTCTGGGAAGCCTTTGAAGCAGATGAAAAAGTTGTTTTGCTGATCGATGAGATCGACAAAGCGGATATCGAATTCCCCAACGATCTGTTGCAGGAACTCGATAAGATGGAATTCCACGTCTATGAGACAGGCGAGACCATTCGTGCGGTGAACCGCCCTATCATGATCATCACTTCCAACAACGAAAAAGAGCTGCCCGACGCCTTTTTGCGCCGCTGTTTCTTCCACTACATCCAGTTCCCGGATGCGGCGACCATGAAAAAAATCGTTGCCGTACATCACCCCGACATCAAGGAAGCCCTGCTGACTACGGCGCTCACCCAATTTTATGAGATCCGCGACACCGCTGGTCTGAAGAAAAAGCCCTCGACCTCTGAGGTCCTGGATTGGCTGAAGCTGCTATTGGCCGAAGACCTGACCCCAGAAGATCTGGCTCGTGACGGTGCAGATGCCCTGCCAAAACTGCATGGTGCGCTGCTTAAGAATGAACAGGATGTGCATCTGTTCGAACGGCTTGCCTTTATGGCTCGCGGGCGCCGATAACCGCAATCTTTGCTGGCGGCACCCGCGGGTCGCCGCCAGCAAAAGACCAATGATTGGTCAGACACAACCAACAAGTTTCTCTCGACTGCCTCCGTCTCTTCAAATTTGCGCCCCATTGCCCTATCACTGATATAACGGATCTATCGAGCGGTGCCGTTTCGCGCCGAGTTTTTGACGCATGCCGGAGCCACAACTGTTGCCTTTAAGATTTCAAATCGGCCCCGTTTCAGGAACCCGACGCCCCGCGGTTCTGACCCGTTTGCGCCGCGCTGCGCTGCCGCTTGGCCTTGCAGCGCTGCTCTCGGCCTGCGCCCTTCCGGACAGTCAAAAATCCACCAGTCGCGCGGCCCTGGCCAGCAGCAGCCTGCCAGCCGCCAAGGCCTTTTCAGCGCCACGCCCGCAGGCGCCGCAACGCTCCAACCGCGATATCGCCCGTGATTTTCTCGATCTGCATTTCCGCCTCGAAGGCGGCACCAACCTGCCTGTCTTTACCCGTTTTGAGCGCCCCATCCGCCTCAGGGTGACCGGCAACCCCAGCGCCGGCTTTCAAAGAGACCTCACCCAATTGTTGCACCGTTTCAAACAGGAGGCCGGGATCGACATCCAGCGGGTGAATAGCGGCCCGGTCGAGATCACCGTTCAGGCGGTCTCCAGCCGCGCGATCCATCGCGCCCTGCCCAAAGCAGCCTGTTTTGTTGTTCCAAATGTCGACTCGCTTTCCGAACTACGCCGCAAACGGCGCAGCCCCGACACCGATTGGTCGCGCCTGCGCAGCCGCGAACGACTGGCCGTGTTTGTCCCCAATGACATCAGCCCCCAAGAGGCCCGCGATTGCCTGCATGAGGAGCTGGCCCAGGCCATTGGCCCGCTTAATGATCTGTATCGGCTCTCTGATTCCGTCTTTAACGACGACAATATCCATACGGTGCTCACCGGGTTTGATATGCTGGTATTGCGCGCCACCTATGCGCCAGAGCTGCGCACCGGCATGAGCCGCAGCGAAGTCGCCGCTTTGTTGCCGGGACTGTTGTCGCGGTTAAACCCTGCGGGCAATTCGATTGCCTCGCGGGCCCTGCCCGCAACGCCGCGCAGCTGGATCACCGCGATAGAAACGGCACTTGGCCCCGGCAGCAGTCTCAGCAGCCGCAAACGGGCGGCAAACCAGGCTGTTGTTCAGGCGCGCAACCTTGGCTGGTCCGATCATCGCCGCGCCTATAGCCACTATGTTCTGGGGCGGATGATTCAGGCAGGTGAACCGGATCTTGCGCAACGCCACTTTCAGACGGCGATTGATTTCCTCAGCCAGGTGCCTGGCAGTGAGCTGCATCAGGCGATTATCCGGCCGCGCATGGCCGCCTATCAGATTGCCCATGGCGCTGGCGAAGCCGCACTGCAGCAAATCAACCCCGCGCTGCCTGTTGCCAGCCGTTATGAAAATGCCGCCCTGTTGGCGACCTCCTTGCTGATCAAGGCCGAAGCCCTGGATCTGTTGGGCCAATTTGCCACTGCAAATACGGTCAGGCTGGACAGCCTGGGATGGGCGCGCTACGGGTTTGGCCCGGATTGGGCGGTACATGCCAAGATCCGCGAAGTCGCGGAACTACGTCCCGCATCCAACTGACAGGTACAAATAGTGGCGCAGGAAGTTGCGCATAGACAGGCGGAAAAATCATGATCGTAATTGGCGCAGTCCTGCTGGGCATTCTGTTGGGCCTCTACACGGCACGAAAACGTGGCGGCAATACAGCCGATTTGCTGCAATATGGCGCTGTCTATGCCATCGCCTTTGGTATTGTGGGTGTCATCGCCACCATCGTGATCCATCGCATGCTGGCCTAACCGCCGCGAAAGGCCCTCTCTATGTTTCAGCCCTTTTTTGAGAATCTGCGCAAGGCCGCAATCCCGGTCTCGCTGCGCGAGTACCTCACCTTTCTGGAGGGCATGAAAAAGGGTCTGGTGACCTATGACATCGAGGCCTTCTACTTCCTGGCCCGCGCTGCCATGGTCAAGGATGAGCGCAATATCGACAAATTCGACCGCGCCTTCTCGGCCACGTTCAAAGGTCTGGAATCCATCCCGAATTCGGCTGTGATGGATGCGGTAGACATTCCCGAGGAATGGCTGCGCAAGATGGCTGAAAAGCACATGACGCCGGAAGAAAAGGCCGAGATTGAGGCCATGGGTGGCTTTGAGAAGCTGATGGAGACGCTGAAAGAGCGGCTGGAAGAGCAAAAGGGCCGCCATCAGGGCGGCAGTAAGTGGGTCGGCACGGCTGGCACTTCGCCTTTTGGCGCCTATGGCTACAATCCCGAAGGCGTACGCATCGGTCAGAAAGAAAGCCGTCATCAGCGGGCGGTCAAGGTCTGGGATAAACGTGAATTCAAAAACCTTGATGGCGATGTCGAACTGGGCACCCGCAACATCAAAGTGGCGCTAAAGCGCCTACGCCGCTGGGTCCGCGAGGGCGCCCATGAGGAGCTGGACCTCGACAACACCATCCGCGCCACTGCCGAGCATGGGTATCTGGATGTAAAAACCCGGCCAGAGCGGCATAATGCCGTCAAGGTTCTGCTGTTTCTGGATGTGGGGGGATCAATGGACCCCCATATCAAAGTTGTGGAAGAGCTGTTTTCGGCCGCCCGCAGTGAATTCAAGCACTTGGAATATTTCTACTTTCACAACTGCCTCTATGAAGGGGTCTGGCGTGATAACCGGCGGCGCTGGGATGCGCAGCTGCCCACCCATGAGGTGCTGCGCACCTATGGTCCGGATTACAAATGTATCTTTGTCGGCGATGCCTCAATGTCACCTTATGAGATTGCCTATCCAGGCGGCGCCAATGAGCATTGGAACCAAGAGGCCGGCCAGGTCTGGCTGCAGCGCGCCCGAGATCAGTGGCAAAGCCATCTCTGGATCAACCCGGTGCCGCAGATGCACTGGGACTATACCCATTCCATCGGTATGGTCCGCGAGATCTTTGAGGACCGCATGGTACCGATGACCCTGGACGGGTTGGAAAGCGGCATGAAAGAGTTGACGCGTTAGAAACTCAAAAACCACTGGCCCGCATTGTTGGAAACCGTCTCCTAAAGGGATTGCCCTTTGGGCAAGGCCTCCGGCGGGAATATTTTTAGAAAGATGAAGTCGGCAAACCCCTAGGGGGCAGCTTTGTCAGTCTTCTGCAATGTGAGAGGGCCGCAGGGTTCCTTTAGTCCAGTTCAGTCCAGGGCCAGGGTTTGACGTTGCTGGCCGCCATTTGATAGCGCGCGGCCTTGGCGATCCAAATACCCAGATCGGTGCCAAAATCTGCCAGCCGCTCGTTTGGCTCCTTGCTGATCGCCATGACAATGAACTGCAGCACCGTGGCGGTTGCCAGCACCGTCTGGGCGAAAGAAATCATCACCGCGATCAGGATCATATAGATCAGCCGCGTCAGCAGATTGTCCTTTTCCTCAGGCTCAAACTGGTCGCCGTGTAGACGGCCATCGATGTTTTTAGGGTCTGACACTGTATTCTCACGATCTGGCAATTTCCCCTATCCTGAAACACCGAAGGGATATCTGCAACCAGAGAACGACAAGAGGAGCATCGTTTTGATCGCCATTCGCCTTGTGTCCCGACAAAGCTCCCTTGCCCTACCGCCCAATCCGCCCCATATCTGAGAGATGTTGCGCTTTACCCCCATCCTGCTGGCTGTGATCTATGGCCTTATCTCTTACCGGATTTCTGTCTGGCGCACTCACCGCGAGCTGGATGCGCGCTCAACCGAGCTGGCGGATGCAAAACTGCGGCGCCTCACCGATCGCATGGCGGCTGCGCTGGAGATCGAGCGCATTCCGGTCTTTATCTATGAGGTCGACCCGGTGAATGGGCTGGCGGCACCTGATGGGCGTATCTTCATCACCCGTGGATTTTATCGCAAATACCAAAACTGCGAGGTCACAGAGGCCGAGTTGGCCTCTGTTATTGCTCATGAGCTGGGCCATGTGGCGCTGGGGCATGCCAAGAAACGTATCATTGATTTTTCAGGCCAGAATGCCCTGCGGACAGCGTTGATGATGATCCTGGGGCGCTATATTCCCATTGTCGGCCCCTGGATTGCGGGACTGCTGGCCAATCTGCTGGCGGCGCGTCTGTCGCGCAGTGACGAATATGAGGCCGATGAATATGCCGCCGCTTTGCTGGCCAAGTCCGGTATCGGACTGGAGCCGCAGAAGAGCCTGTTTCTTAAACTCGAAGAGTTGACACAGGCTCGCGCCGGCATGGCCCCTGCCTGGTTGATGTCACATCCCAAAACAGAAGAGCGCATTGCCGCGCTGGAGCGACTGGAAGCGAGCTGGCACGGCACCTGACATGACGTCATTTTTCCAAGCCCCCCTTGCCAATCCTGCCCTGCGTGCCCACATCAAAACTTCCCGTGACTGGAAGCCTGATTGGACCCATTGATGCGCTACTCTCTTCTTGACCTTGCCCCGGTACCCGAGGGCAGCGAAATCCCCCAGTCCTTTCAAAACAGTGCCGATCTGGCACGTCAGGCCGAAGGCTGGGGCTATCATCGTTACTGGCTGGCAGAGCATCACAATATGCCCGGTATTGCCTCTGCTGCCACGGCAGTGTTGATCGGACATATCGCCAGCCAGACCTCGTCAATTCGCGTTGGCGCTGGCGGGATCATGCTGCCCAACCATGCGCCCTATATGGTGGCTGAGGCCTTTGGCACACTTGCAGCCCTTTATGGTGATCGAATTGATCTGGGGCTGGGCCGTGCACCGGGCACGGATATGGCGACCGCCCGCGCCCTACGGCGGGGCATGGCACCGGGTGCTGGGGACAGCTTCCCACAGGATGTGATTGATCTTATGGGTTTTCTTGGTCCACTGGATCCGGAGGCAAAGGTGCGTGCCTTTCCCGGGCAAGGCAGCAATGTGCCTGTCTGGATCCTCGGCTCCAGCCTCTACGGCGCACAGTTGGCGGCGCAACTGGGGCTGCCCTATGCCTTTGCCTCTCACTTTGCGCCCCAGGCACTGGAACAGGCGCTTGAGGTCTACCGCCGCACCTTCCGCCCCTCGACCAATCTGGAAAAACCCCATGCCATGGTGGCAGTGAATGTCTTTGGCGCCGAGAGCGACGCCGAGGGCATCCGGCTGCGGACCACCATGCAGCAAGCCTTTGCCCGGCTGCGGTTGGGTCAGCCCGGCAAACTGCCGCGCCCGGTGGAGGATATCAACGATCACCTGTCGCCATCGGTGCTGGCCGGGGTGAACGAGGCCCTGACGGTTTCAGCCACCGGCAGCCCTGAAACGGTCAAGCGTGAGCTTTCGGAAATACTGCAACGTTACACCCCGGATGAGGTGATCATTACTGGACAAATTCACGATCATGCTGCCCGGCTTCGCTCGTTCAAAATTGCTGCTGAGGCGCTCAAAACACTGTAATTCCCAACGAGGTCGCAGCCCCGTTACAGACCCGCAAGGGCCTTGGCCAGCCTCGGCAGTCGGGCCTTTTTCAGCAGGGGCCGGATTTCCCAGCCGCCACCTGACAGGCGGTTGGCCTCAGCCAATACCCGTGCCCCCAGGGCTTCCATCCCGGCATTGTCTTTGAGCCAAAGATCATACAGAAACTGATCCGGACCAATGCGCTCCAGCCCTTCCTCCGCCAATGTATGACGGGGGAAGTCCTTGTTATTGACGGTGACAATGGCGTCGGCATGACCGGTGATAGCCGCAGCGAGCACATGCACATCCGCAGCGTCCGGCAGCCAGAGCCGGGCCTCCACTCCCGGGGCCGGGGCCATAATCGCCCCCGGCCAGTTGGCTTTCAGCAATGCCACCTCTGAGCGCGCCTGCGCCGCCCCAACGGGGCCGAGTTTCAGCGCCGCCCGGCTCCACTCTTCCAGAATGCGCGCAGACCACAGCGGTGTGAAAGCGCCCTGTGCTGCCGCGCCGATCAGCATTTCCCGCATCACGGTCGGGTAAAGCACACAGGTGTCCAGAAGCAGCTTCATCGCAGGGGCTCAGTCCAGACGGAAGAAGACGGACTTCAGATAGCCGCTTTCCGCCAGTTGTGGCAATTGCGGATGGTCCGCGCCTGCATAGCCCGTGTGGATCAACTGCCCGCGCCGCCCGGCCCGACCAATGCCACGCGCCGAAGCATTGCGGAACCGCGCCAGATCAGCGGCATGTGAACAAGAGCACAGCCCCAGATAGCCACCCGGTTTGACCAGCGGCGCTGCCAGCTTAGCAATCCGCTCATAGGCGCGTAAGCCCGCCTCCAGCGCCTGTTTCGATGGGGCAAAGGCCGGGGGATCACAGATCACCACGTCAAAGCTGCGCCCTTCCTCGGTCAGGGCTGCCAATTGATCAAAGGCATCGCCCTGACGGGCGGTGAAACTATCACCAAAGCCAGAGGCTTCAGCCCCCTGCCCGGCCAGTTCCAGCGCCGCGGCAGAACCATCAACGCAGGTGACGCTGCCAGCGCCAGCTGCGCGCATCGCCAGGCCAAAACCGCCAACATGGGAAAACACGTCCAATACATCACCGCCCTGGGGCACCAGACGGGCGGCAAAAGCGTGATTGTCACGCTGATCATAAAACAGTCCGGTTTTCTGCCCGCCGGTCAGATCCGCCATATAGGTGGCCCCGTTCATTTGAACCGGCACCGGCGCGCTAGGTGTTTCGCCCAACAGAGTGAGGCTCTCGTCGTCCAGCCCTTCCAGCCCACGGGTCCGCCCGGAGGCGTTTTTCAAAATAATGCTACAGCCGGTGACCTCAGCCAGGGCAGCTGTTAGGGGCTCCAAATGGGCCTCGGCCCAGGCGGCATTGGGCTGCACCACGCAGGCCTCGCCAAAACGGTCAATCACCACCCCGGGCAACCCGTCGGCCTCGGCATGAACCAGGCGATAGAAAGGCGCATCATAGAGCTGCTCGCGCAGGGCAAAGGCCTGGGAGATCCGGGCCTGAAACCAGGCCTGATCAATCACCGCCTCTGGGTCGCGGTCCAGCATCCGGCAGATGATCTTGCTGGTTGGGTTCACCGCAACGGTGCCCATTGGCGTCTGCGCCTCGTCCAGCAGCACGGCGAGGCTGCCCGGCTCCAGCTTGCGGGTGCGCCGATCAGTGACCAGCTCGTTGGAATAGACCCAGGGAAAGCCATGGCGCAGGGCGCGGGCATTGGCTTTGGGCAGGAGTTTTACGCGGGGGCGCTCTGGCGCGGGGGATGTGGCTGTCATAGGCCCCTCATAGACCCATCGTGGCAACAGGGAAAGGGGCCAGCACATCCCATGCGGCCCCCAAAACCTCTGCAAGGTTGATAATCTGCTCTAGAGCTTGTTCAGAGCCTGGATCAGCCCCCCCCGACGTGGCGCCCGGCTGCCGGGGGCCAGGATTTCCTGCTGGATCACCTTAGCCAAAAACCCAGTGATCCGCACTTTCTGGGTGTTGCCTTCGGCAATGGCGACTAGGGCACGACGCCCCCCATAGGCCGTCAAATCCGCCTCGATCTCTCGCACTTCGGTGAGCGCTTCACCGGTCTGAGCGTCACGCAGCACCATGGTAAAGGAAATCGAGTGCACCCCACCAGTGGTATAGCGCGCCTTTTGGGTCAGGGCGTGGAACCGCAGGACTTCAACATCCAGCTCGGCCTGAACTGGTCCGGACAAGGGGCGCACCCCGGCTTCGAGCGCATTTTGCACAATCGCCTGAACCTGCGCATGACGGTTGCCCAGAGGATCTTCACGCCAAACGATATCTCCCTGAGGAAGGTAGCGGTTGGCCTCTGACGCCTTCAGGGTGCGGGGCACCCGCACAGTGACTTTGGTGATCGACATGTCAGAGCCTGCAACACTCCCGAGTGCCCCAAGGGCCTGTGGGTTGTAGGCATTACCGTCCAGGGTATCAACAGCAACTACCGGCGTGACGAACTCCGGCTGCAGTTGCAAAACCGAGCGCTCAAGAGGTTCATAGCCCTGCGCAACAGCGCCATGGCTTTCAGGCAAAGACTCAAACGGCGCATTACGGGAAGGAATGTCCACTGTGGCACAGGCCGAAAGGCTACAGCCCAATGCGGTGAGGAAAAGTCTGCGAAGGGTCATCATTGCTCTGCTCCTTGCCAATTGCCGGTAAGGCCCGGCACTGCTGGTTCAAAGCCAACCTGATCCGCAATCAGGGCAGGATTGAGACAAATTTAGTCCAATTTAACGAAATCGAAATCTATTTGCAGGTCTCGAGCCGCTGTCCCTCCAGACCTTTCCGGGTCAGATCCGGAAAGGAACAGAGCCAAGCCGAGCAATACCTCAGCTGCGCAATCAGTCTCGCGGCCGGGAGCGCCATCCGCCACGTCGGCGCGGATTGACGGTTTCGTTCAACCCCTGTTGCAGCACCGCAGTCATTGGATGATCTGCCGGTTCATCCCTGTAGTGTTCCAGTAATTGGGCGATCGCAGACCGGTTTTCCATCTGGACAGGCAGGCTCAGCGCCCAGTCCAGAAAGATGCTGCGACATTGGCTCGCGGTGATGCCCTCGATCCGGTAAGCCTCCCGGATCAGCTGTTTATGGTCCAGTTCCGCCAGCGTCTGCATGCGCCGTCTCCTTCTGCAGGGTCTGCGAAATGATCGCAGCGCAATTCCCATAGGCCGCTTCCAGGGCCTGTTCCAAGTCTTGCAAGCTTCCATAGTCGGCACTGCGGCTCAGGAACTGTGCACCGCCCTCTCCCAGGGCCTCTTGCTCCAGAGAACCGCCAGACAGCAGGCGGGCAGCGGTTTGTACCGACCAATATAGGGCGTAGCCGTTTTGCAAAACCAGCGCATCTGCGGCATCCAGCCAGCCACCAGCGACAGCCTGCTGCAGTCCGCTGGCCACGTCCCGCTGTGGCGACTGCGCCAACAACGCCCCCGACTGGGACAACAGCTCGATATCCATCATCCGCCCGGCGCCAGTTTTGGCATCCCAAACCCCAGAGGGGGTCTTGGCCGCTGCCAGCCTGTCGCGCATATGAGCGACCTCTCCCAGCACCACTTCTTTTTCCCGCTGGCGCGAAAGCACACCTCGCCGGAAACTCTCAAACTCCTGCATCAAGCCCGGCTCACCGGCAATCACCCGCGCCCGTGTCAGCGCCAGGTGCTCCCAGACCCAGGCCTCATTCTCCTGATAATGGGTAAAGGCCGCCCAGCTGGTGGCCACTGGCCCCTTGTTGCCCGAGGGGCGCAGCCGCATGTCCACTTCGTAAAGACGCCCCTGCGACATTGGCGCCGAAAGCGCCGTAATCAGCGCCTGAGTCAAACGGGCATAATAGGGACGCGTCGCCAGCGACTTGCGCCCCTGTGACATCTCCACGTCCTGCGGGTCATAGACCACAATGATATCAAGATCGGACTGCGCATTGATCTGCCCTGCCCCCAGAGACCCCATGGCAATCACAATGGGTCCAGAACCGGGAGGTGGCCCATGTTTGATGGAGAACTGAGCAACCACCCGTGGGAAAAGCGCCTGGATGACGGCCTCTGCCAGTTCACTATACTGAGCACCCGCAGCTTTGGCGTCGATCAATCCACGCAGATGATGCACGCCGATGCCGAAATGCCATTCCTTGCACCAGCGTCGCGCAGCATCCAGCTGGCTCTCGTAATCCTCTTCCAGTGCCAGAACTGATTCCAGTTCTTGCTGCAGCGCCGCGCCGCCTGGCCAGTCCTCAAAGAAACTACCGCCAATCACTGCATCAAATACGCTGGAGTTGCGTGACAGAAACCCGGCCAGCGCATGAGAAGTCCCCACAATATCCACCAATAGATCCATCAGATGTGGGTTTGCCTCAAACAGGGAAAACAACTGCACCCCCGCAGGCAGACCTGCCAGAAACCCATCCAGTGCCAGCAGCGCCTCGGCTGGTTTTGCGGTACGGGAAAGGCGGCTCAGCAGTTCCGGTTTGAGCCGGTTAAAGATCTGTGCGCCGCGTTCAGAACGCAGGGCGGGATAGCCGCGCCAACGGGCAATAACGCTTTTATCAAATCCCTCTGGAATGGTCGCTTTGGGCTGCGCCGCTGCGTCCGGGGCAAAAAAGTCTTCAGTCATGCCGTGGACTTCGACCAGGCGGCTGCGGATTTTTGCCTGCAGATCCGCCGGGTCCTCTCCCATCAGGCAGGCCACACGCGCAATACCTTCGGCCGAATTTGGCATCTTGTGGGTCTGAGCGTCATGCACCATCTGAATGCGATGCTCCACCTCGCGGTGCGCCCGGTAATGATCGCTCAGCCGCTCCGCGACATCCGCAGGGATCCAGTCCCTCTGGGCAAGAGCAGCAAGCCCCTCAACAGTGCCACGCAAGCGCAACCCCTCGTCGCGACCGCCTGCAATCAGCTGCCGCGTCTGGGTAAAGAACTCGATCTCACGAATGCCACCACGCCCCAGTTTCATATCATGGCCGGGCACGGTAATCGGGCCACCGGTGCCCTTGTTTTCACGGATCCGCAGCCGCATGTCATGGGCATCCTGAATGGCGGCAAAATCCAGATGGCGACGCCAGACAAAGGGCCGCAGGGTTTTGAGGAAGGCCTCACCCGCAGCGATATCCCCGGCGCAGGGGCGCGCCTTGATATAGGCGGCCCGCTCCCAGGTCCGTCCCAGGCTTTCATAGTAACGCTCTGCAGCCTCCATCGCGAGACAGGCCGGGGTCACCGCCGGGTCAGGTCGCAGCCGCAGATCGGTGCGAAAGACATAGCCATCGGCAGTGCGCTCGCTCAATGTTGTGCACATGTTTCGGGTCGCCCGCGCCATGCCCTGGCGCGCCTCGAAAAAGTCATCGGGGTCAAAACGAGTCTCGTCAAACAGGCAGATCAGGTCGATATCGGAACTGTAGTTCAGCTCATAAGCGCCCATTTTCCCCATAGCGAGAATGGAAAGCCCCCCGGCGGTCTCAATATCCGCCTCCGTCAGGCCCGGCAGTTTCTTGCGCCGAATGAGTGTGGCAATTTCCGCCTTGATCGCCACATCCGCGCTGAGTGCGCCAAAATTTGTAAGCGCCGTCGTGACCTCTTCCAGTGACCAGCCACCAGAGAGATCGCAGAGCGCCGTCAAAAGCGCGACACGGCGCTTTGCCTTCCGCAGCCCCGGCTTCAGCTGATCAGGTGCCAGGGCACGACAGTCCTCAAATACTGCCGCCAAAGCCCGTTGGGGATCACTCAGCGCCTCGCCAATCCATGCCGCCTCTTGTTCGACCAAACTGCGCAGATAAGGGCTGGAGCCGGCTGCTCCGGCGATAAGTTGCCCTGTTTCCTGATTAAGCCCAGCAACAAGATCGCGGGATTCGGCACCAAGATCGGGGTCATAGGCGATGGGAAGGCGGGTGATTTGCAGGTGATCAGACATGGCGAAACACTGTTCTGCCTGACCAGCGGCGTCAATCCGCGAACCGCCCAAACGTGGCAAGAAAGCGCGGATCATAACCCAAAATGACGCCTATGAGGTAAGGAATTCCAGCCTCCTCATTTCCGATCACAACCGTTAAGGTAGTCTTGCTGCTATGCTCTTCCATTTGTTTGTTTTTTGATGGTTCACGAGTGAAAGTGTTTTGGCTTTTCCAGTCAGGGATATTTTCCTTGGCCCTGTGGCAAAGTCGGTGTTTTGTTTAGGTGTTTGTCAGTCGGCGGATCATAGCAGCGCTCCTCTCTCCTCCCAAAAAAACCAGTTCTGCCAATCAGTTGTCAGCCTGCCCTAATCAACCGATCTTAATGGTAGTGACAAAAGCGTGAACAGCGCCACCTTTACCTCAACTCATGCTTCACCTATCTAGATTTCACCTACCTACTGGTAGATAGAATTCCAGCATGCTAACCGCTCACATGCAGCGCCAGTGAACACCAAACCGCTTGCGCCATCATTTCACAGCAGCCAGAGAGGCTGGCCAGCTTTAACAACCGGAGACAAGTTAATGGAAGTCAATGCAGATTTCACCAAACGCGCGCTGGTTCATTCCACTGATGAGCCCTGGATTGCCTCTCCGATGGCGGGGGTTGACCGCCGAATGCTCGACCGGATTGGCGATGAGGTGGCCCGCGCCACCTCAATTGTCAGATATGCCCCCGGCAGTCATTTTTCCCCGCACACCCACACCGGCGGCGAAGAGTTCATAGTTCTGGAGGGCGTATTTCAGGATGAACATGGCGACTATCCCGCAGGCAGCTATGTCCGCAACCCGCCCACCACCAGCCACACACCAGGCTCCGACGAAGGCTGCACCATTTTTGTGAAACTCTGGCAGTTCGATATGGAGGACCGCACCCAGTTCCGCAAACAAATGACCCTGGAACCAGGGTCCGAACAAGATGGCGTTGCCACGCTCGAGCTATATCGCGACGCCCGCGAAGTCGTGCGCTATCACCAGATCGCAGCCGATACCCCGTTTGAGATCACCGCCCCCGGTGGCATTGAGATTCTGGTTCTCGACGGCAGTCTCAGCGAAGGCGGCGACCAGCTCAAAACCGGCTCCTGGCTGCGCCTTCCCGAAGGCGAGACGCTCGAGGCCGTAACCGGGCAGAACGGTGCACGGGTCTGGGTAAAAACCGGCCACCTGCCCTTTGCCAAACCTCCGGCCGCCTGATGCACACCGATATTGCCATCATCGGCGGCGGGCTCGCTGGCCTGTCCCTTGCCCGGCAACTTACCCTGGCGGGGCGGGATTTTCAGCTGTTTGAGGCCCGCGACCGCCTTGGTGGGCGGATCGCTTCAGTGCAGCACCCGGCACAGCAAGAAAGGTCACTGGGGCTGGAGGGCTATGATCTCGGCCCCTCCTGGTTTTGGCCGGGCCAGCACCGGATGGAGCGCCTTGTTCAGGACCTTGGCTTGGCCAAGTTTGACCAATATGCCAGCGGCGCGATCCTGTTTGAGACCGAAACCGGGGAAGTTCTGCGCAATCTTGGGTTTGCTTCGATGCAGGGGGCATGGCGGCTACAATCCGGCATGCGTGGGCTGATTGATGGGATTGCACAGCAGTTGCCGCCGGAGCGATTGCACCTGAATCATGCGGTTACAAAGCTGACCCAGGATGGCAAGCTTACCTTCAAAGATGGCTCCAGCTGTCAGGCAGAGCGGATCATCCTGGCGCTGCCACCGCGCCTTGCGGCTGAGTTGTCTTTCGCCCCCCCGCTCAGCAGGGCGCAGCTTCAGGCCCTTACCGCAATCCCCACCTGGATGGGAGGCCAGGCCAAATTTGTGGCACTTTATGATCAGCCCTTTTGGCGCGAGGATGGGTTCTCCGGCGATGCGATAAGCCAGTCAGGTCCACTTGCCGAAATCCACGATGCCTCGCCACCACAGACCGCCCTGAGCAGTGGTGCCCCTGCGGCCCTGTTTGGTTTTCTCGGCCTGCCTGCGCCGACACGTCAGGGAAAAGCGGAGGCGATCACCCGCGCCGCTATAGCCCAGCTCACCCGCCTATTTGGACCAAAGGCGGCTCAGCCCATCAGGGTCGCCTATCAGGACTGGGCGCAGGAGCGCTACACCGCTGCGCCTATGGATCAGTCCGCCGCAGGTCAACATCCCGCCTATAGCCTGCCCGCGGCCTTGCAAGATATCTGGCATGGGCGGATCTCCCTTTGTGTGAGCGAAGTGGCCTCAGAGATGGGCGGATATCTGGAAGGTGCTCTGGCTGCGGCCGAGGAGCAGACAGAACTCTTACAGAAAGAGCGGGTAGATGAGTAAAGCTGACACCAAGACCAAGCTGATGGATGCCGCCGAACATCAAGTCCGCCAAAAGGGCGCCGATGGGTTCAGCTATTCAGACCTGAGCGCCGAGGTAGGCATCCGCAAGGCCAGCATTCACTATCACTTTCCCGCCAAATCCGATCTTCTGACGGCGATCATGGCGCGATACGCGCAGCAGGTCCTGGCAACTCTGGAAGGCTATGCCGATCAGCGCCCCACCCCTGAGGAACAGCTGACTGCCTTTGTTGGCTTTTATCGCGATGCCTTGCAACAGGGCAGTCGGCTTTGTCTTTGCGTTGCTTTCACGGTGGGCCGGGACGGTCTCTCGCCAGACACCCGCCAAGAGATCAGCCGCTTTCGCGATGCTGTGCAAAACTGGCTGCAACACCGCTTTGAGCAGATGCAATCAGAAGGCAGTTATACCAGCTGGACTGGCGATCCAAAGGCAGAGGCCGCCGCGACGCTTGCCCTGGTGGAGGGCGCGCAGCTTGCAGCCCGCAGCACCGCTGATCTCAGCCGTTATGATGCGGCCACCCAGGGTCTGTTGGAACGGCTCCACGTCGCCTGACCGCTGGGTTCAGCCAGCCTCCTATCGCAATATGCCTGTTACAGTCCCTGCCCGCCCTTTGAATCACACAACATGTGCCGCTGCGGCACATCTGGCAAAACCATCTATAAAGCAAAGACCTAGAGACCTAAGATCATGACTGAACGTGCTTTACCCTCGCGGCAAAGCACCAAGGCTTCCTGAGACCAGGCCCTATCCGGCAGGCCGAACGGAGGTCAGGCAAACAAAAAGGGCATGTGATGGAACTCAAACAGGCAATTCAAGAGCGGCGCTCAATCCGGGGCTTTACCAAGGAGCCGATCTCAAAAGAGATCCTGCAAGAGATCATTGCGCTCGCCAACCGCGCCCCCTCCTCCATGAATACCCAGCCCTGGCACCTGCATGTGCTGACCGGAGACCCCCTGGAACAGGTACGCCGTGGCAATACAGAACGGATGCTGGATGGCACGCCGCCGACCCGCGACATCGAGGACTACGCCGCCTATGAGGGCGAGCACCGCGCCCGTCAGATTGAAATTGCAGTGCAATTGTTTGAGGCCATGGGGATCGAGCGTCACGACAAGGAACGCCGTCAGGATTGGGTGATGCGAGGGTTTCGTCAGTTTGATGCCCCGGTTTCCATTGTGGTCTGTTTTGACCGGGCGCTCTTGGACAATACGATTGCCCATTTTGACACTGGTGCGATGACCTACGGACTGGTGCTGGCCGCCTGGAGCAAGGGGATTGGCGCGGTGATCAATGGCCAAGGCATCATGCAGAGCCCGGTTGTGCGGGAGGTTGCCAATATCCCCGAGGATCAGATTATCCTGACCTGTGTGGCCCTGGGCTGGCCGGATGAGGATTTTATCGCCAATTCAGTTGTCTCGCGCCGCCGACCGCTGGAAAACACCACGCGTTTTCTGGGCTTTGAGGACTAACCGACGTCCAACAAGTCTCGCTTGCCGCCATCAAGACTGACTGTAGCCCTGGGGAGCTCCCCTGCCCTGTAGAAAAAGGCCGACCCAATTGGGTCGGCCTTGAAGAGTTTTTTCGAGGCTTAAAGGTTCGGGAAGTAGTCTTCACATTCGCCGTCGCGGTAAACATCCGCAGTACAGCAATGCAAACCACCGCCAAAGGCATAGGCGTCGCGCAGCTCAACTTCGACGACCTCCATACCCAGCTTGTCCATCTGCTCAGCCTGATAGACTTCGGACTTTTCAACACAGACGGTTTTGGGGTCCAGAACCAGCACGTTCATCGACAACCAGGTTGAGGAATAGCACAGCGGCGGCGGTGTGTTGTGGGCAGGCTGTGCCGCATCCACGATCTCCCAGCCGTTTTTCTCAAACATGCCGCGCTGCTCTTCGGGCAATCTGCGTTGAGGGTTGTTGAGGATCAGCCCAGGACGCAGGGGGGTGAACGTGGCGTCGATATGGATCGGATAGGGATCGCCGGGGAAGTTCACGGTGTGCACACGGTGGTCGGGGAAGTGACGGCGCAGCCATTCGATCCCTTTGAGGTTGGTGGTAAACCCATGCTGCACGACCAGATCACGGCCAAAACGCAGCACATCAGCCGCATCAAACAGCGGCTCTTCTTCGGTGGTGACAAAGAACTTCTCTGCCGCCCATTCCAGGCGCTTGGCCTCGCCGATCTTGTCGCTGAGATAATCCGGATGATAATCGGCATCGGTCAGGCGCGGCTTGGGCGCAGCCTCGTGGCGGAACTTGGGATCCTCATCCCAATATTGCTGCAACAAAGGACGGTAGTTCAGATACTCAAACCAACGGCACCGATAAGACATCGTCGCCTCAAGCATCTCATGCCCGACAGTCAACAATACATCGCGTGGCGGCATGCAGCCAAATTGGCTGTCGGTGTGAAAATCCGGGGTCGTGGCCGGCTGAGAGTGATCAATGGATGTCGGACGATCAACCCGAATACCGCGACCGCGCAGCTGATTGGCAAAATTGTCGAGCAGCTCATTGGCGCGATCGATTGTCTCTTGCGGGCGGCGCCCCCATTGGCCACGCATATCGCTGTCTTCTGGAACCTTGGCTTCCAGCGCGGGCTCTTCAGGTGGAATGTGGCAATCATCCGCACGGCCCACAATGACGTGGCGCAGCGTGTCCCATTCGTTCCAGCTTTTGATTTCGGTTTTATCTGGTGACCAGGCCATGACCGTCTCCTGTTGTGAGGGAGATAAGGCAGGGCCTTCAACCTCCCGATTGAAAGTCCCGGCGTACAGGATCTGGGGTTAGGCAATAACAATCCCCGCGCGACGCCATCGCCAGAGTGCCTTATGAGCGGCATATCATTGCACAGGGACATTGGGAAGAAGCGGATTAAAAGGAGTAGTTTTACCGAATTTGGCAACCTGACACGCCACTAAGGGCACCTCTCGTTGGTTCATCGCAATCAAAAGTCGATTTGACTGATCAGCCTGACCTAAGTGATCGATGATGAAAGTTGGTGCCAAAACAGAGAAATAAACCTGGTGTTCACCGCGAAACGATAAGCTGTAGCTGTGCGCCTTGCGACGAGGATGCAACCCAGAAATGAATGCCAAACTGCGACGTCAGGAGGGCTTGCTAGGTTTAGGATTTTTCCTGTTAAACTGAGTATGCTGAACCTCTGCCCACATAGGAGTGTTCTGAAGAATCTATCTGCGACGAAAGGAAAAAGATGAAAGGTCGTAGTGAGATTGAACTGCAGCAGGTGTTTGAACAGGCAGGCGAGGCGATCTACGTCATCGATGCCAAAACGGGCTTTGTTGACCAGGTTAACGAGCAAGCCGTACTGGATTTAGGATACAGTCGAGAAGAACTCTACTCAATGACCGCAGCCGACTTGGTCGGCCTGGACGAAGGAGAGGTTATCTTCAAGTCATTGCTCAGTATGAAGATGGGCGAAAAGAGAACTCGTCGGGGTTTCCACAAAAGAAAAGACGGGTCGATCTTCCCCGTTGAGGTGCGTGTGGGAAAAATTGAAATCGGCGGAGCAGCTAAGCTTCTGTCGCTTGCGCGAGACATGACGGAACAAGTTCAGGTTCTCGAGCAAAAAGCTGTGAGTGACGCGAACTTTCGCCTGCTGATCGACAACTCGGTCCAAGGTGTAGCGATCGCTAATTCGAAACGTCAAATTGTATATGCGAATGCAAAGTTCGCCGAAACCTTTGGCTATGCCAATGAACAAGAGATTCTCTCGGCAAAAGGCACACCTAATTTTATCTCTGAAAAAGATCAGGCCTTGGTCAATGATATTCGCAAGAGAGTTCTCTCTGGTGAATCTGAACCGACGACTTTTGAGTTCGACGGTATCAAAAGAGACGGAAGTGTCGTCAACCTAGAGTGCACTCTCGGGCGGGCAACCTGGAACAACGAGACAGCAACTTTAACAACATTCAGGGATGTTACCGAGGAAAAGCAGGCCAAAATCAGGCTTCAGCAAGCGCAGAAAGTAGAAGCCATTGGGCAAATGACCGGAGGCGTGGCACATGACTTCAACAATTTGCTGGCTGTCATTTTGGGCAATCTAGAGCTGCTGAATGAAGACTTGGCAGATGAGGCACAAAAAAAACTGGTGGGGAAGTGCATTTCCGCGACTGCCAGAGGCGCAGACCTTACTCGCAACATGCTCGCGTTTGCCAAACAAGCGCAACTCCAGCCTGTGGTCTTGGACGCGAACCAAACAGTGATGGATGTTCGGAGCTGGGCTGGTCGAACGCTTCCGGCATCCATTAAGCTTGAGTGCTCCCTGAAGAATGGGCTTTGGAGCGTAAAAGCTGACAAGCCATCGTTGGAAAGCGCTTTGTTGAACCTAATTCTGAATGCCAAGGACGCTCAACCAGAAGGGGGCGAAATTTCGGTTACTACGGAAAACGTGATAATCGAGGGTACCGACGTTGGATCAAATGACCTCGAACTTCCTTCTGGGCGCTATGTCAAACTGTCTGTGAGCGATACAGGAAACGGAATTGCAGATCAGAATCTACCGTCCATTTTTGATCCTTTCTTCACTACAAAACCCCCTGGAACTGGTTCAGGCCTTGGTCTCTCCATGGTTCAAGGGTTTATCCACCAATCCGGCGGTGCTGTTCAGGTTTTTTCTGAACAAGGCAAGGGGACACAAATAAATCTCTTTTTTCCAGCGGTTTCATTGGAAGCTAAACAACCTGTCTCCCCAACAGATGACAAGGTTTTCACTTCTGGTGCGGCAAAATCAATCCTTGTCGTCGAGGACCAGGAAGAAGTCAGAGATGTTGTTGTCGCGACACTAGAACGGGCTGGTTACAGTATAACAGCAGCCATATCAGGAGATGCCGCCAACGCGCTCTTTGGAGACGGCGGGGGTTTCGACTTGTTAGTGACCGACATTGTCATGCCCGGCCACCTACAAGGTCCCACTCTAGCCCAGGCGCTAAGGGAAAAGAAGCCCGATTTACCTGTCGTTTTCATGTCAGGTTATGCTTCGGAAACCATTGACGCAGAAGACGGCATTCATGCCGATGATATTCGGCTTTCAAAGCCGGTGCTTCGCCAGGATTTGCTTCATGCAGTTGAGACGGCTCTCAGCAAAGTTCGATAGTTTTCCTCCTGCCCGGCCTCAGCGAGTCCGTGGTCAGGGTTTTGGAACAAAAAGCAGCCTAAACTCAGAGAGTGTATGGCTCATCTGGGAGGGTGTAAAAGTTCTGTTGAGGTCATTTACGCGAATACAGATACTTAACGCGGGGAATCCAGTGAGTGAACTGCCTGGGTGATCAACCATGGCTCATCAACATAGGACTGGAAATTGCGAGGGATTAGCCGCGCCTCGGCCTTAGCCTCGGGGTTCCCCTTCAGCTGATCGACAGAGACCGCCCTGCCCGCTTCAACCGGCTAAGCTCGGAGTCCGCTGACTTTTGGGCAGCTGCCTTGTTCGGGAACCTGCGCTTGAGGCGCAGAACTTGGGCTGGGCAGCCTTATCTGACTGGTCCAATTTGATTGTTAGTGCATGATCGGCCTGGGTTCCATTGGGACAATGTGTATTGGTTCAGATGTGATCTGACAGTTGTCCGTTTTTCTGGCGGCGTCTGTCAGGCGAAGTTCAGCTCACGAACTTTTCCATCCAGATTTCTTTCCCGTCGATCATAGTTTCGATGGATGTTCTGCCGCAACACATTTTGCCCTGATGTGTGCGCTCGTGGTTGTAGTGATGCAGCCATTCGTCGAGATCAGCTTGTAACGCGTCGATGCTGTCGTAGAGCTTCTTGCGGAACGCGACCTGATAGAACTCCTGTAGGATCGTCTTATGGAACCGCTCGCAGATGCCGTTGGTCTGGGGTGACTTCACCTTGGTTTTGGTGTGGTCGATATCATTGATTGCCAAGAAGAGCTGGAAATCGTGTTTGTCGACGCGCCCACAATATTCCGTGCCCCGATCCGTCATGATCCGCAGCACCGGCAGGTCGTGTTCCTCGTAGAATGGCAGCACCCGGTCATTGAGTAGATCAGCTGCCGTGATGGGGGGCTTAGTGGTGTAAGCAGCAGGACGCCATGGTTGAGAGATTGGTTGAAACATCTAACCCGAAGGTCATTGCAGCACTCGAAACAAAGATTGCCAAGCTGGATGAAGACAAGCTCCGCCTGAGTGACAAAATCACGCAAAACACCAAACTGAAGGCCAGCATGGGTCAGATTTTCGAACTTTTGCGCGAGTTCCTGTCAAACCCTTGGAATATCCACGATAAAGGGCCTTTGGCAGTGAAGAAAACCATCATCAAAACGGCATTCAAAGCACCTTTGGCCTATGACCGCAAAAACGGATTTCGAACTCCGCAAGTGTCTGTAATATTTTAGTTTTTGGGATTTTTTACGTCTGAATGTAAAATGGTGCGGGCGGTGGGACTCGAACCCACACGGGCACAAGGCCCAACAGATTTTAAGTCTGGTATGTCTACCATTCCATCACGCCCGCAACCAAGGCAGGGTTTCACCACGCCTTAGGACAGTTGTCTAGCCGCCCAAGTCTCAGGGTTCAATCGATTTTCGCGCCTTAAAGGGGTTTCTCTGGCTTTCTGCAGAAACGACGAGACCACCAGCTGGAAACCTGTGCCCTTCCCCAAAGAACAACTAGAGATCCTGGCCTGATGAAGGAGGGCTTGCCGGAGGTTGCGGGGACAACGGGCCGCCAGGGGTGGCGAGCCCACGCTCTGGCAGCCAAGGGTTTAGCGTCAGGGCTTCGCCAAGCGCCAATCGGGCTTCGCCGAGCCGATTCAATCCATAAAGCGCCAGTGCCCGCCCGCTCAGGGCTGCCACATGTCGGGGCGACAGGGCCACAGCCTGATCAAGATCCTTCAGCGCCGTCTCATAGTCCTGGCGCAGATAATGCACAAAGGCGCGCTGATTGTAGCCCTCGGCATAGTGCGGACAATAGGCGATCAACTGGTCAAAATCTTCCAAGGCACCAAGAAAGTCATAAGAAGAGCGCCGGGTCATGCCACGATCCAGGATCGCTTGCGCCTGATCATCTGGCGCATCAGCCCAGAATTCCCACATCTGATTAGACAGATGGCGCGCCGCGTTCTCATCCGGGGCGCGTTGAACCTGGGTGATCAGCACCTCAAGGGCTTCGGAATGGTCCTGAGATGGGGGGCAGACCTCTTGAGCCGCAGCTTGTTGAACCGCTGATGCAGTCGACAGAGGCAAAGACAACAAGATTCCAGCACCAAGAGGGCGGAGATTGGAGAATATACTGGTCATAAGTAGATGCTGCGTGACTTTGCCACCCGCTGGCAAATCAACTTTTTGCGTGCCTCCCCTACCCCGACCTCACCTGAACACTCCCCGAGCCTTAGACCGGTGCCAGTCCTGCGTCCTCTTTGACGGCCTGCATCGCCACATAGGTCGAGGTGGCCGAGACATGCGGCAGTGAGGAGATTTTCTCGCCCAGCACCTGCCGATAGGCCGACATCGACCGGGTGCGCACCTTGAGCAGATAGTCAAAATGCGACGCCATCATATGGGCCTGCTCGATCTCGGGGATCCGTGCCACGGCGGCGTTGAACTTGGATAAGGCCGCCTCGCGGGTATCTTCCAGTTTGACCTCAACAAAGGCGACATGGTCGAGGCCCAGACGGATGGGATCAATCAGAGCACGGTAACCGGTGATGATCCCAGCGCTCTCCAGTCGGCGCAATCTTGTCTGGGTCGGGGATTTTGACAACCCAATGCGGCGGGCCAGATCCGCGATGGAAATCCGACCATCCTCTCCCAATACGTTGAGAATCTTTCGATCAAAATCATCCAGCTCTGAAAAATCCATTTGCCTCGCCACTTTGGTAAAAATCCACCCATATGGACCACCATACCCTATAATTCAGGTGATTGTCCCGGACAAAAGCCGATAATCTAATCAAAACGCCCTCCTCATAGCATTGGAGCCAGACCATGACCCTGCACCGCAAACTGCGTGACCGGATTGATGCCGGAACCTATGTCGATCAACAGGCGATGTTCGCCCAGCTCTGCGACACGGCTGCGCTGGATGAAACCGATCGCGCCAAGATTTGCACCAGAGCCGCCAACCTGGTGCGCGACATCCGGGGCCATTCCAATCCCGGCCTGATGGAGGTTTTCCTGGCGGAATACGGTCTCTCCACCGATGAGGGCGTTGCGCTCATGTGTCTGGCCGAAGCACTGCTGCGGGTGCCGGATGCCGATACCATTGATGCCTTGATCGAAGACAAGATCGCCCCCTCGGACTGGGGCAAGCACCTCGGTCGGTCCTCCTCCTCGCTGGTCAATGCCTCGACCTGGGCCTTGATGCTCACCGGGCGGGTTCTGGACGAGGATCGCAGCCCGGTGGGGGCCCTGCGCGGCGCCATCAAACGGCTGGGGGAGCCGGTCATCCGCACCGCTGTGGGGCGGGCGATGAAGGAGATGGGGCGCCAGTTTGTACTGGGCGAGAGCATCGAAAGCGCCATGAAGCGCGCCGCGGGAATGGAAGCCAAGGGCTATACCTACTCCTATGACATGCTGGGCGAAGCCGCCCGCACCGAGGCAGACGCGGCCCGCTATCATCTAGCCTATTCCAAGGCGATTTCGGCCATTGCCGTTGGCTGTACGGATAATGACATCCGCAAAAACCCCGGCATCTCGATCAAGCTCTCGGCGTTGCACCCACGCTATGAGCTGGCGCAGGAGGCCCGCGTCATGGAGGAGCTGGTACCGCGCATCAAGGCGCTGGCGCTGCTGGCAAAATCCGCCAAGATGGGCCTGAACATCGATGCGGAAGAGGCCGATCGTCTGTCGCTATCGCTGGAGGTCATTGAGGAGGTGGTCTCTGATCCCTCCCTGGCCGGCTGGGAGGGCTTTGGCGTTGTGGTGCAGGCCTATGGGCCACGCACCGGGCTGGCGCTGGACGCGCTGTATGAGATGGCCGAGAAATACGACCGCCGGTTCATGGTCCGTCTGGTCAAGGGCGCCTATTGGGATACAGAGGTAAAACTGGCGCAGGTCGAAGGCGTTGATGGCTTCCCTGTCTTCACCAACAAATCCCTGACGGACGTTTCCTATATCGCCAATGCCCGCAAATTGCTGCAGATGACCGATCGGATCTACCCGCAGTTTGCCACCCATAACGCCCATACCGTCAGCGCCATTCTGCATATGGCAGACGATAAAGAGGCCTATGAGTTCCAGCGCCTGCATGGCATGGGCGAGACCCTGCACAATATGGTGCTGGAGCAAAACCAGACCCGCTGCCGTATCTATGCGCCAGTGGGCGCGCATAGTGATCTGTTGGCCTATCTGGTGCGCCGCCTGCTGGAAAACGGCGCCAACAGCTCCTTTGTGAACCAGATCGTTGACGAGGAGGTAGCCCCTGAGGTTGTCGCTGCGGATCCCTTTATCGCCGCCGCAGATTGCGCCAATAAGATCCCAACCGGACCAGAGCTCTATGCGCCGGAACGGCCCAATTCCAAAGGCTTTGACCTGGGCCATGCTCCCACCCTTTCCCGGATTGAAGAAGCCCGCGCGCCCTGGCGGCAGCACAGCTGGCAGGCAGGACCACTGATCGCAGGTGAGGCCACGCCAGAGGCGCCTCAGGATGTGATCAACCCCTCTGATCTAACCACCATTGGCCAGGTCACCCCCGCCAGCGCTGCAGATGTCGAACTGGCGCTGGCCTCTGCCCAGCCCTGGGACGCTCCTGCCGCCGAACGCGCAGCTGCATTGAACAAGGCTGCTGATCTTTATGAAGAACATTTTGGTGAGCTATTTGCCATTCTGGCACGCGAAGCGGGCAAGAGCATCCCAGACGCCGTCGCAGAGCTGCGCGAGGCCGTGGACTTTATGCGCTACTACGCCGCCAATATCCCCGATGCAGCCCCAGCTGGGGTCTTCACCTGCATCTCGCCTTGGAACTTCCCGCTGGCGATCTTCTCCGGTCAGATTTCTGCCGGGCTGGCCTGTGGCAATGCCGTGCTGGCCAAGCCAGCTGAGCAAACGCCGCTGATTGCCCATCGTGCCATCGCGCTGATGCATGAGGCTGGTGTGCCGCGCAGCGTCTTGCAACTGCTGCCCGGGCAAGGCTCAAAGATTGGAGCCGCCCTCACCGGCGACGCCCGTGTAGATGGCGTGGCCTTCACCGGCTCTACCGCCACGGCTATGCGGATCCGCTCTACCATGGCAGAGAACCTGCACCCAGGCGCGCCCTTGATTGCCGAAACCGGTGGGTTGAACGCGATGATCGTCGACAGCACCGCCCTGCCCGAGCAAGCCGTGCAATCGATTATCGAGAGCGCCTTTCAATCCGCAGGCCAGCGCTGTTCGGCCCTGCGCTGTCTCTACCTGCAGGACGATATCGCCGACGGCGTATTGACCATGCTCAAAGGCGCGATGGATGTGCTGAACCTCGGTGATCCCTGGCACCTGAATGTCGATAGCGGCCCCGTGATTGATGCCGGTGCGCGCGCAGGCATTCTGGCCCATATCGATCAGGCCCGCAGTGAAGGCCGGGTGCTGAAGGAAATGAGCACACCGCAGGGCGGCACCTTTGTCGGCCCGACCCTGATTTCTGTCAAAGGCATTGGCGATCTGGAACAGGAAATCTTTGGTCCGGTTCTGCACGTGGCCCGGTTCAAGTCGCAGGAGCTGGACAGCATCATCAATGACATCAATGCCACCGGCTATGGGCTGACTTTTGGGTTGCACACCCGCATTGATGACCGGGTACAGCATGTCTGTGATCGCATTCATGCAGGCAATATCTATGTGAACCGCAACCAGATCGGTGCCATTGTCGGCAGCCAACCCTTTGGCGGCGAAGGCCTGTCCGGCACCGGCCCCAAGGCGGGTGGCCCCAACTATCTGGCGCGGTTCTGCGCGCCAGACCGCCAGACCAGTACAGAGACCTGGGGCGAAACCAGTGCTGAACTGCCAGGTGAGACCGGCGTTCCGGGCCGCCCCATCACTACCTCCCTGCCCGGTCCAACGGGGGAATCAAACCGGTTGACCACCTCTGCCCGCCCTCCGCTTTTGTGTATGGGTCCTGGGGCCGCTGCCGCAGCAGCCCAGGCCAAAAAGGTCATCGGCATGGGCGGTACCGCGATTGAGGCCCATGGCATGTTCGACCTGCACCGTCTGGAATTCATCCAGGGCATCGCCGGCGTCTTGTGGTGGGGGGATGTCGAGACAGGCCGCGAGATCGAGCGCACCCTGGCCAAACGGCAGGGGCCCATTCTGCCGCTGATCCCCGGCAACCCGGATCGCGCCCGGGTGCTGGCAGAGCGCCATGTCTGCGTCGATACCACAGCAGCTGGCGGCAATGCTGCCCTGCTGGGAGGCGAAAGCTAAGGTGAGAAACACGTCATAAGACCTTGACGCTGGGCTAAGATCGGCCCAGCGTCACCTCATGTTTCCACTGCGCGATCATAACCCGTCAAACTGCACCCCCTATGTGGTCTACTGCCTGATAGCGGTGAATGTTCTGGCCTTTGTGATGTATGCCGGCCTCAGCAATGACCCGCCAGCGCTCATGCAGTTCTACCAGACCTATGCTATCATCCCGTCTGAGATTGTCGGGGGGGAGAACTCTTCCACCCTGTTCACATCGATCTTCATCCATGGCGGCTTGATGCATCTGGGTGGCAATATGCTGTTTCTCTGGATCTTTGGCGACAATCTGGAAGATGAGATGGGGCATCTGCCCTTTCTGGCCTTCTACCTTGTCTGCGGCGTCGGAGCTGGCCTGATCCATGTGCTGGCGGCCCCCACTTCGCAGGTGCCCACAATTGGCGCCTCTGGTGCAATTGCAGGGGTTATGGGGGGATATCTGCTGCTGTTCCCCAAGGCCCGCGTTGACATCTTGCTGATCCTGATCGTGTTTTTCCGGGTCATTACAGTGCCGGCATCGCTAATGCTGGGGCTTTGGCTGGCCTTACAGATCTTTGGTGGCTTTGGCTCGGACCCCCACGAAGGAGGCGTGGCCTATTGGGCCCATGCTGGCGGCTTTGCGGTCGGCTTGGTGCTGGTTCTGCCCCTCTGGCTGCGCCGTGGGGGCCCGAGGTTCTGGAAACAAACCGCCGGATCGCCGCCCAATCCCAAAACCGAATATACCTATAGCGTCACCCGCGTCCCCCGGCTGCCGCGCAAAAAGAAAAACCCCGGCCCCTGGGGCAAGTAACAGGAGAACCCGATGGTTGAACTGACCGCATCGTGTCATTGTGGAGCGGTTGAACTGATAGCAGAGTTCCCGCAGGGGCTTGCCTCGGCGGCGCGCTGTGATTGCTCCTTTTGTCGACGCAGAGGTGCCGCAGCGGTGACTGCTGTGACCAGTTCTCTGCAGATCACCAAGGGAGAGCAGAACCTGAGCCTCTATACATGGGGCACCGGTACAGCCAAACACCACTTCTGCAAGACCTGCGGTATCTATACCCACCACCAACGCCGCTCTGATCCCAGGGAATGCGGCGTGAACCTGGGCTGCATCCAAGGGGCTAACCCTCGTACCCATCCAGACTCCTATGGAGAAATCCCCTGGAACGATGGTGTGAACCATCCGTCAGACAGAAAACCTGACCAGTCCAACTGATTGGCGCGCAGCCCCTTGCCCCCGCACGCAAGGACAGCGCAACAAAAAAACGCGACCCCAGGGCCGCATTTGCTGTTCTTAACCTGTCCCGGACTTGGATCAGCCGCGGATCACTTTGGCAAAGCTCTCAAAGATTGGCTCGTTGGCGCAGATCACTTCGCCGCTCTCAACGATGCTTGCCTCTGGGTCCATTGCTTCGGCCAGACCGCCGGCCTCTTTGACGATGATGATACCCGCAGCCAGATCCCAGGCGTGCAGGCGACGCTCCCAGAAGCCCTCGTAGCGACCAGCAGCCACATAGGCCATGTCCAGCGCTGCGGAACCAAAGCGACGCACGCCAGCGGTGGCAGGCAAGAGACGCGCCAGATCCTGCAGGGTCTCGGGCAGATCGGCACGGCCCGCAAAAGGCAGACCCGTGGCAAAAATCGACTCGATCAAACGGTGACGGGCGGACACGCGGATGCGGGTCTCGTTCATCCAGGCGCCAGTGCCTTTTTCGGCAAAGAACATCTCATCCTTGGCGGGATCATAGATCACACCGGAGACAATCTTGCCCTTGTGCTCCAGCGCGATGGAGATCGCCCAATGGGGCAGGCCGTGCAGGAAGTTGGTAGTACCATCCAGCGGATCAACAATCCAGCGACGGGTTGGATCCTCACCGGGGGTTTCGCCACCTTCCTCGGCCAGCCAGCCATAGGTGGGGCGGGCACCCATCAGTTCTTCTTTCAGGATCTTCTCGGCGGCAATATCTGCCTTGGAAACAAAGTCACCAGCGCCTTTGCGCGAGACCTGCAGGTTTTCCACTTCCTGGAAATCCTTCACCAGAGAACGGCCAGCCTTGCGGGCGGCTTTGATCATCACATTGAGGTTTGCGCTGCCAATCATGTCTGCTGGATCCTGTTGAATGCGGGGAGATGTCGGTCAAGCCGTGCCTATACGCCGCAGAGGCGCATTTGCCAAGGGTGAATAGAGCATCAGGTAAATGCCACCTGCCCTACCGAGGGTTTTGGTGGCTTTCACTTTTCCGCAGGGTCATATCTATGCGAGAGTTGTCAAAGGCAGAACTGAACGACAGAGTTCAGTAAATCCCAGTGCTGTACCTGCTGCGCACTGGGACACAACAGGGAGAGAGACATGAGCACAGAGATGCAACAAATCGTTTTGGCCAGCCGTCCAGATGGGGCCCCAACCCCTGAGAATTTTCGACTGGAAAGTTCCGCACTGCCACAGCCCGGCGAAGGGGAAGTGCTTGTAAAACTGCACTATATGTCCCTGGACCCTTATATGCGTGGCCGGATGGATGATGCAAAATCCTATGCTGCTCCGGTGCCGATTGGCGGCCGCATGGAGGCCGGTGGCGTTGGCGAGGTGATCGCCTCCAACAGCCCCCATTTTGAAGTCGGTGATTTTGCCTTTGGCATGTTTGGCTGGACCAGCCATGGCTGCCTGCCCGCCAATGAGCTGCGCAAGCTGGACCCCAAACAGGGACCAATCACCGCGGCGCTCGGCGTTTTGGGCATGCCTGGGTTTACCGGATGGCATGGCTTATCCGCTTACGGCCGCCCGCAAGCCGGAGAAACCCTGGTTGTTGCCGCGGCCACTGGACCGGTGGGCTCTATGGTGGGGCAGCTGGCCAAACAGGCCGGGCTGCGGGTTGTCGGCATCGCGGGCGGCGCCGACAAATGCAAGATGGCGGTTGAGACCTTTGGCTTTGACGCCTGCCTGGATCACCGCGCTTATCCGGACGCCCGCGCCCTACGCCAAGACCTGAAAGAGGCCTGCCCCAAAGGCATCGACATCTATTTTGAGAATGTCGGCGGCAAGGTCCTGGAAGCGGTCCTGCCAATGATGAACCCCAATGGGCGTATCCCGATCTGTGGCATGATTGCCTGGTACAATGCCGGTGGCCTGGGAGAAGGCGCCAGTGACGTTGCCCTCACCGGGCCAAACATCTGGCGCAATGTGCTGGTAAAGTTCCTGTCGGTGAACGGCTTCATCATCTCCAATCATTTTGACCGCTACCCTGAGTTCCTCAAAGAGGTCGCGCCAATGGTTGCCAAAGGCGAAGTGCGCTTTGTCGAAGATATCGCTGAAGGCCTGGAAAACGCCCCCACCGCATTTATGTCGCTACTAAAGGGCGGCAATACTGGCAAACAGATCGTTAAACTGGTCTAACCAACAGCCTCCCCAAGGCAACTCCCTTCAGCTCTGGCCTGAGCTGAGGGGAAATTGAACACACTCAACGCAAGCATCAAAATTTGCAATTCACCCCCAGCGGGTCTATCTTGCCCACTTATTGGATAAAACCGCCACAAAACCATTTTCCAAGCTTCACTTTGTCCCACTTCCATTCCAAAATTACCCTAGGTAAGGCCCCGAGGAACGTGAATACTAAACAGGTGTAGTTTATGGAAATCAGTTCGGCTCATTCAGGTAATAGCCATCAGACAGATCCACTGGATGTAATTACCCCTCTTTCCTCTTCTAAAAATGACCTTGAGCTTTTGTCCTCCAAAACCGGTCAGGAGTTTCTGCAGACTTTTGTTGATCTTTTACAGGATGTGATTCAGGCCGATTTTGTCGCGATCAGTGAATTACGCGTGACGGACAAGGAACACATTCAGGTCAAAGCGGGTTGGATGGATGGGGAATCGCTCAAGAATTTTGAGTATGAAGCCTGCTTCACCCCTTGCCTGGAAGCCATAAAAAGCGCTCAGATTGTCCTGGTTCACGAAGGGGTTCAAAACTCATTTCCCAACGATGAACTGCTTCAGCATAAAGGGTTGGAGAGCTTTCTGGGATATCCCGTGCTCAATACCTACAATGAGGCCATTGGCCTCATCCAGCTTGCCTGGCGCAGACAGACCTCTGGTGAAGAATGTGAGCAAATACTGGAGACCATCAATGACTTCTCCGCGCGCATTGCAACAGAGTTGGAGAACCTGCGATCCCAGCGTGTTCTGCAAACACTCGCCAGAGGCCCCGCCCTCGGCACCTCCGAAAACATCTTTCAACTGATTGCTCGGCAAATCCAATCTCTGCTGGCTGTCAGATCTGTCTTTGTTGCTGAATGCTCTGTTACAGACCAAAGAAACTTCAACATTCTTGCCTATTGCGACGACGGTATCTGCCGGAAAGTCCTAGAAGGCACATCCCTCACCTATGAAGGAAGACCCTGTAAGCAGTTGGAAACCATGGAAGAGTTTCGCATTGACGAAGGGTTGGCCGATGCATACCCCGACCAAGAAATATACCGCACTGCCGGTTTTGATAGCTATCTCGGAATTCGGGTGGCGGACGGTGAGGCAAATGCCCTGGGCCATCTCGTCATTTTTCATGACGAACCAATCATCACACATAAACTCGAAACCGAACTCCTGAATATTTTCCGAGATCGGTTGAGCTTTGAGATCATGAGAGAGCGCTCTCTCGAACCATAGGATCCGGCCGCCGCTACCTCTGCAGCCCCTTTGAAACGTCGACAAAGGGGATGTGAAACCCCATGTCTGAGGCATGAGATTATTGCTGTTGCAGTTTTCGGGCCTCAACTTTTGCCAAGCGGATCAGCTCCTGCATATAGGGTTTTTGCCGGTCATCGCTGCGGATTGCAGCATAAAGACTGCGGGTGATACCCGTCTTGGTGAGGGGCCGCGTCACGTAGTCAGAAGAATATTTCACCTCCCGCACCACCCAGTCCGGCAGCACTGAAATCCCCCGGTTTGAGGCCACCAGCAGCAGGATCACGGCGGTCAATTCGACTTGCCGAATGCTCTCGGGCTCTACCCGTGCGGGGATCAGCAACTGGCTGAACACATCCAGCTTGGTCTTCTCCACCGGATAGGTGATCAGGGTTTGGTCGACAAAATCTTCTGCCTCGACAAAAGCTTTCTGCGCCAGCGGGTGGTGTGACGAGGCAACAAATACCGATTTGTAGTCAAAGAGTTCGATGAAATCGACGCCGGGGATATCTTCGGGATCGGAAGAGACCACCAGATCCACCTCTTCTTTCTGCAGGGCTGTCAGCGCGTCAAAGGCGAGGCCGGGGCGAATGTCCACATCAACATCCGACCAGTTCTTGCGAAAGCCCTCTAGTACCGGGAACAACCATTCAAAACAGGCATGGCATTCGATCGCGATATGCATCCGCCCAGCATGGCCATCGCGCAATGAGGAAAACTCAGCCTGCATCGCCTCGACCTGGGGCAGCACCTGTTCGGCCAGCCGCAGCAGCCGTAGACCCGCCGCCGAGAGCTTCATCGGCTTGGAGCGACGCAGAAACAATTCCACCCCGGCCTGATCCTCCAACCCCTTGATTTGATGGCTCAACGCGCTTTGGGTGATGTTGAGCTGATCAGCCGCCCGCGCCAGCCCGCCCGCCTCGTGAATGGCCTTGATGGTGCGCAGGTGGCGGAACTCGATATGCATAACTTCAACTCAGTTCATGTTGTTCTTGAGAATTATGAAATTGTCTCACAATGCTGCGCGTGCAACAAGAGGCTAAATCTATTGGAGAGCAAAGTCATGACCAGCCCTGAGATTTCATTTGAGTTTTTCCCGCCGCAGTCGCTGGAGGCCTCATTTCGGCTCTGGGACACGGTACAGACCCTGGCGCCGCTGGATCCGCGCTTTGTGTCGGTCACCTATGGCGCCGGTGGCACCACCCGCGATCTGACGCGGGACGCGGTCAAAACCCTGCATGGCAGCTCTGGGCTCAATGTTGCGGCGCATCTCACCTGTGTGGATGCCAGCCGGGCGGAAACGCTAGAGATTGCAGAAAACTTTGCCGCAGTGGGCGTCACCGAGATCGTCGCTCTGCGTGGCGACCCGCCAAAGGGCAGCGGCCAGTTTGTGCCGCACCCCGATGGCTTTGCCAATTCGGTTGAACTGATCGAAGCCCTGGCCGCAACCGGCAAGTTCTCCCTGCGTGTAGGGGCCTATCCCGATCCCCACCCAGAGGCCGCAAATGCCCAGGCAGATGTGGATTGGCTCAAGCGCAAGTTGGATGCTGGTGCGGATGAGGCCCTCACCCAGTTCTTCTTTGAAGCAGAGACCTTCCTGCGGTTCCGCGATGCCTGCGCCAAGGCCGGCATTGATGGCGACAAGCTGATCCCGGGCATCTTGCCAATTGAAAACTGGAAAGGCGCGCGTAATTTCGCCAAGCGCTGCGGTACTGTAATCCCGTCCTGGGTGGATGACGCCTTTGAAAAGGCCATGCGGGATGATCGTGAAGACCTGTTGGCAACAGCGATCTGCACAGAGTTATGTTCTGACTTGCTGGATGAAGGGGTAAAGAAACTGCATTTCTACACCCTCAACCGCCCAGAACTGACCCGCGATGTCTGTTTTGCCCTTGGCATCACGCCAAAGGTCTCGCTGGAGAACGTAGCGTAAGGGGTGTTGGCGGCTCTGCTCTTGCGGTAATTCCAAAAAGGAACGCACTATGGAAAACACTTCTGGTGCGTCTTTGGTGAACGCGCATAAAGGGCCCAGACATGGCAATTGCAAAATCCCCAGCCGATCTGTTGTCGATGGATCAGGTTGTCCAGCTTTCCGGGCTTGAATTCATGCAGGGCATCCTCGAAGGCCGCCTGCCCGGCCCTCCGATCGGGGCACAGCTGGGCTATAGGCTGCACGAAGTCTCTGAAGGGCGCGCGGTGTTTCGCGGCACCCCAGAGTTTGAGGTCACCAACCCTATGGGCACGGTCCATGGGGGATGGTACGGCACCCTGCTCGACAGCGCCATGGCCTGCGCGGTGATGACCGCAGTGCCCAAAGGATCCGCCTATACAACGCTGGAATATAAGATCAATATTGTGAAATCCATCCCGTTGGGCACCACCGTAGACTGCGTCGGCGTTATTGACCATGTTGGTCGCTCGACCGGCGTCGCCCATGGCGAAATTCGCGGCGTCAAAGATGGCAAGCTCTACGCAACCGGTTCAACCACGTGTATTGTCATGAAGGTCTTTGGCACCAAAACCTAAGACAGCAGAAACGATACATCCTGCCAAGACCAGTTTAAAGCCAGCGGCCGGGGATCCCGACCGCTGTTTGCTTTTCTAGGGGGCATTGCCCGTCAGCCCAGCAAACCAGCCCGGTGGTTTTTTCTGCATCTCAACCCCCTGAACACTGGGGTGCAGCCGTTCGCTGGGGTCCAACCCCACCTGGCGCTTGCTGCGCAACAAAAAGATCTTACCCCAGCCCTGCCAGGTTCCGATCGAGGGCGCCTTGGGGTCGACCGGAAAGCGCATGCGCCAATCCTGCGGCAGCGGCAAACCGCAGTCCTCGGCCTTTTCCAACATCCAGACCAGCGGCAGATTTGACAGGGGCCGCGCCTCCTCATGCCCGGCCAGCTGACCACCAACATCCCCATGGGCCCCGTGAAACCAGACCTGCTCGATACGCCCGTTCCAGCCCTTGGGGCAGGTCCAGAGCACCGGCTTGAACACGTCACGGGTCTCGTCCAGGGCCAGGGCATGGTAGCCATGTTTCACATGCGCCCCAAGTTCGTGGTTGTGAAAGGAATGACGGCTTTCCGCCCAGCGCCATAGCAAAGGCAGGCGCAGGCCCAGCGCCTTGACAGTATCCCAAGCCCCAATCATCTCGATCTCGGTCTCTGCATGGCAATGGGCGTTGTGAAATGCCTGTGCCACCTGCGGCGATCCCCCCTGCTGGTAGTGGCGATAGGCGGTGCGGATGTTGCGCACAGTGGCATGTTCCGCCTTCAGCAGACCAACCTCTCCGATCACCCCCGCCAAGGAGCGCACCGCATAGGCCCCACGCGAGTAGCCCATCAGGTAGATGCGATCCCCCGGGCGATACCGCGAGGCAAGATAGCCATAGGCGCGGCGGATCTGCCTGTTGATGCCACGCCCCATCATCACATCCGGTGCGCTGGCCCATCCGGTCCACTGCACCCCGGCCTCATAAAAGACCGAAACCTCAGCCCCCATCTCGCAACACATCCGGTAGAGTCGGCCAGCATGGGTCTCGTGGCCGGGCTCCAGCGTTGACATGGTGCCATCCAGAATGATCACATGGGCCTGCGGCCCCCGCAGCTTGGCCTCACCCGAATGCTCTGAGCGCAATGGGCGCCCGAGCCATCCGAGTAAGCGATTACTAAGCTGCTTGAGTACCATCCTTCAAAGCTTCCCATAGTTTCAGCGGTGTGAACGGCATGTCCACCTGCCGCAGTCCCCGGTCCCAGGTGGCGTCCTGAACCGCATTGGCCAGGGCCGCCAGTGCCCCAACTGTCCCGGCTTCACCGCAGCCCTTCATCCCCATCGGGTTCTGGGTCGAGGGTACCGGTTCAGAGGTAAATCCAATCATGGGGACGTCAGCGGCGCGCGGCAAGGCATAGTCCATAAACGTTGCCGTGAGCAGCTGACCCTCTTCATCATAGACAACATGCTCCATCATCGCCTGTCCCAGCCCCTGAACCACCCCGCCATGCACCTGACCTTCGGCCAGCATCGGGTTGATAAGGTTGCCAAAATCATCAACCACCGTATAGCGGTCCGTCACACAGGTCCCGGTCTCGGGGTCGATCACGACTTCCGCGATATGGGCTCCGTTTGGAAACGAGCGCCCAGGCAATTGCGCCCGCGCCGTGTGACGCAGCAAATCAAGGCGGCCTTGCGCGCGGGCCATCTCTGCCGCCTCCAGCATAGATGGTGTCAGGTTTGATCCCGGCGCCCGGAAGGTCTCGCCGTCAAAATTCACCGCCTCTTCTTCGACGCCCATTTCTGCGGCCAGGAAAGGCGTAAAGGCGGCAACCATCACCTCCACCGTTGCCAGTGTGGCATTGGCCTGCGTCGTCACCGAGCGCGAGCCACCCGTGCCGCCACCCTTGGCAATACGGTCGCTGTCGCCCTGGATGGTCGATATCATATGCGCCGGAATACCTGTCTGATCCGCAAGGAACTGGGCATAGACAGTTTCATGCCCCTGCCCGTTGCTCTGCGTCCCGACATAGATATTCACCCGACCGTCCTCCAGAAATTCGACTTCTGCACCCTCTGAAGGATCACCCAAAATACTTTCGATATAGTAACACAGTCCAAGGCCACGCAGTTTTCCCGTCTCTGCATCCGCAGCACGACGGGCGGCAAAGCCCGCCATATCCGCCATTTCCGTAGCGCGGGACAGGATCATGCCAAAGTCGCCAACATCGTAGCTTTCACCGGTCACAGTGGCATAGGGGAAATTGGCTGGCGCGATAAAGTTGCGGCGGTGCAGCTCAAACGGATCGACCCCCAGCTCGCGCGCCGCGCGGTCCATGACCCGCTCCAGCACATAGATCGCCTCGGGACGCCCAGCGCCGCGGTAAGCATCTACCTGGGTGGTATTGGTATAGATCCCCTCCACCTGCAACCAGGCGGTTTTGATATCATAGACCCCGGCCAGAACCCGGCTGAACAGCTGGGTCTGGATCGGCTGGCCGAATTGCGAGTTATAGGCGCCAAGGTTACAGCGGGTCTTTACCCGGTAGGCGGTGATCTTCAGATCCGCGTCAAAGGCCAGTTCCGCCAGTGAGGTCAGATCACGGCCACCATTGTCGCTCAACATCGCCTCAGTACGGTCCGACATCCAGAACACTGGCATGCCCAGGCGGCGTGCCGCATGGGCCACCACAAAATACTCCGGATAGGTCATGGCCTTCATGCCAAAGCCACCGCCGACATCTGGTGTCACCACATGTACGGCCTCCTCTTCCAGATGCAGCTTGGCCGCCAGCTGGCTTTTGGCGCCCCAGACGCCCTGGCCCCCATAGGTGAAATGCAGGCGCTCCTCTTTCCAGGTGGCAAAGCAACCGCGTGGCTCCATCGCATTGACGATAATACGGTTGTCCTCAACCTGTAGCGACACGGTATGGGCAGCGGCCTCAAAGGCCGCCTCGGTTACCGCCTCATCTCCCATACCCCAGTCAAAGGCGCTATTGGTGGGGGCTTCCGGGTGCAGCGGCTCACCGCCCGCCTGCAGATCCAGCTTTACTGGTAAGTCGTCAATATCCAGCTCAATCAGCTCACCTGCATCGCGGGCCTGGTCCAGGGTATCGGCAATCACCACCGCAATAGGTTCCCCGACAAAACGTACCCGCCCGTTGGCCAGCATATGGCGCTCAGGTGCTGCACCATCGCTATCATCGCGGTTCTTGACCACGGTGGCATCCATGGTGGTGGTGAGCCCGGCCGCCTGTAGATCCGCCAGGGTCAGCACCATATGGACACCCTCCGCAGCGCGGGCCTCTTCCAGATCCAAGGTCGAGATCACCCCATGGGCAATGGGGCTGCGCAGCACCCAGGCCCGCAGGGCGCCCGCCGGGGCGCAGTCTTCAATGTAGCGCCCATGTCCGGTCAGGAACCGAACATCTTCGACCCGTTTGACCGGCTGACTTTTCCCAAATTTTTCCATGCTCGCCCCCTGTTCACGCTGGCTACTGCCGTTGAGGGGGACATTAGCTTCAGGGGCGCGCTTGTCCAGAGAGCTCAATCACCGTCGCCACGTCAGAAAGCCCATAACCGTTGAACTGCGTACTCATGGCCGAGGAATAAGCCCCCAATCCCGGGAACAACACATAATCGCCCGTCTGGGTATCCGCAGGCAGCGGCAAACCATCAGGCAAACGGTCCAGGCTGTCACAGGTAGGACCAAAGACAACACGCGGATTGCGTGCTGCATCCCGGTGCTTACCTTTTGCACTGACCACCTCAACCCGACCGGGCAGTCCCATATCACGGATATCAACCAACCCGCCGTAGATCCCGTCATTGAGAAAGACCATCTCACCGCCTTTGCGCATCCCCTTGATCCGCGCCGCCAGGGTGAAGCTCTCAGAGACCATCGCCCGACCCGGCTCGCAGATCAGCTGTGGGTGATCGGCGCCAAAGGCCGCAAGGACCGCGCCATTGATGGCCGCAAAGACCCGTTCCAGATCCGGAGCCACCCCGTCACGGTTGGCCGCAAAACCGCCGCCCACATTGAGCCGGGCAATACTCACACCAGAGGCTTCAACAATCCGCTTGGCTGCATGGATATACTCGACCCAGGCAGCCTCATCCTCACATTGGGTGCCGGGATGGAAACACAGGGCGGGCGTCCAGCCCTCAGCTGCGACACGTTTCAGCAGTTCAACCGCCTCTTCCGGCGCCGCGCCAAATTTGCTGCCAAAATCATAGGCGGCCCCTTCTACTGGCAGGGCAAACCGCACCGCGATTTCCTTATCGCGGGGGACCGCACTCAGCTTGTCCAGCTCAGAGTGCTCATCCACCGACCAGCTGGCCACATCATGGGAAATCCCCGCCGCAATCTCGAGGTCCGACCGTACCGGGTTGTTGTAATGCATAACCGCATCCGGGCTGGCCAGACGCACAGCCTGCATTTCCGCCGGAGAGGCCACGTCAAACGCGGAAATCCCAGCAGCTACCAGATTTGACAGCACCGCCTGATGCGGATTGGCCTTTACCGCATAGGTAACCAGCCCATCAAACCCGGCCTGAAACCGCTCTGCCACCTGATGCAGCACCCGCGGCGAAAAATACAGGATCGGGTGATCCGGATTATGCCGTGCCAGGTGGGTTTCGGGGTCAAGCCAGAGCGGTGGGATCTGCTGCATCGGATAAAGCCTCATGTGTTTTACTTATTTTCCGGCGTTTTGGCGTCGATATCCTCCGGCACTTCGACTAAAATGACGAAAAATATCGGCACATCGCAGGCAAACAGATGAAAACAGACGAAATAGATCAGCAGCTTTTGACCCTCTTGCGGGATAACGCCCGCCGACCAGTCGCAGATCTGGCCCGCACCCTGGGCCTCGCCCGCACCACCGTTCAGGCGCGGATTGAGCGGCTGGAAAGCACCGGCGTGATTGAGGGCTATACCCTGCGCGCCTCTGCCGCGACGCGCCCCCCGCTGCAAGCCACAGTGCTGATCTCGATCGAGCCACGCTCCGGCCCCGAAGTCCTGTCACGCCTGCGCAGCCTATCGGGGGTTGAGGTGGTGCATACCACATCCGGGCGCTTTGATCTGCTGGCCCAGGTGGTAGCCCAGAGCACCACCGAGCTGGATCAGACCATTGACCGCATTGGCGAGGCGCGTGGCGTGCGCTCCTCCGAGAGCCTGATCCATCTGGCCACCAAGCTGGACCGCACCTCCTAAGCCCCTGCATCATGACCAAAACAGGCTTTTGCGACGCAGGGCTGCGCCATGGCTTCCCCTTTGCGCCCCCATTCGCTATTGGAGGCGCAACCCCGAATTCAACCGACGCAGGACGACCCTCATGGCACTGGACAAGACATTCGACGCGGCCGAAGCTGAAAGCCGCCTATACAAAGCCTGGGAAGAGGCCGGCTGCTTTAAAGCGGGCGCCAATGCCAAGCCAGAAGCCTCGACCTATTGCATCATGATCCCGCCCCCCAACGTCACCGGCGTTCTGCACATGGGCCATGCCTTCAACAACACGCTGCAAGATATCCTGATCCGCTGGAAGCGTATGCAGGGGTTTGACACCCTCTGGCAGCCCGGCACCGACCACGCCGGCATTGCAACACAAATGGTGGTGGAGCGCGAGCTGGCCAAGACCCAGCAGCCTTCACGTGCTGAGCTGGGCCGCGAGAAGTTCCTGGAGAAGGTCTGGGAGTGGAAAGAACAGTCCGGTGGAACGATTATTGAGCAGCTCAAACGCCTCGGTGCCTCCTGCGATTTTGACCGCACCGCCTTTACCATGGCCGGTGCCCATGGTGACACCCGCACGGGCCACGAGAACTCGCCCAATTTCCACGATGCGGTGATCAAGGTCTTTGTGGAGATGTACAACAAAGGCCTGATCTATCGCGGCAAGCGTCTGGTCAACTGGGACCCGCATTTTGAAACCGCGATCTCGGACCTCGAAGTCGAAAACATCGAGACCCCCGGCCATATGTGGCACTTCAAATACCCGCTGGCGGGTGGCGCCACTTATGAGTACGTCGAGAAAGATGAAGACGGCAATGTCACGCTGAGCGAAACCCGCGATTACATCTCTATCGCCACCACCCGGCCCGAAACCATGCTGGGTGACGGCGCGGTTGCGGTGCACCCCTCGGACGAGCGTTATGCACCCATCGTTGGCATGCTCTGTGAAATTCCGGTTGGCCCCAAGGCGCAGCGCCGTCTGATCCCAATCATCACGGATGAGTACCCCGACAAGGATTTTGGCTCTGGTGCGGTGAAAATCACCGGTGCGCACGACTTCAACGACTATCAGGTCGCTAAGCGTGGCGGCATTCCGATGTATAACCTGATGGACACCAAGGCCAATATGCGCGCCGACGGTGCGCCCTATGTCGAGGAAGCCACCACCGCCCAGGCGATTGCCAATGGCGAGGCGGAGTTCACCGAGGCCAGCATCGCCGCGATGAACCTGGTACCGGAAGAATACCGTGGCATGAGTCGCGAAGAGGCCCGCAAGGCCGTGATCGCCGATATCACCGCCGAGGGACTGGCCGTGATGGTCGCCGAGACCGCAAAGGTCAAAGACGACGAGGGCAACGAAACTGAGGTGACAACCTCTGTGCCCTATGTTGAGAGCAAACCGATCATGCAGCCCTTTGGGGATCGCTCAAAGGTGGTGATCGAGCCGATGCTGACCGACCAATGGTTTGTGGAGACTGACAAGATTGTTGGCCCGGCGCTGGATGCGGTGAAAGACGGCACCGTCAAGATCCTGCCCGAAAGCGGCGAGAAGACCTATTACCACTGGCTGGAAAACATCGAACCCTGGTGCATCTCGCGCCAGCTGTGGTGGGGGCATCAGATTCCGGTTTGGTTCGGTCCACGCGTCGAAGCCGACGGAAAACTAACTTATGATAGTAAGAAGGAATTCTGCGGATCGAGTGAAGCGGAAGCCTCAGCAATTGCTCGCGAGTATTACAAGTCGGCTCTCGGCTACGATGTTGACATCTTCGCCTGTACGGACCCTGACGATGCTATTTCCAAGCGCCAAGCACGCCTTGGCCGTAATCCTGCAACATCAGGCGCAGCTTGGTCATTTGACGCTGAGGGCAATATCACTGACCTAGACATTGTCCGCGACCCCGACGTGCTGGACACCTGGTTCTCCTCCGGCCTCTGGCCCATTGGCACCCTGGGCTGGCCGGAATGGTCCGAAGAGACCTCGAAATACTTCCCGACCTCGACCCTGGTGACTGGGCAGGACATCCTGTTCTTCTGGGTGGCGCGGATGATGATGATGCAGATGGCGGTTCTGGATCAAGACCTCCCCGTCGAGCAGCGCATCCCATTCGACACTGTCTACCTGCATGGGCTGGTCCGTGACGCCAAGGGCAAGAAGATGTCCAAATCCACCGGCAACGTCGTTGACCCGCTGGAAATCATTGACGAATACGGCGCCGATGCGCTGCGCTTTACCAATGCCGCCATGGCCTCCCTTGGGGGCGTGCTGAAACTGGATATGCAACGCATCGCGGGCTACCGGAACTTTGGCACCAAACTGTGGAACGCAGTGAACTTTGCCAATTTCAACGAGGTCTACGACGAGAGCCAGCCCGGCTATACCTGCCCCGAGGCATCGGCCGCAGTAAACCAGTGGATCATTGGTGAGACCGCCAAGGTTCGCGTTGAGGTGGATGCAGCCCTTGAGGCCTACCGTTTCAACGATGCGGCGCTGTCGCTCTATGCCTTTGTCTGGGGCAAGGTCTGTGACTGGTATATCGAACTCAGCAAGCCATTGTTTGGCTCAGAGGATGAGGCCGTGATTGCCGAGACCCGCCAGACGCTCGGCTGGGTGCTGGATCAATGCATGGTGCTCTTGCACCCCATCATGCCCTTCATCACCGAAGAGCTTTGGGGCAAGACTGCCAAGCGCGACAACATGCTGGTGCATCAGGACTGGCCCTCTTATGGCCTGGAGCTGGTCAATGAAGCGGCCGACACGGAAATGACCTGGGTCATCACCACGATTGAGAACATCCGCTCCGCCCGTGCGCAGATGAACGTGCCTGCGGGCTCCAAGATCCCGATGCTGGTCACCCAGTTCGACGATGCCGCCCGCGCCGCCTGGGAGGCCAACGAGGCCATGATCCAGAAACTCGCCCGCGTGGTGAGCCTCGATCAGGTTGATGAGTTCCCCAAAGGCTGCGCCTCCGTTGCGGCCCCCGGTGCCAGCTTTGGCCTGCCGCTGGCCGACATCATTGATGTCGAGGCTGAAAAGGCGCGTCTGGAGAAAAACCTCGGCAAGCTGGCCAAGGAATTGGGCGGGCTGCGCGGTCGACTGAAGAACCCCAAATTTGTCGCCTCGGCGCCGGATGAGGTGGTGGCAGAGGCCCGCGAGAACCTCGCCCTTCGTGAAGAAGAGGAAGCCAAACTGAAAGACGCTTTGTCGCGCCTGCAGGAAATCGGCTAGAACCCCGCGCTCTGACGCAGTTACACCTATAGAAACGCCCGCCTCTGCGCGGGCGTTTTTTTGGCCGATAGCGGCAATTTTCTGAGAACTTGTCAAAGCTTCACCCGCGTAGGGGGAAAATGTTTGACAGCTCACCATTGTCATTGCTGCGGTTCTGTATCAGCTTGTTGCAAAGAGCATGAGGGAGTTCTGAAGATGCCAAAGGGCTATTGGGTCGCGCATGTCGATGTCGACGACTTGGAACGTTACAAAGACTATGTCGCCGCCAATGCAGCGCCTTTTGCAGAATATGGCGCGCGTTTTTTGGTCCGTGGCGGATCCAAGGAGGTGCGCGAAGGCGCGCTGCGCGCCCGGACCGTGGTGATCGAATTCAAGGATTTCGAAACCGCAAAATCCTGTTATGATAGCGTTGCTTACCAAGATGCCAAAGCGCTGCGTGATCCGGTTTCAACCGGCGACATGGAGATTATCGAAGGCTACGACAGCTAGGGCCAACGGATTGGCCCGGCAACCACATGCGGCTTTGCCAGCCCGGCGTTGATTAATATAGTATCTCGGGTCAGTTTTTGGGGGCCCACCTTTAGGTTTACACAACTTGGCCAGGCGCGGTTGATCCTCACCTTGGCCCTTAGATCCACGGAGTATCCCTGGCATGCTCAAGAAGTTTTTTCAGGCTTTTCGGCCAACCGACACACCGGCGTTACCAGATCCGGACGCCGAACTCGCCCTGGGGGCATTGCTGGTGCGTGTGGCCAAATCCGACCGCGAATATAAGGTAGAGGAGATCAGTCTGATTGATCGGATCCTGTCGCGGCTTTATCAGCATGACGCCCTTGAGGCCGCCAAGGTCCGCGCCACCTGTGAGAAATTGCACTCTGCCGCCCCGGAAACCGACACCTTTGGCCGTCTGATCCGCGAGACCACCGGCCTGGACGAACGCCTCGCGGCATTGGACGCGCTGTGGGAGGTGGTTCTGGCTGACCAGAATGAGCACGAGGGCGAAGTCCGCATCCTTGAGGAAGCCTATAAGGCCATGGGGTTGTCTTTTGCGGATAATGAGGCAGCGCGCGCCAAAGCCCTGGCCAAGCTCGCGGCAAGCCTAGAGGAAAAATGATGTTTAAAGAACTGCTGTCCCGCCTCTTGGCCCCGGCACCGGAGCCTTTGACGGATGAAGGTGCGCGCATGGCGCTGACTGCGCTTTTGGTTCGTATTGCCCGTTCCGACCACAACTATTCTGAAGTTGAGAAAGACCGCATCGACCGCATTATCTGCACCCGGTTTGGCCAGGATACCGGCGGCGCAATCATTCTGCGCGAACAGGCCGAAGCCATGGAGGCCGAGGCACCGGATACGGTTCGCTTTACCCGCGCCATCAAGGAGGCAATTCCCTTTGAGGACCGCATCGGCGTGGTCGAGGCCCTGTGGCAGGTGGTGCTGGCAGATGGTCACCGTGATGATGGTGAGGATGCCCTGATGCGATTGACGGCGAATCTGTTGGGCGTCAGTGATGTAGAAAGCGCCAAGGCCCGCAAGCGGATGGAGGCAGTCATATGATCGCCTTTCTCGGGATGTATGACAGACCGGAAACTGCTGCTGCCAATGATCAGCTCTGGGCTGCCATTCGCAGCAATCTGGACAAAGGCCCCGAGACCCTCTCGCGCGGGATTGACCCCTGGCAGGCCTGGAGCTCTCCCGAGCTGTTGTTAGCCCAGACCTGTGGCTGCCCGTTTCGAACCCGCCTCTATGGCGAGGTTGAGCTGGTCGGCACCCCGGATTATGGCCTGCCCGATTGCCCCCCGGGCTATTATCGCAGCGTCTTTGTCGCCAAAAAATCCGCAACCCTGCCGCCACTGGAACAATTCGATCGCACCCGCTTTGCCTATAACGACGCCTTGTCGCAATCCGGCTGGGCCGCGCCGCTGATCCATATGCAGGATCGCAATATCCTACCCGGCGCCCTGATCGAGACTGGCAGCCACCGCGAGTCAGCCCGGGCCGTCGCCGAGGGACGTGCCGATTTTGCCGCGCTGGACCTTCTGTCCTGGGAAATGATTCAGGACTACGATGATTTTGCCGATGCGCTCTGTGTTGTCGATCTCACGGTGCCAACCCCGGGACTGCCGTTTATCACTGCCCTGTCCCAAGATCCTGCGGCTTTGTTCATCGCGGTAAAATCCGCCATCTCCTCGCTGGAGGAAACCACACTTGCCACTCTGCGGCTCAAGGGGTTTTTGCACATTCCAACCAGCGAATACCTGGCGGTGCCAACACCACCGGGGCCCGTGCTCACAGAACTGAAGATAAAAGCACGCGGCTAAGGTACGCCTGCCCATTTCGACGGATGCTACCGCCATTCCGCGCAGTTACCCCCGAAACTTTCCGGTTTTAACATTGCATTCAGTCAATTTTTCGGTCCAATTAGAGCGAGTTTTTTACAACTGGGCGAAACCGTTTTGACCACTCCGACACCTGTACTCGAGATCCGCGACCTGCATAAATCTTATGGAGAGCTGGAAGTCATCAAAGGTGTCAGCATCACCGCCCATCGCGGTGATGTTGTGTCCTTGATCGGCTCATCCGGATCGGGAAAATCCACGCTTTTGCGTTGCTGCAACCTGCTGGAAAACAGCCAGGACGGTGAGATTCGGTTCAAAGGCGAACCCATCTCCTGGTCCGGTAACGGGCTGAGCCGTCGTCCCAGTGATGCCAAACAGGTGCTGCGCATTCGAACCAATCTGTCGATGGTGTTCCAGCAGTTTAACCTTTGGGCGCATATGACCATCTTGCAAAATGTGATGGAGGCCCCTGTGACGGTTCTGGGGCACGACCCCAAGGAGGTCGAGGAAGCCGCCCGTAAATATCTGGACAAGGTCGGCATTGCCGACAAATGGGATGCCTATCCGGCGCAGCTGTCTGGCGGCCAACAGCAGCGCGCAGCAATTGCGCGGGCGCTCTGCATGGAGCCAGAAGCACTGCTGTTTGATGAACCGACATCTGCCCTGGATCCAGAACTGGAACAGGAAGTTGTCAAGGTGATCAAAGACCTGGCTGCCGAAGGCCGTACAATGATGATCGTCACCCATGACATGAACCTTGCGGCCGATGTGTCAGATAAGGTTGTGTTTCTGCACCAGGGCCTTATCGAAGAACAGGGCAGCGCCGATGAGGTCTTTGGCAATACGCAATCTGAACGGCTGCGCAATTTCCTGGCGCCAACACGACATCTGCGCGCCAGTTTTTAACCCTTCGCCCGGGCCGTGATTTGGCCCTCGCGAGTACAAAAAGAAACCAAACAGAAAACAATAAACGGGAGAAACACCATGAAATCACTTATTATGACCACTGCCGCGCTGGCAATGACCGCAGGTATGGGCCTGGCTGACACCGTCCGTCTGGGCACCGAGGGCGCCTACCCTCCCTACAACTTCCTCAACGACAATGGCGAAGTTGACGGTTTTGAGCGCGAGCTGGGGGATGAGCTGTGCAAACGCGCCGAGCTGACCTGCGAGTGGGTGACAAATGACTGGGATTCCATCATCCCCAACCTGACCTCCGGCAACTACGACGCCATCATCGCCGGCATGTCCATCACTGATGAGCGCGAAGAAGTTGTTGACTTCACCCAGGGCTACACCCAGCCTTCTCCCTCGGCCTACGCAGGCATGAGCGAAGGCGTTGACGTAAAGACCGCGATCGTAGCGGCTCAGGCCTCGACCATCCAGTCGGCGCATGTTGCCTCCACCGGCGCTACCCTGGTTGAATTCGCCACCCCAGATGAAACCGTTGCGGCAGTTCAGTCCGGTGAAGTTGACGCGGTGCTGTCCGACAAGGATTTCCTGATCCCAATCGTTGCAGAAACCGAGCTGATGTTCCTGGAAGAAGTCCGTCTGGGCGGTGGTATCGGCATGGCATTCCGTGAAACCGACGACGAGCTGCGCGGCAAGTTCGACGCGGCTATCGCTTCGATGAAAGCAGACGGCTCGCTGAACGATATGCTCGACAAATGGGAAATCGAAGGCAAATTCTGATCGCCTGACAATCTCCACGATCTTTGGGACAGGGTTCGCCCTGTCCCATTCCCTTTCCTCTCCCGCCACCTCTCCACCGGTTGCGCTCTAAGGTAAGAGGCCCACCATTTTTTCCTATTGCTCCGACCCCTCCCTGCTCGAAGGTCTAAAGTGGCTCAGCTGCTATCTGACCACTGGCAAGCATATGGGTTTCTACGTCTCCTTTGGGACCGTGTTGTTGCTGTTGGCCATTACCGCGCCGGCAGCCCTTAGCTTTGGCTTTGGCGCTGCGATGCTGTCGCGCGCGCGCTTTGCCCCGGTGTCCTGGATCGGCAAGACCTATATCGCTGCCGTACGTGGTGTGCCTGACATTGCCTTCTTCCTGTTTTTTGTCATCGCCCTGGACCAGGGAATCGAGTGGGTGCTGCACCAGGCCCGTTGCCCGGAATGGACTGAGCCGATCCGTCAGGGCAGTGACTTTGTGGTCTGCGATATTGCCAAGATGCCGCTTGGCACTTCGCCGCAATGGATCCATGAGACCTATGGCTTTGCCCTGGCGGTTCTGACCTTTGCCATCGTTTTTGGCGCCTTTGCCGGTAATGTGCTCTATGGCGCGATGAATTCGGTGCCCCGCGCCCAGATCGAAACTGCCGAGGCCTATGGCATGACTCATCGTCAGGCCTTCTGGCGCGTTCTGGTGCCGCAGATGTGGGTCTATGCTCTGCCCGGCCTGTCGAACCTGTGGATGGTGCTGATCAAGGCGACGCCACTGCTGTTCCTGCTGGGTGTCGAAGACATCGTCTATTGGGCGCGCGAACTGGGTGGTTCAAAAATGGCGCGCTTTACCGACTACCCCCATGGGGACTGGCGCATGTGGTACTTCCTGGTACTGCTGGTGTTCTACCTCGTCTTTACCCGTGTGTCCGAGATCGTTCTGGCCCGTATTTCTCTGAAACTGTCCCATGGTCAGGCGACCATCGGTGGCGAAGCGCAAAGGAAAGCGGCATGAGCTGTTGGGACACAGTACAAAAGTACGCTTTTCAGTCGATTGGATTTGGTGAGCGGGTTCTCCCCAAGACTGACATCACCCTATGCGATCAGTTCACCCTGATCGGCTCGGGCATGATCGTGAATCTCTACTTTGGCATCCTGGCCGTCATCGCAGGGTATTTCTTTGCCAATGCGCTGGCGATGGCAAAATACGCAGGCAACCGCTGGACCCGGAAGCCAGCCGAATGGTTCATCTTCCTGTTTCGTGGCTCGCCTCTGTTCATTCAGTTCTTCTTTGCCTATTTCCTCTTCATCAACCTCAAAGGCGTCTTTCCTGTCCTGGGGCCTCTCAGTGCCGCCTGGCTGGGTGCGCTGATCGTATTGTTCCTGAACACGGCGGCCTACTCCGCCGAGATCTTCTACGGAGCACTTCAGTCTATTCCAAAGGGCGATATTGAAGCGGCAGATGCCTATGGGCTGACCGGCTGGTCGCGGTTTCGCAAAGTCATGTGGCCCACGATGATGCGGCTGGCCTGGCCCGCCTATACCAATGAGGCGATCTTTCTGTTCCATGCCACCACTCTGGTGTATTTCTCGGGCTTTCCGATCTGGCGGCAACAGGGAGATGCGCTCTACTACGCCAAATACATCGCCGACAAAACCTTCAACCCCTTTGTCCCCTACCCGATTCTGGCGTTCTATTTCGTCCTGCTTACCCTGATCGTCATCTTCCTATTCGGGCTGATCAACACGAGGCTGAACCGGCACATGCCGCAGAGCCTGCGGTCAAAGGTGAAGTACAAACCCAACCTGATGCGCTAGAAGATCAAAAATCTAACTCTAAAATGGCTCCTCCGGGGGCCATTTTTTATGACCTTTCCCTTGATCAAGACAGCAGAATGCAAACTTTTGATCAAATTCTCTTGGCGCAATCACAATCCTGAAGTACAACAGGGGCAACACCACCAAGGAGCCTTCGCCATGGACCTGTCCAAGCTGAAAACCATCCGCATCGCTGCCTGTGATGTGAACGGGCAGATGCGCGGCAAACGCATGCCGTCTTCGCAGGTGGCAAAGCTGGCCGATGGCGCTGCGCGTCTGCCGCTCTCTGCGCTGAACGTGGATATCTGGGGGCGTGATATCGAAGACAGCCCGCTGGTCTTTGAAACTGGCGATGCCGATGGTATTTTGAAACCCACCGGGCGTGGCCCCGTGGCGATGCCCTGGCTCGACACCCCCTCGGCGCTGATCCCGATGACGTTGGAGACCGACGACGGTGCCCCCTTTATGGGTGACCCCCGTCAGGTGCTGACCCAGGTGCTGCAAGGCTATGCAGCCCGGGGCTGGCAGGTGATGGCCGCCACCGAGATGGAGTTCAATCTGGTGGATGATACTGGTGCCCAGCCTGGCCCGCCAGCGCATCCCCATACCGGGCGCAAACTCGCCCAGCAATCCGTGCTCTCAGTAGAGGAGCTCGACGCTTTTGACGCCTTCTTTACCGACCTTTATGCCGGGGCAGAAGAGATGGGCATCCCCGCTCAATCGGCAATTTCTGAAGCCGGTTTGGGCCAGTTTGAGATCAACCTGAACCATCAAGACGCCCTGCGCGCTGCTGACGATGCCTGGCTGTTCAAGGCTTTGGTCAAAGGGCTTGCCCGCAAACATGGGATGGCCGCCACCTTTATGGCCAAGCCCTATGCCGATGATGCCGGCAATGGGATGCATGTGCATTTTTCGGTGGTGGACGAGAACGGTGTGAACGTCTTTGATGATGGGTCTGAAACAGGCTCTGAGCTGCTGCATCAGGCCGTAGCCGGCTGCCTTGCCGCGATGCCTGCCAGCACACTTGTATTCGCCCCTCATGGAAACTCCTACGCGCGTCTGGTGCCTGGTGCCCATGCCCCGACGGGTGCAGCTTGGGCCTATGAAAATCGCACTGCGGCCATTCGTATTCCCGGCGGCAATCCCAAGGCGCGGCGCATTGAACACCGCACAGCTGGCGGCGACATCAATCCCTATCTGATGCTCTCGGTTGTGCTGGGCGCCGCCCTGCTGGGTATCGAAGATAAAATGGTGCCACCCGCCGCCTCCAGCGGCAATATCTACGACCTGACCGACCTGCCGCAGCTGGCCCCGGATTGGGAGACCGCAATCTCCCGATTTGAGGAAAGCCCGCTTATCGCCCGGATCCTGCCGCAGATGATGATCCGCAACCTTGTGATGACCAAGCGACAGGAGTTGCTCGGCTTTGCCGCCCTGCCCGCAGATGAACATTGGCTCAGCTGGTTGGAAGCGGTATGAACACGGTCAGTCCTGAGGCGCGGCCTCATCCCATCCCCTTTTGATCAAATCTGGTGAACTATGAAAATCGGCATCCTGCAAACCGGCCACGCGCCTGACGACCTCATCCAGGACTCGGGCGACTACGATCAGATGTTCTGTGACCTCCTGGCGGGCAACGATTTTGAATTTGAAACCTTTGCAGTGGTGGATGGGATCTTTCCCAAAGATGCCGAGGCCGCCGATGGCTGGATCATCACCGGTTCGCGCCATGGCGCCTATGAGCCCCACGACTGGATCCCACCGCTGGAAGAGTTGATCCGGGACATTCACGCCAAGAAACAACCCATGGCCGGGATCTGTTTTGGCCATCAGATCATCGCCCAGGCCCTGGGCGGCAAGGTCGCCAAATTTGAAGGCGGCTGGGCAATTGGTCATGTGACCTATCAGCAGGACGGCGCGCCGCTGACCCTGAACGCATGGCATCAGGATCAGGTGATCGAGCGCCCGGCCGAGGCCCGCGTTCTGGCTGGCAATGACTTTTGTGAAAACGGCATCCTTGCGTATGGCGACCATATCTGGACCCTGCAGCCACATCCCGAATTCAGCAATGAATTTACCGGTGGCCTGATCGACAAACGCGGCCGCGGTGTGGTGCCAGACCAGATCCTGGACCAGGCCAGTGCCCGGCTCGACACGCCCGTAGACACCCCAAAAATTGCAACCTTCCTCGCAGATTTTATGAAGAAAGAGAGGACCTAATGTCATCTTGGATTGACGACCTACCCGAAGCGGCAAAGACCTATCTGGAGGGCCGTCGTCTCGACGAAGTTGAATGCGTTATCTCGGACCTTCCCGGTATTGCCCGTGGTAAGGCAGTACCGGCCTCCAAGTTTTCAAAGCAGGACTTCTTTCACCTGCCTGACAGCATCTTTTACCAGACCATCACCGGCGACTGGGCCGAGGCTGCTGATGATGATGGCTGGATCGAAAAAGACATGACCCTGCATCCCGATATGTCCACCGCCACAGCGGCGCCCTGGACCGGCGACTGGACCCTGCAGGTGATCCATGATGCGGTAGACCGCAATGGCGATCCGATCCCCTTTAGCCCGCGCAACGTGCTGAAACGGGTGGTGCAGCTCTATCATGATCAGGGTTGGGATCCGATTGTAGCGCCAGAGATGGAATTCTTCCTGGTGGCCCGCAATGTCGATCCTGCCAAAAAGATCGAACCGATGATGGGCCGCTCTGGTCGCCCGGCTGCGGCGCGTCAGGCCTACTCCATGACCGCTGTAGATGAATTTGGCCCCGTCATTGACGATATCTACGACTTTGCCGAGGCTCAGGGATTTGAGATCGACGGCATCACCCAGGAAGGTGGCGCTGGTCAGCTGGAGATCAACCTGCTGCATGGTAATCCGGTCAAACTGGCGGATGAGGTTTTCTACTTCAAACGGTTGATCCGCGAAGCCGCCCTGCGCCACGATTGTTTTGCCACTTTTATGGCCAAACCAATCGAGAATGAGCCGGGATCGGCGATGCATATCCACCATTCGGTGCTGGATCGCAAAACCGGCAAGAATATTTTCTCTGCCGAGGATGACACAGAGACCGAGGCCTTTTTCCACTTTATTGCCGGTCTGCAAAACCATCTGCCTGCCGGTATTGCGGTGATGGCGCCCTATGTGAATTCCTACCGGCGCTACGTCAAAGACCATGCGGCGCCGATCAACTTGGAATGGGCCCGTGACAACCGCACCACCGGTATTCGCATTCCGCTTTCCAGCCCTGCAGCGCGACGGGTGGAAAATCGCATCGCCGGGATGGACTGCAACCCTTACCTCGGAATCGCGGTCTCCCTGGCCTGTGGTTATCTGGGGTTGATGGAGCAAAAGCATCCCGACAAGCAGTTCAAAGGCGATGCCTATGAGGGTGAAGGCGATATTCCCCCGGTCATGGGCAGCGCCCTGGATCTGTTTGAGGAAGCGACAAAACTGCATGAAGTTTTGGGGCCTGAATTTGCCCGGGTCTACAGCATCGTAAAACGTGCCGAATATGAGGAATTTCTGCAGGTGATCTCCCCCTGGGAGCGTGAACATCTGCTGATGAATGTCTAGGTTTCACCTCTGAACTCAGACGTCGCCCATAGGGGCGGCGTCAGTGCAATTGAATATTTGTTGAAAGATGAATGGGGGGGGGCTGTGCGCCTATTCCCCCGACATCTCATAGAGGTGAGTGATGGGCCTGAACCTGCTTCATTCCAATGATCGCAAAGGGAAATACCCCAAAAGCTGGTACGCGGCGACAGCCACGCCTCTGGCGCCTTTTGCCCCCCTGTCCGGGGACACCCGCGCCGATGTCTGCATCATCGGGGGTGGGTTCACCGGGTTGTCGGCGGCGCTGCATCTGGCAGAGGCCGGGATGGATGTGGTTCTGCTCGAGGCCCATCGCGTCGGTTTTGGCGCCTCTGGTCGCAATGGCGGCCAATTGGGCAGCGGCCAGCGCATGGACCAGGAAGACCTTGAAGGTTTTGTAGGTAAACAAGAGGCTCAAACCCTTTGGCGGATGGGAGAAGAGGCCAAGGATCTGGTCAAATCCCTGATCATCAAACATGACATCGAGTGCCACCTGCGCCCCGGCGTTGCCTGGACCGCCTCCAGCACCAGGGACGCCATGCATCTGCATGACTACGGGCGGCATCTGCGCGATACTTATGGGTATGACCAGATTGAGCTGCTCTCGACCGAGGCCTGCCACCAGATGTGCCCCTCACCGGATTACAAAGGCGGTGTTCTGGATCATGGGGCCGCCCACCTGCATCCGCTGAACCTGTCGCTTGGCCTGGCCCGTGCGGCGGCAAAGGCTGGTGCCGCGATTCATGAGGAAAGTGAAGTTCTGGAAATCCGCGAGGGCGCAGAGGTCCGTGTCAAAACCGCCACTGGCGAAGTGCGCGCAGATCATTTGATCCTGGCCTGCAATGGCTATCTGGGTGGGTTGAACCGCCAGGTGGCCGCCAAGGTAATGCCGATCAACAATTTTGTGGTTGCAACCGAACCCCTGGGCGATGAAGCCGACAAGGTATTGGGGCGGGATGTCGCGGTGGCCGATAGCAAGTTTGTGGTCAACTACTTCCGGCTCAGCCATGATAAACGGTTGCTGTTTGGCGGTGGTGAAAGCTATGGCTACCGCTTCCCTTCAGATATTGCATCGGTGGTACGCAAGCCAATGACGCAGATCTTTCCGCATCTGAAAGATGTGCGGATAGATTATGCTTGGGGAGGCACTTTGGGGATCACCATGAAACGCATGCCCTATCTGGCACGCTTGGGGGGGAATGTGCTTTCGGCCTCAGGCTATTCCGGGCACGGAGTTGGCACTGCCATCCATGCAGGGCAATTGATCGCCCAGGCCATTCAGGGCCAGGCAGAGGGGTTTGACACCATGGCGCGCGTCCCGGCCCCAAGCTTTCCCGGAGGTCCAGCCATGCGCTCGCCACTGCTGGCCTTGGCGATGACTTGGTTTGCCCTGCGCGACCGGATCGGGATCTAACCCCTCCTTAGATTTACTTTTTCAGCAATTGCCCCCCTGCTCCGCCCGGTCTGAGCAGGGGGTTTGCCGTTTTATGCTTAGGCGATGCAGCTTGGCGCAAAATCTGCGTGGGAACATCGCAACAAATTTGTGAAATTCCGCCGATCGCAACCAGGATTCACTGGCATGCACTTGGCACAGTCTCTTAGTTGTTTTATATTTATCAAATCCATAATTCAGGAATTTGAAATATGACCAAGGCCCCAAATGTCCACGCTGCGGAACCCATCCCGGCGGCAGCCCGTCAGGCAATCGACGACCTGATGCAATCTGGCGACCTGTTTCGCTATACCGCGCCCGAGGATGCTCCGGTTGCCCTGCTCGAACAGGAATTCGCTGCGCTGTTGGGGTGCAAATACGCCCTGGCGATTTCCTCCTGCTCCGCGGCCCTGTTCCTGTCCCTGAAGGCCTTGGACCTGCCTCGCGATGCCCGCGTATTGATCCCAGGATTTACCTTTGCCGCTGTGCCCTCTTCGGTGATCCATGCCGATTGCATTCCTGTGCTTTGCGAAGTGGGGGAAAACTACCGCATTGATCTGGCTGATTTTGAGGCCCGGCTGGATGACGGCATTCAGGCGGTCATCATCAGCCACATGCGTGGCCATACCTCTGATATGGATGCCATTCTCACGCTCTGTGAGGTGCGTGACATCCCGGTGATCGAGGATGCCGCCCATTCGCTAGGCACCACCTGGAGCGGTCGCAACATTGGCACTCTGGGCAAGATTGGCTGCTTTTCCTTTCAGTCCTACAAGATGATCAATGCCGGCGAAGGTGGCATCCTGATTACCGATGACGCAGACTTGGTGGCGCGCGCTGTGATCATGTCCGGCGCTTACGAGCACAATTGGCAAAAGCACAAGGGCCCGATGGGCGATAACAGCGCAGACTTGGCCGAGGCCTTTGCCAAATGGCAAAACCAGCTACCGCTGTATAATCTGCGGATGAGCAATCTCTCCGCCGTGGTCATTCGCCCCCAGCTGCCGGAACTGGCGCGCCGCGTCCGTGATGGGCTGAAGAACCACGATTCTGTCGCAGCACAGCTGAATGCGTCACCCTTTTTTCATGTGCCCGCGCCACTGGCTCCTGAACAACGCGCCCCGGATTCCATCCAGTTCAATCTGGTGGGCATGACGGATGATCAGATCTCGGCCTTTTCCGAGGCAACCGCCAAGGCTGGCGTCAAGGTGCAGATTTTTGGCCGCTCTGCCGATAATGCCCGCGCCTTCTGGAATTGGCAGTTCATTCAGGACCTGCCTGAATTGCCCCAGACCCGCGCCATGCTGATGCAGGCCTGCGATGTACGCCTGCCGGTGCGCCTGACCCAGGAAGAGCTGGATGTGGTGGCTGGAATTCTGGTTGAAGCCGTCACCACAACCATGGCCCGCGCCGCCGCTGCCTAGTTCGTCTACAGTCAGCTGTGTCACGCAGCCGCGCCGCGCGCTTTGCGCGCGGCGCCAGGCCCAACGGGAGAAGATCCCAGGGGGATCTTCCGACGGGCGGGAGCCCCCCCTCTTTTATTCCTTTGCAATCACAGCACAGAAAAAGGCTCTGATCCGATCAGAGCCTTTCCAAGTCCAACGCCTTGCAAGGCAATGATCACTACCTATTTCAGTTTCGACAGCTTTTCCTGCAATTCTGACAGCTGGCGCTTGATGGCATCCAGGTCTTCGCCATCCCCTTCCTTGGCATTTTCCGCTTCGGGAGTGGTAGAACTGCCGGCCCAGCCGCTGGCCAGATTGCCCGGCAGCCCGCTGGTCATGGCCTTCAAAAACGCCTCCTGTTGCGCCTTCATGGCGTCAAACCCAGGGATCTGCGACATCGGATTCATCGCCGACATATTCTCAACCATCTGCGATTGGCTGTCGCGCAGCATGTCAAAGGACGCCTGCAGGAACTGCGGCATCACCCCGCCGCCCGGCTGCATATAGCTGCGCACCAGATCGTTCAGCACATTGACCGGCAGCACATTCTCGCCACGGCTTTCGTGTTCGGCAATAATCTGCAACAGATATTGACGCGTCAGATCATCGCCGGATTTCAAATCGACAATCTGCACTTCACGTCCATCCCGGATGAAACCCGCAATATCCTCCAAAGTGACATAATCGCTGGTCTCAGTGTTGTACAAACGCCGACTGGCGTAACGCTTGATCAACAGAGGTTTTTCCTGATCCGCCATTCTGTCCCTCCCCGGACATGATGCATTGCAGAAAAAAGACTATGCGAGCGCAGAACAAAAGAAAAGCCTGCAGAATGGCCTTCGAACCCTGATGGCAGGCTATGCCGCCACCCCAATCCAGGCACAGGCTCTTCTGACAGGACAAAACCGCTTGAGCTCAACCAGACTTGAGGTTTTACAACTTCTCCCAAATAGCAAAGGAGACCTGGTTTGAAAATTTTGATCCTTGGCGGGACCGGCTCCATCGGCAGTGCCGTCACCGCAGAACTGGTTGCCCACAATCATTTGGTTATCGGTCTTTGCCGCTCACAGAGTTCCGCACATAAGCTCGCAGCCCTGGGCGCCCAACCCTGGAGGGGCGATCTGCGCAATCCAGCCAGTTGGCGGGCAGCGATTGACCAGGTGGATGTCGTCATCCAGCTCGCGGCAAGTTTTGAGGAGGACATGGCAGCAGTCGATACAGCGGCCATCGCCGTGATCAAACAGCAGGCACGCCATCGCAACAAGCCTTTGCGGGTGCTTTACACCGGTGGCTGCTGGCTCTACGGCGAAACCGGTGAACATGCAGCCCGCGAGACCAGTCCAAAGCGACCCATCCCTGCCTTTGCCTGGATGCAGGACAATGCCCAGTCGCTGTTGCAAGACCCCAAGCTGACCAGCTGCATAATCCACCCGGCCATGACCTATCACGAAGACGGTGGCGGCGTTTTTTCTCGTCTCTTGTCGCAGGCCGCATCCGGTCAACCGCTGGAGGTCTGGGGCAGCATTCAAATTCGCTGGCCGCTGGTGCATCGCCGAGATCTTGCCCGTGCCTATCGCCTGCTGGCAGAGCAGCCAGAGCTCAGCGGACACTATAATGTCGCGGCCCAGACCGGCGTGCCGATGCGCGCCATTCTCGACGAGATCATCCGGCGGCACCTCCATGATGGTGCCTATTTGGTCCGCAACCGCAAATATGTGATGTTCAAATACGGTAACTGGGCCGCAGGCCCGACCTTGGATCAGCAAATGAGGGCAGACAAAATTCAGACCGCCTGCGGCTGGCGCCCCGAAGTCAGCGATTTCACCCAGGCCGCGTTCTAACACTTGCACCTGCCCAATTTGCAAAAGGGCAACGCAAAAAGGACAGGTCGAAACGACCTGCCCTTTTGGACACGTAAGAGAGGGATCAGATGCAGGGAGGAGCCATGATCCCGCTCTTCGTGATCAGCCCGTAGGGGCTGCTTATTTTGCTGCTGCTTTTTTGGCGGCAGTGGTCACGTCATTGGTCGCTTTTTTGACAGCGGCAGTGGCTTCTTCGCCCATGTCTTTGCCAGCAGCCATCAGCAGCTCAACGGTTTCCATCTGAACTTTTTTCGCAACTTCAGCAAAAGCGGCCATGTTTTCGGCTGCAACTTCAGCAGAGGCGCTGGCGAAATCGGTTGCGGATTTTGCGTATTCAGCAGGATCTGCCTGAGCCTTGGAAACGCCGGACATTTTGGCCAGGGCGTCTTTGGTCCATTTGCTGGAGATTTCCGAGGACTGCTCAGCAGCACCCAGAACAACCGCGCTCAGCTTTTCATTCAGCGCAGCGGTGTTTTTGAAAGCGTCTTCCATTGCGGATGTATCCACTGGAAATGCGCCCATCATGTCTTTCATCATAGCGGTAAAATCTTGGGTCTTAGCCATTGTACTGGTTCCTCTGGTTGCCATCTCGGGACCACCCCGCGTTTCAGCATGAGGAATATATACTTTCTGCATCGCAGCATTTCAAGAAAAATCTTGCTGCAATGCAGAAAAAATTAGCGTACCCTCAAGAAATCAATCGGTTGCCCGGATCCGCACATAGCTGCCGGGGGCTGCTTCCAGCACCGGGTTATTGGAATCACCCGGTTCCCGCGCCGGAACCTGCTTGCCCGAGCGTTTCTTCAGCCAGCCTTCCCAACGGGGCCACCAGGAGCCTTCGTTGAATGTGGCCCCTGCCATCCAATCGTCCGCGGACAGCTTCAGATCGTCATTGGTATAGTGACCATATTTGTTGCGGCTTGGCGGATTGACGATGCCCGCGATATGGCCCGACTGCGACACGATGAAGGTCTTGCTACGCCCCCCCATCTGTTGCACGCCTTTGTAACAGTTATCCCAGGGCGCAATGTGATCCGTCTCGCAGGTGATCGCCATCAGCGGAATATCCACATCCTTAAGCTGCAGCTTCTCGCCAAAGAGCTCAAAACCACCATCCGCGAACTGGTTCCCCTGACACAGGCCCCGCAAATACTCCCGCGCCATCTTGCCGGGCAGATTGGCACCATCGCCATTCCAATAGAGCAGATCAAAGGCAGGTGGCGTTTCCCCCATCATGTAGCTGCGGATGGCGGGGCCATAGACCAGATCATTGGCCCGCAGATAAGAGAAGGTGCGCGCCATGATATAGGAGGGCAGGATGCCGTCTTCGCCGATCTCTTCAACAATGGCATCAACAAAATCATTCTGCAGGAAGGGGGTGAAATCCCCCTGATCGGAAAAATCCGTCAAGGCGGTAAACAGGGTCGCCGACTTCACAGATTTATCGCCGCGCTTTTTCATCAAGGCCAGCGTCAGGCTGAGCGTGGTTCCCGCAATGCAATAGCCGATGGCATTGACCTGCTTGACCTTGCAGATCTCCTTGGCCTTGTTGATCGCAGCCAGGAAACCCTCTTCGACATACTCTTCCATGCCAACATCGGCATAGTCACTATTGGCATTGATCCAGGAGACCACAAACAGGGTATAACCCTGTTCAGTCACCCATTTGATCAGACTGTTCTGCGCCTTGAGGTCAAGAATGTAGAATTTGTTGATCCAAGGCGGGAACAGCACGATAGGAGTTTCATGCACGGTCTCGGTGGTGGGATGATACTGGATTATCTCCATCATCCGATTGCGGAACACCACCTCACCGGGGCTGGTGGCGATATTACCACCGATTTCAAAAGCGGTCTCATCCGCCAGCCGCACCACCAGCTCGCCATTGTTGGCCTCGAGGTCGGACACCAGGTTCTGCATGCCGTCAATCAACGATTGCCCCTCGGTCTCCAGCGCCTTTTCCAGCGCATCCGGATTGGTGGGCAGAAAATTGGTCGGTGCCATCATATTGATGATCTGATCAGAGAAGTAGCTCAGCCGGTGACGATCAATAGGCTCCAGGTCGTCGACCTGCTCCACTGCGCTGCGTATTGTCTCAGCATTTGTCAGGTACTGTTGTTTTACAAAGTTAAAATAGGGATTGCTGTCCCACATCGGATTACCAAACCGACGGTCCTGAGGGGGTGTTTTGGCACCTTCCTCATCTCCCTGTGCGGCCAAGACCTGCTGTGCTTCGGCAAAATTGAGCACAGATTTTCCCCAAAATTCGACCTGTTGTTCCATTAATTTGGCAGGATTTTGTAAGATTTCAGTCCAGTAAGAGGTTGCTGCACGTGCAAACAACTCCTGATTCGGACCATCCAATCCAGGGTGGTGACCTTTCTTGCTGGCCATTATTTCGACCAGCTTTTGCGAGAGCTGATCAACGCGCTCCATATTTTCCTTAAGGCGTTCAATGTGTTCTGGCGAAGCGCCATGGTTCAATATGTCACTTGTTGTCATCTTAAGGAATCCCCCATACTCTTTCTGCCATGCAGAATACTGGTTTAACCATGTTACGCCAAAGCGACGAAAGGTCCGAGGCCCTGCATAAATTCCGTCCGCAGTTGCGAGACATGGGCGGGCAGTAAAAAGGAAAGCCATATGCGTTATATGATGTCGTACGACTTGATGGAAACCGCCCGGAACATGAACCAATGGCTGGGCGCCAGTGCCTTGTCGATGGCCTCCTATCCCGCGTTTTCTGCCATCCCCAACCCGGCGCTCAGCTGGATGGCTGCCTGGGGCGAAGTCACCGAACGTAGCTTTCACCGCATGACCGTCAAACCCGATTGGGGCATCCGCAGTTTCACCTGCGAAGACGGCAAGGATCATCTGGTCGAAGTGACCCCGGTTGTTGAACGCGATTTTGGCGATCTGATCCATTTTCGTGTGACCGGCCGTGAGGAACAGCCCCGCAAGGTTCTGATCGTGGCGCCGATGTCTGGCCACTATGCAACCCTGCTGCGCTCGACCGTCAAAAGCCTGCTGGTCAACTGCGAAGTCTATATCACCGACTGGCACAATGCCCGCGATATTCCCGTGTCCGCCGGCAAGTTCGACATCGAAGATTACACGCTCTACCTCGTTGATTTTATGCGCGAATTAGGCCCTGACACCCATGTGGTTGCTGTCTGCCAGCCCGCACCGCTGACGCTTGCCGCCACCGCTTATCTGGCCGAGCAAGACCCGGCCGCGCAGCCCTCCTCGCTGACCTTGATTGGCGGCCCGGTGGATCCGGATGCCGCCCCGACCGAAGTCACCGATTTTGGCAGCCGCGTCACCATGGGGCAATTGCAGGAAACCATGATCCAACAGGTAGGTTTCAAATACAAAGGTGTCGGGCGCAAAGTCTATCCCGGCCTGTTGCAGCTGTCCTCCTTCATGTCGATGAACATGGATCGCCACTCCAAGGCCTTTACGGACCAGATCCAGCGCGCCAGCCGCGGCGAGAGTTCGGATCACGATGCCCACAACCGGTTCTACGACGAGTATCTGGCGGTTATGGATATGACAGCCGAGTTCTATCTCTCGACTGTTGAGCGCGTTTTCAAATCCCGAGAGATCGCCCGCAACGAATTCATCGTCGATGGTCACAAGGTCGATATCGGCGCGATCACCGATGTGGCGGTAAAATCCGTTGAAGGTGCCAATGACGACATCTCCGCCCCCGGTCAGTGTATCGCGGCACTGGATCTGTGCACCGGTCTGCCCGACAGCAAAAAGGCAAGCCACGTCGAGCCTGGCGCTGGCCATTACGGTATCTTTGCCGGCCGCAGCTGGCGCGACAATATTCGCCCCCTGGTGATCGACTTTATGGATGAAAACAGCCGCAAACCCAAATCGGCAAAACCCAAGGCGACCAAAGGCAAGGCAAAGCCCAAAGCCGCCGCTGCAAAAGCCTGATGTCATGAGCGACGGAAAACACAGCTTTTCCTGCTCCTGTGGCAGCTTCGCCGGGCACATCTCCGCTGAGGGGCAGAAATCCGGTCTCCGGCTTTTGTGCCACTGCCCGGATTGTCGCGCGGCGGAGCTCTATCATCACCAACCAGATCCGGTTGAGGGGGTGGATCTGTTTCAGCTTGCCCCGCACGCCATCTCAATCACCCAGGGTGCTGAGCACCTGCGTCTGATGCGCCTTGGCCCCAAGGGATTGTTTCGTTGGTATGCGGGGTGCTGTGGTACGCCCTTTGCCAATACCCTGTCAAAACCGCAGCTTTCCTTTGCCGGGCTGCGTTCAGATATCTTTGACAACAAAGACGCACTGGGCAAGGTCAAGGCTCAGGCCAATATCACCCGTCCCGGCAAGCCGCCCCAGAACAAGGGCATGGCGCGCATGGTCTATGGGATCTTTTCGCGTATGATTACTGCACGCCTGTCCGGCCTTTGGCGTGAGACACCGTTTTTTGATGCTGAAACGGGAAAACCCATGGCGGAACCCGAGGTGCTCTCAAAAGAGGCCCGCGCCAAGCTCTACCCCTGATCCCCACCCTGTAGAACCATAGAAGCCAGGCTCAAACAGTTTCAGCATTGGTTGGCGCGGCCAGCCAGTGCAACAGCGCGTGGTTCACCACTTCGGGCTGCTCCAACCCTGGCAAATGCCCAGCGCCTGCAATGACTTCCAGCCCTGCATGGGGGATCAATCCAGCCATGAATTCATGCCGTTTTACCGGTGTCAGCCGGTCATACTCCCCACAGAGAATAAGCGTTGGCACCTGACAGCGCCGGGCCGTCGCCTGTTGGTCAAGCCGCCGTTGCAAAGCCCGGCTTTGATCAACAAACAGCTCGGCCCCCAGATCCAACCCCATCTCGCGGACCAGATTAAGGATATCCAGGCGGCGCGGCCCCGGCGCCAGAACCTCTGGCGGCAGGGATAACTGCAGGGCCTTTTCCAACCCACCCGTGCGGGCACTGATGATCAGCGGTTCTCGCATGGCGGCTTGGTCTGGAGTCTCGGACAATGGCGTTGTCGCCATCAGGCACAGCCGGGTGATCCGCTCCGGAGCACGGCGCAGTATCTCCAACGCCACGATACCGCCCATCGACAGGCCAACCAGCGCAAACCTCTCAGGCAGCATCGACAGAATATGGGTGGCGATATCTTCCACCCGCGCCCCACCATGCAAAGGTGCAACCATCACCGGGGCCTTTGCGGACAGGGCTTGAATTTGGGGGGTAAAGACCCGCGCATCGCACATCATTCCCGGCAAAAACACCACCGGCTCGCGCCCCCAATTGCCTGTTTGCTCCATGCCCTACCACCTCCATCTCGTTGATCTTCAAAACCATCAGTCGGGATAGGTCTTGAAGGTTTCAAACCCGCGTGTCTCTTATTCCCCAACTCTTGCGGTGACTTGCCGCTGGGAGCAAGGGAGATTTCGCCCTGCTTCGCGATGAAACATGGATCTCACGAAAAATCCGCCTCAAGGCTTGCTCACATCACCGGATGAGATCAGTATCCGTTCCAGCGAAAGGCGCCATCCCCGGCCAGCGAAGAAAAGGGATTATGTGCCACTTCCCAGATATGGCCATCAGGGGCTCTGAAATAGCCAATATACCCTCCCCAGAACACCTCGCCCGCCGGACGCAAGATTTCCGCCCCAGCCTTGAGTGCAAGTGCCAACAGATCATCCACCTCCTCGCGGCTGCGGGTATTGTGGCTGAGAGTCATCGCCCCGGTGCCAAGCGCCTCAAGCGGCAGGCCAATATCCTCTGCCAGCTTCTCCAGAGGGTAAAGCCCCAGCGTCTGCGAGATCAGGTCAAACGCAACCACCCCGTCGGGACTCTCAGCGGTTTGCCAGCCAAGCGCCGCATAAAAGGCCGCAGCCTGATCTACATCAGGCACCCCAAGGGTGATCAAACTTACCCGTTGTTCCATAGTCATGACGTCTCCTTCCAGCGAGATATCCCGCGACTCTCTGAACCCGTTAAAGCAGCTCGGATATCGAGATTTCAATCAGGCGCAGACAGGCTTCATCCGAAAACCGATGATCCGCATCCTTTACCAGGTTCAGCCGCATGTCCGTGCAGCGCGCGTGTTGCAACAGCCGCAAGGCGGTCTCGGTAGAAACGGCCGTATCTGCCGTGCCCTGCAAGCACCTGACAGGAAAAGGCAAATCAAGCGCGTCGCGCAGCACCAAGCGGTTGCGCCCATCCTCGATCATGCGCTTGCTGATGCGATAGGGCTCCATGTAATCGCTTGGCAGTTCAACATAGCCCTGCGTCTCCAGCTCTGCCTTCTGCGCGGCGCTAAAGCTGGCCCAATAGCCGTCTTCAGTGAAATCCGGGGCGGCAGCGATGGTCACCATGCCCTGAATACGCTCCGGCATGGCCTTGGCCAGCAACAGGGCCTGCCAGCCCCCCATGGAGGAGCCCACAACCAGCAAGGGCCCCGTGGTCAGAGCGGTAACAGTGGCAAGGGTATCTTCATGCCAATCGCCAATGCAGCCCTCCTCAAACTGGCCCGAGCTCTCCCCATGGCCAGAGTAATCAAAACGCAAAAACCCCAAGCCCCTGGCCTTGGCCCAGGCCTGCAGATGGATCGCCTTGGTCCCCTCCATGTCGGATTTGAGCCCGCCCAGGAACACCAAGGTCGGCCCCTTGCCACTGTGGAAATGATAGGCGATAGAGCGCCCCTGCGCGGTCTTCAGAAAACGTGTTGCTGCCATGTCTTAGCCTCCCTCTTTGGTTCCAGATGTGTCACGCCTAGCGCCGGGCTGCAATTCGCAAAACCGCCCGGTCCGTACCCTGCCCCGTTTCAAGAGCTCCCCAGGTTAGACCCCAAGTTGCTCTCAAGCCTGTTCTCAGGCTTGCTCCCATTCCCCACAGCTCTTAGGTTGCGCCAAATTGCCAGCGACACCCCAGGGATCCTATATGACACAGATACTCCATCGCAGTGGCCTTGCTGCGCTCTGCTTGGCGATTGCCCTCTCCGGCGTCTGGGCGTCACTGGCCCTCTGGTATCGCCTGCCCTTTAGCCTCTTCACCCGTATGAGCTTTGCCACCGGCTTTGCCATCCTGACACTGGCAGTGATCCTGGGGCTCTTTCGCCCCCGGCGCCTGCGTGCCCTTGCCACCTATTTGCTTGCACTGGCAACTCTGATCACCTGGTGGACCAGTCTCACCCCGCCTGCGACCCGTGATTGGGCCCCAGACGTGGAACACCAGGTCACCGGACAGCTTGAGGGCTCACTGCTGACACTGGAGCATGTCCGCAATTTCACCTGGCGCAGCCCGGTGGATTTTGACCCCAACTGGGAGACCCGCAGCTATGATCTAGACCAATTGGAAAGCCTTGATCTTTTCATGTCCTATTGGTCCAGCAAAACCATTGCCCATATGATCATCAGCTTCGGTTTTGCCGATGGAGAACAACTCGCCTGGTCAGTGGAAGTGCGCCGCCAGCGCGACGGCAGCTTCTCTCCCATCGCTGATATGTTCAAAGCCAACACCCTATCCCTGATCGCCGCAGATGAACGCGATGTGGTGGGCACCCGCACCAATGCCCGCGGCGAAGACGTCCAGCTCTACCGCACGAACACCAGCCCAGACAAAGCCCGCGCCCTGTTGCTGCACTATGTGGCAGCGGCCAATCAGCTGGCCGCGCAGCCCCGGTGGTACAATTCGCTCTTTACCAATTGCACCACCGTGGTCCTGCAAATGATCCGCACCATCACCGGAGACATCCCTCTGGATTGGCGGGTCCTGGCCAATGGCTACCTGGCAGGCTACGCCTATGACGCTGGCGTTCTCGACAGCCGCCTGCCGCTCACGGAGCTGACTCAAATGGGCCGCATTACGGCCCGCGCCCAGGCCCAAGGTATCAGCCCCGAGTACTCCCGCATGATCCGCCAAGGTGTTCCCTCCCCCCTGGCAAAGTAAAGCCAAGCCGCTGGTTTTCATTTGGCCAGAAATATCCCGGGGAGCGCGAGGGGCTGGCCCCTCGCCCCCTTGACACGACCAGATACAGCTGCCAAATCCTCCCCATCACATAACCCGCAACCGGGCGTTCAGTGGGCGCCAAACCGACGAGGAGCAGCCAGGATATGGCCCAAATCTCTCTCACATTCCCCGATGGCAATGCACGCAGCTATGAGGCTGGCATCACCGCCGCCGAAATCGCCGCCGACATTTCAACCTCGCTGGCAAAAAAGGCCATCTCCGCCACCCTGGATGGTCAGCACTGGGATCTGCAATGGCCGATTGATGCCGATGCCGCCATCGCCCTGCACACCCTCAAGGATGAAGCGCAGGCCAATGAGCTGATCCGTCACGATCTTGCCCATGTCATGGCCCGCGCCGTGCAGGAGCTCTGGCCCGACACCAAGGTCACCATCGGCCCGGTGATTGAAAACGGCTGGTACTACGACTTTGACCGCGCCGAGCCCTTCACCCCGGAAGACCTGGGCGTGATTGAGAAAAAGATGAAAGAAATCATCAACAAGCGCGAACCTGTTCGGACTGAGGTCTGGGACCGTCAGCGCGCCGTTGACTTCTACACTGCCAATGATGAGCCCTATAAGGTCGAACTGATCGAGGCCATTCCCGGCGATGAACCGCTGCGCATGTACTGGCATGGCGACTGGCAGGATCTCTGCCGTGGCCCCCACCTGCAGCACACTGGCCAATTGCCCGGTGACGCCTTCAAACTGATGAGCATTGCGGGCGCCTACTGGCGCGGTGACAGTGACCGCGCCATGCTGCAGCGCATTTACGGCGTTGCCTTCACCGGCAAGGAAAAGCTCAAGGCCCACCTGCATATGCTGGAAGAGGCCGCCAAACGCGACCACCGCAAGCTGGGCCGTGAAATGGATCTGTTCCATATGCAGGAAGAGGCCCCCGGCCAGATCTTCTGGCACCCCAATGGCTGGAAGATCTACACCCAGCTGCAGGACTACATGCGCCGCCAGCAGGAAAAAGGCGGCTATGTCGAGGTGAACACCCCGCAGGTGGTGGATCGCAAGCTCTGGGAGGCCTCAGGTCACTGGGAAAAATACCAGGAAAACATGTTCATCGTTGAAGTCGACGAAGAGCACGCCCGTGAAAAAGCAGTCAACGCGCTGAAACCGATGAACTGCCCCTGCCATGTGCAGATCTTCAACCAGGGCCTCAAGAGCTACCGCGATCTACCGCTGCGGATGGCCGAGTTCGGCTCCTGCAACCGCTATGAGCCCTCGGGCGCGCTGCACGGCATCATGCGGGTGCGTGGCTTTACCCAGGACGATGGTCACATTTTCTGCTCGGAAGATCAGATCGAGTCGGAAACCGCCGAGTTCATCCGCTTTCTGTCCACCATCTACAAGGATCTGGGCTTTGAGAATTTCTCGGTGAAGTTCTCCGATCGTCCAGAAAAGCGTTCCGGCTCGGATGAAGTCTGGGACAAGGCCGAGGCTGCTCTCTTGTCGGCCACCCGTGCCGCCGGGATCGAGCCAGAGCTGAACCCAGGCGAAGGCGCCTTTTACGGGCCCAAGCTGGAGTTTGTTCTGACCGATGCCATTGGCCGGGATTGGCAGTGCGGCACCCATCAGGTTGACTTTGTTCTGCCTGAACGCCTGGATGCCACTTATATTGGTGCCGATGGCGCCAAGCACCGTCCGGTCATGCTGCACCGGGCAACTTTGGGATCCTTTGAACGCTTCATCGGTATTCTGATCGAAGAACACGCCGGCAAGCTGCCTTTCTGGTTGGCACCGCGCCAAGTGGTTGTCGCCTCCATCACTTCGGATTCGGATGACTATGTGCATGAGGTCGTGGCCGAACTGCTGAAACAGGGCGTGCGCGCTGAGGCCGATATCCGCAACGAGAAGATCAACTACAAGGTCCGCGAACATTCCCTGGGCAAAGTGCCGGTGATCCTGGCCATTGGCCATCGCGAAGTGGAGGAGCGTACCGTCTCGATCCGCCGCCTGGGTGAGAAGCAGACGCGTGTTGATAGTCTCGAAAATGTTACAAAGGCTCTTGGGGCCGAAGCAACGGCGCCAGACCTTTTGTAACATTTCCTCTAAAACCTTAACTTAGCGGCCCCCATTTGGGGGCCGTTTTGTTTCAATGCTTCAGAATTTCTTTTATTTTCAATCCACTAGGTAGAACCCTACTGTCACGGATGCTGACGCGCCCGTGAGACACGCTCTCGTGACTTAAACTCTTGTACTCCTCGGGTTAGGTTTTTCATGTCAACAAGACAGCGCAAGCCTAACCAAAAGGAATTCATGAGATGTCGAAAACTTCCAAATCTCTCGCCGTTGCAAGTGCCGTTGCCGCAGCTCTGACCGCAGCCGCCACCATGCCTGCCGCCGCTGGCACCAAAGAGAAATGCTATGGTGTCTCCCTTGCCGGTCAAAACGACTGTGCCGCTGGCCCCGGCACCACCTGCGCTGGCACATCCACAGTTGATTATCAGGGCAATGCCTGGACTTTGGTCGATGCGGGCACCTGCGCCGATATCGAACTGCCGGACCTCGCCGATGGCAGCAAGCGCACTGGTTCGCTGGACGCACAGGAACGCGATCTGCCTGCATAAGCTAGCGCAGTGAAACAGATCCAGGAGGGCGGTCCCCATGCTGCCCTCTTGAATTGAACACCCAGACCAGCAAGAATGCCCTTTCAGAACCTTCAGCCAATCAGTTCATCTGCTTCCCCCCCCCGTGGCGCTCTTTTATTGGCTGAATGATCCCGCTGCCGTCTCTTCCCGACTTGATCCGACCTGATCGGGTCCATCTGATACGAGATCTGCCATGCTTCAGTCCTTTCCCAACAGATCTCTGCCGAATGCGCCTGGTGTCGGCTATAAGCCACAGCATTTTGCCGAGATCATGGAGCAGGCTGAGCCGGTGCAATGGCTGGAGATCCACGCGGAAAACTACATGGGAGCTGGTGGACGCCCCCTTGCCCAGCTGCGCCATCTGGCTGAAAAATTTGCCATCTCGGTGCATGGTGTTGGCCTATCGATTGGCGGCGAAGCTCCGCTTGACCCAGAACATCTGTCCCGGTTGAAACACCTTGTGAGCTGGCTCAACCCCGCCAGCTTTTCCGAACATCTTGCCTGGTCGACCCATGACGGCCAGTTCTACAACGACCTGCTGCCCCTGCCCTATACGGATGAGACGCTCACCCGTGTCTGCACGCATATCGATCAGCTGCAAGAGGTGATTGACCGCCCCATGCTGCTGGAAAACCCCTCCAGCTACCTCGCCTTTGCTGAAAGCACCTGGTCGGAACCGGATTTTCTGGCAGAGATCAGCCGTCGCACGGACTGTGGATTGCTGCTCGACGTCAACAATGTCTTTGTCTCTGCCACCAACTTGGCCTTCTCTCCGCAGGGCTATATCGATGCCTTTGCGCTGGACAGGGTTGGCGAGATCCACCTGGGCGGTCATGACGAAGACACCGATGATCAGGGGCGCCCTCTATTGATCGACAGCCATGGCCGCGAAGTGGTGGATCCCGTCTGGGCCCTGCTGGACTACACTTTGGAACGCGCAGGCCCCAAGCCGGTGCTGATTGAATGGGACAATGATGTCCCTGATTGGTCGACCCTGGCCGCCGAAGCCGAACGCGCCGCTTTTGCCTTGGCCAATCTTCCTGCCCAGGCGCCACTCGCAGCTGCGCAACAAGTCCCGGCATGAGCAAACAGTTGAAATCCCACACGCCTCTGGTCGATCAGGCGCAGTTTATCACTGCCCTGATGTCCGCAGAGACGCCGGTGCCCGAAGGGCTGGTTGATCAGGACTGCCTGGCGGCTGGACGGCGGTTCTCGGTTTATCGCAACAATGTGGCGGTCTCTTTGACCGAAGCAATGCATAGTGCTTTTCCGGTGGTTGCCAAGCTGTTGGGAAACAAGAACATGGATGGGTTGTCCGGTCTTTTCCTGCGCGCCCATCCCCCCAGCTCGCCACTGATGATGTTCTATGGAGCCGAGTTCCCGGCCTTTCTGGAGGGCATGCCGCAGCTGGATCATCTCGGCTACCTGGGCGATATCGCCCGGCTGGAACTTGCTCTGCGCCATGCCTATCACGCCGCGGATGCCAGTGCTATCGACCCATTGAAGCTGGCAGAACTGTCTGAAGAGGCACTGTTGCAAACAGGGCTGACGCTCTCCCCGGCGCTCCATCTCCTGCGCTCGCCTTGGCCGATCCAGTCGATCTGGCGCTTCAACACCATTGAGGGAGCAGACAAGCCACAGGCAGGCGCCGAAGCGGTGTTGATCACCCGCCCGGAGTTCGACCCGATCCCGCAGGTCGTCAGCAGCGCCGAGGCCACCTGGATAGAGGCGCTCATGCAGGGCGCCAGCATTGGCCAGGCACTGGACCAGGCTCGCAGCACTGACACCAAATTTGACCTCAGCTCCCCACTCACCCTGCTGTTGCAGGGCGGAGCAATCACTGGACTAGTAAACAAAGGGTAATGACATGCACCTACTTGTCACCATTCACAACGCCGTTTTTGACCTGGTAGAAAAGATTGGCAGCTGGGTGCTGCCGCTGGCGGCACGCTTTGTCTTTGCCGCCACGCTGCTGCTTTATTATTGGAACTCCGGCCTGACCAAACTGGGCGACGGTTTCTTTGGCCTGTTCAGCCCCTCTATTGGCGCCTATTCCCAGATCTTCCCAAAACAGCTGGAAGCCGTTGGCTATGATGTGTCCGAGTTCGGACTGTTCCACCAGTTGGTGGTTCTTGCCGGCACCTATGCCGAATTCATCCTGCCCCTGATGATCATTCTGGGCCTGTTCACCCGGTTGGCCTCGTTGGGCATGATTGGCTTTATCGTTGTGCAGTCGCTGACGGATGTCATTGGCCATGGCGCGACGGACGCCAAGACTCTGGGCGCTCTGTTCGACCGTTTCCCCGATAGCGTGATTATGGATCAGCGCCTGTTCTGGGTCTTTGTTCTGGCCGTGCTGGTGGTCAAAGGCGCAGGCGCACTGTCCTTGGATACGGTCTTGAAACGCCGGATCGAATCCGAAGCCATGTAAGGCCCGCAGCCCAAACCAGCAAAAAGCCAAGCCACACAGAAAGGCGCCCTGCTCCTCGCAGCGGCGCCTTTTTTGCGTCTCAAATCCAGATAGCCCGTTGGGTTCCCCCGGTTGGACTACCCTGTCAGGGAGGCCTGCGTGGTCTTATCCCAACCCAAATACAGCGCGTCATCGGTTTTGATCAGCGGACGCTTCATCAAGGCCGGGTGCTGTTGCAGCAGATCAATTGGCGCTCCTGCACGTTCCTCCTCGCTCAATCCCCGCCAGGTGGTTGAACGGGTATTCACCAATTTTTCCCCAAACCGCATCAGCGCCTCGGTCAACACCTCCGTTGGCACCCCTTCGCCGCGCACATCCACCAGGCGAGCCTCAGGCAGTTGTTTCATGGCTTTACGACAGGTGTCGCAGTTTTTTAATCCGTAGAGGATCATGAACTTCCTTTCCTCAGCGTGACAATCAACACAATCTATGGAAGAATGCCTATAGCCACTTGATTTATTTTATACACATGCAACAGTTGCAGTTGGGGAGACACGTAAATCGGTGCTTGTATGACCGGCCCTTGGGCCTGCCACGTTTGCACACAGATATCTGGCCGTCACAAACCCCAATATTCGCTGGGCTGCCCCAGAACAACACATTAGTAGAAGGAGACACGGGAAATGCCAACTGGCACCGTGAAATGGTTCAACACCACCAAAGGATTTGGCTTCATCGAACCCGATGGCGGCGGAAATGACGTCTTTGTACATATCTCTCAGGTTGAGAGATCCGGTTTAACAGGTCTCTCTGACAACATGAAAGTTGACTTCGAGTTGACCGAGGGACGCGATGGGCGGCAAATGGCTGGGGAAATCAAACCCCTTATGAGCTCCAACTAGCCTGAGCGCCTGATCCGAGCGCACAACCCATCGTGCGGCTAGTTGCTATCCACCTGCGGCGGGGCGCTAGCTGCGCCCTCCCCCCGACGCTCGTCGCCTACGATTAGCCCGTCTCACGTAAAACCGGGCACTCTGCCCTATCGACTAGGGGAGGCGCGTAGGTATTCCACCATGATGCAGGCCGGATCATCGGATCGCAGCTGTGTTTCGCCATGTTGCAGCCATTCGCCGGGCGCCATCTCGGGGAAAAAGGTATCCGCGCCTTCGACTTCAACAGCGACCTCGGTAATCAACAGGCGGTCCGCGATCTGCATCATTTCGCGGTAGATCCCCGCGCCGCCAATGCCATAGACGCGACGATAGCCCTGCGCATAGGCCGCCTCCACGGCATCTGCTACCGATGCATACACATCATCTGCCGCCTGCGGGTTTGAAGAAACCACCAGGTTCAACCGGTTTTTCAAGGGCTTGAATGGCAGGCTGTCCCAGGTATTGCGCCCCATAACGATGGCTCCGCCCAGGGTTTCGCGCTGAAAAGCCTTGAGGTCCTCGGGCGCATGCCAGGGAATGCTATTGTCCTTGCCAATGGCACCATTGCGGTCACGGGCAACAATCAGGGTTATCATTTTGCGGTCTACCTTGAAACGGGCCCCGCTTGCGCCCGGGGCTTATGATACGATGACGGCGGTCAGTGCCAGAGCAGCAGGCTCAAACAGCGACGGGCGCCTTGATGCCCGGATCGGGATCATAGTTCAGGAATTCAAAATCATCATAGGTGAAATCAAAGATCGACGAGACCTGCCGTTTGATCCGGATCTGCGGCAGCGGTTTTGGGCTACGCGAGAGCTGTAGCGCCACCTGATCCTGATGGTTCGAATAGATATGCGCATCGCCCAAAGTATGCACAAAATCTCCCGGCTCATAGCCGGTCACATGGGCCAGCATCACCTGCAACAGGGCATAGGAGGCAATATTGAAGGGTACGCCCAGGAACATATCTGCGGAACGCTGGTAGAGTTGCAGGTGCAGCTTGCCGCCCAACACCCGAACCTGCCACAGGGTATGACAGGGCGGCAGCGCCATATCTGGCACATCCGCAGGGTTCCAGGCCGAAACGATCAGGCGGCGGCTGTCTGGGCTGGTTTTAATCATCTCCACCAGATCGGAAATCTGATCAACGGTGCCCGCGCGGTAAATCGGCTCATCCCCGGTGGTCCCAGGCACCAGCTCCAGCTTGGGGAATTTCCGCCACTGATAGCCATAGACCGGCCCAAGATCGCCGTTTTCATCGGCCCATTCATCCCAGATCGAAACGCCGTTGTCCTTGAGGTATTTGATATTGGTATCACCTGACAGGAACCACAAAAGCTCATGAATGATCGAGCGCAGATGCAGTTTTTTAGTCGTCACCAGCGGAAAACCATCCGCCAGAGGGTATCGTGTCTGCATGCCAAAACAAGAGATCGTGCCAGTGCCAGTGCGATCGCTACTGGGTACACCGGTTTCCAGAATTTGGCGCAAGGCCGCGTGATATTGCTGCACTGTGATCCCTCTTTGACGGTCGATGCCAGTCCTGCAGTCATAGCGGGGAGTCGCCCCAAATAACAAGCACAAGCACTGATGCAGATGCTGAGGCAAGACGGACGAATGGCCGCAAGCCGCCAGACGAACGCCCCTCAGCTCTCGGAGCACATATTCTTTGAGCGCAAGCTGCCAAGCTTCCAACCCTGCGAATCGATTGGAACTGGCCTATAGTCCGGGCAGATTGTACCAAGCATATCTAACGCCCCATCTCCCAGTCGGTCCACGGACCCTGGAATGGGATGTTCAAACCATCAAGGATCCTCGCACATGGCGCTTACATATCTGCACGTAATGGTTCGGGTGAAAGACCTGGAAAAATCCAGAGCATTTTATGAACTTCTGGGACTGCGGGAAACCCGCCGCTACGACAGCGAACAGGGTCGCTTCACCCTGCTCTATCTGGCCGCGCCCGGTCAGGAAGAAACCCCAGTAGAGCTGACCTATAACTGGGACGGGGACGACGGCCTGCCCAGTGACAGCCGCCATTTTGGCCATCTGGCCTATGGTGTCGATAATATCTATGAGACCTGCCAGTTCCTGCAGGACAACGGCGTGACCATCAACCGCCCGCCCCATGATGGGCGTATGGCCTTTATTCGCTCGCCCGATAATATTTCGATCGAGCTGCTGCAAAACGGAGAGGCCCTAGAGCCAGCAGAGCCCTGGACCAGCATGGGAAATACCGGCCACTGGTAACCCAAGCCCCGACCAATTGCCTGCAGTCAAATGAGGGCAGGCCAAATAAAAAACGCACCGCTGGTCCTCTGAGGACTAGGCGGTGCGTTTTGTAGCGAACCCGAATTCTTCAAGTCTAGATGCGACTGATGTCCAGTCGAACCATGATTATTTTTTAGCTTTGGGCGGTGCAATTCTTGCGCGCCCCAGATGTTTACTCAGGGACATTTTGCCCCAAAGCACTGTTTTTAATAGATATAGCGGATCTGATCCGACCAATACCGTTCCACCCGCTTTAGCGAGTCCGTGATGTTAGCAACGCCTTCGCGGCTGATAACATCCTTGCCCTCTAGACCTTCGGCGTGGCGTGCAAAGAGGCCCGCGACGATATCGCGGATCTCGCGACCACGCGGTGTCAGGCGAACCCGAACAGACCGGCGGTCAATTTCGCAGCGCTGATGGTGCATATAGTCCAGCTCAACCAGCTTTTTCAGATTATAGCTGACATTGCTGCCCTGATAATAGCCACGGCTCTTCAGCTCGCCTGCAGTGACCTCATTGTCACCGACGTTGAACAAGAGCAGCGCTTGCACTGCGTTTATTTCCAGAACGCCTACGCGTTCGAACTCATCCTTGATCACGTCAAGCAGCAGACGGTGCAGTCGCTCCACCAGCGCCAGCGCTTCAAGGTAACCAGTCATGAACCCTTTGCGGTCCTGCTGGCCAATTGGCATTTCCATACTCATTCGCATCTCCGACTCGAGTTTGCTCAGGAGAGAATGCAGAAAATTCCCCAAAAATGCGTTAAGCTGGTTTTTTATTTAGTTTGATGAGTTTGCGCGACTTCCTGGATCAGCGACTCATAGGGGCTAGGTGTTGCCACCTGCCCCGTAACCCATTGATAGAGATCCTGGTCATTCTCGTGCAGAAGCTGATCATAGAGATCCAGCTTGGCGGCATCCATCGCGGGCAGGTTTGCATCCGCATAGGCCGTCAGCAGGATATCCATCTCTTTGATGCCACGCCGCATCGAGCGCATCTTGAGACGCTTCAGGCGGTGCTCATACAGTTCCGGTGCCTCTGTCATCCCGTCGACCTCATGTGGTGGTGGCACTTTGGATGATCGTGCGCAGTTTCTTTTCCAACCGGGCAGCGCGCTCGGCGTTGCTGCGCATCTCATTGCGCAGGCCACGCAGCTCTTGCAGCACACCGGCAAAATCGCCCACCTCAACATCCATTTCATTCGGCTCGGACATGCCTTCGCCCTCGCCGGTCAAAAGCCAGGACATCGAGACATTTAACAGACCGGATACCATCGACAGCTTGTTGGCGCGGGGTTCTGACAGATCCTGCTCCCAGCCCATCAAAGTGGTTTTCTTGACCCCAAGGCGGCGCGCCAATTGCGCCTGCGTCATGTCGGCAGCCTCGCGGGCAGCGGCAACGCGATCGCCAAATGTTGCGGCCTCAGGTCCAAACCAATCCGTTGTTTCGTCAGACATATGCGATCTCCGTTCAGGTCTTTGTCAATGTTGCTTGATCGAGATTTGGTGGCACCCTATGACAGTTGCCAAGAACATTCAAACAGGGACCAGCCGCCATGTCTTTCCTCTCCAAGACCCTCGAGCGTGTAAAACCGTCGCCCACTATCGCGATCACTGCCATGGCCGCAGAGCTGCGCGCCGCAGGTCGTGACGTCATAGGGCTAAGCGCCGGAGAACCTGACTTTGACACGCCCCAGAACATCAAGGATGCCGCCGTGGCGGCCATCGCGGCAGGCAAGACAAAATACACTGCCCCCGATGGCATCATCGAGCTGAAACAGGCGATCTGCACCAAGCTTGAGCGTGAAAACGGCCTATCTTACGAACCGGCCCAGGTCTCTGTTGGGACCGGTGGCAAACAGACGCTGTATAATGCGCTGATGGCAACGCTGAACCCTGGTGATGAGGTGATCATCCCGGCCCCCTATTGGGTGAGCTACCCCGACATGGTGCTGCTGGCCGGCGGCACGCCGGTTGCAGTCGAGGCCAGCCTTGAAACCAATTTCAAGCTGACGCCAGAGCAGCTGGAGGCGGCCATCACCCCCAAGACCAAATGGTTTATCTTCAACTCCCCCTCCAACCCCAGCGGTGCCGGCTATAGCCAGTCTGAGCTGAAGGCCCTGACAGATGTGCTGATGCGTCACCCCCATGTCTGGGTGATGTCAGATGATATGTATGAGCATCTGGTTTTTGATGGCTTTGAATTTGCCACCCCCGCTCAGGTGGAGCCCGGTCTCTATGAGCGCACCCTCACTTGCAACGGTGTCTCCAAGGGCTATGCCATGACTGGCTGGCGGATTGGCTATGCTGCAGGCCCGCAACATCTGATTGCCGCCATGCGCAAGGTGCAGTCGCAGTCCACCTCCAACCCTTCCTCGATCAGCCAATGGGCCGCCGTTGAGGCCCTGAATGGCCCGCAGGATTTCCTGGCGAGCAACAATGTCGCCTTTAAACGGCGGCGCGATCTGGTGGTGGCAGCACTGAACGCGATCGATGGCGTGACCTGCCCAACGCCCGAAGGCGCGTTTTACGTCTACCCATCTATTGAGGGGCTGATTGGCAAGACAACGCCTAAGGGCACAGTGATCGAGGATGATGAGGCTTTTGCCAAAGCACTCTTGGCCGAAGCGGATGTCGCAGTGGTCTTTGGGGCCGCCTTTGGTCTGTCGCCCAACTTCCGGGTCAGCTATGCCACCTCCGACGAGGCCCTCACGAAGGCCTGTGCCCGCATCGCTGCATTCTGCGCCGCGCTGACCTAAGTCAAAGGAACCTGTTGAATGGCTGGGATGCTGCCCGAGTACTTCTTTCGTGTCCGTGAAAACGGGGCCTTTGTATTTCGGGTAGATACCGAAAACCGGCAACGGCGCATCGACATGGATCAGATCGCAGCCATCAACATCCGCAATGGTGAGATCAAGCCCCATGGCGGCCGTGTCTTGTCAGAGCGGGATCTGGCGGAGATCAAATCCTGGATGGCAGAGCGCCAGTCGGTGCTGGCGGCAAGGGACATCGACGATATCAAACGGGCGGTGGATCATTTGAACCTCACCGCCCATTGGGCCCAGACCAAGGCCACGGATGAGCAGCTCGAGGCCGTCACCGATGATCTGTTGCTGACCATGCATGACCTGCGCAGCGTTTTGGTGCGCAAAAAGGCGGACCGGCTGATGAAGGGCAAAAAGCCCGAGTAAACACTGCAGCCTAGGCTGCCATTTTCTCAGGAGTGCGTTTGATGGAATGGCGCCAGAAGCGCAGCATTAGGAAGACGCCAGCAAAGCTGAGCCCCAGCACCAGCCCGGACCAAACCCCAACGCCGCCCCAGCCGAAAGTAAAGCCAAAGATATAAGAGGCCGGAACGCCAATCGCCCAGTAGCTGAGCGCCGCAATCACCATGGGCCAATTGGTGTCCTGCACCCCGCGCAACACGCCCAACGCAATGACCTGCATGCCATCGGCCAATTGGAACAATGCTGCCATCGCCAAAAGGCTGGCACCGACAATCAGAATTTCGGGCTTGTTGGGATCACTGGGATCCAGAAACAGCGATATCAGCTGATCCGGGAACAGCAGGAAGGCCGCGATGCCAATCAACGCCATCGCAAGCGACAGCACAATCACCACCTGAGCGCCCAGCGCCATATGGGCCCGATCACCGCGCCCATAGGCATTCCCAGCACGAATGGTAGCGGCGTTACTCAGCCCCAGATGCACCATGAAGGTCAGCCCTGCCAGGGTCATCGCCACACCATGGGCGGCCAGCGTAATGGTCCCCAGCCAGCCCATCATCATCGCTGAGGCCGCAAAGAGGCTGACTTCGCTGAGGTTGGTTAGGCCTATGGGCATGCCCAGTTTAAAGACACGTGCAAACATCTCCCAATCCGGGCGATGGAAATTCTTCAGGATCTCATGTTCCGGCAGTACCCATAGCGCATAGGCGCCCACCGCCAGCAAGGACACCGTCTGGGTCGCAATCGAGGCATAGGCCGCCCCGGCGATGCCCAGCTCGGGCGCGCCCCAGTTGCCAAAGATCAGCGCATAATTGACTAGCCCGTTGACCACAGCCGCCAAAATGGTGATCCACAGCACGATCTGAGTGCGCTCCAGTGCCGCAAGATAGGATTTAAACACCATAACCAACAGCGCCGGGAACAGCCCCCAGCCCGCCAGTTGCAAATAGTCCGAGGCAGGCCCTGCCACTTCGGGCTTTTGCCCCAGCGCTAACAGGATCTGTTCTGAAAACAGCAGCACCGGCATCGCTGCCACGCCATAGAGCAGCGACAGCCACAGCCCCATGCGGGTTGCGCGCCGGATCTGGCGCTCTTCGCCCGCGCCGGCAGCCGCCGCCACCAGCGGCATCACCGCAATGGCGAATCCTGCGCCCATAAGGAAGAACACAAAGAAATAGGAGCCCGCCAAAGTCACCGCAGCCAGGGCTGCGGCCCCATACCAGCCCAGCATGATGGAATCCGTCATGCCAATGGCAAATTGCGCCACATGGCCGCCAACCAGCGGAAAACCAAGCAGGGATACAGCCCGCAGGTGGCCAGCTGTGGTCATCCTGGGCGTGGACATAGGGGTGTTGAACTGTTCTACCATAGGGCAGTCTTAGCAGGTACTGCGCCCCCGGCAAGCACCGAGAACGCAGCAGAACACTTCAGTTCAAACTACCGCCCTCAGACAAGGGCGGCAGGAGATGGCAGATTAGCGCGATTTGGTTTCTGGATGCAGAGCCTTACCCAGGATGTGATCAGAGCGGTGGATCACATGATGCGCCTGCCCCACGATCAGCGGATCGGGATCCTGGGCGATCGAGTGATCTTTGCCAGGATAGTCCAGGGTACTCAGGAAATGACGCATACAGTTCAGACGCGCGCGTTTCTTGCAGTTAGATTTGATCACGGTCCAGGGCGCATCGGCAGTGTCTGTGTAAAAGAACATCGCCTCCTTGGCCTCGGTGTAGTCATCCCATTTGTCCAATGAGGCCTTATCGATTGGCGACAGCTTCCACTGTTTTAGCGGATCGGTCTCACGCGATTTGAACCGGCGCAGCTGCTCTTCCTGGGTCACTGAGAACCAGTACTTGTAAAGCCGCACATTCGAGCGCACCAGCATCCGCTCCAGTTCAGGCGTCTGACGCATGAATTCCAAGTACTCATCAGGCTCACAGAACCCCATGACACGCTCAACACCGGCGCGGTTGTACCAAGAGCGGTCATAGAGAACGATCTCACCATTGGTCGGCAGATGATTGATATAACGCTGAAAATACCACTGACCACGCTCTTCGTCGGTGGGTTTGTTCAAGGCCACAACACGGGCCGAACGCGGGTTCAGGTGCTCGGTAAAGCGCTTGATCGTACCGCCCTTACCCGCAGCATCGCGTCCTTCAAAGACCATGGCAAATTTCTGGCCGGTCTCCTGCGCCCAAAGCTGAACCTTCAACAGCTCCGCCTGCAGACGCGCCTTTTCAGCCTCATAAACGCGGCGCCCCATCTTCTTCTTGTAGGGGTAGCGACCGCTTTCAAAAGCGCTGTGGATCTCTTCGGGCGAAGGCCCCTTGGGGGCTGTATTCGCGGCAGTCGTGACTTCGGTAAATTCGGTTGGTGCAATCGGAGAGTTGGCAGTGGCTTCTGTCATTTTTGTCCCTTTGTTTTCTGTTCGCCGGGATCCTAATTCTTCCGGAACAGCGCCGCGCTGACCTGTGTCAAAAAACTGTCATATCTGGTGCATTTTTTCTTTTTCTTCCCGCAGGTGACGCGACGGTTTGCTTGTGTGAGACTTGGCCAGCGCCCAGCCTTTCCCAAAGCAAGGAGAGGATCAGATGCAGGGGAGTTTTGAAACGCTGAAAGGGCAGCCCTTCTATGTCCGCCGCTGGGGAGATCCCAATCTGCCGCCGTTGCTGATGCTGCATGGCTTTCCGGAATATGGCGGCGCCTGGCAGCAGGTGGCGCAGCGTCTGAGCCAGAGGTTTCACTGTATCGCGCCCGATCAACGCGGGTTTGGTCAAAGCTGGGCACCAAAAGGCGTTGAAAACTATACCGCAGCTGAGCTTGTTGGCGATATGGCTGCCCTGATCAGCCCCCAGAACCGCCCCGTTACGGTCTTTGGTCATGACTGGGGCGCCGCCATTGCCTATGGGCTGGCCATGTTTCACCCGCAGTTGGTTGACCGCTTGATCATCGCCAATGGGGTGCACCCGGTCCCTTTCCAGCGTGCCCTGGCCGCGGGTGGCGCGCAGACAGCTGCCTCACAATACATCACCTGGCTTCGACAACCCGGTGTCGAGGCAGAACTAAGCGCCAATGGGTTTGAAAAACTCCAGAAGCTGTTTGCTACCCATATGGATATGTCCTGGCTTTCTGGTGCCTTGCTACAAACCTACAAGGCGGAATGGTCCCGTCCAGGCAGGCTGGAGGCCATGGTCAACTGGTACCGAGCCTCGCCGCTTCAGGTCGGCAGCCCGGGACAGCCGATCGCCATGCCCCCCCTGCCGGTGGAGCGCCTGATGGTTCGCCAACCCCACCTTTTGCTCTGGGGGGATGGAGATACAGCGCTGCTGCCAGAAACGACCCAAGGGTTGGAAGACTTCGCCCCCGATCTTACCCGCGTCACGCTGGCGGGCTGTGACCACTGGCTACACCACCAACAACCCGGTGATGTTGCTCAGGCCATTCTCGACTGGCATGCCTGAGTCAGACCAGCGGGATCAAAGATCCCCCAGGGTTGGACACGGCAACGCCGCAGTGTCAGAAATTCAGCCCTATTGAAACACCCTCTTGGATCACCTCCGGATCATAGGCCTTGCGGGCAAAAACCTCACGGACCATGGGTTCAAAATACGAAAGCGGTTTCATCGGGTACTCAGGGTCAAAGGCGCTTTGATCCCAGCGCTCGCAGAAGGTGGCACAGGTCGCAAAACAGGGGTGATCTTTGAACTCATCCCGCGCGTTTTCATCCCAATTGTAGTGACGTGCGTAGTACAGCATCTGGAAGATGCCGTGATGTTCGATGCACCAGGAAACCTCCCAGCGGACAAAGGGCCGGATCACCTCGGCTGAGAAACGATCATGGTTCTGGGGCGCCAACCCATCACCGATGTCATGCAACAGCGCCGCAACAACCCAGTCGATATCCACCCCATCGGCCTCGGCCCGGGTGGCGGACTGCAGCCCGTGTTGCAGCCGGGTGATCTGATAGCCCTCCAGCGAGACCTCCCCCTGGCGGCGCATCTCATCCATCACCCGATCAGCGGTAAGGGCATGATAGGGACGTTCAAGCTCGGCCAGCTTCAAATATTCTTCCTTGGTGCCGTCTTTCATCTGGGTGAAAGATACTTTGTAGTCTTGATCTGCCTGGCTCATGCCTCGGCTCCCTTTCCTGCGTAGAGCGCAACGTTGTTTTCCGCGCCAGCTGTCAGTGTGGACTGCTGATCCCGAAGGATCTTGTCATAGAGCGACAAATCAGCGGCGTGAAACAGGTCTCGTGGTCCGGCGATATTGACCCAGCCACGGGCCTCATCACTGCCGCGCACCAGCATTGCATAGTCACGTCCTGGCAGCCCCTCGCGCACCTCTGGCGTGACATAGCGGATCGCGAGGCCAATACGGCGTCCATCTGATCGATTAGGGCCAGAGGCGTGAAAGCAACGACCATGGTGCAGAGACATCTCCCCAGGTTTCAGCGCCCCCGGACACGCCTCTTCTTCGTTGATGCCGCCAATCTGTTGTCCGCGGGACAGCAGGTTATTCCCATCCGCAGTATCCTGATGATCAACAATGCCATTCCTGTGACTGCCGGGAATGAACCGCATGCAGCCTGCTTGCTCACTCACATCGCTTAGCGCCACCCAAGCGGTCACCTCGTCATTGGTTTCGCCCATGCCCCAATAGGTAATGTCCTGGTGCCAGGAGACGATTTTTTCGCTTCCGGCCTCCTTGATGAACAGTTCGACCGACCAGACCAGCAGGTTTTCCCCCAAAATGCTTTCCACCGCGTCCAGAATTGCCGGGCTGCGAGCAAGATCCGCCAGCAGGGGGATCACCACATGGCCGTTCACACGAAAATACTGGTTCAGGTCCTGACCATTAGCACCGCTGCGATGGGCAGCCTCCAGAGCCTCGATCTCGGAACGGATCCTTGCAACGCCCTGCGCGTCAAAGACGGGCAGATTGCAAATATAACCATTGGTTTCATAGTGTCTTTTCTGATCCGCTGTCAGATGGGTTTGCATGATGTCCTCGTTCGCTGCGCCTTGGTTTTGCCCATCAAAGTCAGCGAGGCCTGCTATTGCCAGAAATAGTTCTTGAGACTGAGGGTAAGTTCAACTTACCCTAATGCATGACCCAAACCCGAATTCCCTCCCTCAACTGGCTGCGCGTCTTTGAAGCCGCGGCGCAAGAAGAAAGCTTTGTGCGGGCTGCCGAAAGGCTGAACATGAGTCCCCCCGCAGTCAGCCAGCAAGTGAAAGCTTTGGAGGAGCATCTGGGCCGCCAATTGTTTCAACGGGCGCCTCAAAAAGTGCGCCTCACCCCGGCGGGTGCGGCCTTTCTCCCGGTAGTTCAGCACTCGCTGGCCTCGGTTGAAACCACCGCAGCGGCTCTTTTTGGCGGCAAAACACAAGCAACAATTACACTGCAGGCGGTCACGCTTTTGGCTGCCAGCTGGCTGCCGGAGCATCTAGCGGCTTTTGAAGCGGCACATCCCGGGCTACGCGTCGACGTCATCACCGGCGAGACCCTGAGTGATTTTCGCACCATTCTGCCGGGGCGCGAGCCAGACCTGCAAATTGCCTTTGGCTCGGTCACCGATTTTGCGGATACGGCTGAACCTTTCCTGCAGGAAAGCCTGCATATCGTTGTCCGTCCCGAACTCGCCGCACAGGTGGAAAACGCCGAGGATCTGACCAAGTTCAGCCTGTTCGAGGTGGCAGCCCACCGATCCGGCTGGCATCAGATCCTGTCGCTGGTTCCGGATGCCGATCTGCGTGCAATGAAGTTCAGAATGGTCGATTCAACATCCATCGCTTTGTCGCTTGCCGCTCAGGGCCTTGGATTCGCCCTGGCCCGCGCGCCCGCAAGCGATGAGATGGTAGCAGCCTACGGGCTGCAGTATTGCGAGACCTTCCCGACGATCAGAGGCGTACAACGCTATTTCCTCCTCTCCCCCGGAGGCGGACCACTCTCGCGTAACGCGGCAAAACTCAAAACCTACCTCACCACGGCAGGTGCCCAGCAAGCTTAGCCCCTAGCCAGAGAGCCAGCCTGCTGTGCGATCTCCTCTAAGATCTTGCCGACATTAATTTTACTTTCAACCTCTAGCGAAACCGCTACCTTGCTGTGACGCCAAAAGGGAGACTGTGTCATGGCTTGGATCAAAACCATTCCGTTCAGCGAAGCAACGGGCAAGTTGAAAACGCTATATGGTCGTGTCACCGGCCCCAACGGCAACGTTGATAACATCATGATGGCCCATTCGCTCCGCCCGCATTCGATGGAAGGGCACATGGCGATCTACAAGAACGTGCTGCATCACAGCGGAAATAGCATTCCCAAATGGTTCCTGGAAACCCTGGGTGTTTGGGTCAGCCGTTTGAACGATTGCGACTATTGTGTGGACCATCATTTTTCGGGGCTGAAACGCCTGTTGCGCGATGACGCCCGGGCAAATGCCTTGCGATCCGCCATCGAGGAGCGCAACATTGCTGATGCACCGCTGGATGCCGGGCAAAAACTGGCGCTGGACTACGCCCGTCAATTGACCAGAGATCCAGGCGGCATGACACAGGGCATCGTGATTGAACTGCGTGAACAGGGGTACTCTGATGGTGAGATACTCGAAATCAACCAGGTCACTGCATATTTCAACTACGCCAACCGCACTGTGCTGGGCTTGGGCTGTTCGACCAAGGGCGATGTGCTGGGACTAAGCCCCAACAATTCCGAAAACCCCGAGGACTGGGGCCACAGCTGACCTACAAGGCAGTTCAGGTTGTGCCCTAGCATCCGCCCACAACTTCTGACGGGGGCTTTGATCCGAGCTCTCGTTTTCTTTTGCGGGAACCTATAGGCTGACCGTCCCTCCGTCCGGCAGGTTATCCACAGCCCCTAGCGGCCCTCTTTCGCAACACCACAACACCTGCCATAATGGCAGCAACCATAACAAACCGAAGAGCAGCCCCCGCCAATGGCAAACGACCTTCTCAGCACGCCCGACGACGAAACCTATGACGCCTCCTCGATCGAAGTGCTTGAAGGGCTGGAACCGGTCCGCCAGCGTCCCGGCATGTATATCGGCGGCACCGATGAGCGGGCGCTGCACCATATGGTGGCCGAGATCCTCGACAACTCGATGGATGAGGCCGTTGCGGGCCATGCCAACCGTATTGAGGTGACGCTGCATCAGGATTATTCGGTCACCATCTCCGACAACGGCCGTGGCATTCCCATTGATCCGCACCCCAAGTTCCCCGACAAATCGGCGCTCGAGGTGATCCTTTGCACCCTGCACGCGGGCGGCAAATTCTCGGGCAAAGCCTATCAGACCTCGGGTGGTCTGCACGGTGTTGGCTCTTCAGTTGTAAACGCGCTCTCAGATAGCCTCGTGGTGCAAGTCGCTAAAAACAAAGAACTGTTTGAACAGCGTTTTTCCCGTGGCCTGCCCCTGGGCCCGGTGGAAAAGGTCGGCGCCGCCCCCAATAAACGCGGCACCTTTGTGACCTTCCACGCGGATGAGCAGATCTTTGGCTCGCATCGCTTCAAGCCCAAACGCCTGTTCACTCTGGTGCGCTCCAAGGCCTATCTGTTCTCGGGCGTGGAAATCCGCTGGAAGTCAGAAATCGACGACAACGAAACCCCGGTTGAGGCCACCTTCCACTTCCCCGGCGGCCTCAAAGACTATCTGACCGAAGTGCTGGGCAAGGCCTCGGTCTATGCCGATGTTCCTTTTGCCGGCAAGGTGGAGTTCCGCGAGAAATTTGGCGAGCCGGGCTATGTGGAATGGGCGATCAACTGGACGCCCTCGCGCGATGGCTTCACCCAAAGCTACTGTAACACCGTCCCCACCCCCGAGGGCGGCACCCATGTCACCGGCTTTTGGGCGGCGATTCTCAAGGGCATCAAGGCTTACGGCGAATTGGTCGGCAACAAAAAGGCCGCCAGCATCACCCGCGACGATCTGATGGCGGGCGGCTGTGCGCTGGTCTCCTGCTTTATCGCCGACCCCGCCTTTGTCGGCCAGACCAAGGACCGTCTGTCGACCGAGGGTGCTGCCAAGATGGTGGAAAACTCGGTGCGTGACCATTTTGACAACTGGCTGGCCGCCGATACCAAATCGGCCGGTGCCATCCTAGATTTCCTGGTGCTGCGGGCCGAGGAGCGCCTGCGCCGCAAACAGGAAAAAGAAACCCAGCGTAAAAGCGCAACCAAAAAGCTGCGCCTGCCGGGTAAGCTGACTGATTGCACCTCCAAAGACCGCGCCGGAACTGAGCTGTTCATCGTCGAGGGTGACTCGGCGGGGGGCTCTGGCAAGGGCGCGCGTAACCGCAACAATCAGGCGCTGCTGCCCCTGAAGGGTAAGATCCTCAACGTGCTGGGCGCGGCCTCTAACAAGATCGGCACCAATGCCGAGATCCGCGACCTCTGCGAGGCGCTGGGGGTGGGCACCGGCACCAAGTTCAACCTTGATGATCTGCGCTATGACAAGATCATCATCATGACCGATGCGGATGTCGACGGGGCGCATATTGCCTCGCTGTTAATGACCTTCTTCTTCACCCAGATGCGACCCCTGATTGACGGTGGTCATCTGTACCTCGCCTGCCCGCCGCTGTTCCGCCTCACGCAAGGCGCCAAGCGTGTGTACTGCCTGGATGAGGCCGAGCGGGACACATGGATGGAGAAGGGCCTGGGCGGCAAGGGCAAGATTGATGTCAGCCGCTTCAAGGGTCTGGGCGAGATGGATGCCAAGGATCTGAAAGAGACCACCATGGACCCCAACACCCGGAAATTGATCCGGGTGACGATTGACGAGGATGAACCCGGCGAGACCGGCGATCTGGTCGAGCGTCTGATGGGGAAAAAGCCCGAGCTGCGCTACCAGTATATTCAGGAGAACGCGAAGTTCGTGGAGGAGCTGGATGTTTGAGGAGGCCTGAGTGAGGCTATATTATTTTACTCCAGAAACGCATGCTCTAGAGAACCTATGCATGCGTCATTTGAAAATATCATTCCCTGACGAAGTAAACGATGTTTTTGAACTGAAACCATTTTCTTTTCAGGGCAAAAACAGAGAGGAAAAGCGCAATCTGAGGACCGAGTGGCACGACAGCATTGTAAGCCTTTCAAAGTCGTGTGGCTTTATTTCCTTTTCTTCCAATTGGCACAGTCCAACGATGTGGGCGCACTATGCGAACAACCATTTGGGCCTATGTTATGGATTTGAAATCGACGAATCTGGCTTGGATCGTGTCGGATATGTTGAGCACCTACAGAAAATCCATCGAACTGATCTAAAATGCGCCCAAAGACTAAAGAATCTGACAGGGTATGCAAAATGCACAAAAAGTCTTCATTGGGCTTATGAACAAGAATGGAGAATGTACATCAAGCTTGACCCTTTGGATGTACACAAAAAGGCAAAAGGGCAACGTTTGTTTTTCACTGACTTCAATCAGAATATGCGCCTCAAAGAAGTGGTTATCGGATGTGAATCAAAAATTTCTTCCCAACAGATTAAAAAAGCCCTGTCAGACTATGAAGATGTAGCAGTGAAAACTGCCCGCCCAGCTTTTGAATCCTTCAAGATTGTTGAACAACAAAATTCAAACTTTCTAAAGTGACAACAATTTTCCGCCCCCCCAAGGCCCGCGCCTGACCTTGGGGAGGCGTGAAGCGCCTTCCCGGGGGGAAGGTCAGGCGCGGGCCTGACGGCCCAGAGAAACACCTGCAACTGTCACCTTCCAAAGCTGCGGACACCTGCGAAGGGCTCCGCCCGTCCTCGCCTCAAACAGTCCCCCGGACTGTTTGTCCCTACGGGAACCGGCGTGAACTCCCGAAGGGAAGGTCAGGCGCGGGCCTGACGGCCCAGAGAAACACCTGCAACTGTCACCTTCCAAAGCTGCGGACACCTGCGAAGGGCTCCGCCCGTCCTCGCCTCAAACAGTCCCCCAGACTGTTTGTCCCTGCGGGAACCGGCTTGAACTCCACGGGGGGAAGGTCAGGCGCGGGCCTGGCGGCCCAGGGGTTCGCTCACAACTGTTGCCTTCCAAAGCGGCGAACGTCAGCGAAGGGCTCCGAAATCCCTGCGCCGCTACCTGCCTTGGTGATCCTCCTATCAAACCAACGCAGACCTGGGGTGATCACGTTTCCTTCACCCCTGTTGCATGACCCCCTGCAGGCTTCTTAGTGTTGCGACAGATGCCTTGCCCCAAGGAGCCGCCATGATTTTTATCGCCGACAACCAGCTCTTTTTGATCCTGGCCTGCTTTTGCATTGGCTTGGTCGGGACGGGTTTCCTGCTGCGCAAACCTGCGGGTCATAGGGCCTGGAAGTTTGCTGATCTGGTCTGGGTTCTTTTGGGCGGAATTGGCGCGCTGGCCGCGGTGATCGCCGGGATCTACAAATCCGACAGCAGCCATCTGGAGCGCCAGATTGACGTGGCCTATGCCGCGACATCCGCCTTTGACCGCGACGCGGCGCGGTTTCGCCTTCGCTTTTGTGACCCGGCCTATGACACGGATATCGCGGTGCTTTGTGACAAGGTCGAATTCCTGTCCGCCTCAACCGCCGGCAATGCTGAGCTGCCCCTGTTTATTGCGGTCACAGATGAGGTCGCGCCTTTGCAGGGGATCTCCTTTCTCGCCGGGTCCAAAAGTGCCGCCCAGGAAATGACCGCCAAGGCCGCCACTGCCGATGCCTTTGACCCGGAGGCCTTTTTGATCTTTACCGCCCTGGATGAGCCCACAGAGGCCGCTGTGGAAAACCTGCGCCGCCGGATCCCCACCATTGCGGGTGATTTTGTCATTCTGGCGCAGGCCTATGAGGATCTGATTGCCCAGATCCAGCGGTTGAAGCAGGAATGGGACTATCTGCAGGACAATGCCTATATCCTGGTCCTGCAGCTCTTTGCGCTTTGCCTGGTAGGGTTTGCGGCTCCGTTCCGATTGGGCAAATCTGTGGTGGAGTTGCGCCAATCAGGTCGTTAGGCTCCCCTGACGGACAAGCAAAAGAGGCCGAGATGACTTCCACCACAGCGCTGAGCATAAAAGATGGCCAGACCATATTGGACGAGAATTTTGCCGATTGGGTGCGGTCACTGGATCTGACGGTCACCGAGTTTTCGCCCGAAGCCGCCGTATTGCATATGCCGCTGGCGCCCCATCTGGCACGGGTGGGCGGCATCGTATCTGGTCAGGCGCTGGCCGCTTTGGCGGATACCGCCATGGTCCTCGCGGCCGTTGCCCATGCCGGTGAGATGCGGATGTTTGCCACCACCGATCTGCACACGCAGTTCCTGCGCCCAGGTGTCGGCTCCGCGATCCTGTGCCGGGCCGAAGTTATCCGCGCAGGTAAGGCACTGGTCTTTGCCCGTGCCGAGATGCGCGAAGAGTCCAGCGACAAACTCGTCGCAACTGCCACCGCCACCTTTTACGCCCCCTAACCCGCAGGAGCGGTTTCATGCGCAGTTTCGACGAGATCTTTGACATTTCAGCTACCCGCCATGGCGGAGCCGAGGCCCTGGAAGCGAAGCTTCAACGCCCAGATCCCGCGGTAGCGAATTTGGCAGAGGACCGCTGGCTCTCCTTGATGACCAAATGTGTCTTTCAGGCCGGTTTCAGCTGGAAGGTAATTGAGAGCAAATGGCCCGGGTTCGAAGCGGCTTTTGATCAGTTTGATGTACCGCGAAACGCCTTTATGGATGAGGAAAAGCTGGACGCCCTGCTGCGCAATACCGATATCGTGCGCAATGGAGCCAAGATCCAGACAGTGCGCGACAATGCGATTTTCCTGATGGAGCTGCGCCAGGAGGGCGGCGCGGCCAAGGTGTTTGCTGATTGGCCAGACACGGACTTCATCGGTCTGTTGGAGATGCTGAAAAAACGCGGTAGCCGATTGGGCGGCAATAGCGGCCAGATGGTGATGCGTTTTGCCGGGCGCGACGGCTTTGTCCTGTCACGGGATGTCACCGCACGGCTGATCGCCGAAGGGGTGATCGACAAGCCCGCGACCTCAAAGACCGCACTGCGCCAGGTTCAAGCAGCCTTTAACTCTTGGCAGGAGCAGTCGGGACGCTCCCTGATGGAGATCAGCCGGGTTCTAGCGTTGAGTTGCGGATAGGAAAACGGGGCCAGGATTTGATCTACGACATGCATTACCATTGCCATCAGCAACAAGCCGCCAGAGGCGCAGCATGATCCTGCGCCTTGTTGTCATTCTCTCCTTGCTTGCCGCCTGCGGACGACCACTGAGCGAGGCTGAACGCAGCTTTCTGTTCGATATTCACGGCGACAGCATCAATCATGACCGGGTGCGTCTGGTGCGGGGGGCGCCAGTTGCCGCCGTGACCTTTCGGCGCAAACCCCGCCCCCGCGTCACCTGCCGCGAGCGTATTCTGCCGCCGGTGAAGGAAGAGAAGGTTGTCACCTCCTCTCCTGCGGCTGTCGCCCTGTTCAACCGGATCTTTTTTGTCAAAGACTGGTACACCGAGGACTATATGCCTGCCTATCCAGACCGGCTGTATCTGGTCGAGGCGATGTTACTGGCCCATGAAATGACCCATGTCTGGCAATGGCAAAACCGCCGGGTCACCGGTTATCACCCGCTGCGGGCCGCCGCCGAACACAGTGCCAGCCCTGATCCCTACTTGTTTGAGTTGGACAATAGCCCCGATTTTCTAAGCTATGGCTTTGAACAACAGGGCGCCATTGTTGAAGAATACGTCTGCTGCCGCGCACTGGCGCCGCAGGCCGCCCGCAGCAAACGGCTGCATGAGATGCTCAAGGCGGTGATGCCCGTCACTGATCTGCCAAAGACCCGGCAGAGCGACGTCTACCTACCGTGGAAAGACGCCGAGCTGACGGGAATCTGCACTTGAAGGCAGGAACTTTGACGGCGCTGGGGTCAGCGCTGGATGTCTTCCAGATAGGCCAGCAGTGCTGCCAGGGGGCGCGGTGTTGGCGTAAAGATCCCATCCACCTCGACAGGCACCAGATCCCCTTCGAGCAGGTTGCCAAACTCCGGCATCTGTTCCTCACCTACGCGACCACGCCCATAGCCATCGATTTGTGACAGCATGGCAGCGCGCGGGAACACCCCTTTGTTGCGGGTCGCAATATGGCGCAGATCCGGAGCTCCAACGGACAGCTCCCGCGTGGTCGGATCGGCGTTTTCACCGTGGCAGGCAGAACAGTTCTGATTGAACAGCGCCGCGCCCTCGCTCGGCTCTGGCATATCCACATCCGCAGGCGCACAGTTTGACAGAGTAAGCACCAGCGCCGTCAGGCTCAAAACCACAAGTGGGGATTTCATCAATTGGCTTCCTTCTTCCTAGGTGGCGCTCTGGTCAGTGGCAATCCGGCGGTTTCCCTGTGAAGCCACAAGGCCCGGGGGAAATCTTTTGCACTGATCTGTATTTAAACACCAAATGAGGCTGGGTACGACAGGAAAACGCAACGTTGGCCCCCAGAACTTACCCTTGGCTCTTGCCCCGGTGCGCCGCTCCCGGGCACAGTCACTCGAAATCATCGGTCCGCAAGAAATGGGCCACCCACCAGCCCCGGAGATCCCATGCTTTCTTACGCGCTTATCATGTTGGCCGCAGGCCTTGGCATCCCGGTTCTTGCGGCTTTGAACGCCGCCCTGGGCCAGCACATCGGCTCCCCGGCGGCTTCGGGCGTGGTGCTCTTTGCCGTCGCCTTTGCCGCCGCGCTGACCTATTGCCTGATCAAGGGGCCCAGCGCCCTGATGCTGCTACCAACGGCGCCAAAACATCTGTTTCTGGCCGGGCTATTGGTGGCCTTTTATGTGCTGTCGATCACCCATGTGGCACCGCATTTTGGCGTCGGAAATGCGGTCTTCTTTGTGCTGCTTGGGCAATTGGTCAGCGCCGCTTTGATTGACCATTTTGGCCTCTTTGGAGCACAGGCGACGCCGCTGACACTCATGCGCACCGCGGGCATCTCAGTCATGGCGCTGGGGGTCTGGATTACCCAGTTGGCCTAGAGCTCAACCAGCCTGCCCTGTTCCAGTTTGACCCGGCGGTCCATCCGTGCGGCCAGCTCGTGATTATGGGTGGCAACCAGCGCCGACAGACCTGTTCCGGCCACCAGATCCATCAATGCAGCAAAGACCTGATCCGAAGTACCGGGATCCAGATTGCCCGTGGGTTCATCCGCCAGCAGCACTCGGGGTTTATTTGCCAGCGCCCGACAAAAGGCCACCCGCTGCTGCTCACCGCCCGACAGGGCCGCAGGGCGGTGCCCGGCACGGTCTGACAAGCCCACCAGCGCCAAGAGTTCTTCTGCCCGCGCCTCTGCCCCCGCCTGCGAGATCCCATTGGCCAGCTGCGGCAGGACGATGTTCTCCAGCGCGGTGAATTCCGGCAGCAGGTGATGAAACTGATAGACAAAACCCACATCGCGGCGGCGCAGGGTGGTGCGCATACCGTCGCCCTTGCCGCTGACCTCCTGCCCAGCGACCTTGACCGATCCACCATCCGGCGCATCCAGCAGCCCTGCGATGTGCAACAGGGTGGATTTCCCCGCCCCTGAAGGCGCCACCAGCGCCACCATTTCGCCGGGACTCAGCGTGAGATCAATCCCGCGCAGCACGTCAATCTGGTTGGCAGTGCCTGTGTTGTAGGATTTGGTCACAGCCTTCAGGTCTAATACAGCTTCACTCATAACGCAGGGCCTCCACCGGGTTCAGCCGGGCGGCACGCCGGGCGGGAAAGATTGTCACCACAAAGGAAAGCCCCAGCGATAGCCCAACTGCCGACATCACATCAGGCAGGTTCAGCTCGGCCGGCAGCGCATAGATCCCCCGGATCGACGGATCCCAGACACCACCGCCCATGACAAAGTTCACGAAGGAAAAGATCGGATCGATATAGCTGGCAAAGAGGCAGCCGAGAATGACGCCAAACAGTGTGCCCAAGACGCCGGTAAAGGCGCCGCAAATAAAGAAGACCCGCATCACCGAGCCTTCACTGAGGCCAATGGTGCGCAGGATGCCAATGTCGCGGCCTTTGTTTTTCACCAGCATGATCAGACCCGAGACGATATTCATCGTCGCAATCAGCACCAGGATCGACAGGATGATGAACATCACATTGTCCTCAACCTCCAGCGCCCGCAAAAAGCCCCCCGAAGCATCCCGCCAGGTCCAGACCCCAACCGTACCTCCAGCGGCCCGCAACAGCGGAAGGACCTGCAGGTCCACCGCTTCGGGGTCTTCAATCATCACCTCGATCTCATCCGCCACACCTTCGCGGTTGAAAAAGCTCTGCGCCTCGGCAAAGGGCATATAGAGCCGGGTGCGATCAATATCATAACGTCCGGCGGTAAAAATATAGACCACCTCATAGGCCTTGACCCGGGGGCTGGTACCAAAGGGCGTTTTGACCCCATTGGGTGAAATCAGCTTGATGCGGTCGCCAACAGTGGCGCCCAACTCGCGCGCCACGCCAGAGCCAATCGCAACCCCCTCCTCGAACCGGTCGAGATCCCCCATGGCGCCGTCACTTTTGGCCACACCCGGAATGGTCAGAATGCCCGACTTGGCAATGCCAAAGACCTCAACCCCGGCATTGCGCTGACGGGCATTGGCCATGACCTGTCCCTTGACCAGAGGTGCAGCGCGGATCACGCCCGGCACCTCGGCCACCCGCGCCGCCATCTCGTCAAAATCCTTTAGGGTGCGCTCAAAATGCCCGGCCTCGTTCAGCTCCCCGTGGGAGTAGAGCGTCACATGGGCATTGGCGCCCAGGATGGTGCCGACAAATTCAGAGCGAAAGCCCGAGCGCACCGCAAGCGTCGCAATCAGCGCAAAGACCGCCAGGGTAATACCAATGAGGCTGATCCAGGTCATCACCGAGACGCCACCTTCGGCCCGGCGCGCCCGCAGGTACCGCCAGGCAATCATCCATTCAAATCGCGCAAAAGGCGCTGGGGTGCTGGCCATGTTGGCTCCTGCTCGCAGTTTTTCGCCAAAGTGAGGCTTCCGCCGTGCGGGGTCAAGTCGCTACCCCTCTTGTTTGGGTTGAGGACAGCTGATCTGCGCCGGATCGGCAAAAGACCGCACCCCTGCTTTCCCGCCGCCTGCAAGCAACAGAACGCTGGGTCACTCTGGGTTTGACCTCAAGTCAAACCTATCCCGGCACGGTCGACTGATGTTTGATGCCAGGCAAGGATGCGGCCCGTCGAGCGGCCTCAACACCATTAGTTATTAAAGGACCCGCGCAATGGACCATGCCGATACCCTGTTTGCCCCTGTCGATCTTGGCAAGTTAAGCCTGAAAAACCGAATTGCCATGGCGCCAATGACACGCACCTATTCGCCCGGCAATATTCCCAACGATGCGGTGGTTTCCTACTATCAGCGCCGCGCACAAGGCGGTGTGGGACTGATCATCACCGAAGGCACCTTTGTCAATCACGAGGCCGCCAGTGGTTATCCAAATGTTCCTGCCTTTTATGGCGAAGAGGCCCTGGCTGGCTGGAAGAAAGTTGTTGACGCGGTTCATGCCGCTGGCGGCAAGATCGCGCCGCAGCTTTGGCATGTGGGCGCCATTCGCCGCCCAGGTGTGATGCCCGGTGGCGATACCCCCGGGCACAGCCCCAGCGGCATGGCCTTCCCCGGCAAGGTCACTGGCCACGCCATGACACAGGCCGACATTGACAATGTCGTTGCCGCCTTTGCCCAGGCCGCCGCCGATGCCAAAGAAATCGGCTTTGATGCGATCGAACTACACGGCGCCCATGGCTATCTGATTGATCAGTTTTTCTGGGAGGGCACCAACCAGCGCGAGGACGGCTATGGCGGCGATCTGGCACAACGTTCGCGTTTTGCGCTGGAGATCATCCGCGCGGTCCGCGCCGCCGTTGGCGAGGACTTCCCGATCATCTTCCGCTATTCCCAGTGGAAGCAGCAAGACTACTCTGCCCGGCTCTGTGAAACGCCCGAGGCTTTGGAAGCCTTCCTCATGCCACTGGCCGAAGCTGGCGTTGATATCTTTCACTGCTCCACCCGCCGCTTCTGGGAGCCGGAATTTGAAGGCAGTGATCTGAACCTCGCCGGCTGGACCCGCAAGCTCACAGGCAAAGCCGCGATCACCGTCGGCAGCGTTGGTTTAAATGCGGACTTCCTACCCGAAGACGGAACCGCTGACTTCAAAGGCGCCGAGCCGGCCAGCCTGGATCGTCTGATGGAACGCGCCAAACGCGACGAGTTTGACCTTGTTGCCGTTGGCCGCGCCCTAATTGCAAACCCTGACTGGGTAAATCAGGTAGCCGCAGGGCAAACTGATGGGCTGATCGCCTATGAGAAATCCATGCTGCACAAGCTGCGCTGATCTGGGTACAGCCCCAGCCTGCTCTGATTTTGCGCTCCCGCCCGGCCTCAGGTCCGTGCGGGAGCGTTCTTGTCCTGACTGTAGTGATAGGTTTTGCAATCGCTTCTGCTGACTGTTAGCTTTTTAAAAACAGAGGCAGGCGCAGACCATGACAAAATCAAAGCGCATTTCGAAACCCTTGAGAAGTCCGAAACCCAAGGTTACTCCAACAAAGACCAAATCTGTCAAAGCCAAAGATACAGCTGCGCCCGTTGTGTCTGCACCCGAGATCCCAACCCAAGAAAGCCATCCGGCTGAGGTTGCTGAACTGCTGCCTCTGGGGGAACTGGACCAATTGGCCATCCAGGCTGAAACCGACAAGAGCTCAAAACGGCATGACTACATGCGATTTTATGAGCACCTTTTGACGCCCTACAAAGACAAATCCTTTTCCATGCTGGAGCTGGGCGTTGGCCTGCCCAGTCGCCGCGCGCCCTCGCTGCGCACCTGGAAGGCCTTTTTTCCGAAGGCACGGATTGTCGGTGTCGATATCAAAGGTGTCTCAAAGACCTTTGAAGAAGACCGGATCCATATCGAAATCGGCGATGCCTCGAAGCCTCGTTTCCTGAAGCGTGTCTTTCGGATCTATCAGCCTTCGGTCATTCTGGACGATGCCTCGCATTTCTGGTCGCATCAGATCATTGGCTTTCAGACTCTGTTTCCAATGTTGCCCCCTGGAGGCGTTTATATCGTTGAGGATGTGCACACCAGCTTCCTGGCCAAGGAAGAAGGCTCGCAATATGCCGATCACGAGGAATCCTTCTGGAGCTATTTCAGCCGCCTGCAGGCTGGGCTGGTCTGCTCCCAGCGCCACGGCCCCGAGCTCTCCACCCAGGAAAGCCGCCTGATTGCCTGGATCGACAGTATCTCGATTTCGCGCCGAACCGTTGCAATCGTCAAACGTCAAAAAATGCGCCGCCGCGAACTGAGCCGGGCTGACAACTGAACTGGCAATATTAGCGAAGCAAAATTAGCAGATTTGCAAAAATCTAAAAACCTTGCTTGCGTACCCATAATTCAAATGGGTTTGCAAAAATTTGCAGGGTTCATTGTGATCAGAGTGCAAATTTCTTGCGTCTCTGTGACGCGGGGTTATTAAGATTACTTGCCCCAGGCGCAGGCTTGGGCATAACTCTTTTGAGAACAAAATGCGTGGAGGACGCCGATGTCTTACAAAGAGATATATGCCAACTGGAAAGCCGATCCTGAAGCCTTCTGGATGCAGGCCGCCGAGGCAATTGATTGGGTGGAGGCCCCGACCAAAGCGCTGACCGACAAGGGTGAGGGCCTGTATGAGTGGTTCGCCGACACCAAGGTCAACACCTGCTACAACGCGGTGGACCGGCACGTAGAGGCCGGACGTGGAGAGCAGACGGCGATCATCTATGACAGCCCGATCACCCATACCAAACGTGAGATCTCTTATGTGGAGCTGCGCAACCGCGTCGCCAATCTGGCCGGCGCATTGCGGGCCAAGGGCATCGAAAAGGGCGATCGCGTCATCATCTATATGCCGATGATCCCAGAGGCGCTTGAGGCCATGCTGGCCTGTGCCCGGATTGGCGCGGTGCATTCGGTTGTCTTTGGTGGCTTTGCCGCCAATGAACTGGCGGTTCGCATTGATGACGCCACGCCCAAGGCGATTATCGCCGCCTCCTGCGGGTTGGAGCCAGGTCGGGTTGTGCATTACAAACCGCTGCTGGACGGCGCCATTGATATGGCTGAACACAAACCCGATTTCTGCGTTATTTTGCAGCGTGAGCAAGAGGTTGCAGAGCTTGTTGAGGGGCGTGACGTAAACTGGCACGGCTTCCAATATGGTGTTGAGCCCGCCGAATGTGTCGCGGTTGAGGGCAATCACCCCTCTTATATTCTCTATACATCAGGCACCACTGGCCAGCCCAAGGGCGTGATCCGCCATACTGCAGGTCAACTGGTGGCGCTGAACTGGACCATGAAGAACATCTATAACGTCGATCCCGGCGATGTGTTCTGGGCGGCCTCGGATGTGGGCTGGGTCGTGGGTCACAGTTATATCTGCTATGCACCATTGATCCATGGCAACACCACCATCGTCTTTGAAGGTAAGCCAATCGGCACACCGGATGCGGGCACCTTCTGGCGGGTGATTTCCGAACATGGGGTCAAGAGCTTCTTCACCGCCCCCACCGCGTTTCGCGCGGTGAAACGCGAAGATCCCAAGGGCGAATTTGTCGGCAAATACGATCTCAGCTGCCTGGGTCAGGTTTATCTTGCGGGTGAGCGCGCCGACCCTGACACCATCACCTGGGCTCAGGACAAGCTGGGCGTTCCCATCGTCGACCACTGGTGGCAAACTGAAACCGGTTGGTCGATTGCTGCAAACCCGCTTGGCATAGAAGAACTGCCAACCAAACTGGGTTCGCCTGCGGTGCCGATGCCCGGTTATGAGGTTGATATTCTGGACGAGGGCGGCCATCCCGTCGCCGCCGGAGAACTGGGCGCTATTGCCATCAAGCTGCCCCTGCCCCCCGGCACCCTGCCAACCCTGTGGAACGCCGAGGCGCGCTTTAAGAAAAGCTATCTCAATACCTTCCCCGGCTATTATGAAACAGGGGATGCCGGTATGAAGGACGAGGACGGTTATCTCTATATCATGGCGCGCACCGATGACGTGATCAATGTCGCCGGTCACCGCCTGTCAACCGGCGCCATGGAAGAAGTTCTGTCGGGTCACCCGGATGTGGCGGAATGCGCGGTGATCGGCGTGGCCGACCAGTTGAAAGGTCAGGCACCGCTGGGCTTCCTCTGCCTCAACGCTGGGGTTGATCGCGATCACGGCGAGATCGTCAAAGAAGTGGTCAAGCTGGTGCGCGAAAAGATCGGCCCTGTAGCAGCCTTTAAATTGGCTGTGGTTGTTGAGCGCCTGCCCAAGACGCGCTCGGGCAAAATCCTGCGTGGCACCATGGTCAACATCGCAGATGGCACCGCCTGGAAGATGCCCGCAACCATTGATGACCCGGTGATTCTGGACGAAATCACCGCGGCCCTTCAGGGCCTTGGCTTTGCAAAGGGCTGATATGCTTGTGATGAGGTCGAAGGGTAGCAGCTGTCTTTTGACCTCATAACGCACAACTCAGCCAAAACTCTGGCTGATGGGGCGAATATTCTAAAGGAAACCGGGTTCACGTCTGGTTTTCCTTGCAAGCCTCAATTGCCGCTCTACCCTGCCGCGCAGGAGATGAGCATTATGAACACAGACGAGATCTGGCGCCTGAGCGCCACTGAGCTATCCACCCTGACTCGCACCGGTGATGTTTCCGCAGAAACGGCGGTTCAGGCTTCGATAGACCGGATGAGGGCGGTGAACCCGGGCCTGAACGCGGTTGTCGAAGACCTGAGCCTTGAGGCTTTGAGCCGCGCCCGGGAACTCGACAAGGCCCGCGCCGACGGTGCCGCTCCGGGACCACTTCAAGGGGTGCCTGTCACCATCAAAATCAACGTCGATCAGGCAGGCCATGCCACCTCCAACGGGGTGACGGCATTGAAAGACCTGATTGCGCCAGGTGACGCCCCGGTAGTGGCCAATCTGGAGAAGGCCGGTGCGGTGGTGATTGGCCGGACCAATACGCCCGAGTTCTCCTTTCGCGCCGATACCGACAACCCGCTGCATGGCCGCACCCATAACCCATGGGGGCGCCATATCTCCCCCGGCGGCTCCTCTGGCGGTGCCGGGTCTGCAGTGATGGCCGGGATTGGCGCGCTGGCCCATGGCAATGACATTGGCGGCTCGCTGCGGTTTCCGGCGGCGGCCAATGGCGCGGTGACGGTCAAGCCGGGTCTTGGCCGGGTGCCCGCCTGGAATCCCAGCCAAAAAGCCGAGCGCGGACTGCTGGCGCAATCCATGTCGGTGCAGGGGGTGATCACCCGCTCGGCGGCAGATCTGCATCTGGCAATGCCTTCGCTGATTGCGCCGGATGCGCGCGATCCGTTCCATGTCCCCCTGCCCTGGCGTGGCGAGCCGCTGGAGGGTCCAATCAAAGTTGCCTTTACCCGCAATACCTTTGGCTATGATCTACATCCAGAGGTCAATCTGGCGCTGGAGACGGCCCGCGACGCACTGGTTGAGGCCGGCTATGTCGTTGAAGACGTTGAACCCCCCAATGTCTTTGAGGCCGGACGCACTGGCTATCGCGCCCTGATGGGTGAAGTCTATGCGATGATGAAACAGGATGTCGACGCAGCGGGCTCTGACACCGTTCAACAGATCTTTGAGGTCTATTTTCAGGAATTCCCGCCCTTTGCCGGGGTGGAGCTGCTGCAGATGATGGCCAAGCGCAGCCATTACGCCCGTGAATGGTCCCTGTTCATGCAGGACTACCCGCTGGTTCTCACGCCGTTTCTACCGCAGCCGTTTTTCAAACCCGACCGCGACACCGAAGGCGCCGAGGGCGTGCATGAGGTACTGGGCTGCGCCGTCTACTCCTATGCGGTGAACTATCTTGGCCTGCCTGCTGGCTGCGTCCCGGCCCGACTTGCGCCGCTGGCAAGCGGCCCTCAACCAATCAATGTGCAGATCGTTGCCCGACGCTGGCGCGAAGATATGGCGGTAGATGCCTGTATTGCTATCGAACAGAGGGTGGGCCGTTTCAGCCCGCATCTGTGGGATCTTATGACCTAGATCTGGTGATCGGGATGTCAGCCCATCGGGGAGATGAAACCGCTGGGGGTGTTTTATGGCAGAAAGGAAACCGGGAGATGGATCACTCCATTCCCGGCACCTTTCGTACCATGAAAACTCGCTCACGCGCGACTGCCTTCCGCCAAAGGGCCAAATTTGTCGCTCAATACAGGGATAGCTTCGGCCAAAAATAAAGTAAGACACTAAAAACAGAAGCTATCTTACGGCCAGAATGCCCCAACCTTTGAGGGTTAGACCAGCCCCCTCACAGAAACGTGATCGCATTTCGCACAACACAATGTCTAGCAGGATCGACCAAATAGCAGGATAGCTGATTGATTTTTATCAGAAACTCCCTGCCTCACACAGACGCTTTAAGTGAATTGCTCAGAAATGAGCCGTTCTTCCAGCCCATGCCCCGGGTCAAACAGGATCTTATGGCAGATGCTGGGCTCGGTCTGGATTTCCACCCATTGAATGTCTGGGCAGGAAATGGAATCCGCATCCGCCATCACTGGACGCTTGTCCGCCTCCAGCACATCAAAGCGCACCTTGGCGCTGCTGGGCAGCAAGGCCCCCTGCCAGCGGCGGGGACGAAAAGCGGCAATTGCTGTCAGCGCCAGTACATCCGACCCAATCGGCAGGATTGGCCCATGGGCGGAGTAGTTATAGGCTGTTGAACCCGCAGGCGTAGAGACCAGCGCCCCATCACAGACCAGCTCTGCCAGCCGCTGACGGCCATCCACAGAAATTTTCAACCGCGCCGCCTGCGGGCCAGCCCGCAGTAGAGAGACCTCATTGATCGCCAGCGCCTTGTGACAGAGGCCATTGCGGTCCATCGCAGTCATAGACAGTGGATTGATGATTTCTTCTTCGGCCGCCTCTAGCCGGGCAAGCAGACCGTCTTCATGGTATTCATTCATCAAGAACCCAACTGTGCCCCGGTTCATGCCATAGACCGGCAGGGCCAGATCGACGGCGTCGTGCAAGGTCTGCAGCATAAAACCATCGCCGCCAAGGGCCACAATCACCTCAGCGTTCTGCGGCTCAGCATTGCCATGACGTTTCACCAGAGCGTCACAGGCCGATTGCGCAACGGGGGCGTCGCTGGCCAAAAAGGCGATTCTCATTATTACTAAACCCTGTTTCCGGTGTGAGCCATTTTGTTCCGAAACAAGCACAGCTGAACCACAAAGACCAGAGTTGCCGCTCTATGATTGGTGATTGCCGCTTTACAGCCTTTAAGAACCATGAAGTTTCCGATAGGAAATCCCCAGATCACCCAACCCTGCCACTTCCTACCAAACGGAGCCACCATGACCGCGAACACCCGTGACCCCGGATTTTTCACCGAAGCCCTAGCCGAACGTGACCCCGAACTCTTTGGCGCAATGACCGACGAGCTGCATCGCCAGCGCGACGAGATCGAGCTGATTGCCTCTGAGAATATCGTCTCTGCCGCCGTTATGGAAGCGCAGGGCTCGGTGCTCACCAACAAATACGCCGAAGGCTATCCAGGTCGCCGCTACTATGGCGGTTGCCAGCACGTGGATGTTGCCGAGAACCTCGCCATTGATCGCGCCAAGCAGCTGTTTGGCTGTGACTTTGCCAATGTGCAGCCCAACTCCGGCTCGCAGGCCAACCAGGGTGTGTTCCAGGCACTGATCCAGCCCGGCGATACCATTCTTGGCATGGACCTGTCTGCTGGTGGTCACCTGACCCACGGCGCGCGCCCCAACCAGTCGGGCAAATGGTTCAACGCCGTGCATTACGGTGTCCGGGAAGACGACAACCTGATCGATTACGATCAGATTCAGGCTCTGGCCACTGAGCACCAGCCCAAGCTGATCATCGCTGGTGGTTCTGCCATTCCGCGTCAGATCGACTTTGCCCGCTTCCGTGAAATCGCCGATAGTGTTGGCGCCTATTTCATGGTCGACATGGCGCATATCGCCGGCCTGATCGCCGCAGGCGAGCACCCCTCGCCCTTCCCCCATGCCCATGTGGCCACCACCACCACGCACAAGACCCTGCGCGGCCCCCGTGGTGGTATGATCGTCACCAATGACGAGGCCATCGCCAAGAAGGTCAACTCGGCCATCTTCCCTGGTATCCAGGGCGGCCCCCTGATGCACGTCATCGCAGGCAAGGCTGTCGCCTTTGGCGAAGCGCTGCGCCCCGAGTTCAAAGACTATCAAAAGCAGGTTCGTGCCAATGCGGTTGCCCTGGCAGATCAGCTGATCAAAGGTGGTCTGGACATCGTCACCGGCGGCACCGACACCCATGTCATGCTGGTCGATCTGCGTCCCAAAGGCGTGACTGGCAATATCGTCGACAAGGCCCTGGGTCGTGCTCATATCACCACCAACAAGAACGGCATCCCGTTCGACCCGGAAAAGCCCACGGTGACCTCCGGTATCCGTCTGGGCACCCCTGCGGGCACCACCCGTGGCTTTGGTGAGGCTGAGTTCCGTCAGATTGCCGATCTGATTGTCGAAGTGGTCGATGGTCTGGCTGCCAATGGCGAAGAGAGCAACGGCGAAGTCGAAGCAGCGGTACGCGGTAAGGTCGCCGATCTCTGCGCCAAATTCCCACTCTATCCAAACCTCTAAGACCTGGATCAGCAAGGTATAACGGGGAGCGCCGCTGGATTTTCCAGCGGCGCTCTTTTAATATCTGCTTATGAGCAAAGATATTTTAAAGACCACCAGCAAGTTCCTCAGTTTCGTTCTGCGTCATCGCCCTGAGAGCATTGGCCTGACCCTTGATGGCAATGGTTGGGCAGAGATTGAAGTGCTGATTGCCAAAGCCTCGATTCCCCTCAACCATGCGCTGATTGCGGAAGTTGTCGCCAGCAGTGACAAAAAGCGCTTTGCTTTGAGCGAAGACGGTCTGTGGATCCGTGCTAATCAGGGCCATTCTGTACAGGTCGATCTGCAACTGGCCTCACAGACCCCACCCGAAATCCTGTTTCATGGCACGGCTGAGGGTTCAGTGGCGGCAATACAGCGTCTAGGTTTGCTAAAGGGCAGCCGACAGCATGTGCATTTGTCCCCGGATCCTGAAACAGCGCGCAGAGTTGGCCAACGACACGGGCGTCCCACTGTGTTGCGCGTCTACAGCGCCCAAATGCATGCCGCGGGCTATCAGTTTCTTTTGTCAGAGAATGGCGTTTGGCTCTGTGATCATGTGCCGCCAGCCTATCTTGAGTAAGCGACGGAACGAAGCCCTTCCTCACTTAAGGACGGCGAGCCGCCCGCAGTTCAGATAAAGCCACGCCAACGCAGAACGATGATAAGCAGCACAAAAACCACCAGTACAGAAAAGGCGATACTGCCAAGAATGTCCAGCAACCGCCCCTTGCGGCGATCGGCGGTATCAATAGCCTTCAGGTGATTTTTCACCTCCAGTGCCGCCTTATGCAGGGACTTTTCGTCCTGGGTCTGACGCAGTTTGGGATGCTCTAGCATCGGCAAAGCATCCGCCAGTCGCATCCCCTGTTTATAGATCCGGCGCGGCAGATGACGCCGCGCTTTGCCCAGAGCAGAAGCCAGATCCCCCGAAACTTCGGCATGGGACTTCAACAACTCCTGAACCTCTTCAATATCGGCAAAGATGTCTTGGGCCATGGCTCTGTGCTCCGCGATTAGAGGCGCTGCGCCGCCCCCGGTGTTTTCCTGCCCCAGTAGTTACCGCAAGCGCCCCTGCGCCTCAATGGGTCTGGCCACGCCCCGCGCCGGAGGCTATCACTGCCCCATGCTGAACTACATCCTACATGGTACCCCCACCGATAAACCCGCCCTGCTGGTTGCGCATGGTCTTTATGGCTCTGCCCGCAATTGGGGGGTGATCTGCAAAAGACTCTCGGATGAACGACAAGTGGTGGCCGTCGACCTGCGCAATCACGGTCAAAGCCCCTGGACCGAGAGCCACAGCTACCCTGAAATGGCCGAGGATCTGGCTGAGGTCATCGCTGCAAATGGCGGCCAGATGGATGTGATCGGCCATTCCATGGGCGGCAAGACCGCCATGATGCTGGCGCTGAACCATCCGGAAATGGTGCACCGCTTGATCGTCGCTGACATTGCGCCTGTGCCCTATACCCACAGCCAAATTCAGTTCATCGAGGCGATGCGATCGGTGGATTTTGACAAGGTGGAACGGCGCCCGGATGTTGAGGCACAACTGGCCGAGGTCGGTGTCGACCCTGCACTCCAGAGCTTTTTCACCCAGTCGCTGGATATTCCCAACAAGGGATGGCGGCTCAATCTGGACACCCTGGCGCGGCATATGCCGGACATCATGTCCTTCCCCGAGACCACGGCGCAATGGCAAGGCTCTGCGCTATTTTTGTCTGGTAGCAACTCGGATTATGTGCGCCGCGAAGACCGCGAGACCATTCTGGCCCGCTTCCCCAATGCCCGCTTCGCCAAGATACCCGGCGCGGGGCACTGGCTTCATGCAGAAAAACCGCGCGAGTTCGAGGCCAATGCCCGCGTCTTTCTGAACGCCTGATTTTCCTAACACCCCTGACCCAGACACGATCTATTCCCCCTGACTTGTCTGGGGCTGACCTGTCTAAGGTGCGATGTTGACCGTCACAACCAAAGCCAAAACCCGGAAGACAGGGTCTTTCCGGGTTTTGGCTTTATACGCCGGTCAGTGCGCCGAGTTTTGATAGAGCTGACGTGCCACCAACCAGGCCACTGGCAGACCCAAAACGGCTCCGGCAGCGGCCGCAAGCAAAATTGCTTTTACCGAGACAAATCCGGCCACCAGCACTGCGATGACACCAACCCCGGCAAGGGAGCTACCAATGAGAGAATAGAGAATGGATGCAAGGCGCAACATGCGGGCCTCCTCGGGTATCTGGTTTGAAATATGAATCAATTCCTACCCAAAACTGCAGCCCTCCACTTTGATCCGGATCAGTTCGCCTCAGGACGTCATGCCGCGATCCACAGGTTCTTCTACCGCAGCACCCGCCTCTTTCCATTCGGCAAAGCCGCCAACATTGTAAACCTCGCTAAATCCCATATCGATGAGCAGCTTGCCCGCAAGGGCGGCACGGCCACCGCTGGCACAATGCAGCACTACCGGACGGTCCCGACGCAGGGCGGTATCGTGAAAAGGGCTGTTGGGATCGGCGCGAAACTCCAGCATGCCGCGCGGAACGTGATGGGATCCCGTGGCACGCCCCTGGGCTTCCAACTCAGGCGCATCGCGCACATCCAGCAACAAAGCGCCCTGTGCAACCAATTCCTGTGCCTTCTCAACAGGGATGCGTGCCACTGCCGCGTTTGCTTCTGCCATCATCTCTTGCAAGGAAATTGCCATCTGTCACTCCTGAGATTCATCCGGCACCACAGGATGCCTGCCGACTTGTTGCAAGATGACGCGGTTCGAAACCGGAGAAAAGCCCTGTTCAAGATGATGTGACTATTTGGCTAAGACCAGCCAGCCCGTTCAATGCACTCGCCAGTCATACAAAACGACTCTCGCCTGAAGACAGATTGTATAGGGGTTTGCTCTCGTGTCTCACAAGAGACTTGTAGCGCCCAGGAGAGGACTCTAATAGCCAAACTAACACTTTGTAAATATATATTTTTCTTTATCATTTTGTTCAAGGTCACCTCTGAGGCCACCCTTGGAACTAATACCTACCAAACTGGGTTTCAGTTTTTTACTTACAAAAGCAGGCAAGGAAACGTGGTTAAACTTCTCGCTTCCGTTCTCTCTCATGTGAAAGATGATCTAGGCGCTTTTTGGAGAGCGTCGGTGCTGTCCGAGCTGTTGCTCAGAGCCTCTCGGGTTTTGGCCAGGGCCACATCCTGTCTCTGAGTTTTGGTACGACCTAGAACACTCTTTCATTTGATTGCGTGACAATTGCCAATTTCGACCAAGCAGATGTTCTAGCCAACTATCTACCCGGAAGTGAGTTTATATAACCACTTAGATTGCCTGCTCCGCACGAGCCAGTTGAATTCAACTGTACGAAAAATGTTAAAAAGACGTCCAATTTCCTAAAGATTACTTTCAAAGGTCGCTTAGTCTTCTTCCAACTTAGGGAGGGATAACATGACAAATACGGACTCAATTTCCTTTGGCTATGATCCTGACCCGGCGCGGTCAAACTCATTGCGGGCAGAGGCCTATACCCAAGAGAAGTGGTTTGATGCTGATCTGAAATCAGTCATCTCAAAGACTTGGCAATGGGTGTGTCATGTGGAGAAAACAAGGACACCCGGATCCTATGTCACGGTGGATATTGCCAACCAACCTATCGCGGTTGTCCGCGACAAGGAGGGCAAGCTGCGGGCTTTTTACAATGTGTGCAAACATCGCGCCCATGAATTGCTGTCGGGCGAAGGCAATACCACGCGGATAATGTGCCCTTATCATGCCTGGGTTTACAAACTGGACGGACAGCTGGCACGTGCGCCGCACACGGAAAATCTGGAAGGGTTCAGTACCGGTGAGATTTGCCTGGACGAAGTGCAGGTTGAAGAATTTTGCGGGTTCGTCTTTGTCAATCTAGACCCAAATGCAGCACCCCTATCGGAACAGTCCGGGGATCTGGAAACCGAGGTCCGCCACTGGGCGCCGGATGTGGACCAGCTCACCTTTGGGCATCGGCTGACCTATGACATCAAATCCAATTGGAAGAATGTCGTGGATAACTTTCTTGAGTGTTATCACTGCCCCACCGCCCATAAGGATTTCTGCGACCTTGTGGATATGGACACCTACAAGGTGACGACCTACGGCATCTATTCCAGCCATATGGCAGATGCGGGGCAGACGACCAACAGCGCCTACGACGTCTCCAACGCCACGGTGAAAACTCACGCGGTTTGGTGGCTCTATCCCACTACCTGCCTGATGCGTTACCCTGGGCGCTCCAGCATGATTGTGCTCAACATTATTCCCGTCGGGCCAGACCGGACTCTTGAAACCTATGATTTCTTTCTGGAAACGCCTGACCCCGACCCGATGGAGCTGGATGCCATCCGGTATCTGGACGAGGTCTTGCAAGTCGAAGACATCGGTCTGGTCGAAAGTGTGCAACGCGGCATGAACACCCCGGCCTTTACCCAGGGCCGCATCGTCAATGACCCGGACGGATCAGGCAAATCCGAACATGCCGTGCATCATTTCCACGGGTTGGTTCTGGGCTCTTATGACAAAGGTGCGGCGTGACGCGGCCCAACATCCTGGTGATCATGGCAGATCAGCTGGCGCCCCAGTTTACGGGTGCTTACGGACATCCTGTCGCCAAAACTCCGCACCTTGATGCCCTCGCGGCGCGTGGTATGAGGTTTGACGCTTCTTATTGCAACTCACCGCTCTGTGCACCCTCCCGTTTTGCCTTCATGTCGGGACAACATATCAGCCGTATTGCGGCCTATGATAACGCCTCCGAATTCAAGGCCTCGGTGCCAACCTTTGCGCATTATCTGAAATCATTGGGCTACCGGACCTGCCTGGCTGGTAAAATGCACTTTGTTGGTCCTGACCAAATGCACGGGTTTGAGGATCGGATTACCACAGATATTTACCCCGCTGACTTTGCCTGGACGCCTGATTGGGAAGCCCCGGATGAGCGGATCGACAAATGGTACCACAACATGCAGACCGTCAAGGAGAGCGGTCTGGCCCAGGCAACCTTTCAGATTGATTATGATGATGAAGTTGCCTTTGCCGCCAAGCGTTGGCTGTTTGATGTGGCGCGGGACAAGGCGCTCGGCAACGATGCGCCCTTTGCAATGGTTGCAAGTTTCATCCACCCGCATGACCCTTATGTTGCGCGGCCTGAGTGGTGGCATCTCTATTGTGATGATGAGATCGACATGCCCGCCTTTGTACCCACGCTGGAAGATCAGGATCCTTTCTCACGCCGCTTGATGGATGGGATAGAGGCCTCCTATGTGCCTCTAACGGAGGAAGAAGTGCGCCGAGCCCGCCACGCATATCTGGCAAATGTCAGCTACTTCGACAGTCAGATCGGCGCTCTGGTTCAAACCCTGGAAGAGACAGGTGAGTTGGACAACACCATCGTGATTGTCACAGCCGACCACGGCGACATGCTGGGTGAACGTGGCCTGTGGTACAAGATGAACTTCTTTGAACACTCCGCCCGTGTACCGCTGGTGATGGCAGGTCCAAATATTGCAACCGGTACGGCACAGAACGCCGTCTCCTTGGTGGATATGTTGCCAACCTTTATCGACATCGGTGGCGGCGATCCGGCGATGATCGGAGAACCAATTGATGGGCGCAGTCTGATGCCGCTGGCGCGCGGTGAAGACGACCCCATCGATGAAGCCATCGGGGAATACTGCGCTGAAATGACCGGCTATCCTGTCATCATGATCCGGCGCGGCTCTTTGAAATACATTCATTGCGACAGCGACCCGGCCCAGCTTTATGACCTCAGCGTGGACCCTTTGGAGACCAGCAATCTGGCAACGGATGCAGGCTACGCTGATGTGGCCGCAGGTTTTGCAGCAGAAGTGGCCGCCCGGTGGGATGGGGAGGCTCTGCGACAGAAGATCATCGCAACCCAGAAATCCCGCCGAACCCTGCATGCCGCAATGGAAGCGGGTGCAAGTGAGCCCTGGGACTACAACCCGCCCTCCGACGCAAGCCAGCACTATGTGCGCAACCACATGGATTGGACAGTGGCCGCCAACCGCTATCGCTATCCACCTATGAAGGACCATGACCAATGATGCTGAACGGAAAGATCGCCCTTGTCACAGGAGCACGCGGGGGGATCGGCCGCGCAATTGTCGCCCGCTTTGTAAAGGAAGGGGCCACAGTTTTTGCCGCTGACCTCACGGCTGAGGGATCTATGGATCGCCATGACGATGATGGCAGCCATTTTGTAAAGCTGGACGTGACCCAGGAAGCCGACGCCATTGCCGCGATGGACCATGTTCGCGAACGGCACGGCAAGCTGGATATCTTGGTGAATGCCGCAGGCATTGAGATCGAAAAGACGGTCGAGGAAACCACGCTTGAAGAATGGAACCAGAGCTTTGCGGTGAATTCAACGGGCACTTTCTTGACCTCGAAATACGCCATTCCGCTGATGCGTGAAGCTGCCAAATCCGGCAGCAGCGCCAGCCTGATCAACTTTGGTTCTTATGATGGGTTTATTGCAGATCCTGGGCTTGCCGCCTATTGCGCGACCAAGGGCGCGGTGCATGCCCTGACCCGCGCGATGGCCTGTGATCATGGTCCCGAAGGTATCCGGGTCAACGCTATTTGCCCCGGCTATATCGACACACCGATGCTGCAGAGCTTCTTTAACGGCGATGGATCCGGCGGTGGCGGCGGCAATATTGAAACGCTACAAAAGGCCGTGCGGGATGTGCATCCGATGCGCACCTATGGCACGCCGACGGATATTGCCAACCTGGTAAATTGGTTGGCCTCGGATGAGGCCCGCTATGCCTCTGGCCAGTTGTGGGTCTTGGACGGGGGGCTGTCTGCACAAGTGCAACAGATGAAACTCTGATGGCCAAATCTGTTATCATCACATGCGCCCCGACGGGTGGCATCCACACCCCATCCATGTCGCCCCACTTGCCGATCACCCCGGCTGAAATCGCAACCGCCAGCATCGAGGCGGCAGAGGCCGGGGCCTCAATCATCCATCTGCACGCACGCCACCCCGAGACCGGAAAACCAGATCCACGTCCCGAATTGTTTGCGCAGTTCCTGCCCGTCATCAAGCAATCCACCGAGGCCGTGATCAATGTCTCAACCGGTGGTGGACTTGGCATGTCGATGGATGATCGCCTGTTGGCGGCGACCTCAACCAGTCCGGAAATGGCTTCGCTCAACATGGGGTCCATGAATTTTGGCATTTTCCCGATGCTGCAGAAATACACCGAGTTTCAGCACGACTGGGAACGCCCCTTTCTCGAGATGACCGAGGACTTTATTTTCCCCAACACCTTCAAGACCATTCGCTACGCTATTGAAAAACTAGGGGGCGAGCATGGGACAAAGTTCGAATTTGAATGCTACGACCTTGGCCATCTCTACAATATCAAATGGTTTGTGGACCAGGGCGTGATCAAGCCCCCCTTTTTCATTCAGATGGTGTTTGGCATCCTGGGCGGTGTCGCCGCTGATCCCGACCATCTGACACATATGCACAACACAGCCAATAAGCTGTTTGGGGCAGAGAACTACGAATGGTCGGTCCTGGCCGCCGGGCGACATCAGATGCAATTTGCGACCCATAGCGCCATGCGTGGCGGCAACCTGCGGGTGGGGCTTGAAGATAGCCTGTTCATTGGCAAAGGGGAATTGGCCCAGTCCAATGCAGAACAAGTCTTACGCATTCGCACTATCATTGAAAATCTTGGCCTTACGGTCGCCACTCCTGCCGAAGCGCGGGAGAGACTGGCGCTGAAGGGCGGCGATCAGGTCGGGTTTTAGGGAGGACCACATGCAGACAAAAATGTTGATCAACGGCGAATTGGTTACGGGCACTGGCGCCGCACTGGATGTGCTCAACCCCGCTACAGGCGAGCTGATCGGCAAGGTCAATGAGGCCAGCCCGGAGCAGGTTGAGGCGGCGGTGAAGGGATCAGAGGAAGCCTTTGAGATCTTTTCGGCCAGCCCCCCTTCTGAGCGCGCAGCATTGCTTTTGCAGATTGCCGATGTGATCGAGGCAAACAGTCATGAGCTCGCTGAGCTTGAAAGCCTTGATGTCGGCAAACCCTGGCCCTCGGCTCATGATGACGAGATGCCGTTGACCATTGATGTGTTCCGGTTCTTTGCCGGGGCGGCACGTACAATGATGGGCTCTGCCGCGGGTGAATATGTTGCTGGACATACCTCCATGATCCGGCGCGATCCCGTTGGCCCTGTTGCAGCCATTGCGCCTTGGAACTACCCGCTGATGATGGCGTCCTGGAAATTGGCTGCTCCGATCGCAGCCGGCTGCTCAGTGGTTTTGAAGCCCTCGGAACTAACACCTTTGTCCACGCTCCGGCTGGCAGAGCTGTTGCAGGATGTGTTGCCAAAGGGAGTGCTGAACGTTCTGCACGGGGGTGGCCTGAATGTTGGAGACGCGCTGATTAACAGTCCGCAAATGGAAGCGATCAGCGTGACAGGATCGCCTGCAACCGGCATGGCTGCAATGCGGGCGGCCTCTCAGCAGATCCGGCAAGTGCATCTTGAACTGGGCGGCAAGGCGCCAGTCATTGTGTTTGAGGATGCCGATCTGGAAGCCGTGGCTGAAACCATCCGCTATGGCAGCTATTTCAACGCCGGTCAGGACTGTGCACAGCCCTGCCGGGTGATGGTGGCTGACAGTGTCTATGATCAGCTTGTTGCCCTGATCGCGGATCAGGTTGGCCAGATCCAGATCGGCGCCCCCAGGGCTGAAGGCACCGAGATGGGTCCCCTTGTTTCCGTCGCACAAAGAGATCGCGTTGCGGGCTTTGTCGACCGCGCCCGTGCATCCGCTGAAATCGTCTCAGGCGGGGAAATGGGGGATGGCGCGGGGTTCTATTATCGCCCCACGGTGATCGCAAATGTCGACAATGATGCCGAGGTCGCCAGTAAAGAGATCTTTGGTCCCGTGGTTACCGTCTCTCGTTTCTCGGATGCGGATCAGGCGCTTAAAATAGCCAACGCGGGCCCCTATGGTCTAGCCTCTTCAGTTTGGACCCTTGACGTTGGGCGCGCGATGCAGATGACCTCAAAACTGCGATATGGCTTTACCTGGGTGAACACCCATGGCGTTGCCACCCCTGAAATGCCCTGGGCCGCGATGAAAGGCTCTGGCACCGGAAGCGATATGTCGGTCTATGCGCTGGACGCCTATACGGCAGTCCGCCATGTGATGGTTGCGCACTGATGCGGTTGGCAGGAAAGCGCGCCTTCGTGACTGGCGGAAGGCAAGGTATCGGGCGTGGCATTGTGGATGCGTTTATGGCCGAAGGGGCTACGGTTACAGCCTGTGGCCGCGGGGCCCGTCCTGAGGGGTTGCCGGAGTGTGTGATCTGGCACTGTCTCGATGTGTCCGATCCGCAGGCGGTTGAGGAAATTGTCGGGGCCACTGGCGGCACTGAAATCTTAGTGAATAACGCCGGAGTACAGGTCGAAAGAACCGTCACTGACAGCTCTGATGAGGACTGGGACTTGGTGATGGGAGTGAATGCACGCGGCGTGTTCAACATCTGTCGTGCCTTCATCCCTATCATGTCAGCGGGATCGTCTATCATCAACATCGGCTCGATCTCGGGAAATGTCGCAGACCCCTCCATGGCGCTGTACAATGCTTCCAAGGCATTTGTGCACGGGCTCACCCGCTCCATTGCCGTGGATCACGGGCCGGATGTGCGCTGCAACGCGATATGCCCCGGCTGGATCGAAACCGGGATGCTGGATGCAGGCTTTGATCTTGCCACTGATCCGGCCAAGGCCAAATCGGATGCCTTGGCCCGTCATGCGGTCAACCGCTTTGGCAAACCTGCCGATATTGCAGCTATGGCTGTTTGGCTGGCTTCAGATGAGTCTGCCTTTGCGACGGGACAATTGTTCACTATTGACGGCGGCATGACTGCGGCCTCGCCTCTCAATCCAGGGTTATTCTAATGGTCCATATTGAAAGAACCGCCATTCTCGGGGCCGGAGTCATTGGCGCAAGCTGGGCTTCGCTGTTCCTCGCCTCGGGGCGTAGTGTCGCTGTGTTTGATCCTGAGCCGAATGTCGAAAAATCCGTGCGTAGCTATATTGATAAGGCCTGGCCTGCGCTGGAAGAATTGGGGCTCTCAGATCGTGCAACCCCTGATGCCATTCGGTTTTTCTCAACAGCCGGAGAGGCGGTAAAGGAGGCACAGTTTGTGCAGGAAAACGTGCCTGAGCGTTTGCCGATCAAGTTTGCCACCTACCAAGAGATCGAACCTGTACTGGATGCCGAGGCGATTGTGTCCAGCTCGACATCCGGTCTGACGCTTGAAGCCCTACAAGAGGGCTGGACACATCCTGCAAGGCTGATCCTGGGGCATCCGTTCAACCCCCCTCACCTGATCCCACTCGTAGAGCTGACCGCCAATGATGCCACAGCCGCGCAGGTTCTGGACCGGACCGAAGCCTTTTACAAAGATATCGGCAAGGTCACGATCCGGATCAACAAGGGGCTGCCCGGACATGTTGCAAACCGTTTGCAGGCTGCCGTCTGGCGCGAGGCAGTCCATATGGCCGTCGAGGGCGTTGCCAGTGTCGAAGATATCGATAAGGCCATGTGGGCAGGCCCTGGGCTGCGCTGGGCCGCCATGGGGCCAACAACGCTCTTTCACCTGGGCGCCGGTGAAGGTGGGCTGAAAGCCTTTTGCGACCATTTCAAAGACACGTTTAACGGATGGTGGGATGATCTGGGCGATCCCCGGCTGGATGAGCAAGTGATCAAACTATTGGTAGATGGCATGGCCTCGCAGGCACAGGGACAAAGCCCCCATGAGCTCGCTTCCCAGCGGGATAAAATGCTCACTGCCATGCAAAAAGCTACCCGGCATCTGCGCTCTTAATACCTGGGTTGAACATCGGCCAAGCACGGAACTCAAAGGGCACACGCCCCTCAACCCGATCCGTGCTTGGCGGCAACCCAAAACGTTGACTATAGGCCCGGCTGAAATGCACCTGGCTATTGAACCCGGAGGCCGCCGCAATCTCGCTGAGTTTTAGCTCGGTCTGCGTGACCAACCCCCGCGCGCGGTCAAGTCGAATATCGCGGTAATAGGCGACCGGGGATTTTTGGGCATATTGCTGAAACAAGCGACCAAGCTGACGCTGAGAAACACCCAGGTTTTGGGAAATCTCGGGGATCGACACAGGCGTTTCCAGATTGGCTTCCATCTGATCAATGGCGTCGCGCACGACCCCGGATGTGACATAGCCCAACGGCTCAACCCATTTTGGGTTTTGCGACCGTTCTTCCCCTCTGACATCGTGATGAAAGAGGTAGCGGGCAGTGGCATTGGCGAGGCTTTCACCCGCGACGGAATGGACAAACCGAAGCCCAAGATCCGTTGACGCCGTCCCGCCACAACAGGTGAATATCCGCCCATCCAGCACAAACATGTTTTCCGAAACATCGGTGTCAGCTGCGATCTCGATAAAGGCATCGATATGCTCATAGTGAACGGTGGCGGTCTTACCTTTCAACAGGCCAGCGTTTGCAAGCACAATTGCACCTGTGTCCAGGCCACCTAAGATGGCGCCACTAGACTCCCATTTCTGCAGGGCAGCCTTCAGATGCGGCGAACTGTGCCGTTCGGGCGTCCAGCTTGTACTGACCACAACCAGCCAGGGATTGTGATTTACCACTTGCCCAAGCGTCGCGGTCTCGATGACCAACCCGCTGCTGGTTTCCACAGGCCCACCAGCTTCAGAAACATAGGTCCATGAAAACCTAGCAGTTCCTGACAGATAGTTTGCAATTCTAAACGGATCTACAAACGAGGTGGTCGCAGAAACATTGAAGTGTGGTGTCACCAACACGACAATTTCCAGTTTAGGGGCAATAGCATCAGACATGACCAAACTTGTAAAACCATGTTCGAATTGTCAATTCATGGAAGCCCGCGCCACTACCCGATTCTGATGATGCTCAATGTCTTTGCGGCTATACCAATTTGCCTGTTCGTTGAATCCTCTCAGCAGCGTTCGTTCACCCGCGATGCCTATGTGATGGACAAATCCCTTCATGATTTCATTAAACACGACAGGCCCGGTGTCATGTTCAAATGGGGGCGCTTGCATCAGATGTCTTCTTTTGGGTCATCGCCATGAGGATGCCTGAAATCAGGATCACGGCGATCCCCGTCCAGGCTAGTGTGTTGGTTGCCGTGCCCCAAAGCAGATAGCCCCAGAGACAGGCGAAGATCAGGAAGGAGTATTCAAACACGGAAATGAATGCCGGGGGGCCAATCCTGTATGCCTGCGCAATCAGTGAAACAGCAATTACTGCCCCGCCTGCCTGGAACAGGGTCAACAATAGAAATCGACCGCTCGGAGCCACCCAGGGCATTGAGATGAAGGCCTCTCCGGGCCATAAGGTAGCAACACCCAACATGATCAGCCCGGCCAGTCCGATAGCCAGAAATATCCCAATGGCAAGCGAGATTGGACTTTCATCGGCGCACCAATGGCGGGTTAGCATCATGCCCAACCCATAGAAAAACCCTGCACCAAGCGGCATGGCAGACAGGAGGTTCAGGTTCTGAAGATCGGGTTGCAACAACATCAGTGCCCCAGCAAAACCAAGCATGACTGCAAAGGCGCCTATCCGTCCAATCCGCTGGCGAAACAATAGGACCGACAAAAGCGCGACCCACAATGGGGCGCTAAACAGACCAGCACCCGCCTGGGCAACCGGAAGTGTTCCCAGTGCCGCAAAATAGATCAACAAACCTATCGACACCGCTAAACTGCGCAAAGCAAGTCCGCGCAGGTTAACCGGGCGGATGCGTTGGCGCAGGATGCGAGCAGCGACCATAAGGATTGGCACCGCAAACAACGATCGAAAGACCTGGAACTGCCATAGGCCCGCTTCCTGGCTCACGGCAAAGACAAAATTGTCGATGAAGCTGAGAATAGCTGAGGCGGCCAATGCCAGACCAGCCGCGGTGATGTTTGGTGTCGCTTGCATCGGGCAGCTCGGATCAGGTCACGTTCTCGGACACAGTCATTGCTTCGACAACCTCGTCCAGAGACCGGATCGCGCCGTGCTGCAGGTATTCCATGGCATTGAGAGAAGCCTGATGGGCTTCAAAGCTGGATCCGGCGACACAGTCTTCGATCACCCGACAGAAGTAATCGCCCTGATGACTGTCGACAAAAGTATAGTGCACACATACATCGGTCAGCCCCCCCACGAGGATCAGGGTTTCAGCCTTCAATCCCTTCAGCAGGATTTCCAGATCTGTGCCGTAAAATGCAGAATAGCGGCGTTTTGAGATGCGGTAATCGTCGGGACGCATGCCCAGTTCTTCCTCGGCGAAGGCGGTCAAAGGGTTGCTGTCCAGGCAATGAATTTCTTCGTCACCATCCAGTTCCCGTCCAAAATCCACCAAATCCGCCCGATGAATTTCCTGAATAAAGATCACCGGGATACCGACCTCGCGCGCCTTGTCGATGGCCACTTTCGACCGTGCCATCCGATCTGCATAGTCCGGCATATGGGCGATGGAGCGTTCATCGTCCGGGATCGGCGAAAAAGTCGACTTCTGGATGTCAATCACGATCAGCGCGGCACGGCCCTCGATCAAATTACGTTTCTTGGAGTTAGGATTGGTCATCTGTGTGCCTTTCAAAAGGAAAATGAGGGGAGAGTGCAAAGAGGTGGCTTGTGGGCAGCCATCAGGCCGCCGCAGCTTTGGCCTCTGGTTTTGATGTTTCGCGTGGTCGTAAATGCCCCAGATAGCGGCCTTCAGCCATTTTGAACGCAGCCGAGATCAGGAAGACGATGGCCATGTAGAACACCATCGCCGTGATGAAACCTTCGTAGGCAAGATAGTAGCGACCGTTCAGCCAACGGCCAACGCCCAGTAGGTCCTGAAGTGTCACAGTGCTGGCAATAACGGAGCCATGCAGGGTGAAGATCACCTCGTTTGAATAGGCCGGCAGGGCGCGGCGGAAAGCGTTGGGAAGGACAACCAGCCGCATTCTGATCCAAGGTGACATTCCGCAGGCTTTGGATGCTTCGATTTCGCCCAATGGGGTCGCTTCGATCGAGCCTCTGAGAAACTCGGTGGTGTAGGCCGCCGTGTTGAGCGTGAAAGCGATCAAAACACACCACCAGGGGTCACTCAGGATTGGCCCCCAGAGAAAGCTGCTGCGGACGGTTTCAAATTGGCCAAGGCCAAAATAAAACAGATAGACCTGAACCAGCAGGGGCGTGCCACGAAAAGCATAAGTATAGACCCAGATAATCTGGTTCCAGACGGGCGCCTTGTAGGCGCGGGCAAGTGCCAGTGGTATGGCGATCAGGCCACCAACAAACAGGGCAAGAACGGTCAATTGCAGGGTGACCAGCGCACCCTCAAAGAACCGTCCAAGATTGTCATAGATCAGGACAAAATCCAGCGGCGAAGAGGTTTCGCTGAAATCTCGTAGGTACTGAAAGAATGTGCGTTCATTTTCCATTGCTTCAGGCCCTTCTCACGCCGGCGCTGTATTTTCGGTCAACCCGGCGCAGAGCAACATCGGAAATAGCGGTGATCACTAGGTAGATAAGCAATACAGCAATCATGAAGGTGAAGAGTTTGTGGGTCGAGCGCCCGGCGGAGAACGCATTCCAGACGAGGTCATGCAACCCAATTACAGAAACCAATGCAGTGGATTTGACCAGAACCAGCCAATTATTGGTAAAGCTGGGCAAGGCATAGCGCACCATCTGAGGCCAAGTGACCAGCTGAAATACCTGGCGAGAGCTCATCCCGACGGACATTGCGGCCTCGATCTGCCCACGGGGAATGGCCAGAATGGCGCCGCGGAACGTTTCCGCCATGTAGCCACCAAAGATGACCCCCAGGGTCACAACACCCGCAACAAACTGGTTCACATCAACATAGGACCACAACCCAGTCATAAGTCCGAAGTCGTTGACCAGCTTTTGCCCGCCATAGAAAATGAGCATCATCAAAACAAGATCAGGCACGCTGCGCACAAACGTGGTGTAGAGATTGCCGATCCGCCGAACCTTGCGAGACTGCGATAGCTTTGCAAAGGCGCCAAGCAATCCGCATACAATCGACAATAGCAGAGACAGGACGGCCAGAGAAACCGTAACGAGAGTGCCCTCCATCAAGATTTGCCTATATTCAAAAATCAGATCCATAAGCCATTGTCCAATTGAAGAGGTTTATCTTGGGGGAAGATGAACAGAGGAGAGCCCCCCTCCTCTGTCCTGTCACGACGGCTTGATCAGTTGCCGTAGATGTCGATCGAGAAGTACTTGTCGTTGATCGTCATGTAGGTGCCGTCTGTACGGATCGCCGCGATGGCCGCAGTCAGTTCATCGGCAAGCGGATCACCTTTACGCACGGCAATTCCGGTGCCTTCCCCCAGGCAGGCAACGTCGTCCAGATCTTCGCCAAGGAAAGCAAAACCCTGGCCTTGATCGGTGTTCAAAAAGCCGTCTATTGCCTGCAGTGTGTTGTTCACCTGCATGTCCAGACGCCCGGCAACAAGATCGGCGTAGACATCTTCTTGTGTGTTGTAGAGTTTGATATCCGCATCCGGGAAATGCTTTTCGACATAGCATTGCATCGTCGTGCCACGCAGCAGGCCAATCTTCAGCCCGGCGGTTCCTTCCCGTGTCATTTCAAAAGACGCACCTTCCTTGGCAATAAAGCGGGTGGGCGTGAAATAGTATTTCTCGGAGAAATCGACCTTTCTTCTGCGGTCTTCGGTGATCGACATAGAGGCGACGATTGCGTCGTATTTATTCGCCATCAGGGCCGGAATCATGCCATCCCATTCTTGCTCCACCAGCTCGCATTCGCGCTTCAACTGGGCGCACAGCGCCAGTGCCATATCAATATCAAACCCCGACAGGCTCCCGTCTGCTTCTTTTCTGGAGAAGGGAGGATAGGCACCTTCAACGCCAATGCGCAAAGTGTCGGCCACGAGGGATTGTCCCGCGAAAAGGGTCATTGCGCCGACAACAGAGGCGAGGATGGTTTTCTTGAAGGTCATGTTGGTATCTCCCTGATTGTTTTAGTCGAGGTGTCTGGCAGGTCCGCGGTCTGCGTGATGTCAGTGCCGGGTATTCGACAGGAACTCCTTGAACCGTGTCGATTCCGGATTGCGGAAAATCTGTCTTGGGTCCCCCTGCTCTGCGATCAATCCCTGATGCAGGAAGATCACCTTGGAAGAGACGTCACGGGCAAAGGCCATCTCGTGGGTCACAACAACCATGGTGCGGCCCTCTTCTGCCAGCGAGCGGATGACCTTCAGGACTTCCCCAACAAGCTCGGGGTCAAGCGCTGATGTCGGCTCGTCAAACAGCATGACTTCGGGCTCCATCGCCAGAGCGCGGGCAATTGCGGCGCGTTGCTGCTGACCGCCAGAAATATGTGACGGGTAGTAGTCACGACGCTCGTACATGCCGACACGATGCAGCATGGCTTCGGCCTTTTCGATCGCCTCGGCGCGGGGCTGTTTCAGCACATGGATTGGTCCGGCAATGACATTTTCCAGAATGGTCATGTGCGACCATAGATTGAACGATTGGAACACCATCGCCAGGCGAGAACGGATGCGTTCAACCTGTTTGGCATCAACGGGTTGAAAGGATCCCAAGCGGTTTGTTGCCATTCTGATGTCTTCACCATGAACAGAAATCATTCCAGAATTGGGCGTTTCCAACAGGTTGATGCAGCGTAGAAAGGTGCTTTTACCTGACCCCGAAGATCCGACCATCGAGATGACATCGCCTTCTTGGGCCGCCAAAGAAACGCCCTTCAGGACTTCTAACGCCCCATAAGATTTGTGGAGATCAACCACCCGAAGAGAGAGCTCTACATTGGTATCTGCATCGATTGCGACCATTGGGTTTCCAATCCATCCTTCTAACGCTTCGTCTGTTAAAACGGTAACGGGCAAAAAGAGTTTGGAAAAACAGGAATAACTGGCGCTGAGCGACGGTTTTTACTACGCTACCCCCATGATCTCTTCGCTTCGCCATCTAAATGCCTTGCGCGCCTTCGAGGCCGCTGCCAGACATCAGAGCATCGCCAAGGCCGCTGTTGAGCTGAATGTCAGCCACAGCGTAGTAAGCCAGCATGTGAAGAACCTTGAACTCTGGTTTGGGACGGATCTGTTCATCCGCCACGGCAATCGAATTGAGCTGAGTGAGAATGGGCGCGCATTGCTGCCGCGGATCTCAGGCGGGTTTCATACTTTGAATGATGCCTGCAATTCGCTCCTGCGAACCACACAGAAGGGAACCCTGATCGTCAGCGCAGAACCTGCTTTGGCCTCTCTTTGGCTCCGAAAACGCATCACAGAATTTGCCAGCGAATTTCCCAAAATTGACATTGATCTTCGCCCAGCATGGAAGCCTCCCCAACTTGGTGAAGGCCATGCGGATATGATCCTCCACTTTGAAACGCGAATGCCGACATCTGGCGCCAACCATCATCGGCTGTTTCCGATTGACGGCTACCCGGCATGTGCGCCGAAAATGCGGGATAAATTACTTGCGAAGGATGGCCAGGTGAACTGGGATACTGTCCCCCTGATCCATGACAATGGGCATGAGATTTGGCACCAGTGGTATGCAACCCACGAGGCAGGAAACGAACAATGGAAAAACGGTCGCGTCCATTCCGACCTCTCCTTAGCCATTGATGCGGCCGTGGACGGCGAAGGCGTCATTCTAGCTGATAACATTCTTTGCGCAAAAGAGGTTGGCCTGGGCGCGCTTGTTCCGCTTGATACCCGTCAGATCAGATGTGTCTGGTATTCCCTGGCGACGCCCCGAAAGTCATCCCGGAAACCCGCAGCAGATACTTTCAAGAGTTGGCTATTGAACAAGATATCTGTGGAAACAGAAACGTCCTAGTAAACGCCTGCCAAAGCTCTGAACTGCGAAACCCGTCATCGCTTTAGATTTCGGACCTGGGAGCTTTGCGCACTACATTCGCGCGGCCGAGGTGGTCTATAAGGAAATCCATGAACACACGCACTTTCGCCGAGACAACATTGCTCTTGGGGTAGATCAGCCACAAGGCCGGTTTGTTGGCCAACTCGTAGTCCGGCAATACATGGGACAGCGTTCCGCTCTCTATCTCATCCTGCACCGCCCAAACCGAATTGATCGAGATCCCGGCCCCATCGAGCGTCGTAAGTTTCTGGGTCAGCCCATCGTTTAAGATCAGATATTGGGCGGCGCGCTTGGGGGCAAACAGGGCTTGCGTACCAGCAGTTGAAACGAGCGTCCTTGGCTCAAGTTCTCTGAAGGCAAGCAATCTGTGTTTCGCCAAATCTTCTGGGTCAACCGGGGTGCCAAAACGTTCAAGATAGGCAGGCGACGCACAGAGGATACGGGTATCATCAGCCAGTTTACGCGCGGTGAGGCTGCTATCCGCAAGAACCGAGTTGCGTAGTGCAAGGTCGTAGCTGCCCTCGATCAGATCGAATTGGGTGTCGGATAGGTGCAGGTCGAGCCGAAGATCTGGGTACTTGTCCATAAAAATAGGCAAAAGCGGCGCGAGGTAGAGCTGCGCAAAGGTACTCGGGGCTGCAAAACGCAATGTCCCGCTGACCTTTGTCCGGCCCTTACCCAAAGCCGCAAGCGCGGCTTCCTCCTGGGCGATCATCTCACGCGCATAGGGCAGAAAATCCTGCCCCTCCAAGGACAACGAAACCTTACGGGTTGAACGATGCAGCAGGTCCGCGCCGACAAGACGCTCCAGTTTTGCGATACGTGTGCTGGCGACCGCAGGTGCCATGCCCAGCGTACGACCCGCAGCGCTGATGTTCAGCGTTTCGCAGGCAAGTACAAAAAGGCGCAGGGTTTGAGTGTCCATATCATTTACTTTTTCGGAATAGTGAAATCAAATCAACCTTCTTTATATAGTATGCGAAAGTGATAAATCTGTTTGCGAGACGAGAACAGGAGCAACCAATGGCCCAGATCGCGACCGTAAACTATCATGTCCACAAACCAGAACGGCAATCCTTTGAGTTGGATGCTGGTGGGATTGTCGGCAACCTTGTTTCACCCGAGCTCGCACCAAAGCAGATGGCGGTGCGGGATGTGCGTAGCTTTGATGCGAGTCTATCGTTTCAGGAGCATTCCGTTGGCTTCGCAACACTCCCCACCAATGTGCAGTGCTTTGACGCTGGAAGTGATTGGCAAGACACCTACGGTAAGGAACTCTCCAAGCTGCTGAGGGCTGAAATTGGTGCGCAGGAGATCATAATTTTTGACCATACTCTGCGCGTGGATGACCCAAATGCAGTTCGCGCACCAGCCCGCAATGTGCACAGCGATTACAGCGCGGATGGCGCCCAACAGCGCCTGATCGACATTCTGGGCGAAGACAAAGCCGCCGAATGGTCCAAGGGGCACTTTGCCTTTATCAACACCTGGCGGCCTATTGGCGCGGCGATCAACTCGGCTCCGCTGGGGTTTATCCGCCCGACCAGTGTCGCCGATGACGATTGGATCCTGCTTGATCTGATCTATCCGGATCGCAGGGGCCAGATCATGGGGGTTGCAGCAAACCCTGAACATGATTGGTTCTATATGTCCAAAATGACACCTGATGAGGTGGCATTCTTCAATATCTTTGACAATCGTGGCCTGCCTTCAGTGGCCCACAGCGCCTTGGACATGGTCGAGGACCCAAAGGTCCAGACCGTCCGGCGCAGCATTGAGAGCCGAACTTTGGTTCGTTACGCGGCCTAACTCCCAAACTGGGATCAACAAGAGAAAGATCATGCAATGACCAAGACAATTCTCATCACGGGTGCTACCGATGGCATCGGCCTTTTGACCGCGCAAGCCCTTGCGGCGGAAGGACACAGAGTACTCCTACATGGTCGCAACGCGGCCAAACTGGAGGCGGCGGCAAAAACTGTCGGCGGAACCACAGAGCAATACATAGCGGACCTGTCGAAGCGGGCTGACGTAGATGCATTGGCTGCGGCCCTCCGCAAAAACCACAGTCAGATCGATGTGGTTATCAATAACGCGGGAATACTGAAGGCGCCAAACCCGGTGACCAAAGAGGGCTATGATATCAGGTTTGAGGTCAATACCTTTGCCCCCTATGCGCTGACGTGCGACCTGCTACCGATCCTCGCAAAAGACGGTCGTGTCGTGAACCTGTCCTCAGCTGCCCAGGCCCCGGTTGATCGGGAGGCGCTGCTTGGGCGTAAAATGCTGGACGATATGGGCGCCTATGCCCAAAGCAAACTGGCCCTCACAATCTGGTCCCGCGAGATGGCAAAAGAACTGCCCGAAGGCCCAGTGATTGTCGCCGTGAACCCAGGCTCTTTGCTGGCGTCAAAAATGGTTAAAGAGGGCTTTGGCATCGCCGGCAATGATCTGAGCATCGGCGTAAATATTCTGCGCGAAGCCGCACTCGGGGATTCTTTTGCAGATGCCAGCGGCAAGTATTTCGACAACGACAGCGGGCAGTTTGCCCAGCCACATTCTGCTGCGCTGGATGCGGCGCATAGCGCCGATGTGATGCAGGCCATCCAGGATGCGCTGACCCCACAGGCCTAAACAGCATCGGCTCGGCTGAAACCGGGCCTTTGCCCCGCTCCCCCATCAGAACCAAAGCAATCCGCCAGATAATTCTGCGCGGGGCCAAGAAAGGCAAACCAATGAAATATGAAAATTTCACCACATTTGACGTCAAAGTCGAAAACGCAATTGCCACTGTCACCTTTGATTTTGGGACTGTGAATGTGCAGGGCCAGGAAATGCTGGCCGATCTCAACAGCCTTGCCATGCGGTTGGAACGCGACCGCGACACAAAGGTGGTCATCTTCCAATCGGCCAACCCGGAAATCTGGGTTTGCCACTATGACACTGAACTTCTGAAGGACATGTCCACCGAAGCCGTGTCGCGTGAAGAGGCGCAGCTGCTTGATCTGCAATCGGTCTGCGAGCGCATCAGCAGAGTGCCCCAGGCCACGATTGCCAAGCTGGAAGGCTTTGCGCGCGGCGGCGGGCACGAGTTGGCGCTGGCGCTCGATATGCGCTTTGCCGTGCGGGGCAAATACAAATTCATGCAGATGGAAGTTGGCATGGGCATTCTGCCCTGTGGTGGCGGTGCCTCCCGCATGGCGCGTCAAACTGGCCTGGGGCGTGCGCTGGAGATCATCCTAAGCGCAAGGGATTTTAGCGCTGATGAGGCCGAAGCGATGGGGACCATCAACAAGGCTTTTGAGGCGGATGAGATTGATGATTACGTCAACACGCTTGCCAACCGCATTGCCAGGTTCCCGGCGGACTCGATCAATGCCTGCAAGCAGATGGTCTATGAATCGATCGACAAACCGATTGAGGACGCCCTGAAGGCCGAGGCCTATTGGCTGTATCAAGCAACCAGCAAAACACCTGCCGTGAAACGCTTTACCATCGCGGATGAGCAAGGGCTGGAGCATGACATCGAAAACCAGCGCAATTGGAACAACCTGGTCATGGATGTCCAAGACATCCAATAGCAGCCCCTGGCCGTCAGGGCATCCCAGGTGAAACTTGGAGTGCCCAATGGGTCACCTACCTCCAAACCTTAAACCAGCCCTATGGGTCCGGTTTCTTTTAGCGAAAGGCGCAGTGCCCACAGGCAGCGCTTCAGTCACGAGGAGTGACAAGAGATGAGACATACTTCACTTCAACACGCGCGGTCGCTGAAACGGCCCACGCGTGAAGAGATGCTTCACCGCACGCCGACAGTCCAACAGTTTTGGACCCAAAACAAAGACCTGTTTGAGGGTGCCTGGAAGGAATGGGAGGGCGGAGATGCGCTGAAACCCGTTTTGGACAGCAGCCTTTACGCCCCTAAACTGCGTGCGGCCGTCGAGCAGGCCTGGCAGGATCCAAGCACAGAAATTGCGGTCAAAGATCTGTGGGAAGAGGTCTTTCCCGGCGTCTATGAGGCGCAGTTCTTTGATCCCGCACGGCTCGCGAGTTTGCGCGAATATCTTGAAAGCGCCGCCGCTGCGGATATCCCCCTGCGCCCGCCCTACGGGATTTCGCTGAATCGCGGGGGCGCGATGCTGGACCGCCGCTCACCCGGCTACCTTGCTGCTCCGGGTTTTCAGAGCTTCTACCGCGACCTCATGGAGAGTTACATGCGGCCAATTTCGCGGCTGCTGTTCCCTGATATTGTTGGCTTTGACACTCAGACCTTTGGGTTTTCAATCCAATGGCAGGCGGATGCGGATACCTCCTTGCGGGCCCATACTGACGCCTCCTCTGTCACGCTGAACCTGAACTTGAACCTGCCCGGAGAGGAATTCTCCGGATCCGGTGTGCGGTTCTTTGACCGGGAAACCCGGCAGGTGGCGGAGCTGAGCTTTGCCCCTGGGACCGCGTTGATTCATCATGGCAGCGTGCCCCATGAATCCATGCCGATCACAAAGGGCGAGCGATCAAACCTGGTGCTCTGGCTCTATGGAGATCAAGGTGAGGTGCCCCGTTTTGGTGGGGCTCAGACAGAGCTTGATGCGAGGCAGCGCTGGAGTGTGCCGACAACACCCGACGACGGGTTTGCCCCATTCTAAGGTCCGCCACGCGCCATCTATGAAAGTTTACGAGGGTCGCCAAAACTGGTGGCCCTCGTTTTGCCGTCCGGGACACTGTATCTAATTATATGCAAAATCGGAAAACTGAACTTATATTCCGGTCAATTTACTACAATACAGAATACTATATCTCCTGCACATCACTTACTCTTTAGGATGTGCACAATTAAAGCCATGACCCTCACCGCTTACGGTGAAACCGCAAAATTCGAAGCTGCCGACCTACCCAAACCAGAGCCGATCTCCGGCCATGTTGTGGTCCGCATTGCAGCCAGCAGCGTGAACACAGTTGACACAATGATCCGCGCAATGGGCAGTGACCTGCCGCTCTCCCCGGCTTTGCCTGCGGTATTGGGCATGGATTTCGCAGGGGTCGTTGAGGCCGTTGGCGAAGGCGTGAGCGCCTTTGCCGTTGGTGACGAGGTCTACGGCTGCGCCGGTGGGCTGGCTGATCTACAGGGCGCCTTGGCTGAATTCATGCTCGCCGATGCGCGCTTGATCGCTCACAAACCCAAATCCATCTCGATGCGCGAGGCCGCCGCCATGCCCCTGGTTGGCATCACCGCCTTTGAGGGACTGGAACGTGCAGGCATCACGGCTGGCCAAAAGGTTCTGGTGCAGGGTGGCGCTGGTGGTGTGGGCCACCTAGCTGTGCAATTGGCCAAACACTTTGGTGCAGAGGTCTATGCCACTGGCACAGGCGAAACCCAGATGGATGTGATCCAGGGATATGGCGCGACGCCAATTGATTTTGCTGCCGAAAAGATCGCCGATTATGTCGCGGAATACACCGACGGTGCAGGTTTTGATCTGGTCTTTGATACCGTTGGCGGCGCCAATATGACCAATTCCTTCGAGGCCGCAGCGCTCAACGCCAATATCGCCTCAACAGTCGCGCTGCTGGAAATTGACCTGTCACCTGCACATTTTAAAGGACTGTCGCTGCACATCGTTTTCATGCTGTTGCCAATGCTTGCCAACAAAGGCCGTGAAAAGCATGGAGAGATTTTGGCGCAGCTGGCAGAAATTGTGGACGCAGGCGCACTAAAGCCCTTGCTGGATGGTGAGGTATTCGGTCTCGACAATGTCGGTGGGGCCTATGATCGCCTGACAAGCGGCAAGGCCATCGGCAAGGTGGTGGTTGAGGTCTGATAAGATCAGAATTCCGCATGAGCGGCTGCCAAGCTAAAGCGCAAAGGCAGCCGCTCATGCGGTCTTAGGTTCAATCAACACAGACGGAAGATCATGGTTCGATTTGAGACGCTTTCAGGAAAGTGAGCCTGAACCGAAACCAACCCACTTCGCAAAAAATCTCCTCCCCGCAAAAGCAGACCTTCGTCCAAAACGAAGCGTGTGTTCGATCTGCGTCCACTTGATCATTTGGTCGATCTCGGTACGGGCATTTAGATGATCTGGGTTCAATCGACAAAGCATCAGGGCGCCGATGGTCTTTGCAGCTGCGCTGGAAGCACCCAGGCTAGAGATCATTATTCAGTTGGACTAACTGCCAGCCATTCACTAGCATCTTACGATAGGTGGCGGCGTAAATCTGGCCGTCACTACACGGCCGTTCGTTGATCCAAGGGGTGACATGTTTTGCCTTCAAAGAAAGACAAACTGATAAGATTACCAGCACCTATCTCATTGAGACCCGTCACGTTTTTTGAAACAGGTTCCATCCCAACCGCCGCCTTTGCCTTCCTCCCTGACTGTCATGGCTCTTCGTAAGCCGTTCTTCACCTTCGGCTCCAAGTTTATGCAAAATAAAACTGCACAATACCTGCAACTGGCGCTGATCCTTGGCGCAGGAGTGATTGGCGCCATGGCCGCGCAGTGGCTAGGCCTGCCGATCCCATATCTCCTCGGCAGCATGTCCGCTTCGGCGATCGTCTCTCTGACGACCTATTCGCGCAGCGGAGAAAAACTGTGGTTTCCGGTTCAACTGCGTCACGTCTTTATAGCCATCATCGGCATCATGATCGGGACTACATTTAGCCCAGAAGCACTTAAGACCGCGCCAATCCTGGCCATTACTCTTTGCGCTATGATGCTGTTTGTTTGCGCGGCGCAAATACTAAACTTTGGCATTTTTCATCACATCGGCGGCTATGACAGGGTGACTGCCAAATATGCTGCCATGCCCGGTGGATTGATCGAAGCTGTCACTCTTGGTGAAAAAGCCGGCGGTGATGTGGAGACCATGAGTATTCAGCATTTTGTGCGGATCGTGTTGGTCATCATGTTTGTGCCAACCCTGTTTCAGATCTTTTCTGGTGAAACGGTAGGGAGCGCGGCAGGCCAGACACTGGAAAGTTCTCCGTCGGATTGGACTGACTGGCTTTTCTGCGCAGTATTTGCCCCGGTTGGGATTTGGCTCGGTGCACGGCTAAAGTTACCGGCCAGCCATCTCATGGGGCCTTTGCTGCTGACAGCGCTTCTTCATGCGGTCATGGCCGTTGATATTCAGGGCCCCAGCGCCTTGTTGAATTTGGCGCAACTCATCGTTGGCGCGGGCCTCGGTGTTAACTTTGCCCGTTCCACGCTGCGCCATCTTTTGTCGGCCTTTGCACTGGGCTTTTTGTCCGTTGCCACGACCTTGATCATGGCCTCTGGGTTTGCCTATTTGCTCGCAGGTGTGGTGCCGATGTCTTTCACGGCACTGCTTATCAGCTTTGCCCCAGGGGGCGTGACCGAGATGAGCCTGGTTGCGCTTAGTCTCGGCGTGGCGCCCGTTTTGGTCACCACACACCATCTGTTTCGCATCATCTTTACTGTGACAATAGCCGGCATAGTGACTGCGAGGGCTGAACGCCTTGGCAAGGGCAATCCCGGATCTTAAGGTGCCTCATGGCTGAATCACCACATCCCAAAAGCTGCTGTATTCCCCAAAGGGACGGCACCTCAGACAGCAATCCAACACCTGTTTTTGCTGGCAAACCAAAGCTTCGCCCGGCGCCGGATGCTGTGCTTATACCCGGCGGTGCTTCGCTGCTAGGGACAGCCGCCCCCCAAATCCCCGATGATGGCGAAGACCCATTGCGCAAGACGCGGATCAAACCCTTTCGAATGGGGGCGACCAGCGTGACCAATGCCCAATTCAAAGCCTTTGTCGAGGCAACTGGCTATGTCACCGAAGCCGAACGATTTGGCTGGTCCTTTGTGTTTTGGGCCCAGGTTCCTGAAACCCTGGGAGCAACTCAAGGCGTGGTCGATGTTGAATGGTGGCGCCGCGTTGACGGAGCCAACTGGCGTGACATCAACGGGCCCGGCACCATGGCCGAACACTGGCATCCGGACCATCCGGTGGTGCAGGTGTCCTGGAATGACGCACGGGCCTATGCGGAATGGGTGGGCGGGCGCCTTCCAACCGAGGCAGAATGGGAACATGCAGCCCGCGGCGGCAAGGGCGATGTCAGATACCCCTGGGGTGATCAAGAACCCAATGATACGGATTTCCAGCCCTGTAACATCTGGCAGGGCCAGTTCCCCAAAGTGAATACCGCCAAAGATGGCTTTGCAGCTACGGCTCCGGCACAGTTCTATGAACCCAATGGCTATGGATTGTACAATCTGGTGGGCAATGTCTGGGAATGGACGGCCGAAGCCTACCGGATCAAGTCACTCAAGAAACATGTGCGCCTGCGTCTTGCCGGGATGAAGGGCTATAAGCTGAGCAAGGGCGGGTCCTTCCTGTGCCATAAGTCCTATTGCTACCGCTACAGGATCGCCGCGCGGTCCGGCACCTCGCCGGATAGCGCGACAACACATCAGGGGTTTCGCGTAGTTTGGCCTACGTGACTGCCTTGCGCTAAACGCTTTGCTGTCCTGAGACTGGCGATAACGCTGCTTGCCAATCGAGTCGCCGCAAATGCATCAAGATTGGGTGTCTGCACAACAGCATGATTTTCACAGGACATTGCCTGCACCTGATGTTGGTCAGACAGGATGACCAGCAGGTTGAGGGGCTCTTGTTCAAGCGTCAGACCCGGAAGAATAGACATCACTCCTGCCGATTGAAGCAAGGTTGTTTTTCCCCGCGAGTCCCATGGTGGTACGCAGCTCTTTTTGCAGAATTTCAAGCAGATGCGAAATTCCCGGCTGCCCCATAGCGCCCAGCGCATAAACCATTGCACGTCCCAAAAGAACGCCAGAAGCACCCTGCGCGCGGGCCCGGAAAATGTCCATTCCGGTGCGCACCCCGGAATCCAGCATCAATTCCATGTCATCCCCCACGGCGTCCGCGATCCTTGGCAGCCAGGAAATAGAGCTGCCTGCCCCGTCCAATTGGCGACCGCCATGATTGGAGACAACGATGGTTTCAATCCCCATGCCCGCGGCAATCTTGGCGTCTTCAGCGTCCATGATGCCCTTCAGGATGATGGGGCCATCCCATTCCCTGCGGATCCATTCGACATCTGCCCAGTCCAACGAGGGGTCCACCATCTCCACCGCCCAGGTCAGCAGGCTGCTGAGGTCATCAATGCCTTTGGCATGGCCGATGACATTGCCAAAGCTCTTGTAGGGCGTGGTGGCCATTTCCATCGCCCAACGGGGTTTGGTCGCGATATTGAGCATGTTTTTCAGGTTGGGCCGGATCGACAGCTGGTTTTTCACATCCTTGTGGCGTTGCCCCAACATGGAAAGATCCATGGTGACCACCAGCTTGGAACACCCTGCAGCCTTGGCGCGATGAATCAGATCCCGGACAAAATCCCTATCCTTGACCACATAGAGCTGAAACCAAAAGGGCTGCCCCGTGGCCTCGGCCACCTGTTCAATCGAGCAGATCGACATGGTGGACAGAATGAAGGGTACGCCAAAATCGCGCGCAGCTTTGGCCACCTTGATCTCGCCCCCGGCATTCTGAATTCCCAGCATGCCAACCGGTGCAAAGGCCACGGGCAGGTTGGCGGTCTCCCCCGCCAAAAGGGCCGAGGTGTCGATATCCGTGATATCCCTGCCGACCCTTTGGCGGATGTTCAGGTTCTGAAAATCGGCCTCGTTCCGGCGAAAGGTCGTCTCGGTGTAAGAGCCGCTTTCCGCATAGTCATAAAACATCTTCGGAACGCGGCGTTTGTACAGCTGGCGGAAGTCTTCAACGCAGGTGATGGGTGGCATTGCTGAGCTCTCCCTATGCCATGCCAACAGGCGTCTGATTGGGACGCATGTCATCTGGGCGTGTCATCAGGATCAGGGTCAGATCAGATTTCAATGCGGCATATTCCGGGTCATCAAACACATTGGTCAGCTCATCCGGATCGTTTTCCAGATCGTACATTTCCCCGGCACCGGACTTCAGATCCACCGTCAGTTTGGCGGTTTTGCTCCGGACTGTGCGCAGGGACAGACCCACACCAACTCGTCCAGGCAGCAGCTCCCATTCGCTGAGCGCGCCCTCGCGGGTGCCGTCGCCACTGATAACGTCGCGCATGGAGCGCCCGTGGATCTCCATCAGGCTGTCGGCATCGGCCCAATCCATAAAGGTGGCCCCCAGATCCAGCGTCGAGAGCGGCTCGTGGCTGACCTTGCCCACCGGAACATCCGGGCCTTTGACAATGGCACGTACGTTCAGAAGGCCTTCAAAGGGCATCGGCCCCTTTAGCACCAGGCCGTGATCCCCCAACCAATCGCCATGGTCGGCCGTGTAGACAATATAAGTGTTCTCCGCGAGGCCCTGGGCTTCGAGCTCGGCAATGATACGTCCAACCGAATGGTCAATCAGCGAGAGCTGCCCATAGGTATTGGCAATGATCTCGCGCAGATGCTCATCCGAGACCTCAGGGAAGCGCGAGTAGCTGGTCCGGATCTCCGCTCCCTTACCTTCGATCTTGGTTTCCACCGCAGCCTGATGCCACCAGGGGCGGCCCTCAAAGTCACGGGTGCGATGCTCCGGCAGATCGACGTCTTCAGGCTTATGAAGCGAGGCCCAGGGTTCGGGGCAGTCAAAGGGATGATGCGGATCGGGAAATGAGACCCACATGCAGAAGGGCTTGTCATGATCCTGTTTCAGGAAATCAATCGCCCGGTCAGCGATCCAGGTCGAGTTATGCCAGGCCACCGGCAGCTTTGAGGTCCAGACCTGCGGTGCCCCGTTGTGGTCCTTGTGGCTTTCCCACAGCAGTTTGTTTTTCTGCTCCCCGCGCCCATCGCCATAGTACCATTCCTCATAGGCCAACCCATGCGGGGGCTTTTCAGGCAGCCACCAGTTGTGGCCGATATGGACCAGCTCGGCATGGTCAAACCCCATGTAGGGGCCGCGCCAGCCTTCTGGCACCCTGGCCGAACCGGGAATGGATTCCACCGTGTCGTGGTCCTCAAACACATGGTAGGTGGCAAAATGTGCCTTGCCGATTTTGGCGGTATGATAGCCCGCTGCCGACAGGGATGCGGCAAAGCCCTTTTCGCCGATCTCAGGGTCCAGATCGATGCCATTGTCATGCACCCCGTGAGTACGCGGCAGCAGCCCGGTCAGGATCGAGGCCCGTGCGGGCTGGCAGACCACGCAGGGCGTGACCACGGTTTCCAGACTGGTGCCCTCGCTGGCCAGCATATCCAGATGCGGGGTGTAGACATTACGCCCACGAAACCCATAGCAATCGCCGCGCTGCTGGTCCGAGGTGATGAACAGAATATTGGGTTTGGAAGCTGCATCAGTCATTTTTGTCTCCGTTGACAGGGGCAGTTGCCCCGTTCGGTTATTTCAGTTTGGGGCCACCGCGCAGCCAGCCCGCGCCGGAGATGATGGCGGTGGCCAGGATCAGGAAGACCACGGAAATCGGGCTGCGGAACAGGAACCAGGGATCGCTGCCCGTGGCCTCGAATGCGCTACGGATAGTTGTTTCCAGCGGACCAGCCAGGATATAGGCGATGACAAAGGGTAGGATCGGTATATCGGTGGACCGCATGAGGTACCCAAGTGCGCCAAAGAACAGCAGCACATAGACGTCGCTCATATTGCTGCCCTGCACATAGACCGAGGTCAGCGTCAGCAGCAGAACAATCGGCAACAGGATCTGTTTGGGCACATGGATCAGCCCGCCCAAAAGGCGCATGAACCAGGCCCCCGTTGTCCAGTTCAACAGATTGGCCGCCACCATCAGGGTGAACAGCGCAAAGGCCACCACCAGCTCGGGATTGACCTCATCCGCGGAAAAACGGAACACCGATGGGCCGGGATTGAAGCCGCCGATAGTGTCAGCCGCCAAAATGATGAATACGGCCGCTACATTGCCCGGAATACCGAGGCTGAGCGCCGGGATCAGATTGGCGCCCGACACCGCCGAGTTCGCAGCTTCGGTCGCAGCGATACCTTCGGGCGCACCTTTGCCAAAATCAGTCTCCCCTTGGTACATCTTGCGCCCAGCCGTATAGCCAAGGGCTGCGGCCAGCGTCGTGCCGATCCCTGGCAGCGCGCCAATGACCGTGCCAATGCTCATGGAGACACCGATAAAGGGCAGCAGTTTACGTCGCTCACCCATGCTGAGCGAGGTATCCCCCGGTGCGATTTTGGGCGGGGCTTTCTGCTTTTCGCGGGCAGAACGCCACATGTCTTCAAAGCTGACAAAGATCTCGCCAACCACCAGGACGCCGATCACAACCGCAATTGTTGGCAGGCCAGAAGCAAGCACATCGCTGCCCATCGACAGACGCGGATAAGAGTCGGTGCCCGTGGCGATCGAAGCTACCAGGAGACCAAAACAGGCGGCTAAAATGCCCTTGAAGGTATCGTTCCCGACGACCACGGCGACAAAGGACAGCGAGAGGATCATCAGCGCGGATTTCTCCGGCAGGCCAAGAAAGGCCTCGATCGAAATCGCCAGAAACGGCGCGCAGACAAAGAGCACGATGTCAGAAAACGTATCGCCACTGACGGAGGCAAAATGCGCAACCCGCAGGGCCTTGCCGCCCTGGCCGTTTTTGGCCATCGGATGACCATCCAAGGTGGTCATAAAGGCATCAGGGGTGCCCGGCGTATTGAACAGGATGGCAGGCACGGCACCGCCAACCGTTGCCCCCTTCATCACTCCGACCAGAAAGCCAAGCACCGGCAGCAGTGCATCTGGTGTGAAGCCAAAGATCGAAATCAGGATCGGCAGCGCCAGTGCCATGGCAAAGGGGCCGGATAAACCCGGTGTGGCACCAATCAAGACCCCGATAAAGAAGCCCAGGGCCACCAGTAGGATCGGCCAGGACAGAACAATCGGGCCTAGAACGATGGCCGGATTGCCAAAGAGGGCCTCCATGACGCCTGCCAGGATATACTCTAGCACGCCCATCAGATGTCACCGTTGGGGGGCAGAAGAAGGTTGTCAAAAGGCAGATCATAGATCAGCGCGATCAGCACTGTTGAAACCAGAGCCAGAAGGACAAACTTCCAGCTGAACCTGTGGCTTGTCAGGGCAGTAAAACAGAAAATCATAAAGCTGCCTCCGATGACAAAACCAATGTATTTCCAGGGTGCGGTGTCCAGCAGCAGGCGATAAGGGGTCTCGCCGAAAAACCAGAGCCAAACAATCAAGGGTCCACTCACCTGCATAAGGGTCAGCCCCAGTGCCATAACAAGGCAACTCGTTACCAAAAAAACGGGGGAGATCACGCGGTGGAGGCCATTGGGCACAAGGACAATGGCCCGCACCAGCATTACCAAACCAGCCAGCAGCATTCCTGCGGCGGCAAAACTCGGCAACATGGCATCCCCGATGCGGATGGTCCGGCGCCAGACATCGACAACACCGGTGTCAATATCTGCAGGTATCCAAACCCCTAGGGCGACGAGGGCAGAGCCTATTGCGGCGAGGCCAAGCACGATTTCACGTAATTTACCTGGATGATCCATTGCTCCCCCCTCGTGTTTTCAGGTGATCATTCGGCAGTCGCGTTCAGCAAGGCTTCGGCATCCGCCAATTCGCCTTCGACATAGCTGCGTGCCTCTTCTCCGGTCATGACCTTGATGGTCAAAGCCTTTGAAATGAAGGCATTGGATTTGGTGCCATCCTTCTGAACCACGGTTGAAATGGCATCGGACAGCGCCAGTCTCGCGTCATCCGGCAGACCCGCCGGGGCAATGGCCACGAAGGTTGCACCAAAGAAGAAGTCGACACCGATGTCGGCCAAAGGCTGCGCGTCAGGAGAGACCATAAGCGGCTTGTCTTCACCATTGGCCAGGTTGAGCAGATCACCGGCGGCAACCCCTGATTTTTGCGGGCCGGCCACCCAGCCGATGTCCACGTCTGATGCATTGACCGCATTCAGAACCGCTTTGCCGCCTTTGTAGCTGGAAACGATGTTGAATTCGACGCCGTTCATCTTGCCGATGTAATAGGCACCATCAGCCAATCGGGGGGTCATCGCGCCAAAGGAGATTTCCTCCCCGGCCTTTGCTGCTGCAATCACGTCAGACATGGTTTTCCAGCCGCGATCAGATTTGGCGACGATGCCCATCTGGGTGCCTGCCAGGGTGCTGAGGTATTCAAAATCACTGGTTGCATAACCAGGATCACGCGCCGCCAGGACGCCGTAAGCAAATGTATCGGTAATACCAACGCCGATGGTCAGCCCATCAGCTGCGGAGTCTTTCACCGAACGTGCCATCACGCCACCACCAGCGCCGGTGACATTCTCAGGCAGCAGGGTCCAGCCATATTCGGCCTGGATATCTTCAGCGATCAGGCGCGCCATGGTGTCAGCACCACCGCCGGCCTTAAAACCAATCTGGAGCTTGATCGGGCCCGATGGAGCCCAGTCCGCATAGGCTGCAGACACGGATAGTATCGCTGCGGCAGCAGCGCTCAATAGCGTTTTCATGTTTCCTCCCTTTCGCTCAACAAGGTTGAACTGACCTCAGCTTACGAGAAGAAATATAGACCCGGAAATATTACTTGCATATGCTAGCCATAACCTAATGGTTATTGGAGAGCCTGAAATGCGCCCAAGGCAGTTGTATCAGTTCCTGGCTATTTGCCGACATGGATCTATGTCGGCTGCCGCCCATGAACTGGGCATCGCGCAGCCAGCGCTCAGCAAACAGATCCTGCAGTTGGAACATGAGCTACAGGTCGAACTGTTTGAGCGCCATTCGCGCGGGGTTACCCTGACCAAACCCGGAGAGAGATTGAGGTCGGAAGCCACCGAGTTGATCCGCCGTATTGAGGCAATCAAAACCTCGATCCTGCGGCAAGACGACAATATCACCGGTACCGTCAATGTTGCAGTTATCGCCTCGCTTGCCCCTGTTCTGGCTGTCGAGCTCTATCCGCGCATGGAGCAGCACTACCCTGGAATTACCCTGCATATTGCCGACCACTCCTCAGAACAGGCTGGCCAGGCCCTGTTAAACCAGGAGGCCGAGCTCGCCGTTACCTCCAACGCTGCGACTGATCTGCCGCAGGCCCAGACGCACCCTCTGTTTGAGGAAAGTTTCTTTTTTGTCAGCCGGACAACGCCGCACGGACGTACAAAACCTATGTCACTCGCAGAGGCCGCAGCCCAGCCTTTGGTCTTGCCCTTTCACAACCATGACCTGCGCCGCCGCCTCGAGGACGCAGCCCGCGGCATCGGTGTGTCACTGAATGTCAAATATGAAACCAGCAGTATCAATGTTCTTGGTGCAATTGTTGAACAGGGTCTGGCGGCCAGCATCGTGCCTGTGACCTATTGGCTGGACCGAATTGCCGCCGGCCGCATTGGCGCTCAGCTGGTTGTTGACCCCAGCGTCACACGGGTGCACTCCCTGTGCTGGATGCCGAAGCGGCCGATGTCGGCTGCAACCAAGGTTGTCCACGACACGCTGATCATGGAAATCCAATCACTGATTTCAGGCGGCAAACTCTCTGGAAAACTGATCCAGGTCTGAGGCTTTCAAACGGCTTATCCAACCTTCTAACCGGCCAGAGCGAGAGCGGCAAAATACGCCTCCCAGCTTTGGTGCTTGCGACCTGCCGCTGCCTCAAAATCGCTAGGGGCTTCGTAGATGCCAAGGCGTATTCCCTCATAAATCCCGCCGATGATCGGCCCGATGAAGTCACCAAGTTCAGCCGACCGGTCTGCGATAAACGCCTCTGGGGTCATCTCGCGGTAGCTGAGAGCGGTTCCGAAGGTCTCATTCAAAAAGGAGACCAGTTGAGTTTGCGATATTGGCTCACCATATAGGTTAAGGGTTTGCCCATTCTGCGCCTCATGGGTGAGAAGCTGCGCATAGGCATGGGCCAGTTCGGAGCGGGTGGTGTAGCCACACCTGCCGGTGCCTGCGCTATTGGCAATTTCGCCGCGCGCCTTGTAGCTCTCGATATAGTCCACATCCGGTTCGATATAGATCCCGTTGCGACCGATCACAAAGTCGAGCCCGCTGTTGCGGATGTCGGCCTCGGTTTGGCGATTGCTTTGCACAACCGCGGAAAAAGCCGTGCCCTCCTCTACACCCTGGATACTGGTGTAGACGATCTTTTGAACCCCCGCGGATTTGGCAGCTTCAATAACATTCCGGTGCTGCTGAATGCGCAGGTCCGGGGCATCCATTCCGGACACCAACAGCAGAGTGTCGACCCCCTGCAAAGCGGTCAGAATCTGTGCCGGATCACAGTAGTCCCCTGCCCGCACCTCGATGCCAAGATCCTGCCCTTTGGCGGGGGTCCTTGCGAGACCGACAATGGTCTCCCCTGTGTCCGCCAATATCAATTTGCGAGCAATCTCGCCACCCAATTGGCCGGATACGGCTGTTACTGCAATTGTCATAGATCCATCTCCTTGAATTGAGTTCGGCGATAGAGACGCCGATGCCAGGTGGCACCGGCGAACGCGTGTGGAGGATTATTTGCCCGAAAGCTGACGCAGGGCCCCGGCCCAATCCTCAACGTGATAGGTCTGAGCGATAACGCCATCCTCAAACTCGTGAATATCGATGGTCAAGATATCAAAACTGCGCCCCTGACCGTCGACCCCAAAAAGCGGTGCGACTGGGGTGCCAGTTGCGCGGCTGCGCACGATGACTGTGTCACCATCCTGGTGGATGTCCTGAATGGCCCAGTCCAGATCGGGAATGAGTTTTCCAAAGCCGCCAACCTGGCCAAGAAAGGCCTCGCGCGATTTTGTGGCGCCAGAGTAGTCCCCCAGGCTGACCCAATCCGGTGCGGTCGCTGCCTGAAAGGCCTCAACCTCTTCTTGGGCGCCAGGATTACTCAACAGGTCATAGAACGAACGGACTGTAGAGGCGTTATCGGCAAAAGCGCCGGTTGCAAATACCGCCAGCGCGGCGGAGGTGAGGATGCTTTTGAGTGTCATTGTATCTTCCAGTTTTAAGTTCAGGGCAATAGTGAAAGCGCTTTGCCAAACTGTCCTGCCGCTATTCAGCTGTGGCGGCTTGCCAGACGACATTTGGGTTTTCTCGGAATGCAAACCGTTCCAGATGGCTGGCAATCACATCGCGGGCCTTGGTGAGCTCGGGTTGGCTTGTGGCTTTTACAGTCAGGTTCAGCCTGTCCCCTTCTGCCGCCAATTCGCACCGTCCAAAGGGCAGCTCGATTTGGCCGGATTGCGGGTCAAAATGCACTGGCACCTTGTGTCCAAAGTGTTTGCAAAGCTGCTGCAAATAGTTGCTCGCGCGCTCTGTTTCGATGATGGCGGTGCTTTCGAACAAAACGGTCTCCTTTCTGCTGGCACTAGAATTAGACAGAAAGAGGCTTTTCAATTACCCCCTAGGTTCAGAAATCATTGTTACAGAAAGTAGAAAGATGATTGACGACTATCGCAGCCTCGCCGTCTTCGTCGCAATTGCCGATACTGGCAGCCTCAGCGCTGCTGGGCGTCGGTTGAAGCTGTCCACTTCGGTCATCAGCCACCATCTTTCGCGGCTGGAAGACCGTCAAGGGGTAACGCTGTTCTTCCGCTCAACCCGTTCAATGTCGCTTACTCCAGAGGGGATTTTGGCCCTTGATCCAGCCCGCCGCATGGTCACTGCGGGTGAAGAAGCGTTGGATGCACTTCACACTGACACTGAGGAACCAGTTGGCACGCTGCGCGTCGCCATGCCCGCTTTTGGAGAGCAAAGTGCGATGCATCAAGTGCTTTGGGAATTCGCCAGCCTGCACCCAATGGTGTCCCTCTCTTTGCACTGCAGTGACACACCAACTGATCTGGTGAAAGAAGGGTATGATTTGGCGATCCGACTGGGAACGCTGCGCAACAGCAATCTCAAAAGCAGGCGCATTGCAGATTTCAAACGGCTCTTGGTGGCATCCCCTAGCTACCTAGCAGAGCAGAGCAAGATTGAGAGCCCGCAAGATCTCGCAGATAAGGACTTCATCGCCGTCACACAGATCCCACCTCGAATGACCTTGGCGCGCGCGGGGGACACTGTCGTTGTTGACCCCAGCAATATGCGCGTAGAGGTCAACACGGTGAATGCCGCCAAGGCAGCGGTACTGGCCGGGCTTGGCCTTTGGCACCTGCCTTTAAGTGAGATCACGAATGAGATCGCGGACGGCAGGCTCTTCCACGTATTGCCGGACTGGAACCTGCCCGAACTGGGGGTCTATGCGATCTGGCCGGACATCGGCCCGCAAAAGGCGCTCACGCGGCGTCTGCTTGACCATTTCCTTGAACACCGCACCGAGTTGACCCTCTGATCTAGCGCAGCGAACGCCCTTCGGCTGCCAGCTTCTTGTTCAGGATCTGACGCACCTTGATACCGGCTCCATCTGCCCCCAGCGTGACTTCGAGAAAATCGAGCCCACGCGGATCCGCCGCGACACTGGCCTGCAGCTTTTCCAGCAGGTTCTTGTCTTCATCAAAGGCCGCAGTAACGCTGGCCTTGGTTTTGACGGCAACATCCTCGCTTATTTCAGGCACGTCAAAAGCCGCAGCCCAAAAGTAATGCGTATGGCCGCGCGTAGAGGGCGTCACAATATGACAGCCGCGCATGATGAAATCGCTGCGACGCCCTGCCTCCGGCGCCGGATCATACACGTTCCAATCCGAAAAAGAAATCGCCAAGGAGGGCATGCGCCCCTTCTGTACCCGCTTGATGGGCTTATCCTCGGGCAGGCCCATGCCAGCGCAGAACAGCGGTGAGAGTGGTGCCAGATCGAATTCCTGTTCATAGCAGACGGTCTCGCCTTCCATGTAGGTATCAGGCGCGGTGATCCAGTCGTCCTGCTTAAAAGTATTCTTGTGCAGGAAGGCGATATGGGTCAGGTCAAGCACGTTTTCACGGATCAGAACCCAGTTGGCGGCAACCTCATAATAGCCGTTCACCACGCTCCAATTCGGATCAATCTGATAACCCACCTCAGGCGGATCACAGTCGATAGCCTCCTGATCGCCCATCCAGATCCAGATAAAGGCCCCCGCCTCACGCACCGTAAACGAGGGGATTTGTGCCGTCTTCGGCATCATGGTTTGGGTGGGGGCTTTGACACATTGCCCGCCGGTATCAAACTCCATCCCGTGGTAGGGACAAATCAGCCTGTCTCGTTCTACATGGCCCTCAGATAGCGGCGCCCAGCGATGCGGGCAGCGATCATACAGCGCCGCCGGTGTGCCATCCGCCAGCCGGTATAGCACCACCGGAACCTCCAGCAGCCAGCGTGCCAGAGGCTTGGTTGTGACCTCATCCCGGTGGGCGGCAACCCACCACATATTGCGGGGGTAGTTGTCTTCCAACATGCCGTTTGGAATGCGTTGCCCGTTTGGCTTGGGTGTCTGATCCGTCATTGCGTATCCTTCCTGGCCAGAAGCGCGGAGAACCGTTCGATTTCCTCGGGCTTCATTTTGTAGCTGTGGTCCTCATCTGGGAACTGCCCGCTGCGCACATCTTCGGCGTAATCAGCAAAGGCTTTGGTCGCGATCTCGGCCATGTTTGCATAGCGTTTGGCGAACTTTGGCTTGAAGCTGTCAAAGGCGCCAAGCAGGTCGTAACCATTGAGCAATTGGCAGGTGCCAGCCGATCCGGCCCCAATCGAGAAGGTGAAAATCGATACGGCCTCATCCACCGCCTTAGCGACCTCATAAGGCATGGCCTCGATCTCCAGCCCAATAGCCCCCGCCGCTGCAATGGCACGCGCATTTTCAACGATCTCCAGGGCGGCTTCGGCGGTGCGCCCCTGCATCTTGAAGCCACCCAAAAGATGCACGCGATGCGGCAGCAGGCCAACATGGCTCATCACCGGAACCCCCGCATCTGCCAGGGCTTTGATGATATGCGCGCCTTCGCGGCCCAACTGCAGCTTCACCGCATCTGCGCCGCTTTCCTTCATCATACGAACCCCATTCACCACCGCCATTTCAGGAGTCGCGTAGGAGCCATAGGGCATCGAAACCAAGCACAACGTATTGGGGGCCCCACGGCGCACCGCCTGGGTGTGGATGATCATCTGATCAACCGTCATCGCCAGGGTGTTGTCATGTCCATGCAGGGTCATGCCCAGGCTGTCGCCGACCCCAACAATATCCACGCCTGCACGTTCAGCCCAGGTCGCGGTCAAGACTTCTCCGACGGCAACCATGACAAGGCGCTCACCTGCTGCCTTCTTGGCTGCAAGATCGGGAATGGTGAGTTTTTCTTTGCTCACTTCACTCGCCTCCAGCTGAATTTAGTTGTTCCATTTGGAACAACATGCGTTACAACTGGATCCAATAGCAATGAGAATCTTTGGGGAGGGATCATGGCAAAAGAGAAGCCCGCAGAGGCGGCACCTGATCTGACGCAGATCTTTGACAGCATCGAATACCCTGAGGCCTACCGTATTACCTACCTCGCCAATGCAATCGTCTTTCCCGCCTATGCCGATATCAAACGGGACTTTGGGCTGGTGCGTGCGGAGTACATCCTGCTGGTGAGCCTGTCGCATTTTGACCGTCTCACCGCACAAGATGTGGCCAAGATTTCGCGACGCCCCAGAAACACAATCAGCCGAGCCGTACACAGGATGTTGGCAGAGGGTTTTTTGAGCCGGGTGTCAGATCCGGGCGATGGGCGTCAGGCGCTGTTACAGATCACACCGGAGGGTCGGAAGATGCATACCAAAATCTCGGCCTATCTGGCGGACAGGCAAGAGAGAGTTCTTGGTGGGCTCAGCGCTGAGGAGCGCAAAACCCTGGCTACGATTTTGAAGAAGGCCGCGTTACACGCCGCCACATTGGACACCTGACCGCGGGCCCCCGCATTGCAAAAGAGAAACACACCATGGCAGAAATCGGCCCCAATACTCGTCTCCGCGTCTCTCCATTTTACGAGGCAACACTCGCCGAAGGTGTGACCGCCTTTTCCCCCTATAACAACATGCTGATGCCGGTATCCTACGGGAACCCGCAGGCAGAGTATGATCGGTTGATGAACGGTGTGGCCCAATGGGATGTCTCGGTTCAGCGGCAGGTCGAAATCAAAGGCCCTGATGCAGCCACCCTGGTCCAGATCCTTTCGGTGCGGGACCTGTCGAACTGCGTGGTGGGCCAAGGGAAATACACCCCGATGTGCGATCATCGCGGCACATTGATCAACGACCCCGTGGTGCTGAAACTGGCCGAGGATCATTTCTGGCTCTCGATCGGTGATAACAACATCAGGATGTGGGCCCGCGCCATTGCCGCAGAACGTGGGTTAATGGTGTCAATCGAAGAGCCAGATGTCTCCCCTATGGCAGTCCAAGGCCCAAAAGCCGAAGATGTCGTGGCCCATGTCTTTGGGGATTGGGTGCGCGATCTGAAATATTTCTGGTTTGCAGATGCCGAAATCAATGGCATCCCTCTGAAAATCCAGCGATCAGGCTATTCTAAACAGGGTGGGTTTGAGCTCTATCTGATGGATGGCGGTCGTGGCAGTGACCTGTGGAACATCATCCGCGAAGCAGGTCAGTCGCATGGCATTGGGCCTGGCAACCCAAACCCTGTCGAGCGGATTGAAAGCGGACTATTGTCCTATGGCGGTGATACCGATGATGCCACCAATCCTTTTGAAGTCCGACTTGGGAAATACGTGGACCTAGACCTCGACACCTCGGTGGTTGGCATTCCAGCCCTGCGCCAGATCAAGGAACAAGGCGTGCAGCGCCACCAGTTGGGTATCGTCCTTGATCACCAAGAGCCACAGCCTGGTCATGCCATCTGGTATGATGTCTTTAAGGACGGGCAATTGGTGGGGCAAATGACCAACGGCGGTTGGTCTCCGCGCCTGCAGACGGTGATTGGGTTTGTCCTTGTTTCAAACGATGTCGAGCTCGGCGACAGGGTTACCGTGCAGCGAAACAACACGCCAGAAGCTGCAACGGTCTGCGCCCTGCCGTTCTTCTAGGCTCGGAGCCAGCGATATACCCGATGCTGCCCGAGAGGCACCTGCCCAGGGCTGCATTTCAATCACTCCAATCTCAGCTCAGCACCATTTTAGCTTAGTTTTGATATCGGCACGACAAAAGGCTAAAACTGGTTTGCTCTGAAGCGTCGAAGGTCATGTCTATCTTGTACTGCCCGATCCCTCTCACCCATTTCAGGAAAGACATGACCTTCGCTCGAACTCGCCTTACCGGTTTCATCTTCCACGACGACTTCAGTGCTTCAACGGAAGTGTTGCCAGACGGTGCAATTCATCCATCATTCTAATCACTAGCCGAATACTCACCCCGTGAATGCCCCGGCGTTGTTCGTGCAACTATTTGACAAGGCATTCGGTATCGTCAGGCGACATGTTCCGACGAATGGCCTCCTTCTCAATAAAATGGCCAATGAACAGCAATGTTTAACCAAGGTTAAAGTTTGTTAAGAATTCTCCGCGACAATCAAGTAGTTTGACCCTTTTTGCATGATTGGCGCCCGTTCTTGCAAGAAATCCTTTCGCAAATACGCCTTCTCAACACTCGTCAAATTTTGATGAGCCAGAACCATTTCAGCAACTTCATTTCTTGCATCAGTATTGTCATCGATCCAGGTTCGCAGGCTGCTTCGAAAGCCGTGAAGACGAGCCTCTAGGTTTTGATCTCTCAGGAGATTGGTCATCGCCGTATCAGAGATCACCCCCCTTGTTAGGCCAGGAAACAGATAGTCGCCACGCTCGAGACAACGCGCAGCGTCAATGGCTTTTAGCGCTTCAGTTGACAGTGAGACTCGGAAATCTGGGGTACTTCCCTTTTTTCCTTTCATGTCCTCGCCAGGAATGGTCCATACGTTTCCATTGATCTGGGTTAACTTGGCATGTCGAACAGGCTTTGCCCGCACTCCAGTCAAGATAAGGAAACGCACTGCAAGATGACTGACCGCTCTATCTTCGAGACCTTGATAGAATTTCGGCACATCTTTCCAGTTCATCGCGGGAATGTTCTTTGAAACGTGGCCGGTTTCCCCAAGCAGGATAACCGCTAAGTCAACAGCTTGAATGTCGACTTCTAGTTTGGAGGCTGCTGAATACTTTATAATGTACCTCAATAAGAAGCGGCACTGGCAAGCTATACCCCTACTTCTGGTGTCAGACACGTGATTGCTCAGAGTACCGCAAGAATATCCGCGCTGAGAAAGTTGAAGCTGGGTTTGAGAAAGTTCTGAGCGCCATGACGCCAACTGAGAATGTTCTCTCCGTGGCGATGTCGATGCTGAGTGACGCATCAAGCCAGCGCGATGAACAAACCAAACAGGCCAAAACTGCTCTAAAACGCAAAATCACCGAACTGGACAAGCAACAAGACGCCATGGTGGAGCGTTTGGTGGAGACATCAAACCCAAAGGTGATCGCGGCACTCGAAACCAAGATTGCAAAGCTGGGTGAAGACAAGCTGCGCCTGAGTGACAAAATCACGCAAAACACCAAACCGAAGGCGAGCATGGGTCAGATTTTCGAACTTTTGCGAGAGTTCCTGTCAAACCCTTGGAATATCTACAATAAAGGGCCACTTGCAGTGAAGAAAACCATCCTCAAAACGGCATTTAAAGCGCCTTTGGCCTATGACCGCCAAAACGGTTTTCGAACTCCGCAAGTATCTGTAATATTTGAGTTTTTAGAATTTTTTACGTCTGAATGTAAAATGGTGCCCAGGAGAGGACTCGAACCTCCACATCGTTGCCAATACTAGCACCTGAAGCTAGCGCGTCTACCAATTCCGCCACCTGGGCAGGTGTCGTGTGGGGCGTATAAGACGATGTTCAGCGGTCGTCAAACGGAAAAATGGAGCGAAGCAGCAAAATTTTCCAAAACCTCCGAGCACTGGGCAAAATCCGGCGAGACATCTTTCTTTTCAAAGGCTTAATTTCTTCACCCCGATAGTGTCGAAAGGCGTAACAAGGCGCAGATTTTCTGCTCTATTTGATCCTGCGCAAAGCGACGCCCTGCCATAAGGGACAAATGGGAGTCATGAAACAGATTGATCGCCTCGCCGCGCTTGGGCTTTTTGAAAGCCGCGTGCCCCGCTATACATCCTATCCCACCGCGCCGGTGTTTAGTCCCAGTGTCGGGCTGGCTTCGCAACGACGTCAGCTGGCTGCCCTGGATCCGAAGGTTCCGGTCTCGGTCTATATTCACATCCCCTTTTGTGAACGCCTGTGCTGGTTCTGCGCCTGCCGCACTCAGGGCACGCAATCGCTGAGCCCGGTTGAAAGCTACATCGCCACCCTAGAGGCTGAACTGGACCTGCTTGCGGATGCGCTGCCGGCAGGGCTGCAGATGGGGCGCCTGCATTGGGGGGGCGGCACGCCAACCATTCTGCCGCCAGCCTTGATCCACCGCTTGTCCCGTGCGGTCAAAAATGTGTTTCCGCAGACCCCGGACTGGGAGTTCTCGGTTGAGATCGACCCCACACTGGTGGACCGGGACAAGATCGCGGCCCTTGCCGCAGAGGGCATGAACCGGGCCAGTATCGGTATTCAGGATTTTGACCCGCTGGTGCAACAGGCCATTGGCCGTGAACAACCCTATGAGACAACTCTGGCCTGTGTGGAAGATCTGCGCGCCGCTGGAACTACCTCGCTCAATGCCGACCTGGTTTACGGGTTGCCGCATCAGACCCCGGCCCGCATGGCGGATACGCTGGAGAAGGTGCTCAGCCTCAAACCCGATCGCATCGCCCTGTTTGGCTACGCCCATGTGCCCTGGGTCGCCAAGCGCCAGCAACTAATCGATGAATCGGTCCTGCCAGATGACCCGGCACGCTATGATTTGGCTGTACAATCTGCCACAGCCTTCGCCGTGGCCGGGTTTGAGGCCATTGGCATCGACCATTTTGCCTTGCCTGAGGATGGATTGGCCAAGGCCGCCCGCACCGGCCATCTGCGACGCAACTTCCAGGGCTATACCGAAGACACCTGCCCTGCCCTCATCGGCATTGGGGCCTCGTCTATCTCTCGGTTTCCTGGCGGCTATGTGCAAAATGCCGCTGCTACCCCGGCCTATGTCAAACAGATCGAGGCCGGACATCTGGCCGGCGCCCGTGGCCATGAAATGACTGAAGAAGACCAGATGCGCGCCCGTGCCATCGAAATGATCATGTGCGACTTTATCCTCGACAGGAGCGCCTTGCAGCAGCAGTTTGGCGCGCGCACTGCCGGGCTGGACGCGGACCTGGAAAAGGTGGTTGCGCGCTTTGGCGAGCTGGTCACCCTGACAGACGAAAAGCTGGAGATCACCCCTGAAGGTCGCCCCATGACCCGGATCATTGCCAGCCTGTTTGATGCCCATATGCCAGCGGATGCCAAATTCAGTCGTGCATCCTAAGCCTATCACTCAACTACAAACACAATAGGCCCGAGCAACAGCCCGGGCCTTTTTCCTTCAGATCTGGTGCAAAGCGGGACCGCTTAAGAGGTGGCGTCGTCCACAACCGGCTGCCAGACAAAATCATTCATGCTCATCCATTCCTTGACCACTTCCTCCACTGCGCGGCCCTCGACGTCGATTGAGCCCATCATAGGCTGCTGGTCTTCGATGTGCAGCGTGTAGGAGAACAGAATTTCAAAGGCAGCAGGCCATTTTTCTGCCAACTGGCCCCAACCTGCCTTGAAGATACGCGCGCTTTCAAAGCCACAGTCATTGACCGCATTGGGGTTTGGCCCCCAGGACGGATCCGTGAAGCAAGCTGGTTCTGCTGCAGGCAGTTGCACAAATTTCAGATCATACTCCGTCATCGCCCAATGGGGCTGCCAAAAGGTGGCCAGAATTGCTGTGTTGTTTTCAACTGCATCCCGCAGGGACTCGGTGAGCTCAGCCTCATCTGCAGCAGGCGTGTTCTGGAACGGCAGCGCCAGACCGGCGACCCGATCTGCCCCTGGGCTACTCCAGACCTCGGGGTAGCCCAACAAACGGCCCTGATCACCGGTATCCGCCGTCGCAAAAATCGCAGCACAGTCCCGCAGGGCTTCCCAGTTGGGCAGGCCTGGGCACAGGTCTGCCACATGCGCAGGGTACACCAGACCTTCTTGCGCATAGAGTTCCAGATCCCCCAAATCCATCGCGCTGCCATCGGCGATAAAGCCCTCAAATTCCTCGGTTTGGCTGGTCGACCAGATCTCGACGTTTGCGTGGATGTCGCCCGCAACCATGGACTCCCAAACATTCAGATTGCTGGCCGTTACATATTCAACCTGATAGCCGGCCGCTTTCAGCATTTCACCCGCTACATAGGTGCTGACCTGATGGCCAGTCCAATCATTTAGGGCCAGACGGATCGGGGTATCCACATCCCCAAGTTCTGCAGCTCCCGCCATGCCGGCAACAAAAGTAGAGGCGGTAAGAACGGTCGTAAAAGATGCTTTCAACAAGTCGATTTCCTTCGGTTATTGCCAAGGGTCAGACTGAAGGGGGACGAGGTTCAATGCTCTTCCTTTCGGCACTCAAAACGTTCCCCTCAAACCCGAAATGGCTGAGTGACCCGGCAACAATGAGCGGCCAAAAGTTAATCAATCAAAAAAAAACCGCGATTAGATCGAATTACGCACGCTCGTTTTCCTTCAGTTTTAACTGCATCCGGAACAGCTGCCGCAAAACTAAAAAAAAGAGGCGGATCTTTCGATCCACCTCTTTTTTATCTCGGTTCGGACAGAAATCAGAAACCGCGCGAGGACCTGTGCGGCGCATAGATTTCAGCGATTTTCTTCACCGCCTCTTCCGGGCTCATCTCTTCGCTTTCACCAGTGCGGCGCGATGTAAGCTCAACCACACCGTTTTTCAGACCCCGTGGACCAACGGTAATGCGCCAGGGCAGACCGATCAGATCCATGGTGGCAAATTTGCCGCCCGCGCGTTCCTTGCGGTCATCATAGAGCGGCTCCAGGCCCAGCGCAGTCAAAGCAGCATAGAGTTGGTTACAGGCGGCATCAGCCTCGTCGTCGCCCTGCTTGAGGTTGACAATGCCACAGTGGAACGGCGTCACACCTTCGGGCCAGATGATGCCCTTGTCGTCGTGGCTGGCTTCGATAATGGCGCCCAACAGACGCGACACACCGATACCGTGGCTGCCCATGTGCACCGGGGTGGGTTTGCCATCGGGGCCCTGCACGGTCGCATTCAGCGCTTCAGAGTATTTTGTACCAAAGTAAAAGATCTGGCCAACCTCGATACCGCGCGCAACGCGACGGCGCTCTTCAGGCACCTCATTGAACAGCGCCTCGTCATGGGTCTCATCTGTGCGGGCATATTTGGAGGTGAACTCCTCCAGCACGCCCTGGCACTGCGCGACATTGTCATAATCGATCTCACGATCACCAAAGCTCAGATCGGTGACGGCACTGTCATAGAAGACCTCGGACTCGCCGGTTTCGGCCAGCACCAGGAATTCATGGGTATAGTCACCACCAATGGGGCCGCCATCAGCACGCATTGGAATCGCCTGCAGCCCCATGCGCTCATAGGTGCGCAGATAGGTGACCAGGTGGCGGTTATAGGCGTGAAGCGCATCCTCTTTGGAGAGGTCGAAGTTGTAGCCATCCTTCATATAGAATTCACGCCCCCGCATCACCCCAAAGCGCGGGCGGATCTCATCGCGGAACTTCCACTGGATCTGATACATGGTCAGCGGCAGGTCTTTGTAGCTGCTGACATGGGCGCGGAAGATATCTGTGATCAGCTCTTCTGCGGTTGGGGTGAACAGCATGTCGCGGCCATGACGATCCTCAACGCGCAGCATTTCCTGACCGTAGTCATCATAGCGACCGGATTCACGCCACAGATCGGCGCTCTGGATGGTGGGCATCAGCATCGGCATGTGACCAGCGCGCTGCTGCTCCTCATGGACGATGCCTTCCAGCTTTTTCAGCACTTTGAAGCCAAGCGGCAACCAGGAATAAATCCCGGCAGAGGATTGCTTGATCATGCCGGCCCGCAGCATGTAGCGGTGGCTGACAATCTGGGCCTCAGAGGGGTTCTCTTTCAGAACAGGCAGGAAATAGCGGGACAGGCGCATGTCGGTCTCAATCTTACGAAGGGTTTCCCCAGCGGTCTAAGCCATCATTGCGCGCTATTCAATCATGGTTTGGTTTTGCCCATCACCCCTGCCAAGCTGCCACTGGGCGTCCACCCGGTGCTAGAGGCGCTATGAGGCAAAACGCATCTTCTGTTAGCGGAAACGCAGCGGAATGTCGTTTTTGAACCGATCTGCCGTTTTCTTTCTTGAATGCCGATACAAGTTTCTCAACATTGGGCGAAGTTTTACGTTAGGCGAGATCACCATGCAGCAAACCATTCTGGAACCAGCCCGCGAAATTCCGGTCATCCATAACACCGAAGTGCTGGTTGTGGGCTCCGGTCCCGGTGGCTTGGCGGCAGCGCTGGCTGCGGCCCGCGCTGGCGTCGAGGTGACGCTGCTGGACCGGTTTGGCTGCTTTGGTGGCAATATCACCACCGTCGGCGTCGAGGGCTTTGCCTGGTATCGCCATGAACAGACCGTCGAGGCCGGCGGTATTGGCTGGGAATTTGAAGAACGCGCCAAATCCATGGGCGCCGCAGTGCCTGAAAGCCAGTCGCTGTCCTATGAGCTCGACAGCGAGGGTTTCAAGCTGGTGGCCGACAGGCTGGTCGAAGAGGCAGGCATTCACCCGATGTTGCATCGCGCCTTTGTGGCCCCCATCCGCGAGGGCAACCGGATCACCGGCGTCATCGTCGAGAGCAAGGCCGGCCGCGAGGCCATCCTGGCAAAACGGGTGATCGATGCGACAGGTGACGCCGATATCGCCCAGATGATGGGGGCACCAACGATCAAAACCCCAGTTGAGGACATGCAGGCGGCGAGTGTGATGTTTCACATCGCGGGTGTCGACAAGCAGAAGTTCATGGAGGGGGTCAAAGCCGACCCACAAACCTATGCCGATTGGTCGACAGGCGAATGGCAGGTCGAGACCTCGGGCAAGGAAGACGACATGTATTCGCCCTTCCTGGCCAAACCCTTTGGTCAGGCGATCCGTGACGGGGTGATCCCCGCACATCTCAACACCATTGGTGGCACCTGGGGCGCGGTGCATGACAGTGGCGAGATGACCTATATGAACCTGGTGCATCTTGCAGGTATCGACGGCACTGATCCCGACAGCATGACCCGTGGCGAAATCGAGGGGCGTTCGCAGGCAATGTTGGCGATCAAGGCGCTCAATGCCTATACGCCGGGCTGTGAGGCGGCGCGGCTGCGTAATTTTGGTATGACCATTGGTATTCGAGACACCCGCAAGATCGACGCCTTGCACAACATCACCGAAGATGAGACCCGCAATCAGGGCCGGTTTGACGATACCATCGGTATCTACCCCGAATTCATCGACGGCTACGGGGTGTTGATTCTACCCACAACGGGGCGCTACATGCAGATCCCCTATCGCTCTATGCTGCCAAAGGGCGTCGAGGGTCTGTTGGTGACGGGGCGCGCCATCGGCGGTGACAGGATTGCCCATGCCGCGACCCGCAACATGGCCTGTTGCGCTGTTGCCGGACAAGGTGCGGGCATTGCTGCAGCCCAATCGGTCAAATCCAACTGTGCGCTGGATGCGGTAGATATGACCGCCCTGCAAGGCGAGCTGAAACGCCAGGGTGTGAGGATCCACTGATGCAGACCATCCCGACAATTGACATCTCGCCGCTGCGTGATCCGGAGCATCCGGATCACCACAGCACCATAGAGGCCATTCTTGCCGCCTGTACCGATATTGGCTTTTTGTCGATCACCGGAACCGGCATCGCGCCAGAAAGCGTTGATCAGGTGCGCCAGACCTGCCGCGATATCTTTGCTGTCGAGGACGCCTCCAAATGGCAACAAGCCGTCACCCGTGAAAACTATCGCGGCTATATTCCAATGGGGTTCTTCACTCCCAATGATGGTTCTGGAACTGCCGACAAATATGAAGGCTACAAACTGCATCACGAGGTCGCGCCTGACGCGCCGATCCGCCAGGACTGCCCGCTCTATGGTCCCAATCTCTGGCCGGATGAGCTGCCCCAAGCCCGTGAGGTTATCTTGGGATATTGGCAAGAGCTAGACGCCGTTGCCGATCTCCTGCTCGCTGCGCTAGAGACTGGCCTGGAGCTGCCCGCGCAATGTCTGCAACAGGCCTTTCGCCTACCGCTGACCAATATGTCACTGCTACATTACCCGCCACAGGCCCCGGATGAGCCGGGCTTTGGCATTCATCCCCACAAGGACACCGATGCGCTGACCATCATCGCCCCCGACCCGGTTGGCGGGCTGGAAGTGCAAACCCGTGATGGCACCTGGATTACCCCGGACTGCCCTCCTGGCGGATTTGTTGTCAATATCGGCGACATGCTGGAACTGTGGTCCGGGGGACGCCTGGTCTCAACGCCCCATCGGGTGGTGAACCGAAGCGGTAAACAGCGCTACTCCTTTCCCTATTTTGCGGTACCGCGTCATGATGTGGTGGTACAGCCCCTCCTGCCCGCCCTGCCCGGCTTTGAGCGCCCTTCGGTGCATTGCGGCCATTGGTCGGCAGAAATCTGGCGCACCAATTGGCCGGATGAAGAGGCCAGTGAGGACACGCCAGAGCTCGGCACCCTTCACGACAGCTGACCTCCCCCCGCAATAGCTGGGTGGTCGATACTGAAACTCTGTGCAAAAAACAGCTGAGATTCAAATCAGAGAGACCCGCCCCTCTTGCAAGGGGCGCGGCCTTGGGCGATGACTGAACCAAGAACCCAATGATCGGTCTCAAAAAGGCAGCGCAGTCATGGCCCTTCCGGCAAAGAAGCAATTCAAATACTGGGGCGTTGCCGCCTTGGTTTTTTCTCTTGTGATGTGGTCACTGGGGGACGTCCTGCTGCCCTTTGTGCTGGGCGCCGCCATTGCCTATATGATTGACCCCATCGCCGACCGGTTGGAGGCCATGGGGCTGAGCCGCGCCTCAGCCACCGGGTTGATTGTCGTGCTCTCGGTGCTGATCTTCCTGCTCGGCCTGCTGATCGTGCTGCCGACCCTGATCAGCCAGATGATCGACCTGACAGAAACCCTGCCCAAGGCGTTTCGCGATTTGCGGACCTTTGCCCAGACCCATTTCCCTTCGGTCTTTACCGAAGGCAGCCGGGCGCAACAGACCATTGCCTCGATTGCCGGCACATTGCAGGGTAAGGGGATTGAACTGCTCGAAGGCATCGTCGGATCTGCAGCTTCGGTTGTTAATGTGTTGGTATTGTTCGTGATTGTTCCGGTGGTTGCCGTATACCTGCTGCTGGACTGGGACCGGATGATCGCCCGAGTTGACGCGCTTCTGCCGCGTGACCACGCACCAGTTATTCGCCGCTTGATGGGCCAGATCGATGCCGTGCTGGCCTCCTTCATTCGCGGCATGGGCACCGTCTGCCTGATCCTGGGCAGCTACTATGCAATTTCCCTGATGATTGTTGGCCTCAATTTTGGCCTCGCGGTGGGCTTTATCGCCGGGTTGGTGACCTTTATTCCCTATCTCGGGGCCCTGATTGGCGGCGCCCTGGCCATCGGTCTCGCCCTGTTCCAGTTCTGGGGCGACTGGTGGTCGATTGGCATCGTCGGCGCCACCTTTGCCTTTGGTCAGGTGATCGAAGGCAACTACCTGACCCCCAAATTGGTCGGCAATTCCGTAGGATTGCACCCGGTCTGGCTCTTGCTGGCCCTGTCGGTCTTTGGGGCATTGTTTGGATTTGTCGGCATGCTGATCGCGGTTCCCGTTGCCGCTGCGCTGGGCGTGGTTGCGCGGTTCCTTGTTGAACAGTATCTCGACAGCAGATTGTACCGGGGGTTTGAACACCCGGCCTCACAGCAACAAGACGAGCAGTAAATGGCCCAGCAACTCAGCTTTGATCTGCCCGCCAAAACGGCCCTGGGGCGGGATGATTTCTTTGTCGCCCCCTCCAATGCCATGGCTGTGGCCCTGCTGGATCCCTCGTTTCATTGGCCCAGTGGCAAACTGGTTCTGACGGGGCCAGCGGGATCCGGTAAAACCCATCTTGCCCATGTCTGGGCCAGCCAGACTGGCGCCAGGATCATCCAGGCTGATAGTCTGCTGGAAGACCAGGTGCCGGAGCTGGCGCAGGCGCCAGTGGTTGTCGAGGATGTCCCCGCAATTGCGGGCAACACAGAGGCGCAGAACGCCCTCTTCCACCTGCATAATCTGGTGCTGTCCAACGGCCATGCCCTGATGCTGACGGGACGGGCTGCCCCAAATCTTTGGCAGCTCTCGCTGGCAGATCTGCAAAGTCGCGTGCAGGCCGCCACCCATGCAGAACTACAAGCACCAGACGATGCACTGCTGGCTGTGGTTCTGGCAAAACTCTTTAATGACAGGCAGGTAACACCAAAACCTGATGTCATCCCCTATCTGGTGGCACATATGGATCGCTCCTTTGCGGCCGCCGCCGTCATCGTGAAACAGCTGGATAGTCTGGCACTCTCTGAAGGGCGCACCCTGTCGCGCCCTCTTGCGGTCAGGCTGATGTCACAAGATCTCCCAAATGATCTGCCAGAAGAAACCAAAAATGTCGCAACCGCGAGCGATTGACCCCACTTCGGGCTTGGCCCATCGTGACAGTCGAAACGCAGAAATGATGAGGCGCTTATGACCGCAGCCCCGGACAGCTCTAACGCCGATTGGGGTCCCTTTGGTCGCCCCGTTTTTGAAGACCCCAGCGCCCGCGCCCTGTCACGGGTTGGGGTGGTTGATGTGGGCTCAAACTCGGTCCGGATGGTAATCTTTGACGGCGCCGCCCGCAGCCCCGCCTATTTCTACAATGAAAAGATCATGTGCGCCCTGGGCGCTGGTCTATCCGAGACGGGTAATCTTAATCCCAAGGGGCGCGAACGGGCGCTGGCGGCCCTGCGCCGGTTTCAACATCTGGCTGAGGGCATGGGCCTACCGGGTCTGTCGGTGGTGGCCACAGCCGCCGTGCGGGACGCCAAAGACGGGCCGGATTTTTGCGAGGAAGTTCTGCGTGAAACCGGGCTGAAGATCTGGGTCATTGACGGGCGCGAAGAAGCACGGCTGTCAGCCCAGGGGGTGCTTTTGGGCTGGCCCGGTTCTTATGGTCTGGTCTGCGATATCGGCGGCTCCTCGATGGAGCTGGCCGAAATCCATGATGGCGAGGTTGGCAAGCGCGTGACCTCGTCACTTGGGCCCTTGAAACTGCGCGATATCAAAGGCGGGCGCCGCGGACGCAAGACTCATATTTCATCCGTTATGAAAGAGCTGAGCGCCGAGATGGGCCAGCAGACGGACCGGCTGTTTCTGGTTGGTGGCAGCTGGCGCGCCATTGCTCGGGTCGACATGATGCGCCGCGGCTATCCCTTACGGGTTTTGCATGAATACCGCATGAGCGCGCGCGATGTGCGCGAAACGCTGAAATACATCGACGCTACCAATATAGAAGAGCTGCGCACGGCCTGCGGTATTTCCAGCGCCCGTATGTCACTGGTGCCCTATGCCATCGATGTGCTGTCGCGTCTGGTCAAAACCTTCAAGCCCAAGGATATCGCGGTTTCCAGTTATGGTATTCGCGAGGGGCTGCTCTATGAGCAGATGCCACAACGGCTGCGCAACCGGGATCCGCTGGTAGAATCCTGCCGCTTTGCCGAGGCCAAGGATGCGCGCCTGCCGGGATTTGGCAAAACGCTGTATGATTTTGTCATTCCCCTGTTCAACTCCGGCCCGCATACCAAGAAACGCCTGATCAAGGCCGCCTGCCTGCTGCATGATGTTAGCTGGCGCGCCCATCCCGACTATCGCGCCGAGGTCTGTTTCGAAAACGCAACCCGCGCTAATCTTGGCGGGTTGAAACATTCCGAACGGATTTTCCTGGGCCTCGCGCTCCTGCACCGCTACCGCAACAAGCGACAGGGCACCGCCTTTGAGTATCTCTATGATCTTCTCGACGAAAAGGGCCAGAAAGAAGCCGAGATCCTGGGCAAGGCCATGCGCTTTGGCGCCATGTTGATGGTCAGCGAGGATGGCGATATCGGCAAGTTGAAATGGCAACCGCGCAAACGTCACCTCTGCCTTGAATTGCCCCGATCCTCTGAAGATCTGTTTGGCGAGGTGGCCGAGGGCCGTCTAAAATCTCTGGCCGATGCCCTGGAAGCCGAGCTGAGCGTCAAGATCACCAAGTAATATCTGCGATATGCGCGATGTCAGTTTTCCCTAGGGAAGCCGGGTTCGGGACGTATCAGAGATCTGTGGAGCCGCCCCCTGCATCCTCAGTTGCTTCAGTATCCGGCGCATCTGGTTTACGGCGGATGATGATATCGCCATTGGGCAGGATTTCTGGCGCCTCGTAGCGGCTCCAATCTTCGACCTTGTCAGCGATTTCTGCCAGCGCCGGCCCCATCTCTGTCAGGAAACCCTGCATTGAAGGGCCAATTTTTGACATCAACCCTTCCAACTCTTGCAGGGACGGCGCCATTTCTTCGCGCAGCCCTTTCCAGAACAGCTCAGCCCCGCGTTCCATCAGGCTGGAGCCATCCTCCCCCTCTGCATCCTGGGCAGCAAGAGGTGTGGCGATCAGTGAGCAGGCAACGAGGGCGGGGGCGATAAAATGTTTCATCAGGCCAATATAATCTCTCTGCGTTAGAATTTTAAGTCAGCTCAAGATCCAGCGAGACTGGAAAATGATCCGAAGCCGCCAAAAGGGCCTCCCGCATTGGAATATCATCGTAGCACTCGGCATCCTCGAACGGGTGCCAGATACGCCAGCGCGGGGCATGGGCCTCTAACCCGTGAGAGATCATGATATAATCAAGAAGAGCCCGGAAATAGCGCTTGGTTTCTGGATTGTAAAAGCGGGAAGTCGAAGGCAGCACAAGTTCACGCGGTTTTAGCAGGCTTTGTGCATGGGGGTCGGTCAGCTCAGCCCCCATGACAATCTCGACCGAGGATTTGCCAAACAGTCGCTCGTATTCATCCAGCCCCGGCCCGTCGTTGAGATCGCCCATGACAATGATGTTCTCTTGGGCCTCGACATGCTCTTTGATACGTCGGTGCAACCAGATCGCCTGAGCCAGTTGTTTGCGTCGGTTGGCAATTGAAATCTGCACCACTTCTTCGGGTGTTTTAGCCCCGTGCGGGGCCTTGGACTTCAGATGTGCCCCAATCAGGCGCAGAGCTGTTCCGCCCTTGGTGGAGACCCGCAACTCTAGGGGCGGTTTGGAAAACCGCACCCGGTCCATGCGATCGTCAACGTCCAGATCAATAAGAAAACTATCGTTAAAACGTGGGGCACGCTTACTGGCCTTCGGATCCGCCTCCACATCCAACACGGTTGGATCATACAGCAGTGCGATCTCTTGATGAGTGTCGGTGGCAAAGCCCGAAACAGCCGTGTCTGTGCGCAATCCCGCCTCGGCAGCGAACCGTTCCAGCGCCCTGGTACAGCGTTGTTTTCGTCCGGTATTGGGGGCCTCAATCACCATTACCGCATCCGCATCCAGCCGCTGCAACACATGGGCAATGGCTCGGCCCTGCGTGTAGCGATCAACGCCATAGCGCCCGGAAGACTGATCATCGAGCATCAGATTGTCCGCATCGTCAAACAGATGCGCGAACCACTCAATATTATAGGTGACCAGGCGCATGTTTTTCACATCCATTGATCTGATCCCAGGCGCGGTTGATATCAATCATGCGTTTTTCCGCCAGCCGCACCGCCTCTTCCGGAACCCCGCGCCCGATCATGGCGTCCGGGTGGGTATCACGTACCAGCTGACGCCAATGTTTGCGGATCGCCTCGCGTGGCATATCCGAGGACACCCCCAGCACCGTATAGGGATCTTTGGGCGCATCGGGGACAAACCGCGCTCGCAGCGCCTGAAACTGCTCTGGGGTTTGGCCAAAGATACGGCTCACGTCCTCTAGGAACTCGTTTTCACCGGGGTGGTAAAACCCATCCGCCATGGCGATATGGAACAGGCCCTCCATCAGATCGCACAGCGTGGTGGAATCTGAGGCAAACATCCGTTGGATACGGGCTGCATAATCCTGATAGCCCGCGATGTCAGTGCGGGCCATATCAAAGACCCGCGCGGCACCCGCCTCATCATTCTGGGCAATCTGAAAGACCTCGCGAAAGGCGGTGACCTCATCCCGGGTGACCTGCCCATCCGCCTTGGCCATCTTGGCACCCAGCGCAATCACCGCAATGGCAAAGGCGACCGAGCGTTCCGGCGGGGCCCGCAGACGATCAAAGACATCCGCAAGGCTTTCGCCCTGCCCAAGGGCAGAGAGCGCATCTGATATTCTGGACCAAAGAGACATAGGTAAAACCCTAGCGTTAAAACCATCTGTTGTCAGTCATGCGGCCTTTAAAGCGCGCGGATCATATGGGGAACCGGCAAGTCACTGCCGATCATGCACATTTTTAGCGCAACATGCGTCGCCCATGCGGGGTTTCGAATGCAGCTTCAAATCCAGCGGCCCCCGTTTCAAAGCTGACCCTCGGATCCTCAAGCGGCACCGCCTCCTGCAAAGCCTCGGCCTTGGGGTGGGAAATCACCATGTGATGCAACCTGACCCCCTGCTGTTGCAGCCGCGGCGCCGGATGGGCAGAGTGCCATTCAATCAGCGCCGGGAACATATTATCATAGGGCAGGATCCCATCCGCGGGCACCGCCATATCCCATTTCAGATCGCCACGCGTCAGCTCGACCAGCTCCCCTGCGCCTTTGGGCAACTGGGCCAACTGACCGGGCAGATCCGTGCAGCGGCAAATCCAGTTGCTGATCCGCGGAGCGCCCGAGAAGCGGTCCAGATCAAACCAGCAAGGGCGCCGCTGCGGTACTGCCTCAGGATTTATGGCGATGGCCTCCAGATAGAGCCCATCTGCCAGCCCAAGCAGGTGGTTATGGGTGCCAAACACCGCATGTTCTCCGCCCGGCTGCAGGGATACTCCCAGCGCTTCTTCCACGTGGTTGCAGGCCTCTTCCAGAGTTTCCCCCGCCACGGCCAGATGATCCAGTTCCATCGCACTCTCCCGTTTGCGGCCACCCTAGACGGTCACTGACGACATTCAAGGCAAAAGCCGACACCGTCGTGCTGTGCTGCTGGAGCCTTTCTATCTTCATGTCTTGGTAACCATGGCGGTCAAAACCTGGCCAAATCTAGCGGATTCCATGGGCAAAATCGGGAGCATTTTAACCACCCAGATAAACGTTAGGAAGTTGTTAACACCCCTCGAATTTAACAATGCGCGAAACAAAAATCCGACAAGTGCTGCCAACTCGAGGAGACCACCCCTGATGCTGATCCAAGGCGCAATTGCCCAAGGACTGACGTCGAACCTGTACAAACAGTCGACAAAACTGAACGAGGAACAGACTGCAAAGGTTGCTGAACTGTTGTCGCATGGCGGCACTGGCAACCTCAAAGACAGCACAGCACAGACGGTTGTGAGCCAGGCCAAAGAGCTCAGGCTTATCTCAAACTCTGATCTTGCCTCAGTACTGGCAGATGCGGGTTTCGACACCTCGAAATTGACAAAACAAGCGGGACAAGGCCTGACAGGCCACCCCGAAGGTCCGCCTCCTCCGCCACCGCCGCCACAGGAAAGCAAAGGCATTGCAACCGTTGACGAAGCGGTTGTTGAACTCATCGCCCAGGCGGTTGAGGAGTATGATTTCAGTCAGGAAGGTCAAACCACCTTGGGGGAGGCCGTTCAGGCCACTCTGGAGGAGGCCGGCTATGACAGCTCGCAGCCACTGATCGATTTCTACTCCTAAAGCCTTCCAGTCACTCGAAAATGCATAAGGGCGCAGAGTAATCCGCGCCCTGTTACTCTGTCTAGTTCTGCGGCAGTGCCGCTCAGCTACGGGCCTCGCGGATCAGCTTCAGGATATCCTGCGCGGCCTCTGGGATATTGGTGCCGGGACCAAAGATCGCTTTGACGCCATTGTCATAGAGGAACTGATAGTCCTGCTGTGGGATCACCCCGCCACAGATCACCAGAATATCCTCTGCGCCCTGCTCTTTCAGCTCTTTCACCAGCTGTGGCGCCAGCGTCTTGTGACCAGCGGCCTGAGAGGAAATGCCGATGACATGTACATCGTTGTCGATGGCGTCCTGAGCGGCCTCGGCCGGGGTCTGGAACAGTGGACCAACATCGACGTCAAAACCGATATCGGCAAAGGCAGTTGCGATCACCTTGGCGCCGCGATCGTGCCCGTCCTGGCCCATCTTGACCACCAGAATACGCGGGCGGCGGCCCTCGGCTTCGGCAAAGTCTTCAATGCTCTTCTGGATCGCGGCAAAGCCTTCGTCGCCTTCATAGGCCGCACCATAGACACCCGCCAGAGTTTTCACCTCGGCGCGGTGACGGCCGAATTCTTTCTCCATCGCCATGCTGATCTCTCCCACTGAAGCCCGCATACGGGCAGCTTCGACAGCTGCCTCCAGCAGGTTACCGCCCTCCTTGGCCCGCTTGCTCAACTCATCCAAAGCAGCCTGACAGGCGGCTTCATCCCGATCAGCGCGCATTTTCTCAAGCCGGGCGATCTGGCTTTCGCGCACCGCAACATTGTCCACATCCAGGATGTCGATCGGGTCTTCTTTTTCCTTGCGGTATTTGTTGACGCCAACGATCACCTCTTCGCCCCGGTCGATCATCGCCTGACGACGCGCAGCGCTTTCCTCGATGCGCAGCTTGGGCATGCCAGAGGCCACGGCCTTGGTCATGCCACCCATTTCCTCAACCTCAGACATCAGCGCCCAGGCCTTGTCGATCAGCTCATTGGTCAGGCTCTCGACATAGTAGGAGCCCGCAAGTGGATCGACCACATTGGTCACGCCGGTCTCTTCCTGCAGCACCAGCTGGGTGTTGCGCGCAATCCGCGCCGAGAACTCGGTTGGCAGCGCAATCGCTTCGTCTAGCGCATTGGTATGCAGCGACTGGGTGCCACCCAGAACCGCGGACATCGCCTCATAGGCGGTGCGGATCACGTTGTTGTAGGGGTCTTGCTCTTGCAGCGACACGCCGGAAGTCTGGCAATGGGTCCGCAACATCTTTGAGCGGTCAGACTTGGCGTCAAACTCCGTCATCACCCGGTGCCACAGCGTCCGCGCGGCGCGCAGCTTGGCGATCTCCATGAAGAAGTTGGTGCCAATGGCAAAGAAGAAGCTGAGGCGACCGGCGAACTTGTCGACATCCATACCTGCCTCGGTGGCGGCGCGCACATATTCACGCCCATCCGCCAGGGTATAGGCCAGCTCCTGCACCAGATTGGCGCCGGCTTCCTGCATGTGATAACCGGAAATCGAGATCGAGTTGAACTTGGGCATCTCGTTGGAGGTGTATTCAATGATATCCGAGATGATCTTCATCGAGGGTTCTGGCGGATAGACATAGGTGTTGCGCACCATGAATTCCTTCAGAATGTCGTTCTGAATGGTGCCCGCCAGCAGCGCCTTGTCATGGCCCTGCTCTTCGCCTGCAACGATGAAATTTGCCAGGATTGGGATCACCGCGCCGTTCATGGTCATCGAGACCGAGACCTTATCAAGCGGAATGCCGTCAAACAGGATCTTCATGTCCTCGACGCTATCGATTGCCACGCCGGCCTTGCCGACATCGCCGACGACGCGCTCGTGGTCGCTGTCGTAGCCCCGGTGCGTTGCCAGATCAAAGGCAACCGAGACGCCTTGCTGACCAGCGGCCAGATTGCGGCGGTAAAAGGCGTTGCTTTCCTCAGCGGTGGAAAAACCGGCATATTGGCGGATGGTCCAGGGACGGCCCGCATACATGGTGGCCTTGACGCCACGGGTGAAGGGACCAAAGCCAGGCAGCGTGCCCATATGGGGCAGCTCTGCGGTGTCTTCAGCGGTATAAAGCGGCTTGACCTCGATGCCCTCCAGGGTGTTCCAGGTCAGGTCCTCGAGCGGGCGGCCACGGAGCTCTTTTTCAGCCAGAGCCCGCCAATCGTCTGTCTTGCTTGTCATGGGGTCTTCCTCTTGTCACATCTGTTTGGGGCAGGTTCAATCCCGCCGCCGGGTGTTCTGGATCCTGTACCAGCTGCGCCAGCCCATCGGCGCCGGCAGCCAGCCACATCAGATCATCAGCATAGTTTTCGCGCAGCATGGCGCATTGGGTCTCATCAAAGGGGCGCCAGCGCCCCTCTCCTGCGGGCAGGCCCTGAGCCGCATTTGTCAGCAGATGAGCCCGCAGATCTTCCAGCCGCAAGGAGGCGTTCAGACGCACCCGCGCATGGGATCGCGGTGCCTCGCAATCGCTCAGCATTTCCAGCTGCATTTCGGGGCGCCCGCCAAAGATCTCAAAGGGCAGAACCTTGATCTCCACCCCAGGCATGGCGCAGGCAATATCAGAGATCACATCGCGCCAGCTGCGACTTCCTTCGGCCAGGTTCTGCAACTTCATGGCGGTGGGAATGCGATGGCCACGGGTAATCGCATAGGTCAAAACCGAGGTCCAATAGGTCTCCAGGCTGCGGATATTCATAGCCACGGATGAGATCTGCCCATCAAAGGCTTCGGCGTAGCGTGCCATCCGTTCACCAACGCCGCTATAGAGCGCCCCAAGACGCAGGTTGGCGCGGGTGCTGCCAATCAGGTTTTCATCGCTGATGATAAGCTGTTGAACGCCACGTTCGCGGCTTTGGTTCAGGTTCATCCTGATCCGCCCCTGCGCCCGTTTTGCCAGTGATTGGGAATTGCCTACACTGGGTGTTGGTAACACGCCATGAAACAGCCCATTGCGGGTGCGACGTGGTCCCCAGAACCCTATCTCCTGGGTTTCAAGCTCTGCCGCATTCTGGCGCAGGTATTCCTGAAAGGAGGTCGTGGCACAGCGGTGTGCCCCAAGATGAAGACAGGTTTGCATCGCATTTCCAATTCTTTGGACGGGAGGCACGTTTCGCACCTCTGGGAGGGGAGTCGGCCACATCATTGCCCGCAGACCCTCTCAAAGCGATTAACAGGGATGGAATTATTTCCAGCAATGGGGCGATTGCCCATCGCATTTACGCGCCATGCGCATATATTGAGGCGAACAGGAGAGATTATGAAACCAATCCTAGCCCTTGTTTTGTCAAGTTTTCTTCCGCTTGCCCTGGTGTCTTCAGCCCAGGCTGCCGAGCCAGAGACCCCGGCGCTTGTCCAGCCCGGAGAAGAAGCGGATCTCGCCAGCTTTTTGTGGCACAAGCGCCCGATTGTTGTCTTTGCCGACAGCCCGGAAGACCCCCGGTTCAAAGAGCAGTTGGCCCGCCTGACCAGTGAAGCAGAGGCCTTGCTGGAGCGCGATGTCGTGGTGCTGACAGATACCACCCCCAATCCCGCCTCGGCGCTGCGCAAACAGCTGCGCCCCCGCGGGTTCATGCTGGTTCTGGTCGGCAAGGACGGCGGTGTAAAGCTGCGCAAACCCCATCCCTGGACGGTGCGCGAGCTGTCGCGCAGCATCGACAAGTTCCAGGACCGTTTGCAAGAGGTCGAAGACCGGCGCGAAAACTGAGGTTTTAGCTGTTGCCGCGCACGTAAATCACCGCCTTGGCCTGCCCATCCACGATCATGATGGCCTGATCTTCGGGGAGCAAGGCCATACGTGAGGTCGGATTCATGATCGCCTGATGGTAGATTGATTTGACCAGCTCGCTCATGCAGTTGACCCCGGCCAGACCGGAGCTGAGCACGCTGATGCCATGCGGCAGATCGCGCGACATGATCGCCTCGACCAGTGCATTGGGAGACTTGCCCCCCACCTTGAAGACCACTGCTTGTCCCTCGGCTAGCATTTTCAGGCCCGTATCCACCGAACGCGCCTTTGGCAGCAGCGAAGAAATGCGCGGGCTGTCGGTATGAAAGACGGCAGCCGTGCAGCTGCCACTGGAGTCGAAGAAATAGGTATCGCCCAGCGTGACCCATTCGGAGAGCTGAAGGCGCAGCTCCTCTTCCTTGTCCAGCGTGCAGCCGGACAGAAGAAACAGGGCCGAAATCAAAGCTACTGCCAGTCGAAACATGTGCCATCTCGCAAGAAACCAATGAGGTTGGTCTCGCACAGAGATCTGAAGATTTGGTGCATATGGCCAATCGGCCTGAAAGTGGGGCAGGCTCAGCGCGGCCCAAAGGCCGCTGCTGACACCCGGTTCCCCCGGCCGGAGCCTTACGCTCCGCCCGGGAAATCCGGCTTATGCCTGCCTTAGGGATCACCCCTCAAATTCCATGATCACTTCGTCAACCGCCAGGCTATCGCCAGCGCTTGCGTTGATCTTGGCAATCACGCCTTTCTTTTCGGCGCGCAGGATGTTTTCCATCTTCATCGCTTCAACAGAACACAGGGCCTGACCTTCCTGAACTTCGTCACCGACCTCGACATCGATCTTCACGATCAACCCTGGCATCGGGCAAAGCAGCAGCTTTGAGGTATCGGGCGCGACCTTCTCCGGCATCAGCTCTGCCAGTTCAGCCTGACGCGGCGTGCGCACATGCACTTTGAGGTCGGCGCCACGCGACCGGATCCGGAAGCCACCAGAGATCTTGCCGACCTTCAGCACCAGTGGTGCACCATCGACATCCAAATTGGCCAGCTGATCGCCAGGTGTCCATTTGCTTGCGACCCGCATCTGGCTGCCATCGTCAAAAGTGACAGTGGACCCCAACTGATCGGCATCAATGGAGACCTGGAAATTCTGCCCCTGCAGAGAGACCACCCAATCGCTGCCAACCCGGCGCTCGTGATTGTCCATGCGCCCCGATACCCGCGTGCGGCGGATTTCGGCAACACGGTGCATCGCCGCCGCCGAGGCCGCGACACGGCGCAGCGCCTCTTCGGGCAGATCAACACCTACAAAACCCTCGGGATACTGCTCTTCGATAAAGGCGGTGGTCATGGCCCCTTCAATAAAGATCGGGTGATCCATTACCGCCGACAGGAAGGGCAGGTTATGGCCAATGCCTTCGACCTCAAACCCGTCCAGCGCGTTGCGCATGGCTTCGATCGCCTGATCACGGGTTGGCGCCCAGGTGCAGAGCTTTGCAATCATCGGGTCATAATACATCGAGATCTCGCCGCCCTCATAGACGCCGGTATCATTGCGCACCGCGATACCTTCGCCTGCCGGGGCCTCTCCCTGCCATTTGCCGTTGTCCAGCAGCGGACCACCCGACAGCTCGGCTGGGGGGCGATAGCGGGTCAGACGACCAATCGAGGGCAGGAAGCCACGGTAAGGATCTTCGGCATAGAGACGGTTTTCAATCGCCCAGCCATTCAGCTGCACATCTTCTTGCTTGATGGTCAGCGGCTCGCCATTGGCAACGCGGATCATCTGCTCAACCAGGTCAACGCCGGTGATTAGCTCGGTCACGGGATGTTCCACCTGCAGGCGGGTGTTCATTTCCAGGAAGTAGAAATTCTTGTCGCCATCAACGATGAATTCCACGGTGCCGGCAGAGGCATAGTCCACCGCCTGCGCCAGAGCGACAGCCTGTTCACCCATCGCCTTGCGGGTGGCTTCATCCAGGAAAGGGCTTGGCGCTTCCTCGACCACCTTTTGCTGGCGCCGCTGGATCGAGCATTCGCGCTCGCCCAGATAAATGCCATTGCCATGGGCATCGCAGAGCACCTGAATTTCAATGTGACGCGGCTGGGTCACAAATTTCTCGATAAAAATCCGGTCATCGCCAAAGGAGTTGACCGCTTCGTTCTTGGAAGACTGGAAGCCTTCGCGGGCCTCTTCGTCGTTCCAGGCAATCCGCATGCCCTTACCACCACCACCAGCGGAGGCTTTCAGCATCACCGGATAGCCGATCTCATTCGAGATCTTCACGGCTTCATCTGCGTCCTCGATCAGACCCATATGACCGGGCACTGTAGAAACACCCGCTTCCTTGGCGATCTTTTTTGAGGTGATCTTGTCACCCATCTTTTCAATCGCCCCAACAGGGGGGCCAACAAAGGCCACGCCTTCGGCCGACAGGGCCTCTGCAAACTTGGAGTTTTCCGACAGGAAACCATAGCCGGGGTGAACCGCCTGAGAACCGGTGGCGCGGATCGCCTCCATCACCTTGTCGATGACAATATAGGATTGGTTCGCCGGGGGCGGGCCGATATGCACCGCCTCATCAGCCATTTGCACATGCAGGGCCTGCTTATCCGCATCCGAATAGATGGCGACAGTTTTGATACCCATTTTGCGGGCAGTCTTGATAACACGGCAGGCGATCTCGCCCCGGTTCGCGATCAGGATCTTTTCAAACATTGGCAGTCCCTTGTTCTTTTGTATGCCGAAATGCAAAACGCCGCAGGGGGGCTCCTGGCCCCTCCGCAGCGTTTGCGTGAATATCTGTAGCCACCCGGTTGGATGGGCAAATCAGAGAAACAGATGCAGTATTCGCCCTAGCAACGGCCCGGGTTTTCCTTGCAGTAGATGAGATTGGCCGCAGTGCCGACAGCTGCGCCGGTGAGCAGATGCCCCCCCAGCAAAGCCGAGCCAACAGCGCCCGCACCGGCACCAATGGCGACCTGTTCGCCGGTGGTGTCGCCGCAGGCTGACAGGGCTGTGCAAAGCCCCAGCGCAGAGGTGAAAAGAATTGCCCGCATGATGATACTCCTTCTTGTGGGGAGAACTGCTCTCCCCCCCAAGAAACAGCTGCCGCGCATTCGGGCAACAGTGCGGTGTGGGACCGTTGCAAATGAGCAGTGGCGCGCCCAAAACCCGTGATCTCTCGGCGGGCTTTTGCCGCTGGCGCCGCTCTGCGTGCGACAGACACCTTCGGCTCTTGGGGGTACGATGGGGCAAAACCCGCAACAGGCCCAACAGTGACAGGGGTGCCCCCCCGTCCGCACTGGTCCAGAGCGTTATGTTTTGCCCCATGCATCACAGAACTTTCCCCTCAAATGCATCCGGGAAAGTGCGCTGTGCCAGCTCCACATCAAGAACCAACAATGCCTCATAAGAGGCCGGATCAAAGGGATCTTCAGCGGGGAGAACTTCGCGTCCAAAAAGCCAGCTCAACCGACCGGCGTCCAGATTGCCGCGTTCAAAGGGCTGATCGCCAAACTGCTGCAACAGGGCCTGCATAAAGGCAGCATCAGCGCGCCGGTCAGCCGGCTTGCGATCGCGAAACCTCTCGCGTTTGGTTAGTTCTGTCACCCCTTTGGGATTGGGGCGGCGGACGATAAATTGAAAATCTGTTCCCGGCAAACGGCCGGGGAACCCTCGGTGCTTTAGCATGACGGTGCCTCCGATCCGGCACCCCGAGGGACGGCTGGGGCCGGCCACAGGGCCGGACCCCATGTGTCGTTACTTGTATTTTCCGGTGTATGCTGGCTCGACCGAGATGGGCTCGGGCTCAACCACAACGAACTCTTCTTCACGATTGCCACAGGCGGCAACCAGCGCCAGCAGACCTGCCAGCGTGATAAACTTGATGCTCTTGGACATTTCTGTCTCCTGAATATGTTTCTGAGACCGCCAGAACCTTCTGCCCTGTCCAGCCTCAACCTCAATTTGCGAAGGGTACGGTGCCCCTTCGCGACAAGGATAGCCGGATTGCAGGCTGAATCACATCGAAAACCAACCCGCTTGGGGCGCTGTGGCCACAAAGCCGCAAAACACCGCCGATGGTAAGAGTAAGCCGCAAGATCTTGTAGAGACATTAGAAAGCCTCCCAAATACAGCCACCATCATCAGGACGATAGGCTTCAAAAAACTGGGTTGCCTCGGGATCAGCGGTGCCAAACTCAACGGGTCGGTCCGAAAAAGAGATCACCACCATGCTCGCCGCAAGCTCATGTTTGTGCAGATAGTCCAGCGCCAGAGAGTCACACAGATGCTCCATATCCGCAGCGCTACGCTGGAAATCCATAGCCGCCCCCGCCCCATCAGACAGCGCTCCCTGGCGTGAAATTGCAGGGGCAACAAACCGAAACCGCGCCCAGAGCGCCCCAGGGGTTTCATCCAGCAGCACCTCGGACAACAAAACCTGCTGACCAGAGGGCACCGTCACCGGGACAAAGGCGCCGGTCAGCCCAGGCTCATCCGCACGGACCGCCTGAACAGTCAACCAAAGCAATGCCGCAGTGGCGAGCACAATCCTGTTCACAACTGGGGAAAGCCAACCCACCAATCCGCAACCCCGCCCCCCAATTGCTTGGGCTCCTCCGGGCGGGGTTGCTGGCGCTTCGCCATTGGCGCGCGCTGTCTGGTGTTGGTTGGAGCGGATCATTGTCCAGTCACGTCCTCTTTGTCAAACCCTGTTGTAGAATTGGGCAGTTTTACTTCTGATTGCCCATTCTGTGAGCGCACCTTGTCTCGCCGCGCATGCCGCAGCCAGCGAGTTTGCTTTGTCTTATCATCCAATACAGCCTTGATCTCAGAGGCCAAATTGCCCGGCACCCGCCCCGCAACACGCCCCCCCGCAGTCACCAGCAAGCCATCGCCCTGCTCTTCGACCTTCACCACCGGAGAAAACCCACGCACATTTTGCACCGCCCGCCACATATCTTGACGGATCTGCTGCGCCATCCGCAAAGGATCCGCCAGGGGCAACTCAACAGTGACAGCGACATCAAACCGCGGCGGCACCTGACGCGCTACTATCAAAGCCCCCTTGGCTTGCAGAATGTTCCACTCGCCCCGCTTCATGCCGACCTCTTCTGTTCCTGCTTGCTATACACGGCCGAGCAAATAGTGAAAATTTGATCCTTCCAGAGCGCATTCATGACCCCGCGCCTTCCTTTCATCTTTCCACAAATATTCTCGGGGGTGCGGGGGCAGACAGCCCCCGCTGCAACAGTGTCTTAAAGCGGAATGTTGTCGTGTTTTTTCCAAGGGTTCTTCAGTGACTTGCCGCGAAGTGAGGCAAAGGCACGGCTAACCCGGCGGCGGGTCGATTTGGGCTGGATCACCTCATCAATAAAGCCGCGCTCTGCCGCCACAAAGGGGTTGGCAAAACGGTCTTCATAATCCGCTGTATGCGCTGCAATCTTCTCGGCATCGCCCAGATCAGCGCGGTGGATGATTTCTGTCGCTCCCTTGGCACCCATCACCGCGATTTCCGCAGTGGGCCAGGCATAGTTGAAATCACCGCGCAGATGCTTGGAGGCCATAACGTCATAGGCGCCACCATAGGCCTTGCGGGTGATCACAGTGACCTTTGGCACCGTGGCTTCACCATAGGCAAACAGCAGCTTGGCACCGTGTTTGATCACACCGCCATATTCCTGGCTGGTGCCAGGCAGGAAGCCGGGCACATCCACGAGTGTGAGGATAGGGATTTCAAAACAGTCACAGAAGCGCACAAACCGCGCCGCCTTGCGCGAGCTGTCGATATCCAGGCAACCCGCCAGAACCATGGGCTGGTTGGCCACAACACCCACGGTCTGCCCCTCAAGACGAATAAAGCCGGTGATGATGTTCTTGGCGTAGTCTTCCTGAATCTCGTAGAAATCACCCTCATCCGCCACTTTGGAGATCAGCTCCTTCATATCGTAGGGGCTGTTGGGGTTGTCCGGGATCAGGGTATCCAGGCTATCCTCGATGCGGCCCGGCTCATCAAAGAAGGGACGCACAGGTGGCTTTTCACGGTTGTTGAGCGGCAGGAAGTCCACCAGGCGACGCACCTCGGCCAGAGCCTCGACATCGTTTTCAAAGGCCCCATCAGCCACCGAGGATTTCTTGGTATGGGTGGAGGCCCCGCCCAGCTCCTCGGCGGTGACCACCTCATTGGTGACGGTCTTGACCACATCGGGGCCGGTCACAAACATGTAAGAGGTGTCTTTCACCATAAAGATGAAATCGGTCATCGCAGGCGAATAAACCGCGCCACCGGCACAGGGCCCCATGATCACCGAGATCTGCGGCACAACGCCACTGGCCATGATATTGCGCTGAAACACCTCGGCATAGCCTGCCAGCGAGTCGACGCCCTCCTGGATACGCGCCCCGCCAGAATCGTTCAGACCAATGATTGGCGCGCCATTCTGGATCGCCATGTCCTGAATTTTGCAGATCTTTTGCGCATGGGTTGCCGAAAGCGAGCCACCAAAGACGGTGAAATCCTGGCTGAACAGATAGACCATACGACCGTTTATGGTGCCCCAGCCTGTGATCACGCCATCACCCGCAGGCTTTTGATCTTCCATGCCAAAATCTGTGCAGCGATGCGACACGAACATGTCGAACTCTTCAAAACTGCCCTCATCCAGCAGCAGCTCGATGCGCTCACGCGCGGTCAGTTTGCCACGCCCATGTTGCGCATCGATGCGGCGCTGACCGCCCCCCAGTCGCGCGGCGTTACGACGGTCTTCCAGTTCGGACAGAATATCTTTCATGGCACAGGTCCCCATATAGAATTTGCGACAGACTATCGCCGACGCGCCTCAGACCAAAGCCATAAATGGCAAATTTGCAAATCTTTTGCATATGATGAGTGGAAACTTGTATAATTGCTAATATTCACACTGTTTCCAAAATAGATCCAATCCAACATATTTTTGCCGTAATGCGTTCACTCTTCGTTCAGCGATGAGGCCCAAGTATCAAGCCAATTTCCAAACAGATACGGGCAGAGCAATGTTAAGTCGCGACGAAATCATCAAGGCCATGCAATACGAGCGCTTCCATATCAGCGATCCGCTGAACAGCACCGGCAACCCACCTATCAAGATCACCTATCAATATGCAGGTGGCAGTGAGCCCGGCGACCTGCCGACCACAGCGGATTATGACGGATGGCGACGATTGAAAACCGCTGAAAAGGCCAGCTTCGAATCCGCTCTTACGCATATTGAAAGCTACCTCAACGTCGAGTTTGTCCAAACCAAACGCACCAGTGACCCGGATTTGAACGTGGCAGCTGTCACCCTGCCCGGCGCGACCATCGGCAGCGGCGGCTATAGTATTCGCTACCAGGGGGACCGCATTACCCAATGGGACGGCTTTGTTGCCTTTGACGCAACATTGAACCTGTCTTCAGAGAGCTATACCGACCTACTGCTGCACGAGCTGGGGCACGCCATGGGGCTGCGCCATCCGTTTGAGGCAGACCCCGCCCTGCCCGCACAATACGAAAGCAACCTCTATTCGCTAATGTCCTACAGCGAGAACCCTCTGAATGGCGAACACAGCGACGCGCTGATGCTGTTTGATGTGGTGGCCCTGCAAGACATCTGGGGAGCTGCCGTCAACAATGACGCTGACACTCGCTATACTGGTTGCCGCACCACCACTGTAGACGCGATCTGGGACAGCGGCGGCATCGACGCGCTGGATGCAACGGGCCGGACCACGGGTGTGACCCTGGACCTGCGGCAAGGCGCCTTCTCTTCCTTTGACTCCGATCACGACGTTGTTGTGACCTTCGGCTCCGAAATCGAAAACGCCTATGGCGCCAAGGGCAACGACCGGGTCATTGGCAATGACCTGGATAACCTGCTGCGCGGACATGGCGGCAGGGATCTTTTGGCGGGCAAAGGCGGCGATGATCGATTGGAAGGCGGTTCGGGCGGCGACACTCTCTGGGGCGATCATGGGGATGATTTGATTTTTGGTGGCCGTGGCGGTGATCGAATGAAGGGCGGAGCAGGTGATGACCGGCTCAGTGGCAACCGTGGCCAGGAAAGGCTGGACGGCCAGGCCGGCGATGATTTCCTAATTGGCGGGCGCGGCAAAGACGTCTTCATTTTCAAGAACAACGGGGGCGCGGATACTGTCGGCGATTTCAAGCCCGGTAAAGATCTCCTCAATATTGGGGGCCATGGCGACCGCGACGACCTGTTGGGTAAAGCCCGGGACACCGATGCGGGTCTCTTGTTCGACTTTGGAAGCAACAACAGCCTGCTGCTGCTCGACGTGACGTTAAGCAGCCTTGGCGATGACTTTCTCGTTTAGGTGGCGCCACAGATAGACAATCCTGTTGCGCTGAACTAAGCCGAAGAGATGCAAAACTCCCAAAGCTCCTCAAAGCGCGGCTTGAGCAAACCGCATATTGCGACACTGATCCTGCTGGCTGGCCTTTCAGCGCTGGGGATGAACCTGCATCTTCCCGCCCTGCCCAGCCTGGCTGAGTATTTTCAGGTCGACTACAGGGTGATGCAACTCTCCGTCGCGCTTTACCTGGCGGGCAATGCAGTTGTGCAGATCTTTGTGGGGCCAATTTCAGACCAAATGGGTCGCCGCCCGGTGTTGCTGGCCAGTATGGCTCTGTTTCTACTGGCGACACTGGGCTGTATCTACGCCCCCACAGCCGAAGTGTTTTTGTTCTTTCGCGTGGCGCAGACCGTTGTCGCCGCCACCATGGTGCTGAGCCGCGCCGCTGTGCGCGACATGTATGACACCAATGATGCTGCCAGCATGATCGGCTATGTCACCATGGGGATGGCCGTGGTGCCGATGATTGGCCCAGCCATTGGTGGCTTTCTGGACCAGCTGTTTGGCTGGACTTCAATCTTTTGGATGCTCTTTGTCATGGGGGCCCTGACCCTGGCGGTCACCTATTTCGACTTTGGCGAAACCGCCCACAAAAGCGGAAAAACACTCAGCGCTCAGTTTGCTGAATATCCGGAACTGTTCCGCTCGCCACGGTTTTGGGGCTATTCTCTGGCTTCCGGTCTCGCTTCCGGCTCCTTCTTTGCCTACCTGGGCGGCGCCCCCTTTTTGGGAACCGAGATCTATGGGCTCACCAGTGCCGAGCTGGGGGTGTATTTCTCCGCCCCGGCAATAGGCTACTTCGCTGGCAATTTCTTATCAGGGCGATACTCCAATCGGATTGGCATCAATCCAATGGTGCTCTGGGGCTGCATTATCAACGGCATTGGAGTGCTGGTCTCTCTGATTATCGCCCTGGCCGGGGCTGACACCGTCCTGACCTTCTTTGGATTGATGTGTTTTGTGGGTCTGGGCAATGGCATGGCCATTCCAAATGGCACCACCGGTGCGATTTCGGTACGCCCACATCTGGCGGGCACCGCATCAGGCCTCAGCGGCGCAATCATGATTGGCGCCGGCGCCGCGCTCAGCGCCTATGCCGGCTTCCTTTTGAAACCGGATTCGACAGCTGTTCCCCTGTTGTTGCTCATGTTTGTCACCGCCGTCGCCGGGCTCTTGTCGATCGTCTTTGTGATCCTGCGAGAGAAACAATTGGGGCGCTAGCTTGCTGCGGACCCGAGTTTGCAATTATACTTTTGCAGGACAGAAGTTTTGCAAAGGTACGGATCATGGCCACTCAGAAACTCTACGCCGGTGCAAAACTGCGCGAGATGCGGACCCGGCTTGAGCTGACGCAAAAAGACTTTGCGGCCAAGCTCGGTGTTTCCCTGCCCTATCTCAACCAGATGGAAAACAACAACCGGCCGGTCTCGACCACCGTTGTTCTGGCGCTGGCACAGGAATTTGGCCTCGATGTGACCGAGCTGTCCACCGGTGACAGCGAACGGCTGGTCAGTGACATGCGCGAGGCCATGGCCGATCCGGTCTTTGCCGATGAGGCACCGCCTCTGGCGGATCTGCGTCTCACCGCCTCCAATGCGCCCGCTTTGGCGCGCGCTTTTCTCAGCCTGCATCGCGCCTATCGTCAGACCCATGAACGGCTGGCCTCTTTGGATGAGGCCCTGGGACGAGAAGATTCCCGCATTCAGGCCAGCCCCTGGGAAGAGGTGCGCGACTTTTTTCACTATTGCGACAATTACATCGACGCGATGGACCGCGCCGCCGAGCGCTTTGCCGGATCCGCAGATGTACGACTGGCAGCAACCAATGCACTGGAAAATGCCGGCATCACCATTTTGATCACCGATATGGACGGGCTACGCGGCTATGACCCTGAGACCCGCACCCTGCGCCTGTCCAACCGCTCCAGCCCGCCAACCCAGGTGTTTCAGCTGCTACTGCAAGTGGCCCTGCTCAGTCAGGAAAGCCTCTTGGAGGCAACGCTCGATTTTGCCCGTTTCCAGAGCGATGAGGCCCGCGCCATCGCCAAGATTGGCCTCGCCAACTATTTTGCCGGCGCCGCGCTGATGCCCTATGGTCGCTTTCTTGCCGCCGCACAGGAGGACCGCCACGATCTGGAGCGCCTTGCCACCCGGTTTGGCGCTTCGATCGAACAAGTGGCCCATCGGCTCTCTACCCTGCAACGCCCCGGCGCCAAGGGTATTCCCTTTTTCTTTGTGCGGGTCGATCAGGCAGGAACCATCACCAAACGCCACTCTGCCACGCGATTGCAATTTGCCCGCTTTGGCGGCGCCTGCCCGCTGTGGAATGTGCACCGTGCCTTTGAAACGCCGGGGCGGTTCCTACGCCAACTGGCCGAAACCCCGGACGGGGTGCGCTATATCTCGCTGGCGCGGGATGTGTCGAAGTCCGGCGGCTCTTTTGGCTCACCAGTGCGGCGCTACGCCATTGCCCTGGGCTGCGAAGTCCGTCACGCTCAGGCCCTGGTTTATGCGGACAATCTGGATATGAGCCATGCCTCGGCCTATGAGCCCATTGGCATTTCCTGTCGCATCTGCGAGCGCAAGACCTGCCATCAGCGCTCGGTTCCGCCGCTGGAACGGCGTCTGAGTATCAACAATGATCAACGCGGCGTTCTCCCCTACGAAGTCAGTTAGGCCGCGGCCTCTGATGAGGAAACAAAAAGGGGGCGTAAAACGCCCCCAATACTCGTGAATGCACTGTGTTAGCTGCCCTGCCTCAATCTGTTTCAGACCCTGGCAACCTAAGCTCTGTTGGCATCAGGCCTTGGCCAGAATGCTCCAGATCTCATCTTTGAGCGCACCACGTTTTTTGCGCATCTCTACCTCTGCCAGCTCTTCCAGCGGCTCGACATTGGTTTCGGCACGGTGAACCGCCCGGTTGATCTCGTGATACTCATCCGCCAGCTTGGCAAAATGTGCGTCAGACTGTTTCAGCTGGCTCATCGCTTCGACTTTGTCGGGGAATTCTGCTGCCAGCTCGTGGGGTGTATTGGACATCTGTTCGCTCCTTATATTGGGGTCACGGGTAAGCTATTGCCCCCACAGCGGCGCCACCTTGACTCGGATCAAACAAACATCTCAAAACACAAATATGGCTGTGTTTTTTTTGCACCCTTAATGCCATTTCAATCCCAGTGGCCGCAGGTCCCGAAAAAGGCCGCCCTCCTGCATAACAGGAGCGACGGCCTTCTATTTCTTGGTGGATCAGGAGGTCAGCTTAGCGTTGGCTCTCTTGCCAGTTCTTATTGAACCATGGCTCAGCATTGGAAGCAGGCAGACGCCGCCCCAAAATATGATCCGAGGCCTTTTCCCCCGTCATGATGGAAGGGCCGTTGAGATTGCCATTGGTGATCCTTGGGAAGATCGAACTATCGGCCACCCGCAGGCCTTCGACGCCGATCACCCGGCATTCAGGATCAACCACGGCCATCGGGTCATCCAGCGCCCCCATTTTACAGGTGCCGCAGGGATGATAGGCGCTTTCGGCATGTTCGCGGATAAAGCCATCAATCTCCGCATCGCTTTGCAGGGCTTCACCGGGCTGGATCTCATGCTTCACAAAGGGCGTCATGGCATCCTGGGCAAAGACTTCACGGGTCAGCCGGACACATTTTCGGAAATCAATCCAGTCCTGTTCCGTTGACATATAGTTGAAAAAGATCTTTGGCGCGTCCTTTGGATCGGCGCTGGCCAGGGTGATCTCTCCGCGTGATCCCGATCGCATCGGCCCGACATGGGCCTGAAACCCATGCCCTTCGGCTGCGGCCTGACCATCATAGCGCACCGCAATGGGCAGGAAGTGATACTGGATATCGGGGTAATCAATCCCCTTGTCAGACCGAATGAAAGCCGCGCTTTCAAACTGGTTCGAGGCGCCCAACCCGGTCTTGCTCAAGAACCACTGGGCTCCGACCCAGGCCTTGCCCAACAGGTTCCAGTATTTGAACAGGGTGATCGGCTGTTTGGAAGCAAACTGGAAATAGAACTCCAAATGGTCCTGTAGGTTCTGCCCAACGCCAGGGCGGTCTGCGATCACCTCAATCCCATGTTCTGCCAGATGCTCAGCGGGGCCAATGCCGGACAGCATCAACAGCTTGGGCGAATTGATCGAGCTGGCAGCCAGAATGACTTCGATATCGGCCTCAATCACCTCAACCTTGCCACCGCGTTCGACCTCAACACCAGTGGCACGGCCATCCTGGATCACCACCTTACGGGCCAGGGCGCGGATCATTTCGCAGTTATCACGCTTCAACGCAGGCCGCAGATAGGCATTGGCGGCAGACCAGCGCTGACCTTTGTAAACGGTCATCTCCATCGGGCCAAAGCCCTCTTGCTGTTCGCCATTGTAGTCTTCCGTCACCGGATAGCCCGCCTGCTCGCCAGCCGACACAAAGGCATCATGCAGCGGGTTGTCGCGCGGACCACGGGTCACATGCAGCGGACCATCCTTGCCGCGCCAGTCGGCGTCGCCGCCCTGGCCTCGATTATCCCAGGTCTCCATACGTTTGAAATAGGGCAGTACATCCGCATAGGACCAGCCCTGGGCACCGCTTTCGGCCCAGTGATTGTAATCGCCTGCATGGCCGCGCACATAGACCATCCCGTTGATCGAGGAGGAGCCCCCAATCACCTTGCCGCGTGGTGTTACCAGCTCGCGGTTGTCCAGGTTTGGCTCGGGCTGGGATTTGTAACCCCAGTCATAAAGCGACATGTTCATTGGATAAGACAGGGCCCCGGGCATCTGGATCAACGGCCCAACATCGGTGCCACCATGCTCGATGATCAGGACGGATTTCCCCGCCTCAGACAAACGGTAAGCCATGGCGCAGCCCGCCGAGCCCGCCCCTACAATCACATAATCCGCTTTCATCGCATCTCTCCATCGCAGAGACCCACAAGATCAAGACCACCATTTGGTCCCCCGCATCGGCGGTTTATCCTCGTGATGGTAAGGCTCTGCATCTTCATTATTCAGGTCTACCGAGGGCGCATCTCACCCTCGGCAGGTTTCTCATCAAATCCGCGCCCATTGCCCTTTGGGGCAACGGGGCGGGTGGGTGGGCGTTGACCCAAAGGGCAATCAGAAAGCAGCCTCAACATCACCCATGCGCACATAGACCGATTTCACCTGGCTAAAATGCTTGATTGCTTCTTTGGAGTTCTCACGCCCCACACCAGAGGCTTTCACCCCGCCAAATGGTGCTTCAACAGGCGCGTCATTGTAGGAATTGATAAAGCAGCTACCGGCTTCCAGGTTGCCAATCACCCGGTGTGCACGGGTGAAGTCCCTGGTGAAGACGCCAGCCGAGAGGCCAAATTCGGTGTCATTGGCGCGGGCCACAACTTCTTCCTCGGTTTCAAAATCCAGCACCGACATGACCGGTCCAAAAATCTCTTCGCGGGCGATGGTCATATCATCGGTGACATCGGCAAAGACGGTGGGCTGCAGGTACCAGCCCGGCATGTCGCAGCGTGCACCGCCACAGATCAGCCGCGCGCCTTCGGCCTTGCCCTTCTCGATGTAGCCCAAAACGATATTCATCTGGTTTTCATTGACCATGGGACCAAAGCTGGTGGCCTCATCCATCGGGTCACCGATCACCGCATTGCCAGTCCGTTCCGCCAAGCGGGCCAGGAACTTTTCCTTGATACCTTTCTGGACAAAAACCCGCGTCCCATTTGAGCAAACCTGCCCGGAGGAGTAGAAATTGCCATTGATGGCGCCGCCCACGGCATTTTCGATATCGGCGTCATCAAAGACGATCATTGGCGATTTGCCACCCAGCTCCATGGTGACATGTTTCATATCCGCGGCAGCGGCGGCATAGACCTTTTTACCCGTGGGCACAGATCCGGTCAGCGAGACCTTGTCAACGCGCGGATCAGTGACCAGCGCGGCACCAACTTCGCCCATGCCCTGAACCACGTTGTAAACACCGGCAGGCAGACCCGCCTCATGCAGGATTTCGGCAACTTTCAAGGCACAGAGTGGTGTTGCCTCGGAGGGTTTGAACACCATGGTATTGCCACAGGCCAGCGCCGGCGCGCCCTTCCAGCAGGCGATCTGCGTCGGGTAGTTCCAGGCGCCAATGCCAACACAAAGCCCCAGGGCCTCGCGAATGGTATACACCCAGTCCTCACCCAATGGGATGTGCTCACCGGTGAGGCTGCCTGCCAGACCGCCAAAATACTCCAGCGCATCGGCACCCGAAGTGGCGTCTACCGCCAGGGTTTCCTGCATCGGTTTGCCAGTGTCATAGGTCTCCAGCACCGACAGCTCATGATTGCGTTCGCGGATAATGTCGGCAGCGCGGCGCAGAATGCGGCCCCGCTCGGTGCCGCTCATCTTGGCCCAGGCCTTTTGCGCGGCTTTGCCGCTTGCAAGTGCCTTCTCAACAATGGCGGGCGTGGCAGCATGGACGGTGGCAATCTGCTCGCCAGTGGCGGCATAGATCACCGGGATCGGCGTGCCAGCTGTGTCTTCTACATATTCGCCATTGATGAAATGGCTGGCGGTGGGTTGGGCTGGATGGGTCATTTTGAACTCACATCTGTTGTCATTCGAGAAGAAGGGTCGAAGAAAGGCTTACTCTCCACGCGGGAATCTTTTGTCCCCCTCTAGCGTGTCGAGATTCATATGATTGCGCATGTAGCGCTCGGATGCTTTTTGCAATGGCTGATAATCCCAGGGGTAATATCCCCCCTGCCGCAGGGCCTCATAAACCACCCAGCGGCACGCCTGACTGGCGCGAATATCGGCGTCAAACCGCGCCAGATCCCAACGCGCTTCAGATTTGGCCTTGAGCGTCTGCAGAGTGCCTGCATGAGCCGGATCATCAGCCAGGTTGCTCAGCTCCTTTGGGTCCGCCTCCAGATCAAACAGCTGGTCTGGATCAAGGCTGCAGCGATTGTATTTCCACTTGCCATAGCGCAGCGACACCAGTGGCGCATAAGAGGCCTCTGCGGCATATTCCATGGCCACCGGGCTGGTGCGTTCTTCGCCTTTGGCCAGCGGGCACAGATCCTCGCCATCGGTCCAGGGCGCGATCTCTTCCATTGGTAGGCCCGCAAGGGCGCCCAAGGTGGGATTCACATCCAGCGTTGACACAGGAGTTTCAACCAGACCGGCAGGCAGGTCGGGAGATGAAATCATTAGCGGCACACGGGCGGAACCCTCAAAGAAGCTCATCTTGAACCAGAGGCCACGCTCGCCCAGCATGTCGCCATGATCCGAGACAAAGAGGATGGTGGCCTCTTGCCTTGTGTCTTCCAATACCTGCAGGATCTCGCCGATTTTGTCATCGAGATATGAGATATTGGCGAAATAGGCCCGGCGGGCGCGTTTGATGTGATCTTCGGTGATGTCAAAGCTGCGCCAATCATTGGCGTCAAAAATCCGCTTGGCGTGATTGTCGTGGTCCTCGTAGTCCATCGCCGGAGTTTCGGGCAACAGATGAGCGCAATCCTCGTAGAGATCCCAGTATTTCTTACGCGCCACATAGGGGTCGTGGGGGTGGGTAAAACTGACGGTCAGCGCCCAGGGGCGGTCATCCAAGCCACGTGACAGCTCATAGAGCTTGGCGGTGGCATTATAAGCCACCTCGTCGTCGTATTCCATCTGGTTGGAGGTCTCGGCCACCCCTGCCCCGGTGACGGAGCCCATGTTGTGGTACCACCAGTCAATGCGCTCCCCAGGTTTGCGATAATCCGGCGTCCAGCCAAAATCGGCCGGGTAGATATCGGTGGTCAGGCGATCCTCAAACCCATGCAGCTGGTCGGGGCCGACAAAATGCATCTTACCGCTGAGGCAGGTGTAGTAGCCCGCACGACGCAGGTGATGGGCATAGGTGGGAATGTCAGAGCGGAACTCGGCAGCATTGTCATAGACGCCAGTGCGCGATGGCAGCTGGCCGGACATGAAAGAGGCACGCCCCGGCGCACAGAGCGGCGAAGCGGTATAGGCATTGGCAAAACGGGTCGAACGCGCGGCCAGTTTTTTCAGGTTTGGCGCATGTAGCCACTCGGCCGGACCATCCGGGAAAAGTGTCCCGTTTAACTGATCAACCATCAGAACCAGAATATTTGGCTTTGTCATCCGCGTCGTTTCCCGTGTTTGGGGGCCTGGCCCGATTTCAGTTCGATCAGTCTAAGCACTCCCAAAAGGAGAGATACTCAATTTGCGTCATTTCTGGCGCGCCGCCCCCCTATCACACGACAGGGAGGCGGGAAGTCAAAGCGGATCAGTGAACAGTATCGATCCGGTGGAAGTCGAGGGTGTTTTCCTCTGGCGAGGATTTGATGCTCATCACCTCTTTGCGCTTGAACAGAATGATGTAGGCAAGGCAAGAAATGTAGAGCCCGATCACCACGGTCCCGACCCATTGGATCTGCAGCCATTGGCTTTGGAACAGCAGGGTAAGCACAAACAGGGCCACCGCATTGCCCAGCACGTAAGGCAGGGTGCCAAAACGCTCAGCCGAGAGTTTCAGGTTGTCGGTATACAGGCGGATCAGCGAGTCAAACGAGTTGATCACGAAGAGAATGCCCACAACGGTCATCGACCAGTTCACCAGCCCAGCAGTTGGGATCGCGTTCAGGTGATAGAAATAGAGCACCGAGAACCATGTCGCCAGCGGAATGGAGGGGAAGATCAGCAGGGCTGCAAGCAGCTGCCAGGTCTTCAGGCCACCGACAAAGCGCGAGGTGAACTGACCAATCATGATCGACCAGGCAAACCACCAGAACAGGTAGAATTCATGGTAGTCGGTCAGCGGCAGCACGAATTTGTGGATATTGGCGAAGTAGCCACCGATATTGCTAGCGGTGCCAAAGAACTCACCCACCCCCATGCCTGCGTTCACCCACATACCAAGGATCAGCGCGATAAACAGGAAGGTGGAGCCCACCGACAGAACCCGCACATATTTGATGTCGGTCGAGGAATAGGCAGCAACCAGGATCACCAGGAAACAGATGATGTAGAAGGCCGGCAGGATGCTCTCACCATCGCCAACTTCGGCAATGTAATAAGGCATGTAGATCAGGAACAACGCGCCGGTAAAAGCACAGGTGGTGATGATCACCAGGTTGTTGATGAACTTCACGATGCCGATCTCAAAGAACTTCACCCGTGGCTCGATCACGCAGAAGTAAAATGCGGTCAGGAAGTAGAAAGCCCAGATCAGAAAACCCCAAAAACCAAACTCAAGTGCCAGCGGGTTGGTGAACCCATAAGCAGGCTCGGTCGCGACATCCGCATAGAGCGGATAGTCAAAGGCCAGCGGGAACATGATCAGACCAACGTCCAGGCCCGATGTGAACAAGATTGCGATGAAGGTGAACAGCGGTACCGGGGTGACCCCGACGTTTGGCAAGTTCCACCACTTGGCGGTGCAGAAGATTACCAGCGCAAATGCCAGCAAAACGCCTACAGAAATGATGAGTGTCATATGTCCCTCCCATGACGGGCTTTGGGCGCCCTTGAACATGGAAGGAGCTTCTAGCACGAAAACCTATTTCCCCAAACATTTTTCTAAATCATCATTCAAGTTTTGATTTGAAACATCAACTGTTGAAACCTTCTTCCAAGTAACGCAAAACTTCACCATGGGAAGAAAACGTATTAGAGACATTCGCAACGAAGAACTGATCGAAGCCACCATCGTGGCGGTTCACAAACGCGGTTACTCTGTTGTTACTATGGCAGAAATCGCGCAGGAAGCCGGTGCTTCAGCAGCCTCGATCAACTATTACTTCGGATCCAAGGAAGGCCTGATGGAGGCCACTATGCGGCATTTGCTGCGCAAATTGCGCATCGCCATGATCGAAGGCTACAGCGCTGCACGGACCCCAAAAGAGCGGCTATATGCGGTGATGAATGCCAATTTCTCGGATGCGCTTTTCACCGTGCCGCAGTGCAGTATCTGGATGCAGTTCTGGGCCAATGCCCCCTATTCGCCCCGTCTGGCGCGGCTGCATCGAATCAACCGCACCCGTGTACGCAGCCATGTACGGGCCGAATTGGCCAATCTGCTGCCTGCTGAACGTGTCGAAACAGCGCGCAGTGCGTTGCAATGCTACATGGATGGTGTCTGGCTGGAAGCGGCGCAATCAGACTGCAGCGTTCAGGCCTATGCCGCGCGGCGCGCGGCACATCAGGTGGTGGATCTGACCCTCTCTTAGGTCTCTCCCCCGAGCAAATGTGATGGTTTCAACTCTGCTCCAAGCCCACACAGGCACAGGCTCAAGTGACCCGGCTACTGTGACAACTCTAACCTGCGGTAGCGCAATTCTGTGCCTCTGGGCAGGTAGACCAGCTCCAACACATTTTTCGACACCGCCTTGATTTCATAGCAAAGCCCGGTCCCGCCCTGATTGTCCCAGGTATATAGATAGGCCTCGTGACCTTCATGCTCACCGCAGAACGGCATCACCGATAGGTATTCCTGCGAGGTCGGTGTACCAGCGTAAACGTTCTGCCGCCCACCACCCAGAATAGTAAATTGATCATTGCGATCACTCTCGGATCTCCAGTCGCCTTGAAGCTGCTGTAGAACCCTGTCCGCATCACTTGGCGCCCGTTCTTGTGCGGAACGCAGGACCAGCTCAACTGAGAGGTCGTATAGGCCAACCCAATCGCCTTGGATCTGCACAGGCGTGCCTTTTCTCATCCGCCGCAAGGTTTTGAACACCTCGGCGGGTGTTCTGTTGTCCTCGACCACAGTGAAAACCCGTCCCGCACCAACCAGATTGCAAAACTGGACGCCCCCCCGGAACATTTGGCTGCATTCATGAAACAGCGCCGCTCCGGAGAAAGGAGAGCCCCAGGTTCCCGGTTCAAATCCCGTCTCTGCAACAGAGGGGCCGGAGTGGGTGCTCAGGTACTGGCGGTGCTCCTTACTTCCGAGGCCAGTGTCGATCTTGGCAAAATAGGTTTTTGCATAGCCACGCGCCTCACAATCGTTGTCTCCACCGATGGTGAAAAGGGCCTGCTGGGTGCAAAAAGAAAGCCGATCGTGGCGAAATTTTTGGCCCTTGCCCTTGGCGTGAAAATAGTAAAACCGATACTGCAGATCTTCCTGTATCGCCGTCACGCAGGCGGTGGGCTCCAATGTCCACCAACCTTCAGAAACCCAGCGACCATCCTGTTTGTAACCAACTGCCACATCCTGAGGCACATCTGTATCATTGCAGATTTCCAACCCAGCCCAGGCCGGGCCGACAAATCCGCACAGCAGAAGCGCAAGCGCAACTGGATGTATTACTGTCCGCCAGAACATTGGCAATAGTTCCTGATATTCAAACAAGCATCCTTGCTAGTTTCAAAATGTAACAGTTTTACGAAGCCTAAACCTTTGTCGCTGCGTCCGGTGGCGTGATTGCCCGTCTTTTTAACATAGCTTCGCGCCAGGTGATAAAACTGATGGCAGCCAGGATCAGCCCTCCCCCCAGAACGACCCAGATATCCACAGGCTCGGAAAACACCAAAGCTCCAAGTAATGTCGCCCAAATCAGTTGAAGAAAGGTAACTGGTTGCGTCACGGTCACAGGCGCCGCGGCAAAGGCCAGCGTCATGGTGAAATGTCCAGCGGTGGCAAAACAGGCCACAGCAAAGAGAATAGCCAGTTCCTGCAGGGTTGGCGTAACCCAGACTGCCAGGGCAAAAGGCGCCAGCCCCAATGTTACCCAGATCGACAGCATCGCCACCACAACCACCGGATTGGTTCCATCCACGGTAAACTTGGCGAGCAGATATGACGCCCCAAAAGCCAGGGCGGTAAACAGCATGGCGATATGGCCCGGGGAGATCTCTCGAAACCCAGGGCGCAGAATGATCACCGCTCCGATCAAGGCCACAAGAACCGCTGCAATCCGCCGCAAAGCCAGTTTTTCACCCAGAAACAGGGCTGCCCCCAGGGTCACATAGACTGGCGACAGATAGTTCATTGCCGTCACCTCGGCCAATGGGATCTGGGTCATGGCAAAGAACCACAAGATAACGCCACCTGAATGCACCACCCCCCGGCTGGCAAACAACATCCAAAGCTTTGGCGTCAGCCTGGCGTTGCGCAGGCTGCCAATCATCGGAATGAGAAACACCAGCCCCAGCAGATACCGCAGGAAGGCCGATTCCGCGGGCGGAATGCGATCTCCAAGGAATTTCACCAGCGCCGTTACCGCGACAAAGCAAAGCCCTGTCGTAAACATCCAGAAAACACCAACCAGTGGGTGTTTGCTGCTCCGTGCTTGTTCAACCTGCTTGTTCATAGGGGTGACAGAACACCCATTCGACGCTTCACACAACCCTTCACAAGTAAATCACCTCACCTGATATTATTTATCCCCGACCTCCCTGCAGCAGCTTGTCCCGCAGGTTGCAGGTCACATCTGGATAAGCTTGAACGCAATGGCCCACATGGTCAGCCCGATCAGAACATCCAGCACCTGCCAAGCGCGGGGGCGGGCAAAGATTGGAGCCAACAGACTGGCCCCATAGCCCAGAGAAAAGAAAAAGGTGAAGCTGGAAATAACTGCCCCAAGGCCAAACACCAACGGATCGGCGTATTGCGCTGAAATCGACCCCAGCAGAACCACCGTGTCCAGATAGACATGCGGGTTCAGCCAGGTCAGGGCCAGAACCGTCGCCAGCACCGGCATGAGCGGTCGCTCACCGCCGCCTTCACCAGCTTCAAGTGCCTCACCACCCCGCCAGGCCGCCAGCAGGCTACGTGCGCCATACCAGATCAGAAAGGTCGCGCCGCCAAACCGCATCACCGGCTCGAACCAGGGAAAGGCCTGGGCCAAAGAGCCAAAGCCCAGAACGCCCGCAGCAATCAACAGAGCATCCGAAGTGGCACAGGTCAGGCAGATCCAAAACAAATGCTGACGGCGCAGCCCCTGACGCAGCACAAAGGCATTCTGCGCGCCAATCGCAAGGATAAGGCTGAAGCCAAGGCCAAAACCGGCGAACAGACTGGGCGGGAGCAATGAGACTAGGGGCATTTATCAGGAGCCTTCGGGCTGGAGCTTTTGGTTTTGCGATTTTGAAGGTCACAGCCGGCATCACGGCCCAGACCTTGGCTTTGACTACCCCGCGCAAAAGGCGTAGTAAAATTAATCATGATAACTCAAAGTAAGAGTTGCTAATGAAGTTTGACCCCAATCACCTCTCAGCCCTGGCAGCCGTCTTGCGCCTGGGCACATTTGAGGCCGCAGCCCATAGCCTCTCGGTGACGCCCTCGGCGGTGTCGCAGCGGATCAAGGCGCTGGAGGAGCGGGTTGGCACCGCTTTGGTCAAACGCGGCCTGCCCTGCACCGGGACGGAGGCCGGGCTGCGGCTGGCAAAACATGCAGAGGACGTTGCAGTGCTGGAAGGGTTGGTCTCCAGCGAATTGTCACTGGACCAGGACAGCCAGGAGACGCCGCCGCATCTGCGCATCGCGGTCAATGCAGACAGCCTGGCAACCTGGTTCATCGCTGCCATGGCTGCAACACCTGGTCTGTTGTTTGATTTGGTCATTGATGATCAGGACCACAGCGCCGACTGGCTGAAACGGGGCGAGGTCTCAGCCGCGATCACCAGCCACAGCGCCCCGGTTACAGGCTGCAATGCCAAATCCCTCGGTGCGATGCGCTATGAGGCCAGCGCCAGCCCGGCCTTCATGGAAAAATGGTTCAGCAAGGGGCTTACCCCTGAAACACTGGCACGTGCGCCCTGTCTGATCTTTAACGCCAAGGATGCCCTGCAGCGCCGTTGGCTGCTCCGGTATTTTGACCAGGAGATCACACCGCCTGCACATTTCATCCCCTCCACCCAAGGATTTGCCGATGCAGCGGAGGCGGGATTGGGCTGGGGCATGAACCCGGTGATACTGATCGAGCGCGCGCTGAAATCCGGCAGCCTGGTGCCGCTTTTGCCTGACAGCGCATTGGAGATTGATCTGACATGGCAGGTGAGCCGGGTCATGTCTTCAGCGCTGGCACCATTGACGCGCGCGGTGCTAAGCTCGGCCAGACAGCATCTGATCCAATCCCCTGCCCTGCGGGGTTAGATCCTTCTCAATCCCCTACAGGAGCCCTGCAATGTTCGCCAAATCCGCCCTCACCTATGCGCCTCAGCCACTGCCAGATCGCGCGGATTACTCTGATGCGGAGATGCAGATCCGGGCTGCGGACTACCTCGCCCATATGCAACGGCGTCACACGGTGCGGGATTTCACCCCCCAGCCGATTGCCCGCGAGGTGATCGAGCTCTGCCTCAAAACCGCCGGCACCGCCCCCTCCGGCGCCAATCATCAGCCCTGGCATTTTGTTGCCATTGCCAATCCCGCCTTGAAACAGCAGATCCGTGACGAGGCCGAGGAAGAGGAACGACGGTTCTATGCGGGGGGCGCCGGAGATGAGTGGATCAAAGCCCTAGAGCCCATCGGCACCACCGCTGACAAACCACATCTGACCACCGCGCCCTGGCTGATTGTGGTCTTTGCCCAGCGCTGGGGAGAGTTCGACGATGGCACCCGGTACAAGAACTACTACGTTCCCGAAAGCGTCAATATCGCGACCGGGTTCTTGCTGGCAGCGCTGCACAATGCCGGGCTTTGCAGTCTGACCCATACGCCCAACCCGATGAAGTTCCTGAATGCAGCGCTTGGACGTCCTGCGTCGGAAAAACCCACCATGATCATTGCCGTGGGGCACCCCAGTCAGGCGGCCACCGTGCCGGGTGTTGCCAAGCTGAAAAAACCACTTGCAGACATCTCAACGGTTTTTGAATGAGCCATCAGCTCTCCACTCCTTTTGATCTGTTCAATGAGGGCTGAGCCGCGCAGTCTGGGCGCCAGCCTGGTCTGGCACATCCTGCTGCCACGCGGGCTGACGCTGCTGCTGTGGTGGGGCGTCAATCAGCTGTTCCAAATGCCACCCGGCCTGGTCTGGGCATTGATTGCACTGGACATGCTCTGCCTGATCTGGGTCAGCCGGGCACATCTACGGGCTGCGGATGCCCATATGCTCAGTTCAGGTGCCATGGCGCCGATCTGGGGCGGATATCTGCTATTGGCGCTCACCGTACTGGCGGCACTGTCACTTTGGTGGCAAGCCTTGCTGATCGCCAACCGCCCGCCCGAAGGGCTGAGCTATGCTGAACAACGTGCCCAAGATCGTGCCCAGCGCTACAGCCTGACACGCTCGGCTGAAGGTGACGTGCTGATCTTTACCGGTGAGGTGACCTTTGGCCTGACCAAGGCCATCAAGGCGCAGCTGGAGCGCCACCCAGAGGTACGGCAGATTCACCTCACCAGCCCCGGCGGCCATATCTATGAGGCGCGCGGTACCGCCAAACTCATCCAGGCACAGGGGATTTCCACCTTTGCGCCGGGTCTTTGCGCCTCGGCCTGCACCCTGATGTTTGCTGCCGGGTCTGCGCGCAGCCTGGGCTCTGACGGGCAGCTCGGCTTTCATGGCTATTCTCTTGAGATATTTGGTGGCCTGCCACAGATTGACCTGATGGCGGAACAGCGCAAGGACGGGGATTACCTGATCTCACAGGGCCTCAGCCCTGGCTTCGTCGAACAGATCTACGCCACAGCCGCGACCGAGATGTGGTTTCCCAACCTGCAGGAGTTGCAAGCAAACGGTGTGCTGATCCCTGAGTGAGCAGAGCGACAATTCGCTTTCTTTACGCCCACAGAGCCCCTAGCCTGCCTTGCATCACGTCATTCGGGAGCGTAGCACATGACCAGGCAGGATCTGCATCGGCGCGCGCTGATCACCACAGGCCTGACCTATGCAGCGACACGGCTGTTTTCCAGCACAGGAGCACAGGCCATGACCGGGGCCTCTCACGGGCATCGGGTTCCCGCCGAAGAGGCCCCGCATCAGCGATGCTTCATGCAATGGCCCGTCAATCGCCGGGTTCACTTCGATCCGGTGTTTCTCGAGATGACGCAACAAGTGATCGCGGATATTGCCAATACAATTGCCGAGTTCGAACCCGTCACCCTGCTGGCAGGCAAAGAGGATCAGCCATCGGCACGGCGTTTACTCTCTGCAGCGGTGGAGCTTTGGGACATTCCCACCGAAGACCTCTGGTGCCGCGATTCCGGCCCCCTTTTTGTGACCAACCCGCAGGGAGATCTCGCCGTCAGTCACATCAAGTTCAATGGCTGGGGCGGAAAGCAGATCCACAAACGCGATGGTCGTATTGCCGCCGAGGTAGCCCGACGCCTTGGTCTGCCGCTATTGGAAAGCGGTCTCAGAGGCGAAGCCGGCGGAGTGGAACAGGATGGCCACGGGCTGCTGATGGCCCATGAGAGCTCCTGGGTGAACCCAAACCGCAACCCTGGACTAACCCGCAGCGAGGTTGAGGCAGCTTTGCTAGCCGCCTATGGGGCGGAGCGAATGATCTGGAGCCCTGGCGTGAAAGGTGAGGACATTACCGATTATCATATTGACGCGCTGGCCCGGTTCACTGGCCCAGGCCGCGTGCTGATGAACCTGCCCCAAACCCCGGACCCAGAGGATCCTTTCCATCTGGCAGCCCAGGAAACCCATAACCGCCTGCTGGGTGCCGGTTTGCAGGTCGATGTAATCCCCGAACCCGAAAGGCGACGGGTCGACAGCTTTGACTTTGTCGCCTCCTACGCCAATTACTATGTTTGTAATGGCGGCGTGGTGGCGGCACAGTTTGGCGACCCTGAAACCGACGCCATCGCCAAGGAGGCGCTGCAGCGCCACTACCCGGGTCGAGAAGTAATCATGCTTGATGTGGATCCGCTTGGAGAACTTGGTGGCGGCATTCACTGCGCCACCCAGCAAATGCCTGCCGTCTAAAGCTGCTATTCCTCATGGCAAAGAAAAAGCCCCCGACTGATCGGAGGCTTTTGCGGCTGTCCGAAGGATGGGCAGCTCAATCAACAGGGGCAGATCAGAGCTGCGCCATTACCTCATCAGAGGCTTCAAAGTTGGTGGTGACGCGCTGCACGTCGTCGTCATCTTCCAACGCATCCACCAGCTTCATCAGCTTTTGCATGCCTTCCAGATCCAGCTCGGTGGTGGTGGTCGGCTTCCAGACCAGCTTGGTGCTCTCAGATTCGCCCAACTCGGCCTCCAGCGCGTTGGACACATCGTTCAGATCGCTGTCTTCGCAATAGATGATGTGGCCATCATCAGAGGATTCAACATCCTCGGCGCCAGCCTCGATTGCGGCCATCATCACCGTGTCGGCATCGCCCACTTCGGGTTTGTAGGTCACTTCGCCTTTGCGATCGAACATAAAGCCAACCGAGCCGGTTTCGCCCAGGTTGCCGCCGTTTTTGGAGAAGGTCGAACGCACAGTCGAGGCAGTGCGATTCTTGTTGTCTGTCATAGTTTCGACGATGACAGCGACACCGCTGGGGCCATAGCCCTCATAGCGGATTTCATCATAGTTTTCCGCGTCGCCACCAATCGCCTTTTTGATGGCACGTTCAATAACGTCCTTGGGCACTGATTGGCTTTTGGCCTCTTTTACGGCCATCCGCAGACGCGGATTTTTATCGACGTCAGGGTCGCCCATTTTGGCGGCCACGGTGATCTCCTTGGCCAGCTTGGAAAACAGTTTTGACCGCACAGCGTCCTGACGGCCTTTGCGATGCTGAATGTTTGCCCATTTTGAGTGGCCTGCCATGGTAGATCCTTTGTCTCGTGCATGCTTGAGTTGGCGCTCATATAGCCTGTGGCAGGGGCGGCTTTCAAGCACTGCTGACATGCGGCCTCAAACCGAGGCAATATCAGCCTGTAAACCCAGTGTCGTCTTGCCCCTCTGGCACCAATGACTAGAGTGGCGCCATGACATTTGAACAGACTGCATTGTTTGCCATCTTCGCCGCCGTCTTTGGCATGTTCCTCTGGGGACGCTTTCGCTACGATATCGTTGCCTTCTCGGCGCTGATGATCGCGGTGGTCATGGGGCTGGTGCCCACCAAAGACGCCTTCTCCGGCTTTGGCCATCCGGCGACATTGGTGGTGGCACTGGTGCTGATCGTCTCTGCCGGGCTGGTGCGCTCTGGTGCAGTCTTTCTGATCACCCGCACATTGGTGGACAGCACCCGCAGCCTTGGCAGCCATATCGGATTGATGGGTGGCATCGGCGCGGTGCTGTCAGCCTTTATGAACAACGTCGCGGCGCTGGCCCTGTTGATGCCAGTGGATGTCCAGACCGCCCGCAAGGCCGGACGGGCGCCGGGCCTCAGCCTGATGCCGCTTTCCTTTGCCACCATTTTGGGCGGCATGGCGACACTTATTGGCACCCCGCCCAATATCATCATCGCCTCGATCCGGCAGGAAACCATGGGCGAGCCCTTTGCAATGTTTGATTTTGCCCCCGTGGGCGGAATTACTGCCCTTGCCGGGCTTGCCTTTGTGGCGCTGATCGGCTGGCGCCTGATCCCGCAGCGCGACACAGAGACCGGCAACTCCGAGGCGCAACTGGCTGACTACATTGCAGAACTGACGGTTCCTGAAGGCTCCAAACTGATCGGCAAGCGCCTGGGCACGCTCGACAAAGAGGCCGAGCAGGCGGATATTGCCATTCTGGGGCTGATCCGCGAAGGCAAGCGCCGCTATGGCCGCTCGGCTGGGGCCATGCTGCAGGCTGGTGATACCCTGGTGATCGAGGCTACGCCCGAGGCCCTGGATGAGTTTCGAACCTCGCTGTCGCTGAATTTCTCTGACGCGGCGCGCCAGGAAAAGCTCACCGCCGCTGGCGAGGGATTGGAAGTGATCGAAGTGGTGGTTCCGGAAACCGCCCGCATCAATGGCCGCTCTGCCCAGTCATTGGGATTGGCTTGGCGGCAAAGCACCGTGTTGCTGGGACTGTCACGTCAGGGTCGGCGTTTGACCAACCACATCCGCCAGACAGAAATTGAAGCCGGAGACATCCTGTTGCTGCTCTGCCCCCGCGACCGGGGCGCGGATGTCACCGAATGGCTGGGCTGCCTGCCCCTGGCCGAACGTGGCCTGGCAGTAACCGCCAATGACAAGACCTGGGCCGCAATCGGACTGTTTGCACTCGCCGTGCTCGCCGCCTCTTTGGGGCTGGTCTATCTGCCAGTGGCCTTGGGGCTGGTGGTTGTTGGCTATGTGCTGATCAAAGTGCTGCCCGTGGCGGAAATCTATGATCACGTGGAATGGCCGGTGGTTGTGCTGTTGGGCTCGATGATTCCCCTTGGGGCTGCCCTGGATTCGTCAGGCGGGACCGCCCTGATTGCCAATGGGCTGATTGACCTCACCGCCGGTCTGCCCTCCTGGATGGTGCTGACCGTGCTGATGGTCGTCACCATGACCCTGTCGGATGTATTGAACAATACCGCCACCGCAATTGTTGCCGCCCCCGTTGGCATTCAGATGGCCAACACGTTGGAGGTGTCGCCGGATCCGTTCTTGATGGCGGTCGCCGTGGCCGCCTCTGCCGCCTTCCTCACCCCGATTGGGCATAAGAACAACACTCTGGTCCTGGGACCCGGAGGCTATCGCTTTGGCGACTACTGGCGCATGGGACTGCCGCTGGAAATCCTGGTGATTGCGGTCTCGATCCCCTCCATTCTGGTGTTTTGGCCAATATGACTCCACCACGCTCCGTTCTGTGGTGCCATGCCCCAGAACAAAGACTGCCCCCACGGCAAAGTGTTGAAACAATTGCCCCCTACCACCGGCTTCGCTTAGGCTGGGCCAAACCGGAGGACGGGAGACACAGATGGGCGACAGTACAGATACCCACGCGGATGCGATCATAGTTGGCGCTGGCATTGCCGGGCTGACAGCGGCCTGTGAGCTGGGGGATCGGGGCAAGCGGGTCATCCTGCTGGATCAGGAACCTGCACATTTCCTGGGTGGACAGGCTCATTGGAGCCTGGGTGGCTTGTTCATGATCGACACCCCGGAGCAGCGGCGCATGGGAATCAAGGATTGCCACGATCTGGCGCGACGGGATTGGATGGGCAGCGCCCAGTTTGACCGCACCGAGGATGATTGGCCCAAACAATGGGCCCGCGCCTATCTGGATTTTGCTGCCACTGAAATGCGCCCCTGGCTGCATGAAATGGGCATGCGCTGGTTTCCCATCGTTGGCTGGGCCGAACGCGGCGGCAGCAGTGCGGAGGCCCATGGCAACTCAGTCCCACGCTTTCATGTGACCTGGGGTACCGGACCCGGGGTGGTTGCGCCTTTTGCCGCCCGTCTTGAGGCCCATGTTGCTGCTGGTCGGGTCATCACCCGATTTCGCCATCAGGTCAGCCATATAATCGTGCAGGCGGGCGAGGTCAAAGGTGTCTCTGGTGAAGTTCTGGCCGCAGATGCAGCCCCCCAGGGCGCACGCACAAACCGCCAGGAAATTGGCGAGTTTGAAGTCTATGCCCCCTCGGTCATCGTCGCCTCAGGCGGCATCGGCGGCAATTTTGAATTGGTGCGCAAAAACTGGCCACGTGAACGTTTGGGCGCGCCGCCCAAAAACATGGTTGCCGGTGTGCCCTTCCATGTGGACGGGCGCATGATCCCCATTGCCGAGACCGCAGGCGGGCATGTGATCAATGGCGACCGCATGTGGCACTATACCGAAGGGCTGCGCAACTGGGATCCTATCTGGCCAAACCACGGCATTCGCGTCCTGCCGGGACCCTCCTCGATGTGGTTTGACGCCAATGGAGACCGGCTGCAGCCCCCCTGCCTGCCCGGTTTTGACACCCTGGCGACCCTGAAGGAGATCCTGAAAACCGGGCAGGACTACAGCTGGTTTGTCCTCAGCCAGAAAATCATCGAAAAGGAATTTGCCCTGTCGGGCTCCGAACAGAACCCAGACCTGACCTCGGGCAAATGGATGGAGGTGATCCGTGCGCGCCTGATGTCGCGCGGCGGTGCCCCGGCTCCGGTGGAGGCTTTCAAGAAGCACGGAAAGGATTTTGTTATCGCTGACACCCTGGCAGAACTGGTCGAAGGCATGAACCGAATTGCCGAAGTACCACTGGACGAAACCCATCTGCGCCGCCAGATCGAGGCGCGCGATGCGCAGATGGACAATCCCTTTGCCAAAGATGCCCAAGTGATTGCAATCAATGCCGCCCGCAACTATCGCGGCGACCGGCTGATCCGCACGGCAAAGCCGCATCGCATTCTGGATCGCAAAAACGGCCCATTGATCGCTGTACGGCTCAACATTCTGACCCGCAAGACCCTGGGCGGGCTACAGACCAACCTCGACAGCCAAATGGTGGGGGCAGATGGCACTGCAGTGCCAGGACTGTTTGCCATTGGTGAAGCAGCTGGCTTTGGCGGTGGAGGCTATCACGGCTATAACGCCTTGGAAGGAACTTTCCTTGGTGGCTGCCTGTTCTCCGGCCGACAGGCTGGGCGTTCTGATCTGATCGCCTGAATCCCCACGCCGATGTCTATCCGCGGCCTCTCGATGAGGCCAAAACCACACTCTTCATGTCCCCCGGTTGAACTCAGCGGATCATCCCATTTTCACTTGGCGTCAAATATCCCGGGGGGAGCGCCCCCGGCGCGAGGGGGCAGCGCCCCCAAGCATATCCAGCGCCCCTCAAACAGCTTCGACTTCCTGGACATCCACTGTACTAAAGGGGATCTGCAGCTTCAGTGCCAGCCGACAGAGCAAAACCCTCTTCTGGCTTCTACAGCCTATGTCAGGGCCTGGGACAACAATGCGATACCGGAGGCCGTTGCAAAAAGAAAAACCAAAAATCCACGTCTAAAACTCATAAACTCACCCTCATCAAAAATTCCTACCCTTTTGATATAGGGCGAAGATTACCAATTTCACTTTTAGGGCAGATCATCGGCGAAATTCTGCGTAGCCCCTCGCACAAAGGCGCGATGGCTCAGAGTGGCCAGAGATAGGGAATCAAACCCGAGGCCAGCAGCCCGATGCTGAGATTGAGCGGAATGCCGACGCGCAGAAAATCAGTAAATTTGTATCCACCTGGACCATAGACCAGCATATTGGTCTGATAGCCAATGGGCGTGGCAAAAGAGGCCGAGGCCGCCACCATGACCGCAACCACCAAAGGCCGTGGGTCAACGCCAATGGCCTGAGCCAGGCCAACTGCAATTGGTGTCACCACCACCGCAACCGCATTGTTTGAAACCAGCTCGGTCAAGACTGAGGTCAGCAGATAGATCGCCCAGACCAGCACAAAAGGCGGCAACCCTGTCAAAGCCGGGGCAATAGCCTCAGCGATGAGGCTGACGGCACCAGAGCTCTCCAGTGCCGCGCCAATCGCCAGCATGGAAAAGATGAGCGCCAAAAGCCGCCCGTCGACAAAGGAAAAGGCCTCGTCCGCGTCGATGCAACGGGTGATCAGCACCAGGGCCACCACCACGATAGACAGCAACAGGATCGGGGCCACACCAAGCGCCGCCAGACCGACGATTGACAGTAGCCCGGCAATCGCCAGCGGCGCGTGGCTGCGCCGGTAGGCGCGCTGGGTGGGCTGGGAGACATCTGCCATATCCATATCGGCAGCGAGACGTTGAATATCGGCGGGAGCGCCTTCCAGTAGCAGCGTGTCCCCGACCCGCACCACCAGATCATCCAGCTGCACGCCGATGTTCTGGTTGCGCCGATGCACCGCCAGCACATAAACACCATAGCGACGCCGCAGACGCATGGCCCCCAGCGAGCGCCCGACCAGGCGGCACCCCGGTGTCACCAGAACCTCTACCGTCTTGGTCTCAACCGCCGAAACCTGATCTACCCGCTTGAGCTCCTTATTGGCCTGCAGGCTCAGCAATTCGGTCATTTCGGTCCGCAGTACCACCCGGTCCCCCACCTGTAGCTCAACGCCTTTGAGGTTGCGCCGCAGCGACAGATCACCGCGCACCAGATCGATCAGCCGCACGCCAGGGCGTTTGAACAGCTGCACCCCGGTGACTTCGCGGCCGATCAGGTTGCTGTCCGGGGGGATAACCGCCTCGGTGAAGAATTTCATTTTGGAACGATCACTGAGCAGCATCGCCATGCTGTCGCGATCCGGCAACAAACGCGGCGAGATATAGCGCAGATAGATCATCCCCCAGATCACCAGAATGATCCCCAAAGGGGTGACCTCAAAGATCGAAAACGGCTCCAACCCTTGGGCCCGGGCCACACCGTCAACCAGCAGGTTGGTAGAGGTGCCGATCAGCGTCAGCGTCCCCCCGAGGATGGCAGCATAGCTGAGCGGAATCAGCATTTTGGAGGCCGACACTCCAAGCGTACGTGAGATCTGTACAAAGACCGGGATCATCACCACCACAACCGGCGTATTGGACACCACCGCAGAGGCCGCAATGACAAAAGCCATCAGTAGCGCAATGGCCCGTTTGGGGCTGACTTCGGCCTGTTTACGGGCCTTGGCAGTAAAGGCATCCAACGCGCCGGTTCGCACCAGGGCGCCCATGATGATGAACATCGCGGCAATGGTCCAGGGGGCCGGGTTCGACAGCACTGCAATGGCGCGTTCATAGGGCAGCACCCCCGTGACCAGCATCAGCGAGACGCCGGTCATAGCCACCACCTCGGTTGGATAAATCTCGCGCAGGAAGGCGACAAACATCAACCCAACGATGGCAAGGGCTAGCAGCGCACTACCATTCTGGGAAAAATTGATCAGATCCATGGTGTCGACTGTCCCCAATTACCCTGACAGATCGGGCACCCCGTGCCAGCTCCTGCCAGCGGCAAGTTTCCCTCATCGTAAATGGCAGGGCAATGGTTTCATGCCGCGACAGATGTGCTGCCGCAGCAAAAAGGAGTTTATGCAACAATCTCTGGGATTTGAGAGAATTTCTTCCTTCAAACCAAGCCATCCTCAATCAGCTTTGCGGGCCGGATTGTTGCAGCAAGCCACCATTGCGCACCATATGGATCTCTTTGGCTTCGCCGCTGCGATCATCCGTCACCACCAGCGCGCCGGACAGGGTTGCTTCGCCTTCGGCCGGGGTAAAGCGGCTTTTGGGCATTCCTGTCAGGAACCGGCGCATGGGTTCGGATTTTTCCATGCCAATCACCGAGTTATAGTCACCGCACATGCCAGCATCAGTCAGATAGCCGGTGCCATTGGACAGGATCTGCGCATCGCCCGTGGGCACATGGGTATGCGTCCCCACCACCAACGAGGCACGGCCATTGCAGAAATGCCCCATCGCCATTTTCTCTGAGGTGGCCTCGCAGTGCATGTCAACAATGACAGCCTGCGCCAAGCCGCCACGCGGATGCGATTTCAGCACTGCTTCGACCGCACCAAAAGGATCATCAAAGGCCCGCTTCATAAAGACCTGGCCCAGCGCCTGTGTCACCAGAACCTTGCGCCCGCCTGTTGCTTCAAACAGGCGATATCCCCGCCCAGGTGCGCCTTTGGCAAAGTTCAAAGGCCGGATAATGCGCGGCTCTTTTTCGATGAACTGCAACATGTCCTTTTGATCAAAGGCGTGATCGCCCAAGGTAAGACAGTCCGCCCCGGCATCAAGCAGCAGCTTGGCATGTGCCCCGCTCAGCCCCATGCCATTGGAGGCATTTTCCCCATTGACCACGACAAAGTCGAGCCGCCATTCCTGACGCAGCCGCGGCAGGTTTTCGGTGATAGCGCGGCGCCCGGCGCGGCCCATCACATCGCCTAGAAACAAAATTCGCATGTAGCTGTCCTAGGCCGCACAGACCAGCAGGACAAGAGCCCCGCGCCCGTCTGCGGCCAGTTTTTGGCCCTCCCGCCGCATTCTGACCCCGCGAAACCAGAGTTAGGTCGGCTTTCCCGCTTCTGGAACTGTTAAAACTGCAGAACGCGGCTTTCCGTAACCAACATATCCAGGGGCTGGTCAGTCTCTTCCAGCGGCAGGTTTTCGGCTTGCTGTGCCTCAAAGGCAAAGCCGATAGCCAGTGTCGGACGCTTGGTCCGCAACAGCTCCAGGGTCCGGTCATAAAAGCCGCCGCCATAGCCAAGCCGCCCGCCCTGTGCGTCAAAGGCAACCAGAGGCACGATCAGGATTTCGGGCTCAAAATAGTCATCCACCTCGGGGACTGCGGCACCAAAGGGGCCCTCCCGCATGGGGCCATCCGGCTGCCAGCGGCTGAATTTGAGCGGCATGTCCCTGCCCTGAATGAAAGGCACAGCAACCAGCCCATGGGCGGCGGCCTCTGCCATGGCGGGCAGCGGGTCGATCTCGGTTCGAATGGGCATAAAGCCGGAAAGCGGCACACCGCGATAGCCCGCCAGTACTTCGGAAAGATGCCCGGCCGCACCTGGAATATTGCGATCAAAGGCCTCTTTGCGCCGGGCAAAGGCAGCCTTGCGGGCTGCAGCCTTAATCTCGGTCAGATCGCTCATCTTTTTCTCCTCCGGAAAATCCAGGCCTATAACAGCGCCCAGGCCGCCAGGCCCAGGAAGGCAAAGAACCCAACCACATCCGTGACCGTTGTCACAAAGGCACCAGAGGCCAGGGCCGGGTCCACGCCTACCTTCTCTAGTAGAACAGGGATCACCGTTCCGGCGAGCCCGGCGACGACAAGATTGATCACCATTGCGGCAGCAATCACCGCACCCAAGCTCGGCGAGCCAAACCAGATCACCCCCACAATGCCCATGACGATGGCAAAGATCACCCCATTGACCAGCCCCACCAGAACTTCCCGCCGGATCACCCGCCAGACATTGGCCCCGGTCAAATCGCGGGTTGCCATCGCCCGTACCGCAACGGTCAGGGACTGAGTACCCGCATTACCCCCCATGGAGGCCACAATCGGCATCAGGACCGCCAGAGCCACAAACTGCGCGATCGTCGCCTCAAACTGGGCAATCACCAGCGAGGCCAGAACTGCCGTAACCAGATTGACCGCCAGCCAGGGGAAGCGCCGTTTGGTGGTTTCAATCACCCGGTCCGCAAGCGAGCTTTCCTCGCCAACCCCTGCCAAGCGCAGGATATCTTCTTCGTGTTCCTCATCCAGGACCACCATGGCATCATCAATGGTGATCACCCCGGCCAATCGCCCGTCACCATCCACCACCGGCGCGGAAATCAGGTGATACTGATTAAAGGCATAGGCCACATCTTCCTCGTCCTGATCGGCGGGAATGACCTGAAAGGTCTCCTCCAGCAAATCAGTAAGCGGCACCTCACGTTTGGTGCCCATGATCCTGCCCAAGGTCACATTGCCAATGGGGCGCAGGCGCGGATCCACCAGGACCATATGGTAGAACTGTTCCGGCAGATCCTCGGACTCGCGCATATAGTCAATGGCCTGGCCAACATTCCAATGCTCCGGGGCCATCACCACTTCACGCTGCATCAGGCGCCCCGCGGAGTTTTCCGGGTAGCTCAGCGATTGCTCAACCGCGACCCGGTCAGAATCCTCCAACGCGTCCAGAATGGCCTCTTGCTGTGGCTCTTCCAGGTCTTCGACCAGATCCACAACATCGTCGGTTTCCAGCTCACGCACCGCATCGGCCAGAACGCTTGGGTTCAGCGTTGCAATCACCTCTTCGCGGATGCTGTCATCCAGTTCCGAGAGGATTTCGCCGTCAAACTCGCGCCCATACAACTTGATCAACCGGGTCCGGTCATGGCTGTTGATCTGTTCCAGAAGGTCAGCAATATCCGCCGCGTGGAGTTTTTCCAGCAGGTTTCCCAGGATCTGCTGTTCACCACGATCCACTGCAAATAAGATACGTGCAACGAGCCGCCTGTCGAGATCATAGCCTTCGTCTACTGGCTGATCATCTTGGCGGGTATCGTTGCCTGTGCTCATGTGCTGCCCTTTGCTAAGATTGGATGCAAATTACTAGAAGCAGTTACCAGAAAACAATGACAATGAGATAATTTACCGGAACTGTTGGCGCGCGTATCCTGTGGGCTGCGATTTGGCAAGAAAAGGTAGGTCCAAAAATGCAGAGCGAATTCATCCTGCGCGGACATGTACTGTCCTTCACTGCATCTCCCTTTGCAGAATCCTCGCCCGAAGGGGCCGTGCAGATCTCTGCTGCGGTGGCCCTGGCACAGGGCCGCATTACCGGCTGCGGCACATTTGAAGAGATGCAGGCGCTACAGCCCGAAGCCGAGGTGATTGATCACGGCGCCAAGCTGATCCTGGCAGGCTTTGTTGACGCCCATGTACATTATCCACAGACCGCGATTATCGCCAGTTGGGGCAAGCGGCTGATCGATTGGTTGAACAGCTATACCTTCCCCGAAGAAATGCGCTTTGGCGATGCTGCCTATGCGCAGGAAATCTCTGAGCGCTATCTGGACCTGACCCGCGCCAATGGCACCACTACGGTTTGCAGCTTTGCCACCATCCACCCCGAAAGCGTCGATGCCTTTTTCACCGCCGCTCAGGCACGCGGTCAACGGGTGGTCACCGGCAAGACCTGCATGGATCGCAACGCCCCGGACGGGCTGCAGGATACGGCGCAATCCGCCTATGATGACAGCAAGGCACTGATCCAGCGCTGGCACGGGGTTGACCGGTTGGAATATGCCATCACCCCCCGTTTTTCGCCAACCTCCACCCCCGAGCAGCTCGAGGCCATGGGGGCGCTTTGGGCAGAACATCCCGAATGCCTGATGCAAACCCACCTGAGTGAACAGCTTGATGAGATCGAATGGGTGAAATTCCTCTTCCCGCAGGCGCGCGATTATCTGGACACCTATGAGGAGTTTGGCCTGCTCGGCGCTCGTGGGCTCTATGGCCACGCGATCCATCTGGAAGAACGCGAGCGCCACCGCCTGCGCGAATACGGCGCCGCCCTGGTGCACTGCCCAACTTCAAACACCTTCATCGGCTCTGGTCTCTTTGACATGGCCGGCCTGATGGCTGAGGGCCAGCGGATCGGCCTGGCCACGGATACCGGCGGTGGCTCCAGCTTTTCCATGCTGCGCACCATGGCCGCCGCCTATGAGATCGGCCAATTGCGGGGCCGCCCACTGCATGCTGCAGAGCTGATCTGGCTGGCCACCCAGGGCTCGGCCACCGCGCTGCGCATGGAGGATAAGATCGGCAATATCGCCACCGGCATGGAGGCGGACCTGGTGGTTCTGGACCTGTCCTCGACCCCCGCCATCGCCCAGCGCAGTGCGGGTGCCAATGATCTGTGGGAAGCGGTTTTCCCGACCTTGATGATGGGCGATGACCGCGCCATATCCGAGGTTTGGATCAACGGCAAACGCCAGTAGTCGCACCCGGAGTTCGACCAAACAGCGCGCCTCAGCCTCAGCAGCCTGGGCGCGCCAATACCATCACCCAGATATTGCCCTCGGCGCGGACCAGGGCAAATTCACTCACCTGCCCATGCAGCAGATTCTTGCGGTGCCCAGGTGAGCCCCGCCAACTGCTCATCACCGTAGGCAGGCTCGGCTGCCCCTTGGCAATGTTTTCGGCGACCGCACACCAGCGGTAGCCAAGCTTGCGAACCCGGTCCCCAACGCGGCTGCCATTGCTGCCCTGATGTGAAAAGAAACCCCGCCGATGCATATCCTTTGCATGGCGCCGCGCTGCCTTTTCCAGCTTGTCCGACCAGCCAAGTGGTGCCAAGCCATGCTGGGCCCGCAACTCATTCAAACCAAGCAATGCCTGCTGGCGATCGACCTCTTTTGCAAACCCTGCCCCTGTACAGACAGACATGCAGAGCGCCAGGCAGATCACTGGTTTCAAAAACAGCTTCATATCAGCTCGCCAACATCAAAGCCTGCGCCAAGCGATGATGACGCTCCAACAGGTGCGGCAGATCCAGCGTCGTGACCTCACCGCCCTTGATCACCTGTCGGCCTTCTACAAACAGATCTTTCACTCGTGACGGTCCCGCCAGCAACAGCGCAGCCGGATCCCAGCTGCCGCTAGAGGCAACCCCAGAGACATCCCAGATCGCCACATCAGCGCGCTTGCCCACAGCCAACCGGCCACAATCCGGACGCCCCAGCACATCGGCGCCCCCCCGCGTGGCTATCTGCAGCGCCTCATAGGGGCTCATGGCATCTGCCCCCTGCATCACCCGCTGCAACAGCATTGTCTGGCGCGCCTCGCCCATCAGATCAGCCATATCGTTGCTGGCAGATCCATCAACTCCCAACCCGACCGGCACGCCGGCATCCCGCATCTGACGCACTGGCGCAATACCAGAACCCAGGCGGCAATTGGAACAGGGGCAATGCGCCACGCCAGTACGGCTGCGGGCAAAGAGATCAATTTCAGCCGGGTTCAGCTTGACACAATGGGCGTGCCAGACATCCGGCCCCGTCCAGCCCAGATCCTCGGCATATTGTCCCGGACGGCACCCGAACTGCGCCTCTGAGTAGGCAATATCCTCTTCGTTTTCAGCCAGATGTGTATGCAGCATCACCCCCTTGTCGCGGGCCAGAATCGCGGTGTCACGCATCAATTCCCGGCTGACCGAGAAAGGCGAACAAGGCGCCAGCCCCACCCGGCACATGGCACCCTCTGATGCATCATGAAATCCATCGACCACCCGGATCATATCCTGCAAAATGGCCGCTTCCTCTTCCACCAGATGATCCGGCGGCAGGCCACCCTTGCTCTCACCAATACTCATGGCTCCACGGGTTGGATGAAACCGCAGCCCCACCTCGGCAGCGGCATGGATGGTATCCTCCAGTCGTGCACCATTAGGATAAAGATACAGATGATCCGAGCTCAAGGTACAGCCAGACAACGCCAGCTCCACCAATCCCAGCTGTGCTGAGACAAACATCTCTTCCGGGCCAAATCGGCTCCAAATTGGGTAGAGCCGCTGCAGCCAGCCAAAAAGCAGCGCGTCCTGGGCACCGGGCACGGCGCGAGTCAGGTTCTGATAAAGATGGTGATGGGTATTCACCAAACCCGGCGTCACGACGCAGCCCTCGCCGCGCAGAACTTCACCCGAGGTCACAAGACCCTGCCCAACTGCAGCAATCTTGCCGTCGCGGATCAATAGATCGGCATTCTGAAAAACCTGATCAGCATCGTCCATTGTCAGGATGGTATCGGCATTTTGAATGAGGGTTTCGCCCATAAAGCACACTCCATTTAGGCCCGCCTCGGTGCATGGAGGTGCAATCAGGCCGACAGAGAACGGGCAAAGGACTCGACCTGATAGATAACTATCCCAAAACAGGTGAAAATCTCAAGTCGAAACCCGACAACGAAGCGCAGCCCCGCCTTATCACCTTTTTCAAAATATTCCGGGGGAGCGGCCCTAGGGCCGCGGGGGCAGAGCCCCATCCCCCCCAATGCCCGCTTTAGTACTGCCAGTTCAGCAGTTGCAGCGCTGCCGCGTGTAATTCCGGCGAGGCCGCAGCCAGAGCACGCCCGCCCTCATGGACGGCCCCCCCCTGCCAATCAGTGACAAGACCACCAGCCGCCTCGATGACCGCAATCGGGGCTTGAATGTCATAGGCGTTGAGCCCCGCTTCAATCACCAGATCAATCTGCCCCGCCGCCAGCAGGGCATAGGCGTAGCAATCCATCCCATAGCGCGTCAGTTTGACCTCAGCTGCCACCCGCTCAAAAGCTGCCCGCTCCTCTTCGGTGCCGACTTCTGGAAAAGTGGAAAAAAGAATGGCTTCCCCCAACCCCTGAGTTGCGCGGGTCTGCAATCCTCTGCGGCCCAAAGGTCCGGTCATTTCGGCCAACTCTGCACCGCCCGAAAACCGCTCACCAGTATAGGGCTGATCAATCACCCCCAGAATTGGCCCTTCGCCTTCGGACAAGGCAATCAAAACACCCCAGGTCGGGGTACCACTGATAAAGCCACGAGTGCCATCAATCGGATCCAGCACCCAGGTGCGCCCAGAGGTGCCGGCCTTTGGCGGAAACTCCTCGCCCAAAACGCCATCCTTTGGCCGCAGCTCGGCAAGCACAGTCCGCATTGCTTCTTCTGCTGCCCGATCTGCAACGGTCACCGGGTCAAACCCTTCGCTGAGCTTGTTCTCTGCACCAAGATCTCGACTGCGAAAATACGGCAAGATCACCTGCCCCGCAGCATCAGCCAATTTATGCGCAACCTGCATGTCGCTCAGATCTGTCTGTGTCATCTACCCACCTGAAATAGCTTCACCTGCAATACTCCGAGTTTTGCTAGCCAGGTGAAACAGCTACCAAATCAACCATGCAAAAACCGGTGCCACTCTCGTAGCGCCGGTTCAAGCAAAATAGTGCATCGACCTTGCTCTCAGCTCTAAAACTCCGCTCAGCTATTTCACCACAGACGCAATCGCCCTAAGCTCACTCTCAGCATCATCTTATTCACAGAACATCAGGTCAGGATGATCAGCAAGTGTTGCTTAGGCAACGTCGCTCAGCACGCGGGCCAGTTCAAACAGGCGCCGACGCTGGTTTTCCGGGATCGCATAATAAGAGCGCACCAGATCCAGGGCTTCTTTGTCACCCATCAGATCGTCAGGCACAGCCGATTTTCCGCCTGCCTTGGCGTCCTCATCCAGCCCTTCAAAGAAGAAGCTGACTGGCACATCCATGGCATCGGAAATATCCCAAAGCCGTGATGCGCTGACGCGATTTGCGCCAGTTTCGTATTTCTGGATCTGTTGGAATTTGATCCCAACCTGTTCCGCCAGCTGCTGCTGCGTTTTTCCAATCAGCCACCGACGGTGACGAATGCGTTTGCCTACGTGAACATCTACAGGATGAGCCATCCGCTATCTCCTAGTTAAACAATAAGTCCCTGCCCGGATATAGCTTCGCATTTCAATCGCAGCAGAATAGGGTTCACTACCCTGCCACCAATGAGACACTCAACCATCACGATCAGAGCTCAACCTCAGCCCCAACAGTAAGACCTTCGCAGTTGAATACAAGCCTGACACCTCGCCCAGATGCTCGCAATGAGGCAAATGTATGATTTCACCTATCATTTTGGTGGTATCATATATGCTTTAGGATACCTATTTATGCCTCCCCATAAATAGTGAGGTGCAAAAATCGACATTCAGTCGTTCGCTCAAGAGCGAATCACCCGCCTACGGAAAGAAAGACGGACAAGAATATGCTGGCCTATCGTATCACCTCATTTGACGCCCCTCCCGTTCTGGAAGAAATCGCCAGCCCCTCCCCTGCGCCGCATGAAGTTAAAATCAGGATCCGGGCCTGCGGGCTCAACTTCGCAGATTTGTTATTGCAAAAAGGCACATACCAAGACACCCCTACGCCCCCTTTCACCCCGGGGCTGGAAGCCGCCGGGGAGGTAACAGAATGCGGATCCGCGGTGACGGGGCTGACCCCAGGTGACCGGGTTGCGGTGTTTGGCGGCCAGGGCGGCCTGGCACAGGAAGGGGTCTTTAATGTCACCCGCGTTGTGACCATCCCCGACAGCATGAGTTTTGAAGATGCCGCGTCTTTGCAGATCGCCTATGGCACCAGTCACGTCGCCCTGGACCACTGCGCCCGCCTCCAGCCAGGAGAGACGTTACTGGTCACCGGCGCAGCAGGTGGCGTCGGGTTGACAGCGGTTGAAATCGGCAAGCTGATGGGGGCCCGTGTCATCGCCCATGCACGTGGAGCGGGAAAACTGGCGGTGGCTCAGGCGGCGGGTGCGGATCACCTGATTGATGCCGAGGATGACCTGCGCAGCGTGGTGAAATCGCTAGGCGGTGCCGATGTGGTTTATGATGCAATCGGCGGAGATGTCTGGACGGCAGCCTTCCGCTCCACCAACCCGGGTGGGCGGCTGCTGCCAATAGGCTTTGCCAGCGGTGAGGTGCCGCAGATCCCGGCCAATCATCTGCTGGTCAAAAACCTCACCGTGATCGGTTTTTATATCGGTGGCTATATGAAGTCCCACCCCGAGGTGATCCAGCACTCGCTAAAAACCCTGATGGAGTGGCATGGCACCGGACGCATCTCCCCCCATATCAGCCATGTGCTGCCTCTAGAACGAGTCGAAGAAGGCATGGAGCTGCTGCGCAGCCGGGCCTCAACAGGAAAAGTGGTGATCACGCCCTGATGCCTCTCTGTCCCCGGTGACATCTCCATCAGACCCAAACTAAAATCTGCGCAGAACAACAAAGGGGCAGCACCATGCTGCCCCTTTATGGTATTGTTCTCTCCTACTGTCCTTCTCCGCTTGCTGGCATAGCAATGTGAGTTGCTGTTAGAACCGATTAACCCGCGACGCGCAGCGGAGCCGGGCGCAAAGCCGCATAGCCCTGCCGGATGATCCGGGCCAGGTCTTCGACAAAACTGGCCCGCACGCTGTCCGCCCCATAGAGATTGATGTGCTGTTTGGGCAGATCGGGCAGCAGGCCGCCGTGATCAATAGCTTCCTGATGATCGGGGATCGTTCCCTCCAGCAGGACGCCAACCGCCAGATCGGCGCTGATGGTGGCCTCAACTGTCCGGTCAGACTCGCTGTCCACTGCCATATCCCACTCACGCCCAACCTGATCCAGCTTAGCAGTAGCAACAGGACGGAAGATACAGGACCTGCAAAACCCTAGCCGCAACGGGCTTTGCCGCCAGGCAGAGCCATTTGGCGCGCCGACCCAGCGCAGAGGCATCTCATGGATGGCCTCCCCGCCTTCGCTTGCACTGCTTTCCGTGGTCAGGATGAGATCATAGGTGCCCTTGGCAAACCCTGCTTTCAGATCGCGGGTATTGGAGGTCACCAGATTGACATTCACCCGCGGGAAGCTGGCATTAAAGCGCTGCAGCACCTGCGGGATGACCGGATAGACCACATCATGCGGCACCCCCAGCACCACTTCGCCCTCAAAGGCCTGATCCGTCAGCCGCCCGATGACTTCATCGTTCAAGGCAACCATGCGCCGGGCATAGCCCAGCAGCTGCTCTCCTGAAGGTGTTAGGGCGATAGTGCGCCCTGATCGGTCCAGCAAAGCCAGCCCCAAGAGCTCTTCCAACCGCTTGAGCTGCATCGAGACCGCCGACTGGGTCAGATGCAAAAAACCGGCAGCCCGCGTTACGCCGCCATAATCCGCCACAGCAACAAAAGACCGTAGCGTGGTGATATCCAAATTACGTGCCATCACGACTCCTGATGTGTTTCATCAATAACATTCGCTTTTAAAATAGATCATAAGCCTGCATATACATCAACAGAAATGATGCAGACCCGAAGAAATATCAAAATCTAATGAAAGGACAAAGAAGATGACCTATAGCGTAAACACCTGCCACTCCGCCCATGCACTCCCCTGCGCCAAGCCCCGTGCCCGTTTCAGCCTGCTGTCCTTTGTGACCAAGCGCCTGGAGCTGCTGCGCCAGCGTCGCCATCTGAAAACTCTGGACGCCCGCACCCTGGAAGATATCGGCATCAGCCGCCGCGACGCCCTGCACGAGGCAGGCCGCTCTATCTGGGACGCACCCGAAAGCTGGAAAGACTAAACGATTGAGCCGTCAAAACGCGCCTCTCTCTCAGGCGGCCGGGCATACATCAGACCAATCCGTTTCGCCTTGGGCAACAATTGACGCCACTTAAAAGACCTGCCCCATAATTGAGGCAGGTCTTTTTACGTTTTTAACGGGTTTCTTGGCATAGAGACTTGAACGCTAGCCCAAGAAATCCGATATTTAGCGGGAACGCCACTTGGTCTGCCCCTCGCAAACCAGGGTCGGCGAGGGAGTTTTTGGAACGGAGACCATGATACATGGCACAGTTTGATACAATGAGATCCGCTGCAGGCGCGCGTGCCGCAGAGATCGATGCAGGGCTGCGCGCCCATATGAACAAAGTCTACGGCACAATGTCCGTAGGCCTGCTGATCACAGCTCTGGCCGCATGGGCCATCGCCAACCTGTCGATCACATCTTCGCCCACCGAATATCAGATCGGCGCAGACCGTTATCTGACCGATCTCGGCTACACGCTCTATGTGTCACCGGTGAAATATGCGCTGATGTTCGCGCCACTGGCCTTCATCCTCTTTGGCTGGGGTAGCCTGATGCGTCGCGGCAGTGCTTCGGCTGTTCAGTTGGGCTTCCTCGCATTTGCTGCTGTGATGGGCGTGTCCATGGGCACTGTCTTCATGATCTACACCCCCTATTCGATCACCCAGACATTCCTGGTGACCGCGATTGCCTTTGCGGGTCTGTCGCTCTGGGGCTATACCACCAAACGCGATCTGAGCGGCATGGGCACCTTCCTGATGATGGGCGTGATTGGCCTGCTGGTGGCCATGGTCGTCAATATGTTCCTGCAGTCCGGCGTCATGATGATGGCCATCTCGGCCATTGGCGTTCTGATCTTTGCCGGTCTCACAGCTTTTTACACCCAGGACATCAAGGCCACCTATGTCGCCATGGCCACCCAGGGCAATCAGGAATGGCTGGACAAAGCCGCCTATGACGGCGCGCTGAGCCTCTACATCAGCTTCCTGAATATGTTCCAGTTCCTCCTTATGTTCATGGGTCAGCAAGAATAAGCAATAGCTGACAAACCAAGACTTTAAGCGAGGGGCGGATCACTAAGATCCGCCCCTTCTTTGTTTATCAGTACCATTTCACACATTTATTCAGACACAGGACAACACATGAAAATTCTGGACCTGCCGCCGAGTGAGGCTGCGCGCCTCATCCCGCTCTTGCAAGACCTGCATGACCTGCATGTCACTCATCAACCTGCCCGCCACCCCGCAGCGCCCTCTGACGCGGCGCTGGGACAGTGGTTGCAGGACTGGCTACAGGAAGAGGCCATCACAGCACTCATCGCCGAGAGCCCACAGGGGGCTCTATTGGGCTATGTCATCTTTGGGATTGAGCACCGCCCACCGCTGCCGGTGCGTTTTGAAGAGACCCGCGTAATGGTGCACCATGTTGCCACGGCTGCTGCCTTTCGACGTATGGGCGTCGGCCTGGCCTTGCTGAACGCGGTCAAACACCGGGCTAAATCCCAGAGTATCAACACCATCGCCACCACTTACGCGCCCTTCAATACCGCCTCAGCAGGGCTGTTTCAAAGCCTTGGACTGCAACCAGTCATGACAATGGCTGAGTGGCGCACCTAGGGGTACAGTTTTCGCAGTACTGATTTCTACAACGCCTTTCTTGCCACAGCTGCATGCGGCGCAAGAATGCTTGTTCTGGGAAGATTCTGCGGCTGATCCGCAAGGTTTGCTGGCCACCTCTTTCCCACCGCAGAAAGGCGGAACCCAGAGTCGTTCCTGCCGATTGCCTTAACTACAGGACAGCCCGGTTGCCAACGCCAGAGTGCCGCCTCTACTGCCAACCACCTGAACCTGCCCGACTGGTCGACAGCCCGATTCCTCCGCCACGAGGTTGCGAAAAGCATCAAGCTCCAGCACCGGCAGGCTGGATATGACACTGCGCTTTGGCACACTGAGGACGGCCAATCCCATGCGATCCGCCCGCATCAGAGACAAAGACAAAGACCGCCCCAGAACCTGTACCACGCGCTTCTGGCTACCAGGGGCAACCAGTTCAACAGCTTGGTTGGTTTGTGCTGCAGCAGACATAGCGACAGTCTGGGGCCTCGCCTCTCCCACCTCAGAGACAGCAATCTCCATTGGCAAGGGAACTACATTCTCTGAAACCGGCAACGGCCCAGGGCCAGCCGCAAAGATCAATGCGGCGCCAAACATCACACTCTTCACCATAACAATACCTTCCACTCACCAATCCTGGCCAAATGATTAGCGAATGAATGGGGCAAAAAATGGCCTTAAAGTTTTGATAATAATTCGCTTTTTCCATTCATTCCAATTGAATTTTAGGGATCTTCCGGACGAGGCATATAGAAAGCCAGTGCCAAAAAAAGCAAGCTCTCTCCACCAGCTTATTGCTCTGCGATACTCGCAGATGGCCTTGGGCAGCGGCCCGCAATACCTCAAACGCAAAAGGGCCACGCGTTGCGTGACCCTTAGAACCTTGAAAGAACAAGGAAGGTTTACTTGATTTTGCCTTCTTTGTACTCGACATGCTTACGCACAACCGGGTCATACTTACGGATAACCATTTTTTCGGTCATGGTGCGTGCGTTCTTTTTGGTCACGTAGAAGTGGCCAGTGCCCGCGGTCGAGTTCAGGCGGATCTTGATTGTGGTAGGCTTCGCCATGGTGCTTCTCCTGCGTCCGAAAAGGCAGGGGCCTCTCGGTAAATTCCTATACGAGCGTGGCTTGTACCCTGCCCAGCCCCCAAGTCAATAGGATTCCCACTGCTTGCCTTGTAATTCGTCGATCCCGCGCTGCTTTCTGCATATCCCTGCCCCAAAACAAGAGATGCCCCCAGACATCCAGCACATCCACGTTATTAAATTTATACTGTCTGATTTCCAGATTCACAGGCAACAGCCAACCCTACCTCAACCGGCGCCTTCCGGTCTCGCGCTCGACAGCACCCAACTGAGGAGACGCAAATGAGCTTCGGACTGCCCCTTTTGAGTAGCACAAAACTGCATGGGCCTTGTGTCATTAGGAGTTTGGAAAAACGCGCAGAAGGCCTGTAAGCCGGATTTTGTCCCAGAGCTTGCGCCCCTTGGACGACCATTCCTCTGCGGTGCATATTGCTATGCACCTCTAGCTGCCAACCCGGTCCCTCTTGGCTAAAGCAAGCCTAGCGGCGGTTTCGGCGACTGCCGACCTGCCCGCGCGGGGACCCTATTTGGCATTGCTCCCGGTGGGGCTTGCCTTGCCACCCCTGTTGCCAGCGGCGCGGTGGGCTCTTACCCCACCCTTTCACCCTTACCACACCGGAACCGTTTGCCCAAAGGCACCCGCGGCATGGCGGTTTGTTTCTGTGGCGCTATCCGTCGGGTCACCCCGCCCGGGCGTTACCCGGCACCGTTACTTTAGGGAGTCCGGACTTTCCTCGCGAAGGGCCTGCCTTCAGCGCGGCCGTCCAGCCTTCTGCGCCCCGCCCGCCTATTCCTCCTAGCACGGCACGTCAAGCTGTAAGCGAATAGGGGCTCTGCCCCTCTTGGCCTACGGCCAATTCCCCCCGGGATACTTCCCGACAAATTAAAAGAGGCACTGCTTCATTTGGACGAAAATGTCCCCGGAGCGCGAGGCGGAGCCTCGCATCTGTCTCACCCCCAGAAATCCGATTGCGCCAATGGGGCAAGATCTTCCGCGACCAATGGCCCTTGAGCCCAGGGACGATATCTCAAGCGCAGGGCTGATAAGAGAGTCGCCTCATCCACAGGTGCGGAATAGCCCAAATCATGTGCGTAGCGGCGGAGCAGAACACCAAGCGAGATCTCAGGGTCAAGCAGGCTGGAACAGGAGGCTGGCGGAACTGCCCGGGCCAATCCCTGACAGGCAAGCCGCGTCCAATCAAAGCGCGGGCCGGGGTCTGTCTTCCGCCCTGGCGCCATATCGGAATGTCCGATCACCCCTTCTGGTGGAATCGCCCAACGGTTCAGGATCTGACCAATTAGCACTTCCAGTACTGCCATCTGAGGTTCGGAAAACGGATGCCCGCCGGTATTGTCCAACTCAATCCCAATGGAGCGCGAGTTGATATCATCCTTCCCAAACCATTCTCCTGCACCAGCGTGCCAAGCACGTTGGCTCTCGGCCACCATCTGCCAGAGCCGTCCATCGCTACCGATCAAGTAATGAGCCGAGACTTCCGTGGCAGGATCACAGAGGCGTTCCAGGGCCGCCTCGGCGCTTTGCATGGCCGTATAGTGCAGAACAACCAAGCTGGGCCCCAGCCCGTCCCGCCGCGCCCCTTGATTGGGGCTGGGGCACCACAGGGGCTTTAAGGACGCAACCGGATCAGCCGCGCCAAAACCTGCCCCCGGCCCCGTCATCAGGAATTGCCGCGCACAGCCAATCGGTAGGGGCTGGGATCCCAACTGCAGGCATAGCCGTCCCCGTCCGGATCAAGCGCCTGGCGGTCCCGTTTAGGGCCACCTGCCTTGAGAAAAGCGATCTGAGCCTGATCAGGAGATTGAAACCCGGCACAATTGCGCGCCGAACGCGAACGCAGATTGATTCCGGCCCGGCTGTGAATCTTGGTGCCGACCGGGTGAGAAGTGCTGAGGGCATATTTGACGATATTGGGGTCTCGGCTGCCTGTCTGGCTGGGCAAAGCAGTGGGCGCGACCTGCTGATATTGCGAACGCTGATTGGCCAGGCGCTCGGCGTCGCTTTCGATCGTTTGGCGCGCGGCCACGGCGTCAAAACTGTTCTCGTCCGAGATACCGGGGTTGCCGATCAGGGCAGGTGCCGGGTTGGAAGGGCTGGCTTCCAGTGGCGCCTGTCCGGAGTTCCCCCCTGCAGCCTGTAGGGCAGCGCGGGTTTCGGCGGCGATATCGGATGCAGCCGTGCTGCCGCCATAGCTCGAAGCCGTGCTACTGCTGGCAGCGCTGCGCGGCGCAGTTGGCAAGGGAGTATTGGCCAGAGGCAGGCTCTCGCTGGAGATCCGCACCGGCGGCACCAGAGGATCACCATTGATCGTGGTCCCCGCCGCAGGCGGCGGGGCAAAGGGGTCGCCATCTATGCCAACACCGGCGGCACTATCAGGTACCCGAGGGCTACATGCCGCAAGGGCCAGAATACCGCCAAGGGCAGCAAGTGTAACGACGACACGCATGAGAACTACCTGTTTATCTGCTCTTCTTTGAGGAGATCCTTACCACCATTTGCCAGGCTTTGCCACAAATCCTGTGGATTGCTCCAGCGCATAGGCGGTATTGAGCAGATCACCCTCCTCCCAAGGACGGCCAATCAGCTGTAATCCGAGCGGCAATCCCTGGCTATCCAGACCCGCTGGCAGGGCAATGCCCGGCAGGCCTGCAAGGTTCACGGTGACGGTAAAGACATCCAGCAGATACATCGCTACCGGATCCGCATCCGACATCTCTCCCAGACCAAAGGCCGCCGAAGGGGTGGCTGGTGTCAAGATTGCATCGACACCCGCGGCAAAGACGTTTTCAAAGTCTTTCTTGATCAGGCTGCGCACCCGGCGGGCACGGTTGTAATAGGCGTCATAAAAACCAGCCGAGAGCACATAGGTGCCAACCATGACGCGGCGCTTGACCTCGTCACCGAACCCTTGAGCACGGGTCTTTTCATACATCTCGGTGATGCCGTCACCCGCTTCCAGCGTGGCCCGGTTGCCGTAGCGCACACCATCATAACGCGCCAGGTTGGAGGAGGCCTCAGCCGGGGCAATCACATAGTAGGCTGGCAGGGCGTATTTGGTGTGGGGCAGCGAGATATCAACGATCTCGGCGCCCGCGGCTTTCAGCATCGCGGTGCCTTCAGACCAGAGCTTTTCGATCTCGGCGGGCATGCCTTCCATATGGTATTCCTTGGGAATACCAATCTTTTTGCCGCGAATGTCACCGGTCAGCATGGCCTCAAAATTTGGCACTGCCAGATCGGCACTGGTGCTGTCTTTGGGGTCATGCCCCGCCATCGCTTCGAGCATGATAGCGGCATCGCGTACCGATTTGGTCATCGGCCCGGCCTGATCCAGCGAGGAGGCAAAGGCGACAACGCCCCAGCGCGAGCAGCGCCCATAGGTGGGTTTGATGCCAACAGTGCCGGTAAAGGCGGCTGGCTGGCGGATGGAACCGCCGGTATCGGTGCCAGTGGCCGCCAGGCAGAGATCAGCTGCAACAGCCGCAGCCGAGCCACCGGAGGAGCCGCCGGGTGTCAGCGGAGTGTCTTCGTTTTCACGGCGCCAGGGGCTGACCGCATTGCCATAGGTCGAGGTCTCGTTCGACGAGCCCATGGCAAATTCATCCATGTTCAGCTTGCCCAGCATCACCGCGCCATTGTCGGCCAGCTGCTGCGATACTGTGGATTCATATTCCGGCACAAAGCCTTCAAGGATTTTGGACCCGGCCTGGCTGGCAACCCCCTTGGTGCAAAAGAGATCCTTGATCCCGACAGGAAGGCCACACATGGCAGGGGCATCGCCCTGCTTGAGGCGCGCATCTGCCGCGGCGGCGCGTTCCAGCGCGATTTCCGGTGTTTTATGCACAAAGGCGTTGAGCACATCCGCCTTGTCGATGGCGCCAAGGCAGGCCTCAGTCAGCTCAACGGAGGTGGTTTCACCCTTGCGGAGCGCATCACGGGCCTCTGCCAGACCCAGTTTGTTCAGATCGCTCATCTCTTACTCCATCACTTTGGGGACGGCAAAAAAGCCTTCACGGGCATCCGGCGCATTGGACAGGACCTTGTCCGCCTGATTGCCATCCGTGACCACATCTTCGCGCCGCTTGAGTCGCTGCGGGGTGACCGAGGTCATAGGATCGACCCCTTCGACATCCACTTCATTCAGCTGCTCGATGAAGTCCAGGATGGTGTTGAATTCGGCGGCCAGGGCTGGCAGCGCCTCGTCTTCAACCTTGATCCGGGCCAGTTTGGCCACTTTGGCGGCGGTGTTTTGGTCAATCGACATGGAAACCCTCATCTCGTGTTCAGTCTGGCATTTACCGGGGTGACGGCTCAGCTGCAAGCCTGCGCGCGGTGTTTCTGCCCGATTTGCACCCGCTCTGCGGCTTTCAAATGCCCAGAGGTGTTTCTCCATTCAGGATAAACTCAAATTTCTGCTCCTGCAGGCTACCAAACTGCTGCAGCGCTGATAGGCTCCCCTTCGGGTAAACAGGTATTTCCAAGAGGAGTTAGAGTGATGAAAATTATTTGGCTGGGTCATGGCAGTTTTCGCATCGAGACAGAGGGTCAGGTACTACTGATAGACCCCTGGCTTACCGGCAATCCGACTCTGGGCGAGGATCAGCATGACGCCGCCCTCGCGGGCGCCAGCCATATTGTCCTGACCCATACGCATTTTGATCATGTGGTGGATGTGCTGCCGCTGGCCAAGTCGCGCAATATTCCTGTCGTTGGCCAATATGATTTGATGGGCTATTGGGGCGAAAGCGAAGAGATCACCACCATCGGTTTCAACAAAGGCGGAACTGTCGATCTGGGCGGGCCAAAGCTGGCGATGGTGCCGGCCTCGCATAGTTCCACCTTCACCACCGAGGACGGGCTGCGCGCCAGCGGGTCGGAAGTGGGCTATATGCTGATGAGTGAAGGCAAGACCCTCTATATCTCAGGGGACACTGGCCTGATGGCAGACATGGAATGGATGGGGGATTACTTCCAGCCCGAGGTTGGCATCATCAGCGCTGGCGGTCACTTTACCATGGACATGAAGCAAACCGCCTATGCGGCGAAACGCTACTTCAATTTCAAGACCCTCATCCCCTGCCACTACAAATCGTTCCCAATTCTGGAGCAATCGGCAGAACAACTGGTCAAAGCACTGCCAGATGTAGAGGTCATCGAGCCAGTGGTGATGCAGGCCATCGAGATCTGAGACCGGCCCGGTCTGAAAAAGGGGTCTGCTCTCAAACAAGATCGGATAAGAAAGACAGGGCGGAGCTCCCGCCCGTCGCCGGATCTGCTGGGCAGATCGCTCCCGTTGGGCCCAGCGCCGGGCCTTTGGCCCGGCGCGGTGGCGTCAAGCCCCGGGCGTTGTGGCGGGTGGCTGGAACCGAGCCCGGGCTGCATCGGCCTTTTCCCGGCAAATACAGCCCCTTGCGTGATCATTGACCAGACCCATGGCCTGCATGAAGGCAAAGGCAGTGGTCGGGCCGACAAATTTCCACCCGCGCTTTTTCAATGCCTTGGACAATGCCACCGACTCAGCGCTTGTGGTTTGTGTTTGTGGCTCCGGACGCGTTGCCGGATCCGGCTCAAAACGCCAGAAAAAAGCTGCCAGCGAGCCAAACTCGGCCACCATTTCCTGGGCACGGCGCGCATTGTTTATTGTCGCTTCGATCTTGCCGCGATGCCGAATGATGCCGGCATCCTGCAACAGACATTCCACATCTGCCGCGTCAAATTCCGCAACCCTGTTCCAGTCAAAGCCACAGAATGCGGCGCGGAAATTTTCGCGTTTGGACAAAATTGTACGCCAGCTGAGGCCTGACTGGAAACTTTCAAGACAGAGCTTTTCAAACAAGCGGATGTCATCGCCCACGGGATAGCCCCACTCGCTGTCATGATAGGCATCAAACTCCGGTGCCGAAGCACTCCAGGCGCAGCGCGGTCGGCCATCCTGTCCGTCGATTAACTTGCTCACCCTGCATTTCCTTTTGCTTGCGCCTCAAAGCCAAGCTTAGCTCTCGCCACTTTGCCTGCATAGCATCATGGCAGTTTGGCACCGTCCAAGACTACCCCCAAGAACGAGCTCAGGAATTCCGTCACACTTCACCGCCGCTGCGAGAAAAACTCCCGCAGGAGTTCCGCCGCGTCTACCTCAGCGATCCCCTCATAGACCTCTGGCGCGTGATGCGCCTGAGGGTGCGAGAAGACACAGGCACCATGGGCCACACCGCCGGATTTCGGATCCGAGGCTCCGTAATAGACCCGCCGGATGCGGGCGGCTGCGATGGCCGCGGCACACATAGCGCAGGGCTCCAGCGTCACATAGAGATCAAACCCCTGCAATCGCTCTGTCTTTCCGGCAGCACAGGCCTGTCGCAGCACTAGGATTTCGGCATGGGCCGTGGGATCGGACAGCTCGCGAGTGCGGTTGCCGGCACGGGCAACGATAGCCCCCTCAGGATCCACCAAAACAGCGCCCACAGGCACTTCGCCCCGCGCCGCTGCCGCGCGCGCCTCCGCTAGCGCGGCATCCATATGCGATTTGAACATAGCGGCTTTGTCCTCCCAAGGCTTTCCTGCCCCGGAATGGGAGCTTTCGCAAGCCACAGGAATGCTCTATGTCCCAGATCCATGAGCAAAGCACCCGGATCCCCCAAAGGCAAAGCCCCCACACGGGCCCAGGCCTCCGCCAAATCTGCCGCCAAGCCGGCCCCCGCCGCCGCACCCAAAGGTGACAGCGCCCCCACAGGGGACCGCATCGCCAAGGTGCTGTCGCGCGCTGGCGTTGCCTCGCGCCGCGAAGCCGAACGCATGATCGCCGAGGGCCGCGTCAAGGTGAACGGTGTCAAAATCGACAGCCCGGCGCTGAATGTAACGGATCGCGACCGCATTATTGTGGATGGCAAGCCCCTGCCCCAGGCCGAGGCGCCTAGGCTGTGGCTGTACAACAAGCCAACAGGGCTGGTGACCTCCAACAGCGACGAAAAGGGGCGGCGCACCATCTTTGATGAACTGCCCGAAGACCTGCCCCGGGTGATGACTGTCGGCCGTCTTGACCTCAACTCCGAAGGCCTGCTGCTGCTGACCAATGATGGCGGCATCAAAAGACGCCTTGAGCTGCCCTCGACCGGCTGGCTGCGCCGTTACCGTGTGCGTATCAATGGCCGCCCCCGGGACGAAGATTTTGAGCCGCTGCGCAAAGGCATGGTGATTGAGGGGGAACGTTTTCAACCCATGACCGTGGCGCTGGATCGCCAGCAAGGCGCCAATGCCTGGCTGACCATCGGGCTGCGCGAAGGCAAAAACCGAGAGATCCGCCGCGCGCTGGAAGACATCGGCTTTAACGTCAACCGATTGCTGCGCCTGTCCTATGGTCCGTTTCAGCTGGGCTCGCTGAAGCTTGGCGAAGTGGAAGAACTGCGTCCACGTGTTGTGCGCGATCAGCTGGGGCTTGAACCCGAGGACATGGAAGAAACACCGCCCGCGCGGCCAACACGCGGACGGCCAGGGGCAAAACCGGGCCAGAAACCTAGTGGCAGACCCAGCTCCAAAACGGCTCCAAAATCAGACGGTATGACCTTTGGCATACCAAAGGGCAAGCCAACAGGCAGACCCGCTGATGGACCAACAGGCCGATCAACGGGCAAACCGGGTGGCAGGCCGACCGGTAAGCCCGGTGCCCGTTCTGGTGGCTATGGCGACAAACCAAGCAGCGCAGGTGGCAACGCGCGCGGTGGCAAACCCGCATCACGTGGTGGCAGCTCAAAACCACGCCCTATCGGCAAAAATCCCCGCCGCTGAGGCGGTTCCACAAGACTTCCCCCTAGCAAGTGCCCTTCGCATCCCTTAGTTTCTTGGTAACGTAAGAAAACTTTCCTTTGCGAGGGGACCCCGCGTGCAAAAAATTGCCTTTGTCGCTTTGTTGATCCTGATGTTCGGTCTCAGCACCGGCGTGATCGTGGGAGGCTGAAGCCATGGCAAAACAGTTTGGTGGCAAATTCAGCCCCCGTGGCAAAACAAGCACGACGACCTCTGCCTCTGAGAGCGATGCCGGGGCAGCACAACCACCCCGCGCCCATGCGGTGAGTCGAAATGCCAAGGTCGATCCCGTCGGTGTCCGCTCGAACCTGATGTTTGTGCCCGGCGGGCTATTGCTTTTGCTCTCTGTCACAGATCAGGCCGCTGGCATGGCGCTGGGGATGATCGCTGCCGGAATCTGGACTGGTGGCGCCTATATGTTGCGGGAAGGCCTGCGGGCCACGGCGGCCTTTGAAGAGCGCCGGGTGGCGCGCAAACCCGCCCTGCCCCGGAAAATCCTCGCGGCCCTTTTGGTCGGCATTGGGGCAGCGCTTGCCGCCCTGAAGGCAGAACCAAACATTCTGACAGCTCTGCTCTATGGGCTTGCGACCTGTGGGTTGCATCTGGCCGCCTTTGGGCTTGATCCGCTGCAGGACAAGGGCACCGAAGGAATTGATGACTTTCAACAAAACCGGGTGGCCCGCGCTGTCGAGGAAGCCGAATTCAGCCTCGATTCCATGACAGATGCCGCCATGCGCTCGCGTGACCGCGAAGTGGAAGAACGCGTTGAACAGTTTCAGGCAGTCGCCCGCGAGCTGTTTCGCACCGTCGAAGAAGACCCTCGTGATCTGACTGCGGCCCGCAAATACCTCACGGTTTATTTGCAGGGTGCCAAGGACGCGACGGTGAAATTTGCCGATATCTACAGTCGCAGTGGCGATGCGACTGCACGGGCAGATTACCTCGCACTGTTGAGTGATCTGGAAAACAACTTTGCCGCCCGCACCCGCAAACTGCTGCTTGAGGATCGCACCGACCTCACCGTTGAAATTGACGTGCTGCGCGATCGGTTGCAGCGTGAAGGCGTCCATCTGGACCGCAGCTAACCATTTGCCTTTTTGCCTCTTTTGCAAGGAACCTTAGATGTCTGAGACCATTCAAAAACAAGCCGCCGAAGCCGAAGCCCAGGTCATGGCCGTCGCCGCCAATACCCTGCCCGAACCCGTCGAAGAGGTGCAGCCGCTGGAGGCCGCCACGCCGGAGGTCAGCGCTGCCATCACCACCCGCATCGGCGAGATCGACATGGGCGACAGCAATTCGATCATTCGCTTTGGCTCAGGCGCGCAGGCCGAGTTGCAGACCATAAGCCAGGCGATGCTGGCAGATGTGCGCAACAAGGATGTGGGCCCGGCCGGCGACTCGCTGCGTGGCATTGTTACGACCATTCGGGGCTTCTCCGTCTCGGAACTGGACGTGCGCCGCAAGCCTACTTTCTGGGAACGGCTGCTGGGCCGCGCGGCTCCTTTTGCCAAATTCACCGCCAAGTTTGAAACCATCCAGAGCCAGATCGACAAGATCACCGATGATCTGCTGGGCCATGAGCACACCCTGCTGAAAGACATCAAATCACTGGACTTGCTCTACGAGAAGACCCTGAACTTCTACGATGAGCTGGCGCTGTATATTGCCGCCGGTGAGGCCAAGCTGGCCGATCTGGATGCCAATGACATCCCGGCGCTTGACGCTGCCGTTGCCGCCGCACCCGAGGGTGATCAGGTCATGAAGGCGCAGGAGCTGCGCGATCTGCGTGCCGCACGGGACGACCTGGAACGCCGGGTACACGATCTCAAACTCACCCGCCAGGTGACCATGCAGTCGCTGCCTTCAATCCGCTTGGTGCAGGAAAACGACAAGAGCCTGGTCACCAAGATCAACTCGACCCTGGTCAACACGGTGCCGCTCTGGGAGACCCAGCTGGCCCAGGCCGTGACCATCCAACGTTCCGCCGAGGCGGCAAAGGCGGTGAGCTCTGCCAATGATCTCACCAATGAGCTGTTGACCTCGAATGCCGCCAACCTGCGTCAGAGCAACAAGATGATCCGCGAGGAAATGGAGCGCGGTGTCTTTGATATTGAGGCGGTGAAACAGGCCAATGCCGATCTGGTTGGGACCATTCAGGAAAGCCTGCAGATCGCCGATGAGGGCAAGGCCCGTCGCGCCGCTGCCGAGGAAGAGCTGAAAAAGATGGAAAGCGAGCTGCGCGACACCCTGGCTGCTGCCAAGGCGCGCAAAGACGGTATTGGCGACACTGCCGGCACCGCCGTTCCCGGCTGAATGATGCAGCAGGCTGCACGGACAGTTTTGCGGGCCGCAAGGCCTCTGGTGCTGGCGACCCTTGCCGGGGTCGCCCTAACCGCCTGCCTGCCCAGCAGTCCCGGCACCTCATTGGTGCCGGAACAACGCCCAGACATTATCCCGGCAGCCTACCGCCCGCCTTCGGCCGAAAGCGCTGAACTACGCAATTATTACCGGGTTCTACAGCAGGATCTGCTCACCCGGGGATTGCTGCGCACGGACGGCGGCGGGCCCGAAACGCCTTTTGACGCCGATGATCTGGCAGAGCATTTTGAAGAAATTTCCTTTTACAACGAATATGCCGGGCGCAGTGGCAGTGGGTTGAGCGGTGGTTTGAGCCGCTGGTCAGGGCCGGTAAAACTAGTGGCTGATTTTGGCCCCTCTGTCCCCGAAGGACAGCGCCTGCGGGATCAGGGCGTGTTGAGCGCCTATGCTGCGCGCCTGTCCCGCATCACTGGACACAATATCTCTACCACGCCCAAACGGGGCAACTTCCATGTGATCTTTGCCAGCGCGGATGATCGGGCCTATGTGGCTGAAAAAGTGCGCGATCTTTTGCCCAATTTAAGTGCCAGTGACCTGCAGCTCTTTGTCAATCCGCCGCGCACCCACTATTGTTTTGTTCTGGCGGGCGGACCGCAGAATGCCCCCTTTGACTACATCCGCGGCGTTGCCCTCATTCGGGCCGAACACCCCGATCTGGTGCGCGACAGCTGCATCCACGAAGAAGTGGCACAGGGCCTGGGCCTGTTGAACGACAGCCCGCGCGCGCGGCCCTCGATCTTTAATGATGACGATGAATTTGCCTATCTGACCAGCCATGACGAATTGCTGCTCAAGATGCTTTATGATCCCAGGCTGCGCACCGGCATGAGCGCTGAAGAGGCCCGGCCCATCATTCGCATCCTCGCCCGCGACGTAATGGGGCAGCAGCTATAGGCGCGCAGCCCTTTCTATTTTTTTGACTTAGACGACCAGAGAAAAGGACCAGAAACATGGGAATATTTGACTTTCTCAAAGGCGAATTCATCGATGTCATTCACTGGACCGATGACAGCCGCGACACCATGGTCTGGCGGTTTGAACGCGAGGCACATGAGATCAAATACGGTGCCAAGCTGACCGTGCGTGAGGGTCAGGCGGCGGTCTTTGTGCATGAAGGGCAGCTGGCCGATGTTTTCACGCCCGGGCTTTATATGCTTGAAACCAATAATATGCCGGTGATGACAACCCTGCAGCACTGGGATCACGGCTTTCAGTCGCCCTTCAAGTCCGAGATCTATTTTGTCGACACCACCCGGTTCAACAACCTGAAGTGGGGCACCAAAAATCCGATCATGTGCCGGGATCCTGAATTTGGTCCGGTGCGCCTGCGCGCCTTTGGCAGCTACACGATCCGGGTTACCGATGCAGCACGCTTCCTGACCGAAATCGTTGGCACCGATGGTGAATTCACCATGGATGAGATCTCGTTCCAGATCCGCAATATCATCGTGCAGGAGTTTTCCCGTGCCGTGGCCGGGTCGGGCATTCCGGTGCTGGACATGGCGGCGAATACCGCTGATCTGGGCAAACTGGTCGCGGCTGAGATCGCGCCAACGCTGGCAGAATATGGCCTGTCGATCCCCGAGCTTTATATCGAGAATATCTCACTGCCCCCCGCCGTGGAGCAGGCAATGGACAAGCGTACTCAGATGGGCATCGTTGGCGACCTGGGCCGCTACACCCAGTTTGCCGCCGCCGAGGCCATGGGCGCCGCAGCCCAAACCCCCAACAGCGGTATGGGCGCCGGCCTTGGCATGGGGATGGGAATGGCGATGGCGCAGCAGATGGGGCAGCAGATGCAGCCCCAGGCAGCGGGCCAGGCCGCAGGGCCTTGGGGCGCCCGTCCCGCCCCCGCTGCATCTGCGCCCGCAGCGCAGGCCGCACCGCCGCAGGCCGCCCCCGTTGCCCCACCGCCGCCTCCGGTGGAACATGTCTGGCATACCGCAGAAAATGGCACCACGGCGGGACCGTTTTCCAAGGCTCGTCTGGGGCGCATGGCGCAGGAAGGCAGTTTGAAACGCGACACCCATGTCTGGACCCCAGGTCAGGACGGCTGGATGCGGGCCGGAGATGTTGCTGAACTGGCCCAGCTCTTCACAATTCTGCCCCCTCCGCCACCACCACCAGCACCGTAAGATTGACGACGACAAAGAGGGAGCACTCCAATCGCGTGCTCCCGCCTATAACTTCAACCCATTGAGAAGGACGAAGCAATCAGCCCTTTGCTTGCCACTCCGCAAGCGCTTCCTCCAGCTCTTTGCTCGAGGTGGTATAGGCAGCCCCTTCGAGCGCCGCGATTGCCATTGTTGGATTACCATCAGCAATTTTCTGAGCCACCAGCCCTGCGGCTTTGTGAAAATCACTATGCAGCGTTTTGATGTTGTTGAAATAGCTCCCGGTTCTATCGTTCGGGGTCACCCCCGCCAGCCATTGCCCAAAACGGCATTTGTCATCCCGGCAGATATCCTGAACCGGCAGGTCCGTTTCATTGTTCCTGGCGGCGGTCAACAATCGATGCTTCCAAGCAGCATGCGCGCGGATTGCTTCTGAAATTTCCCCACGAAAAGCATCGTCGGTCATGGCTGTGGCTCCCGTTGGTGTAACGACGACCATAGTCAAACCAAGAGCCTAACAGATCGTTCTCACCTGATCGAATCATAGAAAAACCTAGGAACAACTCCTTTAAAATTGACGCCACTTCCCCTTGCGTGGATTTGCGTACAGACCCCTTCAAACAATGAGGACATCCGCCACAGCGGCTGTTATAACCCCTTAAACACCCTCGCTAGATTTCGGAGTTTTTGTGACTGACACACCTCCCGCCCCGCCCGAGACCCTGCCTCAGATGCCCCCCCAAGCCCCGCAGGAGACCAATCGGTTTCCCTGTGAACAATGTGGTGCGGACTATCGGTTCGACCCAAAGGAAGGCAGCCTGACCTGCAGCCATTGTGGCCATAGCCAGGTTATGCGTGACAAAGCCGATCATGGTAGCGCTCTGCGGGAGCTGGATTTCAAAGCGGCCCTGTCGCAACAGCTGCCTGAGGCGGAGATGGAAGTGACCCGGGTCTCCAGCTGTCCAAACTGCGCCGCGCAGGTGGAGTTTTCCAACGAAACCCATGCTTTGGAATGTCCCTTCTGTGCAACCCCCGTGGTGGCGGATACTGGTGAAAGCCGCCATATCAAGCCCAAGGGTGTTGTCCCCTTTGAGCTGGAAGAGCGCGCTGCTCATGACGCCATGAGCACCTGGCTGGGCCGGTTGTGGTTTGCCCCCAATGGGCTACAGGCCTATGCCCGCAAGGGCCGCGCAATGGAGGGTATCTATGTGCCCTTCTGGACCTATGATGCCGAAAGCCAAAGCCGCTATTCTGGACAGCGCGGCACCACCTATTATGTCTCGGAAACTGTCATGGTGGAGGGTAAGGCCGAACAGCGACGGGTTGCCAAGATCCGCTGGACCCCTGTTTCAGGTCGGGTGCGCCGTTTCTTTGATGATGTGCTGGTGCTGGCCTCCAAAAGCCTGCCCAAACGCTACACGGATGCGCTGGAACCCTGGGATCTCTCGGCGCTTGCCCCCTATCAGCCGCAATACCTCGCCGGGTTTCGCGCCGAGGCCTATGCAATCGATCTGGAGGAAGGCTTTCACGAAGCACGGGCACATATGGACCGGGTGATTGAGCGGGATGTGCGCTTTGACATTGGTGGTGACCGCCAGAGGATCTCCCAAATCGACACCCAACTGTCAGATGTCACCTTCAAGCATGTGCTGCTGCCGGTCTGGCTGGCCGCCTATAAATACCGCGGTAAGACCTATCGTTTTGTGGTCAACGGCCAAAGCGGGCGGGTCCAGGGAGAGCGCCCCTATTCTGCCTGGAAGATCGCAATAGCTGTGGTTTTGGGCCTCGCCCTGCTTGGCGTTGCAGCCTATTTTGGCAGCCAAAGCTAGGGTTGACCTTACCGGTACTCACAGCACTCCTTTCCGCTTGAAGCGATCCCACTTTGATCGAGGGGCGAATTCCCCGGCAAGACTTTATGACAGGACTATTCAGACATGACCGCCCCCCAACTGCCCTCTCTGGCTGAGCTGCAATCGCTGTTTACGGCGCGCCATAGCTGCCGTGCCTTCTTGCCAGACCAGCTGCCAAGGGAGGTCATCGAGGACATCCTGACCTGTGCTCAGAAAGTGCCCTCCTGGTGCAATGCGCAGCCCTGGAAACTGACCATCACCAGCGGCAAGGAAACCGACAGGCTGCGCCAGGCGTTGATGCAGGCGGTACAAAGCGATAGTCATAGTCCCGACCTCGCCTTTCCGACCTCTTATGAGAATGAATACCAGACCCGCCGTCGCAAATGTGGTTGGGCACTGTACAAAGCCGTCGGGGTAGAAAAGGGCGATCGCGCTGCCTCCGAACGTCAAATGATGGAGAACTTTTCACTCTTTGGCGCCCCCCATTGTGCGATCCTGTCGACCCCGGCCGAGCTGGGAGGGTATGGGGCCATGGATTGTGGCGGTTTTGTTGCGGGCTTTACCCTGGCGGCGCAGGCGGCTGGGGTTGCAAACATTCCACAGGCTGCGGTGGCCTCCTATGCGCCATTACTCCACGAGCTTCTTGAGATCCCGCAGGACCGGCACATCCTCTGCGCCATTTCTTTTGGCTATGGCAACCCTGACCATCCTGCCAACAGCTTTCGCACCAACCGGGCGCCTCTGTCTGAGTTTGCCGCGTTTCGCGACTAGCCCAGCTACCAAGAGCAAGCGATTCCCCTCTTAATGAAAGATCCGAGCCATGCGTGCAGTCATCCAACGTGTATCCGAAGCCTCTGTCACTGTCGATCAAGAGGTCATCGGCAAAATCGATGCAGGGCTATTGGTGCTGGTCTGCGCTATGCAGGGCGACGATGAGGCCCAGGCCGATTATCTGGCAAAAAAGATTGCCAAGCTGCGCATCTTTCAGGATGAGGTGGGGAAGATGAACCGCTCTGTCACTGACATCGCAGGCGCCGTTCTGGTGATCAGCCAATTCACCCTGGCCGCTGAAACCCATCGTGGCAACAGGCCAGGTTTTTCAACAGCGGCCTCTCCGACCGAGGGTAACGCGCTTTATACCTATTTTGCCGATCAGCTCGCCTCTCTGGGCGTGCCGGTGCAGCGCGGATCTTTTGGTGCTGACATGAAGGTCAGGCTGCTGAATGACGGGCCAGTAACCATCTGGATGGACAGCGCCGAGCGCTGACCCCCTTTCAGTCGCCACAGTTTTCCTGCCCCTCTTGTCCAAACTTGGCCCCAGTTTGGACAAGATGGACGCTGGTTTTTTCTCATGGCTGGCCCCGTAGGCTGGGCCCGACAAATCACGATGTCGCAAACGAACTACGGGCAGCCGCTTGGTCGAATTACGACCAGAGATTCTTTTCGGTTTTGTGACAGATCACGATCCGAACGCTCTGGGCGAGGCAAAAAACTCCTGCGCAACGTCACAAGTTACAAAAACTTATCCTATAGGAAAAATAGGGGCAAAATGGCGGTTTACCTCACAAATGCGGCATGACACCCTGAGAAGGCGACACCATTTAGATTTCAGGACTTTGCAGAAGTTTCGTCAAACTAGGCGTGTCGTTATTAAAGCTTGCGAGGTCGCGGCAAATGCGCAAATCTTGGTGCATCATACAAAAATAAGCCGCCGAGATCGCAGACCGCGATTGCAAGCCGCAGGAACTAAAACTGGGAGACATCGATGAACGATCACCTTCATTATCTGGCGCGCCATGCCGCAGCCGGTAAACTGAGCCGCCGTGATTTCATGGCAAAAGCCGCAGCACTGGGCTTTTCTGCAGCTGCAGCAGGCACCCTGCTGACCACCGAAGCCCGTGCCGCTGGCCCGCAAAAAGGCGGTACCATGCGTATTGGTCTGCAGGGCGGCAGCACCACTGATAGCCTGGACCCGGCCCTGTCCACCAACCAGGTTACCCTAATGCTGATCCGTCTATGGGGCGAACCTCTGGTTGAGCTGAACGACGAGGGCGGCCTGGACGGCAAAGTTGCTGAAAGCTACGAAGCCTCTGCAGATGCCAAGGTCTGGACCTTCAAAGTCCGTAGCGGCATCACCTTCTCCAACGGGAAATCCGTTACTGCAGAAGATGTAGCAAAAACTCTTGAACGTCACTCGGGCGAAGACACCAAATCCGGTGCGCTTGGCATTATGCGTGGCATTCAGAACATCACCACCGAGGGTGACAATGTCATCGTCGAGTTAGAAACACCAAACGCTGACCTTCCCTACTTGATGGCTGACTATCACCTGGTCATCCAGCCAGGCGGAGGCATGGAAGATCCAGCGGCTGCTATCGGCACCGGCCCCTACATTATCAAAGATGTAGATATGGGTGTGCGCATCGTTGCTGAAAAGAACCCCAACTATTGGGGTGACATCGGACATGCCGAAACCATTGAGCTGATCGTCATCAACGACAACACCGCTCGCGTTGCAGCTCTGCAGTCCGGGCAGGTTGACTTGATCGACCGCGTTCCCCCACGGACCGCCAAGCTGGTAGACCGCGCCCCCAACATCAACGTGCACTCCACTTCTGGCCCGGGCCACTATGTGTTCATCATGCACTGCAACACCGCCCCGTTTGACAATAACGATGTGCGGATGGCGCTGAAATACGGCATCAACCGTCAGGAAATGGTCGACAAGGTTCTGAACGGCTTCGGGTCGGTTGGCAACGACAGCCCGATCAACTCTTCCTATCCTCTGTTCACCGCGGTTGAGCAGCGTGAGTATGATCCGGACAAGGCGATGCACCACCTGAAGAAGTCGGGCTACGACGGCGAGATCCTGCTGCGCACGTCCGATAACTCCTTCCCTGGTGCGCCGGATGCTGCAGCTCTGTTCCAGCAGTCCTGTGCCGGTGCTGGTATCAACCTGAACGTCAAGCGTGAGCCCAATGATGGCTATTGGTCTGAAGTCTGGAACAACCAACCCTTCTGCACCAGCTACTGGGGTGGCCGCCCAACCCAGGACCAGATGTACACCACGGCCTATCTGTCGACTGCAGACTGGAACGACACGCGTTTCAACAACGAACAGTTCGATCAGTTGCTGCTGGCAGCCCGCGCCGAGCTGGACCTTGCCAAGCGGACTCAGATGTATGCGGACATGGGTGAAATTCAGCGCGACAATGGCGGCTTGATCTGCCCAATGTTCAACGACTTTGTTGATGCAACATCTGATCGCTTGGATGGCTGGGTAGAGAATGCAAAAGGCTTTGCACTCATGAACAGCTACGCACCGATGAAAATGTGGGTGAAGGCATAAGATGCCTCTCATTATCAAACTGTTGGCCCAGCGCATTGCGCTGGGCCTCATCCTGCTCTTCCTCGTTTCCGGTCTGATCTTTGCCGGCACGATGATCCTGCCGGGTGATGTCGCGCAGTCGATCTTGGGCCAGTCGGCCACCCCGGAGGCACTGGAAAACCTACGTGCTGAACTGGGGCTGAATGATCCGCCGCTGCAGCGCTATATTCAATGGCTCGGCGGTGCGATGACCGGCGATCTGGGAACCGCTCTGACCAGCGGCGCCGACATTACCGAAAGCATTGGCAAGCGTCTGTCGAACACCCTGTTCCTGGCCTTCTGGGCTGCGATCATTGCGGTGCCTTTGGCGATCTTTCTCGGCCTTTTGGCTGTGCGGTTCAAAGACCGTTGGCCCGATAAGGCGATCTCGGCTGTGACCCTCGCCTCTATCTCTATTCCTGAATTTCTCATCGGCTATGTGCTGATGTACCTGATCGCAGTTAAACTGCGTTGGTTCCCCTCGGTGGCTATGATCAATGACAGCATGTCCTTAGGCGACAAGCTGAGCGCCATTGCCCTGCCCGTCACGGTGCTGACCCTGGTGGTTCTGGCCCATATGATGCGCATGACCCGTGCGGCGATCCTGAACGTGATGCAGTCGGCCTATATCGAGACGGCTGAGCTGAAGGGCCTCAATGGCTTTCAGGTGATCTTCCGCCACGCCTTCCCCAACGCGATTGCCCCCATTGTGAATGTGGTGATGCTGAACCTTGCCTATCTTGTGGTTGGCGTTGTGGTGATCGAGGTGGTCTTTGTCTACCCTGGCATGGGCCAGTATCTGGTGGACCACGTCTCGAAACGCGATGTGCCGGTTGTGCAGGCCTGTGGTCTGATCTTTGCCGCGGTCTATATCGGTCTCAACATGGTGGCTGATGTTGTCGCCATCCTGTCGAACCCCCGTCTGAGGCATCCAAAATGAAGAATATCCCTATCTCCGCTATGATCGGGTTGTTCTTCACGGCCCTCTACTTTCTCGCAGCGATCTTTGCACCACTCCTCGCCCCTTACGGCATGGCCGAAGTGGTTGGTGATGTCTGGGAACCCTCCTCTTCTGAATTCCTGCTGGGCACCGACAATATCGGTCGTGATCTGCTTAGCCGGATGATCTACGGCGGGCGCACCACGATCTTTATCGCCACCGCTGCAACCGTTTTGTCCTTCACACTGGGCTCGGTTCTGGGCTTCTTTGCTGCCGTGGCCGGTGGCTGGGTGGATCAGCTACTCTCGCGTTTTGTTGACCTGGTGATGTCGATCCCCACCCTGATCTTTGCACTGGTTGTTCTGTCGGTGATGCCGGTGACCGTACCGGTGCTGATCGTTGTCATGGGGCTGCTGGATGCCACCCGTGTCTACCGCCTGGCCCGTGCCGTTGCGGTTGATATCGAAGTGATGGACTATGTCGAAGCGGCGCGTCTGCGCGGCGAAAAAACCGCCTGGATCATCTTCCGTGAGATCCTGCCGAATGCGCTGTCACCTCTGATCGCTGAGATGGGCCTGCGGTTCATCTTTATGGTTCTTTTCGTTTCCACCCTTTCCTTCCTCGGCCTTGGCATCCAGCCACCCGAAGCGGACTGGGGCGGTATCGTGAAAGAAAACAAAGATGGTATCGTCTACGGCATTCCGGCCGCATTGGCGCCTGCCTTTGCCATCGCCACACTGGCGATCTCGGTCAACCTGGTGGCTGACTGGGTGCTGAACCGGACCACATCGCTGAAAGGAGGCCGCGGATGAGCGAACCTTTGCTAAAAGTACGCGGCTTGAAGATCGGTGCTACGGTCTATCCTCCAAATGAAAAGCCCCATGACATCGACATCGTGCATGGGGTGGATTTTGACGTCCAAAAGGGCAAGGTACTGGGCCTCATCGGGGAATCCGGTGCCGGTAAGTCCACCATCGGCCTTGCCTCCATGGCCTATGGCCGGGGCGGCGTCAAAATCACCGGTGGTGAAGTCTGGGTCAATGGCCGTGACATCATGCAATCCGGGATCGGTGATATCCGCAAACTGCGCGGCGGTGAGGTGACATACGTGTCCCAATCCGCTGCGGCCTCCTTCAACCCTGCCAAAAAGATCATTGATCAGGTGGTAGAGGCCGCAGTTGAACAGAAAAAGTTCAGCCGCAAAGAGGCCGAAGAGCGCGCGCGGGTACTGTTTGAAAAGCTCGGTCTGCCAGATCCGCAGAACATTGGCGACCGTTTTCCGCACCAGGTTTCGGGCGGTCAGCTGCAGCGTTGCATGACAGCGCTGGCGCTCTGCCCTGAACCGGATCTGGTGGTCTTTGACGAGCCCACAACGGCGCTGGATGTGACCACACAGATTGATGTTCTGATGGCGATCAAGGAAGCCATCCGGGAAACCGGCGTTGCAGCCCTGTATATCACCCATGATCTGGCCGTTGTGGCCCAGGTCAGCGACGATATCATGGTGCTGCGTCACGGCAATATGGTTGAATACGGATCGGTTGATCAGATCATCAACAACCCGCAGGAAGAGTACACCCAGGCGCTTGTCTCGGTGCGCTCGATCGAGCACGAAGAAAAGCAACCCAGTGGCGACCCGGTGCTCAGCGTGCGCAATATCACTGCGCGCTACAAAGGCACACAGTTCGATGTTTTGCACAACGTGAATGTTGATCTCTACCCCGGTCAGACACTGGCCGTTGTGGGTGAATCGGGCTCGGGGAAATCTACCCTTGCCCGCGTCATCACTGGCCTTTTGCCACCGCGCGAAGGTGAGATTGAGTTTGCCGGACGCACCCTTTCGCCAGATCTGGCCGGGCGCTCGCAGGAAGACCTGCGCGAGCTGCAGATGATCTACCAGATGGCGGATGTGGCAATGAACCCACGCCAGACCGTGGGCACCATCATTGGTCGCCCGCTGGAGTTCTATTTCGATATGAAGGGCGAAGAGAAGCGTAAGCGGATCATTGAACTTCTCGACGAAATTGAGCTGGGCGAAGAGTTCATTGATCGCTATCCAGCAGAACTGTCCGGTGGGCAAAAGCAGCGTGTCTGCATCGCCCGTTCGCTGGCGGCCAAGCCCAAGATGATCATCTGCGACGAGGTCACTTCGGCGCTGGATCCCCTGGTGGCAGACGGTATTCTCAAACTGTTGTTGGAACTGCAAAAGATCGAGGATGTTGCCTTCCTCTTCATCACCCACGATCTGGCCACAGTGCGTGCAATCTCCGATTCTATTGCGGTGATGTATCAGGGCAAGGTGCAGCGCTATGGAGGCAAGAACCAGGTGCTGAGCCCACCGTTTGACGACTATACCGATCTCTTGCTCAGCTCCGTGCCAGAGATGCGTCTGGGCTGGCTTGAAGAGGTTATATCTAACCGCAAAATGGAAAGTGCCGGCAACTGACGCCGCCCTTCCCTTAGCAGTACAATCGACCAGCCCCGTGCAATCTGCGCGGGCCTGCGTCGTTTTAGCTATATACATTCCATTTCCAGCATGCTTTAACATTCCACAATTGGAATATTATTATCACGTTAGGAATGGACCGATGAGCAAGCCTCTCTCCGCTGCTGCCCGCGCCGCAGACCAGAGTTATTCTCCGCTCTACTTTCTCGCCTCCCTTGGCGCTGGTGGCCTCGCTGTCACCTTCTTTATGTATCTGATGTTCTGGGTGCCACACCCCGGCCAGCCCGTGCCTGTTTTTGAGGACCTGATGGCGGTGCTGGCCAGTGGCAGTCTCGCCATGAAAGCAGCCGTTGTAGTCGCAATGGTTGGGATCGCGATCTTTGTCTTTCTGAACGTAAAGATGCTGTTGTGGAACTTTGCCGCCCTGTCCCGCTTCAAAAAGGCCGACGCCTATGCGGCGCTACGCAAAACCAATGGCGAAACCACCCTGTTGGCAGGGCCGCTGGCAACAGCGATGACCATCAATGGCGGCTTTATTGTCGGGCTCGTCTTTGTACCGCAGCTCTGGAGCGTGGTTGAATACCTCTTCCCGGCCGCCATGGTCGCCTTTCTGGCTGTGGGCATCTGGGCCTTTCGCCTGATCGGGCATTTCCTGGGGCGGGTTCTGGCCGAAGGTGGCGCCTTTGACATGACCGCGCATAACTCCTTTGCCCAACTGCTGCCCGCCTTTGCCCTGTCGATGGTGGCTGTTGGCCTCTCTGCCCCCGCAGCGATGAGCGGCAACACGGTTGTTGTTGGCACCTCGCTGGTTCTTTCCACCTTCTTTGGTGTCACCGCGATGCTCTACGCCGCCTATGCCTCAGTCACCGCCTTCTCCTCCATGCTGATGCATGGCACCGCGCGCGAAGCAGGCCCTACCCTGATGGTAATTGTACCGCTGCTGACCGTGCTGGGCATCATGATGCTGCGCCAAAACCACGGGCTGCATGCTGCCTTTGACGTCCATGGGAGCCCGGCAGAAACACTGATCCTGCTGGCGCGGATCCTGACCATCCAGATTGTCTTCTCGCTGCTTGGCCTGCTGGTGATGGCGCGCCAGAAATACTTCTCTGACTTCGTTTTTGGAGACAAACTGTCCCCCGGTTCCTATGCGCTGGTCTGCCCCGGTGTGGCCCTGTCGGTGATGCTGCATTTCTTTATCAACAAAGGTCTGGTTGGTGCGCAGATCGTCGACAAGTTCAGCCTCGCCTTCTGGGTGCTCACCGCTCTGGCGCTGATGTTCCAGGCGGCCATGATCGCCCTGGTGCTGCGCCTCAACCGCCAGCATTTCAAGGCCGCCACTGCCGCCGCCTCTGCGGTTCCCGCCGAGTGAGCCCATATCTCACCTGATAAAATGGAAAAAGTGACGGATGGCGACCTCGCCGTCCGTTTTTTGAATGGCAATTCAAGTTTCTGTCGCAATGATGAGGTCAAAGAGCCCCGTGGAACAAAAGGATTCGGGTCATGGACAACAAATTGCTTCTCATCATTTTGGATGGGGTTCCCTATCGCAACTTTCGTCGGCTGTTTGGCAACCTCGAAGGCTGGGTCGACAGCGGCGATGCCCGTGTGTGGAAGTTGCGCGCTGTGCTGCCTTCGATTTCGGCCAGCTGTTACGCTTCGATCCACACAGGCGTCGCCCCGGCAGAGCACGGCTGCACCGGCAATGGCAATGTCTTCAAGCTGAGCCACAAGGACGTGTTCTCACAGGTGCGCGAGGCTGAAGGCACAACAGGGGCCGTGGCCCATAGTTTCTGGTCACAATTCTTCAACCGTCATCCCTTCGACTATGTGCGTGACGTGGAATACGACGAGCCCGACAGCAAGACCATCAACCATGGACGGTTCCATTCCATGACCGGTTATGGCCAAGCCAATCAGATGACCCCCTCGGATGTGGATCTCTTTGGCACCCTCACCAACCTCTGCCTGCGCTTTGGTCTGGACTACGGCATGCTGCATACCTGCACGCTCGACAGTATGGGACATCGGTTCTTCCATGACTGTCAGGAAATGGACCACGCCTGTTTTGTCATGGATGAAATGCTGGCCCCCTTTATCACCAAATGGCGTCAGCTGGGCTATGAGGTGATTGTCACAGCCGACCATGGCCAGGACGAACGCGGCCACCACGGCGGGCGCGGCGCGCTGCAACAGGAAACGGCCCTGTATTATTTTGGTGACGCTGAAGGCCCAGCCAAAGACGATGTCATCGATCAGCGGCAGCTGGCTCCAACTATCCTGACCCGTTTGGGCGCCCCTATTGCCGAGACGATGAAGGCCAAACCTTTCCTGAAATAGTGCTCAACCTTGGGGCCCCCTGTGATAGGATCAGGGGGTCTTAGATTTTCAGGATTTCTCGATGCGCTCTCTTTTTCTAACGGTTGTTCCGCTTCTCACGTCCCTAGCCGTCCTACCTTCATTGGTCGCAGCTGATGAATTTTGTGAAGATCTCTGGTTCACCCGCAATGCCATTATGGACCGGGCCGGATATTGCTTTGGCTCCAACCTCGGGCGGGCGATTTTCGACAATACAGACTGCCTAGGCAAAAATGTAAGACTGAACCGCGGGGATCAGGAAACGGTCGCCACTTTGCAAAGCATGGAGCACGACAATGACTGCAGGGTTGATACATCACAAAGTCAACTGTCGCTGAAGGATCTGAAGCACCGACACGCCCTGTGGTTTTTACCGATACGCGACCTATCCGAGAGTGCCTGCATTGGATGGCTTGGCGATCAGGCCGGACTGCGCGCCGGCCCCACATTGGACGCGCCGATCATCGGTAAAATCGCCCCCGGTGACACCATTGGCTACAGCTATCTGCCGCATGCCAACTGGGACTATGTGCAGGTCTTTGACAGCAACTGGAATTTCAAATCTGCCGGCTGGAGCGATCTGCGCATCACTCCTAAAACCTGCCGCCAGATCGCAGGTTAAGCTGTCATCTCGATCCTTTGCCCTGCTGTCAATCGTAGGGCCAGATCCCCTGCCCCAGCGCCTCGACCGCGGCTGAGATGCGCTCAAAACTGTCGCGCGCACGCTTGACCGAATGACGGGCACGCAGATAGCCATGCACCAACCCCGGCTCGTTGACCCAATAGGCCTTACCGCCTGCCCCCACAATCCGATCCCTATAATCCCGGCTGTCGTCGCGCACCGGGTCACAATCCGCCGAGACCAGTACTGTGGGCGGCAAGCCGGTAAAATCTCTGTCCTGCAGTGGCGCGTAGGTCGGATCTGGTCCCAGATCGCCACCGGGGCGACGTATATCCATGTAAAACAAGATCTCGTCGCGGGTCAGCATCGGTGCCTGGGCGTGTTCCAGATAAGACCCCGCATTCACATCGCCACCAAAAGCCCCATAAATCAGCACCTGCCCCAGAATGCCGCAGGTCAGTTCGATATCCTCACGGGCGGCATGGGCCAGTGCAGCACTGAGATTGGCCCCGGCGCTATCCCCCATCAGAACAACCCCCTCACCATAGGTTGCCAGTACCCATCTGAGCGCCGTCCAGCCGTCCTCGAACATGGCCGGGTGCTGGTGCTCCGGGGCCAGGCGATAGTCCACCGCAACCACGCGATAGCCGGTCTGGGCGCAGATTTCGGCGCAGACATCATCATGGCTGTCGAGGCCGCCAACAACAAATCCGCCACCATGGCAAAACAGCACCGTGCGGCTGGGATCCCCTGCCGTATAGATGCGCACAGGCACCTGCTCCACCATGCGGTCTTCGCTCGTCACAAGATCAGGGCGCGGCGCCAGAAACTCCCGTGCCATCTCATTGTAGACCGCGCGCTGCTCTGAAATGCTCAGCTCAACTGCGTCCTCGGGGTAGCATTCCCCGGTCTTACGAATGAAGGCCCAGGTTTCCTCGTCGATCAGCCGTTCATAATCCATTGCCGGTCCTTCACTGCATATGTTCTGCGTCACAGGTTAGGCCAGAGAGCTGGGGCAAGGGAATGGTCAAAGTACAAAAAAGGGTGCGCCTTGCTAGACGCACCCTGTCATTTTTCTAAAACCCCTTAAGGATGTTTGGGGATACCCCTTCAGCTGGCTGCGACCGCCTCTGCTGGCAGATGTTCCCAGGGGCAGGTAAAGCCCCCCAACACTGCCGAGATATCGCCGTCAGATGCACCATTGGCCTCCAGCTGGGCCACCAGGCCCCGCTTTTTGCTATCTACCACAGAGACAACCCGCGCCGGAGAAGAAGCCTTGAGCAGGGCTTCATTGTAAATACGGGTGATGGCGTGTTTGCGCAGATCCGGTTTAAAGACCTTGCCCACGGCGGTTTTTGGCAGCTCGTCCAACACGGTAAGGTGCTTTGGAATGGCCGCACGCTCATGCACATGGATCTTGCAATAGTCCAGCAGCTCATCCGCTGTGGCCGTTGCGCCGTCGACAAGTTCGACAAAGGCACAGGGCAGCTCACCGGAATGGGCATCAGGCTGACCAATAGCGCCCGCAAAGGCGACAGCCTCGTGTCCCAGCAGCGCCTCTTCGATCTCAGCGGGATCGATATTGTGCCCCCCACGGATGATCAGATCCTTGGCACGGCCAGTGATCCACAGATAGCTGTCTTCGTCAAAGCGCCCCAGATCACCGGTGCGCAGATACTCATCCTTGTAGTAGAGATCGACGTTCTTGTCGGCCTCGGTATAGGTATTGCCCGCATAGACACCTGGGTTGGAAATACAGATCTCGCCCACTTCATCGGTGCCGCATTCCACCAGACCATCGGCGGTACCCTTGACGATTTTCACATCCGTATAGGGGAAGGTAATCCCGATTGAGCCGATCTTCTTTTCCCCATCCACCGGGTTGCAGGACACCAGGCAGGTCGCCTCGGTCAGGCCGTAGCCCTCGATGATCTTGATTCCAGTCGCCTTTTCAAAGCGGTGAAACAGTTCCACTGGCAGCGGAGCTGAGCCGGAGAAGGCCGTTTTCACAGTTGAAATGTCAGCATCTACCGGGCGCTGCATCTTGGCCGAGATAGCCGTGGGGACAGTGATGATAAAAGAGATCTTCCAGCGTTCGATCAGCTTCCAGAAATTGTCAAAGACACCATCGCCACGGTAGCCCTGCGGCGTCGGGAAGATCACATGCGCGCCCGAAGACAGCGAGGCCATCATGATCACATGGCAGGCAAAGACATGGAACAGGGGCAGCGGGCACATGACGTTGTCGTTCTCGGTGAACAGCAGCGTGCCCCCCAGCCAGCCATTGTAGATCAGGCCGGAATACTTGTGCTGAGCCACCTTGGGCATGCCCGTGGTGCCACCGGTGTGGAAATAGCAGGCCACGCGGTCGCTGGTGCTGTCGGCAAAGGCCAGGGTGGTTGGCTGTTTGCGCATCTCCTTGCGGAAAGATTTGTAATCCGCATGGGTGACCTTTTCCTTGTTCTCGATCTTTGGACGGATCAGCGGCACGATCCAGGACTTTGGCGGCGTCAGATAGCGGTTTAGATCCACCTCCAACACCGTGTTCACCCCCGGTGCATGGCGCACGGCCTCGGCCACTTTTTGGGCCACGTCGGTCTTGGGAAAGGGTTTCAGCGTCACCACGACCTTGGCCTTGGTCTCGCGCAGGATTGACGCGATCTGTTCAGGCTCCAACAGCGGGTTGATCGGGTTGACGATACCTGCAACCGCGCCTGCCAGCATGGTAACCAGCGTCTCATTACAATTGGGCAGCACATAGGCCACGACGTCCTTTTCGCCGATGCCCATCTCGCGGAACATATTGGCAGCCTGGGTGACCTGATCCTTGAGCTGGCTCCAGGTCAGCGTTTCCGCCTTATCGGTGGGCCCCGAAAAGATCTGATAGCTGACCGCATTGTTATTGGGAAACTTGCCCGTTGTCCGGGACAACAGCTGGTACAGGGTCACCGGGTTATCCCGCTCTTCCCAGCTCGCTTCCTGCTCCATTGCGATGCAGTCTTCTATCGTGGCAAACGCCATAGTAATCCTCCCCTGCCCCGGTGTTTTCCGGGGTTTTCCTCTTTGATCTTAATCTGAGGGTAAAAGTCGGATCGTGCAAGCAAATGGGCGAGATCACGTCAAGGCAACACGCCAATTTGACGTTGCGAAACAAGCAGCCTGCCGCAGCAAACCGCTTGCCTTTACAATTACTCTGCTGCCAGCCCGTCGGTGAACTGCAACCGCGCCAACCGGGCATAGAGCCCGCCTTCGGCAACCAGCGCATCATGAGTGCCGGTGGCAACCACCCGGCCCTCTTCCATCACCACAATACGGTCGGCTTTTTTCACGGTTGCGAGACGGTGTGCAACGATAAGGGTCGTTCGGTTTTGGCTCAACTCATCCACCGCGGCCTGCACCAGACGTTCGCTTTCAGCATCCAGCGCCGAGGTGGCCTCATCCAGCAGCAGCACTGGTGCGTCGCGCAGGATAGCACGAGCAATGGCGATCCGTTGTTTCTGCCCGCCAGACAACATCACACCGCGCTCGCCGACAAAACTGTCATAGCCTTCGGGCAGCGCCGAGATGAACTCATGTGCGGCGGCGGCGGCGGCGGCGGCTTCGACCTCAGCGTCCGTAGCGTCCGGACGCCCAAAACGGATGTTTTCCCGCGCCGATGTGGCAAAGATCACCGGATCCTGCGGCACCATCGCCAGGTGTTTGCGGAAGCCGTCCCGCTGCAGGTCTGGCAGCGCAACACCATCCAGCAGGATGGCGCCTTTGTCAGGATCATAAAACCGCTGGATCATCTGAATGATGGTGGTTTTGCCGGCACCCGATGGTCCAACAAAGGCAACAGTTTCCCCTGGTTGCACTGTCAGAGTGACCTCGTTCAGGGCCTGCACCCCGGGTCGTGCCGGGTAGGCAAAGGAGACATCGTCAAAGGTGATCTCACCCTTTACTGGCTGAGGCAGAGTATTGGCTGCCTTGGGGTCCTTAACCGTATCCGTGGCGTTCAACAGTTCAATCAGCCGCTCGGTGGCACCGGCTGCGCGTTGCAGCTCGCTCCAGATCTCCGACAGCGCCGCCACCGATCCGGCAACCAGCACCGCGTAGATCACAAACTGGATCAAGGTGCCTTCGCTCATCAATCCGGCGCGCACATCATTGGCGCCCATCCAAAGCACCCCAACGATGCCGGAAAACACCAGAAAAATCACGATGACAGTCAGATAGGCGCGTGTTTTTATCCGATTGACCGAAACATCAAACGCCGTCTCGGTCATCTGGGAAAATTGCGCCCGGCTGGCATTCTCATGGGTGAACGCCTGCACCGTCTGCACCGCGCCCAGCGCCTCGCCCGCATTGCCAGAGGAGGCTGCGATCCAGTCCTGGTTTTCGCGGCTGATACCCCGCAAACGGCGCCCCAGAACCAGGATCGGCACGATGACAGCAGGCACGATGAGCAAAACAAGCCCGGTGAGCTTGGCCGAGGTGAGCAGCATCAGCACCATGCCACCAATGAAAATCAGCAGATTACGCAGGGCAATGGAAACAGAGGAGCCCAGCACTGACTGGATCAGGGTGGTATCGGTTGTAATCCGGCTCAGCACCTCGCCGGTCATGATTTTTTCAAAGAAAGCCGGGCTCATGCCGATGACGCGATCAAAAACAGCCTTGCGGATATCAGAGACCACGCGCTCGCCCAAACGAGTCACCAGCGCATAGCGCAAGCCAGTGCCGACCGCCAGCATAGCCGCAATACCCAAAGCAGCCACAAAATACTGGTTCAGCAGGGCGCTTTCGGAGATCCGGAAATTGTCTACGACGCGGCGTACCGCCAGGGGCAGCGTCAGGGACAGGCCCGCAGTCAAAACCAGGGCACAAGTGGCCGCAAACATCAGCAATCGATAGGGGCGCATAAAGGGCCAAAGAGCCCCCAACACACCTATTTCACGAGAGCTCTCGCGTTCTTCTTCTGTTGTCGGAGCTGCCTGATTTCGCGCCATACCCGGTCCTTTTAACAGTTGTCCTGCTCGGGCCTGGTGCCCTGCGGTGCAAACAGGTTCATGCCCCCCTCAGCTCAGCAGGTCAAGCAGCTCTCGCCACAGAGGTAAGAACAAACCGGGCCTATGCGCTGACAAGCGTCTTTATAGGGCAATAAGACGCAACAAGATTTCGCTTTTTCAAGAGAGGAAGCCCCTCTGGGCGCGGCAGCCTTTTGCCCCCCGCAGAAGGTCACCCCACCGCTTTGCCCTTAGATTGCCTTCCCAAGTGATTTCTGGGCTCAGTTCAACAGATGTTCAGCCAAACTAAGAGAGGATCAAAGGAGCAGGCTTTCATGGCTACGGGGCCAGCCTAGCTGCAAGGTATTGCTGAAAGTACCAGACCGTCCGTTCCTTTGGTGATAGACGCCCCGGCGCGGCGGCCAAAGCACCTGCGTTATGGACGATCCCACCGATGATCGGTTTGTCCTCATCGTTGATCACGTCAAAGCCAGCTTTTAACTCAGCGGCATAGGCCTCGCGCTCAGCCGGGTCTTCGGGCACCGCACCGGGGTAATAGTCAGCCCCCCAAAGCACCTTTACCTGATGGGTGCCATGCGGTTGCAGCGACAGCCAGAAGGTGCGTTCTGCCACGACAGACATCACATGACAGGGAAAAACTGCTGACAAAACTGCTGTATTGCGATCCTCTTCTGTCAGGCGCGGATTATCGACTGCCATATCAGAGGCCCGTTCGTAAGATTTCCCTGGGATCCGCCCCTGTTTGTAAAGGCTATGGCCTTCGCTGCCATGCATCGCATTGGCCAGCTTTGTTGGCATCGCAGGTTCAATCGTTTTGGCATGGGCCACAAACAGGTGATAGCCCTCGGTGAAATTCTGCACCAAGATCTTCCAGTTGGTGTCCCAGATCTCTTCGGCGCGAAACAGGGTACGGTATTTTGACAGTTGGTAATTGTCCAAATGCTCAGACAACAACGTAAGGCGCGGTGCGAGAGGTGCTGCGTTGGGGTCCAGCGAGACATAGACCCAGCCCTGCCAGACCTCGACCTGGAACTGCGGCAGGCAGACTTCCTTTTTGTCAAAGTTATCGCGCATATGCGCGGCGCCAATCAACTGACCGTCCAGATTGTAGGTCCAGGCGTGATAGGGACAGGTGATACGCCCTTTCAGGTTACCGGACCCCTGGAGCAATGTTGCCATGCGATGCCGACAGATATTGGACATCGCCCGCAGATTGTCATCGCGATCGCGCAACACCACAACGGGGTCGCGCCCAATGGTCATAGTGCGATAGTCGCCCTGGTTTTCAAACTCGTCAATGCGGCCAACGCAGAACCATTCGTGATTGAAGATCTCGTCCAGTTCCAGTTCCAGAAACTCGGGTGAGGTATAGATCTGCGGCGGCGTTGCCTCTGCCATGTCATCTGGCAGCTCGGCATTGCGCCGCAGCGCCTCTAGCAACTCTGCAATGGGCATATGTGGCTTCATCGTTGGAACTCCCGGTCGAATGGCTTGCTGGGCTTTTGGCTATTCTTCAACCAACCCGTATTGATGCGCGCTTTCAGAGAGCAGCTGCCACAGGGACAGGGCGGAGCTGCGCGGAAACAAAAGGTTCAACCCATCGGCATCGCGCCAAAGGGTGACACCGACGTGGTGGAAGGCGGTGGTTGCGACCGCCCCATCGGCAAAGACGCTGGGCCGCAGATTGAGCGGCAGGAAATGATTGAGCAGTGTTTCGGCCTTGTCGCCGGTGATGCGCAACCAACAGCGTGCATCCTGCATATCCAGAACTGCGCCATTCTCAGCTGCCAATTCAGGCTCAGGACGGGGCGCGGCGGCAGACGTCAGCAGCCACCACTTTAACGGCTCAACCCGCATCAGGACCCCATTGGACCCGGAAACCACGTGCCCTGGCGCTGGAGCTAAGCTGCAACCGGCCAGTCGTGCGGCCTCGGCACCGGTCTGCGCAAGACTCGCGCCCCAGGCAGAAAACTGCAACAGGCCAAAGCCAGTGACCTCTTTGATGGTGACACCAGGCTTGCCGGGGGCACCGAACTGCCCTGCCCTACGTATTGGCTGCAGTGGAGAAATCGCTTTAGCCATGCATCCGCTCCCCTTTTGGATCAAACATATGAGGCGAGACAATCTCGACCATGACATCCCCTTTGCGAACCGGGTCAGTGGCGGCCACGGATTTGCCCTGCCAGGCATCATGCCCGCCGGAAATGTAGCCAAGGCCAATCCAGTGCCCCAGCGCCGGGGAATGGGTCACAGCGGTGATCCAGCCTTCGCCAAAACCCGAGATCTCATCCGGTTTGCACAACAAGGCGCCGCCGTTGAAGCTGTCGCTGCGATCCTTGGGAAAGATCCCCACCAGTTGCGGCCTGTCTTCACGCTCCAGCTCGGGGCGTTGACGCAGGGCGCTGCCGATAAAGGGCTTCTTGGTTGAGGCCATTTTCCCCAGACCGGCATCATCGATGGTGACCCGCCCGTCGAGTTCGGCACCAGTGACATGACCCTTTTCGATCCTAAGGGTGCCAAGGGCCTCAAGCCCATAGAGGCAACCGCCCAGGGGCTCAGATGCGGCCCATAGCTGATCCATCATCGCCTCGCCAAGGTCGGCAGGCACATAGATCTCATAGGCCAGCTCACCGGAAAAGCTGATGCGCGCGATCAGGCATCTGATGCCCCCCTTCAGGCGGCTCTCCATCACCCCCATAAAGGGCAGATTCTCCGCCGAGATGGCTTCGGGATCTTCCAGACAAGCGGCAATCGCCTTGCGGGTTTGTGGACCTGCCACGGAAACACCCGCCCATTGATCCGAGACCGAACTGACATGAACCCGCAACTCGGGCCAGCGCAATTGCAGCAGCTCCTCCAGCCAGACCATGACCTTGCCCGCCGCCGTGGTGGTGGTTGTCAGCAGAAAGTCGTTCTCGCTCAGACGCCAGGTGGTGCCATCGTCCATCACCATGCCATCGTCGCGCAGCATGATACCGTAGCGTGCCTTGCCCACCGCCAATTTGGCAAAGGCATTGCTATAGATCCGGTTGAGGAACTCGGAGGCATCCGGCCCCTGCACCGCGATTTTACCCAGCGAGCTCACATCACAAATGCCGAGGGTGTCGCGCACAGTGGTGGCCTCGCGAATATAGGCCTCGGTGATGCTCTCGCCTTTGCGGGCAAAATACCAGGGCCGGTGCCACAGACCTGCGTCGGTCATGGTGGCGCCCTGGCGCAGGTTCCAGTCATGCAGCGGTGTCCGCCGCAGGGTTTTGAAATGGCTGCCAGTGTTGCGCCCCGCCAGCGCACCAATCGCCACAGGTGTGTAGGGCGGGCGGAACCGGGTGGTGCCAACGGCGGGGATGTCTTTGCCCAGGGCCTCTGCCATCAGAGCCAGCCCAATGATATTGCCCATCTTGCCCTGATCTGTGGCCATGCCCAGCGTAGTATAGCGTTTCAGATGCTCAACCGAGACAAAGCCCTCTTGATGCGCCAAACGAATGTCGCTGGCGGTGACATCGTGCTGCGGATCAACAAAACTCTTGGTCTTTTTGCCCGGCAGGCGCACCTCATAGAGCGGCTTGATTGGAGTATTCCAGCCTCCCGGGGTAATCGCGCCCACCTTTTGTCCCATGGCCAGATTTGCTGCAGCAATTCCCGAAGCGGTGCAATGCTCGGTGCTCCAGTGGCCGGCTGCAGCCCCAGCCATGGTTACGTTCTCGGCACAGAGCGCAGGCAGGAAACAAGAAAGATCCTGATCCCAGATCGGTTTTGCACCGCGATGGGACAACAGGTTCACCACCGGCGACCACCCAGCAGAGACAAGCAAGAGATCACAAGGCAACGTTTCAACCGCCACCCAAGTGTCGCCTTGCAGGCGGGCCAGTTGAACGCCAGTAACCGCTTTGCCACCCAGTGCTTTGAGCGGTGCAAGACCGGTCTGAACGGTTACTCCCGCCGCATTCATTTGCTCTGACAGGTCCGCATCAATTGCTTCGCGCAGATCAACCAGGGTGACCTTTGCTCCGGCCTGTGCCAGCTCGCCCGCAGTATCATAGGCGGAATCGTTGTTGGTATTCAGAACGATGTTCTGGCCGGGCAACACCCCATATCGGTTCAGATAGCTGCGGGTAGCGTTTGCCGTCATCACACCGGGGCGATCATTGTTTTCAAAGGCAACTGTGCGTTCCAAGGCACCGGTGGCCAGAATGGTGGCGGCAGCCCGCACGGTCCAAAACCGCTGGCGAGGGGCATGATCCGGCTTGACCGCCAAATGATCCGTTACCCGCTCCAACAGGCCAGCCGTGCCATAATCATACAAACCAAAGGCGGTGGTGCGCGTCATGATCCGCACGCCCGCCGCTGTCAGTGCGGCAATCAGCTCAGCGCGTATTGCGTTTGACTTTGGATCGGACCGGTTCAACAGATCCCCACCCAAGTCAAAGTCCTGTTCAACCAGGATCACGTCTTTGCCCTGTTGCGCCGCATGCAGGGCTGCACTCATCCCAGCCGGGCCGGAACCGACAACCAACACGTCACAAAAGGCGTGCACATGATCATAGCAATCAGGATCAGCCTGGCGCGAGGCCTCACCCATGCCGGCCGCTTTGCGAATGATCTTCTCATACTGCATCCAGATGCCGGTTCCGCGCCCCCATTCAAAGGGCGGTAGCCCCATGAAGGTCTTGTAGTAAAACCCGGCAGAGAAAAAGCGACCAAACAGCCCTAAACCCGCGCCGACATCATTGCGCACATTGGGCCAGGCGTTCTGTCCTGAAGCCAGCAGCCCGTCAAACAGCTCTACCATAGTGGCCTTGCTATTGGGTTCTGTTCGGTCGCCCGTGCCCAGCGTCACAATGGCACCGGACTCTTCGACGCCTGCCGACATGATCCCGCGCGGACGGTGGTATTTGAAACTGCGACCCAGTACCCTCTCACCATTGGCCATCAAGGCCGAGGCCAGAGTATCGCCGGCAAAGCCCTTATAAGATCTGCCGTCCCAGGTGAACCGGAGCGGACGGCTGCGGTCGATCCGACCGCCTGTATTCAGACGTGTCGCGCTCATGCTGTCACCTCAAGCGCAGCGGCCATGTCTGGATGCGCCGGGCGCACGGAATGGATCTCGTGGGTCATGGTATCACGCTCCACCAAAAGCCACATGCGACAGCCATTCACATGCTGCCAGGTCTCCACCTGAAGCCCACAGATGTTTTCGCGCTGAAACACCGCATCGTGCCAGTCCTGCATGGGTGCATCCAAATCTGGATAGGTGATCGCGCCATCCCCCCCATAGGAAAATTCGCTGTGGTCGCGGGTGCCGCAAAACGGACAGGGTATTCTAATCATGTGTGATGTCCTTATCCGTGCAGTTTCGGGTCTGGGCCGGCGCCGCGTTCATCCAGCTGGATGCCGCGCTCAAACCGTTTCAGATCGTGGTTGGCGATCACCTCGTGAGGGCGATCATTGGCGATAAGATCGGCAAAATAGGTGCCTGAGGCAGGCGTTGCCTTGAAGCCACCGTAGTTCCAGCCGGCGTTCAGATAGAGATTGTCGACCGGGGTCTTGCAGATGAAATGCGAGCCATCCATCGACATATCCACCACACCGGACCAATGACGCAGCAGACGCACACGGCCCAGACAGGGCATTACCGACATCGCAGCCTCGGCCACGTCCTGGACAATCGGCAGGTTGCCCTTCTGGGCATAGGATTTGTACCAATCCAGATCACCGCCAAAGACCATACCGCCCTTGTCCGACTGCGAGATGTAGAAATGGGCGCCGCCCATGCCAAAGACCACAACCTGATCCAAAAGTGGCTTCAGCGGCTCCGAGACAAAAGCCTGCAACTTGTGCGATTCAATGGGCAAATGGCGCATCCCCGCCATGTTCCACAGCCGCGAGCTATTGCCAGCCACCGCCAGACCGACCTTGTCAGTGGTGATCTTGCCGCGTGAGGTCTCAATCGCTGTGACCTTGCCACCATCGCGCAGGATGCCGGTGACTTCGCAGTTTTGAAGGATATCGACCCCCAGCTGATCCGCCGCCCGTGCATAGCCCCAGATCACCGCATCATGGCGCGCGGTTCCGGCCCGTTTGTGCACAGCTGCGCCCATGATCGGAAAGCGGGCATCGGCGCCGTAATTCAGATGTGGCACCGCCTCTTGCAGCTGATCCAGGCTCCAGATCTCGGCATCCGTGTTCCCGGTGAGCCGCATGGTGTTATAGTTGCGTGCTGTGGCATCCACCGCACCGGGGCTGTGCAACAGGGTGATATGCGACCGCTGGCTGAACATGACGTTGTAGTTCAGCTCGTGGCTCAGCTCTTCCCAGAGTTTCAGCGAGTTCTCATAGAATTCCCGGTTGCCCGGCTGGGTATAGTTGGAGCGTACAATAGTAGTGTTGCGCCCGGCGTTGCCACCACCGATCCAGCCTTTTTCCAGCACCGCAATATTGCGAATGCCGTGGTCTCTGGCCAGGTAATAGGCGGTGGCAAGCCCATGCAGCCCGCCGCCGATAATCACCACATTGTAATGGGGTTTGGGTTCGGGGTCGCGCCACTGACGCGACCAGCCCTTCTGGCCGGTCACACCGTTCCAGAAGACATTCCAAGCGGAAAATCTTGTCATTTCATCTGTCTTTCAACGGGCTTTAGAGGGTGCTTTTCAGCGCCTTGCCAGGATGTTTGAAAATCTGACCAAAGCCTTCCAGCTCATCCATGATGCCGGCCCGCCGCAGGCAGGACCACATCTGGGCCTGGTTCGAGGTAATCACCGGTTTGCCAGTGGCCTGCTCGATCTCTTCCACCACCTCCAAAGCACGGATGCCGCCACAGCTGAGGAAAATCACGTCGGCATCAGGCTGGTCGATCTCCAGTGCAAATTTCTTCCAATAGGCCGGTGTAACCAGCCCCATGTCCCAGCCCTGGGCAATGTTGAGCCCCTGAATGTCGAGCACGTCAAAGCCGCGCTCCACCAGGAACTCTGCCTCGGCAGTATTGATTTCATCCAAATAGGGCGTACCAACGACCAGCTTCTTTGCACCCAGTTCGTGCAGCGCATCCAACACGCCCTGCACCAGACACATCGGCTGTGCCCAGGGAGCGCCCTTGTGGATTTCCTTAAAAATCCGCTGCTCGCCAATGACAATGGATCCGCTGGTGCAGCTGTAGCTGACTACATCAGGCCGGGCCTCGGGCTGGATGCGCGAAGCGGCATCAGCCATATGTTCGATATGGCGCGAAAGCGTTTCATTGGTGGTGTAGTCATCGGTTTTCAGCCGGGTGATATGCACACCAACCCCTTCGGGCGCCATGTCACGAAAATCCCCTTCAGCGGAAGGATCCGTCGACATCAGGATAAAGCCAAGCTTGGCGCGATGATGACGGCCTGTGCTCAATTCCGGAGTACGGGGCGTGGACTGGATCTTTTGACCGGGCTGAAACATCACAGAATGACCTCTTCTACGGATTTCGGGTGTTGGGTGAGTGGCTCCCAGCCATCGTCGGTGATGATAAAGCTGTCGCCGACCTGAGCGCGGAAGGTCTCAACCGACACAGAGCCATCTACGGCCAGAACCATGCCCGGCTGAATGATGGTGGTGTCGCCAGTGACCAGCTGTGGAGCCTCCAAAAAGCTGAAACCGGTCGCGCGGCCACAGCGGAAGGGATACTCAAAACCCGCACCCTGAATGACCTCGGCGTATTCGGCGTGAATGCTTTCGGCCGTTACACCGGGACGCAGGGCGTCCAGCGCCGCCTTCTGACTGGCCACTGCCACCTCATAGACCTTCACTTGCTCCGGGTCGGGCTCGCCAATCCAGAAGGTTCGATCAAAGCCCAGTTTGAAACGATGGAAATTGGTCATGCCACAAAAGCACAGGAACACCGGCTCTCCCTGACGCATGATGCGGGTTGAGGCGCGGTGGTGGGTTTTGACGATATCCTTGCCCGAGGCCATGATCTGCAGGAAATGTGTGTTGGGTGACATGTCGGCATCATCATAATGCGCCGCCAGCAGCTCAGCCGCTTTGCGCGTTCCGGCCTGGCTGGTGGCAATGGCCACCTCAAATTCGGGAACGCCATCACCAATGGCCGCACGACCTGCATTCATCATTGCAGTGGCCACCTCACCGGCATGACGAGCCAGTTGCAACTCCTGCGCCGATTTGATCATCCGCATTTCATTCAGGATGGGGGTGACACTGGTGAGCGCCTCGGCATCAACCAGATCATTCACATAGGCGCGCACCAAGGGTGGCATGTGACCCGGCTCAATCGCCACAGAGGTCGCAGATTTGACCGCCGCTGGCAGCTCTTCGCGCCATTCATTGCCCATGCCGTCATTCCAGGGCGCAATCCGTCCAACACGCGCCGCGGCCTGGGCAGAGTTGAGGTCGATTGTCGGGGTGATCAACAGGGCCTCGCCGTCCTTGGGCACCACCAGAATGGTCGGGCGGCCAAACTCCATATGCAGGTAGTCGTAATAGCCGGTCAGGTAGTAGACATTGTCGTCATCAGTGATCAGCGCCACATCGATATTAGCGTCAGTCAATTTGGTCTGCAGGCGGCTTAATCGTTCGGTGAACATGCGGACTTCCCCTGTGCAATGGCCCCGGCGGATCTGGGCCTTATTGTGTATTTCAGACGAGCTTATTGTCAGAAATCGCATTTTCAAAATGACTTTTACCCTTCACGTATGATAACCATTAGTTATGAAAAATTACCGCCGCACCCTGCCACCTCTGGACTATCTCTTGTTCTTCGAGACGGTCGCCCGCCACAAGAATTTCACCCGTGCGGCGGAGGAGCTGAATGTTAGTCAGGCCGCTGTTAGCAAACGCGTAAAATTCCTAGAGAGCTGGCTTGGGGTAGAATTGATGACCCGTAACGGACGCACCGTAGACCTCACCAAAGCGGGGCATAAGCTTGCTGCCAACGCGTCCGAGGCATTAGAGTACCTGGCGCTTGGGATAGGTCAATTGCGACAGGGCAGCCATGATAGGCTGTCCTTGGCCTCAAACATCGCGGTCTCGCAGTTCTGGCTGACGCCCCAGGTCAACGAATACCTGCTGAGCCAAGACGCTGTACCCGTGAGCATTACCGCTTCAAACAAGGAATCTGATGTTCTCAATCAGGATCATGATGTGGTCGTCTACTACGGAAACGACATTCCTTCAGGTTGGGAAGGCGAAGTGCTGTTCGAGGAGGTCTGGCAGCCCTTGGCTGCGCCCAGTCTGCTTGCCAAAGAACCCGACCTTGCGCGCAGCACCCTGTTGGATTTTGATAAACTGGCGTTGAAATGGATCAACTGGCCCGACTTCATTGACCTGTCTGGATCTGAGGAACTGGCAGCGGCGCCTCGGGTCAACCTAGGCTCCTACGGGAGCTCGTTGGATGCAGCCATCCGGGGCAAAGGCATTGCCCTGGGATGCGTCAATGTCCTGCGATATGAGATCGAGGCGGGCAGATTGGCGCCCTTGGGGGGATACGCCCTGAACACTGGGCGTACCTATTTTGTCATCTGGCGCATCGGCACCCTGTCCCAACGCACCCGCGATCTGTTGCGCGACGTTGGGATCAAGATATAGGGCAAAGCCAGATCACACGGCTTCGCGGACCGCACTGAGGAACTGCTGGGTGCGTTCGCGCTGTGGGTTACCAAACAGCTCGGACGGAGGTCCTTGCTCTTCGATTTTACCGCCGTAGAAAAAGCAAACACGATCTGAAATATCGCGGGCAAACCCCATCTGATGGGTGACCATCAGCATGGTGAGGTTATGTTCGGAAACCAAACCCCGGATAACATTTGTCACCTCGCCGATCACTTCCGGATCCAGTGCCGAGGTCACCTCGTCAAACAGCATCACCTTGGGGCGCATGGCCAGTGCCCGGGCGATGGCAACCCGTTGTTGTTGTCCACCTGACAGGCGCGAAGGGTGTTGGTCTTTTTTGGCAATCATGCCGACCAGCTCTAGCAGCTCTTCCGACCGGTCACGCGCCTCTGCCTTGGAAAGGCCCAGCACCTGAACCGGACCCTCCATGCAGTTTTCCAGCGCCGTCATATGCGGAAACAGGTTGAAGTGCTGAAAGCACATACCAATGTCGGAGCGACGGCTGTGCAGGTGACGTTCATTGGCCGGCACCAACTGCCCCCCTTTGGGCATATGGGTCAGCGGCTTACCATCCACATAAATCACGCCGCTGTTGATTTGCTCCAGCGTCATCAACATCCGCAGCACGGTTGTTTTACCTGACCCGGAGGGGCCAATGATCGACACCATTTCACCGGCATTGATATCGAGATCAAGATCATCAAGAACGGTCAGCGCGCCGTAGGATTTGCGCACCTTGCGAAAACTCACCATAGGTTTGTTCTCACCGCTCAACTCGAGTGGAAAACCTGACATATCAAGCATTATTTCAGTCCCATTTTGCGGCGCACGCGCCCTTCGACCAACCGGATTAGTCCTGCGGCAGGAAGAGAGATTGCAAGGAAAAGGATGCCAACCATCGTGTAGGGCTCCAGAAAGCGATAGTGCTCGGACCCGATGGCATTGGCCGTGTGAATGAGTTCGGCGACCCCAATGACGGACAGCATCGGCGTATCCTTGAAGATACCAACCAGATAGTTGCCCATGCCCGAAAGGGCGGATGGAATGGCCTGCGGAATGATGACGCGGCGATATTTCTGCACCGTTGTCATGTTCAGCGCGATTGCCGCCTCCCACTGACCTTTGGGCACGCTGTCGATGCCACCGCGATAGACCTCGGAGAGGTAGCAGGCATAGTGCAGACCAATTGCGATCATCCCCGACATCCAGGGGCTGAGGCGAATACCAAACTGCGGCCCGACGTAGAAGATAAAGAAGATCTGCAAGAGCAAGGGGGTAGAGCGGATGAATTCAACCAACTCCCGCACCACAAAGGTCAAAGCGCGTGAGGGGCTGCGCTGAGCGATGGCGAGGAAAAGCCCCAGCACCAAGGCAATGGCATAGCCTGCGCCCGCCGCCAAAAGCGTGTTGCCGGTTGCCACAAAAAGCCGTGGCAAGATTTCCCAGGCGAATTCCCATTTCCAGTCAAACATGGATCAAGCCCTTCCCATTTTGCGCGCCATATAGGCCTCAAGCCAGCGCATGAAGGGGGTCACCATGAAACGCGCCAATATATAGTAGATCACCAGAGCAGCACCAAAGGCCTGGGCCGACAAAAAGGTAGATCCGTTGATCTGCTTGGTCTCGAACATCAGGTCCGCCACTGAGATCAGTGAGACCAGCGCCGTCCCCTTCAGCAGTTCAATCATCAGATTGCCCCAGGGCGGCAACATATTGACCAAGGCCTGAGGAAGGATGACCCGCCGCATCCGCTGCGCGGGCGACATATTAATCGCAAGGGCTGCTTCCCACTGGCCTTTGGGGACAGAAAGAATGCCACCCCGAACCAGCTCAGCCCCGTAGGCGCCGATGTTCATGCCAACCGCCACGTAGCCGGCGGTGAACTTGTCGATCGACACACCAAACAGCGGCAAAACAAAGAAGATCCAATAGAGCTGAATCAAGAGCGAGGTGCCACGAAAGATCTCGATATAGGTCACGGCAGTGGCGCGAACCAATTTGTTGGGGGAGAGTTTCATCAGGCCCATTATCAGGGCGACGGTCACCCCAAGAAGGGTCGCGAGAAAGAACTGTGCAACAGTCATTCCGGTTCCGGCCAACAGGCGTGGCCAGTATTGGGCAACGAAATCAAAGATATTCATGGATCCGCTCTGCTATCTTAGGAAACGTGCAAATTGCGGCGAGCCTCAACAAGGCCCGCCGCTTGGATGCTTAGCGGTTGCCGCAAACCCATTCTGCGGATTTGTCGCCGGGCAGATGCGAAGGCGTGTAACCGTACTCAGATACTGAATTCAGCATAGCTTCGGAGCCGACATAGCCTGCAAGGGCCGCGTTGAACTTGGTCATGAATTCAGAGTCTTCGTCACGAAAGCCGATGCCAACCCAGTTCTTTGTCCACTCAGGCAGAGCCGACGGGTCAGTAACCTCAAAGGCCCCCTCGGACTGTTCTGCCAGATACAGAGCTTCAAAATAGGTCAGAGCCGCCGCATCCGCGCGCTGCGCCTTCATTGCGGCCAGCGTTTCGGTTGGTCCGGGAACCTGCATCATCTGTGCGTCGGTCAGACCTTCCTTGCGCGAGGCCTCAACCGTGTTTGCGCCGGAATACATAATCAGCGTCGCATCTTCCTGCGCCACAACATCTTTGTAGTTGTTGATGTTCTTGGGGTTTCCTGCAGGCACCAGGAAAGCGTCGCCCATCGAACCGATTGGCTCGGAGAAGGCGATGTTTTCGCAACGACTGTTGAGAATATACAGACCACCGGTGATCATGTCATAGCGGTTTGCCTTCAGGCCCGGGATCAAGCCCCCCCATTCGGTGACGGTGGTTTCCACCTCGGAGTGGCCCATTTCGGCCAGGATACCCAGCGCGATTTCATTCACAAAGCCTTTGGCGTCGCCATTCTCATCCGGAAAGCCCCAGATTGGAATATTGGAAAAGCCAATACGGATTGGCTCACCCGCCGCGATCCGGTCATCAATTGGGCCAGCAACAGCTGCAACCGTGCTGAGAACTGTCGCGGCAACTGCGGTGCCGAGTGTCTTAAGTAGTTTGTAAGTCATAGGTTCCTCCCAGAAGTAAACTTGTCGTCGATGTGGAGCACGCCACCGTCACCTGAGACGGTCCGATACTGCCTTTGCCACGCCCACGCGCCCTCCCTGATGGTGAGAGCAAAACAGATCCTGCGCGCGGGTCGTGAATTCCCTAGTGTTATGAAGAACCTCCCGGAACCTCATGGTTTTGATATAGCCATCGCCCAAAAGAGCTTGCAGTGGCGGGTGCTTCATCTGGTCAAATCGCCCCATATTTAGGGGTGATTTCACCTCCTCCTCCAAAGTTCGAACCAGCCTATTGGCAAAAATCCGCATTTCAAAATGACCTTTCCTATCACCTTATGATAACCACAGGTTTTGATAGATCATTTTCGAAACCTCTTCCCCCTAGCCGCCCGTCAACATGCGTTTGCTCTGCGGGTCATAAAACGGTGCAAGGCTGACATCCGCCTTGATGCTCCTGCCCTCCACCAGAACTGTGAACTCTCCCTTTTCCACCGAAGCCTTGTCTGCTTCCCCCTCGGGAAGGTTCAATAGGCACAGGCCAACAGCGCCCCCTAGGGTTTGCCCCCAGGCTCCGGCAGTAACGTAGCCCGCGATTTTGCCATCACGCAGTACCGGCTCGTTGTGGTGCAAAAGCGGCTCTGGATCTTGCAGTTTGACCGAACACAGGAAGGGGCCTTTGTTCTCGGCCTTGCGGGCCAGATAGGCATCGCGACCAATAAAGGGGATGTCTTTTTTGGTCTTGCAGACAAATTCCATGCCCAATTGATGCGGTGCTTCGGTATAGGCCATCTCGTGACCCCAATGCACAAAACCCTTTTCCAGTCGTAGCGCGTTCAAAGCCTCACCTCCGATCAGGCGCAGACCGTCGTTTTCCCCTGCCTGCATCAAGACTTCAAAGACATGTTCGGCAAAATCCGGGGTGATAAAGATCTCCCAACCCATTTCACCGGAATAGGACAGTCGTTGCGCAAATACCGGGGCGTGCCCGATGTGGAAATGCTTCAGGCTGTTGAAGGGGAAGGCTTCATTCGAGGCATCAATGCCGCCGACCTTCTGCAACAGATCACGGCTTTTGGGCCCCATGATGCCCAGCACGCCATAGGCAGAGGTCGCATCCCGCAGACGCACATCTTCACCGGGCTGAATCAAATCACGCAGATGCAGATAGTCGCGCCGGGTATGCGAGATCGAGCTCATCACCATAAAGCTATCATCGCCGTGACGTGCCACGGTGACATCGCTTTCAATGCCACCGCGTTCGTTCAGCATCAGCGTATAGGCGACCCGGCCAGTCTTCATGGCCATATTGTTGGTGCAGGCGCGCTGCAGGAAGCTCTCAGCATCTTTGCCTTCGACCATCAGCTTGCCCAACATGGTGTAATCGATCATCGCCACACCTTCGCGCGCGGCTTTTTGCTCCTCCAGCGCGTAGTTAAACCAGTTCTGGCGACCAAAGCTGTATTCATATTTTGGTTCCACCCCTTCCGGGGCGAACCAACCGGGGCGCTCCCAGCCCTGGGTCTCGGCAAAGCAGGCACCACGTGCCTTCATCGCGTGATAGAATGGCGTGCGGCGCAGATTACGCGCGGTTTCACGCTGGCGGTTTGGCCAATGCATCGCATAGGTCAGCACCAGAGTTTCCGGGCAGCGTTCCTGCAAATAGGGATCTCGTGCCTGGAATTCTTCGCAGCGTTTGGGATCCATCTCGCTCAGATCAATCGGCGGATGCCCGTCGATGATCCATTGCGCCAATGCCCGTCCAGCTCCGGAACCAGACTGGATACCCGTGGAGTTCACCCCACCCAACACAAAATAGTTCGAGATATCCGGCGCCTGCCCCAGGATAAAGCGGCCATCGTAAGAATAGCTTTCAGGCCCATTAAAAAAGGTGCGAATTCCAGTTTCCTGCAACAGAGGCACCCGGTTCATCGCCAGCTCCAGCACCTCCATCACATCGTCTTCGACAAAAGGCAGACTGTCGTATTCAAAACTCTCCGAAATACCCTTCATGCCCCAGGGCTTGGCCTGGAAATGGGCAAAACCAAAGAGCAGCTTGCCGGCGTCTTCCTTCCAATAGGTGCCATCACAATAAGAACGCAGAACCGGCAGATCGCTGGGCAGATTGTCAATCGCCTCAGTGACCAGATAGTAATGCTCGCAGGCGTGCAGCGGCACACCCACGCCGTTTTGACGGCCCAGTTCACGCGCCCACATGCCACCGCAGTTGACCACATAATCCGCGCGGATGGTGCCTTGGTCGGTGCGCACACCGACGGCTTTGCCACCCTCGGTCAGAACCTCTTCGACCTTGGTATATTCAAAGATCTTGGCACCACGCATCCGGGCGCCTTTGGCCAGGGCCGTGGTCAGGTCCACCGGGTTGGCGGAACCATCGCTGGGCATATAGATGCCACCCTGAACACCATCCGGGTTCATCAATGGCCAACGCTCTTTGATTTCGGCCGTTTCCAGATAATGCGCTTCAATGCCAAAGAGGGCGGCAAAATCCGCTTTGCGCTTTAGCTCTGCCATGCGCTCATTATTGGTGGCAACCGAGATGGAGCCCGAGCGGCGGTAGCCGGGGTTCTGGCCGGTCTCGGCCTCGATTTCTTCCAGCAGTTCGATGCCGTATTTGGCAAAGGCGGTGGTCGCATGGCTGCCCTGCAGCTGCCCAACCAGCCCGGCCGCATGCCAGGTGGTCCCCGAGGTCAGCTGTTTGCGCTCCAACAAAACAACATCGGTAAGACCCTGTTTGGCCAAATGATAGGCCACAGAGCAGCCATGGATACCGCCGCCAATAATGACGACCGTTGCCTGCGATGGGATTTGCTTGTTCATAGTCTTTGGCCTGTCGAATTAGGTAATGATTGGAAGTTCGCGCGCCGCCCGGCGCGTCAGTAGCTCGGCGCCATCCTCTCGGATGACGATGTTCTCTTCGTGCAGCATCATTTTGCCGTCGCCAAAGGCCAGACCGGGCTCAAGTGTCAGCACCATTCCGGCCTGAATGACGGTGTCATCCCCAGGCATCAACGAGGGCCACTCGGTCACCTGCATGCCCAGCCCGTGGCCCATCCGGCCAATCTGATGGCCACTACAACCGCCCTCTTCCAACACCTGCGCCATCGCGGCCCAGAGCTCGGTTGTGGTCAGCCCGGGACGCGCTGCCTGCAATCCGGCCTCGGTGGCCCGCCAGGCCAGGTCATAGGCGGATTTTGCCGCATCTGAGGCATGGCCGAAGGCAAAGTTGCGGTCAAAATCGCAACTGTAGCCATCATACAGCGCGCCTGTATCCAGGAGCAGCATGTCGCCCTCGGCTATCAGCCGATCCGAAGGGCGGTTGATCACATCCTCAAATCCGCCGGGGCCCGAGCTGCCCACCAGATAGGGCACATCATCAGCGCCCTTTTGCAGCAGATCGATCTTGAATTTGGCAAAGGCCTGACGTTCGCTATCGCCTGCCTTGATGTAGCCTGGCAGATCCTCAAAGGCGGCAGAGGCAATGCTGCACATGCGGGCGATCTTGGCGATCTCAGCCTCGGACTTTACCATCCGCAGGCTGCGCACCACTTCGGTTGCATCCGCCAGCGCAACACCCTCCACCCCGGCTTGTAATTTGGCCAGATCCGCCGCAGGCATGCGCACATGGGTCTCATGCCCCATCGGCAGGCCCAAGACACCGCCACCGGGCATCACTTCCCGCAGCGTGTCAGTGAGCAGGGAAATGCCATCATCCTCGGGCTGCGGTGCCAGCCAGGTGCGGATATCCGTGACCCAGGTCAGCGACATGCTAGGACCGCCGATCTCTGGGATCACGGCAATTGGCGCACCTTTCGCCGGGATCACAACAAACCAAGGGCGCGTTGGGCTCAGCCAGAAGATGGTATCAAACCCGGTGAAGTACCGCACCTCGGGTTCCGTTGTCAGCAACATGGCATCCAGGCCTAGCCCCGCCATGATCTTTTGGGCCGCTTCGGTTCGCTGCTCAAATTCAGCGGTAGTAAAGCCGCGGGTGGCTATGGGATGCAGATCCAACATCTGTTCAATCCTCAGCGTTGAGTTGGTGTTGAAAGATCGAACCGGCACCTGCGATACAATCCGTGACCCCAGCCAACCGGGCCAGGTGCCAGGCGGTGGCCTGATTGCTGGACAAAACGGGTTTGCCTAGAAACGCCTCGGCTTCGGCAATGACAGACAGAACGCGCAGGCTGGTGCAGGAGACAAAGATGCCATCGCAATCCTCTCGCTGGCCCACCTGTTTGATCGCCGTCAGGATGCTGTCAGTCGAAATGCGGGCGACCTTGAAATCATCGGATTCGTTAAAGGTTCCAATCGCGTTCACCTCAAACCCAGCGGCCGCGAGATTGTCACGCATCTCCACCGTGACATCAGGCGCATAAGGGGTAATCAAGGCGATGCGCCTCACCCCCAATGCCTGTAGCGCTGCCTTGCTAGCCGTTATCGGATTGCTGGTCTTGGCGCCCGGATGCTGGGCCCGCAGGATTTCATCCACCCGGCCCTCACCAATCATCGTGGCACCAGAGGTGCAGCAATACCCAATTGCATCAAACTCAAAAGAGGCTGGCAACAACCCTGCTGCGACGGGCAGATCAGCCTCCATTTTGCGCAGGGTATCGCAGGTCACTTCCATCTCGTTGGGAATGCGCGCGTGATACAGCACCACCCCCTCTCGGTGTAGGAGCGTAGCAAACTCATGCTCGATGGTCTGATCAGATTGCAAAACAATCATGCCGATCCGCGCACGCGCGCCCAAACCGCTGTCCTGGGACGCACTGAGATTCTGGATGTCAGGTTCGCGGCTCATCTGCTGTGCTCCGAAACAAAATGGGTCAACGCTGCTCTCCCTGCAAACCGCCTCGCACCTTGAAATCCATGGCCATGCCATGCAGTCAGGAGGAGATCTCTTGAGAATCTGGTATAGACCAGCAATCTGGTATATACCAAGAAAAAACTTTGAAAGCTAAATTGAATGAGCCTGCCTGATAGAAACTTTAAGAATAAAGAGCCTGCATTTCAGAAGGTTATCGATCACTTTCGATCTCAAATTCGCAGTGGTGCACTGATGGAACATGCGGCTCTTCCATCTGAACGTGCCCTCGGGGACCAGTTTTCCATCAGTAGAATGACAGCGCGCCGAGCTCTCTTGGCGCTCGAAATGGAGGGGCTGGCCTATAGTTCTGAGCGCCGCGGGCGTTTTGTTTCACCGCAAAGACTGACCTATGACATCAGCAAAACGGTCAGCTTTTCCGAACATGCTGAGGATGACGCACTGGGGCTGAAGATCGAACTGGTATCAAAAGAAGTGACCCGAGCCTCCCCGCTGATCGCAGCCAAATTGGGTGTGGAGGAAGGGAGAGAGCTGTATAAATACACACGGTTGTTCCGCCTCAAGGGCCACCCAGCTTTTGTTGAAGTAGAGTTTGCGATTGCGGATCTGTTTCCCGAGATGTTCAGCCATAACCTTGAGCAATCTACAACGCGTCTTATGGAGCAGGAATATAACATTCCGTCTCATTCTGGTGACATCTCCATTCGCATGCGTGCATTGAATGAAGAGGAGTCCAGACTCCTGGGACTGCCAACCTATCACGCAGGCATCGAATTGGAGCAGGTGATTTTTGACTCCAACGGCCAAGCATTCTGTTATGGGCGGCAAATCTGGCGAGGCGAACTGGCTGAGTTCACGGCGCATGCTGTAGTCCGCGACCGGTAGATGGCGCGCTCCAGGCCCATATCACAGGAGCTTCCAGTCGGTAGGATCCTTAGGCTCTGATGTTGAAAGCCCGGCGCTGTGCCAGCCATTGCGCGATGTCAAAAGGACCTTGGCGGATCCGCTACGCCCAAGCTAGAAAATCGCAGGCCATGCGCCTCTGGTGTGGGCAGGTACTGCGCAACCTTGGCGCCTTGGGTGGTACTGACCCTCTGGTGACCTTCCTGCAGGCCTTCCACTTTGGTGCGCGTGACAAGTTCCATGCCATCACTATGGCAACAGCCAAGCTGGGCGCCGGTTCATGGATCGACCCCACCCTGCCCGCCCAGCGCGTCACCTCGCATTTCTACGAGATCGAGATGTTTGGAGTCTTGGGTCGTGGCGATAGCCCGGCAGCTGCAACGGACAGCTGGCACATGGCCGCCTTGGCCGAGCTTCCTGCCCGCCACCGCGCTGTGCGTCAGGGGGTAGCAGCATGAGCCTGTCGAGCCATCTGGTTGAAACCCCCGAGGATCTGGAAGTGAAGCGCAAGGCCTGGACCTGGAACAAGCGTGAGCTGCTGAAGTTCGTTACCCAATATGCCGAGGCAGCAGATCCCGGCGCCGTTTCCAAACCTACACCCTTGCAGAACGCCATCGCGGCCGACGCTGAAAAAGCTAAGTTCCCGGTCACCCTTGTTCGCAAGCTCGGCAACCTGCGTCGTCGTATCGATGCTTCTGATGACAAGGTCAATGAATTCGAACTTGTGACCGAGTTCACAGACAAACTGCGCAGTTATGCTGAAAAGCTTGGACTTGGACAGGCCTTCCAATGACCACATCCTATTTCCCCCGGTCCCGCACTGATGCGGGCACCTTCCCCAGCGGCCCAAGTGCTGCTGGGGTCTTTTCCACCACTCACGGCAAAGGTGATGGGGGATTAACCGCGGCGCGCGCTGTCCTGGCGCAGGTCTCAAACCACACAGATCTCCAGATAGCGCGCGCCTGCCGGATTGTATTGGATACCCATCGCTCAGAACCACAGGAACGCACCGACGCCCAGGCACTGTTTGCCCGGCTCCCGATGGTCGTATCCGCACAGGTTTGCGGCTCAATGGACGGGCGCTCTTATGCGTAAACCCGCCCTGCCCCGCTTTGCTGGCCTGCGCAATGGCGACCTATTGCGCCCAGCGCGCCCCATCATGCATTGGGTGATCATTGCGATGGCTACCACTGTCTCCATCACCATCCTTTTCATCTCGTTCTTATGAAAGCGCAGACAATGACCGAGACAGTCCGCATTTACAGCGCATCCCAAGACTTGCTGGGCCGCAAATGGACCTACGGCAGAGTTGTTCTGTTTCGCTCCCTTGGCGGCACGCTGCGAGCCCCTGAACCAGTCTCGGGCTATCCCGAAGAAAACTGCTGGCAGGCCGATCTGTTTGGCATCCTGCGCACCGGGGACAGTTGCGATGCTGCGATCCTGGCATGGGCGCACGCGGCAAATGACAGCGTTCCGTTGCAGGGAACAGATGGCCGCCCAGATTGCCCTTACAGCGGCCAGGGCCTCGCCCCGACCAAACTGATGGAGAATGAAATTGGAAAAGGCTGAAACGTAAAAGATCGGGCGCAGCATGCACACCCGATCTCTATGCCTGTGACAACAAGCTAGCGGCACCCTAATGGGCGGACGACCCGAATGCCTGACAACACCTTTAGCGTGCATTCGTATCCAAATTCTTAACCCAGAAACAAAACCGCGCACCTCTGAAAGAGACCAAATGGCCGCCTACTACAATGAGTTCGACAAGCGCGCCGCCGCATGGCTGCGAGAACTAATCAGAGCCGGATTAATTGCGCCAGGTGAGGTGGACGAAAGGAGCATTCTTGATGTTAGAGCAGATGAACTTTCTGGATTTACTCAGTGCCACTTCTTCGCAGGAATTGGAGGATGGTCCTACGCCCTCCGTCTTGCAGGATGGCCGGACGACAAGCCAGCGTGGACCGGGTCGCCTCCCTGCCAACCCCTCAGCGTTGCTGGAGAGGGCCTTGGACGGGACGACCCCCGGCACCTATCCCCCAAATTTGCAAGCCTGGTCGGGACCGCCCGCCCCGCAGTGTTGTTCGGCGAGCAAGTCGCTAGCGCGGCAGTCTTCGGAAAGATTGCAGCAAAAGCTAAACGCGGCCATGCAAGCGCGCCTGAGTGGGCATGGTGGGATGATTTATCAGACCGCCTGGAAAGCTCACACTACGCCGTTGGGGCGTCAGATATTCCGGCTGCGGGCGTCGGCGCCCCGCACATCCGGCAAAGAACCTTTTTCGGGGCCTACAATCTGCGATCTCCCACAAGCGGGCTGGTCAACGACATCAGCACGGGACTGGAAAGACACAGGGGGCATGTCTCAAACGGGCACGAACCCGGATGGGTCACCTCGGAACCGAATGGATCAGCTGGGGCGGCAGTGCCACCTTGCGGGCTGGCCATCAGCTACTGCGACAGATTCACTGCGCCACCCGTCACTGGAGTTCACAACGCCGAACATTACACTAAACCACGCGGCAGTGCTGGCGGGCTGGCCGACATGCAAGGCGCAGAACGCGAACAGCCCGGGCCTGCACGGCAACGGAGGTCAGGATCTCCAGACGGTTACAACAATGTTAGCCACCCCGACCCGCTTGACGGTTTCTGGAAAAATGCAGACTGGCTTGGATGCCGGGATGGAAAGTGGCGGCCAGTTGAACCCGGATCATTCCCGTTGGCTCATGGGCTACCCGGCAGAGTGGGGCTCTTGCGGGGCTATGGCAATGCAATCTGTCCGTGGGCAGCGAAAGAGTTCATCCAGGCCTTTGAAGAAGCAGCCCGATCTCACCTCACAAAATCCTAATTCCAACAAACGCCAACCATCGGAGGCCCGATGACTTCTGTCCACATTCCTGATGAAGCAAAATTCGTGACCGGGGTTCAGGCGATACGCTCGCCTCGCTGGCCCTTTCGCAAAGACACTTTCTACAAGATGGTGCGCGAGGGCATGATCAAAAAAGTCTTCCCATATCCTGGCGCCAGACCTGTGTTTTCCGTCGCTCAGATCGACAAACTTTATGCAAATTCAAGCGAAGAACAAAGTGGGGGCCAAAGTGGGGGCCAAATCGAAACTTAGGGTACTTTATTCAACGTTTTCAGGGGGTCTTTGGAGCGGGCGGCGGGAATCGAACCCGCGTCATTAGCTTGGAAGGCTAAGGTCTTACCATTACACAACGCCCGCTCATCTGAATCAGTTCTTAATCCATTGATTTTTTGAGGTCAAGCCATGAAGAGGGTTTGTCATGGGCACCTTTGCAAACGAAATCAATCCCGTTTTTTTGCAAAGCAGAGTACTGTGAAAAACTCGGTCTTACCCCCTGCCTTTTACCCTCCTACAAGGGCCACAATACGATCCGGAACTGCCTGTGAGAGTGCCAGCCTTCACCAGGGGCCGCGTCTATAGGATCAGACCCCAAATCACGACTTTTGCATAGTCGTTGTTCTCCAATGATCATGGTGCGTCACTATTGGCCTTAGGTTCAAAATCCAAGGCGTCACAGTCAGCCCATGATACAACATACTCATTGACTGTTTTCTGCGGTATCAAAATTGTCGAATGCGGGTCTATTTGAACGTCATGGAGCTCAAAACGGGCGAATGATTTTGTGGTGATTTCTCTATTGGATGGAATCAAATGAGCCCCTATAAGCCACGCGACGACGACACAGGGCAAATTCACTAAAGGCGTTGGGTTATGGATAGGTTTTGAGACCGGGCTTCACGTTTCAATCGAAAATCCTGAACTTTCCTCCCCTCCAAACTCTGTTTCCGCTACTGTCTTCTTACCCCAGTCAACAAAGGCGAACTTGCTTGAACCAGGATCACATGTGCCCAGGGAATGTTTATGGAGTCGACCGGTGGGGCAAAGGCCTGATCACCATTTCACCGGATGGCGAGATCGCGCTTTGCAACCCAGCCCATAAGGCGGCAGCGCCAATCAGCCTGCCCGGCATCTTGAACGACCTGGAGCAACGCGGCATTGCATCACCGCTGCTGCTGCGTATCAGCTCCTTTCTGGAGAGCGAAATTCGTCATCTCAACCAGAGCTTTTCTGATGCAATCCAGCGCGTTGGATACAAGGCCCCTTACCGCGGCGTTTTTCCGATCAAGGTGAACCAGCAAGCGCAGGTGATTGACCGTATCGTTGAATTTGGCAGCCCATATGACTTTGGACTGGAGGCCGGATCAAAACCCGAACTGGTGATCGCCCTGGCACATCGCCTCTCCAAAGACGCTCTGATCGTTTGCAACGGTGTCAAAGACGCTGAATTCATTCGCCTGGCGATCCTGTCACGGCGGCTTGGTTTCAATACCATCATTGTGCTGGAAAGCCCAAAAGAGGCAGAAACCGTCATCGAGGTGACGCGTGAGCTTGGTATCGAACCGCTTTTGGGGGTGCGCGTAAAGCTGACCAACCAAATTGGCGGCAAATGGCAGGAAAGCTCAGGCGACCGCTCGGCCTTTGGCATGAACACCGACCAGCTGTTGCGGGTTGTGGACCGGTTGAAAGACGTCGACCTGCTGCATTGCCTGAAACTGCAACATTCCCATCTGGGCAGCCAGGTGCCGGATGTGAACGATGTGCGCCGCGCCACAGCAGAAGCCTGTCGTTACTTCATCGAGCTGACCCGTGAGGGCGTGCCGCTGACCCACCTTGATCTCGGCGGCGGTCTGGGGATCGACTATACAGGGGAAAAACGGGCTGCAGAAAACTCGATCAATTATTCAATCGAGGAATATGCCGCCAATGTGGTGGAAACCGTAGCCTACGCCATGGACGAAGCCGAGGTGAAGCATCCGGTTTTGGTCACCGAGAGTGGCAGAGCGGTGGTTGCAACCTCATCGATATTGATCTTCGATGTGCTGGAAACCACACTCTATGACGCGCCGGACGCCCCGGAGGTTCAGCCGGAGGATCATCACCTGGTGACTGACCTGGCCGCAATTCGTGGCTATCTGGTGGCTGGCCGGGTGCAGGAATGCTGGAACGATGCCACGTTTTATCGCGATGAGCTGCGCGGATTGTTCCGCCGTGGCATGGTCGATTTGCGTCAGATGGCGCGCGCAGAGCGCATCTATCTGTCCCTCGTCGCGCAAATCAAAGTGCTGGCTGCAGCCTCGGATGAGGTCAACGAACTGGGTGAAAAACTGGAAAAGGTTGCAGATGTCTATCACTGCAATTTTTCGCTGTTCCAATCCCTGCCGGATGTCTGGGCCATCGATCAGCTGCACCCGATTGTTCCGCTCCAGATGCTGAACCAGGTACCGGATCGCCGCGCCGTCTTGTCCGATATCACCTGCGATAGCGACGGCAAGGTTGATCGCTTTATCCTGGCGGATGGCATTTCCCCCTCTCTGCCTGTGCATTCTCTGAGCGAGGACCAACGCTATTATCTTGGGGTGTTCTTTGTTGGCGCCTATCAGGAAACGCTGGGCGATTTGCACAATCTGTTTGGCGATACAAATGCTGTCACCATCGATCTGCGCCCCGATGGCGGCTTTGATCTGTTGCACGAACAGGAAGGCGACACGATTTCCGAAGTTCTGTCCTATGTCGAGTTTGATCCGGCAGACTGTGTGGCGGCCTTCCGCAAAATGGTTGATGAGGCCATTTCAAACGGATCTGTGCAGGTGAGCGAACGCAAGACCCTAATCGGGGCCTATCGGGACTCGATCAACGGCTATACCTACTATGAATAACCCCGGGAAGGAGAAGACCACCATGGGTAAGACACTTGTTGTTGGTGCCGGCGGCGTAAGCCACGCATCGGTACATAAGATGGCGATGAACGCCGATATCTTTACCGAAATCACCTTGGCCAGCCGCACCAAATCCAAATGTGATGCGATCGCGGCCAGCGTGAAAGAACGCACCGGGGTAGAGGTGAAGACCGCCGAGCTGGACGCCTATGATGTGGCTGCAACGGTTGCTCTGATCCGCGAAACCGGCGCCGAAGTCTTGGTGAACCTTGCCCTGCCCTATCAGGATCTGGTGCTGATGGATGCCTGCCTCGAGGCTGGCTGCCATTACTTGGATACTGCAAACTATGAGCCCGAAGATGTGGCCAAGTTTGAATACCATTGGCAATGGGCCTATCAGGAGAAGTTCAAAGAGGCAGGTCTGACCGCCATTCTGGGCTCTGGCTTTGATCCGGGCGTGACCAGCGTCTTTGCCACCTGGCTGAAGAAGCACAAGTTGGACACAATCCGCCAGATCGACATTCTGGACGCCAATGGCGGCTCCAACGATCAGGAGTTTGCTACCAATTTCAACCCCGAGATCAACCTGCGCGAAGTGCTGGCCGAGGTGCGTCACTGGGAAGGTGGTGAATGGAAAACCAGCCCCGCCATGACCACCAAGGTCGAGTTCGACTTCCCGGCCATCGGCAACAAGAACATGTACCTGATGTATCATGAGGAGTTGGAGTCGCTGTCGACCCATTTCCCTGAGATCGAGCGCGCCCGGTTCTGGATGACCTTTGGCGATGCCTATATCATGCATGCCAAGGTGCTGGAGAACGTCGGAATGACCCGGATTGATCCGGTGATGCACGGCGGTCAGGAGATCATCCCGATCCAGTTCCTGAAAACCCTGCTGCCTGATCCCGGTGATCTCGGCGCGGAAACCAAGGGCAAGGCCTGCATCGGTGACATCGCCACCGGCCAGGCAAAGGATGGCTCGGGCGAGAAGACCTACTATATCTACAACATCTGCGACCACGAAGAATGCTATGCCGAAGTGGGCAGCCAGGCTGTGTCCTATACCACCGGCGTGCCTGCCATGATCGGGGCGGCGCAGGTGCTGAAGGGCAACTGGGTCGCGCCCGGTGTCTGGAACATGGAACAGCTTGATCCCGACAACTTCATGGACATGTTGAACGAACACGGCCTGCCATGGCAGGTCCACGAACTCGACGGTCCGGTCGAATTCTAAACCCTCTCCCGGCCTTCGGGCCGGGCAGCGCCCGTCCTCCCAGGGGTGGGTGCTTTTGCCCACCTGCGGTCTGGTTCTCCTATCCGCTCTTTCTGGAAAATTCTCCATGTCCGAGATGATGACCACCCAGGCCGGAGATGCCGGCGCCTTTCGCGACTTTGACCTCTCCCGCGTCCCCACACCCGCCTTTGTGGTAGACGAAAAGGCAATCGAGCGGAATCTGTCAATCCTCGCCGATGTTGCTGACCGCTCTGGCGCCCATATTCTGGCAGCCCTCAAGGCGTTCTCAATGTTCGCTCTGGCGCCAATGCTGCGCCAGTATCTGAGCGGCACCTGCGCCAGTGGCCTGCATGAGGCGCGCCTGGCGCGCGAAGAATATGGCGGCGAGGTAGCCACCTTTTGTGCGGGCTACAAGGACAGCGAGATCGAGGAGATCATTGCGCTCTCTGATCATATGATCTTCAACAGCGTGGCCCAGAAGAACCGCTTTCTGGACAGATGTCAGGCTACCGGCAAACAGGTGGGGCTGCGGATCAACCCCGAACATTCCGAAGGTGAGATCGCCAAATATGACCCCTGCGCGCCCTGCTCGCGGCTGGGTACTCCCATCAGCCAGGTGACCTCAGAGGTTCTAGACGGGGTGGATGGGTTGCATATGCATACCCTTTGCGAACAGGGGTTTGCGCCTCTCGAACGGACCTGGGCCGCAATCGAACCCAAGCTGGCGCCCTACCTCAACCAGTTGAAGTGGCTGAATTTTGGCGGCGGCCATCACATCACTCGTGATGATTATGACCGCGATGCACTGGTGCGTTTCATCAAGCACATCCGCAGCAAATACGATGTCGATGTCTATCTGGAACCGGGTGAGGCCGTGGCGCTGGATGCGGGTATTCTGATTGGTGAGGTGCTGGATCTGCCGCAAAACGGCATGAACCTCGCCATTACCGATATCTCTGCCACTTGTCATATGCCGGATGTGATCGAAGCCCCCTATCGCCCCGCGATGAGGGGAGAGACCAGCACAGGCCATAGCTACCGCTTTGGCGGCCCCTCCTGTCTAGCGGGGGATGTGATCGGGGACTACCAGATGGACCAACCGCTGCAGATTGGTGACCGCTTCGCCTTTCTGGATCAAGCCCACTATTCGATGGTCAAAACCAACACCTTCAACGGCGTGGCCTTGCCGACAATTGCCTTGTGGAATAGCCAGACGGATGATCTGCGGATCGTGAGGCAATTCGGATATGACGATTTCAAAGACAGACTGTCATGAGGGGACCGCTATGAGCATTTTTCTGGAGAGTGAGTTAACCGCTGATGAGCGCCGCGAAACTGCTCATTTTCGGGTCATTCCGGTGCCCTTGGAACGCACTGTGTCTTATGGCTCTGGCACGGCAGCAGGGCCGCAAGCCATCATCGAAGCCTCCAACGAGCTGGAACGCCTGTGTCAGGGGACAGAACCCTGTGCCAGGGGTATCTTCACCGAAGAGATGCTGGATTGTGGCGGGCCGCTCCCCGACGTAATGGAGCGCCTGGCGCAGCGTACCGAAGCCTGTGTGCGTGCCGGTCAGCTGCCCGTCACCCTGGGCGGCGAGCACTCGCTGAGCTATGGCGCAGTGACCGGCGTCGCGCGCGCGCTGAACCAACCGATTGGCATCGTGCAAATTGACGCCCATGCAGATCTACGGGTGGCCTACCAAGGGGAGCAACACTCCCATGCCTCCGTCATGCATCTGCTGGTCAGTGAGGGCCACAGGCTGGCCCAATTTGGTGTGCGTGCCCTGTGCACTCAAGAGGCCGAAAGCCGCGTTGCAAACGGCGTCTTTCATGTGGATGCCGAGGAGCTGGTCACCGGAAATCTCCATGCGATCGACCTGCCCGCAGATTTCCCGGATCTGGTCTACGTCAGTTTCGACGTTGATGGCCTGGACCCTTCGCAAATGCCCGCCACCGGCACCCCGGTTCCTGGCGGCCTCGGCTACTATCAGGCGCTGCACCTTGTCGAACACGCCCTAAAGGGCCGCCGCTGCGTGGGCTTGGATGTTGTAGAACTTGCTCCCGACGGCAATGTAGCCTGGGATTTTACCGCAGCGCAGATCGTTTACCGTTTGATGGCTGGTTGCCTTGCAAATACTGCCCCTCCCCCTTTGAGGTGATCCGCCGGCTTTGTTGCACAAATCGGCTGATGGGGTTCACCGCATGAATCCAGCGTGATAGCTGCAGGTGATGAGCAGTTGGTCCCCTACGAATTACAAGACCAAGAATTGGTCCTCTTACCACCGCAGAAGCCGTGTCGAGCCCCCCTCGGGATCATGCTTTGCATAACCCTGCCGGGCAGCGGATGCTTTGCATGAAACCACTCGGGCAATCCTTGATGGCGAGGGACTTCGAAAGACAGGTCGCTGCACTCCAAATACGCATCATTCGACCATTGACCGCGGACCACTGGCGGCCAAGGTCTCATTTCTCAACAGATACACTGCTCTTGGCATACCCCTCACTGAGCCTGTAGGTTAAATTCGTCTGGGATAAAGGGAAGAGAGTCCCCGGTACCCGATTTGTGCAAGAAAGCCCTGGCTGCACGGTAATGATTGGTGCCGCCATTGCGCTCAGGCAATGGATAGATGGACGAAGATCCGCGATCAAACACACGTCCAATCGAGCTCATCGGCTCACCGCGCGGCCATCGATCCCAAATCTCTGCCTTCTGCTGCACTGAGAAAAACATCCGCTTCCGATAGGCCATGACTTACACTCCATCTTTCCAAAAAGACTAAAGTGTTGCGTCCATCCGTTGAAACCTCCGCAGGAAGTGGTCTTTGCAAAGTGTTCGTGCCTCCCCGGAGCAAACTTTCAGGCTGATTGCAAAAAACCTCACTTTAGGACTGAGAACTCCAATTGCTGAAACACTCATGAATGGCCGCAAATACGTGGTCTCGTTGGCCTTGCCTATCCAACGCTTCTGATGTGTGGGATATAGCGACCAAGGGACAGCTCGCTCGCGGAACTGACCAAGGCGTCGGCGTCGAGACGGAAGTGCCGGTAGAGGTCAGCAATAGAACCCGTTTGCCCAAAGTGTTCCACCCCGTGAGAGATCGTCTGATGCCCCCATACGCCGCCAAGCCATGACAGTGTTGCAGGATGGCCGTCGATGACGGTGATCAGGACGCAGGTTCGGGGCAGGCCTTGCATCAGGGTTTCGATATGTGAAGCCGCAGTCTTGGTGCCGTTTGCCCGTGCCCGTTGTGCCGCAGTCCAACCGGCATTCAACCGGTCAGCCGAGGTCACGGCGAGAACACCGACATCGCGGCGGCTTTCACCGATCATGCCCGCCGCCTTGATCGCTTCTGGAGCCACTGCGCCTTGATAGGCGATGACAACTTCGCAGTTGGGGCCGGGCTTGCGCAGCCAGTAGGCCCCGTCGATTGCCCCCTGTTTAAAGGCATCATCGACGCGCTTGCCGGGCTGTTCGATCGGGTTGGTTGTGAGCCGCAGATAGACCGACCCGCCTGTTTCGTCTCGTAGCCATGTCCGTTCATCAGGGTCGCTTTCGCCATCCTTTTGCAGGTGCTTGAACGACCACTCCATGATCACTGCCAATTCGTCGGCAAAGGCAGGCTCAAACGCGGCGAGACCGTCTTGGGACATGCCAATCAGAGGGGAGGCTATGGATTGATGCGCGCCGCCCTCATAGGACAGTGTGACGCCTGACGGTGTGCCGACAATCATGAAGCGCGCATCCTGGTAGCAAGCGTAATTCAGAGCATCCAAACCACGGGACACAAAGGGATCATAGACAGTGCCAATAGGAATGAGGCGTTTGCCGAACATCGAATGAGACAGGCCAGCTGCCGCCAAAAGCAGGAACAGGTTCATCTCAGCGATGCCAAGTTCAATGTGTTGGCCTTCGGGTGTGAACTCCCATTTTGCGATCGAAGGGATGTTTTCGGTCTTGAACGTGTCTTCCTGGTGGTCGCGCGCGAACAATTTACGGCGGTTCACCCAGGGGCCAAGGTTCGTCGTCCCCGTCACATCAGGCGATGTTGTCACGATGCGTTCAGCCAGTGTGCTGTCCCCTTTGGAGAGACTGTCGAGGATCTTGCCAAACGCCATCTGCGTCGAGATTTCACGATCTGATGTCAGCTCGATCATCGGAACGTCGATGATGTCATCAGAGTAGCGGCGTGGGCCTTTGGCGAAGAAGGGGGTCTTTGCCAGCTCGGCCTCAAACGCGGAGGGATCGGCGATGGTTGCAAACCTGTCCCACTCCTGGCCATGCGCCACGCCCATATGCTCTTGCCACTGCGCCATCTGGGTTTTGTTCATCAAGCCGCCATGGTTGTCTTTGTGACCCGCAATCGGGGTGCCCCATCCTTTGATAGTATAGGCCAGAAAGCAAACCGGGCGGTCGTGGTCGATTGACGCGAAGGTGTCGGCCATGGTCTGCACGCAGTTGCCGCCCAGGTTTTCCATCAGTTCGGCAAGCTCCGCATCGCTCCGCCGGTCCAGCAATGCAGTTACATCGCCCTGATCGCCAAGCGCCTCCATCAGCCGTTCGCGCCACACCGCCCCGCCCATGAATGTCAGGGCGGAATACAATTGGTTCGGACAGTCATCAATCCACTGGCGCAGCTTTTCGCCACCCGTTTCTTTGAATGCAGCCCGTTGCAGGTGGCCATATTTCACCCGAACGATATCCCAGCCGAAGGCATCAAAAATCTGCTCCACCCGTTTGAACAGACCTTCACGCACGACACCGTCAAGCGACTGCCGGTTGTAGTCGATAATCCACCAGCAATTGCGCAGATCGTTTTTCCAGCCTTCCTGCAAGGCTTCGTAGATGTTGCCTTCGTCCAGTTCCGCATCGCCGACAAGTGCGATCATCCGGCCCAATTTCTGCTCGCCGCTCCAGGATTTGGCGTCGATGTAGACCTGGACGATAGAGGCAAAGGATGTGACCGCAACGCCCAGACCAACCGAGCCGGTCGAAAAGTCAACATCGTCGATATCCTTGGTGCGTGATGGATAGCTCTGAACACCGCCATATCCGCGAAAATTCTCCATCTTCTGGCGTGTTTGATTGCCCATAAGATACTGTATTGCATGGAAAATCGGTGACGCATGCGGTTTGACCGCAACCCGGTCCTCTGGCCGCAGGGTCTGGAAATACAGCGCTGTCATGATCGACACCATCGACGCCGATGATGCCTGATGCCCGCCGACCTTGATACCATCCGCCTTTGGGCGAATGTGGTTGGCATTGTGGATCATCCAGTGGGACAGCCACAAAAGACGTTGTTCGATGGTCTTGAGATGCGCGGGCATGGCGGTGTTCCTTTAGGCAGCGGTCTTGATCGGGGTCACGGGCAAGGCCTGTGCGAGATCGGCAAGAATATCGTCCACCCCCTCAAGGCCAATCGACAGCCGCACAAGGCCTTCGCTGATCCCATGTTCAGCCAGTTCTTCGGTGGTGTAAGTAGAATGTGTCATGCTGGCCGGGTGCTGCACCAGTGTTTCTGCATCGCCCAGGGAAACTGCGCGTGAAATCAGTTCAAGCCTGTTCATCATCTCAATGCCTGCCTGCTTGCCGCCCGTCAGTTCAAAGGCAATCATGCCGCCAAATTGGGACATCTGTAGTTGCGCCAGATCGTACTGTTCGAAACTCTCCAGACCCGGATACCAGACCTTTTGCACGGCAGGGGACGTCTCTAGCATCTGGGCCACCGTTGCCGCATTGCTGCAATGTCGATCCATACGCAGCGCAAGTGTTTTGAGGCCACGCAAAATCAGCATCGCATTGAACGGAGCCATGACAGCGCCCGTCATATCCTTCATCCCCTGAAGGCGAATGTCCGCAACCAGCTCCGCAGACCCTGCCAACAGTCCCGCCACAACGTCGCCGTGCCCGCCAAGGTATTTCGTTGCCGAATGCAAAACGATATCCGCACCAAGTTTGATGGGCTGCGTCAGATAGGGCGTGGCATAGGTGTTGTCGACGACCAGATGCGCGCCGCCCGCGTGGGCAATACCGGCAACTGTGGCAATATCAACCAAGCGCATATTCGGGTTGGCAGGTGTTTCAAAGTACACAACTTTTGTCTTGTCTGACATCGCTGCCTTCAGGTTTTCGGCCCGCGTCAAGTCGACATGAGTGACGGTAATACCAAACTTGGCCAAACCATGGTGCATGAAGGAAAACGTGCAGCCATAGAGCGTTTTGTCCAAGATTATTTCGTCTCCAGGAGAGAGAAGAGTCCATAGGGTTGCTGTGATCGCGCCCATGCCAGATGCCAAGGCCAGCCCGGCTTCGGCGCCTTCCAATACCGCGATGCGACGTTCCAAAAGATCGGTTGTCGGGTTGGAGATGCGCGAATAGATATGCCCGGCCTGTTCCCCCGCAAACATGTTTCCACCCGCTTCGGCCGTTTCAAAGGTAAAGGTCGATGTCAGATGCAAAGGCGGCGTGAGGGCCCCCTCATTGTCCATCGGGTCGTATCCGTGGTGGATCGCCATCGTTGAAAAGCTGTTGGGGTGATTGCGCATGTCGATGCTCCGGAAATGTTTCTCGAGCAATTTGGGGCATTTCCCGGGTCATTAGATTGCTAATACTGCCATATTTTGGTACAAAAATAGCAGATTATGCCAACTTGGCCCTAAAATAGGTGCCACAGACCGCCAAGTCATCCGCAGGTTTGCAACGTGATAGCCGAATAACGAATCTAGACCTCTCCGCCCGGAGGCCGCCTGCAAACTGAGGGGCCTTTATGGTGGTGTTGAGGCCCCCTCCCTCCCCCACATAAGAAGGCGCAGTCACTTGGCGACCCAATCACTGATTGGCTCTACAAAACCTATGTCGCAGGCCCGATCAAAATCCCGATGGGGCCACATACAAGCCGAGCACTCAAAATGGCAGTGTTTCGGGGCGCCCTTCACTGCGACCAATCGCAACGGATCATCGCCCAGTCTCTCTGCTGCAACATTCACGCCGTGGAGCGTGCCAAGCGCGAGCTGGTAGACGCAGGGTTTCTATAGGGAGCTTAGAGTTTGGGGGGTCCTGTGACCACCAACCTAGCCCCGTAAATGAACGCCATTGGTCACTCAGTTTCCTGGGCTTCTCCGCGCCCTGTGCCCGACCCAAATCCGTCAGAAGATATGATGCTCTCCAACCCGAAGCGCGCGGTAGCACGACATTCCTGTCCACCTCCTGGCGCAGATTGAGGGTGGACGCATATCTAGCCATATACTTATGTGGGACTATGACAAACGTTACCTCTTCCGCTTCGTCCACGGACCACATTCTTACTGGTGTCGCGCTGATGCTGGGGTTTTGCTTGACTGCCCCCTTGCTTGATGTTGCGGCTAAACTCGCGTCTGAAAGCGTACCGGTCGGACAGATCACAGCTGCACGCTTCATTGTACAGTGCGCTCTGATGGCTCCGTTCATCCGGGTCATGGGATTGTCGTTACGGGTTGCGAAGGGCCTATGGCTGCCACTTCTGTTTCGTGCCTCGCTTTTGCTGATCGCGACCTTTTGTTTCATCTCCGCGATCCGCGTGATGCCTCTTGCGGATGCATTGGCAATTGTCTTCATAGCCCCCTTCATCGTGCTACTGGTGGGCAAATTCTATCTGGGCGAAGATGTCGGCCCGCGCCGGGTGGGCGCGGCTCTTGTGGGGTTTGTTGGCGTCTTGTTGGTGATCCAACCCAGTTTTGCAGCCTTTGGCGCTGTGGCCTTGTTTCCGCTTGGTACGGCAGTAGGGTTTGCATTCTACATTCTTGTCACACGCGGGTTGTCGCGTAAGATTCACCCGGTGACCATGCAATTCTACACGGGCCTTATTGCCAGCCTGTTCTGCCTGCCTGTCATGGCAGTGGCACAAGGCCTTGGGTCCGAGTTGCTTGATCCAGTTTGGCCTATGGGCATTGTCTGGTTGTGGCTCCTGGGAGTAGGTTTTTTTGCCACGTTGAGCCACATGATGATGACCTATGCTCTGTCGGTGGCACCTTCGGCCACGTTAGCTCCACTGCAATATCTTGAGTTACCAGTGGCGACCTTATTCGGATATCTGGTTTTCCACGATTTCCCGAACACTCTAAGCCTGATCGGAATTGCCATCATTATCGGCGCCGGGCTGTATATGATCCACCGCGAAAGGGTCACTTCCAAACAGTTGATCACCGAGCGGGCTGCGCCACCTATCTGATATGTCAGTCACTTGCGCCCAAAGGAGACTGCGATCAAGTTTCCGATGTCCCAGTGCAATTGCCCTAAAGGCAGAGGCTTTTATCCGTTAGCCGAGTTCTTTCATGCCACCCATGGGCTTCTTTTCGTGGCCCCATATTCTATGCAATGGCCCCATGAGTTGTATCTAACGCGAGCGTCGCATAAATCATCGGTACAAATTGTAAGTGGAGCCATAAGTCATGACTGATACCCTCGAAAAAGAAACATTTTCCTTTCAAACCGAAGTTGGTCAACTTTTGGAAATTGTCGCGGGTTCGCTCTATTCCAACCGAGAAGTTTTCCTGCGTGAGCTGGTCTCCAATGCATCTGACGCATGTGATAAACTGCGCTATGCGGCCCTTACAGATAGCAACCTCCTCCCGTCGCAAGACTTGGCTGTCACACTTGAAATCAGTGCAGAGTCGGGAACTTTGTCGGTTGCAGATAACGGCATTGGCATGAGCCATGCTGATCTTTTGGAAACCCTCGGCACGATTGCAAAGTCCGGAACTGGCGCGTTCATTGAGGCGCTCAAGGCTGAAGAAAAGGATCAGGTTGGCCTGATCGGCCAATTTGGTGTGGGTTTCTATTCTGCCTTTATGGTGGCGTCTCAAGTGGACGTCATCACCCGCAAGGCCGGTGAGGCTGAAGCTTGGCTCTGGTCCTCTGATGGCAAAGGCTCTTTCACCATTGAGGCAGCACAGCGAGACAGCAGTGGCACCACTGTTACCTTGCACCTGAAAAAGGATGACAAGGAGTTCGCAGAAGAAGCCCGGATCAGGCATATTATCAAGACCTACTCTGAGCACATCAGCTTTCCGATCAAACTGGGTGATGAAACCCTGAACGCAGCTGAAGCGCTCTGGACACGTCCTGCAAAAGACATCACCGAAGAACAATACGCTGAGTTCTACCGCCATAGTTCGCACGCGTATGATGCGCCCTGGCATGTGATCCACAACAAGGTCGAGGGAACGCTAAACCACACGAGCTTGCTTTTTGTGCCGAGTGCTCAACCTTTTGATCTCTTTGATTCTGAGCGAAAAAGCCACGTTCAGCTGTATGTGAATCGTGTCTTTATCTCTGAGACCACCACTGATCTGTTTCCGGCCTATCTGCGCTTTTTGCGCGGGGTTGTAGACAGTCAGGATCTGTCACTGAACGTTTCGCGCGAAATGCTGCAAACCGACCCGATACTCGCGAAAATCAAAGCGCAAATTTCGAAAAAGATCCTGAGTGAACTGAAGAAAAAAGCCACCAAAGCACCGGATGAATATGCACAATTTTGGAGCAATTTTGGGGCGGTTCTGAAGGAAGGTTTGGTCGAAGATCCATCCCTACGCGATCGTATTTTGGAGATCTGTCGCTTTAGCTCAACCGGTGACGGAACGCTCACCAGTCTGTCCAGCTACGTCGAGCGCATGAAAGAGGGACAAGAAGCGATCTATTACATCACGGGTGAAGATGACGCCAAGCTGGCTCACTCGCCCCACCTGGAGGGGTTCAAAGCCAAAGGCGTGGAAGTGCTAATTCTTTCAGACCATGTCGATGAATTCTGGTTGCAGCACATCACCGAGTGCGAAGGCAAGCCGTTCAAGTCCATCACCCGCGGTGCGGCTGACCTGGATCAGGTGAAAGCTGACGAACAACAAGAGGATCAAGACAGGCCTGAAGATGCGGACCTCTCCGCGCTTATCGCGGTGATCAAGGTCGAATTAGGCGAAACCGTCAAAGATGTGCGTCCATCCAAGCGTCTGACAGACAGCCCAGTTTGCCTCATCGCGGATGATGGCGACATGGACGTGAACCTTGAGCGCCTGCTGAAACGCCACGGCCAATTGCAAAACGGCGCGCCACGTGTGCTGGAACTGAATCCCACTCATGCCATTATTGTCAAACTGGCAGAGCGTGCAAAAGTGGAGGGTGCCAGCTCTGACGAACTCCTAAGCGATGCGGCCCACATCCTTTTCGATCAAGCCTGTATTATCGAAGGGCAAACTCCAAACAGCCCATCCGACTTTGCCCGACGGTTAGGTAGTGTCATGGCTCGAGCTTTCGGCGCTTAGCACTGGTTACATCAGAGACGCAGAGGCGCAAATTCGCCTCTGCATCGCCCAGGTCCTTTACCCGCGAATCCAATTCCAACGCACCTCAACTCTTTGCACAGCCTCTCCGCTCAAAGTGCTGGAATGACCTTGGGTAGCAACCGGAGCAAGCAGGTCGCCTGTCACCTTCTGAACGGCCCGAAGCTGCCAGTGACGCATCCCTAGCAATGCTGCGTCGCAGCTATCAATTTGATCTGAAGGATTGCCGAAATGCCGCCAGCTACCTGCCCGCCTTCTTAGTTTTGTACTAAGTACAACCAAGGGACTTTCGCCTTTATAACCAATGCAGTTCTTGCAACATCGACTCGTCGTAGTTGGAGAGCGCAATCATGGTCGAAACCGTTGATACCCTAGTCGTAGGTGCAGGTCAGGCCGGGATTGCGGCAAGCGCGCATCTGTCGCGCCGTAACATTCCGCATCTGGTCGTTGAAAAAGACCGCGTTGCTGAAAGTTGGCGCAGCCGTCGGTGGGACTCCTTGGTGGCCAATGGGCCGGCGTGGCACGACTGTTTTCCCGGGATGACATTCCCGCGCTCCGGCCCGGAAGCCTTCCCCCCGAAGGAAGAAGTTGCCGATGCACTCAAGGGTTTTTCCGAGGCACACGACGCCCCGATCCGTACGGGTGTGACAGTCAATTCAGTCGTCCGTGCCAAAGGTGGTTCGGGTTTCATAATCGATACGTCCCAGGGCGTGATCGCGGCGCAGAACATCATCGCAGCCACCGGTGCCTTCCATCACCCTGTGTTCCCGAAAATCATTCCCGAAACCGCGGGCGTCGCGCAGATGCATTCCGCCACCTACCGCAACCCAGACCAATTGGCGGAGGGCGCCGTGATGGTTGTCGGTGCCGGTTCATCAGGCGGCCAGATCGCCGATGAATTGCAACGCGCCGGTCGCAAGGTCTATCTGTGCGTTGGCCCACATGACCGCCCACCGCGTGCCTATCGGGGGCGTGATTACTGCTGGTGGCTTGGTGTTCTTGGCCTTTGGGACGTCGCCGCCAAGACCCCCGGAACTGAGCATGTAACAATCTCGGTCAGCGGAGCCCGCGGCGGCGAAACGGTTGACTTTCGCAAGTTGGCACATGGCGGCATGACGCTGCTTGGCCGTGCATCCGGGTATCAGGACGGCAGACTGCTGATTGATGATGATCTTGCCGATAATATCGCGGCGGGTGATGCAAATTATCTTGATATGCTGACCCAAGCTGACACCTACATAGATCAATACGGACTTGATCTACCGAAAGAGCCTGAGGCGCATGAATTGCCTTGCGATCCCGATTGCCTGACCCTTCCGTTGCGCGAAGTCGATCTTGCTAAGGCTGGAATAACCACGGTCATTTGGGCAACCGGATACAGCCAAGATTTTTCTTGGATTGATTTGCCAAATGCCTGCGATGCAGCCGGCGCCCCCCATCATCAACGCGGCGTTTCGCCCGAACCGGGGCTCTATTACCTGGGCCTTCCATGGCAATCGCGCCGCGGTTCAACCTTTATCTGGGGCGTGTGGCACGACGCATCACATGTCGCAGATCAGATAGAAATCCAACGCAACTACCGGGAATATCGACCAGAACCGGCCATGAAACGGGACCCATGCCATGAATAGAGCAACGCCCATGACCACCCCAATCGACGCGCTGCGGAACAATGTCTCGGCACCGTTTGATGAGGCCCGTGCCATGCCGCCAGCGGTCTACACCTCTGATGCCTTCCACGATGCAGAGGTGGAGAACGTGTTCAAGACGTCTTGGTTCTGCGTCGGGCGTGCCAGCGCCTTGGCCAAGTCTGGTGACTATGTGACTTGCGAATTGGCAGGCCAGCCGATCATCGTCCTGCGCGACAAAGACAATACGCTGCGTGCCTATTCGAATGTGTGCCGCCATCGCATGTCAACGCTGCTGCATGGGCGCGGCAACACAAAAACGATTGTCTGTCCCTACCACGCGTGGACCTACAACCTTGATGGGAGCCTACGCGGCGCACCTGCCATGAACGGCAACAAGGCGTTTTGCAAAAACCACTACAGCCTGCCCGATATCAGATGCGAAAACTGGCTTGGCTGGGTGTTCATCAGCTTGAATCCTGATGCGCGTCCCGTGGCCGAAGAGCTTAGCGAAGTTGCCGATTTGGTCGATGGCTATGACATGACCAATTACACCGAAACATTCTTTGAGGAGCACCTCTGGGACACGAATTGGAAGGTGCTAGCCGAGAATTTCATGGAAAGCTATCACCTCCCGGTTTGTCACGCAGGCACCATAGGTGGTTTGTCAAAGCTGGATGAAATGATTTGCCCTCCCGGACGTAAGGCTTTCAACTATCACACGATCCTCAAGGATGAATCCCTGCGTATTGCAATGGCCCACCCCAGCAACGATCGATTGGAGGGCGAGGAACGCCGGACGACCTATCTGTTGGCGATCTACCCGAGCTTGCTCATTACTCTGACTCCTGGCTATTTCTGGTATCTCAGCCTTCATCCTAAAGGGCCCGGGCAGGTGCAAATTCGGTTTGGTGGCGGTATGTCAGATGACTACAAGGACGACGCAGAAGCGCAGCAACATCTGATTGATCTCAAGACTCTCCTCGATGAGGTCAACGTCGAAGACCGCGGCTGTACCGAAAAGGTCTATCGGGGGCTGTCCGCCGAGGGCGCAACGCCGGGGCACCTGTCCCATCTGGAGCGCCCGAACTATGACTTTGCGCAATATTTAATGAGCAGGATGGACCCATCGTTCCAACCCGCCAGTGCGAGTGGAGACTGAACATGTCGTATCTTTCCGCCCAATTGCAAGAAGTCGCCGCCCTGCCTGCTGATCGCCCCATGACGATGCCGGGAGCGTATTACACCTCACAAGAACAGTTCAATCATGAGGCAGAAACGGTCTTGCGCCGCGGCTGGCATTGCCTTGGCCGTGTCGATGAAATTCCTAACGCAGGCGATTTTTTTACCGTCCAGCTGTTGAATGAACCTTTGATCGTTGTCCGTCAGGCTGACGGACAGATTGCAGTGCTTGCGAATGTCTGCCGCCACCGCGGGATGCCATTGGCTGAAGGAAGCGGAAACACAAAACGCTTCGTCTGCTCCTATCACGCCTGGGCCTATGATCTAGATGGTGGTCTTATGCGTGCTGCGCGGATGAAGAATGCAGGTTTTGACGCCAAAAACTGTGGCCTGCACCGCTATAACATGGCGCTCTGGAACGGGTTCATTTACGTCAACCTTGATCAGGATGCTGCGCCGTTCTCACACCCGCCGCTAGACGCGTTGCTGACCAATTACGACAGCGAGGCCTTTCGTGTGGCGCATGTGGCCGAGGAGGTCTGGAACACCAATTGGAAATGTCTGGTTGAGAATTTCATGGAAGGTTACCACCTGTCCGTTGTGCATCCAGAAACGCTGCATGGCTATACCCCCACGGGCCTCGCGCGTAAGCTGAAAGGTGGCGACGGGTTCACATCTTATGCTGCGAATTATCCCAGAACGATCCCATCACGCGGCGCAGGGGCGCCGAACCTGACCGAAGACGAACGCTTGCGATCCACCTTGTTTGCAGTCTTCCCGACCCAAGTCGCCAGTCAGGCGGCCAGCCTGCTTGTGTCGCTCTGTATCTTTCCGCTGAACGCAGGGCAGATTAGGGTCAAATGGACCTTGTCGAGCTATGGCGATGACCTTGACGCTGAAACCATCGCGGCACGCATTGCGCTTTGGGAAGAGGTCAATCGAGAAGATCGTGAAAAGCTCGAACGTATGCAAATCGCGCTTGGATCGCACCACGCGCTATCTGGGCCGCTGGCCGAGGATGATTACGAAGGCACAATCCGCGACTTCCAGCTGTGGCTTGCCGCTCAAGACCGACTGTAAGGAATGCCCATGGCCCATACCCGCATCCGCAAGTTTAACACCTCTGATACCTATCCCGAGCAAAACCTCGACAACGATCTGTGTCAGGCGGTCGTGACCGAGGCATCAGGCAGGATCGTCTGGCTGCGCGGCCAATGTCCCCAAAATCTTGATGACGCAGTAAATTTGGCCAGCCATGATCCAGTGGAGCAGACCCACAAAGTTATGCAAAACATCAAACAACTGATCGAAGAAGCGGGCGGCGATATCAGTCATCTGGTCAAGGTCGTTGTCTACATCACCGATGTGCGCCACCGCGAAGATGTGTATCGCACCATGGGCGAATACATCAAAGGTGTGCATCCCGTCTCAACGGGTTTGGTTGTCCAGGCTCTGGCCCGCCCCGAATGGTTGGTTGAAATCGACGGCACGGCGGTGATCCCAGCATGACATTTTCATTGGTTGCCCGCTGTGCATCAACCGGCATGTTCGGAGTTGCTATCGCATCCTCTTCGCCCGCGGTTGCGGCACGGTGTTCTTATGCGCGTTCGGGCGTGGGGGCTGTTGCATCCCAAAACGTGACCGATCCGACGCTTGGCCCTTTTGCTCTTGATCTGATGCAGGGTGGGTTGACCGCAGCAGAGGCGATTGCCGGGGTCCAGAAACAGGGAAATTTCATCGAATACCGACAGGTACTGGCTATTGATACCCAAGGGCGCACGGCAATCCATTCGGGTCCCAATTCCCTTGGAATTTGGACACAGGCCGAGGGTTTGGACGTGGCTTCAGGCGGTAACTTGCTTGCAAACGATGGTGTTCCTGCCGCGATCGTCGCCGGCTTTGTCGAGAGCACAGGCCATATCGGTGATCGGCTTATTGCTGCGATGCAAGCGGGCCTGGCTGCGGGAGGCGAGGCCGGACCGATCCATTCCGCGGGCTTAAAAATCGTCGATAAAGTCTCATGGCCCGTGGCTGATCTGCGCTGCGACTGGACCGAGGATTGCCCGATTGAGGCGATTGCGACCGCATGGGGCGTTTATAAGCCACAGCTTGATGCCTACATCCAACGCGCGATCGACCCACGCGACGCACCTTCTTACGGCGTGCCGGGAGATGATTGACGGCAATCGAAGCAATCGCCACCATCGCCCAATGCAAACACGATTCACCCTTCGGCAATTAGAGTACTTTGTCTGCGCGGCAGAAACCGGCAGTATCGTGTCTGCCAGCCGCATCTTAAACGTCTCGTCACCGTCTATTTCCACTGCGTTGACCCAGCTTGAGGACCAGCTTGGCACCTCCCTGTTTGTCCGCAAACGGGCGCAGGGTTTGTCCTTGACGGAGGCTGGTCGCACGTTGGCTGCGCAAGCTGCAAAAATTCTGTCCGAGTCAACTGAGCTCACACGCCTTGCAGGCAATGTGTCCGCTGCCGTGCAGGGGCCGTTGCGCCTTGGATGTTTGGTTTCGTTTGCGCAAATTGTGGTGCCCGCCCTGCGCCGAAGTTTTGAGGCAGAGCATCCAGAAGTCACGTTGAGCCAGGCAGAATTGACCCAGCCGGAAATCTTTGCGGCCCTGCGCCGCGCCGAGATCGACCTCAGCCTGAGTTACGCGATTGATGTACCCGATGATCTTGAATTTCATCGGATAAATGCCTTGCCGCCCTTTGTCATGCTTGCACCGGATCATCCACTCGCACGGAGAGTTAGCCTGACGGTTCAGGATCTAACCGAACATGCGATGGTCCTTCTCGATCTTCCGCTAAGCTCTGATTACTTTTTGTCGTTCTTTAATAAGGCTGGCATCAAACCTATCATTTCAGAGCGAACCAAAGACATGGCCGTCGCGCGTAGCCTTGTTGCCAACGGTTTTGGCTATTCCATTGTCAATTTTAGGCCTGTCGGCACCCTTGCACCTGACGGAAAACCGTTGGTTTTTGTTCCATTGAACAGCGAGCTGCCCAATATCGAAATTGGTGTTTTATCAGCCAAAGATGCGATGAAACGTCGTGCTTGCGCGACTTTCTTAAAGCATTGCACCAGGGAAATCCCACTATGACAACACACAAGGTTTTGGACCGCCTTGTTACCTTTTATACGGTTAGTGCCAACAACAACCAACAGCTTATCGCCCATGTCGAAGACCTGCTGCGCGCCAACAATTTCCGTGAAACAAAATTCCCCTCGCCCTGCGGTCAAAAGGCAGGCTTTATGCCGAAGTTGGCCCAGAAGTCGAAGGAAAGGGTCTGTTATCCACACATACCGACGTTCAAGCTAACTGGTGAGGGCGACAAGTTATTTGGGCCTGGCCCGGCTTTGTTGCACAAATCGGCGTGAGGTAGTGTTTCTCCTTCCCCGGGCGGACTTAGCCTATGACCGCGGGGGGGGGATGCCTAGAGCTGTGAAGCCGTTTCGGGTATCGTAAGCCCGGTCCCCTGTGACGCTGCCTATTTCTTGGTCTGGCGGGATCTGGTTGTGCAGATCAGGTAATATGGGTGCGTCCCCGATGCTGCTACCCGTGACCTCGATTGCACCTATTTCCAGGGTTTACTGGTCGATACCCCTCTGGGGATCATAGTTGGCATGAGCCTGCCGGGCAGTGAATGTGTATCTCGCGCCAGAGGCGGCGTTTAGGACTGCCATGCTTGCGAGCGTTCCATTTATCAACCGGCAGCTGATGTTTACATCACCGAGCGGGGACCTTCGCCCTCAGCTTTGATGCCGGTCCTATCGATGAGCAGATGTAACGGCCCTGGTGAGCCCCGATAGGGAATGGCGACCGGCAAGATCTTCTGCCGCCGACACAGAGTGCCAAAGTCTGGCGCAGACCAGTCAAGCCCGATCAGTTCCAGCAGGCTTTCGACAAAGCCAGACCCAACAACACTTTCATAGTCAGACAGGCTTGGATTGCCACATCGCTATAGGTTTGCTGAGGCCCAGGATGACCTGACGGCTTCGCCTTCCACGCCATTTCCGGGTCACCCCAACCTCTCACACATGCAAGCCTGTGCTGTCGGTCAGTGGATCGACAGCGAACCACGCTGCTTCAGGGCTCGATTATAGTGTGCCCCGTTTTTGGTCTTGTAATTCTTAGAGGGCCAGCTGCTGCTCAGGGACGCCAGATATCACGCTGGATTCATGTGGTGAATCCTTGGAGAAGGATTTGTGCAACAATGCCATCGACGGGTCAAACGGGCAGCAGTTCTCAAAAACGTGACCTTTTTCTTTTTGACCCATTAAGATTGTCGACTTTTTTGTCAGGGTAGATCTTTGGGCCTTTAGATTCGATAAGGGATTTTGCTGCAAAGCTCTCAAGATGAAAGTTTCCGTTCCAGATGCAGCACTCATATTGGTCGCCACGGCCATTGTGGTCTGTTCACCCATCTTGCCACTGTTTATGCAAGCACGCCCCCAAGTTGGAGATATCGCACTTGTTGTTGCGTCTCCATGGGGAAATGCCGCGTGGATTGCCCAAAAGGCCGGTGTGCAAGAAGTGGCACCAGAGCGCGCCCCCTTAGGCGTTCTGGTTACTCTGGAAAGTCCTGAAAGCGTTTCCCAGCTTTACGCGCATGGTGCTTGGCTGGTGATCGATGGTGAAAGAGTCTTAAAAATATGCGCAATATAAAACCTTCCGGGGAAAAATCGAGTTCCGTCAGCGGGATCTTTGCAAACGAACGTAGCATTCAGAAAATCACCAGTTGGCTCTTGGTGCCAGGCCCGGCAGTTGCCGCGTTCTATCTGAATGGCAATGGCAATTGGTGGGTCTTTGCGGGTCTCAGCATGGTGCTAGGTGTTCTTGCCTATGTATCAAAGGCTCTGCCCCCCTCAACAAGAGACTACTTGTTGAGTTTCAGCTTTGTGGCCCACTGTATCTTGCTGACAGCATCGCTGAGTGGCCATGCTTGGCAGCTGGATACACATATGTTGTTCTTTGCGGCTCTTGCCATTGTCTCAACCCTGGCAAACCCTAGGGCATTGATCTTTGCAACTGTCTTGATCGCGCTGCACCATATTTCCTTTAGCATTCTGCTGCCTAAAATGGTCTACCCCAGTGGTGATATGATGGCGAACCTGCAGCGCACCGTTCTGCACGCTGTTATTGTTTTGCTGGAAGCAGGCGTTTTGTTGATTAGCATGCTCAAAAGTATCGCTGCCGATGCTGAGCTGAAACACCAGCAGGAAGAAGCAAGCGCGCAGACCCTCGTTGCCGAAGGCGCGCAAGCCAAGGCGACCAAGAGCCAGCAGGACGCTGAACATGTGGTGGAGACTGTCGGATCACATCTGGGCGAAATTGCGCGTGGCCGATTGGATTGCACCATCAATGAGAGCTTCCCGAGTGAGTACGAAGAGCTACGCACGAACTTCAACGCAACGGTGACCTCGCTGAAAGATACCATGGAGCAGGTGATTGGGGCCAGTGAGAGCATCAAAAACGGGGCCACTGAAATCAGCCAGGCGTCAGATGATCTGTCGCACCGGACCGAAAGTCAGGCCGCCACGCTGGAAGAGACAGCCGCAGCCTTGGAAGAAATGACAGTCTCGGTGAAATCTGCCGCAGATGGTGCGCGAAATGTTGAAAACACCATGAATGAGGCTCGCAAAGAAGCCGAAGGCAGCGGTGAAATTGTCACCAAGGCGGTTGCTGCAATGTCAACAATTGAGAGTTCCTCTGATCAGATCGCCCAGATTATTGGTGTTATTGATGACATTGCTTTCCAGACCAACCTTCTGGCCTTGAACGCTGGTGTGGAAGCGGCGCGTGCTGGGGAAGCAGGCAAGGGATTTGCGGTAGTTGCTTCCGAAGTACGCGGATTGGCGCAGCGCTCTGCCGATGCTGCGACAGAGATCAAATCGCTGATCACCGAGAGTTCAAAGCAGGTTGAGCAGGGTGTTGCCCTGGTTGGCGACGCAGGAAAATCCATTGGCACCATTGTCAGGCGGGTGAACGAGATTTCAAAACTGATTTCAGACATTGCAAATGGCGCGGTTGAGCAATCAACGGGCCTGGGGGAGATAAACACCGGTGTCAGCCAGCTGGACAATGTGACCCAACAAAACGCAGCCATGGTGGAACAGGCGACTGCCGCTGGCCACATGTTACACGCAGATGCAACCAAACTCTCCGGCTTGATGGCGCGGTTTGAACTGGATCAACAAACTGCTGTGACACCTATCAGCGCTGCTGCTTAGGGCAGAGAAAAGAACATGCAATCGGGCATCTGGCCTTACTTCCAAGTGCCCGATTATGTTTTTACGGAGTTCCGCAGCAGACCATCGCCGCTACGATTTAAAATCACAAAAAGCGTTTGCTGCGCATCGCGACCATTGGTTGGAGGTGCGGCATATGTTAGGACAGCTACTACCCGATGAATGGCAGCTTCGGGAAGTTAGATCAGTTTCGTTGTCCTCTCAGCTTAGCCGAAGCTGCACCAAGCACAAATGTTGTGAAAGGGCCAATTCTATTGAAAACCTCATGTTGTTTTTGGAACCGGCTTCTGATTCAACTCTTTTGTCAGCAATGGAGGTTGTTCGCGATGATGGGGTCACGTCACGAAGCACAAACCGCTCTGTTCTATGATTTCTCGATTGAGGCTCATGTCCGGGGCCAAACAGCTTCCTCTTTGTGGCCGATCAGCACCAGATAGGCGGTCAGGTCTCACTGAGAACCGCGGCGACTTGTTGGACTGTGATGTGGGAGTTGCTGACCGCAGCGGGGTGGAAACCCGGCCCTCTGGCCTCTTCCCCCCGATGCCTGGTGACTTTGCAAGCTGGGGACGCACACTGGAAAGGGAAAGCCTTTTTCCAGCCCAAGCCCTCGGCCCAGCCGCGCCCATGCTCGATGCGATAGCAGATTCGGTGACCGGAAGGTTACGGTTGCTCCAAGACGCTCTACCTTTCGCTTTGAGGTGCATGTACTGGAAATATGAAAGGTTTTACCGCCATTTAGAAACTTGGTATCAAGAATAGAAAACCCTGGAAACACGCATTGACAGATTAGAGAATAGGCGGATAAAGGGCATTAATTGGACGCTCTACCTCCAGGGTGCCGCGAGGGCAAAACTTCCGTCGATCTTCCTGCATGCTGCCATTCAGTCACCCTGGAAAACTTTACCCTGTGTTGGGGGCAGCGCTAGAGTTGGCGACGCGCACAAAGCGGATGGGGTGGATAGGCGCGGGCGCCCATCCAGGTCGCCGTCAGCCAAAAATGAAATCAGATTCGGTCAAGGTATCGCTAAACGAACGTAATTCGATCCGTTCGTCCCCAAAAACTAGTATTTGGTTAGCCCCGTCTTGGTTGACCCACAAGTCGTCTAGGCTGCTGGCGCCCCAGGCACTCATGTCGATCACGTCGTTTGTGACGTCGAAGCCTTGGATGTCATCTTTTTCAGCATCAGCCAGCATAACGAATGTATCCGCAGCCTCAGTACCGATCAGGGTGCTACGCCCAACGGTATCATTGATCAGATTTTCACCAGTAGGCGGAGGCGGTGTTGRCCCATCAAAGATGAAGTTACTCTCCGTCAAGGTATCGCTRAACGAACGCAATTCGATCCGTTCGTCCCCAAAAACTAGTATTTGGTTAGCCCCGTCTTGGTTGACCCACARGTCGTCTAGGCTGCTGGCGCCCCAGGCACTCATGTCGATCACGTCGTTTGTGACGTCGAAGCCTTGGATGTCATCTTTTTCAGCATCAGCCAGCATAACGAAYGTATCCGCAGCCTYAGTACCGATCAGGGTGCTACGCCCAACGGTATCATTGATCAGATTWTCACCAGTAGGCGGAGGCGGTGTTGACCCATCAAAGATGAAGTTACTCTCCGTCAAGGTATCGCTAAACGAACGCAATTCGATCCGTTCGTCCCCAAAAACTAGTATTTGGTTAGCCCCGTCTTGGTTGACCCACAGGTCGCCTAGGCTGCTGGCGCCCCAGGCACTCATGTCGATCACGTCGTTTGTGACGTCGAAGCCTTGGATGTCATCTTTTTCAGCATCAGCCAGCATAACGAATGTATCTGCAGCCTCAGTACCGATCAGGGTGCTACGCCCAACGGTATCATTGATCAGATTATCACCAGTAGGCGGAGGCTCTGGCAGATCGCTGCTGCTCAAACCAGCAAGAAACATATTGGGCGCATTGCCGTCAATATCCCAGCTGACCAGCACACCACCGCTGACGTCGGAAACGTTGATCCCCGCCTGTTGTGCTTCTTGAAAGGTGGAAAAACTGATTTCAGAGATACTTCCGTCCGGCGATGTATATTGCAGTACTACAATATCCTCACCCAAGACGAAATCTTGAACGGTGTCGGGCCCTTGGTTTGATTTCCCAACGAAAGTATCAGAACCATTGCCGCCGATCAGAACGTCAGAGCCAGTACCGCCTTGGATCGTATCATCGCCGGCCCCGCCCGATAGCGTGTCGTTTCCACTACCACCCCAAACACGATCATGCCCACCACCAGCTTGAACGCTATCGTCATTCAGCCCCGCTGCGATGACGTCATTCCCGTCAGTTCCCTGGATTACTGCTGCCACATCGCTTCCGTCCACATCCAGATCATTAATAAGAATGCCTCCATTGGAAGGTTGGTAATCGTTGCTATTGTTCGTTTCAGGAACTACGTTCACAGGATCAACATAGCCCACCGAGGTCATTGCGGCGAAATTTGGTGGGGCGACGGTGAAAAAATGGCCCTCTTGGTCACCACTGTTGGCAGCCCCATTGCCAGTGACATCTACTCTAGCTCCCTCGAGGCTGTAGAACACCCAGCCAGTACCGGTATCAATAAGAAGCCATTGTTGCGGAGAGCTGTTTAGGTCGTTGTGGTCTCCGTTCCATTCCACAACCTTCCAGCTATATCCGCTGGTTTGACCGTAACCTTGTTTCAGGTCAGAGGCTGAAATCGAGGCTCCCTCAATTTGGATAACATCGCGAGAAAGATCGAAATCTTCAATTCGGCCGATAACTGTTCCTGTAACAGAAGATAGGCTATCAAAATTGAATACATCGTGCCCGTTTCCACCGCGAACATGATGACCTTGATACTCTCTGTGTTGGTGGATCCAGTCTGACCGATACCTATCGCCATCACCAAAGTACATGTTGATTACATCGTCACCGTTTCCAGCATAGACGTGTGTTTGGCGCACGTTTGCATAGTCGTGTGCGTTGATTGTGTCGTCTTGACCTGTACCAGTCAGATTAACCTGCCCTGATGCGCTGGTGGGCGTTGTTATAACAGCCATTTTTCTCTCCTAAATTTGTTCGAGCTTTTTGAAAATGTGCACGCATAAGGAGCTAGTGTTTTGCGCATGTCAACCTGAGGCATATTCCGTGATCTGGAAAAGTGTTTTCAGCTTGCCTCAAGCTGGAGAAAACACTGCTATTCCAGAGAGAGGTGGTCTAACTTTTTCGACCAGTTTTCAGCCTTGTTGAGATGGGTCAGGGTTCCCTTCCAGGCTGAGGACGGTCAGCGGCTTTGCCTACCTGTTATTTTCCCTAATCGAACACGAATTGTCGTCAGCGAAACCCGATCTGACTGGGTTTGTCTGTGGGGGAATGGTGTGCATGGGATTAGTGGTGACACGATCAAGGACCATATCGGCGAGACCCTAAGTCTAGAGCGCCTTGAGATCGTGAACTGCATGTCCAGTGTTAGGAGACACTTGATATTGCAGTAACCGGAAGAACCCGGAAGAAGCCGGACTGAACCTTGTAAAAAAGGGTTTTCAGTGTGAACCTAGAAGTTATGAAGACCCGACATGTTGTCTTTCAAACTCTGTCAAACCGCCCTTACAAGGCCAACAGCAAATATCGGGACCCTTCGCGCTTCAAACTCTGACTGTCTCACTACCAACGTGGAACTATGTAGGAAAACTCGTTGACGGTACGAGCGCCAACTCGCTGGAGAATTGGTCGAAAATGCTCAAGAAGCAATGGTACCTCAACCCGGTTAGACGTATCTCGCTGAAAGTAAAGATTTGCAATCAAAACGCCGGAGATTGCGGAAAGAACGTTTCTCAAATTTGCCATTTCAAAATGCTCCGTGCGTTGGTGTTTCACCTTATTGTTTGCGGTCCACCAGTCAGGCGTTTCGTCGTTCGACCATGATTCGAATGGCCTAAACGTCAGATCAAAGGGATCGACACGGACAGAAACGCCTGAAATTAATGGAGATTTTTGACGTATAACTTTCCGATACCCATGTTCATTACGGACGGAATCATCACCAAACCCCTTACAAATCCCCTTTAAAAGAACGTCACATTCCTGGGTGGCGATCATGAGTAACCGAGCAAGTTCTAATGAATATGTGTTCAAGTTGCCTTCAGCAGGTTGTATGAAGCGAGAGAGTTGGCTGACATCATCATCCAGCACCTTAAGGTAGCGCCAATGGTCGGACATCCTAGGCCCCTCCGTTACCCAACAAGCAAAGGGAACGTGGACGTTTGCCGCTACTCGGTCAAGCCCATACTCAGCCCCGAAAGTCCGATAAAGGCACTTATGTTGAGTTTGGAGTGTTCAGTTGGAGTCGCCGAACCGTGAGCCTCCCCCAATGAAGTGGTCCGCCCCTATGTTTAGAAAAGCGGAGGACCATAGATGGCTATTAAGAGACCGAAGCCCGAAGAGATTGTCGTGAAGTTACGGCAGGTTGAAGTGTTGATGGGGCAAGGGATGCCCCGGATTGATGCAATCCGTCAGATCGGCGTGACGGAGCAAACCTATTACCGCTGGAAGAAGAAGTACAGCGGAATGGGCACAGAGCAGCTTAAGGAACTGAAGCGGCTCCAGAAGGAAAACGAGCGCCTGCGCAGGGCGGTAACGGACCTGACGCTGGACAAATTGATCCTGTCCGAGGCCGCAAAGGGAAACTTCTGAGCCCCTCGCGCCGCCGTGCCTGCATCGACCTCATTCGCAGCAAGATGAAGGTTTCCGAGCGTCGCGTTTGCCGTGTCCTGGGCCAACACCGGTCCACACAACGGCGATTGCCACAGGGGCGTGCCGACGAGGAACACCTGGTAGCTGATATGATCGAGCTGACGCGTCAGTACGGGCGATATGGCTATCRCCGGATTGCTGCCTTACTGCGAGACGCTGGCTGGCAGGTGAATGACAAACGTGTCGAACGTTTGTGGAAACGCGAGGGGCTCAAAGTGCCTGTGAAACAGCAAAAGAAAGGACGGCTCTGGCTCAACGACGGTTCGTGTGTCCGGCTTCGTCCCGAATATCGTAATCACGTCTGGTCGTACGATTTCGTGCATCACCGAACAGATGATGGCAGGGCTTTCAGGACATTGAACATTCTGGACGAACACAGCCGGGAATGTCTTGCGATCCGGGTGAAGCGGAAGCTGAACGCGAACGAAGTCATTGATGCTCTGACGGATCTGTTCATTCTGCGAGGCGTGCCCTCTTACATCCGATCAGATAATGGCCCTGAGTTCATTGCTGAGGCCGTCAGAGGCTGGATCAAGGCTGTCGGGGCCAAGGCCGCATACATCGAGCCTGGATCGCCATGGGAGAACGGATACTGCGAAAGCTTCAATGGGCGAATGAGGGATGAATTGCTGAACGGTGAAATCTTCTATTCGTTACGAGAGGCCCAGATCATTATCGAAAGCTGGAGAAAACACTACAACACCAAACGACCCCACAGTGCTCTGGGCTACCGCCCACCTGCGCCAGAGACCATCGTCCCGATGGACCAAAGGCCAACCATGCACTAACTTTCAATTTGGACCACTCAAGTGGGGCTGCTCAAGCTTTGAGCCCACTTTACCATATTTCCACCGCGCAGCGAATGTCAGCTCGCACAGATGTGTATATGATTTCCCAACAACCAATAGGTTCAGAAAGAGTTTTCGGCAGCGCAAATGAGGGTGTTCTGAGGCCGCTCCAAAAACGGTTCTTCTGCGGAGATGTTAAAAAGCTCTGCTTTCTTGAGTGAAATCAGTTATTTTCTCATGCTACCTTTCTCTAAGACTTCTTCTAAGAAAGATCCGCCATACATTTGATAAACATTTAGGTAGGAGATTTCAGCATCATCATCACCAAATCTATAGGACCGGATATGTTCTTCCGATTCAAACATTTTTTCAGGATAATTTTTGAGGGCTTGAACGCACAAAATATCTGGCAGTTTTGTATCGAGCTTGTCGCGCTGTTGCGTTGCGCAAACCTCCTCAATTTTTTGAAGCCAAGAATAGTATCTAGGATCTTCAGCCTCTTTAAGTGCCTGCTCAAAAAGGTGATCGTGCTGCCTGCATATGGAGTATAGTTCCCAAAACTTCATATACTCTTCCTAAAACTTAGCTGCAGATAAAACCATCTTCATGTGCTTGTACTGAAAATGGTCGTTTTTGGAAAGTCACCAAACCGGACATTGGCGCATCTGCAGCGAAATGGCGCATTGTCCGCATAGCTGACCTTAGGCGTTCCCTGCCAGGCTGCGGACGGTCACAGCGCTCTAGGAGCTAATAAGCAACATTATGTTAACTCCCGAACTGGAAAATACAGCCAAAAACTAGGCATCTCTTTCCAGAACGGGATTATAACAATAGTTTCAGATGGTTACCCCAGCGACGCCGTGGATGGGTCGCTGGGGGCTTTTGATACCCCACGCCCGCTCACGGCAAAGACCGGCCCCGGCGCAGTCATATTTCGGCTGATCCGGGGTCACCTCGCCCGCCTGCCCTGGGCAAATCTATCTGACTTTCTGGGCGATCTCATCGGTGGGATTTGCGTCTGTCTTCTCCCCCTCGCCCTCTTGTTTCTGGAGTTCTTGAAATGACCAAGTCCTTTCAATCCCGTCGGACCTCATTGGCCCCCAAGCGTTCTGAGCGCGCAGCTCGTGCAGGGCGCAACCCCAGCACCGGAGAGGCCATCCAGATCGCAGCGGCGTCTTCGCTGACCTTCAAGCAAGCCAAAGCGGTCAAGGAACAACTCAACTCCTAATATTTGCGAAACCCGCCCGGCCAAGTCGGGCGAGGTCATCAGGGAGTGGCGGCCCTGATCTGATGAGCAGCCCAACACTGGAAAGGACACAGACATGGCACCATTCATTCTCGGGGCGGCCCTCCTGGTTGTCGGTGCATTTCTTGCCGCCTGCGAGGTCCGAGCCTGCGCGTATGAGCGCAAAAATACCGGCCCATTTCTCGCGTGTTGTGGCGCCGCCTACCTGGTCGGCGCTGCTCTCAACGCCTTCCTGTAAAAGCCCCAAACCCCACCCATTTTCGAAAGAAACCACTCATGACAAACGCCGCTTCCCCATTTGCTCTTGGCCTGACCCAAGATCAAGTTAACCGCATGACCGCCATCGCAACTAATCGCCGCGAATGGAGCCGCAAGACCTTCGGCGACGTCGGCCCGGTCGGCCCTCTTGAACACCTCGCAGAAGAGGCCGTCGAAGCTAAGAACGCACCAACCAATCCCGAGGAATACGCCGATTGCACGTTCCTTATTTGGGACGCGTTGGAACGCCAGAATTCCTTCACTGTGGACCAGTTTATTGACGCCATTGTTAGGGGACACTTGATATTGCAGTAACCGGAAGAGGCCGGATGATCCCGGAAGAAGGCGGATAGAGCTATGTAAAAAAGGAACTTCCGCGCTGAATACGGAGATCTTGGAAAGAAATTGGTTTGTCCTTCAAAACCTGAAAATGGCCAACATTTGAACGCTAAGGAAATTTTGAGACCCTTCGCATTTCAAACTCCCTCATGTCTGCTTCTGTAAACAAGTGGGTTTTTTGTGTTCCGGCATACCTTTCCGTTCCATCGTGGCCGCTGTAGCTCCAATAAAACCAAGCAGTCAATTCCTCGCTCTCCCGATCCAACGAATGGAAACTCTCGTAAGGCACTTTAACTTCGCCATTAGGGGGTACTACTGGTACTTCCAGCAAGTTCTGCGCGCTATCAAGTACCCCTGAGGCAGGTGGCGCCCCCTGCTCTTCGTCTTCTTTAGGGTAGATTGCGATGAACACATCAACCCCAATCCTGACTTTTGTCGCAGGGGCAGTTCCGTAGTTTACTAGCTTGATATAGCCTTCGACACATCCATCTACTGAATGAAAAAATTGCCCTTCAAACAAGAGAAATGGGCGGATCTGTGCTTCGCCTATTCGCCTTTGATCTTTTGACATTTCTCTTGTGGAAACAAGCGTTTCCCTGGTCGCCTCGAGCGTCTGATACACCAAATACACCGCGACCAGACTGATTGCCGTAGCACCAGTAGAAGCTATAGCCGTCAACCAAGCAGGGATTTTCTGAAGATCAGTCTGGCCTGCAGCCCCGAGGTACAGAGCAGTGATAAACCCCAGAAAGAAAGCAACGAATGTAAAGAGAACAAGCCGATTTCGTGCTTGGTACTTCTCTTGATCAGATACTTCAGCAGGAACCTTAGGTGATCCCCTTGATTTCAATGCCATTGATGACTCGCCTACAAAATCGATACAATGAAAGGTATGGTGAAATGTTCGACCTGTACAACCGTCTAAGATGAGCCCTAAAGGCACTACAATAGACTGCTTCGTAAACTAGTTTCCAAGCGCAACGGTGTGAGAGTTTGGGGCACTGATGGCCTTCGAAATCCGATAAGGGCTCTTATGTTGAGTTTGGAGTGCGCAGTTAGAAGCGCCGAACCGGAAAGTGCGGCTGCTTCGGGTAGTCGGCTTTCCAGAAACGGAATAGGTAAGTGATTTCAACCAAATGCGAGAAACGAAACCTTTGAAACCCGCTCTCAAACTGGAAAGAGATTTGGGCTCATCAAGGGGAACTTAGTCCCTACCCACCGCACTGCAGAGAACGGCAGCTTCGAGCCCATACCTACTGGCTATCCCACTGACCAATTGGCTCGTACCAGACCAAATAGTCGTCACCGAGTTCTGTTTGGACATCCAGAAGTATCGCGAGCGCTTCGGTTTCGAACTTGGTGAACTGTTCCTTTGACCAAGGGCTCCGCCCACCTGGATCTGACCAGTCCAGCGCTCCGTCGTGGGCTTTTGTCAACTCAACCAACTTGGCCTTGGTTCTTTGTGACAAAGGCAGGGTGGTCTCCAAGTTTGAGTAACCACCAAAGGCGGATTGCGCTGCCTTGTTCATGCCCCACAAGCAAGGCCCACCCCACTCAAACATTAGCCGAACTTTGAACTGCGCCATGAGCTGGAAATTTCCCCGATTTATCTTTCTCCGGATCTTGATAGCCTCGAATTCGACAAGTGGTCAAAGTCCGCTTCGTCCGCTAAGCCGACCTTGATCTCCGGTCTCAGTGTCAGTTTGGTATGCTTGCGCGGCGAACGGCAGCTGTGAGCCCAATTCGACCGATGCTGCACAGCGCATGAGCGTCCGCTTTGAACAATCTCACGGACAATCGAGATCAAGATTTCTTGGAAATTCTATGGGCATGCCGATAAGAACTTGTAGTTCTTCGAAACGGGCAATCAGTTCAGATTGTGCCTCTGCATACTGTTTTGGATTTGTTGGCTGAAATCCGCGTCTGTCCATATCCATGTCAACTTCGTCCCAATCCGAGAATCCACGTTGATACCAAGTTCGGACTGGTAACGGGGGTTCGATACCAACCCACACTTCCCCATCCAAATCATATTCGAAAACGATGTTTCGCACTTCGTTATCCGTTCCGCATGGCGGAAGAGCAAAACGGATAAGTGGCCTTGTTTGATCAGGAAGATAACTCTGTCGAATGATCAGGTCTTGGCCACCCAAGTTGCGTTTTGGGACTGCCGAAAGCCTTTCACGAATAAAGCGGTAGTCGTCATTTGCAGAGCTGGCACTTGCTTCGATAGCGACCCTTTCAAAAATACCTTGGAAAAACGAATAGGGCGAATTTACTGAGCACAAGCTGAACTGCTGCCAGTACATATATGCACCCACATGGCGTTCCAGCAAAGCTTCAAACCTTGGAGGGTCGCCCAGAAGGAGTTCCTTGATAGGCTCCATTGTCTCATGGAGGACAACGGGGCTCATAAATTGCGCAACGACAGCAGCCTGCATTTGCGGTGTGAACGTCGGACCGAGTTCTCGGTCAAGGAAAGATAACGTGAAAAGCATATCGTCATAGCGGGCTTGTGCAAATGGCGCACGCCATGCCGTGCCATTGAGCGCGTCCTCGATTTGGGTACGCAGAATATCCGCTAATGTGTCGGACAGATTGCCAAGAACCTCGTCCTCCTGTGCAGACCTAACTACTCTTCCGTCGGTACTATAGTTGGCGATGCAAGCATGTTGAGCCTGAACAGTTTGTGGAGCTGTCAGTGCTGCGAGAGCAATAAAAGCCAGTCCAAGAACGTTCGCAAAATTCATCCTAATTTCCAAACCGGTGTTATGGACGGGACTAGTCGCCTGCCTGAGTTCAATTGCCGAATATTGCCCATGTTTATACCATGGCCAAACTCCAGTAGCCACGCCCGGCATCCAAGGCTCTTCAGCAAACCGGACATTCCAGTTACCGCAACGAACGGCAACAAAGTCCGCAGTCCTACCCTTCAACCTCAAAACATTGCAGCAAGCCTCACGAATGACCGCTTTTCATGCGGCATCGCAGCGGTCGAGGGCTGTGTTCTCAGGTCGAAAGGCGGACTTTGCAAAGTGCACAAACTGCGCATAGCCGACGTAGCAGGGGGCTGCGCGGCTGGCGCCGATCCGCCCAGGTTGCGGATGGCTGCTGTCAGCCCAAAGCAGACCGGTGCGAAGCGGGGTTGGCTGCTGTTGCCGCACATGCACAAATCGCGCCTCGACTTCCTGAAGGCGGACATTCTAGCTGTCAAACGCGGTTTTTTGCCCTCAATGTCCGCTAGGAGCCCACTTTGACCGATGCTGCGCGATGAACGAATGGCAGCTTTTGGTGGTCAGGCCAAAAAAACCGCCATCAGTCCTCTTGCACGATCCAATGGGGAAAAATACCAATGGGGAAAAATAAAAATTTTTGTTGCATCGCGCGGGTTCCACCAAGCAGAGTGTACAAATATTAAGGCAAAAGTTCCTTCACACGGTGCCGATACAAAAATCTGGGTCATCCAATGAGTAACAAAATAAGTCTTGAAACGGCGCGCTACAAGTTAGCAAATATTTGGTTTCCCGCTTGTGGCGTGCTGTTTCTCATTATGGCAACTCAAACACTAATGGGCGCTTACGGAGCCGATGCTTCAAAAGCTTGGGGATGGGCGCTCCCAAATTTCTTGCCGACGCTAGCTTTGATGATAAGCGTGTTTGCTGCGGGCGCACTTCAACCCGATTCTCCTGACGAAATGCGGGTCCGGCGATCTTTCTTTCGCCTATCTGCTTGGTTGTCGATTTTCTATATAGCTGTGCTGTTTCTTGTTATTCTTGCGCCTGTTGTCTTGACGCTTTTAGGCAAACAGGCATCAACAGTTGAAGCGCGAATTTCAGCAATGGAGCAGGCGAGTATTTTTACGGGCCCGTTACAAGGGCTCGTAGTAGCCGCAATCGGCGTATTGTTCTTTCTTAAGGACAAAAACGATGCGTAGAAGCGTGACAACAACCAGCTGCGTGCTGGCGACAGCGATTCTTGTTTCTTGCAGTGCGGGACCCAACCAAGATTTTTTTCCCATCCCAGCCCCTAAACCATCTTCAAGCATTCCTTTGAGTATAGCTGAAATTTCTGCGGAGTATGGTGCATCTACTTCCTTGCTTGATTTAGAGGTGTCCATTCGATCAGCTCTTCGTTCGGCGGGATACTTCGATGTTGGTACTCTCCCAACGCCGCAGGGGGGTATAGCAATCATCACTCCTGTAGAGCAGATCACCTCAGGCGGGATGCCCGTCGACGGTGCGCAACGATGGGTCGCAGACATCAACAGAAACACCTGTGGTTCGTTCTCCTTTTCATGTTTGTTAGAAGCCCTTTTTCTTGCGCCAGAGGGCCTCTACAGAATTCTGGTGATCGTAGCCACAGATGAGCCAGTTCAGTTCGACACCAGTATTGAGTTCGATCAGGAAGCTATGGAGTCGCTCATGAATGCTCGCCGTTTAGACCTCAACCCAGATCTTTCGGAAACATTTTTAACCAGTGATCACGATGTGTATCTTCTTGTCTACGAATTCAGGTCGACATCCTCAAATGAAATGTCCCCAGAAGTTCCTGGGCGAATAGGCGTTCTGGATCATCTCGCCTCTATTAATCTTGCCTCCCTAGTGCAATGATTGCCCATTTGATTAGTTGGACTGGGGACTCCGTTCAATCCATGTAAGCCGAATTTTTTGCCCCAATGGACGAGATCTAAGCTCGGCATTAGATTTCCTTTCCAGTACCAAATTTGTCAGAACTCATACATTTCTGTTTCTGGTCAGAACGACCATTTGTGCCGTCCGCCGCTTTGTCGAAGCGGACCTTGGCGCAGACGTAGCGAAAGCTAACAATGTCCGCTCTGCTGCCGTCCAACCTCAGAAAATCGCCGCACCTCGCATCAATGACTGCTTTTCACGCGGCATCGCAGCGGTCGCAGGCGGTGTTCCTAGGCTGAAAGACGGACTTTGCAAACTCCGCTATCTGCGCATAGCCGCCGTTGCTGGTTGTTTGCAAGGATAGCGCTGATCCATGCAAGGTTGCGGATGGCTGCTGTCAGCCCTTTCTAGACATTGGTACAAGGTTTCGCCGCGACAATACTGCAGGCGCGACATTGTGTGATCAGGCTCCCGAAGCAGACGCTCAGTGAGCTTGAACAGCCGAAGTCGATGCTGCGGTAGCGCCAACGGCTGTGCAGCATCGACTTTGAGAAACTGGGTAGCACGACGTTCTGAAGGTGTACGAAGCTACCCATTGAAGACGCTCTTTCAGTTGGCAGCGAACCAACAACTCTGCAGCAATCAGACAAATGATTATTTCGGTCAAATGCCTGAAGGCTGAAAACTGATGCATCGAGAGCACCCGATCACGATTCCAGTTTGCAGAATTCCGTGTTTCCGTTGGTATGGCGCAGGTTCACCACATCGTTGCGCTCTAGTTTGCCACCAGCAACACTGGTCGATGTCGGCGAGCCCCAAAGAAGGCGCCCGCAAAACGGGATGCTTCCCCAAGAAACGCAGGGATTACCGCCTGGAGTCAGATCGACCTCGCACCTTGAAAGCTCTGACCACACGAAATACGGGCTGCCGTTGTGCATGAAGTACAGATCACCCTCAGCGCTAGCAGCCTTTCCGACAAGAGTGGCTCCTATCACGATGATGACTGCGGCTAAAGTCGAGGGTAACTTTTTTCCAATGGATTTCGGCATGTCAGATGTTTCCTAAAATGGCAAAGGGTCATCGACTATTCCTACTGCGAACCCTCCTCCCACAAAAGTAGTTCAAATGTACCATTTCCCTAGAAAAAATCGGCGCGTATAATTGCGCGCTTGGCTGGAAAACCTCATGCTAATTTCACGGATTTCCCCTTGGTGATTTTGCACAGGATCGGGCCTAGTTGTTCACCCGGTTGCCGTTGGGCCCTCAAACACGCAGAGTACCCCCACCAAACTTGTCAGATGTCCGCTTTGAGCCCAAAGAGCGTGATGCTGCACGGAACGCGAATGTCTGCTCTAACTGGACAGACCGTCATGAAGTTGCCCACAGCACGAAATCTAATTACCTTAGGGGTCTGGCAAGGAGCGATAAATCACCTCCAGTAAACATACTTCAAGAGCTGAATAGAATGAACAAAGACCAACACCTTTTGAACTTGTTGACGAAGGTAAAACACAAGCAATACGAACACTTCGTTGTTTCCCGGATCATCCACAACCTTTGCAGCACCGATGTAAAACTTGTGTCTCAACAGCTTGTCCGACGTCCGAATGGACGGGCCTTGCTCGATTTGTACTTTCCTCAAATCAATGTGTCTCTGGAGGTAGACGAACCCCAACACGAAGGAGAAAACCACAAACAGCTAGATGACCTTAGATCGCGAGATATCGTTGAGGCAACCAATCTGACTGAAAAGCGGATCAAGGTTTTGGGCCCAGACAGCGAACATAGGTCTTTGGTTGAGTTGGGGCGTCAAACCGACGAATTCCTCAGTTTTGTTCTTTCGAAAGTCGAAGAAGAAAGAAAACTAGGTCGTTATAAACCTTGGGATTTCGATAATGAACTCACCTCAAAACCGCATCTGGAACGTGGCTACATCGATGCTAGAGAAAATGTCTTGCTGCGCAAACACACCGATGCAATCGAGCTGTTCGGTGTAAACTTGAAGGCGCACATGCGAGGTGGTTGGAGACCGCCAAAAGAGACTGGATTATCGATGGTTTGGTTTCCTCGACTCTATCAAAATGGTGAGTGGGATAACTCTCTTTCAAGTGATGGTTCGATGATCATCGAAAAGCGTCTGGGTGAACACAATGCGGGCTATCAGCCTGGCACAAATGGTGAGGTTCATCCCAGAGCAGTTTTCGCAAGACGCGAAGAACCGTTGATTGGGACTCTTTATCGCTTCGTTGGAGTGTTTCGGCTAAATGCCGACTCTTCTCGACGTGAGGGCGGCGCTGTCTTTTATAAGGTTTCAGACCGAATTAATCTGAGGTGACATTGGCAAGGCTAGCCCAAAACCAATAATTTTCAGTTTCTTTTGACGCCACCATTTTCGACCGTCTTGGTTCCTAGAATGCGGCCATTGGCGTAGCCTCAGCGAATGGTCGTTTTGTCCGCAGCGCTGCCGCCCAAGCCCAGAAAATCGCCGCACCTTGCATCAATGACCGCTTTTGACGCAGCATCGCAGCGGTAGAGGGCTACGTTCTCAGGTCGAAAGGTGGACTTTGCAAAGTACACAAACTGCGCATAGCTGCCTATCGGGCCAATCTAAGTTGAGAGTGCCGCGAACGGCTGATTGACCAGCACAACCGAAATTGAACTCATGGCGACTGCCCTCGCGGTATCCGGGTCTGATAAGGCCCGTTATGTTGAGCAAGGGGAAGGCCGCTAAAAGTGCAACAAGCCTCATGCAAAAAGTACTCGAGAAAGGTCCACCCTATGAATCCAAAGGCCATGGGGAATCTTCCATAAACATCTTCTCTCAGCCTTTTTCAGCTAGTCCGGCATCCGGAATCAGCCTGTTTGGGGAGATGGCGATCATGCCACCTGACATAGGCACCAACTACGAGCCCATTCAACGTCTAGGAATGTAGGCAAACCCTCTCATCTTCTTGACAATTTTGCGTTCACGCGGCCTTGATGCGCCGATGGAACGCAAAACTTCAATGGATGTGTTTGGAGCAACAGCTCTGATCGGATTTGCCCTGCTTTTGGGCTTCAATCAGGTTGTGATTAAATTCACAGGGGGTGGTTTCGGGCCTGTGCTTCTGGCGGCTTTACGCTCTGCCGGGGCAGTCGTAATTTTGCTGATCTGGATGCGGTATAAAGGTGTACCCGTGATTATGCCCAAGGGCGTAAGCCGCTGGGGCGTGTTGTCAGGCTGCCTGTTTACATTTGAGTTCATCTGCCTGTTCACAGCTCTGGACCTGGCCTCAGTTTCTCGCGTGTCCATCATCTTTTATTCAATGCCCGTATGGCTGGCCTTGGCTGCTCACATGTTTTTGCCCGGGGAGCAACTGTCGCGGAAGCGTATCCTTGGGTTAGCCACTGCAATGGCAGGAGTAATGTGGGCGCTGGCAGATCGGAATGGCACTGATGTAAGCTGGTTGGGGGATCTTGCTGCATTGGGTGCTGCATTGGGCTGGGCAAGCCTTGCTTTGTTGGTGCGCACGACCCCCTTGAGCACGGTTAAGCCAGAGATTCAGCTGTTGTGGCAAGTTGCGATCTCGGCCCCTATCCTGTTCGTTCTTGCCCCGTTTATGGGCGATCTAGTGCGAGACGTAGAGCCAATTCACCTAGCGGGACTAGCGTTTCAGATCGTCTTCATCTCAAGCCTTGGCTACCTTTTTTGGTTTTGGCTGCTCACAATCTACCCTGCAGCGTTTGTTGCTTCGTTCAGTTTCCTGTCGCCAGTTTTCTCTGTTTTCCTTGGATGGTTGCTCCTAAATGAGCGAGTAGAAATCAGTATTTTGGGTGCGTTGGTCATGGTCGCGACAGGGATCTACTTGATCAATCGACGGTAAGAAGGGCTTTCGATTTTACGCAGCACTCCTCGTCCTTCTGAGCAGCCCCACTTGAGTGGTCCAAATTGAAAGTTAGTGCATGGTTGGCCTTTGGTCCATCGGGACGATGGTCTCTGGCGCAGGTGGGCGGTAGCCCAGAGCACTGTGGGGTCGTTTGGTGTTGTAGTGTTTTCTCCAGCTTTCGATAATGATCTGGGCCTCTCGTAACGAATAGAAGATTTCACCGTTCAGCAATTCATCCCTCATTCGCCCATTGAAGCTTTCGCAGTATCCGTTCTCCCATGGCGATCCAGGCTCGATGTATGCCGCCTTGGCCCCGACAGCCTTGATCCAGCCTCTGACGGCCTCAGCAATGAACTCAGGGCCATTATCTGATCGGATGTAAGAGGGCACGCCTCGCAGAATGAACAGATCCGTCAGAGCATCAATGACTTCGTTCGCGTTCAGCTTCCGCTTCACCCGGATCGCAAGACATTCCCGGCTGTGTTCGTCCAGAATGTTCAATGTCCTGAAAGCCCTGCCA
>NZ_OMPQ01000014.1 GCF_900313025.1 Pseudophaeobacter sp. EL27
AMGAGACAGTTCCTGAGGGCGATACGGATCTAGGCCTCGGCGACCTGACGTTCCAAGTCCTGCGCCATGAGATGTGACCGCTGATCTGAAGCCCGCATGGGCCAAGGCAGATATAAAAATTCACGACACTCTTTTTATACAAAGTATTTGGCTAATAGGCACAACTGGCTTTGTTGCACAAATCGTTTGTAGGGATTCATGCTGTGAATCCAGCATGATAGATGGGAGGTGTGAGTGGCAGGCCCTCAATAATGTACAAGACAAAAACTGGTCGTCTTACAATGCTAGTCTGAAGCAGCGTGGATCTCTGTCGGGAAATGTCGACCAGCGCGTCACAGACCGCCTCTGGCTGCAAGATCATTCGCGCCTTTGGCAATTGATCGAGCGGCAACCTATCGATTCATTCCTGGAAGCCCGGCAGCGGTTTGCGCTGCCAGACCGTTGAAGCGCAGTTTGACTGATGAATTGCAGTCAGACTTCCAGGTGCGGATACAAAAGCCTGCAATCATCGAGTGCAGGGATTTTGTCGAGGATCATTTGAGGGGCCCTGTTTTCAGGGCCGGTTCCGGCGGCTGGTAGGGCAGCGAGGAGTGGTGCAGAACGATTCGCAGCGTACCGGTTTCGTCCTTTTTGTAACCAAAGCTCTTGTCGACCGTGGTGACCGACCCGTCCGAGTTGGTCAGTTTGACCCAGCCCATCCACATCGCCACGTCGCCCTGAAGGAAGCTGGCCGAGGGGATGCTTTCCATCGCGCGCCAGCCCATGATCGCAAAGCCGTTGTCGAGCGGGTATTCTTGGGAGTGTCCACAGAAATAGGCCAGGGCCCCCGCCTTGGTTGGACGGAAGGTCTGCGCGCCACTGGCCATGGTCGGTTTGAACAGGACCGGCCCAAGATCGTAGCCATAGTAGCTGTCGATATTGGCAGAGGCGACCGCGCGAGCCGCTTCAATGCCACCCTCCTCGAAAGCCTTTGAAATGGCGATTTTTCCATTGCCCCAGGTTGCCAAGGCCGTTTCGATATCATCTTGAGTGATCGGCAAGAGTTGTTCCTTTTTCGTCTATACTTCAAAAAGCCCAGGGCGCAGGGGAACTCGGTACCACTTGACCGAGCGTCGCCATCAGCCGTGCCGACTGGGGGATTGCGCCTCTGCTACCAGTGCCTGCACGGCTTCCTCCATGGACAGAGTCTGGGTTTTGTCGGTCCCGTGGCGGCGGATGGTCACGCTGCGTTCTTCGGCCTCCCGCCCGCCAAGCGCGATCTGCACTGGGACCTTCTGCAGGGCGTGTTCTCGCACTTTATAGCCGATCTTTTCGTTGCGCAGATCGGTCTCGACCCGCAGCCCCGCGGCTTTCAACGCTCCAGCGACCTCTGTGGCCCAACCGTCTGCCGCACTTGTCACTGTGGCCACAACCGCCTGCACTGGTGCCAGCCACAGAGGCAGGTGCCCTGCGTGGTGTTCGATCAAAATGCCGGTGAACCGCTCCAGCGAGCCAAAGAGCGCCCGGTGCAACATGACCGGCGCCAGTTTGTCACCGGAAGGGGCAACATAGGTGGTGGCGAACCGTTCCGGCAGGTTGAAGTCCACCTGAAGCGTCCCGCATTGCCAATCCCGCCCGATGGCGTCGCGCAGGACATATTCCAGTTTCGGCCCGTAAAACGCGCCTTCGCCCTCAAAGATCGTATAGGGATGCCCCGCTTGATCCAGGGCTGTGCGCAGTGCCTCCTCGGCGCGATCCCAGCTGTCATCGTCGCCGATGCGGTTTTCGGGGCGGGTCGACAGTTTGATCCGCACGTTGTCAAATCCGAAATCGCGGTAGATGGAAAGGACCAGATCGTTGACCTTCAGGCACTCCTCGGTCAGCTGTTCGGGTGTGCAATAGATATGGGCGTCATCCTGGGTAAAGCTGCGCACGCGCAGCAGCCCGTGCAAAGCCCCCGAAGGCTCGTAGCGGTGTACCTTGCCAAATTCGGCGATTTTTAGCGGCAGATCGCGGTAGCTCTTGGTGCCTTGCCCGTAGATCAGCATATGGCCGGGGCAATTCATCGGTTTCAGGGCGTAGTCGCGGTCGTCCTCGGTCTTTGCCAGGAACATGTTCTGGCGAAAATTCTGCCAATGGCCGGAGGTTTCCCAGAGCGCACGATCCATGATGTCTGGGGAGTTGACCTCAATGTAACCTGCCTCTTCCTGACGATCGCGCATATAACCGATCAGCGTTTGGAACAATCGCCAGCCCTTGGCGTGCCAGAAGACAGAGCCGGGCGCGACCTCTTCAAAGTGGAACAGGTTCATTTCGCGGCCCAGCCTGCGGTGATCACGTTTCTCGGCTTCGGCCATCATCGTCATATGGCCGTCAAGCGCAGCTTTGTCGGCAAAGGCAACGCCATAGATACGGCTGAGCATCTGGTTATTGCTGTCACCCCGCCAATAGGCCCCCGCCACACGGGTCAGCTTAAAGGCGCTGCCCGCATCACCGGTGCTACGCATATGCGGTCCCCGACACAGATCCAGCCAATCCCCTTGGCGATAGACCTTAACCGCCTCGCCCTCAGGGATCGCGTCAAGCAGCGCGACCTTGTAGGGCTCTCCGGCGGCTTCAAAGTGCTGCTGAGCCTGCTCGCGGCTCCATTCTTCGCAGGTGAAGGACGTCTTGCTGGCAATGATCTGGCGCATCTTTTTCTCAATGACGGGCAGATCCTCAGGCGTAAACGGCGTGTCGCGCTCAAAGTCATAGTAGAACCCATGCTCGATAGCGGGGCCAATGGCCGTTTTGGTGTCGGGCCAGAGCGCCTGGACGGCTTCCGCCAGAATATGGGCCAGATCATGACGGATCAGCTCCAGCGCGCGGATCATCGCGGGACATCAGTTCTACCGCGGCACCATCGGGGAAGGGCGCAGACAGATCGCTCACCTGGCCATTCACAACCGCAGCCACCGTGCGCTTGGCGAGGCTGGGGCTGATGGAGGCGGCAAGATCGGCGGCAGTGCTGGCAGGATCAAGCGCGCGGGTCGCGCCATCGGGCAGGCTAATGGTGATCACTTTGAAGTCTTTCTTTCGCGGGGGCAGGGCACCGGATCGTAGCCGCTGCCTCCCCAGGGGTTACAGCGGGCAAGGCGCCAGAGCGTCAGCCATGATCCGCGCAGCGGTCCATGTGTCTCCAGCGCCTCGATGGCATAGGCGGAACAGGTGGGTTGAAACCGGCAGGCATGGCCCAGCCAGGGTGACAACAGCAGGCGATAGCCACGCACAGGCAGGGCCAATAACCAGACAGCAAAGGCGCTGATCGGGCCGCGGCTGACCTGTGGCGCAATTGGGCGCTTTGACTGGGAACAGCAGCTCGGCATGGCTCAGAACGGCATCTCGATGGTCTCGACCATCATGCCGCCGGGCAGGTCTTTTGATCCGGCACCGTCTTTGGGCTGCATCAAGAGCATTTCCAGGCTGGCCTGCAGATCCGCCTGCTCCATGTCGCGTGCGATCACAACGACACGGCTGGTTGTGTCCTGCCCCGACCAGCTCTTTATTGGTACGGGGGCCTCAAAGATGTGCTGCACCCCGTGAAAGACAAATGGGTACTGCAGCCCTTCGACATGCAAAATACCCTTCATGCGCAGGATGTTCGGGCCTTTGAGCGCGATCAGCGTATCCAGCCAGAAGTCAAAAACATCCGCCGGAATTGGTTCTGTTACTTCGATGGATGCGGAATTGATCCGGTGATCATGATGGGCCACTGGCGCCGAGGGGCTGAAGGTGGCAGGCGTTGCAGGCTGGGCTGAGAAGCCGGAAAGCCCTGCCAGGGGATCGGGCTTGGCCATTTGCGCGGCCAGCCCCAGCCAATTGTCCACCTCTGATGATGTCACTTCGGTTTGCATGGCGGACAGGCCAAAAAGCACCCCCAATGGGACGCTCCCGTGGTCTGCATAGATGCGCCGTGCAGAGGCATTGATGCCTTCTAGCCGGGTCTCGAACCGGGACAGATCAAAAGCTTCGACAAGATCTGTTTTTGACAGGATCAGCACGTCGGCCATAGCGACCTGGTGAACCGCTTCGAACTGCTGATCGAGCGTTTTCATTCCTGTTGCCGCATCGGCCAGTGTCACAACACCGTCTAGCCGATAGGCCTGGGCGATCTGATAGTCCGTGGCAAGCGTGTGGACGATCGGGCCTGGATCAGCGATACCGCTGGTTTCAATTACAACCCGGTCGAAATCGACCTTTCCTGCAAAGCGTTTGTCAATCAAAGCCGCGAGCGTTTTAGCAAGATCGCTCAGGATTGCACAGCACAGGCAGCCGGATTGCAGCAATACGGTTTCCTCGGTCGCCTCCTCGATCAAGTCGTGATCAAGACCCACATCCCCGAATTCATTCATGATGACAGCAATCCGCCCGGCCTCCGGATCGCGGATCAGGTGGTTGAGCAGCGTTGTCTTTCCCGCGCCCAAGAACCCCGTCAACAAGGTGACAGGAACGCGGTTGTCCATTGATGCCATTTTGGCCTGCGCCTCAAAAAGTATCTGCTTTCAGTTGTGAACCGTTATGCTATAACATCTCAAAACACAAGAGAGCCAAGATGACACAATTGAAATTTCAATCCCGTCAAACCGTGGAACAGGTCGAAGAAAGCACAGATCTCGCCCCCAAGTTTGACGAAGATGGCCTTCTGCCCTGCATCACCACCGATGCCGCCACGGGTGAGGTGCTGATGCTCGGTTGGATGAATGCCGAAGCCTTCCGCTTGACCATCGAAACTAGTGAGGCGCATTACTTCAGCCGTGCCCGCCAGGTACTTTGGCACAAAGGCGCCACCTCTGGTCTGGTCCAGAAACTGGTTGAAGCGCGCATTGATGATGATCAGGATGCGCTGTGGCTGCGCGTCGATGTCGCCGGGTCCGGTGCGTCTTGCCACGTTGGCTATCGCTCCTGTTTCTACCGGGCGGTCCCGCATGGAGCAGAGGCTGGTGGCCCGCTGACCTTTGTCGAAGACCACAAGTCATTTGATCCCGTGGCTGTTTATGGTGATGTGCCAAACCCAACCCAACTCTGAACTGTATGCGTCGAGCCTTGGCGGGGCCAAGCGCGCGGCCGTGCCTAGCCCTTTCTCCCTATCGAGCTTTGGCTTTCAAATATTATTGCGCGAACAAACACCGGGATATTCTAAAGGCGGTATGTCAGAACGTAGTCCAATGCAGGCCGCAAAAGCCATGTGGCACAGACAACGCATCAAGCGTTTGGTCAGAGAGTATCTCGGCAGCGGTGCGGCCTGCCTCGTCTCGGTCCGCGAGACAATTTGTACCGATCCGGGCTGCACCGGACCGGCAACCGAGGTGCGCGTAATGAACCTGAGCTTTTGCGAAACCCGTTTTACCATCCACAAGCCAATATCTTCTGTGTCAAATTCCGACATCTTCGAGATTCTTTGACCGAAGATAAAGTCGCCAGAATGCTGCGAAATGCACGAATAGCCGCAATGCGAAAGCTGCAGCGCAGCGTTCAAATAACCAGCGGACAGCGGCTGTGGGCCGATCGCGCCTCTAAGGAGCGGCCTTGCGCCCTAGACTTTGCAAAATCCGCTAGCCGGCTGCCCTCTGAGCGAGACGCAGCATATGTGAGCCTTGCCTATAATGTCGGGATCCGTGGGATAGGGCGAAGCACCGCGACACGCGGCCTGAATGCAGGGGGTGTCGCGGGTGGGTGCCAGGCACTGACCTGGTGGAACAAGGCCGGAGGGCGCGTTGTGTGCGTACTGGTGCGTCGTCGCACTGATGAATACCGGCTCTGCATGTTGGGTGTGAGCTGATTATTGGGTGGCTTCGCTGGATTCCGCACATCGCCCTTGTCGGGGCCGTCTGGTGGCTGGTTGATCTGGTCAATGACCGGACCCAACTGCGCGAGGATCTTGCAGCGATTAAGTCCGACCTTTCCAGCAGGAATGCAGAGCTGGAACGGGCCGCAGAGACCGTTTGCATTCACCACGCTCACCTGGACCGCGCTTCCGATGAGGCGCGCGGCTGGGCGGCGCTTTCTAAAGATCTGCAATCCATGGAGGGACGCCATGCGCCTTTATCCCCTTTGCTTGCCGCTATTGCTGGCCGGATGCTTCGGGCTGGGCAGTGAGCCGATTACGCCACCACCCAGAGTGCCGGCCGATCTGCTGCAGCCCTGCGCTGGCTACACCGGGCCAGTGCCGCAGTCTGAAGGACAGATCTCGGATGCCCTGGTTGCCGAGGCGCGAGGTAGGGCCTGTGCTAATGGAAAACTCCAAACCGTTTCAGAGATCCTGAAACAAACCCAGCCCGAACAAGGGTTGATTGTTCCACTAGAAATAGAGGCCCTCAGGGTCGTGCAGGACACGGTGTTTAGCGAGAATGGCATCCTGGTGCAGCTCTCGGATACCCTGCGCACCTATGAGCTGCAGGGCGTCCGTCAGATCGACGGTAACGGGATCTAAACCCCGCTGCGGGTCTGGGCGGAGTGAAGAGGCGCAGTAGGAGGTAATGGCGGCTTTGCGCAGGTAGCGACCTTTGCAAAGTGGTGCCCGAGGCGCAAGTGAAGCGGATGAAGCTGTTCCTCCAAACAACGTTCAATATGGTCGCAAACCCCATTTAACTCCGCGAGGAGATTGCTAGTCTGTACGAATGCAGACACAGGATCGAAACCGAACAAAGATTGCCAGAGCAGCCCTCTATATCGAAGAGAACCTTTCGGAGCCATTGCGAGCCTTTGACATCGCCAACAAGGCAAATCTCTCGCCCTTTCACTTTCAGCGCTTGTTTTGCGCATACATGGGGGAACCCGTAAGCCAATACATCGTTGTACGCCGGTTGGAGGCCGCAGCCTTGGAACTGGCAAGCAACTCATGTGCCAATATTTTGCAGGTTGCTCTGGACTATGGTTTCCAGACACACAGTGCGTTTTCCAAGGCCTTTAAAAAGCAGTTCGGCGTGAGCCCATCCGCGTTTCGCAATGATCCAGATGCGGCAGTAAAAGGCATTGATCAAGACCGGCGATTTCTCATCAGCTCCCCTCCTAGCAAAACGATTGAGACCCTGGGCATTGCAAAACTGGAAGCGTTTCATTTTCTGCACCGCCAGTCATCCGGAACGCAAGAAGGACAGTTCTTTCAAAAAGGTAACCAAGATGTCGCCCTGCAGTTCTCATCGCTACTGGCCTCCCCCTCACCTCCTGATCTGTTCCTGATGAGTTGTTTTCCGAGCACGCCACAAAAGCTGAACGATGGCGATGTTCCGATCTGGTTCGGGGGGGCATTCTCCGCAACCGCAGAAAGTGATTGGAGCAAAGATTGGCATAGGTTTTCAGCGGGAAACTGGGCCGTTTTTGAACATTGGGGGGAATATGATTTTCTCTATCAGACATGGAACCAGATCTACCGCAACTGGTTGCCGCAGTCCGATCATGTTTTACGCGACGACATCCCCTTTGAAGCCTACCTGAGCCCAGGGGATGAAGCCGAAGGGGTGCCTCAACTCACTCACATCTACATTCCTGTCAAAAAAGCATGATCGGAACAGCAAGGCCAATTTTCACTTGTTACTTCGGGTTCAACTCTGAAACCCGAGGATCAACAAATGTCACTTCATCAACTCTCAGCAACCCAGATTGTAAAAGGCCTGAAATCCGGTGAACTTACTGCACATCAAGTTACGCAAAGCCAACTGGACCGCATCAATCGGCTGAACCCTGAGATTAACGCAATTGTCGCTACAAACGAAAAACCTGACAATGACATGTTTGGCAGTCTGGCTGGGTTGCCAATCACACTTAAGGATCAAATTCACCTTAAGGGAATGACATGTACCTTTGGCTCTGAGCAGCACAAGGACTTTCGCCCCACCCGGACGGCGCCGGTAGTTGAACGGCTATTGAGCGCAGGTGCTCATGTCATTGGGAGGACCAACCTGCCGCCATTTGCGATGGATTTTCAATGCAGTAACCCGCTGTTTGGCACAACCAACAATCCATGGAACATAGACTATACGACCGGCGGCAGCAGTGGGGGCGGCGCTGCTGCTGTTGCGGCAGGTTTGAGTTTTCTTGACATCGGAACCGACTTAAGTGGCTCTTTACGCATTCCGGCATCCTTCTGTGGTGTCTTCAGTTTGCTGCCAACCGAGAACGCCCTGCCAAATGACGGGATGATGGCGAATGGCGCTGCACCACTCCGACATTTTGCTCGCATGGGACCGATTGCCAGAACACCAGAGGACCTTGATTTGGCATGGGCCCATATGAGCGAGCCGACCGGTGAAGCAGAAAAGGAATTTGTGATGCCGGATGCCTTTTGGAGCGTTGACAGCGCTGGGATAGAGGTCTGCGACGGCATCCGTCAGTGCTTTGAGAACGCCGCAAAGGAATGGAGAAAATCCGGCTTTCAAGTATCTCAGGGCCAGCCAAAACACTTTGATTTCTCGCGCGCACGCCGCGCATTTGGCGAGATCATGGGCTTTGAAACTGGCGAGCTGATACCTGCGTCAGTCCGCTTCCTTGCCCGCCTCTTTGGACGTTCTAGCGCTCGCAGGTCTCCGGCGTTTATCGCCAACGTTATGCTTGGGTATCGCCACAATCAGAAACGCTATGATGACGCGCTTGCTGAAAAGGCAGTTTTATCTGAAGCTGTTGATGCTTTTCTGGGTGAGAATGGCATCTGGCTACTTCCTGTAACCGCAGTCTCTGCATTCAAACATATGGCGCCAACCAGCGATCGGAGCGGAATACGCGACTACGCCAACCCGCTGTTCATCAACGGGCAACCAGTGAATTACTTTGATGCCATGACGTCGTTTGTCACGCCAATCTCATTGACGGGGCACCCAGTTGTCACCCTGCCGCTCGGGCAGGATAAAAATGGCTTGCCGATCGGAGCTCAGTTGATTGGCAAGAAGGGGCAGGAAAGGCACTTAATCCAAACTGCGAAGTTTCTCTATGACGTTTTGAAGAAAGCAGATTGCCCAATGTTTACACGCGCGTAGGCAACGAAGAAGGACAGTTGCAGCCCTGATAGCGGTTTCTTCAAAGCAGCAATTGGCGGGAATGCAGGTCACGAACCTACCTGGCCTCAAAATGACTGTTTTTTCATCGTGGGCCAGCGTCCGCTATGGGCTGCCTTCAGACTTTGTGCGTTGGAGTTTCCTTCTTGGATGACCTTTGGTTCTAGGGCTGGTCAGGCTAGCTAGTCTCGCCTATTTTTTTCGCTAATGTTAATGCGCGGCGAAACCGAACTTTCAGTGATCGATCGGCACGAACTCTATGTGATGTGCAACTGCGGTCATGCTGAAACCGTGCGGGTTCTGGATCTCATCGAGAAACTTGGGGATCAGGTGAGGGTTGGTTTTGCCATCAGTAAAATGCGTTGCTCGTGGTGTTGGATGAAGCACGTCAGGGAATACCGGATCACCTTCTCCGCGGGCTCCCAATAGCTCCGCGGGCTCCCAATAGCGCTTTTTCGTGGTGGCGGCTTTGGTTTGAGTGAGTCTTGTTGCAGCAAGAGAAAAACCCATAGGCCCTGGCATCAGCTGGGGCATTTCTCTTTGATACGAAAAGAATCGCGGATTCTGCCAGTGCGGCATTTCTCCGCAATTGGAACGAAGTGCGAACAGATTTTGCCAATTTTTTGCCACACCCTGTCGCACGTTCTTGCAGTGTTCTGCAAATCAGCTCGCAGCGTCTTACAGAAAATATATAACAATCAAGGGGGTTTACTGGTGCTGCTGGAGAGAATCGAACTCTCGACCTCTCCCTTACCAAGGGAGTGCTCTACCTCTGAGCTACAGCAGCGCCGGTGAAGGGGCTTTTAGGGATAAACACCGAAGGGCGCAAGAGCTTCTGGACGGTTTTTTCTCACTAAGTTACAGAAGGTTTATGGCAGAGAAAAAAACACAGAAATCGAGCCCTTCTCCCACTCAGCGTGAGGATCGGCTAAAAGCCTCGTTGAAGGCTAATATGGCGCGTCGCAAGGCGCAGGCAAAAGCGCGTGCAGTGAAACAAGACACAACGACCGAAGAGTCGGAAAGGTAGAGGCAGATGGATTCGATTTTGGTAAAAGGTAACGGCCCCCTGAATGGTCAGATTCCAATCGCAGGGGCAAAGAATGCCTGCCTCGCTCTGATGCCCGCGACCCTGCTCAGCGAAGAGCCGCTGACACTGACCAATGCGCCACGGCTCAGCGATATCAAAACCATGACCGAGCTGCTGCAATCGCTGGGGGCCGAGGTCTCCAGCCTGCAGGATGGTCTGGTTCAGGCACTGTCGAGCCACACTATCGACAACCACGTCGCCGATTATGAAATTGTGCGCAAGATGCGCGCTTCAAACCTGGTGCTGGGGCCAATGCTGGCCCGGCTCGGTCAGGCGGTGGTTTCCTTGCCGGGCGGCTGTGCCATTGGTGCGCGCCCGATGGATCTGCACATTCACGGGCTTGAAGCATTGGGTGCCGAGATCGAACTGAAAGATGGCTACCTGCACGCCAAGGCGCCGCGCGGCCTCAAAGGGGCCGTGATCCAGCTCGGCTTTGCCTCCGTCGGGGCGACTGAGAACATCATGATGGCGGCGACCCTGGCCAAGGGCACCACCCAGATCAAAAACGCCGCGCGCGAGCCTGAGATCGTCGATCTGGCCGACTGTCTGAAGAAGATGGGCGCTCATATTGAGGGCGCCGGTAGTGAGGTCATCACCATTGAGGGGGTCGACCGTCTGCATGGCGCCACCCATCCGGTGGTCACGGACCGCATCGAACTGGGTACCTATATGCTGGCGCCTGCGATCTGTGGCGGCGAAGTCGAACTGCTGGGTGGACGTCTTGATCTGGTTGGCGCCTTTGTGGAGAAACTGAATGAGGCAGGTGTTGATGTCATCGAGACCAAGGCGGGTCTGAAGGTCAAACGGCGCGGTGACCGCGTTAAAGCGGTGAATGTCACCACCGAGCCCTTTCCCGGCTTCCCCACGGATCTGCAGGCCCAGATGATGGCCCTGATGTGCACCGCCGAAGGCACCAGCGTGCTGGAAGAGAAAATCTTTGAGAATCGCTTTATGCATGCGCCCGAGCTGATCCGCATGGGGGCCAAGATCGACGTGCAGGGCGGCCATGCCACGGTGACCGGCGTTGACCGCCTGAAAGGCGCGCCAGTCATGGCTACTGACTTGCGGGCCTCGGTCTCATTGATCCTGGCCGGTCTTGCGGCCGAAGGGGAGACCATCGTTAATCGGGTCTATCACCTGGATCGCGGCTATGAGCAGGTGGTGCGCAAATTCTCAGGCGTTGGGGCCCAGATCGAACGCATAAAAGGGAGCTGACCTATGTCAGACGCGAGCTTTCATGATGGGCGCGAGGCCCCGCTGAACCTTGGCGCGCTGAGCGCCGAGGATCTCCAGGTGGTGTCCACTCTGGTGCAGGATGCCGTCTTTCCCATCAACGAGATGAGTTGGCGCGCTAAGGAACGCCGCTTTGCGCTCCTGCTCAACCGGTTCCGCTGGGAGGATCTCTCCAGCGCCGAAAAACGCGGCCGCCCTTTTGAGCGGGTTCAGTCACTACTGGTGATCGACGCGGTCCTGGGCGTTGCCTCCCAGGGCATTGATCGCAGCGACAAGGAGATGGTTCTGTCGCTGCTCTCGGTCCATTTTGAACCGGGGGAAGATGGTGCAGGTCACTTGCTGCTCACACTTGCCGGTGATGGCAGTATCCGACTGGCGGTTGAAGCCCTTGAGGTCAGCCTGCGCGATGTCACCCGTCCCTATGTGGCACCCTCTAAACAGGCGCCGGATCACGGCGACTAAGGTAAAAACCGGGGGATGCCGTGGACATGCAAAACAAGCGCGGCATTTCACAGGTCTTTTCAGCTTTGCCCCTCTCGCAGGAACTGGTGCTGCGCCCTGCCACGGTGTTTGACGTCTTTGAAGTGAGCGAGGTTTTGGTGGCCTCCATCACCCAGCTTTGCCAGCGGGATTCTCTTGGCGATCCGGAATGCTTGGCGCAGTGGTGCGGCAACAAAAGCCCTGCAGATATCCGGGGTTGGATTGCCGCTGGCGTGGTCCCCACCGTTGCGACTTCACCTGAGAGAATCTTAGGAGTTGGTCTGATAGGGCCGCAGGCGGAGGTCTCGTTGTTGTATGTCGCGCCCTGGGGCATCAACTGCGGCGTTGGCGGCGCGTTGTTAAGGCATATGGAAGCAGAGCTCGCAGCACAGGGACATACGGCGGCGCAGTTGACCGCGACCAAAAGCGGGCTGGATTTTTATCTGTCGCAGGGCTGGCAGTGCAGTGGGGCGGCGACCAATTGCTTTGGCTTGCCAGGGCAGCCTATGCGCAAACTGTTGCAGGCGGCGCCGTAACGCTTGTCGCAGGCTGCTCTGGGCGATATGTCGACCCTAACAGCCAGAGAGAGCCGATATGCCCGTTTTCCTAGACTCATCAGACGCAGATTTTGAAACCGCCTTTGCCGGGTTGCTCAATGCCAAGCGCGAGGACAGTCCGGATGTAGATGCCGCTGTTGCTGAAATCATCGCAGATGTGCGCGCGCGCGGAAATGCCGCGGTCCTTGAACTCACCGCCAAGTTCGACCGCCTGGATCTCACCGCTGACCAGCTGGCGATCTCGGAAGCCGAAGTGGATGCAGCCATTGCCACCGTGTCACCGCAAGAACGTGCCGCGTTAGAACTGGCTGCTGAACGCATCCGTGCCTACCACATGCGGCAAATGCCGACAGATGCGCAATGGCAAGACGCCACCGGGGCGACATTGGGGTGGCGCTGGTCGCCGGTTTCGGCGGCCGGGCTCTATGTCCCCGGCGGGCTTGCCTCCTATCCGTCATCGGTACTGATGAATGCGATTCCAGCGCAGGTGGCTGGGGTGGAACGCCTGGCCATCACCGTACCAGCCCCGGACGGGGAGCTGAACCCGCTGGTCCTGCTGGCGGCGCGCCTGTCCGGCGTCACAGAGATCTACCGCATCGGCGGCGCCCAGGCGATTGCGGCACTGGCCTATGGTACCAAAACAATTGCCCCGGTGGATAAGATCACCGGCCCCGGAAACGCCTTTGTTGCCGCCGCCAAACGGCGGGTTTTTGGCAAGGTCGGCATCGATATGATCGCCGGACCGTCCGAGATTCTGGTCATCGCTGATAAGAACAATACCCCTGACTGGATCGCGCTGGATTTGATGAGCCAGGCAGAACACGACGAGAGTGCTCAATCACTGCTGATCACGGATGATGCCGATTTTGGCCGTGCTGTCGCCAAGGCGGTTGAGGCGCGATTGGAAACATTGGAGCGCCGCGAGATTGCAGGTGCCAGTTGGCGTGATTTTGGTGCGGTGATCACGGTTCGTGATCTGGACGAGGCCGCAGAGCTTTCCAATCGTATAGCCCCTGAACATTTGGAGCTTTGTGTTGCTGATCCGCAAGCGCTGAGCCTGAAAACCATCCATGCAGGGGCGATTTTCCTTGGCCAATACACTCCAGAAGCCATTGGGGACTATGTTGGCGGACCCAACCACGTCTTGCCAACAGCGCGCTCTGCCCGCTTTTCTTCCGGGCTCTCCGTGATGGATTTTGTAAAACGTACCACCCTTAGCCAGATGACCCCTGCTTCCCTACGTGCAATTGGCCCCGCCGCCGAAGTGCTCGCACAAAGTGAAAGCCTGGAGGCTCATGGGCTTTCCGTGACTGCCCGCCTTGAGGCCCTAAACCAAGAATAAGGGGGGGCGCTGCCCCTCTTGGCCTGTGGCCAATTCACCCCGGGATATTTTGGGCCAAATGAAGATTGGTCACCTCTCGGTCATGCGCTGGCGCAGACCGAGAGGCTTCACTTGGCACGGCCATCGGCGTCCCCGCCTGTTCCGCCTCTTGAGCCTAGAAGCATAGCAAGAGCGATTCCCAGCTTCATTTGGCCCAAAATATCCTCGCCGAAGGCAAGAGTTTCTCTTTTGTTGCCCTGTTTTCGAGAGTTTCACGGCCATTTTTTGTTGTACGGACAGCTGTACTGTGGACTGTCTGTTTGCCCCAGGCGGCGCCATAGATTAGAGAGATTGGTGAACCGCTTTTTCGACAGAGACCAAAACCCATGAGCCGCATCAGCCAAATCGATTTGGACGACCGCAATCTGCCTCCGCCCACGGCTGAGATAGAGCAGGAGCGCAAGGTTGCGATTTACGATCTGATCGAAGAAAATTCCTTTACCTTGCCTGAACGGGCCGACCGTCCAGTTGTGGATGGCCCTTATCATTTGGGTCTTTCCATCCGCGAGAAACGTCTGGTGTTTGATTTGGAGACCGAGGCTGGGCAAAAGGCTGCGGAATTCCATCTGTCACTCTCACCTTTCCGACAGGTGGTGAAAGACTATTATCAGATCTGCGAGAGTTACTTTTCGGCGGTGAAAACCCTGCCCCCCAGCCAGATCGAGACCATCGACATGGCGCGGCGCGGTATTCACAATGAAGGTAGCCGGGTGCTGCAGGAACGCTTGGAAGGCAAGGCAGAGGTTGATACCGACACTGCACGCCGTCTTTTTACGCTTATTTGCGTGCTGCATTTTGGGGGCTGATGCGTGAGCGAGTTGCCGCAGTCCGTTTTGTTCTGCTGTGATCATAACGCGGTCCGCTCGCCTATGGCCGAGGGGATCATGAAGAAGTTTTACGGCACTGGCACCTATGTGCAGTCTGTGGGCGTCAAAAATGATCTTGAAATCGACGGGTTCTGCGTTACTGTCTGTCAGGAAATTGACGTGGAGCTGTCGCGCCACCGGTCGCGCTCTTTTGACGAGATGGAACAATGGGGCGATGATCTGTCGTCCTTTGACTTGGTCATCTCTCTCTCGCCCGCCAGCCAACGTCGCGCACTGGAACTGACGCGGGTCTTTCATTTGGACGTTGAATACTGGCCGATCATGGATCCCACGGGGCTTGGTGAAACGCGTGAGGCCAAGCTGGACAGCTATCGGCAGACGCGTGACCAGATTATCCAACAACTTACAGCGCGCTGGGGCGAAGCCACGGAGATCCTATGACCAAGACCATTGCCCGTTATTTTGCGGCCTTTAATGCAGGCGATACAGCAGAAATGCTGGACTGCCTGTCCGACAATGTTGCCCATCACGTCAATGAAGGCGAGATACGACTGGGCAAGGAACGCTTTGCCGAATTCTGTTCTCATATGAGCCGGTGCTACAAAGAAGAGCTGACGGGCATTGTGCTGTTTGGCACTGAAGATGGCTCTCGTGCGGCGGCCGAATTCATTGTCAATGGAACCTATCTTGAAACTGATGAGGGGCTGCCAGAGGCCAAGGGGCAGACCTACCGCCTGCCTGGAGGGTCCTTTTTTGAGCTGCAAGATGGCAAGATCACCCGGGTGACCACCTATTACAATTTGGCTGACTGGATGGCGCAGGTTTCTGGCAAATCGGCCCAGGCCTGATGGCATTGTGAGCTCTGTGCGTCTCGAGATCCTGGCCAGTGCGGCGCTGGACCGCGTTTTGCCTGCACTCGCAGGGCTGCGCATAGAGGTGTTTCGCGACTGGCCTTATCTGTATGATGGCGACCTGGAATACGAAACAGCCTATCTGCAAAGCTACCGCAACAGCAAAGAGGCCATCGTTGTCGGTGCCTTTGATGGCGGGACTTTGATTGGGGCCTCGACCGGTACCCCGTTAACCGATCACGCCGAGGATTTTGCTGCGGCGTTTGAAGGTCGAGATATTGATCTGAACTGTGTCTTCTACTGCGCCGAATCAGTGCTTTTGCCTGCCTATCGGGGCCTGGGTCTGGGGCATGAGTTCTTTGATGCCCGCGAATCCCATGCCCAGGCGTGGGGCTATTCCAAATCGGCATTTTGCAGCGTGCTGCGACCAGTTGATCACCCGATGCGCGCTAAAGACTACAACCCGCTGGATCCTTTTTGGCGAAAGCGGGGTTACGTGCCGATGGAGGGGGTTGTTGCACAGTTTTGCTGGAAAGATCTCGACAGTTCGACCGCAACAGATAAGCCGCTGCAATTCTGGGTGCGGGATCTGACTGCGACACCTTAAGGTCGCAGCGGTTCAAAGCGAGAGTTGCCATTTCTTTTTTGATCTGGCCTGTTGGGGCTAGTCATAATCAACAAGGACCAGAGCATATGAAAATCGCGACCGCGGCCTATCCGCTTGATTGGCTCGACAGCTGGGCACAGTATGAGGACAAGCTGGCGACCTGGGTGGCGGATGCTGCGGGGCAGGGCGCTGATCTGCTGGTTTTCCCTGAATATGGTGCGATGGAGCTTTCCACTTTGGATGGTCCCGGTGTTGCAGCACACCTGCAGGCCTCTATCTCTGCAGTCTCGGATCGGATGGAAGAGGCCGCAGCACTGCACCAAAGGCTCTCTGCCGAATATAACGTATATATTCTAGGGGCTTCGGCACCAGTGCGGGCAGGGTTTGATTTGCCGGTCAACCGGGCTGAGTTTTACAGCCCCTGTGGCGCGCGGGATCATCAGGACAAGCAGATCATGACCATGTTTGAGCGTGATCCCTGGCGGATTGGCGCTGGTGGGCCGCTCAAACTGTTTGATACGGCGCTGGGCAAGATTGGTGTATTGATCTGCTATGACAGCGAGTTTCCTCTTTTGGGGCGGGCGCTGAGTGAGGCCGATATCATCTTGGCGCCGTCCTGCACCGAGGCCCTTGCTGGCTATTGGCGGGTGCGCATTGGCGCCATGTCCCGCGCGCTTGAGGGGCAATGTGTTACGGTACAGTCTTCTATCGTTGGCACCGCGCCCTGGTCGACCTCAGTAGAGGTCAATATGGGGACGGGGGGCATTTTTGGACCGCCCGATACCGGTTTTCCGGCCACGGGGGTTATTGCCGAAGGCAGATTGGGTCAGCCCGGTTGGACCCTGGCGGAGGTGGATCTAAAATCCATTGCAGATGTGCGTGCCCGGGGCGTGGTACGCAATCGCAGCCACTGGCCAGAGCAGGAGCAGAGGATAAAAACCTCTAGAATCCTTCTGAAGCCGTGATTGCGCCCTTGAAATATTGGGAAAATAGGCTCATTTAGTCCCAGTTCCCGCAGATCGGCGGGGTAATGTGAAGATGGAGACAACATGGCCAAGGAAGATACGCTCGAATTTCCCGGTGTCGTGAAGGAACTCCTGCCTAATGCGACGTTTCGGGTCGAGCTGGAAAACGGCCATGAGATCATCGCACATACGGCAGGCAAGATGCGCAAGAACCGCATCCGTGTTCTGGCTGGCGACCGGGTACAGGTGGAAATGACCCCCTATGACCTGACCAAGGGCCGGATCAATTACCGCTTCAAGTAAGCTGTTGATCCGCCAATTGAACCAAAGCCCGGCCTTTGTGCCGGGCTTTTGTATGTGCGGCCCTACGGGCCGCTGCCTCTGGCAGGAATATTTTTGGAAAGATGAAGTCCAGGGCGGCTCTTTCTTCGTGAAGCTTTCCGCTTTATGAGGGGGTGAATTGAAAAAGGGGCCAGGGTGATGGCATTTATTCTGGGATCAGGCAGTCCACGACGGCTGGAGCTTCTGGCGCAGCTGGGAATCAAACCTGACCATATACGTGCTCCGGATATTGACGAGACGCCTATGGCGCGGGAACTGCCGCGCGTCTATTGCGCCCGGGTGACCCGTGAAAAAGTAGGGGCTGTTCCTGCCGAAACCGATGATGTGGTGCTCTGTGCCGATACCACTGTGGCCTTGGGGCGCCGCATTTTGGGTAAACCTGCGGATGCCGGCCAAGCGGCCGAATTTCTGCTGGCCCTTGCCGGGCGTCGCCATCAGGTGATTACCGCCGTTGCCGTCCGTCGCGGCGAGCGGCTTTGGCAGCGCTCGGTGGTGAGCCAGGTTAAGATGAAGCGCCTCTCTGACGCAGAGCTGAACGCCTATCTCGCCAGCAATGACTGGCAGGGCAAGGCCGGGGGCTATGGTATTCAGGGAGCTGCGGGGGCGTTTATTCCCTGGATTAGTGGCTCCTTTACAGGAATCGTTGGTCTGCCCCTTGCTGAGACCGCAAATATGCTGCAGGCCGCTGGCTGCCAGCTTTACAAGGAGGCCGCCGCATGAAGGGCCGTTCGATCATTCTGGACCACATCCAAGGCCGCGAAGCCGCTGCCCTTATGGTGGATGGCAGGCTTGATGATTTCCTCATTGACGGCGATGCGCCGCTGCCAGGGACCATCTACCGCGCCCGTGCCGATCGTCCTGTCAAGGGGCAGGGTGGGATGTTTCTATCCACTCCTGACGGCCCAGCCTTTTTACGCCAGGTTAAGGGGCTTGCTCCGGGGCAGATGCTGCTGGTGCAGGTCACAGGCTATGCTGAACCCGGCAAGGCAATTCCTGTCACCCAGAAGCTGCTGTTCAAAAGCCGCTATGCCATCGCCACACCGGGAGCGCCTGGGCTCAATATCTCCCGCTCCATTCGTGATGAGGAGGAGCGCGACCGGCTACTGGAGATCGCGCATGGTGCTCTTGAAGGTGCGCGCTATGGCATGATCCTGCGCTCGGCCTGTGCGGGGGCGGATGCGGATGAGGTGGCCGAGGACATCGAAGCCATGGCGGATTTGGCTGCACAGGTGCTCGCCGATACAGAGGGGGAGATGGAGGTTCTGACCGAAGGTGATACTCCTCACCTGCGGGCTTGGCGTGAGTGGTCAGAGCCCGCTGAGCTCTTCCGTGAAGGCGGTGATTTTGAACACCACGGCGTGCTGGATGCGCTGGATGTTACGCTTAGTATCCGGGAACCGCTTTCGGGTGGTGCTCATCTGTTTATTGAACCCACCCGGGCGCTTGTGGCTGTGGATGTGAATACCGGCAGCGATACCTCACTGGCGGCGGGAACCAAGGCGAACATCGCCTGTGCAAAACACCTGCCCCGCGCCCTGCGCCTGCGTGGGCTTGCCGGTCAGATCGTGATTGATGTTGCTCCCATGCCAAAAAAGGATCGTAGCACCTTTGAGAGCGCGCTACGTGCAGCCCTGCGGGTGGATAGTGAAGAAACAACCATGGTGGGATGGACCAACCTGGGCAATTTTGAGCTTCAGCGTAAACGGTCCCGTGTTGTGTTATCGGAACTGCTGACATGAGCTGCCCGATCTGTGGGTCGGAGACCCAGCAGGCCCATCGCCCATTTTGTTCCAAACGCTGCGCAGATTTAGATTTGGTCAACTGGCTGAATGGCAGCTATGCGGTTCCGAGCAATGACCCAGAAGACATTGAAAACGCATTGAAAGAAATGGAAAAAGTGGAGAGTGGGCCTGTTGGAAAGCTTCCAACCCAGCATTAGTGCTTTTCTTTTAAAAACCCTCTGGACACCACCGCATGGACGTCATAGAAGGCCCCCACCCAAGGTGAACAACCTTTCCCGTGCCCGGGTAGCTCAGGGGTAGAGCAGTGGATTGAAAATCCTCGTGTCGGTGGTTCGATTCCGCCCCCGGGCACCATTTAACATCCTGATATATTTGTATTTTTTGCTCATGATTGATCCTCGTTTCGGTCAGGTTTGACGCTTTTCTGCGAAGGTTTGACAATCTTCGCGCGCTTTTCGTTTTCTTTTTCCAGCGTCGCTATGGTTTCGCGGTTCTTTTCGGCAAGGTTGGCCGAGCGGGAATAGTGCCGCGCCATGGAAGGTGTCTTCTGTCCTAGAAGGTCGGCGATGCGGCGTTCATCGAGCCCTGCTTCGCGCAAAGTCGTGGCGACGGTGTGCCGCAAGCCCTTGAGGGTCAGGCCTTTTTCAATAAGGCCTTCATTCTCAAGGGCGGTTTTGAAGCGGTGCCAAACGGTCGAAAAGCCGTTGTATGTCCATGCCTCACCGCGCGAATTGGAAAGCACAGTCTCGGCGTCGTGGTTAGGCATGCGGTTAAGCGCGGCCTGAAGGGTCGGGCTGACCGGAATCGCAACCTCTTCGCCTGTCTTGCCGCGTACGCCCCAGATCGTGCCGCCGTCGACCTGATCATTCCGCAATCTTAGGGCGTCGGACGGGTCGAGGCCGGTGTTCATCATCAGGGCAAGGGCCACGCGCACATGAGGCTTGGCCTTGCCCAAGACGGTGTCCCGTTCTTCGATGGTCCAAGGGCGGTTGGCATATGCGCGGTCGCGCGGGCGTCTCTTGGGAATGACGTCTTTGGCGAAGTTGGCGGAGATGAGCCCCTGCGGGATATTGTAGCGAAACACCTCGCTGAGAAGCGTGCGGACCATATTTGCCCGCCGCCAACCAATCTTCTTTGCGGCCTTGTCATGGATACCCGCGATTAGCGGTGTGTCGATAACGTGGATCGGCGTATCGCGGATCGGCTCAAGGAAATCGGCACATTTGCGGTAGTCGCGCCGGGTGGCTTCGGCGAGGTTTTGGAAGTGCTCGGTCTCAAAGTAGGACTGGATCAGCCCCCCAAGTGTTCCGGCCTTCGGTGCCTTCGCCCGCTGCGCCTCGGCGATCGCGCGGATCGTCTCGCATTCGGCAAAGAACTCGGCGGAACCAATAGGCGCGTGGGTCAGGTCAACCTTGTGGCCGGTCTCGCGGTGATAACATCGCTGCTTGCCGTGCCGGTCCTTGAAAATCTTGAACCCTTTGACCCGCACCTGTGTCATCAAAGGCGGTCCAGAATGGTGTCGCGGGTATCGGTCACAGCCCCAGACTTCACATCATCAATCCAGAGATCGAGGTCACGGCGATCCCAAAGCAGCGTGCCTTGCTTCAACTCAACGGGGCGCACGGGACAAGCCGCCTTGAAGTGCTTCACCGGCAACCCGGCATAACTCGCGGCTTCGGACTGCTTCAGCATGCGCTTGTCGATCACGCTGATATTGAGATTGGTCGTCGCCATAACCGGACACCCCCGTCAATTCGCCATCGAACTCTCGGCCCTTTTGACCTTGGTCGCGTTCTTCTGAAACCGCTCCCAGCCGCTCATCGTCAGCATCTTGGTCTTCGATGAGATCTCCACGAACTCTAGCTTCCCGGTGTTCATGAGCGCGCGAATTTGCGCAGGACTGAGCCCAACGATCTCGCTGAGCTGTTTGGGAGAGAGAAGACGTTCCTGGGTCAATTTCGGCCTCCATCGCTGGATATGAATAGAATCGCTTGTTCTGCACCTTATGACATGCTCAGATGATTTAAGGGCAAGAAATACGTCATTTCGTGCAGTTTCGCTCGTTATGGCGATTTCGTCAATAGGGAACCTTGCATGCGGCAGGACGCAAAATCAGTTTTCATTGCTATGGGCGCGCGCCTTGCTATCGCGCGCAACGAAGTCGGCCTGACGCAAACAGCAATGGCGGAGGCGATTGGCGTCTCACATCGCGCCTATCACAGCTACGAAAAGGGCCAACGGGGTCTTCCTGTGGAGGCGCTTGTCGCGATGTCAGACCGGTTTGAAGTAGATGCTGCGTGGATATTGCTCGGAACGCAGACAGTCCGTGCATCTCATGACTTTGAAGCCTTGAAACAGATTGAGACCTCGCTCGATCAGCACCTCAACGAAGAAAACATAAAGATCAAAAGTGAGAAGCGCGGGGCCATCGTCGCGCGCTGGTATCAGTCACATCTCGAGGGGCGGGAAGTCAGAGATGATGACGTTCACACTTGGATCGAACTGGTAAGGGATTAAGCCGATGCAAAAGCCAAGCGACAACTGGAAGAAACTTCGGCGCGCAACACTGGAGCGTGCACGCCGCAACGCAGTCGAGCCGTTGGAACCGCTCAATACGGTACTCTTGGTTGCCAGCGCACTCTATTTGATCGGTTTCCTAAGGCTGAGTTTCGGGGGGCAGCCTCATGATTTTACGTTGATATCCGGCGCGGCCATCTTTGCGGTAGCACTATCTGGAATTCTGGTGCCCATTCTTTCGGGTTCCGTCATCACGTTGCGGCTTGCAGACCGTCAGCTCAAAAAATTGATTGAAGAATGACACGATGCATTAAAGCCCCTCGCATTGATACCTCTGCGGCCTGTCCTGCGGCGTACGCCAGCGTAATTTGTACATTTGCACGCTCTGAGCGCGCGCCAACTTAGGAATACCAGTAGATGCCACTGACACTCGCCCAATTGGAGCGTCACCTTTTTAGCGCTGCAGACATCCTTCGCGGCAAGATGGATGCCTCGGAATTCAAAGAGTACATTTTCGGGATGCTCTTCCTGAAGCGCTGTTCGGACGTGTTCGAACAGGCCCGCTTAGAGGTGGTGCAAAAACGTATCGCGAGCGGTGTGGCCCCGGAGCAGGCCGCCGAAGAAGCGGAGAACAAGGTTTGGTACGGGCGCAGCGGCACGTTCTGGGTTCCGCCGCAATCGCGCTTTGGTCACCTGGTTGACGAAGCGCACGAGAACATCGGCGACAAGCTCAACAAAGCCCTGGGCGGCGTTGAATCCGAAAACATTGCGCTCGAAGGTGTCCTCGACCACATCGATTTCACCCGCAAAGTGGGCCAAAGCAAGATCAGCGACCAGAAGCTGCGCCAACTCATCAATCACTTCGGTGAAATCCGGCTTCGCAACGAAGATTTTGAATTTCCTGACCTTCTGGGCGCAGCATACGAATACCTGATTGGTGAGTTCGCGGACTCTGCCGGCAAAAAAGGCGGCGAGTTCTATACCCCGCGTTCGGTCGTCCGGATGATGGTCAGGTTGCTGAAGCCAACGCTCGAACATGATATCTACGATCCCTGCTGCGGGTCCGGCGGTATGCTCATCGCGGCCAAGGATTACATCGACGAACATGGCCAGGACGGGCGCAGGGCTAACCTTTTCGGTCAGGAAGCTGCTGGCACCGTTTGGTCCATCGCGAAGATGAACATGCTGCTCCATGGCATCAACAGCGCGGACCTGCGGAACGAGGACACCTTGGGCGAACCGCAACACGTCGAGGATGGCGAACTGCGCCGCTTTGATCGGATCCTCACGAATCCGCCGTTCTCGATCAACTGGGGTTCCAAGGACAAGGATCGCTCTGGCGAATACACGTGGCAGCCCAAGTTCCGGGAACGCTTCTTCCATGAGGTGCCGCTTGGCTCCAAGAAGGCTGACCTCATGTTCCTGCAGCACATGCTGGCCGTCAGCCGAGACGGCGGCATGATCGCGACGGTGATGCCGCACGGCGTTCTGTTCCGGGGCGGAGACGAAGGTAAAATCCGTCAGAAAATCATCGAGAGCGATCAGGTTGAGGCGGTCATCGGCCTCGGCCCGCAGCTCTTCTACGGCACCGGCATTCCGGCTTGCGTGATCGTCCTGCGCCAGCGGGTGCACCATGGCGCGAACCTGGTCTCGGGCAAGCCAGCCGAACGGCAGGGCAAGGTGCTCTTCATCAACGCCGACCGCGAATATTTCGAAGGGCGCGCGCAGAACCACCTGCTGCCGGAGCACATCGAAAAGATCGTCACTACGTTCGAGGAATACCGCGCAATCCCCGGTTTCTCGGCCATCGTCGACATCGACACGCTGCGCGAGAATGACTTCAACCTCAACATCCGCCGCTATGCCGACAACGCCCCGCCGCCCGAGCCGCATGACGTGCGCGCGCACCTTGTCGGCGGAATCCCGAAATCAGAGGTTGAGGCCAAGGCGGACCTGTTCCAATCCCACGGGCTGGACCCGATGGACCTGCTGACGCCGCGCGATGAAAACTATCTCGACTTCGCCGCAAGCCTGACCGCCAAGTCAGACCTCAAACCGGCCATCGAAACCAATGCGGGCCTCGTCGCCCGCGAAGCGCAGATCAAGGACAGCTTCAACGCGTGGTGGGGCGCGCATCAGGACAGCATCAAATCCCTCGCCGGGGCCGAAGACCCCGCCGCGCTCATCACGCTGCGCGATGAACTGCTCTCCAGCTTTTCCGAAACGCTCGAAAGCCTTGCCATGCTCGACCCGTTTACCGTGCGGGGCATCATCGCGCAGTTCTGGAACCAGTCGCGGTTTGACTTCCTGACCCTCATGGCGCGCGACACCAAGGGCGTGGTCGATGCCTGGCGCACCTCTATCGTCACGGCGCTGGAGGATAAGGGGAACAAGGAAAACCCGCTGGATCACAAGCTGGTCGCTTTCCTGATGGGCGACTTCGTGCGCGAGATTGCCGAGCTTGAGGCGCGCAAGGCGGAACTGGATGCACAGATCAAGGCGGCGACGGCCAAGCCCGAAGAGGACGAGGAAGAAGAGGACGAGGACGAACCGGTGGATGAGGCGCAGATCAAGCGCTGGAAGAAGGAGCTGAGCGAGGTCAAGAAGACGCTTAAGGCCAAGCAGGCGCAGTTCACGGATGAGATCAACGCAGGCGTTGACGGGCTGTCACCCGAGGAGGCGGCGGAGCTGCTGCTGAAAATCCTGCATGATGACATGCAGAAGATCCTGACCCGCTACATCGCAGCGCAGCGCGGCCAGATCGTGGCGGCGTTCGAGAACTGGTGGGACAAGTATCGCGTAACCCTGACCAAGATCGAGGGCGCACGGGCCGAGGCGACAGACAAGCTGGCCGGGTTTTTGAAGGGGTTGGGCTATGTCTGAGCCACTTACAGAATACGCGGACTTCCTTAGCAAAACACCGGCTCATTGGCCGAAGAAAAAGATTCGTGATGTTGGCACTGTTGTCAGTGGCGGAACGCCTTCTCGGGATGCGCCATCACTTTGGAATGGAAGCATACCATGGGTCACGCCGGGCGAACTGACTTCGCTTGCCACGAAAGAAATCAGCGAAACGAGTGAGACGATTTCACAGGCCGGATTGGCAGGCAGTGGGGCCAACCTGCTACCGCCAAATTCTCTCTTAATCACATCCCGCGCTACATTGGGGGCGCGCGCTGTGAACACCGTACCAATGGCAACAAATCAGGGCTTCAAGTCCATTGTGCCATTCAATCTGCGCAACACTGATTTTCTCTACCACCTTGTCGAGAAGCTTAAACCCGAACTGATGCGCCGCGCTTCTGGAACCACGTTTCTCGAAATATCTGGTTCTGAGTTCGGTGACATCGACCTTCCGCTTCCCGAAGTAGATGAGGCCACCAAAATCGCTGAGGTGCTGGATACGTTGGATGCGGCGATCCGGGGGACGGAGGCGGTGGTGGCGAAGCTGAAGGCGATGAAGCAGGGCTTGCTGCATGACCTTCTGACCCGCGGCATCGACGCCAACGGAGACCTCCGCCCCCCACACGCCGAGGCCCCCCACCTCTACAAAGAAACCCCACTCGGCTGGCTCCCGAAGGAGTGGGATGCTGTGGAACTGGACAGCGTAGTCGAAAACCGGAGACCCGTCGTTTACGGCATTCTGATGCCCGGCCATCACTATGAAGGCGGTGTTCCAGTTGTAAAAGTCCGCGACATAATCGGCGGTCGGATTTTGTCCGAGCAACTGTTGCTGACCGATCCAAGAATTGACGTCGAGTACCGTAGATCGCGACTGAAAGGTGGCGATCTGCTGTTTAGCATTCGTGGGTCAGTCGGACGGATGGTGATTGTTCCTGATCATCTTGAGAATGCCAACATTACCCAGGATACGGCGCGGCTCAGCTTAAGGGGGCTCGACGCACGTTTTGTCGCAGCGTATCTCGAAACTGAGCAAGCAAAGCGATTTGTCGCTAACCACACCATTGGCGTTGCAGTACAAGGGATTAACCTTCGCGACGTTCGCAGAATACCGATTGCGAAGCCGACAAACGGTGAGGACAAGATTATTGCCGACCGGATAGCTGGACTTGATCGCAAGTTAAGCTTTGAAGTCGCTGAGCTTGAAAAACTCCGGCTCCAAAAATCCGGCCTGATGGACGACTTGCTCACCGGGCGGGTGCCCGTCACGCCGCTGCTCGACGGGGAGGCTGCACATGGGGCATGAGTTCGACGATGTGGAACAGCCCTTTATCGACCAATGTGTCGCCATGGGCTGGCAGGCGCAGACCGGCAATATGGACGACCCCGCCCTGACCGGGCGCAACAGCTTCAAACAGGTCATCGCCGAGGCCACGCTGCGCGAGCGCCTGCGCGCCATCAATCCCGGCCCCGATGGCAAACCATGGCTCGACGAGGCGCGCCTGTCCGAGGCTGTCAGCGCGCTCACCCGCCACGGCCAGCGCGGGCTGATGGAGGCCAATCAGGCGGTCACAGACCTGCTGCTCAAGGGCCTGACGGTCGAGGGCCTGCCCGGCTGGGACGGTGGGCGCGGCCAGACCATCCGCTACATCGCCTGGGACGATGTGGAGGCGAACAGCTTCACCGTTTCCAACCAGTTCCGCGTCGATTGCCCGCCCGGCCATGACGTGGGCAAGGGCTTTATCATTCCCGATGTGGTGATGCTGGTGAACGGTATCCCCGTTGTGATGGTCGAGGCGAAAAGCCCCGGCATCCCGGAACCGCTGGCCGAGGCGGTCAAGCAACTGCGCCGCTATCACAACGCCCGCAAGGCCGCGCTGGAGGTGGACGAGAACGAAGGCGCGCCTGCGCTGTTTGCCTCGGTCCAGTTGCTGATCGCCACAAGCTTCGATCAGGCCCGCGTCGGCTGCATCGGTGCGGGGCTGGAGTATTACGGGCAGTGGAAGACGGTCGTGGGGCCGGATGGCAAAGGCTCCGAGGATGAGGTGGCTGCGGCACTTGGCAAGACACGCCTGTCCGAGCAAGAACGCATGATCGCGGGCATGCTGCGCCCCGCGCATCTGCTGGATATCCTGCGGCACTACCTGCTGTTCATGAATGTGGGCGGCCAGACCATCAAAACCGTCTGCCGTTATCAGCAATACCGCGCCGTGAACCGCGCGCTGGAGCGCCTGCGGACCGGCAAGACGCGGTTGCAAGACGGCGAATATGACCGGCGCGGCGGCATCGTCTGGCACACGCAAGGCTCCGGCAAGAGCCTGACCATGGTCTTCATGATCCGCAAGATGCGGACGGATTTGGACCTGAGGAAGTTCAAGGTGATCATGGTCACCGACCGCAAGGACCTGCAACGGCAACTGTCTGAAACGGCGACGATGTCCGGTGATGTGGTGGAACTGGCGACAAGCAACAGTTCCTTGAAGCGGCTGGCCCGCCGGAAGGGTCCGGGGTTGGTCTTTGCCACGATCCAGAAATACCGCACCGACGAGGATGTGGCCGAGGTCACGAAGGGCCCGGCCTTTGATGTGCTGAACGAAGATGACACGATCCTGGTCGTTGTGGATGAAGCGCACCGTACGCAGGCGGGCGATCTGCATGCCAATTTGCTGGCAGCGCTGCCGAACTGCGCGCGGATCGGTTTTACCGGCACGCCGATCATCATGGGGGAGAAGAAGCGTTCGACCGAGATTTTTGGCGATTTCATCGACCAGTATACGATCAAGGAAGCCGAGGCCGATGGGGCAACTGTGCCGGTGCTCTACGAGGGTCGCACCGCTGAGGGTGCGGTGAAGGACGGGGCCACCCTGGACGGCCTGTTCGAGGATATGTTTCGCGGCCGTTCGGATGAGGAACTGGAAGCGATCCGCAAGAAATACGCGACCAAGGGCAACATCCTGGAGGCCAAGGAACTGATCGGGGAAAAGGCCCGCGACATGCTGCAGCACTACGTGACCAATCTTTTGCCGAACGGGTACAAGGCGCAGGTCGTGGCCTACAGCCGCACAGCGGTCGTCCGGTATTATGCGGCTTTTTTGGAGGCACGTGATGAGCTTTTGGCCGAAGCGGCGGCTCTGCCTGATCGTGACAAGTCGTTGGACGATGAAGAGCTTTGCATCAGACCCGCAAAGCTGCAGGCGTTGGTCCAGGCTTGGCGATACCGCGATACGCTGGAGAAGATCGAGTTTGCGGCGATTATGTCCGGTGGCAACAATGATGATGCCAGCTGGAAGCAGTGGACCGAAGGATCAGCGCAGGAAATGCGGATCAAACGGTTCAAGAAACCTCTGTTTCACAAGGACCCTACCAAGTCGGACCCCCTCGCGTTTCTGATCGTGAAATCAATGCTTTTGACGGGCTTCGATGCGCCCATCGAAGGCGTGATGTACCTTGACCGATCGATCCGTGAAGCCGAGCTGTTGCAGGCCATTGCCCGTGTAAATCGAACCGGTTTTGGCAAGACCTGCGGGATCGTCGTGGACTATTTCGGCGTTGCGCATCACCTGAAGTCGGCCCTTTCCGCCTATTCGGATGAAGACATCGACGGAGCGCTGGTCAGTCTCACCGACCAAATTCCCATTCTGCGAGATCGGCACATTCGGGTCGTCGACATTTTCCGGCGGGAGGGCCTAGATGACTTGTCTGACGATGAGAAATGCCTTCAGGTTTTGGCCACCGAAAAGGTTAGGGCTGAGTTCACGGTGAAGCTGAAGGACTTCCTCAAATCCTTGGAAATCGTGCTTCCAAGACCCGAGGGTCTGCCATTTGTGAAGGATGCAAAGCGCCTTGCCTATATCCAGGCGCGCGCGCGGAACAGGTTCCGCGATGTCGCCGTCATAGGTTCAGATGTGGGTGCTAAGGTCCGAAAGCTGATTGATGACCATGTGATCTCGTTGGGTATCGATCCCAAGATACCTCCCGTTCAACTTACGGATGCCGAGTTTGAAGACCAGGTTGGGCAAGCAAGCGGTGCGCGCGCCAAAGCTTCGGAGATGGAACACGCGATCCGTTCACATATCCGCAAGAAGCTCGAAACTGACCCTGTTCGGTTCAAGAAGATGTCCGAGCGCCTTAATCAGATTTTAGATGGCTTTGGCCATCAGTGGGATGAAATCATCGAGCAGCTTCAAGCGATTATTGATGAGCTCCGGTCAGAGTCCCAATCAACTGGCGAAACTGAATTCGATATACCGGAGATTTATGTCCCCTTCCTTCGCACCGTTCTAGAAGAGGCGGGAGCGGACGAAAACACTCCGGCACAACATCTTCAGGCTCTGCATCGTGTGACCCAGGAAATCGTGGATCGCATTGTCGAAGAGGTTGTTGCCAATCGCTCAATCTGGAGCACATTCAAGATGGCTGATCAAGAAAATCTGCGATCTGAAATCTTCGAAAAACTGGTTGATGCAAAGATCGAGGGGCTTGGTGTTTTGGATGCAGAGCGGTTGTCGGAGCATTTGATGCAGCAAGCCAAGGCCAATGACGAAGCCTTGAGGGGATTCTGATGCCAAACCTCCCGCTTTCACCCATTCGAACCGGGGGCCGCTCAGTCCGTTTTTTCGACCAGCATTTGGACGTAGATGGCCTGTCGTTCAACATACGACGAAGCGATAGAAGAAAGACCCTCCAAATTACCGTGGAGAGGTCGGGTGAACTTGTAATTCTTGCGCCGCCGGACGCAACAGAAAGTGAACTGGTCGAGTTCGTTAAGGAGAAACTGCTTTGGGTGCATACCAAGTTAGAGGAAAAGGCGCGGCTTCAGCGAAGGGCCCCTGTTAAGGAGTTCGTCGATGGCGAGGGGTTCCTGTATCTTGGTAAAAGTTATCGCCTTCGCTTGGTCGACCGTCAGCTTGTCGATCTGACATTGAAGAATGGACGCTTCTGTCTTCGAACGGCCTCGGTCCATAGAGGCCGGGAAGTCTTTATTTCCTGGTATATTCGCAAGGCGCAGGCCTGGTTCGAGAAGCAAACCCTTCAGCATTCAAACCGCATGGATGTGAACATCAATGAAGTCAAAGTCCAGGACCTAGGCTTCCGGTGGGGTTCGTTCGGATCAGAGGGGAGGGTTTCCTTTCACTGGAAGGCTGCGCTTTTGCCGCCGAGGATCGCGCAATACATCATCATCCATGAACTGGCACATGCCCATCATTCCGATCATTCGGCGAAATTCTGGATCAAGGTTGAGCAACATCTCCCTGATTGGAGGGCCCGTAAAGAGTGGTTGGCCGAAAATGGAATGCAAGTTGAAGGCTTGTGAACGTTTCGATTTTGTTGGGGTAGCCCCTCAATCGACTCGAAGCAATAAAGTTGTCAGTTGACAACTTAAAGAAAGAGACCTATTTAATGCCTAGAAAGTCGCACAAGTCCAAGGAGATCGAAGCCGTTCTGCGTGAGCTGGAGGCCTTGGGTTGGACGGTCACTTTGCGTTCCGGGCGCGGTCATGCTTGGGGCCTGATCCGGTGTCCGAACAACGATCCTGACTGTAGGTGCGGTGAGTTTTGTCAGATGGGTGTCTGGTCGACGCCTCAAAATCCTGGCCGCTTTGCGCGGCAATTGAGAAGTCGGGCGCTTGGTTGCACGAAACTCGATAACACGAACGAAGGCGCGCAAGAGGACGAATAATATGGCAGAAATCGAGTTTGAACTGATCTTCGCCCTTCCAGAGGGTGAACATGAAGCGTTCCATCTGATGGACGCGGTCTTCGAGGCTGGCTTCGAGGATGCCATCGTCGGCACTGGTGTGCCTGGCGTGCTTGGCGTTGCGCTGGAAGCAGCGAGTGATCGTGCGGAAGATGCGATCCTCGATGCGGCGCGTGCGATCAAAAAGCAATTGCCGGAAGGCTCGGTTTTGTGGGAAGTGCGGCCTGACCTCGTCAGCTTGGCCGATGTTGCCAAGCGGTTGGACGTGACGCGCCAGTCGCTGCAAAAGCGCAAGATGCCCCCGGCCAGCCAGGGCGGGCTGTTCCGGATGGAAGAGGTCGCTGTGGTCATCATGGACGCTGCGGAAGGCAAGGGAGCTGGAGCGCGCAAAGGGCGCTTCGCAGTTGGCAAAGCGGGAAAGTGGCTTAGTGCGGGTAAACCGGCGCGGCGGGTGAACGCAGGCCTTGCCGTTGGCGCGATTGACGGGGCGACGCTGGAAGTGCGCGACGATGCCAAGCAATTCATCTACGCTGATGAGATGAACGCAGAACCCCGAACTGGCGCGGCCTGAGAGAGTATCCGGCGATGAGCTTGCTTGAAGACCCAATGCATCCCGGTGAAGTCCTCAAAGAGCTTTACCTTGATCCTCTGGAGATGGGGGCCATCGCGTTTGCGCGGCGTCTGGGCGTGCCTCGGACGCGGATCGAGCGGCTGATCAAGGGCACGACGGGGATCACACCTGATACAGCGTACCGCCTTGCCCGCTTGTTCAACACGACCCCAGCTTACTGGGTTAGCTTGCAAACGAATTACGACTTAGCGCGGGCATAACGATAGATCGGTGTATCTGATATTGATCGCTTTTCGCGGTTCTTTGCGGCGATTGCCAGTTCAGCGACGCCTATGGAGCGATTTCCATCAGGGATGGAACTTGGCTTGAGTTTGTGTTGATCTCAAGCGCAAGATGCTTTTTCAAAAAGGGGAAAATTTTGGAAGTTTTGGATCCACGAACCGCAGAATTGGCCCCCGAAACACAGAACCTCTTTGATGAAGTTTCAAGTGTCGCAAGCGATCTGGCAAAGAAGCGCCCGTTTAGTCAAGAGGTCAACTCCCGGCTTAGTACCGAGTTTTTGCCAGACAGGATTACCGCGAGTCTGAACATGGAGGGTATCTCCGTTTCCAGAAGGCAGACTCTGCTGATGATGGATGCAATGACACTCTCCGAAAATAGCTCCAAAGCCGAAGCGGAAATTTACAATGCTCTGAAGGCAGACGAGTTCATTTTTGGCCTCACGGAGGAAAATCACCCACTGACACCAAGTGCTATTCGAGAGACAAACAAGATACTTCAGAAAGAGATTCTGCCGAGTGCGGGCAAATTTCGTGAAACCGAGGTGGAGATCACCGGCGCTTCTTTTCAGCCACCACCACCTGCCGACATCGAACCCCTCGTGCGGGAAATGACGTCGCTCTACGGCGAAACGGAGGCGCTTCATCCGATTCTGCGCGCTGCCTGGCTTCATGCCACGTTTACCAGAATCCATCCGTTTGAAGATGGGAATGGCCGCACCGGTCGTCTGCTTCAAGATTACTCGCTACTATCCAGTGACCTTTATCCAACAGGAATTCCTTCATCTCGAAGAGATGACTACTATGATGCGCTTGAGAAAGCTGACAGCGGTGATTGGAATCCACTCTGCCAGATGATCTGTGAGTTCGAACTGGCGATCTTATCTCGCGTGACATCTATTCTGGAAGAAGTTCAATCTCGGGGCCAATTCATCGAGACGCTGGCGAGGAGAGCTAGCGACAAAAAAACCGGGGGCCTGCACAAGCAATACGTTGTCTGGAAACAGAGAATGCAGAACTTTTCAGACCAACTGGCGGCAACTTGCGAAGAATTGAACTCCAGCTCAGACATTCTTCATGTGCGCTCTGAAAAGTTTGATGCCATAGACTTCAGAAAATGGCGAGAAATCAGCGAAACGGGAAAATCAACGAATACTTGGTTTCTCAAGCAAACTTGGTTCTCTGAAGGAGAAGCGTTTTATCGAACGATCTTCTTCTTCAAGCGCCACAACTTCAGACCTGAGGACGTCCACGATAGGGATGACCTATATGGAGCTGTTTCGCTGTGCCTAACGGGCGGCGAACCACAGGCCAATGTCAGATATAATTTTGATCAGTTCACGGACGACGAAATTCGACTCCGCGAGCTTCTTTACATCAACGACAAAATGCACCTTTACACAGCAACAACGGAAAAGCGCAAAGGCCGCTTTGGTCCAGAGGAAATTTGGGCCTGTGAAGAGATTGGAGATACTTCGGTTCTTGTCCAGAGCTTCTTAGAGGATATGTTTGTCCGCAAGCTCGGCATCTGAACTGAACTTTGCAGTCAAGCGATGTTCGATTGGGGCCCAGCGAGTCTAATGCCGCAACCCCCGCTCCGCATGCGCGTCCTGGCTATCTAGCTGTCCCTCAATCTCTCGGCGGCGGCTTTCGCTAAGGTCAAGCTCTGCTGCAAGCTCTCGTTCAGCGTCTTGTAGCTCGCCTCGTCGTTCAGCAATCCGTTCAAGGCCTTCATGGATGCGGCCTGCGAACGAATGAGCAAGGCCACGCAGTCTTTCAAGCCAGCCAGTTCCCTCTCGATCCTGCCGGTCGAGCGTGTCTCCAAGGCGGTCAAGTCCTTCGCGGAGGCCTCTGAGGCCGTCACCAACCGCTCGACGCAGGCGAGCAAGTCGCGTTCCAAGGCTGTCAGTTGGGTCATCTAATCCTCCTCGATCCGAATGCAGGTGATGCTTTGGCCGCCCATCGTGCAGGTTCTGAGCCGCGTCTTCGATGGGTCCAGGATCAGCCAGGTCCCCTCGGGCCGCTCGATCCGCGTCAGGCCCAGTTCCGTCAGTTCCGAGCGCGTCAGATGCGCCGTCCAGAAAAAGCTCGCGACCATCATCAAGGCGATCCCCGTCAGCACCATCCCCGCGATCAGCCAGGGCGAGATCGTCAGCCAAAGGCGGATCGATCTGAGCCGCGTCTCGAACAAGGTCTCCGTTTCGGTCTGAAAGTGGCGCGTATCGCTCGCGATGGTATGCTGCGCGGCGCTCACAATGTTCTTCAAATCGATCCTGAAGCTCTTGAGCTGGGACGAGATCGAGGCGACGTGCTCGGCCCGGATCGTGTCGAGCTCCGCGTTCAGCTTCTCGCTCAGCCGGGTCGGCTTGCCAGTCTTCATGGAAAATCTCTCCTTTCAGCCGCCAGCGTTCGCCGGTCTCGGGGTCGCGGGCGGTGATGTAGGCCTTGCCCGCGCGTGGCAGGTCGAAGCCTGCGTCGGTTAGTGCGTCGACCATGGTGGCGCGGTCTGTGATCAGACCCATATCGATCTGGTCCTGTATCCAGGCGTGCAGCTCGTCCCGGCCCTGTGCGCGGGTGGGGGCTTCGATGGTGTCCCGGACGTCTTGGGCGCGCTCTACGTCCATGGGGTCGGCCCAGTCGTGGCGCTGGTTCATGACGTCCCGCAGGCTGTCATAGGCGTCCTGGTAGCCCGGTGGCGCGATGTTGAGGCTCTTGCCCGTGGTCAGCTCAAGGCGCGGCGTACAGAAGTGGAGTTCAACCCGGCCTTCGTGGCGATGGCGGACCCAGAGCACCTCATATTGCTCAGGGTCCAGCCCCGCGAAGGCCAGCCGTTCGAACTGGTCCATGACCTCGGCCTGTTGGTCCTCAGTCGGGGCGTCGCTGTCCGCAAAGCTGATCACGCCCGCGCGATAGGTCCACTGGTGGCGGCTGGCATCGATGAGGGCCTCGGTGCGCTCGGGGTTACCGCGCAGGACCTCGGGCAAAGGATCGCGCGTGACGGTTACGGGCTGGCCGTCGGCATCGCGGATCAGGTCGCGGTTGCCGTCATAGGCCAAGACTCGCTCGGCCACGAGATAGCCGACCGGCCCCGCGCCTGCGCCTTTGCCATTGGGGAAGAACTTGATCAGCACTGCCGCGCCTCATCGAGGAGGGCGGTAAGCTGGCGTTCAATCACCACAAGGCGGCGCGCGACGGTCAGCGTGTCGAGGTCCGTGCGCCCGGCCTTCATGGCGCGATTGAGCCAGCGGGCGATTTGGTTGAGGTTGCCGCCGATGCGTCCGACAGCGAGCACCAGCGCCGGATCGACGCGCGGCACGGGCTTACGTCGTCGCGCCTCAGTCAGGCCCAAAGCCTCACGCAGCAGGGTCGCGGCAGGCAGGCCAGCGGCCTCGGCCTTGGCGCGCAACTGGGCCTTCTCGGACGCTGTGCACCGGAAGACGAAGGTCTCGGTCAGCGGCTCTTTGGTGCGGGCTTTTCCCGCGCCGGTGGGGTTCGAAGGGGAGGCTTGCCGCCCCTCGCAAGGTCCCGTGTCAGCAGCGCCAGCGTATGACATGGGTCGCCTTGCTGTTTGCTCTTCGGTGGGATCGGTGCTGGTCATGTTCTGAGGCCTGCCGCCGTGATTTGCGCCTGCGTCACCAACTCAGCGGCCAAGAGCGCATCGATCTGGCCGGGTGTGATATGGCGGCAAAGGGGATGCTTGTCCGTGACCCAATTAGCCAAGCCTGTGAGCATCTGGGCTTCCTTCGCCTTCGCTTCATCTCGGCCCTTGGCGATGTCTTCGACATAGGCGCGCCACCGTCCCGACCTGAACCAGTTATCCGAGAAACAGACTTTCGAGCGGGTGAAGCCCGCGCTCTCGGTCGCGTAGGCCCTTACGGCCTGGAACAGGTCCTCGACCTCTGTTCCAGCGTCCAAAGCCTCCCTTATCCGGCTGAGGCACTCAGCCTTCCCGCGCAAACGGTCGGGCGGATAGGAGGCCAAAATCTTCTCAGCCTCTTCATCCTCCGCCGCCTCGCGCTCGCGCGTAGGTGGTTTATGGATGGTTTTAGGATGGTTTGGGGGCCGTGGTGGCCCCGGTACCCCGGCCACTGTGGCCCCCGTTCCGGGTCCAGTCTGGACGGGGTCCACAGTGGCCCCCGTCTCGATCTCGGGCTCGGCGGTCAGTTCAAGCGCCTCGACCCTGGCCAGATCGATCCGGTAGACGACGGTGAAACCGTTCTTGCAAGTCCTCGCGCCGGTCTCGACGAGGATGCCTTCTTTCAAGAACTCGCGCACGGTCCGCTTAACGGTGGTCTCTCCCAGCTCCGTATGCCGCTGGATCGTGCCCTTCGAACACCAGATGCCCGACCCATCATCAGAGGCCTTGTCCGCCAAAAACATGATGATCTGCTTGCGCGTCGCACTCCCAAACTTCCGCTCGGCACAAGCGTTTGCCACGCGCCAGCTCATTGGAAGGCCTCAGGGGCAAGGTTTGACAGTTCGCCGCTAAGTGCTTGATGCGCCGTGGTGGGTTTGACAGATTTTTCGTGACTAACCTGTTGAGCCTTATCAATAAGCTTCGGTTTGAAAATCCTCGTGTCGGTGGTTCGATTCCGCCCCCGGGCACCACTAAATCACTGAAATAGTTGATTTATTTGGCTCGTTGAAGCCTTTGAAATTCTCCCGTAAAAGTTACACACAGTTATACACTCTTTTACGGGCTTGCTTTGGCAGAAGATTCCAAAAATCGAATTCTCAAAAACAAACCCCTTCGAAAGGGCTTGGCGATACTGCTGACAGCCCGCAGCCCCTACTGGCTCATTCGGTTGTGGGATCCGGTTGCTCAGAAATACGTCCATCGATCCTCCAAAGAAACATCCCGTGTGGAAGCGAGAGAAGCAGCCTTTGAGTTTGCGGATAATTTCCACAGCAAAGCCAACAGCGACCATGCCAAGAAGAAAACCACCAGCTTCGAGCATTATGCCAAGAAACTGATGGCGATGCAGAAGGGCCAGTCCAAATGGTCCGAGGGTGACAACAAGCTGCTGAACCGAACAAAAGATGGTCTGATCTGCTATTTCGGCAAGCACGATGTCTCTAAGATCACCACGGGCATGGTTCGGGACTACCTGACGCACCTCGATGGGAATCGTAAAAGGCCATTGGCGCATTCGACCAAATCCAAACACGTCATCATCATTCGCAAAGTTCTGACGGTTGCTGTGGAAGATGGTGTCCTGAACGTCCTGCCGGTCATGCCGAAGATCAAAACCAAGGACACTCCCCGGCACACCTTCACAGACAAAGAATACAAGCAGTTCATGCGGGCTGCTGGCGAATGTGCCAAGCGTGGTGATGTGGTCCGGGGCGTTAAAATCACCGGCCACCATGCCAGGATGTTCCGGTTTGTCGTCCACACCTTCTTGCGCCCTACGGAAGGAGAGCTGTTTGGCCTGAAGCACAAAGATATTCAGGTTAAAGGTGAGCCTGCACACTTGGAAATGAACGTCCGTGGTGGCAAGACAGGTGGACGCGTGAGTGTCACCATGCCTCTCGCGGTTCCAATGTATCAGGGAAGTCTAAATCCCTTCGACAAGGGTGCTATCGACAAGGAAGCCTACGTCTGGATGCCGGACTATCCAAACCGCAGGACTGCCATCAACACCGCTCGACGCCTCTTTAATCACATTTTGGCCGAGGCAGAGCTCGTTGATGAAGACCGAAAACTGTCTCCCTATTCGCTTCGCCACTATGCCATCCAAGCGCGGCTCAGAGGCTCCAAGGGAAAGGTGAACCTTTACACGCTGGCCAAGAATGCTGGGACATCTGTTGACCAGTTGGAGCGCTTTTATCTCAAAAACATGGCTCCAACCAAAGAACTGATCGAGAACTTGCAGACCAAAGGCGATGATTGAGATACTAAAATTTTTCCAGCCGATCCTATCATGATGATCACTAATTCAAGACACTTCGATGATCTGATGTGGGGCAAGATTTTTGGGGCGATCTTTTGTCGAAGGTGAGCTTCAGACAAGCCAAAGCAATTGCTAGCCACCACCGCTATCGTAGGAGTGATTTTTGGAGAAAGGTGTGAGGACTTGACGGCGAGCCATCACGCAAGGTCTAGTCAGTTTAATACTTCATGAAGTTACAGATGATTAAGGATATCCCTTGGAAAATTTTGATTTCTTGACAAAGACCTTTGATGGATTTTTTGGGTATTTTCTTGCTGCGATCATAGGTTTTTTTAGCAGAGCTGTATTTTTACGCATCCCTCGCTTCTTCAGATACGTAAGTCGAAAAGCTCATGTTCGCTGGAAGGAAACCTATTTCCCAGATGATACTGACACAATAACTCTCGACTTGGCAGGAACGAACTTAGACGACGATGCCGGAAGTGGCTTCATATACGACTACAAGTCAATTCGGGACTCTGCGCAGGTCTTCCGATTAAGTTTTCCAGTGTCAGTTGTATCTGGAGAGGATATAGGATCAACGTCATTTTCACTGAAAGATTTCAATACAAAATCCGATGAAGTGTTTGGCAAAAATCACATTTCACACCTGGAGGAAATTACTGGGATTGAAGGCCTTTCTGAGAAAATCGTAAGAGCCTCAGAAATTGAAGCCAAGCTATTCTTTTCAAAAAAGAACGGAAGGCACTTCAATGGGAAAGCTTTCGGATTGAGGTCTGTAAATTTTAATAGATCTGGAAATCTTGAACAGCCAAAAATTGACATTTCACTATATAGAACTGACTATTTCACACAATGCGTTATGCATCGAGTTGCCCTTGACCTATTGTCTGATGGCACCCTTTCTCCTGACGAAATTTCTTCCAATCGCAATAGTGGGTTTGATGTTATTAACTCCACTTACTACCCTTTTATTGCCGGATTGGCCATCAATGCTTTTGTCCTTACTGACGAAGGTAGGGAAATCGTACTAGTACGGCGCTCAGCGAACGCAAACAATAGCCTTGACCATGCGGGAAAGTACAACACCTCCATCGATGAGGCCTTCTCTCAATTCGACACGACGCACTCCAAATTTGGTCATGGGAACGTGACGATACAGAACTGCTTTCGCCGCGGTGCAAAAGAGGAGCTTGGAATAAATTTGGATGACCCCATGCTAGGTGAACTAAGTGTTTACCAAGTGTTTTTTGTTAAGAGTCTATTTCAAGTTGCTTTGGCTGGACATTGTACATTTGATGGAACATTCGAAGAGCTCAGATCACTTCCTGCCCAAGACAAACCTCTGGAGCATGAAAGCATGGAGAGTTTTGAATTCCGAGTGAGACCTATGTCCAAGCTCGTAAATAGCGGTGAGCTTATACCTTTCGCACGTGATCTTTTAATTGATCTATGCAGAATAAGGGGTATTGATGTTGATTCAACTCTGGGAAAAGGAATTTCCCCATTATTCATGTATATAAAAATTTACGTTGGAACATTTGTGAAAACATTGACTTCAAGGATGGGTCAATAAGTCAACCTCGCAACTACGGGTGTAGCAATTCTGTAAACATGTAGAATTAATTACTTCTTGTTTGGACCTCCTAAGCGAGAAATCGATTTGCATAGTTTCATGCCAGCTCTTCGATCTTCCAGTGCATATCTGTCAAAGGCCCGTTGCCCTCTCTGTATGACCCAAAGGACGCCATAGGGGTAACAAAGGAGACCCCAATGGCACTTGAGAAACAGTTCAAACTAGAAGCGGCAGAGAAGCCAAAAGCGATTCAGCCGTTTGCTCAGCGTCGTCAGAAGTTCATCGCTGCTGTCGAAAAGCAACTGGCCGGTGTGCCGGATGATGGGACCAGCACGATCACCAGCACATGGGTGTGGAAGTCAGATGATGGCGATTGGTTCATCTCGCCCCGTTATGGGAGAACGCCGCTTGAGCTGTCCCCCGGCCTGAATGCGATCAAATGTGTGGATGTGGGTGACGTCGCCAAGAACCTCCAAAAGCTGAAGACGCTCGCCGATGAGGGCACGCTGGATGATGTGTTGATGGAAGCCGCCACCACGATCCGCAGCCGCTTCGGCAAATGAGACAATTAGCGGGCTGGGAACCAGTTTGGTCAAAGGCCGAACTCAATACTCAGCCCGCCCAAACCAACCAACGAATAGAAATCTCAAGCACCTGCGAAGCACTTCACGAAGTGAAGCCATATGCCAATCGTTGGTCAATTGCTTGATCCCTTCGTGATCAAGAACGGCGTTGGTATCTGATTGTAATATTTAAGTGTTTTGGATTTTGGACATACTTCTCCTATCCGTTGAGGAGAAGCCTGCAAGGCACAGCGGCCTGACAAACCATCTACACACGATTGCGTTCGACGCTCGGCTGGCGGTTATCCTGTCTCAGCCTACGTGCTGCTTACACAGCGGACCGATGTACTAGCGCCCTGTAGATGGCAATTTGGCTAGCTCGGCGACGGCACTTCCCCGTCTCGTGATGACAATTCATTTGCTCTGTCTCTCTCATGGGGGCTTTCATCCTTCCCCCGGCTTTCGCTGTCCCCTGACCCTACTATTCGATGACATCATGTCTGCTGACCTACTGGACTTCGGTTCGGCACCATCCGGCGGAGATTACCTTCTGATCGCATGACGCTTCGGGCTGTCTATGTGGTTTTCTGTATCGCGTTCCTGATACGAAGAGAGCTTCGAGCTGTGTGGAATATGGCTATGTGTGTCGGTGGGTATCGATGTATGTTTCTGTGTGTGTGAGGTTATTTATGGGCTGACGGTTGGGACTTTTTCGGGGTATGGCGGATTTGGGAGAATGTCCCACAGAAACTGTGTTTAGGGGCAGATTATCCCCCGAGGTCGGTAGCGAGCTCTAGTGATCATGACGAATGGTCAAAAATAGTAAAAGTGCCGTATGGGTGTGAGCGCATGACATTTACTATTTTTGCGATCTGGCGCAGGGTCGACTCATTGGATGATCCATAGCAGCCCTTCGTACCTTCAATAGATCTGGAAACCGCATGACCATCAAGCCTCAGTTTCGTCCAGATCAGTTTGGTCGCCGCAACAGCCCCAAGACCAAGTACCCTCGATATCTGATCATTGGCTTTGACACGGAGTATCAGCGTGAAGTCATCACAAATGCCGAGGGCAAAGTTGAGCTGAGGAACCAAGTTCTCTCATACCAGTACAGCTGCCGTATCATCTCACAAGAGAATGCTGATTTTGAGCCTCATTGGTCGGGTATCGTTCTGCCGGAAGGAACGGATGATGATGATCGTCTGACGCTAGCTGAATTCATCGAGCATGCTCTGACAGCCGGGTTTAAGGCACTTCCAGATCAGAAGATGCCTGTCGATATCTATTTGGTGGCCCACTTCACCCGTGCGGATGTGCCGGGGTTCAGCGACTTTAAGGACGAAGCCAGCCGGTCGGCAATGAACCTCGAAAACATTCGGGGCCTCTTCATGAATGTTGAAAAAGACATCACGGTCAATCTGAGCTGTGGCAAGGGGTTCAAACCTATTCGGCTTGGCGTGAAGATCAGGGACACGATTGCTCTGGCCCCAGCAGGGGCAAAGAGCCTTGCTAGGTTGGGTGATATTCTTGGGTTTGAGAAACTGAAGCTGTCCGTCGACCCTGATGAAGAGCTGCGGCTTAAGCAGAACATGGCAGAAGTATTGGCGACGGACTGGGACCTGTTTCGTGAATACGCCATCCGTGATGCTGAGATCTGCGATCAGTACACCACTAGAATTATCCGGATGTATTTTGAGAGAACAGGCAGGTTCAAGCTGCCTGTGACATTGACCTCAATCGGCGTCGATCTGATCCAAGAGTTCTGGAAATCTCAGGGACTTGATCCTCTGGCAGTCGTGGCCAAGGAGGAAGTGGTCGAGAAATACTGGAGCAAGAAAAAGGAACGCTTCCAGACTCGCAAGAGGACCGTTTCCACCAAAAAGATGCACTGGAACGAGGACTTTTTCACCGAGTGCTATCATGGCGGGCGCAATGAACAGTTTTGGTTTGGTCCAGCACCCGAAGGGGTTTGGTATGACTATGATCTGTCCAGTGCCTATCCATCCGGCATGGCGATCATTGGCAACCCGCATTGGGATACGATCAGGGCCATCAAAAGTACTGAGGAGCTTCTGACCAATTTTGAGCCTGATGATCTGGCCTACGCCAATGTAGATTTTGAGTTCCCTGAAGACGTCCGATATCCCGTTCTGCCAGTGCGGACGGAGAATGGGCTGCTGTTTCCGAGGAAAGGCAACAGCACCACCCATATCAGTGAGATCCTTCTGGCCAAGCGGCTTGGATGTAAAATCGATTTGGTTGAAGGGCGGCAGATCGATTCCGATAGGATCATCAGCAGGACAGAGGAGTTTTCCCCGGCCAAACGCCCCTTCTCTGGCTTTGCCCGCAACTGCATTGCGGAACGCTCCAAATACCCCAAGAAGTCTTTGGACAATCTGTTTTGGAAAGAGCTCGTCAACTCGACCTATGGCAAAACTGCCCAAGGGCTGAGGGAGCGTCGGATATATGATTTGCGGGACGCTGAGACAAAACCTCTTCAGCCCAGCAAGATTACCAACCCAGTCTATGCCGCCTTCATTACGGCCTTCTGTCGGGGTGTGCTTGGCGAGATCATGAATGCGCTTCCCCCTGAGGTGCAGATCTTCAGCGTGACGACGGATGGCTTTCTGACGACAGCAACAGACGAACAGATGCAAGCAGCTGCTTTTGGACCCTTGGGGCGAAGGTATTTGGATTCCCGTCGCAGGCTTGCAGGTGAGTGGGGCATCTATGAAATCAAGCATGTCATCCGTCAACCTGTCGGGTGGCGAACCCGAGGGCAGGCCACTTTGCAGCCCTCCCAGTCTACAGATTGGGAGGGAACAGGCATGACGCCCAAAGAGGACGAAAAGGTCGTTCTGGCCAAAGGCGGGATCAAGCTCGATGCGATGCTTTCCAAGAAGGAACAGAACGATGAAATCCTTCGTCTGTTCTTTGACCGCAAGCCGACGGACACAATGGTCGTCAAACTCGGGGCGGGCATTCGCGAGATGTACGAACAGGGAATGGACTTCGTTGACAAGACAATGAACAAACGGTTGTCGATGGAATTTGACTGGAAACGGCGGCCTTATAGTGCTGGCGACGTGAAGGTGCCAAGCTCAGGCAAGCAAACCTATGACCACCTCGCGTTCTCAACCCAAGTATGGGACAGCGTGGACCAGTTCAACACCGTGCGGGCGATTTGGTCTGACTACAACAAACAAGCCCCCCATTGCCTGAAGACGTTGGAAGACTATCAGGCATGGGCTGAGTATTTTGAGGGCAAGCTGGCAGCCCAAGGAGAGGCTGGGGCCTATCTGGCCAAGGACGACGGCATTCTAAAGCGTGTGCGTAGGGATCTGATCATTGCTCACAAACTCCGAAAGGCTGGCACCCATGTTCTGAAGCCACACGCCTTTGGCAACACAAAGATCTTCCCGACCTACAGGCTCAAGTCGCAGGAACTTGCTGACATTCTCAACGACGACCTTGGCATCCCTTGTTCGAAATTTGACGTCGACAATGCAAAGAAGAAGACCGCATTCATTCCGCACCAAGTGCCGAACTGTGTGGAAGCTGTCACCGTCCTCAGGAAGGCCAAACGGTATCTGTTCCCCCAACTGGACATCGATCAGTTCCTGACGCCGAAGGCAGCGTTCAATCTCGATGTGGAGAAGGCGGATATGACCCTGCACCCGCGTGATCCGTTGGAGGGGTGGGGTTCGACGGTCGAGAAGTAATCTGTTTATGGCTGAAAGGCTCCTGCACCTGACAAGTGGCGGTGCTTGAGGCCTAGAAAGGAAGTCCGCTATCTATCTGACTTTGGGTGTGTTTGACAAAGCTCTCAGCAGTATCGATCACTTCAGTAACATACAGCTTGTCGAAGACATTTAGCTGTGTGCCGCTCTTGTCCATTCCGTTCCTGTGGACGCAGTCATGCCGGTATCCAATGGCTTTTTTAATAGTCGTGAGCGCGTTACGGTCTGGGCGGATCGTTATGCCAAGTGCTTTTTTGTAGAGTTTCGCAACTTCGTCTATCTTGTGATAAAGCCTGTTTTTTAGGCTGGCCTCAATCATGCTTTTTACCAGGTCACTTCCGTCCAAGACATCTGTGAGACCGATTTTGATTTCGGAAAGTGATCCGTCTCCTGCAATCAGCTTCTTCATAGCATCATTTGACTTTGTAACTTCGATGATAAACGCGTCGCAGAAGTAGGCTTCAAATGCAGCGATGACCTGGGCGAAGATCATCCGATTCATTAGGGCTTCAGGGTCCATGCTGCCGTGCTTCTTCAGCATTTCTCTCAGCTCGGATGTCGTCGTCATAAAGATCTGGTAGGGGTCCTTTGGGAGTTCATAATCGTCCCAGTCATCTGGTTGAGTGTAGTAGGGAATATCCGCATGAACTGTAACGTCTGAATAGTCGTCCAACTCAATTGAGCAATGCGAGGGGCCTGCGTAAGCATATGCGGAGAAACAGGTCTCGCATTCTGGGCAAACGACTTCCGCCACGTCGTCAGTTTGCATGTCGGAAGATTTTTCACCGCCAAAAAATGGCTCAGGAACAGCGACTTCTGTTAGGACTGTCTTTTTGCACTCAGGGCACGTGAAGTGGACTCTAGAGACAAACCTCTGGGTGTTTTCCCACATTTTTTCGATAACGTAATCGGTTGTAGCTGACATCGGTGCCCTCTCTGGCAATCGTTCCCACTACATTGCTCCCGAACGACCCTAAATGACGTATGGTTGAAAGTAGGTTTTGTTATTCCCTCAATGTGGACAGCATGTTGCTGTCAGAAGCAATAGTGTTTGAGGCGGAAATCGTCGCACCCTGTTCGTTCAGCAATCTGAATCCAACAAGAGGAAGACACTTTGATCCAAGTCATGGAACACTCCCGTTAAACCAGGGTGAATACTGCTCATTGAAAACACCCATTGGGAGAATCATTGTGAAACTCATTATTGCAGCTGCGCTTGCTGTGAGCTTTAGCGCGGGCATCTCTGTCGCCGAAATCGAAACTTCCGCACCACGCGCTGAAAAACAAAGTGAAGTCGAGCACGGTGGAGGTTGCCGGAAAGACTCCCCAAGAGGGAAGTGCTGTCATGCAGGATCTAAACCCTATCATTGCCACTGACTTTTGAAAAATTGGGCGTCTTGCTACTCTGCAGGACGCTTTGGCTCGACGGTGTGAACGTTGTTGATGGTGCCTTGAACGCCTTCTACGCAACGAAGAACTTTTCAGCCGACGATGTTGATGACAATGAATTTACCAGCGCCGGAGATTTTACCCTCCATATGCTTGATGCCAACTCAGGTTTTGTAGAGGTCATCAAGAAGGCGTTTGGCGCGACAACAATTCCCTTCTCTGAGGATAAGGCGGCTTGATGATGCAAAGCTGATCTAAGAAACGGAAACGTGGGGCCAGCTCTAGGTTGGCCTCACGCCACTGGAAGCCATATCTGAATAGTTCCTCACAGTCTGAGGGTACCATTTCCCACCTTTGGCAGTTCGGACGCCTCTGTCGTTCAACAGTCGTGCGGTTCCCGAAAACGTCCCAGCCTCGGCAATCGCCTGTTCAAAATCGGTCCGTATCGTTTCGAAGAATTCCTGCTTCTCTAATCGTCGTTGAGCGGCCAGCGCCAGAGCATTCCGACCAAGCACGGTCCCTCGCTTCTTTGCCACTCTGAGTGCCGCTCTGGTGCGTTCTGAAATCTGTCGGCGTTCCTCTTCGGCAAAACAGGCCAGCAGGTGCAGGAAGAAGGTCGAGACGTTTGGATGCTCACAAACGACCAGTTCGACGCCTTGGTCGATGATCCCCGAGATGAATGACACCTTCCGAGAGAACCTGTCCAACTTCGGGATCAGTAGCTTGGATCGGGTCTTCTTGACTAGGTTGATTGCGTTCCACAGCTCGACCCGGTCGTCACGCTTGCCAGACTGGATTTCCGTGAACTCGGCAATCACCGTGTCATGCGGCTGAAGGAACTGCTCAACCATCGAACGCTGGGCTTCCAGCCCCAGACCAGACCGCCCCTGCCGTTCCGTCGAAACCCGATAGTAGGCAACGTATTCTGTCAAATCGAACCCTCCGTATAAAACAAACCTTGGTTTGTCGTGTAAGGGGTCCGAAAGTTGGACAGTGTTGGGCAACGGTCGAGTAGAGGCTTGGCCGATTGGCTTTGCCCAGATGGCCGCTATGCGCAGATTGGGTACTTTGCAAAGTCAAGCCGTTTTCCCAAAGCGGACCATCAGTGACACGGTCGCAAAGGTTGCTCTAAACCTACTTAGGGCAGTTCGCTTTGATCCTAGAGCCGCACGCAACGCTGATTGTTTTGGCCATTTCCCAGATCAATTTGTGTAGGCAAAATGCGAGATTTGGACTGCGAAATGTTCTGAATCCCTCGTAAGAAACATTCCTATTCAGCGCGAGGCCAATGGAAGCCTTGCTTGGCATTCAACTGGGTTCGCCTTCCAAGCAGGCCCTTATCACGTCAACGATCTTGGTAGGATTATCCCGCCATTCCCGCGAGGTGACGGTCACAGCCTTCCAACCAAAAGCTTCCAGCAGAATGGCACGTTCAGTCAAAACTTCTAAAGTGGCATGGTTCGCATAGGTCTCTTTTCTATCGATCAGAATGGCCAGCTTAAAGTCTGGTTCATCCGCGTGGCGGACGGCGACATCGACGCAAAAGCGGGACATGCCGTGGTTGACCACTGCAACAATTCCGCGCCTTTGCAAGGCATCGGCAATCTGTTCTGCGGCCACATTCACAGGTTTTTCGTTCCGGTCCACATTGCTCATTACCGCCTTAAGGGCCAGACCTGCTCCTTGCCTATCTCCGGTTGAGGCAAGTTGCGCATACCGCAAGAAAGTCTTCAGCGCGTTGGCACCTGCATTATAGTCGTTGGTGATCTGCTCAGAGGTGATCGACGACACAACGATCATGTTTTCCTTCGCACGCGAAAAGATAACATTCAGGCGCTTTTCGCCTCCGACCTTGTTGATGGGGCCAAAGTTCATCCGCATCTTACCATTTTCCGGCGGAGCATAGCAGATCGACAGCAAAATGATGTCTCGTTCGTCGCCCTGTACATTCTCGAGGTTCTTTACGAAAAGCCCGATGAATTCGCCATCACTTTCGCGTTCAAATTCAGTTTCGAGCTGGCGAGAAAAGTCCTTGTCGGTACGTGCCAGATCTCTCAAAGCGGTTTCAATCTCGGATTGCTGCGCCTCCGAGAAGGCGACGATGCCGATCGTTTTGTGACTTTCCTGAGCAAGGATGTCGCGCAGCAGATGGGCGATATAGCGAGCTTCTTCGGCGTTTCGCCGCAGGGCATAAACACCCTCATTGATCATATGATAGGAAATTGGACGCGCCAAAATCTCGGATGCGGTTAGCGGGGGAGCCCCTGCATCCATCACATCGATTTGAGGTTGCGCCTGCCGGTTGTGTGTCGCCGGAATCGTCAATAACTGCCCATTGTAAAAGGCCCCGTTGGAAAAGCTTATCAGCTCTTCGCTGCGCGATCGATAGTGCCAGCTAAGCATCGTCGATTTCAACCGTTCTGCCGCAAGGGTCAGAAAGCTATCCTGCTCCAATTCAAAGTTCAAATCTTCTTCAGCATCATCAAAACCCTCGGCAGCGTCACTACTGCCAAAGAACTTTGACGGCGGGAGCTGCATCTCATCTCCCACAACGATGATCTGCGGAGCGCGCATCAATGTTGGCACCGCATCTTCTACTGGAATTTGCGATGCCTCGTCGAAGATCACCACATCAAACAGATCGGAATCAAGTGGCAGCACATCCGCCACTGAAAGCGGGCTCATCAACCAGATCGGCTTCATGTCCGGTATCAATGCTCCGGCAGGACCACCTAACATTTCGCGCGGCGACCGATAGGCACGGGTCTTTTTGAATTCATGTTCTAATGCCCGACGCGCCTTGGCATAGGATGACTTGTGCGCCCGGTCTTCCATCGACAGGTTGCGATCCATTTCAGCGGTCAACGCGATATGGGTGTCAAAGGTTTCCATGGCACGCAGTTCCAGCAGACTCGCATTGACCTTTTGCAGGGCCTTCCGGCTCTCTGCGATCTTTGCACGAGCCCGCTCAAGCATGGCATGATCAATAGCCGACAGGCCAGGAGTCTGGACCACGCTGCGGCGCACAGTCTCAGACAGGATTTCTGCGTGCAACTGATCTGTTGATAAATCAAGGTTGCGCAAACAACGCCAGATCGATGCAGGCGCTTCTGCCAGCGGTTGCAACATGAACTTCAGATCACGCAAATGCGGCCGGCTGAGTGCGAGCGCATCAAGCACCAGAGCCAACTCAGACAGTGGCAATGTTTCCAGCCCGTCAATCAGGCCGGTAGCTTCTTCCAACAGCCCTTCGACCACAGGAGCGTGGCGGGCCAACGCCAGCACCTGACGCTCCGAAGCGGCCGGATCACTCGCCACGTTGGCCAGGATCGGGTCTACTGCGACCCCTTCTGCCATTCTCCCTGCCGCCCGTTCCGCCACAATTGTGGAAAGGACTGTGAAATCTTCAAATCCATACCGCCCAGCAGTTTGCCGTTTGGTTTCAACCAGTACCGCTCTGGCTGTATGTTCAGCATCAAGCTGCGATAGAAGATCTACCACAGTGGGAGCAACAGCGGCATCCACCGTCCGTGTGCGCGACGAAACGGTTTTTTTCAATTGCCGCCAAGGGCCAGACAGGAACGACAGGAATTTGCCTTCTTTGTCCTGCGCCAGCCGCAGCGCTGTTTTGGTTTCATCAGGGGTCAGCCGCTGGGTCCAGGCGGATGCCTTTTCAGCTGCCGCAGCTAAGGCACGCTTTTTCTCCTCTACCAGGCGCAATTCGCCCTTGAACTGGCGGCTTTCGCGGCTTGCAGGGTCCAGCAGGCCTAGTTGTCCCACCTCTGCCATTGCGGCAACACGCGCAGCAAACCGAATTTGCGCAAACCCAGCACCCGCGCTGGTGATCTCACCAAACAGGTCGGCGCTTATTCCGGTCAACAGCTTGGCGCGCGACGCCAGATTTGCGGCCCGTTCCGGCACCTGATCCAGGGTCTTGTCATCTGCCCAGACCGCCGGGGCCAACAGTCTTTCGGGTCGTTGCGACAGACACTGCCCCCCTGCCAAGCCTTTGGTTCCGGTCAGCGCCCGGTCTACGGCATCCTCATACTCCAACCAATCCGACAGATCAGGCAACAGGTCCCGATCATCATCGTCCAAACCGGTCGCAGGGGCGCTCAGCGCGCGGTCAATCACGGAATAAAGCGCTTCATTTGTCCCAACCGCAGCGGAGGACATGGCCTTGATATGCACGCGCACATCAGCAAGCGCTTCTGAAATACGTCTTAGCAGTGCCGTACGTTCATCCGTCAGCATGGCCGTGGTCTTTGGACGAGCCTCACTGGTCCAACGCGTGTAGATCTCCTCCATCTCTTGAATGAAATCGCGCTTGTTTTGCTGACTGTCGTGCACAAGACTACACAGAGCCCCAAGGCCCACGCCCGTCAAACGGTTGAACACCACATCCAAAGCGGCGCGTTTTTCACAAACGAACAGCACACGTTTCCCTTGCCCGATGAAGTCCGCAATCAGGTTGGTGATGGTCTGTGATTTGCCCGTACCAGGCGGGCCCTGAATGACATAACTTTCCCCACTGCGAGCATTCAGAACCGATTTTTCCTGACTAGGATCCATTTCGATGACTGGATAGCGATGTTCCGGCTTGGGAAGGCTGGGAATGCCACCAGTATCAAAATTGCGTTCATTGAACAGCAGATCAAAGGCGGGATTTGGAGGCAATTCACCCGCCAAGATGGAGTCATAATCCCGCACTAGAGACATTTTTCGATAGTTAAAGTTGGCAAGGGTTACCGAGCAAAGATCAAAGCTCCAGTTAAAGCGTCCATCAGTGTCCTGCGCCGAAGAAAACGTTGTCGCCTCACGTTCTGCCATTGCAGGATCGACCACGTGAGAGGTACTGAACATCCGAGGCAGTGCCCGCCCCATCACGGCCTGATTGGGAGCCTGCGCAGGTGTGACGTATTCTTTGAATAGCTGTAGCCCCAGCGGGTTGAACCCAGGATGCTCATAGGAATAGCGAAGCCCAGATCGCGCCCGCCTGCCTTTAACTATGCCAACGCGGCGCTTGTTAAATTGATCTAGGCGGCGGCGCACCTTTTGGTGCAATACCTTGATACGCGGTTTGTCTGCATATTCCAGGCGTACACCGGGCTCGCTGGACAAAATCTGGGTCTCGATAAGTTGATAGAGATCCTGCAGGGCCTCCGGCTGAGACATGTCCACCGTTCTTGGCAGTTTGATGCCAAACAGCTTTTCCAACGCAAAGGATAAGGCCGGATTGACCTCGGCCACTGTATCAAGAGCTTTTAGGGTGAAGACATCCTTTACCCCCTTGCGGCGCTTCAATTCTGCCCGCAGCAACAAAAGCGGCGAGGAAATCGGCACATGCGGATCGTTCTTCAGATCATACCAACGCAGGAATACGGGCACCAAACGCAGTGGGGCTGCCCCATATTCCCGCGCAACCCGCGCACTTTCTGAGCGTAGCTTGGACAGGACTGATGGCGCAAACTGCATCTCTTCAAAACGAATGTAATCCCGCAAGGCAACCTCTTTGCCCGACAGCAGCATTTGCATGGCACGGGCATCTGCGGTGAACAGTTCTTCGGATTTGATCGCCTGAAAATTCATAACCAAAGGCACGGATGTTTCTGTCAGGTTCAATTCGGTCGAGACAGGCTTGTGGTAGATCAGTCGATTGCGCCTAGTCATATCATATAGCCGGGCGCGCAAACGCTTAAGCAACTCACCTCTGGGCAAATTGGCATCTGTCCCGAATGAAGCACTCGTTGTCAGTTCATTGTCAAAAACTGAACCGATCATGCGATGGTTTTCAAACGCGCGGATCAGGGTGGGCATGTCTTGTGCTCGGTTGAACCGTTCCAACTCGGTCATGCGCTCGATCGCGCGACAGATCACCGGGCTAAGCCGATTGTTCAACTGAGCCAAATCACTGCGATAGCGGGTAAAGGTTTCGAGCTGTTCCTTCTGCCGAAAATCAAGACCGGTCGCCAGTGAACCGATGATCATTCCCAGCCCATAGATGTCAGTGATCGGGTCGTGATGGCCTGCTTCGACCTCCCAGGACCGGTAATGGGTTAAAAAAAGTGGACCGGCTTCGGCATCCTCTACAACTTTTGCGTCATGCACGTTGGTTCCGGTTGTGTCATCAGAAGTCACTCTGAGTTCACTCACGACCTTGATACCGCTCTTGGCCTGCAAGTCCTTGCGACTGCGAACCGCGCGGTCCGATGCCGGTGCACTTGCATCGGTCTGAATAAAGAACAGATGGCCATGATCCGTTTTCAGCTTAGCCAGCGGAAACAACGGAGCCACTTGTCCGGCATCATGCACCTCAGCGACCTGCTGCATCAGGGGCAAAACGGCGGCCAACAGGTCCTCATTCCCGATTGAATGCGTTTCATTCCAGCTTTCAAGAAGCTCAAAGAAACCATGTTCTGCAACATCAATCATTGGGCACCTCCACAAGTGCCTTGCGCAGTGACACCAGCTTTTTCTTGGGCACACCAAGGTCTTTGGTAATGCGCGGTGTAATCGCATCCGACAGCCCGTATTTGTCGGCAAACTGCATTGCTTCCAATAACGGTTCGTCTTCAAGATCCGGATCCGCAGCTGCAAAATCTAGCAGAACCGATGCCATGTAATCCTTCACGTCATCACTTGCCTCCGGCAGGCGGGACAGTTCTGTGTCATCGGATGGGATCATTGTGCGGTCAAAATCTGGGAAGTAAGCGCGGGCGTGCGCCTCGATCTCTTCGGACTGAGCCCAATCGGCGCTCAGAAGTTTCTGTATCGTCAGGCGGGTCAGATCGGTCAGTTTGCGCTGCGCCAGCAGGTCCAGCCGTTCCAACTGGTCATCACCTTCCACCAACTTGGGAAGACGCGCGTCAGCGGTCTCTTTGTCCTTGGCCCAATCGGCAAGAGCAATCGCGCGGATGTAGGTTTCAGGATGTGATCCCCCCTGCGATCCGTCCTTCTTGCTTAAATCAAGCGCCTCCGCTGCCTGTTCGAGATAGGTTTCAACCGAAAACTTCTTCAACCCGGACCCAACCTTGATCAGCAAGGAAATTGCTGCATCCCGGTTCGCACAAACCATAAGGCCGACCCGGTCAGCAAAAATCTCCTGATAGATCTGCGACAGCCAGAGCGACTGCAGATGCGCAGGATGCGATCCATTTTCCCCGCAAATCCACCCCAGCATCCGATCAGCCGTGAAATACCGCCCATCCTCGCGGGTCTTGTGCAGGTAATGCGCCATCTCATGACCCAGCAGGCAGCGCAACTCAGCGTCGTTGAGAATATCAATGATCTCGCCCTCAAACATGATGTTGATTTCATTGGGGGTATAGATCAACGCGGCATTCCGATGACTTCCCGTGCCCTGAAAAAGGTTGAGCGGCACGTCAATCTCAAGCGCTTTTTTCACTTCGCCCACAACAGCGAACAATCTGTCATGCGACCCTGCGTCCAATCGCACTGCATTTTTCAGCAACATCAGTCGATTTTCATCAAAGGCCTGTTCTGTCAATTTGTCAGAGGCAAACCAAGCCCAGGTATCGGCTTCTTCGCGCTGCAAAAAATCGGCGAGGGCGTTGTGGTAATTCAGGAATGGCGGGATTTCGGACAAAGGCTTTTCTCGCGTAAGAACTGAATGATCTGGTCGTAAATGAAGGGAGCATAATCTTGCCTACCCTATGGCAATAAGGAACTGACCAACCATCATCAAGCCGCTAGAGTCTCCTGACCGGGGACAACTGTCTCAGTCTTGCCCGAATTTCGCAATAATCGCGCAAACGCCCAGCAAGGTTCCGACCAGTGTGATCTACGAACGGACGGATATTCTAGCGTCGGAGGTCTGTTCTTGCGGCGAGTAACCAGCACCAAAGGCGTTGTTTCTGCTTCAGCACAGTCCGCAAACAAGAGGTTGATTTGTACCGCATAAGGGTTTTGCTGCTGGTCACGTTTAAAATCCGCTTTCTATGGAGATGATTTTATAGCGATGTCTCCTCTGGGCTGGGAGCTGCCCTTCCTTCCTGTAAGCAGACACCAGCAGCCCTCAGGCTTCTTAAAGGCCCGGACTGGGTATCAAGGTTCCTTCAGGAAACAGCCTGAAATCGCTTCGAAAAACCTTGTAGAGAGTGCATCTATCCTGCCCGATGATGTCCTGGCCGACGCGAATACACTCCGCCCTGACACGTTCGCCGCTTTCAAAACGAAACCCTATGTCAGCCAATGGATCATCCAATTGGTACTGTGCTTTCCCGAAGTAGTAGGTGCCGTTGATCATCACCAGATCGAGTAGCGAAGTGCCGCCAGGATAGTACATTACAAGCATATCGTGACCATCGGCGTTCGTCAGTTTGACAGATGTTGGAATGCAGGCCTGCATCACCAATAGTGCTGTCGCAGCGGCGGTTAGTTTGAAAAGTCGCTTCATCTTGTAAAAGCCTTTTGGGTTGGGAATGTATTTGTTTCAATCGGCTAGAAGCTGGCAAACCGAACCTGAAAATAGAACTGATTGTTCGTCTCGGAGATCGTCAGGGCAATCGGTGTGGCTGTGCCGCTGGTGTTTTGAACCGTGGCGCTGCACTCACGCTGGCCAAGCGTTTCTGAGTATTTGACCTCTTTGATGTCCGTAATCCTGACCACTTCGGCATTGGCAAAGTTGATCGGAATGTTGGGATAAAGGTCTTCGATCATGCTCATGGATGTTCGGCTGTCGCACTTCGGCAGACCCGACATAGTGTAGCCACCTCCCGGCCATGCAATCGAAATGAACCCGCCCAGCACCAACATGCCAATCCACGCAAACAGCGGCCCACTGCCCAAGCCCGTTCGTTTTGAGCGCAAGAAAATGTAGGCCGGAACAAACAACAGTATCCAAACCAACAGGCCGTCTGCCGCATCCTTGCGGCCACTTCGTTCCACGGCGTTCTGATCGAACAAAGCGCAGAGCGTATTGGCAAAGAAGACCAGCAGGAACGAGGCCCCGGGCAAGGAGGTCCAACCAAAAGGACCTGCTGCCAGTTGTCCGATCATCAAGTCCGCAAAGGTCATCACTAGCGGCACCAGTATCAGCATATACAGCCAGTGGTTCTGTATCTCGCCTGTCGGCACCAATGGCGGTTCGTTTGCTTCTCTGACCCCCGGAACCTCTGCGATCCTCTTCCAGTCGTCCGCATAACCCTTGGTCCAAACGAGTGTCTTCTCGTTCAGCTCTCCGTTCTCGTAGCGCGTCTTCAGGTCAGAGAAAGTGACCGGCCCAAGACGTTCGCCGCCGATGATGTAAAACCATTCTATATTCGCTTCAGTCACGCGGACCTCCGAAAGGTGAAATTGCTACGCGAGATGTGCTCGCAATGCCTTGGTACGGCCATCCAAGTGGAAGGCCGACATGAAATATCTACTTTTTAGATAATCTGATTTCAAGATTATTGGAACCCTCGCTAGTTGCGAGGGACCAAATGACAAAGACACTGCGTTCAGAAGGGCAAATTGCGCTCGTGGCTGCGCTCATTCAGGCTCGCAAAGATGCTGGCCTCTCTCAAGCGTCGCTCGCGGAAAGGCTGCGCTGCCATCAGTCGTTTGTTGCACGGATCGAAAGTGGGCAGCGGCGGATCGATGTGCCCGAACTGGTGATCCTGTGCCGGGCTTTGCGGGCTGATCCTATGGATGTTCTGCAGGTCGTTGCGGAAAGCACGCCCGTGGATGCGCGGATCTAGCTGCTCGATTGCTTGAAATTTTTACGCAAACACCCCGACCATAGGTCAAAGGTGTCGCTGGTCGCCCAGCGACCATTCTTCGTGAGAGGTTTCTAAGCCCCAATGTGACCGCGTCGGCCACATCAGAATCAGTGGTAGCAGCTAGTTTGGGGAGCGGAAGGCGTCTGTTCGCGCGTTGAATTCTCTAGTACTTGTCAGTCAAAGGGGCTGTGTGGGTCAATTTTTCCAACTCAAAAAGTGTTGTAGTTCCTTGGCAAATTCGACCTTTCTACGGCGTTGTGGCATTGATTGTGCTCAAAGACACTCGAGTGAATATTTGCCCCATCTGGAACAATTCGCTCCTCGAACCAAGGGATGTATACCCCTGCAGCGGTCTTTCTTGTGGTCGGGATGTGGCTGCGTTTGAATCTTGGAATGCCCTCTATGATCGACCATGCTCTGGTCATGGAGTCGTTTATCGGAGCTTGGGCATCAGGTCCCACGTACTGTCCGCCGTTTTGAGCGAAGACGATGGTATTGATGGTCCGTGTTTTGAGTTTCAAACCCGCTGACTGGGCTTCGTGAATCATCCACTCTAGAGGTATCTTGGCAATTGCGCTCTTAGGCTCGGGATATCCTCCTCCAACATCACCATGAGACCCTACGAACCAGACCTCTTTGGCATCTTGTTCTACTTCAGACTTTGGATTGAAATGTTCGGAGCGGTACGGTTTTCCCGTAGGCCAAAGCTGAGGTTGGAACATTGTTCTGCGCTCATCCAAGGCAAGTGCATGCCGGATACTTTTAACACTTGAGTTGGTGCTTGTGAACGCATGAGACCTGAGCCTTGGGCCAAACCTTCCGCTCTCAATGACAGATCCAACTGTATCAAAAAGTCCCAGGAAACGAATTCTGGGCCTGGTTGGACGGAGCATGCGTTCAAACAAACGGACTTCTGCAAATTTTCTGTCGTTCCCTTCGTTGCCTGCATTGCCCCCAATGCCCTTGTAGGCCCGGTATGCGTAGTCAAGCAGGTTTAGGTTGTCAGGATGAAGCAGCCCGACCGCGTGAATGAAGCCGGCCAGGACCCTTGCGGTGTATGCGCCGCGGCTGAAGCCAAAGATATAAATTTGATCTGCTTGGTCATCGTCGCCGCCACTGGGTTTATGTTCGTAATGTTTGACTAGATAGCGGTAGGCTTCCTTCACGTTGGCGTCCAACCCCCAACCAGTTGCCAGGCCCCAAATCTCAACACCGCGCCGGTAGTAGTATGAGGCCGAGTTTTCTGCCCCAAAGGTGCCAACGCCTGGATCATAGAACACAGATTGTTCTGGAGATTTCTTGAGGCACCCAAAGAGCCGCAGGATATTGGTCCTATCCTGTGAGATCTCGTTCGAAGTTCCATCGCAAAGTATGACAATATTTTTGCTCAATCTCTTCATCCATAGATTTAATACTCTATAGGTAGAATAGCGTCTTGCGTTGGAATGTGGAGTATGAATTTCCTATGGTGGGCCTCCTTGCTATTGGAGTTCTCACAGAAGTAAGCTCGTTGGAGGTGAAGTGTGCCTATTTCTCATGACGATTGCCGACCTTATCTATCGGCAACCCTTTTCAGAATTACGACCAACACTGAAATCCTTTTGGGTGACCTCAAAAAGGATATCATTGCAGTGCTCCGGGCGAGCGTGCTCCCAAAGAACGAGGCATCTTCAGCAACTCGTAGCTTTTCAACGGTTGGAGACCCCGAAGAGTTGCCGGGTGGTTTGGAGTTAACTTGGCTGGCGTATGACGAAAAACGCCCGCCTGCTTGGTATGCCCGGGATGATCTGAAAAACACGCTTCATCATCTGGTAGTAATCTCCTCACGGGAAGATGTGCTGGCAATTTGTTTCACGGATGGTGCCGCCAGGCAGACGGTTGTGCGAGCAATAGCAAAGGATGACAAGGCATCGTTCAAACATATCAAGAAGATGGCAGCTACAGACGTCGAAGCAGCGTTTGTCGAAGATAAGGTTCGGACCTTGTGGCTCAGCGGCGCCCATCGGCGCTCGCTCGTGAAACCTGACGCGAAGGTACTCTCAGGAGCGGAGTTGGAAAACGCCTTGGATCCTTTGGAAGATCAAAGCTACTACTTCAGTTCAGTAAGAACGACTTCTTCGAACACTGAATTGGCGCAGGATGGTCGAAATGCCATCATTGGCACGAGCCCCAAACATGCACGGATATGGCTTGGTCCATGTAGAGATTGGAACCAATTCACTGATCGATTGGCAAAGGTATTGTGTCAAGCAAAACGTAGCTTGGACGAAGGAGACAAAAATTATACCCCCATCCCTGTGCTTGCCCGCCCGACAGCAGATGTTGGTGATGTCGAACACCCATATGGTGTTGCCATAATTGTTCCCGAACAACTTCTAGCGGATGTGGTTGAAGGCGGCGGTGATGATCGCTGGTTTCAGCAGTTTGCGGACCAAGTACACTTTTCTGTCTTTGAACAAGAAGGGACTCCGGATTTTCTTGCCAGAGTGATGTGGGGAGATGAACAATACGGAGAATTGTCATTCAAATTTGAAGCCAAGGGAGGTGGTGTTCAAAAGCTCAGTATTGAAAAACTGACTTGGGATGAAACCAAGGAACACCATGAAGAAATTCTAGAAGTTTGCACTGATCAAGAAAACCTGACGCTATATTTCGACACCGGTCACACCTTTGCGCGCGGGCAGTTCTACCTTACTCAATTCCGCGATGCCCAGTTTGAAGATTGGCGATGGGTGGACATGGGAGCGGCCGGTGTTTCCGTCAAACAAGAAAAACCCTTAGATGGCAAACGTTTTGCCGTCGAAACGACGGGTGACGACGAAGATACTTCCTTGTTCGGCTTGATCGTAAAGCACTGGCCGAATGTTGAAGGCATGGGTGACTCGACGGGATGGCTGGTCTGCGACGATGGAGCTGGTGAGTCTGCCGACTTCATACATTTGGATGATAATCCAGGAAGTGCAAAGCTCACTCTGATACATGCCAAAGGCAGTGGCTCAGAAAACGATAGTCGCCAGATATCCGTATCAGAATACGAGGTTGTGGTAGGGCAAGCGGTCAAGAATCTGAGACATGTTGACCGCGGGTTGCTTCATGAAAAGCTAGCGGCAAATGGCAATGGCGTGCTGCGCGATGCGGTCTGGTACAATGGAATCCGTCAGGCTGACAGGTCAGGTTTTTTGGGTGCATTGGCTGATGTTGGATCGGACCTTGAGCTGGAAGTCGTTGTACTTCAACCGCGTGTCCGGAAGGCGGAACTCGCTAGAGCTAGGGCCGAGATCGAGGGTGGTCAAGAAACCGCTAGGATACGCAGAATGCAACAACTGGATGCGCTTCTTTTGGGGGCAAAAGCCAACTGTGCTGCACTCGGAGCTTCCTTTCGCGTTTATGCGGACGATGCTTGAACTTGCCGCATTAGTGTTCTTCTTGTTGCCCGCGATGTAGATTGCGCCGGAGACAGTGGCAACGAGTCGGCATATGGGTATGGTCCTAGCTGTTTGGATGTCGCAAGGTCTGCGCCTTTTCAGGCAAAAGGGTGGATCTCTGCCATTCTCTGCATATGCGGGTTTGTCCCGTTGGTTCACAAAAGAAACCATTCACGACAGAAAGCTCATGCGGTCCCAATGTCGGTTGGTGCCTCTATGTCAATACTGCACTCCACATCAAACTTCGCGATATTGGCTTGTTCCCGCATGCATTTACGCCCTAAGTTGTGAAAAATACTAACATATGACAATCAAACAGACGTTCGAACTGCCCATTTCTACTCTATGACAATCGATTCGGAAGTTTGGCGGCAAGCGTATTGAGAGATGCCAAGAAAAAAATGACCGCACCACTGGACACCGATTTCCAAGAAAAACTAGAAGCCGCCATTTCAGGTGGTGCGAGCGTCACTGACTCCCATTTGCATGTGGTGGAGCGCGACTTAGTGGTTGATGGTACCAAGACGACCGCGCACTGCTACATACCAACCCTCGACGGGAATGGGCGATTGCGGATTAAGCTTCTCGTCGAGTTCTTGCGTAATCGTGTCGTTGAATACGCTGTTCCACCGTCCAAATTGCAGCAAGCGAAAAAAGAACTGAACGAAACCGGTTCGCCTGCAGCCTTGGCGAAACTTCACGAAGAAGCAAAGAGGTCGTTCACCTCCCTGAAGACAACCGGGGAAGGTGGTGAATTCTTGCTTTTTGCGCTTGCAGAAAAAGAATTCAAGCTGAAGCAAATACTCTGCAAAATGCGATTAAAAACAAGCTCATCCATGCACTATCACGGTGCCGATGGCGTGTATGCCTCAGGTGGTGAAGACGGATACTTCAACCTGTTCTGGGGTGAGTCAAAGGTCTACGCTGACGCGAAAAAAGCCATAAAAGCTTGCCTTAAGTCGCTTGCTCCATTCCTAACTGAAGAGCTGGGTGAAGACGCAGAAAACGCACGAGACATTCTTCTCCTAAACGAATACTCAGACCTCGCAGATGGGCATCTTGAAACTGTCATCAAGAGCTTTCTTAGCCCTGATGATCCTGCCTCGAAAAAGCTCCGGCTTTGCGGTTTCGCACTTGTCGGCTTTGATGACGAGGCATTCCCCTCCGAAGGTGAAACAGCGGACTTCAATCAAATCGTCAGCACCATACAGGGGCAACTTGATAACTGGAAAAAGTACATTGGCAAACGTGTTGAAGCGGAGAACCTAAAAGTTTTTGACATTCATTTTGTTTGTATCCCCATGCGCTCGGTAGAGGATTTTCGGGCATACTTTCTAGAAAGTCTTGGGGTGGCAAAATGAGTGGAACGGACCTTCAAAAATGGATCGTGTCCGATCAGGGGGTGCGAGACGATATCCGAAATCTTCGTGGCTGGCACGCACGGCGAAGCTTGGGTAAGGACACTGTTGACTGCAACGAAAAAGAAACAGACAGCCCAAACTGGCGTAAACTTCTACTTGCATCCAGTGTCCTCGCTGAAAGTGAGGACATTGGGCACCAAGAAACATCCCTAATGATCGCTCAAGCGGCAATGCAATTTGGCGATACAACGACGGTGAGGGACGCAGGAGCAGTAGTCCTTACACAGCTTTCCAACTCTCGCTCGATCTCTCTGGCAGAAGAACGTGGTCTAATTGCCGGAGGGATTCTGGAAAGGTTGGGGGTCTCAGAGACCTTATTGGCTAATCGTAGACTGCTTGAGTCTTCCATCGTCTTATCCGATTCAAACGCAATCGCCGGAAACAGTTTTCAGATCAAGCTTTGGGATCGACTCAAGGATTCTGATTGGGTCTCTGCAACAGCACCAACGGCAGCAGGAAAGACCTACCTCGTTCTGAACTGGCTATTAAGGCAATTCCAAGACTCGTCATGCGGGCTTGCTGTGTTTTTGGCACCGACAAGAGCACTCGTCAGTGAAATCGAAAACGAACTTGTGGAGCTAAGCAAATCTTTCAAGCTTCCCTCGCTACGAGTTTCCTCCCTACCGGTCCCCGAGTTTGGAGACCTAACCGAACCTACGATACTTGTTTTGACACAAGAACGCCTGCACCTCTTTCTGAACGGCTTTGATGTTGCTCCAGAGATCGACATCACGATTGTTGACGAAGCCCAAAAGCTCGGAGACGGTGACAGAGGTGTGCTTCTTCAAGACGCTGTAGAGAGAATTTACCGAACAAATGAAAGTGGCAAGTTCGTATTTCTCAGCCCACATTCAGAAAACCCGGATCTATTGTTGTCTGACGCTCCGTCGGACAGCTCGAAGTCAGCGGTCCCGGGGGGAGCACCGACAGTTACGCAGAACTTGATCGCTGCAGAACAGGTTTTTCGCCACCCGCAAGAATGGACACTTTCCTTCGTGGGTAGCGAGGAAGATGGACCATTCGGCAAAATCACTCTTCACGACCGGCATGAAGGGTCTCCACGAAAAAAACTTGCCTATGTTGCCCTAGCACTCGGTCAGAAGAACCAAGGCACTTTGGTTTACGCGAACAGACCCTCGGATGCGGAAAAGATTGCGAATATCATCTATGCCGGACTTGAAAGAGAGATCGACGACGAGATCGTGGATGAAGAACTGCACGATTTATCAGAATTCTGCAAAACATCTATCCACCCAATGTTCCAGCTTGTTCCGCTGGTCAAACGAGGCGTTGCTTTTCACTACGGGAACATGCCCGCAATCTTGCGCAACGAGATCGAAAGACTGTTTCGCACCGGCAAAATCCGTTTCCTCGTTTGTACTTCGACACTCATTGAAGGAGTCAATCTCGCCTGTCGAACTATTGTTGTGCGTGGACCGAAAAAGGGCAATGGCAAGTACATGCTCCCTCAAGACTTTTGGAACCTTGCTGGCAGAGCTGGGCGGTGGGGGGCGGACTTTACTGGCAACATTGTGTGCGTCAACACGACAGATAAATTGGCTTGGCCCACTGGAGTGCCACCAAAATCCAAGTTCGTTCTTGCCCGAGAAACCGACGCGGTTCTAAACAACTCAGAGAACCTTATTGAGTACGTTGAGATGCGTACCGCTATCAAACCGCATGCAATCGACACCGAAAAGGAGGCCGTGACTGCCTATCTTCTTTCGTGGTTCGCTCGAAACGAGAGTGTTGCAGATTGCCCATCCATAAAACGAGTACCAGTTGAGTTTGTCCCACAAATTGACTTTGCGCTCAGGACTGCTTCCGCACAAGTCAGGATACCAGCAGAGCAAATCACAGCTCATCCCGGTATTAGTTCGGTGGCCCTCCAGGCGCTTCTCGACTCTTTCACCGAATCCGAGTTGGAACCAGAGGACCTGCTGCCACCTTGGCCTGAAAGCGACGACGCGGCGCCTCAACTGAAGCAAGTGTTAAACCGGATCAATGAGCACATGGCTTCCAAGTTCGGCAATGATGCCTATCAATGGGCATGCACTTTCACGACTCTGGACTGGATGGGGGGCAAGCGGATCGCGCAAATGATCCGGGGCGCAATAGATCGTCATAAAAAGAACCACCCCGAAGAAGCTGACGAGGATGTTCCCTACGCGAGCCTTATCAGAAAGACGTTCGAAATGGTCGAAACCGTTGCGAGGTTTTTAGCTCCGAAATATCTCTCCGCGTACCTTGATGTTCTACGCCTTCACTATGAGGAACAGGATCGGCTGGATGAATTCCCAGAAAACCTTAAGCTCGATTTATTTTTAGAATTTGGCGTTAGCACTGACACCCTTCTTTCATTGATTGGTCTTGGTTTGTCGCGAACCTCTGCGATTGAAGTCAATGAGTACCTAGCTCGCAGTGATATGTCTAAGCAGGAAGTCGCAGATTTTCTACGTAACGGATTGTGGGAAACGTTTGACCTCCAAAATGTGGTGAAGCGAGAAATTCGATACGCAATTCAGCGCGACTATTCCTCTATCGAGTAGAGAATTTCCTTATTTTTATCAAAGCACTACAGGGCAAATTTCATATAGTTGCACACAAAATTCGACACTCACATATAACTGCCTGATTTCATTATTGGTAATGTGATTGAAAATCCTCGTGTCGGTGGTTCGATTCCGCCCCCGGGCGCCATTAAGTCACTGAAATAGATTATTTATTTGGTTCGTTGAAGCCTTAGAAATTCTCCCGTAAAAATTACACACAGTTATACACTCTTTTACGGGCTTGCTTTGGCAGAAGATTCCAAAAATCGAATTCTCAAAAACAAACCCCTTCGAAAGGGCTTGGCGATACTGCTGACAGCCCGCAGCCCCTACTGGCTCATTCGGTTGTGGGATCCGGTTGCTCAGAAATACGTCCATCGATCCTCCAAAGAAACATCCCGTGTGGAAGCGAGAGAAGCAGCCTTTGAGTTTGCGGATAATTTCCACAGCAAAGCCAACAGCGACCATGCCAAGAAGAAAACCACCAGCTTTGAGCATTATGCCAAGAAGCTGATGGCGATGCAGAAGGGCCAGTCCAAATGGTCCGAGGGCGACAACAAGCTGTTGAACCGGTCAAAAGATGGTCTAATCTGCTATTTCGGAAAGCACGATGTCTCCAAGATCACCACGGGCATGGTTCGGGACTACCTGACCCATCTCGATGGGAACCGTAAGAAGCCCTTGGCGCATTCGACCAAATCCAAACATGTCATCATCATTCGCAAGGTCCTGACGATTGCTGTTGAGGACGGCCTGCTGAACGTTCTGCCGGTCATGCCGAAGATCAAGACCAAGGACACTCCCCGGCACACCTTCACGGATAAAGAATACAAGCAGTTCATGAGGGCTGCTGGCGAATGTGCCAAGCGTGGCGATGTGGTCCGAGGTGTTAAAATCACCGGCCACCATGCCAAGATGTTCCGGTTTGTCGTCCATACCTTCTTGCGCCCTACGGAAGGAGAGCTGTTTGGCCTGAAGCACAAAGATATTCAGGTTAAAGGTGAGCCTGCGCACTTGGAGATGAACGTCCGTGGCGGCAAGACTGGTGGACACGTGAGTGTCACCATGCCTCTTGCGGTTCCAATGTATCAGGGAAGTCTCAATCCATTCGACAAGGGTGCTATCGACAAGGAAGCCTATGTCTGGATGCCGGACTATCCAAACCGCAGGACTGCCATCAATACTGCCCGCCGCATCTTCAATCACATTTTGGCGGAGGCAGAGCTCGTTGATGAAGACCGAAAATTGTCTCCCTATTCACTTCGCCACTATGCCATCCAGGCACGGCTCAGGGGTTCCAAAGGGAAGGTGAACCTCTATACACTTGCCAAGAATGCTGGGACGTCAGTCGACCAGTTGGAGCGCTTTTACCTCAAAAACATGGCTCCAACCAAGGAACTGATCGAGAACTTGCAGACCCACGGAGACGATTGAAGAGTTGGGAAGGTCCCATCTACTATCACTCAAGCTGCCGTTCGTCCTAGATGCAGCGAATGCTCACTTCGAGCCCAGACCTACCAGTTCAGGAGCTTGCAGCGAATGACGGCTCACGTCTTGCGCAAAACATAGGAATTTTGTTATATACCAATATGTTCTGGGAAATTGATGCGACATCTAGGCTGGTGAAATGTTCAAAGGATTGTGCACGGGCTTTGTAGCGACTCTGTTTTTGGCATTCGCTGCAACGAGTAGCCGGGCCGAGAGTGTTGATATCATTTGTTCGAATGTGGGTGCTCTCAATTCTCAGTTCGTGTTCCTTCTGGCAAAGCATCTCCATTTCGAACCAAGCGTTGTAATCAATCCTCGACGGCAAAATGCCATTTCTAGTGACGATGCTAGAACCGTTCGTCTCGTAATTTCTGGCCGATCTTACGAGTCCGTCGTTGCTTGCGCTGTTGGACACAAATTCGAGCGAGATGAACTGGATCAGAAAATTGGAGAGCTACGCCGACGGTTGGGCAACGAAGGGCAACCCGTTTTTCCTGGAGGGGCAAGAGGTAGACTACTGTCTGTTGGAGAGGCTGTTAAGTTGAACGGTCAGCAGTTCTTCATCAGTGTGTCGGGCGTTGACGACTTGATGGTGGCCGCTGCCGCAGTCGCGCAATCGCACGATGTTGACAGTAAAGCGTGCTGGTTCGATAACGAATGTTTGGCCGCGGCTGAGACGTACTGGTCGCGAAATGCAAATTGAAATCGGCTCTATTGTCATCAGTCATTTACTGAAAGCTGTCATTGGGTACGGCCCCCAAACGGTGGCTCTGTCCGCCTAGCTGACTATGGCTTTAGAGTGGTTGAATGTCTGCTCTTCGATTTTCCAGTGCATAACCAACTTCCCAGACACCACCGAGGCAGGTACCGCTGAAGTCCTTTGCAATAAATCGATGACCCGCGTTCGATGTCAGGGCGATGGATTCATCGGGAACCATGCCGCCCATTTCAACGTTGTTGCCCTGCAGATCGAGCCAGTAGAGATTGACGGCACGGTCGGACCGATTGACGAAGGTCACATCACCAGCATCTTGCGAGTCGATGGAGCGGACAGTGCCATAGGCCGGGCAACCCGCCCCCATGCGTGCTGAATCATGCTCCACAGGCGCAACCGCTGGGGTCGAATTGCGCGGCACAACATTGGCGCGCGCGACCTGGCCACGGCGACTGACACATTCCTTCACTTTAAGGATCGCAGCCGTGGTGCCTTTGAGCGAGATACGGTATAGCTTTCGACGCAGGTCGTCATGCCAGCTTCAATGATCCCGTCATATTCAGCATCCGGAAACTCTCCGCGATGATGATAGAGATAGGGGTACTCCACATTTCCGCGTTCTGGTTGATCTACGGCAGGGCAGCGTCGTGCAGGGAGAATGTCAGGTGAAAGTCTTGCGGGGGCTGCCGGGCAGCGGAGGCTCTGTCTGAAACTGATGGGCCAATCGCTCATGGCACGGGGCTTCGGCAGGCGGTTGCGGAGATCCAAATCCGCCTGGGGGAAGGGGCATCCAGCCTCAAGCTGATTTGTGCAACAAGGCCGCAGTGAAAATACATTGCGAGGTCAATGAAAGTCGCGGCTGGGGAACAGGCGTTTGGCTTGTTCGCGAGGGTGGCGTGCACTGGCAGCATGGCGTTGGGCGCGCGGGGCATCGTCGGCTTCGTGGTTGGTGACGCCAATGGCATCTTCCATAGGGTGACCAAGATCTGCCAGGCGGTGTGACATGTCCTCAATGCTCTGGGCAATCAGGTGCACAACGATGCCTTCGCGTTGCAAATACCCCTTCACCAGCAGAAGTCGCCCGCCCATCACACTGCGGCGGAACTGCTTATAGATCTTGGGCCAGACGACGATATTTGACACGCCTGTTTCGTCTTCCAGTGTCAGAAATATCACCCCGGATGCTGTGCCGGGGCGCTGACGGGTGACCACGAGACCGCAGACACTGGCACGACCCAGAGGCACATGGGGCAACTGATCATGTGGCGTCAAACCGGGTATCGCGGGGCGTAAGAGCTCCATGGGATGGGCGCGCAGGGTCAGGCGGGTTGCGACGTAGTCTTCGACCACCTCTTCGCCCAGATGCATTGCGGGCAGATTGACGGTGGCTTCCTGAATGGCCTCGCCGTCAATCGGGTCATTGAAGAGTGGCAAAGGCGTCTGGCTGCGGATTGCTTTCACCTGCCAGAGCGCATCGCGCCGTGTCAGCCCCATGCCAATAAAGGCATCCGCTTCGGCCAGACGTTCCAGCACCGCAGGTGCGAGGCCTGCGCGCATCCAGACGGTTTCGGGGTCTTGGTAACCATTGCCGCGTGCCGCTGCGATCCACCCGGCGTCTTCTTCGCGGAATCCTTTGATTTGACGAAATCCCAGGCGCAGCGCCAAGGCGCCGTCAGTGCGCCGCTCCAGCATGTTATCCCAGCCACTGGCATTCACACAGATCGGGCGCACCTCGACCTGATGATCGCGCGCGTCGCGCACTATCTGGGCCGGGGCATAGAACCCCATGGGCTGGGAGTTCAGCAGGGCGCAAGCAAAGATCGCCGGGTGGTGGCACTTCAACCAGGCCGAGACATAAACAAGCAAAGCAAAGGCCGCTGCGTGACTTTCAGGAAACCCGTATTCGCCAAAGCCCTCGATCTGGCTGAAACATTGGTTGGCGAAGGCTTCGGTATAGCCACGGTCCAGCATGCCGCCGACAAAACGGTCTCGAAATGTGCCGATGGTGCCCATTTTGCGAAAGGTCGCGAGAGAGCGGCGCAGCTTATCTGCCTCCTCCGGCGTAAACCCCGCCCCAACCACTGCGATCTGCATCGCCTGTTCCTGAAACAGCGGCACCCCAAGAGTTTTTCCCAGCACAGCGCGCAGGTCTTCCGATGGAAAGCTGACTTCTTCGCGGCCCTGACGGCGGTTGATATAGGGATGCACCATGCCGCCTTGAATGGGGCCGGGACGCACGATGGCGACTTCGATCACCAGGTCATAAAATTCGCGCGGCCGCATGCGGGGCAGAAAGTTCATTTGCGCACGGCTTTCGACCTGAAACACACCAATGGCATCGGCAGCACAGAGCATGTCATAGGTCTTGGTGTCGGCTTCTGGCACGCTGGCAAGGCTAAGATGCTGCCCTTCATGCTCTGCCAGGAGATCAAAACTCTTGTGAATGCAGGTCAGCATTCCAAGGCTGAGCACATCGATTTTCAGAATGCCAAGCGCATCGATGTCATCTTTGTCCCACTCAATAAGCGTGCGGTCTTCCATGGCGGCATTTTCAATCGGGCAGAGTTCATCCAGCCGCCCTTTGGTGACAATAAATCCGCCCACATGCTGCGACAAATGGCGGGGAAAGCCGATGATTTCGTCGATCAAGCGGATGGTTTGCGCAAGACGTGGATCGTTTAGATCAAGCCCCAGTTCGCGGATGCGTTCCGGATCTGCGCCACCGTCCGACATCCCCCAGATCTGGCCCGACAACCCGGCGGTGACATCCTGTGAGAGCCCCATGACCTTGCCCACTTCCTTGATCGCGGCGCGGGAGCGGAAGTGAATAACGGTTGCACAAAGCCCGGCGCGGTGGCGCCCATAGCGCTGATAAATCCACTGGATCACCTCTTCGCGGCGTTCATGTTCAAAATCCACATCAATATCTGGCGGCTCGCCGCGATGCTCTGACACAAAGCGCTCGACCACCATGGTGATGGTTTCGGGGCTGACATCGGTGATGCCCAGCAGGTAACAGATAATGGAATTGGCGGCAGATCCACGACCCTGACACAGTATCCCCTGACCGCGCGCGTATTGCACAATGTCATGGACGGTTAGGAAATAGGCCGGGAAATTGAGTTTGGCGATGAGCTTGAGCTCCTTGGCGAGCTGAGCCTTCGCCTTGTCGTTTGCCCCATCAGGATAGCGCCGTTTCAAGCCTTCCCGCGCCAGTCGCTCCAGCCGCACCATGGGCGCTTCGCCCTTTGCAATCTCATCGGGGTATTCATAGCTCAGCTCGCTCAGGTCAAAACTGCACCGGGCGGCGATTTCCATCGTGCGCCGGATCGCAGCGGGGTGATGGCGAAACAGACGCGCCATATCCTCGTGCCCCTTCAGGCGGCGTTCGGCATTGGGCAGGGCACGCGTGCCGATCTGATCAATGGGGATGTGGTGGCGCATGCAGGTGAGAACATCTGCCAATTGCTTGCGTTTGCCGTGGTGCATCAACACATCGCCCACTGCGACCATGGGGGTCGAACAGCGCAGGGCAAGATCAGCGCAGGCGTTGAAATAGCTCTGATCGCTGCCATCATATTGCGGGGCTGCGCCCAGAAAGACCTGGCCGGGAAACCGACGCTGGACTGGGTAGATGTCACGCTGTGCCCCAGCCAGATCACGGGGCATTGCGATCAAGATCATTCCTGCACCCTGCTCTGTCAGATCCTTTAGTTCAAGGTGACAGTGGCCTTTTGGCGCGCGCCGCTTGCCGCGTGTCAACAGCCGCGTCAACCGCTGATACGCCGGGCGATCTGTGGGCAGCGCCAACCAGTCAACAGGGCTATCTTGCAGCACCAGATGGCAGCCAATAATAAGCTTTGGCAGATTTTCTGCCGGAGTATCGCCCTTCAAAACCTTCAGCGCCGAGTAGGCCCGCACCACACCGGCCAGCGAATTGCGATCCGTGATGGCAATCGCCGCAAGGCCCAGATCAGCGGCGCGTGTGATCAGCTCTTCAGGGTGGGAGGCCCCGGTCAGAAAAGTGAAGTTGCTGGTAGTGCAAAGCTCGGCATAGGTCATGCAAACTCTCCCTGGACAAACCAACCGGGGTTTTGAGGGGTGTAAAACAGCCAGAGCCTGCGGCCTTGTCGCGTTTCCACGCGCCAGTAATCGCGCAGGCCAGAGCGCCAGGTGTCATCCGCCATCCACCATTCCGGGGCAATGCGTTCAGGCCCGATGGCGCGCCCTGTCGTCATGGCCATGCGGCGCCAGCGAAATCGCGCGGGAGGGCGTGACCCGGTGCCAGCAATGGGTTCCGGGGGGAACAGGCGGATCGGGCGGGGTTGCGAATGGGCCCAGGCATTGCTTGGCTCAGAGAAGGCTGCTGCTGCAATGATAAAGCTACGCTCTGGAATATGGCTATCGGCGGGGAGAAACCTTTGAATGTTCTCCAGCCCGATCCGTGCCCCAAGGCGGGTGATGAGATCGTCAAGCTGATCCTTGCCCCCCTTTGAGACATGGCTGAGCTGTTGCACTGGCAGCTTTTCCACCTGCGGTGCCATCAGCCGGAGCTGGTCAATGCCAAATCCTGCATCGACCGCTTCAATCTTGCGTTGAAACAGGGGCAGGATGCGATGGGCGTCGTGCAAAGCGCGGGCCAACCGCAGTTCAACCTCTTGCGTATCGCGATCGACCCGCCGCAGGGATAACAGCAAGATGCGTGCCCCGTGACCTTCAGTGGCCAGCCGGTCACAAAGCTTCACCAAAAGACGTTTTACCCCGGCCATGACATCATCGCAGAGACCAATTGGTTCGGGAAAACTCATGCGCACCGCATAGTGAGGAGGGTCTTTCAGCGGGGTGATCTCTTCGGGCTGCACTCCAAGTGCCTGATCCAAGCGCAGCAACAGCCCCTGCCCAAAACGCCGCGCAAGCGGGGCGCGTTCGGTGGTCATCAGATCACCAATTCTACGCAGGCCCAGCCGTTGCAGCGCCACATCTATTTTGCGTTCAATACGCAGGGCGGCAACGGGCAAAGCCGCCAGGGCAGCCTGCATGTCATCTGGCGCAGGCGTCTTGCCATAATGCGCCAGGGCCCAGGCGGCACCGCGACTAACGCCAAGCCCGATGCGCACCGTAAGACCCGCACGCATCAGGCGCTGATGCATATCCTCAATCATCGCGATTTCAGTGCCGAACAAATGGGCGGACCCCGTGATGTCGAGGGTCAAGCCATCAGTGCCTTCCAGGCCAACCCAGGGGCAATAGCGCGTTGCCCAACGCCGCAGGGCTAGCAAAAATTGCTGATCGGCATGCAGATCTGCCGGCATGCTGTGCAGCTCAGGGCAAAAGGCATGGGCATCCGATAGGGGCATGGCTTGGTGCAGGCCCAGCTGTTCAGCTTTGACATTCAGGCAGTAAATCCGGTTTGCGTTGCGTTCCATTATGGTCAGTGCAAAAGGCCCTTCCATTGGGCGTGCGCGCAGAAACCGGTCACTGGACAGGCGGGGAAACCACAGCGAGACGATCCGCCGGGTTGGGTTTTGTTGCGTCCCATCGAACATACCAATCACACAATGTTCCTGATTTGTTCTTGATAAGAGACCAGTGCATGAGAGTCGAGTCCGCTCTGTCGGCATCAAACACCGGATCACAGCGCCAGCGGGTCTCAGCCGCATTGCTGCCGAGGCCCTCAGGAATGATGCACAGCCCGGTTGTGTCCCCGGCTTTGGCTGCCAACTGCAATCGTCGCCCGGCTGTCAGGTCAAGCGGTTGATCCAGTTCGATGATCACCAAAGGCACGCTGCCATCGCGCAGTGTTTCCTCCATAACCGCGAGCCCCTCGACCTGACTGCCGACCCGGGCCAACAGTATTTTGGCAGGATCACAGAAAGGCAGCAGCCCAACAGGGTGCAGCAGGTCGGAGCTCCACTCTTGGCGGATCCACAACACACGGACATGGTTCTGGGCTGCCAAGATTGCAGCGAATTTGAAGGCACTGGCACCACATGCCTCGTGGACGCGGGATTTTACCAATGGAAAACAAGTGAGGGGTTTCGGTCGCATGGCGGGCATATTACCGAAGCCCCCCAAAAACTTAAACTGGCTGTCGCCTGTGGCCTAAAGTAATTGGGGGTGTGTGCCTGGATCTAGAGGGTGAATTTATCTTAACATGTTGATTTAATACCTTAATATTGAGCATTGAGGTATTTTCAAGATCCGCTGATCCTTGACGGAAATGCAGGGAACTCCATCGGCCAGCTTGGGTGGATCTATCCGCATCGAAAGGGGGCAGGGCCGGATCTTTCGGATCACTGTGTATGGCACTTCATCTACAGATTCGGTGGAAAGCCGGTATTCTCTGCAAACCCCTTCCAAGAAGATATTCACAGGGGGGCAACAGGGGGCGTTTTGGTAAACACAAATTCCGACCCTATGTGCTGATACACTCTGACCAGACCGTAAGACGAGCATAGCCAATGGATAGACGCACCGACATCGAAGGTATTTGGGCTCAATATCGGTCTGGCTTGATGGCTTTTCTTCAGTCTCGCGTGTCCAACCCCGCGGATGTTGTGGATCTGATGCAGGAGACCCTGATCATGACCCATACCAAGCTGCCTGCTCTGAATGCGCAGACCAGCCTGCGTCCCTGACTCTATCAGATCGTCAGCCATACGATCATCGACTTTTATCGTCGCGACAAGAGTAAGCGACCCATCAACCCGGATGACCTGTGGTACAAAAATATCGAAGCAGAGAGGCTGCAGGATCTGGAGCAATGTCTCGAGCCCTTCATCGATGCGCGGCCAGAGGAGTTTGTTAGGCTTTTGCGAGCGATCGATCTGGAAGGGAAGTTGGAACTGCACGCATTGGGAGCACAGAAATCTTTTTGGACGACGTTATTTCGCGGGCGCTTGCATCACAGAGAACACAGCGCATACTCGAACCAATAGGATGAGTTTAGCGCTCCCTGAGCGATTTCAGCCTTGGCTGAGGCGCAATGGTTCCGGATCTGGGAGGGGACTTGGTGAATGGTGATCGTTTTCAAGCAGTCTGCACCCAATGGTTTGCACTGATTTGGGAGCAAGAGGGGAGGCGGTGCTTATGAATTGTTTGACGGGCACCTCTCTTCGGCTTGGCGAGGCTCCACAATGATCCTCTGTTGTGGCGAAGCCCTAATGGATATGATCCCCACGGTGACACCCTTGGGCCGCGAAGCCTATGAGCCGCGACCTGGCGGGGCTGTGCTCAATACTGCTGTTGCGATGGGGCGGTTGGGGGCACCGGCCGGTATGGTCACGGGATTGTCGCATGACATGTTTGGTCGGAAACTGGCTGAGCATTTGTCTGGCTCCAACGTCGACATATCCTATGTCCTGTGGTCAGATCGCCCCACAACCCTGGCTTTTGTCGAGCTGGAGAATGGTCAGGCATCCTATCAGTTTTACGATGAGAACTCTGCTGCGCGGATGCTGAAACTTGCTGAAATACCCCCGCTTCCCACGGACGTTTCCGCTCTTTTCTTTGGTGGCATCAGCCTTGCATGCGAACCTGCAGCCGATAGCTACGCGGCTCTGATGGCCCGCGAAGGGCGGGGCTGTGCGGTGATGCTCGATCCCAATATTAGACCTAGCTTTATCCAGAATATCGAGCGCTACCGGCAGCGTTTGGACAGGATGCTGCAGCTATCTGACATAGTGAAGGTTTCAGACGAGGATTTGAACTGGATCTTTCCTGAGCCAGGGGAGCTTGAGGGGAAAGTGCAGTATATTCTGCAAAAGGGCGTCTCGGTGGTGGTTCTCACCTGCGGGGAAAAAGGTGCAACTGGATTTTTGGCCAATGGCACTCGGGTACATGTTCCGGCGATGCTGGCAGAAATAGCCGACACAGTGGGTGCTGGTGATACCTTTAATGCCGGTTTCCTGACCAAACTCTCCGAACAGGGCAGTCTCAGCAAAGATCGGTTAAAGTCTCTTGCTCCGCGCGCTCTTAAGCAGGCTTTGAAACATGGCACCAGGGCGGCGGGCGTAACGGTCACTCGGGTAGGTGCGGATCCTCCCTGGGCGCGCGAGATTTGAACTCAAGTTCGGTTGCCCGGATTGCAGCCAATCGGGTTCATGCTCTTGTAAGTTGCTGGTGTGCAGCGGCTCATCGACGCCAACTGCCTTGCTGGATGCCAAGCCGATGTCCACTTAGAAAATTTGCGCACCAAAGCTGGATGGCAGGATAAAAATAGGCCCCAAAAGCCTCGTAATCTGACTTGTAGAATTCACGGATTTTTTGCTGCTGTTTCGTAGTCAGGTCTTCAACTTTGAACTTAGGTCCATGGGTTTGCGACCTACCCACTTTGACCTCTTGCCCTGTTCGCTCTGACATGTCGCTAGCGAACTGATCCATTTCAAAAAGGGTGTAGATGCGGTTGTAATAACTTGGATCCATTCCTAGGAAGTCTGAGGACGGCTTTGTTGCGAAAATGGGTTGAGAGGATTCACGCTGTGAATCCAGCATGATAGCTGGAGACCATGAGCAGTTGGACACCTACGAAGTACAAGACCACGAACTGGTCGACCTACAACACGGCATTGAAGCGTCGTGGATCGCTGGCAATCTGGTTTGATCCCGAGATGGTTTGGGTGCCGCCGCCAAACGGCAAACGCGGTCGGCATCAGAGTTTCAGCGATGCCGCGATCCAGACCTGCCTGACGTTGAAAGTGTTGTTTGGCATGCCGCTCCGCCAGGCCCCTGGCTTTGTCGAAAGCCTGTTACGGCTGGCAGGGTTGGACTGGGCGATGCCGGATTACAGCACGCTGTGCCGCCGACAAAAGACGCTGAACATGCGCCTACCGTATCGAGGCGGCAAAGGCCCACTGAACCTCCTTATCGATAGCACCGGCATCAAGGTCGAAGGTGAAGGGGAATGGAACGCGCGCAAGCACGGAGGTTCGAAACGGCGTATCTGGCGCAAGATACACATTCACTGCCCGGCAGGGTCATGCATTGCATGATCCCGAGAGGGGGATCGACGAGGAAACATTGGAGGTTCGAGCCGTCGAGGTCACCACCAGCAATGTGGGAGATGCGCCCATGTTGCCAGACCAGCTGGATCAAATCCCGCCCGACCAGAAGCTCGGATCAGTCACGGTGGGTGGGGCCTATGACACCCCCAAATGCCACGAGGCGATTGCCGTACGTGGCGCTGACGCCATCATTCCACCGCGCAAAAACTCCAAGCCCTGGAAGCCGACGAGCGCTGGTGCCATCGCCAGAAACGAAGCTGTGCGCGCATCAAAGTACCTGGGCCGGGCGCTGTGGCGAAAATTGACCGGATACCACCGCCGAAGCCGCGTCGAAACGACCCTCTCGGGATCACGCTACGCATAACCCTGCCGGGCAGCGGATGCATTGTGTGAAACGTCTCGGTCAATCGCTCATGGCAAGGGACTTCGAAATGCAGGTTGCGGAGATCAAAATCCGCATCATTCGACCATTGTCCTCGGACCAATGGCGGAAAAGGTCTCATTCCTCAACCGTTACACGGCAATCGGCATACCTGTCACAGAGCCCGTAGGATAAGTCCGTCCGTGGTAAGGGGAAGTCTGGCCCTCACGCGATTTGCGCAACAAAGCCACTGTACAGCCCTTTGGTGAAATCTTGATCCGGAGTACATGGTTTGTGCGGGTTTTCTTGCGTTTTCGTCCTTATTCCTTGCCCAGTGCCCGCTCGTGCTCACCTTGCGCAGAGGGGCGCGACTGGGCATATTGCGCGGTGACTTAAGGGGGCAACATGGCGGAGCAACTGTTCTATGTTTTAGGTGGAATTGGCATGTTTCTCATGGGGATGAAGGTGATGACCTCTGCCCTGCGCGAAGCCGCCGGAACCCAGCTTCAGGCGGTGCTGACCCGGTTTACCACGACGCCTCTCACCGGGGTGATCTCAGGTGGTTTGACAACGGCAGCGATCCAATCCTCCAGTGCGACTACTGTGATGACGGTAGGTTTTGTCGGGGCTGGGTTGTTGACCATGTCGCAGGCGCTTGGGGTGATTTATGGGGCCAATATCGGCACCACGGCAACCGGTTGGCTTGTCAGCCTGTTGGGGTTCAAGCTCAAGCTGGGGACCATGGCGATGGCCCTGCTGTTTCCGGCCAGCCTGCTGGACCTGCTGGGGCGGGGCGGCTGGGCACGGGCCGGGCGCATGCTGGCGGGGCTATGCCTGTTGCTTATCGGGCTTGATCTGATGCAGGCCGGGATGAAGGATGTCAGTGATATCCTTCACCCTGAGATGTTGCCTTCCGGTTCGGTGCTGGGGCTGCTGGCCCTTGCGGTCCTGGGCGCCGGGTTGACGGTGGTCATGCAAAGCTCCTCGGCGGCGATGGCACTGGCGCTGGTGATGATCCAAAGCGGCGCCATCAGCCTGACACAGGCCATTGCGATTGTGGCGGGGATGAATATCGGCACCACCTGCACGGCTCTGTTGGCCTCCTTGGGTGGATCGCTGCCGATGCGCCAGACTGCGGTTGCCAATCTGCTGTTCAACATTGCCACCAGCCTGTTGGTGGTGCCCGTTATGATGTTTGGGCTAGGCGCTTTGCAGGATGTGGCAGATCGCACCAATGCGATGACAGCAATCCTGGTGTTTCATACCGGGTTCAATCTGGTCGGGGCGATGCTGTTCCTGCCGATCACGGCGCAGTTTGCCCGGTTCATCAACTGGCTATTGCCAGAGGCACCAAAAGATACATTGATCGATTTGGACCGGGCTTTGCTCTCAGACCCTGCCATGTCGCTTTTGACGGTGCAGGCCGCGCTGGAGACACTCACACATCGGGTTTACGGAGCCATGGCCTCGGCCTTGCAGGAGCCCTCGGATTATCGCGGTATTGCGGCACTGGCCCCCTGTCACGCCGGATTGGCCGAGGTGGAGGTTTTTCTGGCTGACATTCGCCTGACGGCGGATGACGCAAAGCAAGAGGCTGCGCTGTCGGCCCTGCTGCACCAGACGGACCATTTGCTGCGACTGCTGGAGCGCTTGACCCAGACGGGGCGCATTGCGGTGCTGAAAGAGGATCCGTTGTTGCGGCGCCCTGCCTTGATTGCCGGTGCGGTACTCCGGCGGCTTGTAGAGGCCTCCCCCAGGGCAACAGACCGTGCCCGGTTGCGACGGATTGAAACCCTGGTCAGCCAGCGCAAAGAGCGTCATCGTCGCGCTCTGTTACTCGGAGAGCATGCGGGGCTTTACGATCTGAGCGAGGTTTTTGCCCATACGGATGCGATGCGTTGGCTGAGCCGCAGCCTGCATCATCTTGAAAGGTTGGAGCATTACCGCAATGCCACCAGCGTGGTTTTGCCGGTCGCCTCCAAGCCGAGCTAACCAATGCGTTCCAGGCAAAAGAAAAGAGGGCGAAAACGCCCTCTTTTTTGGATTGCAAAAGCGGCACCCTATCGGGCGACGCTTCAATAGCGTTTGGCTTACAGGCTGGCCTGCAGGGCTGCGACCACGGCATCGCCCATTTCGCTGGTGGAGACGGGCTCTACGCCTTCTTCGCCCAGCAGGTCGGCAGTGCGAACGCCATCTGCAAGAACCTTTTCGATGGCGGTTTCCAGACGGGTGGCCTCATCGCCCATGTCAAAGCTATAGCGCAGCGCCATTGCAAAGCTGAGGATACAGGCCAACGGATTGGCCTTGCCCTGACCGGTGATGTCAGGGGCGGAACCGTGGACCGGTTCGTACATTGCCTTGGGGCGACCATTGGCCATCGGCGCGCCGAGGCTGGCCGAGGGCAGCATGCCCAGCGAGCCGGTCAGCATTGCGGCGCAGTCGGACAGGATATCGCCAAACAGGTTGTCGGTCAGGATGACGTCGAACTGCTTGGGCGCGCGGACCAGCTGCATGGCGCCATTGTCGGCATACATGTGGGACAGTTCTACTTCGGGGTAGTCTTTGGCCACACGGGTGGCAACCTCGCGCCACAGGATGCCGCTTTCCATCACGTTGGCCTTCTCCATCGAGCAGACCTTTTTGTTGCGGCGCATCGCCAGCTCAAAGGCAGAGCGCGCAGCGCGTTCGATCTCAGACTCGGTGTAGCGCTGGGTGTTGATGCCGACGCGCTCGTTGCCTTCTTCAAAGATGCCGCGAGGCTCGCCAAAGTAGACGCCCGAGGTCAGCTCGCGCAGGATCATGATGTCGAGACCGGCAACAATGTCTTTCTTCAGCGAGGAGAAATCCGCCAGGGCGTCAAAGCACTGAGCCGGGCGCAGGTTGGCATAAAGGTCCATTTCCTTGCGCAGACGCAAGAGGCCACGCTCAGGTTTGACCGAGAAGTCCAGATCGTCATAGGCCGGGCCACCCACCGCGCCGAGCAGAACCGCGTCGACCTCTTGAGCACGTGCCATGGTCTCATCCGCCAGTGGCACGCCGTGCTTGTCATAGGCGGCGCCGCCGACCAGATCTTCGCTCACATCGAACTGAATGTCGCGGGCTTCACCAAACCAGGTGATGACTTTACGAACCTCGGTCATGACCTCTGGGCCGATACCGTCGCCGGGCAGAATCAGAATCGATGGATTGGACATATGTGCCTCCTAAAAACAGTTGAAAAGGGCCTACCCCTATGGGGCCTCAGGGTCAACAACAGGCCTTGATTTCAAGGGCGCTGGCGTTGATTTGCCCGCAGTTTTTAGGGCTTTTGCCAAGAGCGACCAGACCCGGCGGATCCGGGGGGTTTCCCGCATGGCGCTATGGGTGGTCAGCCAGACCGGCAAAGGCGGGATTTCGACGCCCAGATCCAGCTCTGTCACGGTGTCATCCGCGCGGGCCACATCGCTTTGGCAAAAGCCGATTCCGCATCCTGCCCGCACCAATTGCCAATAGGTGGCCTGGTTGTCACAGCGCATGGCAAAGGCGCTGCGGTCCACCTGCCAGCCCATCGCCTGCATGGTGTTGAGGATCAGCTCATTGCTGTCATAGCCGACCAGATCATGGCTCCACAGCTCCTCTGCTGTCAGCGGCGTGCCGCGTCGCGCCAGATAGGATTTGGCAGCAAAAATCCCCAGCGGCAAATCGGTGATGTGCTGGGTGATCACATCCAGTTGCTTGGGGCGATACATGCGCAGGGCAATATCGGCGGCGCGGTAAAGCAGGTTCTCGCTTTCATCCGTTGGCACCAGTTCCAGCTCAATGCCGGGTTCGGCGGCGCGGATCTCAGCCAGAATGGGCGGCAGCAGGTAATGCGCGGCAAAGACGCTGGCAGTGATGCGGACGGTGCCGGCCAGCTCTTCGGACTGACCCGCTGCCTGAAGCGACAGTCGATACATCTGGGCCTGCATCTCGCGCGCCATAGGTAAAAGCGTTGTCCCGGCCTGCGACAGCTGCAACCCGCGCGGGTGGCGCTCAAACAGTTGTTGATTGAGATCGGATTCAAGGCTTTGAATATGGCGGCCCAGGGTCGGCTGGCTGCGCGATAACTGCCGCGCGGCTGCCGATAGTGAACCGCAATCGGCCACGGCCAGAAAGCTTTGAATCAGGGACCAATCGGTGATCATTGTCTTATCCATTCAATATTGAATGGCAGATATGACAAAATTGGCAATGCCATTTCCTGTTTGAATGGATGAGGCTGGGCGTAGAGTTAGGGACAGGAGAAAATAGGATGACCCAAACAGCCCTCATATTAGGCGCCTCCGGCCGGTTTGGCCGCGCAGCAGCAGAAGGCTTTGAACAGGCCGGATGGCAAGTGAAACGCTTTTGCCGTGGGCGGGATAGTCTTGCCCAGGCTGTTGCTGGGGTTGATGTGATTGTGAATGGCTGGAACCCGGCCTACCCGGATTGGGCGGCGCAGGTGCCGCAGCTGCATCGGCAAGTAATCAAGGCGGCTGAAACAAGCGGCGCGACCGTCATTGTTCCCGGCAATGTCTATGTCTTTGGGGCAAAGACGCCGGCACCCTGGTCTGAGAGCAGTCCCCATGCGGCGGTGAACCCACTGGGGCGCATCCGGATTGAGATGGAGGAGGCCTATCGTGCCTCCGATGCGCAGGTGATTGTGCTGCGGGCCGGGGATTTTCTCGACACTGAGGCCTCGGGGAACTGGTTTGATGCGATGATCACCGCCAAGCTGGACAAAGGCAAATTCATCTATCCGGGACGCGCGGATATTCCCCATGCCTGGGCCTATCTGCCGGATCTGGCAGGTGCCGCAGTTGGACTGGCCAACAGACGCGCGGCGCTGCCGCAGTTTTTGGATGTGCCTTTTGCGGGCTATACCCTAACAGGGGAAGAGATGCTTGCGGCAGTGAATGCCCATCTGCGCCGCCCTGCCAGGCTAAAGCAAATGTCTTGGCTCCCCCTACAACTCGCCCGCCCCTTTTGGCCCATGGGGCGCTGCCTGTTGGAGATGCGCTATTTGTGGGACACCCCGCACAGCCTGAACGGTGATCTGTTGCAGCAGCTTTTGCCAGCGTTTCAGGTAACACCGCTGGAACAGGCCCTGCCACATTGCTTACCCGAGGCGCTGCGTGCCCCTCAGTCCGGAGAAATGCGCAAGGCGGCTATGGCTTAGTCTAGGATGAGGTCGACCCAGACCAGCCGGTGACGGCTGGCACTTGCGGCAGGCGAGCTGGCGCTGTCTGGCCAGACCACCGCGGCCCCGGCAACCTGCAACTCCGCTGAGGGCAGTAGGTAGTCCACCCGCATGTGTCGTCCCTCTCCCCAATCCACGGTTTCGGTTCCAGCCTGCGGTGACTTGGGGCGTGGATCCTGCATCCTGGGGTCTTTTAACAGCTGGGCGATGCTCTCGCGGTGCCCGTCGCCCTTGTCGGGGTCCAGATTTGCGCCACCGGCAATGACAAAGCCATTGGTGGGCGGTAGAGCATTCTGTGTCGCCAGCTGCCCATCAAGAAACACCTGCCAGAGCCGGATTTCATCGGCATTGCGCAGCCCATTGCGGTCCTCAATCCCATCAAACAGCGGCGGTGCCGCCTGAAAACACAAGAGCGTCAGGCGCTGACCCTTTCCAAGCGCAACTGGCAGGACCCAATGGACGGTGGAGGACAGGCGTTGGATGGCCTGGGCCTGCTCTGAAGGAAAGGGGCTGCCGTCGGGGTGTTTGGGCAGGGTTGCGCCGGGAATGTCGCGCCACACAAGCGGCGTAAGGTCGATCATCTCCTCCACGCGCAGCGGATAGCGAGAAAGAACTGCCATGCCACCCCGACCTGTGTAATCGCCATAGCCCTGCGAATCTCCGGGTCCACCCAGGCGGCCATCGCCATCCAGATCAAGATCCGTGGCAAGGCCCGCATTGGGTTGGCTGGCAAAGAGATGTGGGTAGGGCGATCCGGCCTGCGCCAGCTTGCGCTCCAGCGCTTTGAGCGCCAGATTGTTGTGATCCCAGTCAACGCCCTGCAACAGCAGAATATCTGGCTGGGTCTCGGCAATGACGGCAACCACCGCAGCAATCTGTTCATCTCCGCCGCGCTCAATATCACGCAGCAGCAAACCCGGCCCCTTGCGGGAGAGCTCGGTATTGAAGGTGGCGATCCGCAGGGTTTCGGTCTGTGACCAAAGCGCCGACCCATATAAGACAAACAGCAATGAGAGGCCGGGCAATATGGAGAGAGGTCTCCACATCGCCCAGGACATCACGCGACCTGTAGGGCTTCGGCATGGGCGTAAACCGCCCGTCTTTTCTGGGCGATCAGATCCGCCACCCGCAGCATCGCCAGCCCGCGCATGATCATGGAGGCCGGCACAAAGGCCCAGCCCGCGATCACCCAGATCAGCATCTGCGGCGAGGTGAGGTGGCTGACATCGATAAGGCCAGACAAGAGCTTGATAGTGGCGGGAATAGCAAAGGGCAGCAAAACACCGATGATGATGTTGATCCGGCCATCGCGTTGCAACCGGGTGACGACATCGCCGCCGGTGGTCGGATCAAACAGTGGCAGGTTCACCCAGACGTTAAAGGCCCCATTGGCAACCGGCCAGTTGCCAACCCGAATGGCGAGGATAAAGCCCAGGATGGCCAGGGCGGATACGGCATAGGCGATGCCAGCAGCGCTCCGGACGAGGTGCAGGCTCTCGCTGGGGGTGTCCAAGGGCAGCATCAAGACCGTCAGCTGCACGGGCGAATAGGCAAAATCCAGGGCCTCGCCCAATGCTGTACCAAGGCTTTGTACCAGCGCAGTCAGCCCGGTTGGATCCAGCGCGTGACGGGTCAGCAGGCTGAGCAGGCTGACCATGGCAAAGGCCGCCACAAACCGCATTCGGTTCAGCGGTGGTGCCTCGCGGAATTCAACAAAACTGGGATAGTTGGAGAAGTACTCAGCAAAGGTCAAAGCTCCGCCAAGTATCGCCATAAGGACGATAATCTCCGGAGATTCTGTGGCGAAAACCGGCAGTACCATCGACGGCATTGCAATCAGCAATGCAACCAATAGACCACGAGTTGCCGCGCCTGTTATGCGAGCAAACACTGCTATTTTTCCCTTCAAACTGGACTGGACGGTACTTTGCCGTGCCCTTGTTCCAACTTGATGCACCCTGAAGTATCCAGAATGCGCGCCTCAATTTTGCCCCATTTGTGCATGGATTGAGCGTTGGGCTCAAGTTTCCAATTGTGGAAATTCGATTTTCTTTAAGGAAGGCCAGTGGCCTGATGCGGGAATGCATCAATTTTGACCATGCCTATCAGAGGCTTGCCAGATCTCTACCAGATATTGTGGTTCGGAGTTTTAAAACCCCTACCCGATCTGCGGATAAAGCAAACAGAAGGGGTGCGCGCTAGAATGAGGCGGATTTGTGGCGAATTTGTCTTAATTTGCGCTCAGATGGTGTGAGGGGAGGATTCGATTGGGCGTCTTTCCCCGCGGCGCGCCGAAATGACAAAGCCGCCCCAGTGGAGCGGCTTTGACTTTTAGTTATCTGGTGAAGCGCAGCAGGGCGCCAGAGCCAGAGATTAGCGCCTTAGACCCAGGGGCGTTCTTGCGCCATCTTGGTTTCATAGCTGTCGACCGAACTTTGCTTTTGCAGGGTCTGGCCGATGTCATCCAAGCCTTCCAGCAGGCATTGCTTTTTGAAGGCATCAACCTCGAAGGAGATCACTTCACCATCAGAAGTGGTGATCTCCTGCGCTTCCAGATCCACGGTCATACGGGCGTTCTCGCCCTTTTCCGCGTCCTTCATCAACAGATCAACCTGCTCTTGCGGCAGCACGATTGGCAGGATGCCGTTCTTGAAGCAGTTGTTGAAGAAGATATCGGCAAAGCTGGTCGAAACCACACATTTGATGCCAAAATCTGCAATCGCCCAGGGCGCATGCTCGCGCGAAGAGCCGCAGCCAAAGTTGTCACCAGCCACCAGGATCTCGGAGCTGCGATACTGCGGTTTGTTCAGCACAAAATCAGCGATTTCGGTGCCGTCGCGGTTGTAGCGCATCTCATCGAACAGGTTTTTGCCAAAGCCGGTGCGTGCAATCGACTTCAGAAACACCTTGGGGATGATCATGTCGGTGTCGATATTGACCAAAGGCATAGGTGCGGCGATGCCGGTGAGTTTTTCAAACTTTTCCATTTGTCTCGCTCCTTCAGATCAAATCACGGATGTCGGTCAGCTTGCCGGTGAGAGCAGCTGCGGCAGCCATGGCGGGTGACACCAGATGGGTGCGGCCTTTGTAGCCCTGACGCCCCTCAAAGTTGCGGTTCGAAGTCGCGGCGCAGCGCTCGCCCTCAGAGAGCTGATCGGGGTTCATCGCCAGACACATGGAGCAACCTGCGAGGCGCCATTCAAAACCAGCCTCGCGGAAGATATCTGCCAGGCCTTCTTCTTCAGCCTGGGCACGGACCAGGCCAGAGCCGGGAACGATCATGGCGCGCATGCCGTCCTTGATCTTCTTGCCTTTGACCACCTCGGCCACGGCGCGGAAATCTTCGATTCGACCATTGGTGCAGGAGCCGATGAACACGGTGTCGATTTCGATATCGGTCAGCTTCTGACCCGGTGTCAGACCCATGTACTCGATTGAGCGGCGGGCAGCTTCGACCTTGCCACCGGTGAAATCTTCGGGGTTTGGCACCACGCCGGTGATCGGCAGGACGTCCTCGGGCGAGGTGCCCCAGGTGACAACCGGCTGGATGTCTTCGCCCTTCAGAGTGACGACTTTGTCGAAATGGGCGCCCTCATCGGTGTAGAGCGTTTTCCACCAGTTCAGCGCGGCTTCCCACTGTGCACCTTTCGGGGCGTGGGGGCGGCCGTTGACGTAAGAATAGGTGGTTTCATCAGGGGCGATCAGGCCAGCGCGGGCGCCGCCCTCAATGGCCATGTTGCAGACGGTCATACGGCCTTCCATCGACAAATCACGGATGGCTTCGCCGCAATATTCGATGACATAGCCGGTGCCGCCGCCGGTGCCGGTCTCGCCGATCACCGCCAGGGTGATGTCTTTGGCGGTTACGCCGGGCTTCAGCTTGCCGGTGATCTCGACCTTCATGTTCAGGGATTTTTTCTGAATCAGGGTCTGGGTCGCCAGAACGTGTTCGACCTCGGAGGTGCCAATGCCATGGGCCAGAGCGCCAAAGGCGCCATGGGTGGCAGTATGGCTATCACCGCAAACCACGGTCATTCCGGGCAGGGTCCAGCCCTGTTCGGGGCCGACGATATGCACGATGCCCTGACGCACGTCAGAGACGGGGTAATAGTGCACGCCGAACTCTTTGGCGTTCTTGTCGAGCGCTTCGACCTGAATGCGGCTTTCGGTCGTCATCTGTGCCGGGTCTTCGCGACCTGCAGTGGTGGGCACGTTGTGATCCGGAACCGCGATGGTCTTGTCCGGTGCGTGGACCGAACGGCCCGCCAAGCGCAGACCTTCAAAGGCCTGCGGGCTGGTCACTTCGTGGACCAGGTGACGGTCGATATAAAGAAGGCAGGTGCCATCCTCTGCTTCATGCGCAACATGCGCATCCCAGATTTTGTCATAGAGCGTTTTGGGGGACATGTGTCCTCTCCCGTATTTTCAGGTGTATGTAGCTGGCTTAGGGCTTGGGCTGCGGCCTTATAGGCGCGCCAGGACCGTGCGGGCGGCACCATAGAATCGCTCGCGCAGGCGGGCGCGATCTTGCAACTCAATTGTCTGGGCCAATACGAGGGTCATAGGCGTCAGATACAGGCGGGCGAGCGGGCGATCAAGGGTCAGCTGGGGGAGATCACTGTAAACTGGGCAATCTTTCCTTTGAATCCTTGTAAATATGGCGCCTTCCCTCTTTCGGTGAGGGTTTAGATCAGGCAAGGAGTGCCGATGATTCGAATCCCGTAGCTGCTTTCATTGAAATCTGGCGCGGGAATTGCTATTTTTAGCATATCCCCAGCGCCGGGGGAGGGTCGGCGCGCCTTATGGAGGACAGTGTTCTGTCGACCGAACCTCAAGCGGCCAATGCCGCTGATAGCGAGGCAGCCGAGACCGCTGCCAAGAGCCGCCCAACCAATCTGGTATTGCTGGAGCGGATCCTGAGCTCTCTGGATGAAGACAAGGCCGAAGATGTCGTGCAGATCGATCTGCGCGGTAAGACGGCTATTGCCGATTTCATGGTCATCGCGACCGGCCGCTCAAGCCGCCAGGTGGCGGGTATCGCGGAAAAGCTGACCGACCGCCTGAAGCAGGAATATGGCATCCTGAGCAAGGTCGAAGGTCGTGACACCGGCGATTGGGTCCTGATCGATACCGGCGATGTTATCGTGCATCTGTTCCGCCCGGAAGTGCGTGAATTCTACCAGATCGAAAAGCTCTGGCAGCCCGGCATGACCCCTGGTCAGGACGGCGCCTAAATCAGGAATGACGCAACCGGGATGGCGCCATGTTTGGGGCCATCTTTTCTGTCCTCACCGGGCAAGCGGATTCAGGCGGCAATACTCAGCGAGGGGCTTTTCCGATGCGTATTCATATCTGCGCGGTTGGGCGGCTGCGCGCTGGGCCTGAAAAGACCCTCATCGATGATTATCTCACCCGATTTGACCGTACCGGACGAGCCCTGGGTCTTGGCCCGGCCCGCATTGTTGAGGTCGAAGACAAGAAAAACGCCGGCATGGGGGCTGAGGCAGCCCTGCTGCGCAAGGCCCTGCCCAAGGGTGCAGTGATCTGTACATTGGATGAACGGGGCAAGCTGCTCAGCTCGCCTGATTTTGCCACCCGTCTGGGCCATTGGCGCGATTCCGGGCGGCAGGATCTGGCGCTGATGATCGGCGGTGCCGATGGCATTGATCCCAGCCTGCGCGCCGAGGCGGATTTTTCAATCTCGTTTGGCAAGATGGTTTGGCCGCATATGATGGTGCGGCTGATGCTGGCCGAGCAGATCTACCGCGCGGCCACCATTCTGTCAGGCAGCCCCTATCATCGCAGCTAGACCCAGTGCCGCGCAGCTAGAGTTCTCCAGCTGCGCGTGCCGATCTCTGGGCGATGTTACCCTTCGGCGGGTTCGATCATCTCCATGCGGGTGGCATGGCGGCCGCCTTCGAATTCAGCCGACAGGAAGGCATCGACGATATCCAGTGCCAGGCCTTTGCCGACCACGCGGGCGCCGATTGACAGCATATTGGCATCGTTATGCTGGCGGATCATCCGGGCCGAAAACGTATCAGCGCAGACACCGCAGCGGATGCCTTTGACCTTATTGGCAGCCATCATGATGCCCTGGCCGGTGCCGCAGACAATAATGCCCAGATCATACTCGCCTGAGGCCACGCGCTCGGCGGCTTCGCGGCCGTGCTTGGGGTAATCCGTGCTCTCGGAGGTGGTGGGGCCGAGGTCCAGAACCTCCAAGCCTTGGCTGGCAATATGTTCCGCAATGGTCTGGCGGAGCTGGATGTCGGCGTGATCGCTGGAAAGAACGACGCGTTTTGTGGCTGTCATGGCAGGGGTGTCCTGTAGCAGAGGAGGAAGTCGCGGAGTGGCTGACCTGTGTCACAAGATGGCCCTTGCTGCAAGACGGGTGGGGCACTGGTCTGACCCGTTGCAGCGCCGCCTGATCACTTCAGATCTACAGTGAAGCGCCCCTCTGCCCAGCCATCGACCAGGCAGCGCGCCTGAATTTGGACCTGATGGGTTCCTTGAGGGATCACAACGCCGGACAGGGATCTGGTGAAGGGCTGTTCCTCAACATGGGGGTGGGCCAGAACCCGCAGCCCCAGCTCATTGCCCTGCATATCCAGCACCCGCCAGCCATCGGCGTAATGCTCCCATCCGGTATCCGGATGCGAGAGGGTAACGTCAAAGCGCCAGGTCGTGCCTGTCTGGGTGGCAGAGGCAGCCTCGATTCGTGGCTCATCGGCCAAAGCGGGCAGGGTAAGCAGGCCGAAAATGGCCGTCATCACATGTGTTTTCATGCCAGAACCCTAGCCTGTTTGTACTGTCATGACAGTCACGAAGCCGTGTCTCGCGGGCTATTTCAAAGGGGCGCGACAACTTCCCCCTTGCTTGAGAGGGGTAATTGGTAATATTACTTTACCAAATAGCGTGCCACCAAAGGAGAGCCCCATGGAGATGCCCGTCCCCGATTCCACCATTCTGGCCCGTAAGGCGCATCTGGCGCGGCGACTGGCTGCTGTATTGCCAGACGATGCCCTGATTCAGGATGAAATGGAGACGCGGGCCTATGAGTGTGACGGCTTGGCGGCATATCGTTGCCCGCCGCTGCTGGCTGTGCTGCCGCGCAGCACGCAGGAGGTCTCCGATGTTCTGCGGATCTGTCATGAGGAGGGGGTGCCGGTGGTGCCGCGCGGTGCTGGCACATCGCTGGCGGGGGGCGCCTTGCCCACCGCGGATAGTGTGATCCTGGGCGTTGCGCGGATGAATGAGGTGCTGGAAGCCGATTATGACAACCGGGTGATCCGGGTGCAGTCGGGGCGCACCAACCTCAGCGTCTCTGGCGCGGTTGAGGAGGAGGAGTTCTTCTACGCCCCTGACCCGTCGAGCCAGCTGGCCTGTGCCATTGCCGGCAATATCGCAATGAACTCAGGCGGGGCACATTGCCTCAAATATGGGGTGACCACCAACAACCTGCTGGGCGTGACCCTGGTGATGATGGATGGCACGGTGGTGGAAATTGGCGGCGCGCATCTGGATGCGGGTGGTCTTGATCTGCTCGGGGTGATCTGTGGCAGCGAGGGCCAGCTGGGTGTGGTGACAGAGGCCACGCTGCGGATCCTGCGCAAGCCCGAAGGCGCGCGCCCGGTACTGATTGGCTATGACAGCAATGAGGTGGCGGGGGCTTGTGTCAGCGATATCATCAAGGCGGGCGTTTTGCCCGTTGCTATCGAATTTATGGACCGGCCTTGTATCGAGGCCTGTGAGGCCTTTGCCAAAGCGGGCTATCCGATGTGTGAGGCGCTGCTGATTATTGAGGTCGAGGGCAGTGACGCGGAAATTGCCCATCAGCTGGAGCTGATCGTCGAGATCGCCCGCACCCATAATCCGGTAGAACTGCGTGAGGCCACAGATTCGGATGAGGCGGCGCGTATTTGGTTGGGGCGCAAATCCGCCTTTGGCGCCATGGGACAGATCAATGACTACATGTGCCTGGACGGGACCATCCCGGTTGGATCGCTGCCGCAGGTGCTGCGGCGCATTGGGGAATTGTCGAAAGAATACGGGCTTGATGTGGCCAATGTCTTTCATGCCGGTGACGGAAATATGCACCCGCTGATCCTGTTCGACGCCAATAAGCCGGGGGATCTGGAGCTCTGCGAGGAACTTGGTGCCGAGATCCTGAAGCTCTGTGTCGAGGTGGGCGGCTGCCTAACCGGAGAGCACGGGGTTGGCATCGAAAAACGCGATCTGATGCTGCATCAGTATAGTCCGGTGGATCTGGAGGCCCAGCTTTTGGTCAAGGATGTCTTTGATCCCAAATGGCTGCTGAATCCGGCAAAGGTTTTTCCACTCTCGGCAACCGAAGCACGCCGTGCACCAGCCCTGGCGGCTGAGTGAGGCAAACACGTGATGGGGGCTTTGCCCCCAAACCCCCAGAATATTTTTGGAAAGATGAAAATGTATACTCCACAGGATGAGGCTGAACTGGCTGAGGTGATCGCCAATGCGCGTGCCCCTTTGTGTATCAAGGGCGGCGGCACCCGTGGCTGTGGTGTCGAAGGTGCTGCCTTGAGCCTCGCTGGTCTGAGCGGCATTGAACTCTATGAACCGGGGTCCCTGACCCTGGTTGTCAAAGCGGGGACGCCTTTGGCTGAGATTGAAGCGCTCCTGGCCAGCGAGGGGCAGCGCATGGCCTTTGAGCCGATGGATGCAAGAGGTCTCTTGGGCACTGTGGGCGCGCCAACAATTGGCGGTGCATTTGCGACCAACAGCTCTGGGCCCCGCCGTATTCAGGCCGGGGCAGCCCGTGATTATCTGCTGGGGGTGCGCTTTGTTGATGGCGCCGGGCAGAGTGTGAAAAACGGTGGCCGGGTGATGAAAAATGTCACCGGCTACGATCTGGTCAAGCTTATGGCGGGGGCGCATGGCACGCTTGGTGTGATGAGCGAAGTTTCTTTGAAAGTTCTGCCCATCCCCGAGGCAGTGGCCTCTCTCAGCCTTGCCGTGGCAGATCTGCCGACGGCTGTGCGGGCGATGTCAGCGGCGCTTGGATCCCCCTATGATGTAACCGGCGCGGCTTATGATCCGATTGCCGGACTTGTACATATTCGCCTGGAAGGTTTTGCGCCTTCGGTCCAGTACCGTCAGGAAAAGCTGACAGCAGAACTGGCGGGTTTTGGCCTGGTTGCACTTCAAGATGACGCAGCTGGCCTTTGGGCGGGGATCCGCGATGTCTCTGCCTTTCAGGGAAGGGAAGGGGATGTCTGGCGGATTTCGGTAAAGCCAAGCGATGCGCCTCTTCTGGCGCCTGTGCTGGAGGCTGAGGCGCTGCAGTTTGACTGGGGTGGCGGGTTGATTTGGGCCTTGACCTCGGCAGGCTTGGATCTGCGGGCGAGGGTGGCGGCGGCCGGGATTGCTGGCCATGCCACCCTCGTGCGGGCTGATCAAGCAACACGGGCGGCGCTGGGCCAGTTCCAGCCACAGGCAAAGCCGCTGGAGGCGATCTCGGATGGGTTGCGGCGCAGGTTTGATCCGCGTGGCCTGTTGAACCCGGGCTTGATGAATGCTGGACAGATGCCCAGTGGGCAAAAGGGGTAGATCATGCAGACGACATTCACCAAAGAACAGCTGGCCGATCCTGCCATTGCCCGCTCAAACGAGATTTTGCGTGCCTGTGTGCATTGCGGGTTCTGTACCGCTACCTGCCCCACCTATCAGGTGTTGGGGGATGAGCTGGACAGCCCGCGCGGCCGGGTTTACCTGATCAAGGACATGCTGGAAAACAACCGCAAGCCCGATGCCAAGACGGTCAAACATGTGGATCGTTGCCTCAGCTGTCTGGCCTGCATGAGCACCTGCCCATCTGGGGTGCATTATATGCATCTGGTGGATCATGCCCGTGCCTATATCGAGCAGAACTACAAACGCCCCCTGACGGATCGGCTGCTGCGGGCGGTTCTGGCGCGTATTCTGCCCTATCCGGGGAGGTTCCGCCTGGCGCTGTTGGGGGCCAAGATCGCGCGCCCCTTCAAGGGCCTGGTGCCGGATGCGCGGCTGCGGGCCATGTTGGAGATGGCGCCAAAACAGATCCCGCCGGTTAGTCGCAACGATGATCCGCAAAGCTTTGCCCCAAAGGCACCGCAGAAAAAGCGGGTGGCGCTGATGACGGGCTGTGCGCAAAAGGCTCTGAACACCGATATCAATGATGCCACCATTCGTCTGCTCACCCGATTGGGCTGCGAGGTTGTGGTGGCCGAGGGTGCCGGCTGTTGCGGGGCGCTGACCCATCACATGGGGCGCGAAGAGGAAAGCCATGCGACGGCCGCCAAGAACATCCGCGCCTGGAGTGCCGAGATTGACGGTAAGGGGCTGGATGCCATTGTTATCAACACCTCGGGCTGTGGCACCACGGTCAAGGATTACGGTCATATGTTCCGCAATGATCCGCTGGCCGCAGATGCCGCGCGTATTTCCGAGCGCAGCCTGGATATCTCGGAATTGCTGATGCAGTTGGAGTTCCCTGAAGGGGCGGATAAAGACCTGACGGTTGCCTATCACGCGGCCTGTTCCCTGCAGCATGGACAACAGATCAAAACGCATCCCAAAACCCTGCTGAAACGCGCCGGGTTCAAGGTGGTTGAGCCTGCCGACAGTCACCTGTGTTGTGGCTCGGCCGGCACCTATAATCTGATGCAGCCGGAAATCTCCGGTGAGCTGAAGGCGCGCAAGGTGAAAACCCTGGAAGCCAAATCTCCGGACCTGATTGCGGCTGGCAATATCGGTTGCATGATGCAGATCGGTTCGGCAACGGAGGTGCCAATCCTGCATACGGTGGAGCTGCTGGATTGGGCGACAGGTGGGCCTAAACCAGCCGCCATGATCGGCGGCAGCCAGCGCGGGAGTGAGGTGCCAATCCTGCGCTGAGGGCCTGCGCCCCTGCAACACCCGCGGGGGAGACGGTATTTATTTCCCTTTGGGGCTGTCTTTCGAACGGCTATGCCGTATTTTTGCCGAAGCTTGCTGGTAGCACTGTCAGCAGTGAGGTGAGGAGACAGATTTGCTGAGTTTGCGTTTCATTGGACAGGGCTTTGCCGGGGTGTTCGGCCTGATGGGGCTCTTTCCCTTGGTGGCAGAGGCGGCGGACAGCCGATTGCAACGCATGGAGACCTCAGATGCAGGCCGTGGCTGGGAGGCTGTGGGGCGGTTGGACGTCAATGGCGAGGGCTTTTGTACCGGGTCACTGATCGCGCCGGATCTGGTGCTGACAGCGGCACATTGCCTGTATGATTCCCGCAGTGGTGCGCGCATCAAACCGCAGACAATCGAGTTTCTGGCGGGCTGGCGCAATGGGCGTGCCTCGGCCTATCGGACAGTGACGCGGGCCGTGGTGCATCCTGACTATATTTTTGATGGCGAGGTCTCCACCGATCGGGTGCGCAGGGATATCGCCCTATTGCAGCTGCAGCGGCCAATCCGCAATACCACTGTGATTCCGTTTCAGACGGACAGCCGCCCGCGCCGAGGCGCGGATGTGGGGGTGGTTTCTTATGCGCATGATCGTTCCGAAGCACCGTCGATACAGGAACTCTGCGCGGTGATGGCAAAACAGGAGGGGGTGTTGATCATGTCTTGCGACGTTGATTTTGGCTCCTCCGGCGCGCCGGTGTTTTCCTTTGATGGCGGCAAGCCGCGCATCGTTTCGGTGGTTTCTGCCAAGGCCGAGGTGGATGGAAAGCGGGTCTCCCTGGGGGCGGCTTTGGCGGAGGAGTTGCAGATCCTGCGGGCGCAGCTCACCAGTACCCGCATTGGCAATCGCATGCCCGAAGGCGTTGGGCGGGTCCAGGTCGGTGGTGCCCGCACTTCAGGTGGGGCGAAGTTTGTTCGGCCTGGCGGTTAGACATCGCGCAATACCTCGGTGCAAAGGTGCCTTGGCAGCGGCTCTTGTAATCGGGTGCAGCGTACATATTTCATGTTGTGTCAGGGTCGCCGGATGCCGGGGCCCAGATGACAACTGCCCGTCCCATCAGGGAGGGCAAATGAATGTCGCTCATACTCGAGGATAGAACATGCGTAGATTTGATTTTGCACCACTCAACCGTGCAACTATTGGTTTTGACCAGATCGCTGATCTGATGGACCGCGCCCTGAGCAATGATGTTGGGCAGCCCAGTTACCCTCCTTATAACATCGAAAAAACCGCCGCGGACAGCTACCGTATTTCGATTGCTGTTGCTGGTTTCAGCGAAGAAGACCTGACCGTTGAAGTGAAGGAAAACGCCCTGGTGATCTCTGCCCGCAAGGCGGATGAGTCCGAAGGACGTAGTTTTCTGCACCGTGGTATCGCCACCCGCGCCTTTGAACGCCGTTTTACCCTGGCGGACCATGTCCGTGTTACCGGCGCCAGCCATGCCGATGGCATGCTGCACATTGATCTGCACCGCGAAGTGCCCGAGGCGCTAAAGCCACGGCGGATTGAGATTAGCTCCACCGAGCCGCGACAGACCGCGATTGAGGCCGAGGCCCAGTCGATCAATTGATACCTGAGATCCAAATTCCGTTCTGTTCATAGGCTTTCTCCAGGGAGTCTGAATGGAGTGAGCATAACCCCGGACCACATATGTGGTTCGGGGTTATGTTTTTGTTTGTGGGGCGTTTGCAGGCGCTTTCAAGTGCGCTTACCGAGTGGTAGGTAAGGTTGCTTACCATATGGTAAGTTTTGCGAGGACCTGTTAGGTTTCACCGCACCAATTGGAGGCCTGACATGTCATCTGCCAAGCAGACTCAAAACGATTTGATAGACATTGCAAGGCGCCATTTCGCCGAACGTGGGTACCAGGGGACCAGCCTGGCACAGGTATCTGTGGAGCTGGGTGTCACCAAGCAGGCATTGCTGCATCACTTTAAGTCCAAAGATCTGCTTTACCGGGCGGTCCTGGATCAGTTGACCCAGGAGCTGGTGCAACTGCTTTTTGCCGCAATGGAGGAGGCAGAGGAGGCCGAGCGCCAGCTTGAGAGGTTCTTTGTCGCCCTATCGGCCCATTTTCAGGCGCATCGCTCAGCACCGGCTTTGCTGATTGGGGTTTTGATTGACGCACCGGGGCAGGCTGCTGTTGGCGGTACTGACCGCCCCCCATTACAGGATTTCCTCGAGCCTCTGGTGGCCTTGTTTCAGGCCACAGCCCGGTGGCAGGGGGCTGGTTTTTCGGCGGCTCTCACTGCTGCTATCGAGGTTTTGGGGGCCACCTGCTTGCTCCCAGCGGCGCGGGGAAACCTGACTCATCGGTTTGGGTGCGAACCGGTGGAGCAAGCCGAGCGTGTTGCCCTGGCGCAGGCCAGTGATCTAGTTCGGGCCGTGGTTCATGCCCAGGGCTTAGGGGGAGCCGGTCAGGGAAACCTTTGAACCGATTTCGCGCGTATGAGGAGAGTTTTCCTGAAGGATCAAAAATTACCCATGTCTCCTAAAAAATTAGATTTGGAAATTTTTGTCTCTTGCTTAAGTTGTCCAATAAAGGTGTAAATAAATAGTACCAATTGGTTTGTCGTGAAGGGGTAACGGAATGGAAGCTAAGGACATCGCAGAGATGCAGTCCAGTTTTTCAACGATTTACGCAAGAAAAGCTGAACTGGCGGAACGCTTCTATGTCCATCTTTTTGACCTTTTGCCCGAGGTTGAACACCTGTTTGGAAATGATTTTTCCAAGCAAAAGGAAATGTTCGCCTCCATGTTGACCTATTGCCTCAAAGGCGTGACCAACAACCAGAGTATGACCCATACCGGGATTAGCCTGGCCAAAACCCACGCACGCTATCGTCTTGGGCAGCGCGAGATTGAACTCGCCGGGAAGGCGGTAATGGCGGCTTTGCAGGATGTGCTGGGCGATGATCTCACACCAGCGCAGGGCCATGTTTGGGAACAGGCCATTACGGGTGTCATGCAGTTGCTTTTGTCTGAGGGCCATGCCGATCTGATGTCGTAATCCAGGCAATACTTCAGGCCTGGAGATCGTAGAAACCTGAGCCGGGCCCCAATGTGACATCGGGGCCCAGAAATTGTTGATGGTCTAAAGGCCTGCCTGCCGCAGTTATACCGCCATGCAGATATATTTCATTTCCAAGTAGTCTTCGATGCCGTGGTGGCTGCCTTCGCGACCCAGACCAGATTGCTTGACCCCGCCAAAAGGCGCGACCTCGGTAGAGATGATACCGGTGTTGACGCCGACAATGCCATATTCCAGCGCTTCAGCGACCTTGTAAACGCGGCTCAGATCTTTGGCGTAGAAATAAGACGCGAGGCCAAAGATGGTGTCATTGGCCATCTCGATCACCTCGTCCTCATTTTCGAACTTGAACAAGGGGGCCAGCGGACCAAAGGTCTCATCGGTGGCAAAATCCATGTCGCGGGTGGCGCCGGTCACGATGGTGGGCTGGAAAAAGGTCCCACCCAATTCGGATGGGTTGCCGCCCAGGATAACTTCCGCACCTTTGGCGGTGGCATCGGCAATGTGATCCTGCACCTTGGTGACGGCTTTGGCATTGATCAGCGGCCCGAACAGGATGCCGTCTTCCATGCCATCGCCAACTTTCATTTTGGAAACAGCGTCTTTCAGCTTGGCGGCAAAGGCGTCATAGACCCCGGCCTGCACATAGATCCGGTTGGCGCAGACGCAGGTCTGGCCGTTGTTGCGGAATTTGCACATGATGGCACCTTCCACGGCGGCATCCAGATCGGCGTCATCAAAGACGATGAAAGGCGCGTTGCCGCCCAGCTCCATCGAGCATTTCATCACCGTATCGGCGGCCTGGCGCATCAGGATGCGGCCCACTTCGGTCGAGCCGGTGAAGGTCAGTTTGCGCACCGCGTGATTGTCGCAGAACTCCTTGCCGATTTCCGAGGCATTGGAGGAGGGTACGACGCTGAAGACACCAGCAGGGATGCCGGCACGATCCGCCAGCACCGCCAGGGCGGTGGCGGAAAGCGGTGTGAGCTCGGCAGGGCGGGCGACAAAGGCGCAGCCAGCGGCCAGCGCCGGGCCAGCCTTGCGGGTGATCATTGCATTGGGGAAGTTCCAGGGCGTAATCGAAGCCGCAACGCCAATGGGCTGTTTCAGCACGGTGATGCGTTTGTCGCGCTGATGGCCGGGAATGGTTTCACCGTAGATGCGTTTTGCTTCTTCCGCGAAGAACTCGATAAAGGAGGCGCCATAGGCGATCTCACCACGGGCCTCGGCCAGGGGTTTGCCCATCTCTGCGGTCAAGATAGCTGCCAGGTCTTCCTGATTGGCCATCATCAGATCGTACCATTTGCGCAGCACATTTGCGCGTTCCTTGCCGGTCCATTTGGCCCATTCTTTCTGCGCGACATCGGCCTGTGAAATGGCGCCAGCCACCTGCGCGCGGCTGACATCGGCCACCTGGGCAATGACATCGCCACGGGCCGGGTTGGTAACGTCAAAAGTACCTTCGCCATCGGTGAAAGCACCACCGATATAGGCGCGGGTCTCCAATAGGGTTGGGTCGCTTAGCAGCGATTTCAGCGCGGTAGTGGTCTGTAGCATAGGGGCCTCCCGGGGGGTGTTTGTGGCGGCATGGAAAACGGTTTCGGATAGATATGTCCAGAAAGAACCATGAGTCCAGAATTTGATCATAAATAACTTCACTTGTTAATCTTATTCTATTTGAGAGAAGAACATTTGACAATGGTCGGGCCAGATAGTCACTTGATGCACAATTAGGGGAGCAAACTCATGGAATTGGACGACGCCTATGCAAATGGGGCTCATATTGCGGGCGCTGAGGATTTTCCGCCGCGCTGGGCGGCCTCGGCTGAGGACTTCCGCAACAGCCTGCATGAAAGGGCGCGCCTGGATATCCCCTATGGCAAGGGCGAGAGGCAGCGCTTTGACCTCTTTATGCCTGAAACAGCCCCAAAGGGTGTGCTGATCTTTGTTCATGGCGGTTATTGGATGGCCTTTGACAAAAGCTCCTGGTCGCATCTTGCGGTTGGGGCCTTGGCCCATGGTTGGGCGGTCGCCATGCCCTCCTATGATCTCTGCCCAGAGGTGCGGATCGCGGATATCACCCAGCAGGTTGCCAAAGCCCTGCTCCGGATTGCAGAGGAGGTGCCGCAGGTGCCGATCTCGCTGGCGGGGCACTCGGCGGGGGGGCATCTGGTGGCCCGGATGCTGGATCCTGAGGTGCTTCCGGAGGCGGTTGGCGCGCGCCTGAAGATGGTGGTCCCCATTTCACCTCTGTCTGATCTCCTGCCGCTGCTGCGCACCTCGATGAACGACAAGTTCCAGATGGATTGTGACAGCGCCAAGGATGAAAGTCCGGTGGAGATGCAGGATCGCTACACTGCCGATGTTACTGTCTGGGTGGGGGCCGAAGAGCGCCCGGCTTTCCTCGATCAGGCGCAGTGGCTGGCTGATGCCTGGCATGCGGATCATGTGATTGCTTTTGGCAAACATCATTTCAATGTGGTGGAGCCCCTGGCGGACCCCGAAAGCGACCTGGTGCGACTGCTTGTCAGCTAGCGCCTGAGGCCTCACGCGGTGTGAGATCCGCTAATCAGAATGCCGTTGATTGAGGTGGCGAAAAAATTCGCTTGCCTCAATCGAGATTCACAGCCATGTTCCCGCTCAGGGCCAGGCGATGGCGTCGCCGCATGGAATACATGCTGTCCTTTAATCTCAAAAACCGTCCTGAACGCCGGGACCTTTCTTGTAAGAAGGAAGGGTCTGATATGACTTCACGTCCTGATATGTATCGTTTTCACAATGGTGAAAAAGCGCCGCTGCAATTTGCAGTGTCTGAATATGAGGCGCGCATTGCGGGCCTGCGCAAAATCATGATCGACAACGGGGTGAGCGCCGCTGTCTTCACCTCGATGCACAATATCTCCTATTACTCCGGCTTTACCTATTGCGCCTTTGGGCGCCCTTATGGCCTGGTGGTCACCGCCGACGAGGCCGTGACGATCTCTGCCGGGATCGATGCTGGCCAGCCCTGGCGGCGGTCGTTCTGTGACAACATCACCTATACCGACTGGCAGCGCGACAATTTTTGGCGTGCGATCAAATCGGTCTCGGGTGAGGGTGTTGTTGTTGGGTTTGAAAGCGACCACCTGACCCTGCTGCAAAAGGCAAAACTCGAAGGCTTCCTGAGCCCCTCCAAGCTGGTGGATCTGTACGAGCCCACTATGGTGCAACGCATGGGCAAATCCGCGGCGGAACTGGATATGATCCGCGCTGGTGCCGCCGTTGCTGACGTGGGTGGTTTTGCCATTCGCGATGCCGTCAAGGAAGGCGCGCGCGAGATAGATGTGGCCATGGCTGGTCGTGACGCGATGGAGCTGGAGATTGCCAAGCGGTTCCCGGATGCAGAGTATCGTGACAGCTGGGTCTGGTTCCAGTCCGGCATCAATACCGATGGCGCTCATAACCCGGTGACATCACGTCAGTTGCAGCGCGGCGATATCCTCAGCTTGAACACCTTTCCGATGATTTCCGGCTATTACACCGCGCTGGAACGCACCATGTTTGTGGGCGAAGTGGATGCCGAGAGCCTGCGCATCTGGGAAGCCAATGTGGCGGCGCATGAGCTGGGAATTTCCCTGCTGAAGCCGGGCGCCAGCTGTGCCGAAATCACCCATCAGATCAACGCCTTCTTTGAAGAGCAGGACCTGCTGCAATATCGCACCTTTGGCTATGGTCACTCATTTGGTGTGCTGTCGCATTATTATGGTCGCGAAGCTGGTCTGGAACTGCGTGAAGATATCGACACGGTGCTGGAACCCGGCATGGTGATTTCGATGGAGCCGATGCTGACAATCGCCGACGGCCAGCCTGGCGCCGGTGGCTACCGTGAGCATGACATCCTGATCATCCATGAAGATGACAACGAGAATATCACCAAATACCCCTATGGGCCTGAGTTCAACGTAGTTGGCTAACTGGCCAGGCGCTGCGCTCTGAACTGAGCGCAGCGCTCCCGCCCGGATTTGATCCCTGTCGGCATCGCTCCCGTTGGGCATGGCACCGCGCCCAAGGCGCGGTGCTGTCACGTGATACGGCCAGAGTTGTGGTTTAAAACATGCGTGTAAAATCTGGTTCCTTGGGGCAGTGGGGGGAGAAATTCTACAGTTTTGGGGGGCTGTTCTTGCTCTCTGGGATGGCTTCCTCTTGCTTTCAAGGTGAAATCTCTTATGAGTGAGCGGTCTCACCTTGCTGTTCAAGAAGCCTGCACTTCAGAAGCAGATTCGATTTTGACAGCGGGTGGGGATCTGTTTCCAACAGATGAAATCTGTCTCATACAAGTGACCACGCCGCGCCATGGATGAACCCCACGACAAAAGACTGACCGAATTTGCGCTGATCCAACTCTTGCCAAATATCATGACGGTAGGCGCAATCTGTGCCGGGCTTTCGGCTATTCGCTTTGGGGTGCAGGGCAATTACGTGCTGGCGGTGCAGCTGATCCTTGCGGCGGCCATCCTGGATGGGTTGGACGGGCGTCTGGCACGGGCCCTGGGCAGTGACAGCAAGATGGGGGCCGAGCTGGATTCGCTGGCAGATTTCCTCAACTTTGGTGTGGCCGCGCCTCTGGTGATCTATTTCTGGGCGCTTCAGGACATGAGCAATGCCGGCTGGATCTCCGTGCTGGTGTTTTCTGTCTGCTGTGTGGTGCGACTGGCCAGGTTCAACGTGGCCGCCAAATCCGATGAGGTGAGTGAGGTGCCCAGCGGCTACTTTGTTGGCATTCCTTCGCCGGCCGGCGCGCTCTTGGCGATGCTGCCGATGTTCATCTCCTTTGCCTTTGACGCAGGCACTGGCTTTCCCAAGCTGTTGATCTGTTTGCACATGGTTGTCATCGGATTGCTGATGATCAGCCGCATTCCAACCTGGTCGCCTAAAATGGTCCGCATTTCGCGCGAGAACGTGAAGTATTTTCTGGTGGCCTGTGCTTTTGCCGGAGCGGCCGTTCTGACCTACGCTTGGTCAACTCTGGTGGTGCTCTGCCTCAGCTACGTGGTTCTGGTGATCTGGGGGTTGATCACAAAACCCGCTGAATGACCCCGAGCTTGCCGAGGTTTTTGTTGCGCTCCCTTGGACGCGCGGGCCTTGATACTGCAAACTAGGAGGCCGAGATGTTCGCCTTTCTTCGCTTGTCATTGTTGCTTCTGGTGGGGCTGACCCTGGTCTATGGCGCCCTGTCGCTTTATTCGCGTGAGCGGCGACGTGCCAAGTTGAAACGGCGCTGGGCAGAGAAGGGGTTGACCGGAGACCGGCGGACCTTCATCCAGCGGGGGCTGAAACAATACGATCATTCCCTGCGGCGTCGGTTGATCCTCTTGGTCTATTTCCTGCCGCTGGGCGCAATTGCGCTGGTCATTTATATGGTAAACTTTAGCTGAGGGGCATTTGTCATGGCCTATATCAAATGGGGATTTTTGATCACGGTCTGGTCTGCCTTTGCAGCCTTCCTGCATTATACCCTGCCGCAATACGATGTGGTGCGGATTGTCAGCACCTATGAGGAACGCCAGGAGCTGGACAATTGGAAGCGGATCTTCTGGTCTACTCCGGATAGCCAATCACAGGCCGCCGTGACCCGGGATGTTCAGTTCATTCAATCCTTCCGCGCCAATGGGGATGCCATCGTTTACCGCAACGAGGACACTGGCTGGCACTGGCCGCCCTATTTCAAGTTCGACACTGCCAATCTCTATACCGAGGCAAACGATGCTGTCTCGACCAAGGATGATCCGGAATGGGTTGTGGTCCTGCACTACGGCTGGCGCAGTGTGTTTTTGTCCACCTTCCCCAATGCGATCTCGATCACGCCAGGTTCCGGCCCTGAGGACAAGCCAGTCAACTGGTTCAATATTGTCTTCCTGACCCTGTTGGCGGCGCTGTTTTGGGCGATCTACGTGCGTTGGCGCCGGTTCCGCCGCAATCGGATTGATCCGGTGCTGGAAGAGGTCGAAGACGGGTTCTATGCAGCAGGAGATGCCATTTCTGAACGGCGCGGGCGACTGCGGCGCTGGTTTGCCAACCTAAGGGGCTAACCCTTTTGCGGCCTGTCAAAAGGCGGGCCTACAAGAGGTGTTTCTAATCGGCAAAGAGATGTGGCGTCTCGGCCAGCTCTTTGGCGGATTCAAACGGCAGGCTGAAGAACTGCATGAGCCGGTCGGCGTTTTCCTCAGCGCTGTCGGATTCGCGAATGATCGTGTAGTTTGAATAGCCTGAATCGCGAATGCGGTCTGCTTCATAGATAATGTCGTTGCGGATAGTTGGCAGCAGCCGCTCCAGTGTCTGCTGGGGGGTGCGCTCCCCTGCCAGCCCGACCCGATGCGCATGGCCAATCAGATAGTCATCGGTGAACTCGCATTCGATCTGCAAAGTGCGGGTGGTTGACCGGTCCGAATTGAAGTCATTCATCAGTTCCAGCGCCGAAGGATCCATACAAATGACCAGCCGATCCGTGTCATAATACTCAAACAACATCCGCATCAGTGCCCGCCGGTGCCGGGTGCGTTTGCTCAAAGAGGCCTGGATGCCACCAAGATCGGGCAGCGGCGTGCCTTCCTCGTGGAACAGATATTCAATAGCCGGGATATTGGTGCTTTTACGTAGCTGGTCGATCAGGCGCTTGGCCACATGCCACTTCTTGCAAACCACGATCATCAGCTCGCGCTCACGTCCCAGCGAGCTTTCTTTTTCCCAGAATCGGGTGGCAAAGCGGCGGCCGATGCGGCCACGCTTTATCAGGAATTTGTAGAGGCTGCGGCCCTCATTGGAGATTTGGAAGCTCACGCCCTGGGCGGCGTAAAGACGCCCCAGACGCAGTTTCAACTCCTTGGCGTCAGGGCTGATTTTGCGGGCAAAGAGAAAGTCCTGACTGAGCAGGAGATCATAGTGATCGTTGTAGAAGTTCACTGGCATGCCGTAGTCGGTGAACATCAAAAAGGTCAAGGTGCGGCTGTCGATTTCGGATCCGGGAACCAGATGGCGCACCAGGGTCTGGAAAAAGGTTTCATCCGGGATCCAGGTGGTCTGGAAAAAGCGGATGATGTCTTTGCGTTGTGTCAGCAAATCAAAGATGGATTCCACGGTGCGGCGGCGCAGACACCACCATTGGCTGCCGATCTGTACCTGGATATCGCTGGGGATTTCCCGCTTTAGCCCAAGCTTCTTTTGCAGGTTCACGCTGCCATAGAATAGCGCTTTGTTGTTGCGTTCATTAAAGAAATGGCGATAGGTCAGCCGCTCTTCCTTCATGCCGGTCTTGATCCAGTCACTCTCGAAGAAGTCAAAGCTTTCGACAAAATCGCAGTCGTGGCGGTCCAGAAAGTCATGGGCATATTCGGCGGTTTTGACCGCCATGCAATCGCCCGAAAGCATGTAGAAATGGGTGGCGCGTGGGAAGGCTTCGATGGCGCTGCTCAGCGCGTGTAGGGTGGCCTGCACCAGAGACCATTCGCCCCAGCCACATTTGATACGCTTTTTGGCAAAGCAGACGTTTGGGTTGTCTGCCAGTGCCCTTTGAATGCTGGCGTAATCCTCTGGATTGGCACGGCGGTCAAAGTGGATGGACATGTAGTCGCCGACTGCAGTCAGCTGCTCAGCCTGCTGAATGATCGCTTCGGGATCCTTGTGGCAGAGCAGTATATACGCAATTTTTGCCATTTTGGAGACGATACACCCTGTTTCTGCCTGATTGTCCCCTTGATAAAGGCGCAAGCCCATTGAATAAACCAGATTATTTGAATTTTATGCTGAGATGTGGATTGTACCGCAAAAGCGGCACGACTGGAGGAAGGCTGACATGGGATTTCCGGGCACCTGGATGACCGAGAGCGAGAGCGTCATTTATCGTGTGGTGCCAAAATGCGCCTGCTCGACCATTGGCCAGATCCTGCACTATTCGGATCACGGCGAATTTTTTGAGGGCGATATCCATGATGCGCAGAAGGGGCTGCACAAATGGGCGCTGGATCACAGCCAGGGGCCGATCACCCGCAATGTCCGCGGCCAGCGGACCTATGCTTTCACCTGTGTGCGCAATCCCTATACCCGGGTGCTCAGTTCGTTTTTTGACAAGATCTGCGGCATTCAGCGCAATGGCAAACGCTATCGCGGCAATCTGGTGCCCAAACTGATCTATGAATATGGCATCGAAGTCGGCGGCGAGGACGGCAAGCAGGAGTTCGACCAGATCCAGAGTTTCCGCCGATTCCTGCTCTTTGTCCGCGACAGCATTCGCTTCCGCCGCCCGATGGATCCGGATATCCACTGGTCAGCCATGTCGGGCCATGTCTCGACCTTCATCTGGAATGGTGGCCGCTACAACAAGATCTTCTGGACCGAGGATTTCAACAGCGGCATGCAGGAGGTGCTGGAGGCCATCGAGACACCTCATGCGGTCGACCTGGGCGCGATCCCGCGCTTCAATGAGAGCGAAGGTCATGGCCCCAAACGGGCGCATCCGGTTGAGGACTATTTTGACGACCTATCGATGCATCTGATCTACGAGATCTACAAACGCGATTTTGAGCTGTTCAAATACGACTTTGAGGACCCCTCCAACAAGATGCCGATTGGAGAGATTGATCTCGACGAGGTGCACGCCAAACTCGGCGAATAGCCTTGGTATAGCCGGAGCAGGGGTGGGCTCCCGCCCGTCTCGGAACAATCTACAGATTGTTCCTCCCCCGTTGGGGGTGGCGCCGCGCTGACGCGCGGCGCTGGCGTGGTCAATACAACCCCCAGCTTTACGGCTTGCGCCCTGTTCTTGGATCTAGGGCGGCAAAGCCGCCGCGCCTTGGCGCGGGCTACCCTTGAGGCGGGATTTTGTGTCGAAAATCCAGAGGACGCGTTGGCGGCAGACCTGCCCCAGATCTGCTTCTCAGCAGAGTGGAGTGTCTCATCTGCCCTGCTCCAAGTGTTTCGATGGCTAGGCTAGATTGGCAGCGCAACCCGCGCCGGGCTTTGCCCGGCGCCATGCCCAAGGCCTCTGGTTGGCTTTTGCCGAAAGGCAGAAGGCAGCTAGAGGGGGCGGGAGCGCTTGGGGGGGAACTGCAGGGCGTTGTTTGGCCACAAAAAACCCTCTGCATGCGGAATGCAGAGGGTCACTTGGTCAGACAAGTCTAGATGGATCAGCCGTCGTAGTCGTAAGGCAGCTCACGTACCGCGCCTTTGGCGGCGGAGGTGGCCAGCATCCCATAGGCCTTCAGCGCCTTGGAGACTTTGCGTTTGCGGGGCTTGGCGGGCTTCCAGCCTGCGGCGTCCTGAGCGGTGCGACGGGTTGCCAGAACCTCATCCGAGACCGCCAGATGGATGCTGCGGTTGGGGATGTCGATCTCGATCTTATCGCCCATCTCAACCAGGCCAATAGTGCCACCCTCGGCAGCCTCTGGTGAGGCATGGCCAATCGACAGACCCGAGGTGCCGCCGGAGAAACGCCCGTCGGTCAGCAGGGCGCAGTCTTTGCCCAGACCTTTGGATTTCAGATAGGAGGTCGGGTAGAGCATTTCCTGCATTCCCGGTCCGCCGCGTGGGCCCTCGTAGCGGATCACCACCACATCACCAGCCTTGACCTTGCCGGTGAGAATATCACTCACCGCCTGATCCTGGCTTTCGCAGACATAGGCGGAGCCGGTGAACTTCAGGATCGAGGCATCCACGCCGGCGGTTTTTACGATACAGCCGTCCAGCGCGATATTGCCAAACAGCACCGCCAGACCACCGTCCTGGCTAAAGGCGTGTTCTTTGGATCGAATCACGCCGCCTTCGCGGTCGACATCCACCTCTTTGAAGCGGTTCTCGGTGGAGAAGGCCTGGGTGGTGCGCACGCCGCCCGGTGCCGCCTTGAACAGCTGCTCGGCCTCTGGATTATTGGCGACCTTGATGTCCCATTTGCCAATGGCCTCGCCCATCGAGGTCGAATGCACGGTGGAACACTCATCATGCAGCAACCCGGCACGGGACAGCTCCCCCAGGATCGAGAAGATGCCACCAGCGCGATGGACGTCTTCCATATGAACGTTTTCGATATTGGGCGCGACCTTGCACAGGCAGGGCACCTGGCGGCTCAACCGGTCGATGTCATCCATGGTGAAGCTGACTTCGCCCTCATGGGCAATTGCCAGAAGGTGCAGTACAGTATTGGTCGACCCGCCCATGGCGATGTCCAGGCTCATGGCGTTCTCGAAGGCCTGAAAGTTGGCGATCTCACGCGGCAGCAGGCCCTTCTCTTCGCCCTCATAATGGCGCTTGGTGATCTCAACGATCTTGCGACCAGCCTCAAGGAACAGATGCTTGCGGTCGGCATGCGTGGCCAGGGTCGAGCCATTGCCGGGCAGAGCCAGGCCCAGGGCCTCGGCCAGGCAGTTCATCGAGTTGGCGGTGAACATGCCAGAACAAGAGCCGCAGGTCGGGCAGGCGTTTTCCTCGATATGTTGGACCTGCTCATCGGTCATGGTTTCGCTGGCGGCGGCAACCATGGCGTCGACCAGATCGACCTTCTTGACGTCGAGCCCCTCGAGATCGACCTTGCCGGCCTCCATCGGGCCGCCAGAGACAAAGATCACCGGAATGTTCAGGCGCATGGCGGCCATCATCATCCCCGGCGTGATCTTGTCACAGTTGGAAATGCAGACCATGGCATCGGCGCAATGGGCATTGACCATATACTCAACCGAGTCGGCGATCACTTCACGCGACGGCAGCGAGTAGAGCATACCGTCATGACCCATGGCGATACCGTCATCTACCGCGATGGTGTTGAACTCTTTGGCGACACCACCGGCAGCTTCAACCTCGCGGGCGACCATCTGACCCAGGTCCTTGAGGTGCACGTGGCCGGGCACAAACTGGGTAAAGGAGTTGACGATGGCGATGATCGGCTTGCCGAAATCATCGTCCTGCATGCCGGTGGCGCGCCACAATCCGCGGGCGCCCGCCATATTGCGGCCATGGGTGGAAGTTCTGGATCGGTACATTGGCATCTGAGCTGTTTCCCTTGTCTTTGCCCTCAGACACATCATTTGCGCAACAAACGCAATATCCGGAGGTGGGTTTTGGTTCTTTTGATCTCAAGAGTGGGGTCTTGAGGCGGAGATTCAGGGGCTGGGCCGCTAAGAGAGGGGCCATAAGTTGCCCGAGGAGGAGGGGCGCGCGACTTACGCGCGGGGCTTTGCGAAGAGGTGATTCACCAGCAACCCAAAGACCAAGGCCCAAAAGGCGGCCCCAATGCCGAAAAAGCTGATACCGGAAACGGCGGTCATAAAGGTGATCAATGCCGCTTCGCGTCCTGTTTCCTCTCGCAGGGCCTGAGACAGGCTGTTGCCGATGGTGGACAGCAGCGCCAGCCCGGCAACAGCAGCGATGAGCGCCGATGGTGCGATCAGAAACAGGCTGATGACCGTGGCGCCACCCAGACCGACCAAGCAGTAAAACACTCCGGCAGCGGCGCTGGCCAGATAGCGGGTTTTGGGATCGTCATCGGCCTCGGGACCCGCACAGATGGCGGCGGTGATGGCGGCCAAGTTGAAGGCAAAGCCACCAAAGGGGGCAAGGATCAGCGTGGCCGCACCGGTCACGGTCATGCTGGCCGAGACGGGTGGAGTGTAACCCGCAGCGCGCAGGGTGACGGTCCCGGGCATGTTCTGCGAGCACATGGTCACCACGTAAAGCGGCAACCCCACACCGATCAGCACCGGCAGGTTAAAGCTGGGCAGGACGGCCTCGGGTAGGGTCAGGCTGGTATTCAATTGGCTGAAATCCCCAAAACTGCCCGCAAGGCCTGCCCAAATCCCGCCAATCAGCAGCACCCCCAGAATAGTGTAGCGGGCAAACCACAGCCGTCCGGCCAGAAAGGTGAGGCCCATCACCGCCACCAGAGCGGTGTCATCACCAAGGGCGGTAAAGGCGGAGAGGCCAAATTTGAACAGAATCCCCGCCAGAAGCGCATTGGCAAGGCTGTCCGTGATCAGCCGCGCCAGGCGTTCGAACCAGCCTGTCAGCCCCGTCAGCGTGAGCAGCAAGCCACAGAACATAAAGGCGCCGACGGCCTGTTCTAGGGAGACATCCTTTAGCCCCACTGCCAGCAATGCGGCGCCGGGCGTCGACCAAGCGGTGAGGATTGGCATGCGAAACCATAAGGACAGGCCAAGAGTGGTGAGCCCCATGCCAAGCCCCAGTGCCACCAGCCAGCTGTTGGCCTGGGCCTGGGTGGCCCCCACAGCTTCGATCGCTTGGAAAATGATCGCAACCGAACTGGTGTAGCCAACCAGTACCGCAATGGCGCCTGCCGCCAGATGCGAGAGTTTCAACTGAGTGAGCATTTGGGTTTTCCTTCTCGCAGAGCTGCGCTAGGGTTGCGTGCGTTATAACGCCCATACTGCCCTTGTGCGTTATAACGCACAAGCCCCTTTTTTGAATCGCCTGCTTTAGGCTCTTTGGAGCAAATGCCATGACCGAGGATGTAATCGGTGCAAACCTGCGGGAAATCCGTAATAGGGCTGGGATCAGCCTGTCCAAGGCTGCGGACCTCACTGGGGTGAGCAAGGCGATGCTGGGGCAGATTGAGCGTGGCGAATCCAGCCCGACCATTGCCACGCTTTGGAAGATTGCCAAAGGGTTTCATCTGCCCCTGTCGGCGCTGATTGGCGAGGCGGAAGCGGCACGGCCGGATCCGGGCGCGGAATTCAAAACGGTGCAGTTTCCCGGCAGCATCGCGGTAAAGATCGTCTTTCCCTTTGATCCGGATCTTGGGGGGGAGACCTTTCGGATCAGCCTGACACCGGGTCAGACTCATGTTTCGCAGCCGCATGAGAGTGGGATGGTCGAAGAGGTCTTTGTGCTCGAAGGCGAGATGGAGGTTTTGCGCGAAGGCCATTGGCTGGCGCTTGCGACGGGTGAGGGGGTTCGGTTCAAAGCGGACCAGCCTCATGGCTATCGTGGTGGCGCCCGGGGGGCAGTGTTTTTGAACATGCACCACTATCCACGTCACGTTGGACTTGCAGCACCCGCCTGAGGCTAGCGAGTGGCGTCTGGAATTGACAGTGAGGGATAAGAGCATGGAGACACTGCGCGGCAGTTTTCTGATGGTTCTGGCCATGGCGGCTTTTGCTTTGGAAGACATGTTCATCAAAGGGGTGGCGCAGGAGCTGCCGGTTGGGCAGATCCTTATCCTCTTTGGGCTGGGGGGGATGGTGATCTTTGCGGCGATGGCGCGTGCGAAAGGTCAGCCCCTGTGGCACCCGGGGTTTTGCACGCGCCCCTTGGTGTTGCGCTCTCTGGCTGAGGTCACCGGGCGGCTCTGTTTTACCCTGGCGATTGCGCTGACGCCGCTGTCCTCGGCTTCGGCGATTTTGCAGGCAACACCGCTGGTGGTAGCCGGCGGTGCTGTGGTGTTTTTTGGCGAAAAGGTGGGCTGGCGGCGTTGGCTGGCGATAGGGTTTGGATTTATCGGGGTGCTGATGATTCTGCGCCCTGGAGCCAGTGGTTTTGAGATCTATTCCCTGTTTGCGGTGATCGGCACGCTGGGCTTTGCGGGACGGGACCTGGCCACACGAGCGGCGCCCAAATCCATGACCAACCTGCAACTGGGGCTATTTGGCTTTGCCATGTTGGTGATTGCCGGTGCCATAGCGCTGGCCTGGACCGGGGGCGCCATCTGGCCCAGCTGGCGGGCCTGGCTGTACCTGGGCCTCACCACCGGCATCGGGGTCGTCGCCTATAACGCGCTGACCGGAGCGATGCGACATGGAGAAATCTCGGTTGTGGCGCCGTTTCGCTATACGCGGCTGGTCTTTGCCATGGCGCTGGGCATTCTGGTCTTTGGCGAACGACCCGACAGTTGGACACTGTTGGGCAGTGCGGTGATCGTCGCAAGTGGTTTCTTCACCCTGATCCGCAGCTCCAGACGATAGAGTCATCTTGCGCCCGCCTGCGCAGGCGCTTACATCTGCCAGCTATGGCCCAGACGAAATCAGACCCGAACTACAAAGTGATCGCCGAAAACCGCCGTGCGCGGTATGACTACGCCATTGATGATGACGTGGAATGCGGCATCATGCTTGAAGGCTCCGAAGTGAAGGCTCTGCGGGAAGGTGGCACCAATATCGCCGAAAGCTACGCCGCCGTAGAAGATGGCGAGCTGTGGCTGGTGAACTCCTATGTGCCGCCCTATTCGCAGGCTAAGATGTTCAAACACGAGGAGCGTCGCCGTCGCAAGCTGCTGGTCTCGCGCAAGCAGCTGTCGGACATGTGGAATGCGACACAGCGCAAGGGGATGACCCTGGTGCCTATCGTGATGTATTTCAATCACAAGGGACGCGCCAAGCTGAAGATCGGCATCGCCAAGGGTAAGAAGGCACATGACAAGCGCGAGACAGAGGCCAAGCGTGATTGGTCGCGCCAGAAAAGCCGCCTGATGAAGGATCACGGCTGACCCTTTTGCGCCGCTGGCCAACTGGCAAGTCGTTTTGACAAGAATTAGAAGCAGCCTCTCTTGGATAAAGGGAGGCTGTTTTCTTGTATCCGGCCTGTTTCGACCGCTGAAATCACGGCCGAAGGGGGGCAATAGCTATCAAAAATCAGGGCTTGATTAATCTTATTATTTTTGTCAGGTAATGCGCAGCCCAGATTGGTGGCCCAGTCAGATTGATCCAGCGCGATCCCGCCCGGCACTCCTGTCTTCTCAATTCAAACCCGTTACACGGGCAAAGGACAGATCAATGACGCCTTCAATCCCCCTCACACCCTCCACTCCCTCAGAGCTTCACCAGTCTCGACCCGCAGAGAAAGCGGACCGGATGCCTCTGGCGTTTTGCGATCTGGATGAGTTTGAAGAGGGGCTGTTGCCGGTTTTACGACACTTTCTGCAAAGTCTGGCCCAGCCTGAGAGCCAATCATGGCAATTTGCCTTTCGCGTTGCTGCTGAACGCTGGGGAGAGAGCCTGGGGCTGCCAGTCGCTCAGTCCCTGTTCAAACTGGTGCAATTTACGACCAAGGCGCGGCGAGTCGGATTTGACAGTATAGATCCTTTGTCTTTGGAAGACCGAGAATACGTAACCCGCGATGAACAGGCCTTTTTGCAGATGCTGCACCACATGCGTCGTGATGAAACCCCGCGTGCCCGTGAGGCTGTGGCCAATGTGACCGGCTGCACCATGGATCCGGATGTCATCCGTGCTGGTTTGTCCTTTGCAGATCGCTTTCCGGCGGGGACGGCACGCAGCAAAAGGGCCAGTTCGCGACCCATTTTGCGGGTGGTGGGTTAGGGCATAAACCAGCGTTGGGATAGGGCCGGAGTTTGCCCGGCCGCATCGGGTTTGCTCTAGCAGGATCAGGCAAGAGTGGACAGACCGAGTTGTTTCGGATCACGTCCATGCGCCTAGGTGTCACGTTACCAGCTTCAGTCACTACTACAGCTTTGATCCCCAAAACCTGAAGGTGCGATCCGTGGCGATAATGTCGGGCAGGCCTTCGGTGACGAAACGGGAATATAGGTGCATCTTGTCAAAGAGTGCTCCCAACCCGGGGCTGGCGTTATCCGACCCTGTGGCGAAATGGGCCCCTGACAGATCCCGACGGAGTTCCAGTCCTGAGTAAAGATCTGACATCTTTCTGAGGTATTGCGCAATATTTCAGCCTTCCCTTGCACCTCTGGCACGCCGATAGTAGGCATTGACACATCTTCAGGGAGGCTTTGATGCGCGACGATCCAAAAACGCTTGTATCCACCGAGTGGCTGGCCGCTCACCTGAAAGATCCGGACCTGCGGGTGCTGGACGGATCCTGGTATCTGCCGCAGGAAGAGCGCGACGCAAAGGCGGAATATGAAGCCGGTCATATCCCCAATGCCCGGTTCTTTGATATCGACGAGATCTCCGATCATCGCTCGGAACTGCCGCATATGGTGCCCCCGGTTGAGAAATTCATGTCCCGCATGCGGGCGATGGGCGTTGGAGATGGTCATCAGATTGTGGTCTACGATGGGGCCGGTCTGAAATCGGCTGCCCGTGTGTGGTGGCTGTTCCGCCTGATGGGGCAGAACAATATTGCAATCCTCGATGGGGGCCTGCCCAAATGGCTGGCAGAGGGCCGCGAGACCGAAGACCTGCCCCCGGTAATCCGCGACCGCCATATGACCGTACGGGTGCAGAACCATCTGGTGCGCGACGTGACCCAGGTCTCCTCTGCTGCCAAGCTGGGCGACCATGAAATCATTGACGCGCGCGCCGCGCCGCGTTTCCGCGGTGAAGTAGATGAACCGCGCGAAGGCCTGCGGGCTGGCCATATTCCCGGCTCCAAAAACACCCCCTACACTGAACTGCTCAACGCGGATGGCACCATGAAAGAGCCCGATGCCCTGCGGGCCAGTTTTGAAGCCGCTGGTGTAGATCTGAATAAACCTGTCATTACCACCTGCGGGTCGGGCGTTACCGCCGCCGTCCTGAGCCTGGGCCTAGAGCGGATCGGCAAGACCGATCACGCGCTCTATGATGGCTCTTGGTCGGAATGGGGGGCCTTCCCGACCCTTCCCGTTGCAACCGGAGAGAACTGATGTTCGAAACCCTGAAACCACAGCCAGCTGACAAGATCCTGGCGCTGATGCAAATGTTCCGCGACGACCCGCGCGACAACAAGATCGACCTGGGCGTCGGCGTCTATAAGAACGCCGAGGGTCTCACCCCGGTGATGCGCGCCATCAAGGCGGCCGAGCATAAGCTCTGGGAAGAGCAGACCAGCAAATCCTATGTTGGTCTTGCAGGCGATCCGGCCTATGGCGATGCCATGATCAAACTGATCCTGGGCGATGCGGTCGCCCGTGAAAACATTGCCGCAGCGGCGACTCCCGGTGGCACAGGTGCGGTGCGTCAGGCCTTTGAGATGATCAAGATGGCCAATCCTTCGGCCAAGGTGCATGTCTCGGATCCGACCTGGCCAAACCATGTGTCGATCCTGAACTATGTCGGCATCGAAACCGTCACCTATCGCTATTTCGACCGCGAGACCCGTGGTGTGAACTTTGACGGCATGATCGAAGACCTGAAGCTGGCCGCCAAGGGCGATGTGATTCTGCTGCATGGCTGCTGCCACAACCCCACTGGTGCCAATCTCAACGAGGTGCAGTGGAAAGAGGTCATCGCGCTGATGAACGAGCGGGGGCTGATCCCGATGATCGACATTGCCTACCAGGGCTTTGGCGATGGTCTGGAAGAAGACGCAATGGGCGTACGTCTGGTGGCCTCCAGCTGCCCCGAGGTGCTGATCGCTGCAAGCTGTTCCAAGAATTTTGGCATCTACCGCGAACGCACCGGCCTGCTGATGGCCCTGTCGCAGGATGCCTCGGCGCAGGTGTTGAACCAGGGCACCCTGGCGTTTTTGAACCGCCAGAACTATTCCTTCCCTCCTGATCACGGCGCCCGTCTGGTGACCATGATCCTCAATGATGAGGCTCTGCGCGCGGATTGGGCGGCAGAACTGGAAGAGGTCCGTCTGGGCATGCTGGGTCTGCGCACAGATCTGGCAAATGAGCTGCAACGCCTGTCCGGCTCTGATCGCTTTTCCTTCCTGGCGCAGCATCGCGGCATGTTCTCGCTGTTGGGCACCACGCCAGATCTGGTGGAGAAAATGCGCGCCGATAACGGCATCTACATGGTGGGCGACAGCCGCATGAATATTGCCGGCCTGAACTCGGCCACCATTCCGGTACTGGCCAAAGCGATCATCGACGCAGGCGTCTGATCACCACTATATACATCACTTAAAAAGGGCGTCGGTTATCCGGCGCCCTTTCTGCTGCCTGTGAAGGTGCTGGTTTAGGCTCTGTCTTTTTTCTGCGACGGAAAATCCGTCTGTCTTCGTTTGTGTTGGGTAAGGAACAGATTGATCCCAAGGAGACGCAGATGAACGTTTTGAAATCCGCATTGGTGGTGGCAATGGTTGCCGTGCTGGCAAGCCCTGCTTTGGCCCATGGGGTGCATGTCAATCCAGACCGGGTGGAAGATCGAATGGATCGCCGGGAGAACCGCCGGGATGAGGCGGTGGATCATGGGCCCCTGGATGTCATCGAAGATCATCTGGACCGCGCCGAAGACCGCTATGACCGGCGGTCCGATCGCCCGCACTATCACCACGGCAACAAGGTGATCATCATCAAGTAGATTTAGCCCAAAACTATGTGCTCACAAAAAACGCGACCCCTAGGGGCCGCGTTCCTTTGTTTTTGAGGTAGGGCTCGGGGTGGTTAGCCTGCTTTGAACTCGGGGTACGCTTCCATGCCCAGCTCAGCCATGTCGAGGCCGTTAATCTCGTCTTCTTCGCTGACGCGGATACCAATGGTTGCCTTGAGGATGAACCAGATTACCAGCGAGGCGACGAAGGTGAACACACCGTAGGCAACGATGCCGGTCAGCTGAGTCATCAGGCTGGCTTCGCCGTAAAAGATAACCGCGATGGTGCCCCAGATACCTGCCAGCAGGTGGACAGGGATGGCGCCGACCACGTCGTCGATCTTGAACTTGTCCAGCATTGGTACGGCGAAGACCACGATTACACCACCAACGGCTCCGATCCAGAGCGAGCCAAAGAGGGTTGGGGCGAGTGGTTCAGCGGTGATCGATACGAGACCGGCCAGCGCGCCGTTCAGGACCATGGTAAGGTCAGGCTTTTTGTAGAGTACCTGCGTCAGGACCAGAGCGGCAACGGCACCGGCAGCAGCGGCCATATTGGTGTTGGCAAAGATGCGCGATACGTCAGAAACATCACCCACGGTGCCCATTGCCAGCTGCGAGCCGCCGTTGAAACCGAACCAGCCGAGCCACAGGATGAATGTGCCAAGCGTTGCCAGGGCCAGGTTGGAACCAGGCATTGGATTGACGCGGCCATCTTTGTATTTGCCCAAGCGGGGGCCAAGAACGATCGCACCAGCCAGCGCGGCCCAGCCACCGACAGAGTGAACAACGGTGGAGCCTGCAAAGTCAGAGAAGCCCATTGCATCGAGCCAGCCGCCGCCCCATTTCCAGGAGCCGGAAATTGGGTACATGAAGCCAGTCAGAACGATCACAAAGACCAGGAAGGGCCACAGTTTGATCCGCTCAGCCAGGGCACCCGATACGATCGAAGCGGTGGCAGCAACAAATACCAGCTGGAAGAAGAAGTCCGAACCAACCGAAGCATAGTCCAGGGCAGCATCTGCCGCGGAGACGCCTACGGCATCCAGCACAGTTTGACCGCCAATGGAAAAGAACCCATTGAAGTCGCCAGGATACATCGTGTTGAAGCCAACCAGCCAGTACATGATGGCAGCGATCGAATAGAGCGCGATGTTCTTGGTCATCTGCATGGTCACGTTCTTGGACCGCACCAGGCCGCCTTCGAGCATTGCAAAGCCCGCAGCCATGAAGAACACCAAGAAACCTGCCATGCAGAACAACAGGGTTGTCATGATGTAGGGGCCGATTTCGTCAAAGCTTGGGGCGGCCGCCTCATCCGCCAGGGCCAGGCCCGGCAGGGTGGTCAGCGCCAGGGCCGACAAGGAGAGAGAGAGTTTACGCATCAGTTATCCTCCAAATGCGGCGCTTAAAGCGCGTCTTGATTGGTTTCGCCGGTGCGCACCCGTAGGGCGTGCTCCACATCGATCACAAAGATCTTGCCGTCACCGATCTTGCCGGTGCGGGCGGTTTTGGCGATGGTTTCAACCACTTGCTCGGCCAGGCTGGCGGAAACCACGATTTCCAGCTTTAGCTTGGGAACAAAGTTCACTTCGTATTCGGCGCCGCGGTAGATCTCGGTATGGCCCGCCTGAGCGCCAAACCCTTTGACTTCGGACACCATCAATCCAGAGACGCCGATGCCTGTCAGTGCTTCGCGGACGTCCTCCAGTTTGAAGGGTTTGATGGCAGCGATGATCATTTTCATTTCGACATCCTCGTCTTGGAGGGGGCCTGTCACCAAAGGATCTGGCTGTGGCACCCATGCATTTTGCACATGCAGAAAAACCAAGGCGCCGAGTCGGGGGAACCGGAGTGGCGCTTTTGCAGGTGCAGCACGTAGGGGGAAGATCAATAAACGAGCGGAAAATCGTAAACCTGCTGGAAAATTGGGCAGGTTTGAGAGGGAAATTCCCCATAAACCGCCTCTCTACAAAGTGAGGCGAAACGGGTAGAGTGGTTAAAACGGGCAAACCGGGCAGGATTTTTGAAATGGCGCAGGGTTCAGGGCGAAAGCCACTGGTGGCGGAAAAACGCTATGCAAAGACAGGGGCCAAAAGGCCGGCCAAGCGATCTGGCGGGTTGTGGGGGCTGTTGTTTGGCAAGGCCAAGCCCAAACCGAAGGCAAAGCCAAAACCAAGAACCAAACCACAGCCACAAGCACAGCGTCCGGGTTCTGCGCGGCGCAAGGCTGCACGGCCTCGTAAACCACGTGGATTGATTGGCACCCTGCTGATGCCGTTCCGCTGGCTGTTGCGACTGGTCTGGGGCTTCTCCTGGCGCGTTGGAGTGATTGTCCTCTCCCTGGTGGGCATGGCGGTCGGCTATCAGACCCTCAATCTGCCAGAGCTGGCAACTCTGCTGGATGGGCGCGCCCGTGGCTCTGTCACCATGCTGGATCACGAGGGCGAGGTCTTTGCCTGGCGTGGCGATCAGTTTGGCGGTGTTGTGACAGCACAGACTGTCTCACCGCATTTGAAAAACGCCATTGTCGCCACCGAAGACAAACGGTTCTACCGCCACTTTGGCATCTCCCCACGTGGTGTGGCCTCGGCGGTACGCATCAACCTGAGCGAAGGCCGTGGGCCTTTGTCGGGACATGGTGGCTCTACCATCACCCAGCAGACCGCAAAACTGCTGTGTCTTGGGCGGGTTTACGACCCAAAGGATTGGGAGAGCGAAGCGGCCTATGAGAAAGACTGTCGTCAGGGGTCGCTGTGGCGCAAGGGCACCGAGGCGATCTATGCCATGGCGCTGGAGGTCAAGTTCACCAAGGATGAGATCCTCTCCATCTATATGAACCGCGCCTATATGGGGGGTGGGGCCCATGGGGCAGAGGCTGCTGCGAAGCGCTATTTCGGCAAATCCGCTAGTCAGCTGAGCGCTGCTGAGGGCGCGATGCTGGCGGGATTGTTGACCGCCCCCTCGTCACTGGCCCCGACCAATAATCTGAAACGATCGCAGGATCGGGCTGCGACGGTGCTGCGTCTGATGCATGATCAGGGCTATCTGAGCGCTTCTGAGGCCAAATCCGGGCAGGACAATCCGGCCCGCCTGAGCCCGGCAGCCGAGGCGCGGGCGGGGGGCTATTTTGCCGATTGGATCATGGACAGTGTTCCCAGCTATTTTGGCGCTCAAACTGCCGAAGATGTGGTGATCCGCACCACCATGGATCAACGTCTGCAAACCGCCGCCGAAGAGGCGATCACCTATGTCTTTGACAACAAGGTGCGTCCGGGCTCCAAGGCGCAGGCCGCCATTGTGGTGATGAGCGCGGATGGCGCGGTGCGCGCCATGGTAGGGGGGCGCAAGACCCGCGTTTCCGGGGTTTTCAACCGAGCGACACAGGCAAAACGGCAGACAGGTTCGGCCTTCAAACCCTTTGTTTATGCCACGGCGCTGGAGCTTGGCTACTCGCCGCTCGATATCCTGCTGGACACGGAATACTGTCTGGATCTGCCGGGCTCTGGTGAATGGTGCCCCAAGAACTACACCCGTAAATACTACGGCGAGGTGACGCTGGCCCGGGCTTTGCGGGATTCGCTGAATGTGCCTGCGGTGAAACTCTCTGAGGCGGTGGGCCGGGATCGGGTGCGCCGCGTTGCCAGCGATTTTGGCATTGATAACGCCATGGCAGAGGGACCCGCACTGGCGCTGGGTGCTTCGGAAAGTACTCTGTTGGAAATGACAGGTGCCTACGCAGGTATTCTCAACGGTGGTTCTTCAGTGACGCCCTACGGGGTGAGCGAGCTGCGATTGGTCACTGATACCGAACCTCTGATGGGGCGCAGTGGCGGCATGGGAGAGCGGGTGATCCGCACCGAGGCGGCGCAGCAGCTGGTCTGGATGATGGAGAAAGTCATTGCCGAGGGCACCGGGCGTCGGGCGCAAATTCCGGGCTGGCAGGCGGCGGGGAAATCCGGCACCACCCAGGCCGCACGCGATGCCTGGTTCATCGGCTTTACTGCGGATTATGTCGCCGGGGTCTGGATGGGCTATGATGACAATACCCCCCTGAGCGGCGTCACTGGTGGGGGGCTGCCAGCCGAGATCTGGCGCGAGGCCATGGTACGCGTACACGAAGGGCTGACGCCGGACCCTCTGCCGATGTTGGCTCCGGCCCCTATTGTTATTCCGGAACCTGTGCGACCGGCACCGCAACGGCGCCGTGACAGAATTCGCCCCGGCCAGGAAATTGGCCGTGCAGTGGACGGGCTGTTGCGCGATATCTTTGGTCGCAACTAGCCGCCCCGTAGATCTTTGCCGCTCACAAAAAAGGCTCCCGCTTGGGAGCCTTTTGATTTCAGTATTTGGGGCTGCAGAGATGGCCTTAGCTCTGGCGCTTTAGCTCGGCAATCATGGCGTCGATGTCGCCTCTTTGGCCGTCCAAAATCGCACCAATCTCGGTCCGCTCGGTCAGTAGCAGGTTCACCCCTTCAATATACATATTGAAGAACAGGTCCTTGCCGGAGCGATCGGAGACCAGGAAGGTGACGACGAAGGGAGCTTGGCCCTGTAGGTGGGCGAGGGTGGTTACCTCGTACCATTTCTTGACCCGCTTGACGCTTTTGACCTCAAGACTGCCACCAATGAATTCGCGGAAGCGTTTGCCGTATTTCCGAGAGATATAGGCCTGGAATGCCTTGGAAAAATTTCGTTTCTGCGCTGCTGAAGCCCGGCGGGCATCTACGCCAAGCGCATAGGCCGCGATATAAGAGGTATCGCTATAGCGTTTGAAGATCCGTTCAAACTCGCGGAACATGGCGTTTTCCGCCTTGCCCGATGCGATGACCTTATTGATGTCGGTGACGAGGCTGTTGATCAGCTTGCTGGCCCCTGCTTCGTTCAAAGCCCAAAGAGGCGCAGCAGGGACAAGCGCCGCGCTGGCGGAAAGTCCGGTCAAAAAGCTGCGGCGATGCATCATTCAAAATCCTTCAGTATTTAGTTCAAAGGGATCGATCTCTTCGATCTCGGCCGTTTCACCCAGCTCAAAGCGGCGGTTCTGCAAATAGAGCAGCCGTGCCTGTGCATAGCTGTCGGCACTTTCATAAAGAATCGAATCCACGGTATCTGAATATCTGCCACGATCGCCCATGCGGCGCACCACTTCAGCGTAAACACTTATGTTATCGGCGGGATTGTTCCGAGCGTAGCCAATGGGGTTGGTGAAGAAATCAACAAGAATCCCGGTGGCGTCCCGTGCTGTCGAGGGGCCATAAAGCGGCAGTTCTACATAGGCGCCTTCGCCGACACCCCAAACCGCAAGCGTTTTGCCAAAGTCGGTATCCACCTCGGCGAAGCCAAAATCAGAAGCGGGGTTGGCCAAGCCAAGGAAACCAATTGTGCTGTTCAATGCAAAGCGGGTCAGCGCCTGACCGGCGAGTTTGGGATTGCCCTGCAACAGGGCATTGACCATTTGCCCGGGCATCGACAGGTTCTCGGCAAAGGACGAAAAGCTGGTGACCATGGGTTCCGGAACAATCGAGACATAGCCTTTGGATGCGGGGCGAAAGGCGTAGCGGTCTACCGTCAGATTAAAGCTGTGAACACCGCGATTGGTGTTTTCATAGGGGTCAAAGACCTCGCCCGCAGCTTTGGCTTCTGGGCTTTGTGTGGCGCAGCCTGCCAGTGATAAAGCCAACGCAAATGCAGCAAAAACAAATCGAGACCTGGAGATAATTCGCATTCGAGTTGTGACCCATTTAATTCGCTGTTTAAGAAACACGAGCACCCTAGTTAGGGGCAATCCGGCGGATTCCCACTTTCTACTGCAATTTGTTTGCACGTTTGTGGCAGATTCGGAACAGGTTTCCCAAGAGTTGTCGTTGGCGCAGGGTCTAATATGTCGCGACCCGTTTGAACAGGTAGAGCATAGTCAATATGACAAATAAATCATTTAAGCCCGGCTATGAAGAGCTGACCGCCTGTCGTCGCAAAAGCCGTAGCCTCTATTGGGCCGTTGGAATCTTTAGTGTTTTTGTGAACCTGCTGATGCTCACAGGCCCGCTTTACATGATGCAGGTCTATGATCGGGTGCTTGGCAGCGGCTCTGAGGCCACCCTAGTGGCGCTTTCGCTGCTGGTGCTGTTTCTCTATGGCATGATGGGCATATTGGACTATGTGCGGGGCCGTGTGCTGGCGCGAATCGGAGCCCGGTTTCAGGCGCAATTGGACAAGCGGGTGTTTGACGCCATGGTGCGCCGCTCGGCAGTGACGCAGGATCCCGTTGCTCAGACTGGAACCAGTGATCTGGAGGCCATTCAGCGCTTGATGTCCTCTCCGGTTTTGGGGGCCGCTTTTGACCTGCCCTGGACTCCCCTCTTCCTGGCCGGGATTGCTCTGTTCCACCCTTGGCTGGGGCTGTTGGCCCTGGGCGGTGGCGCGGTTCTTGTGGTGGTTGCACTACTTAACCAGGTGTTCAGCCGTGTGCCGTTGCAAAAAGCCGCGGCTTCCTCGCATCGGGCCAATCTCTCCTCCGAGGAAATTCGCGGCGAGGCGGAGATGATCCAGGCCATGGGAATGCGCGGGGCCGCGTTCCAGCGTTGGCAGAAAACTCGCAGAGCCTCCCTGAAGGACACGCTGACCGCCAATGATACCGGCGGCGGCTTTACCACTCTGACCAAGACGCTGCGGCTGTTTTTGCAATCTGCAATGCTGGGGCTGGGCGCCTATCTGGCGCTTAAGGGCGAAGTCTCACCCGGGGCAATGATTGCGGGCTCTGTACTGATGGGGCGGGCCTTGGCCCCGATCGAGCTGGGGCTGGGGCAATGGGCTATGGTGCAACGGGCCATCAAAGGCTGGCACGCCCTCGCCGAACTGCTCACCAAAGTACCACCCGAGGCGGAGCGCATGGCGCTGCCCCAGCCCAAAGCGCGACTGGAGGTGCAGGCGCTGGCCGTGGTGCCACCGGGGGATAGCCGGGCGCAGCTGCGCGGGGTCAGTTTTAGGGTGGAACCTGGTCAGGCAATTGGGGTGATCGGTCCTTCAGGTTCAGGCAAGTCCACCCTGGCCAAGGCGCTGACCGGGGCCTGGCGTCCAGCCGCCGGAACTGTGCGTCTGGATGGGGCTGCCCTGGATCAATACGATCCGGACGTATTGGGGAGGCATTTTGGCTATCTGCCGCAGCGGGTGCAGTTGTTTGACGGCACTATTGCGCAGAACATCGCCCGCCTGGCGGAAGAACCCGATGCTGAAAAGGTGGTGGAGGCGGCCAAGAAGGCCGCCGCCCATGAGATGATCGTCAACCTGCCGGATGGCTATGACACCCGTGTTTCTGCCGGGGGGGGACGTTTGTCTGGCGGGCAGATGCAACGGGTGGCTCTGGCCCGCGCGCTTTATGATGCGCCGGTGATTGTGATCCTGGATGAGCCCAACTCGAACCTCGATAACGAAGGCTCAGTGGCCCTCAATCAGGCGATCAAATCGCTCAAGGCGGCTGGTCAGTCTGTCCTCATTATGGCCCATCGCCCGGCGGCGATTCAGGAATGCGAGATGCTCCTGGTGATTGATCAGGGGGTGCAAACGGCCTTTGGTCCCAAGGAAAAGGTGCTACAGGAAATGGTGGCCAACCATCAATCCATCCGCAAGACCACTGGAACAGGAGGGGTGCAATGAGCCAAGATACTGAATGGTCTGCCCGCCGCCCGCTGCTGATCGGCACTTTGAGCCTGCTGATCCTCCTTGGTGGCTTTGGAACCTGGGCGGTCATGTCCTCGATTGCAGGGGCGATTGTCGCTTCTGGCCGGATCGAAGTGGATCGCAACCGCCAGGTGGTACAGCATCTGGATGGCGGCATTGTTGCAGAAATTCTGGTGGATGACGGGGATAGCGTCGCGCGCGGCGAGATGCTGCTGCGTCTGGACGCCAAGGAGCTGCGCTCGCAATTGGCCATCACCGAGGGGCAACTGTTTGAAATGATGGCGCGTCGCGCGCGGCTGGAGGCAGAGCGCGACAGTGCCACAGAGGTGACTTTTGATGGGGATCTGCTTGCTCTCGCTGCGGATCGCTCGGCAGTGATGGATTTGGTTGAGGGGCAACGCCGCCTCTTTGGTGCTCGTGAGGAGTCTATCTCACGCGAAATAGAACAGCTGAATAAGCGAAGCTCTCAAACACGAGATCAGATCACCGGGATCAAAGCGCAGCAGGACTCCTTGGCGCTGCAGTTGGAACTGATCGCCGAAGAGCTGAGAAACCAGACGATCCTGCTGGAGCGCGGCTTGGCGCAGGCGGGCACTGTTCTCAACCTGCGCCGCACCGAGGCCGATCTGAGCGGTCGCTTGGGCGAGCTGGTCGCAACCGAAGCCCAGGCCCTGGGGCGGATCACCGAGACCGAGATCGAGATCCTGAAACTGGGATCGACCCGGCGCGAAGAGGCGATCACGCAGCTGCGCGATCTGCGCTATCAGGAGCTGGAACTCGGAGAGAACCGCCGCACGCTGCTGGAACGGTTGGACCGGCTGGACATAACCGCGCCTGTTTCAGGCATAGTCTATGACATGCAGGTACATACGCCGCGCTCGGTTATTCGGTCGGCGGATCCGGTGCTGTTCCTGGTGCCGCAGGATCGCCCACTGGTGATCGCAGCACAGGTTTCCCCCACAGATATCGAACAAATCTTTGTAGGCCAGGATGTGACACTGAAGTTCTCGTCTTTGGATCAACGCAATACGCCGGATCTTTTTGGCAAGGTCACGCTGGTCTCGGCGGATGCTTTTGAGGATCAAAATACCGGGGCGTCCTATTACCGGGCTGAGATCGAGCTCAACGCAGATGAGGCGCAGCGCCTGCCCGAAGGGACGGTGTTGATCCCAGGTATGCCGGTCGAGAGCTACATCCGTACTCAGGACCGTTCACCGCTGGCCTATCTGGTGAAGCCGTTGGCAGATTACTTCGTCAAAGCCTTCCGCGAGGATTGATGGCAAGATCGGGGTGAAGGTTGTCGCTTTTTGCCCTTTCCGAGGCGGGTCATCAGCGCTAGCGTCGCCGCGAAACATCGGCGTTGAAGGAGCGAGTCAATGAGCATCGAAGCCAAACTGAAAGATCTGGGTGTCACCCTGCCAGAGGCGCCCGCGCCGGCGGCAAACTATGTGCCTTTTGTCGTGGCAGGTGACATGGTCTATGTCTCCGGGCAGATCTCTTCGGATGAAAACGGTCTGATCACCGGGACCCTGGGCGCGGATATGGATGTGGATGCCGGTCAGGCCGCCGCCAAACGCTGCGCCATTGCCTTGCTGGCACAGCTCAAAGCCGCCTGTGATGGCGATCTGGAGCGCCTGGTGCGGGTTGTGAAGCTGGGCGCCTTTGTCAATTCCACCGCTGATTTCACCCAACAGCCGCAGGTAGTGAACGGCGCCTCTGACTTCCTGGTTGAAGCCCTGGGCGATGCGGGCCGTCATGCGCGTTCGGCCGTTAGCGCGCCCTCGTTGCCCCTGGGTGTCGCCGTTGAAATCGACGCGGTGTTCCAGATCAAATGATCCCAAAACTACCTGCCGAGTTTCTGTCGCAGCCGGTGGCGCATCGGGCGCTGCATGATGTGACAGATGGGCGACCCGAAAACAGCCGCGCGGCCATCCGCGCGGCAATTGCTGCGGGCTATGCGATCGAAATTGATCTGCAGCGCTCCAGCGATGGCTGCCCGATGGTGTTTCACGACTACATGCTGGATCGCCTTGCGGAGGCGCGCGGCGGGATCATGGCACGCAGTCAGGCGGAGCTTACCCAGATCCCGCTAAAAGGCGGAGATGGTGAATGCATACCCACCCTGGCCGAAGTATTGGATCTGGTTGCCGGGCAGGTACCATTGCTGATTGAGATCAAGGATCAGGACGGCAATCTGGGTCCCAATGTCGGCGCCCTGGAAGAAGCCACCGCCAAAGAACTGCAGGGCTATACCGGGACGGTCGCCCTGATGTCGTTCAATCCGCATGCAACAGCGGCGCTGGCGCGTTATGCACCTGATATTGCGCGGGGGTTGGTGACCAGCTCTTATGACCCCGAGGACTGGGTTCCGGTCCCAGCTGAGACCTGCAATCGCCTGCGGGATATTCCCGATTTTGACAGCAGCCAGTCGAGCTTTATCAGCCATGAGGTTGGCGATCTGGATCGTTCTCGGGTGCAGGACCTGCGGGCCGCCGGGGTGCCGATACTCTGCTGGACGGTGACCTCCCACGCGGCCGAGGCCGAGGCGCGCAAATGGGTCGATAATGTCACCTTCGAGCAGTATCTTTCGCCACTCCCGGCTTGATCACAGCGCAAGGCTGCTCAAATAGTGTCAGGGGCAGGGAGAGCTGATGGATCAGAAACCAGTTGAAATACGCGTGCTTGGCAGCCTGTCGCAGATTGCGGCTGAGGAATGGGATGGCTGTGCCTGCCCCGAGGCCTCTGATGGGGGGCGGCCAAGGGACCCCTTTACCACCTATCGCTTTCTCAGCGCATTGGAGCAAAGCGGATCGGTGGGGCCGGGTACAGGCTGGCAGCCGCAGTATCTGACGGCCTATCTTGAGGATAGGCTGATCGCCTGCGCGCCGCTCTATGCCAAATCCCACAGCCAGGGTGAATACATCTTTGACCACAATTGGGCCCATGCCTATGAGCAGGCCGGCGGGCGCTATTATCCTAAATTGCAGGTCGCAGTGCCCTTTACCCCCGCCACCGGGCGGCGCCTTTTGGTACGTCCTGGCTATGAAGGCATCGGCCAATCGGCACTGGTGCAGGGGGCGGTGCAGCTTGCCGCTGACAATCAGGTCTCCTCGTTGCATCTGACCTTTTGTACGCCTGAGGAAGCCGAGATCGGCACTGAAATGGGGCTGATGCCGCGGGTCAGTCAGCAGTTTCACTGGCTGAACGACGACTATGCCGATTTTGACGGGTTTCTGGCCGCCCTGTCGTCACGCAAGCGTAAGAACATCCGCAAGGAACGCACCCAGGCGCAGGGCTTTGGCGGTACGGTCCAGAGTTACACCGGAGATCAGATCCGCCCTGAACACTGGGACGCCTTTTGGGCTTTTTATCAGGATACCGGATCGCGCAAATGGGGCAGGCCCTATCTCACGCGTGAATTCTTTTCGATCATCCATGAGACCATGGCGGATGATCTGCATCTCATTCTGGCTGAGCGGGAAGGCACTCCGGTTGCGGGTGCCCTAAATTTCATCGGTCGCGATACGCTCTATGGGCGGTATTGGGGTTGCCTGGAACATCACCCCTGTTTGCATTTTGAAATGTGCTACTATCAGGCGATTGATTTTGCCATAGCCAACCATTTGGGCCGGGTCGAGGCCGGGGCGCAGGGGGAACACAAACTGGCGCGGGGCTACCTGCCGGTGGAAACCCACAGCCTGCACTGGTTGGGCGACGCGGGCTTCGCCGAGGCCGTTGGCCGTTACCTCGAGGCCGAGCGTGCCGCAGTGGCAGAGGAGGTCGAGGTGTTGACCAGCTATGGGCCGTTTCGCAACGCAGATGTGGAGGAACAGGAATGACCGAGAGATTATCCGAGGCCACACGCGGGCCGCTACTGGATCCGCTGTTTGCAAGCGGCTGGGAGATGGTCGAGGGGCGTGATGCCTTGACCAAGACCTTCAAATTTGGCGGTTTTGTCGAGGCCTTTGGCTGGATGACCCGCGCGGCCATCTGGGCCGAAAAATGGAACCATCACCCGGAGTGGAGCAATATCTACAACCGGGTAACCGTTGTTCTGACCACCCATGATGTCGAAGGGCTCTCGGCGCTGGATGCGAAACTGGCACGCAAATTGGACAGCCTGATCTAGCGAGGTGGGAGAACGGATTGGGCCGCGCCATGATCTGTGGCGCAGCCCAATTGGCTTAACCCATGGAATCGAGCAGGCCTTCGCCAGCGGAGAGTTCGCACTGGCCGGGGTTTTCTTCGCGGTTCAGAATGGTGACAACGCCATCCTCCACCAACATCGCATAGCGCAGCGAACGGCCGATCAAGCCCGCGGGAGGGGCGTCAAAACGCATGCCGATAGCATCGGTAAAGGCGCTTTCGGCATCGGCCAGCATGGTGATCCCGGCGGTATTGGCCCCGGTGGCTTCACCCCAGGCATGCATCACAAAGGGATCATTGGCCGAGACGCAGATGATCTCATCGACGCCTTTTGCAAAAAATTGATCCTTGGTGCGGATAAAGCTGGGGACATGGGCGGAATGGCAAGTCGGGGTAAAGGCGCCTGGGACGGCAAAAATGGCGACTTTGCGCCCTGCGACCTTGTCGGCCATCTGCACCTGTTCCGGCCCTTCAGCACCCATCTGGGTCATGGTGGCGTCAGGCAGTTTATCTCCTGTTGAAATCATTGCGCGTTTCCTTTGTCTGGGTGATTGCGTTTTAGCTCTTGGCCCCTATAGGGTCACCGCAACAGGAGACCAGAAATAGCGTGGGAGGCAAGGGTCCAAATGAGTCATATCATCGTGATTGGTGCAGGGCAGGCGGGTTCGTCCTTGGTGGCAAAACTGCGCAAAGATGGGTTTGATGGCGAAATCACCCTGATTGGGGCCGAAAAACACCTGCCATACCAGCGCCCACCGCTTTCCAAGGCCTATTTACTGGGCGAGATGGAGCTGGAGCGTTTGTTCCTGCGCCCGGAAAGCTTTTATGCGGACAATAAAATTACCCTGCGTCTTGGCACGGTGGTGACGGCGATTGATGCTGCAGCCAAGACGGTGAGTCTGGGCGAAGAGGTGCTTTCCTATGACCAGCTGGCCCTGACGACCGGGTCAGACCCACGCCACCTGCCTGCCGCTATCGGCGGTGATTTGGAGGGTGTTTTTGTGGTGCGGGGCCTCGGTGATGTGGATGCCATGGCGCCGCATGTGGTGACTGGCAAGCGCGCCCTGATTGTTGGTGGCGGCTATATCGGGCTGGAGGCCGCAGCGGTCTGCGCCAAGCGCGGGGTCGATGTCACTCTGGTCGAGATGGGGGAGCGCATCCTGCAGCGGGTCGCCGCCCCCGAAACATCTGATTATTTCCGTACCCTACACGGCGAACACGGGGTCACGATCCTGGAAGGCACCGGATTGCAGCGCTTGGAGGGCGAGGCAGGGCAGGTGGCCCGTGCCGTTCTGAGCGATGGTTCCAGTGTTGAGGTTGATTTTGTGGTGGTTGGAGTTGGCATCACCCCGGGCACCCAACTGGCCGAACTGGTGGGGCTGGAGCTGGAGAACGGTATCAAGACCGATGCTGAGGGGCGCACATCTGACCCTTCGATCTGGTCAGCGGGCGACTGCGCCTCCTTCCCCTACAAGGGCGGGCGCATTCGGTTGGAAAGCGTGCCCAACGCCATTGATCAGGCCGAAGTGGTGGCGCAGAACATGATGGGCGCGGGCAAGAGCTATGTGGCAACGCCCTGGTTCTGGTCGGATCAGTATGATGTGAAACTGCAAATCGCGGGGCTAAACACCGGGTTTGACAATGTGGTCACCCGCGCCGGAGAGGGGCGCACGACCTCCTTTTGGTACTACAAAGGGGAGCAACTGGTTGCGGTCGACGCAATGAATGATCCGCGCGCCTATATGGTGGGCAAACGCCTGATCGACATGGGTAAGACGGCGGATAAGTCGGTGGTTGCAGACCCTGCCGCAGACCTGAAGCCCCTGCTAAAAGCGTGAGGATCATCGCCGGAGATTTTCGGGGCCGCGCCTTGGCGGCCCTGGGCAAGGGGGATACAGGCGCGCATCTGCGTCCCACCACCGACCGGGTGCGCGAAAGTCTGTTCAACGTGCTGGCCCATCAGGTTGATTTTGACGGTATGCGGGTGCTGGATCTCTTTGCGGGAACCGGCGCATTGGGCCTTGAGGCCCTGTCGCGCGGCGCCGAGATCGTGACCTTTGTTGACGATGGTCGGGTCTCGCAGGGACTGATTGCCAAGAATATCGGTATTTGCCGAGCGGGCGATCGCGCCAACCTGATCCGACGTAATGCGTTGAAGCTCGGGGAAAACCCGCATCCCCCCTTTGATGTGGTGTTTCTTGATCCGCCCTATGGCAAGTCTTTGGGGGAAAAGGCATTGCAGGCGGCTGAGGCAGGCGGTTGGATCGCAGAGGATGCCTTGATCATCTGGGAAGAAAACGCAGCTATGTCCCCGCCTGAGGGCTATGAAGTCAGCGATGCGCGCAAATATGGCGATAGCCATATCACCCTGATGTTGCGCGGTGCTTCAGCCTGAAACAGGCGCCTCCCCAGACGCGCGGCTTTGTGCCGGTGCGGGATTTGCTTCCCTAAACCGACCGGGGCAGAGTGGCATTGAACTTTGCTGATTTGCACGGGGTTTTTGACATGCCTACGACCTTTCCAACGCCACGGCTGGTCATCTTTGATTGCGACGGGGTGCTGGTCGACAGCGAACCTGTCTCAAACCGGGTGATGGTCGAAAACCTGGCGCGAAACGGTTTGCCGATGACTGTTGAGCGCTCGATGGAGTTGTTTGTTGGCAGCACGATGTCGGGCGCTATGGCCAAGGCGATTGAGCTCGGCGCTGATTTGCATGAGGGCTGGGTGGATGAGATCTATGCTGAGACCTATGAGGCTTTGAAGGCGGGCGTGGCTCTGATGCCGGGGGTGATGGACCTGCTGGCGTTGCTGGATGCAAAACAGATCCCCTGCTGCGTGGCCTCCAACGGTAGCGAAGACAAGATGCGCATCACGCTGGGGCAAAATGGCCTGTGGCAGCGGTTCCACCCGACGGCGATGTTTTCAGCGCAGTCGCTGGGCGTTGCCAAACCGGATCCCGGCTTGTTTCTGGCCGCAGCCAGCCATTTTGGCGTACAGGCCCGCGATTGCCTGGTGTTCGAGGACAGCGCCACTGGGGTGCTGGCAGCAACGCGAGCCGGGATGCGTTGCCTTGGCTTTGCGCCGGGTGGTACTGGTGAGACCCTGACCGCGCAGGGAGCCGAGGTATTCAGCGATATGTCAGAGGTTCCTGCGCTAATCGGGTTGTGATCAAACACCTTGCTAAGACACCAAAGCCCCAACCAATGGTCGGGGCTTTGCGTCTATCACATCGTGGCGATTGGCCGGTTTAGCCGTAGGTTGGATGGAACTTTCCACCCGGCGACAGGGTGAAGATCTCACAGCCATCCGCAGTCACGCCGATGGAATGCTCAAACTGGGCCGACAGGGATTTGTCGCGGGTCACCGCGGTCCACTCATCTGCCAGGATCTTGGTCTCAGGGCGGCCCAGATTGATCATAGGCTCGATGGTGAAGAACATGCCCTCTTCCAGCTTTGGACCGGTGCCGGGGCGACCATAGTGCAGCACATTGGGCGGCGCGTGGAACACCAGCCCCAGCCCGTGGCCGCAAAAATCGCGCACCACGCTCATCCGCTGGCTTTCGGCGTAGGATTGGATGGCATGGCCAATGTCACCAAAGGTATTGCCGGGCTTTACCGCCTCGATCCCCTTCATCAGGCTGTCATGGGTGACCTGGATCAGACGTTCGGCCTTGCGGGGCAGTTTGCCGGCCACAAACATCCGCGAGGTATCGCCAAACCAGCCGTCAACGATGACAGTCACATCGATATTGAGGATATCGCCGTCTTTCAGCTTTTTGTCGCCGGGGATGCCATGGCAGACCACATGGTTCACCGAGATGCAGCTGGCGTGCTGATAGCCCTTGTAGCCAATGGTGGCCGATTTGGCGCCGGCCTCGTCGACCATATTGGTGATCAGGCGATCGATCTCTCCGGTGGTTTGCCCGGGAAAGACATGCGGTGCGATGTCATCCAGAATCTGTGCGGCCAGTTTCCCTGCCACATACATGCCGGCAAAATCACTGTCCTGGTAAATGCGAATGCCGTCTTTGGTGGTGCGGCCGTCTTTCGATCTCATCAAGCTGGGCTCCGTAGGCTTGTGTCTTGCTGCCTATGTAAGCGGATTTGGTTAAAAGAACCAGAGCCGCCGCCGTAAAACCGATGGGGACATCAGGTTGCAGCAATCAGCCCGCAGAGAGGCTGCGGCCGATGGTGATCTCCTGCGGGGAGATGCGGGTGTCATAGATCAGGCGTTCAACACCGCAATTCTGGGCCTTTTCAAAGGCTGAAGCATAGGCCGGGTCGATATCGGCGGCGAGGGCAAAGCGATCACAATCAGTGCGCTGAACCAGATAGAGCATCACGGCGCGATGCCCCTGAGCCGTCATGTTTGCCAGCTCGTTCAGATGTTTGGTGCCCCGGGCGGTGACACTGTCCGGGAACTCAGCCAGGCCCACTTGACGCGATAGGGTGACGCTTTTGACCTCAACATAACAATCCGGCAGCCCCTTTTGGGTGAGCAGGAAATCAATGCGGCTTTTTTCGCCGTATTTCACCTCCGCGCGGACGGATTTATAGGCGGCCAGCTCGGGGATTTGCCCTGCGATCAGGGCCGCCTTGAGCGCACGGTTTGGCACCGAGGTATCAACGCCGGTAAAATGACCATTGTCATGGGCGATCAACCGCCAGCCAAATTTCAGCTTTTTCTTTGGATCATCATTGGGTTCCAGCCAGACTGTCAGGCCGGGAGTTGCCAGCCCCATCATTGAGCCTGGATTGGCGCAATGGGCGGTGATCTCTCGACCATCCTCCAGGCGGCAATCGGCGAGGAAGCGTTTGTAACGGCGCAAAAGCGTGGCGCGGATCAGGGGCGTGGTGAATTGCATGGGGATTGGGTATCGCACTCAAGAGAGAAGTCAATCGGCAAGACTGAAAACCCCTATCAGGGGAGGTGTTTGCGCCGGATAACGCCAGAAACCTCGCGTGAGAGCGGACCTGAGACGGGATGCCCGCTTGCTCTCCATGCTGGAGCGGCTATCTTGCAGCAAAGAGCGCGTCGCCCGCCGCAACAGGAGAGAAAAGATGCCCAACCCCAGTGCCGCAATGTTGGTCATCGGTGATGAAATCCTGTCCGGGCGCACCCGCGATACCAACACGCATTTTCTGGCTGGCGAATTGACCAAACAGGGCATCGACCTGAAAGAAGTGCGGGTGGTCAGTGATGATGCGCCAGAGATTATAGCCGCCGTCAAGGCACTGAGTGCAGAGTTTGACCATGTCTTTACCAGTGGCGGCATCGGCCCCACCCATGATGATATTACCGCCGACTGCATTGCGCAGGCCTTTGATGCCCATCTGGATGTGCGCGCCGATGCCCGCGCAATCCTGGCAGCGCATTACGCCAATTCTGGACAAGAGCTGAACGCGGCCCGCCTGCGCATGGCGCGGATCCCTGAGGGTGCCAGCTTGATCGACAACCCGGTCTCATCAGCGCCGGGGTTTACCCTGGGCAATGTGCATGTAATGGCCGGGGTGCCGATGGTGTTTCAGGCCATGGTGGCGAGTGTGTTGCCGGGTTTGACGGGGGGGGAGCCTTTGCTGTCACAAAGCCTGCGCCTGATGCGCGGAGAGGGCGATATCGCGGCTTTTCTGTCGGATCTGGCCGCACGCCACAGTGATTTGTCGATCGGTTGCTATCCGTTTCAGCACAATGGCACCTATGGAGCCAATGTGGTGATCCGCGGCCATGATGGTGCAGGGGTAGATGCGGCAATGCGCGAGTTGGCACAGGAGATGGGGCTATGAACACGGGGGCCCCTCTGACAGATCCAAAATACTATGCGGTGGTCGAAGCCACCTGGCCAACAGCCGCCACACGCAGCCTGGGCCCGGTCACGCTACGCGAAGGCCAGGGCGGCGGCAGCCGGGTATCTGCCGCCAGTGTCGAAGGTGTGGCCTCTGAAGCTGAAATCGACGCTGCAGAACAGGCGATGCGGGCCCTGGGGCAGGATTGTCTTTTTATGATCCATGACGGGCAGGACGGGCTGGACGTACAGCTTGCCGCGCGGGGCTATGTGGTGAAGGACCCGGTCAATCTCTGGCTTTGCCCGATAGAAAAGCTGACAGATATCGAGATCCCCCGCGTCACGACTTTTGCCCTGTGGTCGCCACTGGAAATTCAACGTGAAATCTGGATTGCAGGCGGCATAGGCCCCGAACGTCAGGCCGTCATGGACCGGGTCACAGGCCCAAAGGCGGCTCTGCTGGGGCGCTATGACGACAAACCGGCAGGGGCTGGTTTTGTCGCGGTTCATGATGGCGTTGCCATGGTGCATGCACTGGAAATCCTGCCGCACCAGCGCCGCCACGGCATGGGGGCCTGGATGATGCGGCAGGCGGCCATTTGGGCGGCAGAAAATGGCGCCCATGAGATGGCGGTGCTCTGCACCAAAGAAAACGCTGGCGCAAACGGGTTATATGCCTCCTTGGGCATGACCAATAGCGGCCAATACCATTATCGATATTTGTCTTCAGGAGCTTAATTCATCATGACGGATCAAACACCACCAACCGCATTGGACCTGCCGCCACTGGACCCGCTGCCCGCCGGCATGCAGAAGTATTTTGACATCTGCCAGGAGAAGCTGGGCATGGTGCCCAATGTTTTGCGCGCCCATGCTTTTGATGAAAACAAGCTCAATACCTTTAGCGCGCTTTATAATGAGCTGATGCTGGGCGATAGCGCACTTAGCAAGCTGGAACGCGAGATGATCGCGGTGGTGGTTTCGGCTGTGAACAGCTGTTTTTACTGCCTGGCCTCCCACGGCGCTGCGGTGCGCCAGCTGTCGGGCGATCCAAAACTGGGGGAAATGCTGGTAATGAACTACCGGGCTGCGCCTCTGGATGCCCGTCAGCGCGCCATGCTGGATTTTGCTGTCAAAGTGACCAAGGCCAGCACCGAAGTCGAAGAGGGTGATCGCGAAGCCCTGCGCCAAGTTGGCTTTAGTGACCGTGATATCTGGGACATTGCCAATGTCACCGGGTTTTACAACATGTCCAATCGCGTGGCCTCGGCCACGGGCATGGTTCCCAACGACGAATACCACGCGCAGTTCAGATGAGGTTTGGCCCTGCCGTTTTGGCCCTTGGCGGCTGTTTGTCGCTGCTATTCTCCGTTGTTTCAGCCCAGGCTCAGACGGCGGAGGTCGCAGGGTTGCAGCTGCCAGAAGGGGCGGTATCGCGTTCTCAGCGTGAAACGGCACTGGGCACCTATGCGCTTCCGATTGGCGCCTTTAGCGAGACTGGAATTCCCCTCCGCCTGCAGGAGGGGCATATTCTGCGACGCACCTGGAGCCTTCAAGGCGATGCAACTGTTTTGCAGGTCCTGGATGTGCTGCGACGCCAGCTGGTGGAGCAGGGGTATGAGATCCTGTTTCAGTGCGAATCTCGCCAATGTGGTGGTTTTGATTTCCGCTTCGGCATCGAGGTGGTCCCGGCGCCTGACATGGTTGTCAGCCTGCCTGACTATCATTTCCTGGCGGCACAAAAACCTGCGCTCTCTGCAGCAGAGACAACCGCTCAGCAGGCGGTTTCCCTGCTGGTGTCGCGCAGCGGTGCAGCGACCTATATTCAACTGATCGAGGTCACCCCCGACAAACAGGCGCCGCTGCCTCTTTCCACTGTTGAGGCGCATGAACCTGAACCCGAGCCTCTGACCGGGGCTGAAAACCCCGCGTTGGGGTTGGAAACCCTGTTGGAAAAACAGGGCCATGTGGTGCTTGACGGGGTGGAGTTTCGCACTGGCGCAGAGACACTCGGGCAGCAGGCGGTTGCCAGTTTGCAGGAGCTTGCAGATTTTTTGGACAAGACGCCCAAGGCTCAGCTGTTGATTGTTGGCCATACCGATAGCGTTGGCAGTCTTGAGGATAACACCTCCCTGTCGCTCCGGCGGGCTCAGGTGGTCAAAGAGACTCTGGTTTCGACCTATGGTGTCGCTGAGGGACGCATCGCAGTTGCCGGCGCCGGGTTTATGGCGCCGATTGCCAGCAATCTCAACGCTGCCGGGAGAGAGAGAAACCGCCGGGTTGAGGCGGTCATTCTGTCCAGATGACTGAGGGTGTTACCTGAAACGGTGTAATCGACACCGCGAAGGACAAAAACTGCCCCGCCTAAGCGAGAGCAGTTCTGAAAAGCTTTTGTCCGGGGCGTGAAAATGCCGGTCAGGCGATCTTGAGCCAGTCGTCGCTGTCTTTGCCGGCAAAGGAATGCGCCAGAAAATCGATAAAGGCCCGAACCTTGGGCTGGGTGAACTTGCCCGGAGGATAGACCGCATAGATACCCTGGGTTTCCATCGGCAGGTTGGGCATGACGTCTTCGACCAGCCCCTCCTCCATCGCTTCGGAATAAAGGTAGCTGGGCAGATAGGCGATGCCGAGACCCGAGATCGCGGCGTTGAGCAGCGATTGCCCATCGTTCACCGACAGCCAGCCTGTAGTGCGCACCTGACGTTTCTCGCCAGAGGGGGCAGTGATCTTCCAGACATTGCCGCTGGACTGGTTGGAGTAATGCAGCAGCTTATGGGTGTTCAAATCGTCGATCTTTTGCGGGCGACCATATTGTTCCAGATAACCGGGCGAGGCGATCATTCGTTTAGTGGTCTCGGTGAGTTTACGTGCCTTGAGCGAGCTGTCTTCCAGCTCACCAATGCGCAGGGCCATGTCGAAACCTTCTGAAATCAGTTCAACGTAGCGGTTGTTTAAGACCATGTTGACGGTGATATCCGGAAAGTCGCGGAGGAAATCCGACAGCACCGGCGACAGGTGGTTGACGCCAAAATCGGTTGCCACCGAAATCCTGAGCAGCCCGGAAGGCGCGGATTGCATCGAGGAAACCAGCGCGTCAGCCTCGCCTGCATCGTTCAGCACGCGGCGGGCGCGGTCATAATAGGCCAGGCCAATTTCTGTAGGCGACACGCGCCGGGTGGTGCGGTTCAGCAGCCGGGCGCCCAGGCGGGTTTCCAGGCTGGAGACATGTTTTGATACGGCGGATTTTGAAATCCCCATCTTCTTTGCCGCGTCGGTGAACCCGCCTTGGTCCACGACATTGGCAAAGGCCTCCATTTCGGTCAGTCGATCCATCAACAGGGTCCTCTCGTTGCCTTTTCTGGACCTGTGTTTGGCGTTGAATTCGGGCAAGAACGGGGCAGTGGTGGGATAATTGCAGGGTTTTCCTGAAATCGTCTCTCGGGTGGAAACGGTTGCACAATGCGTCTGATTTTGGGGTTTAGTTCAGGAAAACCAGCTTGGTAGCCAAGATCCACAGAGGCAGCGTAACTGCGGCCAAGAGAGTCGATTGTGCAATCAAGGTTGCCACCAGCCTGCGATCCGCACCAAAGCCCGAGGCCAGCACATGCGCGGCTGAGGCTGTAGGCAGGGCTGCAAACAGAATAAAGACAGCGCTACGCTGCCCGCTTTGCGGCAAAGCCAGGCACAGGATAAAAACAACTGCCGGAACCAGCACAAGCCGCACCAGACAAAGCGTGCCGTTGAAGTGATCCAACCGCGTCAGTGCACGCCAGTTCATCGTGGCGCCGATGGAGAGCAGGGCAATAGGAATGGCAGCTTTTGCCAACATCTCGGCTGGGGCAAGCAGGGGCGCCGGGATCTTGTAGCCGGAGATTCCAACAGCAACCCCGGCGACTGAGGCGATCAGAAACGGATTGCCGAGTACCTTTTTGAGGGTGGCCACAAAGGAGAGGCTGCCGCCGCGCGACAGGGCGGTGACGGCCAGAATATTGGCCACGGGGACGGCCATGCCCACGGCAATGGCCATTTGTCCCAACAGGGTCGGATCGAGGATTGGGATCGCCACAAAGGCAACCGCGGTGTTGAAGCGCCAGCTGGTTTGCCAGGCGCCGGCAAAATCAAGAAAACGATCAGGCCCGAAGCGGCGGGTCAGATATCCCAGCCCCAAGGCAAGCAGCATGATTGCCCAGACAACCGGGCCAATCCGCAAGAGTTCGATCGGCGCAATGGGTCGCCCGCAGGCCGCAAAGAACAACAGTGCCGGAAACAGAACTTCAAAGTTGAGCCTATCCAACCCCTGCCAGGCCTCGGGGCTGAGCCGGTTGCGAACCAGCCCGCCGATGGCAACCATCAGAAAGCTTGGCGTGAGACCCAATAGTATTGTGGCAAAGATCATCTGGACCTCAAAGAGCGCTGGTTCTCCTGCACCCTGATCTGTGTCTCGTGTTTGGGCAAGCAGATTTCGGCACCCGTTTTAGGTGGAAATTGAGGGTCGAGACAGGGTCAAAGCCTTCCAAGTAATCGTGAACGATCTGCCCTATGTTTTTGGAGCCAATCGGCTAAGCTGTTTGAGTGTATTTTGTTTGGGAGGAATGAGTATGAAATATTTTAGAACATTGGGTGCCGCAGTCTGCACCACGATCTGTCTGGCTGTGCCTCTCTGGGCGGGGGGCGAGACTACCTCTAACCCAGAGGCCAAGGTCTATATTGTCAATCTTGCAGATGGGGCAGAGGTTAGCTCGCCGGTTATGGTGGTCTTTGGCCTGTCGGGCATGGGGGTTGCGCCCGCCGGGACCGAGAAGGAAAACACTGGGCATCATCATCTGCTGATCGACCGCCCGCCATTGGGGCAGGGTGAGGACGGTGCAGATGAGCTATCCTATGGTATTCCGGCGGATGAGAACCACCTGCATTTTGGCGGTGGCCAGACCGAAGCCACTGTGGAGCTGGCGCCAGGCACACACACCCTGCAGCTGGTGATGGGGGATATGGGACATGTCCCGCATAGCACCCCGATCGTTTCGGATGTGATCACCATCACGGTGACCGAATAGTTGATAGCCTGTCTCCGCAGCCAGCTCCAAGCGCTGGCTGCGGAGAGATGGGACGACTCACGGAAACAGGGACGTTTCGACCCGGAGCGAAGTATCTTGTCCCTTGGCAGGGCTATGAACGGGGTCTCAAAAGGAAGGACCCCCATGATGCTTACCTGTATAATCCGCTACCAGATTGACCCGACAAAAACCGATGCCTTTCGCCAGTATGCGCAAACCTGGGGGCAGGCCATTCCGCGCAATGGTGCCGACCTGATTGGCTATTTTGCGCCGCATGAAGGATCTGCAACCCAGGCCTACGGGATATACAATATCCCCGACCTTGCCAGTTACGAGGCCTATCGCGCGCGGCTGGCTTCCGATCCATTGGGACAGGAAAACTACGCTTTTGCACAAAAGGAACGGTTTATCTTGCGAGAGGAGCGCAGCTTCTTGAAACTGGCGTCTTCGCCCCATGATGCCGTTACAGGAGAACGCAAGTGATAGCCGTCATCTTTGAAGTTGAGGTCGCCGAGGGGCAAAAAGCCAGTTATCTCGAGATTGCCAGCGCGCTGAAACCTTTGCTGGAACAGATTGACGGCTTTATCTCGGTGGAACGGTTCCAAAGCCTGAGCCAGCCAAACAAACTGCTCTCGCTGTCCTTTTTCCGGGACGAGCAGGCTGTGCAGGACTGGCGAAAACTGACGCAACATCGCGCCGCGCAGCAAAAAGGGCGGGGCGGGGTTTTCTCTGACTACCGTCTCAAGGTGGCAGAGGTGCTGCGGGATTATGGCATGCAGGACCGTGAAGAGGCCCCTGCAGATAGTCGGGTCGCAAATGCTAAGGATTGAAGCCGCAAAGGGGGTTCTCCCGCCCGTCGTTGGCTTTTGACAAAGCCGCCTCCCGTTGGGGTAGCGCCGCGCACGAAGTGCGCGGCGCTACCCCCAAGGTCGCACGGAAGGTGGCCTGGCCTTTGGCCAGGACATCTGCGGGCGCGGGAGGGCTTGCTTTGAGAGGCGCTTTGGCAGCCTAAAGAGTGGCAGCCAGTCGGGTCCCTTGGTTGATGGCGCGCTTTGCATCCAGTTCAGCGGCGACATCTGCGCCACCGATGACATGGCAGGACACGCCCTTGGCCTCTAGCGCGTCGGCCAGACTGCGGTCAGAGACCTGCCCGGCGCAGAGCACAAAGTTGTCCGCTGCAATGACGGTTGGCGTCTCACGTGCCTCTCCAAAGCTGACATGCAGTCCTTCGTCGTCGATGCGTTCATAGTTCACGCCGCCAACAAAATTCACGCCCTTCATCTTTAGCGTTGCCCGGTGAATCCAGCCAGTTGTCTTGCCCAGCCCCTTGCCATGAGCCTGTTTCTTGCGCTGCAGCAGTGTGACTTCACGCGCCGGGGCTTCGGGCTGTGGCCCTTCTGGCGCTAGGCCCGAGCGATGCTCTGCCGGGTCGGTGACCCCCCATTCCTTCATCCAGAGCGGCAGATCCTCGGTTGGGCTTTTGCCTTCATGCAGCAGGTATTCGCTGACATCAAAGCCGATGCCTCCGGCACCAATCACCGCAACACTTTTGCCGACAGGCTTTTTGTGGCGCAGCACGTCAATATAGCTGAGCACCTCGGGGCGGTCCTGCCCTGGGATTTCCGGATCACGCGGTGTGACGCCGGTTGCAATGATCACCTCGTCATAACCGGTCAGATCATCAGAGGAGACTTCGCGCCCCAGTTCCAGCGTGATGCCCGCCTCGACCACCATGGTGCGATACCAATCGACAAAGCCCCAGAATTCCTCTTTGCCAGGCACCTGCTTGGCCATGTTGAGCTGGCCACCGATCTCATCCGCCTTGTCAAAGACGGTGACCCGGTGCCCACGTTCAGCTGCCGCCAGTGCAGTCGACAGACCTGCGGGACCCGCACCAACAATGGCCACCGATTTCACCACATCTGCCTTACCCAGCACCAGCTCGGTCTCGTGGCAGGCCATTGGATTGACCAGGCAGGAGGTGAGCTTGCCGCCAAAGGTATGGTCCAGACAGGCCTGGTTGCAGCCGATACAGGGGGCGATCTGCGCGCCCTTGCCGGCCTTGGCCTTGGCCACAAAATGCGCATCCGCCAGCATCGGCCGCGCCATCGAGACCATATCGGCGCAGCCCGTGGCCAACACCTCTTCGCCCACCTCGGGCGTGTTGATCCGGTTGGAGGTGATCACCGGGATTGAGACCTTGCCCATCAGTTTCTTGGTCACCCAGGCAAAGGCCGCGCGGGGTACAGATGTGGCGATGGTTGGAATGCGGGCTTCGTGCCAGCCGATCCCGGTGTTGATGATTGTGGCGCCTGCCTTCTCGATCTCCTGCGCCAGCTGCACCACCTCTTCATGGGTAGAGCCATTAGGCACCAGATCAATCATCGACAGGCGGTAGATGATGATGAAATCCGTGCCGACGGCCTCGCGGGTGCGGCGCACCACTTCGATCGGCAGGCGCATGCGGTTCTCGTAGGAGCCGCCCCAGCGGTCGGTCCGCTTGTTGGTATGGGTGACCAAGAACTGGTTGAGGAAATAGCCCTCTGAGCCCATAATCTCGACCCCGTCATAGCCCGCTTGCTGCGCCAGAGCAGCGGCATTGACGATATCGGCGATTTGCTTCTCGATACCCTCTTCGTCCAGCTCGTTTGGCGGGAAGGGGGAGATCGGGGATTTCACCGGGCTGGGGGCGACGCATTTTGGCCCGTAGGAATAGCGACCCGCATGCAGGATCTGCATGGCGATCTTGCCGCTGGCTTCATGCACACGGTCAGTGACAATGCGATGGCTGGCGACTTCTTCATCTGTTGTCATCATCGAGGCGCCGGGCAGGACTGAACCTTCGAGATTGGGACCAATACCACCAGTGACCATCAAGCCCACATCGCCGCGCGCCCGTTCGGCATAAAACTCGGCCACCCGGTTCCAGTCTTTGGTCTCTTCCAACCCGGTGTGCATCGAGCCCATCAGCACGCGGTTCTTCAATGTGGTAAATCCGAGATCCAGCGGGGCCAGCAGATTTGGGTACGCAGTCATGATACTCTCCCTTGACGTTAACGTCACAATGCCCTGCTTGGCGGAGGTTTGTCACCGTGAAACGCGGCGTCACCCCCTTGTCTGTCCTCACGGCACAGGGTCTAAGGGAGAGGACAGAGCAGGGCATCAAGGTGATGCCGTTCCTTGTCGCGCCAGCCCCCTTTGGCTGTGGTGCCAATGCCCCGAGGAGATCAAGATGACGCCTGAAGAAATTGCAAAGCTGCCCTATCGTCCCAATGTGGGCATCATGCTAGTGAATGCGGCCAACCATGTCTTTGTGGCGCAGCGCAAGGATCGGTTTCAGGATGCCTGGCAGATGCCGCAGGGCGGTATTGATCGCGGTGAAGACGCCCGGCTTGCTGCATTGCGAGAGCTGGAAGAAGAAACCGGGGTGACGCGGGACTTGGTTGAAATCATTGCCGAAAGCGATGGCTGGCTGCCCTATGATCTGCCGCATGACGTGGTGCCCAAATTCTGGGGCGGCAAGTATCGCGGTCAGGAACAGAAATGGTACTTGATGCGCTTCCTTGGTCGCGATGACCAGGTCAATATCGAGACTGAGCATCCCGAGTTCTCAGCCTGGTGCTGGCAGCCGGTGGATCAGCTGGTGGAAAAGATTGTCCCCTTCAAGCGTGAGGTCTATGCCCGCGTGGTGCAAGAGTTCGACGCCCACTTTTGAGAGTACAAGCAGCAGTACAGGCCTGGCGCCAGAGCACAGGCCTGTTTCAAACACTGTTACGCGGGAGATCTGCGTTTCAGGCTCAGGTTGGTTTGCCCTAACCAAAGACTGAACAAGGCAAGGCCGGCACCGACAAGTTGCGTGAGCGTCAGGTCTTCCGAGAGGATGCTCCAGCCCAAGATAACCGCAGTGAGGGGGCTTAATACGCCCAGCAATGACACCTTTGCTGGCTCAATTCGGGCAAGCCCGCGAAACCACAGGATATAGGTCAGGGCGCCGCCGATCAGGCTCATATAGGCGAGGCCGATGAGGTTGGCTCCTCTGAGCGCAGAGATGTCCCCCAGGCTTGGAGCGGCAAAGGGGATCAAGAGCAACCCGCCAGCGGTCAGTTGCCAGGCGGTAAAGGTGAGGGGCGGCACCGGGGGCTGCCATTTGCGGCTCAAAACAACCCCGGCCGCCATGGATGCGGCGCCTCCAATCCCGGCCAATACGCCCCAGAGGTCAAGCCTTGCTGCCGGGGTGAGCACCAACAGGGCGACGCCAAATATGCTGAGCGCTGCAGCCATCAGAGCTGAGGGGCGGATTGGCGTTTGCAGCGCATAGGCTGAGAAGAACACCACCAAGAGCGGCTGCGCCGCCCCAAGGGTCGCCGCCACCCCACCGGGCAGGCGGTAGGCCGAAACAAAGAGCAGGGTCCAGAACAAGGAGAAATTGAGCGTCGCCAGCACCAGCAGTTTTGGCACCCAGGTAAGCGGTGGCAGCTGGCGGGTCAGCAACAGCAGAATCAACCCGGCAGGCAGGGCGCGTAAAAGCGCTACCAATAACGGCGATTGGCCCGGGAGCAGGCTGGTTGTGACGATATAGCTGCTGCCCCAGATGGCAGGGGCAAGTGCTGTATAGAACAGGTCCAAACGTGTCATGTCCGAGTCTCCTAAAGTATCTCGACGTGAAGATAATTGTGTTTATCTTGACATCAAGATAAATTTCGCACAGGTCATGTGCATGGATCACGTAGACTTTATTACCGCGCAATGGGCCCGCGAGCGGCCTGACCTGGATGTCAGTGCCATGGGGGTCATTGGTCGTGTGGCCCGGCTCTATCTCTCTTATCAGGAGGGCATGCAGGCCACTTTCTCGCGTTTTGGATTGAATGCGGCCAAGTTTGATGTGCTGGCGACCCTGCGCCGCGCAGGAGCGCCCTATCGCTTGTCACCGGGGGCGCTGTTGCAGGCAACCATGGTGGCCTCTGGGACCATGACCAACCGGATTTCCCGCCTTGAGGCAGAGGGTTTGGTGCTGCGCCAGATCAATCCTGAGGATAGCCGAAGCTTTTTGATTGAACTCAGCGCCGAGGGGCTGGCTCTGATTGATCGGGTGGTGGAAGGCCATGTTGCGACGCAGGCGCAGCTGCTTGCCGCGATGCCAGACGCAGAACGCACAGCCTTCAAGACCCTGTTGTCACGGGCACAGGCCGCAGCGGATCAGGCTGTAGGCTAAGACGCAACAATGGAACAGGGTGCGGGCGCGCGGGGTGGCTTTGCCACCTCGCGCCGGGCCCAACGGGAGTTCTCTTGCCAGTGGCAAGAGCTGCGACGGGCGGGAGAACCCGCCTGCCACAATGCGTATCAAGCGTTGGCTTAGAGCAGGCCAGCCTCACGGAGCAGGTCTTGCATGTTTACCTCAGGGCGTGGACCAATATGGCTGATGACCTCAGCCGCGCAGATATTGCCGATCTTGGCGCAGGTCTCCAGATCACAACCCTTTGCCAGACCAAAAAGGAACCCGGCGGCAAATTGATCGCCCGCACCTGTTGCATCCACGGGCACCACCTTGGTGACCGGCACGTCGATCCGGGTGCCATTCCCAATCACGGTGACCCCATCGCCAGAGCGGGTGCAGACCACCAGCGGACAGATGGCGCTGGTCTTGGCCAGGCCCACTTCCAGATCATCAGTCTCAAACAGCGATTTGATTTCATCCTCATTGCCGATGACAAAATCCAGATCGTTTTCAATCAACGACAAGAAATCCGCCCGGTGCCTCTCGACACAGAAGGGGTCCGAGATGGCGATGCCGGATTTGCCACCACCTTTGCGGCAATCACGCGCCGCTTCCATAAAAGCGGATTTGCCCTTGTCCTTGTCAAACAGATAGCCTTCCAGGAACATGATCTGGGCGCTGCCGGCCACCTCATTTGGCACATCAGCGCTGCTCAGTTCGGAGGAAATACCAAGATAGGTGTTCATCGAGCGCTCACCGTCGGGCGAGACAAAGATCATTGACCGCGAGGTCGGCAACTCGCCGCCAGCGACCGGCGGATTGACAAAATCAACACCGTCTTCGTTCATAGCATCGGCATAGAAATGGCCAAGCGCATCATCATGCACCCGGCCGATAAAGGCCGCGTCCAGACCCAGCGCACCGGCGCCGGCGATGGTATTGGCGACCGAGCCACCGGGGGTTTGCACCCGGTTTTCCATAGCGCCATACAACACTTCGCCACGATCCCGCTCGATCAGTTGCATGATACCTTTCTCAATGCCCATATGGGCCAGAAAGCTGTCATCGCTCTGCGAGATCACGTCGACAACCGCATTGCCGATGCCAACGATTTGGTAGGTTTTCATAAGTTCTTGTCCTCATATTGACAGAGATCGCGGATCAGGCAGGTGCCACACAGCGGCTTGCGCGCCTTGCAGTGATAGCGGCCATGCAGGATCAGCCAATGATGTGCATGTTGCTGGAAATCCGCAGGAATATTGTCTTCAACGGCGCGTTCCACCGCATCGACATCCTTGCCCGGTGCAATACCGGACCGGTTGCCAACCCGAAAGATATGGGTGTCGACGGCCTGGGCGGGCTGATGCCACCACATGTTCAACACCACATTGGCCGTCTTGCGCCCGACACCAGGCAGGGATTGCAGGGCCGCGCGGGAGTTTGGCACTTCGCCATCATAGTCATCGACCAGAATCTGGCTGAGTTTGATGACATTCTTGGCCTTTTGCCGGAACAGGCCGATGGTTTTGATATGTTCGGTGACGCCCTCGATACCAAGGTCCAGCATCTTTTGCGGTGTATCGGCGATCTTGAACAGCGCCCGCGTTGCCTTGTTCACCCCGGCATCAGTGGCCTGCGCCGACAGGGCAACTGCCACCACCAGGGTGTAGACATTGACATGCTCCAGTTCGCCCTTGGGTTCTGGTTCTGCTGCCTGAAACCGCGAGAAGATCTCGCGGATGGTATGATAATCGAGTTGCTTTGCCATTGCCGGTCTTATTGCCGTTTTGTCCAAGGTGCTGCAACGACAAAGCGCCAGTGCGGTTTACAAGGGCTTTCCAGCTTGTTCTTTGGCCACAGCTGCGGCCACTTCGACCGCGGTAAATTCTGCTGGGGTCTCGTCGCCGCCCTGGACAAAGGCCGCAACGATTGGTTGGCCGGGCAGTTCTGGAAAGGCGGCCACCAGATTGGCGCTGATGGGGCCACAGCCGCTGTGGCCAATGATCCGTCCGGCATCTGGTGCGGCGCCAATCATGATACCCAGCCCATAGCCGATCTCGCTCCAGACCCGGCCAGGGATCGGCCCACCTCGCATGTCTTGCAACAGCATCGCCTTGCGGGCCTCTGTGGGCAGAAGGTCGCCATGCAGCAAGGCCTGCAAAAGGCGGGTGGCATCCTGCGCGGTGCCCATCAGGCAACCGTGATACACCCAACCGGGGTGGTAGCCCGCTGCGGGCCAATGCAGCAGTGCAAAATCCTCGGCGTCCTGCGCCAATCGCGCTGATAGCCCCAGCGGGGTGAGGATTTCGGCCTGCATGATCTGAGCCAGGCCCGCGCCGTGGAGGTGCTCCAGCTTTTGTCGCAGGATCAGATAGCCGCTGTTGGAGTAGTTCCAGCTCGCGCCCGGTGCAAAATCCAGCCGATCGGAATTCACTTCCCGCAAGAGGCGTGCTGGTGACCAAGGGGGCTCTGCAGCACGGACAGCGGATTTGTAACTGGCAAGCCCGCCGTATTCCGGGACGCCTGCACGGTGTTGCAGCAGATGCCGCAGCGAATAGGGCCGCCCATGCAGCGGCGCGTCCAGATCCCAGGCGCCGTTGGCGGCGGCTCGAAGAACCAGCGCTGCCAGCACCGGCTTGGTAAAGCTCCACCAGGGGAACAGGGCAGTGGGCAGATCATCCCGCAGCAGTTGGCCTGCTTGGTTCAACACAGCAATTGTCATCAGGGGGCGCTCCTCTCGTGGCCCAGTCATGCAGGGATGAAACGCATTTCGCAAGTTTCGGGTCGCTGCGCAGGCCTGGGCCGCGCTATGATCGACAGGTAAGACAGATACAGGTGCGATCATGACAATTCACCAAGAACCGAGTGAGCAAAACTATCATTACGGCGTGATGCGCCGCGCCATCGAGCTGATCGATGCAGGTGGCGATGATCTGTCCCTGGAGAAATTGGCTGGGCGCATGGACATGAGTCCGGCACATTTCCAACGCCTGTTTTCTGCCTGGGTTGGGGTGTCCCCCAAACGTTATCAACAGTATCTGCGGCTCGGCCATGCGAAGACTCTGCTGCGGGATCGGTTTTCCACCCTTGAAACCGCCCATGCGATTGGCCTGTCCGGGTCAGGACGGCTGCATGATCTCTTTGTGCGCTGGGAGGCGATGAGCCCCGGTGAATACGCCCGTAAGGGCGCGGGACTGGAAATTCTCTGGGGCTGGTTTGACAGCCCCTTTGGTTTGGCCCTGGTGATGGGCACGCAGAAAGGCATCTGTGGCCTGGGCTTTGCGGCTGAAACCGGCGCCGAGCCAACCATGGCGGATATGCGCAGCAGATGGCCTCAGGCGGAGTTCATCGAGGACCCAATGGCGCTGCGCCCTCTGGTCGATGCAGCCTTTGCCCAAAAGGGGGAAACCGCGCTGCATTTGATTGGTGCACCGCTGCAGATCAAGGTTTGGGAGGCGCTGCTCTCCATTCCCGATGGGCATGTGACCAGCTATTCGGAAATTGCCAGATCCATCGGCTCGCCCAAGGCGGTACGGGCCGTTGGCACGGCTGTTGGCCGCAATCCGGTCAGCTGGTTGATCCCCTGTCACCGGGCGCTGAAGAAATCCGGTGAACTGGGGGGGTATCACTGGGGGCAACCCGTTAAGCGGGCCATGCTCGCCTATGAGGCCGCCCGCTCTGAAGAACTGCAGCCCGAGCCGGACAGGCAATCCGCCTGAGCCTCAGATGCACAGGAGGATTGGCCGCTCCCATGGCTATCCCGGCCTGTAACGCGGTGAAACAGTTGCAGGATCACGCTGCGCCGACCTGTAAGAGGGGCTGTCTGGAGGCTGTGATCTTGCCGCGATGCAGCCATGGCGAGGTGGCGCTGCCGCGCCGCTTCAAGCTCGATCAGATACGCGGGTTTATGGGCGCCGGTCCTTGACACTGCCATCGGGTGGTCTTGCTGCCAACGGTCCAGACCCAGCGTGACCAAAGTGATCCAATCATAAGAGTACATCTGACGTTCCTTTTCTGGTTTCTGGTTGAAACTGACACCTCTCTGCTGACAGGCTGCTGTCAGCAGGGTGTGGTAATCTGTCAGCAGGAATGGGGAGGCAAAACGCATGGCGCGGTCGGACAGATTGTTTGAGATCATTCAGATCTTGCGGGCGGCTTCGGCGCCGGTTCGGGCCGAAGACCTGGCGGAGACCCTCGAAGTGTCAAAGCGGACCGTCTACCGTGATATTGCTGCCCTGCAGATGATGCGCACCCCGGTCGAGGGTGAGGCGGGTATCGGCTATGTTCTGCGCGGGGGCTATGATCTGCCGCCGCTGAACTTTGACACCGAGGAAATCGAGGCCCTGCATATCGGGTTGGCAATGCTGGTGCGCACCGGTGATACTGAGCTGCAGCAGGCGGCTCGGCGGGGCAGTCGCAAGATCAAGGATGTTCATGCCGCAGCGGACTGGTTGCAGGTGGCCCCCTGGGGGGCTCCGCCGGATGACCCGACCGAGGGCTGTGTCTCGGTGGCGCTGTTACGTCAGGCGGTGCGGGCATCGCGTAAGCTCAGGATTACCTATAGCAGCAACAGCCAGGTAGAAAGCCAGCGAGTCCTGCGTCCCCTGGGTCTGATCTATCACGTTGAAACCATCCTGCTGGTTGCCTGGTGCGAATTGCGCGGCGGGTTTCGTCATTTTCGTACCGGCCAGATCCTTGCCGCAGAACTGCTGGAAGACAGTTTTAATGCGGAAGCGCAGGTGCTGCGCAATCTCTGGCTGCAACAGGAGGGGTCCACTTATGTGTACTGCGCGTGAACGCGCTGATCTGGGTCTTCCTGAGCGGTTGTTTTGTCGGCTACGTTGCCAGGTGCTTTGCGCAGCATTCCGCCGAGACCACTCCCCGCAAGCTTGAGCCGGGTGCAACAAAGGCAGATATATAGGGCAACCGGTGCGATAAAAGCATCTGCAGAGCAGAAAAAGGTGTCGATATGACCATTTTGAAAATCTCCAGCGTGGGCCTTTTGGCCGCTACCCTAGGGCTGACCGCCTGTACTGACACAGATGCTCTGCGTCAGCCGGGAGAAAAAGAACGCAATGGCCTGATTGCGGGCGCAATTGTCGGGGCCGGGCTGGCGGGTCTGTCGAACTCCAGCAACAAAGGTACCGCTGTTGTTGCCGGTGCTGCTGCCGGCGCCCTGCTGGGCGGGGTCATTGGCAACCAGTTGGATAAACAAGAGGCCGAACTGCGTCAGAGCCTGTCCAACAATGGTATCACCATCGTCAACACCGGAGATCGACTGATTGTGTCCCTGCCCAATGATCTGACCTTTGCCAGTGGCAGTGCTGCGATTTCGCCATCGGTGGAGGCCGATCTGCGCCAGGTATCGCAAAGCATCGTGCGCTATCCCAACAGCTCGGTTCAGGTAATTGGCCATACCGATAGTGACGGCGATGCTAGCTACAACCAGACCCTGTCAGAACAGCGGGCAAATACAGTTGCCGATCAGGTGCAGGCGGGGGGCGTGCCCTATAACCGGCTGCAGACCTTTGGGCGTGGCGAATCCCAGCCTGTGGCAAGCAACCTGACCAGTGAGGGCAAGGCGCAGAACCGCCGGGTTGAAATCGTGATTGTTCCCACCGCCTGATGGGTTTGTGAGGGAGATCAACCAATACTGATGAGGGGCCACATTGCGATGTGGCCCTTTTTGTGTTTGGCGCTGCGTTTAGACAGTTGTGCTGGCGGTTGCAGGCCCTAGAGTTGCGCCATGACACAAAGCATCGATACCGCGTCGCCCAAAGACACCAAAGTGTTTCGCAGCACCGATATGATGGACCCGGCACGATCTGCGGCCCTGCAGGTGGCGCTTGGATTGCAGCCGAGCATGACTGCCGGGGCTGAACTGCCGCCGTTTTTCCATCAGCTCTATTTCTGGACACCTATGCCGCCGGACCAGCTGGGCCGTGACGGTCATCCGGGGTTGAGCAAAAGCGGCCTGATCCCGGACCTTGGCCTGCCCCGGCGTATGTGGGCGGGGGGCCGGTTGCAGTTTGAACATCCGCTGCAGGCGGGAGTGGAGGCGGAAAAACGCTCGGCTGTGGAACGCAGTGAGAGAAAATTGGGCCGCACCGGGCCTTTGGGGTTTGTCACCCTGCGCCATGACATTCACCAGCAGGGACGGTGCTGTTTGAGCGAATGGCACGATCTGGTCTACCGAGAGGACCCCGCGCCTGGGGCACCCAAGCCGGTGCCGCCCCGGGCCCGGGAGGATGAAGAGGTGGCGCGGCAGGTCAGTTTTAGTTCAACGCTGTTGTTTCGCTATTCAGCTCTGACCTTTAATGGCCATCGCATCCATTACGATCTGGACTATGCCCGCGAGGTAGAGGGCTATACCGGGTTGGTGGTGCATGGGCCACTTTTGGCGCAGCAGTTGATGCTTTTGGCCGAAGAACTGATGGGGCCACTGGCGGAATTCTCTTTCCGGGCTACCGCGCCCTTGATGCATTTTGAAGCGGCAAGCCTCTGTTGCAAGGGGCGCGACCTTTGGGTGCGCGCACCGGATGGACGCCAGTGCATGCAGGCGCAAGCTGTCCCTAGGGCCTGACTGATCTTCTGCGCAAGGCCCCACTAAGGAGCAGCTCCCGCGCCTTTTTGAGGACCAGCAGAGCTGGCCCTCAGAATAAGCCTTGGGCCCGGCGCCGCTGCGCGGCGCAACAGGTCTGCTTGGGAAGCGCTTGAGCGGCAGGTCTGCCTCTCAAGACGCCTGCTCAAGTTTCAGAGAGCCACTTGCCGCGTAAAGGGTAAACCGCGCCTGCGCGCGGCGGCTGGCGCCGCCCTTGACCCGTCAAGAGGCAAGACAGAGAGGGTGGTCAGGGAGCGGGCGTCAGAGTTTTGGGCTCAGAGGTTATCTTCAACCCGGAACCCGGCAGGGATTTGGTCAATTTCATCGAGCAAGAGGTCCGCCATGACCTGGGAGACTTTGGGACCCATGCCAAAGCCGATTTTGAAGCCGCCATTGGCGATGAAATGCCCAGGGCGATCAGGCCAGGCGCCCAGCATTGGAGCGCGGCTTTTGGCACGGGGGCGGACACCGGCCCAGCGGGTGATCACCTCGGCCTCGCGCAGGGCTGGAACCGCTGAGGCTGCGCGCGTGATCACATCTTCCAACTGGCTGTCGGTCTGGTTTGGGTGCTCAAAGCTGCGTTCGCTGGTCGAGCCAATGGCAACAGTGCCATCGGCATGCGGAATGATATGCAGCCCATCGGCATAGAGTTGCGGCACCTCTCCGGCATCAAAGCGCAGAAGTGCGGCCTGCCCCTTGACGCCATTGCCCACAGATTTGGCAAGCCTGTCATTCAACTCCAGTAGCCCGGCATAGCCCTTGGCGTGCAGCACCCGACCTGAGTCGGGGGCATCCTCTGAGAGGGTCACACCCCTGCTGGCGAGGGCGGCGGTGAGAGCGGCGCAGGCCCGGCGAGGATGCATACGGCCGCTCAAGGTGTCGTGCACCACCAGCCCGGTGGCGCTGGGCGGGCACCAGGCGCCGAGCTCCGAGGCGGGGCGGACTTGCCACTGTGCATGGCCTTGCCAAAGGGCGCGGGCGGTGCCCTCGCGCTGATAGGCAAGCTCGACCGCGCGTGCATCCTGCAGGGGTTGCAGGCGCCCGGTGCGGCCATATCCGGCAGAGATACCTCCGGCGGCCTCTACCTCTGCCCAGAAGTGTGAGGCCATCAGCAGGCTTTCGAGTTGGAACTGCTTTTTCGGGTTCCAGTTTTCCGGCACATGCGGCGCCAGGGCACCAACCAGGCCGCCACTGGAGCCAGATCCGGCGCCGTAGGGATCCACCACCTGCACCCTGGCGCCGCGTTGGGCACAGGCCCAGGCGATGGAAAGACCAAAGATGCCCGCGCCACGTACGGTGATATCTGCCATTGTCATTTGCCAAGCCTTTCGCCAGTGTCGCGCCAGTTTTCCAAGCTTCATGTAGGGGATATTGCCATGGCAGACCAGCAGGCACAGCTCAGCTGGCGCGAAGATCGCATTCCGGTCTCGGATCAGTTTGATGATCCCTATTTCTCGATCCAGGACGGTTTGGCGGAAACTGCCCATGTTTTTCTCAACGGCAATGATCTGCCAACCCGGTTTGCGCCAGTGTTTCAGGTGGCAGAGCTGGGGTTTGGCACCGGGCTTAATATGTTGGCCACCTGGCGGGCCTGGGAAGAAAGCGGCCAGCAAACGGCGCTGCGCTTTACCAGTTTTGAGGCCTACCCAATGGCCCCTGCGGATATGGCAAAGGCCCTGGCGGCATTCCCTGAGATCCAGCCCTGGGCGGATCGGTTTCTTGCACAGTGGCAGGGCAGCGGTCTGTGCGATTTGGGGACACTGCAGCTGGAGGTGGTCACAGGCGACGCACGCCTGTCGCTGCCGGAGTGGACAGGCATGGCAGATGCCTGGTTTCTGGACGGGTTCTCTCCGGCGAAGAACCCCGAGCTGTGGCAGCAGGATCTGCTGCAGGCGGTTGCTGATCATACTGGCCCATGCGGGACAGCTGCCACCTATACGGCGGCGGGTTTTGTGCGGCGAGGGCTAGAGGATGCCGGGTTCACCGTGACGCGGGTTCCGGGATTTGGACGCAAAAGACATATGACCAGAGCGGTCAGGGCAGAGGTGACTTTGGAATGAACAAGGCAGTGGCAGGCGATACACCCCAGAGCAACAATGTGCCGATGGGCATTTTGCTGATGATCGGGGCGACGATTGTCTTTGCCCTGCAGGACGGGATTTCGCGTCATCTGGCCGGCACTTACAACACCTATATGGTGGTGATGGTGCGCTACTGGTTTTTTGCGGCTTTTGTGGTGTTCCTGGCGCTGCGTGCGCCGGGTGGCATCAAAGGGGTGGCCCGCACCAGTCAGCTGGGATTGCAGATCTTTCGAGGTGTCCTGCTGGTCGCCGAGATCTGCGTTGCTGTCTATGGCTTTACCCTGTTGGGACTGGTCGAAAGCCAAGCCGTGTTTATCTGTTACCCGCTACTGGTTGCGGCACTCAGCGGTCCGGTGCTGGGAGAAAGCGTTGGCTGGCGGCGCTGGGCGGCCATTGGCGTCGGTCTCATCGGGGTGTTGATCATTCTACAACCCGGTGCGGGCGTGTTTAATTCGGCTGCCCTGATCCCCTTTGCCTCGGCGTTGATGTTTGCCGTCTATGGCCTGGTCACCCGCTATGCGGCGCGGCGCGACAGCACTGCCACCAGCTTTTTCTGGACCGGTATCGCGGGCATGGTGTTTATGACCTCGATTGGCATCTGGTTCTGGGAACCCATGAGCCAGGGCGATTGGCTCTGGATGGCGCTGCTCTGTGTCTCTGGCGTCACCGGCCATTGGCTGCTGATCAAATGCTACGAGATGGCCGAGGCCAGCGCGGTGCAACCCTTTGCCTATTTCCACCTGATCTGGGCGGCCATTCTGGGCGTCAGCATTTTTGGCGAAGTGATCCGCCTGAATGTGGCCAGCGGTGCGGCCATCATCATTGCAGCCGGGCTCTTCACCCTATGGCGCGAAAGCCGCAAGGCTCGCGCCGGATAGCTCTTTTGAGAAGGGCACCGGAAGAGGTGCCTTGCCCAGCCGAGCGCGATAGGCTGGCAGGCTTTCGGTGACCCGCATCACATAGTTGCGGGTCTCGTTAAAGGGGATATGTTCGATCCAGTCGACGATATCCGGGCTGCCGCTGCGGGGATCGCCATATCGCTTCATCCAGGCTTCTGGCCGCCGCGGGCCAGCATTGTAGCCCGCCGCCATCATCACCACATTGCCGTTGAATTCTGCCGCCAGCCCAGCCAGATACTGGCTGCCCAGTTCTGCGTTATAGTCCCATTCTGCGGTCAGGCGGCCGGTGTTATGCTTGGCCAGAATGTCCAGCTCTTTGGCCACCAGTTTGGCGGTGCCAGGCATCAGTTGCATCAAGCCTCGTGCCCCGGCGTGGCTGACCACCACCGGGTCAAACTCGCTTTCGCGCCGGGCAATCGCCAGCGTCATCTCAGCGGCCATCGGCAGCTTTTGTTGGGCCACAGGGTGCAGCGGATAATAGGCGCCATGCAGTTCAACCCCGGCCTGGGCAGCACGTTTGGCAATCATTACCGCCAGATGCGGCTCTTTCATTTCAACAGCCATCTGGCCTATCTGCTGCGCTTCAATTGGCGACAGGCTCTCGACCTGATGGGTAAAGAACCGTTCCGCCAGCGTGAGGTCTCCTGCCTGTAACAAAAGCAAAGCGGCCTCAATCACCGAGGAGTCGAGAAAGCCAGCACTGCGCCAGGGCGGCAGCTGTGGCGGCGTGGCGAGAGCAGGGTCAAATTCCCGCCCCAGCGCCTCTGCTGCCAAAAGCCCATAAAAGGACGTCTGGAATTCCGCTGCCTTGGCATAGGCCGCATGCGCCTTGTCCACGTCGCCACGGGCCGCGTGGGCACGGCCCAGCCAGTAGCCGCCGCGCCCTACGGAAATGGGGGTCTCAATCGAGGCCAGAAACCGCTCAAAGTGATGCACAGCCAGCTCTGCATCGTTCAGTTTGCGCAGGGCGATATAGCCCGCCAGCCATTCACAATCGGAATAGCCATAGCCAACCTCTGTGGCAGAAAAATGATGCGCTGCCAGTTGATAGGCACGCTCATGCTTGCCGTCGCGCATCAACTGACGTGCCAGATCCCGGCGGCGGCGTAGCCATTTTTCTGGCTGTCCCAGCGCTTGCGCACTGGTGCTGCGATCCAACATCAGGGCGATGGCATCGTCCTGGCGTCTTTTGCCATCACGCCAGGCAAAGCGATCATAGGCCAGTCCGGGATCATCCTGCAGCTCTGCCGGAACCGCCTCAATCTTTGCGTCGACGCCCTTTGACTGTTTTTGCAGCGCAATACGGGCCTCCGCCAGCGCGCGTTCTCCCGCATCAACCAGAGGCAGCATTCGGGTCGCGCTGACATCATGGGACTCCCAGAGCAATTGGCTCAGGCGGGCGGCGTGATGCGGTTTCAGCAGCTGGGCGTGATCTGCCAGATAGGCCGCTTGGGTCTCTTCGCTCATTGGCATGTTTTGCCAGGCCCGGATCAGTTCTGCCGTGCCCAAGGCCTGCTCCCCCTTGGCAAAATAGGCACGCGCCAGGCTGGCCGCGCCCTCTGGGGTTTGCGGTGCTTGATTGGCAAAGAATGCGCGCACCCGTTTGTGGGATTTCTCAATGATCAGCTCTTCGGTGCGGCGCCGCAGATAGGGCAGGCCTGGCCAATCCGGACGCCGTGCCAAAAAGCCTTCAACATCCTCAGCCGTGCCTTCCTTGGCCCGCAACCGGTGCCACTCAATAATGTCCCGCGCGACTGATCCCGGCGCCCCGGCGGTTTGCAGAGCCTGCGACCAGTTCTCAGCGCGCACCTGCTCCAGGGCACGTTCCAGTGGGCGGGTTTGGGCCATTGCGACGGATCCAAGCATCAGGATCAGCGATAAGAAGAGCAGAATGCGTGTCATGGCTTGCTTTTATAGTGGATCCGGGGATAGAGGCATTGACGATAATTCGAGAATGGCTGGTATCAACACAAATTCCGGTCATGTCCACCATGAAGGCGGTCCTCCGCCTGTCAAGACCATCAGCTAAGGGAGCGCACCCATGTTTACAGGCTCTATGCCAGCCCTCGTCACCCCGTTTCAAAACGGCGCGTTGGATCTGGATGCGCTTAAACGCTTGGTCGAATGGCATATTGCCGAAGGTTCCAGCGCGCTGGTACCCGTTGGCACCACAGGTGAAAGCCCGACGCTTACCCATGATGAACACGAAGCAGTGATTGCCGAGGTGGTCAAAGCCGCTGCCGGTCGTGTGCCGGTGATTGCCGGGGCGGGGTCCAACAACACGGTCGAGACGATTCGGTTTGTAGAATTTGCCCAGAAGGTTGGTGCCGATGCCGCCTTGGTGGTGACCCCCTATTACAACAAACCAACACAACGTGGTTTGCTGGCACATTTCCAGGCGGCGCATGACTGCGCTGAGGTGCCAATCATCATCTATAACATCCCTGGTCGGTCGGTTGTCGATATGACGCCTGCAACCATGGGAGAATTGGCCAAATTGCCCCGTATCATTGGCGTCAAGGATGCTACCGGAGACATCGCCCGTGTCAGCCAACAGCGTGCCGCCTGTGGGGCCGATTTTGTCCAACTTTCCGGCGAAGACGCCACTGCACTGGGGTTCAATGCCCATGGCGGCGTGGGCTGCATCTCGGTCACCGCCAATGTGGCCCCAAGGCTCTGCGCTGAATTCCAGGTGGCAACCCTTGCCGGTGACTACGTCAAAGCGCTGGACTATCAGGATAAGCTGATGCCACTGCACGAGGCGATCTTTATCGAGCCAGGCCTGGTGGGCGCCAAATACGGCCTCAGCAAACTGGGTCTGTGCTCCGAAGAGATCCGCTCGCCCCTGACAGGCCTAGAAGACAGCACCAAAGCCGCCATCGACGCAGCGATGCAGCACGCGGGCCTTCTGTAAGATAGCAGCCGGCGTCAAAACGTGACTTCAAAGCCCCGCACCCGCTGCGGGGCTTTTTCTTTCCACTATCATCTTTCCCTAAATATTCCGGGGTGAATGCGCCAAAGGCGCAGAGGGGCTGGCCCCTCCTTTTTAAAGGGCCAGCCGTCAGTGCCCCTATCGCGTGCCGCTGACACAGACCTGAGATCAAATAGGCACCCCAAGGGGATGCCTTTGCTGTCTTGGTCGAGAGGTCAACGCTTGCCGTAATAGAGCCCGACAACATGTTCGGCCTGGGCAAAGAACAGCCAGCGCGAGACGGCGATCCCGGCCATATGGCTGAGCACCGCAAAGGCAGCCATCAGATGTTTGATCAGGCTGGATTCCACCGGTAGCACCAAGAAAACCACGGGCAGGGCAAAGCCCAGTAACAGCGCAATGGCGCGTAGTTTTTGCGCGTGTTTGCGACCCACTATATGCACAAATTCGCGCAGCAGATAATTGCTGCCGGTATGGGGCGGCTCAAAGGCCCGTACTGAACCCTCACCACCCAGGCCCGTTGCGGTCTGCATGGTGGTGCCCGAGGCCGCGAAGGCGCCGTCGCCTTTGGCCCAATAGGTCAGTTGTATCCCTCCTGCCGCCAGCAATAGCCAGATCGCCAGGCTCTCCTGCCCGGCTAGTAGGGCGCCCCCGGCAAGAGAGAAACTGAGGAACATCACTGGGGTAAGACCCATATTCCACCGCGGAATGGTTTTGAGCTGGGTGTAGATCATCGAGGTGGTAAAGACCGTGGCAAGGCTCAAACCCGCGCCCAAAAGCCCCAAAAGGCGCCAGTCCTGCTCCAGGAAAATGGCGCCGATGGCAAAAAGCCCCATCACCAGCAAAGCCGCCACAGCGCAGAGACCCTCACGGCTGAGCCAGCTGGTTCTCCATTGGCTGAAGGCCTTGATCGCCCGTTCGGGATGCCCGAGGTGAAAGGTCGAGGCCAGCAATCCGCCGACGGCCAGCGCATAGGCGATGGCGTAAAACACAAAGGCAACCCAGCCTGTGACGTCGGGATAACCTAGGCCAAGGAAGGCCAAGAGGCCAAAGCCAAGACCAGAAAGGGTAGTGAAGAGTATGACGGATGGTGCCGGATGCATCAGGCGCTCCCCCCAGAAGATTGACCGGAAGACGGGTCAGAAGAGTGACCAGGAAGTTTGTCGAGGGCCTTGTCGAGCCAGCCCAAGAAACCGCCAGGCGTCTCGGTGACCGGGGCCAGTAGCGGGGCCAGCACGTCGATCTCTTCTTCCAGCTTATCCTTGGGGCGGGGCGGCAGGTATTTGTTCACCGGCCTGGTGCCCATTTCGGGCATCAGATCCATACCGCCACGGTCCGCAACCAATTGGCTGACATCGCTGCTGGGATCGCCGAGATCGCCAAAGTGACGGGCGCCCGCAGGGCAGGTACGCACGCAGGAGGGCACACGGTCCACTTCGGGCAGGTTTTCATTGTAGATCCGATCTACGCAGAGCGTGCATTTTTTCATCACCCCTTCGGCCAGGTCCAGTTCCCGCGCGCCGTAGGGGCAGGACCAGGCGCAGAGGCCGCAACCGATACAGTCACTTTCATTGACCAGCACAATGCCATCCTCAACCCGTTTGTAGCTGGCGCCAGTGGGGCAGACGGTGACGCAGGGGGCATCTTCGCAGTGCAGGCAGGATTTGGGGAAATGGATCAATTGCGCTGCTGGATCGGGCTGGGTGGGTGTTGCAGCCGGCTGCACCTCAAAACTATGGACCCGGTTGAGGAAGGTGCCAGAAGGGTCGGCGCCATAGGCATCCTGATCTGAAAGCGGCGCGCCGTAGTTTTCGGTGTTCCAGCCTTTGCAGGAAATCACGCAGGCATGGCAGCCAACGCAGGTGTCCAGGTCGATGACCAGACCCATTTTCTTGGCGGTATTGGTGGGGAGTTCAGTCATCAGAACATACCTCCGCTCATTTTGACGTGCAGGACCGGGGCGCTGCCCCGGACCCCGGAATATTTTGGGAAAAGTGAAAGGAGGATCCTGATCATTTGCCCACCTTCCATGTCAAATCTTTGGGGCCGGTGCCAACGGGAGATTTGATGGGCTCCAGGATGGGTTGGCTTTCGGTGAAATCTTCCGGAGCACCTGCCTTTTCGATTTTAACTTTCAGATCAAACCAGGCGGCCTGACCGGTGATAGGATCGGAGTTGGCCCAGCGAAGCCCGTCGCCTTTGGGGGGCATCAACTCGTGGATCAGATGGTTGAGCAGAAAGCCTTTGGTGGCCTCGGGGGCGTCTTCCTGCAGGCCCCAGGTGCCTTTACGTTTGCCGATGGCGTTCCAGGTCCAGACGGTGTTGCCGTTGAGGGCTGCCATCTCCATCACCGGGACGGTGATTTCGCCGTGCGGTGAGGACACCCGGGCCCAGTCGCCATCCGCTAGGTTATGCTGGCGCATCAGTTTTGTGGGCAAGTAGAGCGGGTTGCGTCCGTGCAGCTGGCGCAGCCAGGCGTTTTGTGTCCCCCAGGAGTGATACATCGCCATGGGCCGCTGGGTCAGGGCGTTGACGGTGAAGCCCGCGTTGCCCTGCTGGTCGGTTTCATACCAGATCGGCAAGGGATCCATGGTGTCCTTGATGCGCTGGCGCAGATGGTCTGGGGGCTGGCGGTCGCCGTGGCCCTCGGCGGCCAGTTGGAATTTGCGCATCGGCTCGACATAGAGCTGGAACAGATAGGGCTGGGGGCTGTCGTAGAGGCCGAGGTCGACCGCCCAGTCCTGATAGGCGCGGTTCCAGGGTTTGAAGTAGCTGGCCTCTGCCGGGATATGTTCGACAAAGAAACCGCCGTTTTTGATGTATTTGTCCAGCTGCTCTGGGTTTGGCTCACCGCGCCCGGATTTGTCGCCATCAGGACCGCGGAAACCGGCGAGCGGGCCGATGCCGGGTTTGCGTTCATGGTTGACGATATAGTCGGCGTAGTCCTGCCATTTGGCACTGCCGTCCTCTGCGGTGAAACCCGGCAGTTTCATCTTGTTGGCCAGCTGCACCAAGACGGTTTGGAAACCGCGCACATCCCGGTCGGGTTCTATCACCGGCCAGCGGATGGCATCAGCGGCGCCATCGGCCTCGCAGATGGGGCGATCCAGCATCGAGATGCAATCGTGGCGCTCGAGATAGGTGGTGTCGGGCAGGATCAGATCCGCATAGGCGACCATTTCGGAGGAATAGGCATCGGAATAGATGATGCGCGGGATCTTGTAGTCGCCGCTTTCATCCTTGTCGGTCAGCATCTCGATGACACCACCGGTGTTCATCGAGGAGTTCCAGGACATATTGGCCATATACATGAACAATGTGTCGATCTTGTAGGGGTCGCCCGCATGGGCGTTGGAGATCACCATATGCATCAGCCCGTGGCTGGACATTGGGTTTTCCCAGGTAAAGGCCTTGTCGATGCGGGCCGGGCTCCCATCACTTTTTAGTGCCAGGTGTTCGGGGCCATGCACAAAGCCCAGGTGTGGTCCATCCAGGGGTTTGTTTGGCGTGACCCGGCAATGGGGCGCTGGGTGAGCCTCAACCGGTTTAGGGTAGGGGGGTTTGAAGCGGAAACCACCGGGGGCCTCCACCGTGCCGAGCAGGATCTGCAACACATGCAGGGCGCGGCAGGTCTGGAAGCCATTGGCATGGGCCGAGACGCCGCGCATGGCATGCATGGCAACGGGGCGACCGATCATTTTATCGTGTTTCTCGCCGCGGAAATCGGTCCATTCCTGGTCCAGTTCAAAGGCCTCATCAAAGGCAACGCGGGCCAGTTCTGCGGCGATCGCACGGATGCGTTTGGCGGGGATGCCACAGCGTTCTGCTACGGCTTCGGGGGCGTACTCGTCTTTAAGGTAGCGCTCGGCCATCAGCTGGAACACCGAGACATGGGTGACATCGCCCATCTTGAAGCTGCCACCAAGGTCGGGGCGTACGCCTTTCATATCAAAGGGGGCGAGCTTGCCGGTCTTGCGGTTGATCACCAGCGGGGTGCCGTGGTCATCGCGCAGGAACAGGCCCTTGTCTTGGGAATTGGGGTCCTGGTTCACCAATACCGGCGCATTGGTATAGCGGCTGAGGTAATCCAGATCGATCTTGCCAGCCTTCATCAGCTCATGCACCAGGGCGAGGATGAACAGCCCATCGGTGCCGGGGGTGATGCCAACCCAGTCATCGGCCACGGCGTTATAGCCGGAGCGGATTGGGTTGACACCAATCACCCGCGCGCCACGCGCCTTGATCTTGCCCAGGCCCATCTTGATCGGGTTGCTGTCGTGGTCTTCGGCGACGCCAAAGAGCATGAACAGCTTGGTGTGGTCCCAATCGGGCTGGCCGAACTCCCAGAAGGCACCGCCCATGGTATAGATGCCAGCCGTGGCCATATTGACCGAGCAAAAGCCACCATGCGCCGCATAGTTGCAAGTGCCAAAATTTTGCGCCCAAAAGCCGGTGAAGCTCTGGGATTGATCACGGCCAGTGAAAAACGCCAGTTTGGAAGGATCGTCCTTGCGAATAGGTTCCAGCCACCCGGCGGCAATCTCCAGCGCCTCGTCCCAGGAGATTTCCTCAAACTCGCCAGAGCCGCGCGGGCCGACTCGTTTTAGCGGCGCTTTCAGGCGCGAGGGTGCATTGACCTGCATAATCCCGGCAGAGCCTTTGGCGCAGAGCACACCCTTGTTGACGGGGTGGTCGCGGTTGCCTTCGATATAGGCGACCTCTTTTTTACCGTCCTCATTGGTCTTCATATGCACGTTGATGCCACAGCGGCATGCACACATGTAACAGGTGGTCTGACGGATCTCGTCGGATACCTTGGGGGATGTTTCCACCCGGGGTTGCTGGAACGTCATCTGGCCTCCCTTGTCTTTATCTGTCTGCTCTTATCGGATCTCAGGTCAGGACCGAGATTCCCGCCAGGATGAGCCCGGCAATGAACAGTGTTTCTACGATTATAAGGGCGATGGCCGCGCCTCCAACGGCCAGCACCTGTTTTAGATTGGTCTTCATGCCCACGGCGGCAATTGCCGTCAGCAGCAACCAGCGTGATGTCTGGCTGAGAAAATCGCTGATGAAGGCCGGAATCAACCCAAAGGAATTGAGCAGGGCCAATGCCAAAAAGGCGACCACAAAACCCGGCAGCAGCGGCGGGCGTGCGCCATCTTTCGGCAGCTCCGCAAAGGAGCGGATCATCAGCGAGGCGACCAGCACGATGGGCGCCAGCATGGCAACCCGCATCAGTTTTACCAGAGTGGCCGTATCACCGGTTTGTTCAGAGATGGAAAAGCCGGCGCCCACCACCTGGGCCACATCATGGATAGTACCGCCGAGGAAAACCCCCGCCTGGGTCGGGGTCAGCGCGAGGAACTTCACCAGAATGGGATAGGCAATCATGGCGATAGTCGATAGCACTGTGACGCCCATGACGGTAAAGATCAGCCGCTCTTCGGAGCGTTCATCGCGGGGCAGGATGGCGCTGATCGCCATGGCGGCTGATGCACCGCAGATTGCTACGGATCCGGCGGTGAGGAGGGCAAAACGCCACTTGTGACCAAAGAATCGCGCCACCAGCAAGCCAAAGCCAATGGTGGCAATAACGCCGCCCACCACCAAGGCAATGAGATCCCAGCCCAGCCCCATCATCAGCACCATTGAGACTCGCACGCCGAGGAAGGCGATCCCCAATCGCAGCAGGGACCGCGCCGAAAAGGCGATGCCGGGAACGGTCTTGCCCTCTTCACCAAGAAAGCTCACAGCGATGCCCAAAAGCAATGCCAGCAGCATCGCCGGTGTGGCGTAGTGCTCAGCCAGAAACTGGGCGGTGACCGCAACGATCACAGCGACCGCAATGCCGGGAAACAGCTCCTGCGATTTGGACTTTACCTTGGTCATCCAGGCGACCGGAGCCTCAGGCTTGGTCTGTGGCTGTGAAAGGGTCATGGTATTCCTTGTTCGTCGCGCCCGCACAAGCTAGGTCGGATACCGGGCTGTTGGCGAGAATTTTCTGGTTATGACGGCAATACCGGAATGATATTTCGATAATTGCGTCGTCTTGAACTGTCTCGGGCGTCTGTGGTCAGTCGATCCCTCGTCATGCACGGCCTCCTGCGATCAAGGTATTGGCATCCTTGGCGATCTGGCGCTCTTCCTCTGCCGGAACGATCCAGGCGGTTGTTTCTGCATTTGGCGATGTCAGGCAGGGGGCGTTTTCGAGGTTGCTATCAGGGTTGATGGTGCAGCCAAGCCAGGCAAAACCCTCCAGGATACGAGCGCGAATGCTGCGGGCGTTTTCGCCAATACCACCGGTAAAGACGATGGCATCGCAGCCGCCCAGGGCACCAATCATGCTATGCCCGTGGCGGATGGCCCAATAGCAGAAATGATCGATCGCAAACTGCGCTTCAGCTGTGCCTGCCTCTTCCAGGGCCCGCATATCCGATAGCCCACCAGACAGGCCCGCGAGGCCGGAGTGATGGTTCAAGAGCGCCTTGGTTTCAGTCAGGCCGAATTCTTCCACAAGCCGGAGGGTGGCATTGGGGTCCAGGGTGCCAACACGGGTGCCCATGGTCAGCCCCTCCAGTGGCGAATAGCCCATGGTTGTTGCCACCGACTGACCGTCCTTGATGGCGCAGATGGAGGCTCCGTTGCCGAGATGAAAAGCCAGCAGTCGCGATGGCAGCGGTGCGTCTGAAATCTCTGGTAGGCGATGGCAGAGCGAGGCGTAGGACAGCCCGTGAAACCCATAGCGACGTAGGCCCAGGGCTTCGGCCTGGGGCGGCAGGGCGTAACGGTTGGCGACCTCTGGGGCGGTGGCGTGAAATGCGGTGTCAAAACTGGCGTATTGCGGCAGATCCGGTGCCAGCTGCTCCAGGGCATCAATTGCCAACAGTGCATGAGGGTTGTGCAGCGGCGCCAGGGGCACACAGGCCTGGATCTCGGCCCGCACATCTGGCGTGATGCGCGCCGGCATTGTGAGGCCTGTGCCACCATGAACCACCCGATGCGCCAGCGCGCGCAGGTTATCCGGCCCGGCGCCTTTTTGGGTGAGCCGATCCAGCACAGCCGACAGCGCCTCTCCGTGGTCGGGCAGGTCCAGCGCTTCTTTTTGCGCGCCGATCCGCAGATGACCATGGCCACCTATGCCTTCGGCAACGCCGCTTATCCGCTCTTGCAGCTGGGCGTCAAAGACCGCAAATTTCACGGAAGAAGAACCGGTATTCAGCACCAGGATATCGGCAGGAGCGCTCATAGGGCCACCTTCAGGATGTTGAGAACGGAAAACAGGGTCAGCAGGACAACGATCACCCGGCGGAACTGTGCCTGAGAGGCCGCGGAAAACCGTAGACCTCCGGCCCAGATACCAAGCCCCAGAATGGGAAAGGCCAGCAAGACCCCGATCAGGGTCTCGCCTCCGGTCAGACCATTGGCATGCATCACCGGCAGGGCCATCAGATCAATGCCGGTCAAAAAGACTATCATGGTGGCGCGAAACACCGCGGGTGCAAGGGGCTGCGCGGTCAGAAAGGCCGCTGCAGGCAGACCGCCAACACCGGCGCTATTGACCATGCCAGAGAGGATGCCAACCGAGAGATTGCCTTTGAACCCAATGGGGCGGCGTAGCTGCCAGCCGCTGAGCAGCACGAGGCTGAGCAGCAGAATAACCGCAGAGATTGCCAGGCGGGCCTGATCTTCGCCAAGCCGGGCCATGAGGGTCACCGAGGGAATTGTAGCAATGGCCGCGCCAATCAGCAGGGGCCGGATGCGGGACCAGTCGATATGGGCGCGAATACCACGGGCCTGAAACAGGGTCATGGCGATTTCGCAGGAGAATATCACCGGGATCAGCGGCAGCGGATTGGTGGTCAGCGCTGCCAGGATAATAAAAATCGCGGAGAATCCAAAGCCGGAGTAGCCGCGTATATAGGCCGCCGCAAACAATGCGGCGGCCAGATATGCCCCTTGGCCTGCTGTCAGATCAAAGGGCAGATCCATCAGGCTCAGACCTGCTGTTCGCGCATGTCTGCGACGTCGATACCGGCGACCTCAACAGGCTTCTTCATCGCATCGCGACGGAAGGGCTCACCCAGTTCCTGGTTGATCATCGCCTCAATCAAGGTGGTGATACCGTTCTTCTGGTCCTCAACGGATTGCGCCAGTGCAGCTGTCAGCTCTTCCATGGTGCGGGCGACAACGCCTTTCAACCCACAGGCATTGGCGATGCCAGCATAGGAGACCTGCTGGTCCAGCTCGGTGCCAACAAAGTTGTCGTCAAACCACAGGGTGGAGTTACGCTTTTCCGCGCCCCACTGGTAGTTACGGAAAACGACCTGGGTCACTGCTGGCCACTCTTCGCGACCAATTGCGGTCAGCTCGGTCACCGCGATGCCAAAGGCGCCATCGCCGGAGAAGCCGACAACCGGCACATCTGGGCAACCGATCTTGGCGCCAACCACGGCTGGCAGGCCGTAGCCGCAGGGGCCAAAGAGGCCGGGAGCCAGATATTTGCGACTCTCATCAAAGGAGGGATAGGCATTGCCGATAGCGCAGTTGTTGCCGATGTCGGAGGAGATGATCGCATCCTTGGGCAGCGCCGACTGAATCGCACGCCAGGCCATACGGGGGCTCATCCACTCAGGTTTGTCGTCGCGGGCGCGTTCATTCCAGTTGGTGCCTGGATCGTCATCCTCGTGGTCCATCGACGACAGCTGCTGTGCCCAGGTGGATTTGGCGGTAGAGATCAGCGTCATGCGTTCGTCGCGGCCCTCGTCACCAGCGGAAGCCGAGAGCTTTTCGAGGATCGAGGCTGCAACCTTTTTGGCGTCGCCAACGATACCCACGGTGACCTTTTTGGTCAGACCAATGCGATCGGGGTTGATGTCGACCTGAATGATCTTGGCATCCATCGGCCAGTAATCAATGCCATAGCCGGGCAGGGTCGAGAAGGGGTTCAGACGCGAGCCAAGCGCCAGAACGACATCCGCCTTGGCGATCAGCTCCATTCCGGCCTTGGAACCGTTATAGCCCAAGGGACCTGCAAACAGCGGGTGCGAGCCGGGGAAGGCGTCATTGTGCTGATAGCCAACACAAACCGGAGCACCCAGGCGTTCAGCCAGCTCTTTGGAGGCCTCGATGCCGCCAGCCAGAACAACACCGGCACCGTTCAGGATGACGGGGAATTTGGCAGAGGAGAGCAGGTCTGCTGCTTCCTGCAGGGACGATTCTCCGCCGCCGGGGCGTTCAAATTCAACAATCTGGGGCAGCTCTATGTCGACAATCTGGGTAAACATGTCGCGCGGAATGTTCAGCTGCGCCGGAGCAGAGCAACGCTTGGCCTGCATGATCACCCGGCTCAGCACTTCGGCCACACGCGATGGATCGCGGACCTCTTCCTGATAGCAAACGCAGTCAGCAAACATGCGCATCTGCTCCATCTCCTGGAAGCCACCCTGACCAATGGTCTTGTTGGCGGCCTGCGGCGTAACCAGCAGCAGCGGCGTGTGGTTCCAATAGGCGGTTTTGACGGCGGTAACAAAGTTGGTGATGCCAGGGCCGTTCTGGGCAATCATCATCGACATTTTGCCGGTGGCACGGGTGTAGCCGTCTGCCATCATGCCGCCTGATCCCTCATGGGCGCAGTCCCAAAAGGTGATACCTGCTTTGGGGAAGATGTCAGAGATCGGCATCATCGCCGAGCCAATAATCCCAAAGGCATGCTGGATGCCATGCATTTGCAGAGTTTTTACAAAGGCTTCCTCGGTGGTCATTTTCATGGCGGGTGCTCCTGAGTGAGATGCATAGAGCCCCGGCCAGATACCGGGGATTAATACCGGTTTAGGCAGACAAAGCGCTGTCAGTTAGGGCCAGTTCCAAACGCGAATAGGGCCAAAAAGCAGAGGGCTCAGAGGAAAGTGAAATCTCCCCCTTATTCAAAGGGCCCCCACGGTTTCTGTCGTAACTCTGGTGGTCGTTGCTGAGATTGGAGCAGCTCAAAGGCAACTAGTTGGGTCACCCCTGCTTCAGAGCCTTTGCCAAGAACTCCATCCCCGGGGCGATGCGATTGGCAGAGATCGAGGAATAGCCCAGCCGGAAGTAGTTGTGTTGGCGATTCTGAGCCGAAAAGAACGGAGCGCCAGGTTCGACAATGACACTGTCGGGTTTGAGCCGTTCCGCAACCTGCGCCATGTCGACGCCTTCGGGCGCATGCATCCACAGGGATGATCCGCCATAGACGCCCCCCCCTGACACGGTGAGCCCATGTTCATTGATGGCCTCTTCGATGACATGGCGACGATCCTGCAGGACCTTGGCGGTGCGTCGGATCTGGGCATCGTAGTGGCCCAGCGACAGGAAATAGGCGACGGTGCGTTGCACATGGCCGGGGGGGTGGCGCAGCACATTGGCACGCAGGGCGCGGGCCTGGCGGATAAAGGCTTCGGAGCCGACAATGTAGCCCAGTCTCAATCCCGGAAACAGCGATTTGGAAAAGCTGCCAATATAAATCACACGGCCATCCGCATCGAGTGACTTTAGCGCCGGTGAAGGGGCGGTCATGAAAGACATCTCAAACTCGTAGTCATCTTCGACAATGACCGCATCGATGTCATGGGCGCGTTGCAGCAGTTCGCGGCGACGCGCCATCGGCATGGTTGCCGTGGTGGGGCTTTGATGGCTTGGGGTGCAGAAGATCACATCCGTGTCGTCAGAGATTTCCTGTGGCGGCAACCCGTCTTGATCCACCGGGATGCAATCGACCTGGCATCTGACATGGTGCAACTGATCCCGCAGGGTGTAATAGGTTGGGTCTTCAATGGTGGCTTTGCGGCCCCGGTTCAACAGCAGCTGACCGGCCAGCCAAAGTGCATTCTGGGCGCCAAGGGTAATCAGGATCTGTTCGGGGCGCGCAATGACCCCGCGCCGGGGCAGGGTATGGCGGGCGATATATTCGATCAGCAGTGGATCATCCTGGTCGAAATAGTCATCCGTCAGCGCGGCAAAATCCTTTTGTCCCAGGGCCCTCAATGAGCAGAGCCGCCAGTTTGCGTGATCAAACAGGGAGGGGTCGGCCTGTCCGTAGATAAAGGGGTAGCGATAGCTGCGCCAATCGCGGGCTTTGCGTGGCGTGTCGCCGCCGGTGAAGCTGCGCACCAGCATATGGTTCCAGTCCACCGCTTCCGTTGATTGAACTGGGGGGGTGTAGCTGGGCGGTACCGGAGCATTCTCTGACACATAATATCCTGAACGACCGCGCGAGGTCAGATAGTCATTCGCCAGCAGCTCGGTATAGGCCAGGGTCACGGTAATGCGGCTAATGCTGAGGTGCAGCGCCAGTTTTCGCGATGAGGGCAGTTTTTCCCCGACGCGAAACCGCCCCGAGAGAATGCCTTCGGCAATCATTTCCTGGATCTGAGCCTGCAGAGTGCCCTGGGCGTCCGGGTTCAGGAAGAATGTATCAACAGATATAGCCATGACAGGCACCTTAGGGTGGACATAAACCGGGTGCAATCTGGACTTACGACACCGTGAGGTGTTTTGGCGCCATATTTCGGGGCTTGCATAGAAATTAAAAAAACCATAAAACTAGTTTTATCGAATCAATTGGAGTTGCACAATGCAGTGGGAAGAAGCGGCACAGGGCTTTACGGCCATGGGATCAGAGGCACGTCTGCAAGTGCTGCGCTGCCTGATCCGGGCGGGCCACGAGGGGCTCACGGTCAGTGAGATCCAGGAACGCACGGGCATCGCGCCCTCGACCCTGGCGCATCATCTCAAGTTCCTCACGGGGGCCGAGGTCATTGAACAAGAGCGCGCGGGGCGCAGCATTGTGAACCGCGCCAATTTTGATCAGCTGGAAAATCTGGCTGGTTTCATTCTCAGCGAATGTTGTGCTGACGTTACAAAAAAGGCGGCAAATGATGGCTGATCTTTCACAAAACACCTCAGGCCCGGCGCCCAAGGCGAATGGCCTGTCGCTTGGCCGGCTAAAAACGCCCTGGACGGTGAGCGTTCTGATCTTGATTGCGGTGGCCATACTGGACCCCGGCAACTTTCAGGCGGTGATAACATTTGCAGGCGCGGCCCTGGCCCATACCGGGCAGTATATCCTCTTTGCGGTGCTGCTGCTCTCCTATCTCAAGGCCACTGGCGCAGAAACCATGGTGGCGCGGGCCTTTGTCGGGCGCGAAACCCGGATGATTTTCCTCGCCGCACTCTTTGGTGGGCTTGCACCGTTTTGTTCCTGCGAGGTGATCCCCTTTATTGCCGGGCTGCTGGCGCTTGGTGCACCACTGTCGGCTGTAATGGCCTTTTGGCTGGCCTCACCGCTGATTGATCCGCCGACCCTGTTGATCACGGCTGGTGCGCTGGGCTGGGATTTTGCCATCGGCAAGGCGATTATTGCGGTGGCACTGGGGCTGACTGGCGGCTTCTTTATCAAGACCCTGATGGGGCATGGTGCCTTTGCCAATCCGCTGAAACAGGCGCAGAGCTGTTCCAGCTGCTGTAGCTCGGGTCCAAAGCTGGATGATAAACCACATTGGAAATTCTGGCAGGAACCCGCGCGCCGGGCGAAGTTCCGCGAAGAGTTTGTCAGCAACGGGTTGTTCCTGCTGAAGTGGCTGGCACTGGCCTATGTGTTGGAAGCCATTCTGGTGAACTACGTTCCTGCTGATCTGATCGCCCAGGCGGTTGGCGGCGAAGGAGTGCTGCCGATTGCCATAGCGGCGCTGGTGGGGATGCCTGCCTACCTCAACTCCTATGTGGCACCGCCTTTGCTGGCGGGTCTGATGGAGCAGGGGATGACAGCGGGTGCGGCCATGGCCTTCATGGTGGCAGGTGCTGTGAGCTCGATCCCGGCAATGGCGGCGGTCTGGTCACTGGTCAAACCGCAGGTCTTTGCCACCTATCTGGGGCTGGGGGTCAGCGGGGCGATCGTATCAGGGATCTTGTTTCAGCTGATCTGAGTGTCCCACATCGCCACAGAACAAAGGAGCAGGGCCCAAGGGCCCTGTTCTTGTTTTTGGCAAGGCTATTGCGACTTGGCACGGCGTCCCATGCGTTTGGAAATCTGCTTCTTCTCCCAGTCGTCGCCAAAGATATTGATGACTTCAAAGACACTGAGCCCATGCGCGGCCACGCCTATGCCCCAGCCCATGGCAGGCCAGATGACCCAAAAGTATTCTGGACTGGTCAGCAGATTGAGCACCAAGAGCCCAACCATCACCACCCCATATTGCAGGGCATGGCTGTAAAAGGATTTGATGTCGCGTACATATTCGATGGCTTCCCGTTCGCAGGGCGCGAGTTCGGGCAAAGTGGCGGTTGTGTTGGTATCCATGTCAGCTCCTGGTTTAAGATCTGCAAAATCAATCTCCAGAACAGCGGCGATGCATTTCAGAGTTTCCGGGCTGGCGTTGGCGCCACGCTCGATTCGCTGCAGAGTGCGGGTGCTGATCCCGGCCATCTCTGCCAGTTGTTCTTGCGAGAAGCCCTTTTCCATGCGGAGTTTCCTGACGATCACCGGTCGATTCCTTTCTGTTCCTGCCCAGCAAGCTAGGGTCAGCTTAGGGCAAGAACCACGACATGGACACGACAATGAGCTGTCAGCGGCCCGACACAGGGGCGTTTTAACGGCCTGGCGCGGGTGAGACGCAAAGACGGTTAGATTACCGTGTCATCAGATGTTGCAGATGTGCCCTCACCGTGGGCCATTCTGCAGCGATGATCGAATAGACGGCAGTGTCGCGGATGGTGCCATTTGCCATCCGCATATGAGCGCGCAGGATACCGTCCAACCGGGCCCCCAGCCGTTCAATTGCGCGGCGGCTTTGATGATTGATCACATGGGTGCGGAACTCGACCGAGATGGCATCAAGATCTTCAAAGGCATGGCGCAGCATCAGCAGCTTGCATTCGGTATTCAAGCCCGAGCGCTGTACGGATTTGCGATACCAGGTGGACCCAATTTCCAACCGCTGATTTATGTGGTCGATATTCATATAGGTGGTCATGCCAACGGCACGGCCAGCGGCATCCAGAATGGCAAAGGGAACCATGCTGCCGGCCTCTTGAAGGGCGAGACGCCGGTCAATCTCGGCAGGCACCTCCGCTGGGGCCGGGATCATGGTGTACCAAAGCGATGAGAGATCACCATCAGCGCTGGCCTCGGCCAGATCACCAGCATGGTTTTGCGAAAGAGGTTCAAGCGTGACCTGCTGGCCGGAGAGAGTGACGGGTTTGGCCCACATGGTTGAAGTCCTTGGTCGACATAAGTTTTGGGTCAGATTGCAGGGGGTGCGGACAGTTTGAAAGAGCCACTTTTGGGCAATCCGAGCAGTCCAAAACGAGGGTGAGAGACTGTCAGTGCGCGCAAACCTAGGCAACAAACAAAAACGCCCCGAAGAGAACTCCGGGGCGTTTAGATAGTCTTGCGAGAGCTTAGGGTTTAACCAAAGACCTTGGTCAGCGCCTTGTCGACTGCATCTGTGATGGCATCGATGTCATCGGCGGTGGCGATCAGCGCAGGGCTAAAGCAGAGCGTGTTGTTCTTGCCGGGAACCGAGCGGTTGGTGACACCGATGATAACGCCCTGGGCACCACAATCGGCCACAACCTGCTGGGCGAGTTTCTCGTCCACCGGTTCTTTGGTGTCACGATCCGAAACCAACTCGGCACCGAGGAACAGGCCTTTGCCGCGCACATCGCCAATCACGGCGTGCTTTTCTTTCAGCGCTTCAAGGTTGCTCAGCATCCGCTCGCCCATGGCGGTGCAGTTGTCCAACAGGCCTTCTTCTTCGATGATGCGCATGTTTTCCAGCGCCGCAGCCGGGCCGGCGGTACAGCCACCAAAGGTGGAGATATCGCGGAAATAGTTCATCGGATCAGAGGCATCGTCCTTGAACATGTTGAAGACTTCTTCGGTGGTGACCAGCACGGCGATGGCCGCATAGCCGGAGGCAACGCCCTTGGCCATGGTCACAAAATCGGGCTTGATGCCGTAGTGCTGGTAGCCAAACCAGGTGCCGGTACGGCCAACGCCACAAACAACCTCGTCGATGTGCAGCAGGATGTCATACTGGGTGCAGATCTCTTGCACGCGCTCCCAATAGCCTTCGGGGGCCTCGATAACACCACCGCCAGCGGTCACCGGCTCCAGGCACAGTGCGCCAACAGTTTCGGGGCCTTCGCGCAGGATTACTTCTTCAATAGCATTGGCCGCTGCGATGCCGAATTCACGGCCTGACAGATGCTCAAGACCCAGCTCGTGCTTGCGGTATTCCATGCAATGGGGCACGCGGATGAAATCAGGCGCAAAGGGACCATACTGCGCGTTACGCTCATCCTGGCCACCCGCGGACATCGCCGCCAGGGTAGACCCGTGATAGTCGCGGTCGCGGTACAGGATCTTGGTTTTCTTGCCACCGTATTTTTTATGCGCGATCTGGCGCACCATCTTAAAGGCTTTCTCGTTCGCCTCGGAGCCGGAGTTGTTGTAGTAGACGCGGCTCATACCGGGCATCTTTTCGATCAGTTTCTCAGCGAATAAAGCGCCGGGGATCGAACCTGCAGACTGGGCAAAGTAGCACAGCTTCATCATCTGGTTATAGACGGCCTTGCAGATGTCTTCGCGGCCATAGCCGACGTTGACGGTCCAGACACCGCCGGAAACAGCATCGAGGAATTCCTTGCCGTTCTGGTCCCAGACACGCATGCCTTTGCCTTCGACGATGATGCGCGGATCATTTTCTTCAAAGGGTTTGTGCTGAATCAGGTGGTGCCAGACATGGGCCTTGTCAGCCGCAACTACCCGGCTGAGATCGTTTTCGTTGAACGTGCCGTCCATGACATGTCCTTCCATAAAAGTAAGAGTGGGGTGTCTGCCAGCTGCCTGTCAGCCGGAGTCGTTCTACTCTGACGAAACGCCAAATTCACTGAATTCTCTAGGGCCAGTTGGTGGGGTGTTTTGCATCCAGTTTTATCATCTGGCAGCGGCAGTGGAGAGGTAATTTTTTAACCAATTGGTAAAAAAGAGATTTTCCAATTGGCAAAGCTGAATTCTGAGGAGGAGCTGTGGAGCCTTTGAAGACAGTTTGATGGATCGCCCCAGCAGGCCTGAACAAATTGGTGTGATATCGAGATGAAAGAACAGATGTTCTGAATTCATCATCTTGAGATCAAGCAGTACTGAACCCAGTGTTCTGGAGAAGGCAGAACATGAGGTCAGATGTGACACACTATCAGGTGACTGTGGCTCCCAATGGGGCGCGACGGCAAAAATCAGATCATCCAGAGCTGCCAGTCACCCCGCAAGAGCTGGCTATAACTGCGGGGCTCTGTCAGGCAGCGGGGGCCAGTGCCCTGCACCTGCATGTGCGCGATGATGCGGGGGGGCATTCCTTGGATGCCGGGCGCTACCGCGTGGCTATGGCTGCGGTGCGTGAGGGGGCTCCCGGCATGGGTATTCAGATCACCACTGAAAGTGCCGGAAACTATGAACCAGAAGCACAACTGGCCTGCCTGGAAGCCCTGCGCCCCGAAGCGGCGTCGGTTGCGGTGCGTGAAATGGCCAGGGCACCAGAAATCGCGGCACGGGCCTATGCGCTGAGCGCTGAGGCCGGGACGCAGGTTCAGCATATCCTGTACTCCCCCAGCTGCATTGCTCAGCTCAACGCGTGGTATGCTGCGGGCATTGTCCCTGAACACATGCGTGATGTGATTTTTGTGCTTGGCAAATATGAACCTGCGACCCCGGCTGATCCCGGTGGACTTGCCCCCTTTGTGGCAGCGGCGCGGAAGTTGGATCTGAACTGGAGTCTCTGTGCCTTTGGTCGGGCTGAGCGCGCCTGTCTTCTGGCGGCGATCGAGGCCGGCGGCAACGTTCGCATTGGGTTTGAAAATAATCTGGAGACCCCAGAGGGCGCGCTGCTGAAGGACAATGCCGCTTCGGTGGCAGGTCTGGTCAAGGCTGCCTTTCAGGCGGGCCATGTTTTGAAAAGGAATTGAGTGATGAGCCATGTTTTTCCACGTCATACCAAGGCCAATCTGCCCACAGCGGTTGCTGGCGACGGCTGCTATCTGATCGATTCAGAGGGTAAACGCTATTTTGACGGCTCCGGCGGCGCGGCGGTGTCCTGCCTTGGCCACTCGAACGCGGCGGTGATTGCAGCCGTACAGGAACAGGTCGGCAAACTGGCCTTTGCCCATACCGGTTTTATGACCTCCGAACCGGCAGAGGCGCTGGCGGATCTGCTGATTGAACAGGCCCCAGAAGGGCTGGACCGGGTCTATTTTGTCTCTGGCGGATCAGAGGCAACCGAGGCGGCCATCAAGCTGACGCGGCAATATCATCTGGAGCGCGGAGAGCCCAAACGTCGCCATCTGATCGCGCGGCGGCAAAGCTATCACGGCAATACACTGGGCGCGCTGGCCGCTGGGGGCAATGCATGGCGTCGGCAGCAGTTTGACCCGTTGTTGATAGATGTGTCCCATATCGCGCCCTGCTATGAATACGCCGATTGTGGGAGGGGCGAGAGCGCCTTTGATTACGGTCAGCGTGTCGCCAATGAGCTGGAGACTGAGATCCTGCGTTTGGGGCCAGAGACGGTCATGGGGTTTATCGCCGAGCCAGTTGTCGGGGCCACCTCTGGTGCGGTGCCTGCGGTGCCGGGATATTTCAAACGCATCCGTGAGATCTGCGACAAATACGGTGTCTTGCTGATACTGGATGAGGTCATGTGTGGCATGGGCCGCACCGGGCATCTGTTTGCCTGCGATGCGGAAGGGGTGGCACCTGATATCCTGTGCATGGCCAAGGGGTTGGGCGCAGGGTATCAGCCTATCGGTGCGATGTTGTGCAGCGCTGATATCTATGGGGCGGTTGCCGGGGGAAGCGGCTTTTTCCAGCATGGCCACACCTATATTGGCCACCCTGTTGCCACCGCAGCCGGGCTTGCGGTTGTCACAGAGATGCGCAACCGGGATCTGATTTCCAAGTGTCGCGAGAGGGGCGATCAGCTGCAATCGGCGCTGACCGACCGTTTTGCTGATCACCCTCATGTTGGGGATATTCGCGGGCGCGGCCTGTTCCGCGGCGTTGAACTGGTGGCAGATCGTGAGGGCAAAACCCCCTTTGACCCCACCAAAGGGCTGGCGGCCAAGGTCAAGCGTGCAGCCTTTGAGGCTGGGTTGATCTGCTATCCGATGTCGGGAACACGTGATGGGCGCCTGGGAGATCACATCCTGTTGGCGCCACCCTTTATTATCTCGACAGACCAGATTGGCGAGGTTGTCGACAAGCTGGACTTGGCGATCTCAGCAGCTTTGCAGGCTGAATAGACCCTTTTCATACATTTCCAAAGATCGAAAAGAGGCCGCGCAGTTTCTGCGCGGCCTTGATTGTTAGAGGTAGAATTGAATGAGCCTAGGCTGCCCAGGTGCCGTCATCAAACATGTCGTCGTCCTGGAACGGATTGTCCAATTCGGAAGTAGCCTCAGCTTTCGACAACTCCGAAGGGAGCTCGAAATTGGAAACGATCTGAACCAGATTGCTGGCCTCGTCCCGCAGCATCTGCCCTGACGCGGCGGTTTCTTCCAACATGGCCGCGTTTTGCTGCGCATCACTGTCCATCGCATCGACGCGGCCGTTGACTTGGTTGATGCTTTGGGACTGTTCAACAGTGGTTTCGGCGATCTCATTCACTTTATCGACCACCTCTTCGACCATCGTCAGGATCTCTTCCAGTGAGGTTCCGGTCTGACCAACCAGTTTGACCCCTTCTGCGACTTCTTTTTCGCTGGTGGTGATGAGGTCGTTGATCTCCTGTGCGGCCTCGGCAGAGCGATGCGCAAGCGAACGCACCTCGGAGGCAACAACCGCAAACCCACGCCCGGCTTCGCCCGCCCGCGCTGCCTCCACCCCGGCGTTCAGCGCCAGAAGGCTGGTTTGGAAGGCGACATCTTCAATCATGCTGATGATTTTGGCGATGGCGCCTGAGGAGGCCTCGATGCGCTGCATGGCCTGGTTGGTCTGCTGAGCAATTTCCTGGGTTGCCCGGGCGCGATCTTGGGCATTGGAGACGATCGTTCGCGCCTGCTGCGAGCTCTCGGCTGTGCCGGTGACGGTTTTGCCCAAATTCTGCAAGGCGTCGGCGGTTTCGACAATGGAGGCCGAGGTGCGTTCGCTGCGCTGAGAGGCATCATCTGCAGCAGCGGCAATCTCGCTAGAGGTATTCTTCAAAAGATCACTGCTGTTGGTCAGCTGTCCAACCAGACCGCCAAAACTGTTGTTGAGGTTCTCGGTTGCATCGGAAATCTCTTTGAAGATGCCCTTTTGACCCTCAGGCATACGCTTGGTTAGATCCCCCTCGCTCAAGGCCGCAAGCGCCGACAACACATCCCCAAGCCCCTGCTGCGCAGCTTCGCCAATGGAGTTTACCCCTTTGCCGAGCTCGGCAAAGGTGCCGGCACTGTCGTCTGTAGCAATACGGCGGGAGAAATCGCCTTCAGCGCAGGCTGAGATCACCTCAGAGATGTCTTGAGTAAGCTGGTCTTTCTTCATTTCTCCCTGACGGAAGATCTCCACAGCACCGCTGATCGACGCGATCTCGCTCAGGCGAGACTTTGGCGGCTCAGCCGTGAAGTCTTGCTGCATGATGCCCTTCAGGACATGATCCAGTTTACCCAAGGGGCGAGAAATGCTGCGTGCGAGCAAAACTGTCAGGCACAGGAGCAATGCGGTGCCGGCGGCACTGGCGAGCAGCGAATAGAATTTTGCATCAGCACTGGTAACATGGGCCGTCTCGACAATCGTTTCGAGTTCTTTTTGGGCCGCTTGGTGAATTTCAACAAGGAGCGGCTCGGCTTCTGCATAGCTGGCCGAGAGCTCTTTGCGCAGCGCTTGCTCTTGCATGCTGACTTCAACATAAGACGAAAACGAGCTCTGATAGGCCTTCAGAAGGGCTTCGATCTCGCTCCGTTGTGCGGCATCAGCATAATACTCTGCGGGGAAAGCCAGGAACTCTTCGACACGGGCATTCAGCCGATCCAGGTATTTGGTGTTTTTGCGCATGATGAAGTCTTTTTCATGCCGACGCATCATCAGCATTTTGACGGTCATTTCAGGGCGCCCAATCTCGGACAGACCTTTTTCGATGTTGTGAACAGCCCCGCGCAACGCGCCCTGAAGCCCGGATTTCTCATCGAGACCCAGTGTATTGTGACTGGCGACCAGGGTGGCAAAACTTTGGTCATAGGACTTTGCTGCCGCCATAAGTGCTTGCAGAGGCTCAACTTGACCTCGCATGCTATCAAGCAGGGGCATTTCTTCTTCAAGCGAGTGCTCTGTATCATATAGGTGCTGCATCGCGCTGGCGTGACGATCAACATATTTGGCGTCACGTCGCAGGAGAAAGTCCTTTTCAAAGCGTCGCGCCATGAGGAACTCGATCTCCATTTTGTCCAGAGACTGGTAGATATGTTCAATGACCAGAACATCTTCCTCCAGCTCATCGCGCATCTCGTGTGTGTAGTAAGAGAATCCAGCAAGTCCAAACATGACAGCACCGGCCATCATGATGAAGAAGAGGAAGACAAAGTTAACTGAAGCTTTCATGGTGTTGCACTCGTCAGTAGGAAAATCTGTTCAGCGCTTAAGATGAGGGGGAAAGGTTAATTTGGCATGCGGCCTTCTGGAAACGGGGCAGAGCCTTCGGAGAGCTGGCCTGGTGACAAACTGTTGTCAGGCAAGAAATATTCTCAGAATGATACTTATTGAAGCCGCGACTTTCACCTATCGGTTGATGTTAACTATCCTGGGTTGCCTTGTTGCGAGGGTGGGACTCCAAAAAGGCGCATTTGTGACGGTGGGTATTGGGGAGAATTGTAACTACTTTGCACAAAGGCCTGCCAAGAATTGACAGGCCTCCGTAGCATTTTGGTGTTTTTCGTTGTCTGGAACGGCTGTTCTAGGTCAGATCAAAGCGATCTGCGTTCATCACCTTGACCCAGGCCGCGGCGAAGTCCTGAACAAAGCGTGCCTTGGCATCGTCCTGTGCGTAGGTCTCTGCAATGGCCCGCAGTTGTGAGTTGGAGCCAAAGGCCAGATCAACCCGGCTGGCGGTCCATTTGGCCGCTCCGCTGGCGCGATCTGTTCCGGCGTAGCTGCCATCCTTTTGGGGCGCCCACTGGGTTCCCATATCGAGCAGATTGACAAAGAAGTCGGTGCTCAGGCTGCCGGGATTGCTGGTGAAGACGCCCATGGAGGAGCCACCATAGTTTGCCCCCAAGACCCGCAAACCGCCAATCAGAACAGTCATTTCCGGCGCTGTCAGGGTCAGCAGTTGAGCCTTGTCCAGCAACATCTCCTCGGGGGCGATGCTATACCGTTTCTTCTGGTAGTTGCGGAAGCCATCGGCCTCTGGTTCCAGAACAGCAAAGCCATCAACATCGGTCTGCGCCTGGCTCGCATCGGTGCGGCCCGGTGCAAATGCCACCTGGACATCCTGACCTGCTGCTTTGGCCGCCTGTTCCACAGCGGCAGAACCGGCCAGAACAATCATATCCGCCAATGAGATCTGACGATCCCCGGATGCGGCGTTAAAGGCGCTGCGGATGGCTTCAAGCCCCTGCAGGACGCTGGCCAGTTGGGCAGGCTGGTTTACCTCCCAGTCTTTCTGTGGGCTGAGCTGGATACGCGCGCCATTAGCGCCGCCGCGTTTGTCGGAGCCCCGGAAGGTTGAGGCAGAGGCCCAAGCGGTGGAGACCAGATCGGCAACCGAGAGGTCGGAGGCGAGAACCTGCGCCTTCAGAGAGGCAACATCAGCCTCATTGACCAGGGCGTGATCCACTGCCGGAACGCAGTCCTGCCAGATCAGCTCTTCTGCCGGGACTTCCTCGCCGAGGTAGAGTGACCGTGGCCCCATATCGCGGTGGGTCAGCTTGAACCAGGCGCGGGCAAAGGCATCCGCCAGCTCTTCTGGGTTCTCGTGGAAGCGTTTGGAGATTGGCCCGTAGATCGGATCCATCCGCATCGCCATATCCGCCGTGGTCATCATGGTCTTGACCTTCTTGCTGGCGTCATGTGCCGCTGGGGCCATGTCCTCTTCGCGGACATTGACCGGCTCCCAGATCCAGGCGCCAGAGGGCGATTTGGTCAAGTTCCAGTCGTAGCCGAACAACAGGTCGAAATAGCCGTTGTCCCACTGGGTTGGGTTGGCGGTCCAAGCGCCCTCAATACCGCTGGTGGTGGTGTCATCGCCTTTGCCGCTTCCGTGGCTGTTGATCCAGCCCAGACCCATGGTCTCAATCGGTGCGGCCTCTGGTTCTGGGCCAACCAGCGCAGGGTCGCCGGCACCATGGGCCTTACCAAAGGTATGCCCCCCGGCGACCAGCGCCACGGTTTCTTCGTCGTTCATCGACATACGGGCAAAGGTATCGCGGATATCACGCCCTGAGGCCAGCGCATCGGGCTGTCCGTCGGGGCCTTCGGGGTTCACATAGATCAGACCCATCTGCACGGCCGCCAGTGGGTTCTCAAGATCACGCTCGCCGGAATAGCGGCTGTCCTGTGCTGAGCTATCCGCCAGCCATTCGTCCTCGCGGCCCCAATAGACATCTTCTTCGGGCTCCCAGACATCGGCACGACCACCGGCAAAGCCAAAGGTCTTGCCGCCCATGCTTTCAATGGCGCAATTGCCGGCCAGGATCATCAGGTCAGCCCAGCTGATCTGGTTGCCGTATTTCTGCTTGATCGGCCACAGCAGTCGCCGCGCCTTGTCGAGGTTGCCATTGTCGGGCCAGCTGTTGAGCGGCGCAAACCGTTGCTGGCCGGTGCCGCCACCACCACGGCCATCCGAGGTGCGATAGGTGCCGGCACTGTGCCATGCCATACGGATGAACAAGCCGCCATAATGGCCATAATCGGCAGGCCACCAATCCTGACTGTCCGTCATCAGCGCAACCAGATCCTGTTTCAGGGCCTTGAGGTCCAGCGATTTGAAAGCCTCGGCATAGTCAAAATCAGAGGCCATTGGATCGGACTTGGCAGAATTCTGATGCAGCAGCTTCAGGTTGAGCTGGTTGGGCCACCAGTCTTTGTTCGATCTCACACCGGTTGAGGCGCTTTGGGCGCCGCTGTGCATCACCGGGCATCCACCTGATTTTGAGGCGTCGTTTCCGTCCATTTTGATCTCCGATCTGGCTTTTTTATGGGCTAGGTGGGCGGGGCAACTGGCCGCTTGGGCCTCCTCCCCTGAAACTATGCTGGCAGGTTACCAAGGTCATGCAATAAAATGAAATTGAACTTATGTATGGTTTTGATAAGAAAGCATTATGATTGGGTGAGCTCTGAAGCCGCTCAAAACACCCGGTAAGATCAGGAGCCGCGCCACTTTTTGGACTGGCGGCGCGGCACTGTTTTAGGGCGAGAGGGGCAATTCAGCCTTCAGTGAGGCAAACGGTCCGGAAGGGATCTTTTGGGCAGAGGTTAGAACCGGGGAAGCAATTGCTCGATGCGATCACAGATCTGGAAATAGCTGGTCGCGCCTCTAAAGTCAGAGGCCAGAACCTGTTTCAGACCGATGCCGTCGAACCTTGCTGAGCCGTTGATAAGACGAGATAAAAAGGCATGGATGTTGCGATCATCGGCAGCCGAAATCCGTTGGGCTATCGCCTCATCCAGGAAGACGCCCTGAAAATTGGGATCGTAGTCCAACAGCGCGGGATAGAGCCGGTTTTGCCAGATTTCATGGCCAATATTGTAGCGGCGGGACCTGCTGGATGAGAGATCCGCTGCGGGCAGGCGCCCATTTGGCAAGATACGCACCATGGGGACGATCTGGGCACCAAAGGTGCTTGTTTCATGGCGCTCCAGGCGGGCGATCTGTTGCGGTTGGGGGGCGGAGCTATCAGCCCAATGTTGAGGATGCGGCCAGAGGGGCGAGGGCGTGGCCTCGTCGGCGTTATGGGAAAACGTAGCCTGGGCTTTTTGGTGATGGGTGAGCACAGCGCTTTGGCTGTTTTGAATCAGAAGATCCTCAAAACTGGCCAGCCGCAGCTTCAGTTTCTCAAAAATGGGCTCTATCTCGCAGGCGATAACGGCCTGCTTGTTGCGACCAGTGGCCTTGGAGGATGTAATTTGTCCGCCAATCTCGCCGCCAATCTGCAAAGCCACGGCATCGCCGGAGGTGGTGGAAACCCAGGCGGAACCGCTGTCGCCGGCGAAAGAGGCCCTGCCACTATCAACTGGGACATCGTCGTCATAGACTAGGTTAAGCCCCTCGATGTCGCGATACTCCAACATGCCAGGGCGCGTTTCATATTGTAGGCGATACAGCCCTCGACCATCGACCCGGGCCTGAGCGCTGTTGGGGGAATGCGAGGTCTTGTTCAGAAGTTCACCAAGTTCGGCGGATCGGGTGCTGCTGATAGAATCAAACCCACCAAATTGCAGGGGCAACCAAGGCTGGTCTGGCAAAAGCTCGGCCAGAGCCGCATCGCCGCTGCGATCCAGCATCCAACGCTTCAGATTGGCAATGTGATTGCGGGGATCAAATTCATCATTACGCTCCTCCACCTGCATTATCGGATCATTGCAGCGCGCTCTTGGGCCGGCCAGAACATGCCAGTTTGACAAAATGCCTGGCTTGCCGGTGGTTTTATCGATGACCACCAGACCAATTGTTCCTGCCCCTTCACCTGATCTCCCACAGGACAGCCCGCCCATGGTAAAGGGTTGCCGCGCGGTTGAACGACGCGCCGCACCGGGCTCCAGTGAGGGTTGATAGGCGGCCTCGATCACATCAAGTGCAATGCCATCGACATGTGTTGGCAACACCTGCGAGGGGAGTAGGGCGTCAATGGGCAATTTGCGCTGCACATGCAGGCGCAGACAGATATCCTTGGTTCGTTGCCCGTGTTGCCAGCGGTACCCGATGTCGACGCCGCAGAAATTAGAACGATTGGCGAAGGCCTGATAGGCCTTGTGCAGGGCATTTTTCATATCCGCAGGCAAAGCTGTTTTGCCGATTGTGTCAGCTGTATGCAGGTCAGCCATATCTCTCTCCCGATTTCACCCTATTGGTGCTTTGGAGAGAGCGTAAATGCAGCCTGTGAAAGCTGCGTGATTTTGCAAATCACAGACCGGAAAGCAGGTGTAGAGGTCACCGGCGCCTCGGCGGCTCTCTCGGCGGCCTCAGCTGTGACGGATGCCTCGGGTCTGGCCTCGGTGACGGCAACGGCCAATGCGACGGCGGGGGGGTATAATGTCACCGCCTCCAGCACCGGTCTGACCTCTGTGACATTTGGGCTGACCAATTTGGATGTCGTGGCCCCCACTGTAACACTGACAACAAGTGCAACATCGGTTTCACCGGGAGAGAGTTTTGACGTCACCGCGACCTTCTCTGAGACTGTGACCGGGTTTTCCATCGTTGATGTCTTGGTCAACAATGGCTCGGCCATTGCGCTTTCCGGGAGTGGGGCTCTCTACACGATCACTGTTCAACCTTCGGGCGCTGGTGATATTGGCATCTCAATTGTGGCTGGGGGGGCACAGGATGTTTCGGGCAACGGCAACCTCGCTTCGGGTGCCATCGCCGTCCAAAGCACCACAATAGAAGAGACCAGCCAGCTCATTGGTCAGTTCATGAATACGCGCGCAACCCAGTTGATCAGCCATCAACCTGATCTGACCGGATTTTTGTCTGGTAACGGAGCTGTGCAAGGGCAGGGGCAGTTTAATCTGGCAGTGACCCGTGGGCAGGGGAACTTTGATATCTCGACCAAACCGGGGTCGCGTGTCTGGACCCGGTTACAAGGCGCTATCAGCCATGAGGGGACCAGCGATAGTGCTTATGTTTTTGGCGCTATTGGCAGTCACTTTGCGGTAAATAGAAACCTGCTGGTTGGTGCAATGTTGCAGCTCGACTATCTGGATCAGGACGATGGTGCGGCGAGTGTCAAAGGTAAGGGCTGGTTGATTGGCCCCTATTTTGTCACCAAGTTCCCTGATCACGACATCTTTGTTGAGGGGCGGTTGCTTTATGGTGAAAGCTCAAACGATGTCTCCCCCTTTGGCACCTATACCGACAAGGTTGAGACTGAGCGCCTGCTGGCCATGTTGAAGGTTTCAGGTTCGATGCTTTACGGCAAAACCACCCTGATTCCGAACGTGAAGCTTACCTATACGACTGATGATCAGCAGGCCTATCGCGACAGTCTTGGCAATCTCATCCCAAGCCAGGGAGTGGCCTGGGGGCAGATTGAACTGGGGCTTGATTTTGAGAAGCCGCTTGAGACCCGCCGCAACACTGGTGAGTTGCTGCTGTTTGGTGGAATCAGTGCAATTGGCAGCTATCTGGAAAACTCTGGTGGTGCGCTAGCGGTCTCGTCAGAGGTGGAGGGCGCGCGTGCGCGGGCTGAACTGGGGCTAAGCTATAAATTCGCTGATCAGGGCGTTTTTCAGGTTGAGACCTTTTATGACGGGCTCGGCATGAGCGGCTATGAGAGCTATGGGCTCCAGGTTGGGCTTGATCTCAAGTTCTAGGCTCTGGTTCTTAGCAACAGTGAAAAGGTGCCCCTCCTAAGGGGGTGCCCTTTTTGCAAGAAAGGGCGGGGATTTCATAGTGCTCAGTACTGCAGAGAAATAACAGCCTGTTGGGGCGGTGCTTGTGTACATTGAACCCAAACAAGCGGCCAGAAACCGCGTACAGGGTTTCATGTTGTGCAAATTTCAAGAGGGATTTGGTGGAGCCTAGGAGGATCGAACTCCTGACCTCCTGCATGCCATGCAGGCGCTCTCCCAGCTGAGCTAAGGCCCCAAATCACACCGTTGCAACGTCCTGGCCATATGGCCGCTCCGTGTCGCGGTGTGAGGGTGATTTAAGGGACGATGCAGCAGGTCGCAAGTGGAAAATGCACCATCGTCGTGAGTTTTTTTGTCAGACGGTTTTACACCGGTTTTGACAGGCCTTTTACCAGCGCCGCCAGCCTGATCCCCAGGCAGCCATAGGGCTGCTTGGGAGAGCTAAAATCACATGAGGTGATTTTAGGAGTCGTCGTCTTCCGATGCGACATCCGCGATCTCTTCGAGAGGTACGGTATCGGTGTCATCGTCATCGTCCAGAACGTCATCGCCCAGATCCAGATCGACATCTTCGTCATCTTCCAGAACGTCGCTGTCATCTGCGTCGTTTTCTTTGGCTTTGGCGCTTGCTGCATCCGCGGCATCGGCTTCGATCATCCGGCTTTTGCCGGTGCTCAGCTCGACCACTTCGCCCGTGTAGGGGCTGACGATCGGATTTTTGTTTAGGTCATAAAACCGCTTGCCGGTGGTTGGGCAGACGCGCTTTACGCCCCATTCTTCGTTGGGCATGTGGGTCCCCTTGATTTACTGGTGAGTCGTATCGACGATTCAGTTGCCTTGCCATATGAGGTGAGCACTGTCAAAGCCTTTGCCATGAAGGGGCGCCGCCATGAGCGCATATCACCTGCCAGGAAGCCCGCCGGTTCCTCTTGTCTTGCGCCGTTCAGCGCGGGCCAAACGGATCAGTCTGCGGATTTCTGCCTTGGACGGGCGGGTCACCCTGACCCTGCCTGCCCGGTTGCCTGCGCGTGAGGCCCTGGACTTTGCCGCCGAGAAGGAAGATTGGATTCGCGATCACCTGGCGCGCCACCCAGAAGTGGTTGAGGTCGGCTTTGGCACGAAACTTCCTGTCGACGGACGGCAGCGGGAAGTCGTCGCAGGACCAAAGCGCGGTGTGCGGCTGGAGCCAGAGACGATTGAGGTTGGCGGGGATAAGCCGGCACGGTCGTTGGAGCGATACCTGAAGGAATTGGCGCGTGATCGGCTGGCCGCCGCCTCAGATCACTATGCGGCCCAGGTGGGGCGCTCCTATGCCAAGCTCAGCCTGCGCGATCCCCGTTCGCGCTGGGGATCTTGTTCTTCGGCAGGGACTTTGATGTATTCCTGGCGGCTGATCCTGGCCCCCACCGAAGTCCTGTCCTATGTGGCCGCGCATGAGGTGGCACATTTGGTCGAGATGAACCATTCCGCAGATTTCTGGGCCGTGGTTGCGCAGCTTTATGGCGACAGTTCTGGACCACGCCAATGGCTGCGCAGCGAAGGCAGCGGGCTGCACCGCTATCGGTTTGCCCCCCGTTAGAGGCGCAATACGGGCTGCGTGACAATTTCTGCTGTTGACCAAGGGTGGGTTTGTGATCACAGCATAGGCCATGTCTATTTCTGCCAAACCCACCGCTTCACCCTCCTCCGATACCACGGCCTCGGCGCATGATCGGGTGTACCGCGCGCTGCGGGCGCGGATCATGTACGGCGATATTGCTCCTGGTGAAGCCCTGACACTGCGCGGTATTGGCCGCGAATTTGGTGTGTCGATGACCCCGGCGCGGGAATCCCTGCGGCGTCTGGTGGCTGAAGGGGCTTTGTCGCTGTCCTCTTCGGGACGGGTTACAACGCCAGAGCTCAGCAATGAGCGGATAGAAGAGCTGGCAGCCCTGCGGGCTTTGCTGGAGGTGGAGCTGTCCAGCCGGGCGCTGCCGCGGGCGCATATGGCGCTGATTGATCGGTTGCACAGCATCAATGTGACCATCGCCGAGATGGTCTCGAAACGCGATGCAGTTGGCTATATCCGCACCAATCTGGAATTTCACCGCACACTTTACCTGCGTGCCCAGGCACCAGCGATGCTGGCCATGGCAGAAACCGTCTGGCTACAGCTGGGTCCAACCATGCGCGCCCTCTATGGACGTCTGCGGCGCACTGACCCGCCGCAGAACCACCGCCTGATTATCGCCGCCCTAAAGGCTGGAGATGAGCCGGGTCTGCGTCTGGCGGTCAGGTCTGATGTGACGCAGGGGCTTAGACTGTTAGTGGTATGATGGAAAATAGATCTTTGGGCATCAGCTATAGGCGTTCTCAGAAAGAGGATGCCAAAGCCGTTTTTGATCTTGTTTCCGCATCCGTTGCAGCGCTGACCCCCAAGCCCTACGCGCCGGAGGTGGTCGCAAGCTGGATGACAGGACGCAGTGTTGCAGACTATGTAGCTGATTGCCAAAGCCAAGAAATCTGGATCGCGCAGGCAGGCGACGCGCCCATTGGCTTCTCGCATGGGGTTTCGGGAGAAGTGGTGCGTCTGTTTGTGGCGGCAGGTCAAACCGGAAAAGGCGCCGGCATCGCGTTGTTTGAACGCGCTTTGGCGGATGCACGCACCGACTGGGACGGGCCAGTCACTATCGAGGCCACTTTGAATGCAGTGTCTTTTTTTAAGAGATTTGGCTTTGTTGAGATCGGGCCTAGCGTCTTTGGCGGGCGCGGGTCGGAGCTCCCGGCGATCAAAAAAATTGTTCATAAGGGGTAGATTCGACCCAAAGTCAGGTCCGCTTGAAGGGGTTCCCATGACCCTTTTGGGCAAGGGCTGATGGAAAAAAAAAGGCCCAATCCCTTTGCCGGGATCGGGCCTTTGAAACCTAAGAGCCGGGGGGATTTACGCGGCGAGGCCTTTGGAGCCGATGTCGAGGAACTTTTGGCGGCGGTCCTTGATCAGCTCAGCGCCATCTTTGTCTTTCAAATCGTCCAGCATCTCCTGGATGGCATTGCCCACCGCGGTCATGGAGGCCTTGGCGTCGCGATGCGCCCCGCCCATGGGTTCGGGGATGATACGGTCGATCACCGCCAGCTCATGCAGGTTCTGCGCCGTGAGACGCAGGGCCTCGGCCGCTTCGCGCATTTTCTCGGCGTCTTTCCACAGGATCGAGGCGCAGCCTTCGGGGGAAATCACTGAATAGACAGCATGTTCCAGCATCGCCACGCGGTTGGCGGTGGCAAAGGCCACGGCGCCGCCAGAGCCGCCTTCGCCGATAATCACGGAAATCACTGGCACACCGATTTTCAGGCTCATCTCAGTTGAGCGGGCAATCGCCTCGGACTGGCCGCGCTCTTCGGCACCTTTGCCGGGGTAGGCGCCCGTGGTGTCGACCAGTGTCACAACCGGCAAACCAAAGCGTCCGGCCATCTCCATCAGGCGCACGGCTTTGCGATAGCCCTCGGGGCGGGCCATGCCAAAGTTATGCAGGATGCGGGCCTTGGTGTTGGAGCCCTTTTCATGGCCGATCACCATCACTGGCTGGTCGTTGAACCGTGCCAGTCCACCCATAACGGCGAGATCATCGGCAAAGTTACGATCTCCCGCCAGAGGCGTGTATTCGGTGAACAGCGCGTCGATGTAATCGCGGCAATGGGGCCGATCGGGGTGACGAGCCACCTGACATTTGCGCCAGGGGGTCAGCTCTTTGTAGAGATCTTTCAGCAGCTGCTCGGCTTTGGCGTCCAGCGCCGCGGCCTCATCCGCTATGTCCATCTCCTCGTTGGCCCGTGCCAAGGCTCGGAGCTCTTCTGCTTTGCCTTCAATTTCGGCCAGCGGTTTTTCAAATTCCAGGTACTGAGTCATATCGCCTCGCTCACGCGGTTTTGCCGTATATGGCCTTCTGTGCGCGCAGATGCAACTCTGTGCCTTGCCTTGGGTCAACGAAATGCACTTGGCTTGGCGTGCTGCGGCCCTGTCACGGGCCAATATTGTGCAACAGCGCAGCAGGTCAGCAAGATTTGTGATCCCGACCCGTGGCACATCTCCTCCGGCAAGAGAGAAGGATATCCCGGTAATGACCGCCACCTATGAAAAGCGCATCCTGCGGGTGCTCGACTATATCCATGACCACCCCGCAGGGGATCTGTCGCTGGACCAGCTGGCAGATGTTGCGGCGATGTCGCGGTTTCACTGGCACCGGGTGTTTCGTGCGGTCACCGGCGAGACCTGTGCGCAGGCGGTGCGTCGCATTCGCCTGCATCGGGCCGCCAGTGCGCTCCTGTTGACCCAGGACAGTCTCGCGCAGATCGCCCAGGCGGTGGGCTATCCCAACCAAGGCTCCTTCTCTCGCGCATTCACCGAGGCCTATGGTGCCAGCCCTGCGGGCTTTCGCAAGGCGCCGTCCCATTTCCCCTCTCGACCTGACTTTAAGACCGGAGATTACCCCATGCATCCTGTTGCTTTACGTGAAGAACCCGCGCGCCGTCTTGTGGGCCTTGCCCATCAGGGCAGCTATCATTTGATCGGCAAACGCTTTGAGAGCTTTGGCGCTCTTTGTGAAACACGCAGTCTTTGGCCTCAGATGGGCCCGCTGACGGCGATTTACTACGATGATCCTGACAGCATCCCGGAGACCGCGCTGCGCAGTTTTGCCGGCGGTGTTTTCACCGGCGCAGAGATCCCTGAAGGGATGGAAGAAAAGCAGATTGTCGGCGGCAAGACAGCAGTGCTCACCTATAAGGGGGCCTATTCCGGGATATCAGCTGCCTATCACAGCCTGTTTGGCGGTTGGCTGCCTTCCTCGGGCGAAGAGCCCGCCGAGGCGCCCTGTTACGAGATCTATCTCAACAACCCACGCGAGGTGGCCCCCGAGGAGCTGCTGACTGAGATCTGCCTGCCGCTCAAATAGGACAGGCTGATCTGCTCAGGATCTGGCCATGACAGTTATGGCCAGATCACCGGATAGAGCGAAGCCACCAAGAGGGCGGCCATGAGCCAGTTGAACTGGGTGAGCCGGCGGGGGTTGGTGAGAAAGCGCGCCATTTGTTGACCCAGAACGGTCCAGGATCCAACTGAGGGCAGGTTGATGGCGCCAAACACTGCGGCCACCACAAAGATCGCCCAAAGCGTTTGACTCGGCGTATAGGCGCTGATCGCGGTGAGGGCCATGGCCCAGGCCTTTGGGTTGACCCATTGAAAGGCGGCAGCCTGCAGAAAGGTCATTGGCGTGCCGCTGCTTCCGGAAGCCTCTGCCGGGCCCGCATTGGCAATTTTCCAGGCGAGGTAAAGCAGATACAGCACCGAAGCCAGCTTGAGAATGGTGTAGCTTATGGGGAAGGCGTCAAAGATCTGTACCAATCCTGCGCCGACGAGGATCACCATAAAGACAAAGCCAAGCGCGACCCCCAGCATGTGGGGAATGGTACGGCGGAAGCCAAAATTGGCGCCCGACGCCATCAGCATCAGATTGTTGGGGCCGGGGGTGATTGAGGACACAAAGGCGAAGAGCGCAAGCGCGAGGAAGAGTTCATAAGTCATGGCGCATAAATGACGCGTTTGACCCCGAATGAAATTGCGTTGTTGTGCGGTTTTTGGCTAATACTGCAATCCATGGCGAAGAATGATAAAATAAACCAACAAATATTGCAGGAATTGCTGCGCGATGGGCGTATCAGCAATCTGGAGCTTGCGGACCGGGTTGGCCTGTCCCCCTCTGCCTGCCTGCGTCGAGTGCAGGATCTGGAACAGGCCGGAGTGATCACGGGCTACCGAGCGGTTTTGGATCGCGATGCCATGGGCGCGGGCTTTGTCACCTATATTGGTGTTGCTCTGGGCGAACATACCAAAGAGGCGCAGCAGGCCTTTGAGCGGGCGATGGATGAGGCGCGTGAGGTGGTGGAATGCCACAATATCACGGGAACGATCGAATATCTGTTACGGGTCGAATGCGCTGATCTGCCCAGCTACAAACTGTTCCATACCGATATTCTCGGCACCTCGCCCTTTGTCACGGCGATTACTACCTATGTGGTAATGGGCTCGCCCAAAGACCTGCGTGGCTAGACCCTGCAGGGGGTGTTTTTTGAATATTTATAGAAAGGTGATGGGAGCGGTAGAGTAATTTGCCTATGCACCTTTTGGGGAGAGGGAGTCATGGCCCGCGGGCAGCAGGGCCTGCAGGGCGGTCTCGGGCGAGGTGAGGACGGGGATATCCAGCTGAGAGGCCAGGTTGGGGCCTGCCTCTTTCATGGAGGCCTGAGCCAAAACCACAGCGGAGGTTTTAGGGCGGGTTGCAAGCGCCGCGAGAACGGCTGTTGTGATGGCCTCGGCAAAGGCGGTCATGTCGCCTGTCTCGAACAGATGCCAGAGATCTGTGAGGTTGAGGAGGGTGAAATCTGGTGACGCTCCGATTTCAGAGAAGGCGCGGCGGAGCAGGGCGCTGGAGGGGGTACGTGTGCTGTCCAGGCAATAGGCCATCAGCACCGGGCCGCCGGTCAGAGCTGCCTGTTGCATCATTGGCCAGTCGATCCGGGTGGCACCTGCGATTTCGGCCACTTCCCCGATGGTGGTGCAGCTGCACAGAACCGGGCCTTTCAGGCCTTTGATGGTGCTGGCGATTTCATCACGCAGGCTATCATCAATGCCGTCTCGCGCGCGGGCCAGCCAATCGGCGCGGACAATTTGGCTGAGGCTTGCGTCGGGCGCCAGTGAGGCAAAGCTGGCAACATGTACCTCGGCTGTGTGTATCAGCGTTAGATCTGCCATATGAGTTCCCCTGTTCGCGGTGTATTTATGAAGCAGTATCCTATCTGTTCCCGGGGGTCTTGGACTAAGGGTTTCTTACTCTGGTCGCAGGGACCAGCCCCAAGGGTCTGGCGATGGTTCATTGGAGTGACTTGCCCCGTTTCCGGAAAGCGGGAACATAGAAGGGCGGCACACAGAAGAGGCGCCCCAATTGGAGCGCCCCGAAGTGGAATTTAGAAGAAAACAAAGGCCGACTTGTTAACGGGTCCAGCTGCCAAAAATCAGCCGTTGGCGATCAGTTCGGACTGGGCCACGATCACTTCGGCCTGCTTGATTGAGGCGATGTCGACCAGGCGGCCTTTGTAGACGGTGGCGCCTTCGCCGTTGGCCTTGGCCTGTTCCATCGCCGCGAGGATCTCACGGGCCTCTGCAACGGCTTCCTCAGATGGGGTGAAGACCTCATTGGCCAGGCCGATCTGTTTGGGATGGATGGCCCATTTGCCAACCATGCCGAGGGTGGCAGAGCGTTTTGCCTGGGCGATATAGCCCTCATCGTCAGAGAAGTCGCCAAAGGGACCATCAACGGGCAGTACCCCATGGGTGCGGCAGGCGGCGACGATGGCGGCCTGGGCCCAGTGCCAGGGGTCGGACCAGTGCTTTTCGCCTTCGCGCAGCATGTAGTAGTTTTCCTGAGTGCCGCCGATACCGGTGGTCTGCATGCCCATCGAGGCGGCAAAATCCGCCGCACCCAGCGACATGGCCTGCATCCGGGGGCTGCTGGCGGCAATGGCCTCTACATGGGCGATGCCGGCAGCCGATTCGATGATGACCTCAAAAGACACGGGTTTGCTGCGGCCCTTGGCGCGCTCAATCGCAGTGACCAGCGCATCCACGGCATAGACATCTTCGGCGCAGCCCACCTTGGGGATCATGATCTGATCCAGACGGTCACCGGCCTGTTCCAGCAGATCGACGACATCGCGGTACCAGTAGGGGGTGTCGAGGCTGTTGATCCGCACCGACATGTATTTGTTGCCCCAATCCACGGTATTGAGCGCCTCAATGACATTGGCACGGGCCACGTCCTTATCGGTGGGGGCAACCGAATCTTCGAGATCGAGGTTGATTACATCAGCAGCAGAGGCCGCCATTTTGGCAAAGAGTTTGGTGTTGGAGCCTGGGCCAAACAGCTGGCAGCGGTTGGGGCGGGCAGGGGCGGCGGGCTGAAGGCGAAAGCTCATCGGTAGTGTCTCCCAAAGGTAATGAAATTGCGTGACGTTTGTGTTGGGTGATATTTAGTTGCGCCCCGCTTCGCAAGTGAATTGTGCATCCGCAGAAATACGACGCTGCGATGCGGCGGCGTATTTGTTGCCGCAAATAAGCAAGCTTGCCAGAGGTAATCCTGTCAGCTCTGCGATATGAAACGCGCATTCCTTGAAAACTGGGCCCTGTTCCTGGGCATGATTCTTTTGATGGTGGCCAATGGGCTGCTGGTTACTTTGCTGACAATCCGGGGCGCCAGCCTCGGGTTTTCGGAGTTCACAATCTCGCTGATGCAGGCGGCCTATCCGCTGGGAGCGCTGATCGGCACCGCAGTGGCGCCGCGCATGGTGGAAAAGGTCGGCCATATCCGCGCCTTCTCGGCGCTGGCCTCATTGGTTTCAATCGCGGCGATCTTGCATCTGTTGACCTCGGACCCAATTTCCTGGTCGGCGATGCGGTTCCTGGCCGGATTCTGCTACCCTGGTCTCTATGTGATCACCGAAAGCTGGCTGCAAGCCAAGGCGGAGAACCACAACCGGGCTCAGATCCTGTCGATCTATTTTATGATCTGGATGGCGGGACCGGCTATTGGCACCGCCATGGTTGCCCTGCCGGACCCAGGCGGCAATCTGTTGTTCGGTGTGGTATCCATCCTGATATCCCTGTCGATTGTTCCTCTGCTATTGTCCGGCAATAGGGCGCCTGACTATGAGGTGCCTGACCGGATGTCGGTGAGGAAGCTCTATAAGGTGTCGCCCATGGCTGTGGTTGGCAATCTTGTCAGCGCCATGGCCGTGGCCGCCTGGTTTATTACCCTGCCACTGTATGCCCTGTCTCTGGGGATGAGTGCGGCCCAGGCCTCTGGGGTTCTGGTGGTGGCGATGGTGGTCGGGGCATTGGTGCAATACCCGGTGGGCTGGGTAAGCGACAAGACGGATCGCAGACTGGTGCTTTTAGGGCTTGGCCTGACTGGGGCCGGGGCCTGCTTCTGGATGTTGATCAGCCCCTCGCAGACCTCGGTGGTGATCGGTTTTGGCCTGCTCGCGGGGGCCAGCCTGCCAATGTATGCGGTCTGTACCGCCCATGCGAATGACCAGTTGAAATCTTCACAGATCGTGCCTGCGAGCGGCACCATGTTGTTCCTGCTCAATCTCGGCCAGTTCATTGGCACTTTGGTGGGGCCAAATACGGTCAGCATTGCTGACGGAAAGGGCTTCCTCCTGGTGCTCGCGGCCCTGTGTTTACTGGTTGTTGGAGTGGCAATTCTGCGACGTGGTCAGGAGGAGGCTCCGGAAGAAACTGGCAGTTTGCAGGCCATTGCGGTGCTTGGTGCTTCGCAATCCGGGGTGTTGCAGGCCGAATCCTGGTTGGAGGAGGAAGAAAGTGGCGCAGAGCCGGACCTATCGGAGAAATCTTCGAAATAGCCTCAATGCCATCGCAGAATCTTGCGTCAAGAGGCGGAGAATCTGCAAAAAGGGTATGAACTTGCGGCAAATTCCTCCGAAAATCGGCGTTAAGATAGCAAAGGAAACCCGTCATGATCGAGACACCATATCTGTTGTTCCTGGGCGATGCGCCCGACATGTTGGCAGCCAAGGTTGCCATTGGCATCCGCGACTGGCGTCCGGATCACGCGGTAGGTCAGATCCGCCTGCCCGGTTGTGGTGCCGATCTTGGTCTGACCGAGATGACCCTGGCCGAGGCCAAGGCGGCAGGCGCCAAGACACTGGTGATTGGCGTGGCCAACCGGGGGGGTGTTATTTCCGCCGCCTGGAAAGAAGTGCTGATCCAAGCGCTGGAGATGGGCTATGATCTGGCCTCGGGCCTGCATAACCTGCTGCGCGACGAAGGCGATCTGGTGGCTGCGGCCCAGACCCATGGCGGCACTCTGCATGACGTGCGCGTGCCCACCGATGGCTATCCAATTGCCAATGGCGTGACCCGCACCGGCAAGCGTTGCCTGGCGGTTGGTACCGATTGCTCGGTTGGCAAGATGTACACGGCTTTGGCAATGGACGCCGAAATGCAGAAGCGCGGTATGAAATCGACCTTCCGCGCCACCGGCCAGACCGGCATCCTGATCACCGGCCACGGCGTGCCGCTGGACGCTGTCATTGCCGACTTCATGGCGGGTTCGGTGGAATATCTGACCCCCGACAACGATGAAGACCACTGGGATCTGATCGAGGGCCAGGGCTCTCTGTTCCACGTCTCCTACTCCGGCGTTACCATGGCGCTGGTGCATGGCGGTCAGGCTGATGCGCTGATCCTTTGCCACGAGCCAACCCGCTCGCATATGCGTGGTTTGCCGGGTTATACCGTGCCCTCGCTGGAAGAGCTGCGTGACGTGGCCTTGCCGCTGGCACAGCGGGCAAACCCGGCTTGCAAGATCGTGGGCATCTCGGTGAATACCCAGCATCTGTCTGAAGATGAGGCGGTGAAATACCTGGCCGAGACTGAGGCGCGTATGGGCCTGCCGGCGGTTGACCCCTATCGCCATGGCGCTGGCCGCCTGGTGGATGCGCTGGCTGCCTGCTGATCCAGAATTCTGACCGGAGGCCCTGATCGTCAGGGCAGGAGCCTCCGGCGGGAATATTTTTTAGAAAGATGATATAGCAGAAGGCCGGGTTAGGCTGGCCTTCAAGCGCGGCTTTTTGTATCTGCAAAGAGTAGCAATAAAGGGCAGGACCATGAAAATCACCGTTACACCGGATGTCTTTAAACTGGCGCAGGTTTTTACCATCTCACGCGGATCGCGGACCGAAGCCAAGGTGTTGACGGTAAAGGTAGAAAAAGACGGTTTTGTGGGCTGGGGCGAATGTGTCCCCTATGCGCGCTACAATGAAACGCTGGAGAGCGTGACGGCCGAGATCGAGGGTCTGCCTGCCGAATTCAGCCGCGATGAGTTGCAGGATCTGCTGCCAGCGGGTGCGGCCCGCAATGCGGTTGATTGCGCGCTTTGGGATCTGGAGGCCAAACAGGCGGGCAAGCGCGTTTGGGAACTGGCCGGGCTGCCCGCGCCGGGGCCTGAGATTACCGCCTATACCCTGTCGCTGGCCAGTCCTGAGGAGATGCAAAAACAGGCGGCGGAAAATGCCCATCGTCCGCTGTTGAAAATCAAACTTGGCACCCCTGATGACATGCCTCGGCTTGAGGCCGTGCGCGCAGGGGCGCCCGATGCCAAGATCATCATCGACGCCAATGAGGGCTGGTCGGCAGAAGTCTATGCTGAGCTGGCGCCGCATCTGGTGCGGCTGGGCGTGGAGCTGGTCGAGCAACCCCTGCCGGCGGGCGAAGATGCGGCCCTGATTGGCATGGAGCGCCCGGTGCCAGTCTGCGCCGATGAAAGCTGCCATGATCGCGCCAGCCTGCCCAAGCTCAAAGGTAAATATGATGTGGTCAACATCAAACTGGACAAAACCGGCGGGTTGACTGAGGCGCTGAAACTGCGGTCTGAGGCGCTGGCGCTGGGCTATGATGTGATGGTTGGCTGCATGGTTGGCTCCTCGCTGGCGATGGCCCCTGCGACATTGCTGGCACAGGGTGTTTTGGTGACAGACCTTGACGGGCCGCTTCTCTTGGCAGAAGACCGCGAGGAACCATTGAAATTTGACGCCGCCGGGGTGCATCCGCCCAAGGCTGAACTCTGGGGTTGAGGAGACCACGATGACCCGTACCGTTTATGTAAATGGCGAATACCTGCCCGAGACAGAAGCAACTGTTTCGATCTTTGACCGTGGCTTTCTGATGGCCGATGGCGTCTATGAGGTGACTTCCGTTCTGGACGGTAAGCTGATCGATTTTGAGGGCCACGCCGTACGTCTGGAGCGCTCGTTGAACGAGCTGGAGATGCCCGCAGCTTGCTCCAAGGAAGAGCTGTTGGAAATCCACCGTGAGCTGGTCAAGCGCAACGAGATTGTCGAAGGCCTGGTCTATCTGCAGATCACCCGGGGCTCCGACGGCGATCGCGATTTTGTTTTCCCCGATCCGGAAACCACCAAGCCGTCCATCGTGCTGTTTACCCAGAACAAGCCGGGTCTGGCCGACAATCCTGCTGCCAAGAAGGGCGCCAAGATTATCTCGATCGAGGACATCCGCTGGGGTCGTCGCGATATCAAGACCGTGCAGCTGCTCTACCCGTCGATGGGCAAGATGATGGCCAAGAAGGCGGGCGCCGATGATGCCTGGCTGATTGAGGATGGCTATGTCACCGAGGGCACCTCGAACAACGCCTATTTTGTCAAGAAGGGCAAGATCGTGACCCGGCCGCTGTCAAACGACATCCTACATGGCATTACCCGCAAGGCGGTCCTGCGCATGGCGGAAGAGGCGCAGATGGAAGTGGAAGAGCGCCTGTTCACCATTGATGAGGCCAAAGAGGCGGATGAGGCTTTCACCACTTCGGCCAGTGCCTTTGTGATGCCGGTTGTGGAGATCGATGGTGTGGCCTTGGGCGACGGGACCCCTGGCCCCATCGCCAAGCGCCTGCGCGAGATCTACCTGGACGAAAGTATGAAGGCCGCGATCTGACTTTCAAGGAACGCAAGCGTTTCAAGGACCCGCGTCTATGCTGATGCGGGCCTTTCCTGTTCAGCCGAAGCGGTAGCCAGAGGCGGTCACCCCGCCAAAGATATTCTTTTGGTGATAGATCCGCGTTGCGGGTTCGTTCTCGGCCGCGCCGAGAGCTGCAAAGATGGGTGCAAGGTGGTCCTCTTTGGCGTGGCAGATGTGGGCGGCTGGGGCCTGTTCCCAGTTGAGCAGGGCGGAGTTGCGTGCCTCTTTGGGCAAGGCAAGGGCGCGATGCAGCCAGCTGTCGAATTGCTCTGATGGGTCTTTTGCCGCAGGTCCGAACAGGGCCAGGTTGTGATAGCTGAGCCCGGAACCGATGATCACGACGCCCTCCTCGCGCAATGGCGTCAGGGCGCGGCCCATTCGCAAATGTTCTGCGGGATCGTAGCCATGCCGCAGCGATATCTGCAAGAGTGGGATATCGGCCTTTGGGTACATCACAGCCATCGGGACAAAGGTGCCGTGATCAAACCCCATGTCAGGATCCGGTCTGGTCGGAAGCTCCGCCTGAGCGATCAGCTCCGCGCAGCGTGCGGCAAGATTCGGCGCGCCGGGCGCGGGGTAGGTGATCTCATAGGTGTCCTGCGGAAAACCGTGATAGTCATAGACCATTGGCGGCCTGGCGGCGGACATTACAGAAAAGCTGCTGCTTTCCCAGTGGCCGGAGATCACCAACACGGCTTTTGGTCGGGCCGGCAGCTGCGCAGGCAGCTTGGCCAGAGAGGCTTCGAGTGGAGTAAATTCTAAGCGCCAATCGGCCATCCAGGGCCAGGGGCCGCCGCCGTGAGAGATGAAAAAGGCCGGCATACGGTTGGGATGTGGCTGGGGCAAGGTTTCACTCCGGGGTCAAGGCTATTGCCGTTGACCCTAGGCATTGCCGCAACCCCAAGACAGATGCCGGTCTGCACAGGGGCTGTGTGTGGCCGCGCTGAGGGGCCGCCCACCGCAGACCTTAGGACTTGTCGGTGACGTTCTCTTTAAAGGCGGCTTCAAACTCGGCCTGTTTTTCGGGGCCGGCCTCTGTTTGGTAGTTGGCTTTCCACTCGTCAATGGTCATGCCGTAGTAGATCTCGCGGGCTTCGACCTTGTCCATCGCGATGCCGCGTTCATTGGCGGCCTCTTGATACCAGCGGCTGAGACAGTTGCGGCAGAATCCGGTCAGGTTCATCATGTCGATGTTCTGCACATCGGTGCGGTCTTCCATCAGGTGCTTTTGCAGACGACGAAAGGCGGCGGCCTGGAGTTCGATCTCAGTCTGTGGGTCGATCTGCTTGTCCATTGCTCTGCTCCTGATTTGGCTGGCGTCCTGAGATGTCTTAGCAATCCAGATCGACCAGCACAATGCGCGGCTTTGACCCCGCGGTTATAGGAGCTTGAGCGCTAGATAGGGTATGAGAGCGGTGACAAAGATGAGAATCTTATAGGTTGCGAGATAGGAGAAATATCCATTCTTCACGCTTGTCGCATCCATTCCGAGCAGGGCGCCATGCAGGGCGGCGAGCCGGTCGCGAAATCCCAGAAGGATCAGAGTTGTGACGCCGAGAAATCCAATATGGAGCACGGTCATCCATCCAAAGAATGCAGTCAGGGTTTCAACAGTGAGGTCCCGTATCACAATGATCTCCTTTCACGAGTTCTCAGAGCAGATCTTACCTCTATAAATGGTTTCCCTGGTGCCTGACCACAAGGGGCATGGGTCGGAAATCAACCCACCTTTCCACTCTTTGTGACATCCGATTTGACTACAGATGTGACATCGCCAAAGCCTGCGGCAGAACATCTGCCAAGCGGTCTGCCCAGTATTCTTGCCCGGCCGCCTCTGCGATCAGGTCATTGCGCAGCTCGATTAGGGTGTTGGGGCGACCCATCTTGGTGCCATGGGTGTCGATAGCATCGCCCGGCAGGTAGCCGGTATAGGGCTCGTTGATGCCGACACATAGGTCTCCGGGGGCCTGGAGCGCGGCGATCAGATGCGGGGAGAACCGTTCATTGTCTGAGTGCAGGATGCCGATCTCCCAGGGGCGTGGCTCACGGCCACGCAGCTGTGGCGTAAAGGAGTGAACCGAGACGATCACAGTATCCGGGCGAGCGGCGAGTTTGGCCAGAGCCGCGTGATAGGGGCGATAGCAGCGATCCAGGCGGAGCGCGCGCTCCGTCGCATCGACCTGGCGGTTGGCGGGAATGATGGTGCCATCATAGAGCTGCATCACTAGGGTTGGATCGTCTTCGCCGCGATTGGGGTCGATCACCAGGCGGGAGAAATTTGACGCCACAACAGGGGCATCAAGGCGCAGGCCCAACAGTTGGCACACTGCTAGTGCACCAGGGTCATAGGCGATATGGCGCTGCATATCAGCGGACGGTAGTCCGAGATCCCCATTGCCTACAAATGGCGGGACCATATTGCTGGCATGATCGCAGGTGATAAGCCAGCGGGCAGGGCGGTCGGCCCCTTCGATAAAAAATGGTGTGTATGTCATGGATATGTCGCCTGTTGTTGCGAATACCTTTACTGCAGTTGCAGCAGAATGGGAATTGGGCGATAAGGCCCCAAAAGTTGTTTGCGGTAACATTTTGTTTTACTGTCACATGTTTTGCCCTGTGATCCATGATATGCCCTAGAGGAGAACCCTTATGAAACGCTCGCGCAATGTGAAGATTGTCGCCACTCTTGGGCCCGCATCGGAAACCTACGACAGCATTCGGGCCCTGTTCGAGGCCGGCGCGGATGTGTTTCGCCTGAACATGTCCCATGGGACGCAGCCCGAGATCGCAGAAAAGCACGCGATCATTCGACAGGTGGAGCAGGATCTGGACCGCTCCATCGGCATCCTGGCGGATCTGCAGGGACCAAAGCTGCGGGTTGGCGTTTTTGCCAATGGCTCTGAAGAGCTGGTGCCCGGCGCTGCCTTCCGAATGGACCTCAATGAGGCCGAAGGCGACCTCTCACGTGTTTGCCTGCCGCATCCAGAGATTTTTGCAGCTCTTGAGCCGGGCGCGCATCTGCTGGTCAATGATGGCAAGATCCGTCTCAAGGTCACGGCCTGTGGCGCTGACTTTGCCGAGTGTGAAGTGGTGATTGGCGGGACAATCTCCAATCGCAAAGGCGTCAACGTTCCGGATGTGGAATTGCCTCTGGCGGCGCTGTCTGAAAAAGACCGCGCAGATCTGGAATTCGCCTGTGGACTTGGCGTCGACTGGCTGGCCCTGTCCTTTGTGCAACGGGCAAAGGATGTGTTTGAGGCCAAAGGATTGGCAGATGGCCGGGCAGCGGTGCTCTCCAAGATCGAAAAACCCTCTGCCGTAGACCGCTTTGATGAAATCCTTGACGCCTCAGACGGCATCATGGTGGCGCGCGGCGATCTTGGCGTGGAACTGCCAGTGGCTGCGGTGCCTCCCATCCAGAAACGCCTGGTCCGCAAATGTCGTGCTGCGGCCAAACCGGTGATTGTAGCTACCCAGATGCTGGAGAGCATGATCGAAAGCCCGATGCCAACCCGGGCTGAAGTGTCTGATGTGGCGACCGCCATCTATGAGGGCTCTGATGCCATCATGCTGAGCGCCGAGTCAGCGGCTGGCAGCTATCCGATCGAGGCCGTACAGACCATGGATCAGGTCGCGACCGAGGTCGAAGCCGACCCGACTTATTCGCAAATCATCGCGGCCTCGCGTTCGGCAAAAGGCGACACCGTTGCGGATGCCATTGTGTCAGCCGCGCGTGAGATTGCCGAAAAGACTGAGATCAAGGCGATCTGCTGCTTTACCCATAGCGGCACCACGGCCCTGTTGACCGCGCGGGAGCGTCCCGGTGTGCCGATCATCGCGCTGACGCCTTTGCAGCGCACTGCCCGGCGTCTGGCGCTGAGCTGGGGCTGCTACTGTGTGCTGACCTCAGATCAGTCGCGCTTCAAAGGCGCGGTTGTGGGGGCTGCGCGGGCGGCGCGGGCTGGGGGCTTTGCCAGTGAGACGGACCAGATCGTGGTGACGGCCGGGGTGCCCTTTAACGTGCCGGGTACCACCAACATCCTGCGGGTTGCCCCCTGTGATGAGCGTTTGATTTACAGCACCGACCCGGAGTAGACTCACAACATATTGTTTGAATGTGTTGTAAGAGGTGAAATGGATACTGATCTGGCGTTGATCTTGGGGATCGTCCTGGGGGGGCTTTCTGTGCCCTCCATTTTGTCAGCCATGAGCGAGGCGCGCCCACCGCGGGTCTCCAGCCTGTTATTGCTTTCCGGCGTTGGTTTGATCGCCTATGCGGTGATGACCCATCCGGGCGGTTACCGCCTGGAACAGATCCCGGATATCTTTTTCTCGGTTCTGGGGCGTTTTGTCTGATAAAACACTTGCCCTTTCTGGGCAGTTTTCGTACATGGCGCACCTGTTCGCGTGGCCGGCCCGAAGTGGCATGCCGAGTCGCGCATCGACCGAACCCGCATTGAAGGAGACGGAAATGCCCAAAATGAAGACCAAATCGAGCGCCAAAAAGCGCTTTAAGGTGACAGCGACCGGCAAGGTCCTGGCAGCTCAGGCCGGCAAACAGCACGGCATGATCAAGCGCACCAAGAAATTCATCCGTAACGCACGCGGCACCTCGGAGCTCTCCGCTCCCGACGCCAAGATCGTCAAGGGCTATATGCCCTACGACCGCTAAGAGGAGTTTGAGATATGTCCCGCGTTAAAGGTGGTACCGTAACCCACGCCCGTCACAAGAAGGTCATCAAGGCAGCCAAAGGTTATTATGGCCGCCGCAAGAGCACCTTTAAAGTCGCCCGTCAGGCCGTCGACAAGGCAAATCAATACGCAACACGTGACCGGAAGCAGCGTAAGCGCAATTTCCGCGCTCTGTGGATCCAGCGTATCAACGCCGCCGTCCGCAGCCACGACGAAGCCCTGACATACAGCCGCTTCATCAACGGTCTGAACCTAGCCGGTATCGAAGTTGACCGTAAAGTTCTGGCCGATCTGGCCGTCCACGAGCCCGAAGCCTTTGGTGCCATCGTGCGCCAGGCCCAGTCCGCACTGGCAGCCTAAAGCTTTTACGGCTTAGAAAATTTTAAAGGCCGCTCCTTTGGGGCGGCCTTTTTCGTATGCGCCGTGGCGTAATCGAAAGCACAATTGACGCAATTTTAGCGAATGTATATGTCCTGAAAGGCAACCTATGTGCTGCTCTGCATATCGCTCCAGCATGTGAATTTCTCCAAGAAAGAACCTTTGTTTTACTCAGGGTACTTTTGAGCAAGGAACTACAATGAAACGAATTCTTCTGACGCTACCTTTTTTGATGCTTGCGGCTTGCGCCGATCAAATGACCTACCCGGCTGGGATTGAACGCGACGCTCAGGCGGTTGCTCAGGTGAGCGCGACGCCGGTAGAGCAGCTGCCGGTCCTGGTGTCGGACACAATCAATGGCGGCAAGTTCCAAGTCGTTGGTGAACTATCCACCACAGTTGGCAAGGCCACGGCCTTCCACCCGAACCCAACCCCCGCACAGGCACGTAGAAAGCTTCAGGTCGAAGCCGCTGAACTTGGTGCGGATGCGGTGATCAATGCGCGCATTGGCAATATTCAGGTCTGCCCCTTTAGCTGGGCTTGCCGGGTGTCCACGGGAACTGCGGTCAAGCTGTTGAACTAGACCTGAACGAAGGCGCGCGTGTTGGGCCCGAGTTTCGCAAAGGTGATCGAGTCCGCTCCTCTGGGGCGGGCTCATTGGTTTGTGATTTGCCCGATCTCCGGGGGCCAAGCTGCAGTGATAAGCGCCGCCATAGCGCCATAGCGCCAAGGCATCTTTTGTCTCTGGGGTCAGTCCCCCTTGCTTTCGCCCGTTCTTATGATAGCAGAGCCTAAGCTCAAACTCAGGGGACCGTCATGGACGATCTTAAAGCAAAATACCTCGGGCAGATTGCCGATGCTTCGGATGAAAACGCGCTGGAGACCATCCGGGTCGCCGCCGTGGGTAAAAAAGGCGAAGTCGCACTGAAGATGCGCGAGCTGGGCAAGATGACGCCCGAAGAGCGCCAGGTGGCTGGCCCGGCACTGAATGCGCTGAAGGATGAGATCAACTCGGCCCTGGCCGCCAAAAAGTCCGGTCTGGCTGATGCCGCCCTGGATGAGCGTCTGCGCACCGAATGGCTGGATGTAACCTTGCCGACGCGCCCCGCGCGTCAGGGCAGCCTGCACCCGATCAGCCAGGCTCAGGAAGAGCTGACCGCCATTTTTGCCGAGCTGGGCTTTTCCGTCGCTGAAGGCCCGCGCATTGACACCGACTGGTATAACTTTGACGCGTTGAACATCCCCGGCCACCACCCGGCTCGCGCCGAGATGGACACGTTTTACATGCACCGTGCCGAGGGCGACGACCGCCCGCCGCATGTGCTGCGCACCCATACCAGCCCTGTACAGATCCGCTCGATGGAAAAGATGGGCGCGCCTTTGCGCATCATCTGTCCCGGTGGTGTGTACCGCGCAGATTATGACCAGACCCATACGCCGATGTTCCACCAGGTCGAAGGTCTGGCATTGGACAAGAACATCTCGATGGCGAACCTCAAGTGGGTGCTGGAAGAGTTTGTCAAAAGCTTCTTTGAAGTGGATGATGTCGAGCTGCGCTTCCGCGCGTCACACTTCCCCTTCACCGAACCCTCCGCCGAGGTCGACATTCGCTGTTCCTGGGACAATGGTCAGCTGAAGATCGGCGAGGGTGACGACTGGATGGAGATTCTCGGCTCCGGCATGGTGCACCCCAAGGTGATCGCAGCTGGCGGAATTGACCCCGATATCTATCAGGGCTTTGCCTTTGGCATTGGTATCGACCGTCTGGCGATGCTGAAATACGGCATCCCCGACCTGCGCGCCTTCTTTGACAGCGATCTGCGCTGGCTGCGCCACTACGGCTTCCAATGCCTAGACGTGCCAACGTTGCATGGCGGTTTGAGCCGTTAAATGTATGTGCTCAGCCTGTACCTCTCGCGCTATGTGAGCTGGTGTCAGGCAGTTTCAAAACGAACGCCCCGCTGGAAAATCAATCTGGCGGGGCTGTTGTTTTTTGCGATGACCGTCGTTCTCATTACTGCGACGCCCGAAAAAATAGCGTGGCCAATAGTCTTTCTTGCAGGGGCTCCAATCAGCGTGTTCTTTGAACTGGATCGACGCGCGCGGAGGGAGCGGGCGCAGCAAAAAAGGCATGCCAGTGCGCAACTCCGCAAGACTCAAAGCCTGCTTGGAGGCTTCAAACACAAGTAGACAGATCTTCCGCCCGGCGGCACCGCCGGGCCGCGCCTGACCTTTCCCCCGGGAAGGCGCTTTGCACCTCCCCAAGGTCAGGCACTGCCCTTTTCTCAATTCCTTTCGGTTGCGATAGATTTACGCCACGCATTTCAGCCGCAGTTGCGTGCTGACGGTCAGGGGAGCGCCAGCAAGACTTGCGCCGGGCGTCATTCTTTGTCATTGCCTATGCCTGTATACGCATGGCTTGCCATAGGACCCTTGACCGATGAAATTCACTCTTTCCTGGCTGAAAGATCACCTCGACACTGACGCATCAGTGGATGAGATCGCTGAAACCCTGACTGACCTCGGCCTTGAGGTCGAAGAGATCAGCAACCCCGGTGATCGGCTCAAGGATTTTACCCTGGGCTATGTCAAACACGCCGAAAAACACCCCGATGCGGATAAGCTGCGGGTCTGTCAGGTTGTGACCGATGAAGGCGAGATGCAGATCATCTGTGGCGCGCCAAACGCACGGGAAGGCATCACTGTGGTTGTCTGCAAACCGGGCATGTATATCCCCGGCCTCGACATCACCATTGGTGTTGGCAAAATCCGCGGTGTTGAGAGCTTTGGCATGATGGCCTCCGAGCGTGAGCTGGAGCTGTCGGACGAACATGACGGTATTATCGAGCTGGCTTCGGGTGAAGTGGGCGACCGCTTTGTCGACTGGCTGGCGGCGAACCAGCCCGCCAAGGTGGATCCGATGATCGAGATCGCCATCACCCCGAACCGCCCCGACGCGCTGGGTATTCACGGCATTGCCCGCGATCTGGCGGCACGTGGTCTTGGCACCCTTAAAACACCGGAATTTGCACCAATTGCCAGCAGCTTCCCCTGCCCAATCAAGGTCACCATCGATGAGGACACATTGGATGGCTGCCCGCTGTTCTCTGGCCGCCTGATCAAAGGCGTCAAGAACGGCCCCAGCCCGCAATGGCTGCAGGACCGCCTGACCGCGATTGGTCTGCGCCCGATTTCGACCCTCGTCGATATCACCAATTTCTTCACCTATGACCAGAACCGCCCGCTGCATGTCTTTGATGCGGCCAAGGTTTCTGGCGATCTACGGGTGCACCGGGCTGCCGGTGGTGAAGTGCTGAAGGCGCTTGACGAAAAAGAGTATACCTTTGCGGCTGGGCAGATGGTGATCTCAGATGAAAACGGCCCCGAAAGCATCGCGGGTATCATGGGCGGCGAAGAAACCGGCTGCACCGATGAGACCGTTGACGTCTTCCTTGAGAGCGCCTTTTGGGACCATGTGCAGATCGCGCTCACCGGCCGCGCGCTCAAGATCAACTCCGATGCACGCTACCGCTTTGAACGCGGCGTTGACCCGGAATTCACCATCCAGGGTCTGCATCTGGCGACCCAGATGATCCTTGAACTCTGCGGTGGTGAGGCCTCGGAGGTGATGATCGCCGGTGATGTGCCGGATCATTCCCGCGCCTATAAGCTGGACGCTGAACGGGTGCAGTCACTGGTGGGGATGGATATCCCCGAGAGCGATCAGCGCCAGACCCTGACCCGCCTCGGCTTTCGCCTTGAAGGCAATATGGCCAATGTACCCAGCTGGCGCCCCGACGTGCAGGGCGAAGCGGATCTGGTTGAAGAGGTCGCCCGGATTGCCTCGCTGACCAAATTGCAGGGCATTCCGCTGCCGCGCGCCACCGATGGTATCCCCAAGGCGGTAATGACACCGCAGCAACGCCGCCAGCAGATGGCGCGGCGCACCGCTGCCAGCCTCGGCTACAACGAGGTGGTGAGCTATACTTTCATCGACCAGCCTTCGGCGGCGCTGTTTGGCGGTGGCGATGATGCCACCATGCTGGCCAATCCGATCTCATCCGAGATGTCGCATATGCGTCCGGCCCTGCTGCCGGGCCTGTTGCAGGCGGCCGCGCGCAACCAGGCGCGCGGTTTCATGGATCTGGCCCTGTTCGAGGTTGGCCCAGCCTTCCATGGTGGCGAGCCGGGTGAGCAGCACAATCTGATCACCGGCATTCTGGTTGGCGACACCGGCCCTAAGGATGTGCATGGCACCGCACGCGGCGTTGATACTTTTGACGCCAAGGCCGATATCGAGGCCATCCTGGCCGCCATCGGTGCTCCGGCCAAGGTGCAAATCCTGCGCGGCGCGCAGGACTGGTGGCATCCGGGCCGTCACGGCAAGATCTGTTTGGGTCCCAAAAAGGTGCTCGGCATCTTTGGCGAGCTGCACCCCAAGGTGATCAATTCCATGGGTGTCAAAGGTCCGGTTGTGGCCTTCACCATCTGGCCCGATGAAGTGCCATTGCCCCGCAAGAGCGGCGCTACCCGTGCCGCCCTGGGCCAAAGCGATCTGCAGGCGGTCGAGCGCGATTTTGCCTTTGTGGTCGATGCCGAGGTTGAGGCGTTGACGCTGGTCAATGCCGCTGCCGGTGCCGACAAGGCGCTGATCACCGATGTGCGCATCTTTGATGAATTCATTGGCGGCTCACTGGGAGAAGGCAAAAAGAGCCTGGCTCTGACCGTGCGTCTGCAGCCCAGTGATAAGACGCTGAAAGAAAAGGACATCGAGGCAGTGAGTGAGAAAATCATTGCCAAGGTGACCAAGGCCACAGGTGGCACCCTACGGGGCTAAGGCGCGCGTTAAGGCCGCTAAAAATTGCAAAGGCGTGTCCATAGCGGCACGCCTTTTTTAGGTCATGTTTACAGGTGGTGTAAGTCTGCATCGTGCCCAAAGGCATTATGCTGCGCGGTGTTCGAATGGCAGCTAAATGGACTGCGCTTTTCGGGGATAATCAGGATCTACCCGTCAAATCTTCTGCGAGCATGAGAGCGTTTCCATCGGGGTCATAAAAAGTTGCTGTCTTGACCATACCTTCGACAACATCTGTTTCACCATCGAATTTAACTTTAGCTTGCTCCAGCTTCTGCCTCGCCGCGTCCAGGTCAGCTATCCCAAAGACGGGCACGCAGTTGCCGGGTGCAGGTTCGACATGCTCGCCAAGCCCAATGGTAACGCCGACAGTATTCGTTTGAAGTTCTGACCAACCTGCGTCGTCTGCGTGGTAGATGGTCTCAAATCCCAACATGCTGCCGTACCATTCAGCACTCCTGTGGCGATCCCTGACGGACAGAGAAATATTGATGGTTTTGTCGGGCGAAATAAGCGACATGGTCTTTCCTTTTCGTGCTAAATATATTAACTATACTTTATGGACATAATGCTGTTTGTCAACATCACTTCAAGAGCTTGGGCACTGCCCATTCTATCGAAGCTGCACGAAGGTATTGCAGGTCGACAGGCGCCTTTGCTGGCAGCAACTGGTGCGAGCAGGACCGCTTTTGCCCAAAGCTTGGATCATCTCATCACGATGGGGTTGCTAGAACGCAATCCTGGCTACGGTCACCCTCTGCGCCCAGAGTTTCGGCTTACATCGGTGGGAATGTCCGCCGCTGCAATTGCCAACAGAATTCAATGCGCAACCGCTGATGCCGATCAAAGCCTGCTCCGTCGATCATGGACACTCCCGGTGTTAACATCGCTTCATACACCGGTCCGCTTCAATGACATCAAGCGAAATTTGCCGTCCATTACGGATCGAGCATTGTCGCAATCATTGAAAACGCTGGAAGTCAGAAGCTGGGTTTCTCGTCGCGTTGATGAGACTGCTCGCCCACCCAGACCAATTTACGCTGCTGTGAACACTGGCCAAGTGATAAGTAAGGTAACTGCAACCGAAATCAGCTTCGTCTAGCAAAACCAGGCTTTCACTTGGAAGCGCAGGTGGGCAGCACTTTCCGCATAGCCAGCCGCAGGGGTTTGCAGATGTCGTTCTGGTTTTGAGAGATCCGCGATGACTGGTCTCCGCTCTGGATCCGTTCTATCCATTGTCCAACTCAGGCTGATAGCGAGCACAGAAGGAAGCGTACAAATGACACTCAAGGTTTATCTTTCCGGGGAAATCCACACCGATTGGCGTGAACAAATCACTGAAGGTGCCGAGGGGTTGGATGTGAGCTTTCAAAGCCCGGTGACGGATCATGCTTCGAGCGATGACTGTGGCGTGGCCATTCTGGGGGGCGAGGACAGTAAATTCTGGCATGACCACAAGGGCGCCAAGCTCAACGCCATCCGCACCCGCAAGGGGCTGGAGGAGGCCGATGTTGTGGTGGTGCGCTTTGGCGAGAAGTACAAACAATGGAACGCCGCCTTTGATGCGGGCTATGCGGCAGCTCTGGGCAAATCCATCATCGTGCTCAGCCAGCCGGAACATCAGCACGCCCTGAAAGAGGTGCATGCCGCCGCCCTGGCCGTAGCGGATGAGCCGCGTCAGGTGGTGGAGATCCTCACCTATGTGCTGAAGGGCGCACTGCCGGTATGACTACGCCGACCCTCCAGACCGACCGCTTGATCCTGCGCCCCCACGGAGTGGAGGATTTTGATGAAGTCGCGGCACTGTGGGCGGATCCACAGGTGGTGAAATATATCGGCGGTGCGCCCAACAGTGCTGAACAGTCCTGGGCGCGCTTGCTGCGCTACATAGGTCATTGGCAGGCTCTGGGCTTTGGCTATTGGGCTGTCTGTGATCGTGAAAGTGGCGAGTTTCTGGGTGAGGTTGGTTTTGCCAATTATCGCCGCGAGATCTCACCCCCCTTGCCGGAGGTCCCCGAGGCAGGATGGGTTCTGGCGACCAAGGCCCATGGGCGCGGATTGGCCAGTGAGGCGGTGGGCTGCATCCACCACTGGGCTGACCAGGTGCAGCACTGGCCACAGACCGTGGCAATCTTTGCGCCTGAGCACGCAGCCTCGCAGCAGGTCGCGGCCAAACAGGGCTATCAGACCTCCGGGGAGGCAGCCTACTTTGACGAAAAGATCCTGGTGATGTCGCGCCAAAGATCTGCTTCTGTTTGAACCGCAAGGGAGGGTGGTGAAACCACTCGTTAACGGGCGCCGCGTAGACTGTGCCGCAGCACATATACCCCACAAACACTTGGGGGGCCTCGCCTTAGGGGCCCTAACGGACACTATCTATGCAGAACCGTCGACGCGCGCCCAATGAAATCACCCCCCAAAGTGAAGACACGGGTCTGTTCAAAAAAGACCTGGGCCAGTTCCGGGTGTCCCTGGTGCCACATATCAAACGCAGCAGCCGTGGGGATCTGGTGGTTCGCGGATACCTCAATGACAAGCAAGAGATTTTTGTGGTCTTTGCAGGACGGCGGGCCAAGGATGCCCTGGCAGTGGAGACCCGGGTGAATTCCATGTTTGCCAAAGCAACACAAGCGGCAGTTCGCTCGGGCAGCAGACCGCCAGAGGTCAACCAAATTCGCTTAGGCGTTCATGTCGAAGGCGCTTGGAGGTCTCGCTTTCAGCGCGATGTCTCCGGCTGGGACCATCGCAGCTATCAGCTCCTGGCCTCTCGTTGGGCCTTTGCGGATGCTGAAGGCATGACCAATCTGGGTGGCCGGCCGCCATTTTCCTGACAGCACCCTGCCTTTGGCGGGGTGCCGGGCCCAACGGGAAGAGGCTTTTCAAAAAAAGCCGATGACGGGCGGGAGCCCCCCCTGTTGACTTCTGATCCGAGCCTTAGGCCTCGCGTTTGATTTCCACCGTGTGCGGGTAGGGGATCGAGATGCCCTTGGCGTCAAAGGCTTCTTTTACGCCCTGGGTCATGGCGAATTTCACCTCCCAATAATCCGCAGCATCCACCCAGATACGGGTGGTCAGATCGACCGAGCTATCGCCCAGATTGGTCACCCGCACCCAGGGCTCGGGGTCTTGTTTGATCCGGCTGTCAGCGGCGGCCTGGTCCAGAATGATCGCCTTGGCCTCATCGGCGCTGTCGCCGTAATCAATACCAAAGACCAGATCTACACGCCGGGTCTCATGGTGCGAGAAATTGGTGATCACTGCGCCCCAGGCCTGACCATTGGGAATGATGATCTGCACATTGTCCGGGGTTGCCAGTTCGGTCACAAACAGGTTGAGATCTTTGACCGTGCCTGCGGTGCCGCCAATGTCGACATATTGGCCGATCTTATAGGGGCGAAACAGCACCAGCATAAAACCAGCCGCCAGATCGCTCAGCGTGCCTTGCAGGGCCAGGCCAATGGCCAGAGTGGCGGCACCCATCATGGCCACCAGGCTGGTGGCTTCGATGCCAAAGATGCCGAGGACGGCAATCAGCACCACGGCGATCAGCACCCAGCGCACCATGCTGGCGACAAAATTGCCAAGGGTGGGGTCGATTTCTGGTGTCGCATTGATGCGTTTGCGAATGGCGCGGCTCACCATGCCTGCCGCTATCCAGCCAATAATCAGTACGGCCAGCGCCTTGCCGCCGTTCAAGACCATAGGCCAATAGGCAAAGCCCTGTTCGATAATGTCTTCCATGTCCGTGTCACTCTTTCGAATTTGTGATTTTGCGCGGATGAAGCACATTCGGATTGCCCCCGGCAAGGGGGAGATTGATAAGAAAAGGCCCCCAAAGTGATTTGGGGGCCAGGGTGCTGTGCTCACCACATGTGTTTACTTTTTGAGCGCGTCGCGAATTTCCATCAGGATATCCAACTCACTGGGGCCTGCTGGGGCTTCTGGCTCCGGTGCGGCTTCTTCTTTGCGGGCGGCGGCCTCTTTCACCTGGTTGACGTAGCGCACCAGCATGAAGACAACAAAGGCGATGATCAGGAAATTGATCACCGCCATGATAAAGGCACCATGGGCAAAGACGGCGGCCCCTGCCTCGCGGGCGGCTTCCAGACTGGCTCCGGCGGCGACTTCTCCAGACAGGACAATATAGGAATTGGTGAAATCAACCCCACCGGTGAACAGCCCAACAAGAGGATTGATCAGATCCCCAACCAAGGATTTGACGATGGCGGTAAAGGCGGCGCCGATGATGATCCCGACGGCCATGTCCATGACATTGCCCTTGGCGATGAAGTCTTTGAATTCTGATAGCATCTGTTTCCCCTGTTTCTGACTGCGCCCTTCGGGAGTTCTGTCCTCTGGCGCGATCTTTTAAGAGGACTGCAGAATGTGTCTTTCTGGCTAGGGGAAAAATTGCGTTCGGCCATCGCAATGCAAATTTTGGGTCAATTGGACACAAAAAGCCCGCCAGTCGGGAGAAACTGGCGGGCCATGAGCTTTTAACGCGTGTTGATCAGGATTTCAGCGCCAAGCTCGGGGAGATCACATCCAGGCCCAGAGCCTTGCCTACCGCATAATAGGTCAGCTTGCCTGCGTGCACGTTCAGGCCATTCAGCAGGTGCGGGTCATCTTCGCAGGCCTGACGCCAGCCTTTGTTGGCCAGGTTCAGCATGAAGGGCAGGGTGGCATTGCCCAGAGCCTGGGTCGAGGTGCGGGCCACCGCGCCGGGCATGTTTGCAACGCAGTAATGCATGATACCGTCGACCTCATAGATCGGGTCGGCATGGGTGGTGGCGCGGGAGGTTTCAAAGCAACCACCCTGGTCGATGGCGACATCCACCAGAACCGCGCCGGGCTTCATCTCGGACAGCTGTGCGCGCGACACCAGTTTGGGCGCTTCGGCGCCAGGGATCAACACCGCGCCAATCACCATATCTGCTTCACGTACCAGCTCGGCGGTGGCGCCAGCGGTGGAATACTGGTTCTTGAAGTCGCGGCCAAAGACATCGTCGAGATACTTTAGACGGGGCAGCGAGCGGTCCAGGATGGTCACATCCGCGCCCATGCCAGCGGCGATCTTGGCCGCATGGGTGCCCACAACGCCGCCACCAATGACCACAACCTTGGCCGGGGCAACACCGGGCACGCCGCCCATCAGCACACCGCGGCCACCATTGGCCTTTTGCAGGGTGTAGCTGCCCACCTGCGGGGCCAGGCGGCCGGCCACTTCGGACATCGGTGCCAGCAGCGGCAATCCGCCCCGGTCGTCAGTCACGGTTTCATAGGCGATGGCGGTACAGCCGCTTTCCAGCAGGTCATGGGTCTGCTCTGGATCGGGAGCGAGGTGCAGATAGGTGAACAGCAGCTGACCTTCGCGCAGCATCTTGCGCTCAACCGCCTGGGGCTCTTTTACCTTCACGATCATATCGGCCGTGGCAAAGATCTCTTCAGCCGTGTCGAGGATCACAGCACCGGCAGCGGTATAATCCGCATCGGTAAAGCCCGCGCCCATCCCGGCGCCCTGCTGAATGACAACCTGATGGCCATTGTTGACCGCCTCGCGGGCGGCGTCAGGCGTCATGCCAACGCGAAATTCCTGGGGTTTGATCTCTGTGGGGCAACCGATTTTCATGATGCTTCCTCCATTTCCTTTGCGTCAGTCTGACGCAGCTTTGGAAAAAGATGCTGCTTTTTTGAGCATAATAAAAACATGACATTCGAAGATTCTTCACCTAAATAGGCGAAACCTAGCAAGGATCTTTGAAGAAATGTCTCTGGATAACACGGATCGTCGGATTCTACAGGTGCTGCAACGGCAGGGGCGGATTTCCAATGCCGAGCTGAGCGAACGGGTCAATCTGTCGGCCTCGGCCTGTCATCGCCGCGTACAGCGGCTTGAAACTGATGGCTATATCAAAGACTACGTTGCATTGTTGGATGCTCGCAAGATGGCCGTGCCCACTACGGTGTTTGTAGAGATCACCCTGCAAAGCCAGGCGGATGAGCTGCTGGACGCATTTGAGCGCGCGGTGGCGCGTATTCCGGATGTGCTGGAATGCCATTTGATGGCAGGATCGGCGGACTATCTGCTCAAGGTGGTTGCCGAAAATACCGATGACTTTGCCCGTATCCACCGCCAGCACCTGACGCGCCTACCTGGGGTGGCGCAGATGCAGTCGAGTTTCGCGCTGCGAACGGTCTTCAAGACCACCGCGCTGCCGGTCTAGAAAGGTCCGCACAAGCCTCTGAGAGAAAATGGGTTTTGCAGATTTCCCTCTGTCGTGACTGGCGCAACTGTGGTCTGTTGCCAGGGGATTGAGGCAGGAGATTTACAATGGAGTGGGACTATATCGTGGTGGGCGCGGGCAGCGCCGGATGTGTTGTCGCCAAACGGCTGAGCGAAGCGGGCCATAGGGTACTGTTGCTCGAAGCGGGGGGCAAGGATAATTACCACTGGGTCCATATCCCCATGGGCTATCTCTATTGTATCGACAATCCCCGCACCGACTGGATGTATCGCACCGCCGCCGAAACTGGCCTGAACGGGCGCAGCCTGCTCTATCCACGTGGCAAGGTTCTGGGCGGCTGCTCCTCGATCAATGGGATGCTTTATCTGCGTGGCCAGGCGGCGGATTATGACGGTTGGCGTCAGCGCGGGCTGGTCGGCTGGGGCTGGGATGATGTGCTGCCCTATTTCAAGAAATCCGAAGACTATGTCGAAGGTGCCTCTGATATGCATGGCGCTGGTGGCGAATGGCGGGTGGAGAACCAGCGCCTGCACTGGGATGTGCTGGATGACTGGATGGAGGCCGCCGCCAGTTGGGGGATGCCAAAGGTCACTGATTTCAACACCGGCACCAACGAAGGCGTTGGCTATTTTCGGGTCAACCAGCGTTCTGGCTGGCGGATGAACACGGCCAAGGCCTTTTTGCGGACCGTCACCGGGAATACACTCAAGGTCGAAACCAAGGCCCACACCCGTCGCATCCTGATCGAAGAGGGGCGCGCGGTTGGCGTGGAATATGACAAGGGCGGTGCGACCCACCAGGTGCGGGCGCGCGGCGAGGTGGTGCTCTCGGCTGGGGCGGTGAACTCGCCGCAGATCCTGCAATTGTCCGGTCTGGGGCAGGGAGAGTTGTTGCAGGAACACGGCATCGCAGTTGAGCGCGACATGCCCGCCATTGGCGCCAATCTGCAAGATCACCTGCAGCTGCGTTGTGCCTGGCGCCTGGGCAAGGGCAAGACGTTGAATACCCTGGCAAACTCGATGCTGGGCAAGGTCAAGATTGGCCTGGAATATGCGCTGAAACGCTCTGGCCCGATGTCGATGGCACCCAGCCAGTTGGGGGCCTTTTCGCGTTCACGCCCCGATCTGGCAACGCCGGATCTGGAATACCATGTGCAGCCGCTGACGCTGGAGGCCTTTGGCCAGCCGCTGCATGATTTTCCTGGGTTGACGGCCAGTGTCTGCAATCTACGCCCCGAAAGCCGCGGTACGGTGCAGATCACCTCAGCTGATCCACATCAGGCGCCCGAGATTGCCCCGAACTACCTGTCGACCGAAGGCGACCGGCAAGTGGCGGTGGCAGCAATCCGTCAGGCGCGGGCAATCATGGCGCAGCCTGCGATGCGGGGGTATGCACCACAAGAGATGAAACCCGGTGGCGCCTCGGATGCGGTGGAGGATCTGGTGCAGGCGGCCGGTGAAATTGGCACCACAATTTTCCACCCCACCTGTACGGTGCATATGGGGGTTGATGAGGCTGCGCCACTGGATGGCGAGCTGCGCCTACGCGGTGTTCAGGGGCTGCGGGTTGCCGATGCCAGTGTCATGCCGACAATCCCCAGTGGCAATACCAATGCGCCCAGCATCATGATCGGCGAGAAGGCCGCTGATCTGATTTTAGCCGCTGCGCGCGGCTAACACCTGTATGAGGGAGCGGTGCGCCCGGCAGTGATGCCGGGATGTCGCATCCGCAGAAATTGCGGTTGCACCTCAGGCTGAAACGCGGTTCCATCTGAGCATGGCGCAAAGCAGCGAAGGGCCCTGATTTGGGAGCTTGGGCTTTGCCAAGGGTCACGATTTGGCAGGGTTTTCCGCCCGTGACATCAAAGGATCACACTGGCTTGGTAGTGGGATCCGCACAGACAACACAGTGAAGGAATATGCCCGTGACCAGCGATATCGACTCCGACTCCTATGACTGGCTTGAGGCTGAGCTTCAGGACACATTGGACGAGGATATCGAAATTGAGTTTGCCGAGCCGATGTTGTCGATGGAGCTGCGCAAGATCTACCGGGAGCAGCACCCCGAAATGCTGGATCGCAAAGTCTATTTTCGCAACCTGCTGCGCCTGCAGGCGGAGCTGATCAAGCTGCAGGACTGGGTGGTGGAAACCGGGGCCAAGGTTTTGGTGATCATGGAAGGGCGTGACAGTGCCGGCAAGGGCGGAGTGATCAAGCGGATCACCCAGCGGCTCAATCCACGGGTGGCCCGGGTGGTGGCGCTGCCTGCGCCCAGCCGGCGCGAGCAAAGCCAGTGGTACTTCCAGCGTTATGTGCCGCATCTGCCCTCGGCTGGCGAGATCGTGCTGTTTGACCGTTCCTGGTATAACCGGGCGGGTGTCGAGCGGGTGATGGGCTTTGCCGATGATCAGCAGGTCGAGAACTTCTTTCGCGATGTGCCGGAATTTGAACGCATGCTGGTGCGCTCAAATACCATCGTGCTGAAATACTGGTTCTCGATCACCGATGAGGAGCAGCAGCTGCGCTTCATGATGCGTATTCATGACCCAATGAAACAGTGGAAGCTATCGCCGATGGATCTGGAAAGCCGGATCCGCTGGGAGCAATATACCAAATCCAAAGAAGAGATGTTTGAACGCACAAATATCCCCGAGGCGCCCTGGTACATTGTTGAAGGCAACGACAAAAAGCGAGAGCGGCTGAACTGTATCGAGCATCTGCTGAGCAAGATCCCCTATCGGGAGGTGGAAAGCGAGAAGGTCTCACTGCCGGACCGCGAATATAATCCGGATTACGAACGCCGGGTGCTGCCAGACGAGCTGCATGTGCCAAAGATCTACTAGCCACCACGGCCAGAGAGCCCTGCCAATGAGGAAAGGGGGGGGCTCCCGCCACCTTAGCGACCTTCTGACGAAGGCCGTATAGTGTTGGGCCTGGCACTGTGCCTTACGGCACAGTGCGGCAGCGCCTTAGTCTGATGGCTCGATATTGGCGAGAAACCGTTGGAGATAGTCGGTGAAACGGGCGATCTCATCCTGGGAAAACCCCCGCAGCAGCCCGTTCTGGCGTTCCAGCGCGCGTGGCAGGATTCTGCCGTGCAGCTCCTGCCCCTTTGGGGTCAGGCTCCAGGATTTGCGCCGCTCGTCCTCTCCCAGAGCTTGGGACTGTGCCAAACCGTTCCCTTCTAAGCGTTGCAAGGACCGGCTGACGGCCGCCTTGTCGATCCCGGTAATGCGTGCGGCCTCGGCGACAGAGCAGCCAGGGCTGCGTGTCAACATTACCAGCATGCGCCAATCCATCACGCCGATGCCAAACTCCGCCTGATAGGCACGGGTTGCTTCCCGCGTCAGCCGGCTGCCGGCAAAACTCACCAGCACCACCGGGCTGTTGCGCAGGCTCAGTGTTGGGGCGGCAGGATCATCCGGGCTGCCATCGGCAGTGACCAGGAACATATCATCGGGCAGGGAAGGGGCTTCGCTCATATGCCCATCTTATGTTGGGCGTGTTGACATATCAACTCATTCATCCTTCAGTGAGGTGACCAGAGCGTAGGGGAGGGTGAAATGGCACGGGCTGAACAGTATAACGTTGATCTGGAACGTTTTTGGCAGGACCCCTATCCTGACCTTGCAAAGATGCGGGCGCGGGCTGCGGTGGTCTATGTGCCACAGCTCCAAGCCTATCTTATCACCCGTCGTGACGATATCTTTCGCGAAGAAAAGAAGGTGGAGGTGTTCTCCTCTGCGCAGCCGGACGGGTTGATGGTCCAGTTGATGGGCGAGAATATGATGCGCAAAGATGGCGATGCGCATATGCAGGAACGCCGGGCGATTTTCCCCACGGTCTCTCCCAAAACGGTACGCGATCACTGGCTGGCCCAGTTTCGCGCCGTGACGCAGGGCGTACTGGCCGAGCTGGAACCAAAGAAGAGCTGCGACTTGGTGCATGACTACGCCATGGTGGTTTCGGGCGAGGCGCTGAAACGGATCACCGGGCTGACCAATTTGACGGCGCAGGAGATGGACCAGGTGAGCCAGCATATGATTGATGGCTGTGCAAACTATGGGGCGGATCGCGAGGTGGAGCAGCGTTGCCACGCGGCGACCAGAAGGATTGATGACTGTATCAGTACCAGGTTGGCGGGAGATTTGGACCCTGATGATCTCTCCCTCTTGGCGGTGCAGAAGCGGGCCGGGCTGGAGGAGGCTGCGATCCGGGCGAATATCAAACTTGCCATCTCGGGCGGTCAGAACGAGCCGCGTGATGCCATCGCCGGCACGGCCTGGGCCCTGTTGCGCCACCCCGACCAGCTTGCCGAGGTCCTGGCGGGAGGTGCCACCTGGATGCAGGCCTTTGAAGAATATGCGCGCTGGATCTCACCGATTGGCATGTCGCCACGTCGGGTTGCCAAAGAATATGCGCTGCACGGCGTGACCCTCCTGCCTGAAGATCGGGTATTCTTGATGTATGGGGCGGGCAACCGGGATGAACGGGTCTTTGCGCATCCTGAGGTCTTTGATTTGCATCAGGAGTCTTCGGCTGCGATTTCATTTGGGGCTGGGCCACATTTTTGTGCCGGGGCCTGGGTGTCCAAGGCGCTGATCGCCCAGGCTGCCCTGCCCATGCTGTTTGAGGCGATGGAGGGGCTGCATCTTACAGAGGAAGCGTCGTTTGGCGGTTGGGCCTTTCGCGGGCCACTGTCGGTTCCCGTTGCCTGGTCTTCAACGTCAAGCTGACGAGCCAGTCCCACAGACCGGGAGCCCCCTTCGGAGCGGGTGAGACAAACTGGGAAATATGGGAGGGGGCTGGGGTCCCGAGATGACAAATGCCTTGAGCGCAGGGGGGCAAGGCGCGCCGTTTTGACTAGGGGCGCTATGTCACCTCGGGTAGAGCCGGGTGTTCCAGATCCGGCTACAAGCACATGGGCGGGGAAACCCAGAGGTGCCGCCCAGTACAAACACCTTAAGGGAATTTGTTTTCAAAATACACGTTAAAGTGTAGTTTTTGGAACTTTTTTGTGCCAGGCTTTTGAGGGATAAGGGAAACCGGGCTTGCCAGGGGCAAAGGGATTTCCTCCGCATGGAGCCTTGCGGGCAGAAAAACGGGGCTCCAAAAATGACAAACCCCCGAGCCCAGGGCGCGGGGGTCATCAACTTTGTGTCCAGAAAAGAACTGGAAGCCAAAAAAGCGGATAGAAGGAGCTTAGAGCATACCTTCGCGCTGTGCTTTCTTACGTGCCAGTTTACGGGCACGGCGGATCGCTTCAGCTTTCTCGCGCGCTTTTTTCTCGGACGGCTTTTCGAAATGTTGCTTGAGCTTCATTTCGCGAAAGACGCCTTCACGCTGCAGCTTTTTCTTCAGAGCGCGGAGCGCCTGATCGACATTGTTGTCACGAACACTAACCTGCATGTGGTTTTCACCACCTTTCTAGATAGAGTTGCAAGGATTTGCAGGAAGTGGCCATATAGCAAAGCTCCTGTTTGTTGTCTAGTACTGTGATATCAAGGCGCGACTCCCTACCTATTGAGGGAGACCTCACATTTTCATTTCGGGAGAAACCCCATGAGCAGCCAGGAAAATCAGACAACTTCTGACACCGATCTGGTGACCCAATTGCTGGATGCAGCCCTGCTGCATGTGGTGTTTGATGGCTGGTCCGAGGCTACATTTGAGGCCGCAATTGCTGATGCTGGCGTTAATCCGGTGCTGGCGCGGGCGCTCTGTCCGCGTGGTGCGGTAGATCTGGCGCTGGCCTATCATAGGCGCGGCGATCAGATGATGTTGGCGCGGCTGGCAGAGGCGGATCTGTCTGAGCTGCGGTTTCGTGACCGAATCGCCGCCATGGTCCGGTATCGATTGGAAGCCGCCGAGGATAAGGAAGCCGTGCGCCGTGGTGTGACGCTTTTTGCCTTGCCACAACATGCCGCCGCAGGGGCCAAGGCTGTTTGGGGCACCTGTGATGCGATCTGGACGGCGCTGGGTGATCGTTCCGATGATCTGAACTGGTATAGCAAGCGCACCATCTTGTCGGGGGTTTACTCTTCAACGCTACTGTATTGGTTGGGTGATGACAGTCCCAACCATCAGGCGACCTGGGAGTTCTTGGATCGCCGGATCGACAATGTGATGCAGTTCGAGAAGGTCAAAGCGGACATGCGCAAGAACCCTCTGCTGAAACCCCTGATGGCAGGGACGGGGTGGCTGTCGTCGCAGGTCAAGCGCCCCGCTTCCAGAGATGATCTGCCGGGGCGATAGAAAACCCGGCACCTCTTCCAGCGGAGCCAGTGTCTTTTTCTGCAATCTCGGCCATGTCGGGATGCGGTTTTCCAAATGTAAAGAATAGAAACGTCCGGGTGACTACCATCAGAGTGACACTGGTGGGCGCAGGGATGGGGTTGGCAGCTTTAAGCTGTATTGGTGATGTGCTGTTGATCTTGTGCGGGAAAAGGTGGCTTGATAGGTAATCCCTTCAATGTAAATCTAAAATTTGAACGGGAAAGTTAATGGCTAAGCACCTCAGAGGGCTCTGTATTGCATTTTGTGTATTAGGAGTTGCGGCTTGTAATACAACCACCGATCAAGACACCACCAGTGCGCCACCGCAAACAGAGGCTGTTTCACCTGACATGTATAAGGAGAATGGTTTCCAAGAGTTTTCCTACAGAGCCTCCGGGAAAACCTATACTCTTTTGGTGCAAAGGAAGGCCAAGGGGAACTTCGGCTTGGACCGCGTTCATGCTCATGTCAGCAAAGGCACCCCGTTTACTGCTACAGTAGCGGATGATGCTGAGGTGCAGAATATGGTTCGAGATGCCTATAGATCGTTGAAGCTCTGTCCGGAAAGCTTGCATCCTGGCATTGTCAATTTGGGCTATGGTCCGCTCATGGTTGGAGATAAACCCACCTGGAATGTTTTCCTGCGTTGTAGTGAAAAACTTCAGGAAAACATCTAGTTGAAATCCAACGTCTGAGGGGCGCGTCGGTATTCCGGGCGTCCTGCCTTTTTTCGTTTGTGCTACGCGCCGCTGATGGTACGCAGTTGGCAAGGATCAAAAGGATGTATTCCCATGACCAAGATGATGCGGGCGGTGGAAATCGTAAAGCCAGGTGGACCAGAGATGCTCACACTTTGTGAGCGGCCCTTGCCTGAGCCGGAGCATGGCCAAGTGGTGCTGAAAGTGGCCTATGCGGGGGTTAACCGCCCGGATGCCCTGCAACGGGCGGGCGCCTACAATCCGCCCCCCGGTGCCAGCGATCTGCCGGGGCTGGAGGCTGCGGGCGAAGTTGTGGCCCTTGGCGCTGGTGTCACTGGGTTGGAAATTGGCGATCGGGTCTGCGCCTTGCTGCCCGGTGGCGGCTACGCTGAATATGTCGCCACCCCGGCGGCCCATTGTCTGCCCATTCCAGAGGGGATGAGCCTGAAACAGGCGGCCTGCCTGCCGGAGACCTGCTTTACCGTCTGGTCCAATGTCTTCACCCGTGGCGGGCTGGAGGCTGGCGAGCGGTTTCTGGTGCATGGTGGCTCTTCGGGGATTGGCACAACGGCGATCCAGCTGGCCTCGGCGCTGGGCGCGCGGGTTTTCACCACTGCTGGCTCGGATGAGAAATGCCAGGCCTGTCTGGACCTGGGGGCTGAGCGCGCCATCAACTACAAAACCGAGGATTTTGTCGAGGTGCTGCGCGCTGAGGGTGGCGCTGATCTGATCCTCGACATGGTCGGCGGGGATTATATTCCCCGCAATATCAAAACGCTCGCGGATGATGGCCGTATGGTGCATATCGCCTTTCTGTCCGGTCCCAAGGCAGAGCTGAACTTTGCTCAGATCATGGCCCGCCGTCTGACGGTGACAGGATCAACCCTGCGGCCGCAAAGCGATCTGGCCAAGGCGCGTATTGCTCAGGATCTGTTTGAGGTGGTCTGGCCGCTGATCGAAGCCGGCAAACTGGCCCCGGTGATGGACAGCGAATTCCCGCTGGAAGAGGCCTCTGCGGCCCATGCCCGCATGGAGAGCTCGGGCCATATCGGCAAGATCGTGTTGAAGGTCGCGGGGGACTGAAACCAGAGAAGAGGCCTGCTGTAGTCCACGACTGGAGGCAAGTCTGTTCAAAACCCTAACAGAAAGGCGCGCCCCGGGATGAGGGCGCGCCTTAGGTGCTTTGCGAGGGATGATCGCTCAGCACACTGCTTGTCTGTATAGATGCCAACTGGCATGACCCAGGACCGGGATCACCAGCACCAGCCCGGCAAAGGCGGGCAGGGAGCCGAGGAAAATGGCCACAGCAACAATGGCCCCCCAGGTAAGCGTCACGAGCGGGTTCTTGCGCACCACGCTGATGGATGTGGCAACTGCAACAGGCAGCCCCACATTGCGCTCCAGCAGCAGCGGGAAGGAGACCAGACTGATGGCAAGCGCCGTAACGGCAAATACCGTCCCGGCGAGGCCTCCCCAGAACATCATTTTCCAACCCTCGGATTGCTGAATGATCGCGAGCAGGAAAGAGCTAACGGAGCTTGGTGCTTCCGGACCGAGTGTTCTGCTGTAAATGCCATTGGCGACCAGCAGCCAGGCGGTGAACAGAACTGCCAGATAAAAGCCAAGGGTCAGGATCGACAGCAGCGCGGGGGAGCGCAGGACGTTGAAGGCATCACTCCAACGCGGAGGGAAGCCAGCAGCGCGGCGCGCCGACATCTCATATAGCCCCACTGACGCGGCAGGCCCGACCAGGGCAAAGCCCAGGATCATTGGGAAGATCAGTGGCAAGAGATTGACCTGCAGGCTGAGGATCACCAAGCCAATACCAATCAGGGGATAGCACAGGATCAGGAACATGGCGTCACTGCGACAGGCAGCAAAATCCTCAACCCCGGCCTTGAGTGCCGCCCGCAGATCCGAAAACTCCAGATAGTTCACAATTGGCGCCGCACTCGCCTCATCACTGCCGAGATGCGTGACAGACTTCGAGACATGCGCCGAGGTTAAGCCTAGGCTCTGGGCCAGCCAGCTGAGCGGGTTTCCAATTGTCTGTGTCATGGCCGTGCTCCCTTTCGCCCCCTTATTGAGGTTTGTTTAACGAATGCCGCAAAGGGGTGTGTTCCGGATGAGAGCCGGGACACACCGGGGGGTGTGCAGGCCGATGCGACACGTGAACCATCCTAACATGAGCTAGTGCAGTCCCGGATCACATCCAGCCCGCGCAGCCTCACATCTTTGCCAAGGTGGCGTGAGGTGGGGTTTCAACACGGGTTTAAACCCAAAGAGATAAACCAGCCTGCGCAGTCTTCGGGGGGGCGGGGCAAGGGAGTTTTGTTTAAGGGGGCAAGACTGATGAGGATGCCGGGGGGAATGAGACGCTGCATAACGCTCAACGTTTGGTGAGCCACTGCTGTGTCGCAAACTGGCCCACAGTGAATCCAAACCCCCCGCAGGGCGGCAGGGTTTGTCATGGCAAGGCGGGAGGGGGCTGGGCCCCGAATCTTAGGCTATCGTACCGGGGTAAACCGCGCGTCCTTCAGCGTGCAATCCTTGATCACATCGCGACCGCAAGGCACGGGTTGCATGTCACGTGACAGGCACAGGCGGACCTCTTGGATGTGGTGGTCGCGGCAGGTCACCGTGACACTATCGGCTTCAAACTCCGGGTTGGCCCCCAAAAACGCCTGTTCAATCAGGCTGGCGGGCAGGGTCACAGAGCGTTCCAGCTTGCGAAAGACCGCTGGGCGGTTGACGCTGTCATAGGCCGTGCGGGACAGATCCAGATAGGCATGAGCCGGGAGGCCAGAACAGGTGCCGTGTTTCTTCCACTGGTGCCATGCCAGGCCGGGAGTCCCCATGATATCAGCCATTTCGGCGGTCTCGCTGCGCCGGGGCGGGGCCTCGGGGGTGTTGCAATAGCTGGGCCAGCCGCGATGAAACTGCGGCCAGAGCCCATGCAGGGTCCAGCCATGATCATGGCGCGGGTCACATTGATCGGAGCCTTTGGCATCGCCTTCGATTTCACACCAATTGGGCGACCAGCTGAGCGCTAAGACGTAATAGTCGAACTCCCCCGCCGTTTCGCCATCTGCCTGAACCGCAGGGGCCAAGATCGCGGTAAGCGCCAAAATTGCTGCGAATAAGAACCTGTGCATCGCCTCTTTCCTTATGAAAACAGCGCGACTATATAGGACTGAAGTTCCCCGACAATGGAAACCGACCCCAAACCACCGGGGCAGCCTAATTCAGGCGACGGGAAAGTTGTATTTCGGGACAGGATGTAGGTTTAGGAGATGAGCACATGGCAAAACCATTGATGGCCAAGGCAACCGCCGTGTGGCTGGTGGACAATACGACGATCAGCTTCAAGCAGATCGCGGATTTCGTCGGCATGCACGAGTTGGAAATTCAAGGCATCGCGGATGGCGATGTGGCGACTGGTGTCAAAGGTTTTGACCCGGTGACCAACAATCAGCTGACCCAGGAAGAGATCGACAAGGCCGAGGCCAGCCCGCTCTACAAACTGAAGCTCAAGTTCTACGCCGCAGCTGCGGGGGAAGAAAAACGCCGCGGGCCGCGCTACACGCCGCTGTCCAAACGTCAGGATCGTCCCAACTCGATCCTGTGGCTGGTGAAATTCCACCCAGAACTATCGGACGGCCAGATTGCCAAGCTGGTAGGCACCACCAAGCCAACCATCCAGTCGATCCGCGAACGCACCCATTGGAACATTTCCAACATGCAGCCGATTGATCCGGTTGCCCTGGGGCTTTGCAAACAGTCTGAGCTGGACACGATCGTGCAAAAAGCCGCCGCCAAGAAGGCTGCCGAAGGTGGCGTGATGAGCGATGACGAGCGTCGCAAGCTGGTTTCCACCGAGCAGTCGCTTGGCATGGACGCAGAGCCCAAGATCCCTGCCGGGATTGAAGGTCTCGAAGGCTTCACTCTGGGTGGCGGCAATGAACGTCCCTCGGCTGATCCCGTGGCCGATGCGGATAGCTTCTTTAATCTGCCGGATGCGGATGATGAGAACGAAGAGGACAACTCTGACGATCCACGCGGCTAATACCTTGCGCTGTATCGCAGATGTTTCAAAGGCCATGCCCCTGGGGTGTGGCCTTTTTGCTGAGGGCCGCTGCGCCCGGGCGGGACTGCGGAATACCAAAGCCCTTGGGTTTATAGCATCTTGCGGGCCTTCAGGGCTGCGATAATGGTGCCATCATCCAGATAGTCCAGCTCCCCACCAATTGGCACGCCCTGCGCCAGGGTGGTGAGCTGCACCTGACCTTCCAACTGATCGGCAATGTAATGCGCCGTGGTCTGGCCGTCGATGGTCGCATTGAGGGCCAAAATGACCTCCTTCACGCCTTCGCTTGCAACCCGGTCTATCAGTCGGGGAATTCGGAGTTCCTCTGGGCCTATGGCATCCAGCGCCGACAGGGTGCCGCCCAAGACGTGATAGCGCCCTTTGAAACTCGCGGCCCGCTCCATCGCCCAGAGATCCGAGACGGTTTCCACCACGCAGATTTCCCCGTTTGCGCGTTTCTCATCCGTGCAAATCCCGCAGATGTCGCGGGTGCCGACATTGCCGCAGTTCAGACATTCGCGCGCGCTGGCAGCCACCTGACCCAGGCTTTCGGCAAGCGGGGTCAGCAACAGCGACCGTTTGCGAATAAGATGCAGCACCGCCCGGCGCGCCGACCGTGGCCCCATGCCAGGCAGTTTCGCCATCAGAGCAATCAGATGCTCGATCTCGCTGATGCTGTCGTCATTCATATTTGCGGTCCTTTGCGGTTGACGCATATAGGCGCAAAGCACCGGGGCGCCGCAAGGCCCAAGGGGTGACTATAGGGCTTTGTTTCCAGGCTCGGTCCAGGAATTCAATGGCAGGTGCTTGTTTTGCCAATAGGGCTTTCGAATCAATGCCGGGTTGGGAAAGCGGGGTCCTTGAGACGGGCTTCAGTTGTTTTTGCTGCGTTTTCTTACCCAATCGTGGCAAGATACCGCTGCTTAAAGGGGCGAAAAACAGCTGGACTGACCGCAACATGACAGAGTGTAGGCACGGTTTAGGGTATATTTATAAGCATTATTGGTGCCACCTACTGCCAAGATGCGCATTGCTCTGAATAGGCAGCCGCAAACCCTGATCGTATATTCACCCTTGAAAAAAGTAGAGCCCGCGCGCATATAGGCTGGGCTAACGTTTTTCTTTTTCGACCCACTGTCTCCCGTTCACGGCGTTCAGTCTTTCGATCCAGACCTACCACGCCGGGCTGCCGCACCAACGCGGGCAGCAAATTATAGGAGACTACGGACATGGCTTCAGGCACCGTAAAATGGTTTAACTCGACCAAAGGCTTCGGCTTCATCGCACCCGATGGCGGCAGCAAAGACGTATTTGTACACATTTCTGCTGTTGAGCGTTCCGGTCTGACCGGTCTGGCCGACAACCAGAAAGTGACTTTTGACATCGAACCCGGCCGTGACGGTCGTGAGTCCGCTGTGAACCTCGAACTGGCCTAAGCCTTTTTCGAGTGAGAGTTTAAGACGCGGTCTCCCTGGTGGAGGCCGCGTTTTTTGTTGGCTGGTTCCCTACGCCCTGACCAGGCCCTGTTGCTGGAAGGGTAATTAGCCAGGATCGCGTTTTCGGGGTTGCGAGTTATCTGCCTACGCCCTCAGGCAATCGCGGGCCTTGCTGCGTCAAAGGGTCGCCTGCAACTGCGCCTGAGTCGACGGGGCGCTGTCAAAGCGCGTTTTGACAATTCGTGAAACTAGATCCGACGGCCTTCGGAGGCTTGCTATGGGGACGAACCTGCCGTTCGACGTTGAAGGGCGAAAGTCTGCTTCTAGTAAATCGCCTTCACAGCATCGACAAACCGAGCGATCTCATCCTGCGTGTTGAAGTAATGCACGGATGCCCTGATCATCGCCGGAAGGTTGCGGGCTTCGAAATCCAGTCTGGCTCCGGTAACAGGAGCGACCGACACATTGATCCCTTGGTTGCGAAGACTGTCGGCGATTGCTTTGGATTCGATGCCATCTTTGGTAAATGTGACAATCCCGGACTTCCTTAGGCCGAGGTCATGTACTGACACGCCATTTACCGTTGAGAGTTCATCGCGCAGGCCCTGCGCAAGCGTGGTTACGCGATCCTCAATTTGAGGCACCCCCACGGCACGGGCATATCGCACGGCTTCCATCAAACCAACGCGACCGGCGACGTAACTCTCCCAATTCTGAAAACGCCTCGCGCCGTCCGCCAGCTCGTATCCGTTTTTCTCGGTCCAGGTTGCAGAGTGCAGATCAACAAATGGTGGGTCGATCTGGTCGAGGATTTCCTTTCGGACATAGAGAAACCCAGTCCCTCTGGGACCGCGTAAAAACTTGCGCCCCGTGCCGGAAAGCATGTCACATCCGATCTCTGCGACATCAACATGAAGCTGACCAACAGACTGGCAGGCATCAAGCAGATAGAGAACGCCGTGCTTCTTTGCGATTTTCCCAACTTCAGCGGCGGGGTTCACAAGGCCTCCCTGTGTCGGCACATGGGTGATCGCGATCAGTTTTGTTCTTGGTCCAATCATGCCGTCCAAGGCTTCCACGTCGATTTGGCCTGAGGCATCAGACGGCACCAGATCAATCTCGAATCCGAGACGCCGAGACTGTTGCAGGAAGGCGAGGTAATTGGACGCGTATTCGGACTCGTGGGTGATCACCCTGTCACCCGCTTTCAGGTTCAGCCCGTAGAAAACCATATCCCAGGCCCGCGTGGCGTTCTCGATATAGGCGATCTCGCTAGGATCGGCGTTCAGCAGACCTGCAAACTCGGTGTTGAAGGCCTGAATATCTTCTTGGGCACGCCGTTCCGCCTCATAACCGCCAACCTCGTTTTCGTCGCGCAGGACGCGCTGCAGCGCATCGAAAACCGGCGCGGGCATCAACGACGACCCTGCGCTGTTAAAGTGTAGAACGTGCTTGCAGCCGGGAGTTTCGGAGCGGATTCTTTCAATATCTATCATCATTTACCTGCTTTGATTTGATTGTTTGCCACGAGGCTGGACTGTGTGGCCTCGACAATTGCCATGAGATTTGACGCGGTGGCATGTGGGATGGCCTTGCTGCCGTCATCGGATCGCTTTGAGCGCTTCACCCAGATACTCTTCATGCCCAACTCGGTGGCGGGCCGAGCCTCCCCGAGACCTTCTGCGATATGGATGATGCGACGCGGCTGCTCATCAAGTTTGCGTAGGGCAGCCTCGAAAATCGGCCTGTCTGGCTTGTAGGTTGAGGTCTGTTGAGAGGTGAAGACCTCATCGAAGGGCGCACTGATCTGGGTCAGCGTCCCGGCGATCAGGTCGTCATCGACATTCGAGATAATCGCGAGGCGAAAGTGCTTTGCAAGCTGCGTCAGCGCCTCATTGGTTTCCGCGAAGACTGGCCACGTCGGGAGGGACTGCGGGAAGGCCGTGCTGAGTTCGGGGATCGAGCTTCCGAGCAGCTTTTCGGCGATGCGATCAGCAACATTCTCGAGGACCGAACTGTAGGGAAATATCCCTTCGCGAATGACAAGCGCATCCAGCTCCAGAAACAAGCTTATAAGCACGTCCTCGGACACGAGCTGATCTGAAAAACCATAGATACTGCGCAGCGCCTTTACGGCTCCGCCTTCCCAATCCACGAGCGTTCCGTAGCAATCGAAGGTAAGGGTCGTTGGCCTGTTGTCTGAGAACAGCCTGTTTAGATCATCCATGTCGCTATCCTATTCCCTGAAATCCGGCTGTGTTCGCTCAAGGAGGCGCTTCATGCCGTCCAGATAACCGGGTTCGCCGTTGCACTCTTCCTTGGCGAGCATCTCAGCGAATTCTTCGCTCATGCGTTCGGTGCTGGCCCCGGTTGCTGCTGCGAGGAGCTGTAACTCGCAGGCCCGCTCAAGCTGGTAGGCCGATACCGAAGCGTCGGCGAGAGATGATGCGGCGATCAGGACGCCGTGGTTCTTCATGAAAAGAACCTTCTTTGTGCCGAGAGCCTCTGCCATTTCCTCGCCTTCAGCCGTATTGGTGCGCGGCACAGCGTAGGTCGTCAGATAGCTGATCTTCCCATGAAAGTAGGCTGCTGTTTGGCTCAATCGGGTGTCGAAGCGCATGTCTTGGAGAACCGTCAACGCTGTCGCGTGTGGAGAATGGAAGTGCAGGATGCAGCCAATGTCTGGCCGAGCTTCATAAATCGGAAGATGGATTGGCAGAGCGTCATGGTTCGCTTCACCGTCACCGGCGATCAGCTCACCATCCCGGCCATACAGGAGCAAGGATCTGGAGGAGACGATTGAAAAATGAGTAGAGCCGGGGGTGACGAGGTACTGTTCACCGCCTCCGAGCTTGCAGCTGAAGTGCGTCCAGGTCCCTTCATTCAAACCTTCCATTGCGGCGATCCTATGGACGGCAGCAAGATCTAGGCGTGCGTTTGCCTCATTCATGTTCTGATACCTTCCCAGTGTTGGCCGGTGTCGTCTCTCTCAGTCATGAGGCAGTGCGCGCACCAAGACTGGATCCGAGGTATCGCTCTTTCAGTTATATGTGAAACGAATTATATTTCTCAGATTGATGGCAAATGGAAATATCAATTATGCAGCGTGATCTGGAAATCGACCTTTTGCGGTCGTTCATGGCGGTTGCGGCTCACCTGAGCTTCACCAAAGCGGCACAGTCGGTCTCGCGGACACAGTCCGCCGTAAGTCTTCAGATCAAGCGTCTGGAAGAAATCGTGGGAAGGCCGCTCTTCGAGCGGACACGCCAATCGGTCGTCATCACCCCGACCGGGGAAGCCTTGAAGGTCTATGCGAAGCGCATCCTGCTCGCGAACGATGCTGCGCTTTCCCAGTTTCGGCATCCCGAGGCTGAGGGTCGCGTTCGCATCGGTGCGCCAGACGACTACGCAACTCTCGTGCTGCCCAAAATATTGTCGATCATCAGCGCGCAGCATCCACGGCTTCGGATCGAGGTTGTTTGTGAGAACACGCCGGATTTGCTTAGGGCACTTGATGGTGGCGACCTTGATATCGCGATTGGGGTTCACACGGCTGGCTCCGTGTCCGGGCAGATCATCTGCTACGAACCGCTCCACTGGGTGGCCGCACCCGGCTATACAG
>NZ_OMPQ01000006.1 GCF_900313025.1 Pseudophaeobacter sp. EL27
TGGGCTACATGCGGTGCGATCAGCAGTGCTGTCGAACCTGTGCCGCAGCCAATTTCCAGCACTTTATCTTCGGATTTCAAATGAGATTTTGTGCGCTCAAGGGTCACCAGATAACCGTCCATGTCCCGGATTGGATCTGTGGCATACTTGCGAGAAATTTTGCTCCAGAACGCGGCGTCTTTGGATAGTGCAGCCATTGAGAGTTTCTTTCTTTTCACACGATTTTGGTGCTTGTAAGTTCAAACGGATTTGAAGGGAATTGCCTTTATATGCAGAAGCTCTATGCATAAATGCATGAACTGGAAAGCTATCAACTTTGACTGGAACCAGGTGCGCTCCTTCCTRGCGACGACCGAAAAGGGGTCGTTYTCTGCAGCTGCGCGTGTKCTTGAGCAAACCCAGCCGACGGTGGGCCGCCAAGTTGCGGCAYTGGAGCGGTCACTTGGAGTAACTCTTTTTGAGCGGGTTGGAAATTCACTGACCTTGACCAGCGCCGGAGCAGACTTGTTGGTACATGTGCAAGAGATGGCTGATGTTGCGAACCGAATTTCACTAACCGCAACAAGCCAGTCAAATACCATTGACGGGCAAGTCAAGATTACCGCATCAGATGTTATGTCCGCCTATCAGCTTCCCCCCATCCTAAGGCAAATTCGTTTGGCGGCTCCACGCTTGGAGATCGATGTCGTCGCAACGAATGATCTTCGCGACATACAACGACGCGAGGCTGACATTGCCATCAGGCATGTGCGCCCAACTCAACCGAACCTGATAGCGAAACTGGTGGCTGAAGCGACGGCGCATTTTTACGCGACCCCTTCATACCTCGACCAGGTAGGGCGCCCCAAAACAGAAGCTGAACTTGCAAAGCTGGATTTTGTTAGTTTTGGGGATGTGGATGCGATAATTGGCTTTCTCAATCCTGCTGGCATTCCGGTCACCGCGCAGAACTTCCGGATAGGGTCAAAATCCGGAATCGTTTCATGGGAGATGGTGCGGCAAGGCTTGGGGGTGAGTGTTATGTCTGACGATGTCGCTGCGATGACCCCCGGCGTCGAAAGGGTGCTTCCCGGTCGAGACCCGTTCAAATTTCCGATCTGGCTCGCCACGCATTCGGAGTTGCATACTGCACGAAGGATCCGGTTGGTGTTTGACCAGCTTGCAGAGCAACTGAGCGCTCCAAGTCGGGTTCCTCATCTGTAGGCTCGGCTTTGACGGACAGTGCAAGGTTTTTTGGCCGGCATGGAGAGAGTCCGGTTTTCGTCCGACTTGCCAGAAAGTTATGTCTGCTTGGGGCCCGTCAGCGGATCTTATGCATTAGATGCGTCAGTGTAGGTGGCCTTCTTGAAAAGGACTGAACATGCTGTCGAATGGTCAGTTGAGTTCGGGAAGTGGGCGACCATGCAACCGCCAACTTCCTCTGTTTCTACTCCAAATTGGAGAATATTGATCTCCAACCCACGTTGAAAACAAACAGAATTTTTCAGATTTGTAATCAGTAGGTCCGCGGTTCGAGTCCGTGTGGGGGTACCATTTTTATCACAGTAAGTTGTTGATGTTTAAGGGTAAGTACCCCTATTGCATCCGTTCCAACTACACGCTTAGCTACACAATGTGGGTTTAGGCTAGTGAAGCGGTGAATTTCCAGCCCAAGAAGCGATTGACAAACCTTTCGGGTGATCTCTATCTGACTGCGATGGTTCCTCAAGGCCCAAGGTCGAGAGGATGAAAAGGGAATACGGTGAGGTTTAGCCAACAGGCGCCAAATCCGTGACTGCCCCCGCAACTGTAAGTGGTGAGCGAAGCCAAGCATCCACTGACCGAAAGGTCGGGAAGGATGGCCAAGCAGAGACCCGCAAGTCAGGAGACCTGCCATCTCGTTTCAATCAACCCGGGACGGGGCGTCCTGGAAGGAGGCTTTATGGCACGTTTCCTGCGTGTAATCACTATCGGCACCTACCGTCCGCGCTTGCAGCTTAGCGCGTGGACCTATGCTTCATCAAACTGACAAGATCCTTCTATGCCAATGTCAGCTTGGAAAGGCATTTTGCATGCCCGCTGGTTTTGGGTGGAACCCCACAAATGAACTCTTGTGATGTTATTACATTATCATTACACCTCATACCCGACTTACTTTGTCGGAAATTAAAGGACCACGGATATGCCAAAATCTACCCGCACCTTTTGGGCCAAAACTGCTGTTGCGGCAGGTGTCAGCGCCGCCGCACTGTTGGGCTTTGCTGCCACACCAGCGAGCGCCGAAACAACACGGGAGATGGTGATTGCCGCTCCATTTGGACCCAAAAGCGATACCCCTGATCCGCGGGCCCGCCAGAATGGCTGGCTGAGCAACCGGGCTGGTGTTTCGGAAACACTGATTGGCATCGGGTATGATATGACCCTGCAGCCACGATTGGCCACGGCTTTTGAAAACCTGTCCGAACTGGATTGGAAGATCACCCTGCGGGACAATGTGCTGTTTCACGATGGCACCCCGGTCACGGCGCAAGCGGTCAAAGCCTCTTTTGAAAAACTGAGCGAGGAAGGCCATCCCGGTAATAATCCCCGGCTGGTCAAACTGCTGAATATCGAGTCGATTGAATTGGTCGACGACAAGACCCTGATTTTCCGCACCAATGCACCAAGCTCTGCCTTCTTGTGGTCGCTGACAGAACCTTCAGCAGCGGTGATGAAGGAAGGCACTGAAGCCCTGCCTCTGGTTGGAACCGGTCCCTTTGTGTTTGAAAAGGCCGAAGCAGAGAAGACCTATGTGGTAACAGGTTTTGCTGATTACTGGGGCGGCGCGCCCAAGCTGGACCGGCTGGTGATTGATGCGATCAGCGACCCGTCGGTGGCAGCGCTGGCACTGCAAGCTGGTGATGTCGATCTGGTGACCAACTACCCTGAACCGGATTTTGCCAAGCTTCTCGAAGAGGGTAAAGGCCAGTTGTTTTCTGAAGCCACGGCACGACTGTTCTTCTTTCAGCCACGGCTGAGTGCCGGCCCCCTGTCCAACCAGACCGTGCTGGATGCTGTATCCTTGGGGCTGGATCGTGACACCATCGTTGCAGCGACCCTGGCGGGTGTTGGCGGCCAATCGGCAAACGGTATCTTTCCGGCCAGCATGAAATCCTGGGTCAATGGCGACATCACCCTGTCCTATGACGCGACCAAGGCGCAGGCGCTGCTGGATGAGGCAGGAATTATCGACAGTGACGGCAATGGCATCCGCGAGTTGGACGGCAAAGACATCGTACTGAAGCTGCGCAGCTATGAAGGCCGCGCGGCCCTGAAGCCAACGCTGGAAATTTCGCAGATCATGCTGCAGCAGATCGGTCTGGGTGCAGAAATTGCCATGGGTGAATTTGGCGCCAACAACGAAGCCCTGAAGGCTGGTGAAATCGACATGCATCTGCAGGCCTGGGGCACGGCGCCCCTGGGCGACCCAGACTACTTCCCCAGCACCCTGGTCGCCAGCGATGGCAGCTACAATGTCTCTGGCTATTCCAACCCAGAGCTGGATACCCTGCTGGAAAAGGGGCGTAGCCTGTTTTCCAGCGAAGAGCGCAAGCCCGTTTATGCCGAAGTGCAGGCGATCATCAATCGCGACCTGCCGGTGATCCCCCTGTTCCACAAGACCCAGGTCTCGGTTGGCAACGGCAAGGTTCAGGGCTACCGAATCCACCCGGCAGAGACCTATCTGGCCAACCCGGAGCTGGCGGTTGTCGAGTAACTCAGCTCCCTTGCTGAAAATTGAAGGCCTGTCTGCCAGTATTGGCGGGCAGGTCATTCTGCACGATATCAGCCTCGATATGGAACAATCGGACTGGCTGGCGATCGTTGGCGGCTCAGGCGCGGGCAAATCCACTTTACTCAGAGCCATCATGGGCCTAACCCGTCCGGCTCGCCCTACCGCTGGACAGATCGAATTCAACGGCCAACAGCGCAGTTTTTCTGGAGCAAACAGGGCTCGCATGACTGGTATCGCCTATGTCCCCCAAAGCCCCGCCCATGGGTTTGATCCCCTGCGCCGCCTGCGCTGGCAATGGGATCAACTGGCGCGACACAGTCAGACCGCCGCAGGGAGCGACCGGCTGGACATTCTCTCCGCCCTCGGCCTACCGGATCTGGGTGCTGCCTACCCCCATCAGTGGAGCCGTGGGATGCAGCAACGTCTGCTTCTGGCCATGGCATTGGCGGATGCGCCAAAGCTGCTGATCCTGGATGAGCCCACCTCGGCGCTGGATCCGCTGATCGCAGCGCAGGTGCTGCAGGAAACTCAGCGACTGGCCATGGAGCGGGGGATCGCGGTGATGATGGTGACCCATGATCTGTCGCTGGCGGCGCGCTTTGAAGGCAAGATTGCGATCATGCAAACTGGGCGGATTGTTGAGGCAGGCCCCACAGCACAGCTGCTGTCCGACCCAAAACACCCTTACTCCCGCGAGTTGGTCTCCCATCGAGGGTGGCAACGCGCAGAACCGGATCATCGCCATGCAGCAGAATGATCCCCTTTTTCACCTGGAGGGCCTCACTGTCGAAATCGACGGAAAACCCTTGCTGCGGGATGTCTCCTTTGATGTCTCAGCCGGAGAGATGCTCTGTGTGATTGGGGAAAGCGGTGCTGGAAAATCCACACTATTGAAGGCCCTGCAAGGATTTTTACCTGCCACATGCCGCAGATTGGCATTTTCTCCTGCCAACATCCGCGTGGCTGGCGCAGTGCCCGCAATCACAGGTCTACCGCAAAGCCGCTGGGTCATGCAGGACCCGCTGGCGGCTTTGAACCCGAAGCTCACGCTTGGTACATCCATCGGCGAAAGTCTTCACGCTCAGAAACTCTCTGCCCAGGCCTGCAAGTCGGCCGTATTGGAGGCCCTGTCCGAGGTGGAACTAGGCCCGGATTTTTATACGCGTCTGCCCGGGCAGGTTTCGCTGGGACAGGCGCAACGGGCCTGCCTCGCGCGGGCCTTGATTGCCCGGCCTAAGCTCATCTTCTTTGATGAACCACTCAGCGCGCTGGATGCCCTGGTGCAAAAAAAGATCGCCCGACAGATGGACGCCCTGCGGCACAAAACCCAGACGGCATTTATCGTCGTCACCCATGATCTGAGCTTTGCCGCTGCCTATGCGGATCGAATTCTGGTGCTGCGTCAGGGACAGGTTGAGGCCTACCAATCGCGCGACGCCTTCTTTGATCAGCCGGACAGTGCCTACGCTACAGAACTGATCGGGGCGGCCCGCAGTCTTGGTACTTTGCCCCCTGCGAGGGCGACCGCATGAAGCACTTCCTTTCGCGTCTGCCGGGGCTTGTCATGGTGCTGCTTGGGATCAGTCTGATCACCTTCACGCTCAGCTATCTTGCGCCAGGTGATCGCGCCACGGCAATCGCCCATGCGCGCTATCCTGAAGAAATCGCTTTCCCGCCAGAGCTCCTCCAGGCCATCCGCGATGAATTCCACCTTGATGCACCTTTTGCCAGTCAATATCTGAACTGGCTCGGCAATGTTCTGCGTGGGGATTTTGGTCTGTCCTATTCCTCGCAAACGCCGGTTTGGGAAATCTTCACTGCAAATCTGGGAGAGACAGTTACCCTGGCGGTTTCCTCTCTGGGTCTGGGACTTCTTGTTGCCTTTTGTCTCGCCAGCCTCGCAGTGCGCAATCCGGGTAGCTGGCTGGACCGCGGCGCGGTTCTGCTGTCCTCAATCGGAGCGGCGATGCCCAGCTACTGGTTGGGGCTACTGCTAATCCTTGGGGTTGCAGTGCATCTGGGCTGGGCACCCTCCTACGGAACCGGCAGTCTGGCGCATCTGGTTCTGCCAGCGCTGACCCTGGCCTTCTGGGTTATGGCCTCACAAACCCGGCTGTTGCGCAGCTTTATGCTGGAAGCCGGTAGCCAGGCCTTTGTCGAGACCCTACGCCTGCGTGGTATCCCGGAACGCGAAATATTTGTTCGCCATGTGCTGCGTCACGCCATGGTCCCGGCGCTGACCATGATCGGGTTGGATCTAGCCAGCCTGTTGGAAGGTGCCATCATCGTCGAGCTGACCTTTGCCCGCTCTGGTCTCGGATCCCTTTTGGCGGGCTCGGTACTGTCACGGGACCTGCCAGTGGTGATGTTTCTGGTGATGTTCTTTGCCACCGCCTATGTCGTAATCAATTCACTGGTCGATGCCGTGCAGGCCGCCAGTGACCCGGCCCGAAACCGGTAGGAGCAGCGCATGACCCTTGCCGACATTCAGTCACAATCCAGCCAGAAGCCAAGCCCGCTTCTCCGTTTTAGCCGTCGGGTTCTGATGGGCACTGGCTTTGGAGCCTTAGCCCTATGCTTCGGGTTTTGGGCAACGCCGTACGGACCGGCCGAGGCTGATTTCCTCAACCGGCTTTCCCCGCCAACCGCAACTCATTGGTTTGGGACCGATCATCTGGGACGTGATATTGGCACCCGGCTGCTTTTTGGCGCTTTCTGGTCCCTTGGGCTGTCCTTTGTCATTTCGCTGGCCGGGTTGCTTGTGGGCACATTGATCGGCCTCGTAGCCGGCGCCACCGGACGTCTCCCCGATATGGTGTTGATGCGGATAACCGACAGCTTTTTTGCGTTTCCTGAACTCATTGCAGCGGTGACTTTTGCCGGATTGTTCGGCCCCAGCACGATAAATCTGGTGATCGCATTATCGCTGGTGAGCTGGATGAAATTCACCCGCTTGTCGCGCAGTCTGGCAAAATCAATCGCAGAACAGGATTTTGTCATTCAGGCGCGGCTGAATGGCCTCCCAGCTGGGCTAATCCTGTTGCGCCACATCCTGCCCAATGTCATTCCATCCCTGCTGGTTCTGTGGACCAGCAGCTGGTCACGCACCATCCTGGCCGTCTCGGGCCTCAGCTTTCTGGGGTTTGGGGTGCAGCCACCCACAGCAGAATGGGGAGCGATGCTGCTGGATGGGAAACCCTATATGCAAACCGCCCCACATCTGATGATCTTCCCCGGCCTCGCAGTGCTGATTTCAGTCTTGGTTATCAACCTGACTGGTGACCGGATCAGAGATCTTTTGGCAAAGACAAAATGACCCCTCTGGAGACAGAATAATGGAAGCCACTGGCATCGTCTTGCGCATCGGCGCGACCTTTTTCTTCACGGTGATGGTGATCTTTGTGAAGCTCCTCGCCGACGAGGTACCACTAGGCCAGGTGGTGTTTTTTCGCAGCGCCGTGGCCTTGATTCCGCTCGTGCTTTTCCTGATGTGGACACGGGACTTTCCCAGCGGTTTGCGCACCAAACGCCCCCTTGCCCATATCCTGCGTTGCCTATTGGGCTGCACTGCGCTCTTTGCCTCCTTTGCCTCGCTGAAGTACCTGCCGCTCGCGCATGCTTCCATCATTGGCTATCTGGCCCCCATTCTGGCCGTCATTCTGGCGCGTTTCCTTCTGGGAGAGCAGGTGAACAGCAAGCGCTGGTTTGCCGTGGTTCTGGGTTTTGCGGGTATGCTGGTCCTGGTGGTACCCAGTTTCCGATCCGCCGAGCTGGACAAAGCCTATCTGATTGGAGTGGCTCTGGCCTTTGCCATGGCAGTTTTCACAGCAGGAGCGAAAATCCAGATCCGCAGTCTGGCCCAGACTGAAAACGCCGGGGCGATTGCCTTTTACTTTGCGCTGACCTGCGCCTGTGCAGGCGCGATTTCGGTGTTTTGGGGCTGGATCAGCCCTGATCCGTTGCAGTTGGCCTATCTATGTGGTGCAGGTGTCGCAGGAGGCATCGCCCATATTATGATGACCCTGGCCCTGCAGCACAGCGAGATTTCAAAACTGGCGCCCTTTGAATATCTCTCATTGATTTTTGCCGTTATCGCAGATTTCTTGTTGTTCGGCTTCCTGCCTGACGGAGCTTTTTACATCTCAACACTGATGATTCTTGCTGCAATGTGGGTCACAACATTCCGCGACCACCAGCCACATAAAAAACAAGCACACAGGGTGTCTTAACAAGTTCCACTTCAATCAAGACTGAGTTGAAAGCTATTAAATGCGATCCGGAAAAATGTGCCCGGAACACAGTTGTTTGCGTATCCTTTGGATGTCCAACTCGGTTAAGGGCGCTCTGTGACCCCCGCAGGCGTTCTGTGCGTGCCTATCAGTTTTGGTGCTGAGATGTACTTTGAGCAGGGCTCGACCACTGAGGTCAGGAAAAGTCAGAAATTTATCGCTTTTCCCTTGACATTAACACGAATCAATTAGGTTGCACCTTAAGTAGGGTCGCCCCTAAGGTTACTTATAGAGTAATCTGTAGAGGTTTTCTGACCTCCATTCATCTTAATGATGATACTTGATGATTGATGAAGCCTTCAGGAACCCTGGTAGGTCAGCAGATGAGTTTACCTTATGGGAGAGATCAAAGTCACTTGTTGGTCTTTCTGCAAGCTTGCTAAGATCATTGATCATCCTCAAATCCTCACTGAAATCTATTGTTCTGGTCAGTAACGCTCTCCGAGGTTGGAGGCACTTCTGGAAGGAACAGATGCGCCAAGATTCAATTCTACCTAGATTGACATATGTGGATCTGCCATCTGTAACATGCGAAGTTGACTGTGAAATTGACGGAGAACACTTAAGTGAAGAACTATCTAATCGGTGGATTGGGGTGTCTAGTGGTTGCTTTGGTCATTGGCATCAAGCCAGTGCAGCGCTTCACAAACGAGGCGGTCAACAGCGGCACCTTGCGGGGGGTTGAAACTTGCCTTTCCTATTCAAGCAGTGAGCTTCTGTCCCCTGAGGCAGTGAGGGCGACTTGCGTGGCGGCTTTTCAAAAGCGCTTGTATGGCAGAGAGCACGCACAGGGTCGTGCGGGTCCGCGCTTGGATGAAGGGGCTGTAAGCTGGGGCGGAGTTCTTGAAAATAAGACGCCTGACCATGTGACTACCTGGGTACGAGTTTCAGTTAGCATTTACACTGAAGAAGGCACTGAACAGGAGTTCTTCGCCGAAACATCCATTTGGATTGACCCACTGGGAGAAGCAGATTTTAGGGTCAAATTGCCTGACAGCGAGGAAGAACAGTTCGAAAAGTTGGACTTCTGCGAACATGACGATGCTGCGCCAAAATCGTGCATGAGTTGGGGTGTCATAGATGCAATGGGGCTTACGATATAGCGCTAGACGTCTAAGGTCACCGCAAAGGACACTTCTGAAATCATAGGAGGTCCTCATTCCTCAAGGTACATGGAGTTATTGTGAAATGCTACACGGCCTGGGCCTTCTACGCGCTTGCAGCGATCACTCTTGCGCCTGATTTGATCTACCTTTTGTTCGGTCGCGATACCAATCCCGCTGTGTGGTCAGCCCTGCAGATCTGGATCATCCTTCTGGGTATCCTGGGCCGCTTGATCCTTCAGCCGCGAGCGGGTGCTATCAAACGGCGGCTGATCCTCGGCCTGGTAATCGTCGGCACCGTGGTCGCGGCGGGGCAGGCGATGGCTCAAACGACAGAGCGCGACACGATGCGCGTTCTCGTGCCCTTTGTGGTCAAGTGGGAAGGTGAGCACCGATGCGCAGACGATCCCCGCTTGCATTGCGCCTATCGCGATATTGTGGGGGTGCCGACGCTTTGCTTTGGTGAGACGCTTGGGGTTCGCATCGGAGACCGGGCCACCGACAAGGTATGTCGCCAAAAACTGGAGCACCGGCTGTTGGTGCCGTCTGGTGGCTGGTTGATCTGGTCAATGACCGGACCCAACTGCGCGCGGATCTTGCGGCAGTTAAGTCCGACCTTTCCAGCAAGAATGCAGAGTTAGAGCGGGCCGCAGAGACCGCTCGCATTCACCGCGCTCACCTGGACCGCGCTTCCGATGAGGCCCGCGGCTGGGCGGTGCTTTCCAATGATCTGCAATCTATGGAGGGACGCGATGCGCCTTTATCCCCTTTGCTTGCCGCTACTGTTGACCGGCTGTTTCGGGTCGGACAGTGAGCCGATCACGCCGCCACCCAGAGTGCCGGCCGATCTGCTGCAGCCCTGCGTCGGATACATTGGGCCACGCCCCAAAACTGAGGGGCAGCTTTCTGACGCTATGGTTGCAGAGGCACGAGGGCGGTCTTGTGCCAATGGAAAACTTCAAACCATTTCGGAGATCCTGAACCACATCAGTCCGAATAAAGACTGATTGTTCCACTAGAAGTAGAGATCCGCGGGGTCGTGCAGGAGGCGGTGTTTAGCGAGGATTGCGTCTTGGTGCAGCTCTCGGATACCTTGCGCGCCTATGAGCTGCAGGGCGTCTGTCAGATCGGCAGTAAAGGGATCTAAACCCCGCTGCGGGTCTGGACGGAGTGAGAGGGCGCAGTAGGAGGTAATGGCGGCTTTGCGCAGTAAGCCACCTTTGCAAAGTTGACCCCCAGGACGCGCCGACATGTCGCGAACCGCTCTTAGTCGCCATTCGTTTTTATTAATATTGAACGACGCAGCTTCTCCAAAGCCCACATCGCCTTGGCGAGGCTTGCTATCCACACGCCACCAATGACATTGAGGGAGTTAAGATAGGCGACATTCGACGGTCTGGACATTGAGTGCTTGCTGTTTCGGCAACAGACTTTCCGCCTTGAACGCATTTGGATTGCGTAGCGTTTTTGGCACCACACTTGCGGCTCTTACGCTCGCGATCTTTTTTGCGCTGTTCTTGCTTCGGGAAAGTTCTTGCAACTTCGCTAGACCGCGCGGCGCTCAAATTCCTCTTTGAACATCGAAGCGAGTGGGGGGCTTGCAGGTTTGAGCGCTTGTCAGTCGAGCTTTTTTGATGGCTGCACAAGGACTTCTGGATCAGATTTTCGGATCAAATATTTATCGCGCGGTGAGCCGAAGGCCATAACAAACAGACTTTCAGCCCTCCCATTGAGGATTGATTTAGCGAAAGGGTGCAGCCATGGTCGTGCAAATGGCGATTGGTCTTTCAACCAATATAGCTGAATACCAGTTGCCCTGAGATATCCAACTCAACTTCGTCGCAGATCAAAAGCTTGAGCCTGGAAACACAGCAACGCGGCTGACGGATGCTGGCGGTGGGCACCCGAGGAAGGTAGGTTGGTGCGGATCGCATCAACCTACCTGCACCGCTAGAAACTCAGTGGTTGCAATTATTGTTTGTAAGTGCACATCTCGCTACTGGATTGTGTTTCAAAGACTTTAACCGTTTTCCCGGCATAGTAATCTGCGTTTAGGTCTTTCACATTGCTGTGACTTGACAAGACTTCGTGTCCGTTACAATTCCTGTCGAACGTTGCGCAACCACCAGCAAACCGGCATTCAGACTGGGCTGTGACACCCTTATACCATTGGCCATCTGACCGAATTGAAAGCTCTTTCGCATGGGAGGGGGGGGAGAATGCAGCGAATGCTGCCAAGGTGAGCACACCAATTGATGCCCCAGAGGTGTAGGTTTTGTTTTTCATGTAGTGGTTCTCCATTCGAAATATGAAAAAATTACCGCGCGTACTGAGTAATATCAAATGTCGCAGACTATTCTTCCGTATGCAAACATTGATCAGCTCCACCTGAGTGGTCCAGTTTGAATGGCAGTGCATGATTGATCTTGACACCATCGGAACGATGGTTTCCGGAGCCGAGGTACGATGGCCCAAAACACTGTTTGGACGTTTGGTGTTGTAGTGTTTCCCGCCGACCGACAGGTGAATGGCACATTCACCGAAAGGTTCCATTGTTGGATCAGGATTTGTGTTTCGCGAAGCGAGTAGAAGCTACCGCCGTTGAGCTATTCATCCTTCATTCGCGCGTAGAATGTCGCGTTCTTCGTTCGAAATGAAAACATCCTCCATCCCAAGCTCAGGGAAGTGTCCCGAGAGTCCGTACATATCTATATGCTGCATGAGGAAGGCAAAAAAGACGGCGAGAGAGTGGTTAATCCAGCTCTATACATCCATTTTGAACAAGTATTTCAACTGCCAGACGCACGTGATGAGATACCTGTGGCGTGGTTACTTCAATTCAAACTCTCAGCTATTTGCGCGTTTTGTAGCTACTCGTCACCGTCCATTTTTGGATGTTTCCACAACGTGACGGCATCTGACATCGTGACCCAAGCCAATGAACCCCACATTAGCACAAGGAAGATGATGTGCCCAATGCCGAAGAACCAACGGTCAGATAGGAAAAGGAAAGTGACAAGCCCGAAGGCGATCCCCCCAAAAACGAGCAGGCTGACAATGCTAAACGCATCGCGGATGAGCACTGAATAGTTTCCATCGTCAGAGGCATATAGATCAGAACGATAAAAAGCCTGTTCGTTGAACGCTTTGAATTGCAAAGCTGATCCATCTTTTCGACGTTTACGCATAGGCCTAATTTGCGGGATTGGTGCGTTCATTCCGTTCTCACTCTCTTTCAGCTTCATCCGCTGGCCGTTTAGGGCTTTGGAAAATAGTAGTCATGTACGAAACCAAGCATCGCCGAGACCCCCAAAAGCAGTGTGATCACCAAAACAGGCAGCGCCATACCTTTGAAAAACGCAGCCCCTTTCATGCTTGGCCGATCTAGTTCCTGAGGCGAAGAGGCGCCTTGTTCGGCATTGTCGACAACTGGGTAAACACCGTGTGGTGCAAGCTGCGAAAATGTCATGACGGCTTGCACTGCAACAAGAACGGCGACTATGGAATAAACCCCAAGGCCAGGACTACTTGCCCTCCAAATATATAAATAGCACACCATAAGTATGACGAGCAGGCCGACGGTGAGTGTGTATCCGATATGAAGAGCTGGAATAATCGCAATGCTTTTCCCGCATGATGCACATTGATACTTGCTGACTGCATTATACAGATCCCAATTGTGTTCCGTAGCAATGAGGCGCGCAGCGTCATCGCAGTCACATCGCCGTATGGGTAGAGCTGTATCTATGGGACGCGGTGTCCCGCGGCGACGCCACCACTGTATGCTCACAAAAAACGCCCAAACCAGATCGATCAACCAAAGTAAGATTCCTAAAAAGGTCATGAAAACGCTGAGAACCAAGAGCGATGCCACGACAAATAGGATCAGTTGTATCAAGCCGGTAATCGGCTTTTTCATCAACAGCGTGCCGAGACCTGGGATGATCAGGTTACACAAGATTTTTATCATGCGGGACATCCAACTGGAGTGAACAAGAGCAGCGAGAATTGAAGCTTCGAAAATCGCAATGGGTCATATTGCATTGGCAATTTCAAACAGCTCAAACGAGTATTTGACTAGTTATAGTTTCCGCTAAAACAATACTCCCTGAGGGTCTCTACAGCCTTTGCGCTTCCGCTCATTGCGTAGGTGAAAATGACGGCATCATCATGTCCGTAGAGCAAGGCCAGTGTTTGCGATCGCGCGAAATTCCTTAAGAACGCTTCGTCCACCGCGAAGCTTGCATGCCAGACGTTTATGCCCCCGTCGTCGCGTTGCCATTCAACATCGATAACAGTGGTTTCGTTTTTGCCATTTGCATATGTGTAGGACAAGGTCACGGGAAACTGAGTTTCATTTCCATGCTGCAATGGAGCGTCAGGTAAGGTCTTGAGAACCATGAACACGTCCTGGTTCGCTCCTTCAGCCACCATGCAGCTGAGTTGCAAATCAAACAAGCCGTCTTGTGCATTTAGGGCATAGGCACCGTGAACCCCTTGGGTTCCTACATTGGGCCCACTGGTCCAGTCATCAGCTAGCGCCGAAGTTGGAAACACATTGGCCGTAAGAACGGCAAACCCAATGGTCAATTGCATCATGTTCATTCGAATATCCATTCGCTTCGAAGTCGGCCTAAGAGATAGGACTAAATAACTATGGGGTGATCTTCGCTTTCGAGTCTAGCGCACAATTGCAAGGAGCTTCTCGCTCGGGGTTTTTGCTGTCTTTCTCATCGTCCACTCCTGGGTGGTTACGATGAGCCAAGAACACTCTCTTAGCAAACTGCCATATTTGGTCCCATAGCACTGATGTCAGACACCCTCGAGATTGTATGGTTCGCCGCGTAAAGGATGGGTCGGCCGGGCATGTATGCAAAGATACTTGTAGCGATCAGAAATGCGACCAGAAGTTCCAGAGAGGGCATTAGTTCATTCCAGTTTTCATAAGAGAGAGAAACCATATGGCCATGTTCAGCGAGGTCCAAGTTGATTTGGTCTCGAGTCGGACGTTTGAGCAACTGTAGCAAAAGTGAGCTTTGTCCAAACAACTGCCGTTGGTGCAGGTTGCAGCGGATGACCGCTTCCCGCCCTTCTGTGTAAGCGCCCGGTCGCTCGCTGCACCTTGCACGAATGTCTTGAAAGGGCTGAAAGCGGAATTTACAAAGTCAGTTCGGGCGGGTGGCTTGGCCGCCACGAACGGCCCATTTCGCTCAGAGCGGGCTTTTGCGTTCGCAGCCACCATTGCTCACTATTCACTTATCGATCGCCCTCTCGCTGCTAAACTGTGAAGTTCAACACATCGCGTGGCAAAACCGTCCCCCCTTGCAATCAGAAAAAATTCTGACATAAGCGCCGCCATCCGGTCGCAGCCTACCCGGACATCAAAACAAGGGCCCCAAATATGAAAACACTTGTCATCTGCTCAGGCGGACTCGATTCCGTGTCGCTTGCGCATATCACCGCCAATGAGCACCAGCTCACCCGGCTTGTTTCCTTTGACTATGGTCAACGCCATCGCAAAGAGATCTACTTTGCCGAAGCCGCCGCCAAACGCCTGAGCGTGCCATTCCACCTGATCGACATGCGCGGCATCGGTGCGTCTCTCACCGGCTCAGCCTTAACCGACGACATTGATGTGCCCGACGGACATTACGAAGAGGACACGATGCGTGTCACCGTGGTGCCCAACCGCAATGCTATTATGCTGTCGATTGGCTTTGGCATTGCAGCGGCAAAGGGGGATGAGGCCGTGGCCACTGCCGTGCATGGCGGCGATCACTTTATCTATCCCGATTGTCGCCCCAGTTTTACCCGTGCTTTTGACGCGATGCAGCAGGCGGCGCTGGACGGCTATGCCAATGTCCGTCTACACACGCCATTTGTCGAGCACAGCAAAGCCGAAATCGTGCGGCAAGGTGCAAGGCACGACACCCCCTTTGCCCAGACCTGGTCCTGTTACAAGGGCAACAAGGTGCATTGTGGACGCTGTGGTACCTGCGTTGAGCGGCGCGAAGCCTTTCACCTCGCCGAGGTCAGTGATCCCACGGTCTATGCAGATCCGGACTATTGGACCGTAGCCCTGGCCACGCAGGGGGCAAGCTGATGTTTCGCATTCGCAAGGAATTTCATTTTTCCGCCTCGCACCAATTGTCCCATCTCCCGGACGATCACCAATGCGCGCGGCTGCATGGGCATAATTACATTGTCGTGGTCGAACTGGCAGCCCAGAGGCTGAACGCGGATGGCTTTGTGCGTGATTACCACGACCTCAAATCGCTAAAGTCCTATATCGACGATCATTTTGACCACCGGCACCTGAATGACGTGATGGAGGGGCCTTCGACCGCCGAGAACATGGCCCGCCATTTTTATGACTGGTGTGCGGTACGCTGGCCCGAGACAAGCGCCGTGCTGATCAGTGAGACCCCCAAAACCTGGGCGGAATTCCGGCCATGACCCTGCGCATTGCCGAAATCTTCGGCCCAACGATACAGGGCGAAGGCGCCTTGATTGGCGAACCAACTGTCTTTGTACGCGCGGGCGGCTGCGATTACCGGTGCAATTGGTGTGACAGCCTGCATGCGGTGGACAGCCAATACCGCCACAGCTGGGCGCCGATGAGCGCGGAGGCGGTTTGGGCACAGGTGCGTCAACTCTCTGGTGATAGGCCCCTCACGGTCTCTTTGTCTGGCGGTAACCCAGCCATTCAGGACTTTGGACCGTTGATCGCGATGGGTCGCGCTGCTGGCTATCGCTTTGCCTGCGAGACCCAGGGGTCGATCGCGCGCCCGTGGTTTGGCGATCTGGACACTCTGGTGCTCTCTCCCAAACCGCCGTCGAGCGGTGAAAACGTGGACTGGGAGGGTTTTGAGGCCTGTCGCAAGCTTGGCTCCCGCGCTCGCCAGCAGGTTATGAAAATCGTGATTTTTGACGAGGCTGACTACCAATGGGCACGTGAGGCCCATGCGCGATACAGCGATCTTCCGATCTATCTTCAGCCTGGCAACTCGGAGGTTGACCCTGCGACGCCGGTTGATCTGCACGCTCTGGCTGACCGCTTGGGTTGGCTCACTGATAAGGCGATGGCCGACGGCTGGTTCGCCCCCCGTATTCTGCCGCAGCTTCATGTCCTGATTTGGGGCAATAAGCGTGGCGTCTGACCAGAAGGAGACTTCCATGTCTGAAGACATCTACAGCAATCTCAAGCAGCTGGGAGGTGAGACCCGCATTCCCGCCAGCCCCGAAGAGGCGGAACTGGAGCGCGTGCCCAATCCTCAGGCCGATGTGGCCTATAGTGTGCGTTTTACAGCGCCAGAGTTCACCTCGCTCTGCCCGATGACCGGTCAGCCGGATTTTGCCCATCTGGTCATCGACTATGTGCCAGGGCCCTGGCTGGTCGAATCAAAGTCTCTGAAACTTTTCCTGACCTCCTTTCGCAATCACGGCGCTTTCCATGAGGATTGTACCATCTCCATCGCCCGACGCCTGGCTGAGTTCTTAGATCCGCAATGGCTGCGGATTGGCGGCTACTGGTATCCCCGCGGGGGCATCCCCATCGATGTATTCTGGCAAACAGGACCCTTGCCAGAAGGGGTTTGGATCCCGGACCAAGGTGTTCCTCCCTATCGGGGTAGGGGCTGAAAACTGTCAAAACTGGCCCTGGTTCTTGCTGACATTGGAGCACCTCGCTGCAAACTTCCAATGTCGGCCCTTCTAGCTGAGGCAGCCTGAGCCTTGCATTGGTTTGAACCATGCCTGGCTTTGGGCTGAAAGCAGACCTCACCGCCTTGATGGTTCTCATCTGACCAGGAGGTCCGTCTTTTGACAGGTGTCGAAGGCGGCTATGTACTGAAATAGCGCTTTGCAGAACTCTGCCAAGCACACCAGATTGTCTCCCGATTTGACTAAGACTTACGTGCAACAATATAGCGGCTTGTAAACATCCCGACTTTGTCCGTTGTCTCAATGATCTCGAAACCTGCGTCGTTCATTTTTCGCTCAAGGGTTTCTGCAGTTATAAAATCAACAAACGGGGCCTTTCCAATGGCCTGCATAACAGGGATCGCAACTTTACTAATCATTGTGTATTTGAAGCTTCGATGCTCTGGGGCACAAACGGTTTTTGAGATGAAAAGGCCACCCGATTTTATCAGTGAAGATATGTATTCAAGCGCGCTATCGAGCTCTGGCAGAAGGTGAAGTAAGTTGTKCGCCAGGACC